>NZ_CP024972.1:4800000-8806031 GCF_019330265.1 Amycolatopsis sp. TNS106 | reverse complement strand
GCGTCGCATTATGTCCTCTCACGCACGGGGCCCGCCGGGTGGGTCCACGGCAAGTCGCGTGCGTGTCGGGTCACATCTGAACGAAAGTGGGAACAGGGCTACTCATGGGTTTACTAGATCGGCTTCGTGACCTGGTCAAGAAGCCCAAGCTCCCAGGCCTGACGGTCGACACGCCCGGCGTGGAGATCGTCGTGGAGGCCTTCGATCCCGCCGAGGCGGATTCTTCGGCGTTGTCGAGATCACCCGCTTGGGTCGCCGAAGCGCCCGCGATCCTGCGCCATCACTTGAAGCTGCCGCCCGAAAAGGTGGAAGAGGCGGCCTCGATCCTCGCCCAGGACGGCTGGGAGCTGCGAGAACAGGGCACCGACGGCGCTTTCGCCCTCGCGCACGCTGTGCGGGTCCAGACCCTCGACGCGCTGCACTGCGCGCAGGAACGATCGCGGATGGCGGGCCTCGCGCAGCGGCTCGGCGGCGACTCCCTGGGGTGGGACGCGCTCCAGCCGTCGGGTGCGTCCACGTGATGTCGGTCATGGCGGATAACATCGCGGGGTCGACATGACTAGACGAGGCGGAGGCGCGCTCATGGGCGAGCAGGCGATGCGGATCCTGGTGTTCAGCCACAAGGCGGAGGTGCGCGAGGCGATCATCAACGCCGTCGGCCGCAGGCCCGCCGCCGACCTCGGCCGGGTGGACTACACCGAGGCGTCCGGCATCTCCGAGGTCCTCGTCGAGATGGACGCGGGCAAGGTGGACCTGGCCATCCTCGACGGCGAGGCGCAGCCGACCGGGGGCATCGGGCTGACCCGGCAGCTGAAGAACGAGATCGAGGATTGCCCGCCGATCGTGGTGTCGGTGCGGCGCAAGGACGATCGCTGGCTCGCGACCTGGTCGCAGGCCGACGCGGTGCTGGTCCACCCGCTCGACCCGCTGACCGCCGCCGAAACCGTCGCCGACGTGCTGCGCGCCCGGCGGGTGCCGGCCGTGCACGGCTGAGCCGATGAGCGCGGCCGCTAAAACCTGGCCTTCCCTGCTCAACCAGCTCATCGCGCGCGCGGATCTGTCCGAGGAGGACACCGCGTGGGCGATGGACCAGATCATGAGCGGGGCGGCGACGCCCTCCCAGATCGCGGGGTTCGCCGTCGCGCTGCGGGCGAAGGGTGAGACACCGGCGGAGATCTCCGGCATGGCCGACGCCATGCTGGCGCACGCCAGGCGGGTGACGATCGACGGGCCGTCGGTGGACATCGTCGGCACCGGCGGTGACCGGTCCAACTCGGTCAACATCTCCACCATGGCCACGGTGGTGACGGCCGCGGCGGGCGCCCCGGTGGCCAAGCACGGGAACCGGAGCGCGTCGTCGAAGTCCGGCGCGGCCGACGTGCTGGAGGAGCTGGGCGTCACCATCGACCTGCCGCCCGAGATGGTCCAGCGCAGCGTGAACGAACTGGGCATCGGCTTCTGCTTCGCGCCGAAGTTCCACCCCGCCCTGCGTCACGCCGGCCCGACGCGCGGCGAGCTCGGCGTGCCGACGACGTTCAACCTGCTCGGCCCGCTGACCAACCCGGCGCAACCGCGCAGTTCGCTGATCGGCTGCGCGTACGAGGACAAGACCCGCGTGCTGGCCGAGGTGTTCGCACGGCGCGGCATGACCGTGCTGCTCGTGCGCGGCGACGACGGGCTGGACGAGATCACCACCACGACCACGAGCTCGGTGTGGGTGGTTTCCGGCGGCGAGATCACCGAGCGGAGCTTCGATCCCGCTTCGCTGGACATCCCCCGGGTGACCGCCGAGGACCTGCGCGGCGGCGACGCGGCGCACAACGCCGAGGTGTTCCGTCAGGTGATGGCCGGGAAGACCGGGCCGGTACGGGACGCGGTGCTGCTCAACTCGGCAGCCGCGCTGGCGGCCTTCGCCGGGTTCTCGGGCTCGTTGGAAGACGACCTGGCCGCCGGGCTCGCGCGGGCGGCTTCGGCCGTCGATTCCGGTGCGGCGGCCGACCTGCTGAACCGGTGGATCGCCTTCGCCTGACGCTCCCCAGCGGTTTGTCCCAGGCCTGGTTGTCCGTGAAGGCCTCCTTGAGGGACTCAGGGTCCCTCAAGGAGGCCTTCACGGACTCAGGCGGGAAGGACACCGGGTCACGAAGCGGTGCTGAAGCGCGCCCGGTAAGCCGTAGGCGTCAGGCCCGTAGCCCGCCGAAGCTGGGTACGCAGGTTCGCGGCGGTACCGAAACCCGAAGCCCGCGCCACCCGGTCCAGCCGTTGCTCTCCGCGCTCGATCAGCCGGCACGCCAGCGCGATCCGTTCCGTGGTGAGCCATGCCAGCGGCGTCGTCCCCAGTTCGGCGCGGAACCGCCGGTGCAGCGTCGCCTGGCTGGCCGCCGCCCGCGCGGCGAGGTCGGCGACGGTGAGCGGGCGGTCCAGTCGTTCACGCGCCCAGGCGAGCACCGGCGCCAGCGAGGTGTCCGGCACCGGCGGCAGCGGGCGCTCGACGAACTGCCGTTGGCCACCGTCGCGATGCCCGGCGAACACCAGCCGCCTGCTCACCGCGTTGGCGATCTCGGCGCCGTGGTCCCGGCTGATCAGGTGCAGCCCCAGATCGAGTGCGGCCGCGCTGCCCGCAGCGGTCAGGACGTCGCCGTCGTCGACGAAGAGGACGTCCGGCTCGAGCAGCACCTCGGGATACAGCTCGCGGAAAAGGCCCGCCCACCTCCAATGGGTCGTGGCGCGCCGTCCGTCCAGGACACCCGCCTGCGCGAGGGTGAAGGCACCGGTGCAGAAACTCACCAGCCGGGCACCCCGCGCGGCCGCGGCACGGATGGCGGCCAGCACCTCTTCCCTGGCCTGCCTCTCCGGATCGGGCCGGTTGGGCACGATCACCGTGTCCGCGGCCTCGACGGCTTCGAGCCCGGCGACGCCGGTGAGCGTGAACATGCCCAGGTGCATGCGCACGGACGGCTCCGCGGCGCACAGGGTGAAGCCGTACCAGGGCCTGCCCAGTTCCGGCCGCCGCAGGCCGAAGAGCTCGGTCGCGACGCCCATTTCGAAGGGGTTGGATCCTTCGTCGACCAGGACGGCGACCTCGTGCGAGGAATCATGCGACATATGCGATTCCTAGCACTCACTCCTCCGGCGGTCCAGTGACGAGGATCAGTACATGAGCAAGCAACCGATCGATCTGGGAACCGCGCTGGCCGGCTTCGACGAGATCTGGAGCCCGCGGATCGTCGCCCACGTCAACGACTACGACGTCCGCCTCGCCAAGGTCGCGGGCGAGCACGTGTGGCACGTCCACGAGAACACCGACGAATTCTTCTTCGTCCTCGACGGCACCTTGGACATCGCGTTGCGCGAGGGCGGCGGCGAGCGGGTCGTCACCCTGCCGCGCGGCTCGATGTTCGTCGTCCCGCGCGGGACGTACCACAAGCCGTCCTCAGTGGACGGTGCGTCGCTGATGCTCTTCGAGCCGACGGGAACGCTCACGGTCGGGGACGCGCACGAAGAGGTCCCCGACCATGTCCAGGTGACCGTGGGGCAGGAGATCTAGCCGGGGGAGAACGTCCTGCGATAAGCACTCGGGCTGGTCCCGCGCAGTTTGCCGAACTGATGCCGCAGCGCCGCGGCGGAGGCGTAACCACAGGCGACCGCTATGTCCTCAATGGACAGACGGCCTTCTTCGAGCAAGGACTGCGCGCGGTCGAGGCGGCGTTCGGTGAGCCACCGGTGCGGCGTCGTCCCGGTGGCCGCCGAGAACCGGCGCAGGAACGTGCGCTCCCCCAACCCGCTGCGCCGGGCGAGTTCCGCGACGGTGAACGGCTGGTCCAAGCGCCGCTCGATCCATTCGAGCGCTTCGGCGAGCACGGTGTCGTCCGGCGCGGCGGTCTCGGGCACCGGCGCCTGCACGAACTGTGCCTGCCCGCCGACCCGATGCGGCGCCGCGACCATCCGCCTGGCCAGCGTGGTGGCCGCGGCGACACCGCGCAGTTCCCGCACCAGATGCAGGCACAGATCGACGGCGGCGACCGTTCCCGCGCTGGTGAGGACGCCGCCGTCGTCGACGTACAGCGCCTTCGGATCGACCTTCGCCGTCGGGAAGCGCGACCGGAACTCCTGCTCGTAGACCCAGTGCACGGTGCAGTTGCGCCCGTCGAGCAGCCCCGCGTACCCGAGCGAGAAGACACCCGCGCAGAAACCGGCGACCCAGGCGCCCCGGCCCGCCGCGTCACGCAGGACTTCGAGCACCGGCTCCGGCGGGCTCGCGCTCCGCGGCGCGCAGGTCGGCACGATCAGCAGATCCGCCGACGCCGCGAAGTCCAGGCTCCGGAGCCCATCGAGCCCGAAGCCGGACCAGCTCAGGACGTTCTCGCCGCCGGGCGAGCAGACCGCGAAATCCCAGCCCTCGATGCCGTCGGCGCTGCGATCGGTGCCGAAGACCTCGCACGCGACGCCGAGTTCGAACGGCGAGACCTGGTCGGCGAGCACCACCGCGACCTTCTTCACATCCATCCGCGCAGTGTGTCACAAGTTTTGCGGTCGATGTCATCTCTGACACTGGTTGAAGGCGGCCCCGAGGCCGAAAGTGGTCGCCATGAACAAGAACAACCCCGTCTTGCAGTGGACCGCCGCGATGGCACTCTCCGGCACGATCGGTGCCGTCGTTCTCGAAAGCGGCGCGGAAGCCCCCGCCGTGGCGTTCGCGCGGAGCCTCGTCGGCGGACTGCTGCTCCTGGTGTGGAGCGCCGCCCGGGGCTGGCTCCGCCCGTGGACGCTCAGCCGCCGCGACCTGCTGCTCGCCGTCCTCGGCGGGCTGTTCCTGGTCGGCAACTGGGTCCTGCTGTTCGCCTCGTACACGCTGTCGTCGATCGGGGTCAGCACCGTCGTCTACCACACGCAGCCGCTGATGCTGGTCGGTCTCGCGGCGGCGTTCCTCGGCGAGAAGATGGCGAAGAGCCAGCTGGTCCGGGCGCTGATCGCGTTCGGCGGGGTGACGCTCATCTCCCTGTCCGCGCACGGCGCCGACGGGAAACCCGTGCGCCTGGAGGGGATCGCGCTCGCCCTCGGCGCGGCCGCGCTGTACGCCGGCGCTTCCTTCGTCGCGAAGCAGCTCAAGCACGTGCGCCCGCACGTCCTGGCCGCCGTCCAGCTGGTGACCGGCACGATCGTGCTCGCCCCCGCCCTGCTCGTCACGCCGCTGCCTGCGGACACCTCGGGGCTGCTGTGGCTGGTCCTGCTCGGGACCGTGCACACCGCGCTGATGTACGTCCTGATGTACGCGAGCATCGGGAAGCTGCCGACCACGACGGTGGCGCTGCTGTCCTACGTCTATCCGGTGGTCGCGGTGGTGGTGGACGTCCTCGCCTACGGGCACCGGCCGACGTGGCCGGAGGGCCTGGGCATGCTGGCCGTCCTGGCCGCGGCGCTGGCGCCGAAGCGAGCGCCCAAGCCCGAGGCGCCGCTACCCGCCCGCGTTTAGTCCTCTGAATGCGAAAACGGCGCCCGGCTCCATAGGGAGCGGGGCGCCGTTTCGGCGTCAAGACGTCACTCGTGGTTCGGGCCCGTGTGGTACTCGAACACCAGCCCGCCGATGGCGACGATGACCAGGCCCAGCGCGATGATCAGCAGCCAGATGTGGAAGAACGCGAGCGCGACACCGGTCAGCGCGGCGGCCGCCGCGAGACCGACCGGCCAGTAGCTGCCCGGGCTGAAGAAGCCCAGCTCACCGGCGCCGTCGCTGATCTCGGCGTCTTCCCGGTCCTCCGGCCGCGGCTCGATGCGCCGCGCCACGAACTGCAGGTAGCTCCCGGCCAGGAAGGCCAGGCCACCGGTGAGGATCAGGGCCACCACACCGACCGGCTCGACGCCGTCCCGGGTCATCGTTCCGGTCATGTACGCGTAGATACCCGCCACGACGACGGAGAAGACCGCGACGAGGAAGAAAATCCGTCCTTCGACCTTCATGGACGTTGCCTCACTCCTGTTTCGGGCTCGAACAGCCGGGTCAGTTGGACGCGACCCGCGCGGTGCGGTCGGTGTTGAACGGGGTGGTGGTGACGGCGTAGGGCGAGCACAGTTCGCCGCAGTTCATCGCCGTCAGCGCCTCGGAGGCCGTGTTCGGCTTACCGCTCTTCGGGTTCACCGTGCCGCGGAGCTGGATGTACTGCGCGTACTTGTCCGGCGAGAGCGCCCTGACCTCGAAGTTCATCCCCGAGTGGTAGGTGCCGCACAGTTCGGCGCAGCGGCCGACGAACGAACCTTCCTTGTCGATCGAGTTCTGGAAGGTGAAGTCCTGGTTGTTCTTCTCCGGGTCCGGCATGACGTCCCGCTTGAAGTGGAACTCCGGTACCCAGAACGAGTGGATGACGTCGGCCGACCGCAGGTTGTACTGGATCGTCTTGTTCGTCGGCAGGACCAGCAGCGGGATCTCGGTCGAGCTGCCGACCGTGGTGATCTCGGGGTCCTCGTGGTTCTTGGAGTCGCTCTTGTACTTGAACTCCCAGTTCCACTGGAACGCGACGATGTCGACCGTGACGTCCGGGTTCTCCGTCTCGGCGAGCACGCGGTTCTCGGTGGTCGCGGTGAAGAAGAACAGCACGCAGACCATGATCGTCGGGACGACGACCGTGAAGATCTCCAGCGGGATGTTGTACTGGAACTGACGGGGCAGTTCCTCTTCCGCGCCGTCGGCGGTCTTCTTCTTGCGGTGGAAGATCGCGGTCCAGAAGATCAGCGCCCAGACGATGACACCGACGGCCAGCGCGGCGATGACGGTCCACGTCCACAGGGTCCGCATGTCGTGCGCCTGCGGGGTCACCCCGACCGGCCAGCCGAAGCGGAGGATCTCGTCCCCGGAACAGCCCGTCGCGGTCAGCATCACCAGCGCGGCGAGCGCTGCGACGCGACCAGCCCGCTTAACTGGGGTGCGCTCTGGATTTCCCACTGCGCCTTGCCCTTTCACCCAGAGCCTCCTCGACCGATCTTCGTGACAGCCGGAGCCTAGCCGAGTTGCGGCGCCGCGCTGACTAAGGGGTGACCCCAACACGCGTATCCCCCACCACATCCGGGTGTACACACCCACCGGCATACTGGGCCCTTCTCCCCGCTCGGCCAACAAGAGGTGTGTGAACTAGACGTGTGCGGCCTGCTTGGACTGATCTGTTCGACCGAAGCCGACGCTGCGAGCGCCCGTGACGCCGTCGACGCGGCCATGCGCTGCCAGCGGCACCGCGGCCCCGACGAGCACGACACCTGGGCCGACGCCGAGGTGGTCTACGGCTTCAACCGGCTGGCCTTCATCGACGTCGACCACGCCCACCAGCCGCTGGTGTGGGGTCCGCCGGAGGCTCCCGAGCGCTACACGCTGAACTTCAACGGCGAGATCTACAACTACAAAGAGCTGCGTGACGAGCTGGCCGCCGAGCACGGTGCGAAATTCGCCACAGAGGGTGACGGCGAGGCGATCGTCGCGGCGTATCACTACCTCGGCGACGAGGCGGTCAAGAAGCTGCGCGGCATGTTCGCCTTCCTGATCTGGGACTCCCAGGAGAAGGTCGTCTTCGGCGCGCGCGACCCGTTCGGTATCAAGCCGCTGTTCTACTCCGCCGGCCCCGGCAAGGTCGCCTTCTCCAGCGAGAAGAAGAGCCTGCTGGAGCTCTCCGGCGTGCTCGGCGTCCAGGACGAGCTGGACAAGACGGCCCTGCAGCACTACCTGGTGCTGCAGTACGTGCCGGAGCCCGAGTCGATGCACACCGGCGTCCGCCGCGTCGAGTCCGGGACGTCGTTCCGGGTCGTCCCCGGTGGTGAAGTCGAGTTCACCCGGTACTTCCACCCGCAGTTCAACGCGAAGCCGGTCAACAGCCAGGCCGAGGCCGACGAACTGTACGAGCGCATCGCCGATGTGATGCGCGACTCGGTCGGGAAGCACATGATCTCCGACCCGGACGTCACGGTCGGCGCGTTCCTCTCCGGCGGTATCGACTCCACCGCGACCGCGACGCTGGCCAAGGAGCACAACCCGAACCTGATCGCGTTCACCACCGGCTTCGAGCGCGAGGGCTACTCCGAGGTCGACGTCGCCGCCGAATCGGCCGCCGCGATCGGCGTGAAGCACGTGGTCCGCACGGTGTCGGCGGACGAGATGATGGAGGCGCTGCCGCTCATCGTCTGGTACCTCGACGACCCGGTGGCCGACCCGGCGCTCGTGCCGCTGTGGTTCATCGCCCGCGAAGCCCGCAAGCACGTCAAGGCGGTGCTGTCCGGCGAAGGCGCCGACGAGCTCTTCTGCGGCTACACGATCTACAACGAGCCGATCTCGCTGGCGCCGTTCGAGAAGATCCCCGGCGGGATGCGGAAGATCATCGGCAAGGTCTCCACGAAGATCCCGGAGGGCACCCGCGGCAAGGACCTGCTGCGGCGGGGGGCGCTGCCGCTGGAGGACCGCTACTACGGCAACGCGCGCAACTTCCGCGACGACCAGCTCCGCAAGGTGCTGCGCACGTACGAGGACGGGATCGGCTTCAAGGACGTCACCGCGCCCTGGTACAAGATCTCCGAGAACTGGGACCCGGTCGCGCGGATGCAGCACGTCGACCTCTACACCTGGCTGCGCGGCGACATCCTGGTCAAGGCCGACAAGGTGACCATGGCGAACTCGCTGGAACTGCGCGTGCCGTTCCTCGACGCCGAGGTGTTCAAGGTCGCCTCGACCATCCCGCTCGACCAGAAGCTCGCGCACGGCACCACGAAGTACGCGCTGCGCCAGGCGCTGGCGAAGATCATCCCGGGGCACGTGCTGAACCGGCGCAAGCTGGGCTTCCCGGTGCCGATCCGGCTGTGGCTGCGCAACGAGATGTACGACTGGGCGAAGGGCATCATCTCGGACTCGCAGACCGACGCGCTACTCGACAAGAAGGCCGTCCTGGCGCTGCTCGAAGAGCACAAGGCCGGGCAGCTCGACCGCAGCCGCCAGCTGTGGGCGCTGCTGGTGTTCATGCTGTGGCACGGCATCTTCGTCGAGAACCGCATCAAGCCCGAGGTGCCGGAACCCGTCTACCCGGTGAAGCTCTAGTCACGACTCCGCACTGGCCTTCACCGGTCACCTGGTGAAGGCCAGCATGGAGGGATGGACTTCGTCCTCGTGCACGGCACGACGCAGAGCCCGGCGGGCTGGGACCGCGTGGTCAAGTTGCTCACCGCCGCCGGGCACCGCGCGATCGCCGTGGACCTGCTGACCCCGGCGGATCTGCCGGTCGAGGGCTACGCGCAGCACGCGCGGGATCAGTACGACGGCGGACGGCCGGTCGTCGTGGCCCATTCCGGGTCCGGAGTACTGCTCCCCGCGATCGCCGAAGCGCTCGACGCGCGGGCCATGGTGTGGGTCGCCGCCTACATCCCCGACTTCGCCGGCGGGCGAAGCCTTCGCGACGAGGCACCGGCCGTGCTCGAACCCGACTGGATCGGCGTGGACCCGACGGCCGATCCCGCGAAAGCGTCGGAATTCCTCTTCCACGACTGCGATCCCGAGACCGAACGGCAGGCGCTGGACAGCGTGCGCTTGTTCAACCCCGCGGTACTCGCCGGACATCCCGCCGGGGTCGCGCCGGAGATCCCGTCGACGGTGATCGTCCCCACGCGGGATCGCACGCTCCGGCCGGAGTGGATGCGGCGTGCCGCCCGGGAGCGGCTCGGGGTCACCGCGATCGAGATCGACTCCGGGCACTGCCCGCAACTGTCCCGTCCCGCCGAGCTCGCCGCCATCCTGACCCACCGCGCGTGAAGGCCCCCTTCCCTCGGCTGAGCCGAGGGAAGGGGGCCTTCACGCGCTATAACGCAGCCTCAAGCGGGCAGGATCGCCGCGATCTCCTCGGCGGACTCCGGTCCGAAGGCCTCCTTGAGGCGGGCCAGGACGTCGGCGCGGTCGAAGGACCATTCCTGCGTGCCCACGGTCTCCAGCACCAGCACGGCGATCAGCGAGCCCAGCTGCGCCGAACGCTCCAGGCCGAGCCCGCCGTCGATACCGGCGATGAATCCGGCGCGGAAGCCGTCGCCGACGCCGGTCGGGTCCACCTTGCCGCGTTCCGGGACCGCGCCGATCTGCAGCGCGAGGCCGTCCTTGCCGACGATCTCGACGCCCTTCTCCCCGAGCGTGGTGATCCGCATGCCGACGCGGTCGAGGACGTCGGCCTCGGACCAGCCGGTCTTCTGCCGCAGCAGTTCCCATTCGTAGTCGTTGCTGAACAGGTACTTCGCGCCCTCGATGAAGGCGCGAACCTGCGCGCCGTCCATCCGGGCCAGCTGCTGCGACGGGTCGACGGCGAAGGTGTAGCCGCGCTGGCGGCACTCCTCGGCGTGCCGGACCATGCCTTCGGGGTCGTCCGGGCTGATCAGCACGAGCGACAGCTCACCGGCGTGCGCCGCGACCGGCTCCAGCTCGATGTTGCGGGATTCCGCCATCGCGCCGGCGTAGAAGGTGGCGATCTGGCAGAGGTCCTCGTCGGTGGTGCAGACAAAGCGGGCGGTGTGCGCGACCTCGGAGACCAGCACCCCGGCGGTGTCGACGCCGTGCCGCTCGAGCCAGGACCGGTAGTCGGCGAAGTCGGAACCCACCGCGCCGACCAGGATCGGACGCTTGCCCAGCACCCCGAGTCCGAAGGCGATGTTCGCGCCGATCCCGCCCCGCCGGACGACGAGGTCATCGGCCAGGAAGCTCAGGGACACCCGGTGCAGCTGCTCGGCGATGAGCTGCTCGGCGAACCTGCCTGGGAAGTGCATGAGGTGGTCGGTTGCGATACTGCCGGATACCGCGATCCTGGCGTTGTCTGCCACCGGTTCTCCTTGGTCGGTCGGCCCCGCCGAGGCGAGGACGGCTAAGTTACCCGCAGGTCATGCCCCATACGGGTTGCTTCGGGCACGGCCATCGACACTACCGGTTGGTAGTGGTGTCCTACTCGAACACGAGTCATTAGCTTGTCGTTCGTGACCACTTCCACGTATCACCTCGAACCGGAATCGATCGGCGAACTCATCGCCGACTGTGCCGGCATCCCGTCGTCCCTCCAGGCCGAGAACCTGCCCCTGCCCCGGCAGATCGCTCCGCCGTGGACCGTGGACGAGCGGTGCCTCGCCCAGGTCGCCGATCTGGACGCCTACGTCTGATCCCGTTCCGGGCATGAAGAAGGGCCGCGACCTGGGTGAGGTTCGCGGCCCTTCTTCATGCCTCGACGCGGATCAGTGGAAGCTGTCGCCGCAGGCGCAGCTCCCGGTCGCGTTGGGGTTGTCGATCGTGAAGCCCTGCTTCTCGATCGAGTCGACGAAGTCGATCACGGCACTCGACACGTACGGCGCGCTCATCCGGTCGACGGCGACACGAAGGCCGTCGAAGTCACGGAACAGGTCACCGTCGAGCGTGCGCTCGTCGAAGAACAGCTGGTAGCGCAGGCCCGCGCACCCACCGGGCTGGACGGCGATGCGCAGGTGCATGTCGTCACGGCCCTCCTGCTCGAGCAGGGCCTTCGCCTTGCTGGCGGCGGCGTCGGTCAATGTGACGCCGTGGGTCTCCTCGGCGGTTTCGGCCTGAGCTGCGGCTGCCTGCTCAGCGGTCGTCATGGTTCTCCCTCTGGTCGAACTCGCTGCGGGTACTCGTCTTGCACATGGTCCAACACGTCGGAGTCCCGATCTGTTCCCCTCCATGGTGACATATCGCTCGGCCTGGTGCGTGGCACCGTGACGCCCGCGACTACCCTGGTGGGGTGAGGTTCCTGCGCCGTAGCACCACAGACTCCGCCACGACGGACACCGAGACCCCCGGCGACGAGGCCGTCGAGGTCCAGGCCAAGTCGTACACGCCCGGAAAGGGCAAGGCCACGCCCAAGCGGCGTGAGGCCGAGGCCAAGCGCCGCGGCCCGGTGGCGCCCCCGCCGACCACCATGCGGGAGGCGATGAAGCGCAACAAGGAGCTCCGCAAGTCCGCCAAGGCCGACCCGGAGTACAAGCTCAAGCAGCGCAACGCCGCCAAGGAACGCCGTGAGCGGATGATGGCGGGCGAGGACAAGTACCTGCTCCCCCGGGACCGCGGCCCGGTCAAGGCCTACATCCGTGACCTGGTCGACTCGCGGCGCAACCTGCTCGGCCTGTTCATGCCGCTGGCGATCCTGGTGTTCGTCGCGCTGATCCTCCCGTACCCCGAGGTCCAGCGGTACGCGACGCTCCTGTGCACCGTGATGCTGCTCGGCATGATCGTCGAGGGTTTCCTCAGCGGGCGCCGGATCGCGAAGATGGTCCGCCTGAAGTTCCCGAACGAGACGATCAAGGGCACGTCCGTCGGCTGGTACTCCTTCATCCGCGCGAGCCAGATCCGCAAGCTGCGGGTCCCGAAGCCGCGGGTGAAGCCCGGCGACAAGGTCTGAGCCCAGCGGCGGAGCTGAGACGCATCCGGGGAAGCGCCGGAGCGCGAACCCGCCTGGCCGAAGGCCCCGCTATCGCGGTGGCAGGGCGCCATTTCCGCCCGGCGTGACGCGTTCACCCACGCCGCGCCCTGCCGACGTCGATCGCGGTCGCGGGTTTCACCGACCAGCACTGAGCAGGCGAAACCCGGGTCGTTAGCGTGGCTAACGGCCTGGGGTAGAGTCGCGTCCATGGAGTTTCGACGACTGGGCCGCAGCGGCCTCAATGTCAGTGAGATCTCGTACGGCAACTGGCTCACCCACGGGTCCCAGGTGGAAGAGGACCAGGCCCAGGCCTGCATCAAGGCGGCGCTCGACGTCGGCATCACCACGTTCGACACCGCCGATGTCTACGCCAACACGGCCGCCGAATCGGTACTCGGCCGCGGCCTGAAGGGCCTGCGCCGCGAAAGCCTGGAGATCTTCACCAAGGTCTACTGGCCGACCGGTCCCAAGGGCCCGAACGACCAGGGCCTCGGCCGCAAGCACATCATGGAGTCGGCGAACGCTTCGCTGAAGCGTCTCGGCACCGACTACGTCGACCTCTACCAGGCGCACCGCTTCGACCGGACCGTCCCGCTCGAAGAGACGTTCCTCGCCTTCGCGGACCTCGTCCGCCAGGGCAAGGTGCTCTACGTCGGCGTTTCGGAGTGGACCGCCGAGCAGATCACCCAGGGCGCGGTGATCGCACGCGAACTGAAGGTGCCCCTCATCTCGAACCAGCCGCAGTACAACGCGCTATGGCGGGTCATCGAAGCGCAGGTCATCCCGGCGTCCGAACGTGAAGGGCTCAGCCAGATCGTCTGGTCGCCGATCGCGCAGGGCGTGCTCACCGGCAAGTACAAGCCCGGTCAGCCGCTGCCCGAGGGCTCCCGCGCGACGGACGAGAAGGGCGGCGCCAACATGGTCGCCCGCTTCCTCAACGACGACGTCCTCGAGCGCGTCCAGCGGCTTCAGCCGATCGCCGACAAGGCGGGCCTGACGATGGCCCAGCTGTCCGTGGCGTGGGTGCTGCAGAACCCGAACGTCGCTTCGGCGATCATCGGCGCCTCGCGGCCGGAGCAGGTGCACGAGAACGTGAAGGCGGCAGGGGTGAAGCTGGACGCGGATCTGCTCGCCGCGATCGACGAGGCCCTCGACGGCGTCACCGAGACCGACCCGACGCTGACCCGCTCGCCCTGATCCCCTCGCAAGCAGGTGACTGATCGCGGACGCTTTTCCCGCGATCAGTCACCTGCTTGCGTCAGTCGCCGTGGACGCGGGAGTGGTACGCGACCTGACCGTCGAGGTCGAGGGCGTCACCGGGGGCGCGCAAGGGATCGATGCCCAAGCCCCGCAGCAACCTGCTCGCGCCGGCGACCCGGTCGCCGGTCCGGCCGTCGAGCCGCTCCGGCCGGTGGCCCCGCTGGATCAGCAGGCCCTCGACGTCGTCGATCAGCCGGTACGGGTCGTAGACCTGCTGTTCAGGCATGACCACCACCGGGAATCCAGGTCTTCCCGGTGATCCTTTCGTAGACCTCGGTGTAGCGCTTGCGGGTCGCCTCGACGATCTCGTCCGGGATGGCGGGGCCGGGCGGCGTCTTGTCCCAGCCGGTCGTCGTGGACCAGTCGCGGACGAACTGCTTGTCGAACGCGTGCTGCGTCCGGCCGGGCTCGTACTCGTCGGCGGGCCAGAACCGCGACGAGTCCGACGTGAGCACCTCGTCCCCGAGCGTCAGCACACCGTCGGCGTCGAACCCGAATTCGATCTTGGTGTCGGCGATGATGATGCCGTTCTCCGCGGCGTGCTCCGCGCCCTTGGTGTAGACCTCGAGCGTCAGCTCGCGGAGCCGGTCCGCGGTCTCCTTGCCGATCTCGTTCACGACGTCGGCGAAGGTCATGAACTCGTCGTGGCCGGTGTCGGAGATCTTCGTGGTGGGCGTGAAGATCGGCTCGGGGAGCTTGTCCGCCTCGACGAGACCGGCGGGCAGTTCGACGCCGGAGACCTTGCCGTCGCGCCGGTATTCACGCATGCCGAGACCGGTGAGGTAACCGCGCGCGATGCACTCGACCTGGATCATCTTCAACGGCTTGCACCGCATGGCGCGCCCGGCGAATTCGGCGGGGACGTCCGTCGTGGAGAGGACGTGGTTCGGCACCACGTCGGCCATCTTTTCGAACCACCAGGCGGAAAGCTGGTTCAGCAGCGCGCCCTTGTCCGGGATCGGGGTCGGCAGCGAGACGTCGTAGACCGAAACGCGATCCGAGGCGACGAGCAGAATGTCGCCGTCGATTTCGTAAAGGTCCCGGACCTTACCCGCGTGAATGTGCTTCATGCCCCGTCCTCGATGTCGTATTCGTAGAAAATCCAGTGGTCCGGCAACGCCGCCGATTCGCCGTACTCGAGTACGTCACCCTCGGCGGACAGAAACCTGTTGCGACTCAACAGAATCGCCGAACCCTCGGCCACGCCGAGTTCCGCCGCCTCCTCGGCACCCGCCAGCCCCGCGGCGTGCTGAGAATGGGTCGACGCCAGAACACGACCTGTCCGGTCCGCAACGTATTTGACCGTGCCTTCGACGATCCGCACCGGCTCGAAGAGCAAGGGAGCCTTCGCCGCGACGGCGCCGTCGAACCACGAGACCGACGTCGACACCGGCCGGCCTTCGCCCGCATATGTGGTGCGCCGCCGACGGATCACCGGAGTACCTTCATCGATTCCGAGCGCGCCCGCCACCCGGTCCGGTGCGGGCAGAAGGCCTGCTTCGCGGATTTTCGCGTAGTGGCCCGGTGGATAGACCTTGCCGGTTCGCGCGATCGAGATCGTCCGATCGTGCGCGGAGCGGTGCAGCGCCCTGGTCTGCACCACTGTCCCGATCCCGCGTACCGCGCGGACCAGACCTTCGGCGCGCAGCGTCGAGAGCACCTTCATCGCCGTCGCCATCGCGACGTTCCAGTTCCTGGCGATCTCCCGCGCGGACGGGACCGCGTCGCCTTCCTTGAGCCTGCCCGAAACGATGTCGTCGCGAATGCTTCCCGCGATCTGGAGATACGGCGGTTCGGGTCGATCGACGGCGGGCAAGGTGACTCCTCACAAGGTCGCGCGGTGCGCACAAGCGTTCTAGCACACCAATGGGCGAGCACCAAGGATCCTGCTCACACCCCATTATTACGTACTAGTACACATTCTGGACGGTGCTCTAGTACACCTGTTACTCTCCGCAGAGTTCCCGAAACCCGTTGGGGGGCTCGATGAACCATCTGAGCATCGACGAACTGCTCGAGGAGCTTCGAAGACGCAGGTGGGTCGTCTACATCTTCGGCCCCAGGGAGGAGCCGGAGGTGTGTGCCGCGGTCTTCCAATGGGACACCTGCGCGGACGTCCTCATCCTGCGCGGCGAGGAACGGGCGAGCGCCTTCCGCGTCACCACCCTCGCCGACACGGACGTCTTCCAGCCGGCACTCGTCTCGTGGCAGTACCACTCGACGGCCGACTGGACCCTGCGCGCGGTGCTCACCATTCCGCCGCCCGGCGACCCCGGCGCGCCGATCCAGCTGCTGCAACCACATCCGGACTGCGTGATCCCGATGGAAGCACGACGGCCGGTCACCATCCTGCCCGCCATACCGACCAAGGCCGACCAGGGAGATCCCTAACCTCGGCCGATCACCTGCTCGGCGACAACGAGGTCGTGCGGGTAGGTGATCTTGAGGTTCTCCGCGCTGCCCGGAACCCACCGCACCGGCAGCGCGGAGAACCTTTCCATGCACGAAGACGTGTCCGTGCCGACGAAACCCTCCCGCTCGGCCGTTTCGTAGGCTTCGAGCAACGGAGCGGCGCGGAAACCCTGCGGTGTCTGCACCCTGATCGCCCCGGGCAGCGCACCGGAAACGGTGTCGCCGTCGGCGCGCACGATGTCGTCGGCCGCGACGCCGGGCACCGCTCCCCCGTACCGCCGCGTGTCGGCGAGGACGTCCGCGATCAGGTCCGGCGTGACGAGCGGACGGGCCGCGTCGTGCAGCAGTACCGCGTCGATCTCGCCGCTCTCGATACGGGAAGTCAAGTGGCGCAAGGCGTTCAGCTCCGAACCTTGACGCGTCGCGCCGCCGTGGACGAGTTCGACCTCACCCGGATGCGCGGCGAGCACCTCCCGCGCGAGTTCGGTGTCCTGCGGCCGGATGACCAGCACGAGCACGTCGATTCCGGGCACGCGGGCGAAGGCGTCGAGCGACCACGCGACGACCCGTTTGCCCGCCACCGGCAGGTACACCTTGTTGAGCTTGGCGCCGACCCGGGTGCCCGCTCCGCTCGCGAGCACCACCCCGGCGGCCTTCGTCTGAGCCACAGGCAACTCTGACACAGGCGGGTGGGTAGGTTGGGCCCGGCCACCGAAGCGATCCGAAGGGGCAGGGCGTTGGACGACGAAATCCTCGAATTCGCCGAAGTCGAGCAGCCGGATGAACACGCGCGCTCGGCGGCGATCGCCCTGCACTCGAAACTGATCAAACCGGCCGGTTCGCTGGGCAGGCTCGAAGAACTGGGCGTATGGGTCGCGGCCTGCCAGGGCCAGTCGCCGCCGCGGCCGTTCACGCGGCCACGGGTCGTGGTGTTCGCCGGGGACCACGGCATCGCCGCGAAGGGCGTCTCGGCCTATCCGGCCGAGGTCACCGCGCAACTCGTCGGCAGCATGCTGACCGGCGGCGCGGCCATCAACGTCCTGGCGGCTTCGGCGGGCGCGAGCGTCCGGGTCGTCGACATGGCGGTCGACAGCGACGCCCCCGCGACCCGGTCGATCGGCGAGTTCAAGGTGCGGCGCGGCTCCGGCTCGATCGACATCGAAGACGCGCTGACCGACGACGAGGCGCGTGCCGCCGTCCGGGCGGGCCGGGCGATCGCCGACGCCGAGGTCGACGGCGGGTCCGACCTGCTCATCGCGGGCGACCTCGGAATCGGCAACAGCACGCCGGCCTCGGTGCTGGTCGCGGCGCTGACCGGCAGTGAGCCGGTGGCCGTCGTCGGCCGCGGGTCGGGGATCGACGACAACGCCTGGATGCGCAAGGCCGCGGCGGTCCGGGACGCGCTGCGGCGCGCGCGGACCGTGCTGGCCGACCCGGTCGCCCTGCTGCGCACCGCCGCGGGCGCCGACATCGCGGCGATGGCGGGTTTCCTCGCGCAGGCCGCGCTGCGGAAAACGCCGGTGATCCTGGACGGCCTGGTCGCCTCCGCGGCCGCGCTGGTCGCCGAGGAGCTCGTCCCCGGCGCGCGGCAATGGTGGGCCGCGGGCCAGCGTGGCGGCGAACCCGCGCACGCGCTGGCGCTGGAACACCTCGATCTGGAGCCGATTCTGGATCTGGACGTGCGCCTCGGCGAGGGGACGGGCGCGGTCGCGGCGCTGCCGCTGGTGTTCATGGCGACGCGGGTGCTCGCGGAGATGGCCACGCACGAGCAGGCCGGGGTGAGCGGGCCGCTGATCGAGGCTCCGCCTGCCTGACGCTCCCCGCGCGTTCAGTCCTCCAGATGCGGAAGTCCGTGAAGGCCTCCTTGAGGGACTCTGGGTCCCTCAAGGAGGCCTTCACGGACTTGGCACTTACCGAAGCCGGGCATCAGCCCAGCGGGTACATCCAGCCTTCCGGCGCGGGCCGGGTGCCCTCCTGGATCCCGGTCAGGGCGCCGCGCAGCTTCATCGTCAGCTCGCCGGGCTGCCCGCCCGCGACGGAGAATTCGCCGCCCGCGTGCTTCACGTGCCCGACCGGCGTGATGACCGCCGCGGTCCCGCAGGCGAACACCTCGGTCAGCTCGCCCGAAGCCGCCGCCTTCTCCCACTCCTCGGTGGAGACGCGCCGCTCCTCGACCTGGTGCCCGAACGACTTCGCCAGTTCCAGCAGGGACTTGCGGGTCACGCCCGGCAGCAGCGAGCCGGTCAGTTCCGGGGTCACGACGCGGGCCTCGTCACCGGAGCCGAAGACGAAGAACAGGTTCATCCCGCCCATTTCCTCGACCCAGCGCCGCTCGACCGCGTCGAGCCACACGACCTGGTCGCAGCCCTTCGCCACGGCCTGCGCCTGCGCGACGAAGGACGCCGCGTAGTTGCCCGCGCACTTCGCCTCGCCGGTGCCGCCGGGGACGGCGCGCACGTATTCGGTCGACAGCCACACGCTCACCGGCTTCACGCCGCCGGAGAAGTACGAGCCGGCGGGCGAGCCGATCAGCGCGTAGAGGTACTCGTTCGCGGGCCGGTTGACGCCGAGCCCGGCTTCGGTGGAGATCATGAACGGCCGCAGGTACAGCGACTCGCCCGGCTTCGTCGGGACCCAGCGGGCGTCGACCGCGATGAGCTCGCGGATCGAGTCGAGGAAGGTCTCCACCGGCAGCTGCGGCATGGCGAGGCGCTCGGCCGAGTTGCGGAACCGGATCGCGTTCGCGTCGGGCCGGAACGCCGCGATCGTGCCGTCCGGCTGGCGGTAGGCCTTGAGGCCTTCGAAGATCGCCTGGCCGTAGTGCAGCACGGAGGTCGCCGGGTCGAGTGTGAGTGGCGCGTACGGCCCGACGGTGGCGTCGTGCCAGCCCTGCTCGGCACTCCATTTCACGGTCACCATGTGGTCGGTGAAGTGCAGGCCGAAGCCGGGTGCGGCCAATACGTCCGCGACGCGTTCCGGGCTCGCGGGGCTCGGGTGCGGGAGGTGGGTGAACTGCGTCGAGGTCGTCATGACTAAGACGATAACGCTTGGTCGGACCCACGTTAGTCGGACGTCCGCATATCTTTACCTCCCGCGATCTGTCCGTCAGGACGAACAAGGGAGGGTCTTCGCCCTAGGATGGCGGCGTGACGTACAACCAGATGCAGCCCGCCCAACCGGCCCACCCGGCCAAGCCCGCCGCCCCCGGCGCGGGGGCCGACGTCAAGACCTTCGCGACGGCCGTGCTGCTCACCTTCGGCACCGGCGTGCTGATGATGGACGGCTGGGCCCTGCTCGACAGCGGCTTCGGCGCGTTCCTCGGCCTGGTCGCCGGCGGTTTCGGCATCTTCTGGTGGAAGAGCATCCACGGCAAGGTGTTCCCGCGCGAGCTGTCCACCAAGTCGGTGGTCATCCTCACGGTGATCAACGTCGTGCTGGTGCTGCTCCTGCTCCTCCAGGTGAGCTAGAGCAACCCCTCGGGCAGGCCGGGCGCCGGCCAGTCAGGGTCCGGGCGGAAGTCGGTCCATGTCCCGTCGAAGGGGAACCGCCCGGCGTCCGCCAGTGCCCCGATCCGCTCGCCCTCGGCGCGCAGCCGCTCCAGCTGACCGGCGGTGATGCGGCCGGCGAGGACGGCCTCCTCCGCCTCGTCCTCGTCCTTCCACTGCCAGCGTCCACCGGGCTCGACGGCGACGTCGAGGATGCCGTCGATGCGGTCGGGACCCGACGGCGTGCGCCCCAGCGGGACTTCGAGGTTGACGTACCAGTTCAGGAAACGGCCGGCGGCGTCGAAGAACCACCAGACCGACGACCATTCGTCGTCGGCGATGCGGCGCAGTGTCGAGGTGTCGCGCCAGAGGTCGGCCACGCGCACCCTCGGCACCCGGAACCGCTCTTCCAGCGGCGCCTCGCGGAAGAGCCGCCCGTCGGCGAGCCTGCTGCCGACGATCGGGGTGTCCGCGGGCAGCCAGCCGAGCAGCACGGTGCCGTCGTCGGAGATGACGCGAAGTGGGTGGTGCTGGCCGATCGAGCCGTCCGGTCGCAGGAAGCGTTCGACGACCGTGTCGCCCGGGGTCCAGTGAGGATCACGCACGCCTTGAACGGTACCGACGGGCACGGAACCGTAGAACCAGTTCGGCGAGCGTTCCCACTCCCGCGAGCCCGAGGGCCACGACCGGCCCAGCGAAGACCGCCGCGACGGCCACGATCAGTCCACAAGCGAGTGTCGCCTTCGGACGTTCCGGGGAAAGCCGCTCACGGCCGTCGGTGAAGGCGTCCACCGCGACGGGAACGGTCGCCACGGCGGCCACGACCGTCAGCACCGGCAGCAGCGAGACCGCGTCGGCCGCGGCGAGGAGTTCACGGAACGACGTCGCCGAAAGCCCCAGCCGGACCGGTCCCAGCTGATAGAGCGCGACGGCGGTGATCGCGACGGCCACGGCGCCCACCGCGGCGGCGCGGCCCGCGCCGGGACGGCGGGGCAGCAGGAACGGCAGCAGTACCAGCACGGCGAGGCCGAGTCCTGGCACGGACGGCGGGTCCGGCGCGATGAACTGCGCCAGCGGCGGGATCCCGACGCAGATGGCGATCAGGGACGCGGCCGCGGCCAGCAGGAGGCCGGTGACCCAGCGGGCGGCGTGGTCGCCGAGGCGGACCCCGGCCAGGTCGGCGACGGCCACCACGACGGCGAACACCGCGGCGGCGGCTCCCGGCGCGGACGGGAAAACGTACTGGCCGAACGTCGTCGCGAAGACCAGGACCAGGCCCAGGCGCGAAACGGAGCCTGCGATCCGGTCGGGCCGGGTGTCGCCCACCGGCGGCAGCAGTGCCTCCGCCGCGACGGCGAGCACGGCCGCGACCACGACGGCGGCGAGTACCCAGTAATCCGCTCCGGAGGTGCCCGCCGCCAGTGCGATGAGCAGACCGCCAGCCAGCCGCACGCCGTCTCCCTTCCAGTGTCATCCAGTTTCCCGATCGGCCCCGCTGTTACCCCAGGTCCCGCTGTCATTAGCATGGCTCACGATCCAACCGGGCGGCCGCCCGGTACCACCGCGAACGCGCGAGGAGCCAGAAGTGACCGTGCCGAAGCTTGCCCTGACCGAGAACGCCGAAGCGGCGCTTGCCAAGACGCGCGCCGACGTCGTCGTCATCGGCACCCTGCAGGGTGAGGACGGTCTGGCACTCGCCGCCGGCTCCTCCGTCGCCGATGCCGCCTTCGACGGCAAGCTCGCCGACGTCCTCGGCACCCTCGGCGCGTCCGGCAAGGCCGACGAGGTCGTCAAGGTACCGACGCTGGGCAAGCTGTCCGCCGGTGTCGTGCTGGCCGTCGGCCTCGGCAAGGCGGGCGCGGACGGCGTCACCGCCGAGCAGGTCCGCCGGGGCGCCGGTGCCGCCGCACGGGCGCTGAGCGGGACCGACCGCGCGTTCGTCACGCTGTCGGCGATCGACCTCCAGGCCGCCGTCGAAGGCACCGTGCTCGGCGCGTACTCCTTCACCGAGTACCGCTCCGAGAAGGGTGACGGCCCGGTCGCCAAGGTCGACTTCGTGAGCCCCGAAGAGGGCGCCGCCAAGGACCACAAGGCGACGCTGAAGGCCGCCGGCCTGATCGCCGAGTCGGTCATCATCGCCCGCGACCTGATCAACACCCCGCCGAACGACCTGTTCCCGGCCTCCTTCGCCGACCGCGCGAAGACGCTGGCCGAGGCCAGCAACCTCGACTTCGAGGTCCTCGACGAGAAGGCCCTCAAGCGCAAGGGCTTCGGCGGCATCCTCGGCGTCGGCGGCGGTTCGGCGCGTCAGCCGCGCCTGCTGCGCATCGCCTACAAGCCCGCGAAGGCCTCGAAGAAGGTCGCGCTGATCGGCAAGGGCATCACCTTCGACTCGGGCGGCATCTCGATCAAGCCCGCCGCGAACATGGACCACATGACCTCGGACATGTCGGGCGCGGCCGCCGTGCTCGCCTCCGTGGTGCTGGCCGCGAAGCTGAAGTACCCGCTCGAGGTCGTCGCGCACATCCCGCTGGCGGAGAACCTGCCCTCGGCCACCTCGTACCGGCCGGGCGACGTGCTCAGCATGTACGGCGGCAAGACCGTCGAGGTGCTCAACACCGACGCCGAAGGCCGTCTCGTGCTGGCCGACGCCATCGTGCGCGCGGGCGAAGAGAACCCCGACTACCTGATCGAGACCTCGACCCTGACCGGCGCGCAGGTCGTCGCGCTGGGCAACCGCACCGCGGGCGTCATGGGCTCGGACGAGTTCCGCGACCGCGTCGCCTCCATCGCGCAGGCCACCGGTGAGGGCGGCTGGGCCATGCCGCTGCCGGAGGAGCTGCGCGCCGACCTCGACTCGCGCCTCGCCGACCTGGCCAACGTCACCGGGCACCGCTGGGGCGGCATGCTCGCCGCGGGCATCTTCCTGCGCGAGTTCGTCACCGAGGGCCTGCCCTGGGCGCACATCGACATCGCGGGCCCGTCGTTCAACACCTCCGGGCCGTGGGGTTACACCGGCAAGGGCGGCACCGGCGTGCCGGTCCGCACCATCGCCGCGGTCCTCGCGGACATCGCCGCGAACGGCTGATCCAGCCTCGCAGAACGTCCTGAGGGGGTCAGTGCCGTTCCGGCGGCGCCGACCCCCTCAGCGGCTTCCGTCCCGTTCCGGCGATCACATGTGACAGGGGGTTGCGGCCGGTCCGGGTCGCAACCCACAAGACGCGGGTGCCGGACCGCGAATGCGACCTTGATCGATGTGCGCATTGCCTTCACCGCGATCGGCCTGCCGGGACACTTCTATCCACTGGTGCCCCTCGCCTGGGCGTGCCGGGCGGCGGGACACGACGTCCTCATGGTCACCACGGACGGCTTCACCGCCGGGGCCGTCCGGTCCGGGCTGCCGGTCGCCTCGTGCGGACCGGCGGCGGACTTCGTCGACCTGGTGACCCACGGCGGGGTCCAGGACGAGGAGTACGCCAACGGGCGGGCGTTCGGCCGGATCGCCCGCCAGCGGCTTCCCCGCACCGAGCGGCTGCTCCGCGACTGGCGGCCCGACCTCGTCGTCAGCGAGCGCGCCGAATTCGCCGGCCCGATCGCGGCGCGCACCCTCGGCATCCCCCAGGTCGAATTGCACTGGGGCCGCGCGGCGCTGCCCCAGTACCGGATCGCCGCGGCCGACGAACTCCGGCACACGCTCGCCGCCAGAGGACTGGCCGGGCTGCCCGCCCCGCGCGCCTCGCTCAACCCGTGGCCGCCCGGGCTGCGGCTGCCCTACGCCGGCGGGCACCTCAGCGTGCGCCACGAGTCGTACAACGGTGACGCGCTCGTCCCCGGCTGGGCGCTCGAACGCCGCACCAGGCCCCGGGTCTGCATGACGCTCGGCACCGTCGTCCCCCGTATCGGCGAGGACGTCGTGTCGGCCTGGCATCCGGTCCTGCTCGCGCTGGCCGAACTGGACGTCGAACTCGTGGTCGCCGTCTCCGAGACCGTGGCGGCCCGCTGGCCCGCCCTGCCGGACGCCGTACGGCACTTCGGCTGGCTGCCGCTGTCCCAATCGCTCGGCGCCTGCGACGCGGTGATCCACCACGGCGGACAGGGCACCACGCTCACCGCGCTCGCCACCGGACGGCCGCAGGTGATGCTCCCCGTCTTCGACGACCAGTTCGACAACACGGAGGCCGTGGTGCGAGCGGGCGCCGGGCTGCGCCTGCTGCCGGACGAGGTGACCCCCGCCTCCGTGGCCGCCCGCACCGGCGAGGTGCTCGCCCGGCCCGGGTACGCGCGTGCCGCGGCGGACGTGGCCACCGAGATCGCCGCCCAACCGTCCACAGCGGACACCGTGCGCGTACTGGTGGATCTGGCGCGGGAGCCGCTCGGCCGCGCGGCCTGACCGATCGTCCCGCGGCGCACACGATGAGGGAGTGATGGGAATGTCCGAGCAACCGAGCACACGATCGCGGCGCGGCCGCGCGATCGCCGTCTACGGCCTGCTGGTCGTCGCGCCGGTGCTGCTGACGGTCGGCCTGCTCGTCGGCGGCGAAGGCGAGGGCACTTCCACGACCGCGGTGGAGACCGTCGCCGGGCACCCTCTCGCGCACCTCCTGCTCGCGATCGCGGTCGTGGTGGCGGCCTGCAAACTCGTGGGGGCGCTCCTGCAGCGGATCGGCCAGCCGCCGGTCATCGGGGAGATCGCGGCGGGCATCCTGCTCGGCCCGTCCGCGCTCGGCGCCGCTTGGCCGGAAGGCGCGGCGGCGCTGTTCCCGCCTTCGGTGCTGCCGGAACTGAACGCCCTCGCCCAGGTGGGGGTCGTGCTGTTCGTGTTCCTCACCGGCCTCGAACTCAACACCCGGCTGCTGCGCGGCAAAGGCCATCTCGCGGTGGTGGTCAGCCACGTCAGCATCGCGGTGCCCTTCCTGCTCGGCGTCGCGCTCGCGGTCTTCGCCTACACGCGGTTCGCGCCGGAAGGCATCGGGTTCCTCGCGTTCGCGCTGTTCTTCGGTGTCTCGCTGAGCGTGACCGCGCTGCCGGTGCTGGTCCGGATCCTCCAGGACGTCGGGCTGCTCCGTACCGAGGTGGGCGTCGTCGCGCTGACCTGCGCGGTGGTGGACGACGTCACGGCGTGGACGCTGCTCGCGGTCGTCGTCGCCCTCGTGACGGCGTCGTCGCTGACCGGTGTCGTGGTGACGCTGGTGCTGGCGGCGGTGTTCATCGCGTTCCTGCTCCTGGTGGCCCGGCCGCTGCTGGAACGGCTCGCGCGGCGCACTTCCGAGAGCGCCCTGCGCAAGCTGGCCCCGCTCGCGCTCGTCGGTGTGCTGCTGTGCGCGATGTCGACCGAATGGATCGGCGTGCACGCGATGTTCGGCGCCTTCATGTTCGGCCTCGTCTTCCCGCGCGACAACGCGGCGGAATCGTGGCTGCGCCAGAACACCGGCGGGCTGACCGCCGCCGTCCTGCTGCCGCTTTTCTTCGCCTACAGCGGTTTGCGGACCGACATCGGCCTGCTGGCCGACGGCGGGCTGTGGCTGTGGTGCGCCGCGATCGTGTTCGTGGCCGTGGTCGGCAAACTCGGCGGTGCCGCGATCGCGGCCCGCAGCGTCGGCGAGACCTGGAACCGTTCGCTGCAGATCGGCACGCTGATGAACTGTCGCGGCCTGACCGAGCTCGTGGTGCTGAACGTCGGGCTCCAGCTCGGTGTCCTGTCCCCCACGCTGTTCACGATGCTGGTGCTGATGGCGCTCATCTCGACCGCGATGGCCGCTCCGCTCGCGACGTGGTTCGCGCGACGGGAAGGGACGTTGGTGGAGGTGCCGCGGCAGCGGCGATCGAGCCGGCTTCCCGTACCGCGCCCCTGACCGTTCGCCAGCCCGTAACTCGCGTGATCAGAGCCGTAACTCGCGTGCTTGAAGGCGTAACTCGCGAGTCACGGCTTTGATCACGCGAGTTACGGCTTCAAGCACGCGAAGTACGGAAAGCGCGATGCCCCGTCGCGGGAGCGACGGGGCATCGGCGGGTCCGGCTCAGGCCGCGGCGGCGTCCCGCCACCGGCTCGAAACCACGCGAGGCGACGGGATCGGCACCACGAACCGGCCGCCCGCGTCCAGGAACTCGTGCTCGTTCGCGATGATCTCGTCGGCGTAGTTCCACGCCAGCAGCAGGTAGTAGTCCGGAGGCGTGTCCTTGGCCTCCTCCGGCGAGCACACCGGGATGTGCGTACCCGGGGTGAGCTTGCCCTGCTTGCCCTTGGTCGTGTCGGTGACGAACTCGATCTCCGCCGCGGTCAGCCCGCAGAACTGCAGCAGGGCACAGCCCTTCGACGGCGCGCCGTAGCCCGCGACCCGCTTGCCCATGGCGACCAGGCCGCGCACGAAGTCGCGGATGTGGTCGATCACCGACGCGGTGTTCGCCGCGAACTCCAGGTACGGCCGGTCGCTGTGCAGCCCGAGCGCGCGCTCGTGCCCGAGGATCGCCCCGACGGTGTCCCGCGTGGCCACCGGGCTGTCCTGGGGCGTGGCGAAGACGATGATCGACCCGCCGTGCACCGGCGCCCGCTGGACGTCGACGAGGCGGAGACCGTGCGAGGAGAACAGACGGTCCAAAGTGGACACCGAGTAGTACGAGAAGTGCTCGTGGAAGATCGTGTCGAACTGGTTCTCCGCCAGCAGATCCACCAGGTAGGGCACCTCGATGGCGAGGACGCCGTCGTCGGCGATCACCGACGTCACCCCGTCGAGGACGTCGTGCACGTCCGGGATGTGCGCGAAACACTGCCTGCCCAGCACGAACTTCGCCTTGCCGTGCTCGGCCGCGACCTGCGCCGCCGATTCGCGGCCGAAGAACGCGGCACGCGACGGGACGCCGTTCTCGTTGGCGATCTCGATCAGGTTGCGGGCCGGGTCCACCCCGAACACCCGCAGCCCGCGGCGCTGGAAGTAGGTCAGCTGGGTGCCGATGTTGCTGCCCAGCTCGACGACCAGGTCGCCCTCGGTGAGGCCGGCGCGCTCGTGCGCCCAGTCGACGATCCGCTCCATATGCCCGGCGATCAGCGCGGATTCCGAGGTCACGTAGACGTAATCGCTGAACATCACGTCCGGCCGGACCTCGTGCCGGATCGACATCAGCCGGCAGTCCCGGCACACCACGACGTCCAGCGGGAAGGCGGGTTCTTCGGGGAGCGGGTCCGTCGGCTCGAGGAAACCGTTCGCCAACGGGTGCGAACCGAACGAATAGACCTCGAGCCAGTCATCGGCGCCACACACCCGACAGGTGTCGATTGTCCTGATGACGTCCTGCATCGTGCCTCCTGATGGAAGTGATCGTTCGCCTGCTGGTGCTACGGGCTGTCTCCAGATCCATGGTCGTCCGCGCACGCGAAGGCGGCGTCTCCTGACCTGCCGAGGAAAGCGGCGGCTCAGCGCAGGTCGGGAAGGCCGGCGCGGTCGTCGCGCTCGGCCTGCTCCAGCAGCGGTGTCAGATCGTGGCCCGCCTCGTCCAGCCACGCGTGCCGGTCCCCCACGGCGGCGAAGCGGACGGGCATGGTGCGGATGTCGAAATCGGCGGGTTCGGCGTCGGCGAGTTCGTCCCAGGTCAGCGGGGCGGACACGAGGCCTCGCGCGGTGGGACGCACCGAGTACGCCGAACCGACCGTCGCGGCGACCTGGTTGTAGTCGAAGTACACCCGCGAACCGCGGTTCTTCTTGAACCACTCCATGGTGACCAGTCCGGGCCTGCGCCGGACGAGTTCCCGGCCCAGCGCGATCGCGGCCCGGCGGACGTCGGCGAAGGACCACTTCGGCGCGATGGGCACCAGAACGTGCAGGCCGCCCTTGCCGGAGGTCTTGGGGCCGGCGGTCATCCCGAACTCCGCCAGCAGCGCACGCAGCTCCTGAGCCACCTGGACGATGTCGGCGAACGTGCGTCCAGGACCGGGGTCCAGGTCGATCTGGAGCCGGTCCGGGCGGCCGAGGTCGCCTTCACGGACGGGCCAGGTGTGGAACGTCAGCGTGCCGAGGTTCGCCCCCCACACCAGCACCGCCAGCTCGGTCGGGCAGACCTCGTCGAGGACGATGTCGTCGTTCACCGGGACCCGGACCGTCCGGACCCACTCCGGCGCTCCCTTGGGAAGCCGCTTCTGGAAGAACGCCGAACCACGCGCCCCGTTCCATTCGGTGAGTTTGGACTCGGGCTGCACACCGCCCGGCCACCGTTCGAGGGTGGTCGGGCGGTGCAGCGTCGCCGTGAGCAGCCCGGCCCCGACCGCGACGAAGTACTCGATCAGTTCGAGCTTCGTCGCGCCGAGGTCCGGGAAGTAGATCTTGTCCGGATTGGACACTCGGACGGTGCGCTCGCCACCGGGCGAACGCACCTGCAGCTCAAGGTACTTGGCCGCCATGTCCGGGTGCCGCCTCCGATCAACCGCAGTGCCGCTTGAGGTGCTGTCCGGTCAGCGAGGTGCGGTGCTTCACCAGATCCGCGGGCTTGCCGGTGAAGACGATCTCGCCGCCGGCGGTCCCGCCCTCCGGGCCGAGGTCGATGATCCAGTCGGCCTGGCGGATCACGTCGAGGTTGTGCTCGATCACGATGACCGTGTTGTTCTTTTCGACCAGCGTACCGAGAATCCCCATCAACGTGTCCACATCGGACAGGTGCAGACCGGTGGTCGGCTCGTCGAGCACGAACACCGAACCCTCGCGGTGCAGTTCGTTCGCCAGCTTGAGCCGCTGGCGCTCACCGCCGGAGAGCGTGCTGAGCGACTGGCCGAGGCTCAGATAGCCGAGGCCGACCTCGACCAGCGCCTTCAGCTTCGGCGCCAGCGCGGGCTCGGTGAAGAACTCGGCCGCTTCGGAGATCGGCATCTCCAGCACGTCGGCGATCGACTTGCCGCGCAGCTCGTGTTCGAGCACCGCGTCGGTGAACCGGCGGCCGCCGCAGCTCTCGCACTCGCTCGTCACCGGGTCCATGTACGCGAGTTCGGTGATGATGACCCCGCGGCCCTCGCACTCCTCGCAGGCGCCCTTGGAGTTGAAGCTGAACAGGCCTTCCGAAACCTTGCCCGCCTTGGCGAACAGCTTCCGGATGCCGTCCATCACGCCGATGAACGTCGCCGGCGTGGACCGCAGCGAGGCCGAAATCGGCTTCTGGTCCACGAAGATCGCGTCCGGGTACTCGGCGAGGAAGACCTGCTCGACGAGCGTCGACTTGCCGGATCCGGCGACGCCGGTGACCACGGTGAGCACGCCGGCCGGGAACTCCACCGACACGTTCTTCAGGTTGTGCAGCGCGGCCTTCTTCACCGGGAGCTTGCCCGTGGGGGTGCGCGGCGTCGTGTTGAGCTTC
This sequence comes from Amycolatopsis sp. TNS106, assembly GCF_019330265.1. NCBI lineage: Bacteria > Bacillati > Actinomycetota > Actinomycetes > Pseudonocardiales > Pseudonocardiaceae > Amycolatopsis > Amycolatopsis sp. TNS106. The sequence continues at coordinate 8,777,122 of NZ_CP024972.1, read as the reverse complement.
GTGGGCGCGCTCAGCGCCTTGCCGGTGGCCGTCGACGACTTGCGCAGCGCGGCGACCGTGCCCTCGAAGACGACCTCGCCACCGTGCACACCCGCGCCGGGACCGAGATCCACGACGTGGTCGGCGATCGCGATGACGTCCGGGTCGTGCTCGACGACGAGGACGGTGTTCCCGCGGTCGCTCAACGCCTTCAGCAGCGCGGTGAGCCTGCCGACGTCGTGCGGGTGCAGGCCGGTGCTCGGCTCGTCGAAGATGTAGAGCATGCCGGTCAGGTCGCTGCCGAGGTGACGGACCAGCTTCAGGCGCTGCGCCTCACCACCGGAGAGGGTGGAGGTCTGCCGGTCGAGGGTCAGGTAGCCGAGACCGATGGCGGCCATCCGCTCCAGGCCGACCCGCGCGTTGTCCGCGATGGCCTTCACCGTCGCGCCGGTGAGCTTCCCGAGCAGTTCGATCAGCTCGTCCACCTGCAGTGCGGCCCATTCGGCGATGTTCTTGCGCTGGATCTTGGTGGCCAGCGCGGCCGCGTTGAGCCGGGTGCCGCCGCACGAGGCGCATTCGCCGTCGGTGACGAACTGCTTGACGGTCTCCCGTTTGCGCTCGCTCAGCGTGCTGATGTCGCGCTTGAGGTAGAGCCGGGTGAACCGGTCTTCGAGACCCTCGTAGTTCGTGGCGAAGGAGGTGTTCTTGGTCTTGACCGTGACCTTTCCGCCGGTGCCGTGCAGGAAATCTTCCATTTCCTTCTTGGTGAACCGCTTGAGCGGCTTGTCCGGGTCGTACATCCCGGAGTTCGCCCAGATCTGGAAGTCCGGGCCACCGACCTTGTATTCGGGGAACAACACCGCGCCGTCGTTGAGGGACTTGGAGGTGTCGAGCATCCGGTCGAGGTCGAGCCGCACGGATTTGCCGAGCCCGTCGCAGTCCGGGCACATGCCCTGCGGGTTGTTGAACGAGTACTGCGAAGGCCGCCCGTGTTCGGGGTCGGCGTGCCGGGCGAACAGGGTGCGCAGCACGGGAAGGATGTCGGTGATCGTGCCGACCGTCGAGCGCGCGCTGCCACCGAGGGGTTTCTGGTCGACGAGCACCGGCGTACCGAGCCGCTCCACCGCGTCCACCGCGGGCCGCTCGTACCGCGGCAGCTGGTTGCGGATGAACCAGGGGAACGTGCTGTACAGCTGGCGCTGGGCCTCCACACCGATGGTGTCGAACACCACGGACGACTTGCCGGAGCCGGAGACACCGGTGAAGACCGTGATCTTCCCGGTCGGCACGGACAGGGTGACGTCCTTCAGGTTGTGGACACGTGCGCCCGATACGCGGATCTCCTCGCCGGCCGAGGACGAGTTCGTTCGTTTGGTGCCACTCACTATTATCCCCAATCCAGTTTATAGTCGCCAGGCAACTATGCCGCGAACGGGGATTCGGGACTTCTCTATTCGTGCCGTATCGGACGATTCGCCCCGATCACCCGATCGAGATCGATCCGGACGGGCCTTTCCAGCTGCGAGTACCGGCAGGATTCCGGATCGCGGTCCGGGCGCCAGCGGACGAATTGGACGGGATGCCGGAACCGGACGCCTTCGAGATAGTCGTACCGGACCTCCACCACTCGTTCGGGCCGCAGCGGCACGAACGTCGGGTCCTTCTCGCGGTTCCACCGGCTCGCGCCCTGCCCGAGTCGTTTGCGTTCCTCGATGGTGTCGGCCATCCACCCCCAGGGATGCCGGTCGAAATCCGTGACGAGCGGCTGGAGTTCTTCGAACAGTTCCTCGCGCCGGGCCATGCTGAACGCGGCCGAGACGCCGACCGGGGCCAGGCCGTCGACGAGGGTCACCCACTGTTCGAAACCCGCCCAGGCGCCGATGTCGTCGTACAACGCCAGCAGCAGCGAACCGATTCGGTCCGAGCCCGATTTGTGCACTCGGTAGCCGGCGACGACACAGTCCGCGGTGCGGACGTGCTTGATCTTGGCCTGTACCCGTTTGCCGGGCAGATAAGGCTGATCCGGGTCCTTCGCGATGATGCCGTCGATACCGGCGCCTTCGAATTCGGCGAACCACCGGCGTGCCTGGTCGATGTCCCTGGTCGCCGGAGTCACGTGGACCGGCGGCCCCGCGCCGGCGAGCGCCTCTTCCAGCCGGGCTCGGCGGATTTCGAACGGTTCTTCACGGAGGTCGGTGTCGCCGAGGGCGAGCAGATCGAAGGCCACGAAGGACACCGGCGTGTCCTCGCTGAGCTGCTTCACGCGGCTGGCCGCCGGATGAACCCGTTGCTGCAGCGCGAAAAAGTCCAGCCCCTGCCCGTCCTCGGCGAACACGACCGCCTCGCCGTCGACCACACACCGCTCGGGTAGCTGACGGCGCGCGGCCTCGACGAGATCGGGGAAGTACCGGGTCATCGGCCGCTCGCCCCGGCTGCCGATCTCCACGTCGTCCCCGTCGCGGAACACGATCGTGCGGTAGCCGTCCCATTTGGGCTCGTAGAAACAGCCCTCGGGGATCGCGGTCAGCGGCCTCGCGAGCATCGGGGCGACCGGAGGTCCGAAGGGCAGCGCCATGGCGGCGATTCTGCCCCCGCGGTCCGCCTCCGGCCACTCCGGTCGTGCCCCGATGCCGCGCCTCAGCGCAGTTCGACGCCCGCGGACTCGACCGCTTCGAGGAACTCGCCCCGCGCCAGCGCGGCGGCGACGGCCTCGATGTCGTCGGCCATGTAGCGATCCTGGTCCAAGGTCGGCACCAGCTCGCGCACCTTCTCGTAGGTGGCCAGCGAAGCCGGGCTGAGCCCGTCACGCCGTCCGGAGATGTCGACCGCCTGCGCGGCCGCCAGGAACTCCACGGCCAGGATGTACTGGTTGTTGGCCAGCACGCGGCGCGCGTTGCGGGTGGCGATCAGGCCCATGCTGACCACGTCCTGGTTGTCGCCGTTGGACGGCACGCTCTGCGTGCTGGCCGGGGCGATCGTGCGGTTCTCCGCCACCAGCGCCGTCGCCGGGTACTGCGCGCCGGCGAAACCGCTGTTGAGGCCGGGGTCGCCGGCCACCAGGAACTCCGGCAGACCGTAGTTGAGGTGCCGGTTGAGCACCCGGTTGGTCCGCCGCTCGGAGAGCACGCCGAGCTGGGTCAGCGCGATCGTCGTGTAGTCCATGACGAACGCGACCGGCTGGCCGTGGAAGTTCGCGCCGTGGAAGATCTCCTGGCCCTCGAAGAACAACGGGTTGTCGTTCGAGGAGTTCAGCTCGACGCGCACGGTGTCCGCGGCGTGGTTCAGCGTGCTGCGCACCGCGCCCAGCACCTGCGGGATGGCCCGCAGCGAGTACGCCTTCTGGAGGTACACCTGGGTGCGGGCGACCCCGTCACCGGTCTCGTCCGCGCCGGCGGCGACCTGGTCGCGCAGTCGGGCGTGCTCGACGGTCAGCTTGCTGCCGCTGGTCAGCGCGCGCATGTTGGCCGCGGTGTCGATCTGGCCGGGGTGCGGGCGGGCCAGGTCGTGTCCCTCGGCGAGGAACGGGCTCTTCGACCCCTGCAGCGCCTCCACGATCAGCGCCGTCACGATCTCGGCCTGGCGCAGCTGCGCGAAGGCGCGGTCGAGGACGAGCGAGCCGACCCCGGTCATCGCCGACGTGCCGTTGATCAGCGCGAGGCCTTCCTTGAACTTCAGGCTCAGCGGCTCGATACCGCGCTCGCGCAGCACCCGGCCGGTGGGGACCTTGCCGTTCGGGCCGAGCACGTAACCCTCGCCGATCAGGGTGGTCGCCACATGCGAAAGCGGCGCCAGGTCACCGCTCGCGCCCAGCGAGCCGATCTCCGGGATGGCGGGGACGATGCCCTCGTTCAGGTACAGGGCGAGCCGCTCCAGCACCTCGGGGCGGACCGCGGAGTAGCCGCGGGCCAGCGCGTTCAGGCGCGCCGTGACGATGGCGCGGGACTCGTCCTCCGCGAACAGCGGACCGACACCCGCGCTGTGGCTGCGGACCAGGTTGGTCTGCAGCTCGGTCTCCTTGGCCGTGGAGACCAGCATGTAGATCATCTCGCCGTAGCCGGTGGTCACCCCGTAGATCGGGATGTCCTGGCGGGCGATGTCCTCGAAAACGCGGCGGCTCTTGGTCGCCTTGGCCAGTGCCTCCGACGTGACCTCGACCGGGCTGCCGTCCTCGGCGATCTTGCGCACACCCGGGATGTCGAGCGTCTCCCCGTCGATCTGCACAGGCACCGCAGTCTCTGCTGTCGTCACTTGTGTTCACCTTTCGTCGCTCGGGTCCCGCATGGTCGCCGCGGTGTCGCCGCCTGGTCTCTCCGGCGCCCTCACCACTACGGTCGCACCGGGACTCGTCATGGGTCTTCTCTAGCGTTGCGTGAGTTTTTCCTTGTCAGGACACGGTTTCGCCCCGGTCGCGCGTCGGGCGCGGCCGGGGCGAATGGGGTTGGCGGGCGGGGTGAAGGGGCTTTCCCCGCATCCGACGCGGGGGAAGCCCCCTTCACCCCGGGCTTCGCGGGGCTGGGGTTCGTGGTGTGTCGCGAAAGCCACTTTCGCGACATCTGACGTCCCGAAAGTGGCTTTCGCGACGCCCGTCGCGAAGCCCTGTTTACTTGCGCACGCCGACGAACAGCCCCGGCGCGTTGGCCCGGCCGTCGGACAGCTGGAGCGGGTCGGAGAGGAACTCGACCGTGCAGCCGGCCCGTTCGAAGGCGAGTTCGTACTCCTCGCGCGTGAACAGGCTGGTCACCAGCTCGTCGGTCCAGGCCCGCATGCCTTCGGGTTCCGAGACGGTGAACCGGATCTCCATCCGCGTGGTCAGTCCCTCGCGCACCGACCTGGTCAGCCGCGAGACGACCCGGCGGTCCTCGCGCACCACGTGCCCGCCGACGTAGCCGTCGATGAAGTTCTCCGGGAACCACCAGGGTTCGACCACGAGCACGCCGCCGTGGTCGAGGTGCTCCGCCATCCGCGCGACGGCCTTGTCCAGGTCGTGGCTCGACAGCATGCAGGCGACCGCGTTGCCGATGCAGATCAGCGAGTCGTACTTCTTCCCGAGGTCGAAGTCCCGCATGTCACCGGGGTGGATGTCGATGTCCGGCAACCGCAGCTGCGCGAACTCCCGCATCGCCGGCGCGATCTCCACCCCTTCGACCTCGTCGAACAGCCCGGCGAGCCGTTCGAGGTGGGCACCGGTCCCGCAGGCCACGTCGAGCAGCGTCGCGGCGCCCGGCTTGCGGTCACGGATCAGCGCGGCCAGTTCCTCGGCCTCGGCCCCGAAATCCTTGCCCCGGCTGCGGAAAACCAGGTCGTACAGTTCGACGTGATCGTGCCCGTATGTCATGTTCGCTCCCTGTTCTCGGATCGGGTCAGCCGTGAGTCCGGTCCCGCACGGCCCGTGCGAGCGTGTCGACGACCCGCCCGATATCGCTGTCGCTCAGCGCCTGGTGGATCGGCAGGCACAGGGTCGAGGCCGCGGCCTTCTCGGCCGAGGGCAGTTCGGCGTCCGAACCATAGGCGTCGACCTTGTGCAGCAACTGATAGCGGAACGTGGTGTAGATCCCCTCGTCGAACAGTTGCCGCGCCACGGCGTCGCGGATCGCCGGATCCATCTGCACCCAGTAGATGTAGTACGAGCTCTCGTGCCCGTCCGGCAGCGGCGGCGGGGTGCGGAGCCCCGGCACCTCGGCGAACGCGGAATCGTAGAATTCCGCGATCAGCCGTCGCCGTTTGACGAAGTCGCGGAGCTTGGCGAGCTGCGTGGTTCCGACGGCCGCCTGGACGTCGTTCATGATCGACCGCCGGGAGAACGAGGAGACCTCGAACTCCCACCACCGCGTCTGTGTCCGGTGCGCCTCGGAGAAACCGCTCGACTGCGCCATTCCCAGGTACGCGCGTTTCGCCGCCTCGGCCGTGACCGCGGGGTCCTTCGCGTACAGGATCCCGCCGTCCAGCGCGACGGCGATCTTGCCCCAGTCGAAGCTCCACGCCGAGATGTCGCCGAAGGTCCCGACCGCCTTACCGTCCACAGAGGACGATTGCGCGTTGGCCGCGTCCTCCATGAGCCAGATTCCGCGTTCCTGGCACAGCTTCGCGATCTCCACGATGTGCCCCGGCCGTCCGCCGTAGTGCAGCAGCAGGACGCCGCGGGTCTTCGGGGTCAGGCAGCGTTCGATGTCCTCGACCGTCGGGTTCAGCAGCTCGGGATCGACGTCGCAGAAGACCGGCCGGGCACCGTGCGCGGCGACGGCGTTGGCCGCGCCGACGAAGTTCACCGTCGGCAGCACCACTTCGTCGCCGGGACCGATGCCGAACAGTTCCATCGCGAGGAAGGTCGCCTCGGTACACGAATTCGTCGAAGTGACGTGCGAGCGTCCGACGCCGAGGTGCGCCGCCCAAGCCTCTTCGAACTCCGCGACCTTGCTACCGCGCCCGATCCAGGAGGTCTTGAACACCTCGCCGACGGCGGCCAGTTCGTCGTCCCCCAGCGACGGCTGGAAGACGTTGATCATCTTCGGCTCCATCACGCCGCCCTGGTGACGGTGGCGTCGGCCTTCAGCGGCTCCCACCAGCTCCGGTTGTCGCGGTACCACTCGATCGTCGTCGCGAGGCCGTTCTCGAACCGGACCCGCGGCTCGTAGCCGAGTTCGTCGCGGATCTTGGTGATGTCCAAGGAATAGCGGCGGTCGTGCCCGAGCCGGTCCGGCACGTGCCGCACCCGGTCCCAGCCCGCGCCACAGGCCTCGAGCAGCCGCTCGACCAGACCGTTGTTGTCGAGTTCGGTACCGCCGCCGATGTGGTAGACCTCGCCGGCGCGACCGCTGTTCAGCACCATCGCGAGCGCGCGGCAGTGGTCCGAGACGTGCAGCCAGTCACGGACGTTGCGCCCGTCGCCGTAGAGTGGGATGGACTTCCCGTCGAGGAGATTGGTGATGAACAACGGGATCACCTTCTCTGGATACTGGTAATGCCCGTAGTTGTTCGTGCACCGGGTGACGATGACGTCCAGCCCGCGGGTGCGGTGGAACGCCAGCGCCAGCAGATCCGAACCGGCTTTCGCGGCGGCGTAAGGGACATTCGGGTCCAGCGGTGACTGCTCGGTCCACGAGCCCGAGTCGATCGAGCCGTAGACCTCGTCGGTCGAGACGTGCACGAACCGGCCGACGCCGTGCCGCTGCGCGGCCTCCAGCAGCAGCTGGGTCCCGGCGACGTTGGTCTGCACGAACTGCGCCGCGCTCACGATCGAACGGTCGACGTGGGTCTCGGCGGCGAAGTGCACGATGGCGTCGTGCCCGGCGACGATTTCATCCACCGCGTGCGGATCGGCGGTGTCCCCGCGGACGAACCGGTATCCCGCCGCTTCGGCGACCGGAGCGAGATTGGCCAGATTCCCCGAATAGGTCAGTTTGTCGAAGACGGTGATCTCGGCCTCGGAAAGCCCCGGCAGTTCGCCGCGCAACGCCGCGCGGACGAACTCCGAGCCGATGAATCCGGCCCCTCCGGTCACCAGGATCCTCATGTCGCTTCCTCTCGTCTCAGGCGCGGTTCTCGGCGGTCAGCCGTTCCAGGACACCGACGATCTCCGTCGGCCCGGGCGTGGCCAGCCAGCCCCGCCGCAGAGCCGCCGCGCCTTCGGCGTGGGACGGCTCCTCGATCACGCGGCGGACGCGATCCCGGATCTCCTCCGCGCTCTGCTTCTGGTGATCGATGCGAAAACCGGCGCCGTGCCGGGTGACCACCTCGGCGGTCTCGGTGGCGGTGAGCTGCTTCTGGCAGTCGAACCGCCATTCGATCCCGTCTTCGGTGGGCTTCCCGTAGCACCGGACGGGCTCGTCGGTGTCGCAGATCAGTTGCGGCACCCCGAACGCCGTCGCCGAGGCGAAGGTGCCGGTCGAGCCGTGATGGATCAGCGCGGCACAGGTCGGCAGCAACTGGTTGAGCGGGATGTAGTCCACGGTGCGGACGTTCGACGGCACGCCTGCCGGGCGGTCGGCGAGCTGGTTCTTGTCGAGGGTGGCGATCACGTCGACGTCGAGATCGGCGACGGCGTCGAGCAGCTTCGCCGTCCGGCCCCAGTCGCCCTTCATGAACTTGCGGACCGAAACCCCCAGCGACAGGCCGATCCTCGGCCGATCGGAAGGAGTGTGCAGCCAGTCCGGCGCCGGCGCCGCGCCGTTGAACGGCACGTTGCGCACCGACACCGACGGGACCCGGCTCGGCAGCCGCAGGCCGTCGGGGAAGGGATCGACCGTCCACTGGCCGAGCAGCAGCTCCTCGTCCAGGGTGAGGCCGAAGTGCTCGGCGAGCGGCCGGACGGTCGCGGTCAGCGGATCCTCCGGCACGTCGACGCCTTCGGCCCGCCTCCGCGCGATCCGGTCGAGCACGAAACCGGAGTAGTCGGGGGCGTTCAGCACCCGTGCGTGCGCCGCGCCGGAAACCCGCGCCGCCACGGCACCGCCCGGGAGCCACGGATCCCACAGCACCAGATCCGGCCGCCACTCGACGGCGAAGTCCACCAGCGCCAGCACGTCCTGCCGGGGCTTCGGCGGATGGTAGTCACGAGCCGCGAGCACCTGGAAGCAGTGGAACATCTCCCAGACGTGGAGGCCGGCGGCGTCGAGGTCGAGCACCTCGGAGAACCGCTCGGTCTCCGCCTCGGTCGGCAGCAGGTCAAGCCAGCCCGGATGGCCGCGGTCGTGCACCGCGAGCGGCTCCGGCTCCCCGCACACCGCCGGGATCAACCCGGTGGCCGTGACCACCCGGTCGAAATCGACCGAGGTGATCCCGGTGTCCTGCCCCGACGGTGCGGCGATGCGCACCTCGTGTCCCGCCGCCTGGAGCGCCCAGGCGTAGGAGACCAGCGGCAGGAAATGCGCCGGTGCGGGGAAAACGCAGAACATCACCCGCATCGTGTTCCCTTTCCGTGTCAGAACTGTTGTCGCACAAGCATTCCTGCTCTATCCTCGGACAGGAGCACCCGTCGGGACGTCTCCACGTTTGCGGCGGAGACTCAGACCGGTTTCGTCGCGTAGATCATGAAGATGTCGGACGCCGAAAGCTCGGTCTCCTGCTCCGTCTCGCAGGTGAAACCGCGTTCCTTCAACAGGGTCAGGACCTGATGCAGCCGATCGTCGAAGTCGTGGATCTCCATGACGACGTTGCGGATGCGGCCCCAGTCCGGCTCCTCGATCCCCGCCAGTACTTCGATCTCGCTCTTCTCCACGTCGATCTTCAGCAGATCGACGTGGTCGACCGCGTGCTCGCGGATCAGCGCGGACACCGTGGTCGTCCGGCAGTCGATGTAGGACAGCTTGTGCCGGGACTCGGCGACCGCCTCGGCCTGAGCCGGGGAAAGCCCCCGCTCCACCAGGAGACGGCGCGCGAGTTCCGTCTCGCTGTCCTGGTCGGCGTAGAACCCCGACTCGGCCGTGGCGTTCGGGTAGTAGCCGAGCCGCCGCGTGCCCTCCCGGTCGGCCAGCGCGACGTTGTGCGTGACCCCGCCGCGCACGTGCCTGCGGAAGTTCTCCGTCAGCGCGGCGAACGGCTCCGGCGCGGGCTCCGCCGCGACGATGAACGCGTCCGGGAAGGTCTCCGCGAAGAACATCGAAGCCATGCCGATGTTGGCCCCGATGTCGAAGATCACTTCCGGCGTGGGATTCGGGAACCCGTCACGGAGATAGGACCGCTCGACGAAGATCTCCCGGTAGAGGAACGCGGCCTCGCCCGGATCGACCTGCGCGATTTCCCACCCGTTGGGCAGCCTTCGCAGCGGCATGCCGTCACGCCGCTTTACGGCTGCGGGAAAGCACGTCCTGGGTGAACGTGGCGAGATCCGGGTCCTCGAAGAGATCGCCGATGTCGAGGGAGACACCGAACTCCGCCTCGATCCGCTCGACGACGAAGACCGCGGTGACCGACTGCCCGCCCAATTCGAAGAACGTGTCCTCCTGGCGGATCTCCTGGACGTCCAGCACGTCCTTCCAGATCGCCTCGATCCGACCGGCTGCGCTGACGTTCTCACTGGTCATTTCTGCTCCCACTTTCGACGTGTACCTGCTCGGAGACGGGCGACCGCCCGGTATCGGCGGCCGGCTTGGAATTGCGAAGGACACGGAGGATCATCGACGGGCGCATCAGCGCCTGCGGCGGATCCACCAGACCGGCGACCCGGAAGAAGGCCTCGGTGACCCGGGGATCGCGCGTCGCCGCGGTGTGCAGCTTGCCCATGAACGCGTTGCCCATGCGGACCTTCAGCGTGCGCGGTCCTTCCACACCGGGGAAGTTGAGGTCACCGCCCGCCGAGATGTCCCACGGGGAGTCGATCAGCGGCGCGATCGCGCGGAAGAACTGGATCGCGTCCGGCTCGATCCCCTGGCCGAGCTGCTCCCGCAGCACCGTCGCCTCCAGCGCGGCGACCGTCATCCCCTGCCCGTAAACGGGGTTGAAGCTGCACACGCCGTCGCCGATCACCAGGAACCCGCGCGGGAACTCGACCAGCCGTTCGTAGCGGCGTCGCACGCTGGCCGGGTACTTGAAGGTGACCGGGTCGTCCAGCGGTTCCGCGTGCTTGACGGCTTCGTAGATCTCAGGCGCGGCAAGGGTTTTCGCGAAGGCGAGGAACCCTTCGGGGTCGGTGGGCGGGTGGTCGCCGAGCATCCCGGTCAGCGACAGCATCGAGCTGCCGTCGTGGAGCTTCGGGAAGAACCCGCCACGCGGATTGTCGAGCGAGGCCACCGGGTTGATGGAAAGGTCCGCGCCGTACGGATCGGAGTTCAGCAGGAACCGCCGGGTCGTGTACGCGAGGTTGATGACGATGCGATCCTCTTCGGGCGGGGCGAAACCCAGTTCCTTCAACCAGACCGGCGACCGTGAGCCGCGGCCGGTCGCGTCCACCACGAGGTCGGCGGCGAGTTCCTCGATCTCGCCGTCATCGCCGGCGATCGTCACCCCGATGATCCGCCCCTGGCCGCCGGTGCGCAGGCCGCGCACGGCGAACGGCGTCTTGAAGCTGACCTGGGGCAGCGCCGCGACCCGGGTACGCACGTGGGACTCCAGCACCGGACGGGTCGACGAGACGCTCATCAGCCCGGACCGCGCCGGCGCCAGCCGCTGCCCGTTGAAGTACCACCGGAGATCACCCGCGAGGTCACCGGCGGGCACGTTGGACGCGGCCAGTTCCCCGTCCAGGCCGGGAAAGAGCTCCTGCAGGATCTGCTGTCCCTTGGCGAGCAACGCGTGCGCGTGCCGCCCCTGGGGCACACCGCGGCGTGCCCCTTCGACTCCCTCGACGTCGTCCCGGTCGACGATGACGACACTCCGGTAGGACTCCGACAGCACCCGCGCCGTCAGCAGTCCAGCCATGCCAGCGCCGAGCACGACGGCCCGGTCTCCGATCAGTTGCCCCATCCGGATTCGCCTCCACCCTTGGCCGTTCGACCGGCCGTTCCTTGGTCCGGGCAGACTTCACCCGCGATACCGTGCCCACTTGGTCGTGCTGTCGCCGTCGGCTCAGCCGCGGGTCGGCACCGAGTCGGGCGACTGGCCCGCCTCCACCTCGTCCCCCGCTTCGGTCCCCGCCTCTTCGTGGTCGACGGGCCGGACGTTCCGAAGCAGGAAGGCGGCGAGCGCCCCCAGCGCGAGGAAGAGGAAAACACTCAGCCCGGCGATGGTCGTCAGGCCGCTGGTAAAGGCTTCTCGCGCGGAATCGAGCAGCGAAGCCCCGACGGCGGGCTCGAGCTCGCCCGCGACGGTGACGGCACCGCTGATGCTTTCTTCCGCCGCACCCGCGGCCGGCGCGGGAACGCCGTCCGGGATGAGCAGGGTGCTGCCGTACACGGCCGCGCCGATGCTGCCGAACACGGCGATCCCGCCCGCGACACCCAATTCGCCACCGGTGGCCGAAAGCGATGCCGCGGAACCCGCCTTCTCCGGCGGGGTCGAATCCATCACGAGGTGGTTCAAGAGCGCGGAAGCCGGCCCGACACCGAGGTAGCCGACGCTCACGCCGATCACGAGCAGCGCCAGCCCGTCGGCACTGTCCACTTGGGTCAGCAGGAACTGTCCCACCGCCGAGACCGCGAGCCCGGCGGCGAGCACGTAGCCCGGCCGGAAGCGCTGGGCGAGCTTCGGCGAGACGTTGATGCCGATGACGAGCGCCGCGTTCGGGACGAGCAGCCACAGCCCGGCCTGCAAGGGTCCGAATCCCTCGACGGTCTGCAGATACAGCGCGATGTACAGCCCGGTGCCGCTCTGGACGGCGCCCACGATCAGCCCGATCAGCACCGCCGCGCTCAGCTGGCGGTTGCGGAAGAGTTTGAGATCCAGCAAGGGATCTTCGAGCCTGCGCTGGCGGAGCACGAACAGGGTCGCGGCGGTCGCGCCGATGACGATGGCGACGATCGGCAGCACGACACCTGCGCCCGTCCTGGTCAGCTCCTTCAGGCCGTAAACCAGCGGCAGGATCGCCAGCAGGGACAGCGCCACGCTGCCGAGGTCGATCCGTCCCGACTCCGGTGCGCGGCTTTCCGGCAGCAGCAGCGGTCCGGAGATCAGCAGGATCGCCAGCAGCGGCACGGCCATCAGGAACACCGAACCCCACCAGAAGACCGAAAGCAGGATGCCGCCGACGACCGGGCCGAGCGCGACGCCCGCCATGAAGGCCGTCCCCCAGATGGCCATCGCGACGCCCATCTGCCGCGGCACCTGGAACATCGTGCTGATCAAGGCCAGCGTCGACGGCAGCAGGGTCGCGCCGGCGAAACCGAGGATCGCCCTGGACACGATCAGCATCTCGGGGCTGCCGGAGAAGGCGGCGAGCACCGACGCGGCACCGAACCCGGTCGCGCCGATCAGCAGGAGCTTGCGCCTGCCGATGCGGTCACCGAGCGTGCCCATGGTGACCAGGAAACCCGCGATCAGGAAGCCGTAGATGTCGGTGATCCACAGCTGTTCCGTGGCGCTGGCGCCGAGATCGGCGGCCAGATGCGGGAGCGCGAGGAAGAGGACGCTGATGTCCAGCGAAACGAGCATGGTCGGCAAGGCCAGGACGGCGAGGCCTATCCACTCGCGGCGCCCGGCGGCTCGGGGGGCAGCTGTATCCATAGTCACTCCCCCACTATGGGCGCGTCGTCCGGCCGCCCGCACCTTCAGACTTGCGGCTCCGTCCGGCCTGGTCCGCAAAGGAAAAGTAGCCCCGAACAGGTGAGAACGTATGTGCTGGAGCGGCAGCGTAATCGCACTTGGAGGGATACATGCGCCCGATCCGCAGAACGCCGGACGGCCGCGTCGTCGTGCGCGTCTGGTTCGCGGACTACCCGTTCCAGACCTACGACGGCAGGCCGTTCCTCGATCCCGTCCGGGATCGAGCCGAGGAATTCGGCCGGGCGCACCCGGACTACCTGATCGAGGTGACCGGGCATCCCTTCCCCGCGATGGCGGAGGAGGTCGCCCGCGCCGCCGAACCACCCGACGTGGCCGGCTATTACGCCAGCGCGAGCAGGCTCGCCCTCGACACGCTCGACCGGGATGGCCTGCCGATGTTCACCTCGGTGGAGCGCGCGGTCGCCGGACGCGAGGAGATCCTCGGCGAACCGGTCGTGCTGAACGACCTCGAACCGGCCTTGCGCGATGCCTACACCGGGAGCGGCGGGGAACTCGTGTCCCAGCCGTTCAGCGTGACCACTTTCCTGTTGTACGCCAACATGGATCTCTTGCGCGCGGCGGGCATCACGGAGATTCCGCGCACCTGGGCCGAAATCGCGGCCGCCTGCCAGAAGATCGGCCCCGGTTCGATCACCTGGCCGATCCACGGCTGGCTGATGCAGCAGGCCGTCTCCGCCCAGGGCGGGGTGTTCGCCGACAACGGGAACGGCCGCGACGGCCGCGCGAGCCGGGTCGGACTGGACTCACCGGAGATGCTGGCGTGGGTGGACTGGTGCCGCCGCCTGCACAAGGACGGGCTCTATCACTACACCGGGACCCAGGGCGACTGGATGGGGAACTTCCAGGCGTTCGCGAGCGGCCGGACGGCGTTCGTCGTCGATTCGTCGAAGGCGGCGTGGGATCTCGTGCGGACGGGACGCGACCAGGGCTTCGAGGTCGGCGTCGGCCCGATGCCGCGCAACGAAAACGCGCCTTACGCCGGGAATCCGGTCTCGGGTGATTCCCTGTGGCTCGCCAGGGACATCGACCCGGTCACCCGGGACGGCGCGCTGGCCTTCCTGCAGTATCTCGCCAATCCGGTCAACGCCGCCGCCTGGCATCGCGCGCACGGTTTCGTGCCGGTCACCGAGACCGCGGACTTCCTGCTGGCGGACGAAGGCTGGTTCACCGAACACCCGTACCAGCGCGCGGGCACCGAGCAGCTCCGGGCCGGCGACGGCTCGGCCGCCGCACGAGGACCGATCATCGGCCCGTCGGCCGGGGTGAACGCGGCGATGACGCAGGCGCTGGAGGACGTGCTCGTCCGGGACGCCGTTCCGGCCGAACGGTTCCGGCAGGCCACCGAAGAGGCACAACGGCTGCTCGACGACTACAACGCCGACTGCGACGTGCCGCGTACCCCTAGTTCCCTTTCGATCGGCTGAGAGCGGGCGAAATGGTGTCCGAACTGGTCCACGAGCTCGTCCGCGCCCACGCCGACCGGACCCCGGCGGCCGCGGCGATCCACTGGGAGGGCGGGAATCTGTCCTATCAGGAACTGGTGGACCGCGCCGACGCGGTGACCGCCGCCCTCGGCGGCACCGACGAAGCGGTCGCGGTCCGCCTGCCGCAGGGGGAGACGCGGATCGCGGCGCTGCTCGGCGTGCTCGGCGCCGGCGCGCACCTGTCCTGGCTCGGCACCGGCGACCTCGGCGAGCGGGGCCGGGTGATCCTCGGCGATCTCCGCCCGGCGTACCTGCTGATCGACGGCGACGGCGCGGACGACGCGCTGGCGTCGTGGTACCGGGACGAGTGCGGCGGCAAGCTCGTCGACGCCGGCGGGCTCGGCACCGAAGGGCTCGCCGCACCATCCACAGTGGAACCATCCGGGCGGGCCTACGTCGCGCACACCTCCGGGTCGACCGGCGTGCCCAAGGGCGTACCGCAGACGCACGCCGCGTTCGCGCAGTTCACCACCTGGTTCGCCGCGGAGTTCGGCATCGGTCCGGGCTCCCGGGTCGCGCAATGGGTCACCCCGGAACACGACCCGGCGCTGATCGAACTCTTCGCCACCTTGGTCGCGGGCGGAACCGTCCATCCGGTCCCGGAGGGCGTCCGGGCACATCCGGTGAAACTGGCGGAATGGCTGGGAGACAACGGGATCACGCATCTCCAGACGATTCCCAGCTTCGCCGCCGAGATCGTGCGCGCGATCGAAAAGCACGACCTCGCCGCCCGGCTGACGTCGCTCGGGCAGTTCGTGCTCATGGGCGAAGCCGTGTCCGGCGACCTCGTGCGCGGGCTCCGCGCGGCACTGCCCGCCGCCCGGCTGGTCAACCTCTACGGACCGACCGAGACGATCGCGGCGACCTGGCATCCGATCACCGAGCCGGACACCGAGGCCGTCCCGATCGGGCGGGCCATCCCCGGACGGCGGATCCTCGTCGTCGACGAGCACGACCGGCCCTGCCCCGACGGCGTCACCGGCGAGATCGTCGTGCTGAGCCCCTACGTCTCCCCCGGCTACACCGGCGCCGCCGCCGACCGGGACGCCGCCTTCCGGCCGCTGCGCACGGAATCCGGGCTCGACGAAGGCATCCGCACCTACCGGACGGGGGACCTCGCCCGCCGCCGCGCCGACGGCGCACTGGAGTTCCGCGGCCGCAGCGACAACCAGGTCAAGGTCGCGGGCCATCGCATCGAGCTCACCGACATCGAACTGACCCTTTCGGCGCAGGCGACGATCGTCGAATGCGCCGTCGTCGCCAAGACCGACCACCACGGCCTGGCGGCCCAGCTGGTCGCCTATGTGGTGCCCGCGCCCGGCGCGGCACCGGACGGGCGGCCACCGCGGGCTTGGCGGACGGCACTGCGTGAACGGCTCGGGCGGGACATGCCGCCGATCCTGTTCACGGTCCTGCGGGAACGGCTCCCGCGCAACGCCATCGGCAAAGTCGACCGGCGGCGACTCCCGGCACCAGAAAGGCGATGAACATGGCTGAGCTGCAGCACGTGGGTCCGGACGCGGATCTCGATCACGTCACCGAGATCATGGAACGCGACGGCGCGATCATCATCGAGAACTTCGCGGATTCCGAGACACTGGCGGGATTGTGGGAGGACCTCGGCCCCGATCTGCAGGACTCGGACTACTGCGAGGTCGGCTACGACGGCCACCGCACGCGCCGTATCTCCTCGCTGTTCGCGCGCACCACGCGGCTGACGCCGATCGTGACCCAGCCGCTCTACCTCGGCGCGTCCCGCCGCCTGATCCAGAAGCCCGTGCCGATCTGGATCGGCCGGTCGCAGATCGAGATGACGCCGAGCATCCAGATCAGCGCCAGCCAGGCGATCCAGATCGACCCCGGCCAGGGCAAGCAGCCGCTGCACCGCGAGGACACCCTGTACCTGCGCCCGCATCCCGGCCCGGTGATCCGGATGCAGCTCATGCTCGCGATGAGCGACTTCACCGCGGAGAACGGCGCCACGCTGGTCATCCCGGGCAGCCACCTCTGGGACGACACCCGCGCCCCGCGCTACGCCGAGTGCGTGCCCGCCGCGATGCCCGCGGGATCGGGCCTGATCTTCCAGGGCGGCACCTACCACAGCGGTGGCCGCAACGACACCGACAAGCCGCGCACCGGGCTGACGCTTTCGCTGGACCTCGGCAGCCTGCGGCAGGAGGAGAACCAGTATCTCGCGGTGCCGAAGGAAAAGGTGCTGGCGTACCCGGAAGAGGTGCGGCGGCTGCTGGGTTACGACCGGTGCGCACCGGGCGTCGGCTGGTTCGAACTGCAGGACCCGCACATGGTCCTCGAACACGACGACATCGACGCCGCCCGCGCCGCCGCCGACCAACTCGGCCTCAACGCCGCGGCCTGAGTCACCGTGGTCGTGAGTGGTAAGTGTCGTTAGAACGACACTTACTACTCACGACCACCTGGACCCTGCGCAAGACCGGCGGCCGTGTCGTTCGACTTTCCTCCCAACGCAATCGGCAATCAGGAAGTCGTGATCCGGGCTGACCGCCAGCGACGATGGTGGTCAGGCCGTCCCCTGAACGGAAAGAGGTGGAGAACCGGTGAGTTCGCCGCAGTACGACGTCATCGTGGTTGGAGGAGGGCCGGCCGGTTCGACCGTGTCCACCCTCGTGAGCAAGGCCGGACACCGGGTTCTCCTGCTGGAGAAGGAAAAGTTCCCCCGCTACCAGATCGGCGAGTCGCTGCTGCCCGCGACGGTCCACGGCGTGATCCCGATTCTCGGCGTCGAGAAGGAAGTCGCCGAAGCCGGTTTCACCGTCAAACGCGGTGGCACGTTCAAATGGGGCAAGCGCCCGGAGCCGTGGACCTTCGAGTTCGCGGTCTCCAGCAAGATGCCCGGCCCGACGTCGTTCGCGTATCAGGTCGAGCGGATGAAGTTCGACGACATCCTGCTGCGCAACGCGCGCAAGCACGGTGTCGAGGTCCGCGAGGAAAGCTCCGTGGTCAAGGCGATCACCGACGAGACCGGCCGGGTCCACGGCGTCCACTACAAGGATTCCGACGGCAAGGTGCACGAGGTGTTCGCGCGCTACGTCGTCGACTCCTCGGGCAACACGAGCCGTCTTTTCAAGGCCTCCGGGGCGGAACGCCACTACTCGCCGTTCTTCCGGAACCTCGCGCTCTTCACCTATTTCGAGGGCGCCGGGCGGCTTCCGGCGCCGAACGCGGGCAACATCTTCAGCGTCGCCTTCGAGCACGGCTGGTTCTGGTTCATCCCGCTGAGCCCGGACCTGACCAGCGTCGGCGCCGTGGTCCACCAGGACTCCGCCGAACTGGTGCAGGGCGACCCCGACGAGGCGATGCGGCGGTTCATCGACGCCTGCCCGCGGATCAAGGACATCCTCGGCGACGCCAAGCGGATCACCGAGGGACCGTACGGTTCGTACCGCGTCCGCAAGGACTGGTCGTACTGCAACTCCCGCTTCTCCGGCCCGGGCATGGTGCTGGTCGGCGACTCGGCGTGCTTCGTCGACCCCGTGTTCTCCTCCGGCGTGCACCTGGCCACCTACGGCGGTCTGCTCGCGGCCCGGTCGATCAACGGCTGCCTCGCCGGAACGGTCGACGAGGACGCGGCCTTCGCCGAGTTCGAAAAGCGATACCGGCGCGAGTACGGCCTTTTCCACGAGTTCCTCATCGGGTTCTACGACATGAACAAGTCCGAGGACTCCTACTTCTGGCAGGCGCGCAAGGTCTCCGAAAGCGCTTCGAACGACGTCGAGGCCTTCGTGGAACTGGTGGGCGGCGTCGCTTCGAACGATCTCCGGCTCACCGCCGACGACCTCGCCGCGACCGTCGAATCGGTGGAGCACAAGCCCGGCGGGGCCGCGAACGGAACGGTCCTCACCCGGATGCTCAAAGCGGGCGCCGGCCTGCAGGGCAGGGCTTTGCTCGGTTCCAGGTCCGGCGAAGGCGCGGCGCTCGAACCCGGTGGCCTCCGTGCCTCGGACGACGGGCTGAGCTGGGTCCGTTCCTGACGTCCGGAAAAAGCATTCTCATCCACCGCGGCCGCCAAGGAAAGGTGCAGCCATGTCCGTCACGGACGCTCCCACGGACCGAATTCCGCTCACCGCAGCCCAGGAATTCCTGCGCATGTTCGACGCGGGTCCCACCGACGGACCGTTCGGCCCGCTCTACCACGTCGTCGGCGCGTGGCAGGTCGAGGGAAGTCTCGACCTCGACCTGCTGCGCCGGGCGCTGTACGACGTCGTCGCCCGGCACGAGGCGCTGCGCACGGTGGTCGTCCGTGATCAGGATCCACCGCACCAGTCGATCCAGCCGCCGACGCAACCCCGCCTCACGGTGCGTGAGCTTTCGCCCACCGGGGACCGGCAGCGGCAGATCGAAGAACTGCTCAACGAGGTCGAGGCCGAGGGCAACGACGTCAACGAACTCCCGTTGGTCCAAGCGGTCCTCGGCCGGTTCGGCGAGCACGACTCGGTCCTGATGCTCAACGCGCACCACACCGCGGCCGACGCGTGGGCGATGGACCGGATCGCGGGCGACATCGGCGCCTGCTACCGGGACCGGAGCGCGGGCAAACTGCCCGAGCTGCCGGAAACCCTGCAGTATCAGGACTACGCGCGCTGGGAAAGCGAGCACCTGGCGAGCCCGGCGGCGGACAAGGCGCGCGCCTACTGGCGCAGGACGCTGGACGGCGCCGGGGTCACCACGCTGCCCACCGACCTGCCGAGGTCGAGCGGGATCCCGAAAGAGACGGCGTGGCACCGGTTCCGGATCGACGCCGATCTCGTCGCCGCGACCACGGAGCTGGCGAGCAAGACGAAGTCGTCGCCGTTCATGGTCCTGTTCACCGCGCACCAGCTCCTGCTCCGGAAGCTGACCGGGGTGACCGACGTGGTCACCCCGACCTTCACGCCGGGCCGCGGGCACAGCAGGTTCCGCGACACCGTCGGCTCGTTCGTCAACTTCATGCCGCTGCGCACGGATCTGCGGGACTGCGCCACGGTCGGCGACGCGATCGCGCTGACCCGGCGGGTCTGCGTCGAGGCGTACTCGCACGACATCCCGTTCATGCACCTGATGGCGGAGGCACCGCAGCTGATGGTGCCGGCGATGGACGAGCACCGTCAGGTCGGCGCGTTCCAGGCGCTTCGGTCGCCGCACATGATGAAAGCGGTCGAGGTGGGCGACCTCAAGTTCACGAAGCTGTGGCGCCGCGAGTTGTCGCAGCCGGCGGGCTCCGACGTCCCGGACGGCATCCTCTGGACGCTGCACCTCGGCCCCGGCACGGACGCGGTCGGCAGTCTCGGGTTCAACACCAACCGGTTCACCGCGGACACGATGTCGGATCTGCTGGCCGACTACCTGACCGTGCTGCGCAAGGTCGTCACGAACCCCGACGCGACGCTGGGTTCGCTGTGACCGCGCCCGGCACGCGGCCCTTCACCGGGGACGAGTACATCCAGAGCCTCCAGGACGGCCGGGAGATCTACCTCTACGGCGAGCGGGTCAAGGACGTGACGGCCCATCCCGCGTTCCACAATCCCGTGCGGATGATCGCCCGGCTCTACGATTCCTTGCACGCGCCGGAAACGCACGACGTGCTGACCCGGCCGACCGACTCCGGCGACGGCTACACGCACCGGTTCTTCACCACGCCGCACAGTGCCGAAGACCTCGTCGCCGATCAGCAGGCGATCGCGACCTGGGCCAGGGCGTCCTACGGGTGGATGGGCCGCAGCCCCGACTTCAAGGCCTCGTTCCTGGGCACGCTCGGCGCCAACGCCGACTTCTACGAACCCTTCGCCGACAACGCGCGCCGGTGGTACCGGGAATCGCAGGAGAAGGTGCTCTACTGGAACCACGCGCTGGTGCACCCGCCCGTCGACCGGGACCGCCCGCCGGACGAGGTCGCCGACGTCTTCGTCCATGTCGAGAAGGAGACCGACGCCGGCGTCGTGGTCAGCGGCGCCAAGGTGGTCGCGACCGGGTCCGCGCTCACCCACTACAACTTCCTCGCGCACGTGGGCCTGCCGATCAAGGACCGCAAGTTCGCCATCATGGCCACCGTGCCGATGAACGCGCCCGGCCTGAAGCTGGTCTGCCGTCCTTCCTACAGCGCGTCGGCCGCGGTGATGGGCAGCCCGTTCGACTACCCGCTCTCGTCGCGGATGGACGAGAACGACACGCTCATGGTGCTGGACAAGGTGCTCATCCCCTGGGAGAACGTCTTCGTCCACGGCCACCTCGGCAAGGTCCAGGTGTTCTCCAGCCAGTCGGGGTTCATGGAGCGCGCCGCGTTCCACGGCTGCACCCGGTTCGCGGTCAAACTCGACTTCATCGTCGGGCTGCTGATCAAGGCCCTCGAACTGACCGGCACGCTGAACTTCCGCGGCGTGCAGACCCGCGTGGGCGAGGTTCTGGCCTGGCGCAACCTTTTCTGGGGACTCTCCGACGCGGCCGCGCGCAATCCGGTGCCGTGGAAGAACGGCGCGGTGCTGCCCAACCCCCAGTACGGCCAGGCCTACCGGTGGTTCATGCAGCTCGCGTATCCGAAGATCAAGGAGATCATCCAGCAGGACGTCGCGAGCGGGCTGATCTACGTCAACTCCACCACGGACGATTTCCGCAATCCCGAGATCCGGCCGTACCTCGACAAGTACCTCCGCGGCTCGCACGGCGCCGACGCGGAGGAACGTGTCAAGGTGATGAAACTGCTTTGGGACGCCGTCGGGACCGAATTCGGCGGCAGGCACGAACTGTACGAACGCAACTACTCGGGCAACCACGAGTCGGTCCGGCTCGAGCTGCTCGCCGGCCAGCGCGCGGGCGGGCAACTCGACGAATACCGCGAGTTCGCCGAGAAGTGTCTCGGTGAGTACGACCTGAACGGCTGGACGGTGCCGGACCTCTCGTCCTTCGACGACCTGGCCCGGCTGCGCTCCACGATGTTCAACGGCTGACCCCGCCGCACCGATCCCTCCCCCGATCCCCTCCGGCTCCCCTTCGCCGGAGGGGATCTTTCCTGTCCGCCCCATCACGCGAGTCGTCCGTTCAAGCACGCGAGTCGGCCACCTGATCACGCGTGCCGGCCGAGCCGAACTCGTGACTCACGTGATCAGAGACGTAACTCGCGTGCTTGAACGGCGAACTCGCGTGATCAGACGGCCGACTCGAGAGTTCCGCGCCTGATCACGCAAGTTACGTCTCCCATCACGCGAGTTACGGCCCTGATCACGCGAGTTCGCCCCTCGGCACCACCTCTGAGTACGTGAAGGCCCCCTTCACTGCGCCTGGCGCAGTGAAGGGGGCCTTCACGTACTCAGATCACTCGGCCGAGGCGGCCACCAGCAGCGAAGAACGCGGACCGCGGTGGACCTCCACCAGGTCGAAACCACCCTCGACGAGCAGGCCGCGCCATTCCGCTTCCCCGCGTTCGCGCCCGCCGAGCAGCACGAGCATGTGCAGGTCGAGCAGTTTCTCGGGATGGGGCCGGTCGTCGTCGGGAATGATCTGTTCCAGGATCAGCAGCCTGCCGTGCGGCGGGATCGCCTCCCGGATCCGGCGGAGGATCAGGACGGCGTCCTCGTCGCTCCAGTCGTGCAGGATCTGCGCCAGCAGGTAGACGTCGGCGCCGCCGGGGACCGCGGCGAAGAAGTCCCCGCCGACCACCTCGCAGCGATCGGCGACGCCGGCGCCGTGCGCGGTCAGGTCGGCGTGCTCGACGACGTGCGGCTGGTCGAACAGCCGCCCGGTCAGGTGACCGTGGCGCGCCAGCAGCGCGCCGAGCAGGGTGCCGTTGCCGCCGCCGACATCCACGACCGACGACGTACCGCTCCAATCCCACCAAGCGGAGCCCAGGAGCGGCTCCATCCGCTTCGCCACCAGACCTGCCTGCGCGGCATCGAAGTCGGCCGCCTGCGAAGGGTGCGCGGCCAGCCATTCGAACAGCGGCTTGCCGAACACGGCGTCGAACCCCGCTTGGCCGGTGCGGAGTGAATGCCCGGCGTCCTGCCAGGCCAGGTACGACTCCCCCCGCATCAGCGTGACCAGGTGCCGCAGCGAACCCGGTTGGTCGGATCGCAGGAGTTCGCCGCTCGCGGTCAACCCGAAGGTGCCACGCGGCTCTTCGACGAACAGGTCCTCGGCGACGAGGACGCGCAGGAAGCGGGTCAACGCGTCCGCGTCCACCCTGGCTTCGCCGGCGAGGGTTTCCACCTCGACCGGCCCTTCGGCGAGTAGGTCGACGACGCCGGCTTCGGTCACCGCGAAGATCGCCTGGGAGACGATGTATCCCATGATCTTCCGGCGCAGCGCGCGGTAGTCGTCCTCGTGCTCAGGCAATCCGGTCCCTCCAGTCGTCTTGCCGCGGATGCAGCACGGGGAACAGCGGACGAGCCGCCGCCTGCTCCAGATAGGCCGCACCGGCGGTGCCCCCGGTGCCCGGCACCCTCCCGATGACCTTGAGGGTGATGCCCCAGTGGGTGCGCTTCATCAACCGCCACGCCGAGTCGAGGCCGCGCATCGTCTCGGTGAGATAGCTCAGTGACGCCGGTCCCCCGGTGGCGAGCCGCGCTTCGTACACCTCTTGCAGCGACGGTCCGGGAAGCTCGCTTCCGTCCGACGGAGCGCTGTACTGCTCCACCAGCCGGAACGACCGGGACTGCACGGCGCTGCGGCCGTGTGTGTAGGCGCGGATGATCGCGAACGCGTCCGGCGGCATGGACGTGAGGATCCGGTACAGCATGCTCGTCGCGGTGATCCGCCTGGTCGCGTCCCGCAGTTCGTCCGACGCCGCGGCCGGACGGCCGGCGTCCAGCGCGGCGGTCGCCCGTCCGAGGCAGCGCGCCACCTGCCGGTAGACCACTTCGAACGATTGGATGCTGCGGATGAACATGACTTCGTCGTGCAGCCAGGTCGTCGGGAGCATCGCGAATTCGACCGCGTCCCGCATCGCGGGGGACGCCGCCGACCGCACGGCCCGGGACAGTTCGGCGCCGCGCGCCAGGAGATCGTCCCTGCCGAGATCGCGGATCGCGTTGTCCCCCAACGGATTCGCCGGAACCAGGCCGCGGGCTCGCGGGGCGAGCTCGTCGGCCCGCGCCAAGGCGCGCAGACACGCCTTGACGCGGACCTGCTGACGCAGCAGATCGGGTTCCTCGACGAGGGCCGACGTCTCGTAGCGCAGCAGATCGGCCAGGAGGACGACCTGCATGGCGTCGAGCGTGTCGTCGACGACCTCGCCGGAGCCGTACGAGTCGGCCAGCAGGTTCAGCAGCGAGACACCGGCGTAGGTGTCGTAGTCACCGTCCTCCTGGTCGACCGTGCTGGGCAGCCACTGCCGGAGAACCAGCGCGCGGACGTCGTCATGGCCCGCGGGCAGCACGTCGCGCGCCGCACGCAGGGTGGCGACGAGGCCGGGGTCCGCGTGATTGCGGCCCACCGCCTGGAAGTGCCCGAGGACCGGCCGGTAGGGGAAGGAAGCCGCGGACGCGCCACCCCGCCACCACCGGTGGAGGTGATTGAGCGCCTTGACCGGGGACCGGTGCCTCCCCGGGCGCCTGACGCCCCCCACCCCGACACCGTCCCTTATGGACGACGCATCCACCGCTTCCACCTGACGTCCTCTCCTAGTCCGCCGCCCACCCGGTGTCCCGCACGTGCCACAGCGCGGGAAAGGACGGCTTGAAAACGGATTCACGCAGGTACGCGGCACCGGTGGAGCCACCGGTGCCGGTCTGGTCCCCGATGACCCGCCTGGCGAGCACGGAGTGCCGGAACCGCCATTCCTGCAGCAGCTGGTCCAGATCCACGAATCGCTCGCAGATCTGTGCCGCCACCCCGTCGTCGCGATACGCGGCGCGCAGCGCCTTCTGGATCTCGGGACTGTCCGGAGCCACCCGCGCGCCCCGCGGCGCCGGGAGATAACCCGACGCCGCGAGGTAACGAAGGAGGGAATCGAACAACGCGGGCTCCCCGAGCCTGCCCTCGATCCGCTTGCGATCGGGGCTGCCCGGTGCGAACTGCTCGGCGGCGAACCGGTCGCTTCGGCCGAAGACGACCTCGATCTCCCGGAACTGCGCGGACTGGTGCCCGCTTCCACCGAGCAACTCACGGAACGCGTCGAACTGTTCCGGTGTGATCGACTCGAGTACGTCGATCTGGGTGATCAGGACCCGGATGATGGACCGGGTGCGCCTGAGCGCCCGGAGGGCGGGGCCGTCGGCCGCCGAGGCCAGGCTCCTCTGCGCGTTACCGAGCTCGTGCAGCAACTGCTTGAACCACAACTCGTGGATCTGATGGACGATCACGAAGAGAAGTTCGTCGTGCTGTTCGGTTTTCGGCCGCTGGATCGCGAGGAGCGTGTCCAGCGCCAGATAGGTGCTGTACGCGGTGTCGTGGGACCCCTCGGCGGTCGTCGCCTCGCCCGGAGTGGTGACGGCGACGTCTTCGGCGTCGCCGTCACCACGGGGTTCAGCTGACGTGCTCGCGGACAACTTCCGCAACCTTCTCGAAGAGGCTGTAGTCGCCCATCGTGATGCGGTTCTTGTTGACCGCGATGGCCGTGCCGGTCGCGATGTCGATCGAGGCGGCCGACCCGTTGAGACCACCCGCGCCGAACTCGCTCGGGGTCTCGGCGGCGTTCTTGAACGGCATGCCGAAGTCGTAGCCCAGCGTCTTGGTGGCGGGGAAGCCGAAGATCTGGTCTTCGTCCGTCGCCGCGGGCTTGGCGACCTCGTGGAGACGCTCGTCCGAGATGAGCCGGACGCCGTCGACCTCGCCCGCCAGCGCCGCGAACACGCGGGCGACGCCGCGCGCGGTCATGGTGCCACCACCGGGGACGTTCGCCTTGAGGTAACCGGGACGGTTGTAGATGTCGGCCTGCGGCGCCACGCCCAGCGGGACGGCCTTGAACAGCGGCATGTCGGCGGGCATGGAGGCGAGCGCCTCGGCCGCGCCTTCCACGTCCTCCAGCTTGGCCACGCGGCCCAGCTCCGACTCCGGCACACCGAAGAAGACCTCTTTCGAGATCCCGAGCGGGCCGGCGACGACCTCGTCCAGCACCTCGTCGATCGGCTTGCCGGTCTTGCGCCGCACGACCTCGCCGATGATGTAGCCGAAGCTGAGCGCGTGGTAACCGGTCTTGGTGCCCGGCGTCCACCACGGCTCGGAGTCGGCGATGAAGGAGCAGACCGCGTCCCAGTCGGCGAGGCCCTCGGGGGTGATGTCGCCCGGCATCTCCGGCAGCCCGATGGTGTGGGAGAGCGCCTGGCGCAGCGTCGCGTTCTCCTTGCCGTGCGCCGCGAACTCCGGCCACGACTTCGCGATCGGCTCGTCGTAGTCGAGGACGCCGCGCTCGGCGAGGACGTGGACGATCGTGGAGGTCAGGCCCTTGCCGGTGGAGGTGGCGAAGAACAGCGTGTCCGGCGTGACCGGCGTGTTCGACTCGGCGTCGGTCACGCCGGCCGCGGCGTCGACCACCAGCTTGCCGTTCTGGTAGACGGCCGCCTGCACGCCTCGCTCCGCGCCGGATGCCACGGCTTCGTCGAGTACCTGCTGGACTTTCGCCTGGATGTCACTCATCGGTTTCCTCTCTGAAGATTCCCGAAAATAGGAGTCCGAATCAGGACGACCTCATAGGCCGCCTCGAAGCGAACGATAGGGTCGCCCGATTCGGTGAAGCATCTCCTCGGTTGCTGCATTCCGATCCACGCCTCAGGCGGCACGGGTGTCCGGCTGCGGCTGCTGGTCACCGGTAACACTCAATGGGGTGACAGGCGCCTTGGCGCGACGGTGACGCAACCGCTGCGCCGGACGTTCGATCAGGTAATAGCTGAGCGTCGCGGCGACCACGGTGAAGCCGAGAACGAACGCGAGCATCGGCCAGAATCCGGTCGTACCGCGGAAAACGATGTCGTGCACGGCTTCGACACCGAAAATGCTGCCATTGGCGAACCAATATTCGACGATCACCACGTGCCAGAGGTAGATTCCGAACGAAATCTTGCCCGCGAACCGGATCGGCCGATTGGCCAGCACCCGCTCCTGGAACTTCGACGTGGCACCCGGCACCGAAAGCGGCAGCACGAGCAGCACCGCGAAGGCGAGGCCGAGGAAGAAGCCGAGGAACTCCTGCAGCATGGCGGGAACGTCACCCATACCGGGGATGCCGATGGGCTTCCAGGTGTAGACCGCGAACAGCGCCAGCGCGACGACCCAGAACAGGTTCGGCCGCTTGAGCACCATGCGATAGATCGCGGGCTTCCGCGGCGCGACCTCCGCGTAGGCCGCCAGCACCGCCAGCGCCATGCCGACCGCGAACACCGGGAAGAAGTAGATCGGCCAGAACCACAGCTGGGACGGCGCGGTGAAACCCGGGAAGTTGGTCAGCAGGATCCAGCCGAACCCGATCAGCGAGAATCCGGCGAGCGGGATCAGCATCCGGCGAGCGCGCTGCGCCGGCGTCGCACCGTTCCGCGCGAATCGGTGTGCCATCCACCCGAGAATCGGCATGAGCAGATAGAACGTGAATTCGGCGGGCACCGTCCAGGTGTGCTCGAGCCCGATGACCGGCTGACCTTCCCACCAGAAGAAGTGCAGCATCGTGAGCGGGCGCAGAATGTCACCGGCACTGTCGATCGCCGTGAAGTTGATCGTGAGCAGACCGACGATCACCAGGACCCAATACCCGGGAAGAATGCGCAGCGCCCGTCCCCAGAGAAAGGACTTCGTCGACGGCTTCTTCGTCCCGAGGACGGTGTTCCGCGCATGTGCACGGAAAAGAAACATGCCGGACATCACGAAGAACGGCGGCAAAAGGATCATCAGGCCGTCGATTAAGACACCCCAGAACGGGTGGCCGGGCTGATCGATGAAACTGGCTACTCCGGTCATGAAGGCGACGTGATAGAGCAGAATCCCGAGTGCGAGCACTCCGCGAAGTCCCTCTAATGTCCCGACACGCCCGGCCTTTCCACTGGACATGATTATGGCCCCTCTGCTGATCGGCCCGGTTATTACGCGATTAATCCTGTCCGAATCGCCGGTTTGGTGACGTCTTCTGGACTGCGCCCTTGGCGCCATACCCCATGCGCCGTGCGGACCCTGCGCCACAACCGCTCACGGTCCGCACCGGAAAGGTCACCGAGACCTATTCCGAAGAGGTCACCGAGCGCGTCGAACCATTCCTCGCGACGGGCCAGTTCGAGGGAACCGGCATCGGCGCCGGCCCCGATCCGGGAAAGCACGCAACCGCGGAGCGCGTCCGCCCCGGTCGCGTCCCGGCGATGCGCCGAGAACACCTGGACGAACCGGGAATTCGGCGCGGACGAGAGTTCGATGTGCCGGGCCGCGAAATCCGCGGGCACGGCGGGTTCCCTCAGGAAGTCCATCGCCACGAAGGCCCCCGCGGGGTCGTGGCCCAGCCGCCACCCGTCCGGGACCGCCGGCGACGGCCGGAGGTCGTAGGTGAACGGGCCCTGCCGGTACTCGCCGGCGACCAGCGGCAACGGTTCGTGGAGCGCGTCGCCGAGACCGACGTCGACCAGCCACTCCCCGCCCGGGTTGTCCTCGCTCGGCAGGTCGCGCACGGTCAGCGCGTGATGGTTGCCGAGCGCGGGCATGGGCAGGTCCTGGCGGATCAGGACGGCGCCGCGATGCCGCCGCACCCGGTACCCGAGTGCGTCCAGCAGCGCGCCGAACGCCCCGTTGAGCACCAGGCAGTACCCACCCCGGCCGAGCCGGACGATCCGGTCCGCGCTCGCCCGCGGATCGACCGAGGTGAGCCTGCCGAGGTGGATGTCGACCGTCTGATAGGCCACGCGCTCGACATGGGCGCGGTGCAGTGCCCGCAGTCCGTGCGGCGAAGGATGGCGCTCGTCGAGCACCCCGAGCCGGGCCAGGTAGCCGGCGACATCCACCTCAAACATCGTGAGGCTTCCTTTCCCCGCGCAGCGCGCGCCGGTCGAGCTTGCCCGAAGGTGTCTTCGGGATGACGTCGACGAACCGGAAGTCGTGCGGGCGCTTGTGCGGCGAAAGGTTCGCCTTGGCGAAGTCCCGCAGGTCTTCGGCTTCCAGCGGATCCGAGGTGATGACGTAGGCGCGCAGCTTCGTCAATCCCTCGTCCTCGTAGCCGACCACCGCGCAGGACACGACCGCCGGGTGCGCCTGCAGGGAGTTCTCGACCTCGGCGGGCGCGACCCATACGCCGCGGACCTTGAGCAGGTCGTCCGCGCGGCCCCGGTAGTAGAAGTAGCCTTCGGCGTCCCGCTCGAAGAGATCCCCGAACCGGATGGTGTTCTCCGCGACGAAGGTCTCCGCGGTCTTTTCCGGCGCACCACGGTATTCCCTCGCCGACGTCGGGCCGACGAGCTCCAGCCGCCCGATTTCGCCGTCCGGCACCGGCTGCCCGGAATCGTCGACCAGGGTGGCCTGGTACCCGGGCACGAGCCGCCCCAGGCTGCCGCTGCGGATCTGCCCCGGCTGGTTGGAAAGGTAGGCGTGGTACCCCTCCGCCGACCCCAGGCAGTCGATCACCTCGACCCCGAAGACCTCGTTCCACCGCCGGTGCAGGTCGGGCGGCAGTCCCTCACCCGCGGAAAGGCAGGCGCGCAGCGAGCTGAAGTCCTGCTTCGCCGCGTCGGGATGCGCGACCATCGCGCTCATCATCGTCGGCACGTTCACCAGGATCGTCGGCTTGTGCCGCGCGACCAGTTCGAAGATCTTCTCCACGGTGGTGCGCTCGTTGAAGATGATGCCCGTCGCGCCGACCCGGAACGGATAGAGCGCGACCATGTCCCGCGCGTAGCCGAAGAAAAGCTTGGGAACGGCGAGAACGACGTCGTTCGGGCCCAGGTCGAGCACGCCACGGGCGAACCAGTCGTAGTTGAGCAGCGGGCTCCGCGTCGGATGCGGGCATGCCTTCGGCGCGCCGGAACTGCCCGAGGTGAACTTCCAGATGGTCTCTTCGTCGCTGAGGGTCGCGACGGCCTCGAGCTCGGAGGGCCAGTCCGCGGTCATCTCGTCGAAGGCGCATTCGTCGTCACGCAGCTCCTCCGCGGCCACTCCGGCCACGAGGAGGTTCTTCGCCCCCGCCTCCCGCATTTTGTCCACTGTGGACGCGTCGGCCACCACGACGGCGGGCGACACGTAGTCCAGGTAATAGCGGAAGTCCTTCGGGTGCAGGAAACTGTAGATCTCCGCCGTCACGGCGCCGATCTTCTGCGCGGCGAACCAGCTGGCGACGAACTCGACGCCGTCGTTGAGCGCGAGCAGGACCCGGTCGCCCCGGCGGACCCCCATGTGCCGGAGCGCGTGCCCCACCTGATTCGTCACGGCCTTGAGCTCGCCGTAGAACACCGGTTCGCCGTCGTCGATCAAGGCGATCCGGTGATCCTCGGCGTGATCGAGGAAGTACTCGGTGACATTGAATCGTTCGGGCACGTCTTCGACACGTATCCGTTCGTACATAGTGTTTCCGCTCTCTCCCCTAGATATGGATCGGTCATTCCCAGGCCCCCCGGCCTAGTCCCCCAGCGAGATCACGAACTTCCGCACGTCCTCCACGAGAAGCCCGGGCTGCTCCAGCGCGGCGAAGTGGCCGCCCTGGTCGTATTCGGTCCACCGCGCCAAAGTCGGCAGGCTGAGCTCCGCGAACTTGCGGATCGGCCGGGTGGCGTCGGCGGGGAACACGGCGACCCCGACCGGCATCGTCAGCGGCCACGGCCCGCCCCACGTGCTGATGAACTGAGGGGTGAGATGCGTTGTCTCGTAATAGATCTGGGCGCTCGAACCGGCGGTACCGGTGAGCCAGTAGAGCATCACGTTGGTCAGCAGGTCGTCCCGGTCGAAGACCTCTTCGGGCACCGTCGTCGAGCCGCTCCACTCCTGGAACTTCTCCACGATCCAGGCCAGCTGCCCGACCGGCGAATCCGTCAGCGCGTAGGAAAGGGTCTGCGGCCGGGTGGACTGGATCTTCTGCCAGCCGATCCCGTCGTCGGCGAACCACTGACCGTGTTCCAGCCGCGCGAGATCCTCACTGTCCAGATCCGCCATCGCCGCGGGATCCGGCGGCGGGAACGTGACGAGCATGTTGAGGTGCACACCGGCGACGTGCTCGGGGTCGGCGAGCCCGACCTGCAACGAGATCACGCTCCCCCAGTCGCCGCCCTGCGCGACGTACCGGTCGTAGCCGAGCCGGCGCATCAGTTCCGCCCACGCGCGCGCGACCCGCGGCACGTCCCAGCCCTCCTGACCGGTGGGGCCGGAAAAGCCGAAGCCGGGAATGGTCGGGATCACCAGATGGAAGGCGGGATCCCCTTGGGTCAACGGTTCGACGATGCCGAGGAATTCCACAAAGGACCCGGGCCAGCCATGGGTGAGCAGCAGGGGCGTGGCGTCGGGCCGCGGCGAACGGATGTGGAGGAAGTGGACGTTCGCACCGTCGATCTCGGTGGTGAACTGGGGATGGCGGTTCAACCGCGCCTCGGCCGCCCGCCAGTCGTACCGGGTTCGCCAATATTCGGTGAGCTCCCGCAAATAGTCCAGTGGGACACCGCGTTCCCATCCGGAGACGGGGCCCGGATCCGGCCAGCGGACGTTGTCCAGCCGCCGGGCGAGGTCGTCGAGCTGGGACTGCGGAACATCGATACGGAAAGGACGCACGGCTCGTACCCGTCTGTCTGGGAGCTGGCCGGTGGGGAAGACGGCGCTCGGTTCGAGGTCTGCGGGAACGGGATTCCCTGTACTCACCATGATTCCGAGCGTCCGGCGGCCGTGCGTCTTCATTCCTGCCTTTCGGAGCGGGGGCCGTCCGCCGAATTCGTAGGCCGCTCGTTGTGGCAAGGTCGGTCCTGTGGACAAGGACGCGTACCTCGAAGGCGCGATCAGGGACGTGCTGAGCGGTGACGACGCGACGCTCGACGATCGGATCGCGCACGCGGCGCTGCTGTTCGCCGTTTCCGGGGCGATGGCGGAGGCCGACAGGCTGATCACGCATTGGCACGCGCTCACCGAACGCCCCGTCACCGCGCTCGTGCCCGGCGCGGTGCGGGCCCGCGCGTGGGCGATGCTCTTCGAGGCGCGAGGGACGCGGCCGGACTGGGCCGCGGCGCTGACTCCGCTCGATCTCGACGCCGAGGAACGCGCGCACGACGAGTACCTCGCCCGGCGGGCGTCCGATCTCGACGGTCTGCTCGGCGGCTCCCCGATCGGCGAGGCCGTCGCGCAGCTCGGGCCGTCGCGGCCGGACCGGTTGCGCGAAGCCGTCGCGCGAGGCGACCTGGGCGCCTGGGCGGAGATCGCGTCGCGCCAGGGCCGCCCCGACGTCGCCGTGCTCGCCGCGACACGACGGCTCGCAGCACGTCTGGTCGCGGGAGCCGACCCGCTCGGGCTCGGCGAGTGGCCGGAAGTCTGTGCCGGGGCGCTGGTCGCGGCGCTGTACGAACGCTACCCGCCGGACACCGGCTCCTGGCGCGAGCTGATCGCGGGCATCCTCCGGCTGCGCGGCGGCGGCACCGCTCCCCCGGCCGCGTCCCTTCGCACCATCGGCGCCGCCGAAGCGCGGCTAGGGCTCCGGCTGCCCGACGACTACCGCGAGTTCCTGCAGACCTGCGACGGCCTGCCCGCCGACGTCGTCTTCCCGCGGCTGCTCGGGACGGCGGAACTCCGCGCGGAAGGCGGCGTCGTCGTGATCGCGGACCCGGCCGTCGTGCTGCTGACGGCCGCGGGCGACGCGTGGCGGACGGTCGAGATCGACCCGGCGCTGGGCACGACGGTGCATCCGACGTTCCGGGCGCTGCTGGAGCGGCACCTACTCCTTCTGGCGCAATCCGCGTGAAAGTCCGTGAAGGCCTCCTTGAGGGACTCTGGGTCCCTCAAGGAGGCCTTCACGGACAGCACGCCGATCCCGCCTCAGGCTTCGCCGCGCTTCTTCCGCTCGGTGTACTCCCGCATCCGCTTCGGGTAGCCGACCCTCGCCACCTCGTACACGGGGATCGACCGTTTGTGACCGAACTGCTGCGCCGCGTCCAGGCTCTCGATCCGGCGCCGGGTCCACTCGCCGTCGTGGGCGATGAGGACGACAGTGGTCTCCGTGACGTTGGTCTTGGGCTCGACATAGGCTTCGACGCCGGTCCTCGAAGCGGCCCACTCTTCGAGATGCTTGAAGTCGTTTGAAGAGGCTTTTCGCAGCGTACCGGGCTTCTGCCCGCCTTTGGAGCGCCGGCGCAGCGAGTCGAACAGACCCACTCCGACCACCTCACTTCCCACTCTCGTCCAGTGTCCATTATCCCGACCCGCGTGTGTGCTCACCGTGGCGACCCGGGCGGGTCGTGTCCCGTGGGTCACAGGACGCGGCCTAGGTCGCAGGCTCTCCACACGTAGTGACAAGATGGCAAGTGTCCGCGCGCGCGTATACCGCGCGAAGCGGCGCCAGAGCACCACCCCTACCGCTTGCCGAGGAGTTATTGAAGTGACCGACACCTCCGCCGACCTTGTGATCCTGGGTGGCGGATCGGGCGGCTACGCCGCCGCGTTCCGCGCGGCCGAGCTGGGCCTTTCCGTCACCCTGATCGAAAAGGACAAGCTTGGCGGGACGTGCCTCCACCGAGGCTGCATCCCGACCAAGGCCCTCCTGCACGCGGCGGAGGTCGCCGACGAGACCCGCGACGCCGAGACCTTCGGTGTCAAGGCCGTGCTGGAAGGCATCGACATCGCCGGCGTCAACAAGTACAAGGACGGGATCGTCTCGCGCCTGTACAAGGGCCTCCAGGGCCTGGCCAAGGCGCACAAGGTGAACCTCGTCGAGGGCACCGGGACGTTCGTCGGCGGCACGACCGTCGAGGTCGACGGCACCCGCTACACCGGCAAGAACGTCATCCTGGCCACCGGCTCGTACTCGAAGACGCTGCCCGGCCTGGAACTGGGCGGCCGCATCATCGCGAGCGAGCAGGCGCTTTCGCTGGACTACATCCCGAAGAAGGTCATCGTCCTCGGCGGTGGTGTCATCGGTGTCGAATTCGCGTCCGTCTGGGCGTCCTTCGGCGTCGACGTCACCATCGTGGAGGCGCTGCCCCGCCTGGTCCCGAACGAGGACGAGTACGCGTCCAAGCAGCTCGAGCGCGCTTTCCGCCGTCGCAAGATCGCCTTCAAGACCGGCGTCCGGTTCACCGGCGCCAAGCAGGACGACAACGGCGTCAGCGTGTCGCTGGAGTCCGGCGAGACGCTCGAAGCCGACCTGATGCTGGTCGCCGTGGGCCGTGGCCCGAACTCGGCCGGGCACGGTTACGAGGAGGCCGGTGTCAAGATGGAGCGCGGCTTCGTCCTCACCGACGACCGCCTGCGCACCAACCTGCCGAACGTCTACGCCGTCGGTGACATCGTCCCCGGCCTGCAGCTCGCGCACCGCGGGTTCCAGCAGGGCATCTTCGTCGCGGAGGAGATCGCCGGCCAGGAGCCGCGCGTGATCGACGAGAGCGGCATCCCGCGCGTCACCTACTCGCACCCCGAGGTCGCTTCGGTCGGCCTCACCGAGTCGCAGGCGAAGGAGAAGTACGGCTCCGACGTCACCACTTTCACCTACGACCTCGGCGGCAACGGGAAGAGCCAGATCCTCAAGACCTCCGGTGGGGTCAAGCTGATCAAGGCTCCGGAAGGGCCGGTCGTCGGCGTGCACATGGTGGGCGACCGCGTCGGCGAGCTGATCGGCGAAGCGCAGCTGATCTACAGCTGGGAGGCGTTCCCCGAGGACGTGGCTCCCCTCATCCACGCGCACCCCACCCAGACCGAGGCCCTCGGTGAAGCGTTCCTCGCCCTCGCGGGCAAGCCGCTGCACGTCCACAGCTGACGTCTCACCGTCGAAGAACCAGACCAAGCAAGACATATCAAGGGAGTCAGCGAACGATGGCCTACTCCGTCACGTTGCCGGAGCTCGGTGAGAGCGTCACCGAGGGCACCGTCACCCGGTGGTTGAAGCAGGAGGGCGACACCGTCGAGGTCGACGAGCCGTTGCTCGAGATCTCCACGGACAAGGTCGACACCGAGGTCCCGTCCCCGGTCGCCGGCAAGGTCGTGAAGATCAGCGCGC
Organism: Amycolatopsis sp. TNS106; assembly: GCF_019330265.1. Lineage (NCBI taxonomy): Bacteria > Bacillati > Actinomycetota > Actinomycetes > Pseudonocardiales > Pseudonocardiaceae > Amycolatopsis > Amycolatopsis sp. TNS106. The sequence continues at coordinate 8,742,427 of NZ_CP024972.1, read as the reverse complement.
AGGAGGACGAGACCGTCGAGGTCGGCGGCGAGCTCGCCGTCATCGACGACGGGACCGGCGGGGTGCCGGAGTCCTCCGGTTCCGCCGAGCCGGCCGCCGAAGAGGCGCAGCCCGAGCCGGACCCGGAGCCCGCGAAGGAAGAAGCCTCCGCTCCGTCCCAGCCGGACACCGCGCCGGCTTCGGGCGGCGAAGGCACCGAGGTGAAGCTGCCCGAGCTGGGCGAGAGCGTCACCGAGGGCACCGTCACCCGGTGGCTCAAGCAGGTCGGCGAGAGCGTCGAGGTCGACGAGCCGCTGCTCGAGATCTCCACGGACAAGGTCGACACCGAGGTCCCGTCCCCGGTCGCCGGCACCGTGCTGGAGATCCGCGCCGGCGAGGACGAGACCGTCGAGGTCGGCGGGGTGCTCGCGGTGATCGGTGCCGCCGGTTCCGCCCCGGCCCCGAAGGCCGAGCCGAAGCCGGAACCCAAGCCCGAGCCGAAGCCGGAACCCAAGCCGGAACCGAAGCCCGAGCCCAAGGCCGAAGCGGCTCCCGCGCCGAAGCCCGCCCCGGCTCCGCAGGCCGCCCCGGCTCCCAAGGCCGAGGCCCCGAAGCCGGCGGCGAGCAGCGACAACGGCTCGGACAACGCGCCGTACGTGACGCCGCTGGTCCGCAAGCTCGCTTCGGAGCACGGCATCGACCTGTCGTCGCTGACCGGCAGCGGTGTCGGTGGCCGCATCCGCAAGCAGGACGTGCTCGCGGCCGCCGAGGCCAAGCAGAAGGCCGCCCCGGCTCCCGCCGCGCAGCCCGCTGCCGCCGCCCCGGCCCCCGCCGCCGCCCCGTCGGCTCCGCGCAAGGCCGCGGTTTCGCCGGAGCTCGCGGCCCTGCGCGGCACCGTGCAGAAGGCCAGCCGGATCCGCCAGATCACCGCCACGAAGACCCGCGAGTCGCTGCAGGTTTCCGCGCAGCTCACGCAGGTCCACGAGGTGGACGTCACGAAGATCGCCAAGCTCCGCCAGCGGGCGAAGGCGGCCTTCAAGGAGCGCGAGGGCGTCAACCTGACGTTCCTGCCGTTCTTCGCGAAGGCCACCGTCGAGGCGCTCAAGCAGCACCCGAACGTCAACGCGTCCTACAACGAGGACACGAAGGAGATCACCTACCACGGTGCGGTGCACCTGGGGATCGCGGTGGACACCGAAAAGGGTCTGCTGTCGGTGGTCATCCACGACGCGGGTGAGCTCAGCCTCGCCGGTCTCGCGCACCGCATCGCCGACCTGGCGGGCCGCGCGCGTTCGGGCCAGATCAAGCCGGACGAGCTGTCGGGTGGCACCTTCACGATCACGAACATCGGCTCCAACGGCGCCCTGTTCGACACGCCGATCATCGTGCAGCCGCAGTCCGGCATGCTCGGGACCGGCGCGGTCGTGAAGCGCCCGGTCGTGATCGCGGACGCCGACGGCAACGACACGATCGCCGTCCGGTCGATGGCGTTCCTGCCGCTGACCTACGACCACCGCCTGGTGGACGGGGCCGACGCGGGCCGCTTCGTCACGACGATCAAGCAGCGTCTGGAAGAGGGCAACTTCGAGGACGAGCTCGGTCTCTGATCCTCCGGTAGTCCGTGAAGGCCCTCGTCCCGCTTCGGCGGGGCGGGGGCCTTCCTCTTTCTCTGCCGCAATTCGTCATCTGGTTGCGGTAGTTGGCATGACCAACTACCGCAACCAGATGACGAATTGCGGGGTTTGACAGCCGCCTCGGACTCTAGTATTCCGGAATTACGGAAAACAAGAGGGAGGGGTTTCACCCATGCTGACAAGACGTCATCTACTGGCGAGTGCCGCCGCGGGATCGGCCGCGTTGCTGCTGCCGGGAACCGCGACCGCGGCCCGGCCGGACACGACGACCGAACAGGGCTGGCTCGACTGGATCGCCGCGCACCGGCGCGACGTCTCCATCGTGATCGACGACGGCGCGGGTCGTCGCGCCTCGCGCAACGCCGGCACCCGGCGACTGCTGGCGTCCTCGATCAAGGTCGTGCACCTCGGCGCGTACGCCGTGGCGGTCGCCGAGGGCAGGCTCGATCCGGACGAACAGATCAGGGTCGGCGACTGGGACGCCCACCACCCGTTCGTCTCCGACGGCCGCGCGCATTTCCACGCGCTCGAGTGGCTGGGCGTCCCCTGCGACGACTACGGCATCGCCAAGGACCCCGAACAGCGTGTCCCGCTGGCGAGGATCCCCGAAGCGATGATCTTCTTCAGCGACAACGCCGCCACCGACTACCTCCGCACCCGCCTCGGCGACCCCGCCCTCCAGCGGGCGGCGGCACGCGGCGGCTGGGTGAAGCCGGACACCCGTTCGCTGGGCGGCGAGGTCCTGATGCTGATGCTGCCGGAGTACGCGCCGCCACCCGGCAGCCCGGTCGCGGTCCGGCGGGCGATGGGTGACGCGGTCGCGCGGCGGTTCGTGGCCGACCCCGCTTTCCGCGCCGAAGCGTTCGAACGCATCCCGGAGATGCCGTCGACACCGGACGCGCAGTGGCCCTGGGTCAAGGGCCACGCCAGGGGTACCGCGTCGGAGCTGTTCTCTCTGCACCGCGGTATCGCCAGGGGTCTCTACCCGCAGGCCCGTGAAATCCTCGCCCGCCCGCTTTCCGGCCGCGTCCCGCCCGGCGCGAGCGAAGTGCTCATCAAGGACGGAGCCCTGCCGCGCACGCTCACCATGGGGCTTTCCGTCCGCTGGCCGGACGGCCGTTCGGGCACGGCGGCCGTCCTGCTCCACGGTGTGACCGATCAGGACATCCAGAACGAGCTGCCACTGATCGACCTCGTCCTCGCGGCGCTGTCCTCCCCTGCGCGGTTCACGGCCCTGGAACGAGCGCTCGGCTGAGCGACGGTATAGATAACCGGTATGAACGCCGAGCTCGCCGACCGGATCGCCGCCCTCGAAGCACGGGTCGCCGCGCTTGAAGACCAGCGCGGCGAGCACCTGGCCGAGCCCGCGGCGAGCCCCGGCGGCCTGGTCGGCTATCACGGCGAGCTGACCGAGCCGTTCGAACTGAGCTGGGCGATCAACGTCACGCCCGGTCCGATGCTGGCGTTCGCGGACGGGCCGCGGGTCGAAGTGCTCGCGGCCCTGTCCAGCACCGCACGGGTGGCACTCGTGCGGACGCTGGCCGAGAAGGGCGCGCAGACCGCGCCCGCCCTTCAGGAGGCCGCCGAACTCGGTTCGCCGGGCCAGCTGTACCACCATCTCAAAGCGCTCACCGGCGCCGGGATCGTCGAGCAGGACAAACGCGGCAGTTACCGGCTCCGGCCCGCCGCGACGATCCCGGTGCTGGTGCTCCTCACCGCCGCGTCCGACGTCGCCGGGCAACTGAAGAACCTGAGCGTGCGCCCGGATCGCGGATAGGACACGATCGGATCATGCGAGTTCTGATCGCGGGCGCGAGCGGACTGATCGGCACCTCCCTCACGACACGGTTACGCCGTTCCGGACACGACGTGGTCCGGCTCGTCCGCCGGGAGGAGCGGGCGGCCGACGAACGCCGCTGGGATCCTCCCGCCGGCGAGATAGCGGACGGCGCGCTCGACGGGGTCGACGCCGTCGTGAACCTCGCGGGAGCGCCGCTGCTGCCCGGGCGCTGGAGCGCGGCCCGCAAACAGGTCCTCCTCGACAGCCGGGTCGAACCGACGGAGGTCCTCGCGGAAGCCGTCGCCGAACACGGCATCCCCGTGCTGGTCAACGCCTCCGCCGTCGGCTACTACGGCGACGCCGGTCCGTCCCTTGTGGACGAAACGAGCCCGGCGGGCCGGGGCTTCCTCGCCGAACTCTGCACCGCGTGGGAAGGCGCCACCGAGACGGCGGCCACGGCCGGCGCCCGGGTCGTGCGCATCCGCACCGGGCTGGTGCTCGCGCGCGAAGGCGGGCTACTGGACGTCCTGCGGCCGCTGTTCCGCCTGGGGCTCGGCGGAAAACTCGGTGACGGCAAGCAGTACATGCCGTGGATCTCGCTCGACGACGAGGTCGGCGCGATCGTTTTCGCGCTGGAGACCGAAACGCTGTCCGGCCCGGTCAACCTCTCCGGACCGCAGCCCGCCACGAACGCCGCCTTCACGAAGGCGCTGGGCCGCGCCGTGCACCGACCGGCGATCTGGCAGGTGCCCGGTTTCGCCATGAAGATCGCGCTCGGGCAGGCGGCCGAGGAGATGGCGCTGTTCGGGCAGCGCGCCATGCCGCGCGCACTGGAGGAGGCGGGTTACGCGTTCCGCCATCCGACCCTCGAGGACGCGCTGGCCGCCGCGACATGACCGTGCGGCGCGGTCTGCACATCCTCGCCGGGGTCCTGCTGCTGGTCGGCTTCGTCATCCTCGGCCTGTCCGTCGACGAGCGGCCGCCGCCGGTGGACGTCGCGCTCGCCGACGCGTTCCGCGGCCAGCACACCGAGCCCGCCGGTCAGGTGGCGGGCCTGGTCACGAACGTCCTCGGCCCGGTCCTGCCGTTCGTGCTGGGCGCGGTGCTGGTGGTGCTCGCCTGGCGCCGCCGGGACCTGACCGTGTTGTGCGTCAAACTCGCCGTCGTCCTGCTGCTGTGCCGGATGACCAGCCTGGTCGCGAAGCCGGTCTTCTACCGGGAGCGGCCCCGCGAATTCCCCGATCTGAGCTATCCGAGCGGGCACGTGGTCGCCGTCGCGTGCACCGGGTTCGTCGCGGTGCTGCTGTGCGCGTGGACCCGTCCGCACCTCGCGCGCCTGGCGATCGCGATCGCCGCCGCGGCGACGGTGGCCGGTGCCCTCTGCCGCATCGTGCTCGGCGTGCACTGGCTGACCGATACCGCGGGATCCGTGCTCGCGGTGGGTGGTGTCGGCCTGATTTCGGCGGCCGGACTGGGCCTGCTCCCCCTGCCGAAAGACCCGGCGTAGTGTCGCTGACGTGAGCTCTTCGACCACGTCATGCCGCGCCGCCACCGAGCCCGTCGACGTCCGCGAGATCGGGACGATCGACTACACCGAAGCCTGGGAACTCCAGCGAAAGCACGTGACAGCCCGTGCCGACGGTGACGGCCCGGACACCATGCTGCTCCTGGAGCACCCGTCGGTGTACACCGCGGGCAAGCGCACCGAAGCCGAGGACAGGCCGACCGACGGCACCCCGGTGATCGACGTCGACCGCGGCGGCAAGATCACCTGGCACGGGCCGGGCCAGCTGGTCGGGTACCCGATCGTCAAACTCGCCGACCCGATCGACGTCGTGCACTACGTGCGGCGGCTCGAAGAGGCCTTGATCACCGTCTGCGACCAGCTCGGCGTGCACACCGGCCGGGTCGAGGGCCGCAGCGGCGTCTGGATCCCCGCCGACGACCGCGGCCCGGAGCGGAAGATCGCCGCGATCGGCATCCGCGTCCAGCGTGGCGTGACCATGCACGGATTCGAGCTGAACTGCAACGCCGACCTCGGCGCCTTCGACAAGATCGTCCCGTGCGGCATCCGGGACGCGGGCGTGACATCGCTTTCCTACGAGCTCGACCGCGAGGTCACCGTGGCGTCGGTGCTGCCGATGGCGCGCGAAGCCGTGCTCGCGGCGCTGGAAGGCGACCTTCCGGTGAGCGACGAGCGCTGGCTGCCGCGCCCCGAAGCCCCGGCCGCCCCCGGCGTCACCTTCGCCCTGCAGAACTGAGAAGCGCGTGAAGGCCCCCTTCCCTCGGCTGAGCCGAGGGAAGGGGGCCTTCACACACGAAAACGTCAGTCCAGCTGAGGGGCGACCTCGGACGCGATCAGCTCGATCTGATCCAGATCCGACAGGTCCAGCAGCTGCAGGTAGAGCCGGGTGATCCCGGTCTTCTCCCGCCACTGCCCGACCTTCTCGACGACCTCCGACGGCGTCCCCGCGAGCCCGTTCTCCTGCAGCTCGGAGACCTCGCGGCCCAGCACGCCGGCGCGCTTCGCGACCTCGGCGTCGTCGCGACCCACGGCGACGACGAGCGCGGCCGAGCGGATGATCTCCTTGGGGTCGCGGCCGATCTCGCGGGCGGCGGCGTCGACGCGGCCGAACTGCTCCGCGGCGGCGTCCGGGCCCACGAACGGCAGGTTGAACTCGTCCGCGTAGCGGGCGGCGAGCGCCGGGGTGCGTTTCTTGCCGCCACCGCCGATGATCACCGGCGGCCGGGGCCGCTGCGCCGGCTTCGGCAGGCCCGGCGAGTCGACGAGCTGGTAGTGCTCGCCGTCGAAGGAGAACGTCTCCCCTTCCGGCGTCTCCCACAGCCCGGTGACAACGGCGAGCTGCTCGGCGTAGCGGTCGAAGCGCTCCTTCATCGGCGGCAGGTCGAGGCCGTACGCGGTGTGCTCGTCGTCGTACCAGCCGGAACCGAGGCCGAGTTCGACGCGGCCGCCCGACATCTGGTCCACCTGCGCGACGGAAATCGCGAGCACCGACGGATGCCGGAAGGTGGCGGCGGTGACGAGGGTGCCCAGCCGCACACGGCGGGTCTCACGGGCGAGACCCGCGAGGGTGATCCACGCGTCGGTCGGTCCGGGCAGCCCGGTCGCCGAGCCCATCTTCAGGTAGTGATCGCTGCGGAAGAAGGCGTCGTAACCCGCGTCCTCGGTGGCCTTGGCCACCCGGAGCAGGTCTTCGTAACTGGCCCCCTGCTGGGGTTCGGTAAAGATCCTGAGGTCCACGCCGTCACCCTAGCCAGGGCGCGGTCAGCTCGCTTTCCCGTGCTCGGCGGGCGGGACACGGCGGAATCCGACGAGCAGCCGCACCAGGACCTCCTCGACCTGGGCGCTGACCTTCTTCGGCTCCGGCGAACTCGCGATCTCGATGGCGGCGCTGGACAACGCGCCGAACAGCAGCCGCGCGGTGACGTCCACCGGGACGTCGTCGACCTCGCCGACCTCGATGAGCGACTGGATCCCGGTGCGGACCAGGCCGAAGCTGCACCGCTCCTCGGCCTCGCGCCAGCGTTCCCAGCCCATGACCACCGGCGCCTCGTGGATCGCGATGCGCTGGTACGCCGGGTCGAGACAGCTCTGCAGGAAGCCGCGCAGCCCGGAGAGCGCCCGTTCCCACGGCGAGGCCGGACCGGTCATGATCTTCTCGAGCCGGTCGAAGACCTGGCTCTCGACCGTGTCGAAGGCGGCTTCGAACAGCGCCTGCTTCCCACTGAAATGGTGGTAGAGCGCACCCTTCGTCACCCTGGCCCGTTTGGCGATCTCATCGAGAGACGTGCCGGCGTACCCGCGTTTGGTGAACAGCTCCACGGCACTCTCGACGAGCGCCGACCGGGTGGACTCGGAATAGTCCAGCCGCCTTGACCTCAATGTCGCCACCTTCACAACTTTACGCCGCCGGTCCCGGTCCATACCCATGGTATGTTGACTGCTGTCAGGTCCGTACCGGGAGTATGCCGCAAACCGGCGGTATGAACCGGATCACGGAGGGGAGCCCACATCATGAGCTGGAACGACTTCTACCGACGGCGCGACATCCTCGAAGCCGCACTGCGCCAGGCGGGGCACCACCCGTCCGACGCGATCTCACTCGAAGAAATCCCTGGCGCCACCAAGTACTTCGCCACCGAGGATGAGCTTCTGCTCGCACTTCGGTACAAGTGGAACCAGGTGTTCGCCGGTCACCTCCGCGCCGAGATGACCGACCCGGATTACGCCGATCAGGATCTCGCGCTCGACCGGGTCGAGGCCGTCACCCGCGCCTGGAACAGTGCCACTGCCGAGCACGAGACGCTCCGCGCCGTTCTCGACGCGGCCCTCGAACGGTGCCCCGCGCTGATCCCGTCGCACGAAGCCGAACTGCGCACTCTCGCGCTGACGGCGGGGCTGGCCGACGGCGACGAACCGGCCGAGGAGATCACCAAGGTCGGCAGCGCGTTCGCCACCCTGCTCCGGCACGGACGGCACGCGAAACCCGCCCGCCGCCGCAGCCCCATGGGTCACTTGCTCCGGTTGCTCGCGCCGAGCGCCTGACCTGGCGTAGCGGCACGGGCGACGATGTAGTTAGGTGACCGGCATGGCTGCTCACGCTCGCTGGACCGAGGCCGACATCCCGGATCAGACCGGCCGGACCGTGTTCGTCACGGGGGCGAACTCAGGCCTCGGGCTGCGGATGTCCGAGGTACTCGCGGGCAAGGGGGCCCGCGTGCTGCTCGGCTGCCGATCACCGGAGCGCGGCGCCAAGGCGCTCGAACAGGTGCGGGCGGCCGCGGCCGGGGAAGCGCCCGAACTCGTGCGGCTGGACCTCGCCGATCTCGGCTCGGTCCGCGAAGCCGCGAAGAAGGTCCAGGAATTGTCGGGCGGCAAGCTCGACGTCCTGGTCAACAACGCGGGCGTGATGGCGACCCCGCGCGGCCACACCAAGGACGGCTTCGAGACCCAGTTCGGCACGAACCATCTCGGGCACGCGGTGCTGACCTGGCTGCTGATGCCGTCCCTGCGCAAGGGCTCCGCGGCGCGTGTCGTCACCCTGTCGAGTGTCGCGGCGACCGGCGCGCGCATCGACATCGCCGACCCGAACTTCGAGCGCCGGATGTACAACCCGGGCTCGGCCTACGGCCAGTCGAAGCTCGCCAATCAGGTGTTCGCGCTCGAACTGGACCGCAGGCTGCGCGCCGCGGGCGACGACGTCATCAGCGTGGCGGCGCACCCGGGCTACACGTGGACCGGGCTCGGTTCCGGGATGGCCCGCTCCTACCGCAACCCCGTGGTGCGCGCGCTCGTCGCCGGCGGCAACCGGATCGGCGAGATCTTCATCGCGCAGAACGCCCGCCAGGGCACGCTCCCGCAGCTGTTCGCGGCAACGGCTCCCGAGGTCGAAGGCGGCGACTACATCGGCCCGCGAGGCCTCGGCGGGCTTCGCGGCGCGCCGGTCAAGGTACGGCCTTTGGCCGCCGCGAGGAGCGAGTCGCTCGGCGCCGCGTTGTGGGACGTGACCACCAAGTTGACGGGCGTCACCCCCGACCCCGCGTGAGCGGCGGCCGCTGCTCCGGCGGGCGTAGGGTGGCGGTGTGAGTGCTGCCCCAGATGGCCGCAAGTTGTTGCGGCTCGAGGTCCGGAATTCCCAGACTCCCATCGAAAAGAAGCCGTCGTGGATCAAGACCCGCGCGCGGATGGGTCCGGAGTTCACCGAACTCAAAGGCCTGGTGCGCCGCGAAGGCCTCCACACCGTCTGCGAAGAAGCCGGTTGTCCCAACATCTACGAGTGCTGGGAGGACCGTGAGGCGACGTTCCTGATCGGTGGGGACCAGTGCACCCGGCGTTGCGACTTCTGCCAGATCGACACCGGCAAGCCCGCCGAGCTGGACCGCACCGAGCCCCGCAAGGTCGCCGAAAGTGTCCAGGCGATGGGCCTGCGCTACTCGACGGTGACCGGTGTCGCGCGTGACGATCTGGAGGACGGCGGCGCGTGGTTGTACGCCGAGACCGTGCGCCAGATCCACGCGCTGAACCCGGGCACGGGTGTCGAGCTGCTGATCCCGGACTTCAACGCGGATCCGGAGCAGCTCGCCGAAGTCTTCGGCTCCCGCCCCGAGGTGCTCGCGCACAACGTCGAGACGGTGCCGCGGATCTTCAAGCGCATCCGCCCCGGTTTCCGCTACGCGCGGTCGCTGGAAGTCATCACGAAGGCCCGTGAGGCCGGTCTGGTGACGAAGTCGAACCTGATCCTGGGCATGGGCGAGACACCCGAAGAGGTCGCGCCCGCGATGAAGGACCTGGTCGACGCGGGCTGCGAGATCCTCACGATCACCCAGTACCTGCGCCCGTCGCCTCGTCATCACCCGGTGGACCGGTGGGTCAAGCCCGAAGAGTTCGTCGAGCACTCGAACGCCGCCGAGGCGATGGGCTTCGCCGGAGTCATGGCCGGACCGCTGGTCCGTTCCTCGTACCGTGCCGGACGCCTGTTCGCCCAGACGAAGGCCCACCGCGGCGAGCCGCTGTCGGAGAACCTGGCCCACCTCGCCGCCGAAGGGCCCGCCGCTCAGGAAGCCAGCTCGCTGCTGGCCAGGTGACTCCGGTCACCCTCTTCGCGACATCGCCACCCACCAGGTCACGAATCAGTAAAGTGACCTGGTGGCGTTGGTAACTGATCTTCTGAACTGGCTGCAGAGCCTCCCGGAACCGGGACTGGTCGCGGCGACCGGCGGACTGGTGTTCGCCGAGTGCACCATCGGGCTCGGCTTCATCGCCCCCGGTGAATCGGGGCTGCTGGTCGCGGCCACGACGGCGACGTCGGTCTCCCGTTTCCTGACTCTGTGGGCCGTCGTGACGGTCTGCGCCGCACTCGGCGACTCGCTCGGCTACGCGATCGGCAAACGCTTCGGTCCGCGTCTGCGCGAGACGAAACTGATCCGCAAGTACGGCCTCGACGCCTGGGACAAGGCGACGGGCGTGCTGGAACGGCGAGGCGCGTGGGCGGTGTTCTTCGCGCGGTTCCTCCCGGTGATCCGCACGCTGACTCCGGCGGCGTCGGGCACGTCGGGCCTGCCCTTCCGCAAGTTCCTGCCCGCCGCCGCAGCGGGCGCGGCCTGCTGGTCGGCCATCCACATCGGCATCGGCGCCGCTCTGGGTGAAGCCGCCAAGAAGGTCGAAGGCGCGCTCAACACCGGTGGCCTGATCATCGTCGGCGTGCTCGTCGGCGTCGCCGTGTACTTCCTGCTGCGCTACAAAAAGAAGAAGGCGCTCGCCGTCACAGCCGAGGAAGCCACCCCGGCGAAGATCGGCGCGGACGACTAAATTCCGGGTATGGCCGCCCTGAACCTGCCCCAGCCCCTCGGTTTCGTGCTCGGTGGCGGCGGCAGTCTCGGGGCCATGCAGGTCGGGATGCTGCGTGCCCTGACCGAAGCCGGGATCACCCCGGACCTCATCGTCGGCACCTCGGTGGGTTCGCTGAACGCCGCCGTACTCGCCCTCGGGGGTGAATCGGGTGCTCGGCTGGACCGGATCTGGTCGCGGATGACCCGGCACGAGGCGTTCCCCGGCGGCGTGTTCAGCCAGGTGCGGACGCTCCGGCACAGCAAGACCAACCTGTTCCCCAACACCGGTCTCGCCGCGATCGTCGACGAGCACATCGGCGAGGGCGCCCGGTTCGAAGATCTCGCGCTGCCGCTGGGTGTCGTCGCGACGGACGTCGACACCGCCGAGCCGCTCCTCATCCGCTCAGGGCCCGTTCTGGCGCCCCTGCTGGCCAGCTGCGCGATCCCGGGGATCTATCCGCCGGTGCCGTTCGGGGAGCGCATGCTCTACGACGGCGGCCTGGTCGCCAACGTGCCGATGCGCCAGGCGCTCGCCATGGGCGCGAAATCGCTCGTCGTCCTCGACTGCGCCTTCCCCGGCAAGATGCCCGGCACTCCGCAGACCTTCGCCGAGGTGCTGATGTTCACCGCGATGATCAGCATGCGGAACCAGGCGGTCCTGGAGGCGCCGATCGCCGCGGCCGAAGTGCCCGTGGTATACGTGCCCGGGCCGAAGCCGGTGCGGGTCAGCCCGCTGGACTTCAGCCACACCACCGCGCTGACCACCGAAGCTTATGAGGCCGCGAAGACCTATTTGGGTGAATTGAGCATCAATGGCCCCGGTCTTTACGGTGCTCCCGGTCTCGTTGTGGAGTGACGAGCAACCGACCGGCATCGATCACGTCTTCTTCGTCGCGTAGTTTTGAAAGAGAACTTTCCGCTGATAGCGCGACATAAAAAGAGAACCATATGTTTCCCAAGAAGACATTACTTTCGACGGCCGGAATTCTCGCCGCGGTGGTGCTGATCTCGGCATGCTCGCCTTCGGGCGGCACCGATTCACCCGGCACCGGCACCGAACCGGACACGAATCCGGTTTCGGTGACCATCGATCCGGCAGGCGGGACGAACGTCAACCCGGCGACCCCGGTGGTGGTCAAGGCCGAGCACGGCAAGCTGATCGACGTCACCGTCAGCAACGCCGACAAGGGCAACCAGGTGAAGGGCGAACTGGCGAGCGACGGGCTCAGCTGGAAGACCACCGAACCGCTCGGCTACGGCAGCACCTACAGGATCGTGGCACATGCCCAGGGCACCGACGGGAAGCCCGTCGAGCAGCAGAGCAGGGTTTCCACGCTGAGCCCGAAGCAGCAAGCGAATCCGAACCTGATCCCGGCTCCCGCGGCGGTGACGTCCGCCGGCGTCGGCGTCGGGCAGCCGATCGTGTTCGCCTTCGGCCAGCCGGTGAAGAACAAGGCCGAGGTGGAGAAGAAGCTGTCCGTGGAGTCCACGCCGAAACAAGAGGGCTCCTGGTACTGGATCGACGACAAGAACGTCCACTACCGCCCCAAGGTGTACTGGCAGCCGGGGACGACGCTCAAGGTGTCGGCGATGATCTACGGCGTCGATTTCGGCAATGGCGTGTACGGCGCGACCGATCGCACCGAAACGTACAAGGTGCACGATTCCTGGGTGGCCAAGGCCGACGGCGACACCGAACAGATGCAGATCTTCCACAACGGCCGGCTCGCTAAATCGATGCCCATTTCGATGGGCAAGGACGCCACACCGACGCATTTGGGCGCACACGTCATTTCGGACAAACACGAGAATTACGTGATGGACTCGTGCACCTACGGCGTCTGCCAGGGCCAGCCGGGGTACTACAAGGCGAACGAGAAGTGGTCGCTGCGCATCTCCAACGACGGCGAGTTCGTCCACGAGAACCCGAACAGCGTCGGCGCGCAGGGCAGCTCCAACGTGTCGCACGGCTGCATCAACCTCAACGCGGCCAACGCCCAGTGGTTCTACCAGAACATGGGGCTCGGCGACGTCGTCGAGGTGACCAATTCCGGTGGCCCGCAGCTGCCGGTGTGGGACCTCTACGGCGACTGGTCCAAGTCGTGGGCGGACTGGCAGGCGGGCAGCGCGCTCAAGTAGGGGCATGATGGGCCGGTGACCAGCACCCTGAGCACCGCCCGCTCACTCGTGGCCGGTGCCGGCCGGGTCGTCGCACTGACCGGCGCCGGGATCTCCACGGATTCGGGGATCCCCGACTTCCGCGGCCCGCAGGGCCTGTGGACCCGCGATCCGGCCGCGGAAAAGATGTCGAACCTCAAGGCCTACCGAGGCAGCCGTGAGGTCCGAGAGCGGACCTGGCAGGCGCGGCTGGTGCACCCCGGCTGGGACGCGACACCGAACGCCGCGCACTACGCGCTCGAACGCCTGTCGCCGACGTGGATCATCACCCAGAACATCGACCGGCTGCATCAGAAGGCGGGGTCTCCGCCCGAGCGGGTGCTGGAGCTCCACGGGACGATGTTCGAGTCCGTCTGCCTGTCCTGTGACGACCACCGGGACATGCGCTCGACGCTGGAGCGCGTCCGGGCGGGCGAGACCGATCCGCCCTGTCTGGTGTGCGGTGGCATCCTCAAGTCGGCCACCGTCTCGTTCGGTCAGCACCTGGACCAGAACCTGCTTCGGGCCGCACGGACCGCCGTCTCCGACGGCGATCTCCTGCTGGTGGCCGGGTCCTCGCTACGGGTACAGCCGGCCGCCTCGCTCGTGAGCGTCGCCTCCCGGTCCGGATCCGCCGTGGTGATCTGCAACGGCTCCGAAACGCCCTACGACTCCATGGCCACGGCCGTCGTCCGCGGCCCCCTCAGCGAAACCCTCCCCGCCCTGAGCTCGTAACCCGCGCCGGCTCGAGCACAGTTGCCGACGGCGACTCCATCACGATTGCGCTGCGGAGCAAACCATTCGGCGGGCCCGGACGACATCCCCTTAGTCACTCGCTTCGAAGTCACGTGGGGAGAAGATGTTCATGAGCACTGAATTCGCGGAGCACTCCTCGGAACAACAGATTCTGCAGCCCGGCGTCGGCGCGCCGTCCGCGGTCCGGCGATATTGGCATCCGACGGACAAGGACTGGATTTCGGTACCGGCACACGGCAACCAGCCGACCACGGCGAAGCTGCAGTCCTTCGGATACCAGGCCCCGACCGGGCCGCAGTTCTACGTCAGCCTGATCGGCAGCGGCGACATGGTCGAGGTCTTCCGCTGGTGGCACCCGGTGGACAAGGACTGGATCGACATGCCGGCCGGAATGGCCACCGATGCGCAGATGACCGCCTGGGGCTACCAGAGCAAGACGTTCCAGTACTACGCGTTTCCCACACAACGCCCCGGCACCGTGGCGGTGCATCGCTGGTGGCACCCGGCCGACAAGGACTGGCTCACCGTCCGCGCCGGGGAATTCACCGACGCGCAGCTGCAATCGTTCGGCTACCAGAGCAAGACCTTCCTGTTCTACGCCTTCGCGCAGCAGTCGCCGACGCAGGAACCCGGATACTTCGCCCTGAGCACACCGCAGAAGTCGGTGCTGAGCCCGGTTTCGTGGAGCGGCGAACACGACCACCCGCACACCTTCAGCGTGCTGGACGTCAACCCGGCGCAGGCGCCGTCCATCAACGGCGGCTTCCGCTATCTGGGCTACTTCGGGCACCACGAGTGCGCCGGCCTGGGCATCGCGCGAACGAACGATCTGAACACGACCGCGTGGACGCAATCGCCCACGCCGCTGTTCTCCGGCACCGGCGAACGCTGGGGCTGTGCGCTGCTGAACCCGGACAGCACGATCGGCCTGGTGCACAACGTCTACTGGTGCGGCGGCAACCCCGACGGCAGTGCCTACTACATCGTCGGGCGCAAGAGCACGGACGGTGTCAACGGCACACAGTTCACTTCCTTTGTCCCCCTGGTCAAGGAAACGATGGTGAACAACGGAAATCCGACCCTGTTCCGCGACCCGGCCACACAGACCGTGTACCTGTACTGGTTCCGCGAAGCGGGCGGCCGCAAGGAGATCCGCGTCAAAAGCGCGGCCTCCTTCGACGCGCTGCTTCAGACCGACCCGGCCGATCTCGGCACGCTCGTCGCCTACTCCCGGGACGTCGTGGCCGCACCACACGTGATCAAGGTCGGCTCGCTGTACTACCTGGCCGTGGAGACGTTGGAGCAGACCAATGTCTGGAAGACACGGGTGCTCACCGCGACCAGCCCGACGGGCCAGTTCTTCGAGCTCCCCACCGGGCCGGTCTACGGCAACGGATCGGCGTGCGTCTTCCAGCACGTCTTCGACAACACCCTGCACAGCTACTACTGCAACGAAGGGAACCCAGGCGTGGGCGACTGGACGCTCGACCACGTGAGCGCTCCACTGGCGTGACCTTGGCCCGCCCGACCACTCGGCCAGACTCCGGCAAGATCCCGCCCGCCCGCGGAACTCGCGTGCCCACCCCCGTCACTCGCGTGCCCAGCGCCGTAACTCGCGTGCCCAGCGCCGTATCTCGCGTGATCAGAGACGTATCTCGCGTGCTTGAGCGCGTATCTCGCGTGTCCCGGGACGTGACTCGCGGCTCAACCGGACGACTCGTGTGCGTGGGTGGACGACACGGCGTACGTACGCTCGGATCGCCGTGTCGTCCGTCTGATCACGCGAGATACGCGCTCAAGCACGCGAGTTACGTTTTTGATCACGCGTGTTGCGCGCTCGATCACGGGTGTTACGTCCCTGATCACGGGTGTGGCGGGTTTTGGGTATGAAAAAGGAGGGTTCAGGCGCCGGGAGAACTCGTGGTTCTCGACCGGGGCCTGGACCCTCCCTTTTCTAAGGTTAGTCCGGCGGTGTCCTACTCTCCCACAACCCTTCGGTTGCAGTACCATCGGCGCTGTCAGGCTTAGCTTCCGGGTTCGGAATGGGACCGGGCGTTTCCCTGACGCTATAACCACCGAAACACTGTGAAACACCCACACACGCTCACACATTGTGTGTGGTTGTGTGGTGTTTCAGAGCTGTAGAGTGGATGCGTAACATCTTTGTGGGCAAGTCCTCGGCCTATTAGTACCAGTCAACTCGACAACACATTACTGTGCTTCCATTTCTGGCCTATCAACCCAATGGTCTGTTGGGGGCCTTAACCCACAAGGGGTGGGATACCTCATCTTGGAACAGGCTTCCCGCTTAGATGCCTTCAGCGGTTATCCCTTCCGAACGTGGCCAACCAGCCATGCCACTGGCGTGACAACTGGCATACCAGAGGTTCGTCCGTCCCGGTCCTCTCGTACTAGGGACAGCCTTCCTCAAGTATCCTACGCGCGCGGCGGATAGGGACCGAACTGTCTCACGACGTTCTAAACCCAGCTCGCGTGCCGCTTTAATGGGCGAACAGCCCAACCCTTGGGACCTACTCCGGCCCCAGGATGCGACGAGCCGACATCGAGGTGCCAAACCATGCCGTCGATATGGACTCTTGGGCAAGATCAGCCTGTTATCCCCGGGGTACCTTTTATCCGTTGAGCGACACCCCTTCCACCAGGTGGTGCCGGATCACTAGTCCCGACTTTCGTCCCTGCTCGACATGTCTGTCTCACAGTCAAGCTCCCTTGTGCACTTGCACTCAACACCTGATTGCCAACCAGGCTGAGGGAACCTTTGGGCGCCTCCGTTACTCTTTAGGAGGCAACCGCCCCAGTTAAACTACCCATCAGGCACTGTCCCTGAACCAGATCATGGTCCGAGGTTCAGATTCCCAATCCGACCAGAGTGGTATTTCAACAACGACTCCACCAACACTAGCGTGCCAGCTTCACAGTCTCCCACCTATCCTACACAAGCCGAACCGAAAACCAATACCAAACTATAGTAAAGGTCCCGGGGTCTTTCCGTCCTGCCGCGCGTAACGAGCATCTTTACTCGTAGTGCAATTTCGCCGGGCCTGTGGTTGAGACAGCCGGAAAGTCGTTACGCCATTCGTGCAGGTCGGAACTTACCCGACAAGGAATTTCGCTACCTTAGGATGGTTATAGTTACCACCGCCGTTTACTGGCGCTTAAATTCTCAGCTTCACCCCGAAGGGTTAACCGGTCCTCTTAACGTTCCAGCACCGGGCAGGCGTCAGTCCATATACATCGTCTTGCGACTTCGCATGGACCTGTGTTTTTAGTAAACAGTCGCTTTCCGCTGGTCTCTGCGGCCACCCACCCCTAGTCCGCAAGGGACTTCAGAGTGTTTGGCCCCCCTTCTCCCGAAGTTACGGGGGCATTTTGCCGAGTTCCTTAACCACAGTTCACCCGATCGCCTTAGTATTCTCTACCTGACCACCTGTGTTGGTTTGGGGTACGGGCCGTGCACGCACTCGCTAGAGGCTTTTCTCGGCAGCATAGGATCACTCTACTTCGCCTCAATCGGCTACGCATCACGTCTCAACCTTGATGAGCGGCGGATTTGCCTACCACTCGGTCTACACGCTTACACCAGTACTACCACTCACTGGCGGAGCTACCTTCCTGCGTCACCCCATCACTCGACTACTACGGAATCAGATCCCACGCTCCACACAGAAACCTCCGTCCGAAGACATCGGTAACCGGCTTTGGGTGGTTAGTATCAACCGCCTCATCCTGGGCGCACGTGCTCGGGTACGGGAATATCAACCCGTTATCCATCGACTACGCCTGTCGGCCTCGCCTTAGGTCCCGACTTACCCTGGGCGGATTAGCCTGGCCCAGGAACCCTTGGTCATCCGGCGGCAGAGTTTCTCACTCTGCATTCGCTACTCATGCCTGCATTCTCACTCCCACACCCTCCACGACTGGCTTCCGCCGCCGCTTCCCTGGATGCAGGACGCTCCCCTACCCATCCATACCACTGCATCACACTCTCAAGGAGGTGATGGATGTACATGTATGAATGACACAGCTTCGGCGGTGTGCTTAAGCCCCGCTACATTGTCGGCGCAGGACCACTTGACCAGTGAGCTATTACGCACTCTTTCAAGGGTGGCTGCTTCTAAGCCAACCTCCTGGTTGTCTGGGCAATCCCACATCCTTTCCCACTGAGCACACACTTAGGGGCCTTAGCTGGTGTTCTGGGCTGTTTCCCTCTCGACGACGAAGCTTATCCCCCGCCGTCTCACTGCCACACTCTCACACCACGGTATTCGGAGTTTGGTTGATTTCGGTAACCCGGTAAGGCCCCTAGACCATCCAGTAGCTCTACCCCCGTGGAGAAACATGTGACGCTGCACCTAAATGCATTTCGGGGAGAACCAGCTATCACGGAGTTTGATTGGCCTTTCACCCCTACCCACAGCTCATCCCCTCAGTTTTCAACCTAAGTGGGTTCGGCCCTCCACGTCGTCTTACCGACGCTTCAGCCTGGCCATGGGTAGATCACTCCGCTTCGGGTCTAGACCACGCGACTCAATCGCCCTATTCAGACTCGCTTTCGCTACGGCTACCCCACACGGGTTAACCTCGCCACGCAGCACTAACTCGCAGGCTCATTCTTCAAAAGGCACGCCATCACCTCAACATCACAAGGATGTGCTCGGGCTCTGACGGCTTGTAGGCACACGGTTTCAGGTACTCTTTCACTCCCCTCCCGGGGTACTTTTCATCTTTCCCTCACGGTACTAGTCCGCTATCGGTCTTCAGGAAGTATTTAGGCTTACCGGGTGGTCCCGGCAGATTCACAGCAAATTCCACGAGCTCGCTGCTACTCGGGAACACCAAACAAACAATCCACAACGTGTTTTCGCGTACGGGACTCTCACCCACTCCGGTCGCCCATCCCAAGACGTTCCACTAACACGCGCGATCATTCCGAGGACTGTCAGATCCTCGACGCTGGGTCCCACAACACCGCTCATACAACGCCTGACAGCTTGACATATAAACGGTTTAGCCTCTTCCGCTTTCGCTCGCCACTACTCACGGAATCACGGTTGTTTTCTCTTCCTACGGGTACTGAGATGTTTCACTTCCCCGCGTTCCCTCCACACACCCTATATATTCAGATGCGGGTAACACCACATAACTGGTGCTGGGTTTCCCCATTCGGAAATCCTCGGATCACAGCTCGGTTGACAGCTCCCCGAGGCATATCGCAGCCTCCCACGTCCTTCATCGGCTCCTGAAGCCAAGACATCCACCATGTGCCCTTAACAACTTGACCACAAAGATGCTCGCATCCACTCTACAGTTCTCAAACACCACACCAGAAACAAACGTCCCGGGGCGTAAGCCCCTCGGCGTGTTGCCTCAGGACCCAACAGCATGCCAGCGAACAATCCCTCCGACTCCCCAGAAGCACCCGTTCCACGCACCCGAAGATGCAGTACTTGAGCGTCCCAGCAGAAGCCGGCGACACCATAACCAGTAGTTCCACAATTCCTTGAGCAAGCCCGGCAACACCACATTCGGGTGTTGAGCCGTGCCCACTCCACCACCGTTGCTCCGGGTATCCCGGCGGGGTGGATGTGTTGCTCCTTAGAAAGGAGGTGATCCAGCCGCACCTTCCGGTACGGCTACCTTGTTACGACTTCGTCCCAATCGCCAGTCCCACCTTCGACCACTCCCTCTGCAAGCAGTTGGGCCATGGGCTTCGGGTGTTACCGACTTTCATGACGTGACGGGCGGTGTGTACAAGGCCCGGGAACGTATTCACCGCAGCGTTGCTGATCTGCGATTACTAGCGACTCCGACTTCACGCAGTCGAGTTGCAGACTGCGATCCGAACTGAGACCGGCTTTAAGGGATTCGCTCCACCTCGCGGTATCGCAGCCCTCTGTACCAGCCATTGTAGCATGTGTGAAGCCCTGGACATAAGGGGCATGATGACTTGACGTCATCCCCACCTTCCTCCGAGTTGACCCCGGCAGTCTCCCACGAGTCCCCGCCATCACGCGCTGGCAACGTAGGATAAGGGTTGCGCTCGTTGCGGGACTTAACCCAACATCTCACGACACGAGCTGACGACAGCCATGCACCACCTGTACACCAACCACAAGGGAAGCCCTATCTCTAGGGATGTCTGGCGCATGTCAAGCCCAGGTAAGGTTCTTCGCGTTGCATCGAATTAATCCACATGCTCCGCCGCTTGTGCGGGCCCCCGTCAATTCCTTTGAGTTTTAGCCTTGCGGCCGTACTCCCCAGGCGGGGCGCTTAATGCGTTAGCTACGGCACGGACAACGTGGATGTCGCCCACACCTAGCGCCCAACGTTTACAGCGTGGACTACCAGGGTATCTAATCCTGTTCGCTCCCCACGCTTTCGCTCCTCAGCGTCAGTATCGGCCCAGAGACCCGCCTTCGCCACCGGTGTTCCTCCTGATATCTGCGCATTTCACCGCTACACCAGGAATTCCAGTCTCCCCTACCGAACTCAAGTCTGCCCGTATCGCCCGCACGCTCCACGTTAAGCGTGGAGTTTTCACGAACGACGCGACAAACCGCCTACGAGCTCTTTACGCCCAATAATTCCGGACAACGCTCGCACCCTACGTATTACCGCGGCTGCTGGCACGTAGTTAGCCGGTGCTTCTTATCCAGGTACCGTCACTTGCGCTTCGTCCCTGGCGAAAGAGGTTTACAACCCGAAGGCCGTCATCCCTCACGCGGCGTCGCTGCATCAGGCTTGCGCCCATTGTGCAATATTCCCCACTGCTGCCTCCCGTAGGAGTCTGGGCCGTGTCTCAGTCCCAGTGTGGCCGGTCACCCTCTCAGGCCGGCTACCCGTCGTCGCCTTGGTAGGCCATTACCCCACCAACAAGCTGATAGGCCGCGGGCTCATCCTGTACCGCCGGAGCTTTCCACCAAACCCCATGCGAGGCCCGGTCATATCCGGTATTAGACCCAGTTTCCCAGGCTTATCCCAAAGTACAGGGCAGATTGCCCACGTGTTACTCACCCGTTCGCCACTAATCCACCCCGAAAGGCTTCATCGTTCGACTTGCATGTGTTAAGCACGCCGCCAGCGTTCGTCCTGAGCCAGGATCAAACTCTCCAACAATGTCAAATTTGATCGAGGCAAATTTACTTGCTCTCAAAGGAACCTCAAACGAGGTTCAAATACATAAGCTCTACTGGCTTAGTTCACTAGCACACTGTTGAGTTCTCAAGCAACACACCCCAGATCGCACCGCGGCTACACGGCCTTATCCGAAGCAGTCATTTCTTGGCTTTTGTCCGGAGCACACTCTAACACCTGCTCGAAACTGCCGTTTCAGCGGGGGTAGAGTTACCTCTCCGGTTCGGGACCACCCACTCTACCACCATCCGGTGGGAGCTTGGTTCGTGTTCCCGGCGGCCGCTCGGTTTCCCTGGCGACGAAGAGAACATTACACGGCCCGAAACCGGCGTTTACAGGGGGGTCCCTTTTTTCGCGCCGGGGCTCTGACCTGCATCGATCGGGCCCTCACCCGGAACGGGCTCTCCGTGGGTGGCGACCACCGTCAGGACGACCAGGGCGGCGGCGAGCCCGGCGGTGATGTGGATGGGCGCCGGCGTGAACGACGCGCCGAGCACGAGCACCGCGGTCAGTGGGAAGCCGATCGCGATCGGGCGGCATTCGTTGGTGGGCCCGATGTGCATCAGCCAGACGCTGAGCAGATAGATCGCGACGGGCACGGTCGTCGCCATGGCGGCGGGCAGGGACGCGACGTGCCCGGTATGGGTGTCGTAGTCGACCGCGACTTCGAGGCCTGCGCCGAGCGCGGCCGCCGAAGCGAAGATCAGGTAGTGCCCATAACCCCAGCTCGCGACAGTGAACAGGCTTTTCGCCTTCTCTAGGCGAGCATGGCCCGGCTGGTCGAAGTACAGCCACCAGAGGGAGAACACCAGCACGAGCCCGGCGGCGGCGAGCGAAATCAAGCTGCCGGTGTGCTTGCCTTCGTCCAGGCCTTCCTTGATCGCGGTGGTCGCGCCGAGGATGGATTCACCCAGCACGATGATGGTGAACAGGCCGTAGCGCTCGGCGATGTGATGCGGATGCCAGCCCGTCCAGCGCTTGCGTTCGGCGAGCACCGGGACCGCGAGCTCGGCCACCAGGAGCAGGAAGAACGACGGCAGCGCCAAGGACTCCGGAAGACCGAGGCGGACGACCCACAGGATCTGGACGATCGTGATGCCGACGGCGTAGCGCAGCGCGGCCGGACGGCAGTGCGGATCGGTCCGTGCGGCGCGCAGCCACTGCACGACCATCGCCAGCCGCATCAGGACGTAGCCCGCCACCACGATCCCGAAGTCGCCTTCGAAGGCCGAGGAGACACCGGCGGCGACGGTCAGCCCGCCCGCGATCTGGACCAGCGTCACCAGCCGGTACGGAACGTCGTCGGTGTCGAACGACGACGCGAACCAGCTGAAGTTCAGCCAGCCCCACCAGATCGCGAAGAACACCATCCCGAAGCTGAGCACCCCGTGCCCGATGTGGTTTTCGGCGATCGCGTGATGCAGACCGGCGGCGGCCTGCGCGACGGCGACCACGAAACACAGGTCGAACAGCAACTCCAACGGGGTCGCGACCCGGTGCCCTTCACCGGAATCGCGCATCTTCATCGGCCGGTACCAGACCCGCAGCCGACTCCGCCGTGCAGAACTCTCCGCCATCAGTGCTCCTCGCCATGTCGATCTGCGGAGATCTTCGCAGCCGAAGGCGATTCATACACTCGGAGGAACGCGCGGCGGGTGGGTCCGGGCCGGGTGCACCTCCCCAGGCGACCCCGCGCGAACCCACCCGCGCGAATGCCTCACCGGAACTCGGCCCGCCAGTGGTGTTGAGCCGGCCGCCGCCGAACGGTCCCCCGCGGACGCCGACGGCTGTCCACCGGTTCGTGACCGCGGGTGTCCATTCCTGAGAACTCCGGACTCACCACGATCGCTCCCGCCGATCGATCCATCCCCGATCGATCGACAGAAATACCACTGTCGGTAGCCAAGTCACAGCGGTGAAGGCTCCGTTAGGTGTACCCGGTTGCTCTGAGTAGCACCAGAGGATGACTGCTTCAGTCACTCGGATGGAGCATCCGATCTTGCCGAAAGTAGTCATCGGCACGGGCGGAAGACTCAACCGCGTTGACTGTCGGCGGCAGCCCGCTCGGCATCCTCCCGCTCGGTGAGCAAACGCCGCTTCCGACGTGCACGAAGTTCGATCACGGCGAGTAAAAGCGCCGAGCTCGTCAGGACGGCGGCGCACAGCATCGCCGCGGTGAGGGCCGCCGGGTAGCCGCCGTTCGCGCCGAGTACCGCGTGGAAGACCGAGGCCAGCACGACCGTGCCGATCGCGGTGCCGATCCGCTGTCCGGTCTGCAACGCTCCCCCGGCCACCCCGGCCATCGACGTCGGGACGCATTCCAGGGTCAACGTGGTGTTGGGCGAGATGACCATGCCGCCACCGACACCCGCGACGAGCAACGGCAGCGCGAACCACCATCCCGCCGCGGCGCCGGGGTCCTGACCGGCGAGAACGGCGACCGTGACCATCCCGGCGATCACCATCACCAGCCCGGTGACGGTGAGCTTGCGGCCCCACTTCGGCACCAGCCGTCCCGCGATCGCCGCCGACACGGCCGAGCCGAGGGCGAAGGAGGTGACGGCGAGCCCGGACTGCAGTGGCGTGTAACCGAGGCCTTGCTGGAAGAAGATGGCGAAGACCAGCCACATCCCGGTGAACCCGCTGAAGTACAGCGCGCCGACGGCCGCGCCCGTCGCGTAGCCCGGGGTTCCGGTGAACAGGCGGGTGTCCAGCAGCGGCGGACGACCGCGCCGCACCATCGAGCGTTCCCAGCGCACGAACGCGAAACCGAAGACCACCGCGACGAGGAACAGCCACCACAGGCTGCTGAGCCCGCCCTGTTCGGATTCGATCAGCGGAAGCAGGACACCGAGCACGGCGACACCCAGCAGCATGATGCCGACGAAGTCGATCTCGCCCCGCAGGCTTCTCGCCGGTGTCTCCGGTTTCGGCAGCCATCTCAGGGCCAGCGCGAACGCGAGGATCCCGATGGGCACGTTCACGTAGAAGACCCAGCGCCACCCTTCCGGGTCACCGAAGACGGCCAGGATCACGCCGCCGAGCACCGGCCCGACCGCGGTCGAGATCCCGACGGTGGCGCCGAACATGCCGAACGCGCGGCCCCGTTCCGCGCCGCGGAACAGGTCCTGGATCATCCCGCTGTTCTGCGGCGTCATCATGCCCGAGGCGAATCCCTGCAGGAGCCGCGCGATGATCAGCGTCGTCTCGTTCGGTGCCGCGCCGGCGAACGCGCTGGTCAGCACGAACGCGGCGAGCGCGAACAGGAACATGCGGCGGCGGCCGAGCGCGTCACCGAGCCTGCCGCCGGACACCAGCACCAGCCCGAAGGCCAGCGCGTAA
This sequence comes from Amycolatopsis sp. TNS106, assembly GCF_019330265.1. Taxonomy (NCBI): domain Bacteria; kingdom Bacillati; phylum Actinomycetota; class Actinomycetes; order Pseudonocardiales; family Pseudonocardiaceae; genus Amycolatopsis; species Amycolatopsis sp. TNS106. Next base: position 8,718,274 of record NZ_CP024972.1, on the reverse strand, counting down.
CCCGAAACCACCCATTGGATCCCGCCGCTCGACGCGCCGAGGTCCTTCTGGATCGAGGGCAGCGCCGTGTTGACGATGCTGACGTCGAGCAGCCCCATGAACCCGGCGGCGAGGGAGACGGCGAGCGCCTTCCAGCGCCGCGGGTCGGGTTCGTAGGCGCTCATCAGGTGCTGGCGGCGATCCCGGGGATGCCCTTGAGCTCACCGATCAGCATCGACGTCACCTTGACCGGGTAGTCGTAGAGCGCGAAGACCGTCTGGTTCTTGCCGACCAGCTTGAGGTGCACCGGCGTCTCGCCCTTGTGCGCCAGCAGGGTCTGCTTCAGCTCGCTGACCACCGACTGGTCGATCTTCTCCGCCGCGGCCAGCAGGACCAAGGGCAGGTCGTCGTCGCCGTTGCCGACCTCGGACAGGTCGAGCGGCACGAGCCCGCCGCCGAAGATGGACATCTTGTCCTCGCGCCAGTTCACCCGGCCCTTGACCAGCACCGCGTTGTCCTCGATGAGGTCGGCGGAGAACATCGCGTACGACTTCGGGAAGTACAGCACCTCGAGCGAGGCGTCCATGTCCTCGATGGTGCAGATCGCCCAGGGCTCGCCCTTCTTGTTGACCCGGCGTTCCAGCGAGGTGATCAGCCCGGAGACGACCAGCTCGCCTTCCTTCGGCGGGTCGGCGAGGATCGCGGCGATCGGCCGCGGCGCGTGTTTGCGCAGGATGCGTTCGGCGCCGTCCAGCGGATGCGCCGAGACGTACAGGCCGAGCATCTCCCGTTCGTAGGCCAGGAGCTGCTTGCGCGGGTACTCCTCTTCGCCGAACTTCAGATGCGCGAGCGGCGAAGAGGACACCGAGGCTTCGGCGTCGTCGTCCCCGCCGAAACCGAAGAGGTCGAACTGGCCCATCGCCTCCTGGCGCTTGAGCGGGACCACGGCCTCGACCGCGTCCTCGTGCACCTGGATCATCGAGAGCCGCGTGTTGCCGAGCGAGTCGAACCCGCCAGCCTTGATCAGCGATTCGATGACCCGCTTGTTGCAGGCCACCAGCTCGGACTTGTCGAGGAAATCGGTGAAGGAGGAGTACTTCCCCTTCTCCTCGCGGGTCTTGATGATCGACTCGACGACGTTCGCGCCGACGTTGCGGACGGCACCCATGCCGAAGCGGATGTCCTCCCCGACGGCCGCGAACCTCAGCGCCGACTCGTTGACGTCCGGCGGGAGCACCTTGATCCCGAGGCGGCGGCATTCCGAGAGGTAGACCGCGGACTTGTCCTTGTTGTCACCGACCGAGGTGAGCAGCGCGGCCATGTACTCCGGCGTGAAGTTCGCCTTGAGGTACGCGGTCCAGTAGGAGATCAGGCCGTACGCGGCCGCGTGACTCTTGTTGAACGCGTAACCGGCGAACGGGAGGATCGTGTCCCAGAGCGCCTTGATCGCCTCGGACGAGAACCCGCCGGGGAGGAGGTCGCTCGACTTCATCCCGGCTTCGAAGCCCTCGAACTCCTTCTCGAGGACTTCCTGCTTCTTCTTACCCATCGCCCGGCGGAGCACGTCCGCGCGACCCATCGAGTAGCCGGCCACCTTCTGGCCGATGTGCATGATCTGCTCCTGATAGACGATCAGGCCGTAGGTGTCGGCCAGGATCTCCTTCAGGGGCTCGTCGAGCTCGGGATGGATCGGCTTGACCTTCTGCCGCCCGTTCTTGCGGTCGGCGTAGTCGTTGTGCGCGTTCATGCCCATCGGGCCGGGGCGGTACAGCGCGCCCACCGCCACGATGTCGTCGAACTGGGTCGGCTGCATGCGGCGCAGCAGGTCACGCATCGGCCCGCCGTCCAGCTGGAACACGCCGAGCGTGTCACCGCGGGACAGCAGTTCGTAGGTCGCCTTGTCGTCGACGCCGAGGGTGTCGAGGTCGATGTCGATCCCGCGGTTGGTCTTGATGTTGTCGATCGCGTCACCGATGACGGTGAGGTTCCGCAGGCCGAGGAAGTCCATCTTCAGCAGGCCGATGGCCTCGCACGACGGGTAGTCCCAGCCGGTGATGATCGAACCGTCGTCACGCTGCCACAGCGGGATGGCGTCGGTCAGCGGGTCGCACGACATGATGACCGCGCAGGCGTGGACGCCGGCGTTGCGGATCAGGCCTTCGAGACCGCGCGCGGTCTCGAAGATCGTCTTGCACTCTTCGTCGGTCTCGACAAGGGCGCGGACTTCGGCCGCTTCGCCGTAGCGCTCGTGCTTCGAGTCGACGATGCCCGAGAGCGGGATGTCCTTCGCCATGATCGGCGGCGGGAGGGCCTTCGAGATCCGGTCCGCGATCGCGTACCCCGGCTGGCCGAAGTGGACGCGGGCGGAGTCCTTGATGGCCGCCTTGGTCTTGATGGTGCCGAAGGTGATGACCTGCGCGACCTTGTCGACGCCGTACTTCTCGGTGGCGTAGCGGATCATCTCGCCGCGACGACGGTCGTCGAAGTCGATGTCGATATCGGGCATCGAGACGCGCTCGGGGTTCAGGAACCGCTCGAACAGCAGCTTCTGCGGGATCGGGTCCAGGTTGGTGATACCGAGGACGTACGCGACCAGCGAGCCGGCGGCGGAACCACGGCCGGGGCCGACGCGGATGCCGACCTTACGGGCGTAGTTGATGAGGTCGGCGACGATGAGGAAGTAGGCGGGGAAGCCCTTCCCGATGATGACGTCGAGCTCGATCTCGATGCGTTCGTTGTAGTACGGGTCCGGGACGCCGTCCGGGTACCGCCACTTGAGGCCGCGCGCGACCTCTTCCCGCAGCCAGGTGCCCTGGTCGTAACCTTCGGGGACCTCGAAGAAGGGCAGCCGGTCCTTGTGCGTGTACACGTCCTTGTAGGACTCGACGCGCTCGGCGATCAGCAGCGTCGAGTCGGCGGCGCCGGGGACCTCCTTGTCCCAGTACTCGCGCATGTCGGCGGCCGACTTCAGGTAGTAACCGTCGCCGTCGAACTTGAACCGGTTCGGGTCGTTCAGCGTCTTGCCCGCCTGCACGCACAGCAGCGCGGAGTGGGTGTCGGCCTGGTCCTTGGTGACGTAGTGCGAGTCGTTGGTGGCCAGCGGCTTGAGGTCGAGCAGCTTGCCGATCTCGAGCAGGCCTTCACGGACCGACCGCTCGATCGGCAGCCCGTGGTCCATCAGCTCGAGGAAGAAGTTGTCGGCGCCGAAGATGTCCTTGTAGTCCGACGCGGCCTGGATCGCCTCGGTGCGCTGCCCCAGCCGCAGCCGCGTCTGCACCTCGCCCGAGGGGCAGCCGGTGGTCGCGATGATGCCGTGATGGTTCTCCGCGATCAGCTCGCGGTCCATCCGGGGCTTGCGGTAGTAGCCCTGCATGCTCGCGAGTGAGGAGAGCTTGAACAAGTTGCGCAGACCGGTGGAGTTCTCGGCGAGCATCGTCATGTGGGTGTAGGCACCACCACCGGAGACGTCACCGCCCTCACCGAACTCGTCGGCGCCACGCTGGTTCGACTGCCCCCAGAAGACCGGCTTCTTGTGGAAGCGGCTCTCCGGCGCGACGTAGGCCTCGATGCCGATGATCGGCTTGAGGTCGTGTTTGACCGCCTGCTGGTAGAACTCGTCCGCGCCGTACATGTTGCCGTGGTCGGTCATCCCGACCGCGGGCATGCCCAGCCGCGCCGCCTCCTTGAACAAGGGGGCGATCTTCGCCGCACCGTCGAGCATCGAGTACTCGGTGTGCACATGCAGGTGGACGAAGGAATCGTTCGACACCAGCGAAAACCTCCCCTAGGCAGACGGATCCCTGGCTGCTTGACGCGGGCCGGTCCTCCCACCTTATGCGCCGAGTCTCGACGGCGCCCGGGCGGGATGGCACCCCGGCGAGGGCCAGTCTCCACCTCCGGCCCGCCCCCGCCAAGCACCGACGCGGTGCGGTTCGCGATGACCTCGGTTACCCCCCGAACGGGGCGCCGGATCAGCTCGGCCGGGCCAGCCGCTCGTTGACCACCTCCCTGTCGAACCACTCCGGATCGAACCCGAAGCCGCCGAGCTCTTCGAGCAGTTCCTCGTTCTCTTCGCCGTCCGGATCGCGCAGTGCCTCCAGCAACATCTCGTAACTCCGCTCGTCTTCGCATTCCGGCGGAGGCGCGGCGCGTTCACCGTCGAGGCAGCTCGGGGCTTCGGGGAGGGAGACCCGCCGCTCGACGCGGATCCAGTGCCGCCAGCTCTCCGCCTCGTAGACGAACCGGTGGCCTGGCGAGCTGACCACCTGACCGAGTGTCACTTCGTCGTCGAAGCGGTCGCCTTCACAGCTCTGCGCGTCGACGCTGAAACCTCCGTAGGCGGTCTCGAACCGGTGATACTCCCGTTCGTCCCGGTCGAACGCGGCCGCGAGGATGCGGTGCAGGCCGGCGAGGGTGACGTCGGAGCGGACTTCGAGCCGCCGCCAGATCGCGTCGTCCGGCTCGGCCAGGGCGACCGCCAGCCAGAGCCCGGTGACCGGCGCGGGCGGGGGCAGGACGAGCGGCAGCGGATCGGCCGACGGTATGCGCGGCAGCGGATCGTAGTCGGGAAGACCGAGCCACCGGCCCAGCTGGGCCGCACGCTCCGGCAGATCGGGCCTCGGATCTCTGCCCAACTTCAAGAGGTCGGGGATCCTCTCCCGAATCCAGGCGGCGCTGTCCGCCCTGACGATCAACGCCGCTTCGACCTGGCTTCGGAACTCCTCAGGGCTCAGCGGTGCCTCGGTCACCTCGAAGCCGCCGCGAAGCACCGCGAGGGCGTCCTCGGGTTCGGGATGGAGCTCGATCACGTCGACCTCGCGACCGTTGACCACCACCTCGACACCCACCGAGCGGTTGCCGGCGGTCAGCGTGGCGGCCAGGACGACCAGGTCCTGATCCACCCGGCCTTGGACGACACAGCCCGAGAGCTCGATCGGCCCGTGGAGCAGCTTCGGCCAGCGCTCCACTCTGGCCACGTCCAGGGGCGGACGTGGCAGGCGGGAGCGCCGGTTCTTCGGTCGTTTGGCGGGCTTGCGGCCGCGGCTGACGGGGGACACGGAACGAGTATCGGCGGAGGCACCGACAGTTTCGGCGCCGTGAGCAGCGCCGATCGGAAAATGCTTGCCGACCTGGGCGTGGATGTGCAGACTGGCCAGCCGCCAAGATCAACCGAACGCCCGGAGAGTTGATGATCGACCTGCAGGCCATGAACGAGCGCGTGATCGCGGAGTTCCGCGCGAACGGCCGCCACGGCGACGGTCTCCCGACGTTGCTGCTCACCACCACCGGCGCCCGCACCGGACGACGGCACGTGACGCCGATGTTGTTCCTGGCCGACGACGATCGCTACATCGTCTTCGCCGCCAACGGTGGCGCTCCCAGGCATCCGGACTGGTACCGCAACCTGGTCGCGGAGCCGTCTGTCGATGTCGAGGCCGACGGAGAGGCCTTCACCGCGCACGCGGTCGAGATCACAGGAGCGGCTCGGGACCGTTTGTACGCGAAGCAGGCGAAGGCGTTCCCGCGGTTGGCCGAGCACCAGTCGAAGACCACGCGGCCGTTCCCGGTGATCGCGCTCCACCGCGTATGACGTTCGCGGCGGCGTCGGTCGCAGGCGAGTCCGTACTGGACACCGGTCTTGTGACACTGGCCACTCGCGCTCGGGAATCCCGTGTCCTCAGGGAGCTCCATGCCTGCGAAGGTGCCCTGTACGGGTTCCTCTTACCTCGCCGAAGGGCGCCTCGCAGGGTGGATCGGGGCGCTCGCCCCAACGCTTGACAAAGCGTTGGGCCGACCGCACGATCTCGTCTCATGAACCTGTCTGACAGCCAGACAGCCGGACACGGTGGTCCACGACGCGTCAGCGCGATGGAGGCCGTTCTGGCCCACCTTCGCGGTGCCATCGAGCGCGGCGAGTACCCCGTCGGCGAGAAACTGCCGTCGGAATCCGCGCTCGGCAAGGAGTTCGAGGTCAGCCGTTCGGTCGTCCGCGAAGCGTTGCGGGGGCTGCAGGCACTCGGGCTCACCGTGTCCAAAACGGGCAAAGGGACCTTCGTGACCGCCACCGGGCCGGTCGAGAACCCCACCTTCGGGACTTACTCGGCCCGTGACCTGTTCGAGGTCCGGCGGCACGTCGAGATCCCCGTCGCCGGTTACGCGGCCTTGCGCCGCAGCACCGACGACCTGGATCTGCTCGGTCACCTCGTCGAGCGGATGGATCTCGAAACCGACAACACCGCGTGGGTGGCGCTGGACTCGCTGTTCCACATCACCATCGCCCAGGCCTCGGGCAATCCGGTGTTCGGCAAGGTCATCGAAGAGATCCGGGACGCGCTGGCCCGGCAGTCGTCCTTTCTCAACCAATTGGGGGACCGTCGGACCCGCTCGAACACCGAGCACCGTGAGATCGTCACCGCCATCGCCGCCGGCTCCGAAGCCGACGCCGTCGCGGCGATGACCTCCCATCTCGAACACGTCGAGTACGCGCTCACCACCATCGTGCGGCCGGGCCACACGACGCAGCAGGACAAGGACGACTGACATCGTGACCGAACAGACCCTCAGCGCGGACGACAGCAAATCCGCGCCGGTGCTCGCCGACGCCGGTGACGCCGGCTACGACAAGGCGCTGAAACCCCGCCACGTCAACATGATCGCTATCGGCGGCGCCATCGGGACCGGCCTGTTCCTCGGCGCGGGCGGCAGGCTTGCGCAGGCGGGCCCGGCACTCGCGATCGTGTACGCGGTCTGCGGCCTTTTCGCGTTCTTCGTGGTGCGCTCGCTCGGCGAACTCATCCTTTACCGCCCCTCTTCCGGCGCCTTCGTTTCCTACGCCCGGGAATTCATGGGTGAGAAAGGCGCATTCGTCGCGGGCTGGATGCACTTCCTGAACTGGTCGACGACCGGTATCGCGGATATCACCGCGATCGCGCTGTACGCGCATTTCTGGTCGTTCTTCACCCCGATCCCGCAGTGGGTGCTGGCGCTCATCGCACTCGCGGTGGTGCTGGCGCTGAACATGGTTTCGGTGAAACTGTTCGGCGAGATGGAGTTCTGGTTCGCCATCATCAAGGTCGCCGCGCTGGTGACCTTCATGGGAATCGGGATCTTCCTGCTGGTCACCCAGCAGCCGATCGACGGCACCACGCCGGGCTTCTCGCTGATCTCCGACCACGGCGGGATCTTCCCCGCGGGCCTGCTGCCGATGGTGCTGATCGTCCAGGGTGTCGTGTTCGCCTACGCCTCGGTCGAACTGGTCGGCGTCGCCGCCGGCGAGACGGAGAACCCGCGCAAGATCATGCCGAAGGCGATCAACTCGATCATGTGGCGGATCGGGATCTTCTACGTCGGCTCGGTCGTCCTGCTGGCGATGCTGATGCCGTGGGACTCCTATTCGAAGAACGAAAGCCCGTTCGTCACCGTGCTCTCGCACATCGGGGTGCCGCAGGCGGGCAACGTCATGAACCTGGTGGTGCTGACGGCGGCCCTGTCCAGCCTCAACTCGGGTCTCTACTCCACCGGCCGCATCCTGCGGTCGATGTCGCTGGCCGGATCCGCGCCGAAGTTCACCGGTGTGATGAACAAGAACCACGTGCCCTACGGCGGGATCCTGCTCACCTCCGCGGTCTGCGTGGTCGGTGTCGGGCTGAACGCCGTCGTGCCGAGCCAGGCCTTCGAGATCGTGCTGAACTTCGCCGCCATCGGCATCCTCGGCACCTGGGCGATCATCGTGCTCTCGCATCTGCTGTTCGTCCGCAAGGCCAAGCTCGGCGAGGTCGAGCGTCCCTCGTACCGGCTGCCCTTCTCCCCCTACACCGAAATCGCGACGCTGATCTTCCTCGTCGCCGTCGTGGTGCTGATGGGCTTCGACGAGGTCGGCCGGATCACCCTGTACTGCCTGCCGATCATCGGGCTCGCGCTGGTGGCGGGCTGGTTCGGGGTCCGCAAGCGGATCAACATGGACGTGTTCGAAAAGACGAAGCTGTGATCCCGGAGACCCGCGTTCCCGCGCACGAGCCGCTGGTGCACCTCCTCCGCGACGGAATGGTCGAGGGGGTGCACCACGGTTCGGCCGTGGTACTCGCTCCCGACGGCCGCGTGCTGTTCGCCGCGGGTGACATCGAGGCGGCGTTCTATCCGCGTTCGGCGGCGAAACCCCTGCAGGCCACGGCGATGGCACGGCTCGGCGTCGACCTGAGCCCCGCCGGGTTCGCCGTCGCGGCGGCCAGCCATTCCGGCGAAGAGATCCACCTGACCGAGGTGGGCCGGACGCTCGACGGCGCCGGGCTCACCACGGAGGATCTGCGGACGCCGGACGACCTGCCGTTCGACCCGGTCGAGCGCGACGCGTGGGTCGCTTCGGGAAGGACGGCTTCGCGGGTTGCGCACAACTGCTCCGGCAAGCACGCCGCCATGCTCGCCACCTGCCGCCTGCACGGATGGTCCACAAAGGACTATCTGGATCCCGGCCATCCGCTGCAGCGCGCGATCGCGGAGTGCGTCGAAGACCTGACCGGGCAACGCGTCCCGAAGGTGGCCGTCGACGGCTGCGGCGCTCCCCTGTTCGCGGTCTCTCTGCGCGGGCTCGCCCGCGCGGTCGGCAAGATCGCCGCGTCGGCGCCGGGGACACCCGAATACCTTGTCGCCGAAGGGATCCGGAAGCATCCGGAGCTGGTCGCCGGCACCCGTCGCGACGTCACCGCGCTCATGCGCGCGGTACCCGGCCTGATCGCCAAGGACGGTTTCGAAGCCGTCCAGGTCGCCGCTCTCCCGGACGGGACGGCGATCGCGATCAAGATCGCCGACGGTGGCGACCGCGCGCGGCGCCCGGTGCTCGCCGCCACGCTCGCGCTGTGCGGTGTCGATCCGAACGTGCTGGAACCCACTCCCGGCCTGCGCGTGACCGGCGCGCTGGCCGAACTCGACCTCGCCGCCTGAGGAGCCTTCGATGCACCGCGTGGAACACGATCTGCTGGGGGACAAGGAAGTCCCCGCCGACGCCTACTGGGGTGTGCACACCGCGCGCGCCAGGGAGAACTTCCCCATCACCGGCACCACGATCTCCGCGTACCCGCATCTGATCGAGGCGCTCGCCTCGGTCAAGGAGGCCGCCGCCCAGGCCAACGCCGACCTGGGGTTGCTGGAGCCGGACGTCGCCGACGCGATCCGCCGGGCGTGCCGCGAGATCCGCGAAGGCGCGCTGCACGACCAGTTCGTCGTCGACGTCATCCAGGGCGGCGCGGGCACCTCGACGAACATGAACGCCAACGAGGTGATCGCGAACCGCGCGCTCGAACTGCTCGGACACGAGAAGGGCGACTACGCCCGCGTCCACCCGAACGAGCACGTGAACCTCGGGCAGTCGACCAACGACGCGTACCCGACCGCGGTCAACGTCGCGACGATCATCGCCGTCCGTGAACTGGCCGACGCGATGGTCGTGCTGGAGCGGGCTTTCGCGGCCAAGGCCGTCGAGTTCCGCGATCTGCTGAAGATGGGCCGGACGCAGTTGCAGGACGCCGTCCCGATGACGCTGGGGCAGGAATTCGGCACTTACGCGGTCATGCTCGGCGAAGACCGGCTTCGGCTCACCGAAGCGGTGACGCTGCTGCACGAGATCAACCTAGGCGCGACCGCGATCGGTACCGGGCTCAATGCCGCGCCCGGGTACGCCGAAGCCGCGGTCGCGCATCTGCGCGAGATCACCGGCCTGCCCGTGGTGTCCGCGGCGGACCTCGTCGAGGCGACGCAGGACTGCGGCGCGTTCGTGCACCTTTCCGGCGTGCTCAAGCGGATCGCGGTGAAACTCTCCAAGAGCTGCAACGATCTGCGGTTGCTTTCGTCCGGGCCGCGGGCGGGGCTCAACGAGATCAACCTGCCGCCGGTGCAGGCCGGGTCGTCGATCATGCCCGGCAAGATCAACCCGGTGATCCCCGAGGTGGTCAACCAGGTCGCGTTCGAGGTCATCGGCAACGACGTCGCCGTCACGATGGCGGCCGAGGCCGGGCAGTTGCAGCTCAACGCGTTCGAGCCGCTGATCCTGCACTCGCTTTCGGAGAGCATCACGCATCTGCGGTCGGCGTGCCTCGTGCTGGCGGAGCGCTGTGTCTCCGGGATCACCGCGAACGCGGACGTGATGCGGGGCTACGTCGAGAATTCGATCGGACTGGTGACCGCGCTGAACCCGAAGATCGGGTACGCGGCGGCGACCGAGATCGCCAAAGAGGCGCTCCGGACCGGGCGCGGGGTGGCGGAACTCGTCGTCGAGAAGGGGCTTCTGCCCGCCGAAGAGCTGGCGAAGCTGCTGAAGCCGGAGACGCTGGCCCGGCTCTCCTGAGACCCGCGGGGCGGTACCGGGCGGTCCGCCCCGCGCCAGGAAAGCGTCCTTCATCGCAGCTTTCGCGATGAAGGACGCTTTCCTTTCAGGCGGGTGCGGAGCCACGCGAGTACGGTCGTAAGCGGAAGGTGATCCTCCGCACGAAAGGCGGCCAGCGTGCTCGACCGACTTCTCGACCGGTACCTCGGGCTCCCGCCCGCCGAAGGCCCCCGCCCGTCGGTGACCAAGGCGATCCCCGTCCCGATGTCCGATGGCGTCCGGTTGCTCGCGGATCGCTACGCCGTCCCGGGCGACGAGCCGCGGCCGGTGGTGCTGATCCGCACGCCGTACGGCCGCAAGGGCCTGATGGGCAGGATCTTCGGCGAGACGTTCGCGCGGCACGGGCTGCAGACGGTCCTCCAGAGCACGCGTGGGACCTTCGGCTCCGGCGGCGAGTTCCGGCCGTTCCATCTGGAGAAGGAGGACGGCCTCGCCACCGTCGCGTGGCTGCGCGAGCAGCCATGGTGTGACGGCCGGGTCGCGATGGCCGGCGCGAGCTACCTCGGCCACACGCAGTGGGCCGTCGCGCCGTACCTCGACGAGCCGCTCGAAGCACTGTGTCTCGGCGTCACCGCTTCGGAGTTCGTGTCGACCTTCTATCCCGGCGGGATCCTCGCCGTCGACAACATGGTCTCGTGGTCGGCGCTGATCGGCCGCCAGGAAGGCCGGTTCGCCGGTCTGCCCAATCCCTGGCAGACGAACAAGACCCGTCGCGCCATGGCCCATCTGCCGGTTTCCGGGGCCGACGTGGCGGCCATCGGCAAGCAGGTGCGGTTCCTGCAGGACGTCTCCGCGCACGCCGAACCCGGCGACGACTTCTGGGCGCCGTCGGATCACAGCGCCGAGGTCGCCGCGCTCCGGACCCCGGTGTCCATGGTGACCGGCTGGTACGACCTGTTCATCTCCGCCCAGCTGCGCGACTTCAAGGAACTCGCCTCGGCCGGACGCGCACCGCGGATCACCATCGGACCGTGGGCGCACGGCGAGCCCGCCAGCCTGAAAACCCTGATCACCGACCAGATCGGCTTCCTGTCCGCCCACCTCCTCGGCGACCGCGCACCGCTGAGGCAGTCACCCGTGCGCCTGTACCTCCAGGGCTCCGGGCGGTGGCTCGACTTCGAAAGCTGGCCGCCGGAATCCGGCGCCACCCCGTACTTCCTGCGTCCCGGCGGGCTTTCCACCGCGGGACCCGTCGAGTCGAAGCCGGGAACGTTCACCTTCGATCCGGCCGATCCGACGCCGGCCGTCGGTGGCCCGCTGCTGTCGGGCGTGCGGAAACAGCAGGACAACAAGGACGTCGAGGCGCGGCCGGACGTGCTGCTGTTCACCGGTGACGTGCTGAAGCGCGATCTCGACGTCATCGGCGAGATCTCCGCTCTGGTGCACGTCCGGACCGACATCGGGCACGGCGACGTCTTCGTCCGCTTGTGCGATGTGGACCGACGTGGTGTCTCGCGCAACGTCACCGACGGGATCCTCCGTCTCCGGCCCGGCCAGCCGGAGTCCGATGTGGACGGTGTGGCCGCCGCCGAGATCCTGCTCGACCCGACGGCGTACCGGTTCCGGCGCGGGCACCGCCTGCGGGTGCAGGTCGCGGGCGGCGCGTTCCCGCGCTTCGCCCGCAACCACGGCACCGGCGAGCCGGTTTTCAGCGCGGTGGACGGGAAGCCCGCGCGGTTCGAGATCTTCCACGACCCCGCGCGGCCGTCCCGGCTCACGCTGCCGGTGTTCGAGGGTTAAGCCGGGACGACCCGATGATGCGTGGTCAGCCTGCCGTCGTCGTGCAGTACGTGGAACAGCAGCGACGGCGGCAGGTCGTAATCGACCGGCCCGCCTTCCCCCCAGGACCGCAGCCCGTTCCGCTCCCACGGGAACAGGATGCTCGACCCGACCGACGGCGCCGACCGCAGCGGCACTCCCGCGAACGTCGTCGACGCCGCGGCGTGGACGTGCCCGCAGAGCAGGGCGACCACGCGCGGGTGACGCGCGAGCACCTCGGCCAGCCGTTCCTCGCCGTACTGGCGCATCGCGTCCACCAGCGGCAGCCCGAGCGCGACCGGCGGGTGGTGGAAGGCGATGAAGGCAGGCCCGTCGCCGTCGCCGAGTACATCGTCCAGCCAGGCCATGGTCTCGTCGTCGAACTGCCCGTCGGGTTTGCCGGGGATGGTCGAATCGGCCATGACGAAGGTGACGTCGCCGACGGTGTGCGCCGCGTTGACCGGGGAGTCGCCCGGCGCCTGTCCGAGCAGCCCTTCGCGGAACGGGCCGCGCTTGTCGTGGTTTCCGGGGCAGACGAACAGCGGGACATCGGTCTTGAAGAGCTCGGCCGCGCGCCGGTATTCCTCCAGCGTGCCGTGGTCGGTGATGTCGCCGGTCACCAGGATCGCGTCGGCCGGTGTCGCCAGGTTTTCCAGGTACCGCATGACCCGTGCGGTGCGTTCGTCGGCGCGCTCCCCGCCGTCGAGATGGTTGTCGCTCAGATGTGCCGTCACGAACATCGTGTCACCCCATGTCTTCCAGATATGCCAACGTTTTCACCCAGTTCCGCACGAGCAGCTCCACCGCCGTCGCGAGGTCGGAGACGCGGATCGCCTCGGCGATCCGGTGGTGTTCGTCGATACTCTCCCCCGCGCGTTCGGCGCCACCGAAATAGCGCGCGTCATAGCGTTTCAACAGCGGCTTCGTCTGCTCGAGCAGGCGCAGCAGATGCGGATTCGTGCACCGGGAGACGAGCAGCGCGTGCCACTTGTCGTCCAAAGTGGACAGATCACCCTGCCGCGCGAGTTCCGCGGCCATCTCGGCGGTGATCCGGTCCAGTCCGCCGGTGAGCCCGGCGAGGTCCTGCGGCGAACTCCAGCGCAACGCGAGCGATTCGAGCTCGGCGACGAGCGGGTACAGCTGCCGGGCCTCGTCCGGGTCGAACGGCGGCACGAGGAAACCGCGCCCCGGCGCCGAGACGAGCAAGCCTCGGTCGGCGAGCCCGATCAACGCCTCGCGCAACGGGGTCCGGCTGACCCCCAGTTCGCGGGCGAGGTGCACCTCGTTGATGCGGCTGTCCGCGGCGATGCGGCCGTCGAGCACGCGGGCGGTGATCTCCTCCGCGAGGTCGCGCCGGAGCAGGTTCCTCGTCATCGGCGCAGTATTGCATGCACTTCGACCGTACTGTATTCAGTTAGGCATGACGGACTTCGATGTGCACCGCGCCCGCGCCGAGACACCGGGCTGCGCGGAGGTGGTCCACCTCAACAACGCCGGATCGTCGCTGCCACCCGCACGGGTGACCGACACCGTCGTCGGCTACCTGCGGGAAGAAGCCCTGACCGGCGGATACGAGCAGGCCGCGGCGACCGTGGAGCGGATGAACGGCGTCTACGCCTCGGCCGCGCGCCTCGTCGGCGCCGCCCCCGAAGACATCGCCCTGACCGACAACGCGACCCGGTCCTGGCAGGCGGTCTTCTACGCGCTCCCGTTCTCGGCGGGAGACCGGATCCTGACGGCGAAATCCGAGTACGCGAGCAATGTCATCTCCTTCCTGCAGATCGCGAAGCGCACCGGCGCCGTCGTCGAGGTGGTCGACAACGACGAGTCCGGGCAACTCGACGTCGAGGACCTCAAGCGCCGCGTCGACGGCGACGTCAAGCTGATCGCCGTCTCCCACGTGCCGACTCAGGGCGGGCTGGTGAACCCCGCCGAGGAGATCGGCGCGGTCGCGCGCGAGGCCGGGATCCCGTTCCTGCTGGACGCGTGCCAGAGCGCCGGGCAGATCGACCTCGACGTCGCGCGCCTGAACTGCGACGCCCTCAGCGTCACCGGCCGCAAATATCTGCGCGGCCCACGGGGCACCGGGTTCCTCTACGCGCACCCGCGGCTGCGCGAGCGCGTCGAGCCCGCGATGCTCGACCTTCACTCGGCGGCGTGGACCGCGCCCGAAACCTACGAAGTCGATCCGACGGCGAAGATGTTCGAGGTCTGGGAACGCGATCACGCCGCCCTGCACGGTCTCGGCGCGGCGATCGACTACGCCCTCGAATGGGGCTTGCCCGCCATCGAAGCCCGTGTCGCCGCCCTCGCGGCGAAACTGCGCGACGCGCTGCGCGAGATCCCCGGCGTCCGCGTCCACGACCAAGGCACGCGGCAGTGCGGGATCGTCACGTTCAGCGTGGCGAAAACACCGTCGCAGGAGGTGAAACAGCACCTGGCCACGGCGAAGATCAACGTCAGCGTCACGGAAGCGACTTCCGCCCAGTTCGATTTCGCCGAACGTGGATTGCCGCCGCTGGTCCGGTCTTCGGTGCACTACTTCAACACCGAAGACGACATCGCCCTCCTTGTCGGCGAAGTCAGGAAACTGGCTTAGCGGCGCGAAAGCAGCGACTCGGACGGCGGGGCGTACGGCAGCCCCGTCGTCTTCGCGCGCTTACCGAGCACCAACGCCTCCCCCAGCAGGCTGACGCCGATCGACAACGTCACCGGCCGGGCGTCGGGATGCGCCCCGGCCATCGTGGCCAGGAAGCCGATCCCGAAGTTCACCACGAGCGACAGCACCCAGACTCCGAACGTCCAGCCGGTGTAGCGCAGCCACAGCACGCCGTCGCGCTCGAACAGTTTCGTGGTGGCGGCGCGCACCGCGCCGAACCCGCATCCGACGGCGGACCCCAGCACGAGCCAGGCGCCGTCGGTGAAGGTGAAATGGTCCAGCTTGGCCAGGCCGTAGACCCCGATCGCGAGCAGCACCACCGGCGCCCCGAACACCTCGCGGGCGACCAGTGGTTCCCCGCGCAGCCTGCGCACCACGATCACGATCACGACGGCGACCACCAGCGCGATCAGCAACCAGGTCCTCATGAACTCCCCCTTTGTAGCATGACTGTGCCAAATAAAATAGCAAGCTCGTGCTATAAAGGCAACATGCCCAAGATCGTCGACCCCGACGCCCGGCGCCTGGAAATAGCCGAAGCCGTCTTCCGGGTGATCCAGCGCGACGGTCTCGCGCAGGCGTCGCTCCGGAGCGTGGCCGAGGAGGCCGGTCTCGCGATCGGTTCGGTGCGGCACTACTTCCGCGGCCACGACGAGCTGATCGTGTTCGCCATGCGCTCGCTCGGCGACCGGCTCGAGGCGAGGCTGCTCGGCCATCTCCCCGCTCTGCTCGACCCCGCGACCCCGCGCTCGCGGCGGCAGGAGATCACCGAAGAGCTGCTCGGCGAACTGCTTCCGCTCACCGAGCAGACCCGAGCCGAAACCGATGTCTGGCTGGCTTTTTCGGCCGCCGCGAAGAACCGGCCGGACCTCGCCGAGGAGGCCGCCCGCATGTACGACGGGGTCCGCGCCCTCGTCCGGCGGGTGCTCGACGGTGCGAACGAAGCCGGCGGTCTCCTCGAAGGCCTCGACCTGGCCGTGGAGACCGAACGGCTGGCCGCGCTGTTGGACGGGCTCGCGTTGTCGACGGGCCGGACGTCGCCGGAGCTGATGCGCACGGTGCTCCGGCGGCATCTGGAGACCTTGCGGTGCCCGGAATGAGCACGTTCTACGAGGTCGCCGCCCACGACCCCGGCCGAGTCGCGGTGATCGACGCCGACGGGCACGAGACGACCTTCGGCGACCTGTCGGCGCGCGCGAACCAGCTGACCCACGCCTTGCGCGCGCTCGGTCTCGGTGAAGGCGACGGCGTCGTCGCGATCATCCACAATGGACTCACCTATTACGAGCTCCTGCTGGCGACCTTGCAGGCGGGGATGTACTTCACCCCGGTGAACCACCGGTCCTCGCCGGCCGAGATCGCCTACATCGCGGCCAACAGCGGCGCCAAGATCGCCGTCGCGGACGCGGACATCGCCGCCACGTGCACCGCGGAATTGCAGGGCCTGCACCGGTTTTCGCGCGGAGAGACGCCCGGCTGGGCGGACTACGCGGCGTGGGGCGCGGACCGGCCGGCCACCACGCCGGAGCGGCGGACCGCGGGCCAGACGATGCTCTACACCTCCGGGACCACAGGGCACCCCAAAGGCGTCCGGCGCGCCCTGCCCGGGCGGCCGCCCGCGCTGCACCCGATCCACGCGAACGTCCTCGAACGCGTGGACGTCCGGCCGGGGCACGGCGTGCACCTGGTCGCCTGCCCGCTCCACCACGCGGCGCCGGGCATGTTCTCGACCGCGATCCTGCATCTCGGGCACACGCTCGTGCTGACGGACCGGTTCGACGCCGAGGAAACGCTGCGGCTCACCGAAGAACACCGCGTCACGAGCACCCACCTGGTGCCGACGATGTTCCACCGCATGCTGCGGCTGCCCGAGGACATCCGCGCGCGGTACGACCTGTCGAGCCTGACTTCGGTCGTCCACGGCGCCGCGCCGTGCCCGCGGGAGATCAAGGAGCGGATGCTCGCCTGGCTCGGACCGGTGGTCCACGAGTACTACGGCGCGTCCGAGGGACTGATCACGGCCGTGCACGCGCGCGATTGGCTCGCGGAGCCGGGTACGGTCGGCACCCCACTGGACGGCGTGCGGGTCAAGGTGCTCGACGACGACGGCGCGGAACTCCCCGCGGGCGAAACCGGGACGCTCTACTTCAGTTCCGCGCACACGAAATTCGACTACCACGACGACCCGGACAAGACGGCCGCCGCGCGCTCCGGGGAGTTCGTCACGGTCGGGGACGTCGGTCATCTCGACGCCGCGGGGCGGGTGTTCCTGTGCGACCGGCGGACGGACCTCATCCTTTCGGGTGGCGTGAACATCTATCCGGCCGAGATCGAGGCGCGGCTGCTGGGCCATCCCGACGTCGCCGACGTCGCGGTGATCGGGGAACCGGATCCCGAGTGGGGACAACGGGTCGTCGCGGTCGTGCAACCGGTCGAAGGGACGGCCGGGGACTCCGCGCTGGCGAAGCGGCTCGAAGAGCACTGCCGAGCCGAGCTCGCCGGGTTCAAGACGCCGCGCCGGTTCGATTTCCGCGAACGGCTGCCGCGGACCGAGAGCGGCAAGATGCTGCGGCGGACGCTTCGGGCGGAATGAACGGCCCTTTCGGGCAGTGCCGATCGCGGTACGGTTCGCCCATGCGCCTGCGGTCCGTGACCACACTGCTCGCCGCCCTCGTTCTCGCCCTGGCCGTCCCCGCGACGGCCGAGGCGACGCCCGGATCCGGCGTGACCGGGACGATCTTCCATCAGAAGACGGTCGGGGACACCGATTACGTGCTGCGCGAGGTCGTCATCCAGCCCGGCGGCTACACCGGCTGGCACTACCACGACGGCACGCTGCACGCGTACGTCAAGGCCGGAACGCTGACGCACAACTCGGCCGATTGCGGGCTCGACGGCTCGTACCGCAAGGGCGCCGTCTTCACCGAGCCGAGCGACACCGTCCACATCGGACGGAACCTCGGAACGACGCCGGTGGTGCTGGAGGTGCTCTACGTGCTGCCGCACGGAAGCCCGCTGTCGCAGGACGCGCCGAACCCCGGTTGCCCGTTCTAGGCGCCGAACCAGCCCGCGACGTCCAGGCGGAAGCCGTCCGCGGGCGCCATCGTGCGGAGGTCCGTCTCGAGCGCGCGGACCCTTTCGGCGCCCAGCGTGGCGACCCACTCCTTGCGCAGCTCCTCGAAGATCGCCGCCGTCCGGCCGAGTGAGTCGAACCCACGGGCGGTGAGCCGCACGACCTTGCGCCGCGCGTCGGCCGGGTCGTCGACGCGGGCGACGTAGCCGAGCTGCTCCAGCTTGTCGACGGTCTTGCCCGCCGCCTGCTTGCTGACGCCGAGCCGCCGCCCGATCTCGCTCGCCGTCGCGCCCTCGCGGCCGATCGCCTGCATGGCGAAGCCGTACGCCGGGCGGACGTCGGAATGTCCCTGTCCGGCCAGCTCGGCGTGCATCCGGTCGATGATCGAGCGGAAGCCCGCGAACAGCAGGAGCGGCAACTCGAAGCCGGGCGGACCGGAATCGCGCTTGCCAGGATCGACAACTTGGTTTACCTTTTCGTCAACCACGTTGACCATCTTAAGGGGAGCCCTTGTTCACCGACCACACCGTCGAAACCGCACCCGAAGCCTCGCGTCGCTCGATGAAAGCGACCATCCGGAAGTTCGGCCACCTCCCCACCGCCGTCGCCCGGCAGGCGTCGTCACCCGAACTGCTCGACGGATTCCTGAAACTGAGCGCGAGCTTCGAGCGGACGACACTCGAACCGCTCGCGCGGGAGACGGTCGTGATGACCGTGGCGACCCGCAACGGCTGCGACGTGTGCATCGAGATCCACACCGGCAAGCTGAAGGGTCTCCACGCGGACGACGACGTCATCGCGGCGCTTCGCTCCCAGGAGCCGGTGCCCGACGAGCGGCTGGAAGCCGTCCGGCAGTTCACGCTCGCGGTGCTCGAAACCGCCGGCGGTGTCGACGACGACACGCTGCGGACCTTCTTCGGGCACGGATACACCGAACGGAACGCCCTCGAAGTCGTCATGGGCATCGGGGCCTACACGATGTCGACCCTGGCGAACAGGCTCATCCGCGCCTAGTCGCTCTGCGTGATCGCCCCTCGCGGCCCGGATCACTCCAATGGCCGCCGATCTTGATGTATCTGGGCAGTCCCGACCGCCTCTTCTCTTGTGTAGCCGAAAGTTCGCCACCCGCGGCGCGGCGCACACCGGCGGTCTGGCCTGCCGAGGGGGCAGACCAGACCGCCGAAACCGAAACGTTCCACAGGTGTTGGGGGTGCGTGAAGGCCCCCTTCTCCCGGCCGAGCCGGGCGAAGGGGGCCTTCACGTGTCCTGAGCGCAATTCCCGGCATCCCACGCCACATGTGCACCAGCGGCCACCGTGCCGTGTACGGGCACCGATATCGAGTGGGCGACCCATCGTCAAACTTCGAGTGCCCAGCGGACGTAGCGCATCGTCGGCACGAAGCCCGCCTTCTCGAAGACCCCGGGCGCCCCGGCCGGATCGGCCGAGTCCACGTTCGCACTCACACGGTCGTAGCCCTGCTCGACGGCGGCCCGCAGCGCGTACCCCATCAGCGCGCTCGCCACACCCCGCCGCCGGTACTCCCGAAGCGTTCCGATCACCATGAAGTGCGCGTCGCGGACGCCGGTGGCGTCCGTGTCGGCTTCCCACCACAGGGTCACCAGCATCCCCACCGAGGCACCCGTCGCCTCCTCACGGAGCAGGAAGCTGACCTCGGGCCGGAAAGTCTGATTGGTGATCTTGTTCCGCCAGAGCTCGACGGGCATCGGCACCGCGCCCCAGCAGTCGCGGTAGGCCTCGTTCCTGACCGTCCGGAAGTCCTCGTCGTTCCGCTCCGACCACGGCTCGACCCGGAACCCTCGGGGGATCACAGGACCGTTCAAGCCGCCGAGCGAGTGCTCCATCCGCTGGAAGTAGCGCACCGGCACGAACCCCCGGGAGCGGACGAGTTCGGCCAGGCCCGCGATGCGCTCGGGCCGGTTGACGTCCACCACGAGTTTCGAGTCGGGGTGGTGCAGCGCGTGCACCGTCTTCGCGGCCGCCACACCCGCATCGACGAGCGCGCCGCCGATCCCGCGGCGGCGATACGCGGGATGGACTCCCCCGTCGAGGAAGACCCGATGGACTTCCTCCGCGGACGGTTTGAAGCGGATCTTCATGTAGCCGGCCATCACGTCACCGTCGAGGGCGGCGAGACTCGCCCGCTCCAGGTCCGCGTACGGGTCGATCAGCTCCTGAAGGGTGTCCTCCTCGGTGTAGTTCTCACCGATCCCGTCCACCGTCTCGATGGCGTTGAGGAGGTCGGCCGACGCCTTGGCGTCCTGCGGGGTGAGAGGTCGCCAGGTGAGGTCGCGCACACGCTCAAGGTAGCCCCGCACATGCGAGCTGTCGCTTCGTTTACGGCAGGACGCTACGAGGGGTCCGCGACAGGGAAGAAGATCGGGCTCAGCAAGTACGCGCGGCGCCCTTCACCGGGTGTGTTGCGCGCTCGCGCCGCGAGCAGGTCGCCCAGCGCGCCGACCATCTCTGCCAGTTCGTCCTCGTCGAGCCAGAGGACACCCTGCCGATAGCCGACCGAGTCGGCGACGGGGCCGGCGCCCTCCTGGTCGAGATAGGCATTGAACTCGGCCAGCAGCGTGGCGACGGCCGCGGCGAACCCTCGGCGGTGGTCGTCGAGCGACAGGGACGCGGCCGTGTCGCTGTCGATCGTCGCTCGCTCGCGGCGGAGCCGGTAGCTGCGTTCGACGGCGCCGTGCACCCGTTTCTCGTCCACCACCTCCAGCAATCCCGCGTCCGCGAGCAGTCCCACGTGCCGGTAGAGGGAGGTCTTGGGCACGTCAGGCAGGCGGGCACACAGCTCGGACGTGGTGTGGACGCTCTCGCCCGCCATCGCGTGCACGACGCGCATCCGCACCGGATGCAGGAGCAGGTCAACCGTTTTCACGAGTCCACTTTCCCATATCTGGTACCTTTCCCAAAAATGGGAATGCACGAGAGGGAGTCATGGGGACCATGAACCCGTCACGGCTGAGCGGCCGGGCGATACGACCATTGACCACTTTGGATCCGGCCGGTCCATGGGACGATCTCGGGTGGCTCGATCAGGCGATCGGCGACGCCCGCGTGGTGGCCATCGGCGAGAGCGCGCACTTCAATCGCGAGTTCTACCTGCTCCGGCATCGCCTACTGCGCTATCTGGTCGAGAGGCACGGATTCAGCGCCTACGCGATGGAGTCGGGCTTCCCCGAGGGAACGCTCGCCGACGCGTGGGTACGCGGAGGCGACGAGCAGCCCGGCCGGGTCCTGGCCACCGGGATCACCACGCTGATGGGCCTGTGCACCGAGATGCGCGCGCAGCTGGAATGGATGCGCGAGCACAACTTCGCGGCCCCGGACCAGGTCGGATTCCACGGCATCGACCTTCCCGGCTCCAGCGTGTCCCTGCTGCCGGGACTGGACGCGGTGACGGCCTACCTCGCCGAGGCCGACCCCGGACGGGACGCCGGCCCACGCCTCCGCGAGACGGCCGCGAGCCTCGCGGCGGTGTCGGTTTTCTCCGCCCACACGGCGTTCTCCGCGTACGCGCGTCTTCCCCGAGACGAGCGAGACGCGCTGACCGCGGGACTCGCCGATCTCCGCACTCGGATGACCGCGCGGCGCATCGGCTACATACGGCGGACGAGCGAGACCGCCTACAGGCGTGCCCTGCGCTCGCTGAACCTGACCATCGCTCTGGACGCGATGGTCAGGGAGATCTCACGCGACCCGGGAGGAGGTCTCGCCGCCGACATCCGCGACGCCGCGATCGCGGACACCGTCGAGGAGATCCTGTGCGCAGAAGACCGGATCGTCCTCGGCGCGCACAACAACCACGTGCAGCGCTGCCCCATGGCGATCCCCGGGGTGCTACCCGCCTCCACGACGATGGGCATGCACCTGACCGCACGGCTCGGCCCGGCCTACTTGGCGATCGGAACCACCTCCGCCTCCGGGAAGACCCTTGCTCTGGGCAGCGATCTCTCCACCGGTGAATTCTTCTCCGATCTCGAACCGCCCGAGCCCGGAAGTCTCGACGCGTTCATGGCCGCGAGCCATGACACGGCTTTCGCGGTCGACCTGCGGCAGCTTTCCCCGACCGACACGGAGGCCGTCCGGAGCGTCACCCGGCACCGCAGCGGCTCGTTCTACGGCGACTTGGCCCCTTTGGATGCCTTCGATCTCGTGGTGCACATCCCGCGGGTCACTCCCGCCGAGCCGGAGGACAGCGCCCTCGGGCACTCTTCCGCCGAAGTCCGGGAAGCATTCGCGCGGTGGCAAAGGACCAGCCGATGACCACACGAGGACAGGAGGGCGACCGGGCGGGAACTGCCGCGATGATCGGATCACCGAGGATCGCCGCAGCGCGGGCCTGGCGGGATGTGCCGGTGCGCCGTCACATCACCGAGAGCCCGGCTTGAGATCGACGGGGCCCTCGATGATCTCCGGGGGCCCCAACTCCGTTGGTGGGCGCAGTAGGGATCGAACCTACGACCGCTCGGGTGTAAACCGAGTGCTCTCCCGCTGAGCTATGCGCCCGGGAGGTGGCACCCGCGCACGGGTGCCACCGGTGAAGACTCAGGCCAGCGAGGCCACGGCCTTCTTCCACGCCTGCTGGTCGCGCGCCTCGCCGGGCTGGTTGACCTCGGCGAACCGCACGACGCCGTCCTTGTCGATCAGGAAGGTGCCGCGGGTGGCCAGACCGGCCGCCTCGTTGAAGACGCCGTAGGCCTTCGCGACCTCACCGTGCGGCCAGAAGTCCGAAAGCAGCGGGAACTGGTAGCCCTCCTGCTCGGCCCACGCCTTGAGCGAGAACGGGGTGTCCACGGACACACCGATGACCTGGACGCCCTGGCCGTCGTAGTCCGCGAACTCGTCGCGGAGCTGGCACAGCTCGCCGGTGCAGATGCCGCTGAACGCGAACGGGTAGAACACGAGCAGGACCGGCTTCTCGCCCTTGAAGGACGACAGCGTCACGGACTGCTTGTTGTAGTCGTTGAGCGTGAAGTCCGGGGCTTGCGATCCGACCTCGACGGCCATACCGGCGGTTTCCTCTCAAGAGCGAACAGGGGCCTGCGACGACAACCCTATCGTGTCGATCGCGCGCCCGGAGAGGTCACCGCTTGGTCTTGGACGACTTCGGCGAAACCAGCCGCGTGCCCGCCCACTTCGGGCCGGCGCTGATGTTGGCCGTCTGCGCCAGCCCGACCTGCGGCACCGCTTCGGCGATCTCACTCGGCTCGACATGCCCGGGCTGGCCCGTCTTGGGGGTCAGCACCCAGATCACGCCGTTCTCGTTCAGGGGGGTCCGGACCTCGATCAGCGTGTCACCGAGATCACCGTCGTCTTCGCGCCACCACAGCAGCACCACGTCGATGACCTCGTCGGCGTCCTCGTCGAGGATGTCGCCGCCGATCTGTTCCTCGATCGCCGCACGAAGGTCGTCGTCGACGTCCTCGTCCCAGCCGATCTCCTGGACCACCATGTCCGGCTTGATCCCGAGCCTTTCGGCGACGCTGCTCTGATCAGCGTCTCCCGCGGCGACCACTGCTGTCACTCCTCCAACTACGACGGAGCGTGGTGTCGCGTCGGCCTGATCGGCCGGGCGGGCACCACACTCGGGTACACGATGCCCGTTAGCGAACACTGGTGAAGCGTTCCGCGCAACCGTCCACACCGGATCTTGAACAACTCGTGTCGCGGCGTACGGACATTCAGCCCACTCTCACGGGGTCAATTCGGGCGCGCCTGGGCACCTCCGAACGCCCTGCTTTAGGGTGAGAGAGAAAACGCGCGCGCGAGTACAGGCGCGTGCGAGGCGTGTCGCAATCGGGTCCGCGAACGTTACCGATCAGTAGCGGTGACGAGAACGGAACCGGAGGACGACGATGGACGGCGAACACGCCCGCGTACGAGCACAACCAGCTACCACCTTTCGCAAGGAGACCCCTTGGCCCCGCAGAACGACGGCGCCTCCGGCAAGGAGACCCCGGCACGCGTCCGCGTCATCCGTGACGGATTGGCGGCGCACCTGCCCGACATCGACCCGGAGGAGACCGCCGAATGGCTGGACTCCTTCGACGAGGCGCTGGCCAGGGGTGGTCAGCAGCGCGCCCGGTACCTGATGCTGCGCATCCTCGAGCGGGCCAGGGAACGCCACGTCGGCGTCCCGGCGCTGACGTCGACGGACTACGTCAACACCATCCCCACCGAGAACGAACCCTGGTTCCCCGGTGACGAGGAGATCGAGCGCCGCTACCGCGCCTACATCCGGTGGAACGCCGCGATCATGGTGCACCGCGCGCAGCGTCCCGGCGTCGGTGTCGGCGGGCACATCTCGACCTACGGCTCGTCCGCGGCGCTGTACGAAGTGGGCTTCAACCACTTCTTCCGCGGCAAGGACCACTCGGGCGGCGGCGACCAGATCTTCATCCAGGGGCACGCCTCCCCCGGCATCTACGCCCGCGCGTTCCTCGAGGGCAGGCTGACCGAGAACCAGCTGGACGGCTTCCGCCAGGAGTTCTCGCACGCCGGCGAGGGCGGCGGCCTGCCGTCGTACCCGCACCCGCGGCTGATGCCGGAGTTCTGGGAGAACCCGACCGTGTCCATGGGCCTCGGCCCGATGAACGCGATCTACCAGGCGCGATTCAACCGCTACCTGCGCGATCGCGGCATCAAGGACACCAGCGACCAGCACGTCTGGGCGTTCCTCGGCGACGGCGAGATGGACGAGCCGGAATCGCGCGGCCTCATCCACGTGGCCGCCGGCGAGGGCCTCGACAACCTGACCTTCGTGATCAACTGCAACCTGCAGCGGCTCGACGGCCCGGTGCGCGGCAACGGCAAGATCATCCAGGAGCTGGAGTCGTACTTCCGCGGCGCCGGCTGGAACGTCATCAAGGTCATCTGGGGCCGCGAGTGGGACTCGCTGCTGCACGCGGACCGTGACGGCGCGCTGGTCAACCTGATGAACACCACGCCGGACGGCGACTTCCAGACCTACAAGGCCAACGACGGCGCCTTCGTCCGCGAGCACTTCTTCGGCCGCGACCCGCGGACCAAGGAACTGGTCAAGGACCTCACCGACGCCGACGTCTGGAACCTCAAGCGCGGCGGGCACGACTATCGCAAGGTCTACGCGGCCTACAAGTCGGCGCTGGAGCACCACGGCCAGCCGACGGTGATCCTGGCCCACACCATCAAGGGTTACGGCCTCGGCCCGTCCTTCGAGGGCCGCAACGCCACGCACCAGATGAAGAAGCTCACCCTCGACGACCTCAAGCTGTTCCGGGACGCCCAGCGCATCCCGATCAGCGACGAGGAGCTCGAGCGCGACCCGAAGCTGCCGCCGTACTACCACCCCGGCAAGGAATCGCCGGAGATCGAGTACATGATCGGCCGCCGCAAGGCACTCGGTGGTTTCCTGCCGGAGCGCCGCCCGAAGGCCTCGAAGGCTCTCGTGCTGCCCGGCGACAAGGTCTACGAAGGCATCCGCAAGGGCTCGGGCAAGCAGGAGGTCGCCACGACGATGGCGTTCGTCCGGCTCGTCCGCGAGCTGGCGAAGGACTCCGAGATCGGCAAGCGGATCGTCCCGATCATCCCGGACGAGGCGCGCACGTTCGGTCTCGACTCGATGTTCCCGACGGCCAAGATCTACAACCCGCACGGCCAGACGTACACGTCGGTCGACGCGAGCCTGATGCTGGCCTACAAGGAGTCCGAAAAGGGCGTCATCCTGCACGAGGGCATCAACGAAGCGGGTTCCACCGCGTCGTTCACCGCCGTCGGCACGTCGTACGCCACGCACGGCGAGCCGATGATCCCGATCTACATCTTCTACTCGATGTTCGGGTTCCAGCGGACCGGTGACGGCCTCTACGCGGCGGCCGACCAGATGGCCCGCGGGTTCGTGCTCGGCGCCACCGCCGGCCGCACCACGCTGACCGGTGAGGGCCTGCAGCACGCCGACGGGCACTCGCTGCTGCTGGCGGCGACCAACCCGGCCGTCGTGGCCTACGACGCGGCGTGGTCGTTCGAGATCGCCCACATCGTGCGGGACGGTCTTCGCCGGATGTACGGCGAGACCGGGCCGGACGGCAACGGCGAGAACATCTTCTACTACATGACGATCTACAACGAGCCCTACCAGCAGCCCGCCGAGCCCGAGAACCTCGACGTCGACGGCCTGCTCAAGGGGCTCTACAAGTACGCCGACGCGCCGTCGGGCGAGGGACCGGAGGCGCAGATCCTGGTCTCCGGCGTCACCATGCCGGACGCGCTCCGCGCCCAGCAGATGCTGGCCGAGGAGTGGGGCGTACGCGCGGCCGTGTGGTCGGCCACGTCGTGGACCGAGCTGCGGCGCGAGGCCGTCGAAGCCGATCACGACAACCTGCTCCACCCGGGCGACTCCCCGCGTGTGCCGTACATCACGCAGAAGCTGTCCGGCGCGAACGGGCCGGTCGTCGCGGTTTCGGACTGGATGCGCGCCGTGCCGGACCTCATCCGCCCGTGGGTGCCGAACGACATGCTGACGCTGGGCACCGACGGGTTCGGGTTCTCCGACACCCGCCCGGCGGCCCGGCGGAAGTTCCTGGTCGACGCCCAGTCGATCGTGGTCGGCACGCTGAGCGCGCTCGCGAAGCGCGGCGAGTTCGACCGGGCGAAGGTGGCCGAGGCGGCGCGGAAGTACCGCCTCGACGACGTCGCCGCCGCGGGCCCGCAGCTGTCGGACTCCGGCAGCGCCTAGCGATGCCATGAACGGTCCGTTCCTTGCGAATTTCGCAAGGAACGGACCGTTCATTGCGTTCGGGACCGGACGAGCTAGGGTGAGACATCGGATGTTTGTGGAGAAGGTGAGCGAGTGTGACCAAACGTCGACTGCCGAAGCCGAGTGAGCTGAAGCAGATCCTGCGGCCGAAGCCGATCGTGCTCAACCCGACCGACCGGCGGCTGGCGGGCGCGCACACGATCGCCGATTTGCGAATGCTCGCCCGCAAGCGCACGCCGCGGGCGGCGTTCGACTACACCGACGGCGCCGCGGAGCTGGAAGACAGCCTCCGCCGTGCCCGGCAGGCCTTCCGCAGCGTGGAATTCCACCCCAACGTCCTGCGCGGCGTGTCCGATGTGGACACCGGCAAGGAGATCCTCGGCAAGCGTTCGGAGCTGCCGTTCGCGTTCGCGCCAACCGGGTTCACCCGCATGATGAACCACGAGGGCGAGTCCGCGGTGGCCCGTGTCGCGCAGCGCAACGGCATCCCGATGGGTCTGTCGACGATGGCGACGACGTCGATCGAAGATCTCGCCGCGGCCGCCCCGGAGGCCCGCAAGTGGTTCCAGCTCTACGTCTGGCGTGACCACAAGGCGGGCGAAGATCTGATGAATCGCGCGTGGGCCGCCGGGTTCGACACGCTCATGCTGACGGTGGACACCCCGGTCGCCGGCGCGCGGCTGCGTGACGTCCGCAACGGGTTGACCATCCCGCCCGCGCTCACCCTCAAGACCTTCGTCGACGGCGCGATGCACCCCGCGTGGTGGTTCAACCTGCTGACCACCGAGCCGCTGACCTTCGCGTCGCTGAGCCAGTTCGACGGCACGGTCGCCGAACTGCTCAACCAGCTCTTCGACCCGACCCTGAACTTCGACGACCTCGACTGGGTCCGCCAGACCTGGCCGGGCAAGCTCGTGGTCAAGGGGATCCAGAACGTCGACGACGCGCGGGACGTGGTCAAGCACGGCGCCGACGCGGTGCTGCTGTCCAACCACGGCGGCCGTCAGCTCGACCGCGCGCCGACGCCGATCGAATTGCTCCCGGCGGTGCTCGACGAGATCCAGGGCGACGCCGAGGTGTGGGTCGACACCGGCATCCTCTCCGGCGGCGACATCGTGGCCGCGATCGCGCGGGGCGCGGACGCGGTACTCATCGGGCGCGCGTTCCTCTACGGCCTGATGGCCGGCGGCGAGCGCGGGGTTCAGCGGTGCGTGGACATCCTGCGCGCCGAGATGGTCCGGACGATGCAGCTGCTGGGCGTCCGCACCCTCGCCGACCTCAAGCCCTCCCACGCCACCATGCGCTGACCCCTCCGCGATTCGGCACCTGCTTGCGGTACTTGCGCGTGCAACTACCGCAAACAGGTGCCGAATCGCGTGGTCAGCGGGTCGCGGCAGTAGCGGGCGAAGCGGTACGGACCTGCTTCGCGGTGCGGTTCCAGCTCCACCAGCCGTGCACGACCAGCCCGGCGAACACGATGTAGACCGCCGCGGAGAAGTACAGGCCCGAAGAGAGCTGAAGCGGCACGCCGATCGCGTCGACGACCAGCCACACCAGCCAGAACTCGACGAGACCCGCGCCCTGTGCGGCGAAGGCGACCAGTGTGCCGACGAAGATCGCGGCGTCCGGCCACGGCGCCCACGAGGCGTTCAGCGCGTCGAGGACCAGCGCCATCGCGGTGGTGCCGATCGCGAACGCGCCGATCATCGCCAGCCGCTCGCCGAGCCTGCCCTTGCGGACGACGACGCCGTAGACCGGATCACTGCGGCGGGACCAGGCCCACCAGCCGTAGATCGAGATGGCGAGGATCGCGATCTGCCTGGTCGCGAGGCCGCCGAGATGTGCGGACAGGTAGACCGAGAACAACAGCACGGTGGCCCCGACCTGCACCGGCCACGTCCACAACGTGCGGCGTTGGGCCAAGAAGACCACGGCCAGCGCGAAGATCTGCCCCGCCAGCTCGGCGAAGGAAATCCACTGTCCGAGCACCGTGACACCGTTGTGCAGCAGGAAGTCCACGTCCGCACCCCTCTCCGTCTCCCGCTCCAACATGCTCCGTACCGACGCCATTCCCCAGAGAGTGTGAGGTGCGGAACAGGCGGACGGCTCGAGGGACGCTCACGGGGACGCGAAAAGGGCCCCTCGATCGCGTGTTCCGCGACGACGGGCCCTTCGACTCCACGCGGGCCCGGTGCCTTCCTCGATCACCGGGCCCACGCGGATGCTCAGGAATCTACGCGACCGATGCCCACAGGCGAAGTCGGCGGCTCCGAACGGACCTCCTGCTTGCCGTCCCCGGCCTCCAGCTGGCCCTGCAGGTTGGCCAGCCAGCCCTGCCAGCGGTCCTGCGCCGGCTTGATCAGGCCGCCGCCGAAGCCGACGACGATCACGCCGCCGATGGTGGCGAGCACGGCCACCAGGACCGGCCCCGTCACGGCCGTCGCGATGTTCACCTGGCCGAGTGCCGCGATGATGCCGAACGCCATGATCATCCAGTAGGCGATCGTGCCGAGCAGCCGTCCCGCGGGCCGGGTGGACAACGCCCCGGTCACCAGGTCGCGGACGACCTTCGCGACGGCGGCAGCGACGATCACCAGCACCAGTGCCACCAGGATCCGCGGCAGGAACGCGATGATGTCGTTGAGCAGCGCGCTGACCGGATTGCTCTCCCCGAATACGCCGAACGCGAGCTGCAACGCGATCAGGAGAATGAAGTAGTACACGAGTTTGACGAGGATCCCGCCCGCGTCGACATTCGCCTGTTTGAACGTTCCGGCGAGTCCGGTCTTCTCGATGAGCTTGCCGAAACCGATCTTCGACAGAACCAGGCCCAATGCCTTCGACACGGCTTTCGCGATCAGCCAGCCGATCAGCAGGATGATCAGGAAACCGAGCAATTTCGGTACGAAGGTGGCGACAAGGTTCCATGCTTGTCCCAGACCGTCTTTCAGCTGCTCGCCCACGGCGAACTCCCTCCTCTGCGCATCCGCGACCTACCCGGTGCGGCTTGCGAGGGATCGTTGAGCACGAGCACCGCACCGGCAACTCGGCGACCCACGATCGAGTGAGTGAGCTAGCGGGAAAAGATCGACAAGTCCCATACTTGTTCCACCGGTGGGGACCGGGGAGACGAGGCCGTCCGGCGCAGCGAAAAACGCTGGCGCCGGGCGGCCTCGAGTTTTATGCGAACGCCTTTCACCATTCATCGCGGATGACCGTCCACTTCGGACGCGGGCGGCGAAAGGCCGCGGGATGACGGCGCCCGTCGCCCGGCGGACCAGGCCGTGTCCGGCAAGTCCGTTCGCGAAGACCGTGAACACGGCTCGCCGGCCACGGCCTAGGATCGGCTGACCATGGCTGATGCGACCTCCGGACGGCGTGTGCCCAAGCACCACGGGCTGTCCGCCAAGACCCTCCGGCGGCTCGAACACGCCTCCGGCCGGCTCGCGAGCGCGAGTGTGGCGGTGATGGAGGAGCGGCTGAGCTGGTTCGCCAGGCTTCCCGCCGACCAGCGCGCGAGTGTCCTGCTGATCACCCAGGCGGGTGCCGCCGGTTTCGTCGACTGGCTCCGCGACGCGAAGGAGGCCCTCTCCCTCACCACGGAAGCCTTCCGCGAAGCACCGGCCGAGCTTTCCCGGTGGGTGAGCCTGCGGCAGGCGGTCGGCATGGTCCGGCTGGCGATCGAGGTGTTCGAGGAGCAACTGCCCGAGTTCGCCGCGAACGAGGCGGAACGCGCCGCGCTGATCGAGGGGATCCTGCGCTACGGCAGGGAGATCGCGTTCGCCGCCGCCAACTCCTACGCGGCGGCCGCCGAGGCGCGAGGCGCGTGGGACGCGCGGCTGGAGGCGCTGGTCGTCGACGGCATCGTCCGCGGCGACGCCGAGGAGGCGGTGCTCTCCCGCGCCGCCGCGCTCGGCTGGGACCCGGCCGCGCCCGCCACCGCGCTGGTCGGCACCCCGACGTCGGACGATCCGCCCGCCGTCGTCTTCGAAGTGCGCAGCCGCGCCGCGCGGGTCGGGCGTCCGGTGCTGCTCTCGGTGCAGGGCTCCCGGCTGGTCGTGGTCGTCGCCGGGCCCACCGACGGCAGCGTCAAGGACCGCGAGATCCTCACCAAGCTTTCGGTCGCCTTCGCCGAGGGCCCGGTCGTCGCCGGACCGACGGTGCCCACGCTCGCCGAAGCGCACCACAGTGCGACAGAGGCGCTTTCCGGCCTTCGTGCCGTCGTCGGCTGGCCCGGCGCGCCGCGGCCCGCGAGATCGATCGACCTGCTGCCGGAACGCGCGTTGTCCGGCGACCCCGAGGCCGAACGCCTGCTCGTCGAGCAGATCGCGCGACCGCTGGAGGAAGCGGGCCCGGCACTGCTGCGGACGGTGGAGACCTACCTCGACAGCGGCGGCGTCCTGGAGACCTGCGCGCGAACGCTGTTCGTACACCCGAACACCGTCCGGTACCGGCTGCGGAAGGCGGCCGAACTCACCGGCCGCCACGCCGCCGAATCGCGTGACGCCTGGGTGCTGAAGGTGGCGCTGACGGTCGGGCGGCTGGCCCGTGCCCGCGGTCTCTGGTAGCCGGTGACTCAGGGCCGCTTCGGCCGAGGCATGTCGCGAAAGCCACTTTCGGGACGTCTGGTGTCCCGAAAGTGGCTTTCGCGTCACCCGGATCCGGCGCCCGCGCTCGCCGAAACGGGCAAATCGCTCAGGCGGCCGTACGACCTCCGGCGAACCGGTTGGTAACTCTGCGCAGTGACGGAGTTCATAGGGAAAGCTGGTTGAACCCGACAAGGCTTTTGGGTTAAGCGCGGTGATCAGGAAGGGGCTTTTGGAGGGTTCCGACAATTACGTCGGCCGGACTTGGTGAGCGTCGGCATCACGACCATGGTGGCCGAGCGTGTTCTCTAATGGGGTGACAGTTGCAGTCCTCGCCCCCGGTCAGGGTTCCCAAGCCCCAGGCATGCTCTCCTCTTGGCTCGAGCTCGACGGCGCCCGCGCGCGCGTCGAAGCCTGGTCCGAGCGGGCCGGTCTCGACCTCGTCCGCCTCGGCACCGAAGCCGACGCGGAAGAGATCCAGGACACCGCGATCACGCAGCCGCTGATCGTGGCGCTGTCACTGCTGGCGTTCGAGCACCTTCAGCGTGAGGCCCCGGTCGCCGCGGACGCGCCGGTCGCCGGTCACTCCGTCGGCGAGCTGGCGGCCGCCGCCGTCGCCGGCGTGCTGAGCCCCGAAGACGCCGTCGCGCTGGCCGCCGTCCGCGGCGCGGAAATGGCGAAGGCCTGCGCGCTGGAGCCCACGAGCATGGCCGCGGTCATGCTCGGTGACCCGGAGCAGGTCGTCGCGTGGCTCGAGGGCCACGGGCTCGCCGCGGCGAACCGCAACGGCGCCGGTCAGATCGTCGCCTCCGGCGCCGCCGACGCGATCGAGAAGATCGTCGCCGAGCCGCTGGAGGGCACGAAGGTCCGCGCGCTCAAGGTCGCGGGCGCGTTCCACACCCCCTACATGGCACCCGCGCGTGAAGCGCTGGCGGCCCACGCTGCGAAGATCACCCCGGCGGACCCGACGCGTCCGCTGCTGTCGAACGCCGACGGCCAGGTCGTCACCAGCGGGGCCGAATACCTCGACCGGCTGGTCAAGCAGGTCACGAGCCCGGTGCGCTGGGACCTGACCATGGACGGTCTGGTCTCCGCGGGTGTCACCTCGACGCTCGAACTTCCGCCGGCGGGCACG
Source organism: Amycolatopsis sp. TNS106 (assembly GCF_019330265.1). Classification (NCBI taxonomy): domain Bacteria; kingdom Bacillati; phylum Actinomycetota; class Actinomycetes; order Pseudonocardiales; family Pseudonocardiaceae; genus Amycolatopsis; species Amycolatopsis sp. TNS106. The sequence goes on along the minus strand of NZ_CP024972.1, from coordinate 8,685,947 downwards.
CTGACCGGGCTGGTCAAGCGGCAGCTCAAGGGAACCGTGACCACCACGATCGCTCTGAAGACGCCGGCCGAGCTGGCGAAGCTTCAGGGGCAGGAGGACGCTTCGTGACCGACCGATCCACTTTGCGGCAGGCGCCGGGCGCCGCCGGGACCCGCATCCTCGGTGTCGGGAGCTTCCAGCCCGAGAAGATCGTGACCAACGACGATCTCTCGAAGATCATGGACACCAACGACCAGTGGATCCGGGAGCGGGTCGGCATCGTCGAGCGCCGGTTCGCCGAGAAGGACGAGTCGCTGGTCGACATGGCGGTCAAGGCGGGCACCGCCGCGCTGGCGGACGCCGGCGTGGACCCGTCCGAAGTGGACACGGTCATCCTGCCGAACTGCACGATGCCCACCCAGATCCCGAACGCCGCCGCACAGGTGGCCGACCGGATCGGCATCACGCATCCGGCCGCGTTCGATCTCAACGCCGCCTGCGCCGGGTTCTGTTACGGCATCGGCGTCGCCTCGGATCTGATCCGCGCGGGCAGCGCGAAGAAGGCGCTCGTCATCGGCGCCGAGAAACTCACCGACCACGTCGACCCGGTCGACCGCGCGAACGCGATCATCTTCGCCGACGGCGCCGGCGCGGCGGTGGTCGGCGCGGCCGACACCGCGCAGATCGGCCCGGTCGCCTGGGGCAGCGCGGGCGAGCACGTCGACCTGATCTACATGCGTGACGACAAGTGGATCTACCAGGAGGGCCAGTCGGTCTTCCGCTGGGCGACCACGCAGATCGCGCCGATCGCCATGCAGGCACTGGAACTCGCCGGGCTCGAACCGTCCGATGTGGACGTGCTCATCCCGCACCAGGCCAACCTGCGTATCGTCGAGGCCATCGCCAAGAAGCTGCGTGCCAAGGGCGCCCGCGAGGACATGGTCGTCGCCGACGACATCAGGTACTCGGGCAACACCTCGTCCGCGTCGATTCCGCTGGCGCTGGACCACATGCGCAAGGCAGGCACCGCCAAACCGGGCGACGTCGTGCTCGCCGTGGGCTTCGGGGCCGGACTCTCCTACGCGGGCCAGGCCTTCGTCTGCCCGTGATGAATACTTCCCCTGCGGACACCGTGTCCGCAGGGCAGCCGAAAGCATCACCGAGAAGGGAACAACCAGTGGCAGACAACGCAGAGATCCTCGCCGGCCTCGCCGAGATCGTCGAAGAGGTCGCCGGTGTGGCGCAGGACGACGTGACCGCCGAGAAGTCCTTCGTGGACGACCTCGACATCGACTCGCTGTCCATGGTGGAGATCGCTGTCCAGGCCGAGGACAAGTTCGGCGTCAAGATCCCGGACGACGAGCTGGCGAACCTGAAGACCGTTGGCGACGCGGTGAACTACGTGTCGGCCAACTCCAAGTAAGTCCGACTTCTTGATTGGCGCCGACCTTGGGGAGACTCCAATGAGCAACATCGACGTCGTGATCACCGGGATGGGCGCGACCACGCCGCTCGGCGGGGACGTCGCGTCCACGTGGGACGGCCTGCTCGCCGGGGCGAGCGGGATCCGCCGTATCGAAGCCGACTGGGTCGACGAACTCGAACTGCCGGTGAAGATCGGCGCCATGCTCGCCGTCGACCCGTCCGAAGTCCTGCCGCGGGTCCAGGCCCGGCGGCTGGACCGCTGTGAGCAGGTGGCGCTCATCGCCGCCCGGCAGGCTTGGGCGGACGCGGGCTTCGAGCAGCCGACCGACGAGCATCAGGATGTGGAACCCGAGCGCCTCGGGGTGACCATCGGTACCGGTGTCGGCGGTCCGGTCACCCTGATCTCCCAGAACGACCTTCTGCACAAGCAGGGACTCCGCAAGGTCTCCCCGCTGACCGTGCCGATGCTGATGCCGAACGGCCCCGCCGCGCACGTCGGGATCGACCTGAAGGCGCGTGCCGGCGTGCACTCGCCCGCGTCGGCCTGCGCGTCGGGCGCGGAAGGCATCGCCGCCGGTTACGAGATGATCCGCTCGGGCCGGGCCGACGTCGTGGTCGCCGGTGGTGCCGAATCGTGCATCCACCCGATCACCCTCGCCGGTTTCGCGCAGGCGCGGACGGTGTCCACCCGCAACGACGACCCGACGAAGGCGTCCAGGCCGTTCGACGTGAACCGTGACGGTTTCGTCCTCGGCGAGGGCTCCGGCGTCGTGATCCTCGAGCGGGCGGACCGCGCCAAGGCCCGCAACGCGCGGATCTACGCGCAGCTGAGCGGGTACGGGATCACTTCGGACGCGTACCACATCACGGGCAACCACCCGGAGGGCGTCGGCCAGATCGCCGCCATGCGGCAGGCGATGACGATGGCCGGGGTCTCCCCTGCCGACGTCGGCCACGTCAACGCGCACGCGACCTCGACGGTCGTCGGCGACGTCGGCGAGGCCGCGGCGATCCGCAACGCCGTCGGCGAGCATGTCGTGGTGACCGCTCCCAAGGGCGCGCTCGGCCACCTGGTCGGCGGTGCGGGCGCGGTCGAGGGCATCGCCACGATCCTGGCGATCTACCACGGCCTCATCCCGGCGACGCTGAACCTCGAAGACCTGGACCCGAAGGTGCAGCTCGACGTCGTCTCCGGTGAGGCGCGCAAGGTCGAGCTGGGCGCGGCGATCAGCAACTCGTTCGGCTTCGGCGGGCACAACACGGCGCTGCTGTTCACCCCGGCGGCCTGATTTCAGTACGTGAAGGCCCCCTTCACTGCGTCTAGCGTAGTGAAGGGGGCCTTCACGTACTTCCTGGGTCACGTCTCCTGGCGCTTGACCGGTCAGCAGGCCGATGGGTGTCGCGAAAGCCACTTTCGGAACACCAGACGTCTCGAAAGTGGCTTTCGCGACACCTTCTCCTCAAGGCGTGGCCGTCTGACGCGGTGAAGGGGACTTCGAGACTCCCCGGTCATGCCTCCTGGCGCTTGACCAGGTACCGCCCGGCCCACCAGGCCACTTCCACCAGCACGATCCCCACACCGGCGCAGGCGAACGCCGACAGCGTGTACGCGCTCACGCTCGGGTCCAGCGCGAAGAACTTCTGCGTGAACGGGATCAGGAACAGCGCGAGCGTCAGCACGACCATCCCGCCGATCAGCAGGATCTTCCACCACCGATACGGCCGTGCGACGATCCCGAGCACCCACAGCGCGATCGTGATGAGCGTGATCAGCGCGGTCGTCCCCGCCTGGATCTTGTCCACTTCGGACTGTCCGGAACCCTTGTACACCAGCAGGTAGCTCACGAACGTCGCGGTGGCGATGACCAGCCCGGCCGGGACGGCCATCCGCATCACCCGCCCGACGAAGCCGGTGCGGGCGCGTTCGTTGTTCGGCGCCAGCGAGAGCACGAAGGCGGGCAGGCCGATCGTGAACCAGGCGGTGATCGTGATGTGCCGGGGCAGGAACGGGAACGGCACCTGCGCGATGCCGACCATCAGCGCCAGCAGTACCGAGTACACCGTCTTGGTGAGGAACAGGTTCGAGACGCGTTCGATGTTGCCGATCACCCGCCGCCCTTCGGCGACGACGTGCGGCAGGGTGGCGAACTTGTCGTCCAGGAGCACGATCTGCGCCACCGCGCGGGTGGCCGGGCTGCCGGCTCCCATGGCGACGCCGATGTCCGCGTCCTTCAGGGCGAGGACGTCGTTCACGCCGTCGCCGGTCATCGCGACGGTGTGCCCCTTCGACTGCAGGGCACCGACCATCGCGCGTTTCTGCAGCGGGGTCACGCGGCCGAAGACGGCGCGTTCCTCGACGGTGTCGGCCAGCTTCTCCGCGTCGTCCGGCAGTTTCCGCGCGTCGACGGGCTTGTCGGCCCCCGGCAGGTCGAGGGTGCCCGCGACGGCGCCCACCGAAATGGCGTTGTCGCCGGAGATGACCTTGACCGCGACGTCTTGATGCGCGAAGAAGTCCAGCGTGTCCTTCGCGTCCGGACGGACCTTCTGTTCCAGCACCACGAGCGCCACCGGTTCGATCTCGCCGGGGCCTTCGGCCGCGTCGACGGCCCGCTCGGCACGGCCCAGCAGCAGGACCCGCAAACCGCGTGAACCGATCTTCTCGGCCTCCGCCCGGTGCTCGCCCTCGGGCAGCAGGACATCGGCCGCGCCGAGCACCCAGTCGCCGTCGGGACCGAACGAAGCACCACTCCATTTGCGCGCCGAAGAGAACGGCATGGTCGTGGAGACCCGCCAGCCCGGATCGGTCCGGTGCGCCTCCGCGATCGCCTGGAGGCTCGCGTTCGGGCGCGGGTCCGCGGCGGCGAGCGCGGCCAGCACGTCGTCCACCGGATGGCCCGGCGTGATCTCCCGGACCTCGGAAAGCCGCATCGCGTTCTCGGTGAGCGTGCCGGTCTTGTCCGCGCACACCACGTCGACCCTGGCGAGTCCTTCGATCGCCGGGAGCTCCTGCACCAGGCACTGGCGCTTGCCCAGCCGGATGACACCGACCGCCAGCGCGACACTGGTCATCAGCACCAGGCCCTCGGGCACCATCGGCACGAGCGCCGCGACCATGCCGCGCAACGCGTCCGGCCACGCCTGGTCGCCCGCGAGCTGGTTGTAGATCGTCAGCGCGCCCGCCGGGATGAGCAGGTACGTGATGAACTTGAGGATCTTGTCGATGCCCTGGCGCAGTTCCGACTTCACCAGGGTGAACTTGCTGGCCTCCGCGGCCAGCTTCGCGGCGTAGGACTCGTCGCCGATGATGTCCGCGCGATAGGTGCCGCTTCCCGCGACGACGAAGCTGCCGGAAAGCACCTTGTCGCCGGGCTGCTTGACCACCGGATCGGATTCACCGGTCAGCAGCGATTCGTCGACCTCCAGCGCGTCGGCCGTCAGCGCCGGGCCGTCGACGACGATCTTGTCGCCCGGCCCCAGCTCGACGAGATCTCCGAGTACGACGTCTTCCGGGGCGATCTCGCTGCTCCGGCCGTCACGGCGGACCGTCGGCTTCGCCTGCCCGACGATCGCGAGCCGTTCCAGTGTCCGTTTCGCCCGGAGTTCCTGGATGATGCCGACCGCGCTGTTGACGATGATCAGCCCGCCGAACAACCCGTCGATGAAGTACCCCGTCGACAGGATGAGCACGAACAACACGCCGTAGATCGCGTTGATCCGGGTGAAGACGTTCGCGCGGATGATTTCGCCGGTCGTCCGGCTGGTCTTCGTCGAGACCGTGTTGGTCTGGCCCGCGGCCACCCGCTGGGCGACCTCTTCGCTGGTGAGCCCCCTCGAGGCGTCGGTCAGCAGGGCCGGCTGATCTATTGCCATGCCCGCGACTCTATTCCGCCCGGCTCCCGCCCGCGTCAGCCTCGGGGACGATGTCGCCCCTTACTTCAGCATCTTTCGTGTTCGGGGTTGGTGCCACCGTCGGTCGTGTCGACGCGCCACGATCCGCTCTCCAGCCGCAGCGGCAGCACCAGCCGCCAGCGGATGCACCCCTCCGGCAGGTACAGCGGCGCGTCTTCGACGTCCTGCGTACTGGTGAAGGCGACGAGCACCCGGAGCAGGGTCGGCGTGCTCGGCTCGATGCGGTAGACGAGGATGCTGCCGTCCCGTGTGGACTGATAGTCCTTCTTCCACTCCGCCGCGGTCTTGGTCTTGGCCCGGTCACGGGTGACCACCGATGTCCACTTCGGATAGTCGCGGTCGTTGATGGAATCGAAGTATCCCTGGAGCACCCGCCGGACGCCTTGGTACTGCGGATGCGCGAAGACGTCCGGAGTCACCTCGACGACGGGTGAGCCGGGCTGCTGCTCCGGGGCGACGGACGTCGGCGACTCGCTCACGACCGGCTCGGTGGGCGCGGCCTCCGGGCGCGTGTAGAGATCACGTGCCAGCAACCCCACGGCGACGGTCAGGGAGATCACGACCACGAGAACGGGGATCAGCCACCGCTGGCGAGAGAGGGGGCGAGGCTGGGCGGTCACCCTGAAAGGTTAGCCGCCCGCCTCTTCCATCATCACCGGCGTCTACCCGACTTGGTGCAGCCAGGTGACCGGGGCGCCGTCACCGGCGTGCCGGTACGGTTCGAGCGCTTCGTCCCAGTTGGCGGCGAGGAGTTCGTCGAGCTTGTGCGCCAGCGATTCGCCGGTGCGGACCTTGCTCACCAAGGCACGCAACTGGTCCTCGCCCACGACGATGTCGCCGTTGGCACTGGTCCTGCCGTGCCACAGGCCGAGGCCCGGAGCGAAACAGAACCTCTCTCCGTCGACCCCCGCACTGGGCTCTTCGGTGACTTCGAACCGGATCATCGGCCACGCCTTGAGCGCGGACGCCAGCTTTCCGCCGGTGCCCGAAGGCGCACGCCAACCACATTCGGCGCGGAGCTGTCCTGGACTGGCGGGCTGCGCCGTCCACTTCAACTCGACTCGGGCACCCAGGGTGCCCGAAATGGCCCACTCGACGTGCGGACACACCGCAGACGGCGACGAGTGGACGTACACCACGCCACGGGTGTTGCCACGGGTGCTCACTGCTGACCTCCGCTACTCGACGAGGGGCGTCTTCCCCTACGACCTCGCGAGCTGCGCTGGTCAGGTGGCTCGTGCCGCCTCCCGGTACGCGTGAGCACATTGTGCACCCCAACTGTGCTGTTTGGCCACATGAACACCACAAGTCGCACCTGATTGGGACGCACGACTCGCGGGAAGGCCCCCGTCACCTCACTCACCCGAACGCGAGGGTTAACCCTGGTCTCCGCGATGGCGTCGGTCCGTGAAGGCCTCCTTGAGGGGCTCTGGGTCCCTCAAGGAGGCCTTCACGGACTTGGGGACGGCTCAGCCCTGGGCGCCGAGGGACTTCGCCGCGGCGAAGGTGTCCACCAGGCCGGTGCCCTTGTCGAAGCTCGACGTGTACGGCCCGGCCGCCACGTACGGCGCGCCATGGGCGAACTTGTATGCCGTGCCCTTGATCGCGGCCTCGATGTCACCGGGGCTCGCGTTCGGCGCGACCTGGAACAGCTGCGCGACGATCCCGGTGATCTGCGGCGCCGCCATCGAGGTGCCGCTGATCACGTTGTAGGTGCCGAGGTCCAGGAGGCCCGGTCCGTTCTTGGGCTGGAGGCCCTGCGTACAGATCGGCTGCGTCGGACGGCACGCCGAGAGGATGTTCTCCCCCGGCGCGGAAACGTCGGGCCAGCTCGCCTGCTCGGTCTTGAGACCGCGCGAGGAGAAGTCGGACACCGTGCCGTCGCGGGTGCCGGTGCCCTGGTCGTTGAACGACGCCGCCGACAGCACTCCCGGCGTCTGGTCCTGTCCCGGCGGGTTGGAGAGGTTCGCCGAACCGTCGCCGCCGTCGTTCCCGTTCGCCCACACCGTGACGACGCCTTCCGCGGCGAGCGCGCGCTGCAGTTTCACCGTCGCCGAATTCGGGTCGAAGGCGCCGCCACCGCTCGGGCCGTAGGAGTTGTTGGTCACCTTGATCGGCGGGCACACAGATGCCGCGACGCCCGCGCCACAGGGTGCCTTATGGTTCTCCAGCACCCAGTTCAGCGCCGCGTCCGTGCCGAGCACGAGCAGCGCGGCCCCGGTCGAGACGGAAACGATCTTCGAGCCCGGCGCCGAGCCGCCGACCTTGGTGCCGTCGCTCAGCGTCAACTGGTTCCCGGCGGCGATCCCGGTGACGTGCGTGCCGTGGCCGCCCAGCGCGAGCGTGTCGGTGTCGACGGAGGTCGGGACGTCGACGATGCAGTTCGTGGCGGGGCCGTTCAGGCAGAGGCTCTTGAGGTTGCGCACCACCCGTGTCTTGCCGTCGGCGCCTTTGAAGGCCGGATGCGTCGGGTCGACGCCGGTGTCGATGATCGCGACCGAGACGCCCCTGCCGTCCACGGGAGCGCCACCGGCGTCCTTGAGCTGCGTCTGGGTCTGCAGGCTTCGCGTCGCCGTGGTGCCGGCGCTGCCGTGCGCCTTGAGCTTCTCGTTGCCTTCGACGTAGGTGACCCCGGCGGCCCCGCGGACCGCGCGCACCTGGTCCGCCGTGCCCCGGACGGCGACGACGCCGATCTTCCCGAACGAGGTGATCTTCTCGAGCCCGGCCGCGCGGGCGGCGCGTTCGGCGGTGGCGATGTCGCCGGCGTGCACGAGCGCGGTCATCCCCGTGGCGCCGGTGGCTGTCGAGAGCAGCCGGGAGAGCCCGGGGGCGACGGGTGCGAGCGGTCCCGCGGCCTGCGCGGGGACCATCCCCGCGGCCGGGACGGCTAGCAGGGCGACGACTAGTGCTGCACGTCGACGCCAGTGGCGAAATGCGGCCATGGTGATTCTCCTGGTGACAGAGGGCAGGGAACTGTCACCTACCAACGAGTACCACCCGGACGGGTGACGGTGCGCACGCGCATTACCACTTTTCGGAGCAACATCACCTCGCTACCTGCGACGTGTCTCTCCGTTGCTCCAGATGGAGGCGCTAGTTTGTGCACCGAGACCGACGAGATGGGGAGGGGTTCGGTGCGACTCGTTCGCCTCGCTCAGCAGCCGTCCCGGGTGGCCGAGGACGTCCGCGCCGCACTGGCTTCGCTCGGCCGCGGCAGCAACGTCGTCGGCGGGGTCGCCCTGATCGGTGCCAGCCCGGTCGACGGCAGGCCCGTCGAAGCCGTCGTGGTCATGCCGAAGGGTGTCCTCATCGTCATCGGCGTCGACCTGCCGGATCCGGCGCTGAAACTCGAAGCCCCGCTCGGCGGGCCGTGGAAGGCCGACGGCTGGCCGCTGGTCCACGGCGACACCTCGATCAACCCGGCTACGGACGCGCTCTCGCTGTCCGCCGCGTGCACCCACAAGATCGCGGACGTCGCCCCCGGCGCCGGGCCGATCGGCACGATCATCGCCGTCGGCCCCTATGTGGAGACGGTCGACCAGCCCGCCGCGGATCTCGCCGGCTCGGTCCGCGTCCTCTACCCGACGGCGACGACGATGCTCGCCGCGACGGTCTCCCTGGCCGGCGCGCCGCACCCCCGCTCGGTCCAGCAGGCGCGGGAACTGATCGCCGCGCTCGCTCCGGACGCGCCGCCGATGCCCGAAGAGGTGTTGCTCGGGGAAGGGTTCAGTGCCTACTCCGACGACGAGCCGACGGTGATCCGCGAGAACCCGCTCGTCGCGATCGCGCCGACCGTCCCGGTGCGACATCCGGGGAAGAAACCCGCGAAATCGGCAGTCCCTCCCCCATCGCCCGTCGAGCCTGGTCAGCAGGCCGTCGCCGTGAAGCCGGTTCCCCCGGCCCAGCCGATCCCGCCGGAGGCCGCTCCCGCCGAGCCGGGGCCGAAGAAGCCACATCAGTCCAAGACGGTGAAATGGCTCCCGGTCGCCGCGATCGGCCTGCTCATCGTGCTGCTGGTCGCGGCCATCAGCGTCGCTTCCAGTGGCGACGACACCGCGTCCACCCAGCCTCCCCCGCCGCCGGCCCCGGCGACCAGTCCGCCGCCGTCGCCACCGAGCAGCAGCGCGGTGGAGAGCATCCAGTTCACGCCGCGGGCGTCCGCCGCGGATCAGAAATGCGCGTCGCACGCGTACGGCGACGTCCAGTCGAGCCTTCAGCAGACGAGTTGCTCCGCGGTGAAACGGGCCAGCTTCGCCGGCTCCATCGACGGCCGGGCCGCGGCGGTGACGATCGCCGTCGTGGAATTCCCGAACACCCAGCAGGCGACCGCGTTCAAGGCCACCGCCGACACCCCCGGTGGGGGCGGCATCCTCGACCTCGCGACCGAGACCAACCAGTGGCAGGGCGAAGCGCCGGTGTTCGAGGGCGCCGCCTACCAGAGCGGCCTGGACGGGAAGTCGGTCCGGCTGGTCCAGGTCGTGTGGGTGCCGGGACCGTCCACTCCGGACGACCCCGGCCTCGTTCGCGGCGCGAAGGCCGCGCTCGAACTGCCCGTGAACGGTTAAAGCCCGTACGCCTCCAGAAGCCGCAGCCACACCTCGCTGATCGTCGGGAACGACGGGACCGCGTGCCACAGCCTCGACAGCGGGACCTCGCCGACGATCGCGATCGTCGCCGCGTGCAGCAGTTCCGCCACGTCCTGCCCGACGAAGGTCGCGCCGAGAAGGACACCGCGTTCGGTGTCGACGACGATCCGCGCCTTGCCCGCGTACCCGTCCGCGTGCAGTGACGAACCGGCCACCGCGATGTCGATGTCGACGACGCGGTGCGGCTTGCCCTCTTCCGGCCCGGCGAGCCCGACCGAAGCGACCTCCGGGTCGGTGAACACCACCTGCGGGATGGCGTGGTGATCGGCCGTGGCGCTGTGCGCGCTCCACGCGGCGGAGTCGACGGGTTCGCCCGCGGCCTGCGCGGCCACCGCGTCACCCGCGGCCCTGGCCGCGTATTTGCCCTGATGGGTCAGGGGCGCCCGGCCGGTGACGTCGCCGACGGCGAACAGCCAGCCACCGTCCACAGCGGACACCCGGCCGTTGTCGTCCGTCGTGAGCGGTGCGCCCGCTTCGAGCCCCAGCGTCTCGACGCCGAGTCCGTCGGTCGCCGGGCGGCGGCCGGTGGCGACGAGCAATTCGTCGACGACCAACCGCTCACCACCTTTCAAGGCCAATTCCTTACCACCGTCCACAGCGGACACGGAGTCGAGACCGGAGCCGGTGTGCACGGTGACCCCGGCTTCCCGGAGACCCGCGATGACGGCGTCGCCCGCGAACTCCGGCAGCCGGGGCAACGGACGTTCGCCCGAGATGATCAGGTGGACTTCGGCGCCGAGCGTGGCGAAGGCCTGCGCCATTTCCACACCGACGACACCGCCGCCCAGTACGCCGAGGCGGCCAGGAACCTTCTCCGCCGAGGTCGCCTCACGCGAACCCCATGGGGAAACGGTGTCCAGCCCGGGGATCGACGGCGTCCGCGGGACGCTGCCCGTGGCGACGATCACGGCGTGCCGCGCGGTCAGCACGTCACCGCCGTCGACCGTGATCTCCCGCTCACCGGTGATCCGCCCGTGGCCGCGGATCGGGACGATCCCGGCGCCTTCCGCCCACTCGACCTGTCCGGTGTCGTCTCCCTTGCCGGTGAACCAGTCCCGGCGCGCGAACACCGCGGCCGGGTCGACCGCGTCGCCCACCGGGACGCCGGGGACCCGCTTGGCGGCGGCGAGGAGGTTCCCCGGCCGCAGCAGCGCCTTGCTCGGAATGCAGGCCCAGTAAGAACATTCGCCGCCGAAGCGTTCGTGTTCGACGAGCGCGACCCGGAGGCCGCCCCGCGCTGCCCGTTCGGCGGCGACCTCGCCGACCGGGCCGCCTCCGATCACGATCACGTCAAAATCCTGTGCTGACATGCATTCAGCGCACACCACCGCGCAGCTTCGCGCAACCTGCCGCTATCCTCGTGTCGCTGCGTGAGTCATCAGCCGCGGGTCAGGTTTCGCCGTGCCGGTTACGCAGTAGAACGATCGAGCGCGGGAGGTTTTTCATGGCCAGGAACACTGCTGTGCATTTGCTGGATGATCTGACCGGCGAGGCGGCCGAAGAAACGGTCGCTTTCGGTTTGGACGGAATCGCTTACGACATCGACCTTTCGGCCGACAACGCCACCGCACTCCGGGACATCCTGCGTGCCTATGTGGAGAACGGCCGCCGGATCGGCGGACGCAAACTGCGGCCGCGGGTCGTGCAGCGGCCCAAGGGTGCGCGCGTGGCCAAGTCGACCCCGAAGACCGCGGCCACCGCCGCGAAGACGGCCGCGAAGCCGGGCCGCAAGCCCGCCGCGAAGGGTGTCGCCGGCCGTAAGCCCGCTGCCGCCAAGGCCGCTCCCAAGACCGCCGCCGCGAAGGCCACCGCCGCCAAGGCGGAGACCAAGGCTCCGGCCAAGACCACGGCGAAAGCCACTGCCGCCAAGGCGAAGTCGGCCCGCAGCACAGCGGCGAAGGCGACCTCGGCCAAGGCTCCGGCGGGTCGCGCGAAGACCGCGGCCGCGACCAAGACCACGGCCAAGGCGACGCCGAAGGCCACGACCAAGACGACGGCCGCGAAGGCCGCTCCGAAGGCCGCTGCCGCGAAGACGACGGCCACCAAGGCCGCTCCGAAGGCCGCTGCCAAGGCTCCGGCGAAGAAGACCGCCGAGCCGAAGAAGACCACGCGCGCCGCCCGCAAGGTGCCCGCCGTCACTTTCTCCGCCACGGAGAAATAGTTCCCAGAAAGACAATCGGGCCCTCTTCGCACAATTGCGTGAAGAGGGCCCGATCGCGTTGGGGCTCGTGAGTGGTAATGATGGTTAGAACCGTCATTACCACTCACGAGTCCTTTCTCTGAGCGCCCTTGGCATGCCATTCCTGGTAGTGGTACCGCGTGTGCTGGAGCGAGCGATGCCGCTCCAGCTCCTCGGCCGAGGGCTTCCGGGTGGTGAGTTCACCCAGTTGCGCGGCCGCCGCCACGCGGACCGCGGCAGTGACTTCGGCGACACCTTTGCGCAGGCCATGCTCGGCGAGCGACGCCACCGGGCTCCGATGCGAGTCGAGCGGCCGAGGATCCGAGGGGGCCGAAGTGAGGTATCGGCCGACCCGTTCGGCCGCGGTCGAAACGAGCAGCGTGGAATGCGCGAGCAAGCCCGTTCTCGTCCGGAACACGGCGAAACCGCACAGCTTCGCGTCACCGACGAACAGACCGCGGTCACCGAGCCGCGACGGCAGCCCGAGTTCGGCCACCGTCGCGGTCATCAGTTCCCCGAGTGCGTCCAAGGGCCTGACGGACTTCTCCGACAAACCCAGCCCCGGCAGCACGAGCGTGATGTTGAGATTGCCGGGATCGTGGAACACGGTGCCGCCACCGCTGGCCCGGCGCAGCACCGGGACGCCGTCAGCCGCGCAGACGTCGGCCTTGACCTCGCGTTCGATCTTCTGCCCCCGCCCCACGACCACACAGTCGGTGTTGCGCCAGATCCACAGGACCGGCGCCTCCGGTGCGGCACGCAGGAGGGCTTCGTCGAACGCGAGGTTGTCGGCCGGGTCGTCGAACGAGGCGACGACTTCCGAGGGACCGATCACAGTGCTTTGAGTTCCTCCACGATCTCGCCCACCGACGATTTGGCGTCGCCGAAGAGCATGCTGGTCTTCGCATCGTAGAAGAGCTCGTTGTCGATACCGGCGAAGCCCGAGCTCATCGAGCGCTTGAGCACGATCACCGACCGGCTGTGGTTCACCTTGAGGATCGGCATCCCGTAGATGGGCGAGCCCGGATCGGTCTCCGCGGCCGGGTTCGTGACGTCGTTCGCGCCGATCACCAGCGCGACGTCGGTCTGGGCGAACTCGGAGTTGATCTCGTCCATCTCCTTGAGCTGCTCGTACGGGACGTCGGCCTCGGCGAGGAGCACGTTCATGTGCCCCGGCATCCGGCCCGCCACCGGGTGGATGGCGTACGCGACCGTGATCCCCTTGGCCTCCAGCAGTTTCGCCATCTCGCGGACCACGTGCTGCGCCTGGGCGACGGCCATGCCGTAACCGGGCACGACCACGACCTTGTTGGCGTACGCCATCTGGATCGCGGTGTCGGACGCGCTGGTGCTGCGGACCGGCCGGACCTCGCCGGATCCGCCGCTCGCGACCGCCGAGCCGCCACCGAACCCGCCCGCGACGATGGCCGGGATCGACCGGTTCATCGCCTTCGCCATCAGGTTCGTCAGGATCGAACCCGAAGCTCCGACGATCATGCCCGCCACGATCAGCGCGGTGTTGTCGAGCGCGAGCCCCATGGCCGCGGCCGACAATCCGGTGAGCGCGTTCAGCAACGAGATGACGACCGGCATGTCCGCGCCGCCGATCGGCAGCACGACCACGACGCCGAGCACGCCCGCCGCGACCAGCAGGCCGATCATCAGCAGCTCGGCGTCGCCGCCGACGGCGATGACGACCGCGAACACGATCGCGGCGATCAGCACCAGGGCGTTCACCGGCTGCTGCAGTTTGCCCAGGGTGATCGGGCGGCCGGAGATGAGTTCCTGCAGTTTCCCGAACGCGATGTTCGAACCCCAGAAGGACACCGAACCGACGATCGCGGCGAACAACGACGCGATCGCGACATACGCGGGCTCGTGCGCGTACCCCTCGGTGGTGCGGAACTCGACCCACGCGATGAGCGCGACCGCTCCGCCGCCGACGCCGTTGAACAGCGCCACCATCTGCGGCATCGCGGTCATCTTGACCTTGCGCGCGGACGGCACGCCGACGACGACACCGATCGCGACACCGAGCGCGATCAGCAGCCAGTTGCCCATTCCCGGGGTCAGCAGCGTCGCGATCACCGCGATGCCCATGCCGACCGCGGCGATCCAGTTGCCGCGCACCGCGGTGCGCGGGCCGGTCAGGCCCATGAGGCCGTAGATGAACAGCGCGAAGGAAATGATGTAGAGGACGGCGATGAAGGTCGTCACTTGTCACCACCGTCTTCCGGCTTCTTCGCCTTGAACATCGAGAGCATCCGGTCGGTGACGAGGAAGCCGCCGACCACGTTGATCGTGCCGAAGGCGATCGCGATCACCAGCAGGATCTTGTTCAGTACGCCGTCGACCCCGAGGCCGAGCACGATCAGCCCGCCGAGCAGGACGATGCCGTGGATCGCGTTGGTGCCCGACATGAGCGGGGTGTGCAACGTGTTGGGCACCTTGGAGATGACCGTGAAGCCCACGAATCCGGCGAGTACGAGGATCGCCAAACTGCCTACGAGCATCACTCGCCTCCTTCTTCTTTTCCGGCCACGCAGGCCCCGGCGACGATCTCGTCGGAGAAGTCGAGCGCGAGCTTGCCTTCCTTGTCGACGAGCAGTTCGAGCAACTCGGTGACGTTGCGCGCGTAGAGCTCGCTGGAATGCGCGGGCATCTCCGCGGCGAGGTTGAGCGGCGAGCAGATCGTGACGTCGTGCTCGACGACCTCCTCGCCCGGTTTCGTCAGTTCGCAGTTGCCGCCGGACTCTCCGGCGAGGTCGACCACGACACCGCCGGCGGGCATCCCCTTCACCGCGTCGGCGGTGACGAGGACCGGTGCCCGGCGGCCCGGGACGAGCGCGGTGGTGATCACGACGTCGAACCTCGTGATCGCCTCGGTGAGCCTGCGTTGCTGTTCGGCCTTTTCCTCGTCGGTCAGCTCGCGGGCGTACCCGCCCTCACCGACCGCCTCGATACCGAGGTCGAGGAATTTCGCGCCGAGCGACTTCACCTGCTCGCCGACCTCCGGCCGGACGTCGTACCCGGTGGTCTGCGCGCCGAGCCGTTTCGCCGTCGCCAAGGCCTGCAACCCGGCGACGCCGGCGCCGAGCACGAGCACCTTCGCGGGTGGGACGGTCCCGGCGGCGGTGGTGAGCATCGGGAAGAACCGCGTGAGTTTCTCCGCGGCCAGCAAGACCGCGCGATAGCCCGCGACGCTGCTCTGCGACGACAACGCGTCCATCGCCTGCGCGCGGGAGATCCGCGGGATCGCCTCGACGGCGAAGGCGCGCACACCCGCCGATTCGAGCGCCGCTATCCCGTCGGGATCGCCCCTCGGATTCAGGAAGCCGATGAGAATGGTGCCCTGTTTGAGCTTCGCGACTTCGGCCGCGCTCGGAGGCGCCACCTTCACCACGATGTCGGCATCCCACGGATCGCCGATCACCGCTCCCGCCTGCTCGAAGGTCTCGTCGGCGAGCAGCGCGCCGGCGCCCGCGCCGGGCTCGACCACCACCCGCAGTCCGCGTCCGGAAACGCGCTCGATGAGTTTCGGTACCAGCGCGATACGGCGTTCGCCTTGTCCGGTTTCCCGGACCACACCGACCGTGAGCTGCTCGTTCTCTGCCGCCACAGGCGACCTCCTCGCTGGAGAGGACCACACGAACCCGCACTTCTTACCACGCCCGGCCGACAACTTTCCTGGCTGAACGTATCCGGACGGCATCTTTCCGTGACATCGCTCATCACGATCGATCCAGCCATCGATCCAGGTGCGCGACGTCATAAGGGGTTCAAGGCAGCGCTTTCCGCATCATGGAACGCTGCGCCAGTTCGGCACCCCCAGGAAGATCAGCCGCAGCCGCCGTTCGGCCGTTCGCCCGATCTCGTCGTCACGCGAAGGCGCTTCGAGCAGCTCCAGCACCGTCGTGAGCATGGTCGTCACGATCAGGTCGGCGAGCAGATGGAGATCTTCGGTGCTCCATTCGCGGAGAGTGTCGAAGCGCGCGAGGTCGACGGCGAGTTCGCTGACGAAGAGCCTGAGTTCGAACGCGATCGCCTGCCGGACCGGTCCCGTGCCGCCGTACCGCTCCCTGGTCAGTAAATGGAAATGGTCCTCGTGCGCCCGCACGTGCTCGCGGAGGATGCGCACGGACGTCCTGATCATGTCGTTGTACGCGGCCGGTTTGGTGCGTGCCGACCGGATCATCGTGCGCAGCGTGCGCATCGACTCCTCGACGAGCGCGACGCCCAGTTCGTCCATGGACGCGAAATGGCGGTAGAACGCCGTCGGCACGATCCCGGCCTGCTTCGCCACCTCGCGCAGACTGAGCCCGGAGAACCCTCGTTCCGCCACCAGGTCCAGTGCGGCGTCCAGCAGCGCCTGCCGTGTGCGCTGCTTGCGCTCCTGCCGGGAAACGGGCTCCGTTGTCACGACGGACAGCGTAATCGCCTCCGCGGTATCACCCACGTCACATCACCCTCCTCTCGCGTTGACAAGCGCGAGTATCGCCACTTCACTATTCAGTGTACAAGCGTTCACTGAATTTGGGAGAAGTGATGACGGCACTGGTACCGCGCAGGGCCAGGCGGCTGGCTTCGCTGGCCGAGGCCCTGCTCACGCCCCATGGCATGGACCGCTACCTCGAACTCGTCGATCCGATGCTGGTCCGCCGCGAGATCCGCGGCCTGGTCACCGGCGTCCGACGGCAGACACCCGACACGGTCACGCTGACCATCCGGCCGAGCCGCGCCTGGCGGGGACACGCCGCGGGCCAGTACGTGCGGGTGACCGTCGAGATCGACGGCGTCCGCCGGACCCGCTGCTACTCACCCGCCGGTTCGGAGCACGACGGATCACTGGAACTGACCATCAAGGCCGATCCGCAGGGCCTCGTCTCGCGGCACCTGAACCGCACGGTCACCATCGGCTCGGTACTCGGACTGTCCACTCCGGACGGTGAGTTCACCCTCCCCTCGCCGAGGCCCCGGCGGATCCTGCTGCTGAGCGGAGGAAGCGGGATCACCCCCGTCCTGTCGATGCTGCGCACGCTGGCGGACGAGAAGCACGAGGGCGATCTCGTCTTCCTGCACTACTCCAACGGCGCCGAAGACGCGCTCTACCGCGCCGAACTCGCCGACCTCGCGCGCCGCCTGCCCGGCCTGCGGGTGGTACACGCGTTCACTCACGCCAAAACCGGCGGTGACCTCCACGGGTTCTTCTCCAAGGAGCACCTCGCCGAGGCCGCGCCGTGGTACCCCGACGCCGAAACCTTCCTGTGCGGTCCGAAGCCCCTGATGGATTCGGTCCGCGAGGTCTTCGAGGCCGACGGTCTCGGCGCACATCTGCACACCGAGGAGTTCACGCCGCCGGCGCTCACCTTCGACACCGAAAACGCCGAAGGGCAGGTGCGGTTCGCGCGCAGCGGCCGCGAATTCGCCAACTCCGGGAAACCGTTGCTGGAGCAGGCCGAAGACGCGGGCCTCAGCCCGGAACACGGCTGCCGGATGGGCATCTGCTTCTCCTGCACGCAGATCAAGACCTCCGGCTGCGTGCGCAACGCCAAGACCGGCGAGACCTCCAGCGAAGAGAACGAAGAGATCCAGCTCTGCATCTCCGTCCCGGTCGGGGACGTCGAGATCAACGCTTAGAAAGGAGCCCGTGATGACCGGCTTGCAGGACAAGCTCACCCCAGCCCAGGTCGAGGAGTTCGGCCGCGAACTGGACGAGATCCGGCAGCGGATCGTCGCCGATCTCGGCCAGGCCGACGTCGACTACATCCACAACGTCATCAAGACCCAGCGCGCGCTCGAGGTCGCCGGCCGCGGGCTGCTGTTCGCCGGGTTCTTCCCGCCGGCGTGGGTCGCCGGGGTGACCGCGCTCTCGGTGGCGAAGATCCTCGACAACATGGAGATCGGCCACAACGTCATGCACGGCCAGTACGACTGGACGCGCGACCCGGCGCTGAGCTCGCAGAAGTTCGAATGGGACACCGTCGCGCCGTCGGAGAACTGGCGCCACTCCCACAACTACATCCACCACACGTACACCAACATCCTCGACAAGGACCGCGACATCGGCTACGGCGTCCTGCGCATGGACACCGCGCAGAAATGGCACCCGTACTACCTGGGCAACCCGGTGTACGCGACGCTGCTCGCGCTGTTCTTCCAGTGGGGCGTCATGCTGCACGACCTCGAGTTCGACCGCGTCGTCAAAGGCGAGCGCAAATGGTCGGACAACAAGGAGGTCGGCCTGAAGATGCTCAAGAAGGCCGGTCGCCAGGTCGGCAAGGACTACGTGCTGTTCCCGCTGCTGACCGGTCCGCTCGCGCCGCTGACCTTCCTCGGCAACGCCACCGCGAACCTGACCCGCAACCTGTGGGCGTTCTCGATCATCTTCTGCGGGCACTTCCCCGCCGACGTCGAGAGCTTCACCGAGGAGGAGACCGAGAACGAGTCGCGGGGCCAGTGGTACCTGCGGCAGATCCTCGGCTCGGCGAACATCACCGGCGGCAAGCTCTTCCATATCATGACCGGGAACCTCTCGCACCAGATCGAGCACCACCTGTTCCCGGACATCCCGGCGCGCCGCTACCCGGAGATCGCGGGCGAGGTGCGGGCGATCTGCGAGAAGTACGGCCTGCCGTACAACACCGGCCCCCTGCACAAGCAGCTGTTCTCGGTGGCCAAGAAGATCGTGAAACTGGCCCTTCCGTGGAACGGCGAGCCCCGCACACCGGCTACCGTGGAGAGCGACAAGACCCTCCGAGCGGCTTAAGGTGTCTGACATGGTCGGTCAGTTCGAAAGCACCAAGGACGTGGTCCAAGAGGTCACCGAGTCCGCGGCCACGCATATCGGCAACATCGCGACGATCATCACCGGCGCGATCCGGGACATCGCCCGCGAAACCGGTGACTGGCTGACGGACGTCATCGAGATGCGTGAGGCGTCGCAGCGGGCGCAGGCGGACGAGAGCCGCCAAGACGACTAGCGGCACCGTCCTGGCGGCAGGACCTGCGGAACCCGGCCAGGTCAGGTCGCGAAAGCCACTTTCGGGACGTCGGACGTCGCGAAAGTGGCTTTCGCGACATGCCGAAGATTACGGAAAACCGGATGGGCACGAGGCGGGTGGCCACGGCAGGCTGAAGCCGTGCTCACCCGCCTCGCTCCGCCTCGACGCGTCCTCAGCGCACAGCTGAGCCGCGCGTACCGGGCCGAGCTGGCCTGGGTGATCATCGGCGCGCCGCTGACCCTGGTGTCCGTGGTGCTCGTCGTCGTCGGGCTGCTCCTCGGCGCCGGCCTGAGCCTGCTCACGATCGGGCTGCCGGTGCTGATCGGCGTTCTGGCGGGTGCGCGCCTGATCGGCGTCGCCCACATCGGCCTGGCGCGTGTCCTTCTCGGGACGAGGGTCACCCCGCCTGCCCGGTGCGAACCACGGCCAGGGCTCTGGAACGGCGTCAAAGGGCGGCTCGGCGATCCGCTCGGCTGGCGGTCGATCGCCTATCTGCTGATCCGGCTGCCGCTGTCGTCGATCGAGTTCTTCCTGGTCGCCAGCCTGTTCGTGTACGCCGTGAGCACGCTGACCTATCCGCTGTTCTGGTTCACCCTGAACGGCGAGGCCATGCCGACGTTCGACCTCCGCGTCGACACCTGGTCCCTCACCCTTCCGCTCGCCCTCACCGGGCTGGCCGTGCTCCTGTCGATGCCGTGGGTGGTCCACGGTCTCGCCGAATTCGACCGCCTGCTGGTGCGCGGGGTCCTGGGCGCCGAGGACCTCTCCAAACGCGTCCGCGACCTCGAACGCAGCCGCGCGACCGCGGTCGACGACGCGACGCGGCGGCTGCGCCGGATCGAGCGCGACCTGCACGACGGCGCACAGGCCCAGCTGGTCGCGCTGGCGATGAAGCTCGGCATCGCGAAGGACGAGCTCGCCGGCGGCGGTGACATCGAGCAGGTCACCGCCCTGGTCACGGCCGCGCACGCCAACGCGAAACAGGCCCTGGTCGAACTGCGCGACCTCGCCCGCGGCATCCATCCCGCCGCGCTCGACGCGGGCCTCGACGTCGCTCTGTCCACTTTGGCCGCGGGCTCGGGCATCGACGCGCGGATCACCGTGGACCTGCCGGACCGGCCTTCGCCGTCGATCGAGACCATCGCCTATTTCACCGTGGCCGAACTGCTGACGAATGCCGCCAAACACACTTCCTCCGCGATCGAGGTCGACGTGGGTATCGTCGGCGAAGACCTGCGGCTCGTGGTGCGCGACGCCGGCGAAGGCGGGGCCCGGCCGGTACGCGGCGGAGGGCTCGCCGGGATCGCCGAGCGGCTCGCGACGGTGGACGGCGGGCTCGACATCGACAGCCCTCCGGGAGGGCCTACGGTGATCAGCGCGGAAATACCGATACGGAAATAGGGGGCGGCGTGCGCGTCGTGATCGCGGAGGATTCGGCAATCCTCCGGGCGGGGCTCGTCGAACTGCTGAACCTTCGGGGGCACGAGGTCGTCGCGGCCGTCGCCGACGGGGACAGCCTGTGCGCGGCGGTGCGCGAACACCGCCCCGATGTGTCCATTGTGGATATCCGGATGCCGCCGACGCACACCGACGAAGGACTGCGCGCGTCCATCGCGCTGCGCGCGGAACTGCCGGGATGCGCGATCCTGCTGTTCTCGCAGTACGTCGAGACTCAGTACGCGACGGAACTCCTCGCGGATCGCGCGGGCGGTGTCGGTTATCTACTGAAGGACCGAGTCGCGGAGGTGTCGGACTTCCTCGACGCCCTCCAGCGGGTGGCCGACGGCGAGACCGTGCTCGACCCCGAAGTGGTCAGCCAGCTGTTCACCGCCACTCGGAAGACGGACGCGCTCGCCGGACTGACCCCGCGGGAGCGTGAGGTGCTGGGACTGATGGCCGAAGGACGGTCGAACTCGGCCATCGCGGCGGCGCTGTTCCTTTCGGCGGGCTCGGTGGAGAAGTACGTGTCGAGCATCTTCGGCAAGCTGGCGCTGCCCCAGTCCGAAGGGGACAACCGACGGGTTCTCGCCGTGCTGCGGTATCTGGAGTCCTAGAGTCTCGCGACGACGTCGGTGAGCGGTTGCCTCGTGTCGATCTCGATGGTGGCCGCTTCACGCAGCGACGGTTCGATCTCTTCGGCGTCCGCGATGCAGGACGATGTGGTCGAACCTCAGGTAGCAATCCTGCTGGTTCCAGACGGCCCCGGCGAGGAAGAGCGGCTCCCGGGTGCGTTCGTGCTCGGCGATGACAACGTCGATGCGGTCTTCGCGCCACTGGCGTTCCTCGTCTTCGGCTTCGGCGATCCAGTCGCCGGTGTCGGTGTCGACGGTGTGGAACCCTTCCGCGCCCGGCCCCAGGACCCACTGTGTGGATTTCGGTGCGTTGGATGACCAGAAATCCACACGGTCCCCGCGTGACCGGTCCGGTCACGACGGCCAGACCGCCGGAGATGCGAGGGGTGTGTGGAAATAGAGACGTTGAACGTCTCTATTTCCACACACCCCTCACCTGCGGTAGCCCTCACGACCCGCGCGAGAACCGGGCGCACAATCGGGCCGAGAGACCACTCGCACCGGAGTCAGCCCGCAAGTCAGTCCGAACCCTGCCGTCCAGGGCGGCCATCTCATCGCGAAGCCGGCGAAGACACCCTGCGCGACAGGGGTTCGATCACGCTTACCCCTCAATAGCCCGCATCGTCACTCCCGCGCCCGGTCACGCCTACCGCGGCTCCACCGGCACGCCATCCACCTCCGGCAGGCACAGCTGCACCCACGCGACATCCCGCCAGGCCCCGTGCTTGTACCCGATCCTCCGGTACGTCCCCACCGGCTCGAAGCCCAGCGCGCGATGCAGCCCGGCGCTCGCGTCGTTCGGCAGCACCATTCCCGCGCAGAAGTTCCGGAAGCCGCGCGACGCCAGCTTGTCCAGCAGCGCCTGATAGAGCGCGCGCCCGCCACCGGTCCGCCGTCGGCCGAGCTCCAGATAGATACTGACCTCGCACGACCAGCGATAGGAGGGACGGCCGCTGAAGGGGCCTCCGTAGGCGTAGCCGGCGACACGGCCTTCGTCGTCTTCGAGCACAAGCCATGCGTGCGCTCGCTGCGCCTTGGCGATGCGCTCGGCCATCTCGTCCGGCTTGGGCGGCTCGGTTTCGAACGAGATCACCGTGTCGGTGACATACGGCGCGTAGATCTCCGCGCACGCCGTCGCGTCGGCTTCCGTCGCTTCCCTGATCACCATGGCGACCATAGTAGCTGAGACTGCCACTATAGTGAGCAGCATGTCGGATCCCTTGTCCGCGTCGCTCGCCGCGACGCTCCAGTCCGCGAGACTCGACCAGAACCTCTCGGCCAACGCCCTCGCCGAGATGTCGGGCGTGTCCAGGGCGATGATCGGCAAGATCGAACGGGGCGAGGCGCAGCCGACGGCGGTCCTGCTCAGCAGGCTTTCCGCCGCGCTCGGGATGACGTTGTCCGAGCTGATCGCGCGCGCCGAACACGGCGACCGGCGGCTCGTGCGCGCCGCCGAGCAGCCGACCTGGACCGACCCCGACACCGGGTACGTGCGGCGCGCCGTCTCGCCCACGCTCGGCGGGCCACTGGAACTGGTCGAGGTCGTGCTGCCCGCGGGCGCCGAAGCCGCCTTCCCCGCCCACACCTATGCGCTGACCCATCACCAGATCTGGGTGCTCGACGGGCATCTCCGCTTCCGAGAGGGCGACGTCGAACACAAACTCGACGCCGGTGACTGCCTCCAGCTCGGCACCCCCAAGCCGTGCGCCTACGTCAACCCGACCGGCGAACCGGTCCGATATCTGGTCGCCCTCGCCCGGCGGAACGCCTGATAATCGGCTGATGAATCGGCGGGCCCTCGCGTACGTCGCGGCGAAAGCACGCGGCGGGCACGCGGCCGGGCTGCCGGTGACCCTGCACTTCCATCCCGACAGGTCCACAGTGGACGGACGGCCGCTGCTGGCGGCGATGGCCGAGGACGGGTTCTACCGCAATCAGTTCGAAACCGGGACGAGCAATGGAGGACTGACCGCGTATCCCGGCGGAGACCGCTGGCACTGGGAGAGCCGGATGTTCGGCGGCGCCTACGACGACGCTCCGCCCGCCGAACGGCCGAAGTACGGCGCCCTGAACTTCCGCCGCCGCGCGGTCGGCGGCGCGCCGAGATTCGGGTCCGCCCATTTCCGGATGGCCGCGCACACGGTCGCGCGGACGACGTTCTGCTACCCGGACAGCGTGCTGAACCCGGCGGATTTCGGCTGCGGCACCAGGGTTTCCGCGCTGATCGCACTGGCGGACCAGTGCGACGCCGATCTTCTCGACGACTACGTCGAGGCTCACGTCCACGGCCCGGTCGATCTCACGAAGGACGTCGAAGCCGTCGTTCTCGACCCGAGCCACCGGGGCACCGACGTCGAAAAGGCGGCGTCGAGACTCGGCTGCCCGGTCGAATGGCATCCCGGTTTCCGCCTGTCCACCGAAGAACTCGAACGGCACCCCGGGTATCGCGGTCCCGAATTCGTCGAACTCGGCCTGGCGCTGGCCGAGGACGGCTACCTCGACCCGCGTGTCCTCGGCGAAGCCCGCGGTGTCGACCAGCAAGCCCTCAAACGTGTCTGGCACTACGTCGCGCGCTTCGGGGCACTACCGTGAAGAGCATGTATTCCACGGAGATCGAGGTGCGCACCGGCAGCGTGGCCGTGGTGCACGACCTGACCAAGGACGCCGAGGCCTTCCTGCGCGACGCGGACGCCGAGGACGGGATCCTGCACGTCTTCGTCCCGCACGCGACGTCCGGGCTGGCGATCCTCGAAACCGGCGCCGGCAGCGACGAGGACCTGCTCACCGCGATCGACGAACTGCTCCCCCGCGACGGCCGCTGGCGGCACCAGCACGGCAGTCCCGGTCACGGCCGTGACCACGTCCTGCCCGCGCTGCTGCCGCCGTTCGCGACGATCCCGGTGCTCGGCGGGGTGATGACGCTGGGCACCTGGCAGTCGGTCTGCCTAGTGGACACCAACCTGGACAACCCGGTCCGGCGTGTCCGCTTCAGCCTTCTGGAGGGTTGAGCGGCCCGGCCACAGCGCCGGCACCAGCCCCGCCGCGAGGAGTCCGGTGAGCACCCACACCCCGGTCGCGACGTCCGGCGCGCCGGGCACGCCCTGCAGCAGGCTCCGTAGCCCTTCCTCGACGAAGCGGAACGGCGTCCAGGACCACAGCACCGCGCGGTACGCGGGGTTCAGCAGCTCCGGCACCTGACCCGCGACGGCGGGCGCGATCAGGTACAGCGGGCCGAGGATCGCCATCGCCCGCACGCCGAGCAACCGCAGCAGCCCGGTCTGCAGCGCGGCGAACCCGGTCGAGGCCAGGAAAAGGAAGCCGAGGACGTCCCAGCCGAGCGGGAGCGCGGAGTCCCACAGCTTCAGGAATCCGGCCAGCACCCCGGTGACCAGCACGCCCGCCGAAACGATCTGCGTGAAACGCGCCGCGGCTCCCACGTCCCGGCCGATCCGCCGTCCGGCGAGGATCAGCACGGCGCCCGCGGCCAAGCAGCCGACCCAGGCGAGCGCGCTGAGCGCGAGCGGCGCGACCCGGCCCGCCGCGCTCGCGGGATGCAGCGTTTCGACCTTCGGCGTCCCGCCCATCGCCAGCGCGGCACCGGTCAGCGCCTGTTGCGCGATCTGCGTTCCGGACGGGTTCACCGCGCCGGACACCACGACCGTCGACGGCAGTTCGAGAACGCCGTAGACCTCCTTGTCCTCCAGCAGTTTCCGGCCCTCCTCGGGTGAGGTCACCCGCCACGAGACCTGGTCTCCGCCATGGGACGCGATTCCCTTCGCGGCCGTCTGGAGCGGCCCCGGGGGCGCGGCCACCGCGACGGGCAGCCCGTCGGGCGCGACGGTGGCCTGCGCACCGAAGGTGAGAAAACCGAGCACGACGGCGACCAGCGCACCGGCCAGCGCGGCTAGTAAGGCGAAGGCCCCGGCGGGGCGACGGTTCGACATGACCGTCCTCCATTTATTCGTCATCTGTTGAATTAGCTGCCAAGGTAGGCGCCCCGCCCGCAGAAGTCAACAGACGTTGAATTAGCTCACCGGTACCGTCGGCCGCGTGACTACTCCGCATCGGCTCGTGCTGTGGGACATCGACCAGACCCTCGTGGACCTGCGCGGCGTCGGCGCCGCCTGGTACACGACCGCGCTCGCCGAGGTCGCCGGCGTCGAGCTACGGGCGATGCCGAATTTCGGCGGCCGCACCGAACGCGCCATCAGCGCCGACATCCTGACCTCGCACGGCGTCGAGCCCACCGAGGAGAACGTTCGCAAGCTCTGGCTCGCGCTGATCGCCGTCTCCGAAAGCCACGCCCCGACGCTGGCTTCGAGCGGCCGGGCGCTCCCGGGCGCGAAGGACGCGCTGAACGCCTTCGCGACCCATGGCGGCATCGTCCAGACACTGGTCACCGGGAATCTGCCGGAGATCTCCGTGCACAAGCTGACCGCGTTCGACCTGCACGAGCACGTGGACTTCGAGATCGGCGGCTACGGCTCGCTCTCGGCGCACCGCCCCGATCTGGTGCCCGCCGCCGTCGGCCACGCTTCGGCGAAACACGGCACCGAGTTCGCGCCCGCGTCGGTCGTCGTCATCGGCGACACCCCGGACGACGTGCGGGCGGCGCTCGACAACGGCGCCGTCGCGGTGGCCGTCGCGACCGGGCAGTTCAGTGCGGAGGAACTCGCCGACGCGGGCGCGCACACCGTGCTCGGAGACCTGTCCGATCTGGCAGCGGTGCGTGCGGCCGTGCTCGGGGACGTTAACTAGGCGGTGTCCGGTAAGTCTGTTCGATGGGCTTCGTGATCCAGGTGGTTCCTGGCGGTGCGGAGACCGCGAACAGGACTTGCAGGACACCGCCTAAGCTCGTTTCATGGCATACCCAGGCGGTGGCAACGGCTGGCCGGAGCAGCAACCACAACAGCCCTATCAGCAGCAACCCCCGCAGCAGGGCTACCCGCCCCAGTACGCCCAGCAGCCGTACCAGGGTTACCAGCAGTTCCCGCAGCAGACGTACCAGGGTTTCGCGCCGGAGCCGCCGAAGAAGGGCAACAAGGGGCTGTGGATCGGCCTCGGCGCGCTGGTCCTGGTCATCGCCGTCGGTGCCACGCTTTTCTTCGTGCTGCGTGACGGCGAAGAGCCGCAGCCCCAGGCCGGGCCGCCGCCTTCCTCCGCGCCGGTGCCGCCGTCGTCTTCGGCGTCGAAGCCGCCGTCCTCGAGCAGTGGCGCCCCGAAGGACAACAAAGTGCCCTCGACGACGCCCGGCTGGCAGGGGATCCTGTCAGTGAAGGACAAAACCGCGTACGACCTGCCCCCGTCGGGCTGGGAGACCTCGCCGGGCTATGTCACCGGGAACACCGAGCGCGACTTGAAGATGGTGATCCACGAAGCGATGAGGTACAAGCTCGGCGCCTGCCCCGACGTCAGCGGTTCGCACCGGGGACTGGTCGGCTTCGCCACCGCGGACCAGATCCCCGTCGAGAACGCCGCCCGAGGCGCTGTCCGGCTCTGGATCCAGTCCGCCACCGGCAAGGCCGACGTGCCGCTGCCCGAACTCAAGCAGATACCCATCGCCGGCGGCACGATCCAGGCGCTCAGTTCCTCCGCTTCGTTCACCCCGAGCGAAGGCGAAGGTTGCCGGGCTCCGAGCGTGAAGGTCACTTCAGCGGCCTTCAAGGTCGGTGAGCAGACCATCTGCTTCGTGATGGTCCTCGACCAGGGCACCCCGGACGCCCTGCCCGAAGCGGACGCGCAAATGATCCTCGCGAGTTTGAGGCCGCAGCAATGACCGGCCCCGGTGGGCGGAGCGACGAACCTCGGCCGTGCTTCGTCGATCCGCTCACCGGGCAGCCGCTCGAAGCCGAAGCAGAGCAGACGAGGCCTCTTCCGGTCGTCTTGGACGCCGTTCCGTCCCGCCGTCGCCTCCGCCTCAGGCCGGCGCTGGGGATCCTCGGGCTGGCCGCCGTCCTCGCCGTCGGCGCGACGGCCACCTACCAGGCCAAGACCGCGGCTCCACCGCCGTCCGCCCAGGACCTCGTCCTGCCCGATCCGGCACCCGCCACGCGGATCCGGCCCGTGATCGCGGGCTGGCAACCGGTGGTGTCCGACGATCACCCGTTCGTCTACGACGTCCCGCCCGACTGGAAACTCGAAGAACCCGACGTCGCCATCGGCTACGAGACCCCGGCCGGGGACCTCGTCACCCTGCAGGGGGTCGCGCGGTTCCGCCGCGCGTTCTGCCCCAGCACCGATCTCTCGGCCCGCGCGACGGCGGGATTCACCACCATCGACGAGGGCGAAGTCGGCGGTCTCGCCCAGGCCGCCGAGGAAACGACGCTGCGCTGGGCCGAAGCGGCGTACGGGCGTTCCCCGAAAACGGAGGTCGGCGAAACCGGGCCGGTGCCGGTGCTGGACGGCGGGGCGACCGCCACCGCCGTGACCACCACCGTCGTCCCCGCCCCGGGCGGGCCGTGCCCCGCCCCGTCGGTCGCGATCACCGCGATCGCCCTCCCGCTGCGCGCGCTGCCCGGATCAGGCCGCTACCACGTCCTCCTGGTACTGGCGGACCAGGAGATCCCCGGCGCGATAGCCAGCGGTGTCGTCCTCAAGATGGGTGAGAGCATCCGTCGCGAGTAGCACTCCCCTAAGGGAAAAATGGGTCCCGTGCCGGATGTGTCCGGGCACCTCCCGCACCTAGTTTGAGTTCCATGCCAAAAGGGGGAAGCGGGACGGCCGCGCCGGGCCGGACGCGCAAGATCATCACGGTGCTGAGGCGCCGGCTGCCGTTCACCAGCCTCGTCACGCTGACCATGCTCGCGCTCGCCTTGGCCACGGGCGCGCTCTGGTCGGCCGCCGAGGACCGCGCGGTGTACCCGTACATCGCGTATGGGCTGCCGTCGCTCGAATCAGGCCGGTGGTGGACCTTGTTCACCGGACCGCTGTTCGCGGTCGTCCCGCTGTACTACCTGCCGATGGTGCTCAGCTTCGCGTTGTTCGCCGGGTTCGCGGAATGGCGGCTCGGCACCCGGCGGGCGATGGCCGTCACCATCGGCGGCCAGTTCGTCAGCGTGCTGGTGGCGGTCCAGTTCCTGGCGCTGAGCCGCAACTCCGGCTGGGAATGGGCGGAGCGGGTCGCGGGCAGCCTCGACGTCGGGTTCTCCGGCGGCGCGCTCGCCGCGGTCGCGGTCGCCAGCGCCACCCTGCGTCCGCCGTGGCGGCTGCGGTTGCGCGCCGGGCTGTGCGTCTACGCCGGGGTCGCGATCATCTTCGTCGGCACGCTCGCCGACCTCGTGCACTTCTTCGCCCTCGTCCTCGCCCTGCCGTTCGGCCGGAAGTTCCTCGGCGCCAAGGACTCCTCGCGCGAACGGCGGCCCAGCCTGCGCGAGTGGCGGTTCTACGTGATGGCCGGTCTGCTGGTCCTGACGGTCGCCGAACTGGTGATGTCCTTCGTGCCGGGCAACGGCCCCTTCGGTTCGTCCGAAGAGCTTTCGCTGTCCACCTGGGAAGTCGTCGTCCTGTGCCTGATCGTGGTGCCGATCCTGAACGGCCTGCGCAAGGGCAGCCAGGTCGCCTGGTGGTGCGCGATGATCCTGACCTCGTTCGTCATCCTGCAGGTGATGGTCTACGGCGGGGTGCTCACCCTGGCGGAGATCTTCGGCGAGGACGCCGGCGTGGTGGATCCGCCGCTGTTCTTCGTGGACAACCTCCTCTGGACGGTCGAATTCGCCCTGCTGGTCTCTTCGCGCGGCGCCTTCCGCGTGCCGTCGCGGCGGAAGTGCCGCCGTCTCGGCCGGATGGGCAACCCCGCGCTGGCCCGCACGCTGCTCAGCCGCCACGGCGGAAGCACCCTTTCGTGGATGACGACCTGGCCGCAGAACTCGTACTTCGTGGCCGCGGACGGCAAGTCCTACCTCGCTTACCGGCGGCACGCCGGGGTCGCCATCGCGCTCGGCGACCCGATCGCCCCGGACGGTGCCGCCGACCGGACGATCGCCGAGTTCATCACGATGTGCGAGAACACCGGTCTCGTGCCGTGCCTGTTCTCCGCCACCGGCGAAACCACCGCCAAGACCGAAGAACTCGGCTGGAAGCAGGTCCAGGTCGCCGAGGACACCCTGATCGAACTGGAGACCCTCGAGTTCCGCGGCAAGCGCTGGCAGGACGTGCGGACCGCGCTCAACCGGGCCAAGAAGGACGGCATCGAGTTCCGGCTCGTCCGGCTCGCCGACCAGCCGCGGGCGGTGATCTCGCAGGTCCGCGCGATCTCCGAGGAGTGGATCAGCGACAAGGGCATGCCGGAAATGGGCTTCACCCTCGGCGGCGTCGACGAGGCGATGGATCCCGAGACCCGCGTGGGTCTCGCGGTGGACGCCGACGGCGTGGTCCACGGCGTGACGTCGTGGCTGCCGGTGCACACCGGCGCGGGCGCGATCGGCGGCTGGACACTCGACGTCATGCGCAAACGCGCCGACGGTTTCCGCCCGTCGATGGAGTTCCTGATCGCGTCGTCGTGCCTGGCCTTCCGCGAGGAAGGCGCGAAGTTCGTCTCGCTGTCCGGCGCCCCGCTGGCGAGCTCCGGCGAACCCGCGCACGCCGTCGAGCGGGTGCTGGACGCGCTCGGCACGATGATGGAACCGTTCTACGGCTTCCGTTCGCTGCACGCGTTCAAGGCGAAGTTCCAGCCGCGCCACGTGCCGCTGTACCTCGCGTTCCGCGACGAGGCGGATCTGCCGCGGATCGGGATCGCGCTCGGCCGGGCGTACCTGCCGAACACCGGCCTGCTGCGGCTGGCGAAGCTCGCGCGAGCGGGCAAGAAGCCTCAGCGCACTGTCGAAGGCGGCGGCGTGATGGTCTTGCGGTCGGCCTCCGGGACACCCCGGTAGGTCTTGAGGATCTTCAGGATCAGCTCCCGATCCGCACCGCCCGGCGCGTCCTGGCCCGAATAGACGGCCAGGGCCGCCGAGGCGTCGCCCAGCTCCGGCGCGATCACTCCGACCAGGGCACGCTGGGCGCCACACGGGCCCGGCGGGGTGACGACCTCCGCGAGGACGATGCTGGCGGGGACCTTCTTGCCGGTACCGAGGGTGAACTCGGTCGGCTGGGGCGCTTCCGGGGTGATCTTGGCGGTCAGCGGGCCGTTCTCCGGGTTGTAGGCGCTGACGGCGAGGTCGTCGACCGCCTTCCGCGCCGCGGCGACGGGATCGGAGACCTTCACGTTCGCCACGCCGGCGCCGCCGAGCCTGCTCCGCTTCTCCTGCGGGCAGTAGCCCTCGCCGACGAACGCACTGGCGACCATGGTGATGCCCGGGACCTGGGTGCCCTTCTCCCAGCCGTGGATCGTGCCGGGTTTCGGCATCCAGTTCGGCGGGACGTCGTAGGCGTAGACGCCGTCCTTGCCGGCCACCGACTGCCAGCCTTCGGTCACCGGCGGCGCGACAACCCGAGGCGAAGGCGTGTAGACGACCGGGGCCCGGGTGGTCGGCGCGCTGCTGTCCGAAGACCGGTCGCTGGTGTTCGAGAGAGCGGCGACCGCAATGACACCGATCGTCGCGAAGAAGCCGTACATGGCCCTTCGCCCGCTCCGCGACATCGGCTGCTTCGCGGGCTTCTGCGGCTCCGGTTCGGCTGGAGCCGGTGTCTCGGGAGCAGGCGTGTAGCCAGACGAGTCCGAGGGCTGGTAGCCCCCGAACCCGTCCAGCGCCGCGTTGTCCTCGTAGCCCGGGGAATCCCGGCGCTTCTTGCCGAACACAGCGTCCTCCGTCGGGAATGCGGTGCGTTTCTCGGTGAGTCCGGGTTTCGGCCGGCAAGGCGCCGGGCCGTCCTCGTACCGGGTCGTACCCGGCGGACCGGCGACGCGGCCAACGGGAAGCCGGGCCGCCGAGATACGTGCCGGATTCCCGACGGTCGACGCTACGAACGGACGAGCTTGACCAGGTGCTCCACGACCGCGTCGACGGCGATCTCTTCACGGTCGCCGGTGCGGCGGTCCTTGACCTCGACGACACCGTTCGCCAGGCCGCGCCCGACGACGAGGATCGTCGGCACACCGACGAGTTCGGCGTCCGCGAACTTCACGCCGGGGGTGGCCTTGCGGTCGTCGAGGACGACCTCGAGGCCGGCGGCGTCCAGTTCGGCGGCGAGCTTCTCCGCGCCCGCGGCGACCGTCTCGTCCTTGCCCGCGATGACGACGTGCACGTCGAACGGCGAGACCTCGCGCGGCCAGACGATGCCGAGGTCGTCGTGGTTCTGCTCGGCGAGCACGCCGACCAGCCGCGAGACGCCGATGCCGTAGGAACCCATGGTTATGCGGATGGGCTTGGAGTCCGGGCCCAGCGCGTCGAGCTCGAACGCGTCCGCGTACTTGCGGCCCAGCTGGAAGATGTGCCCGATCTCGATACCACGCGCGGCGACCAGGGTGCCCTTGCCGTCGGGCGACGCGTCGCCCTCGCGGACCTCGGCGGCCTCGATGGTGCCGTCACCGGTGAAGTCGCGGCCCGCGACCAGGTCGACCACGTGGTGGTCGCGCTCGTCGGCGCCAGTGACCCAGGCGGTCCCGTCGACGACGCGCGGGTCGAGCAGGTAGCGGACGCCGTTGTCCTTCAGCGCCTTCGGGCCGATGTAGCCCTTGACGAGGAAGGGGTTCTTGGCGAAGTCGGCCTCTTCGAGCAGTTCGAACTCGGCGGGCTCGAGCGACGCTTCGAGACGCTTCGTGTCGACCTCGCGGTCGCCGGGGAGGCCGATGGCCAGCAACTCCCACTCCTTCGCGCCCGGCTGGCGGGTCTTCACCAGGACGTTCTTGAGCGTGTCGGCGGCGGTGAAGGTGCGGCCGAGGCCGGCGTTGTTCAGGAACGCGACCAGCGACTCGATGGTCGGGGTGTCCGGCGTGTGGTGGACCTTCGCTTCGGGCAGGCCCTCGATCGGCTTGGCCTCGGGAGCGGGCGTGGTGACCGCTTCGACGTTGGCCGCGTACCCCGATTCGGTGCTGCGGACGTAGGTGTCCTCACCCGTCTCGGCGACGGCGAGGAACTCCTCGGAGGCCGAGCCGCCCATCGCGCCGGAGGTCGCCTTCACGACGACGTACTCGATGCCGAGACGGTCGAACAGCTTCGTGTAGGCCTGGCGGTGCAGCTCGTACGACTTGGCCAAGCCTTCGTCGTCGAGGTCGAAGGAGTAGGAGTCCTTCATGACGAACTCGCGGCCGCGCAGGATGCCGGCGCGGGGGCGCGCCTCGTCGCGGTACTTCGTCTGGATTTGGTACAGGACGACCGGGTAGTCCTTGTACGAGCTGTATTCACCCTTCACGGTGAGCGCGAAGAGCTCTTCGTGCGTCGGGCCGAGAAGGTAGTCGGCGCCCTTGCGGTCCTTGAGGCGGAACAACGCGTCGCCGTACTCGGTCCAACGGCCGGTGGCCTCGTAAGGCTCCTTCGGCAGCAGCGCGGGGAACTGGATCTCCTGCGCGCCGATGGCGTTCATCTCTTCGCGGACGACGTTCTCGATACGGCGCAGCACCCGCAGGCCCAGCGGCAGCCAGGAGTAGCCGCCCGGAGCGACTCGGCGGACGTAGCCGGCGCGTACCAGGAGCCGGTGGCTCGGTACCTCGGCGTCCGCCGGATCCTCACGCAGGGTGCGAAGGAACAACGACGACATCCTGGTGATCACTTCTGGGCTCCTCGCTGGAATTACGTGCTGAGACGTTCTGCGCAGCGTAGTCACCCCGCCCCGGGCCGGTTCAACCGGTTATCGCGGGCGCCCGGTTTTGTCGGTGGCCACCGCTAACGTGCCGCCATGGGAATCGAACTGGGCATGATCACGATCGACTGCGCGGATCCGCGCGGGCTCGCGGCGTTCTGGACGAAGGCGCTCGGGGTCGAGGTGGATCAGGACCACGACGGCGAGTTCCTGATCCTGCACGCCAAGAAGGAGAACGGGCCGGTGTTCGCCTTTCAGCGCGTGCCCGAGGAGCGAGTGGGCAAGAACCGGGTCCACATGGACTTCGGTACCGACGACATGGAGAAGGAGGTGGAGCGTCTGATCGGATTGGGCGCGAAGAAGCTGGACAGGCACGAGATGCCGGGCTTCGCCTGGACGGTGCTGGCCGATCCCGTCGGCAACGAATTCTGCGTGGCCACCCACGAGGGCTGAGGCAGGCCGCGATGGTCAGAATGGCGGCATGACGGAGCGAGCCATCCTGCCCTGGTCCGACATCGAGCTGCCCGAGGGCCTGAGCGCACGGCTCTACGACGGCTGGGGGCCGCTGCCGGACGAGGGTCTCGAGGACGTCGAGGTCTACGTGCTGCCGTACGACACCGGCGCCGAGCCGATGAAGCTGCTCTCGCGGCTTCCGTCGCTGAAGCTCGTGCAGTCGTTGTCGGCCGGGGTGGAGAAGCTGATCCCGCTGGTGCCGGCGGGGGTGCGGCTCGCCAACGGTCGCGGCCTGCACGACCTCAGCGTGGCCGAGCACGCGCTGGCGCTGATCCACGCGTCGCAGCGGGATCTGCCGCGCTGGTTCGCGCAGCAGGCGACGGCGTCGTGGGAGCGCGAGCACACGCGGTCGCTGGCCGACAGCCGGGTGCTGCTGGTCGGCCACGGCTCGATCGGCCAGGCCATCGAGCGGCAGCTGGTCGCGGCCGAAGCGATCGTGACCAGGGTGGCGAGCACGGCCCGGCCCGCGGAGCGTGTGCACGGCGTCGGCGAGCTGGCGGAACTGCTGCCGTCCGCCGACATCGTGGTCCTGATCCTGCCCGAAACGCCCGCGACCATGGGTCTGTTCGGTGCCGCGGAGCTCGCGGCGCTGCCGGACGGTGCCCTGGTGGTGAATGTCGGGCGAGGCTCGGCGATCGATACCGACGCGCTCACGGCCGAGGCCGTCTCCGGGCGGCTGCGCGCCGCGCTGGACGTCGTCGATCCGGAGCCGCTGCCCGCCGGGCATCCACTGTGGACCGCGCCGGGAGTGATCATCACGCCGCATATCGCGGGCGGGTCGGCGTCGTTCTACCCGCGCGCGAAGCGGCTGGTCGCCGAGCAGTTGCGCCGGTACGCCGCCGGTCAGGAGCCGCTGAACCTCGTGAGCGGTAAAGACGGTTAGAACCGTCCTGGCCACTCACGAGCCCTGTCTCCCGCGCCGAGGTGTCGCCCCCGCCGGTGGCGTTGCGAAAGCCACTTTCGCAACGTTGAAGGTTGCGAAAGTGGCTTTCGCAACGGGGTCCCGGCCGCAGTGAAGTAGCGGCGGCTCTGGTCGAGGCCGATGTCGCGAAAGCCACTTTCGGGACACCTGACGTCGCGAAAGTGGCTTTCGCGACACACGTCGGCGCTCACGAGCCGAGCGAGGCGCTACTGCCAGTGCGTCCGGTAAGCGAGCCAGTCACGCATCGCCGCGGCGAGACGACGCTGCGCCGCGCGGACACCCGTCGTCGCGGGCGGTTCCGGTAGCCGGGACGCTCGTTCGGCGTGCCCGGCCAGCGCGACGCCGAACGCGGTGACCGCCCAGACCGGGACACCGGTCAGCACGGGTCGCCGCCGGAGCAGGCGGTCGACGTCGGCGGGCTCGTGCCCGGCGTCGAGCAGGTACGGGACGAGCGCGACCAGATCGAGCCAGCCCGCGCCCCGCGCCGGGTAACGCCAGTTGGTGACCAGCACCCGGCCCGGGCCGGTCCGCACCAGGTATTCGGGCTGGATGTCGTTGTGCAGCAACGTGTCACCGGCCGACCAGGGATGCCAGGAGGTCTCCAGCTGGACGAGCCGGTCGAGGTTGCGGACGGCCCAGCCGTCGAGGTCGTCCGGCGGTTCCTTCGCCAGTTCGTGCCAGCCGCGCAGGAGCGGGCCGAGATCGTCGAGAGCGTCCGGGACGTCGGGCAGCGGGCACGGCGTGAGCGTGCGCCCGAGCGCGCCGAAGGTGGCCAGTACCGCCGAGAGGTCCGGCGATCCCGGCCGCAGGTTCGGCCTGGTGCCGTCGAAGTCGGCGAACGCGAGCACCAGCCACTCGCCGTCCACAAAGGACAGCAGCTTCGGCGTGGGCGCCTCCAGGGGAAGCCGTCGCGCGATGGCGGCCTCCGTCCGGTAGCCGCCCGCGCGCGGGCTGCCCGCCGGGATCGCCTTCAGGAAGACCCAGCCATGACCGCGGTCGAGTTCGAGCCGCGCGGCGACACCGCCGTCGAACTCCGGGGTCTGCCACAACGAACGACGGACCACCGACCCGAGCTCACGCTCCACGGCGTCACGCGTCGCCGACGGCAGGTCGTGCCAGCCGAGGCGTGCGGAAACCGGCAACGCCCTACCACCCCCAGCGATCTCATCCGAGAAGATCGACTGTACCGAAATCCGCCCTTTCGGGTGACAACCGGTCAGGTCGGAACGGGCTTCACGTACCCGGCCCAGCGCTGAAACTCGCTGAACCCGACGCGCTCGTAGACGCCGAGGGCACGATGGGTGTTGTCCTGGTCGACGTTGAGCGAAGCCCGCTGGAAACCCTTGGCCTTCGCCTGGCCGAGCGTGTACCCGAGCAGCGCGCCGGCGATCCCGCGCCCGCGAAAGCTCGCGTCGGTGGCGACGTGGCTGACGTACAGATCCTTCACGCCGGTGGCGGCCGTATCAGAGGCGAAATGCACGCTCAGCACCATCGCGACCACCCGTTCCCTGTCCGAGCTCAGCAACAGGTACGACAGGTCCGGCTGGAAGTCCTTCGCGCCGACCACCAGATGGCGCCAAGCCTCCGGGGACTGCTCCGTGCTCCCCCAGTGGTCGGCGAAGGTCTCGTTACGGGACCGCAGCGTGAGCGCCTCGTACTTCTGTTCGTACGTGACGAGCGGGAACTCTTCGGGCAGCGGCTTGGCCGGCGGGATCGAGCCGAGGTCCGCCCGCATGTCGACGAACCACCGGGCGTGCTCGTACCCGGCGTCCACGAGTACCTCGGAGAGCCAGCGCTGCTTGGTGTTGGCCGCGGCGTGCAGTTCCAGCGGTACGTCCGGGTGGGACTTCGCGTGGAGTTCCTTGCCCGCCTCCTCGAACCAGCCGGTGAGGTGCGCGGCGATCGCGTCGTCGCGGTACGCGGGGTGGACCAGCGTCTCGACCCGCATCATGTGCACCGGATCCGCCGCGTCACGTTTCCGGAGCAGACCGTAGGCGACCAGGGTGTCGCCGTCCCAGGCGCTGGTGGACGCCGTCGGCAGGTCGACGGTCGGCGAACCGATCTCTTCGGCGAGGTCCTCCGCGCTGTAGTGCTCCTCGATCGGCTCGACACGCTCCGCCTCGGCGAAGGTCTCGGCCAGTCGCGGCATGTCGTCCATGGTCAGCGGGCGCCAGATCAGGCTCATGTGGATGAGGCTAAGCCCGCGCCTCGGGGTGACGCACTCCATTTAGTTACGCTTCCGTGGTGCTCGTGCTCCTCCCCCCTTCCGAGACCAAGGCCGCCGGCGGCACCGGCGCGCCGCTGGACCTCGACGCGCTGTCGTTCCCGGAGCTGAACCCGGCCCGGGCGAAGCTGGCCGACGCGCTGACCGAACTGGCCGCCGACGTCCCGGCCAGCGTCGCCGCGCTCGGCATCACGCCGCGGCAGGCCGACGAGGTCGCCCGCAACGCCGAGCTGTGGACCTCGCCCACGATGCCCGCGCTGCGCCGCTACACCGGAGTCCTCTACGACGCGCTCGACGTGAAGTCCTTCACCAAGGCGACGCTGGCGAAGGCCGAGAAGCGCCTCGCCGTCGCTTCGGCGCTGTTCGGGGTGGTCGCGGCGACCGACCCGATCCCCGCGTACCGGCTTTCGGGCGGGAACACGCTGCCGTCGCTCGGCACCGTCCGCAGCGTGTGGAAGCCGGTCCTCGAACCGGCGCTCCAAGCCGTCGACGGTCTCGTCGTCGACCTGCGGTCCGGGACCTACTCGGCGCTGGCGAAGCTCCGCCCGGACGCGGTGACCGTGCGCGTCGTGACCGAGGACGCGAAGGGCAACCGGACCACGGTGAGCCACTTCAACAAGGCGTACAAGGGGCGGCTGGCCGCGGAGCTGGTGAAGTCGCGCAGCGAACCGTCCACTGTGGAGCAACTGATGCGGGTACTGACGAAGGCGGGCCTCGACGTCGAGCGCACCGGTGACCACAGTATCGAGCTGCTCACCGGCGACGGGGTGCATTAGTTCCGTACCCCTACGGGCTTCTTCCTCGGTTGTTCCGCCAGGTGCACATGCGGAAAGTGATTTCCAGCCACCTGGAAAGGAACCACCGTGAACAGAAGACAACGGCTACTGGGGATCGCCACCGCCACCCTCGGCTGCCTCTCGGTCCTCCTGCCCGCTCCGGCGGCCGCCGCGAACCTGCCCGCCGTCACCCCGACGGATCAAGCGGTCGTCCCCGGTGGACTGCACACGAACTCCATCGGCGGCACCCCCGCCTCGGTCCGGGACTACCCGTTCATCATCGCGGGCCTGCGCGAAGGCGGGACGCGGCCGCAAGGCCAGACCTGCACCGGATCGGTCGTCGCGCCGCGCAAGATCCTGATCGCGGCGCACTGCAAGGACGCGGCGGGCGAGAAGTCCTTCCTGTACGGGCTGGACGATCTCAACGCCGGTGGCGGGACGCGGATCGGCGTCATCAGCTACGAGAAGCACCCGAAGTACGTCAACTTCGACCAGGGTTACGACGTCGCGGTGGTCACCACCGACGCCGACATCCCGGTGCCGGGTGGCCAGTACGCGAAGGTCGCCACCTCGGCCGACACGGAGTTGCACAAGCCGGGCAAGTCCGGGCTGGGCCTCGGCTACGGCAAGAAGGACCACAACGACGACACCCGCAACGTCGAACTGCACAAGTTCACGCTGCCGATCGTCCAGGGCAGCAACTGCAGCGGCGTCGGCGCGGGCTTCAAGGACGCCACGATGATCTGCAGCGGCTACAGCGACGGCCGCGTCACGATCCTGCCCGGCGACAGCGGCGGGCCGCTGATCGTGGACGGCAAGGTCGTCGGCGTCGCGTCCTGGAGCCGCAGCGATTTCAAGTGGTACAGCGTGTACGGCAGGCTCAACAACGAAATGGGCGACTGGGTCAAGCAGCAGATCGGCGAGCCGCAGAACCCGGAGACGTTCTCGCTCGGGGTGACGCCGTCGGCCCTCAAGGTCGAGCCGGGCAAGTACGTTTCGGCCACGGTGACCAGCAAGCCGGGCAAGAACGGTGCGGAGAAGGTCGATCTCAGCGCTTCGGGACTTCCCGAGGGCGCGACGGCCACGTTCCAGCCCGCGACCATCAACTCGGGCGAGTCGGCGAAGGTGAGCATCGAGGTGCCCGCCGGGACGGCCCAAAAGGACTACGCCGTCACGATCTCGGGCAAGGGCACCACGGACACCGCGACCACGAACCTGACGCTGACCGTCGGCGACGGCACGCCGCAACCGGGTGAGCTCAAGGTGGGCCTGAGCCCCACCAGCGGAACCTCGCAGCCCGGTTTCTTCAGCAACGTCACGGTTTCCGCCACCGGTGGCACGGGCACGATCACGTTGTCGGCGTCCGGGCAGGGACTGCCGTTCGCACCGTTCTTCAACCCGAAGACGATCTCGAGCGGTGGCAGTTCGACCATGCAGGTGGTCGCACCGTTCCAGCGGGGCACGTACCCGGTGACCGTCACCGCGACGGACTCGGCGGGTAAGACCGCCACCGCCACGTACACCCTGACCGTCCAGTAAGCAGCCAAGTGCGTGAAGGCCCCCTTCCCTCGGCTGAGCCGAGGGAAGGGGGCCTTCACGCGCTGGAAAGCACCGCCATCGCGGCGTTGTGGCCGGGGATGCCCGAGACCCCGCCGCCCCGCACGGCTCCGGCGCCGCAGAGCAGCACCCGCTCGTGCGCGGTCTCGACACCCCAGCGACCCACCTGAGCGGCGTCCGCGGCATAGGGCCACGAAAGATCTCGATGGAAGATGTGTCCCGCGGGCAGCCCCAGTTCGGCTTCGAGATCCAGCGGCGTCTTCGCCTCAACGCACAATCCGCCGTCCGGCGAACGCAGCACGCAGTCCTCGATCGGCTCGGCGAGCACACTGTCCAAAGAGGACAGAGTTGCTCGCAGGGCCTCGTCACGCGCCGCGTCGTTGCGCCCCTCGAACAGCCGCGCGGGCATGTGCAGGCCGAACAGCGTCAGCGTCTGCACCCCGGCGGCCTGTTCGGCCGGGCCGAGGATCGACGGGTCGGACAGCGAATGGCAGTAGATCTCGCACGGCGGCAGCGATGGAA
Organism: Amycolatopsis sp. TNS106; assembly: GCF_019330265.1. Classification (NCBI taxonomy): domain Bacteria; kingdom Bacillati; phylum Actinomycetota; class Actinomycetes; order Pseudonocardiales; family Pseudonocardiaceae; genus Amycolatopsis; species Amycolatopsis sp. TNS106. The sequence continues at coordinate 8,646,546 of NZ_CP024972.1, read as the reverse complement.
TCCGGCCCGCCACGGCCTCGGCGTAGGCCGTCGCCAACTGCTCGTAGCCCTCGTTGACATGGAACGTCCCGCCGAACGCCTCCCGCGGATCGACGCTCGAATCACGCAGCCGCGGCAACCGTGACAGCACCATGTTCACCTTGAGCTGCGCGCCTTCCGGCGCCTCCGGCGGCTCCTCCCCCAGCAACCGCGCGAGCGTCCGCGGCGCGACGTTCGACAGCACGTGACCGCCACGCACCACGAACTCGTCGTCGCCGAGCCGGTAACGCACCGAGCCACCGGGGTCGATCGACAGCACTTCGGCGCCGGTCGTCAGCCGTGCCCCGGCGGAATACGCGGCCGACGCGAGCGCCCCGGTCACCGCGCCCATCCCGCCCACCGGCACGTCCCAGTCGCCGGTCTCGTTGCCGATCACGTGGTAGAGCAGGCACAGGTTCTGCCGGAAATCGCCGGCTCCGGCGAAAGTGCCGATCAGGGCGTCGGTCAGGACGACACCGCGGACGACGTCGTCGCCGAACATCCCGGTGAGCGTTTCCGAGATCGGCCGTTCGAACAGCGCGTCCCACGCCTCCGGCTCGATACCCGAGCGCAGTTCCTCCCTGGACACCAGCGGTTCGGTCAGGGTGGGGAACGTCCGTTCCGCGACCCGAGCCGTCATCGCGTAGAAGCGCCGCCACGCCTCGAAGTCCTTTATGGACCCGGTGAGGGCGGAGAACGACGCCGAGGTACGGCCGTCGTCGCCCGTGTCGACAAGGAGACCGCCGTCGCCGACGGGCGTGTACGAAGACATCCGCCGCCGCCGGAGGTCCAGCCCGAGCCCGAGGTCCGCGATGATCTTGCGCGGCAGCAGGCTCACCAGGTACGAGTACCGTGACAGCCGGACGTCGACGCCGGGAAAGGCGCGGAAGGAGACCGCCGCCCCGCCGACCTCGTCGCGCCGTTCCAGCACCAGTACCGAGCGGCCGGCCCCGGCCAGGTAGGCCGCCGCCACCAGGCCGTTGTGCCCGCCACCGACGATCACGGCGTCAAAGGACTCCATGCAAAGCCTCCCAGCGAAAACGACAGTGCGCCGCGGTCATCGTGACCGCGGCGCACCGCCGTTCGCAAGGACTCAGAAGGTGATGGAGAAGCCTTCGATCGTCCCGGTGTCGAACCGGTAGACGTCACGGACCCGCAGTTTCCAGGTCCCGTTCGCCGGTTCGGACGAGGCGTTCACCGTGTACGACGTGTGCACGCCGGTCGCCTCGCCGATCCCTCCCGCCTGCTTGAGGCCGAACACCGCACCGCTCGGCCCGATCAGGTCTATCGCCAGGTCACCGGTGTAGGTGTGCGCGATGTCGACCTTGACCGGCAGCGTCGCCGACGCCTTCCCGTCACAGCCTTCCTGCGTCACCGAACTGGTCACCGCGTCACCCGCGTCCGGAATGGACACCGGTGTCGTGCTGGACTTGACCCCGCACGTCGGCGTGGGGCCACCGCCGCCGATGAACGACACGTTCAGCAGTTTGTTGACCGTGCCGGACGGCAGTCCCTTGAGCACGCCGTCGGAGGCGTTGTTCACCAGCGCGTCCCGCGTCTGCTGCGCGGTGGCACCGGAGTTCGCGGCGAGGTACAGCGCCGCCGCCCCGGCCACGTGCGGCGTGGCCATCGACGTCCCGCTCATGTTCGCCGAACCACCGTTGGACGTGGACAGCGACGTGATGTTGCTGCCAGGGGCGAAGATGTCCACGCACGAACTGTGGTTGGAGAACGAGGATTTGTTGTCGCTCTGGTCCGAGGCGCCGACCGTGATCGCCTCGGGAACCCTGGCGGGGCTGACGTTGCAGGCGTTCTGGTTCTCGTTGCCCGCCGCCACCACGTAGACGAAGCCCGCCGCGATGGACTTCTTGATGACGTCGTCGCCGACCCCGGCCTGATCCATCCGGAGGCTCAGGTTCGCCACCGCCGGTTTGGTGCCGTTCGCGGTGATCCATTCGGCCGCGTCGATGATGCCGGAGTCCGGCCCGTTGCCCGAACAGTCGTTGCCCAGCACCTTCAGCCCGACGAGCTTGACCTTCTTCGCCACGCCGTAGGTCTTGCTGCCGATGGTGCCCGCGGTGTGGCTGCCGTGCCCGTTGCAGTCCTTCCCGTTGCCGCCGAAGAAGTCCTTGCCGACGGACGCGCGTCCCTCGTACTCCGGGTTCTCCGGGTTGATCCCGGTGTCGAGGTCGTACGCGGTGACGCCCTCACCCGTGTTCGGGTACGTGAAGCTCTTGTCCAGCGGCAGGTTCTTCTGGTCGACCCGGTCGAGTCCCCAGGTGGGGTTGGTCTGCGTGCCGACGGCACGCGCGGTGCCGTCCTGGTAGACCGCCTTGACCGCCGGGTCGGCCGCGAGCCGCCGAGCCTGCCGCTCGGACATGCCCTTGACCGAGAACCCGCGCAACACGTTCTTGTACGCCGACCGGACCTCGCCGCCGTAGCGACCGGTCAGCGCGGCCGAGGACTGCTCGACCGCCAGCGTGCTCACATCGTGAAGCTCCACGATGTACTGATCGCCGTAGTGCTGCTTCGCCTGCACGACAACGCCTTCCGCCTCCGCGGCGAGGGCGTTGCCCGCGGCGAGCGCGGCCAGCGCGGTGGCTGCGACGGCCACCACACCGGCCCGCACGCCGCGCCGCATCAGAGACCCGCCACGTTCAGCAGCTTGTTGGTCGAACCGGTGCCCGGGCTCGTGACGACACCGCTGGTGGCGGCGTTGGCGAGACCGGAGGCGACGGCGGCGGGGGTGGCCGACGGGTTCGAGGTCAGGTAGATCGCGGCCGCGCCGGCGACATGCGGCGTCGCCATCGAGGTACCGCTCATCTGCTGGGTGCCGCCACCGTTGCGCAGGGAGGTGATGCTGGTTCCCGGCGCGAAGATGTCGGTGCAGCTGCCGTAGTTCGAGAACGTCGAGCGGCGGTCGTCGCTCTGGGTGGCGTTGACGGTGATGGCTTCACGAACCCGGGCCGGGCTGGTGGAGCAGGCGTCCGTGTTGGAATTGCCGGAGGCCACCGTGTTCGTGATACCCGCGGACACGGCGCGGCGCACGGCGGCGTCGACCCCGGAGTCGGCCGGGCCACCGAGGCTCATGGTGAGCACCGACGGTCCCTTGGCGTTCTTCACGACCCAGTCGATCCCGCTGATGATCTGCGAGTACTGGCCGCTGCCCTGGCAGTTCAGCACGCGGACCGACACGATCTTGGCACCCTTGGCGACACCGTAGGTGGCGCTGCCGACGGTACCGGCGACGTGCGTGCCGTGCCCCTGGCAGTCGCGGGCGTCGCTGTCGTTGTCGATGAAGTCGTACCCGCTGGTCGCCCGGCCGCCGAATTCGGCCTGGCGGTAGTCGACACCGGTGTCGAGGACGTAGACCGTCGCCCCGGATCCGGTGTTCGGGTAGGTGTACTTCTTGTCCAGGGGCAGGTTCTTCTGGTCGATCCGGTCCAGGCCCCAGGTCGGGTTGGTCTGGGTGCCGGTCATGTGGGCGACCGCGTCCTGCTGGACGAAGTCGACGTTCGGGTCGGCGGCGAGGCGTTTCGCCTGCGCCTCGGTCATCTTCACCGAGAAGCCGTTGAGCGCGGCGGTGTAGGTCGCCTTCACCTGGCCGCCGTACTTGGCCGCGAGTCCGGCGTCGCCGCTCTTGAGCGAGACGATGTACCCGTCCGTGACGGCTCCCGGCACACCGGCGCCGCGGATCTGCCCCTCGGCGGCCGTGGCCGGTCCGGCGAAGGCCACGGTGGCCGCCGCACAGGCACCGGCGAGCACCGCACCCGCGATCCGGTGACGTCGAAGTTCTCCACGCATCTCCTGAGCTCCGTTCACTCGAACAGGTGGTTCGCGTCGGCGGGGATCCGGGCCGGCGCCGTGACGTGCAGTCACGCATGAATCACTTTCGGGTGGCGGGACCTGCGCGAACAAGCGAGGCAACACTCCGTAGGACTACGTATCTAATAGGGGAACTCCCCGTCCCTACGAAAGTTCCGTGACGGTCCGGGCGGGTTCCGTGATCACTGAGCAGGCGCTTAAGCTGCGTTCACTCGAACGGTGTGGTTCGTGAAGCGGGGGTGACCCGGCAATGGTGATCGGTGGCTGCCGACGCAGGACGAGCGCGCCCGTGCTCGTCGGCCGTGAGGCGGAACTACGCGAACTCCTCGACGGCGCGATGCGCTCGCCGTCGGTGCTCATGCTCGAAGGCGAGGCGGGGGTGGGCAAGACCCGGCTCGCCGCCGAACTGCTGGCCTGCCCCGAACTGGGCGGGCGGCCGGTCCTCACCGGAACCTGCCAGCCGCTGCGCGAGCCCTTCCCGTACGGCGTGGTCTTCGACGCGCTGAAGGACGTCCGGCCGGCACGTGACCTCAACCCCGTGACCGGTGTCCTCGCGCCCTATCTGCCGGAACTCGCGGCCTTCCTCCCGGAGCCGCCGCCCCGGCTCGGCGATCCGAGGGCCGAACGGCACCGGCTCTTCCGCGCCGTCCGGGAGCTGCTCGGTTCGCTGGGCCCGCACGTCCTCCTCATCGAAGACCTCCATTGGGCGGACGACGGATCCCGCCGCCTGCTGCGGTTCCTGATGACCGATCCGCCCACGGGCTTGACCCTCCTGCTCACCTATCGGCGCGAAGAGACGCCCGGCGGCATCCCGCTCGGCAGCGCCTACCGCCCGGCGCCCGGCACCGCGCACGCGCTCGTCACCCTCCGGCCCTTGGACCGCGATGGCGTCCAAGCGCTGGTTTCGGCACTGCTCGGCGAAGCGAACGTGTCCGCCGAATTCGCCGCACGGTTGCACGAGCGGACCGCGGGGATCCCGTTCGTGGTCGAGGAGATCGTGCGCGCGATCGGCGGCGTCGAGGGCGCGGTGCACGCCGACGGCGCGACCGCGCGGCACCTGCTCGACACGGTCGAAGTCCCGGCGCTGCTGCGGGAAGCCACGGTCGAACACCTCGTCGCGCTGCCGCCGGCCGCCCGGCGGATCGCCGAGGCCGCCGCGGTCCTCGCCACGCCGTCCACTTCGGACCTGCTGGCCGCGGCGGCCGCGCTCACCCCCGAACGCGCCCGCCGCGCGCTCGTCCTCGCGCTGGAACGCAACGTCCTGGTGGAGACCGGTGAGGGCACGTACGGCTTCCGGCACGCGTTCGCCCAGCAGGCCGCGTACCGCACCATCCCCGGCCCGGATCGCCAGGAACTGCACCGGCGGGCCGCGCGGCTGCTGCGCGACCGCCTCCCGCAATCCCTCGTGCGGCTGGCCGAGCACTGCCGCAAGGCGGGTGACCGGGCCGGTGCCCTGAAGTACGGCGAAGCGGCCGCGGATCAGGCGTCGGCGGTCGGTGATCTCGCGACCGCGACGGATCTGCTCCGCACCCTCCTCGACGAACCCGGCCTCCAACCGTCCGATGTGGACAGACTGGCGGTCAAGTTCAGTTCGGTGGCGTGCAACGGCCTCGCGCAGACCGAGGTCGTCCCGGCGCTGGAGCGGCTGCTCACCGACGGCAGGCTGTCCGGACGCCTGAGCGGCGAGGTCCGGCTGGGGCTCGGGCTCCTGCTGGTGCGCCAGGCGGGCGGCCTGGAGGCCGCGAGGACCGAGATCGAGATCGCCGTCAACGACCTCGCCGACCGGCCGGACCTGGCCGGACGCGGGATGGGCGTGCTCGCGCAGCCGTGGGTCGGCGCGACCCCGCTGCGGGAGCACCGGCGCTGGATGGACCGGGTGGACGGGCTCATCGAGCAGGCGACCGACCGGCGGCTGCAGATCATCCTGCTGGCCAACAACGTGGCGTCGCGGCTGCACATCGGGGACGCGCGCGGCTGGGACATGCTGGACCGGGCGCCCACCAGCGTCGGTTCCGCCGACGAACAGCGGCATCTGGCGCGGCTGCACTGCAACAGCGCCGACGCCTGCGCCTGGACGGGCCACCATCGGCGGGCCAGAAGCCTGTTGCACAGCGGAATGCAGCTGGCCGCCGACTGCGGGGCGCCGTACGTCGTCAGCACCGCCCGCGCGACGGCCGTCCACACCGACTGGCTCACCGGGAACTGGGACGGGCTCGCCGAACGGGCCTGCGCGCTGATCGACGAGTACCGGGACCTCCTGCCCGTGACCAGCGAGCTGTGCCTGGTCCTCGGGCTGCTCGCCGCCGCCCGCGGCGAATGGGACGAGGCCGCCGCCCGGTTCGCCGGCACCGCGGCGGACCAGCCGGAGAACGCGTTCACCCCGGTCGCGATCGCCGCGCACGCCGGGATGGCGGGCATGCTGCTCGCGCAGGACCTCGGCGAGGCCGCCGTCGCGCAGGCCGAAAAGGGTTTGGAACTCTTGCGCGCCAAGGGTGTCTGGGCCTGGGGTGCCGATCTGCTGATGGCCGCCGTGGACGCGTACTGCGCCACCGGACGGGACGCCGAAGCGCAAGCGCTGACCGACGAGTTCGAACGGGAGATCGGCGACCTCGACGCGCCGTCGACCCGGGCGGCGCTGGCCGCGAACCGCGGGCTCGTCGCGGCGTCCTGTGGCGAGCACACGGAGGCGATCGAGGCCTTCGAGGAGGCAAGGACCCGGTTCGAAGCCCTTCCCGCGCCGTATCACGCGGCGCTGATCGCCGAACGGGCCACGCGCTGCCGTCTGGCCCGCGACGAGGACGTCGCCGAGACCTTCGCGGCGCTCGCGGAGACCTTCGACCACCTCGGCGCCACCCGCGACGCCGCGCGTTGCCGCCACGCCTTCCGGTCCACCGGCGCGGTCGCCCCGTCGCGACGTGGCCGCCGCGGGTACGGCGACGAGCTGTCCCCCCGCGAGCGCGACGTCGCCCGTCTGCTGGCCGCCGGGCACACCAACCGGGAGATCGCCGAGGTGCTGTTCCTGTCCCGGCGCACGGTGGAACAGCACGTCGCGAGTGTCCTGCGGAAGCTGAAGGTGCGGTCGCGGAGCGAGCTGGCGGGGCTGCGGTCGGCCTAGCTCGGCTCCGCAGGTCACAACGGCCGCGCGTGAAGGCCCCCTTCCCTCGGCTGAGCCGAGGGAAGGGGGCCTTCACGCGCCGGAATTAAATCGGTTGCGGTCGTCCGGAAGGGTCGGGAATGATCGTGCGCGATCCGGCAGGGAGCCGGTGGATGCGACAGGGAGGTGCCTCGTGCTGATGACTGTCCGGGGCCTTGGCCGCCCCCATCCACTCGCCCCTCGCGGCTGAGCCACGACGCTCGCCCGGTGGGGCATCCCTGATCTAGGAGAACCCACCAGTGCGCAAGCACGATCTCGAAGAGTCCTACGAACACCGTCCTCGCCGCACCCGTCGTGCCCGTTTCGACGACGAGCCCGAACCCACCCGCGGCGGGCGGCTCACCGAAGCCGAACGCGTCCGGCTCGCCCGGCTGCGTGAGGACGCCTACACCGAGACCGCCATCCCCGACGGCGCCGACCGCTGGAGCACGTGGGGAGAAGCGGAGCAAGGGCCGCTGCCACGCCCGGACTGGGTGATCACCGAACTCGCGGCGGTGGACACCGAACTCGGCGTCCTCAAGACCGGCAAGGAGGCGGACGTCCACCTCGTCCGGCGCAACCTGCCCGGCACCGAGGGCGTCGTGCTCGCCGCCAAGCGGTATCGCAGCGGCGAGCACCGGTTGTTCCATCGCGACGCCGGCTATCTCGAAGGCAGGCGGATGCGGCGGTCGCGGGAGATGCGGGCCATGGAGTCGCGCAGCAGCTTCGGCCGCAACCTCATCGCGGAACAGTGGGCCGTGGCCGAATTCGGCGCACTGAGCAGGCTTTGGGCGGTCGGCGCGCCCGTGCCGTACCCGGTGCAGCGCGACGGCACCGAGTTGCTGCTGGAATTCCTCGGCGACGGCGAGACGGCCGCGCCACGCCTGGCACAGGTCCGCCCGGAGCCCGAACAGTTGCGGGAACTGTGGTTCCAGACCTCGGCGATGCTGGAACTGCTGGCGTCGCAGGGGCTCGCGCACGGCGACCTCTCGGCGTACAACCTGCTCGTCCACCGTGATCGGATCATGGTGATCGATCTGCCGCAGGTGGTCGACATCGTGGCCAATCCGGGCGGGCTGGAGTTCCTCGCGCGGGACGTGCGGAACATCGCGACGTGGTTCCACTCGCGGGGGCTGCCGGAGCGGCTCACGGCGGTTCCGGAGCTGATCGAGGAGCTGAAGGAGATCGCCGGTCTTCGGTGACCGTCCACAGTGTCATGAAGGGTCGTTCCCGGCCTGCGGTGCCGGGAACGACCCTTCGTGGAGACCCTGCCCACAATCGGTCCCTCGGGTTGGGCGGCCGGATAACGGTCCGGTACAGTAGTGACAGACCGCAATCGGCGGCGTGGATGAGTGGTGTCCGTCGCCTCCAAAGCCAACCGAATGGCTCGCGGTATCCGTATCAACCAATTGGCGCGCGGTGTCACGCAGACGCGGTGTGCCGGGTTCGTCCCTGTGAACGCCCATCTGTGCACACCATCTTGCCTTGCCTGCGTGCGGGCAGCCCCGGGCCTCCTTGTGACGTGCCACGTCCGAGAGGCATTTGTGACAGTCACGTTCAACTCCGGCCACGTCTCACCGTCGGCGCGTCAGCACCGCAGCAAGCCGCGCACCCGCCCCGCGGGTGACGCGATGCTGCACAACGACGCCGTCGAGAGTGTCAAGGCCACCACCTGGGCGGAGCTCGGGCTTCCCGAGCCGCTGCTGCGGGCACTGGCCGACGCCGGTATCACCACCCCCTTCCCGATCCAGTCGGCGACCATCCCCGACGCGCTCGCCGGCCGCGACGTGCTCGGCCGCGCCCAGACCGGTTCCGGCAAGACCCTGGCCTTCGGCCTCGCGATGCTGACCCGGCTCAACGGCGGCCGCGCCCGGCCGAAGCACCCGCGTGCGCTGATCCTGGTCCCGACCCGCGAGCTGGCCATGCAGGTCGCCGACTCGCTGACCCCGCTGGCCAAGTCGCTCGGCCTGTGGTGCCGCACCGCCGTCGGCGGCATGGCCTTCACCCGCCAGGCCGACGCGCTTTCCCGCGGCGTCGACCTGCTGATCGCCACCCCCGGCCGGCTGTCGGACCACGTCCGCCAGGGCACCGCGTCGCTGTCGGACATCAACTTCGTCGCGCTCGACGAGGCCGACCAGATGGCCGACATGGGCTTCATGCCGCAGGTCCGCGAGATCCTCGACCTGACCCCGGCCCGCGGCCAGCGCCTCCTGTTCTCGGCCACCCTCGACGGTGACGTCGACAGGCTGGTCCGCGCGTACCTGACCGACCCGGTCACGCACTCGGTCGCCCCGTCGACCGCGAGCGTCACCACCATGGACCACCACGTGTTCCAGGTGTCGCACCAGGACAAGCAGGACATCATCACCGAGATCGGCGCCCGCGAGGGTCGCACGATCATGTTCGTCCGCACCAAGCACCACGTGGACCGCCTCACCGAGCGCCTGCGCGAGAAGGGCGTCCACGCGGCCGCTCTGCACGGCGGCAAGACCCAGGGCCAGCGCAACCGCGTCCTCTCGGACTTCAAGGAGGGCTACGCGCCCGTCCTCGTCGCCACGGACGTCGCCGCGCGCGGTATCCACGTCGACGACATCTCGCTGGTGCTGCACGTCGACCCGGCCGCCGACCACAAGGACTACCTGCACCGTGCCGGTCGTACCGCGCGCGCCGGGGCGTCCGGTGTCGTGGTCACGCTGGTCACCCACGACCAGCGCCGCATGGTGCGCCGGATGACCGACCGCGCCGGTGTCCGCGCCGAGCAGACCACGGTCCGCCCGGGCGACGCCGAGCTCGCCCGGATCACCGGTGCGCAGCAGCCCAGCGGCGAGCCGGTCGTCGAGCGTCGTCGTGAGTCCCCGCGTCGCGGCGGTGGCCGTGGCTACGGTGGCGGCGACCGCGGCGGTTACCAGGGTTCGCGCGAGGGTCACGGTCACCGCGAAGGCGGCCGTCCCGGCGGCTTCCGCGGCCGCCCGCGTCGCGGCGAGTCCGGTGGCGGCAGCGGCCGTCCGCAGCGTCCGGGCAACGGCCGCCCGCGTCGCAGCTACGACAGCTGAAGTGACTGAAGCCGGTTCACCCGGCGGCTAGGCCCATGAACGGTCCGTTCCTTGCGAATTTCGCAAGGAACGGACCGTTCCTTGCGTTCGCTGTGGGGACCACCACGCCCGGCGCCGAACGGCGGATGGGAGACTGCGGGACGTGACTTCTTCCGGCCCCGCTTCCCAGAACCTCCCGCCCGACCAGGTCTTCGACTGGCTCGACGTGGAGGCGGAGAAGCGGGCCGAGGCCGGGCTGGTGCGCAAGCTGCGCATCCGGCAGGCGCAGGAACCGGAGCTGGATCTCGCGGGTAACGACTATCTCGGGCTCGCCAGGGACAAGCGCGTCGCCGGTGCCGCCGCCGCGGCCGCGTTGCGCTGGGGCGCCGGGGCCACCGGCTCCCGGCTCGTCTCCGGCACCACCGAGGTCCACGCCGAACTCGAGCACGAGCTCGCCCGCTTCTGCGGCACACAGGCCGCGCTGGTCTTCTCGTCCGGCTTCACCGCGAACCTCGGCGCGGTCACCGCGCTGTCCGGCGCGGATTCCGCGATCGTCACGGACAAGTACATCCACGCCTCGCTGATCGAGGGCTGCCGCCTGTCCCGCTCGGACATCGCCGCAGTCGCCCACAGCGACCCGAGCGCCTTCAAGCACGCGCTCGCGACCCGCCGCAAGCCGCGCGCGCTCGTCGTCACCGATTCCGTGTTCTCCGTCGACGGCGACATCGCCCCGCTGGAGCAGCTCGCCGGTGTTTGCCGCGAGCACGGCGCTTCACTGCTCGTCGACGACGCGCACGGCTTCGGTGTCCTCGGCGAGGGCGGCCGCGGCGCCGTCCACGCGGCGGGGCTCTCCGGCGCACCGGATGTCGTCACCACGATCACGCTGTCGAAATCCCTTGGCGCACAAGGCGGAGCGGTACTCGGACCGCGTCGGGTGATCAAGCATCTCGTGGACACCGCGCGCAGTTTCATCTTCGACACCGGCCTCGCTCCCGCCAGTGCCGCCGCCGCGCTGGCCGCCCTCAGCGCGTTGAAGGCCGAGCCCGAGCTGGCGGCCAAGGTGACCGAAGCCGCCGGAAACCTCGCGATGCAGCTGAAATCGGCGGGATTCCGGGTCAGCCTCCCGGACGCCGCGGTGATCTCGGTGCAGGCGCCTTCGCCCGAATCGGCCGTGTCGTGGGCGGCCGCGTGCGCGGATCAGGGCGTGCGGGTCGGCTGCTTCCGTCCGCCGTCCGTGCCCGACGGCATCTCCCGCCTTCGCCTGACCGCGCGGGCCGACCTCACCGAGGCCGACGTGGACCGCGCGGTCGCCGTGATCACGGCCGCGGCGCCTCCCGGCGCCACATCGTGAGGTGCGGGATCCCGTCTTCCATGAACTCTTCGCCTTCGACCACGAAGCCGTACTTGGCGTAGAAATCCGTCGCGTACGTCTGCGCGTCGAGGACGCACGGCGCGTCCCCGATCCCCGCGAGCGCGGTCTCCATCAGCCGTCCCGCCAGGCCTTTGCCGCGTGAGCGGACGGCCGTGCAGACCCTGCCGATGCGGAAGGTGCCGCCGGCGTCCTGCAGCACCCGCAGGTACGAGTCGACGGCCACGGAACCCCCGATCCAGAGGTGCCGCGTGCCGGGCAGGAGGTCACGCCCGTCGATCTCGTGATAGGCGCAGTCCTGCTCGACGACGAACACGTCCACGCGCAGGCGGAGGATGCCGTGCAACTGCGCGGCGGTGATCTCGTCACCGGCGACGGACAGCGGGAACGACGAGGTCTCGATGATCGGGGTGTCGGTGCTCACGCCCACTTGTTAGCACATCGGACGTGAAGAAGGCATCGATCAGCCGATCAGACCCCGGTTCTTCTGCTGGGAGATCTCGTCCGCGAAGTGGGAGACACGGGTGTAAACGCCAGGTTTGCCCGCCTTCGCGCAGCCTTCGCCGAACGACACGATCCCGATCAGCGTGTCGCCCACCATGAGCGGTCCGCCCGAATCGCCCTGGCAGGCGTCGATGCCGCCTTCGGGGTAGCCGGCGCACACCATGTCGCTCGGGTCGTAGCCCGAGTACGCGGTGCGGCAGGTCTTGTCGCTGACCACCGGGACGACCGCGCTGCGCAGGTAGTCCGAGCGCGCGCCGCCGTCGGCGACCCGGCCCCAGCCGAGGACGGTCGCCTTCGTGCCTTCGCTGTACAGGTCGGCGTCGCTGGTGTCGGCGACCTTCGCGGGCCGGTACGGCAACTGGCCGCTGACTGTCATCACCGCGATGTCGTCACCCTTGCCGGGATCGCCGCTGTAGTCGGGGCTGACCCAGATCCGCGAAACACGCAGTTCCACGCCGTCCCGGGAGCGCTTGTTGTCCCGCCCCGCCACCACGCGGACATCGGCGCGTTTGACCGCGACCGCGCAGTGCGCCGCCGTCGCGACCGTCGTGGAGCTGACGATCACCGCGCCGCAGTACTGGTTGCCGCCGCGATCGGCCAGGTAGACCGCGTACGGATACTGCGAGACCGAAGCCTTGCCGCCGCCCACGATCCTCGGCTGGGCCGCCTGCTCCGGCCCGCTGACCGAGCTGTCGTCCGCCGACGCGCTGTTGACCGCGACCGGCACCATCACGGCCGTCGCGAGTACCGCTCCGACCGCGAGCAGCAGCGTGCGACGTGACTTCTTGGGCATGTTCTGTCCCTTCACCGGGGCGTACGTACGGTCAGACCCTGGGAAGTCATTCGACTCCAGCGCGTACACGAGCGATCGCGAATACCCTAATCGGAGAAAGCCCGATGTGGTGTCACTGAAACGGGTGGACCTGTGCTCACCGAACGCATCTGTCACCCTGGACCTCGTGCGGGCTACGGCGACGATTCTGGCGGCTACGGCCCTTCTGCTCTTCTCGTGTTCGAGCCCGGCCGTCACCGGCGGCCCGGCACAAACCTCTTCGGCGGCAACGACTCCGACGACCTCGGCCCCGCCACCCACCCCCGTCTGGCAGGTCGGCGCGAAGCCGCTTCCCTTGCGCGGTGACGGTTTCGGGCAGATCCTCCCCACTCCGCCCGTGCTGGCGAACCGTTCCCTGCCGACCGCCGACCTGCTTCCGCCGCCCGCCGGAAACCGGTTCGCGGGCACGGTGAATCCCGTTCCCGCCGACGTGCTCGCCCGCAGCACCTGGCAGGCGGGCTGCCCCGTCTCCGCGGGCGAACTGCGTTATCTCACGCTCTCGTTCTGGGGTTTCGACGGCCGCGCGCATACCGGGGAAATGCTCGTGAACGCGTCGGTGGCGAACGCCGTCGTCACCGTATTCGGGCAGTTGTTCGCCGCGAAGTTCCCGATCGAGGAAATGCGCGTGACCGCTCCCGCCGAACTCACCGCTCCCCCGACGGGTGACGGGAACAACACCAGCGCCTTCGTCTGCCGTCCGGCCCGCGGCCAGACGAACTGGTCCGCGCACGCCTACGGGCTCGCGATCGACGTCGACCCCTTCTGCAACCCGTACACCAAGGGCGACCTCGTGCTGCCCGAGCTCGCGTCGGCGTACCTCGACCGCGAAGACCGGCGGCCGGGGATGATCACCGCCGGCGACCCGGCCGTGGCCGCCTTCGCCGCGATCGGCTGGACCTGGGGCGGCACCTGGACCACGCCGAAGGACCGGATGCACTTCAGCGCCAACGGGCACTGACCGGGAACAACCGGCCGCCGTGACAGGTTGGCTAGAGTCGGAACCACCCCGCTCCCCGCCGCAAAGGAAGACAGCGTGCCCCACTACGACCTGGTGATCGTCGGTACCGGATCGGGTAACTCGATCCTCGACCCGCGTTTCGCGGACTGGAACACGGCGATCGTGGAGAAGGGCACGTTCGGCGGGACCTGCCTGAACGTGGGCTGCATCCCGACGAAGATGTTCGTGCACGCCGCCAACGTCGCGGCCACCCCCGCGACGTCCTCGAAGTTCGGCGTCGACGAGGAGCTGACCGGGGTCCGCTGGCGCGACGTGCGCGACCGGATCTTCGGCCGGATCGACCCGATCGCCGCCGGCGGCCGCGAGTACCGCGTCCAGCACGAGGACAACAAGAACGTCACCGTGTACGAGGGCGAAGGCCGCTTCACCGGGCACAAGGAACTTCAGGTCGGCTACTCCGATGGCCGCCCTTCGGAAACGATCACCGCCGACAGGTTCGTGCTGGCCGCGGGCGGGCGTCCGGTGGTCCCGGACGTCCCCGGTCTCGCCGAAACCGGCTACCACACCTCCGACACGGTGATGCGGCTCGACGAGCTGCCGTCGAGCATCGTGATCCTGGGCGGCGGGTACATCGCGGCCGAGTTCGCGCACGTCTTCGCCTCGTTCGGGGTCAACGTGACCGTGGTCAACCGGTCCGGTGCGCTGCTGCGCTCCGAGGACGACGACGTCAGCGCCCGGTTCACCGAACTGGCCTCGCAGCGGTTCGACGTCCGGCTCGACCGGAAGACCGTCCGCGCGCGCAAGACCGCGTCGGGTGTCGCTTTGGACCTGGAGGGCCCCGAAGGCGCCGAGACCGTCGAGGCCGACGTGCTCCTGGTAGCGACCGGCCGCACCCCGAACTCCGACCTCCTCGACGTCGGCGCCACCGGCGTGACCACGGGCGAGCGCGGGCACGTCGTGGTCGACGAATACCAGCAGACCGTGGTCGACGGCATCTACGCGCTCGGCGACATCTCGTCGGTCTTCGAGCTGAAGCACGTCGCGAACCACGAGCAGCGCGTCGTGCAGCACAACCTGCTGCACCCGGACGAGCGGATCGAGGCCGACCACCGGTTCGTCCCGCACGCGGTGTTCACCTCGCCGCAGGTCGCTTCGGTCGGGCTGACCGAACGCGAGGCGCGCGAGCGTGGCGTGTCGTACGTGACGTCGCACCAGGATTACGCGGGCATCGCCTATGGCTGGGCGATGGAGGACACGACCGGCTTCGCGAAGCTGCTCGCCGACCCGGCCACCGGACAGCTGCTGGGCGCGCACATCATCGGCCCGCAGGCGTCTTCGGTGATCCAGCCGCTGATCCAGGCGATGAGCTTCGGTCTCGACGCGAAGAGCATGGCGCGCGGGCAGTACTGGATCCACCCGGCGATGCCGGAACTGGTCGAGAACGCGCTGCTGAACCTGCCCCTGGACTGAGCGCGGGAGGTCAGACGACGCGGTCGCAGGCGCGGGCTCCGTTCCGCACCGCGAGCGCGCCGACCACGTTCCTCTCGACGTCCGAGGCGTTCATCAAGGCGGCCGAGCGGGCCCCCTCCCCCGAGAACCGCTCGCCCGCCTCGACGTACCGGCGGATCGCCGCCAAGAACTCCTCCCGCGCGGATGCCGCCCCTCCTGGCACCGCGCGGACCCCCGTCGCCCCCTTGAGGACGTCCTTGGCGTCGTCCACCCTCGTCGCGACGTGGTGCTGCCACTTGCGCAGTTCCGTCGCGCCGTCCCCCTTCGGATCCGGCCAGTAGCGCTGGATGTCGGCGCCGCTGTCCCTCCACACCTGCACGCACACCAGGTCCACGGCGCGGTAGAACTCCCGCGGCGAGGCCACCACGGCGGGCCGCTGCGGCGCCACGGCGACGCACACCGCGGCGAAACACGCCAGAGCCGCCCCGTACGCCAGTCCCTCCACCACGCCGACCCCCAGGACCCGAGTTTTGAACAGGTTCAACTCAATCAGGCTATGGCTGCGCCCCAGGGTGGGTCAAGATGTTTTTTGAACGCGTTCAGACGAAGCGGCGGCGACCGGCCAAGGCGCCGAAGGTCATCTGCGCGGCGAAGACGACGAGCATCATGATCCAGGGCACGGTCCAGGCGTGGGTGAGATCGTGAAGCAACCCGAACAGGAAGGGCCCGACGGCGGCCATCAGATACCCGATGCCCTGCGCCATCCCCGAGAGCCGCGCGGTGTCCTCACCGGTGCGCGCCCGCAGCGCGATCACCGTCAGCGCGAGCGAGAAGACGCTCATCCCGAGCCCGATGAGGATGCACCAGAGCAACGGCGAGAGGGACGGCGCGACCATCATGCCGACCATGCCGGCGAAGCCGAAGACACCCAGCCCGACGATCCACGGGCTCTGGCTCTTGTGCCGCGCGGCCATCGGAGCGACCACGAGGCTGATCGGGACGGCGATGAGCGACATCAGCCCGAGCAGCAGACCGGATTCACCCTTGCTCACCCCCGCGTCGATCATCACTTCCGGCAGCCAGCCCATCACGACGTAGGCCAAAAAGGCCTGAGTTCCGAAGAAAAGCGTGACCATCCACGCAAGGGGGCTACGCAGGAGCGATCGCCCGCTACCCTGCTTGCCTGCCTCGGCAACGGGCGCACGCCCCGCACCGCGGGCTGCGAGAATCCAGACGAGGAGTGCGAGCACCGCCAATACGGACCAGGCGCCGAGACCTTGGCGCCAGCCGCCGAACGCGTTCTCCAAGGGAGGGGTGAGCGCGGACCCCAGGGCGCCCCCGCCCTGCAGAGCGGCGGTGTACACGCCGGTCATCATGCCGACACGTGCCGGGAAGGAGTCCTTGATGACGACCGGGATCAGTACGTTCGCCAGGGCGATTCCCGCCGTGGCCACCAGGGTTCCCCCGAGCACGACGTACGGTCCGTCGAGCACGCGCAGCACGAGACCGACGGCCAGCACCGAAAGCGCGGAAGCGATGGCCGCGCCGATGCCGAACCGCCGGGCCAGCAGAGGGGCGGCGAGACCGGCGGCGGCGAAACAGAGGCCGGGGAGCGTGGTGAGCACGCCTGCCCAGGTCGCCGTGGCGCCGAGGTCGTCGCGCATCTCGCCGAGAATGGGTCCGACACTGGTGATGGCCGGGCGCAGGTTGAGCGCCACCAGGATCACCGCGACACCGAGCAGCACGCCGCCGGTGATCACTCCCGGCCGCCACTCCGTTTCGATCGAGCCTTCGAGTTCGAGACTTTCATCGAACGGGGAAACGGGTTCTCGGGAGTCGACACGCACGTCGGCTAGTATCACATACATAGGATGATTGGATGAAGGGACAACGCTGTGCCATTGGCCACCACGCGCCGTGCCGGCCTGGTCGATCAGGTCATCGAGCAGCTGCGTGACGCCGTCACGCAGGGAGAATGGCCCATCGGTCAGCGGATTCCGACCGAACCGGAGCTCGCGGGGCAGCTCGGCGTCGGACGCAACACCGTCCGCGAGGCCGTGCGCGCACTGGCGCACACGGGGCTGCTCGAGGTCCGGCAGGGCGACGGGACCTACGTGCGGGCGACGAGCGAGGTCTCGGGCGCCATCCGGCGGTTGTGCGGTTCGGAACTGCGCGAGGTGCTGCAGGTGCGTCGCATCCTCGAAGTCGAAGGCGCCCGGCTCGCGGCCGCGTCGCGGACCGACGAGGAGGTCGCCGAGCTGAAGGCACTGCTCGACCGCCGCAACGCCGAGCTGCGCGAGGGCCACTGGGAGGATTTCGCCCGCCTCGACGCGGAATTCCACTTCGCCGTCGTCCAAAGTGGACATAACACCCTGCTGACCGAGATGTACCGCGGCCTCACCGAGGTGATCACGGCCAGTGTGGCCGCCACGTCGAACGTGACGCCGGGGGGCGAGTACCTGCCGGAGATAGGGCATGAAGGCCTCGCCGAGGCCATCGCCGACCAGGACGCCGACCGGGCCGCCAGCGAGGCGTGCGGTTTCCTGGACGAACTCCTGGCCAGGGTGGAGCAGGACGACGCCTGACCCGAACAGCGCGTGAAGGCCCCCTTCCCTCGGCTGAGCCGAGGGAAGGGGGCCTTCACGCGCTGCGAGCCGCTTACGGCAGCGTCAGGATTTCGGCGCCGTCCTCGGTCACCACGAGGGTGTGCTCGAACTGGGCCGTCCACTTCTTGTCCTTGGTGGTGACGGTCCAGTCGTCGGCCCAGATGTCGTAGTCGATGGTGCCGAGGGTGATCATCGGCTCGATCGTGAAGGTCATGCCCTGCTCGATGATCGTGTCGACCGACGGCTCCTCGTAATGCAGGACGGTCGGCGCGGTGTGGAAGGCCGGGCCGACGCCGTGGCCGGTGAAGTCACGCACGACGCCGTAGCCGAACCGCTTCGCGTACGCCTCGATGACGCGGCCGATCACGTTGAGCTGCCTGCCGGGGCGGACCGCCTTGATGGCGCGCATGGTCGCCTCGCGCGTGCGCTCGACCAGCAGCCGCGCCTCCTCGGAGACGTCACCCGCCAGGAAGGTCGCGTTGGTGTCGCCGTGGACGCCGCCGATGTACGCGGTGACGTCGATGTTGCAGATGTCGCCGTCCTCGATCACCGTCGAGTCCGGGATGCCGTGGCAGATCACCTCGTTCAGCGAGGTGCAGCACGACTTCGGGAACGCGCGGTAGCCCAGCGTCGACGGGTACGCGTGGTTGTCCAGCAGGAACTCGTGGATCACCTTGTCGATGTCGTCGGTGGTCGCACCGGGTTTGACGGCCTTGCCGCCCTCCTCGAGCGCCTGCGCCGCGATCCGGCCCGCGACCCGCATCGCCTCGATCACCTCGGGCGTGCGGACCCCGTTGCCCGTGTCGCGTTTCGGCGCCGGCCGGTCGACGTACTCGGGACGGGCGATGCTGGCGGGGACGACTCGCCTCGGCGTCTGGACGCCGGGCTTCAAGGGGGATCGAACGGACATGAGCCCAGCCTACGACCTGACGGCTAGCCGAGCCCCGCCAGGAAGCGCTGGGCGGCCTCGACCGCGGGCCTGGACGTTCCCGCGTCGGTCGTCAGCACCGCGAAGGCCAGGTCGCCGGTGTATCCGACGAACCAGCCGTGCGAATGCGTCCCGTCGCCGAACTGCGCCGTCCCGGTCTTGCCCCGCACGTCCGGCAAGGGCTTGAGCAGCGTCGCCGTGCCGTCGGTGACGACCTCGCGCATCATCCTGCGCAGGGCGTCGAGCACCTCCGGCTTGATCGGTTTGCCGAGCCCGGACGACGTCGTGGTCATCCCCCGCACCAGTGTCGGCACCGGGACCTTCCCGGACTGGACCGTCGCGGTGGCGACCGCCAGCCCGAACGGGCTCGTCACGACGGTCCCCTGCCCGAACCCGTTCTCCGCCCGCTGCGCGACGGTGTTCGCAGGCGGGACCGAACCGGTGATCGTGGTCAGGCCCGGGATCACGAAGTCGGCGCCGACGCCGAGGTCGCGTGCGGCGTCGGTCAGCGCGGCGGGCGGCAGATCGGTCGCGAGTTTCGCGAACGTCGTGTTGCAGGATCTGGCGAACGCCGTGGACAGCGGGATGACGCCGAGCGCGAACTTGCCCTCGTTCGGCACCGTCCGGTTTTCGAACGTCGCCGTGCCCGGGCAGTCGACGGGGCTGTCCGCCCGCACCGAACCCGCGGTCAGCCCCGCGACCGCGGTGGCCATCTTGAACGTGGACCCCGGCGGGAACCGTCCGGTGAGCGAGATCGCGCCCTGCGTGTCGGCCGGGGCGTTCTGCGCCACCGCCAGCAGTTCGCCGGTCGACGGCTGGATCGCGACCAGCGCGGAGGCTGTCGGGACCGGGGCGAGCGCCCGCTCCGCCGAACCCTGCGCCTTCACGCTGAGCGTGCTGACGACCGCGGGCGCGGGCTTGGGGTTCTCGGAATGCAGGTCGATGATCTCGCCGCCGCCCGTGTCGAGCGTGACGACGCGCCAGCCCGCCGAGCCCTCCACCTGGTCCTCGACGAGCGACCGGACCGCGGGCAGCACCTGCTTGCCGAAGTTCTTGTCGTCGGGCAGCAGCCTTTCCTGCTGGCTGAACCGGACGCCGGGCAGATCGTAGATCTCGGGCTTCACCTCTTGGTAGCTGCTCGCGCGCAGGCTCACCACCGGATACCCGGAGCCGGGTTTGAGCGCCTTCACCCCGTCGCGGATCGACTGGCCGGTCACCGACGCCTCGAACCGGTTGAGCGCCGCGCCGAGTTTGTCGGTGACGGCCACCAGGTCGCCCGCCTTGGCCGGGTCGAGTACCACGCTGACGACCGTCTGCGGGCGCAGCAACGGCATCCCGTCGCGGTCCAGCACCGGCGCGAGTTCCGGCGGATCGGCCTTCAGCGCGATGCTCTGCTGCGCGGCCAGTTGCGGATGGAGCGCCGTCGGCAGCCAGCGCACCTTCCAGCCGTCCTGCGTGGAATGGACCTGCGCGTCGGCCTTGTACGTCCAGTTCCGGCCGCGCGGCAGTTTCCAGGTGAGCTGATAGGTCGCGGTCCCGTTGTCCGCCCCGGACGCATGCTTGACCTGCTTGTCCACGATGGTGATCGACTCGGGCGAGAGCGCTTTCCGTGCCATCTCCAGGGACGCGTGCGCGGCATCCGGCGAATCGGTGAAGGAGGCCGCGGCGGCGACGTCACCGGAGGAGAGCCCGCCGAGGAAGCCCGAGATGGCGTCCTCGGGACCCGAATCGGCGAAGAGCCCGCACCCGGCGGCCGAGAGACCCACCACCCCCGCGAGCACGACGACGGCGACACGACGACCTGCAGGCATGCTTGAAGATCCTGCCAGCCCCGGCCCGGTCCGGCCGGACGCGACACGGCCTAGAACAGAACCGTCGCGTACTGGCCGACCTGCTGGAAGCCGATCTTGCGGTAGGCGGCGAGCGCCGGGCTGTTGTAGGCGTTCACGTACAGGCTCGCCGTGCGGCCCATTCCGCGGACGAGCCTGGTCACCACGGAGGCCGTCCCGGCCGTGCCGACCCCGCCGCCGCGGCGTTCCGGATGCACCCAGACACCCTGGATCTGGCCGACCGTCGAGGACATCGCGCCGATTTCGGCCTTGAAGACGACCTCGCCGTCCTCGAATCGCGCGAACGCCCGGCCGCCGGCGATCAGCTCCGCGACGCGGGCGCGATATCCGGCGCCACCGTCACCGGTGCGGGGGTCGACGCCGACCTCCTCGACGAACATGGCGATCGCGGCCGGGAGATACCGGTCGAGTTCCTCCGGGCGGACCGCGCGGACCAGCGGATCGGCGGCGACGGCCGGGATCCCGTCGAGAGCCAGCAGCGGCTGGTCGTGCCGGACTTCGCGGGCGGGGCCCCACTCCGGCTCGAGTTCGTCCCACAGCCCCAGCACCTGCTCGGCCGGGCCGACCAGTGACGAACAGGTGCGTTGCCGCCGCAGGGCGCGATCGGCGAAGGAACGCAAAGCGGAGGCATTGCCGCGCAGGGGGATCAAGTTCGGCCCGGAGAAGCACAGCCCTTGGAGCCTGCCCGCGCGAACGGGGCGGGAATCCGCGGCCCAGAGCTCACCACCGAGCCGCCAGGGGTCGAGACCCGCCGTCTCCACCCTGGCACTCACCATGCAGCTGCCGACCGGGTCTGTGGCGAGCGCGGCACGGACCGCGGGATAGTCCCGATCATCGAGCAGCCGTGCACCTGCAAGCCGCAACACCACTCCAGGGTGCCAGATCAGCGGCGTAAACGGAACGCAAGCTTCACGACACGCTGAGAGAACTTCGGCAGGTCGGGGCCGTCAAGTGCCATGAACGGTCCGTTACTTGCAAAATTTGCGAGGAACGGACCGTTCCCAGCGTGGTCTCGACCAGTCAGCCGACGGTGACGGTGGGCTCGCCCTCGCCGATCGTCTGGCCCGACTCCTCGGCGATGCGCATCGCCTCTTCGATCAGCGTCTCGACGATCGCGTGCTCGGGCACGGTCTTGATGACCTCGCCCTTGACGAAGATCTGCCCCTTGCCGTTGCCCGAGGCGACGCCGAGGTCGGCCTCGCGCGCCTCACCGGGGCCGTTGACGACGCAGCCCATGACCGCGACGCGCAGCGGGACCTCCATGCCCTCCAGGCCGGCGGTGACCTGCTCGGCGAGCGTGTAGACGTCCACCTGCGCGCGGCCACACGAGGGGCAGGAGACGATCTCGAGCTTGCGCTCCTTGAGGTTGAGCGACTGCAGGATCTGGATCCCGACCTTGACCTCTTCCACCGGCGGCGCGGACAGCGAAACGCGGATGGTGTCGCCGATGCCCTGGCGCAGCAGCGCGCCGAAGGCCACGGCCGACTTGATGGTGCCCTGGAACGCCGGGCCCGCCTCGGTCACGCCGAGGTGCAGCGGGTAGTCGCACTGCTCGGCGAGGATCTCGTACGCGCGCACCATGACCACCGGGTCGTTGTGCTTCACGGAGATCTTCACGTCGTAGAAGTCGTGCTCGGCGAACAGCGACGCCTCCCACAGCGCCGACTCGGCCAGCGCCTCCGGGGTCGCCTTGCCGTACTTGTCCATGATCCGCTTGTCCAGCGAACCCGCGTTGACGCCGATCCGGATCGGGGTGCCGTGGTCCTTCGCGGCCCGCGCGATCTCCTTGACCTGGTCGTCGAACTTGCGGATGTTGCCCGGGTTCACCCGGACCGCCGCGCAGCCCGCCTCGATCGCGGCGAAGACGTACTTCGGCTGGAAGTGGATGTCGGCGATCACCGGGATCTGCGACTTCCTCGCGATCGCGGGCAGCGCCTCGGCGTCGTCCGCGGACGGGCACGCGACACGCACGATGTCACAGCCCGCAGCGGTCAGCTCGGCGATCTGCTGCAGCGTCGCGTTGACGTCGGAAGTGAGCGTGGTGGTCATCGACTGCACCGAGATCGGGTGCTCACTGCCGACGCCGACCGGCCCGACCTGCAGCTGTCGGGTCTTGCGACGCTCGGAGAGGACGGGAGGAGGAAGCGCTGGCATACCTAGAGCGACAGTCACGCCTTCAAGCGTACCTACCCCGATCGGCGGACATACACGACGTCAGCCGTCACGGTGAGCAGTATTACCTGGGCAGCCCAACGGTGCTGACAGCGCGCTCCGTTGCGGTCCTTCCGCGTCACTGGAACAGCTTGACCGGGTTCACGATGTCGGCGGTGACGGTGAGCAGAGTCACCGCGCCGCCGATGAAGACGAGCACCATCGTGACCGCGGACAGCTTCGTGTAGTCGACCGGACCACCCGCCGCCTTGCCGCGCAGTTTCCGGAACCAGTCCCGGACCCGCTCGTACCAGACGACCGCGATATGCCCGCCGTCGAGCGGGAGCAGCGGCAGGAGGTTGAACACACCGATGAAGAAGTTCAGGCTCGCCAGCAGGAGCACGAAGATCTCCCACAGACCGCGCTCGGCGGCCTCGCCACCGATGCGGCTGGCGCCGACCACGCTGACCGGGGTGTTCGGGTCGCGCTCGCCGCCGAAGATGGAGTCCACCACCGCCGGGATCCGTGACGGGAACTCGATCAGCCGTTTGGCGGTCTCGGAGAACATCGTGCCGGTGAAGGAGAACGTCGCCCCGACAGCGTCGACGGGGCCGTAGCTCAGCATCGGCGGCGCGGTGTTCTGGATCGGCGAGGCGCCGATCATGCCGACGTCCTTGACCGTGGTGTTGCCGGAACCGTCGGCGACCAGCCGCTGCACCCGCGGCACGTCGACGGTCAGGTTCAGCCGCTGTCCGTTCCGTTCGACCACGAACGGCGTCGGTCCACTGGCGACCTGGACGGCCGCGAGCATCTCGCGCCAGGTCTTGATCGGCTTGCCCGCGACGGAGACGACCTTGTCGCCGGCCTGGAGACCGGCGGCCTTCGCGGGGGCAGGGGCGCCGGGCGGGCAGGCGGTGTCGCTCAACTGCTCCACGGTGGTGGCCGGGCGAGCGCACGACGTGGCGCTGATCACGGCCTCGGTGGGCGCGGCCTGCGCGGCGGGATTCGGCAGGCCCATGGTGACGGCCATCAGGTACAGGATGACGAAACCGAGGATGAAGTGCATCGCCGAACCCGCCGACATGACGACGGTGCGCTTCCAGGTCTTGAAGCGCCACATCGCGCGCTTCGACTCTTCCGGGGTGACCTCGTCGAGGGCGGTCATGCCCGCGATGTCGCAGAACCCGCCGAGCGGGATCCACTTCATGCCGTACTCGGTCTCACCGCGGCGGAAGGAGAAGATCGTCGGCCCGAAGCCGATGAAGTAGCGCCGGACCTTCATGCCGAAGGCCTTGGCCGCCCACATGTGGCCGGCCTCGTGCAGCGCGACGGACAGGCAGATGCCCAGCGCGAACAGCACGATCCCGAGAATGAAGACCACGCGCTACTTCCCCTTACCGATCAGCGCACCGGCACGCGCGCGAGCCCAGCGCTCGGCAGCTAGTACGTCATCAACGTCGCGAGGTTCACGACGCCATTCGTCGGCGGCTTCCACCACCTGGGCAATAGTGTCCACAATCGAGGTGAAGCCGGTGTTCTGTGCCAGGAAAGCGGCCACCAGTTCCTCGTTCGCCGCGTTGTAGACCGCCGGGATGCAGCCACCGACGGTTCCGGCGTGCCTCGCCAGCTCGACGGCGGGGAACGCCTCGTTGTCCAGCGGTTCGAAGGTCCAGCTCGCGGGCTTGTCCCAGACGCACGCGGCCGCGGCGCCAGGTACGCGATCCGGCCAGTGCAGGGCCAGCGCGATCGGCAGCCGCATGTCGGGCGGGCTGGCCTGGGCGATCGTCGAGCCGTCGACGAAGGTCACCATCGAGTGGATGATCGACTGCGGGTGGACGACCACGTCGATGCGGTCGGTCTCGATGTCGAACAGGAGCTTCGCCTCGATCAGCTCCAGCCCCTTGTTGACCAGAGTGGACGAGTTGATCGTGATGAGCGGCCCCATCGACCAGGTCGGATGCGCCATCGCCTGCTCGACCGTGACGTCCGCCAGTTCCTCGCGCTTGCGGCCGCGGAACGGGCCACCCGAAGCGGTGAGCACCAGCCGGGCGACCTCGGACTCGCGTCCGGCGCGCAGGGCCTGTGCGATCGCGGAGTGCTCGGAATCGACCGGGACCAGCTGGCCGGGTTCGGCCGCGGCCAGCACGAGCGGCCCGCCCGCGATCAGCGATTCCTTGTTGGCCAGCGCGAGCGTGGCGCCGGTGGCGAGCGCGCGCAGGGTCGGCGGGAGCCCCTGTGAGCCGGGGAGCGCGTTGAGCACGACGTCGACCGGGGTGGCGTCGATCATCTCGACGACCGCGTCGGCCCCGGCGAAAATCCGCGGGAGCTTGAAGTCGCCGCGGTTGTAGCCGCGCTTCTGTGCCTCGGCGTACAGCGCGAGCTGCAGGTCTTCCACGGCCGTCGGCCTGCTGATCGCCACGGCGTCGACCTGGTGCGCCAGGGCCTGCGCGGCCAGCGCGGCGGGGTCGGAGCCGCCCGCGGCGATCCCGGCGACCCGGAACAGCTCCGGGTTACGGGCCGCGACGTCGAGGGCCTGGGCGCCGACCGATCCGGTCGAACCGAGCACGAGCACACTTCGCGAGGTAGTCATCGGGGCTCATTGTCGCTTGGGGCCCGTCGGGCGCGTGCAGCCAGGTGTGGGATCATTCGCGGGCAAGCGAACCATCGGGTTTTGAGGAGTTGATCGTGGCGAGCAAGGCGGTCGAAAAGCGCGGCCGGGTGGGCGTCGACACCGTTGACCCCCGCGACGAGCCGTCGGCCGAGTGGGGCTGGCACGGTTCCTTCCCGAAGGCGACGCGGATCGCGGGCTGGCTGAGCGCGATCATCCTGCTGGTGATGCTGTACGGCAACCACCACGGCTGGACCGAGAACCTGTGGCTGATCGGCCTGTCCCTGCTGCTCGTGTTCGGCCTCGTGCTGGACATCCGCAAGCAGCGCACGGCCTGGCGCAAGTAGCTCCCGCACGGCTCATCGGCCCCCGCTCTCCTTCGAGGACGGGGGCCATTCGCCGTTCTGGGTCCACAGCTCGTTGACGATCTTGACGGCGTCGCCGGCCTCGACCCCGTAGCGATGCCGGTACTTCGCCGCCGGCCGCTGGACGACCGCGGCGACCTCCCCGATGGCGACGTTGTTCCAGGAGTCGTTCGGGTAGAACTGCCGCATCACGGCGAGGAACCTGCCGGTCGCCCAGACCGGGTCGGTCCGCTGCTCGAAACTCCCCCAGCTCGCGCGCTGCTGGAAGAGCCCGACCGAATCGCCGAGGCCGCCGTCGAGGTTGGCGATGCTGGACTCGACGATCACCGTGGCGATCGCGATGGCCGCCGCGCGATCGTTGAGCCCCGCTCTCTGGACCGTCTCGACGATCACTCTGGCGCACGAGGTGTTGTAGGGGTTCATGTAGCCGCGCATCTTGGTGGCGAGTTGCTGATTGAGCGCTCCCGCCGTGTCCGCGTCGTCGGCGGACGTGCCCGTCTGTACGCACGGCAAGGCGACGTGTTCGACCTGGTCGGGCCGGATCTCGGTGGGCGGGAGCAGGACGAGGGAAAGGGCGAGGTACGCGGCGGTGAACATGCGGCTCCAGGTGGTCGTGAGTGGCGATTCGTGTTCTAACCCGAATCGCCACTCACGACCACCTGGACCGATGCCTCGCCGCCACCCTCACTCGCCCGATGGACAGGAAGGCACCCTCCCCCGCGCCTGACGCAAGGAAACCACTTCATGTAGTCGTGAAGGCCTCCTTCACTACCTTCAGGGTAGGCAAGAAGGCCTTCACGGACCGAACCCGCGAGTTACGCCTCCAATCACGTGAGTTACGCCTTCAATCACACGAGTTACGCCTCCGATCACGCGTACTCGATGGAGGGAATTTGTGATCGGACGGACGACACGCGTGATCAGACGGACGACACGGGTGATCGAGGGCGTGACTCGCGTGATTGAGGACGTAACTCGCGTGATTGAAGGCGTAACTCGCGTGATTGAGGACGTGACTCGCGTGAAGGCCCCCTTCCCTCGGGCCCAGCCGGGGAAGGGGGCCTTCACGCGGTCACTCGACCGAAGCAGGGAAAGCGCGTCCCCGTGAAGCGCTATCCCACGACCACCCTTTTGGGTTAGGTTCCCCCACATGAAGCTGCGCTGGGGTGTCACCACTGTCGTTTCCGCACTCGCCGCCGTCCTGCTGCCCGGCGTGGCCACCGCCGCGCCCGCCCCGGCGTCCCTGCCGATCGTGCGCTGCGAGTTCACGCCGACGCCGGAGAACCCCGCGGCCCGCCCGGTGCTGCGCCCGCTCCCCTTCGCGTTCACGCGCGGCACCGTCGACGTCACCTTCCGCTTCAACTACGGCCCGGTGACCGTCCGGCTGAACCGCGCCGGCGCCGCTCCGTGCGCCGTCCATAACCTGGCGAGCCTGGCGCTACAGCGCTTCTACGACCGCAGCCAGTGCTGGCGCCTGACGAACTCGTCGCGCCTCGGCGTCCTTCAGTGCGGCGACATCTACGAAGCCGAGAAAGGCGGGCCGGGCTACAAGTTCCCGGACGAGGTCGACGGCACCGAGACCTACGAACGCGGCACCATCGCCATGGGCAACCAGGGCCCCGGCACCAACGGCAGCGAGTTCTTCATCGTGCACTCGTTCGCGAACATCCCGAAGAACTACTCGGTGATGGGCAAGGTCGTGCGGGGCATGGAGGTTCTCGACCGGATCGTGGCGAACGGCATCATCCCGACGGATCCGAACGGTCCTGCCGACGGGCTGCCCGCGAAGCCGGTGAAGATCCAGAAGGCGACCGTCGGTTTCTAGCCGTTCATGACCTGGTTCGGCAGGCGGCGCAAGGAGAAAGCGGTCCGAGCACGCCTTTCGGTGCCGGCAGACGAAATCGGTGCGAGGACAGGCGAAGTACTCGGCGAGCACTTCAGCGGCGGTATGGGCTCGCCCCTCAGCCTGGTGATCGTCTCGCTTCCACCGAGCCGCGGCTACCTGCGGCTTCACCCCCGCAGGCCGATGGATTCCGGCCATGGCGACGCCACGGTTCGCCTCAACGCGAAAGAACATCGGCCTCCTGCCGGAATCCGCCCCTGACAACGGAAGATGTCCATCCCGCGATCGACGTCGGCCGCGGGATCGTGGCCAACGCCCAATCCCACAATGCGGGAAAGCCGAACCCGCGGTGGCCAGCGGGTGAGCAATTCAGGCGAAGTGCGCTTGTCCTGATCCGGTAGTCTTGGGCACCAAGGTCGAGAGGCGCTGCAACGGACCGCCGGGTCCGCCACGCTCGGCCCCGGACTTCACCGCAAGGGCGCCTCCCACGACATGGGAGGAGCGCTGGATGAAAACGACCGCCCTGCGAAAGCTGCTGGATGAGCGCATCGTCGTGCTTGACGGGGCGTGGGGGTCGATGCTCCAGAACGCCGGCCTCAAGCCGGAGGACTACCGCACCGAGCGGTTCCAGGATCACCCGCGTGACATCACCGGCGACCCCGACCTGCTGAACATCACGAGGCCGGACGTCGTGCTCGACATCCACCGCCAGTATCTGGACGCCGGCGCGGACATCACCACGACGAACACGTTCACCGCCACCACCATCGGCCAGGCGGACTACGGGCTCGAGCACCTCGCGTACGAGATGAACCTCCGCGGCGCCCAGATCGCCCGCGAGGCGGCGGACGCGGCAGGCGGTAAGTTCGTCGCCGGATCGGTCGGGCCGCTGAACGTCACGCTGTCGCTCTCGCCCAAGGTCGAGGACCCCGCCTTCCGCGCGGTCACCTTCGACGAGGTGTACGCCGCGTACGCCGACCAGATCAAGGCGCTCGCCGAGGGCGGCGTGGACCTGCTGCTCATCGAGACGATCTTCGACACACTCAACTGCAAGGCCGCGATCGCCGCCGCGCGCGACGTCGCGCCGCATCTGCCGCTGTGGATCTCGGTGACGATCGTCGACCTGAGCGGCCGGACGCTGTCCGGGCAGACGGTCGAGGCGTTCTGGAGCTCCATCGAGCACGCGGATCCGCTGCTCGTCGGCGTCAACTGTTCGCTGGGCGCGGAGGAGATGCGCCCGCACATCGCCGAGCTCTCCCGTCTCGCAGGCACGTACACCGCCTGTCACCCCAACGCCGGCCTGCCGAACGCGTTCGGCGGGTACGACCAGACGCCCGAAGAGACCGGCGGGCTGCTCGGCGACTTCGCCACGGCCGGGATGGTCAACGTCGTCGGCGGCTGCTGCGGTACGACCCCCGCGCACATCAAGGAGATCGCCGACGCCGTCCGCGGGATGACGCCGCGGGACGTCCCGGCGCCGAAGCCGCACACCCGGTTCAGCGGGCTCGAACCGTTCGAGATCGGCAAGGACACCGGGTTCGTCATGATCGGCGAGCGGACCAACGTCACCGGATCCGCCAAGTTCCGCAAGCTGATCGAGGCCGACGACCACCAGGCCGCCGTCGACGTCGCGCTGGAGCAGGTCCGCGGCGGGGCGAACCTGCTGGACGTCAACATGGACGCCGACCTGCTCGACAGCGAAAAGGCGATGACGACGTTCCTGAACCTCATCGCCACCGAACCCGAGGTCGCCCGGCTGCCGATCATGATCGACAGCTCACGCTGGACGGTGCTCGAGGCCGGGCTGAAGTGCGTGCAGGGCAAGGGAGTCGTCAACTCCATCAGCCTCAAGGAGGGCGAGGAGCAGTTCCTCCAGCAGGCCCGGCGCATCCGCGACTACGGCGCGGGCGTGGTCGTGATGGCCTTCGACGAGCAGGGCCAGGCCGACACCGCCGACCGGAAGGTCGAGATCTGTGCCCGCGCCTACGACCTGCTCACCCAGCAGGCCGGTTTCGCCGCCGAGGACATCATCTTCGACCCGAACGTGCTCGCGGTCGCGACCGGTATCTCCGAGCACAACGGGTACGCCAAGGCGTTCATCGACGCGCTGCCGCGGATCAAGGAACGCTGCCCCGGCGTGCACATCAGCGGCGGTATCTCGAACCTCTCCTTCTCCTTCCGCGGCAACAACGTCGTGCGCGAGGCGATGCACTCGGCCTTCCTGCTGCACGCGGTGCGCGCCGGGCTGGACATGGGCATCGTCAACGCCGGGCAGCTCGCGGTCTACGAAGACATCCCCAAGGATCTGCTGGAGCTGGTCGAGGACGTGCTCTTCGACCGCCGCGAGGACGCCACCGACAGGCTGGTCACCTTCGCGGAAACGGTCAACGGCAAGGGAACCCGGCGCACGGTCGACCTCTCCTGGCGCGACAACACGGTCGAAGCTCGGCTCAGCCACGCGCTGGTGCACGGCATCGTCGACTACATCGAAGAGGACACCGAGGAAGCGCGCCAGAAGCTGCCGAAGCCGCTGGAGGTCATCGAAGGCCCCCTCATGGACGGCATGAAGATCGTCGGCGACCTGTTCGGCTCCGGCAAGATGTTCCTGCCGCAGGTGGTCAAGAGCGCGCGCGTGATGAAGCGGTCGGTGGCCTACCTCGAACCGTTCATGGAGGCCGAGAAGGAGAAGGCGCGCCTCGAAGGCCGGATCGAAACCCGGCAGGGCAACGGGAAGGTCGTCCTGGCGACGGTCAAGGGCGACGTGCACGACATCGGCAAGAACATCGTCGGCGTCGTCCTGGGCTGCAACAACTACGAGGTGATCGACCTCGGCGTGATGGTCCCGGCTTCGGTCATCCTGGACACCGCCGTCTCGGAAGGCGCCGACGCCATCGGGCTCTCGGGCCTGATCACGCCGTCGCTGGACGAGATGGTCAACGTCGCCGCCGAGATGGAGCGGCGCGGGTTGAAGCTGCCGCTGCTGATCGGCGGAGCGACCACGTCGCGCCAGCACACCGCGGTCCGCATCGCGCCCGCGTACGAGCACACGACCGTGCACGTCCTGGACGCCTCCCGCGTCGTCGGCGTCGTCGGTGACCTGCTCGACGCGGACCGTGCCGAGGTCCTCGACAAGAAGAACCGCGAGGATCAGGAAGAGCTGCGCGTGCAGCACGCGAACAAGCAGCGGACGCCGTTGCTGACGGTCGAGGAGGCGAGGGCCAACCCGGAGAAGGTCTCCTTCGACGACATCCCGACGCCCGCGTTCACCGGCGTCCGGTACGTCTCGCCGTCGCTCACCGAGCTGCGCGAGATGATCGACTGGACCTTCCTGTTCCTGGCGTGGGAGCTGAAGGGCAAGTACCCGGCGATCCTGAACAACCCGGTGGCACGGGAGCTGTTCGACGACGCGAACACCCTGATGGACCAGATCATCGCCGAAGAGCGGTTCCAGGCGAAGGGCGCGTACGCGTTCTGGCCGGCGCACTCCGAGGGCGACGACATCATCCTGGAGTCGGGCGTCAAGTTCCCGATGCTGCGCCAGCAGACCAAGAAACCGCTGTCGCGGCCCAATCGCTGCCTGGCGGACTACATCGCCCCGGCCGGCGCGGGCGATCACCTCGGCGGCTTCGCGGTCACCATCCTCGGCGCCGAGGACTTCGCGGCCGAGTTCGAGGCGAAGCAGGACGACTACCGCGCCATCATGGTGAAGGCGCTCGCGGACCGGCTCGCCGAGGCGTTCGCCGAGTACCTCCACCTCAAGGCGCGGCGGGACTGGTTCGAGCCGGACGCCGATCCGAAGCTGGAGGATCTGCACGCCGAAAGGTTCCGCGGCATCCGCCCGGCGCTGGGCTACCCGGCCAGCCCGGATCACAGCGAGAAGCAGGAGCTGTTCGAACTGCTCGATTCCGACCGGCTCGGGATGGGGTTGACCGAGTCGTTCGCGATGACGCCGGCGGCGAGCGTCAGCGGGCTGATCTTCGCCCACCCCGATTCGCGGTACTTCACCGTCGGTCGGCTGGGCAAGGACCAGGTCGAGGACTACGCCGCCCGCCGCGGCCTCGAACTGTCCACTATGGAGCAGTGGCTGCGGCCGAACCTCGCCTACGAGCCCGAATGACACAATGATCGGGTGACTGCCGAAGGCTCGGACTTCCTGCAGCTGGACATCGGGGACGCACCACCGGGGCGCCGGTCGGACTGGCTGGCGTCGCGGTTGCGGCACGCCATCTCCGACGGCCGCCTGCCGGTCGGCAGCAGGCTGCCCGCGACCAGGGCACTGGCCGCGGACCTGCGGGTCTCCCGCGGCGTGGTCACCGAGGCCTACCAGCGGCTGGTCGAGGACGGTCATGTCGCCGGACGGGGCCGCGCGGGCACGGTGGTCGTCGCGGCACCGGCCCGGACGAAGGAGCAGACGACGCCCGGTCCCCCGTCCGCGGGCACGATCTTCCGGCCCGCGCCGGGGATCGGCGTCTTCGACTCGCTGCGGTCGACCCCGGCGAGGATCGACCTGTCCCCCGGCGTGCCGGATCTGACGGCGTTCCCGCGAACGGCCTGGCTCCGCGCCGAACGCACCGTGCTCAACAACCTCTCGGCGGCGGATTTCGGCTACGGCGACCCGCGGGGCGCGCCCGCGTTGCGGCTCGCGATCGCGCGCTGGATCGCCCGCACCCGCGGTATCACCGCCGACGCCGACGACGTGCTGATCGTCGCCGGTGTCGCGCAGGGCCTCGGCCTGCTGGCCCAGGTGCTCTGCGACACCGGGATCTCCGAGATCGCGGTCGAGGATCCGAGTTCGCTGGGCGCGCGGCAGCATCTGCACGACCGGCGGCTGGCGACGCCGCCGATCCGCGTCGACGACGAGGGGGTCGACGTCGCCGAGCTCGTGCGCAGCGGCGCGCCCGCCGTGCTGCTCACGCCCGCGCACCAGTTCCCGACCGGTGTCGTGCTCGGCGGGGAACGCCGTCGCGAGCTCATGCGCTGGGCCGCGGACGGCGGCCTGATCATCGAGGACGACTACGACGCCGAGCACCGCTACGACCGTCCACCCGTCCCCGCGTTGCGCTCGATGCTCGCCGAGCAGGTCTGTTACGCGGGCAGCGTGTCGAAGTGGCTCGCGCCCGCGCTCCGGGTGGGCTGGATGCTGGTTCCGTCGCGGTACCGGGACGAGGTGGTCGCGGCCAAACGGTTCGCCGACCTGGGCAACGCCGTCCTCCCGCAGCTGGTGCTCGCGCATCTGATGGAGTCCGGCGAGATGGAACGGCAGCTGCGGTTCGTGCGCAAACGGCATCGCCGCCGCCGGGACGCGATGATCGACGCGCTCCGGACCCATCTCCCGGACGCCGTGGTGCACGGCGCCGCCGCCGGGCTGCACCTGACGATCACCTTCGACGCGGAGTTCTCCGATCTCGACTTCGCCGCCGCCGCGCTGGAGCAGGGTGTGAAGGTGCAGCCGCTGTCGTGGCACTGTCAGCGCCCGATGAATCCGGGGCTCGTCCTCGGTTACGGGGCGAGCCCGGCGAGCGACATCGCCGAGGGCATCGCGGTCCTCGGCAAGCTCCGGCGTTAGCGACCGACGAACTGCCGGGGGAAGGGCAGGAGCGCGGACGGGTCTTCGACGTGGGCGTTGTGGCCCAGTCCGGGGAACTCGACGGTGAAGGAGCTGAGTGCGCGAAGCTGCTCGGGGCGGCTCATGGGGTCGTGCTCACCCGCCGCGAGGACGACCGGGCAGCGTGCCGCGCCGAGCAGTCCGCGCATGTCCGGAGCCCCCACGGCGAACGCGCGAGGGTCCAGTGCCAACCGCCAGCCACCTTCGGTCTCGGCCACCCCGTCGGGATCCGCGTCAGCGATACCGACCAGGCCGGCGATCTTGAGGAAGCCGCGTTCGGCGTCCTCACGGGAGGGGAACACCCTCGGCGGTTTCGCCGCCATGGCGGCCGCTCGCGCGAGGTCGGCTTCGCTCCATTCGACCTTGACGCCGACCGCGAGCAACCCGGCGACCTTCACCCCGAACCAGCCGGAGGCCAGCGCGAGCCCGACCACCCCGCCCAGCGAATGGCCGACCACCAGTACCGGACCACGCTCCGGGAACGCGTCGGCGACCGCCGCGGCCAGTCCGCCGAAGGAGTAGTGCGGCAACCGGGGCGATCCCCCGTGACCAGGCAGATCCGGCGCCAGCCAGCGATATCCCGGCTGCGCCATGAGGCCGTCCCAGACCGCTCCCGTCGCGCCGAGGCCGTGCAGCAGGAGCACGGCGGGGCCTTCGGTTCCGGCAGTGCGCATCTTCAGCGTGTCCACCGGACGGATCTTTCCGCAGTCCCCCGCTCAAGGGCTAGTGTCGACGCCGTGATCACCGATCCGGACGTCTACACCCGGGGCGTGCCGTACGAGCACCTCGCGTCGCTGCGCCGGGGGTCACCGGTCGTGCGCGTCGACGATTTCTGGGCCGTGCTGCGGCATTCCGACGTCAAACACGTGCTGAAGAACCCGAAGCTGTTCTCGTCGCGGCTGGGCGGGACGCAGATCCGGGATCCGGCGACCGAGCAGGATCTCGGTTACGTCCGCCGGATGATGCTCAACATGGATCCGCCCGAGCACGCCCGGCTGCGGGGCCTGCTCACCAAGGCGTTCACGCCGCGCGCGGTCGGCAGGCTGACCGAGCGGATCCAGGGCTGGGCGCGGGAGCTGATCGCCGGGGTCCGCGCGGACGGCGAATGCGACTTCGCGGTGGTCGCCGCCGATCTCCCGCTGCTGACGCTCGCCGAGGTCTTCGGGATCCCCGAACAGGACCGGCGGCTGATGTACGACTGGAGCAATCGCGTGATCGGCTATCAGGACGCCGACTACGCGGTGAGCGCGACCGTCGAGGCGGACGAGGTCACCGATCTCGCTCGGGCGGCGCTGGCGGTCCGGCCGGTTCCGGGGCCGGACGGGTCGATGCCCGATCCGCGTACCCGCGCGGGGATGCCGGATCTCTACGCGTACGCCACCGCCCTCGGCGAGTACAAACGCCGCCATCCCGGCGATGACGTGATGAGCAACCTGATGGGTCACGTGGAAGACGGTGGCCGGGTCTCGATCGCCGAGTTCGAGAACCTGTTCTGGCTGTTTTCCGTGGCGGGCAACGAAACGTTGCGCAACGGCATCCCCGGCGGGATGCTGGCGCTGCTGTCGCATCCGGATCAGTACCGGCGGCTGCGCGCCGACCGTTCCCTGCTTCCCGGTGCGGTGGAAGAGATGCTGCGCTGGTGGTGTCCGGTCATGCACTTCCGCCGGACCGCGACCGAGGACGTCGTCCTGTCCGATGTGGACATCCGCGCCGGCGAGAAGGTGGTCGTCTGGTTCTCCGCCGCGAACCGCGACGAGACCGTTTTCGAGGATCCGGACCGCTTCGACATCGGCCGCACTCCCAACGATCACTTGACCTTCGGGCACGGCCCGCATTTCTGCCTCGGCGCCCAGCTCGCCAGGGTGCAGCTGCGCGCGATGTTCGAAGCGGTACTGGACCTGCTCGGCGAGGTCGAACCCGCCGGGGAACCGGTGCGGCTGCGGTCGAACTTCCAGAACGGGCTGAAATCGCTGCCGATCCGCTGGTAGCGACGAGCCCCTTCCCGCCCCCGAGCGCGGGAAGGGGCCCATCACCCCCTGGTCATTCGGCCGCGGCGAACTCCGGTTCGGCGACGGTGGAGCGGGCTTCGGCCTTGCGCAGGCCGACGACTCCGGACAGCGCCACCAGGACACTGATCACGGCGATGCCGGTGACGACGGTGAGCGCGGGCGCCAGCCCGTTCAGCAGCGCGGCCGGTCCGGTGGCACCACCGGAGTTGCCGGTCAGGACCGCGGTCACCACGGCGAGGCCGATCGCGCCGCCGACCTGGATCGACGTGTTCAGCAGCCCACCGGCGAGCCCCTGCTCGTCGTCGGAGATGCCGTTGGTCGCCTGGATGTTCAGCGAAGAGAACGCCAGCATGAAGCCGATGCCCAGCAGGATCATGCTCGGCAGCACCGAACCGGCGTAGCTGGAACTCTCGTCGATGCGCAGGAACAGCGCGTACCCGATGACGTGGGCGACGACACCGGCGAGGATCGTGCGCGGGGTGCCGAGCCGGTCGATCAGCGGCTCGATCCTGGGCGAACCGAAGGCCACGATCAGCGCGGCGGGCAGGAAACCGAGCGCGGTCTGGAGCGCGGACCAGCCCAGCACGGTCTGCAGGTACAGCATGACGACGAACTGGAACCCGATGTAGGCGCCGAAGAACGTCGCGCCGCCGAGGTTGGCGCGGGCCAGCGGCCCGGAGCGCAGGATGCCGAGGCGGAGCAGGGGGTGCTTGCTGCGCTTCTCGATGAACACGAAGGTGACGAGCAGGGCGAGCGCGAGGGCGAACGAGATCAGCGTCCGCGGTGCGGCCCAGCCGATTTCCGGCGCCTCGACCACGGCGAAGACCAGCAGGAGCGAACCGGCGGCACCGGTGATCGCGCCCGGGAAGTCATAGCCGCCACCGGTCTGCGGCCGGTAGGACGGGATCAGCTTGATCGCGGCGACCAGCGCGGCGAGCGCGATCGGCACCGGCAGCAGGAACGTCCAGCGCCAGCCCACCTCGGTGAGCAGGCCGGAGAAGACGAGGCCCGCGGAGTAACCGCTGGCGCCGAAGACGGCGAAGATGCTGATCGCCCGGTTGCGGGCGGGGCCTTCGTGGAAGGTCGTGGTGATGATGGACAACGCGGCCGGTGCGGTGAACGCGGCGGCCAGCCCCTTGATGAAGCGGGTGGCGATCAGCAGCGCGCCGTCGTCGACGAGACCGCCGAGCAGGGAGGCGAGCGCGAAGACCGCGACGGCGACGAGGAAGACGCGGCGCCTGCCGAGCAGGTCGGCGGTGCGCCCGCCGAGAAGCAGCAGGCCGCCGTAGCCGAGCACGTAGGCGCTGATGATCCATTGCAGGGCACCGGTGGAGAGGCCGAGTTCGGCCTGGATGGACGGGAGGGCGACGGCGACCATCGACACGTCGAGCGCGTCGAGGCCCACGACGACGGACACAGTGAGCAGGACACCCCAGAGGCGCGCGTCCCACCTTGTCGAGCTGGTGGACAGCTGCACGGAAGAACTCATGATCCGTACAGTACATGCACACGCATCTAATGCAAGTGCATTTAATGACTTTGCATAAAATTCACGTGCATGCTATCTTGGGCCGCGTGAGCGACGTCGCCGAACAAGACCTGCTGCGGGAGTGGCACGAACTGTCCGCCCGGCACGCGGCGGTCTTCGGGCGGCTCGAGTGCCGCCTTCAGGAGCGCCACGGCCTCGGCGTCACCGAGTTCGAAGCCCTGGAACGACTGGTGAACTGCGTGGTCGGCAAATGCCGCGCGGCCGATCTGACCGAGGTCGTCCACCTGAGCCAGAGCGCCACCTCGCGGCTCGTCGCCCGCCTCGAGCGCGAAGGACTCGTCCAGCGCGCGCTCTGCGAGTCGGACCGGCGCGGGATCTTCGTCGTCGTGACCGATGAGGGCCGCCGTCGCTACGAAGAGGCGAAGCCGACGCATCGGGCGACTCTCGAAGAGACCCTCACCGTCGGCGCCTGAAGTCACGCCCAGCCTCGGCAGATGTCGCGAAAGCCACTTTCGGGACATCAGACGTCCCCAAAGTGGCTTTCGCGACACGGAACCAGCCCGCGGAACGCGCGTGTCACCGGCGGTCAGCCCTTGGCCAGCTCCTCACGGATCGCCGGGACGACCTCGTTCCCCCAGCGGCCGAGCGCACTGTCGGTCGTGGCCCCGTCCTCGACCGGGAAGTAGATGAACCCCGCGGCGCCGTGGTCGCGCACCGCCGGAACCAGTTCCCCGACCCACTGTTCCGGCGAACCACCCACCCATCGCCCCTCGTCGTCACGCGGCGACAGCAGGGGCTTTTCCGTTATCCGGCCCGGAAAGTTGTAGATGGTGGCGATCTCGCCAGGGTCGCGGCCCGCGTCGACGGCGGCCTGGTCGATCACCGGACGGGATTCGGCGAACCGCGGGCTGAGCCAGTCCGCGGCGTGCCCGGGGATCCAGCCGTCCGCCAGCTTTCCGGTCACCGCCAGGGATTTGGGTCCCACAGCGCCCGTCCAGACCGGGGGCGCGGGCGCGGCCGCCGGGACCAACCCGTCGACGGAGTAGAACTCACCCTCGAAGGTCACCGGTGCCCCGCCACCGGAAAGCGCCTTGATGAGGGTGATCGCCTCACCCATCGCCCGGACCGCTTCGGCGGGCGTGCGGTGCTCGACACCGAGTTTGGCGATCTCCCGCCAGAGTCCGCCGGCACCGATGCCGAGCGCGACGCGGCCACCGGAGAGCGCCGAAAGCGAGGTGATCGTCCTCGCCAGCATCGGGGCGGGGCGGCTCGGCAGGTTGGTGACGTTGACCGCGGCCGTCACCCGTGACGTCCGGCCGAGGATCACGCCCAGTGCCGCGTAGGCGTCGAGCCGGTCGGCGAAGTACGGGTGATCGGACAGGCTGACCAGGTCGAGTCCCGCGCGGTCGGCCTGTCCGGCGTGCCGCAGGAGGTCTTCCACCTCGCCGACGCCGGTTTCGAGCCCGAATCCGAACAGTGTCATCACCACTCCTAAGTTCGTAGTACGCACTATTTGTATCACGAACTACTTGCCGATGTCGAAGTAAAGAATATTTGACATGATGTCTAGAACTCTTTACCTTGGGTCTCGTGGCAATGGAAGAGAAACGCGCGTGGATCATGGTGGTGGTCACGGTCTTCGGCTACGCCGCGTACCTGATCGTCGTCCTCCGCCGGGCGGGCTCCGGCCCGCTCGTCGATGTCCCTTATGTGGCGGCGTTGGTGTGGACGGTCGGGGCGGCCATCATGGCTTCGATCGTGCTGCACATCGCCGCGGCGGCCGCCGCACCGCGGGACGCGGGACGCAAGGACCAGCGCGACCGCGAGATCGGCCGGTTCGGTGAGCACATCGGACAGTCGTTCGTCGTGATCGGCGGTGTCGCGGCGCTCGTCATGGCGATGGCGGAGCTGGACCACTTCTGGATCGCCAACACCGTGTACCTCGCCTTCGTCCTGTCCTCCCTGCTCGGCTCGATCGCGAAGATCGCCGCCTATCGCCGGGGATTCCAGGCATGGTGAAACCGACCAAGGTCACGAACTCCATCCGCGCCCTGCGGTTCGCGAAGGGTGAGATGACCCAAGCGGAACTCGCGGACCGGATCGACGTCACCCGCCAGACGGTGATCGCCATCGAACAGGGCCGCTATTCGCCGTCCTTGGAGATGGCCTTCCGGATCGCCAGGGTGTTCGGCGTCGGGCTCGACGACGTTTTCCAGTACCCAGACCAGGAATGAGGCCGCCGTGAAGGCGATCGCCCAGAACGAGTACGGCACCACCGATGTGCTGACCCTGACCGACCTTCCCGAACCCGAAGCCGGACCGGACGGTGTCGTCGTGCGGATCCGGGCGGCGGCGGTCGATCCCGGGGTCTGGCACCTCATGGAAGGCACGCCGTACCTGGTGCGCCTGATGGGTTTCGGCGTACGGAGACCGAAGGCCCGGGTCCGCGGCCTGGACTTCGCCGGCGTCGTGCACGCCGTCGGCGACGGCGTGACGCGATTCCGGCCGGGCGACGAGGTTTTCGGCACCTGCCAAGGCGCCTTCGCCGAGTACGCACTGACCACAGTGGACAAGATCGCCCGGAAGCCCGAGCGGCTCGGCTTCGACGAAGCGGCGGCCGTTCCCATCTCCGCTTTCACCGCGCTCCAAGCGCTTCGGGACAAGGGCCGGGTCGCGCCCCGGCAGAAGGTCCTGGTCATCGGCGCCGGCGGTGGCGTGGGCAGCTTCGCGGTGCAGATCGCCAAGGCGTTCGGTGCCGAGGTGGACGGCGTATGCGGCACGGGCAAGGTCGACCTCGTCCGCGCACTCGGCGCGAACCGCGTTTTCGATTACACCCGCGAGGACTTCGGCGGCGGCTACGACCTCATCCTCGACACCGCGGGCAACCGGCCGCTGTCCTCGCTGCGGAAGGCCCTTGCCCCGCAAGGCACTCTCGTCCTCGTCGGCGGTGAGAGCGAGGGGAAGTGGATCGGCGCGGTAGGGCGCAATGTGCGGGCACTGCTCCTCGGGCCGTTCGTGAAGCACAAGCTCCGCGGCCTGTTCTCCACGGAGAACCACGATGATCTCCAGACGCTGCGGGCGCTGATCGAAGCGGGGAAACTGACGCCCGTCGTCGACCGGACCTACTCGCTGGCCGAGGTACCCGAAGCCATCCGTTACGTCCGCGAAGGACACGTACGCGGCAAGGTCGTCATCACCGTCTGATGTTCTCCCCCACGTCGGGCTCCGGTCATCTTGGCAGTGTTCGGTGTCGGAGAGCGATCCGCCGAGTGCCGAGGAGACCAGCGATGTCCGTCAACCGCCGCGACCTGTTGCGAGGCGCCGCCACCGCCGGTGCGCTGGGGCTGGCTTGGCCGTTGAGTTCGCGGATGACGGTCGCGCAGGCCGAGGAGGCCGCGGTGGCGCTGGGCGCGACCTGGGACGAAGCGCCGTTCACCCTCGGCGTCGCGTCCGGCGACCCGGTTCCGTACGGCGTCGCGCTCTGGACCAGGCTCGCGCCGAAGCCGATGGAGTTCGAGCAGCCGCTGGACGACACCGTCGAGGTCGCCTGGGAGGTCGCCACCGACCGCGGGTTCCGCCGCCGCGTGGCGCACGGGACGACGGCCGCCACCGCCGGGCTCGGGCACAGCGTCCACGTGCCGGTGTCCGGACTGGAGCCGGGCTCGCAGTACTACTACCGCTTCCACGCGCTCGGCAAGGTCAGCCGGATCGGCCGCACCCGTACCGCGCCGGTCGGGCCGGTCCGGCGGGTGCGGTTCGCTTCGGCGAACTGCCAGGCGTTCCACGACGGGTTCTACGCGGCGCACGCCGGAATAGCGCGGGAGGAACTGGATTTCGTCGTCCACCTCGGCGACTACGTCTACGAGCACGGTCAGGTCGGCGGGAACCCGCTGCGCGATCACGAAGGACCCGAGGTGCTCACCCTGCCGGCGTACCGGCGGCGGCACGCGCTCTACAAATCCGACCCCTCCCTGCGGGACGCCCACGCCGCCCATCCCTGGTTCATCACCTGGGACGATCACGAGGTCGTCAACGACTACAGCGGCACCACCCCGTCGTTGCGAGCCCGGCGCTCGGCGGCGTACCAGGCCTGGTTCGAGCACATGCCGGTGCGCCCCGACCACCCCTCGACTCCGAGGATCCACCGGCAGCGCCACTGGGGCGACCTCCTCGATCTGTCCATTTTGGATCTCCGGCAGTACCGGTCGGCGCAGAACCTGCCCGACGGCACCATTCTCGGCGCGGACCAGAAGGCATGGCTCAAGGACCAGGTGACCGGCGCGGGCGAGGCGTGGCACTGCTGGGTGAACTCGATCATGCTGAGCCAGCTCGCGAAGCCCGGCGGCGGCTACATGTTCACGGACCAATGGGACGGCTTCCTCACCGAACGCAAGGAAGTGCTGACCCACGTGGCCCAGAGCGGCCTCGAAGACCTCGTGGTGATCACCGGCGACTGGCATTCCGCGTTCGTCGACGACATCCGCCCGGACTTCGCGGACCCGGCCACCCCGGTGATCGGCACGGAGTTCACCGCGCATTCGGTCTCCTCCGGCGCCTACTCCCCCGAGTGGAACGCCACGAACGGGCCGAAGATGGGCGCGGCGAACCCGCACCTCAAGTACTTCGA
Source organism: Amycolatopsis sp. TNS106 (assembly GCF_019330265.1). Taxonomy (NCBI): domain Bacteria; kingdom Bacillati; phylum Actinomycetota; class Actinomycetes; order Pseudonocardiales; family Pseudonocardiaceae; genus Amycolatopsis; species Amycolatopsis sp. TNS106. The sequence continues at coordinate 8,605,345 of NZ_CP024972.1, read as the reverse complement.
GGGCAACCGGTACGGCTACGACGTCTACGAGGTCACCCCGCGCCGCTGGAGCACGCATATGCGGGTGATCGGCGACCGGCGCGACCCGCGTTCCCCGGTGAGCACCCTGACGACGTTCCACGTCGACCGCGGCAGGCCCGGATCGTACGAGGACCGGTCCACCATCACTTCTCCGGCGCAGTACCGGCGGCGCTAGGCCAAAAGGGGAGCCGCGAACTCAGAAGGGGGGCGGGCGACGCTCTTTCGGAGCAGTGCGGTTCACCGCACGCGTTCTCGTTTCACCTGCCCGATGAATTCACGACAATTCTTCCGTGCGGCTAATCTGGGCTTTCCACTGGGAACGAGCCGCGGGAGAAAGCAATGAAGAAGAAAATCGCCGCTTTAGTCTTGGCCGCCTTTTCGGCGGCCGGAATCCTGGCCGCCTCACCGGCCTCCGCGGCGACCGAAGGCAAGTTCCCACCCTACGGATGCAACGGCGATCGCTATGGAATCCTCTTCGGCGAGGGCATTTCCCTGACCTGTTTCGCCCTGCCGAAAGCCTCGGAAACCTACCGAGTGGTCGCCCACTGCGCGTCCGGATCCTCCTATTGGTACACCGTCGGACATTGGGTTCCGGTCGGTTTCGGCCCGTCGACGGCGGAATGTCACGGCGCACTGCTTTCGAGCGCATACGTGGCGGGATATCACGTAGACGACTTCTAATATCCGAATGACTTGATGTCGATCTTGACGGCGCGGTTCAGCGTCCGCTCCCGGCAGGTCCCCACCGGCCCACTTCCGCGGTGAGCCACCGATGCAGGGAAAAGGCCAGTTCGACCGGAGCGTCGTACTGGATCAGGTGCCCGGCCTCGGGAATGACGTCCAGGAGGGCACCGGGAATCGCGTCGGCGAGACGCTTCGCCCGGTCCACCGGGATCCACGTGTCGTCCGCACCCCAGATCACCTTCACCGGCAACGCCAGGTCCGGATAGCGGTCCTGGATCTCGTCCGTGTACCGGACGTCCGCCTCGGCGATCTGCCGGTAGAAGGCGCGTTGCCCGTCCGCGTCCAGCCAGGGCCCGGTCAGCGTGGCCAGCTGCGCGCCGGTGAGCCCACGATGGGAGGCCGTCCCGATGTAGGACTCCAGCGCTCCCCGGTGCACCGCCGGCGGCTGCGCCTGGAAGACCTCGGCGTTCTCCGCGACGAGCCGGAAGAACTCCGAACCCCACGGGCGCAGCGCGACGACGTCCACCAGTGCGAGCGAGGCGTACTCCGCGCCGTGCAGCAGCTTCGCGCGCAGAGAAACGGCCCCGCCGTAGTCGTGGGCGATCACGTGCGGGGCGGTCAGCCCCCAATACCCGAGGAGGTCGGCGAACAGCTCGCCCTGTGTCCCGAGATCGACGGCATGGCCGGGTTCCTTCGACGAACGGCCGTATCCCGGCATGTCCCAGACGTGGACGGCGAACTCCGTGCTGAGCGCTCGCGCGAAAGGCGCCCACAGTTGCGCCGACCACGGTGTCCCGTGGCACAGCACCACCGGGGCGCCTTCGCCGAGGCGTTCCCACGCCACCGAACGGCCACGCCACTCGAACGTCCGCGACAACTCCAGCTCGCCGAAACCCATGATCGCGATCGTAGTCGCGCCCACCGCTCAGTCCGGCAGCTGCAGTTCCGTATGCCGTTTGGACAGCATCTCCGCCAGCTCCCGGAGTTTGACGTTCATGTTCTGCGACGTGTGCCGCAGCACCTCGAACGCCTCCGCGGCGTCGATCCCGCGCCGCGCCATCAGGATGCCCTTCGCCTGCCCGATCGCGTCACGGCTGTCCAGCGCCTGCTGGAGCTGCTCCTCCTGAAGCTGACCGCGGGTGACCGCGTGCGTGGTCGCCAAGGCCAGTGACGCGTGCGTCGCCAGAAGCAACAGCACGTCACGGTCGGCCCTGGCGATGCCGTGCGGGCTTCGCGAATAGACGTTCAGCGCGCCGGAAAGCTGCGAACTCGACGCTTCCGGCAGGAGAGCGGTCGAGACCAGCGAGTGGAACCCGAGCGCCGCGGCGGCAGGACCGAACCGAGGCCATCGAGCGTCCTCCGCGAGATTGTCGCTGAACGCCGCCGCCGGCCCCGAAACCCGCGCCGCTTCGACGCAGGCACCCTCGCCGTATTGATACTGCAACTGATCCAGCTCGCCGGCGATCTCGTCGGTCCGCACCGGCGTGTGGAACCCTCCGTCGGGATCGAGGAGGGTGACGCTGACCAGATCCGCGCCCGGCACCAGGTCACGCGTCGCGAAGACCACCCGTTCGAGCACCGCCGCGATCGAACCGGAATCCAGCAACGCCCTGGTCAGGGCCACGAACTGGGTGACAAGTGGCCCGGCGATGAGCCGGGCGCCGTTCTCGGAGGTCACCGGCAGGTCGCCGTCGCCGACATCCTCGACGAATCGGTTCTTGTCCTGCTGCCAGTCGAATTCATCGGCCAAAGCCCGCCTCTCCCACTTCTGCACATCGGCGTGATGCACCACGGGAATCACCGGCGGGAACCGGCGCCGAGCGCGCACCATCAACCGCCGCAACCAACCCGGTTACCGGCGGATCGGCGCTAACTTCTCAACGCTCAGAACCGCTTTCGGAAACCGACCTTAGCCGAATGCGATCACCCGGCCTACCGCGACCCACGTTCCGCCCGTCCCGGATCGCCCTTCCGGGCACACCGGCGCCGACCGGTTCGGCCACCTGGCGTAATTCCGCACCGTCCGCCGGCTCCGGACTCATGTTTCACCTCGGGTCGTGGTGGTACCCGGGCCGGTGTCGCCGAAAACCCCGGGGGTGATCACTGTGTCCTCGCTCCAGGCCGCGGAGCAGCGACGGATCATCGCTGACTGCTTCGCGCGCACAGGGCTCACCTTGGAACAGCTGTGGCTGAGGTACTTCGCGCTGGGCGGCGATGTCAGCGAAGTCGACTTGGCGGCCTACCTGCGGGGAGCGCTCCCCCTGCCCAGAATCCAGCGGGACATGGTGGCCCACGCGGTCAACGAACGGCTCGACGAACTCTCCGGTGCGCGACGGGCTCCGTACAGCCGCGATACCGGAGACGACAGCCGCCCTCGCGGACTCTTGGCCGCGTTGGTGGGACTCCTCGACGGAGCCCAGCGGGTTTCACCCGAACGGCTGCCCGCGATCGTCGCCGCCGCCGGCCGGGCGCTGGACCTGGAGCTGACGGTCTATCTCGCCGACTACGAGCAGCGGCAGCTCTTCCCCCTTCCCACCGAGTCCGCGCCCGACCGGACGCCGCTGCCCATCGAGGCCAGTACCGCCGGACGCGCCTATCGGCACGCCGGCACCGTGCTGACCGACGATCCGGGCGGGCCGCGGTTGTGGGCCACCCTGCTGGACGGCGACGAGCGGATGGGCGTGCTCGAGATCGAAGCCGTCGCGGACGCCGACCTTCACGACCCCACCCTGCGCACCCAGTGCCAGTGGCTCGCGTCGCTGTCCGGCCACCTCATCGCCGCCGCGATGCGCTACGGCGACGGCCTCGACACGACCCGGCGCCGGAGACGGCGCGGCCCCACCGCCGAGCTGCTCTGGCAGAACCTGCCCCCGCTGACGGCGGCGACGGCCGACTTCGTGGTGGCGGGCGGCGTCGAGCCCGCCTACGACGTTCGCGGAGTGACCTTCGACTACGCCCTGTCCGACACGACGGCGTGGCTGGCGATCTTCGACGCGGGCCGGGACACCGGGGCCGCGGGCCTCGCGGTCTCGGCGGCACTCGCGGCCTACCGATCCGCCCGCCGCGAGGGCCATGGCCTCCGCGGCCAGGAGAACGCTGTCGACAAAGCGCTTTCGACACCGTTCGGTGACGGCACCACGGTTCGCGGCACCCTGGCCGAGGTGGACCTCACACAGGGCGCCCTGCGTCATCTCGAAGCGGGCGGGGAACCACCGCTCGTGCTCGGCACCGGACCCGAACCGACCACAGTGGACAGTGCACGGTGCCCGCCGTTCGGCGACGGAGGCTCCCGGCGTATCGGGTCCTCGCGCCTCCAGGCCGGAGATCTCCTTGTGCTGCACACCGAAGGCCTCACGGGAGCGCGCGCCGCCGACGGTGCACGCTTCGCGCTCGCCGCCAGCCTGGACGCCAGCGCCGGGCAGGTACCGCCGGAAATCGTCCGCCGGGTGCTCGATGCGGCGAAGTCCCACTGCCGCAGCGGTTTCACAGGCGACGCCGGACTGCTGATCGCCCGCTGGCCGGGCACGCGGTGAAGCGGCTCAGCCGCGGAAATCGACGTCTTCGGTCTTGACCGTTCCTCCCTTCCGCCCCGGCGCGACCTGGTGCCGCCAGTACAGGTTCGTGTGCGCGATGACCTGCTCCGGCGTGGGCGCACCCCACGCCGATTTGTCGAAGGTCGTATGCGCGTCACCGACCAGCGTCACGTCGTACCCGCGGACCATCGCGCCGTGCAGTGTCGAACGGATGCAGGCATCGGTCTCCGCCCCGGCGACCACCAGCCGCCCGACACCGCGCTCGGCCAGCACCTTCTCCAGATCGGTGTCCTCGAACGAGTCTCCGTAGGACTTCTCGACGAGAGGCTCGGACTCGGCACGGTCCAGCTCGCCGACGATGCGCCACTCCTCGCTGCCTCGCACGAGTTCTTCGTCGGAATGCCGCACCCACACGACCGGCACGCCTTCCCTCCGCGCCCTGCCGACGAGAGCGCCGATGTTCGCGATCACGGAGTCACGCTCGTATGCCTCGTCGACGACGCCGTTCTGGACGTCGACGACCAGGAGCGCGGTGTTCGGCCGGTCGGCGAGAGTGGTCATCGCGGGATCCCTCCAGGTCAGGCTGCTGCGGCAGACCTTAACCCCGGCCACCGACAAGATCCGGCGATCAAGCTCCCGGAACGGCCAGCGCCTTCGCGTTGCGCCGGACGTCGGACCACGCCCCGTCCCGGCACAATCCGCAGGAAGCGCCGAAGAATTCGGCCCGGGCCCCCTCGTCACCGGAAAGCCAGAACCGGAACCACGCCGTGATCGCGCCGCGGAACCCGCCTCCGTCGCCGACGGGCGTGAAATGGGTCGCTCCGCCCAGTTCGCCGTAGATCGCGGGGACCTGGTCCGCGACGCGGTAGCGCGGGATGACCAGCAGCCCGGGAACGACGATGGTGTCGAACTGCCCGCCCAGGAAGAACGAAGGCCCCTTCAGCGCCGCAACCGAGCCCTGCGGTCCCGGTTCGATCGGGATCGTCGTGGTGACACGGGAGTCCGCGCCGGCGGCGATCGCCCCGCCACCGCCCTGGGAGTGGCCGGTGGCGCCGATGTGCGCCGTGTCGATCTTCCCTTGATACGGACTGCCGGGCCGGGAGTTCTCGGCGATCAAGGTCGTGGCCCCGGCCAGCATCTCCTGACCGGAACCCGCGTTCGGCGTGTCGGCCGCCGCGACCACGAAGCCGTGGGAGGCCAGATGCCGCAACAGGCCGTCGTAGATCTTCGGATTCGCGCCGGTGCCATTGCCCCACAAGATCACCGGGTGCTCCTCCAGCCGCGAAGGCCGGTACACGGTGTGGGCGCTGTCGAGCGCTTCGACGGTCACGGCGTAGGGCCCCGGCTCACTCCACCGGCTCGCGATACCGGCCTCGGCCGTCGCGGCGGGCGTGATACCCACGGTCGCGAGCACGACCATCCCGGCGATCAGTATCCGTGCGCGAAGTTTCCCCATCGTGGCCACCGTCCCGTTTCGTCCGGGCCCCGTTGCCCGGGACGCTCCTCCCAGCGTGTCGGCACGGTCACCGTACGTCCATGGGGCCGATCACAAGATCGGGCGAACGAGTCTTGTGATCGACCCCAACCGGGGTCAGCCGATGAGCTGCCAGAGGTAGCTGGGGCTCTTGACCGGTGCGACCGCGTTCTTCTTCCAGAGGTACTTGACCTTGCACGGCGGGACGATCCGGTACTTCTGCACGGTGAACGAGCGCGCTTCCTTGTACTGCTGCAGCCGCAACGTCTTCCCCGCGGGCACCGTCGCGGAATAGGACCAGGAATCGGACTTCGAGTAGCTCGCGCCGACACTCACCGCCAGCGAAACACTCGCCTTGGCGAAGATGACACCCGCCTCGGCGCTGGTCGTACCGGTGATGGACGCGTTGACCGAGGAGGTCGTGGTCTTGTTGTAGGTGATCGTCCCCGGCCCGCGCAGGTAGTCGCTGCGCAGGTTCGTCTTCATCCAGGCCTTGGCGCCGTTCGAGATCTTGTAGTCGGGCGGATCGTTGACCTCGGGGCAGGGCTGAATCGCGAGCGACTGTGGCCCGGCTCCGAGTGCCGCAGGCGCCACGCACAGCGCGCAACCGAGAAGGACTGAAGCGGCCACCGACCGGAAACGCATCGCGAACCTCCCGCTGTCGATCATGATCGAACGGTAATACGGCTCCCGTCGGCGGCGCGGAAATCCAACCTGTTCGAGTTACGGGTCGCAGGTGTCGTTGCGGCCGCGCTCCATCAGGCCCGCACTGTCCACTGTGGTTTCACCCGAACGCCGAAAGCCCGTCCAGCAGCCTGTCGACGTCCTCCGTACTGGTGTACGGAGCCATCCCGACGCGGAGCGCGGGGTCCTCCAGTTTCAAGGCCGCGAAGACTTCGTAGGCGTAGAAGGACCCCGCCGGTGCGACGACATTCCTTTCGGCGAGATGCTTTTGCGCCTCGCGCTCGCGGCCGCCGAGACTCATCAGGACGGTCGGGGTCCGGTCGGCGGCCTTGCCATGGACGGTGACGGCGTCGCCCAGCTCCTTCTCCAGTCTGGTGCGCAGCAGGTTTTCGTGCTCGTGCAACGAGTTCATCGAGTTCGCCAGCCGGTCCCGTCGAGATCCGGCCGATCCCGGGTCGAGTGCGGCGAGGAAGTCCACGGCCGCCGTCGCGCCCGCGAGCGTTTCGTAGGGCAGCGTCCCGAATTCGAACCGTTCCGGGACGGTGCCGGGCGACGGCACGAGCTTGTCCGGCTCGACGGTTTCCAGGAGGGCCGGCGACGCGCCGAGCACCCCGCAGTGCGGGCCGAGGAACTTGTACGGCGAGCAGACGAAGAAATCCGCTCCCAGCGCGGGAACGTCCACCAGATCGTGGGCGGCGTAGTGCACTCCGTCGACGAACAGCAGCGCCCCGGCGTCGTGGGCGAGATCGGCGATCCGGCGGATGGGCGGCTTCGTGCCGAGGACGTTCGAAGCGGCCGTGACCGCGACCAGCCTGGTCCTCTCGGTGAGGACCAGGGAATCGAGGTCGAGCTCGGTGGTCAGAGGATCGATGTCGAGCCAGCGGACGGTCATCCCGGTTCGCTCCGCGGCCTGGACCCACGGCCTGACGTTGGCGTCGTGATCGAGACGGCTGACGACGATCTCGTCCCCCTCACGCCAGCTTTTGGCCAGGTGCCGGGAAAAGTCGTACGTCAGCTGGGTGGCGCTGCGGCCGTGGACGACACCTTCGGCGGGCACGCCGAAGAAGTCGGCATAGGCGGATCGGAACGCCGCGACGGCGTTCTCCGCGTTGAGTTCGGACGGGCTGACCTTGCCCCGGTTCGACAGCGGCCCGGTGAGTGTCCGGGCGATGGCGTCGGCGACGGGCCGGGGTGTCTGGGTACCCGCTGGTCCGTCGAAGAAGGCGGTTCCGTCGGCGAGGGAAGGGAAGTGGAGCCGGAGGGCGGCGACGTCGATGGCCATGCCCCCGACTCTGACATTCGAAGAGGGACCGAGTAAACGCTTCGTGGCCGGAACTTTCTCCGGCCACGAAGCGCTCGGACTCAGTACAGCTTCAACCGGTACGCGCCGGATTGCGCGGTGCCGGCGAACAGATACCGGCCGTCCGCGCTGATCGCCAGGGAGAGCACCCTGGGATCGGGCAGCGCGCCGGGCACGGGCGACCAGGTGCGGCCGAAGTCCGTGCTGCGCAGCACGCCTCCCCCGGTCGCGTTGCTCGCGAACCACACCCGGAAATCGAACGGATCCGGCAGGATCCGGCTGATCTCACGGGGGTCCTCGCCGTCGTGAACCCGGCGGAACGTCCGGCCGCCGTCCTCGCTCAGGTGGATGCCCGCGCCGCCGATGAGCACGCGGCCGCCACCCCACCGGCTGACCGAGATCGAACTGACCGGTTGGCTCGTCACATGGGTCCAGGTCTTGCCGCCGTCGTCCGACCGGGACAGGCCGTCGAAGTCCCCGCCCCAGACCCGGTCCGGGTTCCACGGATCACCGGCGAACGCGATGAAGCCCTTGTCGGACGCGAGCTTTTCCCAGGTCTTCCCGGCGTCATCGCTCCGGTAGAGCACGTAGCCGCTGGGCGCGAAGGCCGAGACGAGCAGCCGGTCCGGGTCGGCCGGGTGAGTGAAGATGGCCCTGGGGAGCCCCTCCTTCGCCTTCGCCGCGAACTGCCAGGTCCGCCCGCCGTCACCGCTGCGGAGCACGTCGAGCGCGAACCCGTTCCGGGTCACCTGCCAGACGACGTCGGGCCGTCCCGGCGACACGGACAGGCGCGCGTCCTCGTGCAGCCGGTCGGTGGGATGCGACTGCCACACGCGGTCCGCCGCGGAGACCTTGCCGCGCGGGAGCGGGGTGTTGTAGATCTCCTGCACACCCGCCGCGACGACGCTCTCGCGCAGGAGGTTCCCGGTGGTCACGAGGTCGCGGATGGATTCGGCAGGCACGCCGATCTGCTGATACCCGCTCTTGCCGCCGTCCGCGTACACGCCGCGGTAGAACGAGGAGATGAGCGTGGTGGCGGGTTTGCCCGGCGAGGCAGGAAGGTCGATCATGTCGCTGATGCCCTCGCCCGGGGCGGGCACCGGTTTGCGCGTCCAGGTGCGGCCGAAGTCCGAGCTGACGTCTATGTCGTTATACGTCGCGATGTACAGCCGCCCGCCGACGAAGTGCGGTTCACGCAGGGGCTGCTCGCCGGGATCGCGCCGTAGCACCGTCCACGTCTTGCCCCCGTCGGTGGATCCGTGCAGCTCGGGGCCGACCGTGACCACGAACCGTTCGCCGTCCGAGGCGACCTGATTGATCTCGCCGTTGGTCCGGTAGACGAGTTCGGCCCGCGGCTCCTTGCCGCTGACCCCGCGGACCGCCCACAGCGCGTACTCCGGGTACACCGTCGTGAAGTAGGCGTCGTCGCCGACCATCGTGAGCCTGAGCCCGCCGGTGGGCGCGGCGATCCCCTCGCGGGGCCAGGTCCTCGGCACGTCGTTCCAGTGCTCGCCGCCGTCGATGCTGACGCTCAGCGTATCGAGGTTCTGCACCACGACGACCCGGCCCGCCGGGTCCGTGGCCATGCCGAACGCGCCGTCGGGGTACCACTCGCGCAGGGTCTCCCAGGTCTGGCCGCGGTCGGTGGTCCTCAGCAGCATCCCGTGCCACTCGCCGGGCATCCCGCCGGGCGAGTTGCCCACCGCGAGCATCCGGTCCGGGTTCACCGGATCGGCGAAGAATCCCTGGATGGCGGTGTCTTCCGGCAGACCCCGGCGCGCGGTCCAGGAGGCGCCACGATCGGTGGAGAGCCACAGGGCGGGCGGACTGGGCACCATCATCGCGAGCCCGGCGGGCGAAACCGCCAGCAGCCCGCCGACGCTGTTCGGGCCGACCGGGTCCCAGCCGCCGTGCGGCAGCCCGGTGGCGTTGACCTCGGCGGGCGGCAGCTGGGGTTCGGCGGTGGCCACCGACGTCGCCCCGGTGGTCCCGAGAGCCGTCAGCAGCCCGAGAACGAACATGCGTTTGGTGATCGATCTCAGTTTCATGCGGGAGATCTTGGCGCAAGTTCCCGAAAAGAGATAGAGGATTCGTCGGATCTTTGCTTGGCGATAACCCCTTGCCTGCTCGGCGATCCCTTGTCAAGGCTTGACAACGGACAAACTCATCCGATCACTAGCGGACGATGATCGCGATCAGCGCGGCGACGAGCAAGGCGAGGTACGCGATCGCGTGCGCGCGATCCGGGATCCGGCCGACCACGCGGCGCGTCACGGCGATGGTCGGCAGCGATCCGCACAGCAGCGCTCCCGCGGCCACCAGATCGATGTAGCCGAGGTGGGCGGGGGCCGGAGCCGTGCCCGTCGCCGCGAAGGCGTAGACCGCCGTGCCGATCACCGCCACCGGCAGGCTCAGCGGGTTCGCCAGCGCGGTCGCGTCGGCCATGGGCAGGCCCTTGCGCCGCATGAGCGGGACGGTGAGGACACTGCCCCCGACCCCGAGGAAGCTCGCCACGGCACCGATCCCGGTCCCGCCCGCCGTGGTGGTGATCCCGCCGAGCGCACGCGGCAGGCTGTCGTCCCGCCTGCTCACGAAGCCCTTCCGGAGCACGCTGTCGGCGATCGTCAGCGCGAGGTAAGCGACGAAGAGCCAGCGCAGGACACTCTCGTCGGCCACGGTGGCCGCGAAGGAGCCGAGCACGGCACCCAGGCCGATGAACGCGACGAGCGGCCAAAGGTAGTCGCGGCGAAGCCGTCCCGCCCGCAGTTGCGCGAGGGTCGCGCTCCCGGCGTTGACCACCATCACCGCGGTCGACGTGGCCACCGCCACGTGCATCGCGCCCAGCGCGTGCTCCGGCTGCGCGAGCGCGAAGGCGTAGACGACGGGCACGGTGATGAAGCCGCCGCCGAATCCGAAAAGGACGGTGGTGACCCCGCTCAGGCAACCGAACCCGAGGAGCACCGAGATCTCGATCAGCACCCCGTCGACGGTAGGCGTCCACGGCGCGGCGGGCATTCGAAAGAGCGCCAGTTTCTTTCGTGGAACGGACACCCGGCGTAGGCTCGGTGAGATGCGCGGCATCCCCATCGACGAGGTCGACCACCTCGACCGCGCGGTGGTGGCGATCCGCACCGATTACCCACCGGGGCACCGGATCCGCCCGCATCGGCACCGGCGGGCCCAGTTCCTCTACAGCGCGACGGGATCGATGCGGGTCGAAACGGCCGACGGCACATGGACCATCCCGACGCGGCGGGCGGTGCTCGTGCCGCCGGAGACGGTCCATCAGGTCTTCACCACGACCGTGAGCACCCGGAGCCTGTACATCGAGCCGAAGGCGGTGCCGTGGTTCCCGCGCCGCTGCCAGGTCGTCGAAGTTTCCGCGCTGCTCCGGGAACTTCTGAACGAGGCCGTCGTCGTGCCGGAGCTGTACACCCCGCGTGGACGGGACGCCGCGATCATCGGCCTGACCCTGCACGAGATCCGCCGCTCCGCCCCGGTCCGGCTCGATCTCCCGCTGCCGAGGCACGACCGGCTGCGCACCCTCTGTGAGTCCTTTTTGGACGATCCGGACATCCATGATCCGGTCGCCGGCTGGGCCGACCGGCTGCACGTGAGCGAGCGGACGCTGAACCGGCTCTTCACCGCCGAAACCGGACTGAGTTTCGCCCGCTGGCGGCAGCGAGCCTGCGTCCTGCATTCCTTGTCGCTGCTGTCGGACGGCCTTCCCATCGCCGGGATCGCCGCCTCGCTCGGCTACGAGAGTCCCGCCGCGTTCTCCACGATGTTCACCCGGCTTCTCGGCACCTCGCCGAAGGACTATCGCGCCGCTGTCTCGCGGTGAGACACGACACCCCTCCGACCCCGGCGGACAAGGGAGTTCAGCCGGTCACGATCGACGGAGGAATCCGGTTTTCCTGAGCGTCCGCGCGGGCTCAGCCCCGCTGCGCCCGCGCCGCCCCGAAGCAGTACACGCCGAAGGCCGCGACCCCGGCGGCCACCACGAGGAGCAGCACCGTGCCGAACGGCTGGGCGGCCAAGGTCCGCAGAGCGGCGTCGAGCCCGCCGGAGCGGGCCGCGTCGTGCGTCAGCGCCGCGAAACCGACGAGTACCGCGACCACTCCGAACACGACACCCCTTGCCACGTAACCGATCCTGCCGAGCCGCTCCACCCACCGCCGAGTACCCGACGGGAGCCGCGAGAGGTCGAGATCCTGCTCGAAGGTCCGGCGTACGCCCTTCACCACCGAGCCCACCGCGACGCCGAACACGACGACGGCCACCACGGTCACCAGGAACGGCCCGGCCGGCAACCCGAGCAGGCGCGCGGTGAACTCCTGCTGCTTCTGGTCGCCGCTGCCCTGCTGCCCCGCGCCCGCGGCGACCCTGGCCGCGTAGACGCCCAGGGAAATCCCCACCACGCACCGCACTCCGGACGTCACCCGCTTGACGGTCCGGGTCCTGCGCTTGTCGATCCAGGTGTAGCCGACCGCGGCCAGCAACGCCTGCCACAGGCCGTAGGCGACCAGTCCGGCCGCCAGCACCCACAACAGCACACCGCCCACCGCGGTCGAGCCGACCTCGGTGATCGCGCCGCGGCCGTCGGCCTCCTGGCCGCCACTGCCGACGGCGACGCGCACCGCCAGGTACCCGATGAGCAGATACACCAGGCCGTAGCACCCCATCCCGATCCGTCCGAGCACCTGGACGGCCGTGTTGTGCCGCACCTGTCTCGCCTTGGTCGCGGACATCCGGTCCACCTCCTCCTGAGTCACCATCGAGTGTCACGGCCGACGGCCATGACCGCCGCGTGACTGCTCCGTCCGGCCCAGCGGGCGAGGGAGGTGGTGCCGCTTAAGCCGGAAGCCAGTCGCCGGTGTCGCGATGCCGGCCGAGCCCGACGGCCCCTGACCACGCCGAGCCGTCGAAGCTCCCGGGAATCGGACCGACGCCGGCCGGGGCGGCGTCGCCTTCGGCCAGGTGCAGCGGGCCGAGGACCGTCTCGTCGCCGTTTCACACCTGCTCGAAAGCCGTACCTTCGACGGCGGGTCCAGGAACTCGTCTACCGGCCCACCCGGCGCGAATCGCACCGACCATCCACAAAGGACGGTCGCGTCGACCCGCTCAGACGGTGCCCGACGCGACCGCCGGACGGCGGTGAGCACCGAGCCAGGGCGCCAGGAGGGCTTCGAGGTCGGCGTCCGACAACGCGTACGGCCCGCCGTGGAACTCGTGCCACCGCGAAGCGTCCCGCGCCGCCATGTACTCCACCTCGAACGCCCGCATCAGGACGTACATGAAGGTCACCGAGCTGAACCGGTCGCCGAGCAACGTCCTGGCCTCGCGCGCGACACCGGTCGCGCCGTGGCCGATCACGTCCGCGAGCTTCAGCTCCTCCGCAGCCGGGTCCAGCAGGCTGGGGGCATACATCACGACAAAATCTCCATCACTGAAAGGGAAGAACTCAGTTCTCGGCGGCGAGCTGACCGCAGGCCGCCGCGATCTCCTGACCACGCGTGTCACGGACCGTGCACGCCACTCCGCCCGCGTTCACCAGCCGGACGAACTCCCGCTCCACCGGCTTCGGCGAGGCGTCCCATTTGCTGCCCGGCGTCGGGTTCAGCGGGATCACGTTCACGTGCACCAGCTGGCCGAGGTGCTGCCGAAGCCGCTTCGCCAGCAGCTCGGCACGCCAAGGCTGATCGTTGACGTCCCGGATCAGCGCGTACTCGATCGACACCCGGCGGCCGGAGGTGTCCGCGTAGTACCGGGCCGCGGACAGGACCTCGTCCACCGACCAGCGCTCGTTCACCGGCACCAGCGTGTCCCGCAGCTCGTCGTCCGGCGTGTGCAGCGAAACCGCGAGCCGCACCTGCATCTTCTCGTCCGCCAGCTTGCGGATCGCCGGCGCGAGACCCACCGTCGACACCGTCACCGAACGCTGGCCGATGCCGAGCCCGTCCGGCGCGGGATCCGTGATCCGCCGGACCGCCGCCACGACTCGTTTGTAGTTCGCCAACGGCTCGCCCATGCCCATGAAGACGATGTTCGACAGACGGCCGGGGCCACCGGGCATCGATCCGTCGCGCATCACCGCGGCCGCGGCGCGGACCTGGTCGACGATCTCCGCGGTCGACAGGTTCCGGTCGAGACCGCCCTGACCGGTCGCGCAGAACGGGCACGCCATGCCGCAGCCTGCCTGGCTGGAGATGCACAGCGTCGCGCGGTCCGGGTAGCGCATCAGCACGCTCTCCAGCAGCGTCCCGTCGTGCGCGCGCCACAACGTCTTGCGCGTGGTGCCGTCGTCGCACGCGAGCGCCTTGATCTCGGTGAGCAGCGTCGGCATCAGATCGCCGACGAGCTTCTCCCGCGACGCCGCCGGGATGTCGGTCATCTCCTCCGGGTTCACCGTGAGCCGCGAGAAGTAGTGGTTCGAAAGCTGCTTCGCGCGGAACGGCTTCTCCCCCAGCTCGGCGACGGCAGCGGCCCGCTCGGCGGCGGAAAGGTCGGCGAGGTGGCGCGGCGGGAGGCCGCGCTTGGGCGCGTCGAAGACGAGAGGGAGGGCAGTCATAGCTCACTCAGTGTCCCATGTCCACCTTTGCCGCGCCTGGGCCGCCCCGGATCGCTGTTTCCCAGGTCACGTGAACCGCACCCGGGCCGACCGTGCGGATCGCACATCAGGAGACGTCGGGAGGTCACGGCCGGCCCGAGACTTGGTCATGTCACGCCACGGAGCGTGACGACCCCGAGTGAATTACCGGAGGAACCATGATCTCGACCTACGAGCGTCCCGCCGCCGTCGTCGTCCACAACCGGGCCGTGGTCCACAACCGCGCGGTCGTCCACAACCGGGCCGTCGTGCACAACCGCGCGGTCGTCCACAACCGTTCCGCCGCCAAGTAACCGGCCGACAAAGCCGCCCGCGCCGCCGCGGTCCCGCGCACCGGGATCGCGGCGGCGAGGCGGGAGTCCTGGAGACGATGGGGTTGCCATGGGGTCCGAAGAGGTCAGACCGCGGCTCGACGGAATCGAGATCACCGATCTCGAACCGGAGCTCTGCTTTCTCGTCACGCCCAACGGCGGGCAGTTCTACATCGCCGCGCCCACCCGGGAGTTCCGCGCTTGGGCGAGCCGCTGCGACGGCACCCGGACTCGCGCCGAACTCCTGGCCGGCATGCCTCCGGACTACGAGGAAATGATGGAGATCCTCGAAGCGGACGGCTGCCTCCGCCCCGGCCCGGACGCCGGGACGGAAGACATCGCCTCGACCTCGATCCTCCTCACCGGCTCGCCCGTGCTCATCGAGCCCTTGGCGGAAATCCTCGGCGGCAGCGGATATGCGAGCGTCGAGACGGTTCCCTACTTCCACGATCTGTCCGAACGGGACATCGGGAACACGGTCGTGGTCGCGGCCTTCGATCATCCCGCCTACACCGAATCGATCGCCTTGGACGCGTTGTGCGCCGGCAGCGGAGTGCGCTGGCTGCCGTTGCGCCGGGAACGCGGCCGCGTGATCGCCGGACCGGCCATCGCCCCCGGCGGCATCGATTTCGCCGACGTCGTCGCGC
Organism: Amycolatopsis sp. TNS106; assembly: GCF_019330265.1. Classification (NCBI taxonomy): domain Bacteria; kingdom Bacillati; phylum Actinomycetota; class Actinomycetes; order Pseudonocardiales; family Pseudonocardiaceae; genus Amycolatopsis; species Amycolatopsis sp. TNS106. The sequence continues at coordinate 8,590,081 of NZ_CP024972.1, read as the reverse complement.
GGCGCCGCTCCGCCGCACAGGACCCGCGTGTCGTCGAGGCGTTCCTTTCGGCCTCCTCGGACTCCACCCCGCTTCGGCCCGGCGACGCACGCTGGGCCCTGACCACCTTCGCCGTCCATCTCGAACGCTGGCTCTCCGGCGGGCGATCCGGTATGACCACCGGCGAGATCGAACTGAATCCGGCCGACCTCACCGAGATCCGCCGCCCGATCCTCCCCGTACCCGACCGGGCCCGCCCCGTTCCCGACGCGACCGACCCCGAACTGCTGGTGGACGACCAGACCGGGATCGTGACCGGTGTCGGCGAGATCCCGCCCGCCCCGGGAATGCCCGCCCGGCTGCGGGTCTGCGCGGTCGATGTCGCGGACATGCGCCGCGTGACGAACTGGCCCAACGACCGTCAGGCGTTCGGCACGTCGTGGCACGACTTCGACCTCGCGCGCCAATCGGCCATCGGCGAAGCGGTGGAGCGCTACTGCGGAAGCTGGCTCGCTCCGGAGCGCGAAGTGTGCTTCGGCAGCTACAAGCAATTCGACCGCTACGGAGTCCCTGCACTCGATCCGCAGCGGCTGAATCTCTACTCGGCCACGCAGTACCGGTCCCGGGGTTTCCCGTTCGCACCACTGACCCAGGACACGGAATGCTCGTGGGTGGAAGGCTTCTCCCACACCACCGGCGAACCCGTCTGGGTTCCGGCGTTCCTGTTCTCGAACGAACGCCGACCGGGGGAAGCGTCTTTCGCCGATCCGCTGATCGCCGGCCTCGCCAGCGGGACCACCGAAGAACACGCCGTCACCTCCGGCCTCGAAGAGGTCCTCGAGCGCGACACGACCATGCTCTGGTGGGCGAACACGCCACGCCTCGGCAGGCTCACGATCCCGGACGAGATCCGGTCGCTCATCGCCGACGCCACCGACGACTACGACGTCACGCTCATCCATTTGGACAACGAGTTCGACGTCCCGGTGGTCGCCGCGGTGGTACTCGACCGCGTGAAACGCTGGCTGTCGATCGGCTTCGCGACCCGGCCGGACGCGTTGGAGGCCGCGAAGAAGGCTCTCGCCGAAGGGTTCACGCTCCAGCACACCTGCCGTGCCCTCGACGACGAGCGCGAGCTGTCCGGCATGCGCCGGGACCTGCCGCATCTGGGCAACCTCAAACCGCACCGGGCCGACCGGCGCTACCTGGACTCGTACCGCGAAGACTTCGCCGACGTCGTGGATCTCCTTTGCCAGCAACAGATCTACCTCGATCCGCGCGCCGTGAAGCGAGTGGCTCCCTGGGTCATGGACCTGCCGGCCCGCGGCTGGGACGACCTTCCCGCCCTCGGGGAACGGCGGCTCAAGGCCTACCAAGCCCGGGTCGAAGCCCGGGGGTTCGAGGTGATCAGCGTCGACCTGACGACCTGCGACGTCGCGGCCGCCGGATTCCGCGCCGCGCATACGCTGGTCCCGGGGCTCGTCTCGAACTTCCCCGCCGGATCACCGTTGTGGGGCAACGGAAGGATCGCCGGCGCGGCGGTGACCCTCGGCTGGCGGGACGAACCGCTCGCCGAGCACGAACTCAACGTCTTCCCGCTCCCCCACGCGTGATGGCCGCCGCCGATCTGCTCGGCCTGCCGAGCACTCGCGGCCGGTTCCCGCTCATCGCGGCGCAAAGCGTCGACGCGCTGGGGACCGGTTTGTTCCTGCCCTTCGCCGTCGTGTACTTCCACGCGGCGAAGGGGCTGTCGCTCACGGCCGTCGGAGCGGCCCTGTCGATCGCGGCGATGCTGGCCCTGCCGTCGGGACCGCTCGCGGGACGGCTGATCGACCGGTTCGGGCCGGGGCGGATGGTGATCACCGCCAACCTGATCCGCGCGGTGACCTTCACCGGCTACGTCTTCGCCGGCGAGGCATGGCACCTGGTCGTCCTGGCGGCGGTGACGTTCTGGGGCGAGGGCCTGTTCTGGCCGTCGACCGGCGCGCTGGTGGCACAGGTGGCCGACGACGGTCAGCGCGCCCGCTGGTACGCGATGGAACGCGCGCTGCGCAACGTCGGCATCGGGCTCGGCGGGCTCCTCGGCGCCGCGATGGTCGCCTGGGGCGGCACCGGCGGCTACACGGTGATCGTCCTGGTCAACGCGGCGAGTTTCGTCGTCGCCGCGGTTCTGGTCGCGTCGTGGCGGGCTCCGGCGAGCACCCCGCCCGAGACCGGATCCGAGGCGGTTCCCGCGGGTGGCTACCGGAAGGTGCTCGCCGACCGGATCTTTCGCGGCGTACTCGTGAGCGTCTTCGTCTTCGCGTTGTGCGACCTGGCGTTGACCGTCTTGCTGAGCGCGTACGTCCTCGACGGCTTGAAACTGCCGGCTTGGCAGCCGGGAGTCCTGTTCGCGATCAACACGGTGCTGGTCGTGCTGGCGCAGACCGTGGTGTCGCGCCGGGTCGAGCGGCGCCGCATGCCTCGCACGCTCCAGATTTCGGCCGCGGTGTGGGCGGTGTCGTTCGTCCTGTTCGCGCTGGTGCCCACCGGGCACCCCACGACGGCGTTCCTCGTGCTCACGCTCGCGGTGACCGTCTTCACCGGTGCCGAACTGCTCCAGGCGCCGACCAGCAGCGCGCTGACCGTCGCGATCGCCCCGGCACGCTTGCGCGGCCGCTATCTCGGCCTCGAAGAACTCGTGTGGAGCGCGGCGCGGGTGATCGCCCCGGCGACGTTCACCTGGCTGCTGTCCCACGGCGCGGCTTTGCCGTGGCTGGTGCTGATCGGCTGTTGTGGCGTGGCGATCGTGGTGCTGGGCAGACTGAATCGTGCGCTCTGAACTGGACGACGTCTATCGCCGCGTCTACCGCGAACCGCCGTACCTCGAAGGCGAGGACGACGTCGCCCGGTTCGGCGTGCTGTTCGCCGAGCACGCCACGCTCCCCGGGTTCGCCATGACGACAGTGCGCGAAGGCGGCGCACTCGGCGGCTTCGCCTACGGGGTACGCCAAGAAGCCGGCTGGTGGCCCGAACGTGCGACGCCTCCGCCGTCCTGGCTCGACGGCGAAGAGGTGTTCTACGTGTACGAGCTGGCGCTCCTCCCCGAGCTCCGTGGTCGCGGGCTTGGCCGCGCTCTGCTCGATGACCTGCTGAAAGAGCGGCCTGAGCGGTTCGCCGTCCTGGCGTCCCGCGTCGAGGCGCCCGCTCGGCGGCTGTACCGCCGTTGGGGCTGGCGGAAGGTCGGCGAGTTCGACTCCGGCGGCATCGACCTCCTCGCGCTCGACCTCTCCTGAGACCCAGATCACCGAAGAGAGGTTGCCGTACGACTGTTTCCGATATATCGTGAACGTGTCGAGACAGTACGTAGAAAGGATTCACCTCATGCGACGACGACCCTTCCCTCCAGAACACGGCCGACCGGCCTTCGGACCTTGGGCCCGCGGCGGCTTCGGCGACTTCCCGCCGGGCCCGGGCGGACCGGGCCATCGGCACCGGCACGGCCGCCGCGGTGGCCCCGGACGGCGCGGCAAACGCGGTGACGTCCGCGCCGCGATCCTGGCGCTGCTTTCCGAGCAGCCGAGGCACGGTTACGAGATCATCCGCGAGATCGGCGAACGCAGCGGCGGGTTCTGGAAGCCGAGCCCCGGCTCGGTCTACCCGACCCTGCAGTTGCTGGCCGACGAAGGCCTGGTGATCAGCAAGGACGAGAACGGCAAGAAGCTGTTCGAGCTCACCGAATCCGGCCGCGCCGCGGCCGAGCAGCAGGACGCCGTCCCGCCGTGGGAGCAGATCGCCCACGACGTCGACCCGGTCGAGGTCAACCTGCGCAAGGCGGGCGCGACCCTGGCCGCGGCGGTCGCCCAGGTGATGCACGCCGGCACCGAAAGCCAGCAGGCCCGCACCGTCGACGTGCTCAACGAGGCACGCCGGACGATCTACGGCATCCTCGGCGAGGCGGAGGACGCCGCTCCGGACGAGGACGCGGAGTGACCTGGCACGACGAGGCCGGTGGGCTTGGCGCGCGTATGCACGCGATAGCCCACCGGCAGCGTCATCCGCTTCTCCCCGGAAGCTGACGAAACCTCGTTCAGGCGCCGGACCTCCGCGATCGCCTTCGCCGCGACCGGAGCGCTGAACTCGATCTTCAGCACCGCTTCCATCGCGGCGGCGTCCTCGAACAGCCACCGCGTCATCACCTTGCGGCAGTCGAATCCCTGACGGGTGAAGAACTTCTCCACGCCGGGCGGGTCGTAGTGCGGCAGATCCAGCCGCATCCAGCGTCCGTAGGGCTCACTCGCCACATCGAGATCCACGACCATCATCAGCCCACCCGGCCGCAGCACCCGCTCCGCTTCACGAAGACCGGGTTCACAACCGGGGCCGAAGAAGTACGCGGTGCGTGCGTGGACGACGTCGAAAGCCGCGTCCGGCAAGGGAAGCCGCTGCGCACGCCCGTGCCGTACCTCGACGTTTTCCAGTCGCCCCACCCGTTTCCGCGCGTCACGGACGAGCGGCTCATGGGGCTCGATCCCGACCACCGACCGCGCCGTCGCGGCGAACCGCGGCAGATGGAAACCGTCACCACAGCCGATGTCGAGGACGTCCGCACCGGACCAATCACGATATCCGGCGAGCACGCGCCAGATCTCGTCGTCGACGTCCTGTGCGCGGTTCTCGACCTCGTAGGCCTTTTGGTAGTACCAGATGTTCGGGCTCGGCAACACCTCCTCACCGCCGCGGCGGAGGGAGGAGAGGGCTCGGGGAAACCAGCGCACGGAAGCTCCAACGAAGGGACACCGGGCGGGGTTCCGGGGTCATCCGGTCGAAATCTCTCACGGAAACAATGCGGTCAGCGACTAGACTTTACTCCCACCGGTAAGGGAGAACCGCATGTCGCTCGGCTCGGCCGCCCACACTTCCGTCATACCTTCGGGAATTCCGTGCTGGATCGAGCTCGCGTGCAGAGACGAAACGGCCGCACAAACCTTCTACAGCGGGCTTTTCGACTGGGAGTACGTCGTCCGGCGTGATCCGGCGACGCCGACCGGCCGCTACTCGATCGCGACGCTGAACGGCGTCCCGGCCGGTGGTCTGTACCGCGCGGGCTCGGGCGGGCCGTCCGGCTGGAGCGTCCACATCTCGGTGCCCCAGGCGGCGGCCGCCGCCGAATGGGTGGACAGTCTCGGTGGCCGGGTCACGCTCGGGCCGGTGGCGATCCCCCATCGCGGCAACATCGTCCACGCCGTCGACGCGTGCGGCGCACACGTCGTCTTCTGGGAGCCGCCCGCCACCTGGGAGTTCGCGACGGGAGTGCCGAACACCTTCAGTGGCGCGGATCTCAACACCCACGACGGAGCGGCGGCGGATCACTTCTACTGCCGCCTCTTCGACTACACCAGCCACCAGATCGGCGACGGTGCCACCCTCGACTACGCCGAATGGCTCATCGAGCACGAACCCGTGCTGTACCGGTACGTGATGGGTTCGGAGTATCGGCCGGACACTCCCCCGCATTGGATGGTCTACATCGAACTCGATCCGGCCCGCGGCGCCGACGCCGCGGCGGGACAGGCCTTGATGCTCGGCGGCGCCGTCGTGGTCCAGCCCTACGACACCCCGTACGGCCGGATGGCGATCCTGGCCGACCCGGACGGTTCGGTGTTCGCCGTGATCGACCACTCCCGGGCCGTCGAGGGCTGGGGCACCGCCGAAGTCGACGATCCCTACGACGACTGAGCCCCGCGCTCCGGTCAGATTCCCGCCCAGAATCGGCAATCGTGCACCGCCGCGAGGTCGACCGGGCCGATCGCGTCCGGCGCCAGCGATTGTGTCCGCGGCGAGGGACGCCATTTCGGCAGTTCTTCGCCGTTCGGGTCACCGGTGCGCGCGAACGCGGTCCAGTACCGGATCATTCGCGCTCCCAGTTCCCGCTGCGCGCGCGTCAATTCCGCCGGAGGCGCGACCACATCGGACAAATAGGCCAATTCGGCGCCATGAGAAGCGCCCATGGACATTCCGGGCGGAGCCGGGAGGAGCGAGGGTCCGTCGCGATCCGCGAACTCGTAACCGAAGGTCCGGGTGCGCTCGCGCAGCAGTCGCTCGGTCTCCAGCTGGGTGCAGCCCCAGATCCGGTCGGTCATCGCGTCCGCGAACGCCATCGACGGGCCGCCGTGCTTCGCCGACGGGTACCGGGCTGCGACAAGCGGCGCCTTCTCCCCGAAAGCGGTCCGTAGCAATCCTTGGTACTGCTGTTCGGTGAACGGATGCCCGGCGAACATGGCGACGAACATCCTCGCCTCGTCCCTCGTGATCCCCGTCAGCACCGGCACGCGGGCGAAGCGACCCGCCTTCAGTGCCTCGGCCGGATGCTCGGGCAGCAGGCCGGTGCCGAACGCGGGCGGCGCGAACGGCTGGTTCACCAAGGCCTTGACCGGAAGCCGCCGGAGACAGGCGACGTCGGCGCAGCCGAGTTTCCCGGCCGCGTCGGCACCCATCGCTTCGACGTCCGTCCGGGACAGGTACGGCGTGCCCGCGGGCAGGCCGGGAACGAACCCGCCGTCGGGCCAGTTCAAGGTGCACGGACTGCTCTGGATGATCACGCGGTGGAAGAGCCCCGCGGCCGACGGGGAGGCCAGCTGGGCGCAGGCGCTCATCGAACCGGCCGATTCGCCGAACAGCGTGACGTTCCCGGGATCTCCCCCGAAGGCGCGCGCGTTGCGCTGCACCCAGCGAAGTGCGGCTTGCTGGTCTTGAAGGCCGAACACGCCGGAGTCGCGGCCGAGTTCCGGATGCCCGAAGAAGCCGAACACCCCCAGCCGGTAGTTCACCGTCACCACGACGACGTCCCCGCCCAGCGCCATGCGCTTGAAGTCGTAGTCGCTGCCCGCCCCGTAGGTGAAGCTGCCACCGTGGACCCAGACCATCACCGGACGCGGCTTCCACGCCGGCTTGGCCGGGCTGATCACGTTGAGGTACAGGCAATCCTCATTGTCACTCGGCGCCGGACCGAGCCCCGCCTCCTGCGCGCACCGAGGTCCCGGTTTGCTCGCGTCCCGCACGGCGGTCCACGGTCCGGGACTTCGGGGTGGCGCCCAGCGCAGGTCGCCGACGGGTGGCGCCGCGAACGGAATGCCGTGGAAACTCCGGTATTCGCCCGTGTCCACGCCTCGAACGGGACCGGAATCCGTGCGGACGACCGGGCTTTCGCCCGCCTCCGCCACGGTCGTCGTCAAGGCCCCCAGCGTCATCACGCTCAGTGCCATGGACAGAAGCCGCTTACTCAGCCGTTGAGTGCGCATGCCCCCGACCATGACAGAGCGCCGGACTCGTCACAGGGACTTGGCCTAAAGAGGCACGAATGCGGAGAGCAGCAGCCAGGAGACGACGGCGGAAGGGAGCAACGAGTCGAGCCGGTCCATCAGCCCGCCGTGGCCCGGCAGCATGTTCCCCATGTCCTTGACGCCGAGGTCGCGCTTGATCAGCGACTCGACGAGGTCGCCCAGCGTCGCCGTGCAGACGATCGCCGCGCCGAACAGCACGCCCTGCCAGGCGTGACCGTCGAGGAGAAGGCTGAGGGTCAGGGAGCCGGCGACCACACCGGCCACGAGCGAACCGGCGAATCCTTCCCAGGTCTTCTTCGGGCTGATGCTGGGCGCCATCGGATGCTTGCCGCCCAGTACACCGGCGATGTAGCCGCCGGTGTCCGAAGCGACCACACCGATCATGAACGCCAGCACGCGGCCGACACCGTCCGCGGGCGGGACGAGCATGGCGGCGAAGGCACCGAAAAGCGGGATGTACGCGGCGGCGAAGACCGACGCGCTGATGTCGCGCAGGTAGCCGTCCGCGCCGCCGGGCAACCGCCACAGGAGGCAGACGAGCACCGTCAGCACGAACGCCGTCAGCGCGCCTTCACGGCCGTACGGCCACGCCAGCCAGATCATCGCCTGACCGCCGACGAGCACCGGGACCAGCGCGATCCGGATGCCCGCCGCGCGCTTCAGTGCCCCGGCCAGCTCGATCGTGCCGACCGCGATGGCGATCGCGATGATGCCGATGAACAGAAAGCGGACGGTGAGCAGGGACGTGACGATCGCCGCGCCCAGCAGCAGCCCGACCCCGATCGCGGCGGGCAGGTTGCGGCCGGCGCGGGAAACCTTCTTCGCCGGTTCCGGCTTTTCGGCCGGAACCGGTTCCGGGTTCTCCACCCGGTCCTCGCGTTCCTCGCTCACCTGGCTCATCAGACCTCGAGTAGCTCGGCTTCCTTGTGTTTCACCAGCTCGTCGACCTTGTGGCTGTAGGTGTCGGTGAGGTTCTGGAGTTCCTTCTCGGCGTGGACGACCTCGTCCTCGCCCGCCTCGCCGTCCTTCTTGATCCGGTCGAGCTCTTCCTTGGCCTTGCGGCGGACGCTGCGGATCGAGACGCGGGCGTCCTCACCCTTGGCCTTGGCGACCTTCACCATCTCCTTGCGGCGCTCTTCGGTGAGCTGCGGGATGACGATGCGGATCACGTTGCCGTCGTTGCTCGGGTTGACCCCGAGGTCCGACTCGCGGATCGCCTTCTCGATGGCGTTGAGCGAGGTCTGGTCGTACGGCTTGATCAACGCCATCCGGGCTTCGGGGATGTTGACGCTCGCCATCTGGTTCAGCGGGGTCGGCGCGCCGTAGTACTCGACGACAATGCGCGAGAACATCCCGGGATGAGCCCGGCCGGTGCGTACCGACGACAGGTCCTCCTTGGCGACGGACACCGCTTTTTCCATCTTCTCCTCGGCGTCGAGGAGGGTCTCGTCGATCACGGCAACTCCCGTAGTTGTGTATGCGTACCGATTGCGAAGATCAGAGCAGGCCTACGCGGGCACCCCGTCGGCGGGGGTGTCGACCAGGGTGCCGATCCTCTCACCACTGACCGCGCGGGCGATGTTCCCCTCGGTGAGCAGATTGAACACGATGATCGGCATGTTGTTGTCCATGCACAGGCTGAACGCGGTGGCGTCGGCGACCTTGAGATCCCGTTCCAGCACCTCGCGGTGGCTGATCTCGTGGAACATCTCGGCGGTCGGGTCGCTCTTCGGGTCCGCGGTGTAGACGCCGTCGACGGCCTTCGCCATCAAGACGGCCTCACAGCCGAGTTCGAGCGCGCGCTGCGCGGCGGCGGTGTCGGTCGAGAAGTACGGCATGCCGACCCCGGCGCCGAAGATGACGACGCGGCCCTTCTCCAGGTGACGCTCGGCGCGGCGCGGGATGTACGGCTCGGCGACCTGTCCCATGGTGATGGCGGTCTGCACGCGGGTCGGCAGGCCCTCCTTCTCCAGGAAGTCCTGCAACGCCAGGCAGTTCATGACGGTGCCGAGCATCGCCATGTAGTCCGCGCGGTCGCGGTCCATGCCGCGCTGCGACAGCTCCGCGCCGCGGAAGTAGTTGCCGCCGCCGATCACGACGGCGATCTGCACGCCCGTCCGCGCGACGTCGGCGATCTGCTGAGCGACCGAGTGCACCACATCCGGATCAACCCCGATGGAACCGCCGCCGAACATCTCGCCGCCCAGCTTCAGCAGCACCCGCCGGTATCCGCCTTCGACCCGGACACCCATGTCGCCCTCCCTAATGCTCTGAACCCGACTGTGCCCCGTCCCCGATGGACGGAGACGGGGCACAGTGGTGATTCTTGTGTTCCGCGCCTGGATCAGGCCTGGCCGACCTCGAACCGGGCGAACCGGCTCACGGACACGCCGGCCTCGTCGAGCAGGGCCTTGACGGTCTTCTTGTTGTCCTTGACCGACGGCTGCTCGAGCAGGACGTTGTCCTTGTAGTACGCGTTGACCTTGCCCTCGATGATCTTCGGCATGGCCTGCTCCGGCTTGCCCTCTTCACGGGCGGTCGCCTCGGCGACGCGGCGCTCGTTCTCGACGATCTCGGCCGGGACCTCTTCGCGGGTGAGGTACTTGGCCTTGAGCGCGGCGACCTGCATGGCGGCGCCACGAGCGGCTTCGGCGGCGGCTTCGCCCTCACCGGTGTACTCGATGAGCACGCCGACGGCGGGCGGGAGGTCCGCACCGCGACGGTGCAGGTACGTGGTGGTGGTGCCCTCGTAGGCGGCGACACGGCGCAGCTCGAGCTTCTCGCCGATACGGGCGGCCAGCTCCTGGACCTGCTCGTCGACGGTCTTGCCGTCGAGCGAGGCGGCCTTCAGCTTCTCGACGTCGCTGGTCTTCTCGGCCTTCGCGACCTCGACGATCTTCGCGGCGAGGGCCTGGAAGTCCTCGTTCTTCGCGACGAAGTCGGTCTCGGAGTCGAGCTCGATCAGCACGCCGCCGTCACCGGCGACGAGGCCCTCGGCGGTGGCGCGCTCGGCGCGCTTGCCGACGTCCTTGGCGCCCTTGATGCGCAGGAACTCGACGGCCTTGTCGAAGTCGCCGTCGTTCTCCTCCAGCGCCTTCTTGCAGTTCATCATGCCGGAGCCGGTGAGCTCCCGGAGACGCTTCACGTCTGCGGCGGTGTAGTTCGCCATCGTGGGTGTGTCCGTCCTTTTTCAGGTACGAGAAAGTCTTGTGGGGAAGTCACCCGCAGGGTCGCCGGGAGGCGGCCCTGCGGGCGGGGTCGATCAGGAGGAGGCGGTGGCCTGCTCGGCCGGAGCCTCGGTGGCGGCCTCGGTCGCGGCGGCGGCTTCCTTGGCGTCCGCGGCGGCGGTCTCGGAGCCGGCGAGCAGCTCCTTCTCCCACTCGGCCAGCGGCTCGTCCGTGGCGACGCCGGCCTCGGGCTTGGCGTCGGCGGAGGAACCGTTGCGGCTGGAGCGGGCCATCAGACCGGCGGCGGCGGCCTCGGCCACGACCTTGGTCAGCAGCGCGGCCGAACGGATGGCGTCGTCGTTACCCGGGATCGGGTAGTCGACCTCGTCCGGGTCGCAGTTGGTGTCCAGGATCGCGACGACCGGGATGTTCAGCTTGCGAGCCTCGCCGACGGCGATGTGCTCCTTCTTCGTGTCGACGATCCACACGATGCTCGGCACCTTGGCCATGTCGCGGATACCGCCGAGGGTCTTCTCGAGCTTGTCCTTCTCACGGGTGAGCGTGAGGATTTCGCGCTTGGTCAGGCCGGCGAAGCCGCCGGTCTGCTCCTGCGACTCGAGCTCCTTCAGGCGGAGGAGACGCTTGTGCACCGTCTGGAAGTTGGTCAGCATGCCGCCGAGCCAGCGCTGGTTCACGTAGGGCATGCCCACGCGCGAGGCTTCGGCCGCGATGGCTTCCTGTGCCTGCTTCTTCGTGCCGACGAACATGATGGTGCCGCCGTGCGCGACGGTTTCCTTGATGAACTCGTACGCACGGTCGATGTAGGTCAGCGTCTGCTGCAGGTCGATGATGTAGATGCCGTTGCGCTCGGTGAAGATGTAGCGCTTCATCTTCGGGTTCCACCGACGGGTCTGGTGCCCGAAGTGCACGCCGCTGTCGAGCAGCTGCTTCATGGTGACGACGGCCATTGCCGGAATCAACCTCTTCTGTGTCGTGCGCGCCCGGCTCCGCCGGAACGCGCTTGCTCGGTTCGTCGCTCTCGGCCGGGTGGCCGATCGCCCTGGTGCCGATGCTCGGGCCCGGACCCGGGAGCGAAGTACCCCAGGGACCGCCGGGCCGTGTGCCCCCGGCTGTCCTGACCCTCCGTGAGGAGATCGGCCATCGGGAGCGCGCACGTGCACGCGAAGTCAGTCCGCTGCCGCGGACCGCGCAAAAGAGTCTACTCCCTGTCGCCACCGGGTACCGCACCGGCAGGCCCTGATGAGAGGGGTTGTCCACAACCGCCTCGGTTATCCACAGATTCCACCGGCGCGCCCCGCACGCCACGCCGGTACCCCAACCTCGAACACATGACATCCACGACTTCTTCTCGCCCTGTCACCAGGCATTCCTTCGCGATCGACCGCACCGGCGGCAGGCACCGCCGCCCCGGGCACGTCCGGCCCCTTCCCCGCCTCGCGATCCTCGCGACCGTGCTCGCGATCCTCACGTCCGCGACGATGCCCGGGACGGCTCGAGGGGCGCCCTCGCCACAGGGGCGCCTCTCCTGGCCGCTCTCGCCGACACCGAGCGTCACCAGGTACTTCGAGCCGCCGTCGACCCCGTACGGCCCCGGCCACCGGGGCGTCGACCTCGCCGCTCCACCGGGCACGCACGTGCTCGCGGCCGCCGAAGGAGTGGTGATGTTCGCCGGGCAGGTGGCCGGTCGCGGGGTGGTGTCGATCGATCACGACGGAGGACTGCGCACCACCTACCAACCGCTCGCCCCGACGGTCACCGCGGGTGACCAGGTCTACCGGGGCCAGGTGCTCGGCACCCTCGCGGCGGGCCACCCGGGCTGCCCGAAACCGGCGTGCCTGCATTTCGGCGTCCGGCGGGGCGAGGAATACGTCGACCCGCTCGCGGTACTCGGAGAGCCGTCCGAGATCCGCCTCAAGCCCTGGGAGGGAGACTGAGTGCCCTCTGCGAGATCGGGCGGTGCCCGCTTGTCCACGTGATCGGCGGGACCTGCGCTCCGGCTTCGCCAGTGTGGGCCTCGCGCTCCTACTTTGTCGCCGGCGCGGCGCTCCTCGCCCTTGTCTCCGTCCGTGGCGGATCGGGGTGATTCACGTGTCCAGGCACGGGAGACACGTGACCGGAGAACGAACATGCGTGCTCAGGGAGCGATCACGCCGACGGGGCTCCGCATCGCGTGTTCGGCCCAGGCACAGTTGTCGTCCGCCCAAACACGCGCCGTCCGCCCAAACACACGCGCCGTCCGCCCAAACACAGGCGTCGTCCGGCTGCGCCGAGAGCATGCGAATGAATCCGCGAGAGAGGGATCCCGAACCACGCCGAGGCAGCAAGGCGGGCTTCGCAGCCCACACGAAGCGGCTGCCGAACCTTGGGCCCGGCGGCGTATCGGCTAGGCCTGCTCGACCAGTTTGGCGCGCAACCGCATGACGGCGCGGGTGTGCAACTGGCTGACCCGCGACTCGGTGACGCCGAGGACCTTGCCGATCTCGGCGAGCGTCAGGCTTTCGAAGTAGTAGAGCCCGACCACGATTCGGTCGCGTTCGGTGAGCTGGGCGATCGCCTGCGCGAGCTGACGGCGGTTGTCCTGGTCGACCAGGACGGCCACCGGGTCGACGGCGCCGTCGTCGGGAAGGGTGTCGACCAGCGAGCCGCTGTCCTTGCCCGCGGCGACCAGGTCTTCCAAGGCGATGACGCTGGTCAGCTGCATCTGGCCGTAGAACTCGCGAAGGTCGTCGACGCTGATTTCGAGCTCGGCCGCGAGTTCGGCGTCGGTCGGGGTGCGGTTCAGCCGGGCGCCGAGGCGTTCCAGGGCACGTTCGGCCTCACGGGCCTTGCTGCGCACCGCTCTGGGGACCCAGTCCTGGGAGCGGAGGTCGTCGAGGATCGCGCCCCGGATGCGCTGCATGGCGTAGGTCTCGAACCGCAGCCCCCTGGCGGGTTCGAACTTTTCGATCGCGTCGACCAGGCCGAAGATTCCGGACTGGATCAGGTCGCCGACGTCGACATGGGTCGGCAGCCCGGTGCCGACCCGGCCGGCGACGTATTTGACGAGCGGGGCGTAGTGCAGCACGAGCCGGTCGCGCACGACCTGGTCCGGAGACTCGGTGAACTCACGCCACAGCGCCTGGATCCCGGCGTCCACCTCGTAGCCGGTCCGCGCTTCGGGCGTGACGGCAGGACCGTCCCCGCCGGGGCGGTGTTTCCCGGCGGCTTCGGTGACATGTGGGTCGGCGGTCATCGGGCCGCCGTTCTCAGCATGCGACTCAGAGTGGTCTCCGTGCTCGTGCGGATGCGCGTGCGCCGCCGGTTCGGGCCGCCGGGTCACCTGCCGAGTCCTCCCCGGCATCATCGGGCCCGGGGGTGCGCGCGGTCGTGGATCGCCTTCAGCCGATCGACGGTCACATGAGTGTAGAGCTGCGTTGTCGCCAGCGTAGCGTGACCAAGCAGTTCCTGAACGCTCCGAAGATCAGCGCCGCCTTCGAGCAGATGGGTGGCCGCGGAATGCCTCAGACCGTGCGGCCCCATGTCGTTCGCACCCGGCACCGAACCGACGGCGTCGTGGACGACCCGGCGAGCCGTCCGGGGATCCAGCCTGCCTCCCCGCGCCCCGAGGAACAGGGCCTCCTCCCCCGGCCCCTTCTTTTCGACGGCGAGCTTTCCCCTGCCCTCGTCCAGCCACGCCCGCAAGGCGGCCTCCGCGGGGACGCCGAACGGCACGACACGTTCCTTGCCGCCCTTGCCCAGCACGAGCACCACCCGGCGGGAGAAGTCGACGTCAGCCACGTCCAGTCCGCACAGTTCCGAGACCCGCACACCGGTCGCGTAGAGCAGTTCCACGATGGCACTGTCCCGCAAAGCCACCGGGTCGCGCTGTTCGGCACCGGCGGCTGAGAAGCGCATGACGTCACTTGCCTGCTCCGCGCGGAGGACGCCGGGAAGCTTGCGATGCGCACGCGGCGCCACCAGCCGCCCGCCCGGATCAGACGCGAGCGCCCCGCCTCGGTGGGCCCACGCGGTGAAGGTGCGGGCCGCCGCCGCTCGCCTCGCCAACGTCGTCCGGCTCGCCCCTTCCTCGCGTTGCCGGGCGAGCCAGCCGCGCAGCGTCCCGATGTCGAGATCGGAGAACCGGCCGCCGTTCCCGTCCACGAATCCCATCAGCGAGACCACGTCGCCGAGGTAGGCACGCACCGTATGCGCGGAGAGCCCGCGTTCGAGGGAAAGGTGCCGCTCGTAGTCGTCGATCAGCTTCCGGACAGGCTCCGGCAGCGCGGCACGGGCGGCGCGCAGATCGGGTCTGCGGGCGCGTTTCCCCGTGCCGTGGGGACCTTCGGTCGACGGCATGCCGATCACGCTGCGCGATGTACGGCGGATGGTCAAGTATCGCCGCACCCTGTTGCGGTGTCCGTGGTCGGATCGTGCCGGGATGGCGTCTCATGGGTAGGCCAGTCAGGTCTTGGCGGCCTTTCTTCGCCACCCTGTGTCACCCCTTTCCGCGAAGCCGTCGAGTTCGAGTGCCGGAAGCAATGAACGGACCCGTTCGACCGGGATGCCGGACTCGGCGGCGATCCGCTCCACGGGCCTCGCCGACCGACCCGACAGCGCGTCGTGCACTCGCAGCGCCTCCGGACCGAGCCGATCGGTGCGGCGGCGCGGTTTCGACGGATCCGCTCCCGCCACGCCGAACCGTCCCGCCGTCTCGAGGATCTCGTCGACCGAGGTCACCAGCGTGGCCTCCCCTTCACGGATCAGCGCGTGACAACCGGCGGACATCCCCGAAGACACCGGCCCCGGCATGGCCATCACGACCTTGCCGAGCGCTCCGGCCGTCGTCGCGGTGTTCCGCGCGCCGCTGCGCCTGCCCGCCTCGACCACGACGGTCCCTTCCGTGAGCGCCGCGATGAGCCTGTTCCGGACGAGGAAGCGATGCCTCGCGGGTGTGGTGCCCGGCGGGTACTCGCTGACCACCGCGCCGGTCTTCCCGATGGAACGCAACAAGGTCGCGTGCTGGGCCGGATAGCCGACGTCGACACCGCAGCCGAGCAGGGCGACCGTCGTTCCGTCGGCGCTCAGCGCGCCGCGGTGGGCCGCGCCGTCGATGCCGAACGCCGCCCCCGAGAACACCGGGATCCCCCGGCTCGCGAGGTGGTAACCCGCCTCGGCCGCGTTGTGCTCGCCGTAGCCGGTCGCCGCACGGGCACCGACGATCGCGATCGCCTGGTCCACGGCCTCGTCGAGCCTCACGGGGCCGCGTACCCACAGCGCCAGCGGTGGTGCCACGCCGGAAACGCCCCTGCGCTGGGCCACGGCCAGCGAGAGCAGCGGCCAGGCGGGCCATTCGTCGTCTTCCGGGATGACGAGACGGGCCTCACCTGCCTCGGCTCGCTCCAGATCCCGCTCGGCGTAGTCGTGTGCTCGCCGCGCGGCGGTCTCCTCGCGGACCTTCGGCGGGCAATCGGCGCTCCGCACTCGTTCCGCGGCGGCGACGGGGCCGAGTTCGCCGACGAAATCGGCCAAGGCGGGTGCCGGCGGCTCGGCCACGCGCAGGAGATACGACCGGGCGACGCGTTCGGCGTCGAGTTCACTCATCCGGATGACCTCTCTCGGAAGTTGAGGGCAGCCGCGACCTCGTCCGCCTCCGGTTTGTCGGCGCCCTTCAAATCGGCGAGTGTCCAAGCGATGCGAAGGCAGCGGTCGGCGCCGCGCGCGGTGATCGCGCCTCGCTCCAACGCCCGGTCCAGCAACGCCGTGACCTGCGACGGCAGCGCGAACTCACGGCGCAGCGCCGGGCCGGGCACCTCCGCGTTCGTCAGCCAGCCCTGCTCCGCCCAGCGCTTTCCGGCTCGCTCGCGGGCTTCCAGCACTCGCTCACGGACAGGCGCCGACGCTTCGGGCGGCTCGCTCAGGTGCGCGCTGAGCGCGGAAAGCGGGCGCAGCCGAACCCGTAAATCCACCCGATCGAGTAAGGGACCGGACAAGCGGCTCAAGTACCGCCTCCGCACGGTCGCGGAGCAGGTGCAGTCGGCGTCCTTCGCCGGAGCACAAGGGCAGGGATTCGTCGCCAGCACCAGTTGAAAGCGCGCTGGATACCGCACCGCGCCCTTGACCCTCGCGATCCGCACTTCGCCCTCTTCGAGCACCGTGCGCAGCGACTCCAGCCGCTCCGGGCCGAATTCGCACACCTCGTCGAGGAACAGGATTCCCCGGTGCGCCCGGCTGATCGCGCCGGGCACGGCGAGGCCGCTTCCCCCGCCGATCAGCGCGGGCACGCTGATCGAGTGATGCGGCGCGACGAACGGCGGCACCGTCACGAGCGGCGCGGACCGCGAAAGCGAACCGTCGATCGAATGAATCGCTGTCACCTGCAACGACTCTTCGGCGGTCAGCCGCGGCAGGAGGCCGGGCAGGCGTTTGGCGAGCATCGTCTTGCCCACCCCGGGAGGCCCGGTCATGAGCAGGTGATGCCCGCCCGCCGCGGCCACCTCCAGTGCCCACCGCGCTTCCGGCTGTCCCACGACGTCGGCGAGGTCGGGCACCCGCGGCGGCTCCTGGACGACGGACGGCTCGGGACGGGCGAGTTCCCCTTCGCCCTTGAGCCAGTCCACGAATTCGGTCAGCCGCGCTACCCCGCCGACCTCCAAGCCGTCCACAAGAGCGGCCTCGAACAGCGACTCGGCGGGGACGACGGCCCTCCGGTACCCGGCGTTACGTGCCGCCAGCAGTCCCGGCAGGACCCCACGGACCGCTCGCACCCGGCCGTCCAAGGCGAGTTCGCCGAGCAGCACGGTATTCAGCAGCTTCGTGGCGGGAACCGATCCGGTCGCGGCCATGATCGCCGCCGCGATCCCCAGGTCGTAACCGGATCCGACCTTCGGCAGATTCGCCGGTGACAGGCCGAGGATCACCCGCTCGTCCGGCCAGGTGCGCCCCGAATTGCGGACGGCGGAGCGGACCCTGTCCTTGGCCTCTTTCAGCCCCGTGTCGGGCAGTCCGACCATCGTCACCTTCGGCGAGCCACCGCCGATGTCGGCTTCGATCTCGATCATCCTGCCCTCGACGCCGAGCAACGCGACGGACCAGGCCCTCGCCAGCGCCATTCAGAACGCCGCCTTGATATGCCGCACCTTGGGCTTGGCGTCGGGCCGGGCGACGATCGCGATGATGTCGTAGCGAACGGGGCACCAGCGGAGCATGAACTGACGCTGCCATTGGTACGCGAGACGGCGGATGCGGTCCGCCTTGTCCGGGGTCACCGCCTCGGCAGGCGTGCCGAAACCGACCCCGCTCCTCGTCTTCACCTCGCAGAAGACGAGGCGTTTGGTGTCGGTCGCGATGAGATCCAGCTCGCCGTCGCGGCAACGCCAATTGCGGCTCAGGACGACATAGCCCGTCTTTTCCAGATGCCGGACCGCGAGCTCCTCGCCCCATCTGCCCAGTTCGATATGTGGTGCTCCGGCGGACGGCTGTTCGGCCGTGCTCGTCATCTCGATCCCCCTCAGCGATCGTCACGGTGCGTGTGCGATCAACGCTGCCAGGGTGAGGGGGCGGCGGACAGGCCCGATTTCGTCGCCTGTGGACAACCGGGGTGTTGTGGATGGTTCGGCCGTCGCGGAAGCTCGCCGGGCGGAATTGTCGGCGGGCTGTGCTAGGCGACCCGGAGATACGTGAAGGCCCCCTTCACGCGATGAAGGGGGCCTTCACGTACTTTTCGAAGATCAGCCGGAGAACGGCCCGTCTTCCGGCAGCCGGAGATCCGGTTTGTCCAGTTCTTCGACGTTGACGTCCTTGAACGTGATGACCCGGACGTGCTTGACGAACCGCGCGGGCCGGTACATGTCCCAGACCCACGCGTCGGACATGCGGACCTCGAAGTACACCTCACCGCCGCCGTCGCGCACCTGCACGTCGACGGCGTTGGCCAGATAGAACCGCCGCTCGGTCTCCACCACGTACGAGAACTGGCCGACTATGTCGCGATACTCGCGGTAAAGCGAGAGCTCCATCTCGGTCTCGTACTTCTCGAGATCCTCTGCGCTCATGAAATCCGCGCCCCTCCTCGCGATTTTGCTGCTGTTCCAGCGGCGGAGCGTTCATTGTTACCCACGTACGGGCCGAGGGCACGTATCGGCACGCTCGGGTTTTCCAGCGCCGCGACGGTCAGCACCACCGGGTGAGGCGGCGGCACGCGGTGCGCGGCGGCCGCGGTGGCCACGTTCGTGTACGACCAGCGATGAACCGGGCTCGGACCGTGAGTGTTCAGTGCCGCGCTGTGGTCGGTGGTGCTGTATCCCTTGTGCACGTCGAAACCGTAATGCGGGTGGACGTCGTGCAGGTCGCCCATGATCCGGTCCCGGGTGACCTTGGCCAGCACGGACGCCGCCGCCACACACGCGACGGCCTTGTCGCCTTTGAGCACCGGGATGCTCGGGGCGGGCAGCCCGGACACGCGGAATCCGTCGGTCAGGACGTAGCCAGGCGTGTTCCGCAGCGCCGAGACGGCGCGCCGCATGCCTTCGAGGTTCATGACGTGGATGCCGAACAGGTCGATCTCGGGCGCCGGGATGACGATGACCGAGTAGTCGACGGCACGCTGGACGACCCGGTCGTACACCCGGTCGCGAGCCTTGGCCGTGAGCACCTTCGAGTCGGTGAGCTCGGGCAGACGGGCGGCATCACCCGGACGCAGGACACAGGCGGCCACGACGAGCGGGCCGGCGCAAGCACCGCGCCCTGCCTCGTCGACTCCGGCGACGGGCCCGAGGCCTCGCCGGTCCAGCGCACCCTGCAACCCCCAGAAGAGGTCGCCGCGCACCACTGCCCGCGGGGGCCGAAGCGGCTCGGCCGGTGTGAGCGGTACAGGAACTCTCAAGGCCTTACCGCCTCCGGTCGACCGCCTTGCGCACTCCGGCCGTCATCCGCCTGCCGAGGAAGAGCACGGGCCACGCCGAAGCGATACCGACGCCGAGGGGAAGCCCCTGCTGCCAGGCGGGCGCACCGAGTGCCACCGGCTGGGCGTTCGCCTGCGGGTTGTGGTCCGAAACGCCACCCCAGCGGCCGGGCGGGAGCACGATGATCCGCGCCTTGCCGATGATGTTGTCGACCGGAATCGCGCCATTGACTCCGCCGCCGCCCTGGCGCCGTGAGTCGCTCGAGTTGTTGCGGTTGTCGCCCATCACCCAGACGTAGCCGGCAGGCACCTTGACCGGAGCGAACGTGTCCTGGACGGGCTTACCGCTCTCGTCCACCTGAGAACCCGGTTCCCAGTGGATGTACGGCTCGTCGAGCGCCTTGCCGTCCACGATCACGCGGTTCTGCGGATCGCAGCACTGCACCGTCTGCCCGGCGGTCGCGATGATCCGCTTGACGAAGTCACGCTCGTCCGGCGGCGCGAAGCCGATCAGGGAACCCAGCGTGCGGAATCCGGTGACGAAGATGTTGCTGGACTCCGGCGTGTCGATCTCGCCGACCCAGGCGGGCGGTCCCTTGAAGACCACCACGTCGCCCGGGCCGGGATCGGTGAAGTCGTACGTGATCCGGTCGACCAGGATCCGGTCGCCCGTGCATCCCGCGCAGCCGTGCAACGTGGTCTCCATCGACCCCGAGGGGATCATGTAGACCTTGGCGAGGAACTGCTGGATCAAGATCGTCAGCACGAGTGCCACGACGATCAGGATCGGCAGTTCCTTCCAGAACGACCGCTTCTTGTTGACCTTGCCGAATTTCTTGGAGCCGGACCGGCCCCGCCGGGAGGCCCTGGTAGGGCGCTCCTCTTCGGGGCGATCGGGTTCGTCTTCGGAGGTGTTCTGGGACACGGGTTCGACCACGACGCCAGGTTACCGGTAACCGTGCGGCTACCTACTTGGCGGAGGTCGTCTCGCGGTTTTCGCGGCGTTCCTTGATCTTGGCGGCCTTGCCGCGCAGCTCGCGGAGGTAGTAGAGCTTCGCCCGGCGGACGTCACCGCGCTTGAAGACCTCGACCTCGGCGATGTTCGGCGAGTGCACCGGGAAGGTGCGCTCCACGCCGATGCCGAACGACACCTTGCGGACCGTGAAGGTCTCGCGGATGCCGCCGCCCTGGCGACGCAGCACGACGCCCTGGAAGATCTGGTTGCGCTCGCGGTTGCCCTCGATGACGCGGACGTGAACCTTGAGCGTGTCGCCCGGTCGGAAGTCCGGGATGTCGGAACGCAGTGACTGCGCGTCCAGCGCGTCCAGGGTGTTCATCGGTGGTCCGTCCTCGTCTTCGTATGGCTTACGTGCAGCTTGGGCGCGCAGTGTCGGGCACTGCGACCTACCCGGGGGCTGATGGCGTTCCGGTGTACGGCGCCGGCTGCGAAGCCGCGCGTCCACTCACGCCAACCTGTCAAGTATTGCAGACCAGGTCTCAGGCGTTCGACCCGGCCTGGCCGCCGTCCTCGTGCAACCGCTCGAGGACGGCGAGATCGTGCTTGTCGAGACTACCTTCCGGCAGCTGCCCGATGAGTTCGGGCCTGCGCCGCACGGTGCGTTCCAGCGCCTGGTCGCGGCGCCAGCGGTCGATCAGCGCGTGGTTCCCCGAACGCAGGACGTCCGGCACGGCCAGGTCCCGCCAGACCTCCGGCCGGGTGTAGCTGGGGCCTTCGAGCAGCCCGTCGGAGAACGAGTCCTCCTCGGCGGAGCGCGCGTTGCCGAGGACTCCGGGCAGCAGCCGGACGACGGCCTCGACCATCACCAGTACGGCGGCCTCGCCGCCGACCAGTACGTAGTCGCCGATGGAGACTTCGTCGACGGGCATCCGCTTCGCGGCGTCGTCGATCACCCGCTGGTCGATGCCCTCGTAGCGGCCGCACGCGAACACCAGGTGCTCCTCGGCGGCGTACTGGTGGGCCATGGCCTGGGTGAACGGCCGCCCGGCGGGGGTCGGGACCACGAGGCGGGTGTTCTCGCCGCAGACGTCGTCCAGGGCGGGGCCCCAGATCTGCGGTTTCATCACCATGCCGGGCCCGCCACCGTACGGCGCGTCGTCGACCGCGCGGTGGACGTCGTGCGTCCAGTCCCGCAGGTCGTGCACGCCGACCTCGATGAGGCCGCGGTCGATCGCGCGCCCGAGCAGCGCGGCGCGGAGCGGGTCGAGGTATTCGGGGAAGATCGTGACTACGTCGAGGCGCATCAGGCGTCCAGCAGGCCTTCCGGCGGGTCGAGGACGACGCGGCCACCCGGGACGTCGACCGCCGGGACGATCGCCTTCACGAACGGCACCAGCACCTCGCGTCCGTCGTGCTCGATCGACAGCAGTTCGCCGGCGGGCGAGTGCACGATTTCGAGCACCTTGCCGACGACCGTGCCGTCGGTGAGCTCGGCCCGCAGGCCTTCGAGTTCGTGGTCGTAGAACTCGTCGGGGTCTTCGGTCGGCGGCAGCGTCGAGGTGTCCGCGATCAGCAGCGCGCCGCGAAGGGTCTCCGCGACGTCCCTGGTCAGGACCTCTTCGAAACGCACCAGCAGCCGCCCGCTGTGTTCGCGGGCGGCTGCGATGGTGAGGTTTCTGCTGCTGCCGTCACGCAGCTTCGTCGTGACGGCCGAACCGACCGCGAACCGCTGTTCCGGCGAGTCCGTGCGCACGTCCACCGCGAGTTCCCCGCGGATTCCGTGCGCCTTGGCGATCCGGCCTACTACGACGTCCATCCCGTTATGTCCTTGGTCAGCGATCGGTGTCGACGACGTCCACGCGGACGCCGCGGCCACCGATGCCGCCCATGACGGTGCGCAGGGCGGTCGCGGTACGACCGCCCCGGCCGATCACCTTGCCGAGATCGTCGGGGTGCACGTGCACCTCGAGCGTGCGGCCACGACGCGTGGTCAGCAGCTCGACCCGGACCTCGTCCGGGTTGTCGACGATCCCGCGCACCAGGTGCTCGAGGGAGTCAGCGAGGAAGCTCACGCCTCGGCCTTGTCACCCTCGGCGGCCTCGGCCTTGTCGGCTTCGGCCTTCTTCGGGGCGGACTTCTTCTTCGGCGTGGTGGCCTCGGCGGAGGCCGAGTCACCGGCGGCGGCGAGCGCGGCGTTGAACAGGTCCTGCTTCGACGGCTTCGGCTCGGCGACCTTCAGGGTGCCCTCGGCGCCCGGCAGGCCCTTGAACTTCTGCCAGTCACCGGTGATCTCGAGGATGCGCTGGACCGGCTCGGTCGGCTGGGCACCGACGGACAGCCAGTGCTGGGCCCGCTCGGTGTCGACCTCGATGAAGCTCGGCTCTTCCTTGGGGTGGTACTTGCCGATCGTCTCGATGGCCTTGCCATCACGGCGGGTGCGCGCGTCGGCGACGATGATGCGGTAGTACGGCGCACGGATCTTGCCGAGACGCTGCAGCTTGATCTTGACGGCCACGGGTGTGGGTACTCCTCAGTTCTCTCTGATGCATGTGGAAGGCGCACGCCAGCCGAGTGGGGACACGGCTGCGCACACCCGAAGGGTGAGCTCGGGCGCGGTGAGAGGGTCCGGCCAAAGCAGGCAAGCGTACATTCTGCCAGACGCCGGGCGGGCGTCAGAACGCGGCTATCCCGAGCGAGGCGAGCAGGATGGTGACGGCCGGGAGGAAGTTGTTCACCTGATGGGCGACCACGCTGCCGAGCAGCCGTCCGGTGAACACCCTGGCCAGCCCGATCGGGATCGCGATCACCAGCAGCAACGTGGTGCGCAGCGGTTCGAGGTGACTCGCCGCGAAAACGGCCGTGGAGACCAGGAAGGCCGCGATCCTCCCCCAGCGTTCGGTGCGCCAGGTCAGCCGTTCCACCGCGCCCCACAGGAGACCGCGGTAGATGATCTCCTCGCAGATCGGCCCGACCAGCCACAGGTAGATGAACATGACCACGGCCGCCGAGACCGACATCCGCCGGTCCTCGACGAGCGCGCTGATCGCCGAAGTCGCGTTCTCGTTGCCGACGACCTGCGTCCAGACGTAGGCGGCGAGCGAGGTCAACCCGAGCCCGAGCACGCCGAGTTTGAGCCCGACCTTGACGTCGGCCCAGCTCCAGCCGATCCGCAGATCGGTGAAGGGGCCGTTGCCGCGCAGGCGGGTGATCAGCAGCGCGACCCCGGCGGCGATCATCGTCGGCAGCATGGTGCCCAGCAGCACCATGCGCATCGGCAGGGGCTGGCCGGGCTGGACGTCGCCGAGCAGGACGCTGATGAACGCCGCAGACGCCAGCAGGACGGCTTCCACCAGGAGGAAGGCCCCGAATCCCCAGCGATGCGGCGGTGGCGTGTCGGGCGCGGCCACCTCACCTCCGGCAGTGACTTCTTCGGGGAGCTCGTCCGGCGGCGCGGCCTCGGGGATCGGCTCCCTGGGCTGAGATACGGTCACGCCGATCCCTCCGGTGATCGTTCGGTTACTCAAAGACTCTAGCCGCCTGGACCGGCGATCACCTCGCCGCGAAGAGCAATACAGCCGGTGGGAGGTTGTTGGCCGCGTGCGCGATGACGGACGCGCTCACCCGGCCGGAGAGATAGCGGGCGAGACCGATGGCGATGCCCTGGCCGAACAACGCGATCGTCCGCGCGGCCTCGCCGTGCAACTGGGCGAACACCAGCGCGGTGACCAGCAGGATCACCCACGAGGGCAGACGGTGGAAGCCCATGGCGTTCCACAGCGTGCCGCGGAAGAGCAGTTCTTCGGTGACCGGAGCGGCGAGGACGACGATGACCGCGGCCAGCACGAGCCAGATCGTGTCGCCGTCGGCGGTGCCCGACAGCTCGGTGATCGGGCCGGGCGCGACGTCGGAGAAGGTCCTGTCGTCGCTGTCGGTCCCGTAGACGGCGAGCAGGAGCAGGTTGAGGAGGTAGCCGGCGGCGAGCGCGGCGGCCCCGCAGGCGAGACCGATCCGGACGTCGCGCCAGGTGGGCTTGAGCCCGAAGTCCGTGCGGAGCCCTTGCCCCCAAACGCGTGAACCGACCGCGGGACCGAGACCGAGGACGAGGGTCGGCAGGAACGCCAGGATCAGCAGCGGGCCGACGTCACGCAGTTCCAGCGGGTCATAGCCGCCGAAGCGGCCTGACATCAGGAAGCTCATGACGAGCGTGACGAGGTGGTATCCGGCGATGCCCGCGAAGAACGCTACGAAGCCCCAGTGCGCTCCGAGCACCAAACGCTCGCGAGCCTGCCCGTCGTCCACCACGCCTCCACGCTAAGTGCCGCTCCGGTCACAGGTGGAGTCGGGTCAGGCGTAGATCTTGCCACGCAGGACGATATGGCTCGGATGGCGGAGTACCGCGAGATCCTCGCGCGGATCGGCCGGGTAGACGAGCAGATCGGCCGGAGCGCCGTCGACGATTCCCGGCACGCCGAGCCATTCGCGGGCCGCCCACGAAGCCGAAGCCAGCGCCTGCTCCGCGGACATGCCCGCCTTGTGCAGCGCCTCGATCTCGTCGACGAGCCTGCCGTGCTCGACCATGCCGCCCGCGTCGCTTCCGGCGTACACCGCGACGCCCGCCTCGATCGCCGTCGAGACCATCTCCCCCACACCGGCGTGCAACGCCCGCATGTGGTCGGCGTACACCGGGTATTTGCCCGCCTTGTCCGCGATACCCGGGAAGTTCTCGATGTTGATCAGGGTCGGCACGAGGGCGATCCCGCGTTCGGCGAGGACGTCCAGCTGGTCCGGGAGCAGTTCGGTGCCGTGTTCGAGGCAGTCGATCCCCGCTTCGATCAGACCGGGCAACGCGGCCTGGCCGAACACGTGCGCCGTCACCTTGGCGCCCTCGGCGTGCGCGACGGCGATGGCCTCGGCGAGGACGTCGTCGGGCCAGAGGGGCGCGAGATCGCCGGCCCCGCGGTCGATCCAGTCGCCGACGAGTTTGACCCAGCCGTCGCCGTCACGCGCTTGCTCGGCGACCGCCTTCGGCAGCTCGGCTGGGTCTTCGAGTTCGATGCCGAGGCCGGGGATGTAGCGCTTGCGCAGGGCGAGATGCCGTCCGGCGCGGATGATCCTCGGCAGATCGGCCCGCTCCTGCAACGGCCGGACGTCGATCGGCAGCCCGCAGTCGCGGATCAGCAGCGTCCCGGCGTCGCGATCGGTGATCGCCTGTTCGGCGGCCTCTTCCAGCGTGGTCGCGCCGCCGACGCCGATGCCGGGGTGACAGTGCGCGTCGACCAGACCGGGAACCAGAAAGCCTTCCCGGACAACGGTTTCCGCTCCGGCGACCGGCTCGGTGGTGATGCGGCCGCCGGTGACCCACAGCTCGCGGTGCTCGCCGTCCGGCAGGACGACGCCGGCCAGGTGCAGCGCCTCCACGGGCTACTTGTCCTTCGGCAGCTTGAACTTCTTCGGGTCGAAGCCGGGTACGTCGTTCATGCCGCCGAGCTGGGAGAGGTCGGGCATCCCGCCACCGGGCATCCCGCCACCGGGGGGCAGCATCGGCATGCCGCCGGGGAAACCGCCGCGGACCTTGGGCTGCGTCGGGCCGCGCCCCTTGCCCTTCTTCCCCTTCTTGCCCTTGCGGTTCTTGCTGCCGCCGCCTCCGCCGCCGAAGCCGAACCGGCCCGCCATCTGCGCCATCATCTTGCGCGCTTCGAAGAACCGGTTGACCAGGTCGTTGACGTCACGGACGGCGACACCGGACCCCTTCGAGATCCGGACCCGGCGCGAGGCGTTGATGATCTTCGGGTCGGCCCGCTCGGCGGGGGTCATGCCGCGGATGATCGCCTGCAGCTTGTCGAGCTGCTTGTCGTCGACCTGCGCGAGCTGGTCCTTCATCTGCCCGGCGCCGGGCAGCATGCCGAGCAGGTTGCCGATCGGGCCCATCTTGCGGACCGCGAGCATCTGCTCGAGGAAGTCTTCGAGGGTGAGCTGGCCGCTGCCGAGCTTGGCCGCCGTCTGCTCGGCCTTCTCCTGGTCGAAGTGCTGCTCGGCCTGCTCGATGAGGCTGAGCACGTCGCCCATGCCGAGGATCCGGCTGGCCATCCGGTCCGGGTGGAAGAGGTCGAAGTCCTCGAGCTTCTCACCGTTGGAGGCGAACAGGATCGGCTGGCCGGTGACCTGGCGGACCGACAGCGCGGCACCACCGCGGGCGTCACCGTCGAGCTTCGTGAGCACGACACCGGTGAAGCCGACGCCGTCGCGGAACGCCTCGGCCGTGGTGACCGCGTCCTGACCGATCATCGCGTCGACGACGAACAGCGTCTCGTCCGGCGAAACGGCGTCGCGGATGTCCGCGGCCTGCTTCATCAGCTCTTCGTCGACGCCGAGACGGCCGGCGGTGTCGACCAGGACGATGTCGTGCTGGGCGCGCTTGGCCTCGTCGATGGCGCGGCGGGCGACGTCGACCGGGTCGCCGACACCGTTCCCTGGCTCGGGCGCGAAGACCGCGACCCCGGCCCGCTCGCCGACGACCTGCAGCTGCGTGACCGCGTTGGGGCGCTGAAGGTCACACGCGACCAGCATCGGCGCGTGGCCCTGCTTCTTCAGCCACATCGCGAGCTTGCCCGCGAGCGTCGTCTTACCGGCACCCTGCAGACCCGCGAGCATGATGACCGTCGGCGGGTTCTTCGCGAACGTGAGCCGCCTGGTCTCGCCGCCGAGGATGGTGACGAGTTCCTCGTTGACGATCTTGATGACCTGCTGCGCCGGGTTCAGCGCGCCGTGCACCTCGGCGCCCTTGGCGCGCTCCTTGATCCGGGCGATGAAGTCCTTGACCACAGACAGCGCGACATCCGCCTCGAGCAGCGCGATACGGATCTCGCGCGCGGTGGCGTCGATGTCGGCGTCGGAGAGCCTGCCCTTGCGAGACAGGGTCTGCAGGGCGGACGTGAGCCGATCGGAGAGGGTGTCGAACACGGGTGTGCACGCTCCAGCTGGGTCGTTGTGGCTCGCCGGTACCAACCGGCGGCTTCCCAGGGTAGTCGGTGTCCGGGGTCAGCGTTTGACGCGGTTGCGCACGGCCAGGAGGGTCAGGCCGAGCAGCAGTGGCCCGAGGACGCGCGTGACCAGCCGCAAGACCTCTCCGAGCGGCGTCAAGTCCTTCGGCAGCGACGCCAGTTTCGTTTCCAGCGAAACGGTGCTTTGGGCGACGTAGATCAAGGTGTCTCCGAAGGCGGGCGTGGTCTTGAAGCCGCCCAGCCGGAAACCGACGGTGGCCGACCCGATGAGGACCGCCAGGGTCGCGAGGGCTCTGAGGGCACGGAGGCCGTAGCCGGAGACGAGCCAGTAGAGATGGAGGATGACGCGCTCGGACCACGGGGTGGCCCGGCTGCGGCGGCGCATCTCCATCTCGCCGTAGTAGAAGTCGGCGGCACCGGGTTCGTTCTTGCTGTCTTCCTGTGCCTTGCGGAGCTGGCGGTAGAGGTCGGCGACGCGACGGGGGCCGACCTCTCCGTCTTTGTCAACTCGCCAGGCGCGTTCCTCGGCGAGGACCTGCCGATTGCCGTACGAGCCGAAGGTGCAGTCGCCTTCCAGCCGCAGCTTGTCCAGGTGATGCGCGCCGGCGAAATGGCAGTCCGCCAGGTCGACGTCGGTGAACACGAGGTCGGCGACATCCACTCCCTCGACAGACGTCACGGCCGCGGCTCCCGTGACCGCCGACGCCTTGCCGAACACCGACCTTTCCAAGGCGACCATCGACTGACGGACCAGCCTGAGCGTGACCCCTTCCTCGAACCTGGTCTCGAAACAGTCCATGTTCGGCGACGCGGCGAAAAGGTTCATCCGTTTTCGGAACGTCGCGCCGCCGAAGTCCAGCCGCTGGGCGCTGACCGGGCCGAGACGTTCGGCCGCGGTGAAGACGGCTCCCCGAAAACGGGCTTCCGCATGGAATCTCACGTCGTCGAAGGTCGCTTCCCCGTCGAACGCGGCATCGTCGAACCGCGCGTCGTCATCGAACACGGCACCGTCGAAGAGCGCGGCCGCGGCGAATTTCGCCCCGGTGAACGTGGCACGGCCGGTGAACCGCGAGGACTCGAATCCCGCCTCTCCCGCGAATTCCGCTTCGTCGAACGAAACAGCACCGAATGCCTGGCGGGAGAACGACACGTCACTTCCGAATTTCGCCCGGTCGAACACGGCGTCGCCGGAGAAGGTCGCGGTCGTGAACCCGATCTCGTCGAAGGCACAGTCCCGGAAGGAGACCAGGCCACCGAACCAGGTCCCGTGAAAAGAGGTGCTGTCACGGAAACCGGCTTTGTCGAATCGCACGCCACCCTCGAACCTGGCGTTCGTGAAGTCCGCGTCGAAGAACGTCACGTCTTCGAAAGCCACGGGTCCGGGGAATCGCGCTTCGGCGAACTCCGCCCGGCCGAACTCCGCGCGACGGCCGTCGATACTCCCGACGGCGTCGACGAGCCTCTCGACCAGCTCCCCGGAAAGCTCGGTTCCTCGCAGGTCGACTTCCGCGCCGAGCGAGAGACCGTCGAAGTACTCGTCCCGCTGTCCGGGTTCGAGGTGCCGGAGACAGTGATCGAAATCAGGGATGCGCACGCCGCGGCAGTCTTCGAGTCCGCATACCGGCCAGGCCTCACCCATGCGTCATTACTAGCGCACAAAACAGGGCTCCGGGACCGGTCGCCCCTCGCAGACCGGTACCGGAGCCCCTACGGAAGGCTCGCCTCCCCGCGAGCCGACCGTAAGCACACTTGGACAGCTTCGCGGGACTCGGTATCGCCGGACCCCCAGTACCAGGCGATTCGCTGCCCGCGCTCTCTCCGCGCGATGGCATAACCATGCCTGGTCACCCTGGGGTCACGGCAGCGTGAAGACCCCCAACTCCCCCTGAGTAGATCTACTCAACTGGTCTTGGCCGACGACGAAGCCCGCTCCGCCCGCGTCCGCGCCTGGCGCGCCTTGTCAGCCGCTTCCTTGGCTTTCTCGACCGGCCCCTGCTGCAAGGCCGCCAGCAGCCGCGTCACGCCTTCGGCCTGTTCGGCGGCGGTCGGCTGGAGGACGTCGTCGCCGTCCAGCTTGGCCTGGATGAGCGCTTCGAGCGCTTCACGGTAGTGATCGGTGTACCGGCCGGGGTCGAAATCCCGCGTGAGGTCCTCGATCAGTGAAACCGCGTTCCGCAGTTCCCCGCGCCGAAGGTTGACGTCCTCGTGCAGGAACGGGAAGTCGGGCCGCCGGATCTCGTCGGGCCACAGCATCGTCTCGAGCAGGATCACCTGGTCCCGCACGCGCAGCGCACCCAGCGTTTCGCGCTGCCGCAAAGTCACCTTCACGATCGCGATCCGCCCGGACTGCTGCAGCGCCTCGCTCAACAGCACGTACGGCTTCGTGCCGGCCGGCTCCGGCTCGAGGTAGTAGCTGCGCGCGAAGTACATCGGGTCGACCTGCTCGGCGGGGGTGAAGCCGACGACGTCCATCGACTGGGTGGTGGGCGGGAGCAGCGACGCGAAATCCCCGGCGGTCAGCAGGACGACGTCACCATTGGGGACGGGGTAGCCCTTGGCGATCTCGGCCGCGGGCACCTCGGCCCCGTCGACCTCGCAGACCCACTTCACCCGCACCCGGCCGCCGTCGGGCTCGTGCACCTGGTGGAGGGGGACGTTGCGCTCGTCGGTCGCGCTGTACGCCTTCACCGGAATGGCGTAGGTCCCGAATCCGATCGTGCCTTTCCACACCGCTCGCATGGCCCACCTCCGCCTGGTCAGCGTATCCACGCGCCGAAGGGGCGGGACAGCTACAAACGGGTGTCAGGGGCGACCGATTCGCTCACACATTCGAACGACGGGCGGGATTCGGCGAGTGCGTCGGCCGAACAGTCGACAGCGGTGGCCGCCGCACGGAGCACTTCGGCGACGACCTCGACGTCGACCATCGGGGCGGTGGCCAAGGCGCCTTCCCCTCCCCCTTCGACCCGGCCCGCCATACCTTCGAGCGCGATGGCGAGAGCCTGCTGCCCCGCGACGAGGTGCCGGACCACTTTGAGCAGTTCGGGCACGGTCGCGGCGGTACCGGAAGCGGTGAGGGAGACGGCGAGGTCGTCCGCGCACGCGCGGAGGTGGGAGGCCACGACCGTCGGCGGAAGCGTGATCCGCTGTGGTCCGGGCGAGTCCTGCTCGTGGTCGAGCACGTGCTCACCGCCCCTCCGGCTCCTTCGGGTCTCGACCGCGCACATCCTGCCACCGCTACCCTCCGCGATTCGCGCGACACCCCGATCCCGGCCCGCGGGCTCAGGAAGCGGCGGCCAGCAGCGCGGCTTCGATCTTCGACCGCCACTCCTGGTCGACGCGGCCCGCCCGCGGCGCGACGGCGAACGAGTCGACGACGGCGCCACCGAGCGTGGCCACCTTCGCCCAGCGCACCTCGGCCTCGCACCGGCGCAACGCGCCCGCGACCCGGTACAGCAGCCCGATCCGGTTCGCGGCCCGCAGTTCGACCACGACCGTGTCGTGCCCGCTGGTCTCGTCGTCGAACCAGATCACCTTCGCTCCGGCCGACGGTGTCTCCCCTCCGCCGTAGTCCCGTTCCTTGGCCGCGAGCCGCTGGGTGAGCGGCAGCGTCCCGGCCACCGCCCGCGCGAACTGCTCACGCAGCAGGGTGACGTCGGGCAGCGAGCCGAACTTCGGCGACGCCGTGAACACGCCCGCCCGGCCCCCGTCGTGCCCGCGCAGCACCGCCGCGTGGACTTCGAGCGAGTTCAGCGCGAGCACCCCGGCCGCGGGAGCCAGCAGTTCCGCACGGGCCGGGACCGCCAGCACCACGGTCACGACCTTGCCGGCGGCGGTGATGCGCACCTCGCCACGGCCGGACGCGACGGCTTCGGCGACGAGTTCCCGCTGTTCGGCACCCATCGGCTCCGGCGGCACGAAACCCTTGCCGTGCAAGGCTTCTTCACAACCGGACACCAGTTCGGCGAGCAGCCGTGCCTTCCAGTCCGTCCACACGCCAGGCCCGGTGGCCAGCGAATCGGCCGTCGTCAGGGCGTGCAGCAGTTCCAGCAGGACGAGGTTCTCGTCGAGCGTCTTCGTCACCCGCTGGATCGTCGCGGGATCGCTGATGTCCCGCCGCGTCGCGGTGTGCGGCAGCAGCAGGTGATGCCGGACCATCGCCGCGACCAGCGCCGAATCGGCGTCCGTCAGCCCGAGCCGCGCCGCCACCTGGGCGCTGATCTTCGCGCCGAGTTCGGAATGGTCCGCGTCGCGGCCCTTGCCGATGTCGTGCAGCAGCGCGCCGATGAGCAGCAGATCCGGCCGCGAAACGGTGGTCGTCAGTTTCGATGCCTCGACCGCGGCACGCACGAGATGCCTGTCGACGGTCCACGAGTGCACGGGCGACCTCGGCGGGAGATCCCGCACCGCCCCCCATTCGGGGAACAGGCGCGCCCACAGGCCCGTGCGGTCCAGCGCCTCCACGGCGTCGACGAGTCCCTCGCCCGCGCCGAGCAGTTCCACCAGCGCCTTGAGGGCGTCGGCGGGCCAGGGCGCGCGCAGTTCCGGCGCGGTTTCGGCGAGGGCCCGCAGGGTCCCGTGCGCGATGGGCTTCCGGATCCGCGCCGACGCCGCGGCGACCCGCAGCAACAGGGCCGGATCCTTGGCGGGCACCGCGTCCCGCGCCAGCGCGACCTCGTTCCCATGCAGGACGACACCCTCGTCGAGCGGCGTCCGCGCCGGCCGCCGCCCGAACCGCGCCTTGGGCGGTTCCACAGTGGACCGGAGCGCGACGTCCACCGCGTACGCGATCGTCCGGCCGACACCGGAAAGCTTGCGCGCCAAGGTGAACCGGTCGCCGAACCCCAGCTCACCCGCGACCGTCTCGGCCTCAGGCGCGCTGAGGATGTCCCGCTCCCTGCGGAGTTCCCGGCGCAGTTCCGTCCGGACGTCGAGCAGCAGGCTCTTGGCCGCCAGCAGCTCCTCACCGGGTCTCGCCGTCAGCTGTGCCGCCGCCAGCGCTTCCAACACGGCGAAGTCGCGAAGGCCGCCCCGGCCGTGTTTGAGATCCGGCTCGGCGGACTGCGCGATCTCGCCACTGCGGGCCCAGCGCTGCCGCACCGCGTCCGCCAGTTCGTCCATCCGTTTCCTGGCGGTCCGCCGCCACTGGTCCCGTGCCGCAGCCGCCAGCCTCGCGGTGATCTCGGCGTCCCCGGAGATGTGGCGGATGTCGAGCAGCCCCATCGCGGTCCGCAGATCCTCGGACGCCACCTTCAGCGCCTCACCCGGAGTGCGCACCGAGTGGTCGAGGCCGATCTTGGCGTCCCACAACGGGTACCAGATCGCGTCGGCGATCTCGCCGACCCGCGAGTTCCCGTTGTGCAGCAACAAGAGATCGAGATCGGAGAAGGGCACCAGCTCGCTGCGCCCCAGGCCGCCGACGGCGGCCAGCGCGACACCGGGTTCAGCGGTGTCGACGCCGGCCGCCGAAGCGCCCTTGCCCAACCAGAATTCGTAGAGGTCGACCAGGGCCGCCCGCAACGCGGTCGCCCCCAGCCTCCCGTGCCTGCCCTCGAGCAACCGCTCGGTGGCCTTGACCAGTTCACCCCCGTCGGCCATCCGTGACGCCTATAGGGCGTCCGAGCCGCGCTCACCGGTGCGTACCCGGATGACCGTCTCCACCGGCGTCACCCAGATCTTGCCGTCACCGATCTTGCCGGTGTGGGCGGCCGTGGTGATCGCGTCGAGCACCTTCTCGACGTTGGAATCGTCGGTGACGACCTCGACCCTCAGCTTCGCCACGAAGTCCACGGAGTACTCCGCACCCCGGTAGACCTCGGTGTGGCCCTTCTGCCTGCCGTAGCCCTGCACCTCGCTGACCGTCATGCCGAGCACGCCCAGCTGCTCCAGCGCGGAGCGGACGTCGTCGAGCGTGAACGGCTTCACGATCGCGGTGATCAGCTTCATGCCTTGCTCTCCTCGAGTTTCGTGGCCGCGTTTCCGGTGGACGACTTGACCGGAATGGAGCTCTGCTGGCCGAGGCCGCCGCCCGATCCGGTGAAGTCGTACGCGCTCTCCGCGTGCTGGGCCTCATCGATACCACTGACCTCGTCCTCCGCGCTGACGCGGAACCCGCCGAGCTTCTTGATCACCCAGCCGATGACGAAGGTGAGCACGAACGAGTAGCCGAGGACGACGGCCGCCGCGAGCGCCTGCTTGCCCAGCTGGCCGAGGCCTCCGCCGTAGAACAGGCCGTCGACGCCGAGCGAGTTGACGCTGGTGGTGCCGAAGAAACCGATGAGCAGCGTGCCGACGAGACCACCCACGAGGTGGACGCCGACGACATCGAGGGAGTCGTCGAAGCCGAAGCGGAACTTGAGGCTGATCGCCAGCGCGCACAGGGCACCGGCGATGAGGCCGATGGCGATGGCACCCAGCGGGCTGACGAAACCGGCCGCCGGGGTGATCGCGACGAGACCCGCGACGGCACCGGAGGCGGCGCCGAGGGTGGTCGGCTTGCCGACCTTGATCTGCTCGACGATCAGCCAGCCGAGGATGGCGGCGGCGGTCGCGACGGTGGTGTTGGTGAACGCGACGGCGGCGAGGTCGTTGGCGGCCAGCGACGAACCGGCGTTGAAGCCGTACCAGCCGAACCACAGCAACGCGGCACCCAGCAGCACGAACGGGACGTTGTGCGGACGTCCGGTGCCCTTCGGCCAGCCCTTGCGCTTGCCGAGCACGATCGCCAGCGCCAGGCCCGCCGCACCGGCGTTGATGTGGACGGCGGTACCACCGGCGAAGTCGAGCGCCTTGAGCTGGTTGGCGATCCAGCCGCCGACCGAATCCGCGCCGATGAAGCCGTTGAACGAGAACACCCAGTGCGCCACCGGGAAGTACACGATGGTCACCCACACCGCGACGAACAGCGTCCAGCCCCAGAACTTGGCGCGGTCGGCGATGGCACCGGAGATCAGCGCGGGCGTGATGATCGCGAACATCAGCTGGAACATCACGAAGGCGAACAACGGCAGCGCGTCCGCACCGGGCCAGGCGACCTCGGGCGCGGTGTCGGTGGCGGCGGTCGCGAACCCGGCGAGCTTGCCGGAGATGTCCGTGAGACCGGCGAAGTCGAAGTTACCGAGCAATCCTCCGCCGATGTCGTTGCCGAACGCCATCGTGAAGCCGTACAGCGTCCAGAGGACTCCGACTACGGCGAGCGCGATGAAGTTCATCATCAACATGTTCAGGACGCTCTTCGCGCGGACCATGCCGCCGTAGAAGAACGCCAGTCCCGGTGTCATGAGCATGACCAGCGCGGCGCTGATCAACACCCATGCGGTGTCTCCTGCGTTCAGCACAATCTTCCTCCCGTGCCTGGGGTGTACTGCGCAGGAATCTTTGGACCGCGGTGTTTCCTCGGGCGGCGATTCAGGTTTCACCCGCGTGAACTGTCGGTGCGGCGTTGTTACGTCCAGGTTTCCGGAGACCTGGTGCGTTCTGTCCGGTTGCGAAACCTCATGGTCGAATAGGTCCATGAACGCACGTGTATCCGGCCATGCCCCTCTGCCACCGGAGATCGTCCGGTCGCTGCGGTGTTCGCTCTGCGGTGACCCGGTCGGGGCAGTGGACCGCACGGTGCGTTGTGGGAGAGGCCACTCGTTCGACGTAGCGAAGCAGGGTTACGTCAATCTTCTGCACGCGCGTATCCCGGCCGGCACCGCGGACACGGCGCCGATGGTCGCGGCACGCGTCGACCTCCTCTCGTCGGGTGTCTATCTGCCTCTCGCCGACGCCCTGGCGAAGGTGGCTTCGGACCACGTCCAGAACGGGATGGTCATCGACGCCGGGGCGGGCACGGGGTACTACCTCGCGCACGTGCTCGACGCCGTCCCCGCCGCGTACGGACTGGCGCTCGATGTCTCCGCCGTCGCCCTGCGCCGGGCCGCTCGCTCGCACGCGCGCGCGGGCGCGGCCGTGTGGAATCTGTGGGAACCCTGGCCGGTGGCGGACTCGAGCGCGTCACTCGTCCTCAACGTCTTCGCGCCCCGCAACGCCCCGCAGTTCCACCGCGTCCTGACCGCGGACGGGCTGCTGGTCGTCGCGACGCCGAACCCAGGACACCTCGGGGAACTGGGCGACCTGGTGATCTCCGTCGGCGGCGGGAAGGACGCGCGGCTGGAGGACACCCTCGGCGAACGCTTCACCCGGGTGGACCGGCACGAGGTCACCCGGCAGGTGACGTTGGCGCCCGCCCAGGTCCGTCAGATCGTCGAGATGGGACCGAGCGCCCACCACCTCCACCGCGACGGCCGCCGCGACCGCCTCGACGCGA
Organism: Amycolatopsis sp. TNS106; assembly: GCF_019330265.1. Taxonomy (NCBI): domain Bacteria; kingdom Bacillati; phylum Actinomycetota; class Actinomycetes; order Pseudonocardiales; family Pseudonocardiaceae; genus Amycolatopsis; species Amycolatopsis sp. TNS106. The sequence goes on along the minus strand of NZ_CP024972.1, from coordinate 8,554,444 downwards.
TCGACGCGCCGGTGGACGTCACGACGTCGTTCAGTGTCACGCTGTACCGGCCGGTGCCCTGATGGAGGCGCCCGCGACCCTGCTCGCCGACGCCGCATGGGTCAGCGCCCGCGTCGGCGGGGCCGCGAAACTCTACGGCTGCTCGCGGCCCGAAGTGCTCGGCACGATCTGGTGGTACTCGCTGTCCTCCGTTCTCGTCGCGCCCTCCGTCGAGTCGTTCGTACGCGGTGAGCCGCTGGACCCGTCGCTCGACGCCGTCACGATCGACCTCGTCCCGGACGGCCGCTTCACCGGCGCCCGGTCTTCACGGCTCCTCGACGGTGGCCTGGCCGAACTCGGTGCCGCGTTCGCCGGGGCGCTGGGCACGGCGATCGACACCATTTCGGCCGTCACGGGGGCGAATCCGCGCGCGCTGGGCGCGATCGCGACGGATTCGATCGGCAATCGCCTGCTGTGGACCGGCGACACCGAACGAGCGATCGCACTGGCGGCACCGCTCGTGGCCGCCATCGGGCTCGGGATGCCGGAGCCGCGGTTCTCCCGGATCGGGCGGAACACCGTGGTACGCCGTGCTTCCTGTTGCCTGATCTACGAAGCCGGCAACCCGAAGTGCACCAGTTGCCCCCGGCAGACCCCGGCGGAACGGGACCGGCGGCTGCGCGCCGCACTCGGCTAGTGCGCGTGGGTTTCGATCACCGTTCCGTGAAGGCCCCCTTGAGGGCCCCAAAGTCCCCCGAAGTTCCCCTCAGCGGCTTGGATCACGCCTTGAACCCGGCAAGCACCACCAATCACACCTGCGGCGCATGACGGGCCCTTCCTCGCGGCTGGAACTCGACCTTCACACCATCCCCGGTACCTGAAGGCCCCCTTCCTTAGGCCTAGATACTTGAAGGGCCTTCATGTACCGCGCCCCCGTCGATTCGGGCGCTCACAACCCACGCACACTTTCCCGTTCACACCGCCGCGAGATTCTCACCGGTCAGCGCGGCCACCATCGCCGCACGGGAGCCGACCCCCAGTTTGGTGAAGATCCGACGCATATGCGCGGAAACGGTGTTCAGGCTGATTTCCAGCACACCGGCGATCTGTTTGTTCGTATAGCCCCGGCCGACCATGCGCGCCACTTCGTGCTCGCGCGGGCTGAGCAGATCGTGCGGCTCCGGTGCCACCGGCACGAGCAGGCATCGGACGCCGTGCTCGGTGACGTCGAGCAGCGGCTTCCGCTGCACGGCGGCGCCGTCGTTCAGTTCCATGACACGTCTGACGAGTGATCTCGCCAGGCTTCGTACGGCTTCGTCCTCCGTGACGACCACCGCCTTCTGCCGTGCGAGGTCGTGTATCGATGAAGCAGGAAATCCCATCACCGGGCTCGTGGACACAGACCGGCCTCCCCCCTCTTGGTCTCCCTCCCTCTCTAGCAAACCCCTCCGACAGGAAAAGCGCATCGTCGATTTGTGTGACAAGTACGAACTAGTCGATTCATGTCACGCGAGAACGTGTGACTACCGAGGCGCACGGTGCACGGGCAGTCTCGGATCCGTGCTCACCGACGCACCGCGCCGGCGATCGCGGATTTTCACCGGAGCAGAGGAGAACGGTTATGAGCCGTGGCTATGCGGCAGTGGACGGCGAGCTGGAAGACGAGCTGAGCCGTGAACTCGAGGCCGAGTTCGAAAACGAACTCGAGGACGAACTGGAAGGCGAATTCGAGGACGAGGACGAGTTCGAAGACGAGCTCGGCGGCCTGGCCCGGGAGCTCGAAGACGAGCTGGAGGACGAGGTCTACGGCGAGTACGAGGACGAAGACGAATTCGAGTCCGAGTTCGAGGCCGTCGTCCGCGAGCTCGAGGACGAGTTCGAACTGGAGTCCGAGGACGAGGACTTCGCGCATCCGGCGCGACGGCAGTATCCCGACGCCGAAATGATGGCGCAGCTGGCCTTCCAGGCCGAGAACGCGGAGACCGAGGACGAGGCGGAGGCCTTCCTCGGCGCGCTCGCACCGCTGGCGTTCCAGGCGGCGAAATGGGCGGCGCCGAAGATCATCAAACACGGTCCGCAGCTGATCCGCGGCGCGGTCAACCTCGGCCGCAAGCTGTGGCGGAACCCGGCGACCCGCCAGGCCGTCCGGCACCTCCCCAAGATCATCGGACGCACCGCTCGCGACGTCGGCCGCCGGTACGCCGACGGCCGCCCGATCAACGCCAGGTACATCACGCGCAGGCTGGTCGGCCACACCGTCGACAGCGCGCAGAACGCGCCCGCGAACCGCCGGAGCCGGCAGCGCCGTCGCGGACGTCCTCAGCAGCGCCGCCGTCGCCCCGCCGCCCGCGGCGGGCGCAGGAAGCAGCCCCGGGCCCGGGCGGGCGCCGCCCGTCGTGGCAAGGCGCGCGGCCGTGCGCGCCGCCGTTGAGGCGCTGCCCGCGGCATCCGGTGAACCGGCCTCGTCCACCGGGTTCCGGCGGGCGAGGCCGTCCGGGGAAGACGAGCTGACCGCTTGGCTGCTGTCCCAGGCCATCAACGTGGAACGGCATCTGGAGGCACTGCGGCCGTTCCGCTGGTCGGAGTTCGGTGACCCGGCCACCGGCCCGAGCCGGGCACACCTCGCGGCGGTCAACCGAACGATGGCGACGTTGCGGAAGCCGCTGTACTCCGCGACCCACGCGGTTCGCCGTGCCGCGGACGAGGCGGTGGCGCGGCGGGGGCAGGCCGAGCTCGCGCGGCTGCTGCGGGCGAAGTCCCGGGCGCAGCGCTGGGTCAGGACCACCGAGCGGGTGTGGGACTTCTACCTCGATCTGTTCAACCAGCGGCAGGGCGCGTTCGCCCCGTGGCTGGTGGCCTGCGACCGGGTGGCGCTCGACTGTTACCAGTACGCGTACCTCGGGATCGGGCGCTGGCGATCGATCCCGACCCCGCCACCGTTCTGTTACCTGCGCACCGGGTCCGGCCCGGCCACCTCGCGCCGCGGGATCCCCTTGCGGCGTTTGGGGAACCGGCTCAATCCCTTCCCGCTGATCCAGCTTCCGTACCACCGGCTGGTGAACCCGTGGACACTCGGCGCGGTGCTGCACGAGGTGAGTCACAACCTGCAGAACGACCTGGGCCTCGCCAGGGCGATCCCGCTCCAGGTGGCGGCGAGGCTCGTCGAGGCGGGGGTCCCGCGCGAGGTGACCTCGGTCTGGGTCAGGTGGAACCGGGAGACGTTCGCCGACCTGTCCGCGCTGTTGCTGGGCGGCCCGGCGGTCGTCGGTTCGCTGTTCGACGTCATCGGGCGTACCGAACTCGAAACGACGGGGTTCGCCCCCCGGGCGGTCCACCCGGTGCCGTACCTTCGCGCGAAGATCTCCGTGGAGTTGTTGCGACGCATGGGTTTCACCCGGCACGCGGAGTCCTACGCGTCGATGTGGCACAAGCTGTACCCGCGGGCGAAGCTGGTCGACGCGCCGCCGGCGCTGCTGAAGACGGCGGACAAGGCGATTCCCACGGTGGTGGACGCGATGTGCTTCACGTCGTTCCCTTCGCTGGGTCACCGCCCGCTGGCGAAGGTGCTGCGGTTCGAAGCCAAGGAACAGGCGATGATCGAAGAAGCCGCGGAGAGACTGGCCGACGGGGTGTCCCCGGGCGTGGTGCCGGAACGGTTCCTCATCGGCGCGGTCCGGTTCGCGCTCGACGAGCGGATGGCGCCGCCGAAACGGCTTTCCGGTTTCTTCATGGAAGAACTCGGCAGGAGGGCGAGATGACGCTCCACACCGAATTCTCCCGGCTGGGCAAGGAAGTGAACCAGGTGGCCGCGTGCTGGCGGGCTTTGGAGATCAGCGTCGCGGAGGACCGGCCCGCCGGTGTCGGGCTCGCCGCGGCGGATCACCTCGCCGAAGTTGTCCTGGACGGCACCGGAGAGGTCGAGGCGGCCACGCGCGCGACACAGCGCCCGGTGAGCGCCGAATCGTTGCACACCACGGCGTCGTCGCTGCTGAAGCTGCGACGGCGGGTGGACGGGCAGTGCCGTTCGCACCACGCGGTCTCCGGGCTGCTGCGCGCGGTGCACGGGCGGGAACAGGAATGGCGGGGCTGGGCGAAGAGCTTCCACGCCGGGGTGGACCACTGCGCCGCCGCCCTGACCTCGGCGGAGGACGTGATGGTGCGGTGCTGGCGTGAAGCAGTGGAACTGGCCGAATTCAAGGGATGTGGGGCGACCCGATGACTATCGACGACGACCGCGGCGCGACGTTGCCGCGCGCACAGGACATCGACAGCGCGTATCCGCTGTCGACCGGGCAGTACCCACCGCAGGCGGCGGCACCCGGCAAACTCGCCGAACAGACGATCAGCGACATGCTCGGCTGGAAATGGCGCGAAGGCGACACGAAAGGTTTCGTGGCCGCGCTCACCGGGAGCTTCGAGCTGAAAGAGGTCCAGGGGCGTACCGAGGCGAACTGGACTCCGCGCGGGTACGCGATCCAGGCCGATCTCGGCGCCGTCACCGGCGGCCAGGCCTCGCTCGCGGCCAGGGCAAGGAGCGCGGTCAAGGATTCGCTGGCGCTCCTCGACTCGCTCCGTCCACTGAGGACGGACGCGGATCCCGAGAACGCCGAGGGCTTCCGCGCCCTCGTCCGGCATGACCTCGAACAGATCCGGCAGGAGCTGGAGAGCCCGCTGATCCGGGTGGCCAGGGTCGATCAGCTCTTCCTGCTGCTGCTCGGGAACAGTGGTCTCGCGGCCGGCGCCGGGGACCGCACGCAAGGGCACCTCGGCCAGCTGCGGGACGAGTTCGGCCTGGTCTCGGGCAAGGTCAACACGATCGAGGAAGAACGGATCCAGACCTCCTTCATCACGCTGACGGATTGGGTGGTCTCGTTGTTCAGGGGCTGGCAGGACGCACGAGACAAGATCGACCCCTTCTCGCAGCCCGCCGGCGGTCAGCCGTTCTTCGGCCCCGCCGTGGTCGCCCTCTCCCGGCTGCTGTCCGCGACGGCGTCACAGGTCGACGAGGTCGTCGCGATGCTGCGGTCGGTGTTCGTCCAGCAGGAGGACCTCGAAGTGCTCCGGGTCCCCGATCCGCAGGGCGGGACGATGTCGCTCGGCGGGCTGCTGCGCTGGATCCGCGAGTTCGCCACCTTCGAGGGCGGCAAGCTGATCGAGTCGGCGGGCAAGGAGGGGGTCGGCACGTCGTTCCTCCAGATCGCGACGCGGCTGCAGCGGATCGTGGCGAACCTTCCCCGGCAGAGCACCGGCGGTCCCAACGGGGACGTGCCGGGCAACTTCCGCGCGTCGCTTCCCCCCGGCTTCTTCAGCTCCCGTGTGCAGCGGGCCATCGACGAACTCGACGACCACCTCCAGGAGGTCGTCCGGATCGCCGAGCCGATCGGCCGGGGCGGCGCACCGTCGTCGGCCGATCCGAACCCGCCCGCCCCGCCCACCCCGCAGCTCACGCCGTCGCCCGGCCGGACACCACCGGTGCCGTCGGTCGCCGAACTCCGTGAGGGGCACGGCATCCAGGAAGGGCAGGCACCACCCGAGGCGGAGGAACCGCCGAAACCCCGGACCACGCGCAAGCGGACCGGGCAGTAGCCGGACCCGTACGGGAGGAAGACGATGGGCACGGAAAAGGAATACCGGGAACTCTTCGACCGGGTCGCGGCCTTGCGCGGCCAGGTCGCCGGGAAGCTCGCCAACGAGCTGGGCAGCGATCCGAAACTCGGCGACGCGGTCCTCAAGCAGCTGGACGACATGCTCACCGCGGTCGAGGCCGAGCAACGGGGCAAACCGGGGCCCGCGGACGGCGGGATCGCGCAGCTCGTCGGTCTCGGCGACGGTTCGGCCGCGGATCTCGGCGCGACGGCGATGCCACCGGGTGTCGACGCCTACGACGAGACGGTCGCTTCGGAGCGGGTCATCGCGGTCGGCGACCTGTACTACCTGTACCAGCACGAACGGATCGGCGTGTTCCGCGTGGTGCAGAAGCTGCAGGAGCTGTTCCAGGGCGGCGCCATCCGGCTTTCGGACGGCCCCGGCGCGTTCGGCCTGTACCGGTTCGACCGGCGGGACGTCCTGCGCTACACCCGGCGGGACCGCGTCAGCGCTTATCGGCGGGTGCTCGGCTACGGCAAGGGACTCGGTTCGGCGAACTCGCGGCCGAACACCGATTTCCACCAGCTGTTCACGCAGTTCAGCAACCAGGTCGCGTTGTTCTGGCGGGACAAGCGGATCTCGGACGTCGTCCGGGAACGCGCGTACGACCCGAGCTTCGGCAGTGTCGCGGTCGTCCGGCGCAGCGGTCTCGACCTGCGGAACAACCTGAAGTTCACCTCGTACGGCCATCTGAACGTGCTGCGGGTGGAGGTCATGCAACTGCTGACCGAGGCGTTCAAGATCCTCGGTTCGGAAGACGTGCTCGATCTGTTCGGCGCGGCGAACGCGTGGGACACCGTGGACGAGGTGCTGATCCGCTACTTCGATCAGCGGCTGGTGTCGTCGCCGCGGCAGCGGATGGCGGTCACCGGACGTCAGGTGCTGCGCTGGCTCGCGGCACCGCACATCCTCGAAACCACGCGCTCGGAGTTCGAGGCGCTGCTGCTCGAAATCGCGGAGCCCGCCGAAGAGTGGCTGACCTCGGCGCAGTCCCTGCGGCTGGCCGACCGGACGAACTCGCGGGAGGTCCTGCCCGCCGATCGGCAGCGGCCGGCCGGGGTCGCGGTCTCCCGTGAGCCACGTCCGGTCACGCCGCGCCGGAACGGCCACCGCCCCGGCGCGGTGATCACCCTGGACCGCAAGTAGCCACGGGCTGGGAACGATGGCCACGGGGTGGGACGCGAGGTAGCGTCGGGCGCGATGAGTGAACGCACCTGGGGCTTCCGCACCCGCGCCCTGCACGCGGGCGGGACGCCCGACCCGGCGACCGGCGCCCGCGCCGTGCCCATCTACCAGACCACGAGCTTCGTCTTCGAAGACGCGGCCGACGCGGCGAACCTGTTCGCGCTGCAGAAGTACGGCAACATCTACAGCCGGATCGGCAATCCGACGGTCGCGGCCTTCGAGGAGCGGCTGGCCAGCCTCGAAGGCGCGATCGGCGGGGTCGCGACCAGCAGCGGCCAGGCCGCGGAGTTCCTGACCTTCTCCGCCCTCGCGGAGGCCGGCGACCACATCGTGTCGGCGGGCGGGCTCTACGGCGGGACGGTCACGCAACTCACCGGGACACTGCGCCGCTTCGGTATCGAGACCACCTTCGTCGACGGAGACCGCATCGAGGACTACGCGGCCGCCGTCACCGACCGGACGAAACTCATCTTCACCGAGGTCATCGGCAATCCGGGCGGCGGGATCGCCGACATCGCCGGGCTGGCCGAGCTCGCGCACGCGCACGACATCCCGTTGGTCGTCGACGCCACGCTGGCGACGCCATACCTGTGCCGTCCCATCGAGCACGGCGCGGACATCGTGTTGCATTCGGCCACGAAGTTCCTCGGCGGGCACGGGACCACACTGGGCGGCGTGGTCGTCGAGTCCGGGAAGTTCGACTGGGGCAACGGGAAGTTCCCGCGGATGACCGAGGTCGTCGAGAGCTACGGCGGCCTGAAGTACTGGGAGAACTTCGGCGAGTACGCCTTCTGCACCCGGCTCCGCGCCGAGCAGTTGCGCGACATCGGCGCGGTCCTTTCCCCGCATTCGGCCTTCCTCCTGCTGCAGGGGGTCGAGACGCTGCCGCAACGGATGGACGCCCACGTCGCCAACGCGCGAGCCGTCGCGGAGTACCTGGCGAACGACAGCCGGGTGGCGTGGGTGAACTACGCTGGCCTGCCGGATCATCCCCATCACGACCGGGCGAAGAAGTACCTGCCCGCCGGTCCCGGCGCCGTGTTCTCCTTCGGTGTCGACGGCGGCCGGGCCGCCGGGGAGACGTTCGTGAACTCCGTCGAGCTGCTGTCGCATCTGGCGAACGTCGGGGACGCGCGGACCCTGGTCATCCACCCGGCGTCCACCACGCACCAGCAGCTCTCCGAAGACCAGTTGCGCTCGGCTGGGGTGGGAGCGGATCTGATCCGCCTGTCGGTCGGGCTGGAGGACGTCGACGACATCCTGTGGGATCTCGATCAGGCACTCGGCAAGGCGGTGGCGGGATGACCTACGACGTCGGCGCGGTCGAACGCCGCCGCATCCTTGCGCGCACGAGGTCGGTGACCATCGTCGGCGCTTCGAACAACCCGGCGAGGCCGAGCTATTTCGTCGCGACGTACCTGCTCTCCTCCAGCAAGTACGAGGTCAACTTCGTGAACCCGAGGCTGGACGAACTCCTCGGGCGCCCGGTGTACCCGTCACTGGCGGAGGTGCCCGGCGAGGTCGACCTGGTCAGCGTCTTCCGCAAGCACGACGACCTCCCCGGCGTCGCCGAGGAGGTCGTCAAGGCCGGGGCGCGCACGCTCTGGCTGCAACTGGGCCTGTGGCACGAACCCGTCGCCGACCGCGCGAAGGAAGCGGGCCTGGACGTGGTGATGAACCGCTGCGTCAAGATCGAGCACGCCCGGTTCGCCGGTGGGCTCCACCTCGCCGGGTTCGACACCGGTGTGATCAGCTCCCGTCGCCAGTCCGCCCCCTGACCAGCGTGACCGCCGACCGTGAGAGGGTGGCGGCATGGCCAAACCGACGCCGCTGCAGATCAGGAACATCGTCATGGCGGTGCTCATGGTGGGTGCCCTGGTGTGGAACCTGTCGATCGGCGGGGCTTGGTGGCTCACCGCGATCTTCTCGATCGGCACCGTCCTCTCGCTGCTCTCCGCGTACCTGAACCGTCCCGGCGCTCAGCCCTGAGCCGCCTCGAAACGCGAAGCGAGATCGGCGCGGCCTCGCTCGGAAAGCGCCCCGAAAAGCCGTAGGCGCGCCATCCCGCCGTCGGGATAGATGTCGAGACGGACCTCGGTCACCTCGGGTCCCTCCGCGAGGGCGAACCGGTGCCGGGTGTCAGGCTGCAACCGCGTCTTCGGCAGGAGTTCGACCCACTCGCCGTCGCCGTCCCGGCCGCTCAGCGACGCCCAGCCCGGCGCGTTGCCCTTGAGGTTGCTGTTGTCCAGTTCGGCGAACCGGACGACGCCCGCGCCGGCGAGCCGCACCGTGACCCAGTCGTTCCCGTCGTCCCGGCGCCGCGCGGTCTCCCAGCCCTCGGCCTGATGCGCGGCGAGCCCCGGCGAGAAGAGGTTGTTGGGCGAGGAATAGAACATGTTGCTGCAGCCGGTGACCACCGCGCCGTTCTCCAGCGCGGCGAGGTCGAGCGCACCGAGGTCGAGCAGGCGCGGGTCCGGGATCGGCGTGCCGTGCACGCGGAGCCGGGCCACGCCGCCGTCCGGATGCATGGTCAGCCGGACGTGCGTGTAGCGCTTGCTCCCGCCGATTTCGAAGAAGTTCTCCGTGTGCCCCGCCGCCGCGCCGCGTTTCACCAGCACGTCCCAGTCCGCTTCGGCCAGTTCGGCCGCGCTGGGATATCCGTCGACGACGCACGCCTCGACCGAGACGAACGGCGGGTAGTTTCCCTTGAAGAACGCGGTGTCCACGATGACGCCGGTGATCGCGCCCGCCAGGCCGAGCCGGATCACCGCCTGGTCGTCGCCGGGTTCGCGATGCCGCCGGGTCTCCCAGCCGTCGTAGACCTGGCCCTTGGGGCCGAAGGTCTCCGTCCGGTGCGCGGGCACCCAGGGGTTGACCAGGTTCTCCTTCTCGGCGAACAACTCGTCCGTCGCCCACATCACGGTCCCGCCGAACCTGCGCGAGGCCAGATCGGGCCGGGCTGTCCACTCAGGACGGTCGTGCACGGCATCCTCCATCTCAGCAGTCTCCCCGGGTCAGCAGAACGCCTGCCGGGTCTTCACCGGTGATCTCCTCGCCGCGCAACCACGTGCTCCGGACGACACCGGCGAGCGGCCGTCCGTGGTAGGCGCTGACCGGGTTGCGGTGCTTCAATTTCGCGACGTCGACGACGAAGGCCTCGTCGGGGGCGAACACGCTGAAGTCGGCGTCGTAGCCCGGCGCGAGATGTCCCTTGCGCCGCATCCCCGCCTGCGCGGCCGGATGTTCGGCCATCCAGCGGACGACGTCGGTCAGGGCGAATCCGCGCTGCCGCGCCTGCGTCCAGACGGCGGGCAGGCCGAGCTGCAAGCCGGCGATCCCGCCCCAGGCGAGCCCGAAATCGCCGCTGTCGAACCGTTTCAGTTCGGGTGTGCACGGCGAATGGTCGGTCACCACACAGTCGATGACGCCGTCCGCGAGGCCCTTCCACAGCAGTTCGCGGTTCCCGGCCTCGCGGATCGGCGGGCAGCATTTGAACTGCGTGGCACCGTCGCCGATCTCCTCCGCGGTGAAGCTCAGATAGTGCGGGCAGGTCTCGGCGGTCAGCCGGACGCCGTCGCGCCGCGCGCTCTCGACCATCGGCAGCGCGTCCGAAGAGGACAGATGCAGGATGTGCGCGCGGACGCCGGTCTTCCTTGCCAGCTCGATGACCTGCGCGATCGCCACGTTCTCCGCGCCGCGCGGCCGCGAGTGCAGGAAGTCTTCGTACTTTTCGCCGTGCGGGTCGGGCGCATGGTCGATCGCGTCGGAGTCCTCCGCGTGCACGATGATCATGCCGTCGAAGGTCCGCAGCTCGGTCATCGCCTCTTCGAGCCCGCGCGCGTCCAGCGGCGGGAACTCGTCGACCCCGGAATGCAGCAGGAACGACTTGAAGCCGAACACTCCGGCCTCGTGCAAGCCGCGCAGCTCCGCGAGGTTGCCGGGAATCGCGCCGCCCCAGAACCCGACGTCGACGTGCACCCGCCCCTCGGCGGTCTTGCGCTTCACCTCCAGTGACGCGACGTCGACCGTCGGCGGCAGGCTGTTCAGCGGCATGTCCACGATCGTGGTGACCCCGCCCGCGGCGGCCGCGCGGGTCGCCGAGGCGAACCCCTCCCATTCGGTGCGGCCCGGATCGTTGACGTGCACATGCGTGTCGACGAGCCCCGGCAGCAGGACGACGTCCTCACCGAGTTCGAGCACCCGATCGCCGTCCAGATCGGCTCCGGTGGGTTCCACCGCGACGATGCGGCCCTCGTCGACCCCGACGGTCGCGGGTACTTCCCCGGCGGCTGTCACAGCCCGGGCGGCCTTGATCACCAAGTCCATCTAGAGCCTCCAACTTCCACTCAGTGGAATCGAGGTTTCGCACTCCGACATTAACTCCGGCCACCCTGCTCGTCAACGAGCGCGAGCGGCGCTACCTTCGCTGGGTGCAGTTAGAAGCCGAGTTCACCAGCGAACCGTTCCACGGCGAGGGTCCACCACCCGAACACGCCGTCAAAGCCCGCGACACCGCGGAGGACGCGGGCCTGTCCGCCGACTTCGGCCCGCTCGGCACGCTGGTCCGCGGCGACGCCGACACCCTGCTCGACGCGCTTCCCGCCATCGCCAGGGCGGCACTGGACGGTGGCGCCACGCGGGTGACCCTCCAGCTCCGGCAGGTCGGCGACGACACCGGCGAGCCAGCCGTCGAACTGCACAGCGCGCTGGCCCGGCTCATCGGCGACGTCGAACGCGAACTCGGCGGCAAACTCGACACCCTCGACCGCGCGGCCAAGCAGCGCGCGGTGCGGTTGCTCAAGGAACGCGGCGCGTTCGGCCTCCGCAAGTCGGTGTCGACCGTCGCCGAGGCGCTGGGGGTCACGAGGTTCACGGTCTACAACTACCTCAACCGCGACCAAGACTGAAGAGCGGATTCAACAAAATGTTGACGACGGCGGAAGCGTCGCCGTACCGTCGGTTCCCGTGCCGCTCACCATTCGAGAGTTCAACGAGGCTCCCGCTCAGGACGTCCGGTCGGCGCTGGCCGCCTGCCTCGACGTCCCGCGCTGGGTGGAAACCCTGCTGGCCAGGCGCCCGTACGCCGATATCGCCGCGCTGCTCGCCGCTTCCGAGGCGCTCACCCCGTTGTGCCCTGAAGAGGTCCGGCGAGCCATGGCCGCCCATCCCCGGATCGGGGAGAAAGCGGACGGGAAAAGCACCGAAGCGGGCTGGTCCCGCTCGGAACAGTCCGGTGTGGACGGTGACGCGGCACGCGAGTTCGCCGCGGCCAACGCCGAGTACGAAGCGACGTTCGGGCACGTCTTCCTGGTCTGCGCGAGCGGCCGGAGCGGCGCCGAACTGCTGGAAAACCTGCGTTCGAGGCTCTCGAACGCACCCGAAAAGGAACTCGAAGTGGCCGGTCAAGAGCTGGCCAAGATCGCCGCGCTGCGGCTGGAGAAGGCGGTGACGGCATGAGCCTCGTGACCACGCACATCCTCGACACCGCCGCGGGACGGCCGGCGGCCGGCGTCGGCGTCCGGCTCGAAACCGCCGCAGGCGAATCCGTCGCCGAAGGCCGGACCGACGCCGACGGCCGGATCCGCGATCTCGGCCCGGACACCCTGGAACCCGGGGTCTACCGGCTGGTCTTCGACACCGGCGCCCACCTCGGCCCGGACTCCTTCTTCCCCGAAGTCACCTTGACCTTCCGCATCGCCGACGGGACCGAGCACCACCACGTGCCGTTGCTGCTGAGCCCGTTCGCCTATTCCACCTATCGAGGGAGCTGATCGCCCGTGGCCATCACCCTGGGCCCCAACCAGTACGGCAAGGCCGAAGTCCGGCTCGTCACCGTCCAGCGCGAAGGCAGCGTCCACCATCTCAAGGACCTCACCGTTTCGACGTCGCTGCGCGGGGACCTCGCGGCCACGCACCTCACCGGCGACAACGCCGACGTCGTCGCGACCGACACCCAGAAGAACACCGTCTACGCCTTCGCCAAGGAAGCCCCGGTCGGCGAGATCGAGGACTTCGCACTGCGGCTGGGACGCCATTTCGTCGGCTCGTTCGAGCACATCACCGGCGCGCGGATCCTCATCGACGAACACGGCTGGAACCGCATCTCCGGCCACGACCACGCGTTCTCCCAGGCGGGCAGCGAAAAGCGGACGACCGCGGTGACCGTCCAGGGTGACCAGGCCTGGGTCGTGTCCGGTTTGGACGATCTCGTGGTGCTCAAGTCCACCGGCTCGGAGTTCCACGGTTTCCCGCGCGACGAGTACACGACGCTGGCCGAGACGAACGACCGCATCCTCGCGACCGCCGTGACCGCGCGCTGGCGCTACCAGGGCGACGGGATCGACTGGGCCACGAGCCACGCCGAGGTCCGGCGGATCCTGCTGGAGACCTTCGCGGACAAGCACAGCCTCTCCCTGCAGCAGACGCTGTACGCGATGGGAGAGGCTGTGCTCAAGGAACGCGAAGAGGTCGCCGAAGTCCGGCTTTCGCTGCCGAACAAGCACCACTTCCTGGTGGACCTGTCACCGTTCGGGCTGAAGAACGACAACGAGGTCTTCTACGCCGCCGACCGCCCGTACGGCCTCATCGAGGGTGTCGTCCTCCGCGACGACGCCGAAGACGCCGGTCTCGCCTGGCACACCCTCGCCGCCTTCTAGGGCACCGGCAGCGGCATACCCGGGACGCTCTGGTCGGCGGGGACCACCCCGTCGACCAGGAAGGCGTTCACGATCTTGTCCACGGCGGGGTTCCCGTCCGCGTAGAGCCCGTGGTCGCCCTCACCGGTCACGGTCAGCATGCGCGAGTTCGCGAAGCCCGCGTGCGCCTTCCGGGCGCCCTCGATCGCCGTGGCCGGGTCGTGCTCGGAGTGGACGATCAGCACCGGCGGGACGCCCTTGCCGTCCATTTTCGGCAGTGGGCGGGGCTCCTTGTCCCAGAACAGGCAGACCGAGGCGTTCAGCGTGCCGCCACCCGCCAGGAGCAGACCGCGGTCGAGGTTCCGCTGCGAAGCGCGGATCAGCGACTCGCGGGTGCCGATGAAACGTCCTTCACCACAGAGGGTGTTCCAGAAGGTGGCGTCCTGCGCGTCGGGGTGATCCCCCGCCGCGTCGACGGCGGCCTTCGCCTGGGCCATGGCCGCCGGGTTCTCCATCGCGTCCCGGATCTTGACCAGCAGGTCGGCCAGTGCCGGGAAGGTCGCCTTCTTGTACAGCATGTAGATGATGGCGGTGTCGAGTTCCATCGGCCCGCTCCCGTTCAGCGGGTTGCGGGACAAGGCGTAGCGGACCCGCTCGTAGTTCTGCCGGACCTCTTCACCGCTGGTGCCGAAGTGGTACTTCGCGTCGTACCGCGCCATCCACGGCAGGAAGTCCTGCCGCCAGCGCCGTTCGAAACCGACCGGCTGCCGGTCGAACGTCTTCTGCCAGTCCGTGGTGAACTCCGTCGCGGAGTCCAGCACGAACCGCCCGGTCCGCTGCGGGAACCGCTGCGCGTAATGCGCTCCCAGCCAGGTACCGCCCGAGTACCCGACCCAGTTGATCTTCTCCCGGCCGAGCAGGGTCCGGAGCAGGTCGAAGTCCCGGATCGTCTGGTACGTGGTGATCAGCGGCCCGAGTTCGCCGCCGGCGCTCTGACAGGACCGGGCCACGTGCTCGGCGTTGGCCAGGATCTGGTTCAGATTGCGCGGATCCCGGTCGCGTGGATCCAGCTGCCGGATCAGATCGGCCGAGCCCCGGCAGGTGACGTTGGTGCTCTTGCCGGTCCCGCGCACGTCGATGCCGATGATGTCCTGGTGCTCGCGCAGTTTCTCCTGCCCGCGGAACATCGTCGGCTGCCAGCGGCCGGCACCGCCCGGCCCGCCCGGGTTGGTGAGCAGCGAGGCCGTCGAAGCCCCGGTGGACTTCAGCCTGCTGACCGCGATGGTCAGGTCCTGCCGCTCGTCCGCACGATCCCAGTCCCGGGGTGTGCGGAACGTCGAGCATTCGAGCCCGCTGATGTCGGTGCCCGGCGGCAACGAGATCAGGTCCGATTCGGCGCAGGGGACCCACGCCAGCTTTTGGTCGGCGTAGTGGGCCGGGACGCTCGCCGAAGCCGGTGTGGCTCCGGCGAGCAGCCCGCCCACGATCACCGGGAGCAACCCGGCGGCCAAGAACCGCTTCATGTACTTCCCCCTTCTTCCTTGGTTTCCCAACGGCTCACGACGCTAGGGCCGGGCACACCGGGCGGACATCGACCGCAGGTAGCGCCGGAAGGTGAACCAAGGATCAAGGGAGGGCTAGGACCGAGGCACAAGTCCCGCCGCGGCGGCCTTGCGCTGGAGTTCGTCCGCGGTGGTCGCGTTACGCGCGTCGGGCGCCTTCGTGGACACCGCGGTGGTTCCGCCCAGCGCCTTGAAGATCAGGTCGGCTTCGGCCTTCATGCCCGCCGCGTACGGGTGGTAGGCCACCGCGCGGAACAGGTCGGTGTCCTTGCCGCTCACCCACGCCGCGTCACCCGAACAGGCGTCGTGCCCGAGGCTCGGCCCGTAGGTGTCGACGTAGCGGGCGCCCTGTTTGCGGGCGGCCGTCGACACTGCCTTGTTGAGCGCGCGTTCGACCTCGTCGGCCCAGGCGTAGTCGCCGTCGGCGAACGGGACCACGCTGGGGCAGTAACCCGTCGGCGGCACGATCCGCGGGTAGCCGACCAGCACGATCGTGGCGGCGGGCGAACGCTCCCGGACGCCCTTGACGACGCGCTCGAGGTTCCGCCGGGTGTTCTCGATCGCCGCGAGCAGGGTGTCGGTCCCGTTGATCGTGAAGTGGTCCTTGCACGGCGAGCCGGTCGGATCGCTGTCGCGCAGCTCGGGACAGGTCCCGATCAGGCTGCCGAAGACGCCGTAGTCGTTGCCGCCGATGCCGATGGTCACCAGGTCGGTGTCCAGCGTCAGGGCGTCGAACTGCGGCGGCGCACTGGCCAGCGCCAGGCTCGGCGAGGGCACCGTCTGCGGTTTCGTCATGTTCGTGGTGTCCGCCGACGAGCAGCTGGCATCGGTGAAGGCGCCGGCCTGGTAGTAGAGCCCGAGCTTGGTGGCGAGCCAGGCCGGATAGTTGTTGTTCGACCGGAAGCACCAGCTCGCCTGCTGCCACGGGATCAGCGGGCCCGCGGTGTAGGAGTCGCCGAGAGCGACGTACTTGCGGAAGGACGGGGGCTCCGCGGCGTTCGCCGGTGTCACCGAACTCGCTAAAGAGACGACAGCCACCAGGGTGGCGAGGACAAGTCGGGCGGTACGGCGCATGGCGACCTCGTGATCCGTCGTTGGACTACCGGCCGATCCTGGCAAGTTCCCACCGCCGTCCACAATAGAAGTGAGCATCTTTCACGTTTCAGGGGTTAGATAGAACGCTCTATCATGGCGGGGTGACTGGAACGCGGGAACGTATCGTGAACGCCGGCGCCGAGTTGCTCCGGCGCAACGGCTACACCGGCACCGGGGTGAAGCAGATCGTCGAGGCGGCGAACGCGCCGTTCGGCTCGCTGTACCACTTCTTCCCCGGCGGCAAGGAACAGCTCGGCGAGGAGGTCATCCGCACCTCGGGGATGATGTACCTCGCGTTGTTCGAGATCTTCTTCGCCGACGAACCGGACCTCGTCCACGGCATCGAGGCGTGTTTCGCCAGCGCCGCCGAGACACTGAAGGCGACCGATTACGCCGACGCGTGCCCCATCGCGACGGTCGCGCTGGAGGTCGCCAGCACCAACGAGAAGCTGCGGATCGCGACGGCCGACGTCTTCACGGCGTGGATCGAGACCGGCGCCGAGAAGCTGGGCAAGTACGGGCTCGAACCGGAAGCCGCGCGGCGCCTCACGATCGCTTTGGTGAACAGCCTCGAAGGAGCGTTCGTGTTGAGCCGTTCGCTGCGTAACACCGAAGCGCTCGAGGTCGCGGGCGCCTCGTCGGTGGCCTTCGCGCGCACGTTGCTCCCGGATGCGTGAAGCACCGACGGCAGGCTTCTGAACACCGGGATTTCCCCGCAACGGACGACGGCTTCCGGCCGACCTAGCCGTCGCCAACACCGGAATCCGTTTGGGGAGCCCATGATCATCAGGAAGCTCGTGATCGGCACCATCGCCGCGGCCGCGCTGCTCACCGCGGGCGCGGTACCCGCGACCGCCGCCGAGGTCCAGCCGTCCACCCTCACCACGACGACCAGCAGCACCAGGATCGACGCCGGGCAGACCGTCACGGTCTCCGGGAAGCTCACCAAGGCCGACGCCACCCCGATCGCGGGCGCCGAGGTGGGCATCTCGTTCTGCTTCAACGGCTTCTGCGGTGAGGCGCAGGCCAAGCCGGTCACCGACGCCGCCGGCGCGTACAGCGCGACGCTGACCCCGATCCGCACCGGCAACTACCGCGCCGACTTCTTCTCCACCGACCCGTCGATCGCGAACTCGGGCGCCGACACCGCGAAGATCGTCGTGCTCCACCCGGCGAAGATCACGTCGTTCGCGGCGGGCCGGGACGCGGCCAAGGCGGTGACCGGCTCCGGCACGATCGAGTTCCCCGGCCGGTACACCGCGAACCCGATCCCGGTCGAGCTCCAGTACTTCTCGTTCAGCACCTACCGCTGGACCACGGCGGCGACGGTCACCGCCACCTGGAACGGCACCACCTGGGCCTTCGCGGCTTCGGCCGAACACCGCAAGCCCGGCGCCTGGCGGGCCTTCTACGCGGGTTCGCCCGAGATGTTCCACGCGGCGGCGAGCGACCTCGTCTTCGTGCTCTGACGTTCTGTGAAGGCCTCCCCCCGGGGAGGCCTTCACAGAACCACTAGCGGGACGCGAGATACGCCCGCCAGTCCCCCACCGCGGAGATGTCCGTCAGTTCCGGCGAGTCCACATAGGACGTACGCAGGACGGTGGCGAGGCAGGCCGCGCCGTCCTCCAGTTCGATGACACCCAGCTCCAGTTCCGGCGGTTCGGCGGGGACCAGGTGATCCCTCAGCACCGTGAGCGGCAGGTCGTAGACCTCGCCCACGACGGACGCGGAACCGCCCTCGTGCATCGCCGGGAACCGGTCGCCCACGGAGTAGTAGTGGTACTTGGGCGCGGACCGGGCAACACAGCACAACGGCGTGCCCCGCAACTGTTCGTGCAGCGGCCCGCCGCGCATCCCGCCGCCGTTGAGGAACATCAGAACCACGACATGATCCCTTCGATCCCGAAGTACACCCCGAACACCGCGGCCAGGATCCCGAGGATCCAGCCGATCTCGCGGATCTTGCCCTTGCAGATCTTGATCAGCACGTAGGCGACCAGCCCGGCGCCGATCCCGTTGGTGATCGAGTAGGTGAACGGGATCAGCGCGATGGTCAGGAACACCGGGATCGCGAAATCCAGGTCCCGCCAAGGGATCCGCGCGCATTGCGCCATCATCATGCCGCCGATGACCACCAGCGCGGGCGCCGCGGCCTGCGCCGGGACGATGGCCGCGATCGGCGTCAGGAACAGTGTGGCGGTGAACAGCCCGCCGGTGACGATGCTCGCCAGCCCCGTCCGTGCGCCCTCGCCGACACCTGCGGCCGATTCGAGGAACACGGTGTTCGGCGCCGATCCGGTGACCCCGCCCGCCAGCGCGCCCGCGCCGTCGACCAGCAGGATGCGGCCCATCCCCTCGACCTTGCCGTTCTTGACCAGGCCCGCCTCCTCCGAGACGGACGTGATCGTGCCCATCGCGTCGAAGAACCCGGACAGCACCAGCGTGAACAGGAACACCGCCGCCGTCACCGCGCCCGCCGACCCGAAGCCACCGAAGAGATCGATGTCGCCCAGCAGGCTGAAATCGGGATGCGCCACGACCTGGTCGGGCACCTTGGGTTCGACCAGCCCCCAGCCTTCGACGTGGAACACGCTGTTGACCAGCACCGCGAGCCCGGTCGCGACCGCGATGCTGATCAGCACCGCGCCCGGCACGCCGCGGCTCACGAGCACGATCATCAGCAGCAGCCCGAGGCAGAAGATCGCGATCGGCCAGCCTTCGAGATGGCCCGCGATCCCCATCCGCACCGGCACCGTCGACTGCGCCGAATCCGGTGTCCTGGTCACGAATCCCGCGCTGACCAGGCCGACCAGCGCGATGTAGAGGCCGATGCCGACGGTGATCGCGACCTTGAGCGCCATCGGGATCGCGTTGATGATCCGTTCCCGGACACCGGAAACCGCCATCAGCACGATGCAGAAACCTTCGAGGACGACCAGCCCGAAGGCCTGCGCCCACGTCATGGCCGGAGCCATCTGGAAAGCCACGACGCCGTTGACGCCGAGGCCTGCCGCGAGCGCCAGTGGCGCGTTGCCGACCAGCCCCATCAGGATCGTGGTGACCCCCGCCGCCAGCGCGGTCGCGGTCGTGATCGCCTCGGTGCTCAGCCGGGCGCCGGTGATGTCCGCCGACGCGCCGAGGATGAGCGGGTTGAGCAGCACGATGTAGCACATCGCGACGAACGTGGTGATCCCGCCGCGCACCTCGCGGCCGATCGTGCTGCCGCGGTGGGAGATCTTGAACCAGCGGTCGAGCCCGGACAGCCGCCCCGGCTCGGGCGAGGGCAGGTGGGGACGCTCTGTACCTAATTGGGTCATGCCTACTCCACAACGTTGTGGGGCGGGAAGAGTTTCTAGTAGGCCTTCTTGTCGGGTTTCGACA
Source organism: Amycolatopsis sp. TNS106 (assembly GCF_019330265.1). NCBI lineage: Bacteria > Bacillati > Actinomycetota > Actinomycetes > Pseudonocardiales > Pseudonocardiaceae > Amycolatopsis > Amycolatopsis sp. TNS106. Next base: position 8,534,961 of record NZ_CP024972.1, on the reverse strand, counting down.
GCCAAGCCTGGAAAGGCGCGAAAGAGTCCGGAAGGGACAGTTGGCCGACGGGTAGGGACCAGGTCTCGCGCGGGCGGGAAAAGAGGTCGTAGAACTCGCGGTCGTCGAAGCCCGCCTCGGCCGCGTCGTGGCGGTCCGCGGCGTAGACGACCTTGCCGACCCGCGCCCAGAGCGCGGCGGAAAGGCAGAGCGGGCAGGGCTCGCAGGAGGTGACGAGGACGCAGCCGTCGAGTTTGTGGTCGCCGATCGCCTGGCAGGCCGCGCGGATCGCGACCACCTCGGCGTGCGCCGTCGGGTCCAGCGTCGGGGTCACCTGGTTGGTCCCGGTGGCCAGCACCGAACCGTCACGGACGATCATCGCGCCGAACGGGCCACCGCCGCGCTCGACGTTCGCGGTGGCCAGCTGGACGGCTTCGGCGAGCCATTTCTGCTCGTCGGACTCCGAAATGGACAGACGGGTACCCACGGATGTGCTCCTAGCTCGAAAAAGTACGGATATCAGGTGCCGGTGAGGTGCTCCGGGCGCACGGGCACGCGAGGCAGCGCGCGCCCGGTGGCCGCGCGGATGGCCGCGACGATCGCCGGGGTGGACGAGATCGTCGGCGGTTCCCCGACCCCGCGCAGACCATACGGTGCGTTGGGGTCGGGCCGTTCCAGGACGTCGATGTCCATCGGCGGCATGTCCAGCACGGTCGGGATCAGGTAGTCGGTGAACGACGGATTGCGGATCTTCCCGCCGTCGGTCTGGATCTCCTCCATCACCGCGAGCCCGAGGCCCTGCGCGGAGCCGCCCTGGATCTGGCCGAGCACCGCTTGCGGGTTGAGGGCCTTGCCGACGTCCTGTGCGCAGTCGAGCGCGACGACCTTGATCAGGCCGAGTTCGGTGTCGACGTCGACGACCGCGCGGTGTGCCGCGAAACCGTATTGGACGTGCGCGTTCCCTTGTCCTGTCTCGGGATCGATGGGCACCGTCGGCCGGTGACGCCATTCCACGGTCTCGTCGAAGACCTCGTCGCCGAGGACGTCGGCGAGATCCGCGAGCACCCTGCCGTCGGCCGAGACGACCTTGTTCGCGACGACGCTCAGCTTCCCGTCCGCGGCGAGTTTGCCCGCCAAATGCTTGTGCAGCCCCGAACGCACCGCGACGCACGCGGCCTGGACGGCGCCACCGGTGACGTAACTCTGCCGGGAGGCCGACGTCGAACCGCCGTTGCCGATGTTCGTGTCCATCGGCAGGATCGTCACCTGGTCGATGCCGAGTTCGGTCCGCACGATCTGCTGCATGATCGTGACCAGGCCCTGGCCGACCTCGCAGGCGGCGGTGTGCACGGTCGCCGCGGGTTCGCCGCCGACGAGTTGCAGCCGCACGCGGGCGGTCGAGTAGTCGTCGAAGCCTTCGGAGAAGCAGATGTTCTTGATGCCGACCGCGTACCCGACCCCGCGTACGACGCCTTCGCCGTGCGTGGTGTTGGAGACGCCGCCGGGCATGCGGCGCAGGTCCAGTTCTTCGGGTACCACGGGCAATGGCTTGGCGCGCAGGCGTTCCAGCAGTTCGGCGACCGGGGCGGCCGAGTCGACGATCTGACCGGTCGGCATCACGCTGCCTTCGGCCATCGCGTTGCGGATCCGGATGTCGACCGGGTCGATCCCGCACGCCTCGGCGAGCTTGTCCATCTGGGACTCGTAGGCGAAACCCGCCTGCACCGCGCCGAAACCACGCATCGCGCCGCATGGCGGGTTGTTGGTGTACACGCCCCAGCAGTCGACCGAAGCACTGTCCACATTGTACGGTCCGACGCCGAGCGTGGCGGCGTTCGCGACCACCGCACCGGTGGACGAGGCGTACGCGCCGCCGTCCAGGTACAGCTTCGCCTTCACGTAGACGAGGCGGCCGTCCTTGTCCGCGCCGTGCTCGTAGTACATCTTCGCCGGGTGGCGGTGCACGTGGCCGTAGAAGGATTCCTCGCGGTTGTACACCATCTTGACCGGCTTGCCGGTGTGCAGCGCCAGCAGACACGCGTGGACCTGGATCGAAAGGTCCTCGCGGCCGCCGAACGCGCCGCCGACCCCGCCCAGCGTCAGCCGCACCTTGTCCTTGGGCAGCCCCAGCGCGGCGACGATCTGCTGCTGGTCCACGTGAAGCCATTGCGTGGCCACGTAAAGGTCGACGCCGCCTTCGGTGTCCGGGATCGCCATACCCGACTCCGGCCCGAGGAAGGCCTGGTCCTGCATGCCGACCTCGTAGACCCCGGACACCACGACGTCGGCCTTCACCGACTGGTCACCGTGCCGGATCTTGGCGTGACGCACGACGTTCCCGCCTGGGTGCAGCTCGGCGCCCTCGCCGGCGGCGGCCTTCTCCGAGTCCGTCACCGGTTCGAGGACCTCGTAGGAGACCTTGATCCGCTTCATCGCGCGGCGCGCGGTCTCGGGGTGGTCCGCGGCGACGAGCGCGACGGGCTCTCCCTGGTAGCGCACGACGTCGACGGCGAGCACCGGCTGATCCGCGTGCTCCAGGCCGTACTTGTTCACGCCCGGCACGTCTTCATGGGTCAGTACCGCGTACACCCCTTGCACGGCAAGGGCTTCGGCGATGTCGATGCCGGTGATCCGCGCGTAGGGATGCGGGCTGCGCAGCGTCGCGCCCCACAGCATGTCCTCGTGCCACAGATCCGAGGAGTAGGCGAACTCGCCGCGGACCTTGACCGTGCCGTCGGGCCGCTGCGGGCTCGTCCCCACCCCGTTCCCGGTGGTCTGCTTGGAGACTTCAGTGGTGGTCATACCGTCTCCCTCAGTCGCGCACTGGCCACGGCCAGCTCACGGGCGATCTCGTCTTCGGATTCCTCGCGCAGCGTTCCGCCCTCGACGACGGTCGCGCCGCCGACGTACAGCCGCTCGACCGGCGGGGTCGTGCCGAGCACCAGTGCGGCGACCGGATCGGTGATCCCGGCGTAGTTCAGGCCGGTCAGGTTCCAAACCGCGAGGTCGGCGAGCTTGCCCACCTCGATCGAACCCAGATCCTTCTGGCGGCCGAGACAGCGCGCGCCGCCCATCGTGCCCATCCACAGGGCCTCACGCGTGGTCAGCCCGCGCGGTCCGCCGCGCTGCCGCGCCTGCAACAGCGCCTGGTGCAGTTCCTCGCCGAGTCCCCCGGATTCGTTGGACGCCGCGCCATCGGCGCCGAGCCCGACGGGCACCCCCGCGTCGAGCAGCTGCCGGACCGGGGCGATCCCGGCGCCGATCCGCCCGTTGGACGTCGGGCAATGTGCCGCACCGGTGCCGGTGGCACCCATCCGCCGGATCGCCTCCGGGGCGAGGTGAATCGAGTGCGCGAGCCAGACGTCGTCGGCGAGCCAGCCGAGTTTGTCGGCGTATTCGGCCGGGGTGCAGCCGACTTCGGCGAGGCACTGCTTCTCCTCGTCGACCGTTTCGGCGAGGTGGGTGTGGAGGCGGACTCCCTTGCGGCGCGCCAATTCCGCCGCGCCGGTCATCAGCCGCTCGCTCACCGAGAACGGCGAACACGGGCCGGCCGCGATCTGCAGATGCGCGCCGGCGGAGGAGTCGTGGAACCGCTCGATCGCGGCCTCGGTGCCGAGCAGCGCGGCCTCGGTCTCCTCGACGAGGTTGTCCGGCGGGAGCCCGCCCTGCGACTCGCCCCGGTCCATCGAGCCGCGCACGACGTGCAGCCGCACGCCGATCCGGATGCGGGCGGCGGCGAGGGCTTCGACCTGGTCACCGCCGTCGCGCGGGAAGACGTAGTGGTGGTCGGCGACCGTGGTGCAGCCGGTGGTCGCGAGCCGCGTCAGGCCGGCCGTGGCCGCCGCGTGCGTGATCTCGGCGTCGAGCCTGCCCCAGATGGGGTACAGCGCGACCAGCCATTCGAAGAGCGTGTGGTCGGCGGCGAGGCCGCGGGTCGCCCACTGGTAGAGGTGGTGGTGGGTGTTGATCAGACCGGGCGTGACCAGGCAGCCGGAGCCGTCGACGCGGTCGTCGTACTCGCCGTCGGGCGCCTTCCCCGCGCCGACCGCCGCGATCCGGTCGTTCTCGATGACGACGTGGCCCGAGGCGTGCTCGGTGCCCGCTCCGTCGACCGTGGCGATCGCGGCGTTCTCGATGACGGTCTTCACGTGGTCTCTCCCCTGGTCGCGGCCAACCGGACGGCGTCGAGGATCTTCTCGTATCCGGTACACCGGCAGAGGTTCCCCGCCAGCGCCTCGCGAATCTCCTCGTCGGCGGGGTTTTCGACGCGGTTGAGCAGATCGTGCGCGGCCACCACGAGGCCGGGCGTGCAGAAGCCACATTGGACGGCACCCGCGTCCACAAAGGACTGCTGGACGCGGTCCAGCTTGTCGCCCTCGGCGAGCCCTTCGACGGTGCGCACCTCGCGGCCCTCGACCTGACCGGCCGCGACCAGGCACGAACACACCGGGACGTCGTCGAGGTACACCGTGCAGGAGCCGCATTCGCCCTGTTCACAGGCATTCTTCGAGCCCGGGAGGCCGAGCCGCTCGCGGAGGACGTACAGCAGGCTTTCGCCCTCCCAGACGTCGTCGGCCTGGCGGGACTCACCGTTGATCGTCACGTTCACGCGCACTCGCGTTCACCCTTCTGGAAGTCGTTCCACGCCCAGGTCAGCGTTCGCCGCGCCAGGACGGACAGCGCGTGCTTGCGGTAGTCGGCGCTGCCACGGACGTCGTCGATCGGCGACGCCGCCTCCGACACCAGCTCGCCGAATCGGCGTTTGACGGAATCCGTGATCGAAGCCTTGGTGGCCCAGGGAAGTTCGGCGCCGAGGAATTCTTCGGCGGCGATCGCACGGCGCGGTGTCGGCGCCGCCGACCCGACGGCCGCGCGGATCTCGCGGGTGTCCAGGTGCAGGGCCAGCGCGAACGAGCAGACCGCGATGACCATCGCGTTGCGTGTGCCGACCTTGGCGAACTGCTGCGGGCCGACCTCGGCTGGCAGGTGCACCGCGGTGATCAGCTCGTCGGGTTCGAGGGCGTTGCGTTTCACGCCGAGGTAGAACTCCTCGGCCGGGATCAGCCGGGTGCCGCGGACGGAGGCGGCCTCGACCTCGGCGCCGAGCACGAGCAAGACGGGATGCGTGTCCCCGGCGGGCGAGGCGGCGCCGAGATTGCCGCCGACGGTGCCCCGGTTGCGGATCTGCGGCGAGCCGACGGTGCGCGAAGCCATGGCCAGCGCGGGCAGAACTTCACCCAGCTCAGCGATCACCCGGACGTAGGGCACCGAGGCGCCGAGGCGGATCCTGCCGTCGCTCTCGCTCCACTCCGCGAGTTCGGTGACGCGGTTGAGATCGAGCAGCGCGTCGGGGCGGCGGTGGTCGAAGTTGAGCTCCACCATGACGTCCGTGCCGCCCGCGATGGGCACCGCGTCGGGCCGCTCGGCCTTGACGGCGAGCGCCTCGGTCAGCGAGCTGGGGCGCAGGAAATCCACTCTCGGGCTCCTCGGTTCGGCGGCGTTGTGTGACGGCTGACTCAGTAGACGCCCTGCGCCCGCACGGCGGCAACGGTGCCGAAGCATGAAATCTCCCCTGCACGCGCCGGTCGTTTTGTGCTTTCCTACAAACCTGATGACGACCGTGAAAACTCTGCTCGCGCTCCCCGGGCTGCGCTTGCGCGTCCGCGCCGGGACGGCTTTGCTCGACCGTCCGGTGTCCCGGATCTACGTCACGGAACTGTCCGATCCCGGGCGGTACGTGTCGGCGGGCGAGCTCGTCCTGAGCGGGTTGCTGTGGTGGCGCGGGCCGGGTGATTCGGAGGCGTTCGTCGCGGCGCTCGCGAAGGCGGGGGCGGCGGCGCTGGCGGCGTCCGGAGCCGACTCCGACGGGATTCCCGAAGACCTCGTCGAAGCCTGTACGCGACACGGGATCCCGTTGCTGGAGGTGCCGGCGGACCTGTCGTTCTCGGTCGTCACCGAACGCGTCGTCCTGGCACTGGCCGCGGCCGCGGAAGGCGCCCGCAAACGTTTGCTTTCGGCGGCGACGGAAGACTCGTCGGTCGAAGCCCTCCTGGAGCGGGCGCGCGGCGAAATCGGCCTCCCCTGCTGGGTGGTACCTGTCGGCACCCCGTCGGAGCTGGTGCGCCGGTTCGTCGCCGCGGGCGGGCGTTCCCTGGAATCCGACGACGTCTCGGTGCGGCCAGTCGGCGGCAGGCACGCGTTGCCGTGGCTGCTCGCGATCGGGGGCAGGCTGACCGCCTCACAGGCCGAGATCGCCGAGGAGCTCGCCGGGCTGATCGGGCTCGCGCGCACGCGGGCGGACGAGGTCCGCGCCGTCACCGACAGGGTGCTCGAACCGTTGCTCGCCGCGCTCGACGAAGGGGGCGATCCGCACGCGGCGCTGACCGCGACCGGGCTCCGCGGCGATCTGCGGGTCGTCGTCGCGCGCACCGAAGGATCCGAAGCGGCGCGCGGGATCCTGACCGAACTCCTGCCGCCGGGCGCGCTCGTCGGCCCCGCCGGGGAAACCACCTGGGCGCTGGCCGAGGACGACGGCGAATGGCCGGAGGACTGGCCGGCCACGGTGACCGACACCCTGACCGGCATGGAATCCCTGTTGCCGTGCCGCCGGGTGCTGATCGGCGTCAGCGACCGTTCTTCGGTTTCCGTGCTGCGGGGCGCGAAAGAGGTCGCGCGCTACGCGCTGGCCGTGGCGGCGGAACGGCCCGGCACGATCGAGGTCGTCCCGGGCGGCGAGATCGGCATGCACCGGCTGCTGCTGGCGGGCGCACCCGACGACCTGCGGGCGGCGTTGCGGCGGCGGGTCCTGGGCCCGTTGGTGAGCTACGACGCCGAACAGGGCACCGATCTGGTGCACACCCTGCGCGTCTATCTCGAATGTTCCGGCTCACCGACGCGGGCCGCGCGGGCGCTGCACATCCACGTCAACACCTTGCGGTACCGGATCGGGCGCGCGAGCGAACTGCTCGGCACCGACCTGACCGAGTTCACCGAACAGCTCGACGTCTATTTGGCCTTGTCGGCAGGGAGCTGAAATGGGCATCACCACGGCGAAAGAAGCCGCCTACGACCCGCGCGTGGTCGCCTTCGGCAGGATGATGGGCGCCGCGAACCGGCTCGAATACCTGCTCGGCCGTGCGCTGGAGGCCGAATGCGGGATCTCGCATCTGATGTTCGAGGTCCTGTTGATCGTCGGCAGGTCGGGTGACGCCGGGATGAGCATGCGCGCGATCGCACAGGAGCAGGTGCTGACCACCGGCGGCGCGACCAGGCTGGTCGACCGGATGACCACACTCGGCCTTGTCGTCCGCTCGTCCGATCCGCAGGACCGTCGCGTGCAGCTCGTACGGCTGACCGCGCAAGGCGAGGAGACGACCGTGCGGGCCGCGCGGGTGCACGTCGAGAACATCCAGCGGCTCTTCCTCGACCCGCTGCCCGCCGACCACCGCGAACGGTTCGCGCAGGACCTCCGGACGCTGAGCCACTCGGCCCGTGACGCACTCCCCAAACTCCGGTAGGAATATCTGACCAGTCAGACATCGTTGAGTCCCGTCATGAAGCTCATCTATGTCTTCGACGCGTACTGCGGCTGGTCATACGGGTTCGCCCGCACCATGGCCGACGTCGCGCACCGGCATCCGGACCTGCCGGTCGAAGTGGTGTCCGGCGGCCTGTTCCTCGGCGGGCGCCGCGTCCCGATCCGGCAGTTCGGCTACGTCCAGGGAGCCAACGCCGAGATCACCCGCCGGACCGGCGCGCCGTTCGGGGACGGCTACGAACGGCTCATCGCGGACGGGGAGTTCGTCATGGACTCCGAAGCCGCCGCCTGCGGGATGGCGGCGTTGCGCGAGGTCGGTCCGGACCGCGCGGTACGCCTCGCGGCGCTGCTGCAGGAGGCTTTCTACCTCGATGGGCTGAGCCTGTCCGAGGTCTCGACCTATCGCGTGGTCGCGCAGCGGGCAGGCCTGGACGGGGACGCCGTCGAGGCCGCGCTGGACCGGGTTTCCGCCGCGGACGATTTCCGGCGGGCACGGGAATTGGGCGTCACCGGATACCCGACACTGCTCGCCGATGACGGGGAACGGGTCGTCACGCTGGTTTCCGGAAACGCGAGCGCGGAGGAAGTGGAGCGGCGGATCGGCGCGCTCGTTTCGTAGACTTCGCGCATGCCCTTGCCTGTTTCGCTTCGTGGAGCGACACCCGCGGACGCCGACGCCGTCGCGAAGATCTGGTACCACGGCTGGCAGGACGGCCATCTCGGCAACGTGCCCGACTCGCTCGTCCGCATCCGCACCCGAGAGTCGTTCTGGGACCGGGCCGCGGAACGCGTCGGCGACACGACCGTCGCTGTGGCGGGCGGCGGGGTGGCGGGTTTCGTGATGGTCGTCGGCGACGAGGTGGAGCAGGTCTACGTTTCTTCGGACCATCGCGGGAGCGGAGTGGCCGGGGCACTGCTCGCGGAGGCCGAACGAGTGGTGAGCGCAGGCGGGCATTCACGCGCTTGGCTCGCGGTGGCGCCGGGGAACGCGCGGGCGCGGCGGTTTTACGAGCGGTGCGGATGGGTTGACGACGGCGAGTTCGACAACCGGGTTCTTGGTCCGGACGGGGTGGTTTCGGTGCCTTGCCGACGTTATGTCAAGCCGGTCGCTTGAGATCGCCGCAATTAGATGACTAATTGCGGCGAGGTTTGGGTGCACTTTCGCCTTCAGTGGCAATTATCTCTCTTTATCGGTTTCACAGGTCCGGGCGCACTTTCGTTTTCCTAGCGTGTTCGCGCCACACCGAGCGGATCACCCTTCAGTGTTGTTCGCACATTTCGCTCGTCGCTTAAAATTACGAACACATGTTCTATTTGGTGCGGTATTATGGGGAGGTGTCCGAGACTTTCCTTCCCGAACTGCCGCAGGAGTTGTGGCGCGCTGGCAAGCTGGAGCTTGCCCATGGCGTGCAGCAGTCTCTGCGGGTGATTCGCATGGCCACCGCCGGGTTGGGGCGGTACCTGGCGGAGATCGAGTCTCGGGGCATCAAAGACTTGTACGGCTATGGCCGCACGGCGAACTGGTTCGCCGATATCGCGGGGCTGTCGGTCGGTGAAGCGGGGGCGGTGGTGAAGCGGGCCATCGCGCTGAACCCGACCCGCGCTTTGGATGGCACCGAGGTTCCGGCCGCGCTGCCCGCCACCGCCGCCGTCGCGGCCGAGGGCTTGGTCGGAGATGAACGGATCGATCAGATCCTCGAGATCATGAAGAGACTCCCGGCCGACACCTCCGCCGAGGACCGTGCCAATGCCGAGAAGATTCTCGCCGATCTTGCCCCGAGCGCGGGTCCTCGGCAGCTGGCCAAGGCCGAGGCGAACCTCCTGGCATTGCTGGACCCTGACGGCAAGGAGCCCAAGGATCCGGAACCGAAGGAGCCGCGCCGGGAGATCACGCTGGAGCGCCGCAAGACGGGTTCTGGAAGCTAACCGGTCTCCTGGATGACGAGACCGGTGCCCGTACCGCCGCCGCCCTGGAGGCCTACGCGCAACCGCGACCCGTCGACGAGTTCGGGCAGGCGGATCTGCGGATGAAATGCGAACGGATGGGTGACGCGTAGGTCGATATTCTCGACCTGGCGATCGCGTGCCCCGACCAGCCCGGCACCAGCGGCTACCGCACCCTCGTCCACGTCACCATCGGACTCGACGAACTCAAATCCGGCCTCGGCACCGCCTGCCTGGACTTCGTCGGCACGATGACCGCCCGCGAAGCCCGCCTCGCGGCCTGCGACTGCCTGATGCTGCCCGTTGTACTGAGCGCCGCGGGTGAACCCCTCGACGTGGGACGACTGCGACGGTTCGTGACACCGGGCCAGCGGCGGGCGTTGAACATCCGCGACGGGGGCTGCGCGTTTCCGGGCTGTCACCGGAAACCCAAGAACTGCCACGCCCACCACATCGTGCACTGGGCAGACGACGGACCGACCGACCTCCGCAACCTCGTACTGCTCTGCGGATTCCACCACCGGTTGATCCACCACGGTAACTGGGAAGTCCGCATGGCCGCCGACGGACTACCGGAATTCATCCCACCCCAATACCGAGACCCGCTCCGACAACCTAGACGCAACACCCTCCACCGCTGAACCCGAGGAACCCGCCAGCCACCCGGCGACGGGCCCCTCGGCATGCCCGACATCGGCCAGGACCGGCGACTGTGTGGATTTCGAGACATCTGACGTCGCAAAATCCGATCAGAGAATCTCAGGACTTGCCGCCACCTCGGCAACGAAGACCACCGCTACACGTGCCCGGCTCCGCCACTCCCGGCACCGGACCACCCGGTAATCGCGCACACCCCTGAGCCATCAGCTTCTTCCGCCGATGAGCCCCCTCATCCACCGCGGCACACAGCCCGGACTCCCCCAATGCTCACCGAGCGGGCTCCACTTCATCGCAAAGGAGCCGAACCCAGATAAGCCAAGGCCATCTCGGTCGTCTCACTCGCCCAAGCATCCCAGCCGAGGCCGTCGGACCAGAACCGGCCGCTGGCGGCCCGGTGCACACAGGATCCGATGATGGTCCGGCTCATCATCCGGATCGCCTGTTCCTCGTCCGCCCGCCGGATTTCGCCGAAGCAAGGCCGGGCAGCCTCCACGAAATCGCGCTGAATCTTGTCCAACGCGCGGAGGCCGCGGTCGCGCCCTTCGGCGCGCTGGCTGTCGAGCAGTTCGGAGAAGATCCGGTCGTGACGGGCGAAGGTCCTCGCCAACGCCTGAGTGAACTCGCGGACGACGCCGCTCAATCCGGGCTCTGCGGAACGAAGCGCTTCGTGGACGCCGGCCTCCAGCTGTCCGAGCAGCTGGTCTTTCACGGCGTAAAGCAGCTGGTTCTTGCCGTCGAACCGGCGGTAGATCGCGCCCACCGACATTCCCGCCCGCTCGGCGACCGCCGCGACGGTGAACTCCTCGAAGCCCTGGCCTGCCAGGACATGTTCGGCCGCGGCCAGCACCTTCTGCAACGACTCCCGGCTGCGGGCCTGCTGCGGCGGCCGGAAGCCCTGCTCGACGGATGGACTCACCGGCCGCACGTTACCGCACCCGGATGCGAATGATAACTTCCGTTCGCATTTGACGAGCGTGAGGAGGCCGGCCCGTGGTGAGCATCGAGGTACAGGACGCCTACGTCGATTTCCCGATCTTCGACGCCAAGACCCGGTCATTGAAGAAGCGGGTGCTCGGCAAGGTCGGCGGCAAGATCGGCACCGACGCGAAGGTTCCGATCATCGAGGCGTTGCGGGACATCTCCCTGTCCCTGAACGAAGGCGACCGCGTCGGCCTGGTCGGGCACAACGGTGCCGGGAAGTCCACTCTCCTGCGACTGCTGTCCGGCATCTACGAGCCGACGAGGGGCAGCACACGAGTCGTCGGGCGGATCGCCCCGGTGTTCGACCTCGGCGTGGGACTGGATCCCGAGGTCTCGGGGCACGAGAACATCCTGATCCGGGGCCTGTTCCTCGGCATGAGCCGCAAGCAGATGACGAAACGGGTCGACGACATCGCCGAGTTCACCGAACTGGGCGACTACTTGCACCTGCCCCTGCGCACCTACTCCGCCGGGATGCGGGTGCGGCTCGCGCTCGGCGTGGTGACCACCATCGATCCTGAGATCCTCATCCTCGACGAGGGCCTCGGCGCGATCGACGCCGCGTTCCTCGCCAAGGCACGCGAGCGGCTGGTCGACCTCGCCCGCCGCTCCGGCGTGCTGGTGTTCGCGTCGCACTCGGACGAACTACTGCGGGAACTGTGCTCCACGGCCCTCTGGATGGACGAAGGCCGAATCCGCGCACGCGGTTCACTGGACGACGTTCTCGCCGGATATCACGCCGTCCTTCGCGCGTAGCCGTCCAACTCCGCCCGGGAGAACGAAAGCTCCCCCACGTCCACGGCTCCGCAATCCAGGCCACGCACCAAGAAGCTCGCCAAGGCCTGCGCGGTCGCCGGTTCGTCCAGCACCCCGCGCCCGGTCTGGTCCGCGTAATCCCGCAACCGGCCCAGCGCGGCCGGGAAACCTTCGCGGAAGAACGCGTAGGTGGCGGCGAAGCGGGTCGGCAGCTGATGCGGGTGCAGATCCCAGCCCTGATAGAAGCCGCGTTCGAGGGATCGCCGCACCAGCCGCAGATGTTCGCGCCAGGCCGGGAGGATCGCGTCGCCGACGGGCAGTTTGTTCGTCGAGCCGTCGGAAAGCCGGACGCCGGTGCCCGCGGCCGAAACCTGCATGAGCTGCTTGGCGAAGTCGGCGGCTGGATGTTCCATGCTCTGGTACTCGGCGCTGATCCCGAGCCCGGCGCTGTAGTCGTAGGTTCCGTAGTGCAGGCCCGAACACCGGCCGCGCGCGGCTTCGATGATCCGCGGTACCGCCACCGTCCCGGCGATGTCCACAATGGACTGGGCGGTCTCGATCTGGACTTCGAACCGCAGCGCGCCGTCGGGCAGGCCGTACGCGGATTCGAGACGCTCCAAGACGTCCGCCGCCACTTCGACCTGTTCGACGGCGGTCACCTTCGGCAGCGTGACGACGAAACCGTCCGGCAGCGGGCCGCTTTCCAGCAACCCGGCCAGGAAGAGATCGAGCGTGCGGATGCCGCGGCGGCGGGTCGCCTGCTCGAAGCTCTTGAACCGGATTCCGACGAACGGTGTGCCGCCCGTGACGGCGAGGGTCCGCCCGGCGGCGAGCGCGATGGCGTCCTCTTCGTCGTCGCCCGGCCTGCCGAGGCCGTCCTCGAAGTCGATCCGCAGATCCTCGATCGGCTCGGTCAGCAGTTTGGTCCGGACCCGGTCGGCGATGTCCGCGTCCAGGCCGAGGTGGTCGGCGTGCTCACCGAAGACCCGCAGCGCCTGCTTGCCCCAGTCCGCCACGAGCCGCGTCTTGTACCGCGACGCGGGCACGTACACCGTGTGCACGGGCTGGCGGCCGGGCGGCTCACCGGGATATTTGGCCGCGACGCGCGCGTCGGCTTCGGCCAGACGCGCGTCCGCGGCGGTGTAAACGTCCTCGGTGAGCCGCCCGTTCCCCATCTGTCTACTTGATCCGTTCGTAGGCGGGCAGGGTCAGGAAGTCAGGGAACTCGTCGGCGAGCGCGACCTGCTCGAACAGCTCGACGGCGGGCTCCAGCAGTTCCGGCTTGATCTCGGCCGCGAGTTCACCGCGGACCTCGGCCAGCACGCCACGCACCAGCTCCTCGGTGACCTTGTCGCCGGTGTCGAGCCGCGTGCCGTTGCGCACCCACTGCCACACCTGCGAACGCGAGATCTCCGCGGTGGCCGCGTCCTCCATCAGGTTGTGGATGGCGGCCGCGCCGTTCCCGCTCAGCCAGGAGGCGATGTAGCGGATGCCGACGTCGACGGCGGCGCGCAGCCCCGCCGCGGTGGCGTCGCCCGGCGTCGAAGCCGCGTCGAGCAGCTGGTCGGCGGTGACGGACACCTCGTCGCGGGTGCGGTCGAGCTGGTTCGGCTTGTCGCCGAGGACCTTGTCGAACTCCTCGCGGCAGATGTCCACCATGCCGGGGTGGGCGACCCAGGAGCCGTCGAAGCCGTCGCCTGCCTCGCGGCTCTTGTCGGCGCGGACCTTGTCGAGCGCCGCGGCGGTGACCTCGGGGTCCTTGCGGTTCGGGATGAACGCGGCCATGCCGCCGATCGCGAACGCGCCGCGCTTGTGGCAGGTGCGCACCAGCAGTTCGGTGTACGCGCGCATGAACGGCGCGGTCATGGTGACCGAGTTGCGGTCCGGCAGGACGAACTTCTCGCCCGCGTCGCGGAAGTACTTGATGACGCTGAACAGGTAGTCCCAGCGGCCGGCGTTGAGGCCGGAGGCGTGCTCGCGCAGTTCGTAGAGGATCTCTTCCATCTCGAACGCGGCCGGGATGGTCTCGATCAGCACGGTCGCGCGGACGGTGCCGTGCTCGATGCCGAGCGTCTTCTCCGCGTGGGTGAAGACGTCGTTCCAGAGCCGGGCTTCGAGGTGGCTCTCCATCTTCGGCAGGTAGAAGTACGGGCCCTTGCCGCGGTTGAGCAGTTCCTGCGCGTTGTGGAAGAAGTGCAGGCCGAAGTCGACCAGCGCGCCGACGGCCTGACGCCCGCCGAAGGACAGGCCGCGCTCGTCGAGATGCCAGCCGCGCGGGCGGACGACGATGGTCGCGTGCTCGACGTCGTCCTTCAGCGCGTAGCTCTTGCCGCCGCTCTCCAGCGTGATGGTCTCGCGGACCGCGTCGTACAGGTTGACCTGACCGGAGACGACGTTCGCCCAGTGCGGCGTGTTGGCGTCCTCGAGGTCGGCGAGCCAGACCTTGGCGCCGGAGTTCAGCGCGTTGATGGTCATCTTGCGGTCGGTGGGGCCGGTGATCTCGACGCGGCGGTCACGCAGCGCGGGCGGAGCCTCGGCGACCTTCCAGTCGCCCTCGCGGATCTCCTTGGTCTCCGGCAGGAAGTCGAGTTTGCCGGTGGTCCTGGCCTCCTCGCGGCGCTTGCTCCTGGCCTGCAGCAGCTCGTCGCGGCGGGCGGCGAAGGCCTCGTGCAGGCCGGCGAGGAAGGCGAGCGCCTCCGGCGTGAGGATTTCGTCCCCGCGCTCGACCGGATCGCCGAGCACCTGAGCTTCAGACATGAGTAACACCCCGAGTTCGGAAAGATAACGTCCCTACGGTTTTACATGACGGACTATAGTTTCTGCATAGCGGAACATCAACGCCGACGTAAGGAGTACCACGGTGGCAGCGGAGAAGAACGGGCGCGACGGCGGCGTCCAGTCCCTTCAGCGGGCCTTCGAGCTCCTGGAGCATCTCGCGGACACCGGCGGGGAGGCCAGTCTTTCGGAGCTGGCGACCCTGTCCGGGTTGCCGATGCCGACCATCCACCGGCTGATCAGGACGCTGGTGGACCTGGGCTACGTCCGGCAGAACACCAACCGCCGGTACGCGCTGGGCGCCCGCCTCATCCGGCTGGGCGAGAACGCCAGCATGCAGTTCGGCTCGTGGGCGCGGCCGCTGCTCGCGGAGCTGGTCGACGAGGTCGGCGAGACCGCGAACCTCGCCGTCTTGGAGCGCGACGAGGTCGTCTATGTCGCCCAGGTGCCCTCGAAGCATTCAATGCGGATGTTCACCGAGGTCGGACGGCGTCTCCTGCCGCACGGCACCGGCGTGGGGAAGGCGATGCTGGCGCATCTGCCGTCCGACGACGTCACGGCGCTGCTCGCCAGGACCGGCATGCCCTCCTACACCGAGCACACCTTCACCGACCAGGACGCACTCCTGCGCGAGCTGGCGAAGATCGCCCAGCAGGGTTACGCACTCGACGAGGCCGAGCAGGAGCTGGGCGTCCGCTGCGTGGCCGTCGCGGTCCCGGGCGCGCCGGTGCCGGCGGCGGTCTCGGTGTCCGGGCCTTCGGGACGGCTCACGATGGAGGCCGTCGAGCGGATCGCACCCGTCGTCCAGCGGATCGCGAACTCGCTCGGCTCGACCCTTTCGAAGGACGGGGTCACCGTTTGAGCCTGGCCTCCAAGCCGTCGAGCATCCGGTCCAGCCCGTAGCGGAACTTCTCGTCACGAAGCCGGACCGGATCGGTTTCGGCGACGGCTCTGGCGAGCATTTCCCGCTGATGCGGATGCCCCTCCACCGCCACCTCGACGGCGGGGCGCAGCCGCTCCGCCCAGTCACGTTCGCTTTGGCCGCTTTTGGCGACCGTCGTGAGCCAGGCCGCCTCGGTCGTCCCCATGCCGATGACGTAGGAGATGACCGCGCTGATCGCCTGATCCGCCTCGTCACCGGGGAATCCCGCGGCCACGAAGACACCCAGCAGCCGCTCGTTGAGCCGCATGACGTTCGGCCCCAGGTACGACAGGCCGACCGAGCCGAGCAGTGAAGCGACCCACGGGTGCCGCAGGATCATCGCGCGGACGCTTTCCGCTCCCACGACGGCCGCTTCACGCCACCCTGCCGGGTCGTCGCCGTCCGGCACGGTGATCTCGCCGTAGACCTCGTCGACGACCAGTTCGATCAGCTCGTCGCGGTTCGCCACGTGCCGGTAGAGCGAGGTCGCGCCCGCGTTCAGCGCGGTACCCAGCCTGCGCATGCTCAGCGCGTCGACACCTTCGACGTCCAGGAGCCGGACGGCCTCGGCCACGATCTGCGCCTGGCTCAACGCGGGTTGATCCCGCTTCCGGCGCGGACGCGTCCATACCGACTGGATCGGTTGTTCCTCGATCGACATGCCCCCACCTTAGCGCACGAAGTACCCCTATTGCGTACAGCGTTTCGTTCTGCGTACAGTGTGCGCATCGACCGAACAATGTACGCAAACTCTTCTGGGGGTATCCCGATGAACGAACCCGTCCGCGATCCACGCCGCTGGTGGATCCTGATCGTGCTTTGCCTGAGCACGCTCGTGCTGGTCGTCGACAACATGGTCCTGACCGTCGCCGTGCCGCCGCTGGCCGAAGACCTCGGGGCCGGCGCCCAGGACACGCAGTGGATCCTGGACTCCTACATCCTCGTGTTCGCCGGCCTGCTGCTCACGTCGGGAAGTCTCGGCGACCGGTTCGGACGCCGGAAGGTGATGCTCATCGGGCTCGCCCTGTTCGGGGTGGCCTCACTCGTCGCCGCGTTCGCCGCGAATCCGCTCGAACTGATCGTTTCCCGCGCGGTCATGGGCGTCGGCGGCGCGCTGATCATGCCGAGCACGCTGTCGATCCTGATCACCGTCTTCGACGACGAAGAACGCCGCAAGGCGATGGCGGCGTGGAGCGCCGTGGCGATGCTGGGCATGATCGGCGGCCCGGTGCTGGGCGGCGTGCTGATCGCGTGGTTCTGGTGGGGCGCGGTGTTCCTGATCAACGTGCCGATCGTCGTGATCGCCGTGATCGCCGCGCTCACGCTGATGCCGGAGTCCAAGGGCCCGTGGCAGAAGCCGGACCCGCTCGGCGCGATCCTTTCCGCCGTCGGCATGACGGCGCTGGTCTGGACGATCATCGAACTGCCGAAGCACGGCATCACCGAGGCAGGGACGCTGGTCCCGCTGGCGATCGCGGTGGTGAGCCTGACCGGTTTCGTGTTCTGGGAGCGACACACGCCGTCGCCGATGGTCCCGCTCAAGCTGTTCCGCAAGCGCAACTTCAGCGGCGGCAGCCTGTCTCTCACCCTGGTGCAGATCGGCAACGGCGGTCTGCTGCTGCTCCTGACGCAGTACCTGCAGTTCGTGCTCGGCTACACCCCGACCGAGGCGGGTCTCGCGTTCATCCCGATGGCCATCGCGTCGCTGCTGTTCAACACCCTCGGCGCCACGCTGGGCCAGAAGATCGGCAACCGCGCGCTGGCCGCGGGCGGGATGATCGTGATGGCAGGCGGCTTCGGCCTGCTCGCGACGCTGTCGGTGAACGAGGGCTTCCTGCTGCCCGCGGCCGCGCTGTTCCTGCTCGGCACCGGCGGCGGGCTGGCGATGCCGGCGGCGATCGCGGCGCTGATGGGCGAGGTGCCGGAGGAGCAGGCCGGTGTCGGCTCCGCGCTCAACGACACCATCCAGCAGCTGGGCGCCGCGCTCGGCATCGCGATCCTGGGCAGTGTCGTGTCGAGCCTGTTCACGTCGAACATGCCCGAGACCGCCCCGGCGCAGGCCCGGCTTTCGATCGGTGACGCCTTCGCGACCGGCGACGGCGGCCTCGTCACCGCGGCCCGCGAGTCGTTCACCTCGGCGATGTCGATGACGTTCCTGGTGAGCGCGGTGGGCGTGCTGGCCGCGGCGGTGGTCGCGTTCCTGGTCATGCGGGACAAGAAGACGGCGCTGGTCTCGGCCGACGCCCCGGTTTCAGTCTGACCGCGAAGTCCGCGAAGGCCCCTCTTTCGGCTGAGCCGGGAGAGGGGCCTTCGCCGTAATCTCGAGATGAGCCGAGCGAGGGGGTTTCAGATGGTCGACGCTCTGATCACCTGGATCGGGCAGAAACTCGCGGAGAAGGCCCTCGACCGGGCGGTGACCACAGGTGGCCGGAAGCCGCAGCGGCACGATCTGAGCGTCCAAGGCGCCGAAGTGACCAGTGACCTCGACGTCACCGTGCAGTACACCTTGCCGTACTGCCGGGGCGCGAAAGCACCGGTCGTCCTCACGTTGCGCAGGCTCGATCGTTTCGGCGAGAGCCTGACCGTGCCCACGGTGCTCGGGGAAAGCGCCTGTGTGCGGCTGAACCGGGGCCGCTACGAGATCACGGCGAAGGTCCTGGAATTGTCTCCCCGGCACGGCCAGGCGCCGATCCTTCACGCCGTCGGATCACAGCTGGTGTGGCTGGGCGGCAACGGCACCGCGAAAGTCCGTCTTCGCCCGGATCCGGTGCTCGTCCGCTCCGCCGGGTCTCCCCCGCCGGCCGGCTTGAGGCGCCCGGGATGCCGGATGTGCGATATCCACGAGGTGCACTTCGGACTCTGCCTGGACCACCGCCTCCACGTTTCCCGCTACATAGTGGAAGTGCTGGTACCCCGCATGCGCGCGGCTTAGCCGCCGAGCAGGGCCTCGACGAACGCGCCAGGCTCGAACGGCGCCAGGTCGTCCGGCCCCTCTCCGAGGCCGACGAGCTTGACCGGCACGCCGAGTTCGCGCTGCACCTGGAAGACGATGCCACCCTTCGCGGTGCCGTCCAGTTTGGTCAGGACGATGCCGGTGACGTCGATGACCTCCGAGAACACGCGAGCCTGCATCAGCCCGTTCTGCCCGGTGGTGGCGTCGAGCACCAGCAGCACCTCGTCGACCTTCGCCTGCTTCTCGACGACTCGCTTGACCTTGCCCAGCTCGTCCATCAGGCCGGTCTTGGTGTGCAGACGGCCGGCGGTGTCGATCAGGACCGTGTCCACGCCCGCCTCGGTGCCGCGTTTGACGGCGTCGAAGGCGACCGCCGCCGGGTCCGCGCCCTCCTTGCCGCGCACGACCTCCGCGCCGACCCGCTCGGCCCACGTCTGGAGCTGGTCCGCCGCCGCGGCGCGGAAGGTGTCGGCCGCGCCGAGCACCACGGTGCTCCCTTGCGCGACGAGCACGCGGGCGAGCTTGCCGGTGGTGGTGGTCTTGCCGGTGCCGTTGACCCCGGCGACCAGCACGACGGCGGGCTGCTTCTTCCCGTCGACGGTGTGCGGCAGCGCGCGGACGGCCCGGACCGCGTCGGTCGAGAGAGCGGAGGTCAGCACCTCCTGCAAAACCGCGCGCGCCTCCTCGGAGGTCCGCACCGCGCGCCGCTTCAGCTCGTCACGAAGGCGCTCGACGATCTCGGTGGTCGTCGCGGCACCCAGATCCGCCATGAGCAGCGTGTCCTCGACGTCCTGCCAGGAATCCTCGTCCAGGTCACCGGCGCCCAGGAGGCCGAGCAGGCTCTGCCCGAACACCGAACGGGACTTGCCCAGCCTGCCGCGCAGGCGCTCCAGGCGGCCCGTGGCCGGGGCGATCTCCTCGGCCGGAGCGGGCGCGGGCGCCGCTTCCTCGGCAGCTTCGGTGGGTTCGGGAAGTTCGACGTCGCGCACCGTGCGCTGCGCGGAATCCCTCGGTACCGAGGCGTCGTCCCCGACGGCGGGCTGCCCGTCGGTCTCCGGACGATCCTCGACCGGGTGATCCGGTTCTTCCTCGGTCTTCTCGCCGCCGGGGGCGAGAGCGATTCCGCCGGTCGCGGTGTAACCGCCGCCCTTCGGCTTCTCGACGACGTCGGCGGCCTTGGACTCGTCCAGGCTGATCCGGCGGCGGCGCGCGATGAACAGCCCGGCCACCAGAACGGCGACCAGGACCACGACGGCAACGACAACGATCCAGAACCAGGGGGTACTCGACACGGCGCCATCCTCGCATCCGCACCCCGTCGCGCTCAGACGCCCCACGGGAAGGAAGCCGATCTTGTCAAGCATCCACTGGATAGGACTCATTTCGGACAAGAAGAAACGGGTCGGCTTGCGCGATCTCGGGACCGACGGCTAGACCACTCCGAATGACGGTTTTCTCCGGCACTGGGGTCCGGGTGATCGGGCTCATCTCCGGCACATCGATCGACGGGATCGACGTGGCGGCCGCCGAACTGCGCGCCGAAGGGGACACCGTGGTGCTCTCCCCGCTCGGCCAACTGGAAGTCCCTTATCCCGAAGCGCTCCGCGAGGCCTTGCTCGCCGCACTGCCACCGAATCCCTGCGACGCCGAGCAGCTCACGAAACTCGACACCCTGGTCGGCCAGGCCTTCGCCGAGGCCGCCGCGCGCGGGGTCGAGGAACTGGCCGGCGGTGACGCGCACGTCGTCGCCTCGCTGGGCCAGACGGTGTTCCACTGGGTCGAGGACGGCACCGCCCGCGGCACGCTGCAAGTGGGGAATCCGGCGTGGATCGCCGAGCGCACCGGGCTGCCGGTGGTCGCCGACCTGCGCGTCCGCGACGTCGCCGCCGGCGGGCACGGCGCGCCGCTGGCCAGCACGCTGGACGCGTTGTGGCTACGGGAAATGGCCGCTTCCGGCCCGGTCGCGGCGCTGAACATCGGCGGAATCGCGAACATCACCGTGGTGCCTTCGCACGGTGATGTCCTGGCCTACGACACCGGGCCGGGCAACGCGCTGATGGACATCGCCGCGCACCGCGTCACCGGACTGCGCGCCGACATCGACGGAGCGCTCGCCCTCCGCGGCGACGTGCGGCCCGACCTGCTGGCGAAGCTCTTGCTCGATCCCTACTACGCTGCCGCGCCGCCGAAGTCGACCGGCAAGGAACTGTTCCACGGCACCTATCTCGACGCCGCGCTCGACGGGCTCCCGCCGATCGGCGCGGAAGACCTCCTGGCGACGCTGACCGAACTGACCGCGGTGACCATCGCCGCGGAATGCCGCCGCCACTCCATCGCCACGGTGATCGTCTCCGGCGGCGGCGCGGACAATCCGGCGCTGATGACCGCGCTCGCCAGGAACCTGCCTGCTACGGCGCTGAAGACCAGCGACGACCACGGGCTGCCCCGCGCGGGCAAAGAGGCATACCTGACCATTCTGCTCGGCTGGCTGACGTGGTCCGGCGTCCCGGGGAACCTCCCGTCGGCGACCGGTGCCCGCGGCGACCGGCTGCTCGGCAGCATCACCCCGGGCGCGGGCCCCCTGCGGCTTCCCGCGCCGCACAGCTCAACCGTGACCCGGTTACGGGTAGCGGCGAAGACCGGCGAGCGATAGGAGATACGGATGCGCGCACTTGACCTCGCGATCATCGGGCTTTTTCTGGTCGGCATGCCCTTGCTGGGCGTCTGGATTGGCGGCAAACAGAAATCCGGCTCGGACTACTTCGTCGGCGAAGGCAAGATCTCCTGGTGGGTGGCCTGTCTCTCGGTGGTGTCCGCGGAGACGTCCACCCTCACCGTGCTCTCCGTGCCGACGGTGGCCTACATCGCCACCCCCGGCGACGGCGGGATGACGTACCTGGCACTGGCGATCGGGTACATCGCCGGCCGGATCGTGGTGTCGATGGTGCTGTTGCCGCGTTACGTGGCGGGCAACCTGGTCACCGCCTACGCTTTCCTCGGCAAACGCTTCGGCGGCGGGCTGCAGGGCACCGCGTCGGTGACGTTCCTGCTCACCCGGACGCTGGCCGACGGTATCCGGCTGTTCGCCACCGCGATCCCGATCAAGGTGGTGATGGCGGCCTACGGCCTGAACGTCTCGTACTGGACCATCGTCATCGGCCTCGGCATCGCGATGGTGCTCTACAGCTTTTTCGGCGGCGTCCGCGCGGTCGTCTGGGTCGACGCGATCCAGATGCTCTGGTACGTCCTCGGCGCGGTCGTGGTGATCTGGGCGATCTCCGGCAGGCTGCCCGACGGCTGGTTCGGCAAGGCCGTGGACGCCAACAAGTTCCAGATCTTCGACTTCTCCTCGAACATGCTCACCGGCCAGTACGCGTTCTTCACCGCGCTGATCGGTGGCGCGGTGCTCTCGATGGCCTCGCACGGTTCGGACCAGCTGATCGTGCAGCGCCTCCAGGCCACCAACGATCTGCGCGCCGCGCGGAAGGCCTTGGTGGCCAGCGGTTTCGTGGTGTTCCTGCAGTTCGCGCTGTTCCTGTTCATCGGCGTGCTGCTGTGGGCGCTGTACAACGGCCTCGCCCCGACGAAGCCGAAGCCGGAAGGGCTGGGGCTGGCCAACAAGGACGAACTGTTCGCGAACTTCATCGTGAACGACCTCCCGAGCGGTCTGTCCGGGTTCGTGATCGCCGGGATCCTCGCCGCCGCACTGAGTTCGTCGCTCGGCGCGCTGGCCTCGTCCACGGTGACCGACGTCTACGAACGGGTGATCGGCCGGGAGCTCCCGGAAGCCGACCGGCTGAAGCACGGCCGGATCTGGACGATCGTCTGGGCGGGCGCGCTGATCCTGTGCGCGGGTTTCTTCGCCTCCTCCAACAAGACCTCGGCCGACCCGATCGTGGTGCAGGCGCTCGGCATCACCGGCTACACCTACGGCGCGCTGCTCGGCGCGTTCCTCCTGGGCCTGCTGATCAAGCGGGCGAGGCAGGCGGACGCGATCGCGGCGTTCGTGTCGACGGTGATCGTGATGGCCTTCATCATCCTGGGCGTCAAGTTCAACAAACCGGACGGCAGCCTGATCGGCGTCGACTTCAGCAAGGCTTCCGGGAACACCGTGGCGCTGGCGTGGCCTTGGTACACGCTGTGCGGGGTGGTGATCACGCTCGTGGTGGGCGGGCTGCTGTCGCTGCGGCACGGAAGCGTGGACCCGCTGGCCGAACCGGACGTGAAGGAGTCCACCCCCGTCTAGGGCCTCGTGAGTGGTAAGGACGGTTAGAACCGTCCTTACCACTCACGAGGTGACGAGTTCCTCTTCGGACGTACGCAGCCGCTGCGAGATCACCTTCGTGATGCCGTCACCCTGCATCGAAACGCCGTACAGGGCGTCGGCGATCTCCATGGTCGGCTTCTGGTGGGTGATGATGATCAGCTGCGAAGAGTCCCGCAGCTGCTCCAGCAGCCCGATCAGCCGTCGCATGTTGGTGTCGTCGAGCGCGGCCTCGACCTCGTCCATGACGTAGAAGGGCGAAGGCCGGGCACGGAAGATCGCCACCAGCATGCCGACGGCGACGAGCGACTTCTCGCCACCGGAGAGCAGCGAGAGCCGCTTGACCTTCTTGCCCGGCGGGCGCGCTTCGACGTCGACACCGGTGGAAAGCAGATCGTTGGGCTGAGTGAGCACCATGCGCCCCTCACCGCCCGGGAACAGCACGCTGAACACCGTCTCGAACTCGCGCGCGACGTCCTCGTAGGCGGACGCGAAGACCTCGAGGATCTTCTCGTCGACCTGCTTGATGACGGCTTCGAGGTCCTTGCGGGTGTCCTTGAGGTCTTCGAGCTGGGTCGAGAGGAACTTGTACCGCTCCTCCAGCGCCGCGAACTCCTCCAGCGCCAGCGGGTTGACCTTGCCCAGCAGGCTCAGGTCCTTCTCCGCGCGCTTCGCCCGGCGTGCCTGGGTGTCGCGGTCGAACGGCATCGGCGGCGGCGGGGTGACGTCCTCGCCGCGTTCCTTGGCGGCCTCGTACTCGGCCATCTCCCCCGCGCTCGGCGGCACGGGGACATCCGGGCCGTACTCGGACACGAGGTCCTCGAGACCGATGCCGAAGTCCTCGGCGATCTTGGTTTCGAGTTGCTCCAACCGCAGCCGCTGCTCGGCACGCAGCACCTCGTCACGGTGGACGGCGTCGGTGAGCTTCTCCAGTTCGCCGGTCAGCTCGCGGACCTTGCTGCGGACCTGGGTCAGCGCGGTCTCCCGCGACTGCCGCTGCGCCTGCGCCTCGTCCCGTTCGTGGGCGGCGCGCTGCACGGAGACCTCGATGCGCTCCAGCGCGATCTCGCCGCCGTTGACCACCGCGTTGGCGATCTCGGCGCCGCGTTTCCGCGCGGCCCTGGACTTTTCGGCGCGTTCGCGCGCCTGCCGCTCGGCGTGCGCGGCCCGGCGGAGCGATTCGGCCTTGCCCTGGATGCTCCGCGCGCGCTCCTCGGCGGTGCGCAGCGCGAGCCGGGACTCCATCTCCTCCTGGCGGACCGTGCCGAGGTCTTCGGCGGCCTGGTCACGCTCGGCGGTGTCCGGATCCTCGTCGACCTCCTGGTCGGCGACGGCGGCCAGGCGCTCTTCGAGTTCGGCTAGCTGCCGCAACGCTTCTTCGCGGCTCTGCTCGACCTTGGCGCGCTGGTTGCTCAGCCGGTCCATTTCGGCCTGCGCGGCGCGCGCGGCCTGCTGCATCCGGTTCAGACGCTCGGACGAGCGAGCCTTGCGGACCTTCGCGTCTCCCAGCGCTTCCTTGGCCCTGCCGACCTCTTCGCGCCGGGCGGCCTGCCCGGCGCGGGCACCTTCGAGTTCCGCGGCGGTGCGTTCCAGCGCGCGCTCGGCGGCGCTCAGCCGATCGCTCGCCTCGTCGACCGCGGCCTGCACCTCGATGACGCTCTCACTGCGGGCGGACCCGCCGACCGCCCAGCGCGCGCCGAAGACATCGCCTTCGGGCGTGACCGTGCTGACTTCGGGATACACCTCGACGAGCCGCCGCGCGGACTCCAGACCGTCCACAATGGCCACCCGGTCGAGCGCGTGCTCGACGGCGGACCGCAACGCGGGCGGCGCCGTGACGACTTCGCGCGCCCAGCGCGCGCCCTCGGGCAGCGACGGCCAGGCACTGGTGTCCACAGTGGATTCCAGACCGCCGAGCAGAATGCCCGCGCGCCCGGAGTCGTTGTCCTTCAAGAACTTCAGCGCGGCGAGCGCGTCTTCGCCGCCGTTGACCGCGACCGCGTCGGCGACCGGGCCGAGCGCCGCGGCCAGCGCGACCTCGTGGCCCGCTTCGACGGTGAGCAGCGCGGCGACCGAACCGAGCAGACCCGGCAGTTCGTGCTGCGCACCGAGCAGCGCGCCGGCGCCGTCCTTGCGGCGCAGCCCCATCGACAGCGCCTCGACGCGGGCCTTCTCCGACGCGATCTCGCGTTCGGCGGCACGCTCGGCCTTGACCAGTTCCTCGACCCGCGCCTTGGCGGCGTTGTTGGCCTCGACCGCGCGGTCGTGGTGGGCCTGCAGGTCGGAGTCGTCGGATTCCTCGACGCCACCCGCGGCCTTGGCCTCTTCGAGCTCCTCGACGGCGATCTCCGCCCGCTCGGCGGCCTCTTCGAGCGACACGGTGAGCCTGTCGATCTCGTCGGAGGTGGCGCCGTTCTTGCTGCGCAGCGCCTCGACCTGGCCGGAGAGCTTCGCGAGCCCTTCCCGGCGGTCGGCGATCGCGCGGACGGCGGCCATATGCGCGCGCTCCGCGGCCTGGACGAGGTGTTCGAGCTGCTCACGCCGCTGGACGGTCTCCGAAAGCACCATGCGCGCCTCGGCGACGGCCTCGTTGAGCTCCTGCTCCCGTTCGGCGACCTGTTCGGCCTCGGCGAGCAGCTCGTCGGGGTCGCGGCCGGTGCTCGCCTGCTGCACGTCGGACGACAGGTGGCGCTGACGCTCCAGAGCGAGCCGCACGGTGCCGCGCAACCGCTCCGTCAGCGCGGAAAGCTTGTACCAGGTCTCCTGCGCGGCGGCCAGCTTCGGCGCGTCCTCGGCCAGCGAAGCTTCGAGCTCGGCCTCCTCGGCGGCGACGATCTCCAAGGCCTGCTCGACTTCGGCGCGCCGCTGACGGGCGACGCGCTCGTCGGCCTCTTCCTTGGCGATGCCTTCGCGCTGGGTGACCAGGTCGTGGGCGAACAGCCGCAACCGCGCGTCGCGCAGCTCGGACTGCACCCACTGCGCCTTGCGGGCGATCTCGGCCTGCTTGCCCAGCGGTTTGAGCTGGCGGCGGAGCTCGGTGGTGAGGTCGCCGAGGCGGTCGAGGTTGCCCTGCATGTTCGCGAGCTTGCGCAGGGTCTGTTCCTTGCGCTTGCGGTGCTTGAGGACACCTGCGGCCTCTTCGATGAAGGCGCGGCGCTCCTCGGGCTTCGATTCGAGGATGGCCGATAGCTGACCCTGCCCGACGATGACGTGCATCTCGCGGCCGATACCGGAGTCCGACAGCAGTTCCTGCACGTCCATCAGGCGGCAGCGGTCGCCGTTGATCTCGTACTCGCTCGCGCCATCGCGGAACATCCGGCGGGTGATCGAGACCTCGGAGTACTCGATGGGCAGCGCGCCGTCGGCGTTGTCGATGGTCAAGGTGACCTCGGCGCGCCCGAGCGGGGCACGGCCGGCGGTCCCGGCGAAGATGACGTCCTCCATCTTGCCGCCGCGCAGGTCCTTCGCGCCCTGGGTGCCCATGACCCAGCGGAGCGCGTCGAGGACGTTCGACTTGCCGGACCCGTTCGGTCCGACCACGCAGGTGATGCCCGGCTCGAAACGCAACGTCGTCGCCGAGGCGAAGGACTTGAAGCCCTTGAGCGTCAGGCTCTTCAGGTGCACGTCGTGCTGACCCCTCTGGCTGCGGGAACCGGTCTTTCAATCGACCCAGGCTACCTGTGTGCTCACGGTGAGCGTGGGACGCGGGGCCTCAGCGCTCCACGAACCCGCGAAGCCCGCCTTTCGCCGGCGACCACCGCTCGACGACGTGATCCACACTTCCGGGTGATTCCCCGGAACGCAAAACGGCCAAAAGCCGCTCACAGTGGTCACGATCACCCTCCGCTATGACCTCGACACGCCCGTCTGCCAGATTGGCCGCACTGCCCGCCAACCCCAGCTCAAGCGCCCTGCTGCGGGTCCACCAGCGGAAACCGACACCCTGCACCCGGCCGTGCACCCACGCGGTCAGCCTGATGTGCGTTACTTCTTCACTCACGCTCCCTATCGTGCACCATGCGGATGAACGCGGAGGGTGAGCGCGGCGTGCGCTGTAGTTCGCAGACGGTGAGGCGGCGGTGATAATCTCCGCGCCGGGTCCCCACTTTGGGCTACCTCGCCCGGGTAGCCGCACTCCCCGAAGTCCCCCATCCGAGGAGCCAGCACATGCCCCGTCCCGACGGGTCTGATCCGAGCGCACGCGTGTCCGTGGCACCCCCGCGCGGTGCCACCGGCAAGCTCAACCGCGCAGGCTACGCCGTACTCGGCGTCAGCGGTCTCGTGGTGGCGACGGCCTTCGCCGCGATCGCCGAACTCGCGAGCCCCGGCGTCTCCGCCACCGCGGGCGGCACCGGCGTCCCCGGCGGCGGACAGGGCATCGCCCCCGCCGGCGTCCAGCTGGTCCCGGGCAACGCCGTCCCCGGCGGCCCGATGACCGTCAGCGGCTCGCCGACCCCGGGCGCGCCTTCCAGCTCGACGGCGCCGCCGACCACGGTGACCTCGGTCGGGGCGGACGGCAAGGAGACGACGAGCGTCGTCACCCCGCCCCCGCCGGTGGTTCCGCCGAACCCGGGCGGCGGCCCCGGCACCACGGTGCAGCCGCCGACGCCGACCAAGCCCACCACCACGAAGACGACTCCCACGACCACGCCGAACACGTCGACGCCGCCGTCGTCGGATCCGTCGGATCCCCCGTCCAGCCCTCCGGGTGGCGGCTCCAGCACCAGCGGCGCCCCCGACTCCTCGCCGGGCCGGTCCAGCACCTCGGGTACCGACACGTCCACGAGCAGCGCCCAGTAAGACTTCGGTCCGTGAAGGCCTCCTTGAGGGACCCAGAGTCCCTCAAGGAGGCCTTCACGGAATTCTGGGCCACAGCCCCGACGAGCCTCACATTTCGAAGCGGTAGCCCATCCCCGGCTCCGTCAGCAAGTGCCGCGGCCGAGAGGGTTCCGGTTCCAGCTTCCGCCGCAGTTGCGCCAGATACACGCGCAGATAGTGCGACTCGGTCTCGTAGGTCGGGCCCCACACCTCGTGCAGCAGCTGCTTCTGTGCCACCAGCCGCCCACGATTGCGCACCAGCAGTTCCAGCACGCCCCATTCGGTCTTGGTGAGGTGCACTTCCTTGCCGTCCCGGCGCACCTTCTTCGCCGCGAGGTCGATCCGGAACGATCCCGTGTCCACCACCGCGTCGGCACCGTCCACACCGGACGACGCCGAGCGGCGCACGGCGGCCCGCAGCCGCGCCAGCAGTTCGTCCATGCCGAAGGGTTTGGTGACGTAGTCGTCGGCGCCGGCGTCGAGGGCCTGAACCTTGTCGGCCGAGTCGCCGCGCGCGGACAGCACGATGATCGGCACGGTCGTCCAGCCGCGCAGCCCGGCGATCACCTCGGTGCCGTCGAGATCGGGCAGGCCGAGGTCGAGCACGACGACGTCGGGTTTGGTCTCGGCGACCGCCTTCAGCGCGGCCGTCCCGTCGTGCGCGGTGATCACCTTGTAGCCGCGGGCGGACAGGTTGATCCGCAGGGCTCGCACGATCTGCGGTTCGTCGTCGACGACCAGCACGGTCGCCGACGCGGTGTCTGCGCTCATCGCACTCGCTCCTCCTCTTCGTTCTCCAGACCCTCGTCGTCGAACGCGAGGAGGCTCTTTTCCGGATCCTGACCAACATATGCGGGCAGCGAGATGACGACGGTGAGCCCGCCGCCGGGCGTGTCCTCCGCCCGGATCCGCCCGCCCATCGCCTCGGTGAACCCCTTGGCGACCGACAGCCCCAGTCCCACGCCGGGCACGCTGTCCCGGTCTCCCCCGAGCCGCTGGAACGGCGCGAACGCCGAGTCCGCGGTGCCCTTCTTGAGCCCGCGCCCGTGGTCGACGATACGCAGTTCGACGTGGTCCGAATGCGTGCTGGCGCGGGCGGACACCGGCTCGCCGGACGCGCCGTGCCGCAGCGCGTTGTCGATCACGTTCGCCACGACCCGTTCCAGCAGGCCGGGATCGGCGCAGACCGACGGCAGCCGCGAGTCGATCGCGACGACGACCGATGCCGAGTTGTCCACATTGGACAGGGCGTGCGAGACCACCTCGTCGTAGCCGACCGGGCGCAGATGCGGGCGCACCGCGCCGGTCGCCAGCCGGGAGGAGTCGAGCAGGTTGTCGATCAGCCCGGCCAGCCGGTCCGCCGATTCCTCGATCGCTTCGAGCAGTTCATCGGTGTCCTCTTCGGACAGTGAGATGTCGGTCGCGCGCAGGCTGCCGATGGCCGCCTTGATCGACGTCAGCGGCGTCCGGAGGTCGTGGCCGACGGCCGACAGCAGGGCTGTACGGAGTTCGGTGGCTTCGGCCTTGCGCTCGGCGCGGACGGCCGCCTTCGCCGTCCGCTGCTGCCGCAGGGCCAGCAACGCCTGTCCCGCGACGGCTTCCAGCACTCCCCGGTCCGACGCGGGCAACGCGCGGCCCCGCAGCGTCAGGTGGACGTCGGCGGTGACCGCGATGTCGACGTCGGCCTGATCCGGGTCGGCGCATGGATCCGTGCCGGCGTTCGCCACCCGTTTCCACTTCCCGTCCCGCTTTTCCAGCAGGCTCACCGAAGTCAGGCCGAAGTTCTCGCGGACCTTCTCCAGCAGCCGCTCGATCGGGTTGGCGTGCGTGAGCACCGTCCGCGCGTACGACGCCAGCAACGCAGCCTCGGTCCGCGCCCGCGCGGCCTGTGCCGCGCGCCGGGCGGCGGTGTCGACGACCGCGGCGACGAGGATCGCCACGAGCACCATCGCGATCAGCGTGATCACGTTGCGCGGCTCGTGGACGGTCAGGGTGTACAGCGGCGGGGTGAAGAAGAAGTTGAGCAACCCCGCCGAAAGCACCGCGGCCAGGAGCGCGGGCCCGAGCCCGCCCGCGAGCGCGACGAGCACCGTCGCCAGCATGTAGGCGACCATGTCGGTCGAGAAGTCGAGTTGCTCCTCCAGCAGGACGCCGAGCAAGGTCGCCAGTACGGGCAGGACGAAGGCGAGGGCCCAGCCCGCCACCCGCCGCGAGGAGGGCAGCGGGCTCCGGGTGAAGCGGGCGCGCAGCCGCCCGCCCGCTTCGGCGTGCGTGACCATGTGGACGTCGATCGGGCCGGACCGCTGGACCACGGCCGCGCCGATGCCCTCGTCGAACAGCCTCGCCACGCGTGACCGCCGCGAGGTCCCGACCACCAGCTGGGTCGCGTTGACCCCGCGGGCGAAGTCGAGCAGTGCCGTCGGCACGTCGTCGCCGACGACGGTGTGGAAGGTCGCGCCGACCTCTTCGGTCAGTTTCCGGTATTTGCCGACCGCCGTCGGTCCCATCCCGGCGAGCCCGTCGCCGCGCAGGATGTGCAGCACCTGCAGTTCGGCGCCCGCGCGGTTCGCGATGCGGCTCGCGCGGCGGATGAGCGTCTCGCTCTCCGGGCCACCGGTGATGGAGACGACCACCCGTTCGCGGGCTTCCCACGTGTCGGTGATCTTCTGCTCGGCCCGGTACCGCTGCAGGGCGACGTCCACCTGGTCGGCGACCCACAGCAGCGCGAGTTCCCGCAGCGCGGTGAGGTTGCCGGGGCGGAAGTAGTTGCCCAGCGCCGCGTCGATGCGCTCGGCCGGATAGACGTTACCGTGCGCCAGTCGCCGCCGGAGCGCTTCGGGCGTTATGTCGACCAGCTCCAGCTGCTCGGCCCGCCGCACGACCTCGTCGGGCACCGTCTCCTGCTGGACGACGCCGGTGATCCGCTCGACGACGTCGTTGAGGCTCTGCAGATGCTGCACGTTGACCGTGGAGAGGACGTCGATCCCGGCGGCGAGCAGTTCGTCGATGTCCTGCCAGCGCTTCTCGTTGCGGGAACCCGGCACGTTGGTGTGCGCGAGTTCGTCGACGACGGCGACCTCGGGGGCACGGGCGAGCAGCGCGTCGAGGTCCATCTCCTCGAACTCGTGGTCCCGGTGCGCGGACCGGCGGCGCGGCACGGTTTCGAGTCCCTCGACGAGCTCCGCGGTCTTCTTCCGCCCGTGGGTCTCGACCAGGCCGATGACCACGTCGGTGCCCCGGTCGAGGCGTCGCCGCGCCTCGCCGAGCATCGCGTAGGTCTTGCCGACGCCGGGGGCCGCGCCGAGGTAGATCCTCAGCTCACCCCGGCGCGGCTTGGTCGTGTTCTCGTCCACGTCTGTCAGTGTGCTCCTCCGGCCGCGTCGCGCACGGCCAAGTTGACCTTCAGCACATTGACGCCCGGCACACCGATCCCGGCTCCGCTCGTGTTCTCCGCCACGAGCTGCCGGACCTTCTCCTCGGGCAGGCCCGTGTTCCTGGCCACTCGCGGGATCTGGAGGTCGGCGTAGGCGACGCTGATCGCCGGATCCATCCCGGAGCTCGACGCCGTCACCGCGTCGGCGGGCACCTGCGACTCCTGGACACCCTCGCGGGTGGCGATGAGCTTCTTGCGCTCACCGATCGCGGCGACCAGGTCCTCGTTGTACGGGCCCTTGTTCGACGCGCCGGACGACGACGGGTCACCGGGACCGAGGGCGTCCTTCGAGCCCGCGGACGGGCGGTTGTGGAACCACGGGTCCTTGGCCGGGTCCGCCGCGACCGGGTCGACGCCGATCAGGGACGAGCCGACGGCCTGCCCGTCCTGGGTGATGATCGAGCCTTCCGCGTTGCCTTCGAGGCCGGGGATCCGGGAGATCGCCCAGACCCCCAGGGGGTAGACCACACCCAGCAGGACCGTGAAGACGAGCAGGACACGCAGCCCGGCGAGGGTCTGCTTCAGCAGTGCGTTCATGGGTCACCCGATTCCAGGGATGAGACGGACGAGCAGGTCGATCAGCCAGATCCCGAGGAACGGGCTGACGATCCCGCCGAGGCCGTAGACCAGCAGGTTCCGGCGCAGCAACGCCGAGGCCGACGACGGCTTGTAGCGGACGCCGCGCAGGGCGAGCGGGATCAGCCCGACGATGATCAGGGCGTTGAAGATGACCGCCGACAGGATCGCCGACTTCGGCGTCGCCAGCTGCATGACGTTGAGCGCGCCGAGCTGGGCGAAGATGCCGGTGAACATCGCGGGCAGGATGGCGAAGTACTTCGCGAGGTCGTTCGCGACGCTGAAGGTGGTCAGCGCGCCGCGGGTGATCAGCAGCTGCTTGCCGATCTCCACGATCTCGATCAGTTTCGTCGGGTCGGAGTCGAGGTCCACCATGTTCCCCGCCTCCTTGGCGGCGGAGGTCCCGGTGTTCATCGCGACGCCGACGTCGGACTGCGCGAGGGCCGGGGCGTCGTTGGTGCCGTCGCCGGTCATCGCGACCAGCCGCCCGCCCTCCTGCTCCTTCTTGATCAGCGCCATCTTGTCTTCGGGCTTGGCCTCGGCGAGGTAGTCGTCGACGCCCGCGTCCCGCGCGATGGCCTTCGCGGTGAGCGGGTTGTCCCCGGTGATCATGACGGTCTTGATGCCCATGGCCCGGAGCTGGACGAACCGCTCCTTCATTCCCGGTTTGACCACGTCGGAAAGCCGGATCACGCCGCGCACGAACGCCTTCGCGCCGTCGTACTCCGCGACCACCAGCGGCGTGCCGCCCTGCCCGCTGATCTCGTCGACGACACGTTCGGTCTCGTCCGGCATGTCGCCGCCGCGTTCGCGGACCCACTCCCGCACGGCGGTGGTGGCGCCCTTGCGGACCTGGCGTTCGCCGATGTCGATGCCGCTCATCCGGGTCTGCGCGGTGAACTCGACGAAGTCCGCGAGCTTCTCGTCGCCGGACGCCGTCTCGGCGAGCCCGTGTTCCCGCGCGACGAGTTCGACGATGCTGCGGCCTTCCGGCGTGCCGTCGGCGAGGCTGGACAACCGGGCCGCCTTGGCGATGTCGTCCACAGTGGACGTACCGACCGGGATCAGCTCGGTGGCCTTGCGGTTGCCGAAGGTGATCGTGCCGGTCTTGTCCAGCAGCAGCGTCGAGACGTCGCCCGCGGCCTCCACCGCGCGACCGCTCGTGGCGAGCACGTTGCGCTGCACCAGCCGGTCCATCCCGGCGATCCCGATCGCGGACAGCAGCGCGCCGATCGTCGTCGGGATCAGGCAGACCAGCAACGCGGTCAGCACGATCACGGACTGCTGGCTGCCGGAATAGCCCGCCATCGGCTGCAACGCCACCACGGCGAGCAGGAAGATGATCGTGAGCGTCGAGAGCAGGATCGTCAGCGCGATCTCGTTCGGCGTCTTCTGCCGGGAAGCGCCTTCCACCAACGCGATCATGCGGTCCACAAAGGACTCACCGGGTTTGGTGGTGATCTTCACGACGACCCGGTCCGAGAGCACGGTGGTGCCGCCGGTGACCGCGCACCGGTCACCGCCCGATTCGCGGATGACCGGGGCCGATTCGCCGGTGATGGCCGATTCGTCGACGGTCGCGATGCCCTCGACGACGTCGCCGTCACCCGGGATGACCTGTCCGGCCTCGACGACCACGAGGTCACCGACGCGCAGGTCGGTGCCCGGAACGGTTTCCTCGTCGCCGTCTTCGGTGAGACGGCGGGCGACGGTCTCCTTCTTGCTGCGCCGCAGGGTTTCCGCCTGCGCCTTGCCCCGGCCCTCCGCGACGGCCTCGGCGAGGTTCGCGAACAGGACGGTGAACCACAGCCAGATGGTGATGAGGATGGTGAACACACTCGGATCGGTGATCGCGAAGACCGTGGTCAGCGCCGAGCCGATCCACACCACGAACATGACCGGGTTGGCGAGCTGGTGCTTGGGGTTGAGCTTGCGCAGCGCCTCCGGGAGCGAGGTCAGCAACTGGCGCGGACTGAAGATCCCCGCGCCGACCCGGCCGGTGTTCTCGACGTGGTGCTGTGTCGTCTGTTCAGGGGTGCGTTCTTGAGTGGCGGTCATGCGAGTGCCTCTGCGATGGGCCCGAGCGCGAGCGCCGGGATGAAGGTGAGGGCCGCGACGAGCACGATCGTGCCCGCGAGCATCGTGCCGAAGAGCGGTCCGGTGGTGGGCAGCGTGCCGGCGGTCTCCGGGACCTTCCGCTGCGAGGCGAGGGATCCGGCCAGGCACAACACGGCGAGGATCGGGACGAACCGGCCGAGCAGCATGGCGACGCCGAGCGAGGACTGGAACCAGTCGTTGGTGACGGTGATCCCGGCGAAGGCGCTGCCGTTGTTGTTGCCCGCCGACGCGTAGGCGTAGAGGACTTCGGAGAGCCCGTGTGCGCCCGGGTTGTTCAACGCGGCCAGGTTGCCGGGGTTCATCAGCGCGATCCCGGCGCCGAGCAGCACCACCGTCGGCATGGCGAGCATCGAGACCGCCGCGCAGGTGACCTCACGTTTGCCGAGCTTCTTCCCCAGGTATTCCGGCGTCCGGCCGACCATCAGCCCGGCGAGGAACATCGCGATCACGGCCATCACGAGGATGCCGTAGAGACCGGTGCCCACCCCGCCCGGCGAGATCTCGCCGAGCAGCATGTTGAGCAGCGCGCCTCCGCCGCCGAGCCCGCTGTAGCTGTCGTGCATGCTGTTGACCGCGCCGGTCGACGTGCCGGTGGTGGCGTTGGCGAACAGCGAGCTCAGGCCGATGCCGAAGCGCTGTTCCTTGCCTTCCAGGTTCGCCCCGGCGGCCAGCGACGCCGGGCCGCTCGCGTTGGCCTCGGACAACCAGGTCACCGCGAGCATCGCGGTGAACAGCCCGGCCATCACCGAAAGCAGGACGTAGCCCTGTTTCGTGTTGCCGACGAGCTTGCCGAACGTCCGGGTGAGCGAAACCGGGATGACCAGGATCAGGAAGATCTCGATCAGGTTGGTCCAGGCGTTCGGATTCTCGAACGGATGCGACGAGTTGGCGTTGAAGATGCCACCGCCGTTGGTGCCGAGTTCCTTGATGGCCTCCTGGCTCGCGGCGGGCGCGAGCGCGATCTTGCTGGTACTGCCGTCGGGATTGAGGACGTCGACGCCGCTCTTGAGGCTCTGTACGACGCCGAGCGCGATCAGCGCGATCGCCGCCACGAACGCGATCGGCAGCAGGATCCGGATCGTGCCGCGCGTCAGGTCCACCCAGAAGTTGCCGAGGCGGTCGGTCTTCGAGCGGACGAAACCGCGGACCACCGCGACGGCGACCGCGAGCCCGACGGCCGCGGACAGGAAGTTCTGCACGGTCAGGCCGGCCATCTGCACGAAGTGACCCATGGTCGCTTCGGGGCTGTAGGACTGCCAGTTCGTGTTGGTCACGAAGCTGACGGCGGTGTTGAAGGCGACCGCCGGCGAGACCGGTTCCTTGCCGAGGCTCCACGGCAGGATCGCCTGAAGCCGCTGCAGCAGGTATAGGAGCACGACGGAGACGAACGAGAAGCCGATCACGGCGGACGCGTAGGTCTTCCAGTGCTGTTCCGATCCGGGGTTCACCCGGAACAGGCGGTACAGGCCGCGTTCGGCCTTCAGGTGCTTCTCGGTCGAGAAGACGCGCGCCATGTAGTCGCCCAGTGGCCGGTAGACCACGGCGAGCGCGACGAGTAAGAGGCCGGCCTGCAGGAGACCGGCCATCGTGTCTGTCATTCCAGTCCCTCCGCGGGAACAAGTACGTCGGGACGCATCAGAATTTCTCCGGCCTGACCAGTGCGATGAACAAATAGACGATTAGCCCCAGCGCCAGCAGTCCGCCGACGACGTTGGCCACGGTTCCCGTGCCGGTCACAGCTTTTCCAGACCGCGAAGGGTCAGGGCGAGAACCACGAATACGCCGATCAGGAGCACGGCGTAGAGCAAGTCGGCCACTAGGCACCTCTCAGGACAGGTCACCCCATCGGTGACCAGGACCCCGCAACACTGCGCCTGGTACAGACCATCGCGACCGCGGCCTGACGGCCTCTTGATGCCCCGATCGGGTGCCTTTACGACTTCTTGATGCCCGGTGACGTGCCCCACAGACCGTGACGCACTGCG
Source organism: Amycolatopsis sp. TNS106 (assembly GCF_019330265.1). Taxonomy (NCBI): domain Bacteria; kingdom Bacillati; phylum Actinomycetota; class Actinomycetes; order Pseudonocardiales; family Pseudonocardiaceae; genus Amycolatopsis; species Amycolatopsis sp. TNS106. Next base: position 8,499,260 of record NZ_CP024972.1, on the reverse strand, counting down.
GACGGAGCGTGCAATTCGGGCAGACAAGCCCGCCAAAGCGTGTTACACCGGTGTTACGGATAGTTGTATGCGCTAACTAATCATCGGGAGGTAGCGATGTGCGGAATCGCCGGGTGGGTCTCCTTCGACACGGACCTGACCCAACGCCGTGAGGTCGTCGACGCGATGACCGCGACCATGGCGTGCCGCGGACCGGACGACTCGGGCACCTGGGTGCGGCCGAACGTGGCGCTGGGCCATCGGCGGCTGGCGATCATCGATCTGCCGGGCGGCAGGCAGCCGATGGCCGAAGCCGGGCTGGGCCGCGATGGTCTACAGCGGTGAGGCGTACAACTTCACCGAGCTGCGCGAAGAACTTCTCAAGCGCGGACACAGGTTCGAGACCGACAGCGACACCGAGGTCGTGCTCCACGGCTACCTGGAGTGGGGCGACGAGGTCGTCGACCACCTCAACGGCATGTACGCGTTCGCGATCTGGGACGAGCGCGACGAGAAGCTCGTGATGATCCGCGACCGCATGGGTATCAAGCCGTTCTACTACTACCCGACCCGGGACGGCGTCCTCTTCGGTTCCGAGCCGAAGGCGATTCTCGCGAACCCCTTGGCCCGCAAGGTGGTCGACACCGACGGCCTCCGCGAGCTGATGGCCATGACCAAGACTCCGGGCTGGTCGCTGTGGAAGGGAATGCACGAGGTCGGGCCGGGCACGATCGTCACCGTCGACCGGTCCGGGATCCGCACGCGGACGTACTGGAAGCTCGGCGCGAAACAGCACACGGACGACCAGGAGACCACGGTCGAGCGCGTGCGCGAGCTGATGACCGACATCGTGCACCGTCAGCTGATCGCAGATGTCCCCCGGTGCGTCCTGCTGTCGGGCGGGCTCGATTCCAGCGCCGTCACCGGTCTCGCCGCCGCCCGGCTCGCCGAGCAGGGCGAGCGCCTGCGCACGTTCTCCGTCGACTTCCAGGGCCAGGAGGAGAACTTCCAGCCGGACGAGGTGCGGGACACCCCGGACTCGCCCTTCATCCGCGACGTCGCGCGGCTGGTCGGCTCCGACCACAAGGACGTCGTGCTGAACCCGGCCGAGCTCAGCGACCCCGAGGTCCGCCGCAAGGTGCTGGCCGCGCGGGACATCCCGGCCGGGCTCGGGGACATGGACACCTCGCTTTACCTGCTGTTCAAGGCGATCCGCGCCGAGTCGACGGTGGCGTTGTCCGGCGAATCCGCCGACGAGGTCTTCGGCGGGTACCGCTGGTTCCACGACGAAGCCGCGGTGAACTCGGGGACGTTCCCCTGGCTCGCCTTCCGGATGGGACTCACCAGCGAGCGGGGCGCCCTCCTGCGCGGCGAGGTCCAGGAGAAGCTCGACCTGCCCGGCTACATCGCCGACCAGTACGCCACCGCCGTCGCCCAGGTCGAGCACCTCGACGGCGAGAGCGAGCAGGACCGCAAGATGCGCACGGTCTGCCACCTGCACCTGAGCCGGTTCGTGCGGATGCTGCTGGACCGCAAGGACCGTGCGTCGATGGCCGTCGGGCTCGAGGTGCGGGTGCCCTTCTGCGACCACCGCCTCGTCGAGTACGTCTACAACACGCCGTGGTCGCTGAAGACGTTCGACGGCAGGGAAAAGAGCCTGCTGCGGCACGCGACCGAACACGTGCTGCCGACGTCCGTGCGGGACCGGGTCAAGAGCCCGTATCCGTCCACTCAGGACCCCGGCTACGCGGCCGCGTTGCAGCAGCAGGCCAAGGAGGCCCTGACCGAACGGGACAACCCGGTGTTCGAGCTGGTGGACCGCGACTGGCTGCACCGGGTGTCCGAAGTGGACCCGGCCACGATGTCGTCGGCCCAGCGCTCCGGGATCGACCGGGCGCTGGACCTCTACCACTGGTTCGATCTGTACCGGCCCGAACTCCAGCTCGACTGAAGTACCGGTCCGCCGCCGTCTCAGCGGCGGCGGCGGACCGTTCCCCCTGCCGCGACGCCCCCGAGCACCGCGGTCGCGGCGAGCAGGATGCCCGCCTCGGTCCACTGGAACCGCCAGAACCGGTCGACGGGCTGGTAGACGGTGAAGTCCTGATATCCCGCCGCCTGAGCGCACGCGTTCTTTCCCAGCCCCACCGGGCAGCCGGGCACGTCGTCCAGCGAGTTCATCTCGCGGCCGTCCGGCGTGACCCTGCCCAGCTTGACGATCAACGCCCCTTTCGCCGCCGGATCCGCGCCGATCGTGCGTACCGGCTCGGCGTAGTGCGGCCTCAGCAGCAGCAAGGCGATCGAAGCCGCCAGGAACACCGCGACGGTGATCGCGATGGCGGGCAAGGTCTTGCGCACGAGCGCCCCGGCCGCCGCGCCGAGGACGAACGCGAACAGCCACCAGGCGGCGGGCGCGATCCCGAGCGCGCCGAAATAGGATGTCTCGGCGAAGCTCTCCGCTTTGCCGGGGAACATTTCCAGCCACGCGCCGAACATCTGCCCCGAAGCGAACCCGGCCAGCACCGCGCACCCGGCGAGAACGCCGAACTTGACCGCCAGCCAGTGCCTGCGGCCGACCGACTGCGTCCACGCGAGCCGGTGCGTGTTGCGCTCGTACTCCCTGGCGAGCAGCGGCGCGCCCCAGAAGACGCCTGCCAGTAAGGGAACGAACGGCACCAGGACGACCAGCGGGTAGACCTTCTGATAGAGATCCTCCAATCCCGCGTCGTACTCACGGCACGGGACACCGCCGCCGTGACAGTACAAGGACGTCTTGCCGTTCGCGGCGTCGGCGGCGATCTGTCCGGACAAGAACAGGATCCCGCCGAGCACGGCGAGGAATCCGAGGGTGACGAGCAGCTGGGTGCGGTGCTGCCGCCAGGTGAGCCAGAGCAAGAAGCTGTGCCTTTCTAAGAGCGCCGGCGGATGGCGAAGGTGGCGGCGACGGTGAGCAGGAGTGAGACACCCGTCAGGATCGCGGCTTCGGTCCACTGGAAGCGCCAGTACCAGTCCGCGGGCAGGACCTTGAGCGCGGTGATCTCCCCGGCGGCGTCCCTGACCATTTCGACCACCCGGCCCACGGGTTCCGTGCCCAGCGCGACGAGCCGGGGTTCCGCGTAGAGGTCACGGACGTTGCTCACGCCGATCATCAAGCCCACCGACACCGCGATGGTGACGGCGATGGCGGGCAGGGTCTTGCGGATGAGCGCCCCCGCCGCGGTGCCGAGCACGAACCCGAAGAGCCACCACGCGCCGGGAGCGACGCCGGTCATCGCGAACAGGACCGGGTTGTCGAACCGGCTGGTGAAGGCGGTGTCGCCGCGATCGGTGGGGAAGACCGCCACCCAGCGCTGCATCATCGCGCCGAACGCGAGACCGCCGAGGGTCGCGAGAACGGCGAGGAGGCCCAGTTTCACCCCGAGCCAATGGAACCGTGAGATCGACTGGGTCCAGGCGAGTTTCGTGGTGCCGCGTTCGAATTCGGCCGCGACCAGTGGCGCGCCCCAGAAGACACCGATCGCCACCGGGACGACCTGAAGCCAGGAAAGGTACTGGTAGAGATCCGCGAACAGCTTCGCCGGAGCCGGGCTGTCCGCCGCGGCGTTCCCGTTGACCAGCAGGACGATCCCGACGGCGACGAGCAGACCCGCGGTGATCAGCAGCTGCATCCGGTGCTGTCGGTAGGTGAGCCAGAGCATCGTTCCCCCTTACGCCGAAGTCAGTGTCGGGCGAGGCAGGCTCGCGGATTCGGGACGCCGCAGGTAGGCGAGCACCAGCTCTTCCAGGTTCGCCGGCCGCTCGGTCCACTGTGGCCCCAGCGGAACCGTTTCGGTGCGGGCGAAAACGGTCGCCTGCCGGCCGGCCCTTGCCTCGTCCACGATCGCGACGCGCCTGCCCAGCGCGTCGGCCTCCTCCACGGGGCCGACGAAGGTCCGGTGCCCGGCGACGAGTTCGTCGATGTCGCCGCTGACCTGGACGCGGCCGCCGTTGAGGACGATCAGCCAGTCGCAGGTGTTCTCCAGGTCGGAGACGACGTGGGACGAGAGGAGGACGGTCATCCCGGTTTCGGCGACGGCCTCCATCAGGCCGCGCATGACCTCGTGGCGGGCCAGCGGGTCGAGATTCGCGAGCGGCTCGTCGAGCACCAGGAGGTCCGGGCGTTTCGCGAGGGCGAGGGTGAGCGCGACCTGCGCGCGTTGCCCGCCGGAGAGCTTGCCGACCTTGTGTTTCAGGGGAAGCCCGAGCGAATCGATGCGCTTGAGCGCGAACTCGTCGTCCCATCCCGGGTTCAGGCGTCTGCCGAACTTGAGCATCTCCGCGATGCTGAAGCCGGAGTACAGCGGCTTGTCCTGCGCGAGGAAAGCGGCGGTGCCCCGGACCGAGACCGAGCCGAGGGTCGCGTCGAGCAGTCCGACGGCCAGGTGCAGGAAGGTCGTCTTGCCCGCGCCGTTGGGCCCGACCAGGGCGACGACGCGGCCTTTCGGGACGGCGAGGGAACAGTCGCGCAGCGCCCACTTGCGGCGGTAGCGCTTGCCGAGTCCGGTCGCCTCGATGACGGGTTCATCGGTCATGCCGTCCGCTCCCCTCGAAAGCCATCGACCACCACCGAGGTGAACAGCGCCTCGACGTCTTCCTGATCCAGCCCCGACTCACGCGCGTCGCGGACCCACGCTCCGAGGCTCTTCCGCAAGCGGGTGTGCTCCGCGAACGAAGCGCCTCCGAGCGTCTTCTGGACGAAGGTGCCGAGGCCCGGCTTCCCCTCGACGAGCCCTTCACGCTCCAGCTCGCGATAGGCCTTGAGGACGGTGTTGGGATTGATCGCCAGCTCGGCGACCACTTCCTTCGCCGTCGGCAGCCGGTCTCCCGGTTCCAGCAACCCCAGGCGGAGGGCGTTTTTGACCTGCTGGACGAGCTGGACGTACGTCGCGACGCCCGAGCCTTTGTCCAGGTGGAAGGTGACCACTGGCAACACCCTTTCACTAATTAAGTAGTGAAAGGGTGCGGGCAGACTGGTTCGCCTGTCAAGTGATCACGCGGAAAAGACGCGAAGGCCCCCTTGAGGGACTCTGGATCCCTCAAGGGGGCCTTCACGGAAAACCCCAGCCCCATCAAGAAGAAGCGCCAGTTCGACGACACGGGGGGAAGACGTCGAGCTGGCACTACCCCCAACCCCCACCGCCGTCAGATGGCGGTGCCTGTGCAAGGTGGAGGTGTCCACCGTCGTACCGGAACCGAATGGGGGGTCCTGCCCGTCTGGTTGGTTGGGCACGGTTCCGGCGACGGGTCCTCGGTGGACACCAGGCAAGGATCACGCCGTCCGGATGCAGGGCGCTTGCACTACGCTTGCAGGCTCTGACGAGGGTGAGCGGAGGTGGCCGCGTGGAGTTCCGCGTCCTCGGCGCCGTCGAGGCGTGGGCCGGTGGCGTTGCGGTCGATCTCGGCTCGCCCAAACAGCGGCTCGTACTGGCGGTTCTGCTGCTGGAGGCGGGGAAGCCGGTGCCGCGCGACCGGATCATCGACCTGCTCTGGCCCGAAGAACCCCCTGCCAGCGCACGGAACACCGTTCAAGCGCTGGTGTCCAGGCTGCGTGCGGTGTTCCGCGGCGCGGGCGGGCCGGAGATCGTCTCCGAGGGGACCCGGTACCTGCTCAAGGTCGACCCGCGTCAGGTCGACCTGCACCGGTTCACCGAGCTGACCGCGCGGGCCCGTGACGCCGACGACGAGACCGCCGTGGAGCTTTGGGACGAGGCGCTCGGTCTGTGGCGTGGCGAAGCGTTGTCCGATGTGGTGAGCGGCGAGGTCGCCCAACGGCTCCGCGGCGGCATGAACGAGGCACGCTGGACCGCGCTCGAAGATCGCGCCGAAGCGCAGCTGCGGCTCGGCCGCGGCAGGCAGGTCCTCGCGGAGCTGACCGAGCTGGTCGCCGCGCACCCGCTGCGGCAGCGATTCGTCGGGCAGCTCATGCTCGCGCTGCACCGCGAAGGCCGCACCGACGACGCTCTCGAGGCGTTCCGTGCTCTGCGAGGCCGGCTCGGTACCGAGCTGGGCCTCGATCCCTCCCCCGAGCTGCGACGGCTGGAAGCCGCCATCCTCGCCGCCGATCCCGCGCTCGAACCCGCGACCAGGCCCGAGCCGGTCCGCCCGGCCCAATTGCCGCACGACGTCCGGGGGTTCGCCGGACGCGCGGCCGAACTGCACCGGCTCGACGAGGGGACCCGGCATCCGGGCGAGGGCACCGACATCTGGGTCATCAGCGGCACCGCCGGCGTCGGCAAGACCGCGCTCGCGGTCCGCTGGGCCCACCGCGTCCGCGACGCGTTCCCCGACGGCCAGCTCTATCTGGACCTGCGCGGCTTCGACCCCGACCACGAACCGCTCACCCCGGCCGTCGCTCTCACCCAGCTCCTGCAGGCACTCGGCACCGCGCCCAAGGCCATCCCGCCGGACACCGACACGCGGGCCGCGTTGCTCCGTTCCCTCCTCGCCGACAGCCGGGTGCTGCTGGTACTCGACAACGTCCGCGACAGCGGCCAGGTGCTGCCGCTGCTGCCGCCTTCGGGCACCGTGCTGGTCACCAGCCGCCAACGGCTCGGTGACCTCATCGCCCGCACCGGCGCCCGCGCGCTTCCGCTGTCCGTGCTGCCCGCCGAGGACGCGCGGCATCTGCTGGAAGCCGTGCTCGGCAGCGAAACCGTCGCCGCCGAGGCCGTCGCGGCCGCGGAACTGGCGCGGCTGTGCGGGCATCTCCCGCTCGCCCTCCGGATCGCGGCGGCCAACCTCGGTGCCAGCGGCGAACCCGAGATCGCCGAACTCGCCCGCGAGCTCGCCGGTGGTGACCCGCTGGCGGAGCTGACCGTCGACGGAGCCGAGGAAAGTGCCGTGACCACGGCGTTCGGCGTCTCCTACCGGGCACTTCTCGAGGAGCACCGCGAGCTGTTCCGCCGTCTCGCGCTGGTTCCCGGCCAGACGTTCACCGCTCCCGCCGCGCAGGCGCTGACCGGCGTTCCGCATGCGAAGGCGAACCAGCAGCTCAAAGCGCTCGCGGCGGCGCACCTGGTCGAGCGCTACACCCCGGGGCGCTACCGGTTCCACGATCTCCTCCGCAGTTTCGCGGCGGGCCGCACGCTGTCGGAGGACTCGAAGGCCGAGCGTGACGCGGCGGAGAGACGGCTCTTCGAGAGCTACCTGAGCACCGCCGACGCCGCGGGGCGGGCCCTCATCCCGCACTTTCTGCGCCTGCCGCGCGAAGAACCGGCGGACAATCCCTTCGCCGACACCGAAGAGGCACTGGCCTGGCTGGACGCCGAGTGGCCGAACCTCGCCGCCGCCGTCGAGCACAGCGCCGAACACGGCCCGCCCGAGTTCTCGTGGCATCTCGCCGACGCGCTCCGCGCCTTCTTCCACCAGCGCGGGCATCACGCGGAATGGATCGACACGGCCTCGACCGCCCTCAAGGCCGCCCGCCGCAGCGGCGCGGGGCAGGCTCAGGCCGCGATGCACCTGAGCATCGCGCTGGCCTGCGTCAACAGCGGCCGCTACGACGAAGCCCGCGAACACCTCACCAGTGCCCTGCGCGGTGATCTCCTCGACGGCTGGGACGCCGGCCGCGCGGCCGTGCTCAACAATCTCAGCGCGGTGCACCAGCGTCTCGGCGACCCGCAGGAGGCGATCCGCTGCGGACTGGAATCCCTGCGGCTGTGCGAAGAACTGAGCATGCCCGCCGTGTCGATGGCGCTGGCGAACCTCGGTTTCCCGTACTGGCAGACGGGTCAGCTCGACGAGGCGCTCGCCAACTTCACCCGCGCGCTCGCGGTCTCCGAACGGGACGGCGCCCGGTTCAGCGTCGCGGTGCTGCTGGTCGACCTCGGCAACGTGCACCGCGACCTCGGCCTCCTCGACGACGCCTACGACTTCTACACCCGCGCGCTCGCGGCCAATCGCGAGCTGGGCTACACCTACGGCGAGGCGACGGCGCTGTCCGGCAGGGCCGTCCTCGAAAGCAGGCGAGACCCGAGCGAGCAGAACCGCGTGGACGCGCTCGAAGCCGTCGAACTCACCCGCAAGATCGGCGACCGGGGCACCGAAGCCTGGACGCTCGTCGGGCTCGGCGAGGTCTGCCTGCGGCTCGGCCTGCCCGAGGAGGCGGCCGAGCACCACCGGCTCGCGTTGTCCATCGCGCGCACGACCAGTTTCTACTGGTGCGAGGCCGCCGCACGGACCGGGCTCGCGGAAACCCTGCTGAAACTGGGAAAGCACGCGGAAGCCCGGACACACGGCGAGCTGGCCCAAGAGCTCGCCGCACGCTCCGGTTACCGGCTCGTCGAGGAACGCGCCAAGCTGATCCTGGACGAGCTCTAGTTCTTGGTGTCGTACGACTTCACGCTACCGGCGATCGCCGCGGCGATGGCGGTCAGGACGGCGAGGATGATCGTCAGCGCCATGGCGGTGCTGTCACTGTCGTCGAAGCTGAAGAGCCACTTGACCTGAGCGCCGAAGGACGTGCCCCACACCAGGGGCGTCCCCACGAAGACCGCGACCACGTAGAACACGCAAAGCCCGAACAGAGTCCACGCGCCGGGAATCCGGCGGGCGAACGTGAACGCCGCCGCGATCACCAGGACCACGGCGGAGACGACGCCGCTGACCATGTTCTGCACCGTGATAGCCGACGGGCGGCCGTCCGACTCCGTGGCGACGATGACGTTGTAGAGCGCGAACCAGACGAGCATGGCGGCGGCGAGCAGCGCCAGGATGCCGGCTGTCACCGCGGCCGGCATGTTGGCCCGCGGCTTGGGCCGTGCCGTCTGGCCCCACGGCGGAGGTCCGCTCGGCGTCGGCGGACCGGGCTGCGGAAAGCCGGGCCGCGGTGGATTCGGCTGCATCCGCACTCCTCGCGCGTTCGGCGGCACGAACCGGCCGCCTGTCGTGGTTCGGGGGCCACGGTAGCGAAAAGTGGCTCGCGGCGGGCTGCTTGTGGCAGGAACCTGCCTTCGCCCGTGCGGCGAGTCCGTGCGGGGTGTGGCGCAGGCGGCGAGGTCGGCCTGGCCCGTGTCGCGAAAGCCACTTTCGGGACGTTGGATGTCCCGAAAGTGGCTTTCGCGACACGGCCGTGAGTGCTCGGCTGAGGAAATCCGACCTTCGCATGTGGCACCGGCGGCAAGTACTCGTGACTTCTTCGGGTCACTAGAGCTGACCGTGTCTCAGGTATGTACGCCGGGTGCGCGAGTGGACATCTCGCGTGACTGGACGGACGACACGCGTGATCAGAAGGCCGACTCGCGGGTCGTGGTCAGACGCGGACCTCGTCCACGCGGACCGGGCGGCGTTCGCGCCGGGAGACCTCGCACGCCTCGGCGATGTAGAACGCCTCCAGCGCGTCCGCCGCACCGCACGGGCTCGGCGCGCGACCGGCGGCGACGTCGAGGAACGCCTTCAGTTCGCTGACGTACGCGGGGCGGAACCGTTCCATGAAACCGGGATAGGCCGGGCCGGGCAACGGCTGGACACCGGGTTCCACTGAGGTCAGCGGCGCGCGGTCGTCCAGGCCCACCACGGCGTTGCCCGCCGAGCCGAGGACTTCCAGCCGGACGTCGTAGCCCGCGCCGTTGTAGCGCGTCAGCGAAACCACCGCCAGTGTCCCGTCGTCGAGCGTCAGGGTCGCGGCCGCGGTGTCGACGTCGCCGGCGTCGACGAAGAACCGCTCACCCTTGTTGGCCCCGACCGCGTAGACCTCGACGACCTCGCGGCCGCTCACGAACCGGACGACGTCGAAGTCGTGCACGCCGCAGTCGCGGAACAGGCCGCCGGAGTGCGCGACGTACTCGGCCGGCGGCGGTGCCGGGTCGAATGTGGTCGCGCGCAAGGTGTGCAGCCAGCCGAGTTCCCCCGAGGCCACCGCCGCTCTGGCCGCGGCGTAGCCGGCGTCGAACCTGCGCTGGAAACCGATCTGCACCGGTACGTCGGCACCGGAGATCTTGTCGATCACCGCGAGCGTTCCCGGGATGTCGGCGGCGACCGGCTTCTCGCAGAACACCGGGATACCCGCGTCCACGGCCTGGAGGATCAGTTCCGGATGGGCGTCCGTCGCGGCGGCGATCACCAGTCCGTCCAAAGAGGACGCGAACAGCGAGGGGATGTCCGCTGCCGCTTCGACGCCGAGTTTCGCCGCGGCGGCCTGGGCACGCGCGGCGTCGACGTCGGCGACGACCACGGAGGAAACCTCGTCGAAGCTCTTCAAGGTCTCGGCGTGCGAAGTGCCGATCCGGCCGGTGCCGGCGAGTCCCAACCTCATGTGGTTACCTTTCTGGAGCGGCGGTGGTCGAACGGACCACCAGCGACGGGTGCAGCAGATGGCGGACCGGTTCGGCGCGTTCGCCCCGGACCCGTTCGAGCAGCGCTTCGACGGCCAGCCTGCCCATTTCCGTGCGCGGCTGGTCCACAGTGGTCAGTGAGAGATGTCGCAGCGCGGCGAGCGAGGTGTTGTCGTAGCCGACCACCGAAACGTCCTCCGGCACGCGCAGGCCCGCATCTTCGAGCGCGGAGATCGCGCCGACGGCGTTGAAGTCGTTGCCCGCCACCAGCGCTGTCGGCATCCCTCCTCGCGGAGGGTCGCCGAGCAGTTCGTGCACGGCCTTCTCCCCGGCGGTGTCCGTGTGTTCGCTGCGCACGATGATCGGGGGCAGCCCATGCCGCCGCATGGCCTGCTGATAGCCCCGGCGCCGCGCGGCCGCGCCGGCCGCACCCCCGCCGTCCAGATGCGCGATCCTCCGATGCCCCAAGGAAACCAGGTGGTCGACGGCGAGTGCGGAACCGGCCTCGCCGTCGTCGTTCACCGTGTCCACGCCCGCGGCGCGCGAAGTGCGCGAGACCAGGACGACGGGACCTTGGGCGGCCGCTTCCTCAATCGCCGACGCGGGGACCACCGGCGACAGCAGGATCACCCCGGCGGGCCGGAAGGACAGCAGGCTCTTCAGCGCGGCACGCTCGCGCGCGGGACTGCGGCCACCGGTGTTGAGGATCAGGTGGAACCCGGCCGCTTCGGCCGCCGCGTCCAGCCCCTCGACGACATCGGCGAAGAAGGCGTTGCGAAGGTCGGAGACCATCACGCCGAGAACGGTCGACGTCCGGCTCGCCAGCGACCTGGCCATCGCGTGCGGTTCGTAACCCAGTGCGTGCGCCGCGCACAGCACGCGCGTGCGCCGTTCGTCGGAGACGTTCGGCGCGTTCCGCATCACCAGCGACACGAGCGCACGGGACACCCCCGCCTTCGCGGCGACGTCCTCCATCGTCGGTCGCGCCATTTTCCACTCTCCCCCTGCTCTTGACTTTACTGTGACGGACGCTACATGATTAGAGCGCTCTAATCAATAGAGCGCTCTAATCTGATCTCCCGGAGGCCGCCGATGACAGCCACGACACCCCGGATCCGCGTCGCCGCCGCCCCGATCTCCTGGGGCGTATGCGAAGTCCCCGGCTGGGGCCGCGTGCTCGACGCGGGCACCGTACTGGGCGAAATGGCGGAGCTCGGGGTGCGCGCCACCGAACTCGGCCCGCCCGGATACCTGCCGCGCGACCCGAGCGCGCTGCGCGGACTGCTCGGCGGCTACGAGCTGAAACTGGTCGGCGGTTTCCTCGCCGTAGTACTGCATGAGCACCGCGAAGCCGCACTGGCCGCGGCCGAGGAGTCCGCTGCGCTGTTCGCGGCTTGCGGCGGTGACGTGCTCGTCCTGGCCGCCGCCACCGGTCTCGACGGCTACGACGACCGGCCGAAGCTGAGCGACACCGAATGGACGACCCTCGTCGAAACCTCCGGCGAGATCGGGGAAATCGCCGCGCGGCACGGCCTGCGCACCGTGGTGCACCCGCACGTGGGGACACACGCGGAGACCGAAGAGGAGGTCGAGCGCTTCCTCGCCGATTCCGCTCTCCCGCTGTGCCTGGACACCGGCCATCTCCTGATCGGCGGGACCGATCCGGTCGCGCTGGCGAAGCGATACCCCGAACGGGTCGGGCATCTGCATCTCAAGGACGTGCGCGGCGAACTCGCCGAAGACGTCCGCGCCGGCAGGCTTCCCTACACCGAAGCCGTGGGCAAAGGTCTGTATGTCCCCCTCGGCGACGGGGACGTCGACATCGAAACGATGGTCAGGTCCGTCCACGAGGCGGGCTACGACGGGTGGTACGTGCTCGAACAGGACACCGCGCTGAGCGAGGAGAGCCCGGAGGATCTGCCGAAGCGGGATGTCGCCAGGAGCCTGGCGCATCTCGACGGAATCGTCAGCCGGCTCCCGGCTGCCAGGTAACGGAAGAAGCGAGGAGAGACGACGATGTCCCATCGCTTGAAAAAGGCCTTGGTGGTCGTGGCGGGGCTGCTGCTCCTGTCCGCGTGCACCGGGCCGAAGGCCGAGGAGAAACCCTCTGCGTCGCCACCGGGCGCGGCGGCGACGCAACCCGGCGGGCCGCTGCGGGTCGCGGTCATCTCGCACGGCACGGCGGGCGACGCGTTCTGGAACGTGGTCAAGAACGGCGCCGAGGAGGCGGGCAGGCAGCTCGACGTCCAGGTCGAGTACAACTCCGACGGAGACCCCGGCAACCAGGCCAAGCTGATCGACAACGCGGTCGCCCAGCGGGTCGGCGGGCTGGTGGTGTCGATGGCGAACCCGGAGGCGCTCAAGACCTCGATCGAGAACGCGGTCCGCGCCGGGATCCCGGTCATCACGATCAATTCCGGAGAGGACAAGAGCGCCGGCTACGGCGCGCTCACCCACGTCGGGCAGAACGAGACCATCGCCGGCGAGGAGGCCGGGAAGAAGTTCCGTGAACTGGGCAAGAAGAAGCTGCTCTGCGTGGTCCATGAGGCGGGCAACGTCGGGCAGGCGCAGCGGTGCGACGGCGCCAAGACCGGCTTCGCGGGCGACGTGCAGACCCTGCAGGTCGACATCAGCAACCCCACCGACGCCGAATCCCGGATCAGGGGCGCGGTGCAGACCGATACCTCCCTCGACGCCGTTCTGACGTTGAACTCCCAGGTCGCGGCCCGGGCGGTGAGCGCGATCAAAGCCGTCGGCTCGACGGCCCAGGTAGGCACGTTCGACCTCAACACCGACGTGGTCGGCGCGATCAAGGCGGGCGACGTGGTCTTCGCGGTCGACCAGCAGCAATACGAGCAGGGCTACCTCCCGGTGCAGTTCCTCAAGCTCTACCGGGACAACGCGAACGTCGTCGGCGGCGGGAAGCCGGTCCTCACCGGACCCGACCTGGTCGATAAATCCACTGTGGACACCGTCGGCCAGTACGTGCAAAGGGGCACGCGATGACAACCACCATGCTCGACGAACGGATCGCGAAACCCCGCCTGCTCGACCGGCTGGTCGTCCGCCCCGAGATCGGCGCGCTGCTCGGCGCCGTCGTCGTCTTCCTGTTCTTCACCCTCGTCACCGAGCAGTTCTTCAGCGGCAGCGGCGTGGCGACCTGGCTCGACGACGCCTCGACGCTCGGCATCATGGCGGTCGCGGTGTCCCTGCTGATGATCGGCGGCGAGTTCGATCTCTCGGCGGGCGTGATGACGGCGTCCACCGCGCTCGTCACCGCGACACTGGCGACCCAGGCGGGCTGGAACGTCTGGCTCGCGCTGTTCGCGTCGCTGGTCTTCGCCCTCGCGGTCGGCGCGTTCAACGGCTGGCTGGTGATGCGCACCGGGCTCCCCAGCTTCATCGTCACCCTGGGCACCTTCCTGGCGCTGCAGGGGCTCAACCTCGGTGTGACCCGCCTGGTCACCGGTACCGTGCAGGTGTCCGGGATGCGCTCGGCCGACGGCTACGAATCCGCCGGTTTCGTCTTCGCGTCCACAGTGGACATCGGCGGGACGGCGTTCCAGATCTCCATCCTCTGGTGGATCGGGTTCGCCGTGCTGGCGGCCTGGCTGCTCGTGAGGACCCGGTTCGGCAACTGGATCTTCGCCGTCGGCGGGTCCGCGCAGAGCTCGCGCGCGGTCGGGGTCCCGGTGGTGCGCACCAAGATCCTGCTGTTCATGACCACCGCGCTCGCCGCGTGGCTGGTCGGCTCGATCAACATCCTGCGGTTCGCGAGCGTCCAGGCGAACCAGGGCATCGGGCTGGAGTTCCAGTACATCATCGCGGCCGTGATCGGCGGCTGCCTGCTCACCGGCGGATTCGGTTCGGCGATCGGCGCCGCGATCGGCGCGCTGATCTTCGGGATGGCGCGCCAGGGCATCGTGTTCGCCCGCTGGGACAGCGACTGGTTCATGCTGTTCCTCGGGGTCATGCTGCTGTCCGCGGTCCTGGTCAACAACGCCTTCCGGCGGCGCGCGGAAAGGGTGCGGCGATGAGTCGTCTTCTCGAGGTCAAGGACGTCGGCAAGACCTACGGCAGCGTGATCGCGCTCCGCGACGTCTCCACCGTGGTCGGCGCGGGTGAGGTCACCTGCGTGCTCGGCGACAACGGCGCCGGCAAATCCACCCTGATCAAGATCCTCGCCGGGGTCCACCGGCACGACCGGGGCGAGTTCCTGGTGGAGGGCGAGCCGGTCGAGTTCGCTTCGCCGCGTGAGGCGCTCGATCGCGGAATCGCGACGGTGTACCAGGATCTGGCGGTCGTCCCCCTGATGAGCGTGTGGCGGAACTTCTTCCTCGGCTCCGAACCGACGGTCGGTTTCGGCCCGTTCCGCGCGCTGGACCGGAAGAAAGGCCGGGAGACGACCAAGAAGGCGTTGTCCGACATGGGCATCGACCTGCGTGACGTCGAGCAGCCGGTCGGCACGCTGTCCGGCGGGGAGCGGCAGTGCGTCGCCATCGCACGGGCCGTGTACTTCGGGGCGAAGGTCCTGATCCTCGACGAGCCGACGGCCGCGCTGGGTGTCAAACAGGCGGGTGTCGTGCTCAAGTACGTCGCGCAGGCCCGCGACCGCGGGCTCGGCGTCGTGCTGATCACGCACAACCCGCATCACGCGTACCCGGTGGCCGATCGCTTCCTGCTGCTGAAACGAGGCGTGTCGCTCGGCGCGTACGAGAAATCCGAGATCGATCTGGCCGAGCTGACCCGGCAGATGGCGGGCGGCGCGGAACTGGAAGCCCTCGAACACGAATTGCGAGCCGCGGAGTCCCCTTCATGACCGCTCTCGAAGCACTGACCGTCGGCCGGGTCGGGGTGGACCTCTACCCCGAACAGAGCGGCGTGCCGCTGTCCGGGGTCAGCACCTTCGCCAAGTCGCTCGGCGGCACCGCGACCAACGTCGCGGTCGCCGCCGCGCGGCTCGGCCGCTCGACGTCGGTGCTGACGAAGGTCGGCCCGGACGGCTTCGGCGAGTACGTGCGGCAGGCGCTGCGGGAGTTCGGCGTGTCCCCCGAGCACGTCGGGACCTCGGCCGGATTGCAGACGCCGGTGGTGTTCTGCTCGCTGGACCCGCCCGCGGATCCGCCGCTGCTGTTCTACCGGTCCCCCCTCGCCCCGGACCTGACCATCACCGAGAACGACGTGCCCTGGGACGTCGTGGAATCGGTTCCGCTGCTGTGGGTCACCGGCACCGGTGTCTCCGCCGAACCGGCGCGCGGCACCCAGCGCGAGATGCTCCAGCGGCGCGGACGCCGGTCGCATACCGTGCTGGACCTCGACTTCCGGCCGATGTTCTGGCCCGGCACCGAGAGCGCGCGGGAAGAGATCGGCTGGATGCTCGACCACGTCACGGTCGCCGTCGGGAACCGCACCGAGGCGGAGGTCGCCGTCGGCACGGCGGACCCCGACGAGGCCGCGTCCCGCATGCTGGCCAGGGGTGTCGAACTGGCCGTGATCAAGAAGGGCGCGGACGGGGTGCTGGTGGCCACCGCCGAAGGCCGCTGGACCGTGCCGCCCCAGCGGGTCGAGGTCGTCTGCGGGCTCGGCGCCGGGGACGGCTTCGGTGGCGCGCTGATCCACGGCCTGCTGTCCGGCTGGGATCCGGTGCGCATCGCCACCTACGCCAACGCGGCGGGCGCGCTCGTCGCCTCCCGGCTCGCCTGCGCCGACGCCATGCCCACCGCCGACGAGATCGAGGAGTTGCTGTGAGCAAGCTGCACCGTCCACTCGGGACGCTTTCGGACGAGCGCGACCCGGTCCGGCTCACCCCGGACTCGGCGGGCTGGAACTACAGCGGCCTGCGGGTTCTCTCGTTGGCCGCCGGGGAGTCCAGGGTGGTGCGCACGGGCGAGTACGAAGCGTTCGTCCTGCCCCTGTCCGGCGCGTGCACCGTCCGGGTCGACGGGCAGGTCTTCGCACTGGCCGGGCGGGATTCCGTGTTCACCCGCGTCACGGATTTCGCCTATGTGCCCCGGGACGCCGAAGTCGAGTTGTCGACGGTCGCGGGAATCGAGGTCGCACTGCCGATGGCGCGTTGCACCCGCCGCCTCGAACCCCGCTACGGGCCGGCCGAGAACGTGCCGGTCGAGGTGCGCGGGGCGGGACAGGCGACGAGGCAGGTCACCAACTTCGGCGTGCCCGGTGTCTGGGAGCACGCGGACAAACTGAACGCCTGCGAGCTGATCACCCCCGGCGGCAACTGGTCGTCGTATCCGCCGCACAAACACGACGAGGCTTCCGAATGCGAGGTCGTCAACGAGGAGATCTACTACTTCCGCGTCGCGGGCCGCGACGGCGTGACCCCTTCTCGGGAAGGGTTCGGCCTGCACCGGACGTACACCGCCGACGGTGAACTCGACGAGGACGTCGCGGTCCGGGACGGCGACGTCTTCCTGATCCCGCGCGGCTACCACGGTCCCTGTGTCGCCGCGCCCGGTTATCCGCTGTACTACCTGAACGTCCTGGCCGGGCCCGCCGACGAGCGGTCGATGGCCTTCTGTGACGACCCCGCGCACGGCTGGGTCCGCGAGACGTGGAACGACCAGGAGCTGGATCCGCGTTGCCCGGTCACGAGCCACGAAGGGCGGGTCTC
Organism: Amycolatopsis sp. TNS106; assembly: GCF_019330265.1. Classification (NCBI taxonomy): domain Bacteria; kingdom Bacillati; phylum Actinomycetota; class Actinomycetes; order Pseudonocardiales; family Pseudonocardiaceae; genus Amycolatopsis; species Amycolatopsis sp. TNS106. Next base: position 8,482,343 of record NZ_CP024972.1, on the reverse strand, counting down.
ATGAAGCTGACCATGGCTCAGGCCCTCGTGCGCTGGCTGCTGGCGCAGCGGTCGGAAACCCTGGATGGCCGGGAAGTCCCGTTGTTCCCCGGGGTGTTCGCGATCTTCGGGCACGGCAACGTCCTCGGTCTCGGCACCGCGCTGGAAGAACACCGCGACGAACTCCCCGTGTGGCGAGGGCAGACCGAGCAGGGCATGGCGCTCGCGGCGGTCGGTTACGCCAAGGCGACGCATCGGCGCCAGGTCGGCGTGGTGACGTCGTCGATCGGGCCCGGCGCGCTGAACATGGTCACCGCGGCCGGGGTCGCGCACGCGAACCGGTTGCCGGTCCTGCTGCTCCCCGGGGACACCTTCGTCGGCCGCGCCCCGGATCCCGTGTTGCAGCAGGTGGAGCATTTCGGCGATCCGACGGTCACGGTCAACGACGCCTTCCGGGCGGTGAGCCGGTATTTCGATCGCATCGTCCGGCCGGAGCAGCTGCTTTCGACACTGCCGCAGGTCGCCAGGGTGCTGACCGATCCGGCGGACGCGGGTCCGGTGACGCTGGCGCTCCCCCAGGACGTCCAGGCGGAGACCTACGACTTCCCGGAGGCGCTGTTCGCGCCGGTGACCCATCGTCCGCAGCGTCCGCGGCCCGATCGCCGGGCGCTCACCGAAGCGGCGGGCCTGCTCCGGGCGGCGCGGAAACCTTTGCTGCTGCTCGGCGGCGGCGTCCGGTATTCCGGCGCGGGTGGGCGCGCGCTCGCCTTCGCCGAACGGCACGGCATCCCGGTCACCGAGACCACGGCGGGGCGCACCCTGGTCCCGCACGGACATCCGCTGCACGCGGGCCCGCTCGGGGTCACCGGCTCGGCCTCGGCGAACGTCCTGGCCGCCGAGGCCGACGTGGTGCTGGCCGTCGGCACCCGCTTGCAGGACTTCACCACGGCGTCCTGGACGGTGTTCTCCCCGGACGTCCGGCTGGTCACCCTGAACGCCGCCCGGTTCGACGCCGTCAAGCACGGCGCGCTGGCCGTCGTGGCCGATGCCGACGCGGGTCTCGTGGATCTGGCCACCCAGCTGGAGAACTGGCGAGCCGATCCACTGTGGACGGAGCGCGCCTCGGCGGAGCGCGGCCGCTGGGACGCGCATATCGACAGCCTGCGTGCCGCTTCCGACGAGGTGCCGACGTACGCCCAGGTCGTCGGCGCGGTCAACGCTCTCTCCGAGCCGCACGATTACGTGATGACCGCGTCCGGCGGGATGCCGGGCGAACTGATCGGCGGCTGGCGCGGATCGGGCTCGATCAGCATGGACGTCGAGTACGGCTTCTCGTGCATGGGCTACGAACTCGCGGGCGCCTGGGGTGCGGCGATGGCGCATACCGAGGGCCTGGTCACCACGATGCTCGGTGACGGGTCGTACCTGATGCTGAACTCCGAGCTGTTCTCGGCCGCCTTCGCCGGACATCCCTTCGTCGCGGTGGTCTGCGACAACGACGGCTACGCGGTCATCGCCCGGCTGCAGGAGGGGCAGGGCGGCAAGCCGTTCAACAACTTCCTCGGTGACTGCCGGAGCGCGCACGCCACTCCCCCTCGGGTCGACTTCGCGCGGCATGCGGAATCGCTGGGTTGCGCGGTGTTCACGGCGTCCACTGTGGACGACATGCGGGCGGCGTACGCGAAGGCCCGGGAAGCCGCGGTGGCCGAACACCGGCCGGCGGTGGTCGTGGTGCGCACCCGGCCGGACTCGTGGACCGAAGCCGGCGCCTGGTGGGAGGTCGGCGTCCCGGAACACCTTTCCGGACGCGGAGACTTCGAGGAGAGCAAAGCCGGACAGGTCAGGTACTTGAAGAGCTGACGAGACGCACCGCCCGCACGAACGCTCCCACCAGCGGGCCGGTGCTCTCCTTCGGCCAAGCCAGCGCGATCCGCAGTGGCTCGATGTCGACGATCGGCCGCCACACCAGATCCGGATGCGCGTAGAACCTCGCCATCGACTCCGGCGAGATGCAGACCGCGTCGGTGGTGGCGACGAGTTCGAGCATCTCCTCCACGTTGCCGTTCTCCGGTCCCCATTTCGGGGCCGAGCCGTCGGGACGCGGGTTGACCGCCCACCAGTCGACCCACTCGGGCGGAGCGTTGCGGGTCCACAGCAAAGGCGCGTCGCGGAGATCGTGGATGACGACTTCTTCCTTGGCCGACAGGGGATGCGACGCATTCATGGCGACCCATCGCCGTTCGGTGGCGACGACTTCGGCGTGCAAACCGGTCAGATCGGCGGGTAGCCAGACGAACGCGATGTCCGCGAGTCCGTCACGCAAGGCCTGCGCCTCACCACCCCAGTCGAACCGCTTCGGTTCGATGGTCGCGTCGGTGTGGCGTTCGGTGAACAGGGTCCGCGCCCGCCGGGCGAGCGGACCGCCGCCGGTCGCGACGAAGCCGACCCGCAGGACGTTGCCCGCGGCCGCGGCGGCCGTGCGCACGAGACGGCCGGCGAGCTGCCAGTCGGCGAGAAGGCGGCGTGCGGCGGGCAGGAGTACCTCACCGGCGGCGGTCAACCGGATCTCCGGGTTCCCCCGGGTGAACAGGTCCGTGCCGAGCCGGGACTCCAGTTGCCGGATCTGGCGGCTCAGCGACGGCTGCGTGACGAACAGGGCTTCGGCGGCCCTGGTGAAGCTCAGATGTTCCGCGACGGCGACGAAATAGCGCAGCACCCTCGTGTCGACATCCATGTCCCGATCCTCCCGATGCCCAGAACGTATGGGTACGGGCATTGGACCGCCGTGAGGTTCCGGTGATTGCGTGGACGGCATCCACTTCTGGAGGGAAAAGACCGTGGAAGACCGAAGGACACCGATCGACCGGGCGACGTTCCTGCGGGCAGGCGGCGCCGGCGCCGCCGCGCTGCTGGCCACGTCCCTGACCGGCGGGACCGCCTCCGCCGTGCCGGAGCGGACCCGGGAGCACCCGAACGTCGCGCTGATCCGCCGTTACTACGAGGCGTACGGGTCCGGCGATCTCAATGCCCTCAAGCAGTTCTTCACACCGGACATCCGGTGGACGATCCCGGGACACCATCCGCTCGCCGGGACCAAGACCGGCGCGGACGAGGTGATCGCCTTCTTCGGCGAGCTCGCCCGTGCGGGATTCCGCGCGGACGTGCTGTACCTCGCCGCGGACGGCGACTGGGTGGTCGACCTGCACCGCGGCTGGAGCACCACGCCCGCCGGGCTGGACATCACCTGGGTGCTCGCCTATCGCATCCAGGGCAAACGGATCGCCGAGGCGATCAACTTCGCCTCCGACCAGCACGCCGCCGACGCGTTCTTCTGGCGGCGGTATCCGCTGGCACGGATTCCCGACCGTCTCGCCAAGGGCTGAGCGATGGACACCTCACGCAGGCGAGTGCTGACCGCGGGTGCCTTGGGGCTCGCGGCGACGGCCATGGCGCCGACCGGCGCGGCCACCGCCGCGGAACGGTCCCGAGGCCGGTTCGACGGCAAAGTCGTGCTGATCACCGGCGCGACCTCGGGTATCGGTGCCGCCACCGCGCGGGCGATGGCGGACGAGGGCGCGAAGGTGTTCTTCTGTGGCCGCCGCGAAAAGCTCGGCCAGGAGGTCGCGGCCGGAATCCGGGCGCGGGGCGGCGAGGCGACCTTCCGCCGCGCGGACGTCCGGGTGGAGGCCGACGTGCGCGGTCTGGTCGACCAGTGCGTGCGCCGTTACGGCCGCTTGGACATCGCCGTCAACAACGCGGGGATCGAAAGCCCGCGCGCGGTACCGCTCGCCGAGCAGACCCTGGCCGAGCTGGAGGACGTCTGGCGCACCAACACGGCCGGGGTCTTCCTCGGGATGAAGTACGAGATCCCGCGGATGCTCGCGCAGGGTGGTGGCGTCATCGTCAACACCGCCTCGATCTCCGCGGAGGTCGGGTTCGCCACCATCGCGCCCTACAACGCGAGCAAGCACGGTGTCACGTCACTGACCAAGGTCGCGGCACTCGAGTACGCGGACAAGAACATCCGGGTCAACGCGTTCGCTCCGGGCGCGGTGGACACCCCGATGCTCCGCCGCGCCGCGGAGGCCTTCGGCCTGACCTACGAACAGATCGCGCAGGACTATCCGATCAAGCGCATCGTACGGCCGGAGGAGATGGTGACCGTGGTGATGTGGCTCAGCTCCCCGGATTCGAGCGCGGTGACCGGGACCGACGTCGACGCGAGCGGCGGTTACCTGACGGGCTGACTCACTTCACGAAGCTGGCGAAGTACCCGGCCGCCATGTCTTCGGCACCGTGTCCGGCCTCGGACGCACGGGCGAAACGGGCTCGCCCGGCTTCGACGACGTCCATCCGGACACCGGCACGGGCCGCGGCTTCCAGAACCAGCCGGGAGTCCTTCTCGGCGTTGTCGACGGAGAAGGCGGTGGTGTAGTCGTTCTTGAGGATCGCCGCGGATTTCGCCTGGAAGTAGCCGTTGTCCATCGGGCCGCCGGTGACGACGTCGACGAACTGCCGCGGGTCGACACCGAGCCCTTCGGCCAGCGCGAGTGCCTCGCCGACACCGTGGGTCAGCGCGATCACCCAGGTGTTCAGCACCAGTTTGAGCCTGCTCGCCGCGCCGGTGCGGCCGTCTTCACCGACCCACAGCGTGCGCTTGCCGATGGCGTCGAACAGCGGCTGGACCGTCTCGCGTGCCTCGGCGGCGCCCGCCGCCAGCACGATCAGCTGGCCGAGCTCGGCGGGCTGACGGGTGCCCTGCACCGGGGCGTCGACGAAGACGAGGCCGTGCTCGCCCGCGTACGCGACCAGTTCGTCGACAGCGTCACCCACGGTGCTGAGCTGGACCCAGATCGTTCCGGCGGCCGGGGCGGCCGCGCGGATCGCCTCCAGCACCGCCGGGCCGTCGGTGAGGACGGTGATCACGACCGGCGCGCCCGCGACGGCTTCCGTGGCGCTCGCCGCGACCTCGACGCCGTCCTCGGACAGGGCTTCGGCCTTGGCCGCGGTGCGGTTCCAGGCACGGACCGCGAACCCTGCCTTGCTCAGGTTGCGCGCGACCGGCGCCCCGATGATTCCGGTGCCGAGCACCGCGACGGTCTTCGTCATGACTTGGTTTGCTCCCTGCCAGTAGTGGAATGGTCGTTAAAGAACGAGGACGCGCCGTCCGGTCACGAAACCTGGAACATCACAACGCCTGGACGGTGGTTTCGACGACCTGGGTGAGCGCCTGCCGGTCCGCGGTCTTTCCCAGCACCCGCAGGCCGTACATCGCGGCGAGCGTGAACCGCGCCAGCGCCCGCGGGTCCCGGTCCGGGCCGATCTCACCCGACTCCCTCGCGGCGGCGAACTCGGCGTGGAAAGCGTTCTCCGCCCGTTCGAAGTTGTGCCGGACGCGGGCGGTGACCTCGTCGTCGATCCCGCCGAGCTCGAGGGCGGCGTTGACGGCGAGACAGCCGCGATGCCCGGCCGAAGTGTCCAGCTCGTCGTCGACGACGTCCATCAGGACACGCCTGACCCGCGCCCGGATGGACCCCGGCGCGGCCAGCATCTCCTCGACGCGGGTCGCGGACGTCTCCTCGTAGCGGCGCAGCGCCTCACCGAACAGCTGCCGCTTGCCCGAAAACGCGTGGTACAGGCTTCCCCGTCCCAGCCCGGTGCCGTCGACGAGGTCCTGGGCCGACGTGGCGGCGTATCCCTTGCGCCAGAACGTGCCGACGGCGGCGTCGAGCACTTCGGTGGGATCGAATCCCTTGGGGCGAGGCATACCGCCAGCATTCCAGATTCTGTAACGATCGGTCAAATACCGACCGGTCGTTCCTACTTCGCCGCCCTTTGGGGCAAGGGCTCTTCCGGAGCCGCCCGGACGCGCCACACTCGGAACCATGGACCCCACTTTCGTCTTCGTGCACGGTTCGGGAAGCTCAGGACACGCCTGGTCGGCCACCCAGCGGGAGATGGCGTCACGCGGACATCGGACGCTCGCGATCGATCTCCCCGGCCGGGGAGCGGGTTTCACCACGGCCTACCACGAACAAGACCTCGAAGCCTTCGCGGCGGAGCCGTCGGTGATGAGCGGCCTGACCGCGGACGACTTCGCCCGGCCGGTGATCGACACGGTCCAGCGCGTGCGCCACCACGGCCCGGTCGTCCTGGTGGCGCACAGTTTCGGCGGGCTCCCGGTCACCGCCGCCGCCAACGCGATCCCGGAGCTGATCGACCGGGTCGTCTACCTCGCCGCGCAGTGCCCGGTGGACCGCGCGCCCGGCGAATACCCTGCGCTGCCCGGGTGGTCGTCGTCCGATCTCTTCCCCGCGACGGCGCCGCTCCTCGTCGGCGATCCGTCGCGCCAGGGTTTCCTCCGGGTCAACTGGCGTGGCGCCGACCGCGCCCAGCGTGACGCGCTGCGGAAGGCCATCGCCGGCGAACTCACCGAGGAGGAGTTCCTCCAGGTCGTCGTGACGAGCCAGCCGGACGAGGTGTTCTGGCTGACCGGGCAGGAATGGGACCTTCGCGCCGACAAGGACTCCTGGGGCCGGATCCCGCGCACGTTCGTCCGGCTGACCGAGGACCGGTCGATGCCGCTCGCCGCGCAGGACCTCTACATCGCCGAGGGCGACGCGCTGACCCCGGACAACCCGTTCGACGTCCGCGACCTCGCGAGCAGCCACGCCGGGTTCTTCCGGCGGCCCGCCGAACTGGCCGGGATCCTCGACGACCTCAGCGTCCGAGCAGGCGCCGGATCTCGGTGACGGCCGCGCGGCCCGCCCTGTTCGCGCCCACCGTGCTGGCGGACGGGCCGTAGCCGACCAGGTGCAGCCGCGGTTCGGCGACGACGCGGGTGCCGTCCATCCGGATGCCCCCGCCTGCCCCGCGCAGGCGCAGCGGCGCGAGATGGTCGATCGCGGCACGGAACCCGGTGGCCCACAGGATGACGTCGGCGGGCTCGAAGGTGCCATCAGCCCACTCCACGCCCTCCGGCGTGATCCGCTGGAACATCGGGTGACGGTCGAGGATCCCCGCGTCGAGGCCGGCGCGCACTTCGGGCGTCACCGCCAAATCGGTCACGCTCACGACGCTCTTCGGCGGCAGGCCCTCGCGGACGCGCCGATCGACCTTCGCGACGGCCTCCCGGCCCCAGTCCTCGCTGAACGGCTCGTCGCGCCAGACCGGCGGGCGCCGGGTCACCCAGCGCGTCGAGCGGGTGAAGGGCGCGATCTCCAGCACCAGCTGGACGGCCGACGAACCGCCGCCGACCACGACGACGCGTTTCCCGCGGAAGTCCTCGGCGCCGGTGTAGTCGGCGGTGTGCAGCTGACGGCCGCGGAAGGTCTCCTGCCCCGGGTAGTGCGGCCAGAACGGCCGGTCCCAGGTGCCGGTCGCGCTGATCACCGCACGCGCGGCCCAGGTTTCCGCCGCGCTGTGCTGATTCGCTCTCGGCGGGAAAACGTACCTCGAGCTTGCCACGACCAGCCGATCACCGTCGGCGCTCACCGACAGGACGTCGACGGGCCGGTGGACCGGGAGATCGTAGGTGCGTTCGAAGCGGCCGAAGTAGTCGGAAACGACCTCGGCCGCGGGTAGCTTCGGATCCGGAGTGCCGAAGGCCATCCCCGGGAGATCGTGGATGCCGTGGACCTTCCCCACGACCAGCGAGGGCCAGCGGTACTGCCAGGCGCCGCCGGGCCGTTTGCCGTGGTCGAGCACGACAAAGCCCGCCTCGTTGGCGAATCCCGCGCGGCGCAGGTGATATGCCGCCGACAGACCGGCCTGCCCCGCCCCGATCACCGCCACGTCGACTTCGTGATCCGCCTTCATACCGGGTTCAACGGCCGACGGAGGCGACTATTTCCTTCCGTGTCACTGTGTCCGGTGCGTCACAGCCCGCACGATCGCGACGACTACGAGCACCCCGGCGAGGACCACCAGCACCGGGGCCGCGCGTTTCACCACGGATCCACCCGCGTACTCCATCAGGTCGATGGCTTCGCCCTCCGTGACCTGCTTGACCGCTTGCAACGGCGGGCGGTCCCGGGGTTTCCCGGGATCGGGCGTGGTGGCGAGCTTGCCGGACAGGCAGTCCGCGAACGAGTCGAGGATCTTGCCGCCGACCTCGGAGATCATCCCGCGCCCGAACTGCGCGGGTTTACCGGTGACCGCCAGCTCCGTGGCGACGGCGCCGTGGGTGACGCCGTCCTTTTCGGTCAAGGTGAGCGTCACGGTCGCCGAAGCCGTGCCCGCCCCGCGGGCGTCCTTCCCGGCGGCCTTGATCACCACCTTCCTGGCGTCGCCGTCCTTCTCGACGAACTGGCCGGTTCCCTTGTAGAGCAGGGAGATCGGCCCGAGCTTGACCTTCACCGTGCCTTTGAAGGCGTCCCCGTCGACTTCGGTGAGGGTGGCGCCCGGCATGCACGGCGCCACCCGTTCCGGATCGACGACGGCCTTCCAGACCTCGTCGACCGGGGCGGGAACGGTGAATTCGTGGTCGAGCCGCACGGGCCGACCTCCCTTCTGGACGTGCTCAAGAACCTGCCGCGGCGAGGACCGCCCGGCCGGTCAGCACCCGCGCGAGGTGCTGCCGGTATTCGACGTCGGAGTTGCCGTCGGCCGTGGGGTTCGTGCCCTCGGCCGCGCGTTCGGCCGCGCCGCGGATCGCCTCGGCGGTGGCCGCGCAGCCGACCAGCGCCTCCTCGACCCCGGCGGCCCGCATCGGGGTCGAGCCCATGTTGGTCAGCGCGACCCGCGCCTCCTCGATGGTGCCCGCCTCGGTGCGGACACAGGCCGCGACCGCGACCATCGACCACGCCTGCGCGACCCGGTTGAACTTCTCGTAGTGGGCGTGCCAGCCGGTGTGCTTCGGCACCCGGACCTCGATCAGGAGTTCGTCCGCGGCGAGCGCGGTGGTGAACATGTCCTGGAAGAAGTCCGCCGCGGCCACTGTCCGCCGCCCGCCCGGCCCGGCGACGACGAGTTCGCAGCCGAGCGCGAGGACGGGGGCGAGCAGGTCACCGGCGGGATCGGCGTGCGCGAGGGCACCGCCGAACGTGCCGCGATGGCGGATCTGCGGATCGGCCACCGTGTCGGTGGCGGCCTTGAGCAACGCGGCGTGCTCGGCGACCAGCGCGTCCCGCTGGACGTCGTAATGCGTGGTCATCGAGCCGATCACCAGCGCGTCGCCGTCCTCACGGACGCCGCGCAGCCCGGCGACCTTCCCGAGGTCCACCAGCGTGGTCGGCGTGGCGAGCCGCATCCGCAGCACCGGCAGCAGGCTTTGCCCGCCCGCCAGCACCTTGGCGTCCTCACCCGCCTCGGCGAGCGCGCTGATCGCTTCGTCCACTGTGGACGGGGCGACGTACTCGAACGGGGCCGGGATCACTGGGCACCTCCGGTGGCGTCGATCGAACCGAGACCGCCACCGGCTTCGGAGCCGAGCCCGCCCGCGGCGGCCGACCCGTGCTGGATGGCGTGCCAGACCCGCATCGGGGTCAACGGCATTTCGATGTCGTTCACCCCGAAGTGCCGGACGGCGTCGACCACGGCGTTGACCACCGCCGGGGTCGAGGCGATCGTGCCCGCCTCCCCGACTCCCTTGGCGCCCAACGGGTTCGTCGTCGACGGGGTCTCGGTGCGATCGGTGGTGAAACTGGGCAGATCCGCCGCCGACGGGAGCAGGTAGTCGGCGAAGGTCCCGGTGGTCAGCGTGCCGCCTTCGTCGTGGACGGCCTCCTCGAACAACGCCTGCGCGATGCCCTGCGCGAGCCCGCCGTGTACCTGGCCTTCGACGATCAGCGGGTTGACGGCCACGCCGACGTCGTCGACGCAGACGTAGGAGCGCAACCGCACGCGCCCGGTCTCGGTGTCGACCTCGGCCGCGCACAGATGCGTGCCATGCGGGAACGAGAAGTTCTCCGGATCGAACGTGTCCGCCGAATCCAGCGACGGTTCGACCCCGTCCGGCAGGTTGTGCGCCGAGAACACGGCCCACGCGATGTCCTGGATGGACGTCGAGGAATCCGTGCCCTTGACCGAGAACTTGCCCGCCGAGAATTCGAGGTCGTCCTCGGAGCATTCCATCAGGTGCGCCGCGATCGGTTTGGCCTTGGCCAGCACCTTGTCCGCCGCGTTGACCACCGCGATCCCGCCGACCACCAGCGACCGGGAACCGTAGGTGTCCATACCCTTGTGCGAGGACTGGGTGTCGCCGTGGATGACCTCGATGTCCTCGAACGGGACGCCTAGTTTGTCGGCGACGATCTGGCTCCACGCCGTCTCGTGGCCCTGTCCGTGCGCGGAGGCGCCGGTGATGACCTCGATCTTGCCGGTGGGCAGCACGCGAATCTCCGCGTGTTCCCAGCCGCCCGCCGCGTAGTCCAGTGAGCCGAGGACCCGCGACGGCGCGAGACCGCACATCTCGGTGAACGTCGAGATGCCGATGCCGAGCTGGACCGGGTCGCCCGATTCCCGCCTTTCCTTCTGCTCGCGGCGGAGCCCGTCGTAGTCGAAGAGTTCCTTGGCCTTGGCGGTGGCGGCCTCGTAGTTGCCCGAGTCGTAGGTCAGCCCGGCCACCGTGGTGAACGGGAACTCCTCGTGCTTGATCCAGTTCTTCTCGCGGATCTCCATCGGGTCCATGCCCAGTTCGACGGCGAGTTCGTCCATCATGCGCTCGATCCCGAACGTGGCCTCCGGCCGCCCGGCGCCGCGGTACGCGTCGGTGAGCGTGGTGTTGGTGAACACGTTGGTGCAGGCGAAGTGGTATGCCGGGAACTTGTAGATCGCGTTGAACATGAACGCGCCGAGGATCGGCACGCCGGGGCCGACGAGACCGAGGTACGCGCCCATGTCGGCGAGCAGTTCGACCTTGAGGCCGGTCACCGTGCCGTCGCGGTTCGCGGTGAGGGTGATGTCCTGGATCTGGTCACGGCCGTGGTGCGCGGCGACCATCGTCTCCGAGCGGGACTCGTTCCACTTGACGGGTTTGCCGAGCCGCTTGGCGATGAGCGTCGCCATCATCTCTTCGGGCAGCACGGCGATCTTGCCGCCGAACCCGCCGCCGACGTCCGGCGCGATCACCCGCACCTTGTGCTCGGGAAGACCGAGCGTGGCGGCGGTCATCGTCTTGAGGATGTGCGGGACCTGGGTGGCCGACCACATGACCAGCTGATTGCCCGTCGGGTCGACGACGCACGCCCGCGGTTCCATGAACGCCGGCACCAGCCGCTGCTGGCGGAACCGCCGCTTGAGCACGACTTCGGAACTCGAAATCGCGTCTTCGACGTGGGAACCCGTTCCCGCGTCGGCGGAATCGAAGACCCAGACCGCGTTCTGGTTCGTGCCGAACTCCTCGTGCACCAGCGGCGCGCCCTCGGCGAGCGCGTTTTCCAGCCCGAGGACGACCGGGAGTTCGTCGTAGTCGACGTCGATCAGTTCGAGGGCGTCGTGCGCCTCGGCCGAGGTGCGGGCGACGACCACCGCGACACCCTCACCGGCGAAGTTCACCGTGTCCGAGGCGAGGATCGGCCGCCTCGGCGATTTCATGTCCGGCGTGATCGGCCACGCGCACGGCATGCCGATGGCGCCCTCGGGATCGAGGTCCTTCCCGGTGAAGACCGCGACCACACCGGGCGCGGATTTGGCCTCCGTGACGTCGATCGAGACGATCTTGGCGTGCGCGAACGGGCTGCGGAGCACCGCGAGGTGCAGCATGCCGGGCAGGGTCAGGTTGTCGGTCCAGCGGGTCCTGCCGGTGATGAGGCGCTCGTCCTCCTTGCGGCGACGGGACTTGCCGACCTCCGGTTCGATCGTGGAGGTCATCACTCACCACCCGCGCCGACACGGGAAGCGGTGTCCGAAGCGAGCCGCTCGGCTTCGGGGCCGGCCCCGGGCCGCATCTCGTGGGCGGCGTCGCGCACCGCGCGGACGATGTTCTGGTAACCCGTGCAGCGGCACAGGTTGCCTTCGAGCCCTTCGCGGACCGCCTTCTCGTCCGGATCGGGATTGTCGGCGAGCAGGTCGATCGACTGCATGATCATGCCGGGAGTGCAGAAACCGCACTGGAGCGCGTGATTCTCGTGGAAGGCCTTCTGCACCGGATGCAGTTCGCCGTCGCGGGCGAGTCCCTCGATCGTGGTGACCTCGCAGCCGTCGGCCTGGACCGCGAGTACCGAACAGGATTTCACGCTGTGCCCGTCGAGGTGGACGGTGCAGGCGCCGCAGTTGCTGGTGTCGCAACCGACCACGGTGCCTACCTTCCCGAGCCGTTCGCGCAGATGGTGCACGAGGAGGGTGCGGGGCTCGACGTCGTCTGTGTAGCTGGTGCCGTCGACGGTGACGGTGATGCGCATCAGGCCTCCAAAAGCAAGAGAAACCCCGCGCGGGTCCGGGGTCGTTCGGGAGCGGCCGGTCATTCGGTTGTCACGGACCGACCCCGGAGTGACCGTGATCGGACTCACAGTCGAGCGTGCTACTCAGGGCCTGCCAGGGCAACCCCCACCAGGGGGTGACTCGCGGACGGCTCCGCAAATGCGGTCGCGCAGATCAAGACCTTGCGCATATGCGACCCAGCGCGAGTCCGTGAAGGCCTCCTTGAGGGACCCAGAGTCCCTCAAGGAGGCCTTCACGGACAGGGCTCAGAACCGTCCTCACCACTCACGAGGCCAGTCGGCGTTCGCCCCGGTGACCACGGTGGCGACCCGGTCGCCGGGGATGTCGTGCACGGTCAGCGCGGCCAGGCCGGCGGCCCCCGCGGGTTCCGGCAGGACACCGAGGGTTTCCGCGCCCAGGCGCATGGCCGCACGCAGATCGTCGTCCTGGACCAGCACGAAGTCGTCCACGAGCGACCGCAGGCGCCGGACGGATTCGGGTTCCGGGGTGCGGATCGAGATGCCACCGGCGAACGAGTTCACCCGGTCGACGGTGACCGGCTCACCGGCCCGCCAGCTGGTCGCCATCGCCCGCGCCGACGTGGTCCCGACGCCGACGACCCGGACGTCCGGCGTATGCGCCTTGAGCCAGAGCGCGACGCCGGCGATCAGCGCGCCGTCGCCGACCGGGAGCACGACCGTGTCGATCGCGCCCGCCGCCGCCAGTTCCAGCCCGATCGTGCCCGCCCCTTCGGAGATCGCGGGTTCACGGCCGTCGACCACGAAGACACGGTCCGGCGCTTCCGCGGCGAAGGCGGCCGCGGCGACCTTCACCTCGCCCTCGGTTCTCCGCACCCGCGCCCCCAGGGTCTTGATCCGCCGCAGCTTGACCGGGGAGACGTCGGCCGGGACGAACACCTCGGCCCGCAATCCGCGTTTCCTGGCGGCGTACGCGACGGCCTGCCCGAAGTTGCCGCTGGTCCCGCACACCATCATGGTGCCCGGCTCCAGCCCGGCCGCGAAGTAGTCCGCGCCCCGGCCTTTGAAGCTGCGCAACGGATTCAGTGTCTCGATCTTCACCAGCACGTGCCGCCCGAGCCGGTCGTTCAGCTGTTCGTCGGAGTACTGCGGGGAGTCCAGGAAAACGGGATCGATCACCTTCGCCGCCTCGGCGACGTTGTCCGGATTCAGGTCCATGTCGGTCATGACGCCCAAGCTAAGACGGGAGCCGATCATGGCGATTGTAAATTTTCCCGCCCGCGTGCAAAAATCTTGCGTGACTCTCGACGAGATCGACCATCGGCTGCTCGACCTCGTCCAGGCCGACGCCGCCCGCCCCCTGCACGAACTGGGCGACGCCATCGGCCTCTCGCCCAGCGCGGTCCAGCGAAGGCTGACCCGGCTGCGCGCCGCGGGCGTGATCCGCGCCGAGGTCGCCGTGCTCGATCCGGAGACGCTCGGCGCGGGGATGACGTCGGTCATCCTGGTCGCGCTGATCGACGACGACGAAAAGCACCACACGGGCTTCCGCGAGCGCATGCTGGCCGAGCACCGTGTCCAGCACTGCTACAGCATCGTCGGGCACTGGGATTACGTCGTCGTCCTGCTCACCCCGGACCTCAAGGCGAACCGGCACCTGTCGAGACGGCTCTTCGACAAGCACGTCAAACGATTCGAAACCCTGCCCGCCTTCGAGGTGATCAAGTCGAGCCAGGCGGTCCCGGTACCCGGCGTCAGCCGTGGATCCGGCCGCTGAGTTCGGCGAGCCGCGATCCCGAACCACTCCACCGCAGCGCGATGATCTCCGCCGCGATCGACACCGCGGTCTCCTCGGGGGTCCGCGCGCCGAGGTCGAGACCGATCGGCGAGGACAGCCGTTCGAGTTCCGCCTCGGTGACCCCGGCTTCACGCAGCCGCGCGAACCGGTCGTCGTGCGTCTTGCGTGAGCCCATCGCCCCGACGTAGCCGACGTCGAGCCGCAAAGCGACCTCCAGCAGCGGCACGTCGAACTTCGGGTCGTGGGTGAGCACGGCGATCGCGGTCCGGCCGTCGACCCGGCCCGCTTCGGCTTCGGCCTTGAGATAGCGATGCGGCCAGTCGACGACGACCTCGTCGGCGTCCGGGAACCGGCTCTTCGTCGCGAACACGGGCCGCGCGTCGCAGACCGTGACCTGGTAGCCGAGGTACGCGCCCATCTTCGCCATCGCGGCGGCGAAGTCGATCGCGCCGAAGACCAGCAGGCGCGCGGGCGGTTCGAAGGAGTTGACGAAGACCGTCATCCCCTCGCCGCGGCGCTGCCCGTCCGGGCCGTAGTGCAAGGTGCCCGTGCGGCCGCCCGCGAGCATGCCACGCGCGTCGTCGACGACGGCGTCGTCCATCCGCGACGAGCCGAGCGACCCCGCGACGCGATCCGGCCAGACGATCAGATGCTCGCCGACCAGGCCGTCCCGCTCGTGCTCGATCACCGTGACCACGGCGACCGGCTGTCCATTGTGGACCGATTCGACGACGTCGCCGAGCTCGGGCATCGAGTCGCGGTCGAGGTGCTGGACGTAGATGTCGATGATCCCGCCGCAGGTCAGCCCGACCGCGAACGCGTCGTCGTCGCTGACGCCGTAACGCTGCAGCACGGGCGCGCGTTCGGCGACCACCTGCTGGGCGAGCTCGTAGACGGCGCCCTCGACGCAGCCACCGGAGACGCTGCCGGTGACCGTGCCGTCCGGGGCGACGAGCATCGCCGCTCCCGGGCTCCGCGGCGCCGACGAGAACGTCGCCACCACGGTGCCGACTCCCACCGTCTCGCCTGCCGCCCAGCGGCGGTGCAGTTCGTCCAGTACGTCACGCATCGGCGATCTCCACCAGCAGTCGTTCCAATGTGGCCAAGCTGTGCCCGGCGAGCAGCCGATCGAGGTACGGGAGCGCGGCCACGATGCCGGACTGCACGGGAGCGTAACCCGCCCGCCCCGCGTGCGGATTCACCCAGAATACGACGTGTGCGAGCCGCCGCAGCCTGGCGAGCTGCTCGCCGAGCAGGCCGGGGTCGCCCCGTTCCCAGCCGTCGGAGAACACGGTGACCACGGACCGCCTGGCCACACCTCGTTGTCCCCACCGGTCGAGGAACGCCCGCAGGGTCTCGCCGAGCCTCGTCCCGCCCGCGAAGTCGGGGACCGCGGCGGCCGCGGCGAGCATCGCGTGTTCGGGATCGCGCAGCCGGAGCTGACGGGAGACCCTGGTGAGCCGGGTGCCCAAGGTGAACACCTCGACCCGGCCCGGGGCGTGCCGCGCCACGACGTGCGCGAACCGCAACAGGGAGTCTGCGTACGGCCCCATCGAGCCGGAGACGTCGATCAGGAGGACGACGCGGCGCGGTTTGACACCCTTCCGCCGGTACGCCAGCCGCACGGGCTCGCCGCCCCCGGCCAGCATCGCGCGGAGCGTGCGCGACGGATCGAGCGTGCCGCGCCGGGCCGCGCGACGGCGCGAAGACGACCGTGGCGGGAGCGCCGGGCGCAGTTTCGCGAGCAGTTCCCGCAGGTGAGCGCGTTCGGCGACACTCAGCTCGGCGAGATCGCGGTGCCGCAGGATTTCTTCCTCGCTTGCCGCCACGCGGAGTTCGTCGGGATCCGCGCCGGACTCGCCTTGGCCCGCCTGCGCGAGCGTGGCGATCCTGGCGCGCTTCGGGGTCGCTTCCCGGCCGCGCCGCCGTGACCCGGTTTCCTTTTCGGTGAACCAGCCGTCGAACGCGGCGTCGTAGCGCGGAAGGTCGTCGGGATCCGCGCACAGCGTCAACCGTCCGGCCCAGTACAGCTGGTCCGGATCGGCGAGATCGATCTCGCCGACGGCTTCGAGGTACGCCCGCACTCGGTGCGCGTCGCACGGCAAACCGGCTTCGCGCAAGGCCTGCGCGAAGCCGACAAAGCCCGCCAGTGGATCGCTCACTCCTCCATTGTGCGCGCGTTTCGTCATCCGGATGCGGTACCTGCGCGAAACGCGGGAGTCAGCGGCGGGCGAAGGCCGGGGTTTTCTCGCGCAGGGGACCGATGCCGCCCAAGAAAGCGGCGAGTGCGGTGAGCTGCGGGAACCGGTCCGAGAGCCGGAAGAGCAGCGGCACGGTCCGCTCGTTCAACGTCCCGTCGAGAGCGGGCTCGACGAGTATCCTGTGCTCCTCCAGCTGCTGTTTCCGGGCGAGCGCGACGGGCACGGACCGCCGCCGCTGCACGCGGGCGAGGTCCCGTGCGGCCGGCGTCCCGCGCAGCAGCGGGGCGGCGAGGATCCGCGCGGCCGCCACCGCGTCCTGCACCGCGATGTTGACTCCCATACCGCCGGCCGGTGACATCGCGTGCGCGGCATCGCCGATGCAGAGCACCCGGCCGGAGTACCAGCGCGGGAGCTTGGACATCCGGACCTTCAGCAGTTTGACGTCGCCCCAGTCCCGGATCTCGTTCACCTGCTCGTCTTTCCAGCCGAACAGGCGCCGATCCGTTCCCGGAACTTCTCGATCCCTTCGGCGCGCTGCGCGGCGTCCTGCCCCTTCCGGATCAGGTACGAGGTCTGGAAGTAGTCGCCGCGGTCCATGGTCATACCGGCGAGCCCGCCCTCGAACCGGCCGAACACCTGCGCCTCCTTGCCGGTGTCTTCGAGTTTCGGCACCCGTACCCACCAGACGTCCATCGGCACCTCGTACTCCTTCGGCACGAGTCCCGCCTCGGCGCGGATCAGCGAGTCCCGGCCGTCACAACCGACCACGAGCGGCGCGGCCAGTTCCCGCTCCTCTCCGCCGGAATCGCGATAGCGCACACCGCCACCGTCGCGCAGGCCGAGCACCTCGGCCCCCATGCGCAGGGTGAAGGTGGGTTCCTCGGCCGCGGCTTCGGCGAGCAGGTTCAGGAAATCCCATTGCGGGACCATCGCGATGTATTTGTGCGGCCCGGGAATACGGCTGAAATCGGCGGCGACGATGCTCGCGTCGCCGATCATCATCCGCATCTTCTCCAGCCGTCGCGCCGGCAATTCCGCGAAGCGGTCACCGAGCCCGAGTTCGTCGAGCAACATCAGCGTCGGCGGGTGCACGGTGTCACCGCGGAAATCGCGGAAGAAATCCTTGTGTTTCTCGAGAACGGTGACCTCGACCCCGGCTCGCGCCAACAGGAGTCCGAGCACCATCCCCGCCGGACCGCCCCCCACCACACAACACTGTGTACGTTCCATGACCGAGTTGTAGCGCGCGGAAGGGGGCCACCGCCATGTATTCGGCCTTGAAGAGGACCTAGGTCCTGTCGAGCGGCCGCCTCATGGACGAGGCGTGTCGCGAAAGCCATTTTCGCGACGTCTGATGTCCCGAAAGTGGCTTTCGCGACGCCGGCGCGGCGAGAGTCCCCTGCACACCGGCCTTTGCCTTACCTCTTGAGAAGTCCGGCGATGAGGACCCCGACCATTTTGCGCGCGTTGTAGCGCGGATCGCTTTCGGCGCCGATGCAGAGGTTCCCGACACCGCGCATGACTTCGAGCGCCTGCAGATCGGAGCGGATCTCGCCCGCCTCGGCCGCCGCGTCGAGAAGCCGTGCGCACACCGGCAGAAGGGTGTCGAGGAAGTAGGTGTGCAGCGTCTCGAACCCGGCGTTGTCGGATTGCAGCACCGCCGCCAGACCGTGTTTGGTGACCAGGAAATCGACGAAGAGATCGATCCAGCGTCGCAGCGCCTCATACGGGGAATCGCTGGACGCCAGCAGTTCCGGCCCGGCTTCGGCGCACGCGTCGACCTGATGCCGGTAGACGGCGACGATGAGGTCGGCCCTGGTCGGAAAATGCCGGTAGATCGTGCCCATCCCGACGCCCGCCTTGGCCGCGATGTCGCGGACCGGCGCCTCGACGCCCGAGGTGACGAAGACCGCGGCGGCGGCGTCGAGCAAGGTCTTCTCGTTGCGGCGGGCGTCCGCGCGTTTGGCCTTGGTGCCCTCTTCCCTCATCACACCACTCCTCTGCCGCCGGGGCTGCCAAGCGGGACACTGCTCCGTATCGTTAGCGGAGCAACGTTCCGCTTGCTCATTTTGCCATGGCGGGCATCGTCATGCAGTACCGCACGCCCTGCTCGACGCGTCCCTGCTGCACCGCTGAACTCAGGCGAGCAGTTTGTCCAGCTTGGCCCGGACCCTGTCCAGGTCTTCGCTGTACTTGAGCACCGAACCGAGGGTCCGGGCGGCGGTCGCGGCATCCAGTTCGGACATTCCGAGCGCGAGGAGCGCCTGAGCCCAATCGAGGGATTCCGCCACCCCGGGCGGTTTCAGCAACTCCATCGCGCGAAGCCGCTGGACCGCCGTCGCGACCTGTGTCGCGAGCGCCTCGCCAAGGTCCGGGATCTTGCGGCGCAGGATCTCGATCTCGCGGCCGAGGTCCGGATGTTCGAGCCAGTGATAGAGACAGCGGCGTTTGAGCGCGTCGTGCACCTCCCGCGTCCGGTTGGAGGTGAGCACCACGAGCGGCGGATGGCCGGCGCGCACCTCGCCGAACTCGGGGATCGTCACCGCGTTCTCGTCGAGCAGTTGCAGCAGGAAGGCTTCGAACTCGTCGTCGGCCCGGTCGATCTCGTCGACCAGCAGGACACACGGAGCGGTCTGCAACGCTTTCAGCAGCGGCCGGGAGAGCAGGAAACGTTCGGTGTAGAGGGACTGTTCGGCGGCCTCGACGTCGAGGCCGCCGTCACCCGCGGCTTCCAGCGCCCGCAAATGCAGCAACTGGCGGGGGAAGTCCCATTCGTACAGTGCCTGCGCCGCGTCGATCCCCTCGTGACACTGGAGCCGGATGAGCGGCATGCCGAGCGCTTCGGCCAGCCCCAGGGCGAGCGAGGTCTTGCCGGTGCCCGGTTCGCCCTCGCAGAACAGCGGACGGCCGAGCGCCACGGCGAGGAACCCGGCCGTGGCGATGCCGTCATCGGCGAGGTAGCCGACCGTTTCGAGGGCTTCGGCCAGTTTCTCGGGCGATTCGACGGTCACCTGCCGATCGTAGGCCTCGGTGAGCCGGAGATCAGCCCGGAAGATCCTCGCGGCGGTCCACGTCGTTCCCGGTACCGAGGTCACCGCATTCGACGAACCGCAGGTCCTGGCGGCCCTTGAGCCAGTCTCGGGCGCCCTTGTCGCCGGACGCGCCCGCCACTATCTCCGGCCACCATCGGCGGCCGAGTACGACGGGGTGGCCGGGAACACCTTTGTAGGTGGCACGCGCGACGGTGCTCTCATCTGCCCCGGCGACGACCCGGCGGACCACTTCGGCGCCGACGCCGGGCAGATCCACGAGATGCACGACGGCGGCTTCGGCATCGGTTCCGGTGAGTGCCCGCAGGCCCGCGCGCAAGGACGCGCCCATGCCGGACTGCCAGTCTTCGGCGACGACCGCGGCATCGGGATCGGGCAGGAGCGTGCGGACTTCCGCGGCCGACGCACCCAGCACCACCCGGACCGGCGCGCAGCCCGCGTCGGCGAGTACCCGTGAAGCCCGCACGACGAACGGCTCGCCGTCGAGGACGGCCAGCGCCTTCGGCCCGCCGAACCGGCGGCCGGCTCCGGCCGCGAGCAACAGCCCGGCGACCTCAGCCATGCCGCGCTTTGGTGGGCGGCGCCGAGGCGAGATCGGTTTCGATGGCGCGCGCCGCCGCGAGCAGGGGCGGCAGCAGTTCCTGCTCGACCGACTCGCGCGTGGTGCGGCTGGCGTGGGTGGAGAGGTTGACCGCGGCCACGACCCTGCCCCGCCGGTCGTGGATCGGCGCGGCGATCGAGCGGAGGCCCTCTTCGAGTTCCTGGTCAACCATCGCGTAGCCCTGCTCGTAGACCCTGACCAGTTCCGCGAGCAGTTGCTCCGGCCGGCTCTTGGTCCGCGCGGTGAGCTTGTCGAGCGGCGCTTCGGCGAGGTAGTCCCGCAGGTCGGAGTCATCGAGACCGGCCAGCAGGACATGCCCCATCGACGTCGCGTGCGCCGGGAAGCGGGTGCCGACGTTGATGCTGACGGTCATGATCCGCGAAACGGCCACGCGCGCGACGTAGACGATGTCCCTGCCTTCGAGCACAGAGACCGAACTCGACTCGTGCACCTCGGCGGAGAGCCGCTCCAGATGCGGCTGGGCGACCTCAGGCAGCGACAGGCTCGACAGGTACGAGTAGCCCAGTTCGAGGACCCGCGCGGTGAGCGAGAAGTATTTGCCGTCCGTGCGCACGTACCCCAGGTCGACGAGGGTGAGCAGGAACCGGCGGGCGGCCGCCCTGGTCAGCCCGGTCGAGCGGGCGACGTCGCTCAGGGTGAGTTCCGCCGCGTCCGCGTTGAACGCCTTGATCACGGCCAGCCCGCGCTCCAGCGACTGGACATGATGCGCCCCGCGCTCGGTCACCTCGCCTTCGTCCATATGAGAACCCTAACGGCCTCCCTTTTCCTGGGC
The DNA here is from genome assembly GCF_019330265.1 of Amycolatopsis sp. TNS106. NCBI lineage: Bacteria > Bacillati > Actinomycetota > Actinomycetes > Pseudonocardiales > Pseudonocardiaceae > Amycolatopsis > Amycolatopsis sp. TNS106. The sequence continues at coordinate 8,461,583 of NZ_CP024972.1, read as the reverse complement.
GGCAGGCTCACCGAGTTCGGCCAGTACCCGCTGCGCGACGGCGAACGCCGTGTTGGCCGCCGGGGCACCCGTGTAGACGGCCGTGTGCAGCAGAACCTCGGAGATCTCCTGCGCAGTGAGTCCATTGTGGACGGCGGCGCGGACGTGCATCGCGAGCTCGTCGTGGGCGTGCAACGCGGTGAGCGCAGCCAGGGTGACGCAGCTGCGGGTCTTGCGGTCGAGCCCGTCACGCGACCAGACCGATCCCCAGGCGCCCCGGGTGATGTAGTCCTGGAACGGGCGGCTGAACTCGGTGGTGCGGGCGACCGCCCGATCGACGTGCGCGTCCCCGAGGACCTCACGGCGCACCTTCATGCCGGTCTCGTAGGTGTCGTCGGTCATCGGACGGCCTCCAGGTGTTCGAGGATCAACGCGGTGAACCGCTCGGGCTGTTCGAAGCTGCCCAGATGCGCGGCGCCTTCGACCACTTCGAGCCGCGCGTCCGGGATACCGCCCGCGATCACCTCGGCGTGCTCGACCGGGGTGGCCGGGTCCTCGGCGCCCGCGATCACCAGGGTCCGCGCCGCGATCTTGGGCAGATCGCCGACGAGGTCCATCCTTTCGATGGCCTGGCAGGACGACGCGTAGCCCTCGGCGGGGACGCTCGCGATCATCTCGCGCAGGTATCCGGCCCGCTCGGGGTGGGCGGCCGCGTGACCGGCGGTCAGCCAGCGGCCGACCCCGGCCTCGGCGACCGCGGCGGTGCCCTTCTCCCGGACCGTCTTGGCCCTGTCCGCCCACATGCTCGGCGGCCCGAGCTTCGCGGACGTGCAGCACAACACGAGGCTGACGATCCGGTCCGGCGCGTTCACGCCCAGCCACATCCCGGTCATCCCGCCGAGCGAGAGCCCGACGACGTGGGCACGTTCGGCGCCGTGCTCGTCGAGCAGCGCGAGCAGGTCGCCGCCGAGATCCGCGAGGGTGTACGGCCCCGGCGGGACGGGCGACGCGCCATGCCCGCGGCTGTCGTACCGGATCACCCGGAAACCCTGCTCTGCCAAGGGTTTCACCTGCGGTTCCCACATGCGGTGATCGCTGCCGAGCGATCCGCTGAACACCACGACAGGACCGTCCGCCGGCCCTTCCGCGACGCTGTGCACCTTGACCGAACTGTGCACTTTTACCGAACTGTGCACCTTCACCGGCTCAGACATCGAAGAACACCGTCTCTCCCTCGCCCTGCAACCGGATGTCGAACCGGTAGCCGTCGCCGTCCTTGGTGGCGACCAAGGTCCCCCGGCGGGCCTCCGGAACCGACGCCAGCACCGGATCCCCGGAGTTGTCGTTGTCCTCGAAGTAGATCCGGGTGACCACCCGGTGCAGGAGTCCGCGGGCGAACACCGAGACGTCGATATGCGGGGCCTGCGTGCTGCCCGCCGGGCCGGGCAGCGAACCGGGCAGGATCGTCCGGATCTGATAGTTGCCACCCGGATCGGTGGGGCAGCGGCCGAAGCCACGGAACCCGCCGGCGACGGCTCCGCGCGGGTCGTCGGGATGATCGAACCGGCCGTCGGCGTCGGCCTGCCAGGTCTCGATCATCGCGTCCGGGACGGGCTCGCCCGCGCCGTCGAGGACGCGGCCGTGGATCCGGACCGCGGCGGGCTCGTCCGCGGGGACGACGTCCGGCCCGTCCGGCCAGGGCAGGCCGATGGACAGGTACGGGCCGACGGTCTGGGAAGGCGTCGTCTCCGGCATCAGTGCTCGTCCTCCTCGTCTTCGAAGACCGAAGCCTCGCGGCCGCGCACGACGATGTCGAACTGGAAGGCCAGCGCCCACTCGGCTTCCGTGCGGTCGAGGTCGAAGCGGGCGATCATCCGCTGCCGGGCCTTCTCGTCCGGGATGGAGTTGAAGATCGGGTCCTGCGAGAACAGCGGATCTTCCGGGAAGTACATCTGGGTGACCAGCCGCTGGGTGAACGCGCTGCCGAACACCGAGAAGTGGATATGCGCCGGCCGCCAGGCGTTGTCGTGGTTCTTCCACGGGTACGCGCCCGGTTTGATCGTGGTGAAGGTGTAGCGCCCTTCGGAGTCGGTGAGCGTCCGGCCCGCGCCGTCGAAGTTGGGGTCCAGCGGCGACGGCCAGCGGTCGCCGGTGTGCCGGTACCGGCCGCCCGCGTTCGCCTGCCAGATCTCCACCAGCGAATCGCGGATCGGCCGGCCGTCGCCGTCGAGCAGCCGTCCGGTGACGATGATCCGCTGCCCCTGTGGCTCCCCCGCGTGTCCCTTGGTGAGGTCGTTGTCGAATTCGCCGATCCGGCCCGGTCCCAGCGCGGGACCGGTGACCTCGGTCAGCAGATGCGGGAGCACGATCAACGGCTCTTTCGGGTGCCGCAGCGCAGTCGACCGGTAGCCGGCGTGGTCGAGCGGCGGATGCGTGCCCTCCGGATCGCGCCGGTAGCGCGGGAGCCTCAGTTCTGCGGGTGCGGACATGGTTTCCCTCCAGCGCGGGTCAGCGGGTCACTGGGCTTCGAGGACGACGGCCAGCCCCTGGCCGACGCCGATGCAGATGGCGGCCAGGCCCCACCGGCCGCCGGTGCGGCGCAGGTGGTGGGCCAGCGTGCCGAGGATCCGGCCGCCGGAGGCGCCCAGCGGATGCCCGATCGCGATCGCGCCACCGTTCACGTTGACGATCTCCGGGTCGAGCTTCGACCAGTCCCGCAGGCAGGCCAGCGACTGCGCGGCGAAGGCCTCGTTCAGTTCGACGGCCGCCAGGTCTTCCCAGCCGATTCCGGCCCGCTCCAAGGCGATCTCGGCCGCGCGCACCGGGCCGATGCCGAAGACGTCCGGGTCGACGCCCGCCGCGCCCCGGCCGGCGATCCGGGCGAGCGGCGCCTTGCCGAGCCGCTTGCCCGCCGCCTCGTCACCGAGCAGCAGCGCGGAGGCGCCGTCGTTCAGCGGCGACGCGTTCGCGGCCGTGACCGTCCCTTGTGGACGGAAGACCGGTTTGAGCTTCGCTAGCTTCTCCGGGCTGGAATCCGGCCGGATGCCTTCGTCGCGGGTGAGTTCGACTCCTTCGACGGGGACGACGTGGTCGTCGTAGAACCCCTCGTCCCAGGCGCGGGCGGCGTTGACGTGGCTGCGGACGGCGAACGCGTCCTGCTCGTCGCGGCCGATGCCGTAGCGCTCGGCGAGCTGCTCGGTGGACTCGCCGAGCGAGACCGTCCATTGCTCGGGCATCTTCGGGTTGACCATCCGCCAGCCCAGCGCGGTGGAGTACAGCGTCTGGTTGCCCGCCGGGAAGGCCTTCTCCGGTTTCTGCATGACCAGCGGCGAACGGCTCATCGACTCGACTCCGCCCGCGACGGCGAGCGAGGCGTCGCCGACCTGGACCGACCTGCTGGCCTGCATGACGGCGTCGAGACCGGATCCGCACAGGCGGTTGACCGTGGCACCGGGCACGGTCGTGGGCCAGCCCGCGAGCAGCGCCGCCATCCGCGCGACGTTCCGGTTGTCCTCGCCGGCGCCGTTGGCGTCGCCGAGCACGACCTCGTCGACGGTGGCCGGGTCGAGGTCGTTGCGCTCGGCCAGCGCCCGCAGGACGGTGGCGGCGAGGTCGTCCGGGCGGACGCCGGACAGGGCGCCGCCGTACTTGCCGAACGGGGTACGGATGGCGTCGAACAGGAAGACGTCGGTCATGCGCTCGCCCTTGTGAGGTCTCGGAGGATGCGGAGTTCTGCCTCGGTCGGCGCCGGGGTGGTTCCCAGGTCGCCTGCCACCTTCAGTTTCCACCCGGTCGCCGCGACGACCTGATCGACCTCGACCCCGGGGTGCAGTTCGGTCAGCGTGAGCTCGGCGGTCTCCGGATCGGGCCGCATCAGGCCGAGGTCGGTGACCACCAGCGTCGGCCCGGCGCCGGGGAGGCCGAGGCGCTCGCGATCGCCCTTGCCGGTGCCGTGACCGAACGAGGTCACGAAGTCGACCTTCTCGACGAACGTGCGCGTGCTCTGCCGGAGCACCACGAACACCTCGCGGCAGGAGGCGGCGATCTCCGGGGCACCGCCCGCCCCGGGGAGACGCACCTTGGGATTGGCGTAGTCCGGGCCGATGACGGTGGTGTTGATGTTGCCGAACTTGTCCAGCTGGGCGGCGCCGAGGAAACCGACGTCGATCCGGCCCGGCTGGAGCCAGTAGTTGAAGACCTCGGGAACGCTGACCACGGCGTCCGCGGTGTCGGCGAGTTCGCCGTCGCCGATGGACAACGGGAGCCTGCTCGGTTTGGCCCCGAGGCAACCGGATTCGTAGATGAGCGTCAGGTTCGGCGCGTGGCCCCGGCGGGCCAGGTTGGCGGCCGTGCTCGGCAGGCCGATGCCCACGAAACAGGACATCCCGTCACCGAGCGCGCGAGCGGCGGCGACGCTCATCATCTCGTCGGCGGTGTATTCGGTCATGCCTTCACTCCCGTCAGCTCGCCGAGCCAGCGGGTGAAGCTCTCCCTGTCCCGGCCGATCGCGTCCCATGCCTGGTAGGCGTCGTTGTCCCGTTCGTAGTACCCCGCCGCGTACGACGGCCTCGCGCCGCCGGGCACCTCGGCCACGGCGGTGACGGCCCACGACGGCAGCACGATCGCGCCCGGCCGGGGCTCCAGTTCCGCCACGATCTCCTCGACGGTGACCAAGGATCGCTTCGCCGCGAGCACCGCCTCCTTCTGCACGCCGGTGATACCCCAGATCTGGACGTTGCCGAACCGGTCCGCGCGCTGGGCGTGGACGATCGTGACGTCCGGGTTGAGGGCGGGCACGGCGGCCAGCCGCTCACCGGTGAACGGGCAGGTGATGGGTTTGATCGTGTCGGTGTGCGCGGCGAGATCGGTGCCGGTGTATCCGCGCAGGACGGCGAACGGCAGGCCCGACGCGCCGGCGACGTACCGGTTCGCCATGCCCGCGTGACTGTGTTCCTCTATCTCCAGTGGCACCGGCCAGGAATGCTGGACGGCGTCACGGAACCGGTGCAGCGAGCCGACTCCGGGGTTGCCACCCCACGAGAAGATCAGCTTGCTCGCGCAACCGGCGCCGATGAGCTGGTCGTAGACGATGTCCGGAGTCATGCGGACCAACGTCAGGCCGGTGCGGCGCTGGCGGATGATCTCGTGCCCGGCGGCCACGGGAATGAGGTGCGTGAAGCCCTCGAGCGCGACGGTGTCCCCGTCGTGCACCAGCCGTGCCACGGCTTCCTTCAACGACAGCAGCTCAGCCATCCCCACTCCCGGCTCGTCGTGCTCGTTCGCGCGTTGTTCGTATTGCGCACACATGTTCTGCATATGAACATAGCACAGCCAGACCGATCATGGCACTGCTTCGACCCGGTGAATCCGGATCAGCCGGCGCGACCGCGCAGCCAGGTGCGGTACCGGCGAGCTGCCCTTCGTCTCCTACGCGGTGGTCGACGGCAACCTCGTCACCGGCCAGAACCCGGGGTCCGCCAAGGAGACCGCGAAGAAGGTGGCCGATCTCTTGTGATCAGCCGATCCCACTGCCGGACGGGAACCACTCGACGGCCTTGTAGTCCCCCGTCTCGACGGTCTCGAACGGAGCAGTGCCCAGACAGGGCGGCACGATCTGCTTCTGCTCGGGATCGGGGCCCCAGCTGTAGCCGACCCGGTCGCGCCTGCCGTTGTCGTACACCGTCATCCCGACCCGCCGGTCCTTGAGGCCGGGGACGTCCGTGTCCTCGACGATGCCGGTGACCACGGCGACCGGGCCGCCGACGACCAAGCAGTCGATCCCGCCTCGGAAGTAGGCGGAAAACCCCTCGCCCGCGTGGCTCACCCGGAACGTCCCCCGGCTCTCCGGGAAGAGACCGTGCGCGTCGAAGGCGAACCGGACGTCCTGGCCGTCTTCGCGCAGCATCTTCGCGCTGCCGACCAGACTCGGTTCGGACGGCTTGCCCTCTTCCGCGGCGGACACCGGGCCGGCCGCGACGAGTGTCGCGGCGAGGACCATCGCGGCACCGACGGCCGCGAGTTCTCGTGATCGTTTCCTGTTCCACCCCTGGATTCCCTGCTCGCGGAGCTTTTCCGCACTCCTCACCATCCCGCCGCGCCCCGCGGTGACGACTCCCCCGCGCAGGGGAAGCGCCTCCCTCATGGCGGTGATTTCCACATTTGGGATACCAACCGTCGCCCACTAGGCTGACGACGTGACCTCGAAGATCGCGGTGACCCGGTGGATCCCCGACGAAGCGCTGAAAGTGCTCGCCGAAGCCGGGGAGGTGGAACTTTCGCGCGCCGACCGGCCGCTGACGCGGGACGAACTGCTCGAGTTCGTCCGGGGCGCGTCCGCGATCGTCGGCATGCTGCACGACCGGCTCGACGGCGAGGTCGCCGACGCGGCGGGCCCGGGACTGAAGGTCGTGGCGAACGTGGCGGTCGGCCACGACAACGTCGACGTCACGGCACTGTCGGAACGCGGGATCACCGTCACCAATACCCCCGGTGTGCTCACCGACGCCACCGCCGATCTGGCGTTCGGGCTGATCCTCGCGGTCACGCGGCGGCTCGGCGAGGGCGAACGGCTCATCCGCTCGCGTACCCCGTGGTCGTTCCATCTGGGTTTCCTGCTCGGATCCTCGCTGCGGGACAAGACACTCGGGATCGTCGGACTCGGCCAGATCGGGCAGGCGGTGGCGCGGCGGGCGCTCGGTTTCGGCATGCGGATCGTCTACTCAGGACGGTCACGGGCCGCCGAAGACGTCGAAAAGACCCTGGGTGCGAAGTACGTGTCCTTCGGCGAACTGCTGGAGAGTTCCGACGTCGTATCGCTCCACTGCCCCCTGACGCCGGAGACCCGGCACCTCGTCGGAGCGGACGCGCTGAAATCGATGAAGCCGGGCGCGTACCTGATCAACACCACCCGCGGCCCCGTCGTCCACGAGGCCGCGCTGGCGGACGCGCTCGAAGCCGGCGAGATCGCCGGAGCGGCCCTCGACGTGTTCGAAGCCGAACCCGAGGTCGAACCGCGCCTGCTGGACCGCGAAAACGTCGTCTTGACGCCGCATCTGGGATCGGCGACGGTCGAGACCCGTACCGCCATGGCCGTGCTCGCGGCCGAAAACGTCGCGTCGGTGCTCACCGGCGGAAACCCGCTGACGGAGGTTCGTCCATGACTCGTGTGGTCATCGCGCCCGACAAGTTCAAGGGAAGCCTGACCGCGGTCGAGGCCGCGGAGGCGATCGCCCACGGCGTCCGCGACGCGCTGCCCGACGCCGAGGTCTCCTCCTGCCCGGTCGCCGACGGCGGCGAAGGGACGCTGGACGTCCTCGTCGCGGCGGGTGGCCGTCTCGTGGAACTCCCGGTCCGCGGCCCGCTCGACGACACCGTCGACGCGCGCTACGTGGTGCTCGACGGAACGGCCTACATCGAGTCGGCCCGCGCGTGCGGCATCGAATTCGTGGAGCCGAGCCCGGAAGTGGCGCTGGCCGCGCACACGTGGGGCGTCGGCGAACTCCTCGCGCACGCGCTCGACAACGGCGCGCGTCGCCTGGTGCTGACCGTCGGCGGAACGGCGAGCACCGACGGCGGCGCCGGGATGCTGGCGGCATTGGGCGGCGGGGTCTTCGACGCGTTCGGCGCGCCGGTGGGGCTCGGCGGCGGCACACTGGGCCGCGTCGCGCTGGCCGAACTCGGCCCGGTACGCGAACGGCTCGGCTCCGTCGAGGTCGCCGTCGCCACCGACGTGACGAACCCGTTGCTGGGACCCCGTGGCGCGGCCGCGATCTTCGGCCCGCAGAAAGGCGCGGGCCCTCGCGAGGTCGAACAACTGGACGCGTCCCTGTCCCGCTGGGCGCAGGCCTTGCGGAACGCCGGAACTCCCGATGTCTCCGATCTTCCCGGAGCGGGCGCGGGCGGCGGGGTCGCCGCGGGGGCGATCGCGGGACTCGGCGCGAGCGTCGAATCCGGTTTCCAGCTCATCGCCGGGCTCACCGGGGTCGCCGCCGCCATCGAACACGCCGACCTCGTCATCACCGGCGAGGGTTCACTGGACGAGCAGAGCCTCGACGGCAAGGCCCCGGCGGGTATCGCGGCCCGCGCGCAGGAGCACGCGGTGCCGCTGATGGTGCTGGCCGGACGGATCCAGCTGGACCAGAGCCAGCTCGCCGGCCTCGGTGTCGTGGGCAGCGCCGCCCTGATCGACCACGCGCCTTCGCTCGACCACGCGCGTGCGCACGCGGCGGAACTCCTGCGCGAGCGGGCCGGCGAGCTGGTCCGCGCCTGGGCCCGGACTTAACTGCCAGGCTGGGGCTGAGCCTGCGGGAGTACGGCGAAGGCGACTTCGCCGGTCTCGTCCTGCTGGACGTCGAGGACCTTGTCGTCGAGCAACGCGGCCGCTTCCGGCTCCAAGAACACCTTCGGGCCGCCGTCGGCGCCGAGGACCTTGTCGCCGCTTTCCGGTTCGGGGGCGACGGAAACCGCGAGCTGGGGACTGTCCCCCTGCTGGGAATGCATCGCGAACCGCAGGCCTCCATCCTGGCCGTTCTCCTGGCCGGTCAGTGCGGTGATCGCCTCGGCGGCGGCTTCGGTGACTGTCAGCATCTCTGCCCTTCCTTCGTCGCGGTCTTGTACTTGACCGACCACGCTAGGGGCTGTCGGCATGGCCCGCCGTCTGAGTGAAGATCATTTCTCGCCGACGTCCGGCTCCTCTTCGGCGAGCCGCATGGCGTGCGACTCCCCTTCGCGGATCTCCGCGGGCGTGGTCCCGAAGCGGTCTGCCCCGCTCCAGTGCTCGGGCGGTTCGACACCTTCCTCGAGCGGGTCGACGCGGAGTTCGTCCTCGTCTAGTGCCTCGCTGGGATCCAACGTTTCCGGCTCCGCGGTCTCACGGTCGCTCATCGGCCGCTCCCTCCTGGTCGGACGTTGGCCGGGGCGTGCTGTACTCGACCCGGTCCCTGTGGCTTACCCGGCGTCTCCGCAGGCCAAACGGCGGTGCTGTCGCGGGGATCACAGTTTCTCAGGTGGTTCATTACCTTCACAAGTTTGTGAAACAAGGAGTAGCGTCGTCGGTATGACCACCACCAGGTGGGCGCCAGGGCACCGGATCATCCGGCGCGCGCCGGAGCGGCATCACGAACTCGGCAACCATGCCGCTTGGTACGTCGTCGCGGGCGTCGCCGCCACCGGTCTGCAGGCGGTGCTGTTCCTTCTCCTGCAGCCGCTCCTCGGCCCCCAGTTCGCCAACCTGGTCGCGCTCGCGGTCACGACCGTCGGGAACACCGAATTCCATCGCCGGGTCACCTTCGCCACCCGGAAGAGCAACGCGGGCAAGCGGCATTTCCAGGATCTGGTGACGTTCGCCTTCTATGCCGCGTACGGGTCGATCGTGCTCGCGTCGCTCGACGCGGTGATCTCCGAGCCGACCGCGCTGGAACAGACAGGCGCCCTGCTCGCCGCCAGCGTCGCGGGTGGCGTCGCGCGCTTCGCGGTCCTTCGCTGGTGGGTCTTCGCACGCCGGAACGCCTAGTCTCCTTCGAGTGGCAGAGATCAACGGCCCGCACGACGGCGGCTCCGAACCCGACTACCGCTTCACGCTCGCCAACGAACGGACCTTCCTCGCCTGGCTCCGGACGGCGCTGGGACTGCTGGCCGGTGGCGTCGCCGTCCATCAGCTGGTTCCCGACCCGAGCGCGCTGAGCACCACCCTGGCGGGACTGTGCGTCCTGCTGGCCGCCGTCGTCGCGGCGAGCGCTTATCCCCGCTGGCGGCAGGTGCAGACGGCGATGCGCGCGGGACGGCCGCTGCCGAAAAGCGGGATGCTGATCCTCCTGACCGCCGGAATCCTCGCGATCACCCTGACGGCGGCGGCACTGGTGGTCTTTTCGTGAGCCCGCGCGATCACGGAGCGCAAGCGGAACGAACCGGGCTGGCCTGGCGCCGGACCGCGCTCGCGGCTACTGCCTGCACACTCCTGCTCTTGCACAGCGCGGCCCGGAGAGGCTGGGGGACGGCGATCGTCCCGGTCGCGTTCGCGGGAGCCATGGTGATCACCCTGGTCGCCACCGGCGCGATCCGTGAACGAGCACTGCGCCGCCCCGGAACCCCGAAACCTCTTAACGCATTCCTTGCTGTCACAGCATCGGCACTCGTCGTAGCGACGGCGGTCGCCCTGATCGCGGTACGCTAAGCGCCGAGCACGTCCAGCGACGGCGAAGCCCGTTTTTCCGGCCCAGAGTCTCGGTTGTATTAAGCCGACTCCGGCGAATGGGCTATCTCTAGTTGAAATCTTTACTGCCGCCCGACCGACGCCTACGATTACGCTGCGTCGCAACGGCGGCAGATGAATCTGATCTTACGGAGCATCTGCCGCCCTCAATCGTTACGGAGTGTTGACCCCTCGACAGCGACGGTCGCAGGGTCGGCCGGGGAGGACGACCATGCAAGCAACTTCCAGCGCGTCCAGAACCGTCACCCCCGATGCGGTCCCCGGATACACGACTCCGGAGAACCTGCCTCGACCGGGCGGACGGCTGACGAAGGAGGACCTCGATCCCCTCGTCAAGGACGCGGGCGACGGGAATCCCGCCGCGATCCAGTCGCTCCTGCGGATGATCGGCCCCGTCGTGGTCCGCTACTGCCGCGCCAGAATGGGCGGCCGTGACCTGTCCTACCTGTCGGCGGACGACGTCGCGCAGGAAGTGTGCATGGCGGTGCTGAAGGCGCTGCCCGGCTATCAGGATCGCGGCGGTTCGTTCCTCTACCTCGTGCACGCCATCGCCGCCAACAAGGTCGCGGACGCCTACCGCGCGGTCTCGCGCGACCGGTCGGAACCGGTCCCGGAACTGCCGGAACGGCCCATCGGCGACAACGAACCCGAAACACACGCCCTGCACCTGGACCTCGGTGCCCGCCTCAACCGCCTGCTCTCCACCCTCCCGCGGGTGCAGCAGGAGATCCTCGCCCTCCGCATCGCCGTCGGCCTTTCCGCCGCCGAAACGGCCGAGGCGCTCGGGATCTCCGCCGGCAACGTGCGCGTGACGCAGCACCGCGCACTGGCCCGCCTGCGGACGATGGTCAAGCAGGACGAGTTCTGATCTTTTCTCCCCCTGCCGCAGGTCGTCGATCGGTGGCTCTCAGGCGCCCGGTCCCCGCGCCGCCCACTTCCTCCCTTCCCGGTTACCAGCCGGGTTTTCGTCGTGTCTCGTGAGTGGTCAGGACGGTTCTGACCGTCCTTGCCACTCACGAGAGGTGGTAGGCCCGCCGCGCCGTCCCGTCGAAGAACTCCAGCCGTTCACTGTCGCTCAGCGAGCCCGTCAGCGAAAAGGCGGTGTCCACGACGACTTCGTACGCGGCCGCGAGCTCGCAGACCGGCCAGTCCGAGCCGAACATCAGTCGCGAAGCCCCGAAGGACTCCAGCACGTGCTCGGCCCAGCGCGCCAGCTGCCCGACCTTCCACCGCGCCCAGTCCGCTTCGGTCACCAGCCCGGAAAGCTTGCAGTACACGTTGTCCAGCTCCCCCAACGCCGCGACCCCGTCCGCCCACGGCCGCCATTCGCCCGAGGCGATCGGCGGCTTCGCGGCGTGGTCGAGCACGAAAACCTGGTCCGGCAACGCCTTCGCGGCGGCGAGCGCGGCGGGGAGCTGCGGTGGCTTCACCAGCAGGTCGTACGCCAGCCCTGCCTTGCCGAGAGCGGCGAGACCGCGCAGGACCTCGGGCCGCGTCAGCCACGACGGGTCCGCCTCGTCCTCTACCTGATGCCGGATCCCCACCAACGGCCCCGAAAACGAGGCCACGCGCTCGGTGACATCGGGCGCGGTGAGGTCGGTCCAGCCGACGACGCCCACGATGAGCGGTTCGGCCTGAGCCGCCGCGAGGAACTCTCGCGTCTCCTCTTCCGACGAGACCGTCTGCACCAGCACGGTCCCCTTCACCCCGGCCGCCTTGGTCACCGCGCGAAGGTCGTCCACTGTGTACGGACGGCGGATCGGATCCAGTGCCGTACCGGCCATCCACGGGTAGTCCCGCCGCGAGGGATCCCAAAGATGATGGTGCGCGTCGATCACGCCCGTTCCTCCTGTCGCAGCACGGTGTCCTCACGCAACAGTCCCGCACGGATCAGGTCCGTCCACAACTCGCGCGGCACCGGACGCCGGAACCGTTCCGCGTTGAGCCGGACCTGGCCGCGGTCGTGCGCGCCGACGACGACGGAAACCACCGACGGATGCGCGGCGGGCAACGCCAGCGCGGCTTGCGGGAGTTCGACACCGTGCCGCGCGCAGACATCGGCGATCCGCTGGGCGCGTTCCACCAGCTCGGCCGGGGCCTCGGCGTAGTCGTACATCGTGCCCGGCGACGCGGTGGCGAGGATTCCGGCGTTGAACACCCCGCCCGCCACCACGTCCACGCCGCGTTCCCCGCACAGCGGGAGAAGGTCGTCGAGCGCGGGCTGGTCGAGCAGGGTGTACCGGCCCGCCAGCAGGATCACGTCGAGATCGAACCGGCGGACGAACTCGGTGAGCATCGGCGCCTGGTTCATCCCGGCCCCGATGGCGTCGACGACACCCTGCTCACGCAGTTCGAGCAGCGCGGGGAACGCGCCGTCGACGGTGTCCTCGAAGTGTTCGTCCGGGTCGTGCACGTAGACGACATCGACGCGGTCGAGCCCCAGCCGCTCCAGACTGTCCTCAAGCGACCGGAGGATCCCGTCGCGGCTGAAGTCCCACCTTCGTTCGTACGCGGCGGGAACGACGAACCCCTGCGAGTCGGTGCGCGAAGCGCCGCCGGGATCGGGTTCCAGCACGCGGCCGACCTTCGTCGAGACCACGAAATCCGCGCGGGGATACGCCGAAAGCGCCGCGCCCAGCCGTCGTTCCGAGAGCCCGAGGCCGTAGTGCGGGGCGGTGTCGAAGTAGCGGATGCCTTCGTCCCACGCCTGCCGGACGGTCGCTTCGGCCGTCTCGTCGGTGATGGCGTGGTACAGGTTGCCCAGCTGCGCGCAGCCGAGCCCCAGCGGGGACAGGGGGATCTTCACGGAAGCTCCCAGACGAGGCCGAGCCCCGAATCGCCGCCCGAGTAGTCGTCTTCGACGTCGAGCAGCTCCGACATCCGCGCCTGCCAGGGGATGTTGGCCGGATGATCGCGCAGGATCGCGCGCATCTTCGCGTAGTCCTCGACCTCCACGACGTGGAACAGGTCGAGCCCGTCCCGCCAGATCCGCCACGAACGGACGCCCGCACCGCGCAGGGCTTCGTCCAGCTCAGGCGGGATGACGGCGTGGACCGACTCGTATTCGGCCTCCTTGCCCGGCTTCAGCCGGGTGTGGAGTGCCACTCTTTGTAGTGCGACACCGTGGGTCACCGCGTCTCCTCAACTCGAAACATGGCACTCTGTCAACTGACACTCAAACATCCGAGGTCTTCGGGGAGGGCGGTGGAACATGCCGGTCACCGATGTCGCGATCGACAAGATCAAGGACATGATCATCTCCGGCGAGCTTGCTCCGGGCGACCGGCTGCCGAAAGAGGCCGAACTGGCCCAGCGGCTCGGTCTGTCCCGCAGTTCGCTGCGCGAAGCGGTGAAGGCGTTGTGCCTGATCCGCGTGCTCGACGTCCGCCAGGGCGACGGGACGTACGTCACCAGCCTCGAACCGAATCTCCTCCTCGACGCGATGACGTTCGTGGTGGACTTCCACCGCGACGACACCGTGCTGGACTTCCTCGCCGTGCGCCGGATCCTCGAACCGGCGGCGACGGCGCTGGCCGCGATGCACATGAGCGACGAGGACATCGAGGAACTAGGCCGCCTGCTCGACGAACTGGCCGACTCGCCGACGGTGGAGGCACTGGTCGCGAACGACCTTCAGTTCCACCGCAAGATCGCCGACGGCTCCGGCAATCCGGTGCTGTGCTCGCTGCTGGACAGCCTGTCGGGCCCCACCGCGCGGGCCCGCATCTGGCGCGGGCTCACCCAAGAGGGCGCCGTCGCCAAAACCCGCGAGCAGCACACGGCTATCTACGAGGCCATCGCGGCCCGCGAGCCCGAACTCGCGCGTTCGTGGGCGACCGTGCACGTGGCCGGTGTGGAGCAGTGGCTCCGCAACGCGCTCGGCACCGCCGACGACCCCACCTCGGCCGCCGAAGCTTCCTGACACCGCTCTCTCCTCCGTTCGTCCCGTGAAGGCCCCCTTCCCTCGGCTGAGCCGAGGGAAGGGGGCCTTCACGCGCTCGACTGCTAGGTCTGGGCCTTCCCGCCGGCATAGCGGGAGATGATCAACGCGACCAGGATGATCACGCCGTAGATCGCCTTCAGCCATTCCGGCGGCACCTGCGCCACCTGCAGCAGGTTCGTGACCGTCTGCAGGAGCAGCACGCCGGTGAGCGCCCCGACCAGAGTGCCCTTCCCACCGTCCAGTGAGACACCGCCGATCACCGCAGCCGCGAACACCTGAAGGATCAATCCGTCACCCTGATCCGCGCCGAGCGCGCCGACGTAACCCGTGTACGCGAGCCCGCCGAGCGCGGCCAGCACCCCGGCGACCACGAAGACACCCCACGAGATTCGGTCGACGCGGATACCGGCGGCCCGCGCGGCCTCGCGGTTACCGCCGATGGCGTACAGCGACCGGCCGATCCGGTGATACCGCAGCCCCAGCCCGAACACGGTGAACAGCGCCGCGGCCAGCCACACCGACATCGGCAGCCCGATGAACGTCGTCGTGGCCAGCGCGGTGAACACGTCCAGCTGATCGAAGAGCGTCTTCCCCTGGGTGGACCCGATCTGCGTGCCGCGCAGCACCGTCAGCATCGCCAGCGTGACGATGAAGGCGTTCAGCTTCAGCTTGACGATCAGGAAGCCGTTCACGAACCCGACCGCGGCCCCGGCCACCAATACGGCGAGGATGCCCGCGAAGCCGGGGATCTCGGTGCCGAAGCCCGAGGACGCCACCGGGATGACCAGCATCGCGCCCAGCGCGGGCGCCATGCCCATGGTGGATTCCAGCGACAGGTCGAACTTCCCGGTCAGCAGCACGAGCGACTCGCCCAGCACCACCATCGACAGCGCGGCCGAGGCGGACAGGATCCCGACGATGCTGCCGAAGGTCAGGAACGTGTCACTGATCAGTCCTCCGATGATCAGCACCACGATGAGCGCGGGCACCAGGGCGAGTTCGCGCAGCCAGCGGAACTTCCGGCGTTTCGGCGGTGCCGCGAGCGTCGAAGTCTTCGGATCGGTCATCAGCTCGGTCACCGTTCGACTCCTTCGATGTCGGCCACCAGGTCGCCGTCGGACCAGCCCGCCCGGTGTTCGGCGACCACGGCACCGGCGCGCAGCACCAGCACCCGGTCGCTCAGGCGAAGATCGTCCAGCTCGTCGCTGACGATCAGCACCGCCTTGCCCTCCGCGCGCACCCGGTCGACGACCGCGAGCAGCGCTTCCTTCGATTTCACGTCCACGCCCGCGGTCGGGTTGATCAGCACCACCAGGCGCGGATCGCCGGCCAGTGCCCGGGCGAGGACGACCTTCTGCTGGTTGCCACCGGAAAGGTCGGACACCGGCTGGTCCGCGTCGGCCGCGACGATGTCGTAGTCCTGCAAGGCCTGGGCGGCACGGCCGTAGCGCGCGCCCGGTGACGCCAGGCCCGCCTTCCCCATGCGGTCCAAAATGGACAGTGTGGCGTTGTCCGCGATGGAATGCTCCAGCACCAGCCCCTCGTGATGCCGGTCCCTCGGCACACAGCCGATCCCGGCGCGGATCGCGGCGGGGATGTCGCCGGGTTTCAGCGGTTTCCCGTCCACCCGTACCGTGCCGGAGGACGGTGAACGCAGTCCGTACACGGTTTCGGCGACCTGGTGCTTGCCGCTGGCGTTGCTGCCCGCGAGCCCGACCACCTCGCCGCGGTGGATCCGGAAGGTCACGTCGTCGAACCCGTCACCGGAGAGCCCGTCGACGGTCAGCACCTCGTCGGCGTCCTCGTCCAACGCCTCGCGCGTGGCGGCGTCACGGACGGAAAGGCCCCCCTGCTCACCGGTCATCGCGTCGATCAGCTCGGCACGGCCGACCTCGGAGACCGGCGCGGTCAGGATGTGCTCGGCGTCGCGCAGTACGGTGACCGCCTGGCAGACTTCGTACACCTCGTGGAGGTGATGGGAGATGAACAGGAACGTCACCCCGCTGTCCTGCATCTGGCGCATCCGCGCGAAGAGCCGTTCGATCGCCTGGCTGTCCAGCTGAGCCGTCGGTTCGTCGAGGACGATGAACCTGGCACCGTAGGACAACGCCCGCGCGATCTCGACGAACTGCCGATCCTCGACGGAAAGCTCCCCGGCCGGGGTGTCGACGTCGACCCGCACGTCCCAGGAGTCGAGCAGTTCCCGTGCCTGACGGCGCAACCGCTGCCAGCCGATCGCGAAACCCTTGCCGGACTGGCGGTTCAGGAACAGGTTCTCCGCGACGGTCAGCTGCGGGACGACCATCGCGTGCTGGTAGACGCAGGCGACCGCGCGTTTCCAGTCGTCCTGCCTGGACAGGGGCGGCGCGGGGACGCCGCCGAACTCGACGTGGCCGGTGTCCGTTTTGGACAGTCCGGTGAGGATGGCGACGAGGGTCGACTTCCCGGCACCGTTGCGGCCGACGAGCGCGTGCGACTCGCCGGGGTGCACGGTGAGGCTGACGTCGGACAGCGCCACGGTCGGGCCGTAGCGTTTGCCGACGCCCTGTGCGCTGACCACCGGTACGGCGGCGGATCCGGCGGGCAGCGCGCTCACAGGTTGTTCCCCCACAGGGCCTTGTCGTCCACGTTCTCCTTGGTGACGACGGGCGCGGGGAGCTGGTCTTCCAGGATGCCGGGGCGGATCTCGACGACGGTGCTGCCGTGGTCGGTCGGCCCTGCCTTGAAGGTCTCCCCCGCCATGGCCTTCTTGATCCAGTACATGCCGTACTTGGCGTAGTCGTCGGCGGGCTGCGAGACGGTGGCGTCGAGTTCGCCGGCGCGGATCGCGGCGAGTTCCTGCGGGATACCGTCGTTGCTGACCAGCACGACATGCTTCGGGTCGCCGACCGGGAAGTAAAGGTTCTTGCGCTTGAGCGCCTGCTGCGTCGGCGCCAGGTACACGCCGCCCGCCTGCATGTACACGGCCTTGATGTCCGGGTTCGCGGTCAGCAGACTGTCCAAACCGGACGAAGCCTTGTCCGCCTTCCACTCGGCGGCGATCTCCAGCACCTGCACGTCCGGGTACTTCGTCTTCATGCACTGCCGGAACGCCTCGGAGCGGTCGCGGCCGTTGACCGAGGCCAGATCACCCATGACCTGCACGACCTTGCCCGAGGTGACCTTCGCGCCGATCGCCTCGCACGCCTTGGTGCCGTACGCCTTGTTGTCCGCGCGCACCACCATCGCGACCTTGCCGCTCTCCGGCGCGACGTCGACGGCGACCACCGGGACACCCTTGTTCTCCGCCGCCTTGAGTCCCGCGACGACGGCGGCGGAGTCCAGCGGCGTCACGACCAGGCCCTTGACGCCCTGGTTGAGCAGGGTGTTGATGTCGGTGATCTGCTTCGCCGAGTCGCTGTCCGCGTTGACCGTCGGCAGCGCCTCGACGCCCTGTTCCTTCGCCTTCAGCGGTACGTAGTTGTTGTAGGCCTGCCAGAACGGCGAGGTCAGCAACGGGATCGTCGCGCCGACCTTACCGCCTCCGCCCGCGCCCTGGGGAGCATTGGCAGCGTTGTTCTTAGTGGACCCACACGCCGACAGGGTCAGCCCGAGCACGGTGGCCGCGGCGGCCACCTTGATCACCCTCGTACGCACCGCATCCTCCTTGATGGCAGCGAAACTACTGGTGGTGGACCGGGCCGCGCGGACGCAGCCCGTACATACCTCCGTCGACAGCGAGCGCCGTGCCGGTGGTCGAAGCCGACAGCGGGCTGGCCAGGTACACGACCGCGTTCGCGACCTCGTCCGCGGTGACCAGCCTGCCCATGGGCTGACGGGCGGCGAGCGCGGCCCGTTCGGCCTCCGGATCGCCCGCGGCGTCGAGCAGCCTGCCGACCCACGGGGTGTCCGCGGTTCCCGGGCAGACGCAGTTGACCCGGATCCCGTCGGCGAGATGGTCGGTCGCCATCGCCAGGGTCAGCGAGAGCACCGCGCCCTTGCTGGCCGAGTACAGCGCGCGGTTGGGCAGGCCCGCCCACGCGGCGATCGAACAGGTGTTGACGATCGCGGCCGACGGCGAGTTCTTCAGCTGCGGCAACGCCGCCCGTGCCAGCCGCACCATGCCGACGACGTTGATGTCGAGCACGCGGTGCCATTCGTCGTCGCTGTTGGCGGTGACGTCACCCTGCGCGCCGATCCCCGCGTTGTTGACCAGGACGTCGAGCCTGCCGAACCGGTCCGCGACCGCGTCGATCGCCGACCGGACCTCTTCGTCGGAGCCGACGTCGCAGCGGAATCCGGCGAGACCCCCGGGAAGGTCGCCGGGATTCAGGTCGAGGACCGCGACCTTCGCCCCGCGCGAGGCGAGCAGATCCGCGGTGGCCCTGCCGATTCCCGACGCGCCTCCGGTGACCGCCGCGACGAGGCCTTCGAACTCACTCACTTGCTTGTCTCCGTCCATTCCGGACCGTCGGGGAAGGTGAACCGGCGCAGCGTCGCGTCGTGCATCCGGGCCGAGAAACCCGGCGCGGACGGGGCGACGTAGCGGCCGTCGACGACGGCGGCCGGATCGGTGAAGTGCTCGTGGAGATGGTCGACCCATTCGATGGACCGGTCGGTGTCGGAGCCGGACACCGCCACGAAGTCGAACATCGACAGGTGCCGGACGAGTTCGCACAGGCCGACGCCGCCGGCGTGCGGGCACACCGGGATCCCGAATTTGGCGGCCAGCAACAGGATCGCCAGGTTCTCGGTGAACCCGCCGACCCTGGCGGCGTCCAGCTGCAGCACCGAGATCGCGCCCGCCTGCAACAGCTGCTTGAACACCACGCGGTTCTGGACGTGCTCGCCGGTGGCCACCCGGATCGGCGCGAGCGCCTTGGCGATCGCGGCGTGCCCGAGCACGTCGTCCGGCGAGGTGGGCTCTTCGATCCAGTACGGGTCGTACGGAGCCAGCGCGGTCATCCAGGTGATCGCGGTCGAGACGTCCCAGCGCTGGTTCGCGTCGACGGCGACCCGGATGTCCGGGCCGACGGTCTCGCGGGCGAGCTTCATCCGGCGGACGTCGTCCTCCAGATTCCCGCCGACCTTCAGCTTGATCATCTCGAAGCCGTCCGCCACCGCCTGCTCGGCGAGCCGGACCAGTTTCGCGTCCGAGTAGCCGAGCCAACCGGGAGAAGTGCTGTACGCGCGGTAGCCGTCACGCTCGATCCGGGCGACGCGTTCGGCGCGGCCCGGTTCGGCGGCGCGGAGGATGTCGAGCGCCTCCTGCTCGGTGAGCGCGTCGGTCAGGTAGCGGAAGTCGACGAGGGAGACCAGGTCCTCCGGCGACATCTCGGCGGCGAAACGCCAGACCGGGAGCCCGGCGATCCGTGCGGCGAGATCCCAGGCGGCGTTGACCACCGCGCCGATCGCCATATGCGCGACACCTTTTTCCGGGCCGAGCCAGCGCAGCTGCGAGTCGCCGACCAGTGTCCTCGACAGATCGCCGAGTGCGGCGGCGTCGGTCGGCACGTCCCTGCCGACGACGTGCGGTTCCAGCGCGCGGATCGCCGCGGCCTGGACGTCGTTGCCGCGTCCGATGGTGAAGGCGAGCCCGTAGCCGTCCGGACCGCCATCGGTGTGCAGCACTACGTACGCGGCCGAGTAGTCCGGGTCCGGGTTCATGGCGTCCGAACCGTCGAGCTCCCGCGAGGTGGGGAACCGGACGTCGAGCACCTCCATGCCCACGATCTTCGCCATCACGCCTGCCTGACGTTCTGGCGCTGACGGCCGAGGCCGTCGATTTCCAGCTCGATGACGTCCCCTTCGCGCAGGTACGGCTTGGGGTCCGGCTGCCCGAGGGCGACACCCTGCGGAGTGCCGGTGTTGATGAGGTCGCCGGGGCGCAGCACCATGTACTGGCTCACATAGTGCACGATCTCCGCGACCGAAAAGATCATGTCCTTGGTCGACGAGTCCTGCTTCTTCTCACCGTTGACCCACAACCGCAGGCCGAGGTCCTGCGGGTCGGGCACCTCGTCGGCGGTGACCAGCCACGGGCCGAGCGGGTTGAAGTTCTCGCACGACTTGCCCTTGTCCCAGGTGCCGCCGCGTTCGAGCTGGAACTCGCGCTCGGACACGTCGTTCGAAACGGTGTAGCCGGCGACGTACCCGAGGGCCTCTTCGGCGCTTTCGAGGTAGCGCGCGGTCTTGCCGATCACGACGCCGAGCTCGACCTCCCAGTCGGTCTTGGTCGAACCGCGCGGCACGAGCACGTCGTCCTGCGGGCCCACGACGACGTCGGGGGCCTTCATGAACACGACCGGCTCGGCCGGGACCTCGGCGCCGGACTCCTCGGCGTGCTGCCGGTAGTTGAGGCCGATGCAGACGACCTTGCCGGGCCGCGCGATCGGCGCGCCCACCCTGGCCCGCGCGGCTTCGGGACCGGCTTCGGGCAGCTCACCGGCGGCCAGCGCGGCCGCGACCCTGGCCACTCCGTCACTCGCGAAGAAGCCGCCATCGATGTCGGCGGTCAGCGCCGAGAGATCGCGCAGCGTGCCGTCCCCGGCACGTACGAACGGACGCTCACTTCCCGGCTCCCCGAGTCGCAACAGCTGCACGGATTTTCCCTTCAAGCCGAACCGCCAACAAGCAACGGATCCACCAGCAACGAACAGACATCCGATGTATACCCGACGACCTTCGGCAAGATCTAGGGGGCGTTGGCATTTGGATCGAAAATTGATCGGATCAGTCTTGCGAAGTGTGAGTGGCGAGACTCACAGCGGGAATAGTTACCTACTCTAAGCAAGTTGTTCCTCGCGGAACCATCACTGGGGAAGGAACGAGCATGACCATCGCGCCCGAGCGAGTGGAAGAACCCGTCGCGCGGCCCGTCACGACCGGACGCGCCCGATTCGTCCTGATCCTCGGCGGCCTGTCCGCCTTCGGGCCCCTGTCCATCGACATGTACCTGCCCGCGCTGCCGCAGATGGCGGGGGAACTGCGCGCGGCGGACGCGACCGTGCAGCTCACGCTGAGCGCGTTCATCATCGGGCTCGCCCTCGGCCAGCTGATCCTCGGACCGCTGTCCGACGCGATCGGCCGCCGCAAACCGCTCGTCGCCGGCCTCGCGCTCTACATGGTCGGCTCGATCCTGTGCGCCGTCGCCCCGACCGCCGAACTGCTCATCGCCGCACGAGGCGTCCAGGCCTTCGGCGCCGCGGCGGGCATCGTCATCGCCAGGGCGACCGTGCGCGACCTCTACTCCGGCACCGCGATGACGAAGTTCTTCTCGCTGCTCATGCTGGTCAACGGGCTCGCCCCGATCCTGGCGCCGATCATCGGCGGCCAGATCCTGAACTGGACCTCGTGGCGCGGTGTGTTCGTCTGCCTGACCGTGTTCGGCGCGATCCTGCTCGCCGTCGTCTTCTTCCTGCTGCCGGAACCGCTGCCCGAGGAACGCCGTACGCCCGCGCGGTTCGGCTCGGTGCTGCGGAAGTACGCGAGCCTTCTCGGCGACCGGGGTTTCCTCGGCTACGCGCTGGCCTCCGGGCTCATGTTCGGGAGCCTCTTCGCCTACATCTCCGGCTCGTCCTTCGCGCTGCAAGGTGTCTACGGGCTCAGCCCGCAGGCGTACAGCCTGGTGTTCGGGCTCAACGGCATCGGCATCGTGGCCGTCGGCCAGCTGAACGGGCGTATCGTCGGCCGCTTCCCGGAACGGACCCTGCTGACCGTCGGTCTCGTCATCGCGGCGGTCGCCGGATTCGGCGTCCTGGCCGCGGCGGTGCTGGACCTCGGCCTGATCGGGCTGCTGATCCCGCTGTTCATCCTGGTGTCGAGCATCGGCATGGTCGCGCCGAACGCGAGTTCGCTGGCACTCGCCGAGCAGGCGCGGTCCGCCGGTTCCGCGTCGGCCCTGCTGGGCGTGCTGCAGTTCGTCGTCGGCGGGCTGGCGACGCCGCTGGTCGGGTTGGGCGGCGCGGGCACCGCGGTCCCGATGGGGATCGTGATGGCGGCCTTCGGCGTGCTGGCGCTTCTGGCCTTCGGGACCATGACGCGGCCTGCCACGGCAACGGCACCGGAAGCCCTGGCGCTCTCGCAGGCGTAGGTACTCGTGAGTGGTTAGGACGGTTCTAACCGTCCTAACCACTCACGAGTCCCTTGAGTTCAGCGGTCTTCAACTGCTCCGCTGTCACCGCGGCGCGTCCCTCGACGAGGGCCTTCAAGGCGTCCCCGTCGTCCCATTGGTTGACGTTCATCGCGGCGGTCACCTGGCCGTCCCGCAGCCAGAACGCCGTGAAGTCGCGTGACGCGAGGTCGCCCCGCACCACGAGTTCGTCGCTTTCGGGGTCGGCGAGACCCCGGTATTCGCAACCCAGGTCGTACTGGTCCGAGAAGAAATAAGGGCTCCGCAGGTACGGCTCGTTCTCGCCGAGCAGGTTCCCGGCGACGTGCTCGCCCTGCCACTTCGCGTTCGACCAGTGCTCGACGCGGACCCGTTTTCCGTAGCGGGGATGGAAATGCGCGGCGATGTCGCCGATGGCGTAGACGTCGGGTGCCGCCGTCCGCAGGCCGGCGTCGGCGCAGACACCGCCGTCGTCGGACAGTTCCAGCCCGGCGGCGTGCGCGAGGCCGGCCCGAGGCGCGGCGCCGACGGCCACCAGCACGACGTCCGCGGGAAGCTCGTCACCACTCTGGAGACGGACGCCGGTCACCCCGCCGGGACCGCCGGTGAAGCCGGCGACGCCTTCACCCAGACGCCAGTTCACGCCGTGCTCGGCGTGCAGGTCCTTGAAGACTCCGGACACCTGCTCGCCCAGTACCGCGAGCAGCGGTGAGCCGACCTGGTCGACCACGGTCACCTCGGCGCCGTGTTCCCTGGCGGCCGCCGCGGCCTCGGTGCCGATCCAGCCCGCGCCGACGATCACCACCCGTCCGGCGTCCTTGAACGCCGAACGCAGCGCCAACGCGTCGTCGAGGGTGCGCAGACTGCGCAGTCCGGGCAGGTCCCCGCCGGGCACCGGCAGCGCACGCGGCCGCGAGCCGGTCGCGAGCACGAGCCGGTCGAACCGGTGTTCACCGCCCGCGTCGTCGTGCACGAGCCGGGCGCCGAGTTCGACCTTGGTCGCGGTCGCACCGCTCTTGAAGGCGATGTCCTTCTCCGCGTAGAAGCCGTCGTCGTGCACCCAGTCGGGTTCATCGGTCTTGCCCATCAGCAGCCCTTTGGACAAGGGCGGTAATTCGTACGGACGACGCGTGTCGGTGCCGAGCAGCAGGATTTCCCCCGCGTAGCCGCGTTCTCGCAGCGCCCCGGCCGCCGACGCTCCGGCGAGGCCGGCTCCGACGATGACGATCTTCCTGGGTTCGGACATCGATGACCTCCCAAGCAGTCCTCACTCGGACGCTACTCCGGTTCCTTCTCGTCCGGCCTAGCGAAACCGGAAGTCGATCACGATCCGCAGGATCGGTTAACCCATCAGTAGGAATGTGGCGTAACCGGCGTCACGCCCCCGAAAGCGCCTCGTCCCAGCCTCGAACGAGAAAGGGAGATCATGGGATACGGGAGGATGAGGACGTTGGCACCCCGGGACGAATGGTCGGTCGGCTGCCGGGATCTCGCGGGCAGGCGCAGGGACGTGACGGTGTTCGTGAGCAGCGACAAGATCGTGCTCGTGGCGCCTCCCGGAGAGGCCGCCGTACTCGGGCCGCTGGACGTGGGGCGCCTGCGCGCCGCGCTCCGCGACGCCGTGGTCGCGGTGGCCGAACATCCGGACCACAGTGAGTGACAACTACCGTTCCTACTTCTGAGTAGGTAGAGTCGGTTCCGTTCGGAAGGAGCCGGCCATGACCACCTACTTCGTGACGGGCGCGACGGGTTTTCTGGGCAAACGCCTGGTCGCGCGCCTACTACGGCGACCTGAGACCGTAGCCGTCCATGTTCTCGTGAGGGAGACCTCGCGCGGGAAGCTCCCGAGCCACGAGAAGCTCGTTCCCGTCACCGGCGATCTGACCGAACCCCTGCTGGGCATCGATCCCGCCCATCTGGCGCCCCTCGACCACATCGTGCATCTCGGCGCGATCTACGACCTCACCGCGGACGAAGCGGCGAACCGCGCGGCCAACGTCGACGGCACCCGCAACGTCCTGGAGTTCGCGGCCGCCGCGAAGGCCGGGCTCTTCCACCACGTCTCGTCGATCGCGGTCGCCGGGCAGTACGCCGGGCGTTTCACCGAAGCCGATTTCGACCTCGGCCAGAGCTTCGCGTCGCCGTACCACGCGACGAAGTTCGAAGCGGAGAAACTCGTGCGAGAGCACGGGAAAACGCCGTTCCGCGTGTACCGGCCGTCCGCCGTGGCCGGGGATTCGCGCACCGGCGAGATGGACAAGATCGACGGTCCGTACTACTTCCTCCCGGCCATTTCACGGCTCGCCGCGTTGCCCCGCCGCGTCCCGCTGGCCGCCCCGGATCTCGGCGCCACGAACATCGTTCCGGTCGACTACGTCGTCGAAGCGATGGAGCACCTCATGCACGTCGACGCGCCCTCCGGCAGCACGTACCACCTCGCGTCGCCCCGGCCACAGCCGCTTCACGAGGTCTACAACGCCTTCGCGCGGGCCGCGGGCGGGCCGAAGATCTCCGCGGTCCTGCCTCCCGGACCGTCCGGAGCGCTGAAGCGCGCCGGAACCCGGCTGGCGAAATCCGCTGCCGCCGCATTCGATCGCGTCCCCGGCGGGCGTCCGGCCCGCGCGGCGGTGCTGACCGAACTCGGCATCCCGCTCGAAGTCCTGCCGCATCTGAGCATGGAGGTCGACTTCGACACGAGCGCGACGACGGCCGCGCTCGAAGGCAGCGGGATCACCTTGCCGCCGTTGAAGGAGTACGCCGGTCCGCTCTACCGGTACTGGCTGGAGCACCTGGATCTCGACCGCGGCCGCCGCCGTCCGGGGCCGGAACCCCTCGCCGGTCGCAAGGTGCTGATCACCGGGGCCTCCTCGGGCATCGGTCGCGCGTCCGCGCTGGCCGTCGCCGCGAAGGGCGGCGAAGTGATCCTCGTGGCCAGGCGCGCCGACGAACTCGAACAGGTCCGCGAGCAGATCGTCGCGGCGGGCGGGAAGGCGTCGGCGTATCCGTGCGACCTCACCGACGGCGGTGCCGTCGACGCGCTGGTCAAGGACGTGCTCGCCGCGCACGGCGCCGTCGACATGCTGGTCAACAACGCGGGCCGGTCGATCCGGCGGTCGCTTTCGCTGTCCACCGAACGGTTCCACGACTTCGAACGCACGATGGCGATCAACTACTTCGGCCCCGTGCGGCTGACGCTCGGCTTGCTGCCGTCGATGACCGCGCGCGGATTCGGGCACGTCGTCAACGTGACCACCCAAGGGCTGCAAACGGACACCCCGAGGTTTTCCGCTTACCTGGCCTCGAAGGCCGCGCTGGAGGAGTTCGGGCTGACCGCGGGACGGGAAACGCTTTCCGACGGCGTCACCTTCACCTCGGTCCGGATGCCGCTGGTGCGCACCGACATGATCGCCCCCACCGGCTCCTATCGGGGCATGCCGTCGAGCTCCCCCGAACGCGCCGCCGCGCTCGTGGTGAAGGCACTGGAGAAACGGCCCGAGATCCTGAATCTGCCCGAAGGCACCGCCGCCGAACTCGTGACGCTCGTCGCACCCAGGACGGCGCGATTCTTCGCCCATCTCGTCTACCGCGCCATGCCCGAGTCCGCGCCGGAATCCCGTGGCCTGCCCCGGAAGGCTCCGCTCGCCTCGGTGGCGGGCGCGGTCACCCGGCTGGTCTGGCGCCGTCGTCCCTGACGTCCCGCCGCCGGGGCTCGATCGGGGGACGCCCCCGGCCGCTACCATCGGTTTCCGATACGCCGGGGGGTCGGCGGGCACGGGCCGAGGCAGGACGACCGGGAAGGGGCAGTGTGGACGTCGCCAGTCCCCGGCTGTCGACCGGACCGGACGCGGCAGAGACGTCAGCGGTACGTCCGTCCAGGACGGTGCTGCGCCTTTCCCTGCACGCGGCCTGGGTGCTGGCGCTCGCCGTCGTCACCGAACTCCGGGTGGGGCGCTTCGGTTTCCACCCGTCGGACCAGGGATTCATCCTCGCCCAGGCGTGGCGGGTGCGGCACGGCGAAGTCCCGCACTCCGACATCATCTCCGCGCGGCCGCTGGGTTCGGCGTACCTGCACATCGTCGACTTCATGCTGCCGGGGCCGCTGTTCTTCGTCTCCAGCGTGCTCAGCATGCTGGAGATCATCCTGGCGACCATCGCGTTCGCCGTACTGGTCACCCGGCGCCGCGTCCGTGACTGGGGTCCGGGGCTCACCGGGCTGACGGCGGCCGCGGCGTTGCTGAACCTCAACGCCTTCCCGCTGATGGCCTGGCACACGATCGACGGGATCTTCCTGACCGCGTGCGGCGCCTGGGCACTGGATTCGGGGCTGCGTAACGGCAAGGCGTGGCCGCGGCGGCTCGGCCTGGCGCTGCTGGGCACCGCGGTGTTCGTCAAGCAGAGTTTCGCGCCGGTGCCGCTGATCGCGCTGTGCTGGCTGCTGCTGCACCCGTCGCTGCGGGAAGGCTCGTTCCGCACCGGCCGCTGGTGGGCGCGGCGGGCCTGGGATCTGCTGGCGCTGGGCGCTTTCCTGGTGTTCTACATCGGAATCGTCGCACTCGACGGCGGGCTCGGCGCGATGGCCGAGCAGCTCACCGGTGGCCTTCCCGCATACGGCCAGCGCCTTCTCGGGCTGTGGCTGGAAGATCCCGCGTCCCTGGTGCGGCCACCGGTGCGGGGCTTGACCTTCTTCGCGATCGCCGGAGTGCTCCTGGCCCTGCTGGGGATCTTCCGCGACCGCGCGGGTTTCGCCGGCGCGGTCCTCGCACGGCTGCTGCTCCTGGCCGGCGTGGCGATCGTGGTCGGCACCGTCGTCGACGGGCACTTCACCGGCGCGTCGCGCTGGGCGGACGTCCTCTGGTGGATCCTCGGTGTCGCGCTCCTGGTGAACTGGGTCACGACGCGGCGCTTCCCGAGAATGGGCGCTCTGGTCTTCGCGACCGGCTTCATGACCAGCCTGTCGTGGGGGAACGACACTCCGACGCTGTTCACCGGAACACTGGCGCTGACGGCGATCCTGCTGCTGTCGGACGCGCTGCCGCCGCTGCCGGAGCCGTCCCGCCGGATCGGGCTGGCAGGCGCCACGGCGATGGGCCTGGTCGCGGTGCTCGCGTCGGGCTGGGCCGTCGTCGCGCACCACGACGAAGCCGCGTACCTAGACATGGCGCACGAGAAGCTGACCGGTGACCTCGGCGAGGTGACGCCGTCGATGCGCGGGATCCGGACCAACCCGGGCACCTTCACCTACATCTCCCAGATCCAGGACTGCGTCACGCGATTCCCCGCGGGCCGCACGGCCGTCCTGCCGGACAACCCGTTCGCCTATCCCGCCTTCGGCCTGCGCAACCCGTTCCCGCTGGAATGGCCGCTGCCGCTGGAGATCGTCGCCGACGCTCCGGAACGCATGCTCTCGACGGCCGACGAGCTCAACCGCGAAGGCGACTACCTGGTGCTGTTCCAGACCGTGAGCATGCCCGTGCTGGCCAAGGGCGGGCCGGTGCCCGCCGAGGTCGCCGGGGACGCGCCGATCTTCGACTACCTGGGGCTGGAGAACGCGTTGCGTTCACGGCTCACCGGGCAGACCGTCACCTGCGGCAGCTTCATCGGCAAGTGGGCGCCGCGCCCCTGACGCAATTCGTCATCTGAATGCGGTCCTTGCACACGCAAGGACCGCATTCAGATGACGAATTGCAGGGTCAGTCGACGCCGGCGTCCTCGGGACGACCGGAAGCGAGTCCGGCGAGGACGTCCAAAGCGGCCGCGAGAGTTTCGAGCGGTGGTGACGAGACGGCGAGGCGGACCGCGTTCGGCGCGTGGCCGGGGACGACGGCGAACGCGGCCGCCGGGGTGACCGCGATTCCGCGGCGCGCGGCCGCGGCGACGAAGGTCTCGGCGCGCCAGTGTTCGGGGAGTTCCCACCAGCAGTGGTACGCCCGCGGATCGGCACGCAGGGTGAACCCGGCCAGCCGCGCCGCCGTCACCCGCTGGCGTTCCGCGGCGTCGAGCCGTTTCGCCCGCTCGACGGTTTCCAGGGTCCCGTCGGTGATCCACCGGGTGGCGGCTTCGACGGCGAACCGGGGCGCGACCCACCCGCCCGAGCGCACGGCCGAGGCCAGCCGTTCCTTCAGTTCCGCGGGGACGGCGAGGAATCCGGTGGTCAGCCCCGGGGCGAGCCGTTTGGACAAGCTGTCGGTGAACACCGTGCGTTCCGGCGCGTACGCCGCGAACGGGCGGACCTCGGGCCGGAGGAAGGTGTAGATACCGTCCTCGATCACCGGGATGTCCATCCGGCGCACCGTTTTCGCCAGCTCGACGCGCCGCGCATCGTCCATTGTGGACCCGAGCGGGTTGTGCAGCGTCGGCTGGACGTACAGCGCGCGGACGGACGCGGCTTCGAGCGCCTCGGGAATGAGACCCCTGCCGTCGGTCTCGACGGGCACCAACTGGACGCCGAGCCGTCCGGCGAGCGCCTTGACCACGGGATAGGTGATGGCTTCGACGGCCAGGCGCTCCCCCATCGGCACGAAGGCGGCGATGGCGGCCGCGATGGCCTGGCGCCCGCTTCCGGCGAAGAGGATTTCCGGCGTCCAGCCGTCCTTCGCGAGCAGCCCGGCGACGGCGTCACGTGCCTGCTTCGAGCCGGAGACGCTTCCCGGCCGCAGCGAGGCCGTCAGGACGTCGTCGCGCAGCAACGGCTCCAGCGCCTTCCCGACCAGCGCCGACTGTTCCGGGAGGACGGCGAAGTTGAGCTCGAGGTCGACCGTCGCGCCACCCGGTTCGGCGAGCGCGGTCTCCAGCGGCGGCCTTCCGGCGCGGACGAACGTGCCCCGGCCGACCTCGCCGACCACGACACCTCTCCGGACGAGTTCGCCGTAGACCCTGGCGGCGGTCGAGTTCGCGATGCCGCGTTCGCGGGCGAACCGCCGCTGCGGGGGCAGCCGGTCGCCAGGACGGAGCCTGCCCGCCTCGACGTCGGCGGAGATCTCGTCCGCGACTATCCGGTAATCCTCCATGATGTTCCTTCGATCGCACCGAGACCGCTCGCGGGATTGCACTGCGATAGTGCACTGCGGATGATGCCATCGACGAGCGTCGTGAGCCGACTGCGACCTACGGAACACCACAACGGCGGACTCCTAGGTTAGCCTAACCTGCGTGGAGACCGTGGAAACCCTCACCGAGCAGAGTACGACGTCCCGCCTGCACGCGGACGCGCTCACGCTCGCCTACGACGGCCGGACCGTGGCCGAAGACCTCGGGGTGGTCATCCCCGACCGGTCGTTCACCGTCATCGTCGGCCCGAACGCCTGCGGCAAGACGACGCTGCTGCGCGCGCTCGCGCGGATGCTCAAACCCCGCCAGGGTTCGGTGTTCCTCGACGGACAGGTGATCAGCTCCTTCCCCGCCAAAGAGGTCGCCCGGCGGCTCGGCCTGCTTCCGCAGAGCTCGATCGCGCCCGACGGCATCACCGTCGCGGACCTCGTCGCGCGCGGCCGGTACCCGCACCAGCGCCTGCTGCGCCAGTGGTCGCGCGAGGACGCCACCGTGGTCGCGGAGTCCATGCGCGCCACCGGGGTCGACGACCTGGCCGAGCGGCTGGTCGACGAACTGTCGGGCGGCCAGCGGCAGCGCGTGTGGATGGCGATGGCGCTCGCGCAGGAGACCGATCTCCTGCTGCTCGACGAGCCGACGACCTACCTGGACATCGCGCACCAGATGGACATCCTCGACCTGTGCGCGCAACTGCACCGGGAACAGGGCCGGACACTGGTCGCGGTCCTGCACGACCTCAACCACGCCGCCCGCTACGCCACGCACATGATCGCGATGCGCGGCGGCGAGGTCCTGGCGACCGGCTCACCCGAAGAGGTCGTGACCGCGGCCAACGTCGAGAAGATCTTCGAGCTGCCCTGCCGGGTGATGCCGTGCCCCGAAACCGGGACCCCGCTGGTGATCCCGAAGGCCGGGCGCCGCGCCGCGTGATCATCCCGGAGTAGGTTGGCGGCGGAGGTGCCATGACACAGCAGCTGTGGTCCGAAGTGGACGACTACTTGTCCGGGGTGCTCATCCCGTCCGATCCAGCCCTCGAAGGCACGCGGCAGGCGTCGGACGAGGCCGGGCTGCCGTCGATCGCCGTCGCGCCGAACCAGGGCAAACTGCTCAACCTGATGGCGAGGATGATCGGCGCCCGGTCCATCCTGGAGATCGGCACGCTCGGCGGGTACAGCACGATCTGGCTCGCCCGCGCCCTGCCGCCGGAGGGCAGGCTCGTCACCCTCGAATTCGACCCGAAGCACGCCGAGGTCGCGCGCGGCAACATCGAAGCGGCCGGGCTCGGCGGGCTGGTCGACGTCCGCGTCGGCAAGGCACTCGACCTGCTGCCGTCGGTCGAGGGCCCGATCGATCTGGCGTTCATCGACGCCGACAAGGTCAACAACCCGGCCTACTTCGAGGCGTCGCTGGAGCTCGTCCGGCCCGGCGGCGTGATCGTGGTCGACAACGTCGTCCGAGGCGGCGCGGTGACCGACGCCGCCAGCGAAGACCCCAACATCCAAGGGATCAGGCGGCTGCACGAGATGATCGCCGCCGAACCCCGCGTCGACGCGACGGCCGTCCAGACGGTCGGCAGCAAGGGCTATGACGGGCTCACCGTCGTACTCGTGAAGCCCTGACGGAACCGCTCGGCCGGCTGGGTCGTGAGTGGTAAGTGTCGTTAGAACGCGACTTACCACTCACGACCAGCTGGACCGATGCCTCACCGCGGCGCCGTCGTCAAGGGGCGCGGGGCGGAGCCGTCCGGCCACCGCACCGGCAGTCCCTGGTGGAAGCCGGTCATGAAACGCTGCCACATCTCGGCCGGGATCGTCCTGCCGGTCAGTTTCTCCCCGGCGGCGTCCCGCATCCGGCGCGGCTCGTCGGAGCCGACCCAGACCGCGGTCGCGAGCTGCGGCGTGTACCCGACCGCCCAGCCGCCGGCGTTGTCGTCCGTCTCATTGAACTGGAAGTCGCCGGTCTTCAGCGCCGCCGGGCGGTCCTTCAGGCCGGTGGCCAGCACCTGGTTCATCGTGCCCGCGATCCGGCGGCTCAGCGCCTCGTCGCCCTTGAACGCGGGTGTCCTGTCCGACGGCCGTTCCCACACGATTTCGCCGTTCTCGTCCCGGATCTTCGACACCAGATGCGGGGTCGCACGCAGGCCGTCGGCGGCGAAGGTCGCGTAGGCGCCGGCCATGTCGCTGGGGCGCAAGGGATACCGGCCGACCGCGATCCCCGGGCCGATCAGGAAACCGTCCTTCTCCCGCAACGTCACCGCGCCGTCGACGGTCTCGGGGATCCCGGCCGCACGGGCGCCTTCGCGGACCGTTTCCGCGCCGAGCTTCTTCGCCAGGTCGACGAACGGGCCCCGGGCACCTCGTCCCATCGCCTCGCGCAGCGTGCATTTCCCGGCTTCGCCGCATTGGTCCTGGAACTCGAAGGTCTCGCCGAGGAAGTCGACCGCCGCGGGCGCCTTGAGCGGTTCGTCCACGCCGATGCCCCGTTCGAGGCCGGCGGCGAGGATGAACGGCTGGAAGGCGGTGCCGGTGCCGTACGGGGTGCCGGCGTAGTCGTGCACGCTCCAGCCACCGCCGTTGTAGGCGCGGATGGCGCCGGTCCCGGGTTCGACGGCGACCAGCGACGCCCGGAAGTGCTCCGGCTGTCCTCGCAACCGCTCCTTGACCGTCTTCTCGGCTTCGGCCTGCGCTCGCGGATCGATGGTCGTCTCGACCTTCATCGCGCCGCCGCGGAGCCGGTCGAGCGGGTAGCCGACCTGTTCCAGTTCCGCGAGGACCTGCTGTTTGACGTGGTACTGCTCGTAGGTCACGCGACCGGCCCGGGTCTCCGACGGCGCCTGGATCGCGTCCTCCGGATAGGTCATGGCGACCGCCTCGGCCTGACTGACGTAGCCGCGCGTGACCAGCTTGTTCACCACGTAGGACCAGCGCTTCATCGCGTGCTCGTGGCTGGAGGCGTACGGGTCGTGCACCGACGGCGACTGGATCATGCCGGCGAGGAACGCCGCCTCGCTCCAGGTCATCGAGTCGTCGAGCTTGCGGCCGAAGTAGGCGTTCATCGCCGACGCCGGGCCGTAGGTGCCGCGGCCGAACGAGATGATGTTGACGTAGCTCGCGAAGATCTCCTTCTTGGTCTGCTGCTGGGTGATCTTCGTGGCGAGCACCAGCTCGGAGAACTTGCGGGTGAGGGTGGCGTCCTCGTTGCCGGTGGATTTCTTGATGTACTGCTGGGTGATCCCCGAACCGCCGCCGACGCCGGTCACCAGCGCGCGGCCGAGTCCGGTGAGGTCGAAACCCTCGTTGTCCCAGAAGGTCGGGTCCTCGGTCGCGACGATCGCGTCGCGCAGTTTCGCGGGGACGGCGTCGTACGGCACGAACAGCCGATCGCCGCCGGGCGGGACCACCTTGAGCAGTTCGGAACCGTCGGCGTTCTGCAGGACGACGGTCTTGTCGAGGTCGGCGAGCACCTCTTGCGGGCTGCGGACGTCGAGCAGGACGTACGCGAGCCCGAACGCGACGACGGGGATGCCGATCAGCAGGCCGAGCGTCCAAGCGGCGATCCTGCGCCACCTGCGCTTCTTCCCTTTCGGTTCGGGAACGGCCGTGGTCTCCGACTCGGGTGCGACTGCCTCATCCGGGTTCTCCACGCCAGGTTAGACGCCCGAACGAGTGAAAAGGTTGTGGGAAAGTCACCGGATCGTGCGCGATTCACAACTTGAAGAATTCTTCATTTGATAATGTAGCCAGGTGCCCGTCCCCCTGTACCAGGCCAAAGCGGAGTTCTTCCGCATGCTGGGTCACCCGGTCCGGATCCGTGTGCTCGAACTACTCGCCGAGGGCCCGAAGGCCGTCCGCGAACTCCTCGCCGAGATCGAGGTCGAACCGTCCAACCTCTCGCAGCAGCTTGCCGTCCTGCGCCGGTCGGGAATCGTCACCTCGGCGCGAGAGGGGTCGACGGTCGTGTACGCCCTTGCCGGCGGGGACGTCGTCGAGCTCCTGCGGGCCGCCAGGCGCATCCTCACCGAGTTACTGACCGACCAGAACACCCTCCTGGCCCAGCTACGCGACGCGGAGTGACGTCATGGCAGGGCTGAGGCTTTCGGAATTGCGCTCGCTCCTGCCCGGGCGCGAAGACCTGCGCACGCTCAAACGCGCTCCACGGCACGATCTCATGGCGGGCCTCACGGTCGCGATCGTCGCGCTCCCGCTGGCGCTCGGTTTCGGCATCTCCTCCGGGCTCGGAGCCGAAGCCGGGCTCGTCACCGCGATCGTCGCCGGTGCGCTGGCCGCGGTCTTCGGCGGCTCCAACCTCCAGGTGTCCGGGCCGACCGGGGCGATGACCGTGGTGCTGGTGCCGATCATGGCCACGCACGGAGCGGGCGGCGTGCTGACGGTGGGCCTGCTCGCCGGTTTGCTGCTGCTCCTGCTCGCGGCCGCCCGCGCCGGCCGGTACATGCGCTATGTGCCGACGCCGGTGGTCGAAGGGTTCACGCTGGGCATAGCAGGCGTGATCGCGTTGCAGCAGGTCCCCGCCGCGCTCGGCGTCGCCACCCCCGAAGGCGAGAAGGTGGCCGTCGTCGCGGCGAAGGCGGTGGCCGATTTCGCCGGGCATCCCGCCTGGCCCTCGATCGCGATCGCCGCCGGGGTCGCCGCCCTGATGCTGCTCGGCGCGAAGTGGCGGCCGTCGATCCCGTTCTCGCTGGTCGCGGTGGCCATCGCAACCCTCGTGAGTCATTTCGCGCAGCTGCCGGTCGCTCGCATCGGCGCCCTGCCCAACGGCCTTCCCGCCCCTTCGCTGGACTTCCTGGATCTGTCGACCTTGGGCGCACTGGCGCCCTCCGCCGTCGCGGTCGCGGCACTTGCCGCGCTGGAAAGCCTCCTTTCGGCCACGGTCGCGGACGCGATGAGCGTCAACGAGAGGCACGACCCGGACCGGGAACTCTTCGGGCAAGGCCTCGCGAACCTCGTCACCCCGCTGTTCGGCGGTGTGCCCGCCACGGCGGCGATCGCGCGCACCGCGGTCAACGTCCGCGCGGGCGCGAAGTCCCGGCTGGCCTCGTTCACCCACGCGATGGTGCTGGCGGTGATCGTCTTCGCGGCCGCACCGCTGGTCGCCACGATCCCGATCGCGGCACTCGCCGGGGTGCTGCTGGCCACGGCCGTCCGCATGGTCGAGGCGGGCTCGGTCCGCGCGCTGCTGCGCTCCACCCGGCGTGACGCGCTGGTGCTCGTGCTCACCGCGGCCGCGACCCTGATCCTGGACCTGGTCACGGCGGTCATCCTCGGCCTCGTCATGGCGGGCGCGCTCGCGCTGCGGGCGATCGCGAAGGCGGCCCGCGTCGAGGAGGTACCGCTCGACCACGCCGATCACGCGGCCGAGGAACGGGCGCTGCTGGACGAGCACATTGTCGCGTTCCGGCTCGACGGCCCGCTGGTCTTCGCCGCGGCCCACCAGTTCCTGCTGGAGCTGTCCGAGGTGGCCGATGTGCGGGTGGTCATCCTTCGGCTGTCGCGGGTGTCGGCCATCGACGCCACCGGCGCCCTCGTCCTGAGGGACGCCATCGAACGTCTCGAACATCGCGGGATCACAGTCCTGGTGTCGGGGATCAGACCCGGCCACGAAAAGGTGCTCGACGAGCTCGGCGTCGCAGACCGGCTTCGCGCCGAGGGACGGGTCTTCCCGGATACGCCCCACGCCATCGACTTCGCGCACGCCCTGCTGACGTCATCCTCAAGCGAGAAACGCGCGAAGCAGTGAAGCCGTCCCTTCGACGTGCTCCGCCATCGCCCTGCGGGCCGCCTCGGCGTCTCCGGCGAGGATCGCGTCGACGATGGCCTCGTGCTGGGCGTTGGAGTGCTCCAGATTCGGTTCGAGCAGCGGGATCATGTCGAGCAGCTGGTTGACCCGCATCCGCGCGTCGGCCATCGCCGTGGTCAGCGAGCCGGACGCGGTGACCTCGGCGATCGCCAGGTGCAGCCGCGAGTCCTTGCGCCGGTAGTCGCCGACGTCGGCCGCGGCCGCCTCGGCGAGCGTGCTGGTCAGATGCTGCCGGTCGGCCGGGCTGAGCGAACGGGACGCCGCCATCTCGGCGGCGCCGGTCTCCAGGACGTGCCGCAGGCCGAGCGCGTCCTCCAGGGCGGCGTTGTCGACCTTCCGCCCCTCGGCGGCGGGCGGATCGGGCAGGACGTCGTTGACGAACGTGCCGCCGTACCGCCCACGCCGAGACTCGACGTAGCCCGCGTCGGACAGCGCGCGGATGGCCTCGCGCAGCGTCACCCGGCTGACCCCGAGCCGCTCGGCGAGCTCACGCTCCGAGGGCAGCCGCTCCCCCGCGCCCACCACGCCCAGCTTGATCGTCTGGAGCAGCCTTTCGACGGTCTCTTCGAAGGCGTTGCCCGCGCGCACCGGGCGGAACAGCGCGTCACCCGCGTTCGCGACCGTGCTCGACTCCACCCTTCGAGTTTAGGTGGCCCGCAATTCGGCACCGGGTTGCGGTGGTTGCGCACGCATCCATCGCAAGGAGGTGACGAATTGCGGGACGGGTCAGCATTCGATGACGTTCACGGCGAGGCCGCCGCGCGCGGTCTCCTTGTACTTCACGCTCATGTCGGCGCCGGTCTCGCGCATCGTCTTGATCGCCTTGTCCAGCGTCACGACGTGCGAACCGTCGCCGCGCATGGCCATCCGCGCGGCGTGGATCGCCTTCGACGCGCCGACGGCGTTGCGCTCGATGCACGGGATCTGGACCAGCCCGCCGACCGGATCGCAGGTCAGCCCCAGGTGGTGCTCGACGCCGATCTCGGCGGCGTTCTCCACCTGCGCGGGCGAGCCGCCGAGGACCTCGGTGAGCCCGGCGGCGGCCATGGCGCTGGCCGAACCGACCTCGCCCTGACAGCCGACCTCGGCGCCCGAAATCGAGCCCGTCTGCTTGAGGATCGAGCCGATCGCGCCCGCGGTGAGCATGAACGTCACGATGCCGTCGTCCGACGAGCCCCGGATGAACCGCTGGTAGTAGTGCAGAACGGCCGGGATGATCCCCGCCGCGCCGTTGGTCGGCGCGGTCACGACACGACCGCCCGCGGCGTTCTCCTCGTTGACCGCCAGCGCGTACAGGCTCACCCAGTCCATCGCGTACAGCGGATCGCCGACGCCGTCCTCGGCGAGCAGCTTCTCGTGCAACGCCTTCGCGCGGCGCGGCACCTTCAGCCCGCCCGGCAGGACGCCCTCGTGCTCGCACCCGTTGCGCACGCACTCCACCATGACCTGCCAGATCTCCAGCAGGCCCTCGCGGACCTCCTCGCGCGTGCGCCACGAAAGCTCGTTGCGCAGCATGATCTCGCTGATCGGCAGCCCGGTGTTCTCGCAGTGGGCCAGCAGATCCGCACCGGTGCGGAACGGGAACTCCAGTTTCGTCGAGTCCTCGACGACGACGGTGTCGGTCACATCGGACTCGTCTCGCACACTGTGCCCATTTACAACGAAGCCGCCGCCAACGGAGTAGTAGGTCCGCTCGCGCAGCACCTTCCCGTCGGCGTCGAACGCGCGGAAGATCATCCCGTTCGGATGCGCCGGCAACGACTTCCGCCGGTGCATGGTCAGGTCAGTGTCCTCGGTGAACACGATCTCGTGCTCACCACGCACCTTCAACCGGCAGGATTCGCGGATCTCCGCGATCTTGCCGGGCACCGTGTCGGTGTCGATCTCCTCCGGACGCTCCCCCGACAGCCCGAGCAGCACGGCCTTGTCGCTGCCGTGCCCGAACCCGGTCGCGCCCAGCGAACCGAAAAGCTCGCTCTGGACACGCGCCGTGGCCGTCAGGTCGCCGTCGGCGGCCAGACCGTCCACAAAGGTCAGTGCGGCGCGCATCGGGCCCACCGTATGGGAGCTGGAGGGGCCGATGCCGATCGAAAACAGGTCGAAGACGCTGATCGCCATTGATCTGCCCTCCTTCCTATCTGGCCAGCAGTGAGCTGGCTTCTTGGGCCGCGGGCCCTTCGGCGGCGAGATGGGCCAAGTTCTCCGACAGCGCTTCGCCGCGGTGAGCCTTCGTCTGCGCGAACAGCCGCCCGGCCCGATACGACGAGCGTACGAGCGGCCCGGCCATCACACCAGCGAAGCCCATCGCCTCGGCGGCCTTCGAGTGCTCGACGAACTCTTCGGGCTTGACCCACCGGTCCACCGGGTGATGACGAGGCGACGGCCGCAGGTACTGGGTGATCGTGAGGATCTCGCAGCCCGCGTCGACCAGGTCCTTCATCGCCGGAGCCACCTCCTCCGGCGTCTCGCCCATGCCCAGGATCAGGTTCGACTTCGTCACCAGACCGGCCTCACGGGCCTTCGTGATGACCTCCAGCGACCGCGCGTACCGGAAACCCGGCCGGATCCGCTTGAAGATCCGCGGCACCGTCTCCACGTTGTGCGCCAGCACCTCCGGCCGCGAACCGAACACCTCGGCCAGCTGCTCCGGAACCGCGTTGAAATCCGGGATCAGCAGCTCGACACCCGTACCCGGGTTCAACGCGTGGATCTGGCGCACGGTCTCGGCGTACAACCACGCGCCGCCGTCCTCCAGATCGTCACGCGCGACACCGGTCACCGTCGAGTAGCGCAGACCCATCGCCTGGACACTCTCGGCGACCTTGCGCGGCTCCGTGCGATCCAACGCCGCCGGCTTGCCCGTGTCGATCTGGCAGAAGTCGCAACGCCGGGTGCACTGGTCCCCACCGATCAGGAACGTCGCCTCACGGTCTTCCCAGCATTCGTAGATGTTGGGACACCCGGCTTCTTCGCAGACGGTGTGGAGGCCTTCGCGCTTGACCAGTCCCTTGAGCTCGGTGAACTCCGGACCCATCCGCGCGCGGGTCTTGATCCACGACGGCTTCTTCTCGATCGGGGTCTGCGCGTTGCGGACCTCGAGCCGGAGAAGTTTGCGCCCCTCGGGGAGCGCGCTCATCGGTTGAGGTCCGCGTACAGCGGGTGCTTCTTGGCCAGGAGTTCGACACGGGCGGACAGCGACTGGCGCAGGGCCTCGTCGAAGTCCGGCCGCAGCGCCTCGGCGATGACGTCGGCCACCTCGGCGAAGTCCTCGGCGCCGAAGCCGCGGGTCGCGAGCGCCGGGGTGCCGATCCGCAGGCCGGAGGTCACCATCGGCGGCCGCGGGTCGAACGGGACGGCGTTGCGGTTGACCGTGATACCGACCGAGTGCAGCCGGTCCTCGGCCTGCTGACCGTCCAAAGTGGAGTTGACCAGATCGACGAGCACCAGGTGCACGTCGGTCCCGCCGGTCAGCACGCGGACACCGGCTTCGGTGCAGTCGGTGCGCGAAAGGCGGTCGGCCAGGATCTTCGCGCCTTCGAGCACGCGCTGCTGACGCTCGCGGAACTCTTCGCTCGCGGCGATCTTGAGCGCGACGGCCTTGGCGGCGATGACGTGCTCCAGCGGACCGCCCTGCTGGCCGGGGAACACCGCCGAGTTGATCTTCTTGGCGAGTTCCTGACGGCACAGGATGATGCCGCCGCGCGGGCCGCCGAGCGTCTTGTGCGTGGTCGTGGTGACGATGTCCGCGTACGGCACCGGGCTCGGGTGCAGGCCCGCGGCGACGAGACCGGCGAAGTGCGCCATGTCGACCATGACCTTCGCGCCGACCTCGTCGGCGATGCGGCGGAACTCGGCGAAGTCGAGCTGACGCGGGTACGCCGACCAGCCCGCGATGATCAGCTTCGGCTTGTGCTCCTTGGCGAGGCGCTCGATCTCCTCGACGTCGACGATCCCCGTCTCCTTGTCGACGTGGTAGGCGACGACGTTGTACAGCTTGCCGGAAAAGTTGATCTTCATCCCGTGGGTCAGGTGCCCGCCGTGGGCGAGGTCGAGACCGAGGATGGTGTCGCCGGGGTTGAGCACCGCGACCATGGCGGCGGCGTTGGCCTGCGCGCCCGAATGCGGCTGGACGTTGGCGTGCTCGGCGCCGAAGAGGGCCTTCGCGCGGTCGATCGCCAACTGCTCGATGACGTCGACGTGCTCGCAACCGCCGTAGTAGCGGCGGCCGGGATAACCCTCGGCGTACTTGTTGGTCAGCACCGAACCCTGGGCCTCGAGCACGCCCACCGGGGCGAAGTTCTCCGAGGCGATCATCTCCAGGGTCGACTGCTGCCGGTCGAGTTCGGCGGCGACGGCCGCGGCGACCTCGGGGTCCACATCGGACAGGGCAGCGTTGAACATCTCAGTTCTCCTGGGTCAGGACGGCGTAAGCCTGGGCGTCGAGCAGGGCGGGCACGTCACCGGACAGACGCACCTTCAGGAGC
The DNA here is from genome assembly GCF_019330265.1 of Amycolatopsis sp. TNS106. NCBI lineage: Bacteria > Bacillati > Actinomycetota > Actinomycetes > Pseudonocardiales > Pseudonocardiaceae > Amycolatopsis > Amycolatopsis sp. TNS106. The sequence continues at coordinate 8,422,017 of NZ_CP024972.1, read as the reverse complement.
CATCCTTCGGCGTACGGGTCCGAGTTGATGAGCTCGGGGGTGTCCGTTGTGGCCTCGTTCACCTCGACGACCTCGCCGTCCACGGGTGCGTACAGCTCGCTGACCGATTTGGTCGACTCGACCTCGCCGAACACCTCGCCCGCGACGACGGTGTCGCCGACCGAGGGAAGCTGGACGAACACGATGTCACCGAGCGACTCGGCGGCGAAGGCGGTGATGCCCACGGTGGCGACGCCGTCGGCGACGCTCAGCCACTCGTGTTCCTTCGTGTACTTCAGGTTCTGAGGGATGCTCATGATGGTTCGGGGGCCTTTCAGGCGCGGGAGTAGAAGGGCAGGGCGACGACCTCGACGGGCTCGATACGGCCCCGGATGTCGACGGAAAGCTCGGTGCCGGGCTCGGAGTGCTCCCGGTCCACATAGGCCATGGCGATCGGGTAACCCAGCGTCGGCGAAAGGGCACCGCTGGTGACCTCGCCGATCTCGGTCTCGCCCGCCAGGACGGTGTAGCCGTGGCGCGGGGCGCGGCGGCCGGAGCCCTTGAGCCCGACGCGCACGCGGGGGACGTCCTTCTTGGACAGTTCCTCAAGCGCGGCCTTGCCCACGAAGTCGCCCGGCTTCTCGAACTTGACCACGCGGCCGAGACCGGCCTCGAACGGGCTCAGCTGGAGGCTGAGTTCGTTGCCGTACAACGGCATTCCGGCTTCGAGACGCAGGGTGTCGCGGCAGGCGAGACCGGCCGGGAGCAGGCCGTGCGGCTCGCCCGCGTCGGTCAGGATGCGCCACACGGCGGGAGCCTCACCGGCCGGGACGTACAGCTCGAAGCCGTCCTCGCCGGTGTAGCCGGTGCGGGCGAGCAGGACGTCGTGACCCTTCACGACGGCCGGGACGCTCGCGTAGTACTTGAGCGCGCCCAGATCGGCGTCGGTGACGGCGCCGAGGATCTCGACGGCCTTCGGGCCCTGGACGGCGATCAGCGCGACGTCCTCGGACTTGTTCTCGACGACCGCGTCGAAGCCGGAGACCCGCTCGGCCAGCGCCGCCGCGACCACGTCGGCGTTGCCCGCGTTGGCCACGACCAGGAACTTCTCGTCGGCGAGGCGGTAGACGACCAGGTCGTCCAGCACGCCGCCGTTCTCGTCGCAGATCATCGTGTAGCGCGCCCGGCCCGGCTTGACCCCGGACAGGTTGCCGACCAGCGCGAAGTCGAGGGTGTCGGCGGCCTGCGGGCCGGTCACCTCGATCTCGGCCATGTGGGAGAGGTCGAACAGGCCCGCGGCCTCGCGGACCGCCTTGTGCTCCGCCAGCTCGCTGGAATAGCGGATCGGCATCGACCAGCCCGCGAAATCGGTGAACAGCGCACCCAGTCCTTTGTGGACTCCGTGCAGGGACGTCTCTTTCGACATCAAGTGCCTCAGTTCTCGTAGGCGTTGAGCGGCGGGCAGGAGCAGACGAGGTTACGGTCCCCGCGCGCACCGTCGATGCGGCGCACCGGAGGCCAGTACTTGGCCTTGCGATTCACTCCGGCGGGGTACACCGCCAGTTCGCGGTCGTAGGGCAGGTCCCACTCTCCGACGAGGGTCTCGGCCGTGTGCGGGGCGTTGCGCAGCGGGCTGTTGTCCGCGGCCCACTTGCCCTGCGCGACGGCGTCGATCTCCGCGCGGATGGCGATCATCGCCGCGATGAAGCGGTCGATCTCGCCGAGGTCCTCGGATTCGGTCGGCTCGACCATCAGCGTGCCCGCGACCGGGAACGACATGGTCGGGGCGTGGAAGCCGTAGTCGATCAGGCGCTTCGCGACGTCGTCGACGCTGACGCCGGTCTCCTTGGTGAGCCCGCGCAGGTCGAGGATGCACTCGTGCGCGACCAGACCGTCCTGGCCGGTGTAGAGCACCGGGTAGTGCTGGTTGAGGCGCTTGGCCACGTAGTTCGCCGCGAGGACGGCGACCTGCGTCGCGGCGGTGAGCCCGCCCGCGCCCATCATGCGGACGTACGCCCACGAGATCGGCAGGATCGACGCCGAGCCGTACGGGGCGGCGCTGATCGGGCCGACACCGGTTTCGGGACCGGCCTTCTCCAGCATCGGGTGGTTGGGCAGGTACGGCGCGAGGTGCGCGCGGACCGCGACCGGGCCGACACCGGGGCCGCCGCCACCGTGCGGGATGCAGAAGGTCTTGTGCAGGTTCAGGTGCGAGACGTCGCCGCCGAACTCACCCGGCTTGGCGAGACCCAGCAGCGCGTTGAGGTTCGCGCCGTCGACGTAGACCTGGCCGCCCGCGTCGTGGACGATCTTGGCCAGTTCGTCGATGCCGTGCTCGTACACGCCGTGCGTGGACGGGTACGTGACCATGATCGCGGACAGCGTGTCGCGGTGGGCCTCGACCTTGGCGCGCAGGTCGTCGAGGTCGACGTTGCCCTCGGCGGTGCACTTCACCACGACGACGCGCATCCCGGCCATGACCGCGGAGGCGGCGTTCGTGCCGTGGGCGGACGACGGGATCAGGCAGACCTCGCGTTCGGCCTGGCCGTTGGCGTGGTGGTACGCGCGGATCGCGAGCAGGCCGGCGAGCTCGCCCTGGCTGCCCGCGTTCGGCTGCAGCGACACCTTGTCGTAGCCGGTGACCTCGGCCAGCCAGCCGGACAGCTGCTCGACGAGGACGTGGTAGCCCTCGGCCTGGTCGGCGGGCGCGAACGGGTGGATCCCCGCGAACTCGCGCCAGCTGATCGGCTCCATCTCGGTGGTGGCGTTGAGCTTCATCGTGCAGGAGCCGAGCGGGATCATGCCTCGGTCGAGCGCGTAGTCGAGGTCGGACAGGCTGCGCAGGTAGCGCAGCATCGCGGTCTCGGAGCGGTGGGAGTGGAAGACCTCGTGCGTGAGGTACTCGCTCTCGCGGTCGAGGCCGGTGGGGAGGGCGCGGGCTTCGGCGGCCTGGGTGTCGGCAGCGTCGATACCGAAGGCGTTGAGCACCTTGGCGATGATCGCGGGCGTGGTGACCTCGTCGACGGCGACGCGGACGTGGTCGGCGTCGACCGGGCCGAGGTTGATCCCGTTCTCCCGTGCGACCGCGACGACCGCTTCGGCCTGCCCGGGCATGCGGGCGAGGACGGTGTCGAAGAAGCCCTCGTGGACGACCTCGACGCCCGCCGCGCGGAGGGCGTCGGCCAGGCCCGCGGCGAGTCCGTGGACGCGGGTCGCGATGCGCTTGAGGCCGTCGGGGCCGTGGTAGACCGCGTACATCGCGGCGAGCACGGCGGGCAGCACCTGCGCGGTGCAGATGTTGGAGGTCGCCTTCTCGCGGCGAATGTGCTGCTCGCGGGTCTGCAGGGCGAGGCGGTACGCGGGGTTGCCGTCGGCGTCGACCGAGACCCCGACCAGGCGGCCCGGCAGCGAGCGCTCGAGCCCGGCGCGGACGGCCATGTACCCGGCGTGCGGCCCGCCGTACCCGAGCGGGACACCGAAGCGCTGGGTGGAACCGGCGGCGATGTCGGCGCCGAACTCACCCGGCGCGGTGATCAGCGTGAGGGCGAGCAGGTCGGCGGCGACGGTGTACAGCGCGCCGGCGGCCTTCGCGGTCTCGGAGATGGCGGAGTAGAAGCCCGCGCCACGCAGGACACCGGAAGCGCCCGGGTACTGGACGACGACACCGAAGAACTCCTCCGGCAGGCCCGTGAGCAGGTCACGGACCTCGACCTCGACGCCCATGGCCTCGGCGCGGGTGCGGACGACGGCGATGGTCTGCGGCAGGCACTCGGCGTCGAGCACGACCTTGTTCGACTTCGCCTTGGACGCGCGGCGCATCAGCATGACGGCCTCGGCGACGGCGGTGGACTCGTCGAGCAGGGAAGCGTTCGCGGTGGCGAGGCCGGCCAGCTCGGAGACCATGGTCTGGAAGTTGAGGAGGGCTTCGAGACGGCCCTGCGAGATCTCCGGCTGATACGGCGTGTACGCCGTGTACCAGGCCGGGTTCTCCAGCACGTTGCGGCGAATGACCGCCGGGGTGACCGTGTCGTGGAAGCCGAGGCCGATCATCTGCGTCATCGGCTTGTTGAGCGCGGCGAGCGCGCGAAGCTCGGCGATGGCGTCCTCTTCGGACGCGGCGGGGGGAAGTTCGAGGTCGCGGGTGACCCGGATCGCGGACGGCACGGCGGCCTGCACCAGGGCATCGAGACTGCCGTAGCCGACCTCGGCGAGCATCTTGGCCTGCTCGGACTCCGAGGGGCCGATGTGCCGGTCGTCGAAGGACGTACTGGTCAAGGGAGCTCCTTGGGTCAGGCGCCGGATAGACCGGTGCGCTGGGAACTCCCCCTCTGTCATGGCACCTGAGAGTTTCACCACCGTTGCGGGTGGCTTTCACCTTGGGTGAGACGCACTTGCGCGCCTGCTTTCCAGAGTGGCCTCGCGTGAAGCGGTAGTGGGTACCTGAGAGATTCCGGGGAGTTTGCTCCTTCGGTGCCCCACCACGTTCGTGGGGGCTCTCCCGCTCCAGCTCGACGGCCCTGTCTGAAGTTGTGCGCACACCGTACCTGGCGTGTTCGACGCGCGTCTACTTCCAGCCGAGCACGTCACTTGCGTGCTCGGAGCCGTCACTCGCGTGACGGCTCCGAGCACGCGAGTTACGCGTTCTCCATCATCATCTCGGCGGTGATGGTGCCGCAGAGGTCGGCACAGCGCGTCATCATGGCGGCGGCGTCGGCGAGTTCGGCGTCACCGGTCTTGGCGCACTCGTCGGCGCACATCCGCATCATCTGGGAGGCGAGGCCGCACATCTTCGCGCACATGCGCATCATCTCGAGGTCGGCGACCATGGCGGAGCAGCGCATCATCATGTCGGCGCACATGCGGGACATGTCCGCGCAGGTCACCATCATCATGCCGAGCTTCGCACCGCCCAACTCCATACAGCGCGTCATCATCTCCTCGCACCGGACGTGGCACTCGTTGCACAGGTCGATGCAGTCACGCATGGCGGTGCTCATCTGCCGGGTCATGCTGGGCCTCCTGGGTGGTCCTGGCTGCTGGCTACGCGTTGTCAGGACTACAGCGCAGGTCAGCGGCCCGCCATCCCAGCCACCGGGACGAGTGACGGCACGAATTCAGAGGAAAGCGTCCTTCCGCTCCCTGCCCCCGAGTCCGTGAAGGCCTCCTTGAGGGACTCTGGGTCCCTCAAGGAGGCCTTCACGGACAGAGCAGCCGAGGACCATCGCATTCAGAGGACTAAATGCGTGACGTCGTCAGAGCGGGGTGACGTAGGCGCCCGAGATACCGCCGTCCACCAGGAACTGCGACGCCGTGATGAACGAGGCGTCGTCGCTCGCCAGGAACGCGACGGCAGCCGCGATCTCCTCCGGCTCCGCGAACCGCCCGACCGGCACGTGCACCAGCCGCCGCGCCGCCCGCTCGGGGTCCTTCGCGAACAGCTCCTTGAGCAGCGGCGTGTTCACTGGGCCCGGGCACAGCGCGTTGACCCGGATGTTCTCCCGCGCGAACTGCACGCCCAGCTCCCGGCTCATCGCCAGCACCCCGCCCTTCGACGCGGTGTAGGAGATCTGCGACGTCGCCGCGCCCATCACCGCGACGAACGACGCCGTGTTGATGATCGAACCCTTCCCCTGCCGCTGCATATGCGGCAACACGGCCTTGCAGCACAGGTACACCGACGTCAGGTTGACCTTCTGCACCTTCTCCCACGCGTCGATGCCCGTCGTGAGGATCGAGTCGTCCTCGGGCGGGGAGATGCCCGCGTTGTTGAACGCGACGTCGACCGAGCCGAAGGTGTCCACAGTGGTCTGGAACAGGGCCTCGACCTGCTCGGCGTCGGTGACGTCGGCCTGCACGAACAGCCCGCCGACCTCGTCGGCCGCGGCCTTGCCCGCCTCGGCGGAGATGTCGCCGATGACGACCTTCGCGCCTTCGCTCGCCAGCCGCCGCGCGGTGGCGAGGCCGATGCCGCTGCTACCGCCGGTGATGACCGCGACGCGGCCCTCGAAACGCTGAACCATCATTCCTCCGTGCTGATGAAAACGTTCTTGGTCTCGGTGAAGGCGTCGAGCGCGTCCGGGCCGAGTTCCCGGCCGAGCCCGGACTGCTTGAACCCGCCGAACGGCGTCCAGTACCGGACGGATGAATGCGAGTTGACCGACAGGTTCCCCGCTTCGACACCACGCGCGACGCGGAAGGCGCGGCCGACGTCGCGGGTCCAGATCGAGCCGGACAGCCCGTACTCCGTCTGATTGGCCATGGTGATCGCGTCCGCCTCGCCGTCGAACGGGACCACGGCGACGACGGGGCCGAAGATCTCCTCGGACGCCAGCGGATGCCGCAGGTCCGGCGGGGTGACGACGGTCGGCGCGAACCAGTATCCGGGGCCGATGGGCGCGTTGCCGCGGAAGGCGACCGGCGCCGCGTCGTCCACATAGGACGAGACCTTCGCGTGGTGCCCCGCCGAGATCAGCGGGCCCATCTCGGTCACCTCCAGCCGCGGATCCCCCACGACGACGCCGTTCACCGCGGGCTCCAGCAGCTCCATGAACTTCTCGTACACGCTCGACTGCACCAGGATCAGCGACCGCGCGCAGCAGTCCTGCCCGGCGTTGTCGAAGACGCCGTACGGCGCGGTGGCCGCGGCCTTCTCCAGGTCGGCGTCGGCGAAGACGATGTTCGCGTTCTTGCCGCCGAGTTCCAGCGTCACCCGCTTCACCTGCGCGGCACAACCGGCCATGATCTGCCTGCCGACCTCGGTGGAGCCGGTGAACACCACCTTCCGCACCGCCGGGTGGTCCACGAAGCGCTGTCCCACCACGGATCCTTTGCCGGGAAGCACCTGGAAGACGTCTTCGGGGATCCCCGCCTCACGGGCGAGTTCGCCGAGGCGGATCGCGGTCAGCGGCGTGAGCTCGGCGGGTTTGAGCACGACGGTGTTCCCGGCGGCGAGCGCGGGCGCGAACCCCCAGCCCGCGATGGGCATCGGGAAGTTCCACGGCACGATCACCCCGACCACGCCGAGCGGCTCGTGGAAGGTCATGTTCACGCCGCCGGGCACCGGGATCTGCTTGCCGCTCAACCGTTCGGGGGACGCGGAGTAGTACGTCAGCACGTCGCGGACATTGCCCGCTTCCCAGCGCGCGTTGCCGATCGTGTGGCCGGCGTTGGCGACCTCCAGAGCGGCGAGGTTCTCGATGTCGGCGTCGACGGCGTCGGCGAACCGGCGCAGCAGCCTCGCCCGGTCGCCCGGGGCCACCGCGCGCCAGGCGGGGAACGCCTCGTGCGCGCGCGCGATCGCCGCGTCGGTCTCCTCGGCCGAGGTCGGCTCGACCGACCGCACCACCTCCTCGGTGGCGGGGTTGATCACCTCGAACGTGGTCATGCGCGCTCCTTCGCTGCTTCTACGAGTGCCTCGAAAAGCCTGATGTCGTCGGGATTCTGCTCGGGATGCCACTGGACGCCGAGGACGAACCCGCCGCCGGGCAGTTCGGCCGCCTCGATGGTCCCGTCGGCGGCCCAGCCGACCGGGACCAGCCCGTCGCCGAGCCGGTCGATCGCCTGATGGTGGTAACACGGCACCTTGGTCTCGGCGCCGAGGATCGACGCGACGCGGCTGCCCTCGGCAAGCCTCACCGTAGTGGTGCCGAAGGTCCCGGGCGCGGGCTGATGGTCCGCACTGTCCAAAGTGTCCGGCAGGTGCTGAGTGAGCGTGCCGCCCAGCGCGACGCTGAGCACCTGGAGCCCGCGGCACACGCCCAGCACCGGTTTCCCGGTGTCCAAAGCGGACCGCACCAGGCCGAACTCGAAGGCGTCCCGGTTCGGCCTCGTGTACGTCGTCGCGTGCTGCTCCTGTCCGTAGCGCGCCGGGTCGACGTCGGCGCCGCCGACCAGCACGAGAGCGTCCACGGCGGACATCAGCCGATCGTGCGCCCCGCTCACCGGCGGCAGCAGGACCGGGACGCCGCCCGCCGCGACGATCCCGTCGACGTAGACCCGGTGCAGCAGTGCGGCTTCGGTCTCCCAGACGAGGAACTTCGCGGGTTCCAGATAGGAGGTGAGCCCGATCAGGGGCTCAGAGCCGTTCGAAGCCACGGATCCTCTCCCAGTCGGTGACGGCGGCGTCGTACGCGGTCAGTTCGACCTTCGCCGCGTTCAGGTAATGATCGACGACCTCGTCCCCGAACGCGGACCTGGCGAGCTCGCTCCCGTCCAGCAGCGCCGCGGCTTCCCGCAGGGTCGTCGGCACGGTCGGCTTGCCGGAACCGTAGGCGTTGCCCTGGAACTCCGGCTCCAGCTCCAGTTCGTTCTCGATGCCGTGCAGCCCGGCCGCGATCAGCGCGGCCACCGCCAGGTACGGGTTGACGTCGCCGCCGGGGACCCGGTTCTCGGTGCGCAGCGAGTCTCCGTGCCCGACGACGCGGAGCGCGCAGGTGCGGTTGTCGGTGCCCCACGCGACGGCCGTCGGCGCGAAGCTTCCGGGGACGAACCGCTTGTAGGAGTTGATGTTCGGCGCGAAGAAGTAGGTCAGCTCACGCAGCCCGGCGAGCTGACCGGCGAGGAAGTGCTCCATCAGCGGCGAGAACCCGCCGGGGCCGTCACCCGCCAGGACGGGTTCGCCCTCGGCGGAGCGCAGGCTGATGTGGATGTGGCACGAGTTGCCCTCGCGTTCGTTGTACTTCGCCATGAACGTGAGGCTCTTGCCCTCCTGCGCGGCGATCTCCTTGGAGCCGGTCTTGTAGACGCTGTGGTTGTCGCAGGTGGTCAGCGCGTCGGCGTAGCGGAACGCGATCTCGTGCTGGCCGGGGTTGCACTCGCCCTTGGCCGACTCGACATACAGGCCCGCTCCGCCCATGTCGTTGCGGATACGGCGCAGCAGCGGCTCGATCCGCGCGGTGCCGAGCATCGAGTAGTCGACGTTGTACTGATTGGCCGGGCGGAGGTCCTGGTACCGCTTGTCCCATGCCGACTCGAAGGTGTCGTCGAAGACGATGAACTCCAGTTCGGTCCCGACGTAGGCGGCGAGACCGCGTGCGGCGAGCCGGTCGAGCTGACCGCGCAGGATCTGGCGGGGCGACGGGGCCACGGCGCCGCCTTCCACCCGTTCGAGGTCGGCGAGGACGAGCGCGGTGCCCTCCTGCCACGGGAGCAGGCGCATCGTGCCGAAGTCCGGGCGCATGACGAAGTCGCCGTAGCCGGTTTCCCAGGACGACATCGCGTAGCCGTCGACGGTGTTCATGTCCACGTCGACCGCGAGCAGGTAGTTGCACGCTTCGGTGGCGTGCTCGACGACCTCGTTGAGGAAGTATTCGGCGGCGCAGCGTTTGCCCTGCAGCCTGCCCTGCATGTCGGTGATCGCCACCAGCACCGTGTCGACGGTGCCGTCCTCGACCAGTTCCCGGAGCCGATCCAGCGTGAGCATGCCGCGCCTGTTCGCCATCAGCCTCACCTAAAGGTTCGAAGCGGTACCTTTGCGGCTTCTTCCTACCGGGTCGACCGAATGCGGTCAACTCGACCAATGGTCTGATTGGTTACCCATTGCGGACTGTAGTTGATCCCTGGGCGGATTGTCTGCGATGCCCGGCTGAGAAGATGCTGTGAATCCCGCCGGACGGGAGGAGATCCGCACACCCGGAACGTTGTACGGATCAAGAGAGGTGAGAAGGAATGACACAGGCATTCACGCAGCAGACCACGTTCACCGAGCCCCAGGGGCGGGCTCAGCTCCCGACGATGCCCAGTGGGTGGCCGATCGGCTCGTACGAGTCGTACTCCGAAGCGCAGCGTGCCGTCGACCACCTCGCGGGAACGGACTTCCCGATCACGGACGTCACCATCGTCGGGGTCGAGCCGGTCCTGGTCGAGCGGATCGCCGGACGGATGGGCTGGAGCAAGGTGCTGACCAGCTCGGCGCTGTCGGGCGCGATGTTCGGTATGTTCCTCGGCCTCGTGCTGAGCCTGCTGAACCCGGGCGCCGGCCTGGTGCCGATCCTCGTCGGCCTCGTCGGCGGTATCGGGTTCAACCTGCTGTTCGGCGCGCTGGGGTACGCGGCTTCCAAGAACAAGCGCGGGTTCATCTCGCAGAGCCAGCTGGTCGCCCGGCGTTACGACGTCCTGGCCCAGCCGCGCAACGCCGAGAAGGGCCGCGCCCTGCTGGCCGACCTGGCCGCCAGGAGCGCGTTCAACCACTGAGCTTCACCCCCACGTGAGCCGGCACCTCAGCACGAGGTGCCGGCTCGCGGCATTCACGGGGTCAGGCGGTGCAGGTCGCGCGGGAAGAGCGTCGCCTGACGTACGTTGGGCAGCCCGAGCAACCGGGCCGTCCAGCGTTCGAGACCGAGCGCGAAACCGCCGTGCGGCGGCATCCCGTGCGCGAAGGCCGCCAGGTAGTCCCGGTACGGCTCAGTGGGTTCACCCCGCTCCGCCAGCGCGACGACGTAGTCCGCGTGCCGGTGCAGTCGCTGTCCCCCGGTCACCAGTTCCAGCCCACGGAAGAGCAGGTCGAAACTGTTGGAGTACGCGGGCCGCTCCGGGTCCGGATGCGTGTAGAACGGCCGCTTCGCCATCGGATAGCCGGTGACGAACAGGAACTCCGATCCGTGTTCGCGCAGCGCCCACTCCGAAAGCAGCCGTTCGTGCGCGGGCGCTAGGTCGGGTTCGCCCCGCGGGTCCTCTTCCGACAGCCGAGCGATCAGCCCCTGGGCTTCCGCGAAGTGGATCTCCGGAATCTCCTCGGGAACCACGACTTCCGCGTGCGGAACCGCGGCGGCCATCCCGGCGATGGCCTCCCGCAGCACCGCCATGACGTCGTGGTGGCCCTCGATGAAACCCAGTTCGGCGTCGAGGCTGGTGTACTGCGCCAGATGTCGCGCGGTGTTGTGCGGTTCGGCGCGGAAGACCGGGCCGACCTCGTACACCCGCTCGAAAACCCCGACCAGTGCTTGTTTCGAGAACTGCGGGGACTGCGCGAGGAAGGCCCGCCTGCCGAAGTAGTCGATGCCGAAGACGTTCGCCCCGGATTCCGTGGCCGACGAAACGATCTTGGGCGTATGGATTTCCGTGAACCCCAGCCCGTCCAGGACCGACCGGAACCCGGCGACGCTCGCCGCCGCGACCTCGAAGACCTCCTTCAAGCGCGGATGCCGCAGTGCGACGGCGGCGTTGTCCAGCACCGTCGGCAACGCCGCAGGAACCGACGGCCGGTAGAGGTCGAACGGCGGTGGTTCGGCGGGCTCGGAAAGCAGCCCGACGGACGGCTCCGTGAGTTCGAGCCCGCCCGGCGCCTGCGGATTCGCGGTGACGAGGCCCTCGACCTCGACGACGGTTTCTTCGGGTGGGCCACCAGGTTCGGCGAGGACCACCTGGGCGAGTCCGGAACGGTCCCGGATCACCAGGAAGGTGACGGTTTTCAGGCGGCGCCGGCGATGCACCCAGCCGGCGATGCGGACACGGCCGCCGACGTGCCGGGGCAGGTCGGCGGCGAGGACACGCGAGATCATCACAACTCCTGTACGGATGTGCGCGACCCCTTGGGAGTGCGGGCGAGAAGGGAACTCGCGGTACCACCGCACTTTCGCCGCCGCCAGGGAGCGGCGGCCTCGAAGGCCCGTGACGAGGGCCGGACGGCGGGGCATGGGGCGCGGACGCCGTTCCTCCCCGCACTCGGGAGGGTCTTCACCGAAGGGCGCGAGGCCGCCTTTCCAGCTACCGGCGGCTCTCTGGGGCTCGCGTGGTCCTTGGCTACTCGTCTCCGTCAACGCGTTGCCCCGGAGGTTACGTCCCCTCGGGGCGACCCCGCATCCGCATTTCGTCCTCTGCACGCGGTGGTTCGTGGGCCCGACCGCACTTCGCGACCGCACCCTGCACCCGACGTTGCGGACAGCGAGAGGGTGCCGCCTCACTCGTCCCGAATCACCCACGAAATCGGGTGGAGGCGGCCCCCGACGTCCGCCTCCACCCGGGCCACCTAGCGCGTCGGCTGGGTGGAGTTCGACGGCGGCGCCTGGGCGGTCGTGGAAGGCGGCGCCGGGGTGATCTTCGGGATCGCCGCGCTGAACGGCACGTCCGTCCTTTCCAGACAGTAGCTGCGGTAACCGTTGTAGCCGTTGAGGTTTCCGTCGTGGTCCTGGACTCCCCGTTCGAGACGCGGACGCGGATAGCGGTTGTCGTCGCCGATCCTCCGCTTCTCACCCGTGCTCCGCTCGCAGGCGTACCGGGTCGTGCTGAGCGGGCGGCCGTTCTCGTCGTAGAGGTAGATCTCGGTCAGCGGTTTACCCTCGGCGTCGAACGCGTAGATGTTCTCCACGTCCTGGCTGCCGTACGTCAGCTGCGGGTTCCCGTAGCTGTCGTTGTAGCTCGGCCCATAGGAGCCGTTGTAGGAACCACCGCCGTAGGACCGCTTAGCGATCAGGTCGACCGCCGCACCCGCACCACCGAGCATGCTGCCGATGACGAACGCCGAGATCGGCACGGCCAGCCACAGCAGCCGCCGGTCGGCCTTCAGCTTCGGGCCCGCCCAGACGACGGCCACGGCCGCCAGCAGCATCAGCGGCAGGAGAAGCACGGCTTCGGTGTCGCGGAGCACGAGCAGCAGGCCGAAGACGACCAGCACCGCCGCGCACAGCACCCACCACGCCGGTTTGAGCGTGCGGAAGTAGTTCAGCCCCTTGCTGTTCCGGTCCTTCTGGAACGAGGTCGCGATCTCGCGGAGCTTGACCACCTCGGGCAGTTCCGCGATCGGGGCGACTCCCTTCCGGACCACGTAGGCGACGCTGATCGCGAGCACGGGCGCGACGAAAAGCAGGCCCAGCAACGGATCCACCCGGACCCACACCGCGGCGGCGAAGCCGAACAGCGCGAAGCCCCCGACCGAGAACACCAGGCCCCAGAACGCGAACCGCGCCCCACCGATCCCGGTCTTCACCTTCAGCACGGTGGTCTTGTCACCCGCGTCGGCCGGACGCGGCGGGTACCCACCGGACGCCCGCAGTTCGGCGGCATAGCTTTCGGGGCTGCCCAGCCGCTCGATCAGGGCGTCGACCTTGGGGTTGTCCCCCAGTTCCGCCTCCATCTCGGCGAGGTGGGGCCGGACGTCTTCGAGGATTTCCTCGACTTCGCTCTCGGGCAGGTCGGCGAGCGCGCTCCTGACCCTCGCCAGATACACCCGCACGGCGGTCGGATTCTGCGTGCTCATGCTGCCTCTCCCAACAGGCTGTTCATCGTCGTGGCGAAAGTCCGCCAGGTCTGCCCCGACTCTTCGAGCCGCTGGCGACCCGGCTCGTTGAGGCTGTAGTACTTGCGGTGCGGGCCTTCCTCGCTCGGCACCACATAGGACGTCAGCAGGCCTGCCTTGTACAGGCGCCGAAGCGTCCCGTACACCGAAGCGTCGCCCACTTCCTGCAACCCCGCGATGCGAAGTCTTCGAAGCACGTCGTAGCCGTAGCCGTCCTCTCCGCGAAGCACGGCGAGAACGGCGAGGTCCAGCACGCCCTTAAGTAGCTGACTGATCTCCACAGTCGCGTCCCTCCCAGTCTTACGCAACAGAAGGTACCACGCATTGCACAGTAGTGCGCACGGCAGAGGCGACTTGCGCCGACCGGGTGGTTCATGGGTTACTTAGTCCAGTAATGAACCACTGCACCCGGCACGGGTGCACGAAGACTGGGAACGGAGGTGTCGTGCTCGACGAAGGAACACCCCTGTTCGTGCAGATCGCCGAACAGATCGCCGACGACATCGCCGAGGGAAGCCTGGCCGAGGGGGAACGCGTGCCGTCAACCAACGAACTCGCCGCCTTCTACCGGATCAATCCGGCGACGGCGGCCAAGGGAATCAACGTGCTCGCCGATGACGGCCTGCTCGAGAAACGGCGAGGGATCGGCATGTTCGTCGCCGCCGGCGCGCGGCAGAAGCTGCTCACCGATCGGCGGCAACGGTTCGCCGAGCAGTACCTCGACCCGATGCTCAGCGAAGCGCGGCGCCTCGGCATCGACGACGAGACCCTGATCTCGCTCATCCGCGGGAACGGACACCGGAACGGAGGACCCGCCGCATGACGCCGACCATTTCGACCACCGGCCTGACCCGGCGCTACGGCGACCATCTCGCGCTCGGCGATGTCTCGATCGACATCGAAGAAGGCAAGATCACCGGCCTGCTGGGCCGCAACGGCGCGGGCAAGAGCACTTTCCTGCGCATCGTCACCGCGCAGGAGTTCGCCAGTGCGGGCTCGGTCCGTGTGTTCGGCGAGAGCCCGGTCGAGAACGAGCGGGTGCTGAAGCGCCTGGTGCTGGTCCGCGAAGACCAGCAGTTCCCGGATTTCAAGGTGCGGCACGCGCTTTCGGCCGCGTCGTGGTTCTATCCGAACTGGGACGCGGAACTCGCCGACACCCTGCTCCGCGATTTCGATCTGCCGACGAAGCGCCCGATCAAGAAGCTCTCGCGAGGGATGCGCTCGGCGCTGTCCATCACGATCGGGCTCGCGGCGCGCGCGGAACTCACGCTGCTCGACGAGCCGTACGCGGGCCTCGACGCCGTCGCACGCCAGCTGTTCTACGACCGGTTGCTCGATGATTATTCGACCCATCCGCGCACGATTCTGCTCTCCACGCACCTGATCGACGAAGTGGCCGATCTGCTGGAACACGTGGTGATGATCGACAAGGGCCGCGTCGTCCTCGACGCGCCCGCCGACGAACTGCGCGGCTCGGCCGTCACGGTCTCGGGCCCCGCCCTCGCGGTGGACGACTTCGTCACCGGGCGCCGGGTGCTGCATCGCCGCAAGATCGGTTCGCGGGCTTCGGTCACCGTCGCCGACGCGCTCGACGCCGCTTCGAAGGCGAAGGCGAAGGCCCTGCACTTGAAGCTCGAGCCGCTTTCCTTGCAGCAGCTGATGGTGCACACCTCCAACGGACAGACCGCAGAGGAGGCGTCCGCATGAACACCCTGCTCAACGTCGCGCGCTACCACCTGGTGGACCGGCTCCAATACGTCGTCCTCCCGGTCGGCATCACGTTCTTCGCCTTCGGGGTGAACCTCGCGATCTTCTCGCTGCTCCCCGAAACACCGAACGAGAACTACTCCGGCGGCCTGTTCACGCTGTACGTGTTCATGCTCGTCTGCGGCGCCTTGAGCATGACGAAGTCGCTGCCGTTCGGGCTCGCGCTGGGCGTGTCGAGGCGGTCGTACTACTTGGGCACGATCCTGCTGGTCGCCGGTCTGTCCGCGCTGTACGCGGTGGGGATCGTCGTGTTCCAGGCGATCGAGAACGCGACCGGCGGCTGGGGGCTCGGCCTCAACTACTTCCGGGTGCCCTGGCTGCTCGACGGTCCCTGGTACCTGACCCTGCTCACGTCGTTCGTGTTCCTGACGCTGATGTTCGTCTACGGCATGTGGTACGGCCTGATCTACCGGCGCGCCGCGGTGGTGGGTGTCGTCCTGTTCGGCGCCGCGCAGGTCCTGGTGCTGCTGGGCGGCGTGCTGCTGCTCAGCTGGACCGATTCCTGGCCGAAGCTCGGCACGTTCTTCAGCACGCTGACCGTCGGCGGTGTGTCCGGGGTGCTCGCCCTGCTGGTCTGCGTCGCGGGTGCCGGCGGATTCGCCACGATGCGCCGCGTCACGGTCTGAAACCCTTATACACCAAGGAGTTCCGTCATGGCCGTAACTCATGTGGTGCTGTCGGTGCTGCTGGCCGCGATCTTCGCCGTGCTGGGGGTGGCGAAGATCCTGCGTCAGCAGGCGTTGGTCTCCCGGACCGAGAGGCTCGGCTTCTCGGTCCGGGCGATCCAGGGGATCGGCGCGCTCGAACTCGCGGGAGCGGCGGGCCTGGTGGCCGGGTTCTTCTGGCGGCCGCTCGGGGTCGCGGCGGCGATCGGCCTGGTGGCCCTGCTCATCGGGGCGGCGGTCTCCCACGTGCGGGCGGGCGACGGGATCAAGGACGTCGTCCCGCCGGTCTGGCTCGCGCTGGTCTCGGCGGCGGCCGCCGTCACCGCGATCGTCTAGGCGGAACTCGCGTGCTTGAAGGCGTCATACACGAGTTACGCCTTCAAGCACGCGAGTTACGGCTCAAAGCACGCGAGTTGCGGATTCGCGGGCGTGGTCCCGGATGCGTCCGACCACGAGGGATCGCCGCCAGGCTCGCGTGACCTCTGCCAGCCACGCCGCTTCGGTGGCGATGTCCGGCTCGTCGAGGTAGGTCGCCGGAACGTCGTCGGGGGCGTACCGGCGGCCCGCCTCGGCGGCGACGAGCGCGGCGGCCAAGGCCGCGGCCTCGATCGTCGCGGCGATCCGGGCTTCGGGGATCTTCGCCTTGCGTGCTTCGGCTTCCGCGACCGGCGGGACCTCCGGATCGAAGTAGGGCCGTAGCGCGAGATGGCCGTCCCGGATCTCGATGACCCTGCGGTACAAGGCGAATTCGACGCCGCCCGGCATACCGGGGCCCGGATCCAGCGCGATTCCCGGGACAGCTTCGCGCAGCGCGGCCCACAACGGTTCGATCCGGCGGTACGTCCGGTACGCGCCGATCAGCCGGAACGGCGTGGCCAGCGCGGGTCCCCACACACTGAGCGTCGCACCCGCCCCGGCGAGCCCGACGCTCAACGCCGCCAGGATCGCCGAGAAGGTGTCCTCCCCCGCGTCGACCGCACCGGTGGTAGCGAGGATGTAGATGTCGTCGACGTCCCAGAAAGTCCAGCCCAGCGCGGAAACCCCGCCACCGACGAGCAGCCACAACCCGATGCGAAGCGGACCGGGATCGGCATGACGCGCGAAGCGGGCGAAGATGATCGAGAAGGTCAGCAGGCTGATCAGACCGTAGACGAGGAAAAGGACGTTGTACGCGACGAACCAGCCGAGCCCACCCGGCCCGGCGGCCGTGTGCTCGCCGACGCGGTGGCTGCCGGAGAGGAGGAAGAGCACGATTTCGGCGGCCACGACGGCCCAGGACAACCACGCGTGCCACCCGATCCGCTTGCCCTCCCCCAGTTTCAGCGAACGCGCGAACGCGACCGCGAAGGCCATCGCGCCGATCTTGAGGAGGTCGGCCGCCAGGTTCAGGAGGCTCCCGACGGGTTCTTCGACACCGACGGCGTTCTCCATGGCCGGGGTGAGCAGCATGATGCCGCCCGCGATGCACATTCCGAAACCACTGAGGAACCACATCCGCCGCGACGGCTGGGTATGGCGGGCCTGGATCAGCTTGTAGCCGAAGCCCGCGAAGGCCACCACGCAGCAGAAGTACGCGATGGTTTCGGTCACGGCAGACGCCGTTTCCGGCTGCCGAAGAGGTCGTCGACCCTGGCCATCCCTCCGGCGAGATCGCTCCCGCTCTCGTCGGGACGCGGGGCGCCGCGGCCCGACGTCCGCGCGACGCGGCGCGCGAGAAGGCTGGCGAGCAATTCGGCCTCCTGCTCCTCGACGGCGCTGTATCCCGTGCGGCCGAGGACACGGCGGACGAGTTCGGGCGAAAGGTTCGGCATGAGGGTCTTTCCGGCGGCGGCATCGAGCACGATCCCGTCGGCCCCGGCGTCCGAACCGACGTGGCCGCACAGCAGATGACCGACCTCGTGCAGCAGGATATGCCGCCGGTGCAGGGCGGTGGTGTTGGTCGGATAGAGGATGTAGTCCGCGCGCTCCGTGCTCATCAGCAGTCCGCACGGGCCGCTGGAAGGGACGCTGACCTGCATCAATTCGATGGGACGGCCGCGTTCGGCCGCCAGTTCCGCGACGAAGGACTCGGCGTCGAAGGGTTCGGGAAGGCTGACGCCGTCGGCGAGACTCCGGCAGCGGCGCCACAACTCCTTACGACGACGGTCCACTCACGACTCCTTCTTCGGGCCGCCCCGTCCGGATTCCCTGCGGGCGATCGCGTCGATCATGTCGCTGATGGTGTCGAGTCCGTCGGGGGAAAGTGTTACGGCCCGCAGAGCGACGTCGCGGACGCCAGCGTCGCGAAGGGCGCCGAGGAGCGCGAGTTCCTCGGCGATCTTGGCGCTCTGCTCGTCGTCGAAGAAGTACGCGGGCGAGACGCCGAAGAACTGCGCGAGCGCCTCGAGGTGGCGTTTCGTCGGATTGTCCCGGCGCCCCGTGCGCAACTGCCACAGGTACGTCGTCGAGAAGCTTTCGCCGGTCGCCTCGCGGCAGGCCTTGGCGACCTCCTCGTGGCTGTACGGCTCGCGATCGGGTCTCAGCACGATCTGGAACAGCTTGTCGATCTTCTCGGCGAGCGTCGTCTTACCGGGCTCGGTCGCGGCCACCATCCCACTCCCTACATGTCGTGCGCGTTCATGCTAGTTGACGCGGCGCCCACGGCGTACACGACAGTTTTCACCTCACGCGCGGCTTCGGCTGGCACCGCGGGCAGGAGAACGACGAACGGTTCATGAAGGGGTCGCGCCGGATGGCCGTCCCGCACCGGCCGCAGGGCAGCCCTTCCTGGCCGTAGGCGTCGAGCGACCTGTCGAAGTAGCCGGACTCGCCGTTGATGTTGACGTAGAGCGCGTCGAA
This sequence comes from Amycolatopsis sp. TNS106, assembly GCF_019330265.1. Taxonomy (NCBI): domain Bacteria; kingdom Bacillati; phylum Actinomycetota; class Actinomycetes; order Pseudonocardiales; family Pseudonocardiaceae; genus Amycolatopsis; species Amycolatopsis sp. TNS106. Next base: position 8,403,537 of record NZ_CP024972.1, on the reverse strand, counting down.
CGACGTCCCGCCGGCGACCAGCGCCTCGGCCATCACGTCACTGGCGGCGGTGAGCACGGCGCGGCCGTGGGCCGTCGTGAGCCGGTCGGTCGGGCGGGCCCAGTGGAGCTTGGACCGCCAAAGCGCTTCATCGGCGTAGATGTTGCCGATCCCGGAGACGAGGGTCTGATCGAGCAGGGCGCGTTTGAGCTCGGTCCGCCTCGACCGCAGCGCGCGGACGGCCTGGTCGAGGTCGAACCGCGGATCCATCGGGTCTCGGGCGATATGCGCGATCGTGCCCGGCAACGCCGTCCCGTCGACCTCGGTGAGTTCCGCGAGCGCCAGCCCTCCGAAGGTCCGCTGGTCGACGAAGCGCAACTCCGGTCCGTTGTCGGCGAAGCGGAAGCGCACCCGAAGGTGCTTCTCGTCGGGTGCGTCATCGGGCTGGACGAGCATCTGGCCGCTCATGCCGAGATGCGCGAGCATGGCCTGGCCGTCGGAGAGCTCCAGCCACAGATACTTGCCGCGGCGGCGGGCGGCGGTGATCTTCACCCCGGAAAGCCGTCCGCTGAAGTCCTCGGCACCGAGTTCGTGGCGGCGGATCGCGCGGGCGTGGAGAACTTCGACCTCGGTGATCGTCCGGCCAGAGACATGCGCCTCGAGCCCGGCACGGACCACCTCGACCTCGGGGAGTTCGGGCATACCGTCGATTCTCCCACCGGCCCTCGCGAGTGGTGAGGACGGCCAGGAACCGATACCGGCAAGCCGAAAGCACGCATCCGCCGACGGGCGGCGGATGCGTGCTGGCGTTACTGAACCGTCCCTACGGTGAGGACTCAGGTCGTCTTCGGCGGCTGGTCCACGCCGAGCTCGGCCGAAAGCTGTCGCCAGGCCGTCTCGGCGGCCTTCTGCTCGGCTTCCTTCTTGGTCGTTCCCGAGCCGTAGCCGAGTTCACGCCCGCCGACGAGGACGGTGGCGGAGAACTCCTTGCGGTGATCCGGCCCGGTGTCCTCGACCTTGTACTCGGGCACGCCGAGCCCGGCCGACGCCGTCAGCTCCTGGAGGCTGGTCTTCCAGTCCAGGCCGGCACCACGCAGCGGTGCCTCGGCGAGCAGGCCGTCGAACAGGTGGTGCACGAGCTTGCGCGCGACGTCGATGCCGTGCTGCTGGTACGCGGCGCCGATGACGGCTTCGAGCCCGTCGGCGAGGATGCTCGCCTTGTCCCGGCCGCCGGTGAGCTCTTCGCCCTTGCCCAGCAACAGATGCTTGCCCAGCCCGCCCTCACCGAGACCGCGCGCGACCCTGGCCAGTGCGTGCATGTTGACCACGCTGGCCCGGAGCTTCGCGAGCTGTCCCTCGGCAAGTTCGGGATGGGTGTTGTAGAGGTGGTCGGTGACGACCAGGCCCAGCACCGCGTCGCCCAGGAACTCCAAACGCTCGTTCGGCGGCAACCCACCGTTCTCATAGGCATAAGAACGGTGGGTCAGCGACAGCGTCAGCAGCTCGGGTTCGATCGTGATCCCGAGAGCTTCGAGCAGTGGTGCGGGGTCCGCGGGTGGTCCACCGGCAGCTTTGCCCCCCATGTCGTCGGCTGCCGATCAGGCGGGCTCGACGACCTGGCGACCGTTGTGCTGGCCGCAGGCCGGGCACGCGATGTGCTGGAGCTTCGGCTGCTTGCAGGCGCGGTTGGAGCAGGGCACCAGCTGAACCGGAGCCGCCTTCCACTGGCTGCGGCGCGCGCGGGTGTTGGATCGCGACATCTTCCGCTTCGGGACGGCCACGAGTAGATCTCCTTCAGACGGTCTGCCCGCGGTCGCGAGCGAACTTGCTTCTCCGGAACGAGCTGGTGCTCGTCAGGCTTGCTTTCCGGGGCCATCGGCCTGGTCATCGCCCGTTTCGTCATCGAAACGATCGACCAGCGCGGCCCACCGAGGGTCTATCTTCTCATGCCCGTGACCGGGCTCGAGATCGGCCCACTTGACACCGCATTCGATGCACAGTCCCCGGCAGTCCTCGGCGCACAGCGGGGCCAGCGGCAGCGCCAGCACCACCGCGTCACGGACCGTCGGCTCGAGGTCGATCCGGTCGTCCACCAGGCGCGGGATCTCGTCCTCGTCGGTGGTCTCCTCGGTCGCGGAACCGGGGTAGGCGAAGAGCTCGGTCAGGTCGACCTCGACGTCCTCGGTGATCGGGTCGAGGCACCGCGAGCAGTGCCCCGTCGCGACGGCGGACGCCGTGCCGCTGACGAGCACGCCCTCGACGACGGACTCGAGGATCAGGTCGAGTTCGAGGGTGGAGCCGGCGTCGATGGTGATGACGTCGGGCACACCGAGCGCGGTCTCGACGGGGATCGAGCGTTGGACGGCCTTGCTCAGGCCGGCATGACGGCCGAGTTCGCGGGTGTCGAGCACCCACGGGCTCCGGTCGTCCAGTTGCGCAGGCCTGGCCTGCGGCGACTTGTTCTCAGACATCGGTCACCAGGGTACGCAGGCCCCGCCACTCACTTTCGGGCGCGGTCGGTGAAGTCCGTGAAGGGGGCCTTCACGGACTTGAGCGATCAGGACTGGTAGTCGTACAGCGACGTCCGGCTGTTGCCCGGCAGATTGACCGGGGACCGCAGGTGGTTGCGCCCGGAGTCGACCGTCCGCAGCGTGGTCGCCAGCAGTTCGGAGAACTCGGCCAGCTTCCCGTCGACGTAGGCGTCGCAGTCGCCGCGCTGCTTGTCGGCCTCGACGTGCGCCTCGTCGACGATGCGGGCCGCCTCGCCGTGCGCGGCCTGGACGACCTCGGTCTGGGCCACGAGCCGGGCCTGTTCGGCGCGGCCGTCCTCGATGGCGCGCTCGTAGGCGTCCCGGCCTGCCTGGATCATCCGCTCCGACTCGGCGCGGGAGCGGTCGGTGAGGTTCTGGAACTCGGCCTGCCCGGCGGCGACCATGCGCTCGGCCTCGGCGTGCGCGTCGCTCATCATCTGCTCGGCGCGGGCGCGGGCGTCGGCGAGGATGCGCTCGGCCTCGGCCTGCGCGTCGGCGACCGTGCGGTCGGCCTCGGTGTTCGCCGTGGTGATCGTCTCCGCCGCTTCGGTGCGGGCGGTCTGGATCAGCTGATCACGTTTGTCCAGGACGTCCTGGGCGTCGTCCACCTCGCCCGGCAGCGCGTCGCGGATGTCGTCGAGCAGTTCCAGGGTGTCGCCCCGCGGGACGACACAACTGGAGGTCATCGGCACGCCGCGGGCTTCCTCCACGATGGTGACGAGCTCGTCCAGCGCCTCGAAAACCCGGTACACGGCCCACTCCCTACCTACTGCTACAGCGATCCCCACATTCCCTGAGATCAGTTTGCCCTCATCACCGCCGTAAGGGGTGAAAGCGCGCGGTACCGGGCGTGTCCCCGCCGGTACCGCGCGCCACCTACCGCAGGGTGAGGCCGGGATCCGTGACCAGTCTGATCAGCTGGTCGTCGGACGACGGCGAGCCACCGTCGACCGCGCTGTCCGTCACGGTCACGGACGTGCCGTCGGCCCGGTACACGACCGCCCCGCGGGTGGCCTCGACTTCACCGGGAGGCAGTGACGGGACGATCCCGGAGAGGACGACGGTGCTTCCGTCGGCTTGGGGCAGCTTCACGCAGTCCACTGGTTCCCCGCTCGTCACGCCGGAGATGTCCGCGTCGAGCCCGGCGAGGGCCTTTCGTCCCGGCTTACAGCTGTCTTCGAGGGAGAAGCCCAGCTTGGCGGCCTCGGTACCGCTGATCGTGATGACGAGGGCGCGGGTGAAGCCGCCGGCGTCCCGATACCCGGCCGTGGCGACGAGGACGTCCCAGTCGTTCGCGGTCCGCAACTGGTGGATGGAGCGGACCTGAATGTCTCTGGCCCCGGTGAGCACGGTGGGCAGCGTGGCCGTCAGATGCCCGGTGATCCGCGCTTTCTGAGCCGTCAGATTCACCTTCGGCGATACCGGTGGCTTCGCTGGAACGGCCACCGAAGAGGTCGGCACGGCCGGTGGCACCGAAGGATCGTCTCCCGGCGCCACGAACACCACCGCCGCCGCGATCACCGCCAGCGTGGCTCCCCCCGTCAGCGCCACCGCCCGCCGGTTCCGCGACTTCTTCGCCGCCGTCACGGCGACCTCGTCCGGGTCGAAGCCGAGCGGGGGCTCGGCGAGTGTGATCCCGCGCAGCCTGTTCTCGAGTTCGTCCATCACGCGCTCCTCCCGGAGACAGCCTCGTCGTGCTGTCTCTGCAGGGCCGCGCGGAGGACGTCGAGCCCCCGCGCGGCCTGGCTCCTGACCGTCCCTTCCGAACAGCGCAGCGCGACGGCGACCTCCGCGGCCGGCAGATCGGCGCAGTAGCGCAGCACGACGGCGGCGCGCTGTTTCGGGGGAACTTCGGCGAGGGCGCGAAGCAGCGAATCCGAGATCCCGGCGGTCGCCGGGGCCGCGGGCTCTTCGGGGACGACGCCGTCGCGGTTCTCTCTGCTCCGCCATGGTCGTCGCCGCTCGTCGAGCCAGCAGCGCATCAGGATCTGCCTCGTGTAGTTGTCGACGGGCCCTTTCCGGCGGACCTTCGGCCAGACCCGGTAGAGCTTGATGAGCGCGGTTTGGACCAGATCCTCCGCGAGATGCCAGTCGCCGCAGAGCAGGTACGCCGTCCGCCTGAGCGGTAGCGCCTTGTCCCTGGCGAACTCCCTGAAGCTCGCATCGTCCCCAGACCGCATCGTGCCTCCTCGTCCGTGTTCCGGTGTATCTCACGGATGAGGAGGCACGAAATGTTGCACGGACGGATCAGCCGGCGAGATTCACCAGCTTGAAGGTCGTGTAGCGGTCAGGCGTGTAGACGATCTCGCCGCCCTTCCCGGAGATCACGCGGTCGCTCGTGCCCACCGGGAACAGCTGGTAGTAGCCTGCGGCACACGACGGCAGCACACCTTCGCGGTTCTCGTAGACCGTTCCGGTCGCGCCGCCGCGGGCCTTGTCCACCACGGACTTCGCGGCGGAGGACAACGTCGAGTAGCCGACCTTCGCGAGTTTCGAGGTGTCGCCGCATGACGGCGCCGGAGTGCCGCCGGCGTCGATCACGGAGAAGGTCTTGTAGTGGTCCGCGGTGTAGAAGTGCTCACCGGCGTTACCGGTGACGATGCGGCGCGCACCGCGATCGGGCGAGCCCGGGGTGGGGACCGTGTACTCGCGGTAGTAGCCCGACGCGCACTTCGGGAGGATGTTCTCCCGGTTGGAGAAGACCGTGCCGTCCTTGTCCGGATACGGGAACGGGCCACCCTTCTGGATGAGGTTGTAGGTCGTCGTGGCCTCGGCGGGCAGGGACGACAACGACACGTGCTTGAACCCGGTGAGATCCCCGCACGGGTTCTGCTGGATCGAGACGGGGGCGGCCGTGGCCTGCGCGGCACTCAGCCCACCGCTGAGCCCGCTGAAAAGAGTGACAAGCAGAACGAGCACTGCGGATGTGACCCGCGATCGTTTGTTGGTCATTTTCGGACCGTAACCCGATCGTGTATTCACCAGAAGGCGCCGAGATGAACTCTTCATCGCCGCCCACCAGCGCCCGACCAACGGCTTCGGCCGTTCGGGTCAACCTCGGTCGGAGTACTTCTCCGAGAGGCGTTTGAACACTATCGGCGGCACCAGGTGCTCGATGTCGCCGCCGAGCGCGGTGACCTCTTTGACCAGCGAGCTCGACACGAACCCGTACGCCGGGTTGTTGGCCATCAGGAGCGTTTCGAGCCCGGTCAGTTCGCGGTTCATCTGCGCCATCTGGAGCTCGTAGTCGAAGTCGCTGACCGACCGCAGCCCCTTCGCGACCGCGATGATGTCGTTCTCGCGGCAGTAATCGACCAGGAGTCCCTGCCACGAGTCCACGCGCACGTTCGGCAGCTTCGCGGTGATCTCGCGAAGCATGTCCATCCGCTCCTCGGTGGTGAACAGGCCCTTCTTGCTCTTGTTCACCCCCACCGCGACGACGACCTCGTCGAACAGCTTGGCCGCCCGCTCGATGATGTCGAGATGTCCATTCGTGGCCGGGTCGTAGGACCCGGGACAGACCGCACGCCGCATGGCGCGGACGCTACCAAGGCGAGGAACCTCCTGCGTGTTCTGCGCGTTCTGCGTCACACCTGATATTCGGCCCAGTAGAGCGCGGTGTCGCCGTAGCGTTTCGTCCGCATCGGCTCGAAGCCCGGCGGCCAGTCCGGCTCGCCGTCCCGCGCGGCCCGCTCGATCACCACGAGCGCGCCGTCCGTGACCCATCGGCCTGCCGCGAGCGCGGCCATGACCTCCCCCAGACGGGTGGAATCCACAGCGTAGGGCGGATCGGCGAGGACGATGTCGAACGTTTCCGGCGCCGGAGCGGCCACGACGGACTCGACGGCCCCGGCCCGGACCGCGCCGCCGAGCCCCAGCGCGGCGACGTTCCCTTTGAGCACTTCGACCGCGCGCCGGTCCGACTCGACGAACAGCGCGCCGGACGCGCCACGGGACAACGCCTCCAGCCCGAGCGCGCCCGAACCGGCGTAAAGGTCGAGGACCTGGGCCCCCTGCAGCTCGCCGGCGACCTCCAGCGCGTTGAACAGCGCCTCGCGCACGCGTTCCGACGTGGGCCTCGTGCCCTTCGGCGGGACCTTCAGCCGCCTGCCGCCCGCGGTCCCCGCCACGATCCTGGTCATGGGTGCATCGTGCCTCAACGCCTCCCATCGTGACGTTGGCCGGGACTTGGTGAAGCCGCCGCCCAGCTCGCGTAGAGTCGTCCTTCGCCCTCGGAGGCGATAGAAGCGTTTAGGAGCGTTGCGTGTCCGAACCTCGGGTCAGACGGGCCGAGATCGCCATCGAGCAAGCCCATGTGGACACCGTCTACACCCGGCTCGCCGAATTGCGAGCCCAGGCTGAGGCCATGCGTACCAAGGGCTATGAGATCGGCCATGGCGCCGGGCGGGAAGCTATCTTCGAGCAGGCGTCCATGCTGTTCGAACGGGACATGATGGTGTACCACGCCAATCAGACCCTGCAGACCCTCGACGCGGAGTACGAGGGGCTGGTGTTCGGCAGGCTCGACCACCTCGACAACGACCACATCTACGTGGGCCGTCTCGGCATCCGCGACGCCGAGTTCGACAACCTCGTCACCGACTGGCGCGCGCCCGCGGCCGCGGCGTTCTACCAGGCGACGGCCGAGGAGCCGATGGACGTCGTCCGGCGCCGGGTGATCCGGTGCTCGGGCCAGACCGTGCTCGACGTCGACGACGACGTCCTGATCGCCGACGCCGTCCCCGACGGCATGCAGATCGTCGGCGAAGGCGCGCTGATGGCCGCCCTCGGGCGTTCGCGTGGCGAGAAGATGCGGGACATCGTCGCCACCATCCAGAAGGAACAGGACGAGGTCATCCGGGCGCCGTGGCGCGGGGTCACGGAGATCACCGGCGGTCCCGGCACCGGCAAGACCGCGGTCGCGCTGCACCGCGCGGCGTACCTGCTCTACCGCCACCGCCGCCAGCTCGGCGGCGCGGGCGTGCTGGTGATCGGCCCGTCCGGGGTGTTCACCAGCTACATCTCGCGGGTGCTGCCGTCGATGGGTGAGACGAACGTCGAACTCCGCGCGCTCGGCGAGGTCCTCGACGGTCTCGAAGCGACCCGTCAGGACGCGGCTCCGCTGGCGGCGATCAAGGGGTCGCTGCGGATGCGCAAGATCCTGCTGCGCGCGCTGCGGGACACGCCGGAAGACGCGCCCGAGGACATGAAGATCGTCTACCGCGGCGAGGTGCTGCGGCTCAACGCGCGCGAGCTCGACAAGGTGCGCCGCAAGGTGCACACCGCGGGCGGGCCGCCGAACCGGTCGCGGATCCGCGCCGCCGAACTGCTGCTCGACGCGCTCGCCGCGAAGGCCGAGCAGCACGCGAAGGACGACGGCCGTCAGATCGACAAGGCCGAGCTGATCACCGAACTCGGGGAGCGCATCGAGTTCCACCGGTTCCTGGTGGTCTGGTGGCCGATCCTGTACCCGGCGCAGATCCTGCGGTGGCTCGGCACCGAGAAGCGCCTCGCGTCCGCGGCGAAGGGCCTGCTCAACCGCGGCGAGATCAGCATGCTCGCGGCCGATTTCGCCGACCGCTCGCGCGGCTGGACCATCGCGGACATCGCGCTCCTCGACGAGCTGCGCGTCCTGATCGGACCGCCGCCGAAGAGCCGCCGGACCCGCCAGAGCGTCGAGGTCAACCCGGAGCGGGGTGGCGCTCCGACCCGGCCCGAGCACTACGACGAGTACTCGCACGTGGTCGTCGACGAGTCGCAGGACCTCTCGCCGATGCAGTGGCGGATGGTCGGGCGGCGCGGCAAGTACGCGAGCTGGACCGTGGTCGGCGACCCGGTGCAGAGTTCGTGGCCGGATCCGGCCGAGGCCGCGATGGCGCGGGACCAGGCCTTCGGGCTCAAGACGACCCGGCGCCGGTTCACCCTGCGCACCAACTACCGGAACTCGGCCGAGATCTTCGACTTGGCCGCGAAGGTCGTCGCCGGGCACGCGGAAGCCGACGAGCTTCCGCGCGCGGTGCGGCAGACCGGCGTCACGCCGGAGGTCCGGCCCGTCGAGGCCGCCGGGCTGGAGGCGGCGACGCAGGCCGCGGTGAAGGAAATGCTGGGTGTCGTCGAAGGCACCGTGGGCGTGATCACCGCCATGGACCGGGTGCCCGAGGTCGAAGGCTGGCTCGACGGGCTCTCGGACGAGCGGCTCAAGGTCGTCGGCAGCCTCGACTCCAAGGGCCTCGAGTACGACGCGGTCGTCCTGGTGGAGCCGAACGACCTCATCACGGAGTCGACCACCGGACGCCGGGTGCTGTACGTCGCGCTGACCCGCGCGACCCAGCAGCTGACCGTCTTGGCGTCCAACCCGGACTGGATCCCGGCCGCCTGATCACGCGTGTCGTCCATCTGATCACGCGAGTTACGCGCCTGATCACGCGAGTTACGCCCCTGATCACGTGACTTACGTGTGCCTCGACGGACGACTCACGTGTCTGGACGGACGACACGCGTGACCAGATGGACGACTCACGTGCTTGGGCGCGCGACTCACGTGCTTGGGCACGTAACTCGCGTGATTGGGCGCGAAAAAGCTGAAGGGCTCCTTCAGGACACTGGTGAATGCCCTGAAGGAGCCCTTCAGACCCCCGGTGAGTGAACGATGTGGGGACGCATCGCACGTCCAGGGGTATTTCTAGCGCCTCTTCGTTGTTCGGTGTCACGGCGATCCCACCGAACAACAACGCCGAACAACGAATCGGCCGTGGTCACGGGCACGGAGGCCGGTAATCGAGCCCCGGCAGGTGTTGTTCCCACTCGCCTGCCGTGATCCGCGGGTACACCGTCGCGCAGATGCGTTCGGCCGCCCGTTCGGGACTGGTCTCCCACAACCGCACGCTGCCGTCCGCGACCGAGCCCGCGAGGGTGTGGCCGTCCGGGGCGAACGCCACGGCGTTGACCCGGTCGACGTCGTCGGTCAGGTTCGCCGATTCGCGGACCGATCCCGGATCGGAGACGTCCCATAGTCGCACGGACCGGTCGTAGCTGCCGGTCGCGAGAGTCTTCCCGTCCCCGCTGAAGGCGACCGAGATGACGTTGTCGGTGTGCCCGGCCAGCAGCGCCGCCTCCCGCGGGGCCGCCGGATTCGTCACGTCCCACAGCCGGCCGGTGCGATCGGCGCTGCCGGTCGCGGCGAGTTTGCCGTCCGGGCTGTAGGCGACCGAGAACACCGTGTCGGAGTGTCCCTTCAGCACCGACAGCGGTTTCGGCGCCTTCGCCATCGAAACGTCCCACAGCCGGGCGGTGTGGTCCCATCCGCCGCTGAGCAGGGTGCGGCCGTCGGGGCCGAACGCGAGCGAATGGACGTCGTCCTCGTGCCCGGTGAGGGTCGCGAGTTCGACCGGCCGCCGGATGTCGGCGACGTCCCACAGCTTCACGGTGTGCCCGCTGCCCGCGGTCGCGAGCGTCCGGCCGTCCGGGCTGAACGCGACCGGGTCGATTTCGTTCTCCGGGCGGTAGAAGACGCCCGCGTCGACCGGCTTGCGCGGATCGGTGACGTCGATCAGCCGCATGGTGTGGTCCCAGGAGCCGGCGGCGAGCGTCCGCCCGTCCGGACTGAACGCGAGACCGCAGACGCCCTGGCCGAAGCCCGCGACCTTGCCCACCTCACGCGGGTTCCGGGTGTCGGAGACGTCGACCAGGCGCACCACGCCGTCCTGGCTGCCGGTGGCCAGCAGCTTCCCGTCGGAGCTGAAGACCGCGCGGCAGGCCGACCTCGCCGGACCGCTGATCGCGGGACCCGGCAGATCCCACATCCGCACCGTCTGGTCGTCGCTCGCGGTCACGAGGGTGCGGCCGTCCGGGGAGAAGACCGCCCAGACCACGGCCGCGGTATGCCCGACGAGCGCGGGTTTCTCGCGCGGTTTCGCCGGATCGGTCACGTCCCACAGCCGGGCGGCGCGGTCGAAACCGGTCGTGGCCAGCGTCGTCCCGTCCGGACTGAACGCCACGGACCGCACGATGGTCTTGTGCGCGGCCGTCGTCCCCAGCGGCGACGGCGCCATCGGGTCGGCGACGTTCCACAGGCGCGCGGTCTGGTCGATGCTCGCGGTGGCGAGCGTCCGGCCGTCCGGGCTGAACGTCGCGGAGTGGACCCCGGCGGTGTGCCCGCTCACCACGCCGAGGGGCTTGGCCTTGAGCGGGTCGGCGACGTCCCACAACCGTGCGGTCTTGTCGGCGCCGGTCGAGACGAGCGTCCGCCCGTCGGGGGCGTAGGCGAGACCGTTGACGTTGCCGGTGTGCCCGGGGAGAGTGGCCGCCAGCACCGGTTTCGCGGGATCGCGGACGTCGAACAGGCGCACCGTGCCGTCGCCGTCCGAGGTCGCGAGCACCGCCGCCTTCGGGCTGAACGCCACCGCGTTGACCCGGCTGGGATGCTCCCCGACCAGGACGCCCGGCCCGGGTTTCGCCGGATCGGCGACGTTCCAGAGCCGCGCGGTCTTGTCCCAGCCCGCCGTCGCGACCGTGGTGCCGTCGGCGCTGAAGGACACCGAGTTGACGTTCTCGGTGTGCCCGGAGAGCGTGGCCAGCTCGTTCGGGCGATGAGGATCCCTGATGTCCCACAGCTTGGCCGTGTGGTCCCAGCTGCCGGTGACCATCACCTGTCCGTCGCCGCGCAGGGCGGTCGCGTTGACGCGGTGGCCGTGCCCGCGGACCCGGGTCGAGTACGGCGACTCGAACATCCCGAGCACGCTGCCGCGGGTGTCCACACTCGGATCGACGCGGTACGCCGCCAGCGCGAGTTGCGCGGCCAGTGCCGGATTCGTCGTCCGCATCTCGATGGCCTGCCCGGCGACCTTCTGCGCGAGCGCGCTGTTGCGCTGGCTGGTGGCGGTCTGCTCGGCACGGACGGCGTACGCCATCGCGGCCGTCGCCAGCACCAGCAGGACGGCCAGGAGCGCGACCAGCTGACGCAGCCTCCGGGTGCGGCGCCGGGCGACGGCCTGCTCGTGGTTCTCGATCGCGGCACTCGCGTCGAGGAACCGGCGTTCACGCTGGGAAAGCGCGCTGTCGTGCTCCGCCGCCCACTCCCTGGCGATGGCCAGCCGCGCGCCGCGGTAGAGCCAGCCGTCGTCGCGGCCGACGGATTCCCAGGCGTCGGTCGCCTCGGTGAGCTGGCGGTGCACGCGCAGGCCTTCACGGTCCTCGGCCAGCCATTCGCGCAGGCGCGGCCAGCCCCGGATCAGCGCCTCGTGCGCGATCTCGATGCCGTTGTCGTCGAGCGTGACCAGCCGCGAAGACGCCAGCCTGTCCAGCACGACGGCGACGTCCGGGTCGTCGGCGTCCACCTCGTCGCGGGTGATGCGGCGTTTGGTGTCCTCGGTGCCTTCACCGAGCGCGGTCATCCGCAGGAAGATCTGGTTCGCGAGCCGCTGCTGGTGTTCGGTCAGCGCGGTGAAGGTGTGCTCGGAGGTCTGCGCGACCGAGCGTTCGATCCCGCCGGTGGACTCGTAGCCGGTGAGGGTGAGGGTGTTGCCGTGGCGGCGGCGCCAGGTCTCCAGCAGCGCGTGCGAGAGCAGCGGCAGCACGCCGGGCTGCCCGGTCGCGTCGGCGACGAGCCGCGAGACCAGCGCGTTCTCGACGCGGTATCCGGCGTCGATCGCCGGCCGCGAGATGGCCTGCCTCAGCTCCTCGGTGCTCATCGGGCCGACGAGGATCTGCGCGTCCTGCATGGCCTCGACCAGCTCGGGATGCCGTGCGCAATGGGTGTAGAAGTCGGTGCGGATACCGAGGACGACCCTGGTCCGGCTCTCCGGCCCGGTGGTCGCGGTGACCAGCGCGGACAGGAAGGCCGCCCGTTCGTCGGCGTCCTGGCAGAGGGTGAAGACCTCCTCGAACTGGTCGACGACCAGCACGACGTCGCCATCGCGGTCGGCGACCAGCTGACGGGCGGCGAGGCCGAGGTTGCGCGGATGCTCGGTGAACTCGGCGAGCAGCCCTCCGGGCGGGAGCCCGAGGGCGGCGCCGAACTGGACGGCGCACTCCTGGAGCGGCCGCGATCCGGGGGTCATCAGCAGCGTGACGGAGGTCTCGGCCAGCGCCGGGAGGAGACCTGCCCGGAGCAAGGACGACTTACCCGAACCCGAAGCCCCGAGAACGGCCAAGAATCGTTGGCCCGAAAGTCTCGTGACGAGTTTTCCGACAAGTCGTTCGCGACCGAAGAATCGGCTCGCGTCATCCGGCCCGAATGCGGTCAGACCGATATAAGGGGCGGATTCCCCATTCGACGGGGCAACCGGTGAATCATTGACTCCGGCGCGCGTCCGCTCGGTCACGTCGTGCCATCGCGCCTCCCACTCGTCCTCGGGGCCGTCGCACGCCCGGACATAGGCCAACGTGACCGCCAAGCTGGGCATCTTCTTCCCGCCGGCGGCTTCGGAGAGGGTGCCCGCGGAGTAGTGGGCGCGCCTGCCCAGCTCCCGGTACGTCGGATTTCCGGCCTTCTCCCGCAGCCGCCGGAGATCGGCGGCGAACCCCAGCAACGGATCGTCCCCGGGGTCCAGCGGTCGTTCCGGACGCGGCACCTTTAATCCTTTCTTTTCAGTGGTTTTCCCAAGCTCGCATTAGGGGGCAACCGTACCGTGGAAACGGGGGAACTCCGGCGAGTACCGGGTACATCGAGCCGGTTAATTTCGATCGATCGACAGGCACGGGAAGGGATCGGGGCCCGGTGGCGTTGTACCGACGCGTGACCTCTTTGCCTGACATCCCGCTGTCCGTGCTCGACCTCGCGCCCGTCGTGGCGGGAGGCGGCGTCGCGGATTCACTGCGGAACACCCTCGACCTCGCGCGCCGGACCGAAGCCCTCGGCTACCACCGGTACTGGCTCGCCGAGCACCACAACATGCCCGGTATCGCGAGCTCCGCGACCGCCGTGATGATCGGCCAGGTCGCGGCCGCCACCGAACGCATCCGGGTCGGCTCCGGCGGGGTCATGCTGCCGAACCACGCGCCGCTGGTGGTGGCCGAGCAGTTCGGCACCCTGGAGGCGTTCCACCCCGGCCGGATCGACCTCGGCATCGGGCGCGCCCCGGGCACCGACCAGCGGACCTCGCTCGCGCTGCGCGGCCCCGGCGGGCTCACCGCGGAGAACTTCCCGCAGCAGTTCGCGGAACTGCTGGCCTACTTCGAGCACTCCGACCAGCGCGCCGTCAACGCCGTGACCGCCGAAGGCAACAAGCCGCCGGTGTGGCTGCTCGGGTCGAGCGGCTTCAGCGCGCGGATGGCGGGCGAACTGGGCCTGCCGTTCTCGTTCGCGCACCACTTCAGCGCCGAGAACACGCTTCCCGCCGTGGCGCTCTACCGCGATTCGTTCAAACCGTCGGACGTCCTCGACGAGCCGTACGTGATGCTCGGCGTCTCCGTGGTGGCCGCCGAGACCGACGAACGGGCCCAGTACCTCGCCGCCCCCAGCGGCCTGACGTTCCTCAGCCTGCGCAAGGGCCGCCCGATCCCGCTGCCGACGCCGGAGGAGGCCGCGGCCTACCCGTACACCGACATCGAGCGCGTGTTCATCGAGGACCGCGCCGCGAGCAGCATCATCGGTTCGCCCGAGACGGTCCACAAGGGACTCGAGACCCTGCTGGCCGACACGGGCGCGAACGAGCTGATGATCACGACCATGGTGCACGACCAGGCGGACCGGGTGCGGTCGTACGAACTGGTGTCCGAACTGGCGCACTGAGGCTCGCCCTGACGCCAGGTCCGTTCCGTGAAGGCCTCCTTGAGGGACTCTGGGTCCCTCAAGGAGGCCTTCACGGACAAACGGCACGCGGGCGGCGGCCCCGCGCCACGAATGGACCAACGCGGCACCGGACACGAAAGAACCGACAAGACCCCCGCCCGCCTTTGTCACAAAAGAACAAGAATTCTCCGGTTACCAGGACGTGACGTCTTGATCACACCGAAGTTCTTGTCACCAGGCGGGCGCGTGATTAGCGTACCGACCAGTAGCAAACAGCACGGTAACACCCCGTTGACACTGTTCAACGATTCCGTTCCGCCATTCGGAGCAAAGGAATTGCGCAAGCTGGGGTGTATTCGCCGTGCCCGGAAAACGGGAGGGTCGGCGTGGGCGTCCGGACTAACGCACCCTCATTCCCCGGCGCGGGGGCGATCCGGGAGACCGGCAGGCTCTACTCACTCGGCCTCGACGTCGTCCGCCTGACCTTCCGGCGGCCCTTCCAAGCGCGCGAGCTGATCCAGCAGTTCTGGTTCATCGCGAGTGTGTCGATCCTGCCGACGGCGCTGGTCGCGATCCCGTTCGGTGCGGTGATCGCGCTGCACATCGGTTCGCTGACCGCGCAGATCGGCGCGCAGTCCTTCACCGGCGCGGCCAGTGTGCTGGCGATCATCCAGCAGGCCAGCCCGATCGTGACCGCGTTGCTGATCGCGGGCGCCGGCGGCTCGGCGATGTGCGCGGACCTCGGCTCCCGCACGATCCGCGAGGAGATCGACGCGATGGAGGTGCTCGGGGTCTCCCCGATCCAGCGCCTGATCGTGCCGAGGGTGCTCGCCGCGATGGGTGTCGCCGCATTCCTCAATGGAATGGTCAGCGTGGTCGGCGTCCTCGGCGGCTATTTCTTCAACGTCATCATGCAGAATGGGACACCGGGTGCGTATCTGGCCAGTTTCTCCGCGCTCGCGCAGCTTCCGGACCTCTGGATCAGTGAGCTCAAGGCGGTCATCTTCGGTTTCGTCGCGGCGATCGTCGCCTCTTATCGCGGGCTCAATCCGAAAGGCGGCCCGAAAGGCGTCGGTGACGCGGTGAACCAATCCGTGGTGATCACGTTCCTGCTCCTGTTCCTGTTGAACCTCGTGCTGACGACGCTTTACCTGCAGCTCGTCCCGGCGAAGGGCAGCTGATGGTCACGACGACACCGCCCCCTACAAGCACCCGGGCGACGCGGGTCCGCGAAGCCGTCGATCGCCGGTTCGGGTTCCTGGACACCCTCGGCGACCAGATCCTCTTCTTCCTCAAGGCACTCGCCTGGGTGCCGCGCGCGGTGCGGCGCTACCTGCGCGAGATCACCCGCCTGCTGGCCGAAGTCAGCTTCGGCAGCGGCGCGCTCGCGGTCATCGGCGGCACGATCGGCGTGATGATCGGGATGACCGTGTTCACCGGCACGGTCGTCGGGCTCCAGGGGTATTCAGCGCTCAACCAGGTCGGCACGTCGGCGTTCGCCGGGTTCGTCTCCGCGTACTTCAACACCCGCGAGATCGCGCCGCTCGTGGCCGGGCTGGCGTTGTCGGCCACCGTCGGCTGCGGTTTCACCGCGCAGCTGGGCGCCATGCGGATCTCCGAGGAGATCGACGCGCTGGAAGTGATGGGCATCCCCAGCGTCCCGTACCTGGTGACCACGCGCATCATCGCGGGGTTCCTCGCGGTCATCCCGCTGTACGCGATCGGCCTGCTGACCTCGTACCTCGCGTCACGCCAGATCACCGTCTGGTTCTACGGCCAGTCCGCGGGCACCTACGACCACTACTTCCTGCTCTTCCTGCCACCGGGTGACGTGCTCTGGTCGTTCGGCAAGGTGCTGGTGTTCAGCGTCGTGATCGTGCTCGCCCACTGCTACTACGGCTTCCGCGCGAGCGGCGGCCCGGCGGGCGTCGGCGTCGCCGTCGGCCGCGGGGTGCGGACCGCGATCGTGGCGGTCAGCGTGCTGGATTTCTTCCTCAGCCTCGCGATCTGGGGCGCGACCACGACGGTGCAGGTGGCCGGATGAGCCGGCGCGGGCTGCGCAAAGCCGGGGTCAGGACGGCCGGGGTGCTGTTCCTGGTGGTGATGTCCGCCCTCGTGCTGCTGTCGATCAAGATCTACCGGAAGGATTTCGTCGAATCCGTGCCGGTGACCCTGCAGGCGGACCGCGTCGGCAACCAGCTGCGCACGGGCGGGCAGGTCAAGGCCCGTGGCGTGGTGGTCGGCGAGATCCGTGACGTCCGCGCGACACCGGGAGGCGCGGAGATCGACCTGGCCATGGAGCCCGGCAAGGTCTCGAAACTGCCCAAGAACGTGTCCGCGCTGCTCGTGCCGAAGACGCTGTTCGGCGAGCGGTACGTGCAGCTGTCCATTCCGGACGGTTCGACCGCGGGACCGCTGGCCTCCGGTGACGTGATCAGCCAGGATCGTTCGGCGAACGCGATCGAGCTGGAGCGGGTCTTCGACAATCTGCTGCCGCTGCTCAAGGCCGTGCAACCGCAGAAGCTCGCGACCACGCTGACCACCGTCGCCACCGCGCTGGAAGGCCGCGGCGACCAGATCGGCGACACGCTCGCCACCGCGGCCGCCTATCTGAAGGACTTCAACCCGAACCTGCCGAAGCTGAACGACAACATCCGTGACCTCGCCACGGTTTCGAAGCTGTACGGCGACATCGCGCCGGATCTGCTCGACGCGCTGAGCGCCTCGGCAGTCACGCTCGACACGGTCAAGGAGAAGCGGGCCGAACTGGCGTCGGTGTACCAGCAGGTGACCTCGTCCTCCCAGCAGGTCACGACGTTCCTCGCCAACAACCGCGCCAACATCATCGCGCTCGCCGCCGACAGCCGCGCGCCGCTGGAGATCGGCGCGAAGTACTCGCCCAGTTTCGCCTGCACGCTGGACGCGCTCGCCAAGCTGAAGCCGCAGATGGATCAGGTGCTGGGTGCCGGCACGGACGAACCCGGCCTGCACGCGGAGATCACCATCTCGCAGCCCAGGGGCAAATACGTGCCCGGCAGGGACGATCCGGTCCACGACGCCACCGGCGAACCGCGCTGCTACCCGACGAACGGCCTGATGAGCCAAGGGATCGTGGCGACCGGCGAGCAGACCGCGGCGCTCCCTGGCGCGCAGGGCGACCTCGGCCTGGCGAACTCGCCGCAGGAACGGGAGCTGATCTCCACGCTGGTCGCGCCGTCCATCGGCGTCCCGGCGGCGCAGGTCCCCGCCTGGGGCAGCGTGCTCGTCGGGCCGCTCTACCGGGGCACGGAGGTGACCCTGCGATGAGGAACTTCGTGAGCCCGCTGATCAAAGGGCTGATCTTCGTCGTCGTCACGACACTGGCGACGGTGCTGCTGGCGGTGTCCATCACCAACACCGGCCTCGGTGACACGAAGACCTACAGCGCCAAATTCCTCGACGCCACGTCGCTCAACGTCGGCGACGACGTCCGGATCTCCGGGGTGCGGGTCGGCCAGATCGAGCAACTCGAGATCGCCGACCACAGCCTGGCCCGCGTCCGGTTCTCCCTCGACTCCCAGCGCAGGCTGCCCGCCGACGTGACCGCGGTGATCAAGTACCGCAACATGGTCGGCCAGCGCTACATCGCGCTCGAACGAGGCAAGGGCACCCCCGAACTCCTGGAGCCCGGCGCGGAGATCCCGCTGGAGCGCACGACGCCCGCGCTGGATCTCACGGAACTGTTCAACGGCTTCAAACCGCTGTTCCAGGCGTTGTCCCCCAAGGACGTCAACCAGCTCTCCGGCGAGATCGTCCAGGTGCTGCAGGGCGAGGGCGGCACGGTGGAAAGCCTGCTGGCGCACACCGGTTCGCTGACCACCACGCTCGCCGGCCGCGACAAGGTGATCGGCGACGTGATCACGAATCTGGACACGGTGCTCAAGAGCATCAACGGCAAGGGCGACGCACTGTCCACTCTGGTCTCCACGCTGAAGGAACTGGTGGCAGGGCTCGCGGGTGACCGCACCGAGATCGGGGAAGCCGTCTCGGGGCTCGCGGACCTCACCACCGCCACGGCCGGCCTGCTCGAACAGGGCAGGAAACCGCTCAAGGACAGTATCGAGGGACTCGGCCTGCTGGCCGGTCAGCTGACGACCGACGAGGGCAAGGCCGAAGTCGACCGCGTCCTGACGGTGCTCCCTGGGAAGCTGAACGACCTCGGCCGGATCGGCTCCTATGGATCGTGGATGAACTTCTACCTGTGCTCGTCCGTCCTGCAGACCAAACCTCCGCGCGGGGTCCCGGCGACGGCGGAGAGGTGCACGTCGTGAAACCCTTCAAGGAACGGAACCCGATCGTCGTCGGGATCGTCGGCAGCGCCGTCGCGGCCGCGCTGCTGACCGCGACGCTCAACTACGAGAACCTGCCGATCATCGGCTCCGGGACCACCTACCAGGCCGAATTCTCCGAAGCGGCCGGGTTGCAGGAGGACGACGAAGTCCGTATCGCCGGCATCAAGGTCGGCGTGGTGAGCGACGTCCGGCTCGCCGAAGACCACGTGGTGGTGAGCTTCCGGGTCAAGGACGCCTGGATCGGCGACCGGACCGCCGCCGAGATCAAGATCAAGACCCTGCTGGGCCGGAAATTCCTCGCCCTGCGCCCGACCGGCGAGACGGTGCAGAACCCGAAGCAGCTCATCCCGCGCACCAGGACCGTGACACCGTACGACGTCACGGAGGCGTTCAACGGGCTGGCCGACACCGCGGGCGCCATCGACACCGATCAGCTCGCGGAGAGCTTCACCACGCTCAGCGACACGTTCAAGAACTCGCCCGCGCACATCAAGAAGGCGCTCGAAGGGCTGACATCACTGTCGAAGACCGTGTCGTCCAGGGACAACGAGCTCGCCAGCCTGCTGTCCAACGCGCACGGCCTCACCACGACCCTCGCTAACTCGAACGACGACTTCGCCAAACTCCTCTCGGACGGCAACCTGCTGCTGACCGAACTGGACCACCGGCGGCAGGCGATCCACGATCTGCTGACCGGCTCGCAGGAACTCGCCACCCAGCTTTCGGGACTGGTGAAGGACAACAAGGACCAGCTCGGCAACGCGCTCGGACAGCTCGGCGAGGTGACCGACATCCTGCAGCGGCAGAACGACAACCTCGCCAAAAGCCTCGAGCTGGCCGCGCCGTACTTCCGGGTGGTGAACAACTCGGTCGGCAACGGCCGCTGGGTGGACGGCTACCTGTGCGGGCTCATCCCGGAGAACCGGGATCCCTGCACCGCGCCGATTCCGGGAGGTGGCCGGTGATCAGCAGATTCGTCACCCTCGCGCTCGTGCTCGCGCTGGCCGTCGTGGGCGGGCTCTGGTGGATCTTCTCCGGCAGCGGGCTCGACCGCGTCACCGTGTACTTCTCGCGCGCCGTCGGCGTCTACAGCGGATCGGACGTGCGGGTGCTCGGCGTCCGCGTCGGCCAGGTCGAATCGGTGGCCCCGGAAGGGGAACGCGTCAAGGTCGTGCTGACCGTCGACGGGTCGACGCCGATCGCCGCCGACACGAACGTCCTGGTCGTGGCGCCGAGCGTGGTGGCCGACCGCTACGTCCAGTTCACCAAGCTCACCCGCGCCGGGAACCGGCTCGACGACGGCGCGGTGATCCCGGTCGAGCGCACCGGGACGCCGGTGGAACTCGACCAGCTCTACTCCAGCCTCGACACCCTCGCCAAGGCGCTCGGCCCCAACGGCGCGAACGCCGACGGCGCGCTTTCCGAGTTGCTGCGCACCGGCGCGAAGAACCTCCAGGGCAACGGCAAGCCGTTCAACGAGTCGGTGCGCAACTTCGCCGACCTCGCCAGGACCCTGTCCGGGAACTCGCAGAACCTGTTCGCCACCGTCGACGAGCTGCAGCGGTTCACCTCGATGCTGGCGACCAACGATCGGAACGTCAGCGAGGTCAACAAGCAGCTCGCGTCGGTGACCGGCACGCTCGCGCAGAACAAGGACGAGCTCGCCCGCGCGCTCAACGGCCTCGGCGGCGCGCTGGCGGAGATCCAGCAGTTCATCAAGGACAACCGTGCGCTGATCAAGTCCAATGTGGACAAGCTCGCGGTGACCACCGGGACGCTGGTCGACAAACGCGCGGCACTCGCCGAAACCCTCGATACGATCCCGCTGGCGGTGACGAACGTGCTCGAAGCCGTCGACCCGAAGACCGGCAAGCTGCAAACCCGCGGCAACCTGCTCGAATACGCCCCGCTCCCGCTGCCCGTCGCCGGCGCCACCTACACCGGGGGGCGCTGATGGCCACGAACCGGGCGATCGCCGTACTCGCCGCGTGCTGTGTCGCGCTCACCGCCTGTTCCTCGGATTTCAAGGGCGTCTACGACCTGCCGCTGCCCGGCGGCGCGGACATCGGCGACCATCCGTACCGGGTGACCGTGCAGTTCGCCGACGTCCTCGACCTGGTCCCGCAGGCCGCGGTGAAGGTCGGCGACGTCCCGGTCGGCCGGGTCGAGACGATCAAGCTCGGCGAAGACGGCTGGACGGCCGAGACCGTCCTGGCGGTCAACGGCGACGTCCACCTGCCCGCCAACGCCATCGCGCGGTTGCGGCAGTCCAGCCTGCTCGGCGAGAAGTTCATCGAACTCGCCCCGAGCGCGGCGAAGTCCGAGGGCAGGCTCGGCGAGGGCGCGGTGATCCCGGTCGCGAGCACGAACCGCAACCCCGAGTTCGAAGAGGTTTTCGGCGCGCTGTCCCTGCTGCTCAACGGCGGCGGGATCGGCCAGTTGCAGACCATCAACCGGGAGCTGTCGAAGGTGATGGACGGCAACGAGGAGGAGATCCGCTCCTTCCTGTCCACTGTGGAACAGCTGGTGTCCAACCTGGACACGCACCGCTCCGACATCACCTCCGCACTCGACGGGCTCAACCAGCTCTCGACCACACTGGCGAACCGGAAGAAGCAGGTCGAGGGCGCACTCACCGACCTCACCCCCGGCCTCCAGAGCCTTGCCGACCAGCGCACCCAGCTCGTCTCGATGTTGCAGGCGCTGGACCGGCTCTCCGGGGTCGGCGTCGACGTGATCGAGAAGAGCCGTGCCGACCTCGTCGCGGACCTCACCGCGCTCGCGCCGATCCTCAAGCGGCTGGCCGACGCCGGCGAGGCCTTGCCCAAGTCCCTGGAGATCCTGCCGACGTTCCCGTTCACCGACGCCGTCCGCGGCGGCATCAAGGGTGACTACCTGAACGTCTACGCCTCGGTCATCCCCGCGCCGGGCGTCGAACTCCCGCCGCCCGGCGAAGGTGTCCCGCCGGGGCTCCCGACCTTGCCGCTGCCGTCCTCCGGAGGTAGCTGATGCTCACCACCCGTGTCCGGATCCAGGTGATCGCGTTCGTCATCCTCGCGCTGGCGACGACGGCGTTCGTCGGAGCCAGCTACGCGGGGCTCGACCGGCTCTTCGGGGCGGGCGGGTACACCGTGAAGCTCGCGCTGACCGACGGCGGGGGCCTGTTCACCAACGGCGAGGTGACCTATCGCGGCGTCGCCGTCGGCCGGGTCGGCGAACTGCGGCTCACCGACGGCGGGATGGAAGCGGATCTGCTGATCGACGACGACGCGCCCCCGATCCCCGCGAACTCGCGTGCCGTCGTGGCGAACCGGTCCGCGGTGGGCGAGCAGTTCGTCGACCTCCAGCCGCGGACCGGCGACGGACCGTACCTCGCCGAGGGTTCGGTCATCCCGCGCGAGGCGACGGCCGTTCCGCTGCCGGTGCAGCATCTGCTGACCGACCTGGACTCGCTGACCGCGTCCGTGCCGACCGAGGACCTGCGGACCGTGGTCGACGAACTCGACAACGCCCTGCGCGGTTCCGGCGCAAACCTCCAGGTGCTGCTGGACTCCACCACCGACTTCACGAAACAGGCCGCGGACCACCTGCCGCAGACGGAGAAGCTGATCACCGACGGCTCGACCGTGCTGAAGACCCAGGTCGACTCGTCGCAGGCGTGGCGGCAGTTCAGCGGCAACGCCAAGCAGTTCGCCGAGCAGCTGTCCCGTTCGGACGGTGACCTGCGGCGGCTGATCGCGACCGCACCCGACGCGGCGACCCAGCTCTCCGGGCTGTTGCGGGACAACGAGCCGGGCCTGCCGATCCTGCTGGCGAACCTGCTCACCACGTCGCAGGTGTTCTCCGCCCGCACCGACGGCCTCCGGCAGCTGCTGATCAACACCCCGAAGGCGGTGTCCGCGGTCGACGCCGCCGTCGACGGGGGTTCCGTGAGGACCGAGCTGGTCCTGACCTTCTTCGATCCCATGCCCTGTACCAAGGGCTACGGGGGTACGACGGTCCGCAGCAGCGCGGAAGTCTCGGCGCTGCCGTTCAACACCGGTGCCGCGTGCACGCTCGACAAGGGCAACGCGAGTTCGGTCCGAGGCTCGCAGAACGCGCCGAAGGGCGGGGTCCCGCCCGCCGCGATCCCCGGCGGCTTCGGCGCCGACGGCCAGCCGACGTCCACCAGCCTCGAGGAGATGTTGTGGCTGCGCAACTGAAGATCGCGATCGCCGTGTTCGCCGCGGCCTGCGCGTTCGCGGGCTGGGCCGGGTACACCTGGTTCACCGCGACGGGTTCCGAGGCCGTCGCCTACGGGAACTCGCGCGACGAAGCGCTGAAGTCCGGGCGCGAACTCGTCGCCCGGCTCACCAGCCTCGACCACCACCGCGTCGACCAGGGCATCGCCGACTGGCTCGCCGCGTCCACCGGCCCGCTGCGCGATCAGCTGGGCAAGGCCGACGACGCGACGAAACGGACGCTCACCAAGGACGCGACCGTCTCGACGGGCAAGGTGCTCGACGCGGCGATCAGCGAACTGGACGACCACGCGGGAACGGCCAAGATGCTGGCGTCGGTGGAGATCACGATGGCGAAGGAGGGCGCGGCGCCGACGACGAAGCGCAACCGGTTCGCCGCCGGGCTGACCAGGACGGACGAGGGCTGGAAGCTCAGCGCGCTCGACCAGCTGCCGGTGGGTGCGCGATGACCGCCACGGCCGACACCGAACCCGAAGCCGAAGTCGAAGCCGTTGTCGAGAAGGCGCCGCGCCAGCCGAAGCCGCCGCTGATCCTGCTGGTCGCGGCGGCCGTGCTGGTGGCGGCAGGGGTCTGGTTCACGGTGGAGGCGAGGTCGATCGCGGCGGCGCCGTCGGCGGCCAACACCGCGCTCACCGACGTCGGCGCGACCGCCGAGGTGAACTCCGCGGTGACCGTGGCGCTCGACAAGATCTTCTCCTATTCCTACGACCGGACCGACGCCACCGAAAAGGCGGCCGCGTCGGTGCTCAGAGGCAAGGCACTGGAGTCGTACAACCAGTTGTTCGCCCAAGTCCGGGAAAAGGCCCCTGCGCAGAAACTGGTACTCACCACCCGCGTCTCCTCCTCCGCCGTCCAGGAACTCGGCGACGGTAAAGCGAGGCTGCTGGTATTCCTCGATCAAGCGGCCACCCGGGCCGACAACAATTCTTCGACAACGGCCGCGGCCCAGCTTTCGATCACCGCGGAACGCGAAGGCGACAACTGGGTCATCACCGATCTCGTCCCCCGATGATCCCTCATTCGTCCGCTTTGTAAACCAGGAGAGAAAACGAGGAGAAACCATGTTCGGTCGAACGCGCCCGAAAACAGCCCGCCGCCGTCTAGGCACGGTCGTCGCACTCACCTCCGCGCTCGCCATGGCCGGCAGCCTCGCCGCGACCCCGGCGCTGGCGGACGACCCGGTGGAGATCCCGGTGTCCTACACCGTCACCGGGACGACCACGGTGAAGAAGACCGGCGGCAGCCTCGCTCTCGGCCCCGGCCAGCTCAACGGCGCCCTCGTCATCGACGGTGACAACGTCGGCATCCGCGGCGATCTGGCCCTGCCGCCCTCGACGGCGAACATCTCGCTGGTTTCGGGCGTCTTCAAGATCAAGGCCCGCGTGCGGATCGAGCCGACCGGCCCGGTCACCGGCACGCTCGCCAACGGCGATCTGACCACCCACTCGCAGGCGAACATGCTGATCGACAACATCGTCGTCGGCCTGTTCTGGCCGGTCATCCCGCTCCCGACGGTGCCGAACGCCTGCAAGACCGTCAAACCGCTCGACCTGACCCTGGTGTCGAAGAACGTCGACCTGTTCGCGCCGACCATCCCGTCTTCGGGAACGTTCACCATCCCGGAGTTCAAGGACTGCTTCATCAACGACCTCGCGCTGGGGGCGTTGATCTCGGGACCGGACAACACCATCAACCTGAGCATGAAGTCGAACCTGTCCTGAAAACTCGTGAGTGGTAAGGACGGTTCTAACCGTCCTTACCACTCACGAGGCCATCAGCAAAAATACGGTGCCGTCGGGTCCACCAGGGCGACGCCGGTGCTGTCACCTGCGGAAACAGCGTAGACCGGAGCACACACGCCGGAGAACTTCCAGAAGTCCGTGGGCGGTTCCGTGCTGGTGTCACGGCTTTCGGACTTCACGTTGCTGCCCCAGGCGAAGACGCTCCCGTCGTCTTTCAGCGCGACGTTGTGGTTGAAACCCGCGTCGATGGCGACCACGCCGGATTGCGCCTCCGGCGGAACCGTGGCCTGGCCGTAACCGTTGTCGCCCCAGGCGATCACGCCGCCGTTCTTCAGCGCAATGCTGTGCCGGAGCCCCGCCGAGACCGCGCTGACCCCGGAGGTCGCCGCCGCGGGCACCGTGATCTGGCCCTTCCCGTTGCTGCCCCACCCGATCACGCCGCCGTTCTTCAGCGCGAGCCCGTGGTCCCCACCGGCCGAGATCGCCGCGACCCCGGAGGAGACGGTCGCGGGGACAGTGGTCCGCGAGCCCCAGCTCACCACGCTGCCGTTCGTTTTGAGCGCCAGATTGAAGTACGCGCTGGTGGAGATCGCCGTGACCCCCGATGTCGCGGACGGCGGCACGACGTTCTGGCCGTAGAAACCGTTGCCCCAGGCGATCACCCCGCCGTTCTTCAGCGCGAGTTCGTGCGCCCAGCCGGCGGCGATCGCCGAAACCCCTGAAGTGGCCGCCGCCGGAACCGCCAGCTGGCCGTAACTGTCGTTCCCCCAGGCGATCACCCCGCCGTCCTTGAGCGCGAGATGGGTGATCGCGCCCGCGGAGACCGCACTGGCGCCGAGCGCCGCGGCCGGTATCGTCCCCTGCCCGTAGTCGTTGCTCCCCCATGGCCGTGCTTCGCCGGTCTGCGCGGCGCTCGCCGTACCGGAAAGGGAAACCGTTGCGATTATTACGGTAATCGCGACGCCCGCTACCCGTCGTGATGCCGATCGTCGATTCTCGGAAGACATGCGCCGAATGTTAACCCGGCTGCACCGATCGGCCGCCTCTTTGTCATCCGCGGACAAACTTCATAATCGCATTCAGCGCGGGCTGACAAGAAAGAACGGGCGCCTCACCCGCTTCGAAACATGTCGACATGAATCCTTGTTACGTACATAACTCGCGGGTAACCTCGGTTTACCCCACCACCGAGAAAGCCGCTCGAGTCGAGCATATTTGATCAGAAAAATCCGCCGAAAGGCGCATGGGGAAAGCCGCCCGAGACGTAAACTGGATCAAAGGAGATGACAGGTATGTCCCGTAGACTTGGCAAGTTGTCAGCAGGCGTCGCCACCACCGGCATCGTGCTCGGTGCCGTCGCCGTGCTCACCGCCGGCACGGCCGCCGCCGCGACCACCTACGCCACCGGCACCGTCGCCTACATGTGCAACTTCCCCGGCATCGGCCAGCAGCAGCTGGACGTGAAGGCGAACTTCACCGGACCGGATTCGGTCGCCGCCGGCGGCACCTTCACCCCGGCGTCCGTCGGGGGCAGCGCCACCATCAACGCCACCATCAACGCGCTGCTCAACGCCGCCAACTACGACGGCGTGCGCGGCAAGGCGAACATGCCGGTCACGGTCACCAACGCCTCCCCGGCTTCGGCCACGGTGACCAACCTGGACGTTCCGACGCAGATCAACCCGTACGTGCCGGGACCCCGGACGTTCAACATCGTCCAGGACGCGGGCACCGGCGTCCCGACCTTCACGGCGGGCACCGCGGGTTCGGCGACCGCCTCGCTCGGCACCACGATCAACGCGCCGCTGGACTTCCACAAGAAGGACGGCACCTGGACGGCGTGGAACTTCAACTGCACCGTGAAGAACACCAACCCGGCGCAGAACCGGGCGTTCAGCCCGGCGATCCCGGTCACCTGATGAACCATCCGTGCGGGGCGGGGACGCCCGCCCCGCACGGTCTCCACCTCACGACACGAAGGGAATCCCCATGGCACGGCAGGTTCGCCGGGCGGGCGCGGTCTCGGCCGTCGTGTTCGTCGTGGTCTCGCTGCTCACCGCCGCACCGGCCATGGCCTTCACGTCCTTCGCCACGGGGACGATCACCTACATGTGCAGCTTCCCGTCGATCGGCCAGCAGCCGCTCGACGTCAGGATGACCTTCACCGGCCCCGACGCGGTGCCCGCCGGTGGCGCGATCACCCCGGCTGGACTCGCCGGCAGCCTCGTCTTCAACGCCACCCTCAACGCCGTGACGTTCTACGCCAGCAACCGGGACGGTATCCGCGGCACGATCACCACCTCGCTGACCGGGACGAACACCACTCCGGCTTCGGCGGAGGTGACGCGGCTGAGGATTCCCGAACAGATCGCCCCGTACGTCCAAGGGCCGCGCACGGTCCTTTTCGAACAGGACACGAGCACCGTCGTACCCACCTTCGGGGCGGGGACACCCGGCCAAGCGGCCATCGGACTCGGGACCACGTTCCGCATCGACGGCGCCCTTCGCCAGAAGGACGGGACGTGGAGTCCCTGGATCTTCAACTGCACGGTGAAGAACACCAACCCGGCGCAGAACCGCGCGTTCAGCCCGGCGATCCCGATCACGTGACACACCAGCGCGAGGCAGGAGAGGAACACCCATGACACAGCAGGTTCGCCGGGCACTCGGGAGGTTTCCCGTTCTGGCGGGCGTCATCCTGCTCGTGGGGGTGAGCGGCGCACTGTCCTCTTCGGCCGCGACCGATCCAGCCACCCCGCCGCTGGCACCGCTGCAAGGCGCCACATCCGCGCACCAGAGTCTCGCGCACACCTGCGTCTTCCCGGATCCGGCCGGGGAGCGACCGGTCACGATGGACGTCCAGGCGACACTGCCGAAGGTCGTCCAGACCGGAAAGCCTGTACAGGTCAAGGACTTCTCGCTGACCTTCACGATCGGCGAAGGCGCACTCGGCGCCGTCGCCGAGGTCGCGGGTGGCGCGACGGTCGAACTCACGGCCGCGAACGAGGACAAGAAGACCCCGGTCCCGGTATCACTGACGATCCCGGTGACGAAGGTGCCGGCCACCGGCGAACTGAAGCTGGTCGCGACGGGCACCGTCCCCGACATCGTGCTGAACGTGCCGTCCGAGCTGCGGCTGAGCACGGGCGCGCCGTCGCTCGCGCTGACCACCGCCGAGACGCCGCTCAAGCCGATCACCTGCGGCCAGGCACCGGACCAGAAAACGCTGCTCGGCAGTGTCACGCTCCTGCCTCTCGGGAAGCCCGAACCGGGTCCAGGCAAGCCCGGTGAACCGAAGAAGCCAGGAGCCGGCGCGCGATCCGCGGACGATGTCCACGCCAGCGCTCTCTACCCCATCGCGTTGCAGCCGTTCGAACTGCAGGGCACGTCGACGATCACGAAACTCGGCGCCTTCGCCCGGTTGAAGCCCGCGTTCATGGTCAACGCGGTGTGGCACGTCGACCTGGAGAACACCGAAGGGCCCGGCAAGATCACCGGCTCCGTCATGATGCCGCCGAGCACGGTCACCTTCCTCGGCTTCGGCTTCGTCCCGATCACCGCGACCATGGAACTGCTGCCGGAGGACTACGCGACCGGCAATCACATCATCGACGTCGACGGCGTGTCGATCCCGGAACCGGAGGGCAGCTCGACCGTCCTCACCCCGCTCAAGGTCTACGGGAAACTGAGCGGGGTCACCATCAACGGGGTCGGCCTCGACGTCGGCGACAACTGCCTCACCGCCGAGCCGATCAAGATCAATCTCCGCGGGGAGAAGTACGGGATGTTCACCGGTGGCGTCGTGCGCACCGATCCGAAGTGGACGGATCCCGCCTACCGGGACTTCACCCTGCCCCCGTTCTCGGGCTGTGGGGTGAAGGAAGATCTCGACTCGCTGTTGACCGGGATGGCGTCGGGGCCGGGGAACCAGGCTTGCGTCGGGGTCAACCAGGTCGGGTTGCCCTGGGACCTGGAGCGCAAGTGCCCCAACGTGGATCCGCCGGTGGCGCGCCGATGAGGATCGGCGAGGACTCTCTCATGGGTGTAAACCAGACGGTTATGCCCACGTTCTCGGAGGTCAGGTGGATGACCTTCGAGGACCTGACCGACAGGTTGGCGGCCGTCGATCCCACGCGGCTGGCGAAGGCGAATCCGATCGATCTTCTGGAGGCGCCCTGGGCGTTGATCGACGAGGACTTCCGGGGCGGGTTCATCAAGCACTGCCGGGAACTCACCGACGATCGGTTGAGGCACTGCGCCGAGATCGCCGAGACGTTCTTTTCCTGGCTGATGCCCTACGGCGGTTACAGCCGGCTGTCCGCGACAGCGAACAGGTTCCATCTGTCCACGACACTGATCCTCGCCATCGGCCCCAGGACGGACATCGCTCTCCTCGACCCGATGCGACTACTCCACGAGCTCCTGCACGACTCGCCGCCGGTCGAAACAGCACGCGAATTCCTGGTGGGCCCAACGCCGGGACCTGAAGCCCGCGCGATCGTCGGACGGCTGAGCCTGCTCTGGCACCTCCGGCGGATCGACCATCTCCTTCCCCCGTCCGCGGAAAAGGAGTGCTACGAGCAATGGAAAACGCTGTGAGACTTCGGATCTGAAGGCCGTCGCTAAGACCCGCTCGGTGTCCACTGTGGACTCTGGCGCGGCGCCGGCAGCACCTCCGGCAAAGCGTAACCGGCGGGCGCGACCCCGGCCCGCAGGGCGAGTTCCATCTCGAACCGCGCCCCCGGGTCGCGCAGGTGCTCGCCGAACGTCGCCTGCAGCTGCCGCATGCGGTACCGCACGGTCTGCGGGTGGACCTGGAGACGCTCGGCGATGTCGACGACGTTGCCCTGGCTGTCCAGCCAGGCGCGCAGGGTTTCGAGCAGCCGCTCCCGCTGCTTCCCGGTCATCTCCGCGAGCGGGGCGAACAGGCGGTCGCGCAGCTGGCAGGTCAGCGCGGCGTCGGCGTTCACGAGCAGGGTGGCGAGGTGCTCTTCGGCGCGGATCACCCGGCGCGCCTGGATGATGCCACGTTCGGACAGGTGCAGGGCCTCGCGCGCCCAGCGGAGGGAATCGGCGACGGAGTCCAGCGGACGGCACGGGCCGATCGAGAGCCGGTAGTCCGGCAGCGCGGCCTGCAAGGTGGCGAGGCGGGCGACGGAGAGCTCGCCGGGGACGAGCACACGCGGCTCGGCGCAGTCGAGTTCGGCGAGCACGTCCGAATCCACGGCGTTGTGCCGCCGGGGTCTGACGGTTTCGCCGATCGGGTGCAGCACCACCGGCGTCGCGCGCTCGGGCACCGTCCAGCCGGTGAGCTGCGCGAGTTCCGCGATCGCCTTCGACGGCGCGGGCGGGGTTTCCAGCACGAGGTGCAGCAGTTTGCGGCGCCAGGTGTCCAGCGCCCCCGCCGTGCGAGCCTTCGCTTCGAGGTACCCGTCGAGCGCGACGGACGCGAGTTCGTCCATGAACGCGAGCATCGCGTCGGCCAGTTGCGACATCACCGCGGACGAGAGACCGCTGCGACGGCCGACCCGCATGATGCGCCGCCACGAGACTCTGGCGCCGACCCGGTACGCCGACTGAAGGGTGTCGAGGCTGCGGCCTTCCCGCATCTCGTTCTGCCCGAGCCGGTGGTGGACCTCGTGCGACTGTTCCTTGGAGACGCTCGGATCCGCGATCTGGGCGACGAACAGCGTGATCGCGTACTCGACGCCCGCGCGGATCGACTTGCCGTACGGCCCGTCGAGCGGGCGCGCGTACGCGGGGATGGTCGCCCGGATCTCGTCGACGATCTCGTTGGCGAGACTGCCCAGTTCCGGTCGCAAAATGTCGGCGAGCTTGCGGGGAAGTGCCGCAGGAGGCTGCGCAGCGTGTTCGATTCCGCGCTCCACCGACATCGCAGCTCCTTTGCTCCGCCCAGCGTCCTGACATCCCACGATCGTCGTGGGGTGACAACGAACACATCGCGAAGTCGCCCGTGAATGTGTCACCTTTCGCAGAAGAAACCGATTTCTTGTCACCATCGTGACAAAATCACGGGTCATCCCTGAATTTTGATGACAAGTGCCCGGCAAACGCCTCGCGCGGTACGTACGAACGGCCGATGAATACGGAGCGTCACTGCTTTCCGGTGAGCAATTCCCCGAGTGCTTCGAGCACCGGCTCCAGCACGCGGACCTCCGTACCGGCGCATTCGGTGATCCCCGCACCGACGACTTCGAACGCGCTCAGCCCGCGAAGCATCGCCACCAGGCTCTCGATCGTCAAGCCACCGGGCTCCGGATAGTTCAGCCCGTCGAACTCCGCCGGGTCGAGCACGTCGAGGTCGAGATGGACATAGACCTTGTCCGCGCCGGACAGCCCGGCGGCGACGTCGGCCGTCTCCACGACGAGCCCGCGGTCGACCACGGCTCGTTCGGCGTCGTCGAAAGCCCTCGTCCCCGCGAGGACGACACGTCCGGGTTCGACCGGCGGGTTCGCGGCGAACTCCGGGTCGCCCTCGCCGAGCAGCGACCGCAGCACCATGCCGTGGAACGCGCCCGACGGCGACGTCTCCGCGGTGTTGAGGTCGGAATGCGCGTCGAACCAGGCGACACCGAGGCCCGGCCCGAAGCGGTAGCGCGCGACCCCGATCGGGATCAGCTCGACGCCGCAGTCCCCGCCGATGGTGAGCACCGGCCCGCCCGGCGCCTCGAGGGCGGCGAGCTGCGCGGCCCGGTTCGCGCCGGTGAGCACGGCGCGGTTGGCGACGCCGTCGACCGCAGGCGACGTCTCGCGGGTCTGCCGGATGTGGTGCACCGGTACGCCCAGCACGTGGCCCGCCAGCTCGGCGAGCGCGACGCAGCCTTCGGGCAACTCCGGCGCGCGCTCGGTCAGAGCGCCCTGGAACTGGGGTACGGCGTTGATCAGCACCCGGTCCACGTTAGCGACGGCCGCAAGCGCGTGAAGGCCCCCTTCACGCGGCTGAGCCGAGTGAAGGGGGCCTTCACGCGCGAATCACTCCAGGACGAGCAGCAGGTCCCCGCCTTCCACCTGCTGGACGGCGTTGATCGCGCGCCGCGCCACCTTGCCGCCGGTCGCCGCGGTGATCGACGCCTCCATCTTCATCGCCTCGATGGTCGCGACCGTCGCGCCGGCCTCCACCTCGTCGCCCTCGGACACCTGCAGCGTGACCACGCCCGCGAACGGCGCGGCGATCTGCTTCGGGTCGCCCTTGGCGGCCTTCTCCGTCGCCGGGATGTCCGACGCGATCGAGGTGTCGCGGACCTGGATCGGGCGCAGCTGGCCGTTGAGCGTGGACATCACCGTGCGCAGCCCGCGCTCGTCGGCCTCACCGATGGCCTCCAGCTCGATCAGCAGCCGGACACCCTGTTCCAGATCGACCGAATACTCCTCGCCCGGCCGCAGGCCGTAGAAGAAGTCCTTGGACGGCAGGACGGAGGTGTCGCCGTACTGCTCGCGGTGCGCCTCGAAGTCCTTCGTGGGCCCGGGGAACAGCAGCCGGTTCAGCGTCGCGCGCCGGTTCTCGGCCAGCCCCTTGTGGTCCTCTTCGGACAGTTCTTGCACCGGCTTCGGCCGCGCCCGGCCTTCGAGGGCCTTGGTGCGGAACGGCTCCGGCCAGCCCCCGGGCGGGTCGCCCAGTTCGCCGCGCAGGAAGCCGATCACCGAGTCGGGGATGTCGAACTTGTTCGGCTCCGCCTCGAAGTCGGACGGCGAGACGCCCGCGCCGACGAGGTGCAGCGCGAGGTCACCGACCACTTTGGACGAAGGCGTGACCTTGACCAGGTGCCCGAGGATCTTGTCCGCGGCCGCGTACATGGCCTCGATGTCCTCGAACCGCTCCCCGAGGCCGAGCGAAATCGCCTGGGTGCGCAGGTTCGACAGCTGACCGCCCGGGATCTCGTGGTGGTAGACCCGCCCGGTCGGCGAGGAGAGCCCCGCCTCGAACGGCGCGTAGATCTTGCGCACGCTCTCCCAGTACGGCTCCAGGTCACCGATCGCCTGCAGGTCGAGCCCGGTCGGCCGGTCCGAGTGGTCGGTGGCCGCGACGAGCGCCGAAAGCGACGGCTGCGACGTCGTGCCCGCCATGGAAGCGACGGCACCGTCGACGGCGTCCGCCCCGGCCTGGATCGCGGCGAGGTACGTCGCCAGCTGCCCACCCGCGGTGTCGTGCGTGTGGATGTGCACCGGGAGGTCGAATTCCTTGCGCAGAGCGGAAACCAGCCGCACCGCCGCCGGCGCCCGGAGCAGGCCCGCCATGTCCTTGATGGCCAGGACGTGTGCCCCCGCCCCGACGATCTGCTCCGCCAGCTTGAGGTAGTAGTCCAGCGTGTACAGCTTCTCCGACGGGTCCGACAGATCCGACGTGTAGCAGAGCGCGACCTCGGCGACGGCGGTCCCGGTCTCGCGGACGGCTTCGATCGCCGGGCGCATCTGCTCGACGTCGTTGAGGGCGTCGAAGATCCGGAAGATGTCGATCCCGGTCGCCGTTGCCTCCTCGACGAAGGCGTTGGTCACCTCGGTGGGGTACGGCGTGTACCCGACCGTGTTGCGGCCGCGCAGCAGCATCTGCAGGCAGATGTTCGGCACCGCTTCCCGCAGCTTCGCCAGCCGCTCCCACGGGTCCTCCGCCAGGAACCTCAGCGCGACGTCGTAGGTCGCGCCGCCCCAGCATTCCAGCGAAAGCAGCTGCGGCGTGGTCCGCGCGACGACCGGCGCGACCGCGAGCAGGTCCTTCGTCCGCACGCGGGTGGCGAGCAGCGACTGGTGCGCGTCACGGAAGGTGGTGTCGGTGACGCCGATGGTCGGCGACTCCCGCAGCCAGCGGGCGAACCCGGCCGGACCGAGTTCGGTCAGCTTCTGCTTCGACCCGGGCGCCGGTTCGAGATCCTTCGGCAGCTTCGGCAGCTTGAGCTGCGGGTCGAGGGTGCGCGGACGTTCGCCGTGCGGTTTGTTGACCGTCTTGTCGGCGAGGTAGGTCAGCAGCCTGGTCCCGCGGTCGGCCGAATGGCGCGCGGTGAGCAGATGCGGGCGTTCCTCGATGAACGACGTCGTGACGCGGCCTTCGCGGAAGTCCGGGTCGTCCAGGACGGCCTGCAGGAACGGGATGTTCGTGGCCACACCGCGGATCCGGAACTCGGCGACGGCGCGGCGGGCGCGGCCGACGGCGGTCTTGAAGTCGCGGCCGCGGCAGCTGAGCTTCACCAGCAGCGAGTCGAAATGCGCGCTGATCTCGGTGCCGGCGAACGCCGTCCCGCCGTCGAGGCGGATACCGGAACCGCCGGGCGAGCGGTACGCGCTGATCATCCCGGTGTCCGGGCGGAAACCGTTGGCGGGATCCTCGGTGGTGATGCGGCACTGCAGCGCGGCGCCGCGCAGGTACACCTTGTCCTGCGACAGCCCCAGGTCGTCGAGTGTCTCGCCGGAGGCGATGCGCAGCTGAGACTGGACGAGGTCGACGTCGGTGACCTCCTCGGTCACCGTGTGCTCGACCTGGATCCGCGGGTTCATCTCGATGAAGACGTGGTTGCCGTCCCGGTCGAGCAGGAACTCGACGGTGCCGGCGTTGCGGTAGCCGATCTGGCGGGCGAACTTCACCGCGTCGGCGCAGATACGGTCCCGCAGTTCGGACGGCAGGTTCGGCGCCGGGGCCAGCTCGACGACCTTCTGGTGCCGCCGCTGGACCGAGCAGTCGCGCTCGTAGAGGTGGATCACGTTGCCCTCGCCGTCGGCGAGGATCTGGACCTCGATGTGGCGCGGCTCGACGACGGCCTTCTCGATGAACACCGTCGGGTCGCCGAAGGCCGACTCGGCCTCGCGCGCGGCTGCCTCGATGGACTCGCGCAGCTGCGCGGGGTCCTGGACGCGGCGCATACCGCGCCCGCCACCGCCGGCGACGGCCTTCACGAAGACCGGGAAGCCGATCTCCTCGGCGGCGGCGATCAGCGCGTCGACGTCGGAGGACGGTTCGGAAGAGCCCAGCACCGGCACCCCGGCGTCGCGCGCGGCCTTGACCGCGCGGGCCTTGTTGCCGGTGAGCTCGAGGATGTCCGCGCTCGGTCCGACGAAGGTGATGCCTTCGTCCTCGCACGCGCGCGCGAGGTCCGGGTTCTCGGAGAGGAAGCCGTAGCCGGGGTAAACGGCGTCCGCGCCCGCCTTCTTGGCGGCCGCGACGATCTCCTCGACCGACAGATAGGCCCGCACCGGGTGACCGGGTTCGCCGATCTCGTAGGCCTCGTCGGCCTTCAGCCGGTGGAGCGAATTGCGGTCTTCGTGCGGGAACACAGCCACCGTGCCCGCGCCGAGCTCGAATCCGGCGCGGAACGCGCGGATGGCGATCTCACCCCGGTTGGCGACCAGTACCTTGCGGAACATGCCGGTCCTTCCCATCATCGGATCGGTAGGTGAGGCACGTTACCTGTTCGCTCCCGCAGGGCGGGAGCTGTTGCCCAGGTGATGGACATCATCCCTGGCCGAGTTGCGCGCCCGGGCTCTGCAGCACCCGGTTCGCGGTGCCCTCGTGGACACCGGTCAGCACGTCGACCGCGGCGAGGTCCACGAGCGCCTTCGCGACGTCCGGCGCGGAGACCGCGGGGTGCAGGGACCGGTACAGCGCGGCCACCCCGGCGACATGCGCGGCAGCCGACGACGTGCCGCTGAGCACCCTGCCGCCACTGCCCCCGGCGTTAGGTCCCGGCACGTCGACGCCGGGAGCGAACAGGTCGACGACCTCGCCGTGGTTCGACGTCGACCCGACCTGATCGCTCGCGTCGGTCGAGCCGACGGTGAGCGCTTCGGTGACCCGGCCGGGCGAGAACTTGCCCGCGTCGGTGGCTTCACCGCCCGCGGGGAGGGCGACCGGGACGACCGCCGCGAGCGCGCGGACGGCGGCGTCGAGCTGGTCGTTGGCCGTGCCGCCGATACCGAGGACGGCGACGGCGGGCTGCTGTGCGTTCTGCGTCACCCAGTCGATACCCGCGATGATCTTGTCCGTCGCGCCGCCACCCTGTGCGTCGATCACCCGGACCGGGACGATCTGTGCCCCCTTCGCGACCCCGAAGGTCCTCGACGCGGCGACACCGGCCAGGTACGTGCCGTGACCGTTGGTGTCGGCGGTGTCCGTGCCACCGTTGAGGAAGTCCTTACCGGCCTTCACCCGGCCGCCGAAGTCCGGATGCGCCGCGTCGACCCCGCTGTCGATCACGTAGACCGTGACGTCCTTCGCTTCGGTCTCGTAGTGGTAGAGCTGGTCGAGACCCGTTCGCTGGTCGATCCGGTCCAGCCCCCAGTTCGGCGGGTTCTGCTGGACTTCCGTCGCGGAGGCGGGCGGCGCCACCAGCACCAGGAGCGCCAGCGCGGCCATGACCCGTACCAGTCGAATGATCATGCCTTGGCTCTACGCCTCCGCACCGGGGGCGGCAACCCCGGAGTGTCACCCGTTCGACTGGTCTTGGCCGATATGCCCGCTGACCGTCGACTTCGGGAAGCAGACCAGCGCATCGAAGGCATCGACGACGGCGACGGGGTTGAACAGATGCGCGTGCCGGATGCTCTGGGGTCCCGTGGTTCCCCGTCGTGCGCGGAGGTCGACCAGCCCGGGGCCTTCCGCCTCGACGCTGCCGTCCGCGGGCGCTTCCAGTTCTTGGCGGTACACGGTGAAGCCGAGCCGCGCGGCCGGATCCGGCTTGAGCCCGGTGGTCTCGCCTTCGACTGCGGTGAGCCCGAGCGCGAAATAGTCGTCGCCGAACTCGGCGGCCAGATGCGTGCCCGCCGACGGCGAGGTGAGCCCGGGGAACGGCGAGAACGGCACGCGCTGGAGGTGTCCGTTGTGGAGCATCACGACGATCTTCGTGTCGTCGCCGTGCAGCCGCCGGACCAGCCGGACCGTGTCGGCCATGTACGCGTCGCGCGAACCGCTCTGCAGGGCGGGCGCGTCGCCGGGCATCATCGCGGCGACTTCGGCGAGGTACGCGTCGAGGCGCAGTGCGCCTTCGACGTGGTGCTCCGCGACGGCGGTGTCCCCGTAGACGGGGCGCAACGAGGTCAGATGCGTTTTGAGCCGGGCGAGCGCCGCGGTCGCCTTGTCCTTCGCGGCCGCGTCGAGGGCGGCGTACTTGGCGGGCGCCTCCGCGCTGCTGACCGACGCGTACTCCTTGGTCGCCTCGATCGCCGCGTCGACCAGGCTCGTGGCGGCGCCGTCCACAGTGGACAGATAGGCGCGGACCGCGTCGAGCGACGGCATCGGCGAACCCGCGGAACTCGGCACGTCGAGGCCGTAATAGCGGACGTCGCCCCGCTCGCGGAGCCACGTGAGCATTTCGTGGGCCTCCGGCGACTCCCCGAGCGAGAAGGTGAGGCCGTCTCGGCCGATGTCGGCGACGTCGCCCGGGGCGCCCTTCAGCCAGTCCTCGACAAGCTTTCCCTCGGCGAAGCCGGATTCGAAGGCCACGACCCGGAAGCCGTGCTCCTCGACGAGATGCCGGAGCAAACGATTGCGCAGGTCGCCGAATTCGTGGATGTGGTGGTTGTTCTCACCGATGGCGACGATCTTCGCGTCTCCGATGAGTTCGGCGATCTTCGCTGGATCTGACATACTGCCCACACTAACGCAACAGGAGTAGCAATTGGCAACCTCCGGCACCCAGCGGCCCGGCGGCCGGACCGAACGGACCCGCCAGGCCGTCCTGCACGCCACCCTCGATCTGCTGGCCGAACGCGGGTTCGGCGAACTGACCGTGGACGCGGTCGCCGAACGGTCCGGGGTGCACAAGACCACGGTGTACCGGCGCTGGTCGTCGCCGGACGGCCTCGTCGCCGCCGCGCTGCAGATGGGCGCGGAGGACGACTGGACGGCGCCCGACACCGGTTCACTCGAAGACGATCTGTACGAAGTGGCCGCGGAGGTCGTGCGGTACTTCACCGAGCCCTCGCTGAAGGAACTGCCCACGGCGTCGGTGCTGGCTGCGTTCCAGTCGCCCCAAGCGGCCGAGGCCCTGCACGACTTCTACGCCGACCGGCACGTACGCATGGCGCCGATCGCGGAGCGGGCCGCCGCGCGGGGCGAGATCCCCTCCGGCACGGACGGCGACGAGCTGGTGCGGGCGGCGTGCGGGCCGATCTTCTACCGGTTGTTCCTGTCACGGGAAAGCGTCACGGTGGCGGAGGCGCGGGTCACGGCGCGGGCGGTGGCCGTCGCGGCGCGTGAAGGTGCTTTCGTGCGGTCACAGGATTAGGTTCCGCCTTGGCTACGCACCCAGCCCTCCTCGATGCGGGCGATTCGGGCGTGATCCCGGTCGCCGGTCCGTGAAGGCCCCCTTGAGGGACCCTGGGTCCCTCAAAGTTCCCCTCACAGTGGGATCCCTCAGGGGCGCCGCCAGTTGAAAGGGAGCGAGCTAAGGCCTTTCCTTGCGCCTAACGCAGGAAAGGGCCTTTATGCACTTCAATCACGGTCCATCCGCTGCGGGATCGTCACGTTGCCACAAAGGAGCGGGCAGGTGATGAAGGCCTCCTTCCCTACTCTCAGGGTAGGGAAGGAGGCCTTCACGGACCATTGGGCATGGCGAGGGGCCCGTCGCCGGTATGGCTGCGAGCTCCTCGGGGCTCAGCGGTGGAGGGTGTTGCGGCGGGGATGTCGGAGCGGATCCCGGTATTGCGGCGGGATGAATTCCGGTAGTCCGTCGGCGGCCATGCGGACTTCCCAGTCACCGTGATGAATCAACCGATGATGGAACCCGCACAGCAGCACGAGATTCCGGAGATCCGTCGGTCCGCCGTCTGCCCAGTGCACGATGTGGTGGGCGTGGCAGTTCTTGGGTTTCCGATGGCAGCCGGGGAAGGCGCAGCCTCCGTCGCGGATGTTCAACGCCCGCCGCTGGCCCGGTGTCACGAACCGTCGCAGTCGTCCCACGTCGAGGGGTTCTCCGGCGGCGCTCATCACGACGGGCAGCATCAGGCAGTCGCAGGCGGCCAGCCGAGCTTCCCTTGCGGTCATCGTGCCGACGAAATCCAGGCACGCGGTGCCGAGACCCGACTTCAACTCGTCAAGCCCGATGGTGACATGGACGAGGGTGCGGTAGCCGCTGGTGCCGGGCTGGTCGGGGCACGCGATCGCCAGATCGAGAATATCGACCCACGCATCACCCATCCGTTCGCACTTCATCCGCAGATCCGCTTGCCCGAACTCGTCGACGGGGCGGGGCTGGGCGTAGGCCTCCAGGGCGGCGGCGGTACGGGCACCGGTCTCGTCATCCAGGAGACCGGTCAGCTTCCAGAACCCGTCTTTGCGGCGCTCCAGCGTGATCTCCCGGCGCGGCTCCTTCGGTTCCGGATCCTTGGGCTCCTTGCCGTCAGGGTCCAGCAAGCCCAGCAGGTTCGCCTCGGCCTTGGCCAGCTGCCGCGGACCCGCGCTCGGGGCAAGGCCGGCGAGAATCTTCTCCGCGTTCGCCCAATCCTCGGCCGGAAGTTTCTTCAAGATCTCCAGGATCTGATCGATCCGTTCATCCCCGACCAGACCCTCGGCAGCGACGGCGGCGGTGGCGGGCAGCGCGGCCGGAACCTCGGTGCCGTCCAAGGCGCGGGTCGGGTTCAGCGCGATGGCCCGCTTCACCACGGCACCCGCTTCACCGACCGACAGTCCGGCGATATCGGCGAACCAGTTCGCGGTGCGGCCATAGCCGTACAAGTCTTTGATGCCCCGAGACTCGATCTCCGCCAAATACCGCCCCAAACCGGCGGTGGCCATGCGAATCACCCGCAGAGACTGCTGCACGCCATGGGCAAGCTCCAGCTTGCCAGCACGCCACAGTTCTTGCGGCAACTCGGGGAGAAAGGTCTCGGACACACCTCAATAATACCGCAATCCATCGAACAGGTGTTCGTAATTTTAGGTAACTGCTAATTGGCGCATTTACCACTGGCGGGTGATTTGAGCGGGAAACGGCGACTACGCCAAACAACTAGGCGCTATCCGGCAACTCACCTTCGCGGGCTTCGCGCCCAGATAGCCCTGACGGCCCGGGTGCCCCCGGTACGAGGCCACCTGGATCACGAAGCCCATCGAACAGACTCAAGGGACAGGCCAGCCGGGTGATCGAGCCCGAACGGGCCACTGCGCCCCGGAACTCCAGACACCGGCGGCCACCGCGGGGATGAGGACAGTTTTACCGTCAACGCCAACGCCTTCAGGCCCCAGACTGGTCTCTCCGCACCAAGAGAGGGGACCGTAATGACCGAGGAAGTCCGGAACCGGCCGGTGGAGATGCCGGGCAGGCTCAAGATCGTCCGCGGTTTCCTTTGGGTGCAAGCGGTCCTCAACGTTCTCGCGAGCGCGCTCGTGACCATGCTCGCGATCGACGAGCTCGACCACGGCAACGAGGAGGCGGGGCTCGTCTTGGCGCTGGGACTCCTCGGCTTCGTGGTCGCGGTCGCGTTGATCGCTTGCGCGATAAGGATTTCCCGCGGTTCGCCGTGGGTGCGGCCGACGGTCATCGGGGTGGAAGGGCTGGTCGTGGTCATGGGGCTGATCAGCCTGGTCAACGGCGGGGCGATCACCCAGCTGATCGGGATGGGCATCGCCGTCGGCGTCATCGTCGTCCTCACCAAACCCGAGGAAAGCGCCTGGTTCAGGCGCTGACGAGGTCGATCCGGTAGCGCACTTCGGAAAGCGGGACGTCCTCGCCGGGCATGGTGTCGGTCTTGGTCGCCCCGTCCGGCGCCCATCCCCCGGCCGCGTAGAAACGCCGGGCGCGCTTGTTGGTGTCGAGCACCCAGAGCGTCGCCTGGCGGTGTCCCGAATCCCGCAGCGCGGTGACGGCGGTGTCGAGCAACTGCCTGCCCAATCCCGTGCCCCAGCGCTCCGGGTCGAGGTAGATCGCGCGCAGTTCGCCGCGGATCCGGTCGACGGCGGTGAAGCCCAGGAGCGACCCGTCTTCGACCAGGACCAGGATGTCGCCCCGGTTGGCGGGATCGGCGAGGGTCCGCTGCCAGCGGGCGGCCCGGCCCTCGACGGAAAGATCGCGCAGGTAGAGCTCGGGCAGCAGGCCCTGGTACGCCGCCTGCCACGACCGCACGTTCACTTCGGCGATCGGCCAGGCGTCCTCGACGGTCGCGGGTCGGATCGTGGCCATCGTCAGCCGTTCCCCCTGCGGGCGGCGAAACCGGCCACGACGGCGAGCACGAGCACCATCGACAGCGCGATCCCCCAGCCGGCGCCGGTCACACTCGAACTGCTCGGCATCGCGTAGAAAAGCATGCACACCATCACGATGCCGCCTCCCGCCACGCCGCCGAGAAACGCGATCCCGAACGCCGCCGGCCGCAGAAGCACGCCGAACATCGTGCCGACGAGGAGCATGATCGCGACCACGACATAGATCGCCCCCTCGTCGGCCCGGCTCGACGAGTAGCCCGTGATCTCGACGGCCTCCATGACGAGGCCGAGCGCGCCGAGGAGCGCCGACACGATGGCCGCACCGGCCAGGGCGTCCCGCGGTTTCCCCAGCCCGAGCCGGAAACTCCGGTCACGCCGCACCGACACCAGCGCGCAGACGGCCGCGGCGATCAGGCAGCCGTCGGCGAGGACGAGAAGGACCGGGCCGGACGGGATCGCCGAGAGCAGCGTCAGTCCGCACAGCGTTCCCGGGCCCACCATTCGGCGCGTCTTCGGCGGGAACATCGCGATTCCCGCCCCGATCGCGAAGAGGACAAGCGGCAGGACGGCCCAGCCGCCGTCCTCGAAGAAGTCCTCCACGCTGCTGCTGAGCGCGAACGCGATGACCACCAGGTACACCGCCGCCGTGAAGGCGAGCAGTCCGGCGGCGACCGCGAACGGGTCGGGCTTCGGCCGCGCCGGTTCGGGCTTCGGAAGTACAGGTGGATCAGGGTTCCTGGAGGGTTCCGGGGTCGGCGCGGGCGTGTGCACCGGCCGCGGTTCCGGCACCGGTTCGGGTTCTCGGACGACCTGTCCTTCGACTCGCACCACCACCTCGCCGGTCGGCCCGGTCACGGTGACCCGCGCCTCGAACGCCCCGAGCTCCGCCTGGTCCAGAACGATCTCGGCCCCGTCGCCGTCTTCGGTCACCCGCAGCCAGGAATGCGAAGACGCGAACCGGCATGCCCGCGCGATCGGCGGACCCTCCAGCCGGATGCGCGCCACCGGCCGCGTTCCCCGGACGACCTCACCGAACCGGACCACCTCGGACCCGGCCCGTACCCGCGCGTCCCGCCGCGCCAGGTCGGCGGCCTCGGCGACGTGCCGGATGTCGGTCTGCGCCATCGTGGTGAGCACCTCGTGCGCGCCGATGGCGACGGAGAGGTTCTCGCTCGTCAGCCGCCGCTGGAGTTCCGTCACCGCGCCGAGGCGGGTGAACATGTTCTGGTCCTCGCTCGCCGCGCGCAGATCGGCCGGGACCGGCGACGGTTTGATCCGGCGGCGCCTGCTCCTGGCCAGGTACAGCTCGCCCTGCATCTCGATGTCGCGGCTGGGCGTCTGGTTCGGGTTCCGCTCACGGACGCTGTCGAACAGGTAGTCGTACAGTTCGCCGAGCGCGACCCAGCCGTCCTCGTCGCGGTCCGCGTCGCCGGTACGGAGCCCGTCGACCAGTGCCGACGTGAACACCGACGGGCGGACGTGATCGTCGGCGAGGTGATCGCCTTCGAAGGCGTACTCGATGGAGTTCGACGCGGTGATCACCGCACGGCCGCGGCCGCCGAAACCGCCGGCCGGGAACGCGTCGAGCACGTTGGCCTCACCGGTGGCACGTACGGCGACCCCTTGGCTGAACGCGCCGCCGTAGCAGCAATCCAGCAGGAGGACGATGCTCCGCGACCGGCTCATCCGCATACAGCGCTGGACGAAATCGGCGGGGACGGCGGTCGACGCGAGCCGCTCCGGCCGGGTGTTGCGGGCGGCGAAGAACAGCTCGCCCGACTCGCTTTTCAGTCCGTGGCAAGAGAAATGGACCAGCAGGACGTCGTCCGGCGCGCTGTCGGCGAACAGGTCCTCGACCCGGCCCGCGATCACGTGCGCGGTCTCGTCGCGCACCACCTGGACGTCGAATTCGCTGATGGTGCGATCGGCGAGGACCTCGGCGAGCGCCTCCGCGTCGGCCGCCGGGGATCTCAGCGCGCTCAACCCGGGGTTGTCGTACTCCCCGTTGGCGATGATCAAGGCACGCCGCTCGCCGGTCATGACGACGAATGCCTGCTCACGAAGAGGTCGACGAGCTTGTCCTGATCGGTGAGCGTGGCTTCGGACAGCTCCAGCACGTCGCCGTCGATCTCCAGCCGCACCGTGCGCTTCACCCGTCCGCCGCGCGAAAGCCACTCCCGCACGGCCGCGACGACAGAGCGCAGTCCCTCCGCGGACTGGCCGAGCGTGACCAGCAGTCCGCCCACCGTCGCGACATCGAAGGCTCGTGAACCGGGTGGCGCCGGACCGGCGGGCAGCGCCTTGACCTCGGCGACCCCGCGATCGATCAGTTCGCTTCGGAGGTACCCGGTGAGCTGGTCGACGCGCTCGGCGTCGGCCCCGTCCTCACCGAGCTGGACACGAACCGCTGACGTCATCCCCGGCCTCCCTCGCCCGTACGAAACGAGGAAACCCCGCGGCCCGCGCGGCGGCAAGGTCCGAACGGGCAGAGATGTTCACGTCAGCTTTTTTCCAGGTACTCCACGCGATCTTCGTCGACGACGTCGGCGATCATGTGCGCCAGCCCCAAGTAATTACCCAAGGCAGGGTCCTTTTCGACGATTTCCAACGCGCGGGCCCTCGCCTCGGCGATGACGTCCTCGTCGCGCAGCAGCGACAGCAGTTTCAAGGTGGACTTCTTCCCCGACTGCGCGGCACCGAGGATGTCGCCCTCGCGGCGCAGCTCCAGGTCCATTCTGGACAGTTCGAAACCGTCCGTCGTGGACTCGACGGCGGCCAGCCGCTCGCGGGTGGTCGTCCCGTCCAGGGTTTCGGTGACCAGCAGGCAAAGCCCCGGCACACTGCCCCGCCCGACCCGGCCGCGCAGCTGGTGCAGCTGGCTGATGCCGAACCGGTCGGCGTCCATGATCACCATCGCGGTCGCGTTCGGCACGTTCACGCCGACCTCGATCACGGTGGTGGCGACGAGCACGTCCAGATCGCCCCTGGAGAACGCCTGCATCACGGCGTCCTTGTCGTCGGGGGCCATGCGGCCGTGCAGGACCCCGATCTTCAGCCCCTTCAACGGTCCCTCGGCCAGCTCGGGCGCCACGTCGAGGACCGCGAGCGCGGGCCGCTTGTCGCCCTTGTCCGACGCCGGTTCGTCGCCGATGCGCGGACAGACGATGTACGCCTGGTGACCCTTGCCGCATTCCTCGCGGACCCGTTGCCACGCCCTGTCCAGCCAGGCGGGGCGCTCCGCGACCGGCACCACCGACGTCTTGATCGGCGACCGGCCGACCGGCATCTCGCGCAGCGCGGAGATCTCCAGGTCGCCGTAGACGGTCATCGCGACCGTGCGCGGGATGGGCGTCGCCGTCATGACGAGCACGTGCGGGCTGGTCTCGTCGGAGCCGCGGGAACGCAGCGCGTCCCGCTGCTCCACCCCGAAGCGGTGCTGCTCGTCGACCACGACCAGGCCGAGATCCGCGAACGACACCGTGTCCTGGATGAGCGCGTGCGTGCCGACGACGATCCCGGCCTCGCCGCTGACCGTCTCCAGCAACGCCTTCTTGCGTTCCTTGGCGCCCATCGAACCGGTCAGCAGGGTCACGCGCGTCGCGTTCTCCGCGCCGCCGAGCTCGCCGGCCTGCCCGAGGTCGCCGAGCATCTCGCGCAGCGACCGGGCGTGCTGCGCGGCGAGGACCTCCGTCGGCGCGAGCATCGCCGCCTGCCGCCCGGAATCGACGACCTGGAGCATGGCCCGCAGCGCGACCACGGTCTTGCCGGAACCGACCTCGCCCTGCAGCAACCGGTTCATCGGATGCTCGGTGGACAGATCCCCGGCGATCTCCTCGCCGATCTCCTGCTGGCCCGCGGTCAGCGCGAACGGGAGCCGTTTGTCGAAGGCGTCGAGGATGCCGCCCTCGGTGTGCGGACAGGCTTTCGCGGGCCGCGAGACCAAAGAATGCCTGCGCTGCGCGAAAATCAGCTGCACGGCCATGGCTTCGTCCCATTTGAGCCTGTCCCGCGCGGAGTTCAGCGCCTGCCAGCTCGACGGCCGGTGGATCCCGCGCAGCGCGCTTTCCAGGTCGGGCAGGCCGTACCGGGCCA
The DNA here is from genome assembly GCF_019330265.1 of Amycolatopsis sp. TNS106. Lineage (NCBI taxonomy): Bacteria > Bacillati > Actinomycetota > Actinomycetes > Pseudonocardiales > Pseudonocardiaceae > Amycolatopsis > Amycolatopsis sp. TNS106. The sequence goes on along the minus strand of NZ_CP024972.1, from coordinate 8,358,746 downwards.
GCAGCTCGATCGGCATCGGGTCCTCGTCGACCTCCAGCACGTCCAGCACCTGCCGGACGGCCTTGGCGATCACCCAGGTCGGGATTCCCTGCGCCGCCGGGTACACCGGGATGATCTCGGCGAGGAAGTCGTCCATCGCCTCGGCCTGGCGCTCGGCGTCGAACAGTTCGTACTCGGGGTTCGCCAGTTGCAGGACGTCGCGGAAGGCGGTGACCTTGCCCGCGAAGAGCCCGTTCTTGCCGGGCACGAGTTCCTTTTCGCGCCAGGCCTGGTTGAAGAAGGTGCACTGCAGGCGGCGTTTGCCGTCGGTGATCACCATTTCGAGCAGGGTGCCGCTGCGCGCCTTCATCCGGCGCTTGTTGACGCGCTCGATACGCGCCATCACGGTGGCGTGCTCGCCGAGTTCGAGCCCGGCGATATCGGTGAGCTGGCCGCGCTCGGCGTACCGGCGCGGGTAGTGTCGCAGGAGGTCGCTGACCGTCTCGATCTTGAGGCCCTTGGCGAGTGCCTTCGCCGTCGCCGCGCCGACGACCAGCTTGAGGTCCGCGCGCAGGTTGGTCATGCGGTCACTCCACCCCCATCAGCAGCACGGCGTCGGTTTGGCCGCCCGCGTAACTCGTCACTTCGACCTCGGGATGCTCCAGGCGCAGCCGGTCGGCCAGCTCACCGGGCAGCCGGACCGGCGCGTCCGGCCCGGTCAGCACGGTGACCAGCTCGCCGCCGAGGGCCAGCATCCGGTTCAGCACGCCGACCGCCGCCGCGACCAGGCTCGTCTCCGAGGCGGGCGCGGGCTCGATCAGCACGACCTCGCCGTCGACGAGACCGACGACGTCACCGGCCTGCGCCCGGCCCACCCAGGTTAGCGACTCCTCCTGCGCGATCCTCAGTTCGCCACGCCTCGTGGCGGCGGCCGCTTCGGCCATCGCGACCACGTCGTCGTTGGTGCGGCGGTCCTGGTCGTGGACGGCCAGCGCGGCGAGCACCTGGACGGGTGAAACGCACGGGATGACGACGACGTCGCGGTCCGCGGCCATCGCGTGCCCCGCGGCCGCGTCGGCCGCCGCGGTCAGCTCCTGTCCGCCGGGAAGCACGGTGACGTGATGCCCGGCGGCTTCGTTGATCAGGCCCAGCATCTCCTCGACCGTCGGCTGGACCCCGTGCGGGACCGCGAGCACCGCGACCCCCTCCGCGCGGAGGAGTTCGGCCAGCGGCCCGCCGTGGACCACGGCGACCACCGAACGGTCGATCCCTCCGCCGACCTCGACCGGGGTGGGCGTGATCAGCGGCTCGACCCGGACCCGGCGCGGGCGGCCGAGCTCGATCCCGGCCTCCAGCGCCGCGCCGATGTCCGCGCAATGGACGTGGACGGCATACGCGCCGGCGCCGTCCCCGGCGACCGTGACGCTGTCGCCGAGGCCGCTGAGGGTCTTGCGAAGCCCGGGAAGGCTGGTCTCGTCGACGCCGTCCAGCAGGTACATGACCTCCCAGGCCGTCGGCGCGTCGATCGTCGCGTGATGGTGATGCGCCTCGAGCGGGTGTTCCGGCTCGGTGAGACCGCCGGAAATCACGCCGGACAGGGCGTCGAGGACCGCGACGAGCCCGCGGGCACCCGCGTCGACCACACCGGCCACCGCCAGAACCGGCAGCTGCTTCGGGGTCTCTTCGAGGGCTTCGGCGGCGACGCTCGCCGCAGCGGCGGCCACCTCTTCGAGCGACCCTGTCGCGTCACGGACGGCGGCGGCGACGGTGTGGAGGACGGTCAGGATGGTCCCCGCCACCGGACGGCTCACCGCGCCCGTGGCGGCCCTGTCCGCGCACCCGAGCGCCTCCGCGAGCCCGGGCCCGTCGATTTCCCTGGCGGCCGCCGACTCGGCGATCCCGCGCACGACCTGCGACATGATCACGCCGGAGTTGCCCTTGGCCGCCGCGACCGCTCCCCTGGCGAACACCGACAGCGCCTCGGCGGCCGTCGCGGGCTCGGCCTCCGCCAGCGCGTCGCGGGCCGCGGTCATGGTGAACAGCAGGTTGGAGCCGGTGTCGGAGTCGGCGACCGGATAGACGTTGATGCCGTCGATCGCCGGCCGGAGCACCGCCAAGCTGTGCACACAGGCCGCCGACCAGGCCGACACCGCCGCCACGTCCAGCACCCGCACCCCGTAACCTCCTAGCTGTTCCAGCGAGGGTATCGACCCGGTGCCGGAGGGCTCTGAGCCACTGGTTACTATGGTCGAGTTGCCCAGCATGCTGGGCGCGTCATTCTTTGTCCCAGATCCAGAGGAGTTCGACGTGGCTGCCGTGTGCGACGTCTGTGGCAAGGGACCGGGCTTTGGCAAGTCGGTCTCGCACTCCCACCGGCGTACCAACCGCCGGTGGAACCCGAACATCCAGACCGTTCACGCCAAGATCGGTCTGTCCCAGCGCAAGCGCCTGAACGCCTGCACCTCGTGCATCAAGGCGGGCAAGGTCGTTCGCGGCTGAGCCGGGTTTTTGGGGAATGGCGGGTGCTCTTCGGAGCACCCGCCATTTTTTGTGGGTAGGTTCGGTGGTGGCTTCTGTTCCGACATTTCCCAGGCGACTCTGTAGCACCACCAGTCACAACGGCGGCGCGTGAAGGCCCCCTTCCCGAGTACATGAAGGACCCCATCCTTGCGCCTAGGTACAGGAAGGGGTCCTTCACGTACTCCGAAGCGCCCACCCCAGCCCAGGACGTAGTGAAGGCCTCCTTCCCTACCCTCAAGGTAGTGAAGGAGGCCTTCACGGACTGCGGCGAAACCTCAGGAGTCACACCGGTCACTGCTTTCACTGCTGCCACCGATGCGCGTGAAGGCCCCCTTCCCTCGGCTGAGCCGAGGGAAGGGGGCCTTCACGCGCAACACAAGAGGATCAGGGGAGCTTCCAGTCCACGGGGCCGGCACCCTGCTGCTCCAGCAGCTGGTTCGCCCGGCTGAAGGGCCGGGAGCCGAAGAAGCCGGCGTGCGCCGAAAGCGGGCTCGGGTGCGCCGACTCGATGCACGGCACCTTCCCCAGCATCGGCTTCAGGTTCCGCGCGTTGCGGCCCCACAGGATCGCCACCATCGGCTCGTCCCGGGCGGCGAGGGCCTTGATGGCCTGCTCGGTGACCGCTTCCCAGCCCTTGCCCTGGTGCGAGTTCGACTTCCCGGGCTGCACCGTCAGCGACCTGTTGAGCAGCAGGACCCCTTGGTCGGCCCACGGCGTCAGGTCGCCGTTCGACGGCAGCGGGTGCCCGAGGTCCTCGCAGTACTCCTTGTAGATGTTGATCAGGCTCTTCGGGATCGGCCGGACGTCCGGCGCCACCGAAAAGCTCAGCCCGACGGCGTGCCCGGGCGTCGGGTACGGGTCCTGGCCGACGATCAGCACCCGCACCTCGTGGAACGGCTGCTGGAACGCCCGCAGCACGTGTTCACCCGCCGGGAGATAGGTCCGGCCCGCGGCGATCTCCGCGCGGAGGAATTCCCCCATCGCGGCGACCTGCGGCGCCACCGGTTCGAGGGCCTGCGCCCAGCCTGCTTCGACGATGTCCTGCAGCGGTCGTGCGGTCACGGCGTGCGAGCTTACTCACGTCCGTCGAGCCGCCGGAGCTCGACCCGGAACCTCGCGGCACGCTCGACGTACCCGTCGACGACGAGCTTGATCTTGTCCGGCCCGAACGAAGTGTTCGGCCGCGTCTTCGCCGGGACACCGAGCGCGATCCGCCCACTGTCCACATAGGACCCATAGGAGAGGACCGCGCCCGCGCCGACCATCCCGCCGTCCTCGACGACGGTTCCGTTCAGCACCACCGATCCCGATGCGATCAGGCAGCCATCACCGATCCGCGCGCCTTCGATGTGCACCGAATGCCCGACGGCGGAGGATTTCCCGATGATCGTCGGCTCCCTGCGGGTGCAGTGCAGCACGCAGCCGTCCTGGACGTTGGACCGCTCGCCGATCTCGATGTGGCCGTGGTCGCCGCGCAGCACGGTCTGCGGCCACACCGACGCGAACGCCGCGATCCGGACATCGCCGATCACCGTCGCGTCGGGGTGGACGTAGGCGTCCGGGTGGATCGACGGTTCGAGGTCGCCCAGTGCGTAGATCGGCATGCGTTCTCCTAGACCAGCGGCTTGCCGAAGCAGATGCTCTCCGGTTCGTCCTTGTAGTACCCGAAACCCGGGATTTCCCGGTACCCCGCCGACAGGTACAGCGCGATGGCTTCCGGCTGCTTGTCCCCGGTCTCCAGCACCATACGGAGCCGCCCGGCCTCGGCGGCCGTCCGCTCCAGGTCGGCGAGGATCGCTCGCGCTAGTCCTCGGCCCCGCGCCGAAGCCATCACGAACACCCGTTTCATTTCGGCATCGCCCGGCAACAGGGGTTCCGGCCCGTCGTGCGCCCGCCAGGCACCGCAAGCGACCGGGGCGTCGTCGAGATAGGCGGCGATGAACAGCCCCCTCGGCGGGGCGAACTGCGCCGCGTCCATCGGCGTCTCGTCTTCGCTGCCGTACCGGGCGGCCAGTTCGAGCTGCGCTTCGGCCAGCAGCTTCACCGCGTCGGGGTGGTCGTAGGCCAGCACACGAAGGTCCATGGGCGCGAGATTAGCGAGAAGACTCGCCGATCCCCAAAGTAGATTGCGTCCATGTCGATCGAGACCTCCCTGCGCCAGGCACGGAATTCGGCCGCGTTCTGGGCCGCGACCGGCCGGGCCCGCGGCCACGAGGTGATCCGGCGTCGCGGCTTTCTCGCCGTCGCCGGTGACGAGCGCGCGGGGCTGCGCGTCCTGATCCAGGAGCCCGGCCTCACCGACGGCGAACTGGCGGAGATCACCGAGCTCGCGGCGCGGGCGACGGGGCCGGTGGAGGCCGAGGATCCTTTCAGCAGCACCGATCTGAACCATCTCGGGGATATGCGCAGCTGGCAGATGCCCGTCATGCTGCGCCCGCCCGCCCCGGTCGCCGAACCCGCGATGGAGGTGGTCCGGGTGCGCGAGGAAGCCGGCCTGCGGGCGGCCGAACGCGCGGTGATCGAAGGTTTCGAACTCACGCGGTTCCGGCCGGGTGAGATGTTCCCCACGGCCATCCTCGACCAGCCGGGCGTCGCCGTGTTCGTCGCGCGGCTCGATGGCGAGGTCGCCGGGGCGTGCGTCACGGTCGTCGAAGACGGCTTCGGCAGCCACTACTGGGTCGGCACGCCGGACGCCTTCCGCTCGCGCGGCGTGGGACGAGCCGTGATGCTCGGCTCCCTCGCCCCGCTGGCGGATCTGCCCGTCACCCTCACCGCGTCCCGGCTCGGCAGGCCGCTGTACGAATCCCTCGGTTTCACCGTCGCCGCGCCCGCGACCTGGTGGGCCTCACGCTCCTAGCGCCAGTGCTGCCAGCCGCTGTCGTGCCCGTACCGCTTCCCGTCCACCGTCACCCCCGAATCCGGCATGGTGACGACGCCGATCTCGGTCCAGCCCTCCGGCAGCTCGGCGAAGGACGGGAAGGTGGCCGCGAACGCGTGGTCCTCGCCGCCGGTGAGGACCCATTTCAGCGGGTCGGCGCCGAGCGCGGTGCCGACCTCGGTCAGCCTGCTCGACACGTCGAGGTCCGCCGTCCGCACGTCGATGCCGACGCCTGAGGCCTCGGCGATGTGGCCGAGGTCGGACAGGAGCCCGTCGGACACGTCGATCATCGACGTCGCGCCTCCGTCGGCCGCGCGGATACCCGCCTCGTAGTCCGGTTCGGGGCAGCGCTGCGCGTTGACCACGCTGACCGGTGAGCGGAACCCCCGCCCGAGCACGGCGAGCCCGGCGGCCGCCCAGCCGAGCCGCCCGCAGACCGCGACGACGTCGCCGGGACGCGCGCCGGACCGGGTCACCGGTTCCCGGCCGCCGAGGTCACCGAGGGCGGTGACACTGATCACGATCTGATCGGCGCGCACCATGTCGCCGCCGACGATCCCGATCCCCGCCCGGTCGGCTTCGAGCCACATGCCCTGGGTGAGTTCGGTGACGAGCGACGTCGGCGTGTCCGAGGGACACGCGAATCCCATGAGGACGGACGTCGGGCGCGCGCCCATGGCGGCGATGTCGGTGAGGTTCACCGCGACCGCCTTGCGCCCCACCTGCTCGGCGCTGGACCAGTCGAGCCGGAAATGGACGCCCTGCACGAGGACGTCGGTGGACGCCACCGTCCGCCCGTCCGGGCTGGCCACGACGGCCGCGTCGTCCCCCGGCCCGAGCAGTGTCGTCTCCGGCTGTTTCCGGCCGGCGGTCACCGCCTCGATCAACCGGAATTCACCGGTCCCGGCGACCGTGCCGTCGTTCGGTGACACCCGTCACCTCCACTTTCCCTTGTCCGGACAAATAGCGATCACCGATAGTCGGAAGCCCTAGGTTTTTCCCGGGGCTGGCGATACGTTGCTACAACGTTCCTACCTTGAGCCGACTTTTACGAAGGGGCGCGCCGTGGTCCACGCATACATCCTCATCCAGACCGAGGTCGGCAAAGCCGCCGCGGTCGCCGCGGAGATCTCCACCATCCCCGGTGTCACCAGTTCGGAGGATGTCACCGGCCCGTACGACGTCATCGTCAAGGCCGCGGCCGACACCGTCGACCAGCTGGGTCAGCTCGTGGTCGCCAAGGTGCAGAACGTGGAGGGCATCACGCGGACGCTGACCTGCCCGGTCGTGCATCTCTGACGAGTGGTGTAGTTGTCCGGTGGCTGACACGGACACCGGCGCACCGCCGAAACCTCTGCTGATCGCGGCCGCCTGCCTGGCGATCCTGCTCGTCGCGGGCGTGGCCGTCTTCGGGCTGACCCGCGGCGCGGAATCCGACGCCCCGGCCGCCGACGGTCCGCTTCCGCTCGTCCCGGTCCCGGCGCCTCAGTCGGGGTCACCCGAATGCGCGAAACTCATCGGCGCGCTCCCCCACGAGCTCACGTCGTCCGGGAACACGCTGGTCCGGCGGAAGCTGGCCGATCCCGCCCCCGAGGCGACGATCGGCTGGGGCACCGGCGACCCGGTGGTCCTGCGGTGCGGCCTCGGCAAACCGCCGGAACTCACCCGGACCTCGCAGCTGCGGACGATCAACGGCGTCCAGTGGCTGCAGGTCGTGGGAGAGGGCACCGCGACGTGGTTCGTGGTGGACCGCCCCGTCTACACGGCGCTCACCGTGCCGGACACCGCGGGGACCGGGCCGCTCCAGACCGTTTCCGAGGTCGTCGCCGCCAATCTCCCCGCGGTGCCGCTGCGGTTCTGAGCACTCACGGCAGGAGCAGGCTCTTGCCGGTGTATCGCCGCGCCTCGATGTCCGAGTGCGCGGCGGCCGCCTCCGCCAGCGGATACGTCCGGCCGATGACCGGCGTCAGCTTCCCGCCGGCCGCCTGCCGCAGCACTTCCCGTACGCGGCGCGGGTTGTCGGGCCAGAACCCGACCAGCTGTGCCATGTCCACAACGGACAGCCGGGCGCGGTCTGCGTCGCCGATCACGGTCTCCGCGCCGCTGGACATACCGTAGCCGGAGAAGCGGCCGCCGTTCCTCAGCAATGCCAGCGAGGCGGCGCCGAGTTCGCCGCCGACGCCGTCGAAGACCACGTCCAGCCGGTGACCGCCGGTGAGGCCGAGGACGTCGCCCGTCCAGTCCGCCGCCGAGTAGTCGACCGGCTCGGCCCCCAGTTTCCGCGCGATCGCCGCCTTTTCGCCGCCGCGGACCGCCGCGAAGACGGTCGCGCCCGCCGCGCGGGCGAGCTGCACCAGAACGCTGCCGAGCCCGCCGACGCCCGGCGCCACCAGAACGCGCTCCCCGGCGGTGACCGGGCTCTTCTCCAGCAACGCCAGCGCGGTACTGCCGTCGTCGAACAGGGCCACCGCGTGCCGGGGATCCAGCCCGTCCGGAATGGGGAACGTGTCGTCCGGCAGCGCGACGACCGTGTCCGCGTAACCCCCGCCGTACCCGCCGGGCGAGTGGGTGAGGACCTGCTTTCCCAGCCAGGTTTCGTCGACTCCGGCTCCCACCGCGTCGACGGTGCCCGCCACCGACCCGCCCGGCACGTACGGCGGCTCGACCGCGAACACGCCGGGACCGTCACCCCGCCGGATGAGGGCGTCGAGCCAGCCGACCCCGGCCGCCGTCACCGTGACGCGGAGTTCGCCCTCCGCCGGTTCGGGGGTGGGCACTTCGACCTGCTCCAGGACGGCCGGATCGCCGAACCGGGACACTCTGATCTCACGCATGATCGCAAGCTAGGACCTCCAGTTCGCTGGAGGTCAAGCGAGCACGGCGATCAGCGGTTCGAGCGCGGAGTGCAACGCCTCGCGCGAGCAGCCCGCGTAGCCGATGAGGTTCCCGAACACCGTCGGCGTCCCGGCGAAATGCCGGGCCAGCCCGTCGAGCCGGATCCCGGCGCGTTCCGCCGCCGCCATCCGCGCCGCCTCGTCCGCGGCCGATCCGCACGGGACGACCAGATGCGCGCCCGCGTCGTCGCCGAGCACCGGGATCCCGGCCGACGTCAGCGCGGCCGAAACCAGGGACCGGCGCTCCGACAGCTCCCGCCGGAGCTTCCGCAGATGCCGCCCCAGATCGCCGTGCCGCGCCAGTTCGGCGAGCACCCGTTGCCCGGCGGGCGAAGGACGCGTCCCCGTCGCTTCTCGGTACTCCAGTACCGCGGCCGCCACCTGGGACGGCGCGACCATCCAGCCCGCGCCCAGCGCCGGTGTGAGGATCTTGCTCGTGGTCCCGAGATGCGCGACGACGTCGGGCGCGAGCGCGGCCAGCAGCGGCAGCGGCGCGACGTCGAACCGCAGCTCGCCGTCGTAGTCGTCCTCGATCACCAGCATGCCGTTGGCGCGCGCGAGTTCGACCAGCTCGACGCGACGGGACGCGCTCATCCGGCTGCCGAGCGGGTACTGGTGGGCGGGCGAGCAGTACACCGCGCGCACGCCGGCGGGGACGGCGTCCGGGCGCAGGCCTTCTTCGTCGACCGGAACGGGCACGACCTCCATCCCCGCCCGCCGGAACGCCTGCACCGCGCGCTGGTAACCCGGCTCCTCGATCGCGACCCGGTCACCGCGCGAGAGCAGCGCGCCCGCGAGTTCGATCACCGCGGCCGTCGTTCCGCCGGTCGCGAGTACCGTTCCGGCCGCGAGGCCGCGGTGCCGCAGCAGATGTTCGGACACGGCGTCCCGGTACGCGGGCAGACCGGCCCTGTCCTCGCGATAGGTCGGGCGCGGGTCGGCGGCGGCCCGCCACGCACGGCGCCAGGCGGCCTTCTCGATGCCGTCGGCCCACGGGACGCCCGGCGTGAGGTCGACCAGCGTGGGCGGCTTGGCGGGGATACCCGGCGCGGGCCCTTTCGATGGCCGGTCCGCGGGCGGCGTGGTGGTGACGTACGTGCCGGAGCCGTGGCGGCCGGCGATCCAGCCCTCCGCGTGAAGCTGTTCGTACGCGGCCGACGTCACCGTGCGGCTGACGCCGAGACGGCTCGCGAGCGCCCTGGTCGAAGGCAGCCTGTCGCCGCCGCGCAGATGTCCGTCACCCGCGGCCGCGCGCAACGCGTCGGCCAGCTGGACCGCGAGCGGGACGAGCGAATCGCGGTCGAGACTGACCGGCAGAGCGGTGTCGGACATGGTGTACTCCGCACTTCCCGAAGTGGCCTTCTCAAGTATAGGAGAATTGGACATTATTACAGGCCACTCTCCTGGGTGAGACTGCTCGCATGTCCATGCCGCTCTCTCCCACCGACCGGACCACCCTCGGCCGCAAGAAGAACCGCGCCCTCACCGACCGCTCGGCGCTGTACTCGGTGCTCGACGAAGGCCTGGTCTGCCATCTCGGGGTCGTGCGCGACGGCGTCCCGCTGGTCATCCCGACCGGCTACGGACGCGACGGCGACACGCTCTACCTGCACGGATCGACCGGCGCGAGGAGTATGCGCGATTCCGACGGCGTCGAGGTCTGCGTCACGGTGACCCTGCTCGACGGCATCGTCTACGCGCGCTCGGTCAACAACCACTCGATGAACTACCGCAGCGCGGTGATCCTGGGCAGGGCGGCCGCGGTGACCGATCGCGAACGCAAGATGCACGGCCTCCACGTGCTGACCGACCACCTCGCGCCCGGCTCGTGGGAGCACGCGAGGGAGATCAACGCGAAGGAGTTCGCGTCCGTTTCGGTGCTGGAGCTGGACCTCACCGAGGCTTCGGTGAAGATGCGCGGCGAAGGTCCCGACGATCCCGAGGACGAGGTCGCGGCCGATCTGTCGTGGGCGGGGGTGCTGCCGGTGCGGACCGTGTTCGGTGAGCCGGAGCCGTCGGCGGATCTCGTGGGTGAGTGGACGGTGCCGGACCACGTGAAGCGGCGGGTCGGGTAGCGCGCGAGAGAGGGCTACGGGCGGTGGCGCGGCAGCCGCACGGTGAACGTCGTCGCCCCCGGCACGCTCTCGACCTCGATCGTCCCGCCGTGCGCCGAAACCAGCGAGAGCACCACCGAAAGCCCGAGCCCGGTCCCGCCGTTGCCGCGCGTGCGGGCGGTGTCGACCCGGTAGAACCGGTCGAAGATCCGCTCCCGCGCCTCCGGCGGTATCCCCGGGCCGGCGTCACTCACCCGCAGGGCGACCTCCGAGTCCGAAGCCGAAGCCGACAGCGTCACCGGCGTCCCCGGCGGCGTGTGCACCGCGGCGTTGGCGAGCAGATTGTCCAGCACCTGCCGCAGGCGCACCGGATCCGCTTGCAGGACGACACCTTCCGGGAGCGCGCCGATACTCAGCGGATGATCCGGGCGGCCGGCGGTGAAGGCCTCCCCCGCGTCGGTGATCAGCTCGGCGACGTCGACGTCGACCAGCCGCAGCGGCGCCTCGGTCTCCGGCGCGTCGAGGCGCGCGAGGAGCAGGAGGTCGTCGACGAGCACGCTCATCCGCTGCGTCTCTTCCCGGATCTTCGCCAGGTGCGCGTCGCGTTCGGCGGGTTCGTTCGCCGCGGCGTAGCGAAAAAGCTCGGCGTAGCCCCGGATCGACGTCAGCGGCGTGCGCAGTTCGTGGGAGGCGTCGGCGATGAAGCGCCGGAGCCGCTCGTTCGCCTCCCGGCGCGCGACCAGCGAGGAATCGAGGTGCGCCAGCATCACGTTGAACGCCGTCCGCAGTTCCTCGACCTCGGCACCGCCGCCGCTCGCCTGCGCGCGCACCGGGAGATCGGCGTTCGCCGTGAGGTCGTGCGAAGCGATGTCGTGCGCGGTCCCGGCCATGTCGCTCAGCGGCCGCAGCCCGCGCCGCAGCACCAGCCGTCCCGCGATCACCAGCACCGCCAGCGCCAGCAGGAACGCGACGACCTCGACCATGATCAGCTGGCTGACCGTCCGATCCAGATCGGCCTGCGGCGCGGCGCTCACCAGCACGATGTTCCGCGCCGGTTCGATCGGGCAGGCCCGGACCCGGTAGGTGCCCTTGTCCTCGATGTAGACGGTGCGCAGGACCTCGGTCCGCGTCGCGTCTTCGGCGACCTTTTCGAGCGCCTTCGTGTCCGGCGGCAGGGAACCGCCCGCCTGCGGCAGCGCGTCGCCGTCCCGCACCGCGAAAACGGCGGAGAACCAGCCGTAGGCCTGCTGCGGTTTCCCGCCGTGCGTGGTGCGCAGCGACGGCACCTGGCTGATCTGGGTCTTGGCGAGCTGTTCGTCGAGCCGGTCGTTCAGGTAGCCCTTCATGATGCCGACCATCACGGTCCCGACGACGGCGAACACGACCAGCGCCAGCGCGCCGAGCCCGAGCGCCAGCCGGGTGCCGAGCCTCGACCGGCGCCAGGCGTCGAACCACCGGCGCAGCATTTTCATCTCGCCGCCTGCCGGACGACATAACCGACACCGCGCACGGTGTGGATCAGCGGTTCGCCGCCCGTGTCGAGTTTGCGGCGCAGATGTGAGATGACGAGTTCGACCACATTGGACCGGCCGCCGAAATCGTATTCCCAGACGTGGTCGAGGATCTGCGCCTTGGTCAGCACCGAAGGCGAACGCCGCATGAGGTAGCGCAGCAGTTCGTACTCGGTCGGGGTCAGCTCGGCGGGCACGCCGGCGCGCGCGACCTCGCGGGTGTCCTCGTTCAGGGTCAGGTCACCGACCCGTAGCACCGCCGCCTTGGCCTGGTTGGTGCTCCGCCGCAGAACGGCGCGCAGCCGGGCCATCAGTTCCTCGACGGAGAACGGCTTAACGAGGTAGTCGTCGCCGCCGCGGGTGAGCCCGGCGACCCGGTCCGCGGTCGCGTCCTTCGCGGTCAGGAAGACCACCGGCACGGCGGTCCCGGACTCGCGGAGCTTGTCCAGCACGGTGAACCCGTCGATCCCGGGCAGCATCAGGTCGAGCACGACGATGTCGGGCCCGAATTCGGCGGCCTTGGCCAGCGCGGCCTCCCCCGATCCGGCGGTGACGGCCTGCCAGCCCTCGTAGCGGGCGACGGTGGCCACCAGGTCGGCGATATGCGGCTCGTCGTCCACCACCAGCAGGCGGACGGGGTTCTCGGTGTGCACAACGCCATCCTCCGTGAACGCGCGCGCGAGGGCGAGGCGGGAGCGCACACGACAGGAAGCCGACAGCTTCCGCCAAGAAAGGTCACAGGTTGGCACAGCAGGCTCCGTACTTGAACCGGACCGGAAGGAACCACGTGTGACCACCATGACGCAGACCGCCGCGAGACCGCGCCCGGCGATCCGTCCCAGGATCGCCGCGCGCGCCGGGCTCTTCCTCTTCCTCGGCGCCAACGTGGCCGCCGTGACCATGCTCTTCTTCGCCGCCGGGCCGTCGGACAACGTGCTCATCAGCATCGGCAGGCTCGCCGGGCTGTACGGGGCGCTGGCGATGGCGTTCCAGCTGCTGCTGGTCGCCAGGCTGCCGTGGTTCGACCGCCGCCTCGGCATGGACCGGCTCACCGGCTGGCACCGCTGGACCGGGTTCAGCCTCCTGTGGACCCTGCTCGCCCACTTCGTCTTCATCGTCTTCGGCTACGCGCAGGTCGAGGACACCGGCGTGGCCGAGGAGTTCGTCACGATGGTGACCAAACTGGAGGGGATCCTGCGCGCGGTCGTCGCGTTCGCGCTGATCCTGCTCGTCGGCGCCGTCTCCGCCCGGTTCGCCCGGCGCCGTCTGGCGTACGAGACCTGGCATTTCCTCCACCTCTACACCTATGCCGCGGTCGTGCTGGCGTTCAGCCATCAGATCGCGCTGGGCGGATCGTTCGCGTCGTCGCCGGGGGCGCAGGTCTACTGGTGGGCGGTATGGGGTGTCGCTCTCGGCTCCGTCGTCGCCGGCCGGGTGGTGCTGCCGCTGGCGCGTAATCTGCGTCACCGCTTGAAGGTCGTCGCCGTCGTCCCCGAATCCCGCGACGTCGTCTCGGTGTACATCTCCGGGAAGCATCTCGACAAGATGCCCGCGCGGGCAGGCCAGTTCTTCCTATGGCGCTTCATGACCCGGGATCGCTGGTGGCAGGCGAACCCGTTCTCGCTGTCGGCCGCGCCGGACGGCCGCACCCTGCGCCTGACCGCGAAGGCCGCCGGTGACGGCAGCGCGTCCCTGCGGTCGCTGAAGGTCGGCACCCGGGTGTTCGCCGAAGGCCCGTACGGCGCGTTCACCACGATGCACCAACAGAAACCCGACGCGTTGCTCGTCGCGGGCGGTGTCGGGATCACCCCGATCCGCGCGCTGCTGGAGGAAATCTCCGGACACGTCGTGGTGCTCTACCGCGTCCGCGACCAGCGCGACGCCGTCCTCCTGCCCGAGCTGATCGGGCTGGCGCGGGCGCGCGGTGCGGTCGTCCGGGTCCTCAGTGGACCGTCCGATCAGGCCGGTCCGGTCCTCGGCGCGCCCAACCTGCGACGGATGGTGCCGGACATCACGGACCGGGACGTCTTCGTCTGCGGTCCGCCGGGGATGACGTCGGCGACGCTGCGCAGCCTGCGGGAGCTGCGGGTGCCGTCCCAGCAGGTCCACGCCGAACGCTTCAGCCTCGCCGCCTGAGTCAGGGAGTCCCGATCATGAAGAAGACCATCGTCGCCGCCACGGTCGCCCTTTCGGCCGCCGGCTTCCTCGGTGTCTGGCTGTACGAACCGGGCCCGCTCGGCTCGGAAACCGTCGCGGTCGCGGCGCCGAGCACGTCCATTTCGGACGGTGGCGCGTCCGAAGGCGCCGAGCGCACCATCGACGGTTCGGTGGAGAGCAACCGGTACGGCACCGTCCAGGTCCGGCTGGTGCTCTCGGCCGAGGACAGGATCTCGGAAGTCCGCCTGCTGCAACGGCCGACCAGCGGCCGCGGGGTCGCTGCGATCCCCATCCTGCAGGAGGAGACGCTGACCGCGCAGAGCGCCGACATCGACACCGTCTCCGGGGCCACGTCGACGAGCGAGTCGTACGTCAAATCGCTGCAGGCGGCGCTGGACGCCAGATGAACCGCGTCGAACAGGTGATGGGGCTGCCGGTCTCGGTCGACGTCCGGGCGGGCGGTGACCTCGTCGACCACGCAATCGACGGCGTTTTCGGCTGGTTGCGGGAAGTCGACGCGCGGTTCAGCCCGTTCCAGGCGGGCAGCGAGGTCTGCCGCTACGACCGCGGCGAACTCACGCCGTCGGAGCTGAGCGACGACCTCCTGGAGATCCTCTCGCTGTGCGATCACTACGAACGGTTGTCCGGCGGGGCGTTCACCGCCCGGCTCCCCGGGCGCCGGCTCGATCCGAACGCGGTGGTGAAGGGCTGGGCGGTGCAGCGGGCGGCGTCCCTGTTACTGGCCGAAGGCTTGGACGTGTTCTGTCTCAACGCCGGCGGGGACGTCGTCACGGCCGGCGAACCTGAACCCGGCCGCGCCTGGCGGGTCGGCATCCGGCATCCCGAACGGCCCGGCGCGGTGTGCGCCGTGGTCGAATCGTCCGGCGGTGCCGTCGCGACTTCGGCGGAATACGAACGCGGCGCGCACATCCTGGACGGCAGGACGGGGCGCCCGCCCGTCGGTCTGCTGAGTGTCACGGTCGTGGCAGGCGACCTCGTCACCGCGGATTCCCTCGCCACGGCCGCTTTCGCGATGGGGACCGAGGGGATCGCCTGGGTCGCCTCGCAACCGGGCTGCCAGGTGCTGGTCATCGACGCGGAACGGCAGGTGCACCGGTCGCCTGGGCTGCGGCTCGCTTAAACCGTTGGCCGGGCTTCGCGAGCTCAGGCAGACTGCGGCGTCATGACCTCTGTCGTACAGAACTTCTTCTTCGACTGCGCCGACGCCTACGAACTGGGCCGGTTCTGGAGCGGCGTCGTCGGCAAGCCGATGGCCGACGACGACGTGCCGGGCGATCCCGAAGCGATCATCGAGATGGACAACGGAGTCACGCTGTTCTTCGGGCAGGTCCCGGAGCCGAAGACGGTGAAGAACCGGATCCACCTCTGCCTCACGCCGGACATCCCGCGCGACGAAGAGGTGGAGCGCCTGCTCAAGCTCGGCGCGACCCTCCTGCACGACCGGCGCAACCCGGACGGCACCGGCTGGGCGGTCCTCGCCGACCCCGAGGGCAACGAATTCTGCGTGCTGCGCAGCGCCGCCGAGAAGGCCGCCACCGCATGACGGACTACCTGACCGTCAACCGGGCGAACTGGGACGAACGCGCTCCGGCGCACGCCGCTTCGGCGGACTACGGCTACAAGAAGTTCGTCGCTGACCCGGCGCACCTCAGCGGCGTGGTCACCTTCGACCGGCCGCTGCTCGGTGACGTCTCCGGCGCCCGGGGAGTGCACCTGCAGTGCCATATCGGCACGGACACACTTTCGCTGTCGCGCCTCGGCGCACGGATGACCGGCCTCGACTTCTCCGCGCCCGCGCTGGAGATCGCGCGGGGGCTGGCCGCCGAGACCGGCGCGGAGATCGATTATCACGAGTCCGATGTGTACAGTGCCGCCGACGTGCTGGGCGCCGGGGAATTCGACCTCGTCTACACGGGGATCGGCGCGCTCTGCTGGCTGCCCGACATCGCCCGCTGGGGACAGGTTGTCGGCGCGTTGCTGCGGCCGGGCGGCCGCCTGTTCATCCGGGACATGCACCCGATGCTGGGCACCCTCGACGAGACGCAGCCGCACATCTCGCCGCGCTACCCGTACTTCGAGCAGGCCGAACCGCTGGTGTTCGACGAACCGGGGACCTATGTGGACACCGACGTTTCGTTCCAGCACAACCGGACGCACGAATGGAACCACGGGCTCGGCGAGATCGTCACTTCGCTGCTCGACGCGGGGCTGACCCTGACGCGGCTGGTGGAACACGACAGCGTGCCGTGGAACGCGCTCCCTGGGTTCATGACCCTGAACGAGGCGACCGAGGAATGGCGGCTGACCGACGAGCCGCGGCGGCTGGCGGCCAGTTTCACCATCGAGGCCGTGAAAGGGCGACGGTGAGCGTTGGGTCTCGTGAGTGGTAAGGACGGTTAGAACCGTCTTCACCACTCACGAGTTTTTGGAAGAATGCCCTCATGAGCGTCTCCCCTGAGAAACGGCCCCTGGTCGCCGTCGCCGCCTTGGGCGGCACCATCTCGATGGTCCCCGGCGACGGTGAAGACCACGCCGTCCCCCGGCTCACCGCCGCCGACCTGCTCGGCGATCTGGGCGAGAACCTCGAGATGGACGTCCGCGCGGAGACGCTCGCGGGGATTTCCAGCGCCTCGATGGATTTCGCGACCCTGATCAGGACGCGGGAGTGGGCGGCCAGGGCGGTCGACGAAGGCGCTGAAGGTGTCGTCGTGGTCCAGGGCACGGACACGCTCGAAGAGACCGCGTACTTCTTCGAATTGACGTGGGCTTCGGAGGCGCCGATCGTGATCACCGGCGCGATGCGCAATCCCAGCCTGCCCAGCGCCGACGGCGCGGGGAACCTGCTGGCCGCGCTGACCGTCGCCGCCGATCCCCGCAGCCGGGGCCGCGGCTCGCTGGTCGCGTTCAACGACGACGTCCACGCCGCGCGCTGGGTGCGCAAAACGCATTCGAGCCATGTCGAGGCGTTCTCGTCGAATCCCGCCGGTCCGCTCGCGCTGCTCAGCGAGGGCCTGGTGCACTACTTCCACCCGGTCGCCGCCCGCCCGGCGGCGTTGTCCTTGGCGAACGCGGACTTCTCCGGGCTGGTGCCGATCGTCGAGAGCGGGGTCGAGGACACCGGCGAGCTCCTGGAAACGCTGGTCAAAGCCGGGGTGAAGGGCGTGGTGCTCGCCGCGAACGGTGCCGGGCACGTTTCGGCGGGGTCCGCCGACGTGATCGAGCGGGTCCTGCCCGAGGTGCCGATCGTGGTCGCCGGCCGCACCGGCGCCGGGCCGACGTTCCGTGGCACCTACGGCTTCCGCGGTTCCGAAGCGGATCTGATCGCGATGGGCGCGACGATGGCGGGCTGGCTGGATCCGCGCAAATCCCGGCTCCTGTTGCACACCCTGCTCGCCACCGGCGCTTCCCGAGACCGCGTCGAGGCCGAATTCCGGCTCCGGGGCGACCTCGCCTGAGCCGCGTTTCGCCCTGGGTGATCAGTCCCGGACCGGGCCGGAAACGGGGTCCAAGTGGTACGGCCGCATCGCGCGGGGCCGGTGCCGGTAGACGTGCACGCTGACCGCGGGATCCGGGCCGTCGTTGCGCACTTCGTGGACGTAGCCGGGGCCGAAGACGCGAGACTGGCCCTCGGACAGCGAGTGGAGCTCGGTCACGGCGCGCCCGTCCACGGCGCGCCGGGCGACGGTCTCGCTCAGCTTCCCGCTGACCACGGTGAACGCGCCCGCGGCGAATTCGTGGTCGTGCAGGTCGGTGCGCTGGCCGGGCAGCCAGCTCATGAGCCAGATCTCCTGCAGTTCGTCCGCGTCGACGAGCGCGGAGAAACGCTCCTCGGGGTCGTAACGCAGCAGGTGCCGCCAGCGGTCACGGTCCGCGGCGAATTCGAGCGCGACGCGCACCGGGTGGCGCAGCGCGGGGTTTTCGGGAATGACGAGCGTGTTGTCCGGGACGGCGAACATGAAGGGGTCCTCGCAGAAGGAAGTGGGTGTCGAGCTGGGCCGGGGCTGAGTTCACCGACAACAGCGACACGACGCACACGGGACGGCGCCAAGACCGGAGAGGCCCCGCGACACAGTCATCCCACGTGCGAACATGCGCTCAGCGAACCAGCATGGAGCCCGGCGGTCAACCGATCCCACTCAGTGGACCGATCAGGACCACTCGTGTTTCTGCGAACGTCCGAGCAGCTCGGCTCCCGCACGCCGCGGGTCGACCCCTTCGTGGCACACGCGGTGCATCGCGTCGGTGATCGGCATGTCGACACCGAGGCCCATCGCGAGTTCCCGGATCGACGTGCACGATTTGACGCCCTCGGCGACCTGACCGCCGGTGGCCGCGAGCGCCTGCTCCAGCGTCTCACCCCGGCCGAGCCGCTCGCCGAAGGTCCGGTTCCGCGACAACGGCGACGAGCAGGTCGCCACCAGGTCGCCGACGCCGGCGAGCCCGGCGAAGGTCAGCGGGTCGGCGCCCAGTTTCGCGCCGAGGCGGGCCATCTCGGCCAGCCCGCGGGTGATCAGGGTGGCCACGGTGTTGGCGCCGAGCCCGAGCCCGGCCGCCATCCCGCAGCTGAGCGCGATGACGTTCTTGCAGGCCCCGCCCAGCTCGCAGCCGACGACGTCGGTGTTGGTGTACGGCCGGAAGTACTGGTTGAAGCTCGCCCGCTGGATCGCCTTGGCGTTGTCGTGGTCGGTGCAGGCCAGCACCGCCGCCGCCGGCTGCCCCAGCGCGATCTCCTTCGCCAGGTTCGGCCCGGACACGACCACGATCTGCCCGGCGTCGACGCGGGCGATCTCGGCGATGACCTCGCTCATCCGCTTGAGCGTGCCCAGCTCGACACCCTTCGCGAGGCTCACCAGGATCGCGTCGGACGGCAGCAGACCGGACCACTCCGACAGATTGGTCCGCAACGTCTGGCTCGGCACCGCGAGCACCACGGCCTGCGCGCCGTCGAGGGCCTCGGCCGGGTCCGCCGTCGCGGTGATCCGCTCCGGCAGCTCGATATCGGGCAAATAGGACGTATTGCGATGCCGTTCCCGGATGTCGGCCGCGACCTCGGGCCGCCGGGCCCAGATGGTCACGTCCCGTCCGGCGTCGCCGAGCACCTTCGCGAACGCCGTCCCCCACGATCCGGCGCCGAGCACGGTCACCCGCTGGACCTCGGCCATCAGGCGTCGTCCTCCGGTTTCTTCGCGGGCGGTTCCTCCTGGCGGATCTCCGCGAGCAGGGCGGTGATCTCGGTCATCATCAGCTCGGTGACCTCGCGCAGCTTGGACGCGCTGCGGGTCGAACCGTTCTTGTAGGCGGAAAGATCCAGCGGCTCGCCGACCAGGTGCGTGATCGTCTTGCGCGGGAAGGGCGTGAACTTCTTCGTGTAGCCGTTGAAGATGTGGTTCGTGCCCCAGCGCGCGATCGGGATCACCGGCACGTCGGTCTCCAGCGCCAGCCGCGCGGCACCGGTGAACGGCTTCTTCGGCCAGCCGTCCGGATCCTTGCTGATCGTCCCCTCCGGATAGATCACGACGACCTTGCCGTCCCGCAACGCCTGGTGGGCGGCTTTGAGGCTGTCGCCGGCGGCGGCCGAACCGCGCGAGACCGGGATCTGGCCTGCGCCGACGAAGATCTTGCCGAAGAGCGGTGTCCTGGTCAGGCTCTCCTTGCCGAGGAACCGCGGCACCCGCTTCTGTCGGTGCACGAAGACCGCGTCCACCGCCGGGTCCATGTGGGACACGTGGTTGAGCAGGAGCAGCGCGCCGCCTTCGCGGGGGATCCGCTCGGCGTTGCGGTAGACCCGCTTGCCGATGGCCGTCGCCGGGTAGAACAGTGCGGCGGCGATGCCCACCCAGATGCCGCCCTTCTCACGCCGGGCCAATTCGTCCTCCTCGAAGTCACACGTGTCGTCCCAGGCCACTGATCCTGCCGCGCGCATCCGAGCGCGGTCCAGGGAGGGTCGGGTAAGAAGTGAGATGTGGATGTGGACCTGATCGTGCCGATGAAACGCCCGGCGGAGGGCAAGTCGCGGCTTCGCGGCGCGGTCGTGCCCGAGCGGCACGCCGAACTGGTGCTGGCGCTGGCCTACGACACGCTGTCCGCGGCGATCTCGGCGGACGGGGTCCGGCGGGTGCTGGTGGTCGCCGCCGACCCGGCGTCGGTGGCGGATCTCACCGAACTGGGCGTCGAGATCGTCACCGAACCGTCGCGTGGCGGTTTGAACGCGGCCCTGCGCCACGGCGAAGAGCTGCTGCGCCGGGACACGCCGTCCGGTCTCGTCGGCGCGTTGCAGGCCGACCTGCCCGCGCTGCGGACCGAGGACCTCACCGCCGCCCTCGCCGAGGCCGCCGGAAAGCGGGCGTTCGTCGCGGACCGGCAGGGAACGGGCACGACCCTGTTGCTCGCGGGGGCGGGCCGCGCGCTGGCGCCCCGGTTCGGCACCGGTTCCGCGCGGGCGCACACCGCGTCCGGTGCGACCCCGCTCACGATCGCCGCGGAATCGCTCAGGGCCGACGTGGACACCTCGGATGATCTCGCTCACGTTCGCACCCTGGGTGTCGGAAAGCGCACTTCAACGCTGTTGGGAACACCCTGCGTGGTGATGTGACGAGAGTTCACCCTGGCGACCCGCGCGCGGCGCACATAATCGCCCCGAGTGGTGAACAATGAAGCCCGTGAGCACAAATGACGGCGGCACCCCGAACTCGGCAAGGAGGCGGAAGACCTCCGCCGCGAAACCGGAACCGGACAGCGGCACGGCGAAACCCGCCAGGCCGAAAAAGAACAGCAGCCCGGCGCCGCGCACGGCCGTCCGCGCGACGCGCGGCGGTTCGGCGAGCCGTCCCGCGCAGGAGTTCCGCGCGCTGCCCGCCGCGCCGCCCGCGGTGACGTCGGCGCCCACGGCCGTCGAAACCCTGCCCGACGACCGGTACTTCAACCGCGAGCTGTCATGGCAGGACTTCAACGCGCGCGTGCTCGCGCTGGCCGAGGACGAGTCGCAGCCGCTGCTCGAACGCGCCAAGTTCCTGGCGATCTTCGCGTCCAATTTGGACGAGTTCTACATGGTGCGGGTCGCCGGGCTGAAACGCCGCGACGAGACCGGGCTCCCGGTCCGCAGCGCGGACGGGCTCACCCCGCGCGAGCAGCTGGCCTACATCGCCAAACGCAACCAGGACCTGGTCGAGCGGCACACGAACGCCTTCGAACTGCACCTGCGGCCGCGGCTGGCGGAAGAGGACATCCGCATCGTCGGCTGGAACGACCTGACCGGCGCCGACCAGCTCCGGCTCTCCAACTACTTCAGCGAGCAGATCTTCCCGGTGCTCACACCGCTGGCCGTGGATCCCGCGCACCCGTTCCCCTACATTTCCGGTCTTTCGCTCAACCTGGCCATCACCGTCCGGGACCCCGAAGCGGGCACGGAGCGGTTCGCGCGGGTCAAGGTGCCGAGCAACGTGCCGCGCCTGATGCGGATCGAGCAGCAGCCACGGGAGAGCCGCACCGCGACGTTCCTTCCGCTGGAGGAGCTGATCGCCGCCCACCTCGGCGAGCTGTTCACCGGTATGGAGGTGACCGAGCACCACGCGTTCCGGGTCACCCGCAACGCGGACTTCGAGGTCGAAGAGGACCGGGACGAGGATCTTCTCCAGGCGCTGGAACGCGAACTGGCCCAGCGCCGGTTCGGCCCGCCGGTGCGGCTCGAAGTGGCGCAGGACATGAGCGAGCACATGCTCGAACTGCTGCTGCGCGAACTGGAGGTCGACCCGCGCGACGTCGTCGAGGTCCCCGGTCTGCTGGATCTCACCTGTCTGCACCAGTTGTCGGGGGTCGACCGGAAGGAACTCAAGGACCGCCCTTTCGTTCCCGCCACGCATCCGGCGTTCGGTGAGCGCGAGACGCCGAAGTCGGTGTTCGCGACGCTGCGCGAGGGCGACGTCCTCGTGCACCACCCGTACGACTCGTTCTCCACCAGCGTCCAGCGGTTCATCGAACAGGCCGCCGCGGACGACAAGGTGCTGGCGATCAAACAGACGCTGTACCGCACCTCCGGCGACTCCCCGATCGTCGACGCGCTGATCGACGCCGCCGAGGCGGGCAAACAGGTCGTCGCGCTGGTCGAGATCAAGGCGCGGTTCGACGAACAGGCCAACATCACCTGGGCCCGCACACTGGAACGCGCGGGCGTGCACGTGGTCTACGGGCTCGTCGGGCTGAAGACGCACTGCAAGATTTCGATGGTGGTGCGCCAGGAGGGTTCGACCATCCGCCGCTACTGCCACATCGGCACCGGCAACTACAACCCGAAGACCGCGCGCCTGTACGAGGACCTCGGCATCCTGACCGCCGACCCGACGATCGGCGCGGACCTGACGGATCTGTTCAACGTGCTGACCGGGTACTCCCGTCAGGACACCTACCGCAACATCCTCACGTCGCCGCACGGGATCCGCCGCGGCATCGTGCGCGCGATCGGCGAGGAGATCGAACTCGCCCGCGCCGGCCAGACCGCCGGGATCCGGATCAAGTGCAACTCGCTCGTCGACGAGCAGGTGATCGACGCGCTGTACCACGCTTCGCAGGCCGGGGTGCCGGTCGACATCGTGGTGCGCGGGATCTGTTCGCTGAAGCCGGGTGTGGAGGGGCTGAGCGAGAACATCCACGTGCGGTCCATCCTCGGCCGCTTCCTGGAGCACTCGCGCGTCTTCACCTTCCTCGCGGGCGGTACGCGGTGGATCGGCAGCGCGGACATGATGCACCGCAACCTGGACCGCCGGATCGAGGCGCTGGTGCGCGTCAAGGATCCGAAGCTGACGGCGCAACTGGACTACATCTTCGAATCCGCGCTGCACCCCTCGACCCGATGCTGGGTGCTGAACTCGACCGGCGAGTGGAGCCCGTTCCCCGCCTCCGGCGACGACGTCCGCGACCACCAGGTCGAGCTGGCGAAACGGCACGGGGCGGCGGGATGAGCGGGGTCATCCGAGCGGCGGGAGCCGTTCTCTGGCGTCGTGACGGGGACCGGATCGAGGTCGCGCTGGTCCACCGGCCGCGCTACGACGATTGGTCGCTGCCGAAGGGAAAGCTGGATCCGGGCGAGACCATCGCGGGCGCGGCGGTCCGGGAGATCGCCGAGGAGACCGGATTCGACGCGGTGCTCGGCCGCTATCTGGTCCGGACCGAATACACCGTGGCGGGCGCGCCCAAGACGGTCGACTACTTCTCCGCGCACGCCGTTTCCGGTGCTTTCGAGCCGAACGAGGAAGTCGACGAGCTGCGCTGGCTCGACGCGGAGGCGGCGGAGAAACTGCTGACGCGGCCCGAGGACGTCCGGGTGCTGCGCGAGTTCTCCGCGCTGCCGTCCGAACTCACCACGGTGATCCTGGTGCGGCACGCCAAAGCGGGTAAACGCGACGAGTGGAACGGCGACGACGACCTGCGGCCGCTGTCGGACGCGGGCCAGCGCCAGGCCGAAGCGCTGCGCTCGCTGCTGCGGCACTACGCGCCCGGCAGGGTGCTCTCGGCGCCGCGGCTTCGCTGTGTCCAGACGGTGAACGGGCTCGCCGAAGACCTCGGGGTCGAGATCCGGCACGAGCCGCTGCTGTCGGAAGAGGGCTACTGGCCGGACCCGGTGCTCGGTGTCGCCCGGCT
Source organism: Amycolatopsis sp. TNS106 (assembly GCF_019330265.1). Lineage (NCBI taxonomy): Bacteria > Bacillati > Actinomycetota > Actinomycetes > Pseudonocardiales > Pseudonocardiaceae > Amycolatopsis > Amycolatopsis sp. TNS106. The sequence continues at coordinate 8,335,099 of NZ_CP024972.1, read as the reverse complement.
GCTGGCCATCGCCGGTGACGGTGGCACGCCGGTGATCTCCAGCCAGGGCGGGGTGATCCCGGACGTCGTCAGCGCGCTGGCCGACCGCGACGGCGTCGACCTGACCGCCGCGCGCGGTGGCGTGGTTCCGTCGAAGAAGGGTTCGTTCTGGGTGCTGTCGTTCCGGGCCCCGACCGAACAGGACGGGCCGGTACTGGTGGCCGCGGACTACTTCGCGTCGCCTTTGCCCACGCCGGCTCCCGCGCATCCCTGAGGCTTTGTAACGCGTGAAGGCCCCCTTCCCTCGGCTGACCCGAGGGAAGGGGGCCTTCACGCGCTGCAGGGCGATTTGGGGACTTGCTGGGCCTCTCTGTCCGGCGCGGGGGTGTCCCGAAAGTGGCCTTCGCGCCCTCACGTCAGGCTTGGCCCCGCAAGGAAATCCGAAGCGCCACTCCCCCACGTGGGTGACGCGCCTACTCCGGCTGTGTCGATGCGGACCCGCACCCATCGCTCCACTGTGGAGCCACCCACCGGGAAGGCGCGTCCATCGGAGTGACAGGGAAACCCCCGGCCGAAGCGGATTCTTTTCCGGAACTTCGCCCACCGGCACGAGAATCGCGTCACATACGCCACTGGGCGGCCGCGGATCCGTAGCGGCCCCCAAGGATCCCGGAGACCGCGCGCGAGCGCGTCAGGGCAAGACAGGGGCTTCCTCGGTGGCCGGAAAATGCGGCAGGGCCCCGCGCCGTGCGCGGGGCCCTGCCGTTGGCTCTCTCCTGAGGAGGGAGCTTACTTCTTCTTCGCGGCAGCCGAAGTCCGCTTGGCCGGAGCCTTCTTCGCGGGAGCCTTGGCAGCGGTCGCCTTGGCGGCCGGCTTCGCGGCGGCCTTGGTGGCGGTCGCCTTCTTGGCCGTGGTGGCGCGAGTCGTCGCCTTGGCGGCGGTCTTCGGCGCGGCCTTGGTGGCGGTCGTCTTGGCCGCTGCCTTGGTCGCGGTCGCCTTGGCGGCCGGCTTCGCGGCGGCACGCGTCGTCGTGGCAGCGGCGCGGGTCCGCGTGGTCGTGGAACGCGTCGCGGCCGGGCGGCTGGCGGCCGTCCGGGTCGTCGTCGCGCGGGTGGTGGTGGCGCGGGTGGAGGTGCCGGCGGTCGCGCGCTTCACAGCGGTGGCCTTCGGCAGCTTCTTCGAACCACTGATGACGTCCTTGAAGGTCGTGCCGGCGCGGAACGCGGGCACGTTGGTCTTCTTGACGCGAACGGTCTCACCGGTGCGCGGGTTCCGCGCGGTGCGGGCGGCGCGGGCGCGCTTCTCGAACACACCGAAGCCGGTGATGTTCACCTTCTCGCCCTTGTTGACCGTCCGGATGATGATGTCGACAAGGCCATCGACGGCCTCCGACGCGACCTTCTTGTCGCCCAGGCGCTCCGACAGCGCCTCGATCAGCTGGGCCTTGTTGGCCATTCCAGTCCTCCAAGAAGAACTACTTGTACACGGCCCCGTCGGCCGACTTAGCGCACACGGTATTACCAATGCAGCACAAATTCCAAACGACGCGCGGAAATTTCCCTTGTCTCGGGGGCTGTTCCGCCTCCCGAGGGACCCCTTCAGGGCCTCTCGAGGTGCCGTTCGGTGTGGTTTCGGGGCGGTCGTGGAGGACCCCGGCCGGGGTGCGGATTCCCTGCTCAGCAAGGGAATCCGCCCCCTTCGGCCGGCCTTAGGAGGAGACCGCCGGGAGGGTCACCGGCTTCCAGGAGGGGCGCCGGGTCTCGAAAGTGTCGATCTCCTCCGCGTGGCGGAGTGTCAGGGCGATGTCGTCGAGCCCTTCGAGGAGCCGCCAGCGGGTGTAGTCGTCGATCTGGAAGGGCGCGGTGAAGTCCTTGGCTCGTACCGTCTTCGACTCGAGGTCCACCGTGACCTCCGTCCCGGGCTCGTTTTCGAGCAGCTTCCACAGCAGTTCGACGTCCGCCTGCTCGACCTGAGCGGCCACGAGACCCTGCTTGCCCGAGTTGCCGCGGAAGATGTCCGCGAACCGGGAGGAGATCACGGCCCGGAATCCGTAGTCCATCAAGGCCCACACCGCGTGCTCGCGGGAGGACCCGGTGCCGAAGTCCGGGCCCGCGACCAGGACCGACCCGTTCTTGAACGGCTCTTGGTTGAGGATGAACGACTCGTCGGAACGCCAGGCGGCGAAGAGCCCGTCTTCGAAGCCGGTGCGGCTCACGCGCTTGAGGTAGACCGCCGGGATGATCTGGTCAGTGTCCACGTTGGACCTGCGCAGCGGGACCCCGACGCCGGTGTGGTGGGTGAACGCGTCCATGGGTGGGAACTCCTTCGCGGATGTCAGCGATGTCAGTGCCGTCAGCGCCGTCAGTGGGCGACGGCCGGCTGCAGGTCTTCGGGGCTGGACAGCGTGCCCCGCACGGCCGTGGCGGCCGCGACGAGCGGTGAGACCAGGTGCGTACGGCCGCCCTTGCCCTGCCTGCCTTCGAAGTTGCGGTTCGAGGTCGACGCGCTCCGCTCGCCCGGCTTGAGCTGATCCGGGTTCATGCCGAGGCACATCGAGCAGCCCGCCTGACGCCATTCCGCGCCGGCTTCGGTGAAGACCCGGTCCAGCCCTTCGGCTTCCGCCGCCTGGCGGACGCGCATCGAGCCGGGGACGACGAGCATGCGGACCGAGTCGGCGACCTTGTGCCCGCGCAGGACGTCCGCGGCGGCCCTCAGATCCTCGATACGGCCGTTCGTGCACGAGCCGAGGAAGACGGTGTCCACCGCGATCTCACGCAGCGGCGTGCCCGGCTTCAGGTCCATATAGGACAGGGCCTTCTCAGCGGCGATGCGCTCGTTCTCGTCGCCGATCCGCTCCGGGTCGGGCACCTCGGCGCCCAGCGGGAGCCCCTGGCCCGGGTTCGTGCCCCAGGTCACGAAAGGCGTGAGCTCGTCGGCGTTCAGGCGCACCTCGGCGTCGAAGACGGCGTCGTCGTCGGTGCGGAGTTCGCGCCAGTTTTCGACGGCGGCGTCCCAGTCGGCGCCCTGCGGAGCGTGCGGACGGCCCTTCAGATACGCGAACGTCGTCTCGTCCGGCGCGATGAGCCCGGCGCGCGCGCCCGCTTCGATGGACATGTTGCACACCGTCATCCGGGCTTCCATCGACAGCTTTTCGATGGCCTCGCCGCGGTACTCGAGGACGTAGCCCTGCCCTCCGCCGGTGCCGATCTTCGCGATCACCGCGAGGATGACGTCCTTGGCCGTGACGCCGGGGCGCAGTTCGCCGTCGACCGTGATCGCCATCGTCTTGAATGGACGGAGCGGCAGGGTCTGGGTCGCCATCACGTGTTCGACCTCGGAGGTGCCGATGCCGAACGCCATCGCGCCGAAGGCCCCGTGCGTCGAGGTGTGACTGTCGCCGCACACCACGGTCATCCCCGGCTGCGTCAGGCCCAGCTGCGGGCCGATGACGTGCACGATGCCCTGCTCGGCGTCGCCCATCGGGTGCAGCCGGACGCCGAACTCCTTGCAGTTGGCGCGAAGGGTGTCGACCTGGGTGCGGGACACGGGATCCGCGATCGGCAGCTCGATGTCGATCGTCGGGACGTTGTGGTCCTCGGTCGCGATGGTCAGGTCGGGGCGGCGCAGTTTCCGGCCGGCCAGGCGGAGTCCGTCGAACGCCTGCGGGCTGGTGACCTCGTGCAGCAGGTGGAGATCGATGTAGAGCAGATCGGGCTCGGCCCCCTCCCCGCGCCGCACCAGGTGCGACTCCCACACTTTCTCGGCCAGTGTCCGGGGCATTTCCGGCTCCTCACATGCGGTGAAATCGGTACTTCCCACCATCTGGACATCTCAAACTTCGGGAAGATAGTATCGGCTTGTGGGACAGCATAGCGGTATCGGAGTACTCGACAAGGCCGTGGCCGTGCTTCAGGCCGTGGCCGAAGATCCTTGTGGCCTGGCGGAACTGTGCACGCGGACCGGTTTGCCGCGCGCGACGGCGCATCGGCTCGCGGTCGGCCTCGAAGTGCATCGCCTGTTGCGCCGCGGCCCCGACGGGCGCTGGCGCCCGGGTACCGCGCTCGCGGAACTGGCGGGCGGTTCGACCGACCCGCTGCTCGACGCGGCGAGTTCGGTGCTGCCGAAATTGCGCGACATCACCGGCGAAAGCGTTCAGCTGTACCGCCGCGACGGCGTCCAGCGCGTGTGCGTTTCGACCGCGGAGCCGCCGAGCGGGCTCCGTGACACGGTGCCGATCGGTTCACGGCTGCCGATGACCGCGGGCTCCGGCGCGAAGGTGCTCGCCGCGTGGTCGGATCCGCACACCCAGCGCACGATCCTCACCGAGGCCGTGTATGGGGAGCGCACCCTGCTCGAAGTCCGCCGCCGCGGCTGGGCCCAGAGCGTGGCGGAGCGGGAACCCGGTGTGGCGAGTGTCTCGGCGCCCGTCCGGGATTCGACGGGCACCGTCGTCGCCGCGGTGTCGGTTTCCGGCCCCATCGAACGTATAGGGCGTAAACCGGGGGCGCGCTGGGCCGCGGACCTGCTCGCCGCCGCGGACGCGCTACAGGAGCGCCTCTGAGCCCCCCTCGAAACGAGTGAAGGCCCCCTTCACTGCGTCCAGCGCAGTGAAGGGGGCCTTCACGTACTTCCGAAGGGTCCTATCAGAACTCGTCGGCCTTGGTGAGCTCGTGTTCGAAGGTGTCGGCACGCGTGACGAGCGCGTTCAGCGGGTGTTCGAACTCGTTGACCAGGTTCAGGTCGATCAGCGGGATCGTGTGCTTCAGCAGCGCGACACCGTCGACCACCGCCGCGCCGCCGACCGAGTCCCCGCCCGCCAGTTCGAGCAGGCGCCGCAGATCGATCTTGTCGGCCCAGCCGACCGGGGACGAGATCTCCACCCACTCCGCGCCGTCGTGGTCGGGCAAGTGGTGCAAGGAGACCTGCTGACCGCGGCCGTCGCCGGTGTCGACCCGGAACCGGAGCCAGTCTCCCCGCTCTTCGAGCACCTCGTACCGCGCCCGGACGAAATTGATCACGCCTGCCCAGATGGACACCCTCGTCACCTCTCGGTTTCGCCGCCTCGTGCGCTGTCGAGCATGGCACATCCGGGGCGGAAGAGTGTCGATGGTCTCGGCGAGGCCAGGTGCGGGACCAGCCGGCTGTGGACGGGAAGGCCCCTCGGCTCACTGCCAGGTGTCGTCCTCCAGCAGTTGCAGCGATCCCGTGTCCGACTCGGCCCGCCGGTGACCAGGGATGGTGAAGCCGGTCCCGTCACCGTCGACGGCTCTGCCCCGCAATGCCGCCACCACACCGTCGGCTCCCGAAGCGGGCCTCGGCGCCTCTTCGGAACGCTCGTGCGGGTGCTCGGCCGCTCCCGGTCGCACCGTTCCGGCCGTCCCCGCGGCGTGCTGCGGCATCCCCGGCGGCATCATCCCGCCTCCGGCGCCCTTCGCGGAACCGATCGTGCCGCCCGGCGGGATCTCCGCCATCGAACCGAGGGCGCGCTTTCCCGAACCCGCCCGCGATGCCGCCGGAACCCCGCCGAGGCCACCGGCGGCGCCGAGCGTTCCCAGCGGTATGGGCGGCAGCGCCCCGAGGCCGCTCGACGGCAGGCCGCCACCGGACAGGGCGCTCAGCGGGGCACCCGGGAGATTGCCGGACGCCAAGGCGTTCGGCGCCAGCCCGGCCAGCGTCGGCCCGTTCCCCGCGGACGAGGCGAGGCCGGACGCGGACGGCGCTTCCGACCCGTTCCAGCCGTCGAGAAGGCCGGACGAGTCCGGCAGCTTCCCGCCCGCCCCACCACCGAGGGATTCGCTCAGGCTCTGCACCTCGGTGAGCAGGTTCATCGCCGCGTCGGCCGTTTTCACCGCGTCCGCGGCGGAACCGGTGACCTGGGGGAAACCGGGCAGGAGATCGGCCGGATTCGCGATCCCGGCGGCCGCGCACATCGACAGCATCGTCGTGTCGAAGCGAGTACCCAATCCGCTCAGGAAGACGCCCGCCTTCTGCTGCACCCCGAACGCTCCCGGGAAGTTGAGGCTGAGCATCATGGCCTCGTATTCGGCGGCCATCCCGAGCACGATCCCCTGTGCCTCCGGCAGGGCGGCCGCCAGCGAGGCCAGTTTCTCCGACACCTGGGAGTCGTCGATCCGCTGACCCCACATCGTCAGGTCGGCCAGTGACAGCTTGGTCTTCTCCTCGAACGCCCGGCCCGCGTCGTCGGTCCAGTCCGGGGCGAGGTCGTTGGCGCGGGTCTGCAACTCCACCTTGGCCTCTTCGACCCAGGCGCGCGCCTCCTTCCACATCGTCGACTTCTGCATGAGGACCGGGACACAGGCCTGCGTCTGCGTGATGCACCCGACCATGACTTCCATCGGAAGTACGCCATACGGGAACAAGAGAGGCTCCTTAGGTCGTCTGCGGCGAGCCGTCGCCCGCGGCCGTCTGGGTGGGATCCGTCGTGCCGGACTGCGAGCCCGCGGCCCCGGACACCTGCTTCGCGACGCCGACCACCTTCTGGCCGAGCTTGACCCCGGACGTGGCCAGGTCGAGCGCGCTGGTGATGTCGGCGAGGGAATAGGTCGCGGCAGCTTGCTTGACCTTCGCGCCGTAAGTGACCATGTCGGCGGTGATAACGCCCAAATAAGCGTTGATCTCGGCGGTGACGGCCATGTCCAGCACCGACAAGAGCGCGCTCTCGACCATCCCGGACAGATTCGCCGGTGTCGCGAGGCCCGCGGTCACCGAGGCCGGTATCGGTGGTGCCTTGAGCTGCTGGGAATAAGCGAACATCGAACTGGGGTCGCCGTCTACGACGTCGGACATGAGCCCCTCCTTCTAGTATCGGGTGCGGTATTTCGGTTGATCGGTGGCCGGGTCGAGTTGCCACAGGTCTTCGTCGAGCACGTGCACGACGTCGTTTTCGACGGCCGGGCGCTGCCTGGTGACCGGCGGGCGCGGCGCCGCTCCCGCCCTGCCTCGCAGTGCCACGCCCGGTTCGCCCTCGGGTTTGCGTGAACGGACCGCGTTGACGTGTTCGGCGGCTCCCGGCCTGATGTCGCCGCCGCCCGCTCGCCCGCCCGCGCCGTTCTGCGGATACATCGGCATCATCCCCGGGCTTCCGCCGAGTCCTGCCGTTCCGCCGGCCGACCCCGCCGCGGCGGAGGTTCCCGGCACCGCTGCCCCGAAGCCCGCCACGCCGGCCGCCGGTGACGCGGTGCCTGGCATCGGCGAAACGCCGCCGCCCGAACCGATTCCGCCCGCCCCCGGGCCGCCACCGATTCCCCCGCCACCGTCGCCGAGGCCCGCGAGGGTCGGCAGGCCCAGCGGATTGTCCGGGGACGAGAGGCCGCTCAGCGACGGAGACTCGCCGGGCTTCCAGCCTTCCAACGGATTCGGCACGGTCGCCGGATCCGGCACGTCCACCGATCCGGCCCCACCCGAGCCGAGCAACTGTTCGGCGACCTTTCCCCCGAGGTCGACCGCCTTGCTCGCGACGTCGAGCCCCGACGAGGCCAGATCCAGCTGTTCCTGGAGGGTGAGCGGCTTCTGTTCTTCGGGGGTCTCCGGGGTGTCGGCGGGATTCGGTTCCTGGGTCTCACCGGGGTTAGCCGCTCCCGGGTCTCCTCCGGTGCTGCTCGGATTCCCGCCTCCACCGGGGTCGGTCGCCGGTGAATCGGATTTCACCGTCGGGACGACGTCACTGCGCGGGCCGGTCCACGCCAGCCCCCTGGCGTCGGGCAACGCGTTGTCCGAGACATCCCGGTAATGGCGCGCGAGGTTGTCGAGTGCGAGGCCCGCCTTCACCCGGTAGTCGTTCTCGACCGCCTTCCTGTCCTCGGCCTGGACACCCGGCCTGTTGTCGAACAGGGCGTGATAGTCGCGGTACAGGGTGTCCACATAGTCGAACGTCCTCTTGATGTCGTCGGCCAGCGCGCGAAGCCGGTTGGCCACATTGGACATCGTGATGCCGTGCGAAGGGCGGCTCAGTGGCGACTGGACCGTACTCGGCAGCATCGGGAGGGTGAACCCGTTGGTCACCGGGATCTGTGCGTCCGGTGTCTGCACCCACGAACGCAGGGTGTCGATGTCCTGCTTGGCCACGGCACCGAAGGCGGCGCCCGCCCCGTCCGGCCAGTTCGAGACCAGGTTCTCCACCTGCTGGTGAAAGGCGACGGCCTTGTCCGCGATCCAGGTGGCCGCTTCGTCCCACATGTCCGCCGCCGCGTGGAGCCCCTTGATATGCGGGAGTTCGGCCGTGATCTTTTGGTGCTGCTCCTTGAGTCCCAAGGTGGAGTACCCGAACAGGCCCCCCAAGAGTCCGCCCATACTGGCTCTCCTATTTCGTCTGCGGCGCGACGGCCACCCCTGGCGGGAGCGCCTTGGTGATATCCGGAAGCCCGGTACCTTGATCGGCCCGCCAGTCCTGGAGAATTCCCGCCGCGGCCGCTTCGTCCGCGTCGCGGTACTCGATTCCGGAGCGCTGGGCGAACTTCCCGTACGCCGCGATGCCGTACCTGACGTTCTGGACGAACGTCTGCAGTGTCTTGGTCGCGTAGGCGTCGGCCTGCACGAGCGGACCGCATTCGGCGAGGCCGTTGCCGCACGCGGCGTCGACGGAACGGCCCATCAGCTTCGGGACGTCCTGCACGATGTTGTTGAAACTCTGCGCGGCCTGCATCATCACCGCGACGTCACCGTCGACGGAATCACCGGATCCCATTGTCCGCTCCTCGTTTTTTCGGTCTGGTGAAGGCAACCACGCCGACGGCGTGGCGGGCGGGCCGCGACAGGAAGCGGCCACCGGTCATTCCTTGGGCGGCAGCCAGGCGACCTGGGTCAGGCTCTTGGTCCCGCGCCGGTCGATGAGCCAGCCACGGCCGGGCGGGAGCACCTGGGCACGCATTCCGCCGAGCAGTGGCCCTTCGTCCCGGTCACCGGACATCATCAGGCCGGACGCGCCGACGTCGCGCAGCCTGGCGAGGAACGGCTCGCCGAGGCCGAGACCCGCGCCACCGCTGCGGCGGGCCAGCACGACGTGCAGGCCGATGTCCGAAGCCTGTGCGATCAACGGGAAGAGCGCGAACAGCGGATGGTCCTTGTGCGTCGCCACCAGGTCGTAGTCGTCGACGAGCACGAAGATCTCCGGACCGGTCCACCAGCTGCGGTTCCGCAGCTGGTCGGTGGTGACGTCCGGGCCCGGCAGCCGGGCGGTGAGCCGCTCGGCCACCTGTGCCAGCAACTCGGAGCTGTGGGAATCGTTGACACCCATGCCGATCAGGTACTCGCCGTCGACCTCACCGAGCAGTCCCCTGCGGTGGTCGACGAGGACGATCTGAGCCTCTTCCGGCGTGTACGCCTGGCAGATCCGCCTGGCGAGCACCCGGAGGAAGTTGGTCTTGCCGCTGCGGATGTCCGCCAGCACCAGGAAATGCGGGTCGTCGGCGAAGTCGAGGCGCAACGGGCTGAGGTCGCGCTCGTGGATGCCGACGGCGAAGCCTGCGTCCGATCCGGACAGTTCGTCGGTCGCGGGGAGCTCCAGGTAGGGCAGGACCGGCGGCAGCAACCGGACCGAGGGAGCGGGCGCCCCCGGCCATGCCTTCTTGACCGCGTCCACCAGCGTCGCCACCCCGGTCGCCAGATCCTCGGTGCCGGACACGCCGTCCACCCTCGGCAGCGAGACGAGCATCTGGTGCCCGCTCATCGCGACGCCTCGTCCCGGTGAATCGGGCGGCACACTCATCGCGGCCCGCCGGTCGATCACCGAATCGATCGGGTCGCCGATCTTCAGCTCCAGCGTGCTGACGAAGAGATCCCGGACGTTCATCCGCAGATCGAAGGCACGTGTGGCGCCGGCGATGACGTGGACACCGAAGGCGAGGCCACGCACGATGATGTCGTTGACCGTCTCTTCGAGATCCATGAAGTCGTTGCGCAGCGTCAGCCAGCCGTCGATGACGAGGAACACGTCACCGTGGAGGTCTTCGGCGAATCCACCCTCGGCCCGGAGCTTGCGATAGGTGGCCATCCCGTCGATCTGATGCTGGGCGAACAGCCGTTCCCGTTGCGCGAGCAGGGTCGCCACTTCGGCGATGGTGCGCCGGACCGCGCCCGTGTCGAGACGGCCGGAGACACCGCCGACATGCGGCAGGCCGGCGACGGAGCCGAGTGCGCCACCACCGAAATCGAGGCAGTAGAAGGTCGTTTCCCGCGGTGTGTGGGTGAGCGCGACACTGGTGATGATCGTGCGCAGCGTGGTGCTCTTGCCCGAACGAGGTCCCCCGAGCACCAGCACATGCCCGGCACCACCGGACAGATCCAGCATCAGCGGGTCGCGTCGTTGCTCGTACGGCCGGTCGACGATGCCGAGCACCGGGCGCAGCGCACCCACCGCCTCTGCCGAATTCGAGGTCACCCCGCGCTGCGGATGGATGACCAGTGAGGGCAGCAACTGGTCCAGGGTCGGCGAGTCGCTCAACGGCGGCAGCCACACCTGATGCGCGGCTCCCCGCCCTTCCAGCCGGTCGACCAGGATGTCCAGCAGGGTCTCGCCGGCGCCCAGGTCCGGATCGTCGTTTCCGGCGTGCTCCTCCGGCGGATCGTCGAGGTCCGGGGCGAGGTACGCGGTGGTGTACTCGTGCAGTGCGAACGCCTCGGCGGACGCCGAGGCCGAGCCCGCCCCGGTGGCGCGCTGGTACACGCCGGACACGTAGGCGGACCGGAAGCGGTCCATCGGTTCGGTACCGACCTTGAGGAAGCCGTGCCCCGGAGCCCTCGGCAGTTTGAACGCGTCCGGTACCCCGAGCACCGCGCGGCTGTCCATATCGGAGAAGGTGCGCAGCCCGATCCGATACGACAGGTGGGCTTCGAGACCACGCAGCCTGCCTTCGTCCAACCGCTGGGAGGCGAGCAGGAGATGCACGCCGAGCGACCGGCCGACCCGTCCGATTTGGACGAACATGTCGATGAAGTCGGGCTTGGCGGAGAGCAGTTCGGAGAACTCGTCGCAGATCACCAGGAGCGTGGGCACCTCCGGGAGCGGCGCACCCGCCGCCCTCGCCTTCTCGTAGTCGCGCAAGGACGAGAAATTCCCCGCCGCGCGAAGCAGTTCCTGACGGCGGATCAGCTCACCGTTGATCGCGTCGGCCATCCGGTCGACCAGGTGCAGCTCGTCGGCGAGGTTCGTGATCACGGCACTGGTGTGCGGGAGTTTGTCCAGCCTGCTGAAGGTGGCGCCACCCTTGAAGTCGACCAAGGCGAAGTTCAGCGAGTTCGGCGGATGGGTGACCGCCAGCGCCAGCACGAGCGTGCGCAGCAGTTCCGACTTGCCCGAGCCGGTCGCACCGATCAGCAGGCCGTGCGGGCCCATCCCGTCCTGAGCGGATTCCTTCAGGTCGATCTCGATCGGCGTCCCGTCCTCCTTGATCCCCAGCTTGATCCGGAGCCGGTCGCGATTGGGCCGGGGCACCCAGGTGTCATCGGGGTGGAAGTCGTAGGGGTCACCCAGTTCCAGCAGTTCGGCGAGACCGAGTTCACCGCTCATCGGCGCTTCCCCCGGCAGGCCCGAGGTCAGCCTCAACGGCGCCAGCTGCCTGGCGAGGCCTTCGGCGGCCACCGCGCCGAGCCGGTCGGCCCGGCCGAGTGGGACCGCGCCGTCGACGGTCTCGCTGAGCAGATCGCCGTCCGCGGAGACGTCGAGGAGCACGGTGGTCCGGTCGAAAGCCCTCGGCGGCGCGGTGCTCAGGTCCACCACGGTCACCCCTTCGACACCGCCACCGGTCATCAGATGGTCGGAACCGGCGACCGCGCCGCCGTCCAGGACCACCACCAGATGCGGGCCGGGCAGGCGCGTCGCCGCCTCCGGATCGAACCGGGGCCGTTTGGTGAGCTCCTCTTCGAGCATCGACTCCAGCGCGGGAATCGTCGTCGCGACCAGGCGCAGCGGGCCGAGTGCGTCGGTGCGCTCCGGATGCAGAACGTGCGGAAGCCACTTGACCCATTCCCAGTCGGCGCGGCGATCTTCGCTGACGCAGACCGCGACGCGCAGATCGTCCGGGGACTGCATGACGGCCAGCTGGGCCAGCAGCGCGCGCACCATGCCCAGTACGGCGTCGCGATCGCCGCGCGCGTGGATCCGGCTGAACCCGTTGACCGCGATGGCGATCGGCAGCCGGTCGATCGTGGCGTAGGTCGTGACGAACCGGCGTAACGCCAAGGCGGACAGCGGTTCGAGCTCTTCGAGCGGCTTCGTGTCCGGGGCGACCACGGTGAGCGCGGGGCGCTGCCGTCCGCGAGCGATGCGGGCGACGGCGAAGTCGGGGTCTTCCTTGCGCCGTTCCCAGAGCCGGTAACTGACGGCCAGCGACCACAACGAGGCCGGGTCCGGGTGCAGGTACTCCATCGCCGCGCGCTGTTTGCGGGCCGAACGGCGCAGCCGCAACCGATGCTGTGAAAGGTGGCGCAGGTACTTCCGCCTGGCGTGGCCCATCTCCCGTTTACTCGGGCCGCCGCCCTGCAGGAAACCCATGGCGACCATGCCGAGCATGCCGACGCCCATCAGGCCGTAGACGACGAAGCGCATGGATCCGCCGATGGAGCCCGAGTACATCAGCAGCATCGCCGCCATCATGGCCACCATCGGCAGCACCATGAAGATCTGCGCCCACTGCCTCGACGGCGGTGGCGGGATCTCCGGCGGCGGCTGCAGAAGCAGCTCTCCGGCGGGCATGTCCGGAGCGGGCCGTCGGGCCGGCCTCTTCACGACGACTGTCGACATACCCGAATCGTCCGCGCCCACACGGCCTTCGCGACGGCGATGGCAGGAAGATGCCGGGCGGCCGAGCGAGGGCGCCACACCGCCTACCTTCGCTGAAGAAGGACAGTGATCGTCGATCCGACGAAGGAAAGGAGAGCCCCTTGACGCATCCAGAAGTCGATCTCGATCTCGTGAGGGGTCAGCGCCAGGTTTCGTTCATCACCGAGTCGGTCGGCCAGATCAACGACGGCCAACAGCGGCTGAACGGCACCACCCAGGCGATGATCGCGCACAACAGCGGCCGGATGAACATCGCGGCCAACGACGCCTACGACAACCTCGGGACGCAGGTCACCAAGGTGGGCACCCACTACAGCGATACCGCCGACGGAATCCACTACGGCCTGCAGGCTCACGAGTCCGCCGACGGGGAGGCCGCGGGCGGATTCAACTACGGAAGGTAGAAAGATGGCGTACAACTCGGAAAGGGTCACCGTCCATGTGGGCCAGACCCTCGATACGGCTCAGGCCACCAAGAAGACCGGCGCCGAAGCGCGCGACAACACCGATCTCCTGCACCAGCGCGCTCAGAACTTCAGTTATGAAGGCGCCCAGGGCGAATACGGCCAAGCCGTCTTGGAGAAGGACCGCTTGAACAAGGCTCTCGCCAATGAGCAGTGGGACGGTCACGACCGGACGAGTAACTCCCTGACCAACGGGGCCCACACGATGGTGAACGCGCGGGACATGTCGATCAATCGCCTGCTCTGATCCCGTTTCAAGTACGTGAAGGCCCCCTTCACCGCGCCTAGCGCAGTGAAGGGGGCCTTCACGTACTTAGTCACCACGGCTTCGTGGTGAAAGGCTCCTTCCCTACCTTCAGGCCAGGGCCCCGGCGAAGTCGCAAAACCGCTGGTCGAGTTGGTGCCGAGTGATGATTCTGGTGCGTTCTTCACTGTCTAGAAGGGACGCCAGTCAGGTAACGGTTTCGGGTTGGTAAGTGAATCGTTGCGTGTGAGGCGGGCGTGGCTGGTGGTGCAGGTGGTAGCGCCTGCCACGGCTTAAGACCGTCCACAAAGGACACTCTCGGGATTAAACTGTCCGATCCGCCCGGTATGGATGCCTCTCGACGGTGCTGGTGTGACTGGGGTGGCGGGTGTGGCGTCGGTGCAGGTGGTCGTGTGTGGCGATTCGGGTTCTAACCCGAATCGCCACACACGACCACCTGCACCGGCCGCCCGCTCCCACCGGACAGTCGACGACGATGTCCCGTTCGAGTCCCAGGAGCGACACCGGCCGACGGTAATGCGACTTTGCCGGGACCCTGACCCCCTCAGAGTAGGCAAGGAGGCTTTCACGGCCAGGTAAGTGCGTAGTGACCCATACGCCACCTTCGCCTTATCTCTTCCGAGAAACGGCCTGTACCACTCACGAGGACTGGGCGCGATGGCTGCTTTGCTACCGGCCGTGCCGGCGTCCGCCCCGGAACCTCGGGTGCGCCCAATGTGGCATTGGGCGCACCACGCGAGGCACCGGCCAGATGAGGGTGCGGCGCCGGAGCATCAAGAGGGTCACCGTCGGGGGATCAGGAAAACCTGCTCGGGAGGTTCCACCACGCGCGGCCCGGCGGGCACCGAAGCCACCTTTCCCGGCCGCCAACGTCGCCTGTTCCCCCTCGGGACGAGCGCCGCCACCAGCCCGGCCAGCACCAGCGCGCCGATCGCGGCCACGGTCAGCCCTTTCGCCGTGTTCCCCGCTTCCTCGATCCGCGCGGCCTTCTCCAGTCCGGCGAGGTCCGGAGGGGGCGGCACGAAAACGGGCATCGCCGCGGGTTTCTCCGGATCGAGGCCGTCGGTCACCGCGCGATACGGGTCGACCAGTCCGGTGCCGTAGGCGTCGCTGCCGAGTCCGCCTCGCGCCGGATCCGCCGTGGCCTTGAGTCGCTGGATCACCTGCGCGGCGGACAATCCCGGCCACGCGGAGCGCACCAGCGCCGCGGTCGCGGCGACGAAGGGCGCGGCGAAACTGGTTCCGTCGACCTGTGTGTGACCGTCCTCTCTCGTCGTGGTCAGCACCTCCTCGCCAGGCGCGACGATACCGACGTACGGGCCGATCTGCGAGGTGCCCGTCCGTGCGCCCGCCCGGTCCACCGCGCCGACGCCGAGCACACCGGGGTACGCCGCCGGATAGGACGGCATTCCGGCGGGCGCGTTCTGCTGCGCGTTGCCTGCCGCCGCCACCACGACCACGTCCCTGGCCACCGCGTGGGCGACCGCCGCCCGGATGGCGGGGAAGTCGTTGAACGCCGCCAGCGACAGGTTGAGCACCCTGGCACCTTGATCGGCCGCGTACCGGATGCCCGCGGCCACCGCGTCCGGGTTGATCCGCAGCGAATCCCCCCGGTCGCTGATGTCCCGGTCGGTGATCCGCACCGGCAGGATCTCCGCGTCCGGCGCCAGGCCATGGAAGCCGACGCCGGGCAACGGATCGGCGGCGATGATGCCCGCGACCCCGGTCCCGTGTGACACGCAGTCGAACGAGCCGGGCAACCCACCGGGCAGGTAGAAGTCACGACCGGTGCGCACTTTGCCCGGCCTGCGCAGCTGGGGATGGTCTGCGTCGACGCCCGAATCGACCACCGCGACCAGCACCCCCGCGCCCCGGGTTCGCGGCCAGACCCGTTGCGGATCCAGGGTTTGCTGAGGCCAGGGAAGGGCTCGGACCCGTTCGTGAGCCGGTTCGGGATCGTGACACACCCCTGCCGGTGGAGCCGCGGACGCCGGAACGGCCCCGCCGACCAGATGTACCGCGGCCAGCGCACCGGCCGCCGCGAGTGCCGGAAGTCGTCTCATCTCGGCAATCGTCGGGCAGGACGGGCCCGGTCTCGCCGGTGTGGCCGCAACCTGTCACGCCGTCTCGCGATTCCTTCGTTCCGGCGACACTCGTACCGACCGAACGAGGAGGCACGGTGGAAACCTTCGCCGACAGGAAAGCCGGATACCTGAGGACGGAACAGGGTCTGCGCGAGCAGCAACGGCGGATGGCCGAGATCCGGGCCACCGCCGAATCCGACGACGGGCTGATCGGCGCGACGGTCGGCGGCTACGGCGAATTGATGGAACTGCGCCTCGACCCGCGGGTCTTCCGCACTCCCGATTCGACGGGCCTCGCGCGGGAGATCACGAAGACCGTCCACCGCGCGGCCGAACTCGCTCACGAGGAAGGTTTCGCCCTCGTCTCGGAACTGTTCCCGGCCGGTACCACCGCCGCGGAAGCCGATCTCCGCCTCGGTCCCGCGCTGCACGAACTGGACCGGCGGATCGCGGGAGGCGAGCGATGAGCACGGACGACGGAGTCCGCATGGACGGTGACGGTCTCGTCGACATGTACACCGGTGGCACCGCCCAGCAGATGAACGCGATGTCCGCGGAAGGAGATCGCCTCCAGGAGGCCTGGAACACCATCAGGGCCACGCTGCCGGCACCGGGGACGTTCGGCCATGGTCTGATCGGCGAGGCGTTCAACATCCGGACGAGCGACGTGGACGACTCGATCCGCAAGGCGGCGGATTCGGTCCCCGTCTTCTACCGTGATCTCTCGGTCGCCGGTCAGAACCTGGTGAAGGCGTACGTGGCGCACGACGCCGAGGCCGCCAACTTCATCCTCGTCCAGCTCTCCTGACAGGTTCCGGCGAGTATGGCTGACGGCGACGTCCCGGAACCGAACTGCGACCTGTGGCGCGCGGTCCGCGCGCTCCTGCCCGCCCACGAGGGCTGGCCCCCGGACAGTGAGACCCTCGCGAGAGAGCAGGCCGCGCGCTGGCGCAAGGCCAAGGACACTTTCGAGGCCTCTCTGAACGTCGTGGACGGTGTCGCCGGGAAGATCCACCAGCCGGGCGGGGGCGGCACCTGGCCGGACGCGGCCGGCGGCTACATGCGGAACTTCATCACGAGGACGAACGGCGACCAGGGATTCCGCCAGATCATCGCCTCGATGGAGGGTATGGCCGGCGAATACGAGTACTACGCCGCGGTTCTCGAAAGCGCCAAGTCCACCATCAAGGACTACGTCGAGGATCTGAGCTGGCAGTACACCGCGCTCGGTTTCGACATCCCGTCACACGCGAGGCGGAAGAAGGCGGACTTCGCCCGGAACGTCGCCGAGAACGTCCAGAAGACGGTGATCGACCACGCCGGATGGGTCAAGGATCCGTCCACCCGCCCGCAGCCCGAGGCCGTGAGCAACAACCTTCTCAGTGGGCTCTGGAAATCCGCGAAGGACCAGGGCAAGGCGCTTTTGGGCCTGTTCGGCCGCGGCGAGGACGGCAGTTGGTCGGTGTTCAACGCCCAAGTCGCGTGGGGCCATATGACGAAGCTGCTCGGTGCCTTGGCGCTGTACTCCATGCCGAACGATCTCGACCGGCAGATCGACGACATGCTGTTCGACGGCGTGCTCGGGGAAACCCTGACCGAGGCGGGAAAGGCCTTCATCGACTACGACAACTGGACCGATGAAGGCGGCGCGGCCCGTTGGCACGCCGCGGGCTACACCGCCGGAATGGTCATCGGCCTGCTCGGTCCCACCCGCGGCGCGGGTGCCGCCCTCAAGCTGGCGGGGAAGGTCGCGAACGCGCCGAAGATCATCAAATTCGGTGACCGCGTCGGGAAGTTCACCTTGACGCATGGGGCGATCAAGGTCATCGACAAGCTCGGTGACACCGCCAAACCCAAGCCCGGTGTGCTGCCTCCCTCGGTCACTCCCGACGTCGCGCGTGCGATCCACGACCGTCCCGCCGAGGTTCCCGCCGCCGGCTCGCGCGGCCCCGGCGCTCCCGAACCGCACGGACCCGGCCCCACCAAACCGCCGACACCACAGACGCCGCATCCCGAAGCCCTGCCCGAGCCGAAACCGCCGCACGACGGGCCTCCGCCGACGCGGGAACCTTCGCCTCCGTCCGGTGGTCGTGGTGAACGGCTTCCCGACGGAACCCCGGTGCCACCGCGCACCGAGCCGACGCCGGTGTCCAAAGCAGACGGTCCCGAAAGCCTCAGACGAGATCCGGCCCCGTCCTCCGCCGAACCGCCCCCTGCCCGCCATGACCCCTCCCCCGGTTCTTCTGAGCCGCGGCAGCCGCAACCACACCAGGACACCCCCGGAGGCACGCCGCCGTCGTCGCCTGCCGCGGACCACGCGCCCGCCATCAGGGCCGACGGTCAGCACGGCAACAGCGGTCAGCCGTCGGGACACGGCGCCGAGGCCGCGCAGACCCGGAGTGCCGACGCACCGGCGAGCACACCGGGCAGGGAAGCACCCGCGGCCGCGGCACCGATGCACACGACCGCGGGCGACGCGGCGAAACGAGCCGACACCCCAGGGGCGGAGCGCGGGACGCCGCCCAAGCCGTCCGCCGAGGAACTCAGGCGGCTGTACGAAAACCGCGAACTGGCCCGGATGGAACGGAAGTTCTACGAGGAAGCGCAGCGGGCCGCCGGTGGCGTCGTCTACCCGGACCACGTCGTCAAGGCGTGGTCACAGCACGCGGCGTTCGCCGAATCCGTCCGGGGCGGGCACGGGTCACCCGGCGACGCGGCCACCCGACCACGCGGCGGCCCCCGATCGACCGAAGTACTCCACAACCGCGGCGCGCACCCCGAAAGCGGCCCACCGACCGGCGGCGACAAAAGCCCGGACGGAAACCCGGGCCGCACCAAGGAACCAGGAAGGCACGAGCCACCCCGCGACACGACCACCCGGCCCGACACAGGAGTCCGCTCGAAAGAACTACCCCAGAACCGCGGGGCGCACCCGGAAAGCGAAACCGGCAGGCCGAACGGCAACGACAAGCATCCGGACCGGAACAAGGAACAAGGCAGACACGACACTCCGGGGCCGGACCGGCCCGAATCCACGTCGAATCCGACTCGGCGGATGTCACTCGACGAGTTCGCCAAGGAACGGTTTCCGGACGAGTACCGCAAAGCACACGAGGACGGCGGCGGACCATGGGACGAAGGTTCGCCGGGCACGGGAGCCGGAAACCCTGATCGTCCTTCGCCAGGGCCGCATCCGTCCGGCTCCGGAGGCGCGGTCCATGCCGAGCCCGCGCGGAGTGGCGTCCTGCTCGAAGCACGTCCGCAGGTCGCCGAGCCGGTCGTCGAAAAGGTCACGCGTCCGGACAGCGCTCCGGCCGCCGCCAAGGCCCGGGTCGAAGCTCCGGTCCGCGAAGCCGCGCGGCCCGAGCCGCGGACCGTCGAATCCATCCCGAACAAACCGGTCATCCTGCATCCGGACGGCACCCCGGAGCCCCTGCGCCCGATGACGGTGACTCCGGTGCCACGAGAGGAGATCCTGCCGGGCCACGGCACCGGACCGGGGAAACCGGTGGAGCCCTCGCGGATGAATCCGGGCTGGGCCGAGCCGCCACGGGTCGGCCGGGCGGAACCACCCCACGTCGGCTGGGACGAGCCACCCCGCTTCGGCGATCCCGCATCGCCGCGTGTCGGCTGGGAAGAGCCACCCAAGGTCGGCCGGCCTGCCGCCCCTTCCCCTGGCTCCCCCGCACCGACACCGCCGAAGCCCGGCCCGGCGCTGCCCACCCCTCTGCGGACTCCCGGCATCGAGCCGTCACCGGAACTCCCACCTGGCCCCGAAAAGGAGCCGGTCGCTCCCGCTAAACCCGAGATTCCGGAGCTGCCGAAGGAACCGGAGATCCGGGAACTGCCAACGGACCCCGAAGTCCGGGTGGCCATCGAGGGAACCGAGATCCGCGAGCTGCCGAAGGAACCCGAAATCCGCGCGCTGCCTCGCGATCCGGAGATCGCGGAGCTACCCAAGGACCCAGAGGTTCCGGCGGATCAACTCCGGGCCGCGAGGGACCGGCCCGCCCCCGCGTTCCGGCCCTGGGAGCACTGGTCCGATCCGGCGCGACAGGTTCCGTGGCCGCAGCCGGAGGGCGTCCAGGAGTACATCGACGGCGCCATCGAACGAAGCGCTCAGCGAGCGGAGGCCGCCGCGCTGGAGGAGTGGAACGCCGCCGCCGAATCCGCCGCGCGGGAGCATCCGCGGGAAGCACACCTCGACAATGTGGCGTTCGGGATCGGGACCGACAAGGAGCTGACCCCCGAGGACCGGGCGAAGGTCGCGGCGATGGACGACTACGCCCCCGAACTTCCCGAGCTTCGTGCCAAGCTGGATCAGCTTCAGCAAAGCGACCCGAAGCACCATCGCGATCTGGTCACCCTGCTGTCCGATCCCGAATACTCGCTCGACAAGAAACTCTGGCTCGCGACGACGTTCCTCATGCCCGGTGGTGTCGCCTCGCCGTCGAACCTTCCGGCTCGGGTCGAAGCCGCGGCGCCCGCGGCCCGGGGTCGGCTGGAGCAGGCCTTGGCGCAAGGCACGATCTCGACCGCCGAATTCCAGCGACGGATGGCGGCATGGGCGGACTTCGTCGTACGTGCAGGCGGCCTCCGCGAAACGATCGACGAGGCGAACCGGACCGACGACGTGCGACCGGTGCTCGAAAAACTGCGCGCGTTCAGCGAATCCCTGCGCGAATACGCCAGGGCGCACGCCGATTCGCCCGTCCCCGCGTGGCGCGACGCCATCCGGTTCGACCTGCTGGATCCCCATCGCCTGCGGACCCTCCAGCCCTCGGTCACCGAGGCTGGTCACTTCGACGTCGTGACCCAGGCGATCGTGGCGCACTGGTTCGAATCGATCTTCGGCGCGCCGGGACTGGATTACGCCACCAGGGCCGCCGCTCTCGCGGTGCCGTTGGACAGAGCGGCGCTGAACCAGCGCTACCCGGGTGTGGACATCGACGGGATCTTCGGGGCTCTGCTCGGGATCGACAGCAGGCGCGACGGCGTGTTCATGCCGGATTCCGGCACCGGGTTGATCCGCCCCTTGCTCGGGATGGCCGAATTCCTCACCACCATGATGCACGAGTTCGCGGTGCACGGACTGCAGGATCCGGCTTCCGTCGTCGCCGGGGCAGGAGCCGCGCGGCAGTGGGCCGAAGCCCTCTTCCAGGCGGCTCATGAATTCCAGGGCCGCAGCGGGGAGATCCTCGTGGCCGAGGCGATGCGCGCCGAGGCGGAGAAGTCGATCGTGCCTCCAGAGTTGCGCCGCGACGTTTCGGATCTGCCACGTTTGTCGCCCTTGGCAAGGGATTGGGATCAGCTGAGCCGCGTGATCCAGGTCGAGTTCGGCGGCCTCGCCCCGGCGTACAAAGCGGCGCTGTTCCAGCAGCTGATGGCGATCGGCGTGAGCCACGAACGTGACCTCGCCCGGATCCGCGATGCCGTGGCGGGCGGCCCGAAGATCGGCAACCCCGTCGTCGAAGCCTTCAAGGCCGATCCGCACGGGTTCACGACCAGGTATCCCCGGCCCGAACCACCGGACCCGCCCGAACCACCCCCGCCGCCCTCCCCGGATCCGTCCGGACCGGTGACGCTCGGCGGGTCACGGCGACCGGACCCGGATCTTCCGGCCCGGCTGCCCGAATCGGGTGCCAAGGCCGTCACGCCGACGTCCTCGCCCCTGCCGCCGCCGGGAATCCCTTTCACCGTGTGGCGAGAGCTGAGCGCCGCCGAACGCCTGGCGCTCGCGAGTGTCCACGCTCGCGGACTGAACGCCGCCGGCACCTTGGCCGCGGCCGTCGCCCAGGTGCGGGACAAGAAGAAGCCTCCCGCCGTGCGGAAACTTCCCCAGCTGCTCGGCAAGATGACCACGCAGCAGCGCGCTGATCTCGAAACACGGCTGACCGGTTTCGCGATCGAGGGAACGACCCCGGCGTTCCCCCGGCGCTACCTCGATCGGACCGGGGATCTCAGCGGCCCGGCCACGTTGACCCCCACCGATCACGAGAGTCTGGCGCACGTCGCCGCGCTCGACCGGGCGATCAGCCGTTCCTGGGCGAATCCTTGGCGGCAACGACGGTTGCGGGACGAGCTCAGCGGCCTCCTGGACGAGCTCGGCCTGAATCCGAACCATCCCGATTTCGCGCACCGGGCGGCCGCGCTGGAGAACCATCCGGCCGCACCGGTGGTGTGGCGGCATCTCGGTCCGCTCGACGATCCGTTCGGGATCGCGACCACCGCCGACCACCTCTTCGCCCAGTTCAGCGGCACGGTCGCCCCCGGCCTGGCCTCGAGCGGGGTGCTCGCCGCCATGGGCAGCGTGCCCGCCGCCGTCGCCGCCGGCCTGACCACCTTCCTCGCCGCCGTGGCCGCCGGACTTCTCGCCCGCGGTCACGAGAGCAGGGACGACGCGGCCCTCGCCGCGCTGAGGAAACATCTGGACGCGCAACGACAGTTCGAGGGCGTGTTCCGGCCCACCGACCGGCAACGCCTGCTGCTGCGACGCATGGGGCTGCCGGAAGGACACGGCCCGGATCTGGCGGCGGTCAAATCGCCGGAGGGATCCAGCTCATCCGGCACCCAGAAACTGCGGAACTTCTACTTGCGGTACGGCGTCCCACCCGCCACGGCGGTCAGCGTGAGCATGCTGCCGGTACTGGAGCTGGCGACGTCGACCCGGCTGGGCCTCGCCATCGGCGGCGGGGTGACGGCCATCGTGGCACCGCTTCTGCACTGGAAAAGGGCGCGCACCAAGGTGAACACCGAACTGCGGGCGGGCGAACGCAACGC
The DNA here is from genome assembly GCF_019330265.1 of Amycolatopsis sp. TNS106. NCBI lineage: Bacteria > Bacillati > Actinomycetota > Actinomycetes > Pseudonocardiales > Pseudonocardiaceae > Amycolatopsis > Amycolatopsis sp. TNS106. The sequence continues at coordinate 8,312,731 of NZ_CP024972.1, read as the reverse complement.
CAGGAGGCTTCTGCCCGAGGCCTACCACGCCGAAGACAAAGCGGACCGCGACCTGGCACGCGCGGTGAGCGGCCGTCCGGTCCCCGACGCGCCGGACCCCGTCCCCGGACCGGCGTACGCGGACCCGAACCTGCCGATGCGCGCCACCTTGCCCGAAGGCCTCGACGGGCCGGTCCAGACCGTGAAGCAGGCGGTGCCGCCGTCGGAATCGAAGCCGCTCGACCCGGACGCGGCATTCAAGGTCACCTTCTACGAAGCCATGCTCGACTACGGCATCGGCAAGGCGTTGTTCGCGCTCCCGGCGGTCCCGTTGATCAACCGGGTGGACAAGATCGAGATGATCAACAAGGTCGCCAGGACGGCGGTCGACAAACGGGCCAAGTTCGAAGCGGAGCAAGCCAAACAACAGTCGCTGCTCGCCGCACAGCTGGCCGCGCTGGAAGCCGCCCGTACCGCGGCGGACGACGCCGTGGCACAGCGGCCGGGCCTGCTCCGCCGGCTGTTCGGCGGGACCGAATCGGCGGCTCAAGTTCCGGCGCGGCCGGTGGAGACCGTGCCTCCGCCCTCACCGATTCCCGCCGAAAGGCCGGGCTCGGTGACGAAGTCCGACTACAAGCACATCTGGCGCGGCCTCTATGTCCTCGGCGGCCTGGGCTCCGCCGCCACCGCGCTGGCACTCGGTCTCGACCTCTCCTACGCGGTGGCCGCGCTGACCGCGCTGGCCACCGGTGGCTGGGTGGGCCGGGACAAGTGGCGGCATCGGCAGGTCGAACTGGCCGCGAGGAACAAGAAGGCCGACGCCGACGCGGTGAAAGGGTTCGCCGAGTTCGAACGTGATGCCACCGCCCTCGCCGATTTCCTCACCGAACGGCTGTCCGATCCCCTCCTGTCGATCGCGGACGACGCGGCGCGGGCAGGTCGTACCGACGTGCTCGCCCTCCTGTCGGACGTCTGGGGAATGCTGACGCGAAACGTCGAGGTCGCCTCCCGGGCGACGCCTTTCGACGAACTCGGGCCGCTGCGGATCGAAGGTGACCGCTGGCACGACCAGTCGGTGCGGAACCAGGCGAAGGCCGCGCTCGACGAGATCCGCCGGTCGGTCCAAGCGGAAGGGGGCGAACTGGCCGTCCGCTCGGGTGATTGGTCGACGCTGGCGAAGCGACTGGGCCTGCTGGAAAGCGTCCGCGACCTCGCGGGCCGGGCAGTGACGCATCTCGACGCCGTCGGCGAGTACGGCGCCGGACCTGCCCAGACGACGATCGCCGCGCTGAACGACGCCATGCACGAATACCAGCTGAACGGACCGAGGCATCTCGAGCCGCCCGCGACCGTCCAGGCGGCCAGGGAGAGCTTGTCCAAAGTGGACAACGCCGCCGCGCGCTACCTGGACCGGAGTGCCCCGACCTGGCGTCGTCCCCGCACCTCGGACGTGCGGGCGGCGCTCGGCGCCGTGGACGAGGCCATCCGCCGGTACCGGGAGCCGTCCGCCCCCGGCGCACGCGCGACGGGTGACGAAGCCGCGGTGCACAAGGCCATCGACCGCTATGAGGCTCTCCGGGATCCGAAGCGGCATGAACCGTCCTCTCCCGCGATGCGGGCCGCGGTCACCGACCTGCGGAACGCGATCGCGCGTCACCAGGAGGCGACCGCGGCGGGCTGGCGCTGGCCGGATTCGGCCACCGACCAGGTCAGAGACGCACTCACCGGGCTGAAGCACGCGATCACCCGCTACCACCAGCTCAACGCCACCCGGCGGACGGGTGCCCAGGCCGGGAACATCACCTCGGCGCTCAACGAAATCGAGCGGGTCATCGACCGCTACCGGCGCGAAAGCGCACCGAAATGGCGTGAGCCCGCCGGTCAGGACGCGAAACTGGGGCAGGTGCTCGGCGAACTGCACTGGGCTCTCCACCATTACTGGCAGGTCAGCGCTCCCCGCGGACGAGGGTCCACCGGCTACGACAAGGCGTTGAAAGCGGCGGAAAAGGACCTGAAGAAGGCGATCTTCGCCGTCAAGAAGCTGAATGTCCCCGGCATGAAGGGAAAGCCTGCCGAGGCGGCCCCTCTGTCTCCGGGTCATGCGCTGAGCAACGGTCAAGACGTCCGGTACGCGCCGTCGGGGATGTCGGTCGGCCCCGCCGCGGAGACGCAGAAGGCGCATCTCCGGACGATGATGGCGAACCGGCCGGACCCCGACCGGCCGTATGTGGTGACCATGCACGACGACGGCGAGCTCCCCAGCCCCGAGGAGCTCGCGGCGGCGACACTGCGCAGCGAGTACTACACGCCGGGCCGCCCGGTGCGGCTGCATTCCTGCGGTTCGGCGGCGTGGGCACGGCGGTTCGCCGTCGCGCTGGGCGCCCCGGTCGTGGCCCCGGTGTCCGACCTGCACGTGCTGGGCCGCCGTACCGAACTGCCGGACGGCACCGTGCTGCGGTTCGGACAGGAGATCGTCGAGGGCTACGGCGTCGGCGACGGCTGGGCGGAATTCCCGCCGAGCGGGAAACGTCCGGTCATGCTCCACTCCGCCGGGGGCTCTCGCCCGATCACGCTCGACGAACTGAACAGCGCGAACCCCGTGGCGCTGGGACATCCCGACGACTTCGCGAAACTGTTCAGGAGCACATCGCTCAACGAGCTGAGCGCCCTGCACGCCGGGACCGCGCGCCTGCGCCCTGCCGACGTCAAGGCGTACTTGGAGAAGTTCCATCCGGAGCTCGGCAAGGTCAATCCCGGTTTCCACGACGAAGACGCCGTAGCGGCCGGTTACACGACGAACTGCACCCGGGCGGTGGTCTATCACGAGCGCCGCAGGCTCGGTGAAGACGTCACCGCACCGCCCCTCCGGCCGGAGGACGCCGCGCTGGGGAGCCTCGGGTACGTCTCCGACCGGCTCGGCGGCGAATGGGACCACGGTCACGGCACCGCTTACGACAGCGTCATCTCCGCGATGCTGGACCGGCCGGTCGGCGCGCGGGCCGTGATCGCCGTGGATTCGAGGACTTCCACGGGAGCGGAGAACAAACACGTCGCGCAGGTGAGCCGGGACAAGCACGGGATCGTGTTCCTCGACCCGCTGGACGGCGGACTGATGGAATTGCCGCCGCGGCCCACCAGGATCGCTTTGCTGCCCTACACCGATGCTGACGCTCCGCCCGGGAATCTCCACCTGCCGGAACCCGCGAGAAGTCGTGAACTGGGCGAGAAGATCGTCGCGACGTCTCCTCGGGGCGACGCCGTCTACCGTTCGCTGCCGGAATTCTCCGCCGACTTCGGCTACAACGGCCATCCCGCCTACGACCGATACCCGCCTTCGCCGGAATCCGGTCCGCAAGACGGTTCGGCGATGTTCCGCGATACGCCGCTCCACTCGCTGCCCGCGATGGACGCGGACACCGTGGACGGCCGCTGGAAGGAAGCCGTCGCCTTCATCCTCGAACACTTCCCCCAGCTGCCGGAAACCAATCCCGGCTATTACACGGACTGGGCCGATCGGCTCGGCTTCCACACGAACTGCACTCGGTCCGTGGTCTATTACCTGCGAAGGCTGCTCGGTGAGGACGTGACCGCACCGCCGGTTCCGGTGGAGCTCAAGGACGAGATCGCCACGTTGAGCTACGTGTCGGACAACCTCGGCGGGCAATGGACGGAAGTGGACGACGCCAGTTACGACGGGGTCATCTCGGCCATGCTGGCTCGCCCCGTCGGCTCGCTGGCGGCGGTGAACTTCTTTTATCAGAAGGGCAGGAAGACCGGATCGCATGTGGCACTGGTCGCCCACCATCCGAGCGGAGTCGTGTTCCTCGACCCGCTCACGGGCTGGCTGACGCTGCTGGAGGAATTCCCCTTGCAGATTCTGCTGCTCCATTTCCCCCGAGAACGAGGTGCGTAGTGCAGGCGCAGGAAGCGGCCGCGAAGGTCGAGGAATGGCTGCGGACCGGTACGTCCGCCGATCTGACGAGCGGCGAGTACGCGGTCCGGGTCGATCACGCGAACATCCTGCGTGTTCCCGAAGGCTGGTTCGTGCCCTACGACACGGCCCGCGCGCTGGACGGCGACAGGCTGGCTTCGCTGGTACCGAAACCGGCGCTGATCGTGCGTGAGGACGGGGAGTTGCGCCGTCCCGACACCGGCCGGGACGGGACCGGGCCGAGCAGCCCGGTGCCGGTGGTGGGCGAGGACGACTGGCGGGAGATCCTGGAACCCGAGTTCCGCCGGAGCGGTGTGGCCTATCTCGGCGTCGGGTCCAATGCCGTGATGGCGTGGCACAAATACGCTCCAGACGGCTCCGCGACCGGCGAGATCCGGGTCAACCCGGACTATCGGCCCGGCCCGGAACGGCTGGGGTACTCGCCCATGGACACCCCGACGGACCGGCTCCTCGGTCTCCTGGCGGCGGACCGGTACGACCGCCCGCGCTACCTCGCCGGGCTGCTGAGTTCGGAAGTCCTTCTCCCGCTCGACTTCCGGACCGAAAAGCCGCTTCGGCAGGACGAGCCGGACACGCTGCGGGTATTCGGTTCACGGCGCCGGTTGCCGCCCGGTACGGAGAAATGGCTGCGCACGGACGTCCTTTCGTTCGTCCGGGAGTTTCCCGGAGTCGGTTTGTCGATCAATCCCGGTTCGTTCCCGTCGGACACGGTCGGCGCGCGGGAACTGGCGGACACGGTGGCGCGCTGGCCGGAACTTCTCCCTTTCACCCGGGAGGTGGAGGTCTCACCGGAGTACTCGGAGTCCGTGCTGGTCGCGGCCGAGCGGATCAGGGCGGACTCTGGGGCTGCCGAACCGGCGGCCGGGCTGGCGGAAGCGGCGGCCAAGGCCAGGACCGCCGGGTACGAACTGTCGGAGCGGGAATGCGAACGGTTCGTCCTCGGCCGGGCCTGGGAACAGCGCAATGGCGTGTCACCGGCCGGGGTCGACTCCCCGCTGGACGACCTCTCCGGACAGCACTGGCCGGACGACCTCCACGCCAACGGGCTCGCCGCCGGCTACGACGCGGCGGGCCGGATCCGCCCGCACGTGGCGACCGGCGGCAAGTTCTTCCGCCAGGAGGCCGTCGGCGGCGAGTCCGCCTGGCATCGTGTCGCCGGCGCGTTCGCCGGGTTCGCCCTCGGCGAGTCGCTCGGCTCGGCGGCGGACACCGGGGCGCTCAGGATCGGCCCGCTCACGCGGCGGTTGCTGTTCTGCACGGAGGGCATGCTGCGAGCGCTGCCCGGTCCGTATCGTGGCGCGGTGCCGAGCGGGCTGATGACCGTCGGCGTACGAGCGAGGCGACGCCTGGAGGACGCTCAGGACAACGGCTGGCTCTGCCGCGTCCGGGAACTGCGCACGATCCCGCCGGACCTGCCGGGCCCCGCCGACGATGCCGGATTCCTCGTGCCGGGCATCGTGGCCGCGCTGTGCGGCGGCACGGCCCCGCGCGTCGCCCGCCTGCTGGTCTCCGGCGACGGAGCCGACGAAGTGACCGCGGAGGCCGCCGCGGCGGTGGCGACGCTGTTCGCCGGACTGTTCCAGCCCGAACCGGCGCCCCCGCACATCCTCGCGAAGCGACTGATCGACTCCGGCGCGACGACGGGGCCGGTGGCCGAAGCGCTGGCCACCGCGCTGCGCGCACGGGACGACGTCCGCGCCGATGACCATAAGCCGTTCGCCGGCGTTTCCGCCGTGGACGCGCTGGGCAGCTCGATGACCGCGGTGTTCCGGCACTTCTTCGATCCACAGTGGACACTGATGGCCGCGCTCGACCGCTCCGGCGGCAGCGCGATCACCGCCGCGATCGCCGGGGCCGTCGCCGGGTCGCGGGCAGGTATCTCAGGACTGCCGGAAAAGTGGCTCGACCGGCTCGAGGCACGCGACCTGGTCGAGACCGTTGCCGGAGACGCGTTCTGGCACTTCTCCGCGCAACCGCCGTCAGCCGACGAGCGCTACGCCGCGGAGTGGGCGATGCGTTACCCACGAGAGCTGTGACCGGCCCTCTCGGGTGTGTTCGCCTTTGCGCGGTTTCCGGGGGGGCGTGAGTGATAAAGAGGGTCATTGAGGGGTAAGTCGAACGTGCCGTGGCGCGGGGTCGGTGTCGCTCCTGCGTACGCGTTCTCCTGGTAGTGAGGGCCTCCTTTCCTGCTCTGACGGTGACCTCGGCGACCGGCCGTGAAGTACATGAAGGCCCCCTTCCTTGCGTCTAGCGCAAGGAAGGGGGCCTTCATGTACTTCGGCAAGGCGTAACTCGCGTGCTTGAGGACGTAAACTCGCGAGTGCGGTGTCGCGTCATCAAGCGGACATCAGGCTCCCTCAGGCCACTCGCGACCCCCTCATCGCGATCAGGGCGCGTCCGACACACCGAAGTGACGGAGCAGGTCGGCGAGCTGTTCGTACGGCGGCCGCCGACCGCCGTCCATCGTGCACCAGGCGGCGGACCCGAGGAGCGTGACCCGCGCGGCCGGGGCCCGCTCGGCGTGGCCTACCCCGCGAGCCGCGACTATCTCCTGTCCGACAAGGAGTCCGTAGGGCAGGGCGGGCCGGGTCGGGCGGCTCCCGCGAAAACCGCCCCGCCTGCCGGGATGCACCGCGGCCAGCATCAGCCGCGCGCTGCCGGAGACCTGCTCGGCCAACGCCGTGAGATCCTCCGGCCGCAGCTTCCCGGACTCGGGCCCGCTGAGCCTGGTCTCCTCGATCGTCCCTTCGTCCGTGGGCGACACGCGCAGCTGCCCGGTCACTTCACCGCCGACCACGACCAGCGGGGTGCGTCCGGGCGCGCGGTTCCGGCAGTACGCGGTGATCTCGTCGGCCGACCACGGCAAGGTGGCGGGTTCGGCGTCCCCCCAGCCGTCGGGCGCGCCACCGGTGAACGCCCGCAGGACGGCTTCGGCGGCGGAACCGAGCCGGTGCGGCTCGGCGGCCGGGTGCACGGTGGTGATCCGCACCTCGACGTCGCCGGAGGCGATCTCCGGCTCCACCGGGGCGGCGGCCCGTCCGCCCGGATCGCGGGCGAAACGCGTTCCGGTCCAGGTCATCGGAACGCCGCGAATCCCGTCGCGGTAACGGTCGGCGTCCTCTTGCACGACCCACTCGGCCGCGGCGTCCCGCAGCAACAACTCCATCGGGTAGGTGAGCCTGCTGTCCTCGGGCGTGAGCAGCTGGAGAACCCGCTTGCTCCGCGAGGCCGAACGCGCCGCGTCGATCAACCACGAGGAAGCGGGCACGACACCGCGGGACTGTTCGACGACCAGTGCCTCCGAGGTCGCCCAATCCGCGGCGGGATGCCCGGTCACCTGCTCGACCACGCCAACCCTCCGGTCCCGCCCACCAGCGCCTCGGTGAACGCCCTGGCGACGGCTTCCGCCTCCGGGTCCGCTTCGGGAGCACGGCTCTCCACCCACCACACCGGATGCGGGAGCTCGATCCCGACGTCGATGCCGAGCAACCGCCGCACCTCGCCCGGGACGCGCACGAGCCGGGCGTCCTCGATGCTCAGCAGCAGCCGCCCGCCGGGGTGACAGAGCTGGACCACCGGCCCACCCTCCACTGTGGACACGGTCAGCCCGCCGCTCAGCGGCAGGACCGACTCGACGGCGGTCACCGGATCCGGCCGGTCCGCGCACAGGCCGATGATGTCGAAGGTCACCTGCCGATCAGACACCGGACGAGCGTGCCGTGCGCGCCGCTGGCCGGAACCTGCCGGATCCGATCAGTGCGGCGCCATCCGGTACCCTGACCCCCGGACGGTATGGATCAACGGCGGATCCTTGAGCTTCCGCCGCAGCCGGGCGATCACGACGTCCAGCACGTTCGACGCCGGGTCCGCCATCTCGTCCCACGCGTACCGGATGAGTTCCCGTCGCGAGACCGGCCGCCCGGCCGCGGCCATCAGCCGCTCCATGACGAGATACTCCTTGCGGGTCACGGTGAGCAGCACGCCCGCACGGGAGATCTGGTGCCTGCCGGTGTCGAGTTCGACGTCGGCGCACCGCAGGATCACCGCCTGCCCGGACATGTCGCGGCGGCACAGGCTGCGCACCCGCGCGATCAGTTCCGGCATGGCGAACGGCTTCACGAGGTAGTCGCCTCCGCCGACCCGCAGGCCGTCGATGCGGTCGGCCACGCTGTCGCGCGCGGTGAGGAACAACACGGGCAACTGCCACCCGGCACCTCGCCTGCCGCGCACGTAGGCCAGCGCGTCACCCGATGGCAGCATCCGGTCGAACACCGCGCAGTCGTAGGCGTTCACCGTCAGCGCCTCGTCCGCGCCCGGCAGGTCGGGGGCGGTGTCCACCGCGAACCCGTCGCCGCGCAGGGCGAATTCCAGCGCCACCCGCAAGTTCTCGTCGTCCTCGGTCACCAGCACCCGCACACCGGCACCTTACTGGCTGTCGGTGAACCCGTGTCCGCGATCGACCTTCAGTACGGCGTCCGGGCGTCAGCGTGTGGTCGCGACCTCCACGTCGGCCACGTGCAACGCGCGCAGTTCCTCGACGGTCGGCATCCGGCCCAGCAGCCGTAACCGCTGCGCCTGCGCCTTGCGCGCCCCTTCGAACAGCTTGCGCGCGTCCCGCGCGTTGCCGAAGTTGACGTCGCCGGAAACGAGCCGGAAATACTCGGTCAGCACCGGGGCGGCGTCGGGATCGAGTGCGTAGTCTCCCGCCGACACCATGCGCCCGAAGATGGAGAGCAGTTCGCCGGGGCTGTAGTTCTCGAACTCGATGGTCTTGCCGAAGCGGGACGCGAGACCGGGGTTGGCGGCGAGGAAGTCGACCATCTCGCCGGTGTACCCGGCCACGATCACCGCCACCTCGTCGCGGTGCTCCTCCATCAGCGGCACCAGGGTGTCGATCGCCTCTTGGCCGAAGTCGCCACCGGAACCGGCGAGCCGCGACAGCGTGTACGCCTCGTCGATGAAGAGGACGCCACCCTTGGCCTTTTCGAACACGGTGGCGGTCTTCTCCGCGGTGTGCCCGATGTACTGCCCGACCAGATCCCGGCGCGAGACCTCGCAGAACTGTCCCCGCGGCAGGATTCCCAGCGCCTTCAGCAGTTTGCCGTAGATCCTGGCGACCGTGGTCTTCCCGGTGCCCGGCGCGCCGGCGAAGATCAGGTGATGCGCGGCCGCGCCGATCGGCAGCCCCGCCCGGCGGCGCCATTCGTTGACCTGCAGTTCGTCCACGAGCGCGCGCACCTCCTCCTTCACCCCCGGCAGGCCGATCATGGCGTCGAGTTCGCCGAGCATGTCGTCGAGTTCGAAGTCGCCGGAAGTACCGCGCCCCGCCGAATCCGCCGCCGCGGTGACGGTCGCGGTCGCGCTCTCCGCGATCGCGATCCCCGGTTCGGCGGTGTTCTCGACCCGGCAGGCGGTGACGGAACCCCCGCAGCCGGGGCCGAACGCGATCCCCGACCCGCCCACCTCGTTGACCGTGCACCGCTTCAGCACGGGAGCGCTGTGGTGCGCCACGGCGATGCCTTCGTGGCCGGCGTTCGAGATCGCGCAGCCCTCGATGACGGGCCGGGCGTACTGGTAGACGTAGAACCCGCGCAACCCGCAGCCGGTCACGGTGCAGTTGCGGACGACTGGATCGGCGCCGGACCCGATGGTGATCCCGTCACCGGCCACGTCTTCGACGGTCGTGTCCTCGATCCTTCCCGGCGCGCCGTCGACGGTGATCCCTTGCTCCGCGGACGAAATCACGCAGCCGGTCACGGCGAAGGCCACCGTCCCGCGGAGCATGACCGCGGGCCCGCGCCCGCCGGAGACGGTGCAGCGGTCCATGACCAGCTCGGTGTCGTCGGCCACGACCGCGGACGACGTGTCGGCCAGCAGTTCGATCCCCCGCAGGACGAGCGCTCCGCCGGTCGCGCGGAAGACCGGACGGTCGGCGCCACGGCCGTCGATGACCACGCTGGCCCCCTTCGCCGCGGCCAAGGTCACCCGGCGACCGGTCACTTCGACGGTCTCCGCGTATTCACCGCCGTCAATGGTGATGACAGCGCCGTCGGACGCCTCGAGCAGCGCGTCGCCGATGGTCGGGAAGGCACCGGGCCGTCGCGCGACGAGCATGGCGCGGCCGGGGGTCGAGGTGGTCATCAACCCGCCTTCGCCATCAGCCAGCCGCGGTCGACCGCCTTGGCCCCCGCCTGGAAGCGGCTGCGGGCGCCGAGCCGGTTCATGATGTCGGCGACCATCCGCCGCACCGTGCGCACCGAGATGCCGAGCCGCGCGGCGGCGGATTCGTCGGTCGTGCCGGAGAACAGCAGCGTCAGCAGCTCCTGCTCGCGGCCGGTCAGTATCGAAGCGTTTTCCGGCTCCGGGAGGTCCAGCGGGACGAGCGGCGCGGCGGCCTGCCAGATCCGCTCGAACAACCCGACCGTCGCGGTGACCACGCCGGGCAGCCGGAACACCGCGGAACCGGCCTGCCTGCCCTCCGCGGGAAGGACGACCGAGGTCCGGTCGATCACCAGCGCGTCCATCGGGACCTCGGCGTCGGTCCGCACCTCGGCCCCGGCCCGCGACAGCCGGTTGAGCGCGCCGGACATCCGCGCGGAGTCGGGGAAGAGCACCTTGTGGCGTACACCGGGACGCACGTTCGCGAGCGCGATCCGCTGGAACGCGGTGTCCGTTCCCGTGCTCATCACGAGCACCTCGCCGGTCGCTTCCGCGAGCAGCTCGCCGAGCCCCGCCCGGTCGCCGCCCTGGCCCGTTCCCGTGACCAGGCTGAGCTGGCCGGTCTGCACGGTCATCGCAGGTACCTCCCTCTTCCCCCGGCGCGGTGCCGCCGACGACGTCCTGTTCATGCCAGTTGCTCCCCGTCCGGGCCGCCGTGGACACCCGACGCGTTAGCGTTCAGGGGCAACACGGCCGGCACGGTGGGCCGGGGCAACTGCACGCGTCTACTTTCGCTGTCCGAACATGAGGTTTTGATGACACGGGTGATGGTCGTCGAAGACGACGAAAATCTGCGGCTCGCGCTGGTGACGCAGCTACGCTCGGCCGGTTTCGCCGTCGACGAAGCCGGCGACATCGCGACCACGGACCGGCTGCTGCGCGGAACGCATCACGACTGCGTGGTGTTCGACCGGATGCTGCCGGACGGCGACGCCATCGAATACGTCCACATGCGACGGCAGCTGGGCTGGCGGGCGCCGGTACTGTTCCTGACCGCCCGCGACGCGCTCGCCGACCGGGTGGCAGGTTTCGAGCACGGCGGCGACGACTACCTCGTTAAACCGTTCGTGATGGCCGAGCTGACCGAGCGGGTGACCAATCTGTGTCATCGCTCCGCGTTCGACCGGCCCTCGGTGCTGCAGCACGAAGACCTGGTGATGGACTGCGCGCGGCGTGAGGTGCGCCGGGCCGGGGTGCTGCTCACCTTGACCAACAAGGAGTACGCGGTGCTCGAATACCTGCTGACCAGGGCGGGCCTGCCGGTGCAGCGGGCGGATCTGATCGAGCACTGCTGGGACGCGCAGGCCGATCCGATGTCCAATGTGGTCGACGTGGTGGTGAAGCGGTTGCGCCGCAAGCTGAAGGAACCCGAACTGATCCACGCCGTCCGCGGCCTCGGCTACCGGCTGGGCGCCCGGTGAACACCCATTCCTCGGCCGATCGGCTGCGAAGGCTGCGCTGGACGCTGACGGCGTTGTTCACCGCGATGAACACCCTCGGGCTGGTGCTCTTCGCGTGGCTGCTCATCAACGAAGACGGTGACCAGGGCGAGGAACGGATCGACGCCGCGCTGACCCAGGTCACGTCGTCAGTCAGCAGGCTGGTCGAATTCGACGGCACCGTCGGCTTCGGTCTGGTCAACACCGACGTGCTGAACGACCGCTGCCCGCAGTTCGCGGTCCTGCCCGGCGGTGCGCCCGCGTTCGAGCCGCATCTTTCGCGGGCGACCTGCGTCCCGATGAGCATGCAGCTGTTGACCGCGCTCGCCACCGAAACGGTGAAGACCGGCAAGCTGTTGCAGGGCCACCAAAAGGCGACCAACGGCGACATGGTCAAGGTCCGCGCCGAACCCCTGCGCGACGGCGACGGCAAGACCTTCGCGGCCGTCGTCGCGGTGCAGTCCACGGAGACCGAAGACGCCGCGCACACCCAGTTCACGCTGCTGGTGATCGGCGGCACCGTGCTGCTGGTCGCGATACTGGGGTTCGCGGGCCACCTGCTGTCCGGCCGGTCGATCCGGCCCGCGGCCGCTGCCTTGCAACAGCAGGAGGTCCTGCTCGCCGAAACCGCGCACGACCTCCGCACCCCGGTCGCCGCCCTGCGCGCGCTCGCCGAAACCGCGATGGCCAATCCCGCGCAGTCGGCGGAACTCCTGCCGCGCACCGTCCGGCTCGCCGCGAGAATGGGCGGCATCATCGACGACCTGCTCGTCCGCGCCCGGCTCGCCGCGGGGGTGGAACAGCTGAGCATCCAGCCGATCTGGCTCGACCAGCTGGTGGTGGGCATCGTCGAGGACACGGCGACCGACGGCGCCGAAGTCACCGTCACCGCCGCGCCCACGAAGGTCGACGCCGATCCCGCGCTGCTGCAACGGGCCATCGGCAACCTTCTCGACAACGCCGTGCGCTACGGCCGCCAACCGGGAGCGAAGGCTTTCGTGCACCTGACCGTCGCCGGCGGCACCGTGACCGTCGCGGACCACGGCCCGGGTATCGACACCGCGCTGGCGGGCGAGGCGTTCGACCGGTTCGCCAGCACCGGCGGATCTTCCGGGCTCGGGCTCTCGATCGTGCGCTGGGTCGCGCAGGCGCACGGCGGCACACTCGCGGTGTACAACGCCGACGAGGGCGGCGCGATCTTCGAACTGCGGTTCCCGGTCAGTACTTCCTGACCGCACCGCGGTACGCGAGTTCCGTCTCCAATCACGCGAGTTCGCCTTCTCTTGAGGGGCCGGCCGCAGGAGCGGGACCCTGGCACCATCTCGACCGTCCATTCGGGACACCATCCGCGGTGAAGGCGCCCGATTTGGTCAGTCAGCGCAGTTTCGCGTGGGGGTCGTGAGTGGCAATGAGGGTTAGAACCCTCATTGCCACTCACGACCCCCCCACAGAAAACCGCACATCCTCGTCATTCAACCAGACTTGGCCGCCAAAAGTGCCCCTTGTGGACACTCAGGGCACGGCCGTCTCCCGTCGGCCAGCCCAGACTCGGTCACGCCACAATCGACTTACCCTCGCTGACACGCGAGTTCGCCCGTCTCGGCGCCTCAGCCGCCCAGCGTTTGCCTCCTGGCGGCGGCGGGATCGAGGCTCGGGCCTTCGGGCAGCCGCGCGACCAGGCCGGCGGGAAGCCGCACCGGACGCGCCGACGGGTAGCCGAGCATCTTCAGCACATCGGGTGAAGCCAGCGGATAGCGGCGCCCCATGTCGGTCACGACGGTCAGCGTCCCGGCGGGGGCCTGCGCCGAAGGCATCGCTTCGACGACGATCGCGCTGCCGGGCGGCACGTGGACGCGGTCCGCGAGCGGTGTCCCGGACGCGGTCCGGCGGGCGGTGGTCGACATCGGATCCGCGGCGGGCAGCGTGGGATCGACGGTCAGCGAAGGGGCCGTGGAACCGTCGCCGAAGGTGGCGCACACGGTGGTGTCCTGGTCGCGCAGGCGCGCGATGGCCGGTCGGGTGGCGGGTGCCGAGCCCGCTTCGGCCTGGACCGGTTCCAGTTGCCGGGACATGGTCGCCAGCGAAGGCGGCAGCGGCACGGTTTTCGGCTCCGTGCCGGGATAGGCGGCCATCATCTGGGCGCTCGCGCGCTGCACGTCGTACTGCAGTTCGGTGATGGGCCGCAGGGCGTCCCGTTCGGCGAGGTAGTGCTGCTGTCCGCCGCCGGAGGTCTGCACCATCAGCAGCATCCCGTTCCGGATGTCGGTCCGGCCCGGCACCGCGGTGGACACCTCGCCCGCCGCCGCCACCGGGAGCGGGCCGATCGGCGTGCCTTCCGGGAGTACGTCGAGCCACGCCCTGCCGACCCGTGCCCACGGCTCGGCGGTGAGCGCGAGGCCGGTGCCGACGGCGCCGTAGTCGTTGATCCGGTGCCGGTGCCCGCGCCATACGACGAACCGGTCGCCGGTCGACGTCGATTCCACCAGCAGCGCCTGGTCCCCCAGCGCCGCGCCGCCCGAAGGCGAAGCGCCCGCCAGCAGCACCGACTCCTCGATCCGGCTGCCCGCCAGGTCGCTCGCGGGCGCGGAGCACAGCGACCACGATCCGGTGAGCAGCTTTCCGGGGCCGGGCAAGCCGTCCGGTGCGTCGGCGATGCCGATGCGGGGCCCTCGCGGGACTCCGGCGAGCGAGTCGCGCGAAACCCGTTCCGTGGTGCCGTGTTCGCCGAGCAACAGCAGCGCGGACGCGTAGTTCGCGACGGGATGCAGCCGTTCGCCGAGGTAGACGTAGCGGGTCCCGCTCTCCTTCTCCACGATGACGGCGGCGTTCTTGCGCCAGGCGTTGTTGCCGCCGGGCACGATCATCCCGTAGACCCCGACGCAGGCCAGCGCGACGATCGCCAGCGCGACACCGGCGAAGGCGGCGCCGGACGGACGGCGGAACGGCGGCTGCTCCGGGTCGGTCTCCCTGGTCACGAGCGCGGAAATGGCGCGCTGCACCAGGAATTGATACGCCTGCAGTTGATCTCGTTTGGACGCCATGGGTTCAGCCCCCCAGTCCGCGCACGTAGCCGTACAGGCCGAGCACCGAACACGCCACCGGGACGACGGCGATCGTCACCAGGATCTCGAAGTACTCGGCGATCCTGCCGAGGTACGGGTTGGCGGGGCGGGTGCTCAGCACGACGCCGGAGGCGATCACGCCCGCGGCCACCGCCAAGGACAGCGGTCCGGCGAGGACGAGCAGCAGCGAGCGATCCGCCATGAGCGGCCCCGCCAGCAGGCATCCGGCACCGAAGATCCCGGTCACCAGTAGCGGCACCCGCTGCCGCAGGATCGGATACAACCGTGCCCGCACCAGAAACCCGGCCGCGAGCAGGGCGACGAGGACGACCGCGGCCTCGCTGTCGCTGCGGATCAGCTGCGACTGGCAGTACATGACGACGATGGCCGCGCCGCCCAGCATCCCGGTGAGCAACGCGTCCGCTCTGGCCACGGCGGCGTGCACGAGTTCGAGTGGTGGCTGGGGATCGTCTCGGACGAGGTCCGCGGTCGACCGCGGCAGCACCGGCATCGGCACCCGGCCGAGCCGCAGCGCCAGCGGAGCGAACGTGGTCGACAGCATGAGCACGCCGCCGCCGATCACCGCCGCCGACCGATAGCCTGCGAGATCGTCGAAGGTGGCCAGCCAGCCGCCGAGTACGCCGAGCAGCCCGACGGTGGCCGCCCCGGTGAACAGTTCCGGCGCGGCGACCACCCCGAGATGGCCGACGACGGCCGCGAGCAGCAGCGTCGCGCTTCCCAGCAGCAGATGACCGGCGGACAGCGCGCCGATCGGGTCGTCGCCCGCCAGCAGCAGGCCGCCGCCGGCGAAGGCGAACGGCAGTGCGACGGCGGCGACGACCGCCCCGGCCCCGGCGTCACGCAGTGCCCGCGCGAGCAGGACCCCCGCGGTCAGGAGCAGCGCGGAAACGGCGAGGGCCCACGCCGCCGGCGTCGTCCACGGCGGTCCCGCGCGCACCACCGCGACCAACCCGAACAGGGCGGCCGCGGCACCGGCGGCCAGCCCCGCCCGGCGCGTGTGCCGCGGCCCCCAGGCCCGGCCGCCGGATCCGGTGGCGATCGCGTCCACGAGGTCGTCGTACTCGAGCTCCGGCCATTCGGCGCGGCGCGGCGTCAGATGGAGGATCTCCCCGTCCCGGACCCGATGCGCGCCCAGCGTCCGGTCCGGATCGAAGGCGGATCCGTCGGCGCGGCGCAACTGCCAGCCGCCGACGGCGACCCCGTCGTCGGCCATCCCCTCGCCCGCCCGCGCGAGCAGGCCGGGGAGGATTTCGGCGACGGACGCGTGTTCCGGCAGCGCCATGTCGATGCGCCGGTGCGGAGTGGTGATGGTGACCCTGACCAGGCCGGCAGTCTGCATGGGAAAAGGGTCGGCCAGCGGCCCGCCCGCCGGGCACCCGCGGCAGGAACCTGCCGCCGGGAAAGTGCTCCGGATCCGGTCTTCTTGCGCGACAATGGGGTCATGAGCATCGAGACAGGAGTCGGCGGACCGAGGCTGCTCGCCCAGGGCCCCATCGCCACCGTCTACGCGGGCCGGGATCCCGCCACGGGCAACGACTTCGCGATCAAGATGTTCCCCGCCGCCTTCGACCGCGAGACCTCCGCGTGGCTGGACCGCGAGCGGAAGGCGCTGGCCGCCGTGCGCGCGACACGTTCGGTGCTGCAGATCGACGACGTCCTGACCGACGCGGGCGGCCGATCCGGTGTCCGCCGCGAACTGTGCCCTGGTTCCCTCGCCGGTCTGCTGGATTCCGGTGCCAGGCTGGGTGTTCCCGACGTGCTCACCCTCGGTGCCTCGATCGCGTCGGCGCTCGCCGCGGCACACGGCGCGGACGTCGTGCACGGTGGGGTGAGCCCGCACAACGTGCTGTACCGCGCCTCCGGCGAGTTCGTGCTCGCCGACTTCGGGGTCGCTCTGCGGCGGCGTTTCCCGCGCGACCCGATGTACGCGGTGGAGTACACCGCGCCGGAAACCCTGCGCGACGACACGCTTTCCCCCGCGTCCGACCTTTATGGACTCGGCGCGGTGCTCTACGCCGCGTTGACCGGCACACCGCCCTTTCCCCGGCACACCGGGCAACAGCCCGGCGAACGGATCCTCCAGGTCTTGCGGGAGCCCGTCGCGCCGATCCAGGATCCGGGCGTCCCGAGGGAGCTTTCCGCCACGGTCTTCCGGTTGCTGGCCAAGGAACCGGCCGACCGGCCGCAGGACGTCGCGTCGCTGGCTCGGTTGTTCACGAAGCTGCGGCAGCCCGGCGGCGAAGTCGTCACCGCGGAACCCGTCGACGGACCGGGCGAAGACGACGCCGAGGTCGAGTTCGACGACTTCGCCGTGGTCCAGCAGCCCGCCGCCCCGTCGCCGGTCCAGGTGGTGCAGGCGCCGCCCTCGGGCGGCCGGACCCTGATCCGCGAGTTCAGCGGCCCGCTCAAAACCGAGCGACGGCTTCCCTGGAAGCCCGTCGTGCTGGCGGGCGCCGGAGTGCTCGCCGCCGGGCTGGCCGTGGTGCCGCTGATCCTCGGCCCGGCGGAGGTCGGCGGGCAGGCCGTCCCGGTCGCGGCCGCGATCCCGCCGCCCGCACCGGTTTCCGCTCCGGCGCCGGACGTCAAACTGGCGCTCGCCCCGCCGCGCGACCAGAGCGATCACGTGCGGCTGACCTGGACCGCGGAAGGCGAACTGGACTTCGTCGTGATCATGGCGGGCGAGCGGCTCGAGACGAAACAGCTCGTCGCCCACCGCCAACGCAGCCTCGATGTCCCGGTCGACCCGGTGCGCCGGTACTGCTTCCAGCTCAGGGCGACCGACGGCCGCCACATCTACACCACCGAACCGGTCGCGATCCGCGGCGCCCGCTGCAACCCGTGAGGCGCGGGTCGACTCCCGGCCGCGTCGCGAAAGCCACTTTCGGGACGTCTGATGTCCCGAAAGTGGCTTTCGTGACATCTCTCGCGGGGCCGTGCGGGGCTCCGATCAGCACCATGAGCCATTCCGTGCCGGGGGTCGTGAGTGGTAAAGGGCGTTAGAACGACCATTACCACTCACGACCACCAGGCCCGGGTAACCACGAGGCCGCCGCCTTTCAGTCCTCTTTACGCCCCTTGACCGGCACCAGGGTTCGCGGCTCGAGTGCCGCCAGCACCCGAGCCGCGAACGGTCTGGCGGCCAGGCCCCGGCGCACCTCGCCGACTTCCTGCCACGCCTTCCGGACCGCCCCGTCGCCGACCGGGACGCCGGACCACAGCGTCACGTCCAGCACCTTGGCCAGCCTGGCGACGGGCTCGCGGATCCCCTCCCCGGCAAGCAATCCGGCGGATTCGGCGAGATCACGCGGCGTCATCCCGATCCGGAACGGCACGCCGTGCGCGCGCAGCCGGTCGCGGATCTCGTCCCAGGCGCCGAGCACCCCTTCCTCGCCGGTCCGACGACGGCGCCGTCGTGCGCGGACCGCCTTCGCCACCGGAACCCCCACGAGCCAGAGGAGTCCGAAAAGGACGATCGCGCCGGCGAGAGCGGGCCACCACCAGCTCACCCCCGCTTCCGCGCTCTGGTCTTCGGCGGAGTCCTGCTGCGTTCCCGGCGGGAGCTGAGGCGGCCGCAGTTGCTGTTCGGCGGGCAGCTGGGCCCTCGCCTTGGCGACCGCCTTGCCGGGGCCCGCCTGGCTCCGGCTCGATCCGGTCGCCGCGGCGGTGGGGTCGAGCGCGACCCAGCCCGCCCCGGTGACCGCGACTTCGGGCCAGGCCAGGACATCGCGGTTCCGGACGACGTGCATGTCGCCGTCCTTCTCCGCCGAACCACGGAACCCGACGACGAGCCGCGCCGGGATACCACTCATCCGCGCCAAGACCACGTACGCGGCGGCGAACTGCTCGCTCGTCCCTCGCTTGCTCTCCAGCAGGAAATGCCGAAGCTGCGGCCAGCCGTGCCCGGTCGGCAGTTCCTCCGTGCCCGTCGCGACCTGATAGTTCGTGCTGAGGAACCGTTCCAGCTGCAATGCGGACTGGAACGTCGGGCGCAGACCACGCACGGCGTCCTTCGCCAGCTGTTCGACGTCGGGCGGCACCGCGCCGAGTCCGCCGAGCCCGCCCGGTGCGCGCGCGTCGACTTCACCGGAAGCGAGATCGACCTCGGGTGAGGACCAGCTGAGCCGGTAGTCCCGTACCGAAGCGGCCGACGGCGATTCCAGCATCAGCGTGCCCGCGGCCTGGTCCACCAGCGGGGTCAGGCCGTCCACCGCGGTCAGATCCCGGTGGCTCGGCAGCCAGGGTCCCGAAAGCCCGCGCACCTTGAGTTCGGCGCTGCCGCCCGAACCACCGGGAGCGCCGTCCAGACCCACCCCGAGCCGATGGAGCCGGGAATCGGACAGCCAGTTCGCGCCGTCGAAACCGTTGAGCACGATCAGGCGCCACTGGTCGACCGGGGTGTCGCCGCGGTAGCGGAACACCTCCTCACCGGGCCGGATGAGCCGCTGGGCGATCTCGTCCAGCGGATTGCCGACCCTGCTTCGCGGGGGCGGCGCGGCCTGAGTGTCCTTGAGCGTCAGCGGATCGCGGCCGATGGGATCGAGCGCGGCGAACGCGACCGACCCGGCGACCAGGGCGACCACAGTGGACAGTGCGGGCCAGATCGCCGAACCCGTCACCCGCCAGGACCGCGGCACGCCGGGTGCCCGGCCCACGGACCGGACACGCCGCCCCGACCACAGCAGGAGCCCGGCGGGCAGCGCGAACCCGAGCGCCGCCGCCACCGCGACGAGTCCCGTCAAGGCCTGATACGCCTGCGCCAACCCGGCGACGGCCAGGCCGGGCACGAGCGCCACCAGCGGCATCTTCAAGCGCAGCAGCAGTTCCAGCCCGAGCACGACGGCGAGCAGGACCGACAGCGGGACGAACAGCAGCTGTTCGGGAACCGGCAGCGCGGGCCAGGTGGACTGCAACGTGAGCTGCCAGCCTTCCGTGAAGCCCCGCGCCAGCCCGCGCATCGAAGCGCCGGTCGGCAGCGCGGCGAGCGTGGTCGACGTCAACACCGTCTCGACCAGCCCGAGCAGACCGAGCACCGCGACGAGCAGCGGCCGGTAAGGAGTCAGCTTGGGGAACTTCGCGGTCAGTTCGACGCAGCCGTACGCCAGCAGGACGACCACGAGCACCGGCACGAGCAGTTCCGCCCAGCCGAACACGGGCGCGAACAGCAACCCGGCGACCCCCGTCGCGCCGAGCAGCCCGGCGACCGCGATTCGATCGAAGCGGGCGCTCATGCCTTACCCACCAAGGAGTTCCATTGCGCCGCGGCACCGGCGGCGTCGACCGCGACGATCACGCCGCCGGAGCCCGCCGACGGCCGGAGGTCACCGAGCCGGACCACGGTGTCGGGCCGCCAGCGGGCCGTGTGGCCCAGATCGGCGTCCGGACCGGTGATCACCACGAGCACCCCGCCGGGGCGTTCGGCGGCGGCGAGGACCGAGGGCAGCAAGGGCGCGCCGTCCGTCGCGTCCTGTGTGACGAGCGCGAGTTCGTCCAGCAGTGTCCTCGCCGCGCGCACGCCGCTGTCGGTCGGCGTGTCCGCGCCGGCCGAAGTGATCAGGCGGCAGTGCTGCCCCGCCGACGCCGACGCGTAGAACAGCGAAGCCGCCACCTCGACGGCCTCTTCGAAAACGGCGGGCGTCATCGACGCGGGCCGCGTGTCGAGCACGGTGGTGAACCGGGGCTGGGCGGGATCGGCGTACTCGCGGACCATGAGCCGCCCGGTCCTGGCCGTCGCCTTCCAGTGCAGATGCCGGACCTCGTCGCCGACGACGTACTCCCGTACCGCGCGCAGATCCGCCGAACCGCGCAGTGGCGGGTCGGTGATCGGGCCTTCGTGGTGGTGCCTCGGGTGCCCGGCCTGCGCCGCGCGTACCGCGTGCCGCCGCGGGTGCACCCACAACCACGCGGAGTCCCCGACGGTCCGATCGCCGCGAGCGAGGTCGAAGAGGTCGGGCCGGTGCACCACGAGCGGGCCGACGCGCAGTTTCCCGCGCGTCGTCGTCGGGAGCTCGTAGTGGTACGTCGCTTCGGCGCCGGGTGCGAGCGGGCGGACCCGCAGTCGGTGCGTTTCGTTCCCGATCCCGTCCCCCGCGGCGAAACCGCCGTGCCGCCGCGAACCGGTGTTGCGCACGACGAGCGAGGCCAGCGCGGGCTTCCCCCGTTCGACCCGGTCCGGCTGGACGGTCCGGCCGATCTCCACCCGCGGCCGGAACTTCGTGGTGACCAACGCGATCAGCACCGCGCCTGCCGCGATCCCCGCGAAGGCACGGAAAAACGTGTACCCGGCCAGTTCGCCGAGCACGTAGGACCCGGCGGCGAAGGCCAGCACGATGACGCCGCGGCGGGTGAGCCGCACGTCTACCTCCCCATCGCGGCCATGGGAGCGGCCGTCGCGCCCAGGAGTTCGTCGACGATGTCGGCGGTCCGCCGCTGGTTGAGTTCCGCCTCGGGGGTCAGCACGAGCCGGTGGTCGAGCACCGGATGCGCGACGTCCTTGACGTCGTCGGGGGTGACGAAGTCGCGGCCGAAGGTGGCCGCGAGCCCTTGCGCCGCCCGGATCAGCGCGATGCTGCCCCGCGGGCTCGCGCCGTAGCGGACGTCCGGATGCGACCGGCTCGACGCGGCCAGCCGGACCGCGTAGTTGACGATTTCCGGTGCCAGATGGGACTTCCGGACCTCGTCGATGACCGACTGGACGTCGGCGATGCTCAGCACCGGCTTGAGTTCGTCCGGCGTGACCCCGGCGCAGTCGCCCATCACCACGCGCATCTCGGATTCCAGATCCGGGTAGCCGACCGCAATACGCATGAGGAACCGGTCCAGCTGCGCCTCGGGCAGCCGGTAGGTGCCCTCCAGCTCGATCGGGTTCTGCGTGGCCACCACGAGGAACGGCCTCGGCACCGCCTGGCCGACCGAATCGACGGTGACCCGGCGTTCGGCCATCACCTCCAGCAGCGCGGCCTGCGTCTTCGGCGTACCCCGGTTGATCTCGTCCGCCAGCACCACGTTGGCGAAGATGCCGCCGGGGTGGAACTGGAAGCGTTCGGCGTTCTGGTGGTAGACCATCACGCCGGTGATGTCGCCGGGCAGCAGGTCGGGGGTGAACTGGATCCGGCTCCACCGGCCGCCGATGCTGGCGGCGACACAGCGCGCGATCGTCGTCTTCCCGACGCCGGGCACGTCCTCCATCAGCAGGTGCCCTTCGGCGAACAGCGCCGCCACGGTGAGCCGGACGACCTCCGGTTTGCCGCGCACCACCGATTGCACGTTCTCGGCGATCTGCTCGTAGGCGACCCTGGGTGTGAGCGTCACAGAAGTTCCTTTTCCTTTCGTCGGCGCAGGCCGACCAGTGCCATCGGGCCGAGCCAGAACAGCGCGCCACCGTTCACCGTGGGCACACCTCGCCAGCTGTCCGTGGCGGTACCCGCGGAGGTCTTGATGGTGGCGTCGATCGTGATCGCCCCCAGCCATGCGACCTCGGAGATGATCAGTGTCGTCGCCCCGGAACAAGGCACCGGCTTCGTCTTGGTGAAGAATTCCGCCGTGCAGGTCGCGGAAACGCCCTTCCCGTTGGCGTTCACGGAAACGAACAGCGTGTTGTCCTTGCCCCGGACCTGGGTGATCGTGATGGTCGGCGGCCCCGAGGCCACCGGCACGGTGACCTTCCTGCTGCCGGTGGCGCCGTTGACCGCCGCTCCCGAACCGAACTTCGTCACCGCGCGGACCGTGACGGTCGCGGTGCCGGTGACCCCGGTGAAGTCCGCGGACGTGCCCGAAACCGTGCGCTGGCCCTTGCCCGTCACGCTGACCAGGTAGTGCACCAGCATGCCGCCGCGCAGGTCGGGCTGGGTCCAGCTCACCGACACGTTGCCCGCCGCGGTGGCGTTCGCGGTGACGACCGGTGCCCCGGCGGGCCGGTTCGCGGGTCCCGGGACGACCGCCTTGGCGCTGGCGCCGGGGCCGATCCCCGCGGAGTTCTCCGCGACCACGGTGAGCACATACGGCGTTCCGTTGCGCAGCCCGGAAATCGTCGTCCCCCGTGCCGATCCCCCGACTCGCGTGGACCCGCCGGTCCAGGTCACCCGGTAGCCGGTGATCCGCGCGCCGTTCTCCGCGGCCGGGCTCCACGAGACCTTGATCGAGCCGTCCCCGGACGACGCGCTCACCTTCCTCGGCGCGCCGGGCGGAGTCGCCTTCGCCACCGGCGGAGGCGGCTTCTGGGTGTTCGGCGGAGCCTGTTGCCGTTGCGGCGGCTGCGGGGCCTGGTCGCCGGACGGTTCCGGTTCGGCCGACGGCGCGCCCGCCGTCTGGCTGTTGGCCGCCTTGTCGACGTCGACGTCGACCACCGTGCCGTCGTCGCCGTTGACGACCAGGACGTGCGAACCGTCGGAGCTGTCGACGTAGATCCGGTTGTCCTCGCCCTTGGCCAGCCTCGGCACCCTGCCCTGGCCCGGCACCTTGGTGGTGGACTTGAGCTTGCCGGCGGCGTCGTAGGTCAGCACCTCGCCGCGGGTCTCGTCGACCATGGCGACGACGTTCGACGAGGAGAGCGGGCCGTTGAACCGGCTGCCCTTGGAGAGCTCGACCGAAATCGGCTTCGCGGACGGGCGATCCTGGTCGAGGCCGCTGACGTCGATGAGGTGGAGCTGGTTGCGCTCCGGGTCGGCGATGGCCAGCCGGTCGCCGACGGCACTGTTGGCGACCTGTGCCGACGGCGAGAGCTTGATGCCGAGCGGAAGGCCGTCGCCGAGCCCATCCGGGCCGACGCGGTGGAGGCTGTCGCCGGTGGTGTCGAGCACGACCGGCCGGTCGCCCACGAGTGTGAGCCCGCCGCCGTGTCCTGGCGGGAGATGCGCGGGACAGGTCATGACGGCGGCGCCCTTGGGCAGTTCGCAGACCGAGCCGTTGTCGACGCGGTGCGTCCACACCGTTCCCTCGGCCGTGGCGACCGGCCGGGACAGTGGCCCCCCTGCGGGCACCGTCGCGGCCGGGTCCCCGAGGCGCACGATCTGGCCCGCGTTGCGGTAGACCAGGTACGGACCGCCCGCGATCTCCAGCACGAACGGGGTTTCCGGCGCGGGCGGCGGCACCGACTCCGCCACGCTCAAGGTCGCCTTGTCGAACTCCGTGATGCGGTTCCGCTCGACCACGTAACCGGAATCGTCCCCCTGCGCGACCTGGCTGCCGTTCGCCCCCGGCACGTCCGCGCGCGCGTCGACGCGGTTCGTCGAACCGTCGACGTGGAACGCGGACTGGGCGGCGTCGTTGTAGACCCAGTGGCCGACCTGGACGAACTCCAGCCGGTCCGGGGTCGCCGCCTGCCCGGTCACGGCGAGCCCGACCAGCGCCAGGCAGCCCGCGACCACCAGCGCCACGGCCATTCTCGTCCTGGCCATCGCGCTGAACCGCTTCTCGGTGTTCACGCGATCAAGCTAGAGAGCGACCATGAAATTTCGATGAAACAGCCTGTCTCGCCCGTGCGGGCGCCGTGTCATCGAAACCTCATGTTGGCCGGGCAGCCTGAGGCGACACGGTTTGAGGAGGCAGGACGATGACCGATCCCGGCGCGGCCAGGACGGGCGGGCGGTACCACGCGCCGCCCCCGCCGCTTCCCCGAGCCGCACCGGCCGCACCGCGGGCAGCGGCCGTATCCGATCCGCTCGCCTATGCCGCGCCCGCCGCGCGGGCCGCCGCACGCGAGGCCGCGCTGGCGGCGCTCACCGCCGCTCGTCAGGCGGAGCAGCGACCGCGAGGGTTCGCGGCGGTACCCGTCCCCGCTCCGGTGCCCGGTACGCCGCGGCCGAATCCACCGGCGCCCGTTCCGGTGCGGCGATCGGGGCGGTTCGGCGGGATCGGGGTGCCGCAGATCGTCTGCTGGCAACTCGTCCTCGTCGCGCTCGTCCTGGTGGCGGGGCGGCCGTGGCCGCTGGCGGCCGTGGTGGTCACCGCCGCCGTCGTGGTCCTCGCGCTGACCACCGTGCGGATCCGCGGACGCTGGCTCTACGCCTGGCTCGGTTCGGCGTCCGGCTATCTGACGCGGGACCGCGACCGGGATCTCCGGAACACCGGTGAGGCGGGCCGGGCGCTGCTGCGCCTGCTGTCGCCGGAAGCGACGGGAACGGCGGGCGAGATCGGCGACGAGACGGTGTTCATGGTCAGCCGCGCCGACGGGATCACCGCTGTGCTGCAACCGAAATCGGCCGCACGCGAGCAGCCGATGCCGTCGCCGCTGATGTTGCTTCCGCCTGCCCGCGAACAGACGTCGGACGTCGCCGCGCAGGTCATCCACCACGTCGGAGCCGACCGTTCACGGCCGCCGCGGGGCTGGGTCGCGTTGCAGGCGCTGCGCACCGTCGACGTGCACCGCGACACCGACGTGCGGCAGGCGCTCGGGAACACGGTCCGGCGGGTGCGACGGCAACTCCGTCGCGACGGACTGCCGGTGCGGGCGCTCGCCGAAAACGAGGTCCTCGGCGTACTCGCCTCGCTGGCGCACGTCACGGCCGGCCGGGCGCGCATCCGCGAGGACTGGCGGTTCTGGCACAGCGGGCCGATCTGCCAGGCGACCTTCCGCCTCGACGGCTGGGACACGCTTTCCCCGGTGCTCACGGCGGATCTCTCCCGACGGCTGCTCGCCGCCGCTCCCGGTTCCGCGGTGACACTCGCCGTGACCGCGCGCCGGAGCACCGCTGAGACCGAACCGCGCGTCAGCGCCTCGATCCGGATCGCCGCCGCCGGACCGCGGGCGGTGGAACACGCGGTGCGGGACCTGGAACTCGCCGCCCGCCGAGGTGGGCTCACCCTGGACCGGCTCGACGGCAGGCACGCCAAGGGAGTGGCCGCCACGCTGCCGCTCGGGGTCAGTTGAGCACGGTGATCACGCCGGTGTGCAAACCCGTCGCGTCCGCGCGGGCACGACCCTAAACTCGGCCGCGCGATGAACGACGACACTTTCCTCGCCCACGTGGCGGACACTCTGGCCGCACTCCCCGCCGTGCACGCCGTCACCCTCGGCGGATCACGCGCGCAGGACACCCACGGCCCCGGCAGCGACTGGGATTTCGCCGTCTACTACCGCGGCGCCTTCGACCCGGCGGACCTGCGCGCCGTCGGCTGGGACGGCGAGGTCTCGGAACTCGGTGCGTGGGGCGGCGGCGTGTTCAACGGCGGCGCCTGGCTCACGATCGACGGCAGACAGGTCGACGTCCACTACCGCGACCTCGGCTCCGTCGAACACCATCTCGCCGAAGCCCGCGAAGGCCGGTTCCACTGGGAGCCGTTGATGTTCCATCTCGCGGGCGTCCCGAGTTACCTGCCCGTCGCCGAACTCGCGGTCAACCGCGTACTGCGCGGCGAGCTGCCGCGGCCGGACTTTCCGGAAGCGCTGCGGGAAACGGCCCCGGCGATGTGGCGAGGCCGCGCCGGGCTGACTTTGCGTTACACCCGTGGAGCCTTCGTCCCGCGCGGGCAGGCCACGGAGGTCGCGGGCGCGCTGGCGACCGCCGCGATGGAGACGGCACACGCGGTCCTCGCGGCCCGCGGCGAGTGGGTCACCAACGAGAAACGGCTGCTGCGGCGCGCGGGATTGCGTGAAATCGACACGGTGCTCACGGGTTTGCGCGCGGACCCGGACGCCCTCGCCAAGGCGGTGGACGACGCGGAGGCGCTGCTTGGGACCGCCGACTGAACCCTGTGGCGCGCGTCACGGAATGACCGGCGATCTTCAGCGCTACAGAGAGATAAGACCCGTTCCGTACCAAGGGAGTGACATGTCCGCCACCGCCACGCCGGAAGAAACCACCCTGGCCGTCCCCGCTCTCGACGACTTCGACTTCCCGCTCACCGATGGTGCCGCCTGCCGCATCGACGACCCGGACTGCGAAGCCTGCCAGTAGGGCTTGCCGGTCGCGTAAGTCCGTGAAGGCCTCCTTGCCTACCTTCAGGGTAGGGAAGGAGGCCTTCACGACGTTCCTGGGCCGAGCCGGGCGGCGGAGCATGTCGCGAAAGCCACTTTCGGGACGTCTGATGTCCCGAAAGTGGCTTTCGCGACATGCCACCCGCGGCGACACCGCCCCACCGCGCCTTCAGTTCACGCGCCCGTCCACGGCCGCCACGATGAGTTCGGCGCACCGCTTGACCGGCAGGCCTCGTTCTCGCGCCATCGCCTCGAGGGCCGCATGGGCGGCCTGCCCGCGCAGGCCTTCCGCCGCAAGTACTTTCAGCGCCAGCTCGACGACGTCGGCGGCTGGCAGGGAATCGGGTCGGACCAGCATCGAAGACCTCCGGCTCGCTCGAGGGACGGCAGCGGGTACCCGTCCCGCGCCGTGTTCACACCCGCCTCATCGAGAAGAGTGGCGATCCCGCCGATCGTCGACGGCGTCCCGCCGGACCTGCTCGGTGTGCATGCCGATCTCGCCGAGCCGTTCGGCGAAACCGGTGTGCTCGCGAGGCAGGTGGGCACGCAGGTCGGCCAGCGGCGCCAGGAGGCCGGTGACGTCGTCCTCGCCGAGCACCGCGCTCAGCCTGTCGGCGCTTTCCCTGGCCTTGGCGTTCAACCCGTCCAGCGCGCCCGCCTGACCAGCCAGCTGCCGCAGGATCGCCGAGTTGCGCCGCGCCCACTCGGCCACCGCGCGATCACCCGCCCGCCGGTCTCGTTCCGCGTCGACCCGCGCCTCCCCGGTGCTCTCCCCGCCCGAGGACGGCCGCAGCCGCAGGAACCGCCGCTCCGCCGCCTGACGGCTCGCGACCCCCAGCGCGGGGGCGAGCGCCGTCCAGCTGGTGCCGCCCGCGCGAGCGGCCGCGATCAGCTCCGGCTCCCAGGCGGCCAGTTGCTCGCGGACCGCCTTCAACGCGACCAAGGCCGCCAGGACCCGCTCCGGTTCCGAGACACCGGATCGGGCCTCCGCCACGACGTCACGAACGCTGCGCACGGTCTGGGAGGGGTCTTCGTCCATGATTGTCATCCAATCGACTTGTCATCCAATCGACGACTCGGCGGTTGTCATCGTTCCGATGACATGGTAGAACAGTAGTGCGTGTTGACACCAGTGACAACGACCCAGGAGGTGGAACCCGATGTTGATGCGCACCGACCCGTTCCGCGAACTGGACAGGCTGACCCAGCAGATGTTCGGCGCCGCGAATCCGGGCACCTGGTCCAAGCCGGCCACCATGCCGATGGACGCCTACCGCGAGGGCGACGAGTTCGTCGTCTGCTTCGACCTTCCCGGCGTCTCCGCCGACGCGATCGAGCTGGACGTCGAACGCAACGTCCTGACCGTCAAGGCCGAGCGGCGGCCGTTCGCCGGGAAAGACGTCCAGATGCAGGTTTCCGAACGTCCGCTCGGCGTCTTCTCCCGCCAGCTGTTCCTCGGCGAGGCCCTCGACACCGACAACATCGCGGCCGGCTACGAAGCGGGCGTGCTGACCCTCCGCATCCCGATCGCCGAGAAGGCGAAGCCGCGGCGCATCGAGATCACGGGTTCCACGTCCGACCGCAAGGAGATCCAGGCCTGAGTGTCCCGTCCGGTGCGGGCCTCGGCGCCCGCACCGGACGAGGCCGGGGAAAGAAGGGAAGTCCTCGTTTGCTCACCATGCCTGTCCGCCACCCGCACACCCGCGACGCCGTGTGGGGGTATCTCGCCGAAGTCACCGAGGTCCTCGGCGTCGGCCTCGAATCCTGCACCGTCGACCACGACAGCCCGGTTTCGGCGTACGTCGCGCTCGACGAGCGGCTCCCCACCCATCCCGAGCGCGACGTCGCCCTGCTGTGGGACGAGATCCACGGCTGGGCCGTGGCGATCGAGACCCACTCCGGCGAAGATCTCATCGTCCTCCGCTACCTGGGCGGGAAGACCGCCACCCCGCGCCCCGCGCAGGTCGCGCGTTTCCTCCGGGCCGTCCGCGAGGACGACCACAGTGTCGGCCAGCTCACCCCGCCGGATTTCGGCGGCCTGTCCGCCGCGCACGCGTGACCGCCGCTCGCGTCGGGTACCTCCGAAGGGCTTCGACCCGGAAGGAGTGAGCCGTGCCCAAGATCGGCCTGCTGTACCCGACGCGGGACTGCGGTGAGGACGATTTCCTCGCCCTGGCGGGAAAATTGGATCCTGACCTCACCGTGGACTTCGCCTATGTCCCGTGGGGCGAAACCATCGGCCGGGTCGAAGACCTCGACGCGGCCGGAAAACACGAAGCCGTCCGTGAGCTCGGCGAGCCGGGCAGGCTCGTGGCCGCCGCGCGGTTCGGCACGGTACCGGACGTCGTCAGCTGGGCCTGTTCCAGTTGCAGCTTCACACGCGGCCTCGACGGCGCGCTCGAACAGTCCCGCGTGCTCGGCGAACACCTCGGTGTTCCCGCGCGCAGCACATCGCTCGCATACCTCACCGCGCTCGCCCACTTGGGCGCCAGGCGCGTGGCGCTCGCCTCGGTCTATCACCGCGACACGACCGCGACTTTCGCCGGCTTCCTCGCGGAAGCGGGGGTTTCCACCGTTCACTCGGTCTCCGCCGACGCGCCCTCGGACCGGGCGCTCGCGGCCTGGGACGGCCGTCGCATCACCGAACTCGCCGCGGCGGCCGATCACGAGGAGGCCGACGCGCTGTTGATCCCCGAAACGGCCCTGCACACGACGCCGTTGCTCGAAGACCTCGAAACCGCCCTCGGCAAACCCGTGCTGACGGCCACCGCGGTCACCCTCTGGGATTCCCTGCGCGCGCTGGGCGCCCCGCCGGTCCGGCCGGGTCTCGGCGAGTTGTTCAGCCGTTGAGCCTGCCGCGCAGATCCTGGAGGATCTTCGTGAGCAGGCGGGAAACGTGCATCTGGGAGATACCGACACGTTCGGCGATCTGGGACTGGGTCAGCCCGTCGAAGAACCGCATCGTGACGATCGCCCGCTCCCGCTCCGGGAGCCGTTGGAGCAGCGGGACGACGGTGTGCCGGTCCTCGATGTGCTCGAACCGGGAATCCTGCTCGCCCATCACGTCGGACAGCGGAAGGGAACCCTCGCCGTCGTTGACCGGCCGGTCGAGGGACGACGTCTGGTAGCTGTTCGCGGCGAGCAGGCCTTCGCGGACGGTTTCGACGTCCACGTCCAGGTGCGCGGCGAGTTCGGTGGGGGTCGGCGCGCGGCCGAGGGTCTGGGTGAGTTCCGTGGTCGCCCGGGAGAGCCGGGTGCGCAGTTCCTGCATCCCGCGCGGGACGTGGACCGCCCAGCCGGTGTCACGGAAGAAACGCCGCACCTCGCCCATCACCGTGGGCACCGCATACGCCAGGAAATCCCCGCCCTGTCCCGGATCGAACCGGTCCACGGCCTTCATCAGGCCGATCCGCGCGACCTGGATCAGGTCTTCCCTCGGCTGCCCCCGTCCGCTGAACCGGACGGCGATGTGCTCGGCGATCGGCAGCAGTTCGAGGATCAGGCGCTCCCGCAGGCGCTCCCGTTCCGGGTGACCGGCGGGCAGAACGGCCATCTCGTCGAACCAGGGGCGGCAATGGGAGTAGTCGTCCCTGCGCCGCGCTCGACGATCGCGAGGGGCCGGGACCGGCTCCTCGCGCAGGACGACGTGATCGATGTCTTCCATGAGCGACGTGGCGTTCACCAAAAGTCACCTTCGTCCTTTGTGGACCGACATGAATACGCTCCCCTCGTCACCGTTTTGATACCCGGCGAACGGCGCCGGTAAACATCGCCGCGGCCCTGCCTTGGACGGGTGATCTTTCGATTGACCGCCGGGACGGCCGGGTATCCGCAGGTCGAGACGAAGGAGGAGCCGTGCCTGAACAGAGCTGGAGCGACAAACGCGAACGTCAGTACGAGCACATCAAGTCCTCTCAGAAGAAACGCGGCGCGAGCAGCGGACGCGCCGAGGAGATCGCCGCACGCACGGTGAACAAGAACCGCGCCCAGTCCGGTGAAGCCAAGACCGCGAGCAAGAGTTCGACCAGGGACAAGTCGCCGCAGAAACGCGGCGGCGAACGGTCCGGCAACCGGAAGGGCCCCGGCGGGCCGACCAAGGACCAGCTCTACAACGAAGCGAAGAAGCGCAACATCAAGGGCCGGTCCAGCATGACCAAGAAGGAACTGCAGAACGCCCTCGGCCGCTGATCGGAGCAGGATGACCACTCGCGCGCACCGGTGCTGGAAGCCATCGAGGCCTACCGCCGCGCGGGCGGTCTGGCCTTCACCCCACCAGGACACAAGCAAGGCCGCGGCGCTGGCGGACGCGCCGGACGTCAAAGGCATGTTGCTGATCACCCCGACCGACTACGGCAGTTGCGCCGACATCCGCGGTGTCGCCCGAGCGTGCCATGCCGCGGACAAGGCGCTGATCGTGGACGAGGCGTGGGGTGCCCACTATCCGTTCCACGACGACCTGCCCACCTGGGCGATGGACGGCGAAGCCGACCTCTGCGTCACGAGCACGCACAAGATGGGCGGCGGGCTCGAACAGGCGTCGGTGTCCCACCTGCGAGGCGACCGGGTCTCCCCCGACGTGCTCAAGGCCAGGGAGGACCTGCTCGGCACCACGAGCACTTCCGCGCTGCTGTTCGCCTCCCTCGACGGCTGGCGCAGGCAGATGGTCGAACACGGCGAAGAACTGCTGGGCAACGCACTGGCGCTGGCCGCCCGCGTACGAGCGGAGATCGAAGACATCCCGGGGCTCCACGC
The DNA here is from genome assembly GCF_019330265.1 of Amycolatopsis sp. TNS106. NCBI lineage: Bacteria > Bacillati > Actinomycetota > Actinomycetes > Pseudonocardiales > Pseudonocardiaceae > Amycolatopsis > Amycolatopsis sp. TNS106. The sequence goes on along the minus strand of NZ_CP024972.1, from coordinate 8,281,396 downwards.
GCTGGCCGCGGAATTCCACCCACTCGCCTTCGAACACGACCCCCTCAAGATCGTGGTCGATGTCTCCGGGCTCGGTATCACCGGCTACCAGGCGTCCGACCATCTCGCCGAACGCCATCTGCACACCGGGCTGGCCGATCACCGGCGGATCGCGGTGCAGATCACCCATGCCGACGACGAGGAGACGGTGTCCGCCCTCATGAGCGGCCTGCGCGGGCTGGTCGACCACGATTTCGAGCGGCGACCGGTGGTGGACCTGCCCTCCGCCGCCGAACTGACCCTGGAAATGCGAATGCTGCCCCGCGACGCGTTCTTCGCCGACGCCGAGCATGTGCCGCTGGACAAGGCCGAGGGACGCCTCAGCGCGGAGATGATCAGCCCCTACCCGCCCGGTATCCCGGCGATCGCTCCCGGTGAAGTGTTCACCGACGCGATCGTCGATTATCTCCACACCGGCGTGCGCTCGGGCATGTTCATCTACGACGCCGCCGATCCCGAGCTGGGCACGGTCCGCGTCGTCGCCTAGGCGGTGTCCTGTAAGTCTGTTCGATGGGCTTCGTGATCCAGGTGGTTCCTGGCGGTGCGGGCGGATCGGCCTCGTACCGGGTTGTACTCGGTCGCGTCCGCCCGTGCCGCCAGGGGCCGCCTGGGCGCGAAGACCGCGAACACGACTTGCAGGACACCGCCTAAGCGGTGTCCACCTTCAGTGTGGGCAGCAGCCCGGTGAGTTCAAGGGCCCGCAGCAGTACCTTGGACGGCACGAAACTCAGCTCGATCCCGGCTTCCTCACAGTGACGATTCAGCTGCACCAGCACGGAAAGCCCCGAGGAATCACAGAAGCCGACACCGGTCATGTCGATCATCGCGGCGCCGGGAGCGTCAGCCAGCAGTCTGAAGACTTCGGCCCGGAGTCGAGGACTGGTCGCAATATCGATGTCACCCGCCACTTCGACGGTGATCGCGTCTTCCGAGCGAGCCGTCTGAACCACGACGAGAGGAGCGGCCTGCCCGGCTTCGGTGTCGATCGCCATCCATCGAAGGTAGAAGCCTGTGGACGGGACCGCAACCGTCGCGACAGGACAGTCCGCTCAGGATGACTCGGCCACCTCGCGCGCGATCTCGTCCTTGGCCATCTTCGAAGCACCCGTCACGCCCGCGTTGCGCGCCTGGGTCAGCAGTTCTCGTCTGGTGGCCTCACCGGGGCGGTCGCCGAGATGCGAAGCCCGGCTGGTCACGAAGGCCTCCCCCAGTTCCCGTCGCCGCGTTTCGTCCAGTTCGCGCCGCATCTTCGGCAGTACGGTGGATTCCTCTTCCTTCACGTGGTGCGTGACCGCCTCGACGAGGTCGGAGAGCACCTTGTCGAACTCCTTCGACCCAGTTTCGGCGCCGTTCAGTTTCACGAGCAACTGCTCGGCTTCGGCGTGCTCCTGCTGACCGTGCGCGACGTCGTCGGCCTCGTCCGCCTCGCTCTTCGCCGCCGGGTACACCTCTGCCTCCTCGGCGCGGCTGTGCGCGGTGAGGAGCGCCGAGAGCACCGGGACGAGCAGCGGCCGTTTCTCCGGATGCCGCTCGAGTTCGCCGAACAGCCGCTCCACTTCGCGGTGGTCCTGCATGATCAAGTCCACGACATCGCCGGCCACGGCCGCCTCCTCGGTTCGGGATCAACTCGACGCCTGCGAGTACCCACTCACAGCGGATCCATGCACCGGAACCCGGCTATCCTCGCCGTATGGCCTGCCGTATCACCGAACTCATCCTCGACTGCGCCGACCCGGTCCGGATGGCGGCTTTCTGGTGCGAAGTGCTCGGCTACGTCGAAATCGGCAAGGACGGCGACGACATCGAGATCGGGCCGCCCGGCGTCGGCTTCGGCGGACCTCGGCCGACGTTGATCCTGAGCCGCAGCGACGATCCGAAACCGGGCAAGCTCCCGCTGCACATCGACGTGAATCCCACCGACCGCGATCAGGACGCGGAGCTGGAGCGGCTGCTCGCCGCCGGGGCGCGGCCCGCCGACGTCGGGCAGACGGGGGAAGAGTCGTGGCATGTGCTCGCCGATCCCGAGGGAAACGTGTTCTGCCTTCTCCGCGCCAGGGTCGACCCCTGAGCCACTGTCCACATCGGACTCCGGTTGACGGATGACGCCGGAGGGTATCCGGCGGGGACATCGAACACGAGTGGATGGTCAGTGATGGCGGACGAACGACTGTGGCAGCGCGACAAGGCCGGTTTCGGCTCCGGCGAGGACACGTCGACCGGCCCGCTGGCCGAGCAGTTCGTCGAACTCACGCGCCTGCTGCTGACCGCCTCGACACCGGCACAGGTACTGCAACAGATCGTCGCCGCCGCGTACCGGGTCGTCCCGGGCGCGGACCTGGTGTCGGTCACCCTGCGTGCCCCGGACGGGACCTTCCACACCCCCGTCTCGACCGGCGAAGTGGCGCTGGAACTCGACAAGGTCCAGTACCGGGCGGGCACCGGGCCGTGCGTCGACGCCGCCGACAGCGAAAGCCCCGGTTACATCCGCAGTGAGGACCTGAAGGCGGAGAAGAGGTGGCCGGACTTCTCCCGGGCCGCCGTCCGGCAGGGTTACACCGCGATCCTGTCCACCGTGCTGGTCCCCGACGCCGCCCCACCGAGGCTGCCCGGCGCGCTGAACATCTACAGCCGCCGCCCCGGAGCGCTCGATTCGCAGGCCCAGGACACCGCGTTGCTGCTGGCGACCCACGGCTCGCTCGCGCTGGCGACCACCGGCGCCGTGAGCCGGGCGGAGCTGGAAGCGAGCCATCTCCGGCGGGCGGTCGAATCGCGCGACGTCATCGGGCAGGCGAAGGGAATCCTCATGCAGCGACGCGGCCTGACCGCCGACGAGGCCTTCGACCTGCTGCGCCGCACCTCCCAGGACCTCAACGTCAAACTCGCCGAACTCGCCCGCACCCTGGCCACCCGGCACACGGAGATCGACACCCTCTGAAGCGCGTGAAGGCCCCCTTCCCTCGGCTGAGCCGAGGGAAGGGGGCCTTCACGCGCAATGGCCTCAGTCGAGGTCGAACCGGTCCAGCTCCATGACCTTGGTCCACGCCTTGGCGAAGTCGGCGGCGAACCGCTCGCGCCCGGCCTGGCCCGCGTAGACCTCGGAGAGCGCCCTCAGCTGCGAGTTCGAGCCGAAGACGAGATCGACCGCGGTGGCCGTCCACTTCACCGCGTCCGTGGTGACGTCGCGGATCTCGTACACGTTCTCCTCGGACTCCGACACCTTCCACTTCGTGCCCGGCGAGAGCAGGTTGGTGAAGAAGTCGTTGGTGAGCACGCCGGGCCGGTCGGTGAACACACCGTGCCGGGTGCCGCCGGTGTTGATCCCGAGCGAACGCAGGCCGCCGACGAGGACGGTCATCTCCGGGGCGGTCAGGTCGAGCATGTAAGCGCGCTCGACCAGCAGGACCTCCGGCTGCAGCTTCTCCTCGGGACGCAGGTAGTTGCGGAATCCGTCGGCACGCGGTTCGAGCAGGGCGAACGACTCGACGTCGGTGTCCTCCTGCGTGGCGTCGGTGCGGCCGGGGCGGAACGCCACGTTCACCTCGGTGCCGGCGTCACGCGCGGCCTTCTCGACGGCGGCGGTGCCCGCCAGCACGATCAGGTCGGCCAGCGAGATCTTGGCGCCACCGGCGTCGTTGAACTCGCGCTGGATGCCTTCCAGCTTCTCCAGGACCGTCCTGAGCTGCTCCGGCTGGTTGACCTCCCAGTCACGCTGGGGTTCCAGGCGGATCCGCGCGCCGTTGGCGCCACCGCGTTTGTCGGTGGACCGGAAGCTCGCCGCGGAGGCCCACGCCGTGCCGACCAGCTGGGCGATCGTGAGCCCGGAGTCGAGCACCTTCGTCTTGAGGGCGGCGATGTCGGCGTCCCCCACGAGTTCGTGGTCGACGTCCGGCACCGGGTCCTGCCACAGCTGCGGCTCGGGGACCCACGGCCCCAGGAAGCGGCTGACCGGGCCCATGTCGCGGTGCAGCAGCTTGTACCAGGCCTTGGCGAAGGCGAGGGCGAACTCGTCCGGGTTCTCCAGGAAGCGCCGCGAGATCTTCTCGTACGTCGGGTCGACGCGCAGCGCCAGATCCGTCGTGAGCATGGTCGGCTTGTGCTTCTTGGCCGGGTCGTGCGCGTCCGGGATGATCGCCTCGGCGTCCTTGGCGACGTACTGCTTCGCGCCGCCGGGGCTCGTGGTGAGCTCCCACTCGTAGCCGAAGAGGATCTCGAAGAACCGGTTGCTCCACTGCGTCGGCTTGTCGGTCCACGTCACTTCGAGACCGCTGGTGATCGTGTCGGCGCCCTTGCCGCTGCCGTGGGTGCTCAGCCAGCCGAGACCCTGGGTCTCGATCGGGGCGGCTTCGGGCTCCGGGCCCACGTGGTCGTCGGCGATACCCGCGCCGTGGGTCTTGCCGAAGGTGTGACCACCGGCGATGAGCGCGACGGTCTCCTCGTCGTTCATCGCCATCCTGGCGAAGGTCTCGCGGATGAAATGCGCCGCCGCGGCCGGGTCCGCGTTGCCGCGGGGGCCCTCGGGGTTGACGTAGATGAGGCCCATCTCGGTCGCGCCGACGTCGGGCACCATCTCGGAGTCACCGGCGTAGCGCTCGTCACCCAGCCAGGTGTCTTCCGGCCCCCAGAAGATCTCCTCGGGCTCCCAGGTGTCCACCCGGCCGAACCCGAAGCCGAACGTCTTGAACCCCATCGATTCCAGCGCGACGTTCCCGGCGAGGACGAGCAGGTCGGCCCACGAGATCTGCTGGCCGTACTTCTCCTTGACCGGCCACAGCAGCCGCCGCGCCTTGTCGAGGTTGGCGTTGTCGGGCCAGCTGTTGAGCGGAGCGAACCGCTGCGCGCCGTCGCCGGCCCCGCCGCGGCCGTCGTGGATGCGGTAGGTGCCCGCGGCGTGCCAGCTCATGCGGATCATCAGGCCGCCGTAGTGGCCGAAGTCGGCGGGCCACCAGTCCTGCGAGGTGGTGAGCACCTCGACGATGTCCCGTTTGAGGGCCTCGACGTCGAGTTCGGCGAATTCCTTGGCGTAGCTGAAGTTCTCACCGAGCGGATTGGCCTTGGGCGAGTGGGCGTGCAGCACCGACAGGTCGAGCTGGTTGGGCCACCAGTCCTTGTTGGTGCGCGGGCGGCCGCCCGTCTTCGGCGTCGGCGAATCGATCGCCGGGTTCTCGCTCTCGCTACCGTGCGCGGTCACGGAGTCGTGGGCCACGGGGCAGCCCTTCTCCGGGGTGTCACTCATTTCTTTCCTTCCGGGCAGGCGAATTCATCGCTGGACGGGGTCGGCCGCGCAGCCGGGGCACAGGCCCCAGTAGACGACCTCCGCCTCGTCGATCACGAACCCGTGATCGTCCGAGGCGGTGAGACAGGGGGCGGGACCGACGGCGCAGTCGACGTCCGCGATCGCACCGCAGGAACGGCAGACGACATGGTGATGGTTGTCGCCCACCCTGGTCTCGTAGCGGGCGAGCGCGCCGGCGGGCTGGATACGCCGGATCAGACCGGTTTCGGTGAGCGCTCGCAACACGTCGTAGACCGCCTGGTGGGAGACCGTGGGAAGGTCGGCCCGCACCAGCGCTATCACCGTTTCGGTGTCGACGTGCGGATGATCGCGCAGCGCCGCGAGCACGGCCAGCCGGGGCCGAGTCACGCGCAGCGAAACAGCTCGCAGCTGTGCCTCGAAGTCGGACATCACCAAGGACGATAAGAGCCTCTTTGGAACCGGTCAAATCAAGGCCCCTGAGGAGTGACAGCCGGTTTCGGACGGGGCCACGCCGGGTAGCCGGTGAACCGGGCCATGACTTGCGTGAGGTGAGTCCATGACAACGACCGGAAAAGGCGAACCGCCGGGTCGCATCGGCATCACCGACGTCGAATGCCTCGAAAACGCCGTCGACGTCCTGCGTGCACTGGACTACCGGCAGGGTGGTGCTTTTTCCCATGACGCCGTGCATGTCGTGAAATCGGTCAGCCTGCTGCTCAATTGGGGTACGGTCCCCGGCACACTCCGGCCACGGCTGCTGACCGTGCTCGCCGATCTGCACAATCTGCTCGGCTGGACGGAATTCGACATCGGCCGCCGGATTCCGGCGCGGATCCGGTTCGACCGCGCGCTCGGTCTCGCCGCGGAAGCCGGAAACGACGATCTCGTCGCCAACATCCGTTACCGCCTCGCCAGGCTGGCGCTGCACCACGACGACGTCGAGGACGGGCTGCGTCAGCTCCACCATGGCCAGGCCGCCGCCGACCGGTCCGGCTCCCGGCGGGCGCTGGCGATCCTGACGGTCAACGAGGCGTGGGCGCTGGCCAAGGCCGGTGACGAACGCGCCGCCCTCGGCTGCCTCGGGCGGGCGGAGTGCCAGTTCGAGAGCGCGGACACCTGGGCGCCCGCGCGTCCCTGGGAAGCCTTCTTCGGCACCACGGACATGGCCGCGATGCGAGGGACCGTCCTGACCGAGCTGGCCAGGACGGTCACCTCACGGCACTGCGACGCCGCGATCGCACGGCTGCGCGACGCCGTCGGCGGTTACGGCGCGGAAATGTCCCGCAGCCTGGCGCTCACCCTGATCATGCTCGCGCAGAACCACGCGCTCCAGGGCGATTTCGACGAAGCCGTCCGCACCGGCTCCGAAGCGGTGGACCTGGCTCGCGGCCTCGGTTCCACCCGTACCAAGGACCGGCTCGCGCCGCTGGCGGCGTTCCTGCGCGGACACGCGACCGACCCCGCCGCCCGCGATCTGCTCCACCGGATCGACCGTTACCGTGCCGAACCGGGCCCGTGAGCGGCGAACCGGCGTCCGAGCAGGACCGCGGTCGCCGCGAAGCCGAGGCAAAGACCGGTCCAGACACCCCAGCCGCCCCAGCCGAACACGTAGGCGCACAAGAACATCGCCGGCACGCCCACCGCCCAGTACCCGACGAGGGTGCAGCGGAGCCCGGAGACGGTGTCGCCGAGCCCGCGCAGCAGACCGACGAGGATGTTCTGCGTCCCCTTGCTGTACTGCTGCGCGATGGCGAACACCAGCAGGGCCGACGCCGTGCCGAGCACCATCGCGTCGGCCTCGTCGTGCAGGAACGGCCACAACAGCACCTCCGGCACCACCAGGTACGCCAGGCTCACCACCGCCATCAGCGACCAGGAAAGAGTGAGCGCCTGGCGGGCGATCACCGGCGCCCGCCCGCGATCGCCGTGGGCGACCGCGCGACTGACCACAATGGACGATCCCTGCGACAGGCCGATGTTGGCCTGGTAGACGATGTACGCGAGCTGGTTCGCGACGTTCGACGCGGCGAGCATCGCCGGGCCGAAGGCGCCCATCAGCATGGTCGCGATCGAGGTGATCGCGGCCTCCGACCCGTAGGTGAAACAGATCGGCGTCCCGTGCCGGACGATGCGCCGGACCACCACCGGATCCGCGCGCCAGAGCGCGAGCGACACCATGGGGCGCAACGAGGGATCCCGCCGGACGGCCGAGGCGAACACGGCGAGCGTGAAGAACTGGACCAGCGTCGTCGCCAGTCCGATCCCGGCGACGCCCAGCTCGGGCAGGCCCAACCAGCCGTAGATGAAGGCGGCGTTGAGGGCGGCGTTGACCGCGATCGACACCAGCGTCACGGCGAGGAGTGAACCCGGTCGCCGTAGTCCGACGGCGAACTGGCGCAGCACGTTCAGCCACACCATCGGGAACAGACCGCCGGCCAGCGCGAACATCATCGCCCTGGCGAGCACCACGACCTCCGGTTTCTGCCCGAGCAACGGCAAGGCGCCCGCCAGTCCACAAAGGACCGCCGCGCCGGCCGCCGCGGTCAGGGTCGCGACGAGCAGCGCGGACCGCAGGAGTGACCGGATCTCGTCGCGCGCCCGCTCGTCGAGATCCCCGGTGCCGGTCCGGAGTTCTCCCGCCCCGGCCGCCGTGGCCACGAGGTTTCCGACGCCGGTGACCATGCCGACGCACATGGTGCGGATCTGGTTGTAGAGCAGGATCGCCAGCCCGCCCGCCGCCACCGCGGTCACGCCGAGCAGCCCGAGCATGGCCAGGTCGACGCTGGTGAGCGCCACCTGGGCCAGCTGGATTCCCGCGATCGGCGCGGCCAGCGCGACGAGCTCGCGGTATCCGCGGGTCGCCACCGCCGTGCTCATACGCCCACCGCCACCGGCGCCGGACGCGCCGTCCGGTCGCGGGCGGCCGCCCGCACGGACGCGGCGTAGGTGGCGAACCAGCGCTCCATCCGGCGGTGGGCCGGTTCGTCGAGCACTCCCCTGGCACGCAGCCATTCGTCGTCGTAGACCGAGTCGAGGTACTTCTCCCCCGCGTCGTTGCACAGCACCACGACGACACTTCCGGCCGGATACGCGTAGAGCCGCCGGAGTGCGACGTGGATCGCGCCGCCGGTGGTCCCGCCGACCAGGACTCCCGTGCGCCGGGCGACGACGCGGGCCCCGGCGAAGGCGTCGCTGTCGGACACCCGATGGGCTTCGTCGATCACCGACCGGTCCACGTTGTCCCCGATCGGGAAACCGGCCGGGCTGCCCGCTCCGGTCTGGTGGTAGATCCCCGGCGCGCCACCGAAGATGATCGAGCCGACGGGTTCGACCGCGACCGCGCGGGTGCCCGCTCCCGCCGCGCGCAGGGAACGCGCCGTCCCGCACAGGGAGCCGCCGGTGCCGATCGCCGCGACGAGCACGTCGACGTCACCGAGCTGCCCGATGAGTTCCCGCGCCAGCCCGGCGTACCCGTTGCCGTTGCCGGGATGGTTGTGCTGATCCGGATGGTAGGCACCGGTTTCCGCGGCGATCCGGGCCGCGATCCGCCGCCGCTGGACCGAGCCGACCCCGCCGTCCGGCGGGTTTTCGACGAACACGAGTTCCGCGCCGAGCGCGCGCAGCATCCGGAGCTTCTCCTTGGCGGCGTGGTGGTCGACCACGGCCGTGAACCGGTAGCCGCGTTCCAGCGCCACCAGCGCGAGCCCGTTGCCGGTGTTGCCGGAGGTGGGTTCGACGATATGCCCGCCCGGCCGCAGCCGTCCTTCGAGTTCCGCCTCGTCGATCATCTGCCTGGCCATGCGGACCTTGCACGAGCCGGTCGGGTTGAGGTGGTCGAGTTTGAGCAGGAGACGCGTCCCGGTGCCGGTGCGCGCGAGCTCCAGCAGCGGCGTGTTCCCGATCAGCTCGGACGCGCGCCGGACGATCGTCATCGGATCTCCTGGATCGGGTGGTCGGTGTCGACATGCCAGCGGTCTCCGTCGACCACCACCTTCGGGGGAAGGGGAAGCTGATGGAAGCCGCTCTCGTTCTTGTCCATCTGGTAGCCGGCCGTGTTGGGGTACACGAGCAGATCGCCGGTCCTCGGCCGCGCGGGCAGTTCCACCGCGCGCCAGGTCAGCACGTCGTACTCCATGCAGCTCGAACCGGCGACGACGGTGCGCACCGGGGTGCCTTCCCGGGCTTCCCGGGGAACCAGGAGCGGGTCGGGCAGGAACTCGCTGCCCTTCCACTGTTCGGACAGGCTCATGGACAGGCCCGCGACCGTGGTGATCAGGTGGTCTCCGGCCGGTTTGCAGCCCAGTACGGGGAACACCGAAAACCCGGCGCCGTCGACGAGCGCCCGGCCCGGTTCGAGCAGCAGCTCGATCCCGGCCGCGCGCAAGCGCTCCGCGAGCGGTTTCCCGGCGATCTCGTGCCGCAGGATCGCGGTCACCATGGCCGCCCCGGCAGGCGCCTGGTGGTACGGATAGGTCTTCGACGGATTGCGGCCGGCGTGGAACCAGCCGTCGTGCCTGCCGGACTCGAACCGCGCCCAGTCACCGGAGTCCACATAGGACACGGCGATCCCGCCGCCGATACTGATCTTCGACGCGGGCTGCCCGAGTGCGCGGGCGTCCTGGCACAGATCGATCAGGTACGCGGCCAGCTCCGCGCGCGGCACGGGGTCGTAGCCGTCGAGATGGAACGAGAAACCGCGCAAGACGACCGGGCCGCCGCACTGGCGTACGGCCGTCTTCAAGGCGTCGGGAGCGAAACCGAACCGGCTCTCCGGCGCTGAAGGCGGCCTTACCCGCAGCAGCACCTGGGCCGTCTCCCCGAGTTCGGCGGCCATCCGCGCGACGCGTTCCAGTTCGTCGGCCGCGTCCACCGCGATGAGACAGCGGTGCCGCAGAGCGAGCCAGAGGAGGCCGTCCGGTTTGGCGGCGCCGGTGACCCCGATCGCCTCCCCGCGCAGGCCGTTGCCGAGGGCGTGCACCAGTTCGGGCACGCTCGCGACGTCGACGCCCGTGCCGGGCCGGGTGCACTCCCGCAGCCACGCCGCCGCCTTGTTGGCCTTCTTCCCGTAGTAGACGGTGCCCTCGACGCGCTCGGCCGCGAGCGCCGCGACCATTCCCCCGAGGTTCTCGGCGAAGGTGGCCGGATGGATCACGTGGAACGGCCCGCCACCGACCGCGCGGGCGATCTCCCACAGGGTTTCCGAGTAACGCAGGCGCGGCGCCCAAGGACGTTCGAGCGCGGGCAGTGGCGGGGAAAGGGTGTCGATCAGGTCCACAGGGCCACCTCCCGGCCGCGGCCCGCCGCGATGGCGCGGGCGGCCAGCGCGTGCGCCACCGGGATGTCGGTGATGATCATGCCGCTGCTGAAGGCGAACACCCGGTCTTCGCCGCCACGACGGCCGGGCGCGCGACCGGCGAGGATCTCCGGCAGTTCGGCGTCGATCCGGAACACCCCGTCCTGGCCGGCCATCCGCTGCCCGGTCACCTCGACCTGAGCGCCGCTGGTGGCCACGGTGTAGTCGGCCTCGGCGAGCGTGCCCTCCTGGACCCCCTTGCTGGCGACCGAGATCAGCAGCCCGCCCGGCGGCAGCCAGCCGAGGCGGATCTTCGGGTGGGCCGCGCGGCCCGACGCCGCGACCACGATGTCGGACTCGCGCGCCGCGGCCTCCACGTCGTCGACGAGTTCGACCTCGCGGTCCGGGAAGCGCTCCTTCACCGCGGCGACGCTGTCGCGCAGGCCGTCGGGATGCGTGCCGAACAACCGCAGCCGCTCCAGTTCCGGCAGCGCGGTGAGCAGGTACGGCAGCGTCCGGATCCCCTGCGCGCCGGTGCCGACCATGAGCGCGGATCGCGCGCCCGGCCGGGCGCAGGACCGCGCGATCAGCGCGGTGCTGGCGGGCGTGCGGGTGGCGCCGACGCGGTGGCAGTCCATGAGCGCGAACGGCAGCCCCGTGGTGTCGTCGTAGAGGGTGATCGTCGTGTAGTACTTCTCGGCCGACGTGCTGCCTTGGCGATAGCTCGTCTTGAACGCGGCCTGTTCGAGCGAGCCGTCGTAGCCGAGCATCGAGTACGCGACGGCGTCCCGCGCGGGATCCGGCATCGGCACCATCAGCTTCGCCGGGTTCCGCGAAGCTCCGGACGCGTAGGCCAGGTAACCGTCTTCGACCATGGTGATCGCCTCGCCCGGGGTGAGTTCGAGGTTGTGCAGATCCGAGCGCGTGAGAATGTGCAGCGAGGGACCGGAGCTCATGAACGATCGACCTTTCTCGTGGGAAGGTGGCGCGCCGCAGCTTAATGAAAATGATTGTCTTTTTCATCGACTGTGGGCCTTGTCACGCTAAGCTGGCGACCGTGGACGGACGTCGGAGCGCTTCGGAAAGCCGCTCGCGCGCGGAAGAAGCCAGGCACCTCAACGCGATCAGCCATCTCGCGGCGGACGACGGCGCACCGGGGGCGAATGGCCCGCTCGCCGGTATCCCGGTGGTGGTCAAGGACAACATCCACGTCGCGGGCATGCCGAGCACGGCGGGCACCCCGGCTCTCGCGCACCACGTCCCGCGTGAGCACGCGGAGGTGGTCCGTCGCCTGGTGGACGCGGGCGCCGTGGTCGTCGGCAAGGCGGCCATGCACGAACTCGCGTTCGGCATCACCTGCGACACGACCCCGCTGGGCCCGGTGCGCAACGCCTGCGACCCGTCCCGGTTCGCCGGGGGCAGCAGCGGCGGGACCGCGGTCGCCGTCGCGGCGGGCATCGTTCCAGCGGGCCTGGCCACCGACACCGGCGGTTCGGTGCGGGTTCCCGCCGCGCTCAACGGGGTTTGCGGTTTCCGGCCGACCTCGGGCCGCTATCCGTCCGGCGGCATGACCCCGTTGAGCACCACCCGGGACACGGCCGGGCCGATCGCCCGCACGGTCGCCGATCTCGCCCTTCTCGACGCGGTGCTCGCGGGAGAAGAGCCGGCACCCTTGATCGAGAACTCCGCCGTCCGGCTGGGTGTGCCGCACGGCTTCTTGACCGGCGATCTGGCCGAGGACGTCGAAGAACTATGGGACGCCGCGCTCGCCCGGTTGCGTTCGGCAGGCGTCGGCCTGGTGCCGATCGACGACACGCCCCTCGCCGAACTCGTCGCCGACCAGGGAATGCCGCTGGTGGTCCATGAAGCGGGCGTCGCGCTCCGGTCCTACCTCGCCGACTACGTGCCCGAGGTGTCGTTCGAGCGGCTCGTCGCCGAGGTCGCCGCGGCCGACGTCCGGGCGATCTTCGCCGAGGCGATCGTGCCGGGCGTCGCGCCCGCCGTCTACGAGGCGGCCCTCGCCGCCCGCTCGGCTTTGCGTGACGCCTACGCGAAGATCTTCGTCGACAGCGGGATCGACGCGCTCGCCTTCCCCACCACACCCGCGACGGCCAGGGATTTCTCGGCCGTCGAGAAGTTCGTCCATCGCGGGCGGGCGGTCCCGACCTTCTCGACCTTCATCCGCAACTGCCAGCCCGGCAGCATCGCGGGTTTCCCGGGACTGACCGTCCCGATGGGGCGCGACCGCGACGGCCTGCCCGCCGGGCTCGCCCTCGACGGCGCCGTCGGCGACGACCGGAACCTGCTGGCCGCCGGCGCTTTCGTCGAACGGATCCTCGAGCGTCCCTGACCGTCCACAAGAGACACCGGTTCCGGCACTCCGCCGCCTCAAGCCCGGATGCTGGCCCGGAGCGCGTCGATGAGCGCGACCGCGGCGGGCGGGTCGGGCGGGTCGCCGTAGGTGACGGCATAGATCTGACGGGGGTCTTCGGCCAGTTCGGTGGCGTGGATGCCGGGCATCCGGTGGGCGCGGAGGGCGAGCCGCGGCAGCGTTGTCACCCCCATCCGGGCCGCGACCAGCGCCTGCATGACGACGATGTCGTCGCTCACCATCGAGATCCGCGGAGCGAACCCGGCCCGTCCGCAGATCGTGACGAGTTCGTCCTGGCACCGGGCGCAGCCGCCGATCCAGGTCGACTCGCGGTGATCGGCGATGGTCTGCCCCGGTTCGCTGGTGAGCAGGTAGATCGGGTCCTCCAGCAGGTGCACCAGCCGGAGTCCCCGTTCCTCGCGCGGAGTGTCGGCGTACCGGAAGATCAGGGCGACGTCGATCCGGCCGTCCCGCAGCATGCGCAGGGCCTCGCCCGGATGTTCGTCGACCAGTCCCAGTTCGAGTCCGGGATGGTCGCGGGCCAGCGCGGCAGCCGCACCGGGAACGATGGTGCTCAAGATCGACTGGAACCCCGCCAGCCGAACCCGCCCGGCGCGCAAGCCCACCTGCGCGGCCAGCTCGGCCTCGGCGCCTTCGACCCGGCCGACGATCTCGGCCGCGCGGGTCGCGAGCAGTTTCCCCTCGGGCGTGAGCCGGATGCCGCGACCGATCCGCTGGACCAGCTTCGCCCCCGTCGCGGCCTCCAGCCTCGCGAGATGGTGGCTCACCGCCGGCTGCGTGTAATGCAGTTCCTTCGCCGCCGCGGTCATCGAACCGTGCCTGGCGACCGCCGCCAGCACCGAGAGCTGCACCAGGTTCAGCATGGAATAGAGAATACCTATGTGAATGGAAGAAAGTCGTCATTGGACGCCGGGGCGGACAACGGACCACGATGAGAAGCAACGAGAGGAGAACAAATGACCGTCGCCCCCGAAACCACTGCCAGACCCGGCCTCGCCGAGCTGATAAAACGTCTTCGCCAATGCACCGCGAGAACTTCGGAACCGCTGGCCATCGCACAGGCCGTGGCGGCCGTTCTCACCGAACTCCGGCCGACTCCGGCGCTGCTCACCGAGGCGGAACGAGCCGGTTCACCCGAGGGGTACACCCGCACCACCCTGCACACCGAGTCCGAGTTCTCGATCGTCGCGCTGGTCTGGCGGCCCGGCCAGCTCACCGAGATCCACGACCACCTGGTGTGGTGCACATTCCTTGTCCTCCAAGGAACCGAGACCGAGAACATCTTCGACATCGACGGTGACCGGCTGGTCCGGACGGCGCAGCGGCAACGCCCCGCCGGGTCGGTCAGCGGCGTCGCGCCGCCCGACGACATCCACCAGGTGCACAACGAGGGCGACACCATCGCCATCACCTTGCACGTCTACGGCGCCGACCTCGGCAAGGGGACCAGCGTGCGCCGAAATTACCGGATGCGCGCAGCTTCGCAGTAAAAGGCGTAAGCGTTTGGGTCCATTTCGCCTATTGCCTCATTTCCCGGCGGCATCGCGAAAGGGCATACCCCGGCGCGGACTTTGTCAGGAGTTCGCCGCCGATGCGCGCCGCATACCGATGGTCCCGGGAGCGGTCTCGACGAACCCGTGCCGCTGATAAAGCCGCCATCCGGGCGGATCGCCGAGAAGATTGACGTACGCGCCCGGAGCCGCGGCGTCGATCTCGGCGAGAAGGGCGTCGAGGACCGCGTCCCCGATACCGCGCCGCTGATGGGCGGGGAGAACGGCCATGTCGACGATGTGGAAGTACCAGCCGCCGTCGCTGATCACCCGGCCCATCCCGACGATCTCCCCGGTGGGCCGGTGGATCACCCTGACCGAGGCCCAAGCGCCGTCGACCCCACGTTCGGCCTGCTCCCGCGCCGGCTCGGTGAGCCCCGCCTCGCGACGCAACCTCAGGTAATCGTCGACCGACGGCGAGCCCGCTTCCAGGCGGTACGAGTCGTCCATGCTTGCTTGCCCCTTTCCCGGACCGGGCGCGCTGACGGCGTTGCACCCGGCGCGTGCGATCGTAAACTGTGCCACTGACGGCGACAGGAAGAAGTACCGGTGATGACAGGTCGACGGCGCTGGTCCAGCGACGACATCCTCGACGCGGCAGGAAAACTGCTGGAGGGCGGCGACGCGGAGGCGTTCAGCGTGCGCAAGCTCGCCGCGGTGCTCGGCACCGATTCTTCGAGTCTGTACCGGCATTTCCGGAACAAGACCGAACTGCTGCGCGCCATCGCCGACCGCGCACTCCTCACGGCCATGGAGGGCTACGAACCCGAGGGCGACTGGAAACAGTGCGTCACCGACATCGCGTTCCGGCTCCGCGAGGTCTTCGCCCGGCAGCCCCAGATCGCCACCGTCTGGGGGCGCTACGCCTCGGGCGGCGGCGGATCGCGTGCCGTCATGGAAGCGCTGCTCCAGGCTTTGCGCTCATCGGGCCTGCCCGATGAGCGCGTTCCCGCCCACTATCACCGGATCGCGGTGCTCGTGACCGCGCTGAACGCCGCGGACGGCGGTATCGGCACTCTCGCCGCGGAAGAGCGCGAACACGGCATGGAATCGTTCCGGGTCGCCGTTCTCGGCGCCGACCCGGAAAGCTTCCCCGCGTTGGCCCATTTCGCCCGCGAAATCCTCCCGCTCGGCGCCGACCGCCGGAACGCCTACGCGGACATCCTCGCCGCGCACCTCGATCAGCTCGAGGTCGAAGCGAGCGCCTCGCGCAGGAACTCGGAAATCTCCACCTGAGCGGCCTCGGCCTGCGGCTCCACCCCGGGCAGCGTGAGGAATCCGTGCCTCGCGCCCGGATATTCGGAAAGGCGCACTTCGGTCCCGGCTTCGCGCAGCCGTTCCGCGTAGCGACGGCCGTGATCGGCGAGCGCGTCGCGGGTGGGCACCACCACGAGCGCCGGCGGGAGCCCGCTCAGGTCGTCGAAGCGAACGGGCGACCACGCGCGGGCGTCGACGCCGGGCGGCGCAGAAAGCCGGCGGACGAGCTGGAGTTGAGGCAGCGCCCGGGTCGGGCTGTAGGCGTACTCGGCGATCGAGGGATAGTCGTCCATCGAGTCGGTCACGTCGACCGCCGGATTGACCAGCACCTGCGCCTTGAGCCGCGGCCCGCCTTCCCTGGCCCGGATGGCGGTCAGCGCGCTGATCAACCCTCCGAAGCTCTCGCCGACCACCGCCACCCGTTCCGGGTCTACACCCCATTCGCCGGCGTGACGCACCACGTGGACCAGTGTGTCCCAGCCGTCGTCGGCCGCGTCCGGAAGCGTGATGCCCGGCGAGACGAGGCGATGCTCGACCGAGACGACCACCGCGGGCAGCCGGGCGGCGAAGCGGCTGTTGGGCCAGTCGCATTGCACCGCGGTACCGACGAAGCAACCTCCGTGGACGTGGACCACGAGCGGCAGGGCGACGTCGCCGCCGACGGCCGGGCGATACACCCGGACCGGCAGATCGCGGCCGGGCAACGCGATCTCCCGCCAGTCGATCAGGGCGCCGGCGTCCGGTTCCCCGAGGAACGCCCGGGCCGCTTTGGCCGCCCGGGCCCGATTTTCCGCTTCACGGTAGGCGATCAGTTCTTCGGTCGTGATCGTCGAGAAGTCCGGCTCCCGCGGCCGTAGCTCGACGGCGATCTCGTCAGTCATCTCTTGCTCCCCTTGGTCGTGGCCTGCACCGCCATTATGCACGCGGTGCGTGCAACGGCAAGTGCATCACCGATCGGGCGTGCTACGAAGTGAGGGGGCGGGATCGTCCCAACGACGGAGGTAGCCGGCCGCGTGCGGTGACAGGCTCGACACCATGAGTAACCAGACGTCGGCAGTCGCTGCCCCGCGACACTCCCGTGGCGGCCGGATCTCCTCACTGGACCTGCTCCGAGGGGTGGCGATCCTCGGCACCTTCGGGACGAACGTGTTCCTGTTCGCGCATCCCGGCGGGCCCGCGGGTTTCCTCCAAGATTTCGTCGGTACCGCGACGACCTTCGCCGAACGGGCCGAAGTCGGCTTACGCGTGCTGAGCAACGGCAAATTCCTCGCGCTGCTGACGATCCTGTTCGGCGTGGGACTGGAGTTGCAGTACCAGTCCGCCCGCAGGCGCGGCGCCCCCTGGCCGGGCAGGTATCCACTCCGGGCGGGAATCCTTTTCCTGGAAGGCGTCGCGCACTTCCTGCTGGTGTTCGAAGGCGACGTGCTCATGGCCTACGGGCTCACGTCGCTGCTCGTCGCGTACCTGGTCGGCCGGAGCGATCGGATCGTGCGGAACGTCGTCGTCGTGGTGGGCGGCGCCTACGTGACGCTGGTGCTCGCCGCGACCGCGTTGCTCGTCGCCACCCCGGACGTCTCCGGAGAGCCGGCCCCGGTCGACCCCTCCACGACCGCGAGCTGGCCCGCGCAGGTATCCGTCCGGCTGCACGATTTCTTCTTGCTGCGAGCGGAGATCGTGCTGATCGTGCCCTCCGCCGTCGTCTTGTTTCTGCTCGGTTCCCGTCTCCGCAGGGCAGGCGTTTTCGACGACACGGATCAGGGAAGGCGGCTCCGCTCCCGCCTGCTCGTGCTCGGCTTCGCCGTGGGCCTGCCACTCAACGTGCTGACCGGATTCAGCGGCCCGGACTGGCTGCTCGTCGATCGGTACCTGGCGCCCCCGCTCGTCGCCGTGGGCCTGCTCGCCCTGGTCACCCACCTCACCCTCCGGATGCGCGACCGGCCCGGGATGGTCCGAAGTGGACTGATCGCGGTCGGCCGCACCGCGCTCTCCTGTTACGTGCTCCAGAATCTGCTGGCCGGCGCCCTGTGCTACGGCTGGGGCCTCGGCCTCGCCGAGCGTTTCGCGGATGCCCGCCCTTGGTGGATCGTCGGCCTCTGGGCCTTCGTCGGACTGGTGAACGTCGGCTTCGCCGCCCTGTGGCTCCGGCGCTTCGATCGCGGCCCGCTCGAACTGCTCATGCATCGCCTCTACACGCGATGACGCTCAGAGCGGTTCAAGCCCGCCATCGAGAGTGAGGACCTGGCCGGTGAGCCGGCTGGATGCCGGGTCGGCGAGACGCAGGAGCCAGGTGGCCACTTCGCCGGGTTCATCGCCGCAGCGGAGCAAGCCGCCGTCCGGTGATCGGCGAGCGCCCGCGATCCGCGAAGCTCAGCCGAGCGCGGTCACCAGCAGGGCGAAGGCGGCGATGATGACCGCCACCCGGGCGTAGTGGAAACGGTCCCAGCGGTTCGTCTGCTCCTTCCAGTCGGCGGGCCGGTTCTCGGCGGTCCACGTCTTGCCGCGGTTGTTGATCGGGACGAGCAGCAGGACCGACATGACCACGCTGACGATCAGCAGCGCACCGGCCGTGACGACGAGCCCGGCGGCGGGGTCCCGCCACCCGGCGATGGCCCAGACCGCGACGAGGACCAGCGAACCGATGTACCAGACCGGCATGACGGCGCCGAGCATCCGGCCCCCGTGGGCACGGCCACGCACCATGCTGTCCTCGGGGAGGGCGCCGAGGATCCGGTTGAGGACGAAAGAGACGGCGAACTCCACCCCCACCATCACGCCGACGACCACGGTCGTGACGATCTCAAGTGCGTTGAGCATGACTACCCCTCCAGAAAGCTAGCGTCGCTAGGTTGTCCTGCGACGCTAGCACTAGCGCCGCTAGATTGTCTAGCGTCGCTAGATTTCAGGCGGAGAAGCCCATGCGATGACCGGATAGGTCCACTACGCGGTCACCGGCACTGCGCGAGTTCGCCCCCCCCAGTGCACGGACAGAATATGCCAGGCTTGAAAAGAAAGTTCGGTGCGCCTAAACTTTGGCTTAGGCGCACCCACACCTGCGAGAGGCAGGCTGCATGGCTACGACCGAGTCCGTCCGGCTGAGACCGGCGGCGGGCTTGTGCCCGGGATCGTGCCTGCTCGCCAGCGCCGGTGCTCACCACGGGCATTCCGCGGCGCGAACGAGGAACCTCCGGCGGACGGCGACGGCGGACAGGGGATCCCGATGAACTGGAGCCAGCTCCTCGTGCCCGTGACCAGCGGCGTGGCCGTCGCTCTCATCGTGGCGACAGTCAGGTTCCTGTGGCGTCGCACCCGCCTGCCGACCGGGCTCTCCCAGCGGATGACCCGGCGGAACTACCTGGCGGAGATGCTGGTCATCTCCAAGAACGACAACGTCGAGCGGCTCGACGCACTGGTCCCGAATCTGCTCCCGGCGGAATGCTCTCCCGTGCTCGCCGAGATTCAGGAGGCGTGGTCGCAGATCAACGGCCGCCGCGGGGTACGGGTGATCACCCGTACCGAGCCGGCCGCCCTCACCGCCGGTGCCGAGTTGCTCGGGGCCGGGATCGAGGTCCGCGTGTCCCGCGCGCTGACCGCGGGACACCTGTCGTACCACGTGTTCTCCGGTTCGGAGCACCACACGGTGCTCAACCGGCGCAACGGCGGGAAGGATCGGCCCGAACGGCTGGACGAGATCTCGGCCGCCAAGGTGTTCCGCAGTCACTTCGACGAGATGTGGAGTGAATCCGAACCCCTCGAATCGTTCCTGGCCGGGGAACTCTTGGCCGGGGACCTCTCGGCGGGGGAAATCCCGGCCGGCAGCAAGACGGGCGATGGACTGTCCCGCCTCGCGGACCGGATCCGGGAGCAGCGCGCCGCGTACCAGCTGTCACCCAAGGCGCAAGACGCGGTCCTGCGGCACCTGGCGTTCCGCCACCGCGCGCCGGTCATCTTCGTCACCGGCCTGCCGGGTGCCGGCAAGTCACTGATCCGGCGAGCCATCGCCGAAGAGCTTCGGCGATGGCGGATGCAGGTCGACGAGCTGAACGACTACGTCTACGCATTCCAAGAATTCCTCCACGCCTTGATGCTCCTCGGCGACGGTCGCGGTGCGGGCTTCAGCGCCCAGCAGGGCGGCGCGTTCCAGGTGGAGCGCGAGGATGATCTCCGGCCGGCCCTGCACACGCTCGGCCATCGCGTGTGGGAAAACCGCCGGAGCAACCCGATCACGATCGTCGAATTCGCCAGGGCCGACACGACCGGAGCGCTCCAGGTGTTCGGCGACGAGGTCCTGGCGGCGTCGCAGATCGTCCACGTCCGCGCCTCCGACGCCGAGCGCGCGACCCGGCTGGCCAGGCGGGGCGAGCCACCGAAGATCTCGGTGGCGGGGCAGCTGATCACCCTCGAGGTGTCCGACGAGCACCGGCTGCCCAGCAACGCCGCGGACACCCTCTACAGCAGGGACGACTTCGCGCTGCTGAAGGCCCAGAAGAACGTCGCCGGCCGGCTGTTCCTCGTCGAGAACGAGTCCGAGGGAAAGGCGCATATCGACGAGCAGGTCGCGGCCTTCGTCGAAACCGTCGTGCGACCGTACCGCGCACTTGCGACGTAGCCAGGCCCCGAACACGGCGGCTCGGTGAACGAAGCCGCCTAGCCGACGGGACTGCGGCGTTCGAGGAAGACAGTGTCGTGCCAGGTGCCGTCGCGTTGGGCGATGCGTTCGCGGACGCCCACGGTGCGGTAGCCGGCGCTGTGGTGCAGCGCGATACCGGCGCGGTTGTCGGTGAAGATCGAGGTCTGCAGGGTCCAGAGCCCGGCGGCGTCGGCCTCGGTGACCTGTTTGAACAGCAGCGCTTTCCCGACGCCGCGGCCGCGATGGCTTTCGGCGACGTAGACCGATGTCTCGGCGACGCCTTGGTAGCACTCGCGCGCCGAGACCGGGGCGGCGGCGGTCCAGCCCGCGACCTCGCCGTCGATTTCGGCGACCCAGCGGTGACCGGTCAGCCAGTTCGCGTCGAGAGCTTTCCGAGTCGGGAATTCGGTGTCGAAGGTGGCGAGTCCGGTGGCGATGCCTTCGGCGTGGATCCGGCGCACCGCGTCCCAGTCGTCCTCGCGCAGGGCGCGGATGAGCACGTCGTCAGGCACGTTGTCCGGGCAACAGGGTCGCGGCGCGAGCAGTCCCATCACCGCGTCGGCCGCGTGCGGAAGACCGCTGCAGCAAGCCTGATTGATCGTCACGACCGTCGCGGTGCCCTCTTTGCGCAGATGAACGAAGCCGACCTCGGCCAGCTTCCGGACGTGATGCGAACACGTCGACTGGCTGGTCCCGAGGATTCCGGTGAGCGCACCCACGGTCAGGCCACGCGGCGCGGTCGCGACCGCGTGCAGCAGTTTCACCCGCATCGGCTCGGCCAGGCAGGCGAACCACCCGGCATAGGTCGCGGCTTCGCGCTCAGGCAGGAGACCGGCAAGGGGAACGGGCACGACCGTCGTCATGCCACCCAGTATCGACCAAAATCGATGGTTGCGTCAATCGACTCTCGTCGATACAGTCCCTCGCATCGCTTCAATCGAGATGGATCGATGAAAGGGCATGGGGATGAACGAGCTGCCTGTCGTGGTGATCGGGGCCGGACCGGTGGGCCTGGCGGCCGCCGCCGAGCTGGTGGAGCGGGGGTTCGAACCGCTGGTGCTGGAGCGCGGCGCGCAAGCGGGTTCGGACGTGGCGGCGTGGCACCACGTGCGCTTGTTCTCGCCGTGGTCCGAACTCGTCGCTCCCGCGGCCGGGCGGCTGCTGGAGACGACCGGCTGGACCCGGCCCGACAGCGAGGCGTATCCGACGGGCGCGGACTGGGCCGGCCGGTATCTGCGGCCGCTGGCGGCGGCGCTCGGCGACCGGGTCCGGTTCGGCGCCGAGGTGATCGGCGTCGCCCGCCGGGGACGGGACCGGGTCGTGGACAGCGGTCGCGACGACGAGCCGTTCACCGTGCACGTCCACGCCGCCGACGGGGCGGAGCAGCGGATCGCGGCGCGGGCCGTGATCGACGCGTCCGGCACGTGGTCGACGCCCAACCCGCTCGGCGGCGAAGGCCTTCCCGCCGTCGGTGAGCGTGCGTCGGCGGAGCGGATCGCTTACCGGGTACCGAATCTGGGCGACGAAGCGGTGCGGGCCCGGTACGCGGGCAAGCATGTGGTGGTCGCCGGCAGCGGACATTCCGCGCTGACCGCGCTGGTCGCCTTGTCCGGGCTCGCGAAGGACGGCACGCGGATCAGCTGGGTGCTGCGTCGCGGCGCGGTCGGCAACACCTTCGGCGGCGGTGAGGCCGATCAGCTGCCCGCGCGGGGCGCTCTCGGCCTGCGTGCCCGGGACGCGGTCGAATCCGGACTGATCACGGTGGTGACCGGGTTCCGCACCGAGGCGGTCGAACGCGACGCCGAGGGACGGCTGACCCTGATCTCCGCCGGCGGGCAGCGGATCGAGCAGGTCGACGAGGTCGTGACCCTGTCCGGTTTCCGGCCCGATCTCACCTGGCTGTCGGAGATCCGGCTCGACCTGGACCCGACCCTGCAGGCGCCGGTCGCGCTCGCGCCGCTGATCGATCCGAACGTCCACTCGTGCGGAACCGTGTATCCCCACGGCGCCAAGGAACTCGCGCATCCGGAGAAGGACTTCTACCTGGCCGGGATGAAGAGCTACGGCCGGGCACCGACGTTCCTGGCGATGACCGGCTACGAGCAGGTCCGCAGTATCGCCGCCCAGCTCGCCGGGGACCACGAGGCGGCCGCGCGGGTCGAACTGCGCATGGCCGAGACCGGCGTCTGCGGCGGCGCGGGCCTGTTCGACGAACCGGACGACGCACCGGCCGCCGGTGGCTGCTGCGCGACTCCGGAGCCGGAAGTCCTGACCCTGTCCGCGCCGTCGGCCGCGGTGCGCTGACCGCGACTCCCGCAGGGCACCGCCGTGACCGACCGCTGGGGCGCGGCCCACCATCACCGTCGCCCTCGTGCTCGGCGCGACCGCCGCTGTCCTCGCCCTCGCGGCAACACCTCGCTCCGGAAGGAACCCATGAACGACCACGACGTGATCATCGTCGGCGGCGGCCAGGCCGGTCTCGCCACCGCCCACGCCGCCCGGGCACAGGGGCTGACACCGGTGATCCTCGAAGCAGGCGCCGAACCGGTCGGGTCCTGGCCCCGTTACTACGACTCGCTGACCCTCTTCTCCCCCGCCCGCTACAGCAGCCTCCCCGGACTGCCCTTCCCCGGCGACCCCGAGCACTACCCGCACCGCGACGAGGTCGTCGGCTACCTCCGCCGCTACGCCGGCTGCCTCGACGCCGAAATCCGGACCGGACACCAGGTGGACACCGTCACCCACGACGACGGCGCCTTCACCGTGCACACGGCAGGAGAAACCGCGCTCACCGCACCGACCGTCATCGCCGCCTCCGGTGGCTTCTCCCGCCCCCACCGTCCCGCACTGCCCGGTCTGGACGGCTTCACCGGCCAGGTCGTACACAGCAGCGACTACCGGAACCCGGACCCCTTCACCGGGCAACGCGTCATCGTGGTCGGCGCGGGCAACTCCGCGGTCCAGATCGCCACCGAACTCGCGGGCCACGCCCACGTCACCCTCGCCACCCGGACACCGGTCAAATTCGCGCCACAGCGTCCTTTCGGGAAGGACGTGCACTTCTGGTCCGCCGCCGTCGGCTTCGACCACCTGCCGATCGGCCATCTCCTGAAGCACCCGCCGACCACCGCGGTGAACGATCCCGGCGGCTACCGCGCCGCCATCCGGAAAGGACAGCCAGATCACCGGCGCTTGTTCACCACTCTCGACGGCGACACCGTGGTCTGGCCGGACGGAACCCGCGAACGCGTCGACACCGTCCTGCTCGCCACCGGATTCCGGCCCGGTCTGTCCTATCTGGACACGCTCGGCGCGCTGGACCCTGCTGGGCGCCCGCTCCAGAGCCGCGGGGTGTCGACCAGCCACCCGGGGCTGGGTTTCGTCGGGCTGGAGTGGCAGCGCAGCTTCGCCTCCGCCACCCTCCGCGGCGTCGGCCGCGACGCCCGTTACGTCTTGAGGAAACTGACCGGAAACCGTGTCAGCACAGGCAAGCGCTGCTGCCAGCCGGTCGGCTGACTCGCTGCGGTCAAGGTGCGGTGTCAGTCGTGGCGCCACACCTTGGCCGCCGACAACGGCGCCACCACCATCCTCGGCTCGGGCGCCGAGGCCAACCGGATCCGCTGGACCGGTACCTACCAGCTCGCCTCCGGAAACTCCTTGGATACCGTCCCGGCAACGATGTTCCTGGCCCGGCAGGCCGGGCGTGAGCTCGGCGGACCGAGGCCGCGGCATCGATGACCAGGTGTGCAGTTGGCAACAGGTGTTGGCCAACTGTTGTGGGCATAAGGTGTGGCCATGCGACGCTCGTCCGAACAAACCAAGGCGGCGATTCTGCGGGCCGCGCGTGATCGCTTCAGCGCCGACGGATACGACCGCGCCACCGTCCGCGCGATCGCGGCCGCCGCCGATATCGACCCCTCCATGGTCATGCGCTACTTCGGCAGCAAGCGCGAGCTGTTCGCCAAAGCCGCGGACCTCGACCTGAAGCTGCCCGACCTCACCACGGTGCCACGCGACGAGGTCGGGCGCGCCCTGGCCGGGCACCTGATCGACCGCTGGGAGGGCGATGACGCGCTGCGGATCCTGCTGCGCACCGCCATGACCGACGAGGACGCGTCCGCCAAGATGCAGAAGATCTTCGCTGGTCAGCTGACGCCGCTGATCGCGCGGTTCACGGACGATCCGGTCGACGCCGCTACCCGCGCGGGACTTGCCGCCAGTCAGGCGCTCGGCCTCGCGCTATGCCGGTATGTGATCCGGCTGCCGCCTGTGGCCGCGCTCAGCCGCGAGGAGGTGGTGGAATGGGTCGGCCCGACCCTGCAGCGCTACCTCGCAGGCCCTCGCTGACCGGGAGGGCTCAGCAGGCGGCGGGATCAGTCGCGAGGGAGCAGGACGGTGGCGTGGTTGGATCCCGGCACCACGCCGCCGCGTTCGTGGGCGCCCCTGAGCGCCTCCGAGGTGGCGTGCACTCGCATGGCCTGCGCGTCCTCACACTCGAACAGGACAACCGCCTCGCCGGGGTCCTCGGCGTTCGTACTGACCAGGACGGTGCGCATCCCCGCGGCGCTCCTCAGGTCGGCGAGGCTGTCGAACGCCGCGCGCCAGGTGCCGTAGTCGGTGAACCGCTGTCGGACCAGGAGGTACTGCATTGCGTGCTCCTATCGTGCCGGGGATGGAATGCCGCCTGCCGGAGAAGGCGACAGGCGATGTGGATGGTGATCGGAAACGACGTCAACACTTGTCGTGGTCGACTACAGCTGGGCGCGCCTCAGCGCGTGGCGGACCAACGACTCCGGCCGCGGGACGGTTTCCACGGTCCGTGGTACTCACCGCGCCCGAGCCCTGACCCTTCAGGCTGATGTGGAGGTGGTTCCCGCCCAGGCGGTGAGGGCGGCTCGGACGCTCTCCTCGTCGGGGCGGTCGGTCGCCCAGGCGAAGTAGCCGTCGGGCCGGACGAGGGCCGTGGTGCGTCGGTCACCGGTCCAGTGCGCGTGGACGACGTGGCCGGGCAAGTCCGCGTCCGCACCGTCCGGTGTGATCAGCACGAACCTGCCGCCGCGCTGGAGCTCGTTCAGCCGTCCCTCTTGGAGGTCGACGTCGGGGGCGCGCCGTCCGGTCAGCTTGTGCGCGCCGCGCGGGGCCTTGTAGGCGATGCCGATCCCGGTGATCATGGACGCCGCCTTGTCGGCCAGCGGACGGAAGTTGCTGACGACCGTTCCAGCCGCGCGCCGCAACAGCCGGGCGATCCATCCGCGGAGCAGGGCGGCCCGCACCAGCGTCCCGCTCATCCGCAGCACCACCTTGCCGACCGCGTGCCGCTCGGCCTGATAGGTGTCCAGCAATCGGTCGTCGGCACCGTCACGCAGCACGGCCACCAGCTTCCAGCTCAGGTTGGCCGCGTCCTGGAGGCCGGTGTTCATGCCCATGGCGCCCGCCGGGGAATGCACGTGCGCGGCGTCACCGGCGAGGAACACCCGCCCGACCCGGTAGGCCGGGGCCTGCCGCTCGTCGCTGTGGAACCGCGACATCCACGGGATTTCGGTGATCCCGTAATCGGTCCCGAAGTTCATCTGGAGCAACTCCTTGACCTCGTCCACCTCCAGCGGCGCGTCGTCGGGAAGCTGGTGATGACGGTTCCAGCCGGTCACGCGATAGAGGCCGTCGCCCATCTCGGTGAGCAGTGCGAACCCGTCCTGGACGGCGTTCACGACGAAGGGCCGGTCCGGTGCCTTGTCGAGCCTGACGTCGGCCAGGATCAGCGAGCTGAGGATCGTGTCACCGGGGAAGGGCTGGCCGATCGCGGGCCGGATCGAGCTGTGCACCCCGTCGGCGCCGACGAGGTAGGACGCGCGGAACGTGCCGCCCGGCTGCCCGGTCCCGTCCTCGGTGCGGGCCGTCACGCCTTTCGCGTCCTGCTCCACCGCGACGACCTTGGTCTCGTACACGAAGGCGACTCCGGCCTCAAGGGCCCGGCGCTCCAGCACCTTCTCCACCTCGTACTGCGGAGTGAACAGGACGAACGGGTAGCGGGTCGGCAACCGCGAAGGGTTGAGCCGGGCCGCCTCGAACAGCGCCAGCCGGCTGATCGGGTGCCCGCTCGCCACGACCTCCTCGGCGATGCCGCGGGCATCGAACTGCTCCAGCACCCGGGCGTGCACGACCAGCGCCCGGGACAGGTTGCTGACCTGGTGCGGGCGGCGCTCGACGAGCACGACCGAAAGGCCCGCCTCGGCCAGATCCCCGGCCAGCAGAAGTCCGGTCGGTCCGGCCCCGACGACCAGGACATCGGCGGCGGTGACAGTGGGTGACATCGGAACCTCCCAGTGATTGCCAACACTTGTTGGCCAACGCTTGTTGGCATAGGTTAGGACATCCGGCTCGCCAACGTCAACAGGCGTTGGCCACCACCTGCCGGCTGTGGCACGACCGGTCCCGTCGGCCTCGGCCTGCCCGGTGCAGGCGGGTTCCTCCTCCTTCGACGAGTCGGCGCGCCGAACTGTGAAGCGCACGTTCACGCGCACCTCTACTCGAAATCCGAGGATCCGACAGCGCTTCCGACTTTTGATTTCAAAATCAAAAGTTCTCCTTAGTTTTTGAGACAGCGATAGACGGTGGCTCGCGAGACGTTGAGCCGGTCGGCTATCTCCGGCACCGGACGCCCTGCCGCGTACAGAGCGCGTGCCTGCTCAGCCTCTGGTCCGGTCAACGCGGCGGGCCGCCCTCCGCTTCGCCCTCGTGGCCGTCCGCGAGCGGGTGGACGGCTGGTCACCTCGGCGTGCCGGCCGGTGCGAGCAGACTCCTCCGCCGTTCCCTCCCGGGCCGGGTCGGAACGGGTGAGCAGGGCACGGGCGCCGTCGAGGATGAGGAGTTTGAGCCGTTCGGGGGGCACGTTCATGAAGAGCACGACCGGATCGCTGAGTCCCGCGACCACCTGCGCGGCGCGTACTCGCCCTTCCAGGCTGCGATCCGGTCCGCACACCAGGTCGTTGGCCAGGGCCATGGCCGCGCGGAACCGGTCCGCCACCGGCGCCTGGACCAGCAGCGTCATGTCCCTGACCAGCATCAGCAGCGTTTCCCGGTGATGCAGGTAGACGTCGATGTAGCCCTCGATGGCGCACCAGCGCACCGCTTCCGGGTCGCCGGCCGACTCGGCCTCGGCGAGTACGTTCTCCAGTTCGTCCAGCAGCGGCAGCGTGAGATGGCGGAGGAGTTCGTCCTTGGACGCGAAATGGTAGTAGAGCGCCGCCTTGGTGATGCCGACCTGATCCGCGATGGCCTGCATGGACGTGGCGCGGTAACCGCGGGCGGCGAACAGGGCGCGGGAGGCCGCCAGGATCCGCTGCGGGGTTGGGCTCATGTGACTCCTGCTTACCCGAGGTCAATTCGTGGCTAAGATACTTACCAACGGTAAGTCCCAAGGAGGGTCATGAGCAAGCGAATCAAGGTCGCTTTCGATTCCCGTGGCACGACCTGTGCGGGATACCTCTACCTGCCACCGGCACCGGACGGCCGGCTGCCTTGCGTCGTGCTGAGCCATGGGTTCAGCGGGACGATGGACCGGCTGTTCCCGCACGCCGAGCGGTTCGCCGCCGACGGCATGGCGGCCCTCGTGTTCGACTATCGCGGCTTCGGGGAGAGCGTCGGCGAGCCGCGCCAGCTCGCGGACATCGACGGTCAGCAGGACGACCTGCGGGCCGCCATCGGGTTCGCCCGCGCCGACGCCCACATCGACCCCGACGCCGTCATGCTGTGGGGCAACTCGCTCGGTGGTGCCCACGTCGTCTCGGTCGCCGCCGGCGACCCGGACATCGTCGCGGTGGTGGCACAGATCCCGTTCAACGGGTTCCCCAAGCGTGTCGAGGGACGTTCGACGTGGCAGACGCTACGACTGCTGGGGGCCATCGGCTGGGACGCGCTGCGCGGCAAGCTCGGCCTGCGGCCGTACTACATACCCATGGTGGGGCAGCCGGGCGAGCTCGCGGTCGCGGCCACGGCCGAAGCCGAGCAGCACATCCGGACACTCACCGGCGGAGGCGAGACCTCCCTGTGGCGCAACAGCGTCGCGCCACGGGCTCTGCTGGGCATGATGCGTTACCACCCCGACGAGGCCGCCGCCCGCCTGACCATGCCGCTGCTGGTCTGTGTCGCGGCCGACGACCACGAGACGCCCCTCGAGACGACCAGAACACTGGCGGAGCGCGCCTCGCGTGGAGAGCTGCGCAGCTACCCGGGCACACATTTCACCTTCTACACCGACTCGGCCACCCGGGAGCGTGCCCTCACCGACCAGATCGCTTTCCTGCGCCGCTGCTTGCGGCCGCAGTGAGCTAGCTCATCCGGCGCGCCTGTCACGCCGGGCGACGCCTACCCGTCCTGGTGTGCGTGAAGACATCGAAGGAGATCATCGCCGGGCCTGACGAGACGCCGCAGGCTTCGGCCGAGCCGCCTGCCCGCCTGCGGCGTTGGCCGCGTTGGCTGGCGGGCACGGTCGCGCTGCTGCTGGCGGCGGTCCTGCTCGTCGCGTACGTGTGGCAGCCGCCCGCCGTGGAGGGGTACCGCTCGCCGTACCTGGACCGCGTTCACTCCCAGTACGCGGACAGCCCCGTGGCGCGTTTCCACTACACGAAGACCGGACAGGGTGCGCCGGTGGTGCTGATCGCGGGTGGGGCCCAGTGGCGGTACTCCTACCGGGACACCATCCCCGCGCTGGCCGAGAACCACACGGTCTACGCCGTCGACCTGCCGAGCCAGGGCTACACCGAGGTGGCGGAGGACTTCTCGTACACGATCCCCGCCATGGCGGACACCATCGGCACGTTCATGGACGCGGTGGGCCTGAAGAAGGCCTCGCTGGTCGGGCATTCGTGGGGCGGCGCGTGGAGCCTGTCCTTTGTCGAGCGTCACCCCGAGCGTGTGGACAAGCTGGTGCTCATGGACTCGCCTGGCCTGAACAAGGAGCCGGCGTCGCAGACGGCCGCCTTCGAGCTGCCGGTGGTGGGCGAGGTCGCGGTGAAACTGATGCGCCGCCCGGATTTCGAGACAAGTCTGCGTTCCGCGTTCGCCCACCAGGACCGGGTGACCGCTGAGGTGATCGACGAGACCTGGGCCTGGCTGTCCAGGCCCGAACGACGAGCAGCCTTCGTCGAGCTCGCCCGCGGCCAGGACTACGCCCCTCTCGACCAGGGTCTGGGCCGGATATCCGCCAGCACGCTCATCGTCTGGGGGCAGGACGACCACTGGCTACCCGCGTCCTACGCCCGCGAGTACGGTGAGCGCATCCCCGGCGCGGAGGTGAAAGTGATCCCAGGCGCCGGACACAATGTGCACGAAGACGATCCAGCCCAGGTGAACCCGCTCCTCGTCAAGTTCCTCAGCCCCTGACCGGTCGTCAGCAGGCGCGTGGTGACCGAGGACGGATCCGCCCGATGGAACTGGAACACGATCTCCGGATCTTTCGCCGATGAACACGCGTCTATACCAGTATCTGGGGTCAGCGGAGAGGGATCGCCGCCAGACGTGCATCTTTCCCTGACAGCACGGGACTTTCCCACGCTAGCGCCCGGAAAGTCCCGTGTTGCAGCCGTAGTCGGTGATCCCGGAACCTGGGTCCTCGATCCGGCCCAGATTGCCTCCGACATACCGAAGGCGGGTTTCGGTTCCGTCCCGACAGCTGATTCGGCACAGCATCTGCTACGGCGGAAGGGCTTGCGCGCCGGACGGAGGGGTGACACCGCCATAGCAGCCGTCGCCGGGACGGCGGTAGTGCAACACATGCGATCGACCCGAGGCCGGGTCCTTGATCTTCCGCAACCGGGACGGCACGCCGTCGTAAATGTACTGAAGCGCCGCAGGCTTGCGCGAATCCGTTGTAGTGGACTGGCTTTCGAGCTTGCCGTCCGCGCGGAAGACGAAGACATCACCATTGTCGGTCAGCGTGACCCAGGAAGAACAATCCCGGCGTCGCCGACCCTCATGCCGATCTTCTCGACGCCATCGGACGCTTCTTCGGTCCTGACCGTACGTCCATTCCGGAAGCCAACCTGGCCACTGTGGACGACACTGCCGCACGAACACGGGCAAAGGAGCGAGAGCGACTGCAACGACAGCTCGTCGAGATCGAACGCAAGCAGGAATCCCTGCTCCGGCAAGCTCAAGACGGCGCACCCGACGATCCCAAGCCGAGGTGGCTCAGCTGGACGCACAAGGCATCGCCGTTCCCTACTTGCGCGTCAACTCGGCCAGGGCTTCGCAGGCCCTGCTTCAGACACTCTTCGAGGTGTCACAGCTCACTGTGCGATTGAACGGCCTCGGCGACGTCGTGACGATCGGGGGCAAACGGCCGGCGGATCAAGTGCCCGCGATAGCGGAAGCAGGAGAAAAGATCACAGACGATGTCTGGCTACTGAAACAGCAAAAAGCGCCGACCGAAATGATCGACGCTTTTGCGAAGTACCCCCGATGGGATTCGAACCCACGCTACCGGCGTGAGAGGCCGGCGTCCTAGGCCGCTAGACGACGGGGGCTAGGAACTTTCTCCTTCAGAAGGAGATTTTCAGTTGTTCACCTGCTGTGCTGCCGTGGAGAAACTTACCAGACCGGGTTTCCCGCCTTCGCAGGGGGGTCACTCTGTGTTTCACTCCGGAGAGTTCTCCAGCTGGGGTACCAGGACTCGAACCTAGACTAACTGGACCAGAACCAGTCGTGCTGCCAATTACACCATACCCCAGTGAGGTACCGTTCCGATCTTGACCGGCTCGGTGCCGCACGAGAAAGAATACTAGAGCACGCCGTTCCGCACCGTGAAAGCGGGGGTCTCCGTAGCGCGCTGGGCCGGGACGCCGAGCTTCGCGAACTCGGAAACGAGCAGCTCAGGCAGCTCGTCGAGGCCGGCGATGGTGTGCACACCCGCCGGGGCGCGCTCGGCGATGCCGTCCCGATCGAGCCAGACGGCGCCGAGGCCGGCGTCGCGCGCGCCGATGGCGTCGGTGTCGAGCTTGTCCCCGACGTGGACCGCCTGGGCGGGGTCGCAGCCGAGGCCGAGGCAGACCGAGTGGAACATCGCCGGGTCCGGTTTGGCTACTCCCAGTTCACCGGCGATGGCCACGTGATCAAAGAACCGGGAGAGCCCGAGGTCGGCGATCTTCTTGCGCTGATGCGCGCCGGAGGCGTTCGTGACGGCCGCGACGAGGACGCCTGCGGCTCTCAGCCATTCCAGACAGGGGACGACATCTTCGAACAATTGCCACGAACGGGTGAGAATTTCACGGCGGCGTCTTTCGAAGCCCTTGACCTGGTCTTCGTCGGCCAGAATGCCGATCTCGGCCAGGAAACATTCAGTACGCTTGTGATGCATGGACGCGTAATCGATTTCGCCCGCCACCACCAGCGCGACATGCTCTTCGGTGATGAGATCCCACAGCGGCCAAAGGTCGTTCTGGCCGGTGAGCGCGCGCAGACTGAGCCGGATCGCCGCCGTGCAGTCGATCAATGTGTCATCGATGTCGAGGCACACCAACCGTAACTCCGGCGGCTCCCACGGCGCTCCGTCCGGAGCGTCCGGCGTGGTTCGTGACGGGGTCCGGGGCACGAGAGCGAAATCCACCAAGTGAGGCTAGGGCACTCAGCGCGATCGCGACTCTGCCGATGAGGTGATTAAGGCTGGTCTGTTCCGGCGCGGGCACTCTACTCCCAGTTGGCGAGATGACGTGTTTTGGTTACCGGACAACGGCCGGCGCGGGCGGGTGGGTGAAATACCGGCGTCCGGCGCCTTGGCCGATTCGCGGCGCGCACACCCTGTGACGACAACGAAATCCTTACCCGGCTTCGAGTCGCGGACCGTCCACATGGGCATTTCCGCGGTCGCCGTCCTCCCGGGACTTTCCCATCCCTCTTCGCGTCCTTTTTGGACAGTCGTCGCCGACACCCGGACCGGTGAGGCCCGGGTCATGGCCCGAACGGCGTATCCGCCCGGATGGCGCTTGACGCGCCGGTCGGGCGGGTGCATGCTGAGCTTATTCAACAAGCGGTGAATAAGGTCTGACGGGGTGGGACGGATGAGCGAACGCACGAACTGCGTGGTCGTCGGCGGTGGCCCCGCGGGCATGGTCGCCGGATTGCTGATGGCCAGGGCCGGGATCGAGGTCACCGTGCTGGAAAAGCACAAGGACTTCCTGAGGGACTTCCGCGGCGACACCGTGCACCCGTCGACGTTGACGTTGCTCGACGAGCTGGGCCTCGGGGAGAAGTTCCTCAGCCTGCCGCACAGCGAGATCTCCTACGCCGGGTTCCCGGCCGAGGACGGCACGATGATGCGCCTGGCCGACCTGACCCGGCTGAAGGTCGCGCATCCGTACATCGCGATGGTCCCGCAGTGGGATTTCCTGGACCTGCTCGCCGACGCCGGCGCGAAGGAGTCCACGTTCACGCTGCGGCAGAGCACGGAGATGACCGGGCTAATCTTCGAACAGGGCAGGGTGAGCGGCGTCCGCTACCGGGACGCCGACGGGAAGACCGGCGAACTACGCGCCGACCTGGTGATCGCCGCCGACGGGCGCTGGTCGCCGGCCCGCCGTGAGGCCGGCCTGACGACGAAGGAGTACGCCATCCCGTTCGACGCGTGGTGGTTCCGGATCTCGCGGCGCGACGGCGAACGCGAGGGCATGCTGACCCCGAAGATGCGGGACCGCCGCTTCGCCGTGCCGCTGCCGCGCAAGGGCTACTTCCAGATCGCCTATCTCAGCCCCAAGGGCCAGGATCTGCGCGAAAACGGCATCGAGGCGTTCCGCGAGAACGTGGCGGCGATCCTTCCCGAACTGGCCGACCGGGTCGACGAGCTGAAGACGACCGACGACGTCAAGTTCCTCGACGTCAAGATGAACCTGTTGCGGAAGTGGCATGTCGACGGACTGCTGTGCATCGGTGACGCGGCGCACGCGATGTCGCCGGTCGGCGGGGTCGGCATCAACCTCGCGGTGCAGGACGCGGTCGCGGCCGCCACCCTGCTCGCCGAGCCGCTGCGGCGGGGCAGGCCGTCGATGGCGGACCTGGCGAAGGTCCGCAAGCGCCGTCTCGCGCCCACGATGCTGGTGCAGGGGCTGCAACGGATGTTGCACAAGAACGTCATGGGGCCGGTGATGGCGGGCAAACGCAACGGCCCGCCCGCGCCGATGGTGAAGCTGTTCAGCCGGTTCCCGGTGCTGTCCTACGTCCCGGCCCGGCTGCTGGGCCTGGGGCTGCGGCCCGAACACGCCCCGGCCTTCGCGCGGCGGGCGATGGAACCGGCCGGTAGCTGACGGTCCCGAACGCTATGAACGGGCCGTTCCTTGCAAATTTTGCAAGGAACGGTCCGTTCATAGCGCGCTAGATGTCCTGAACCGGGTTCGTCAGGGTGCCGATGCCTTCGATCGTGATCGAGACCGACTGGCCGTCCTCGATCGGGCCGACGCCTTCGGGCGTGCCGGTCAGGATGACGTCGCCGGGCAGCAGGGTCATCACGCCGGACACGAACTCGACCAGCTCGGGGATCTTGTGCACCAGGTCCGACGTCCGGCCGTCCTGCTTGAGGACACCGTCCACCTCGGACTTGAGCGCGAGGTCGGCCGCGTCGAGCGAGGTCTCGATCCACGGGCCGAGTGGGCAGAAGGTGTCGAACCCCTTCGCCCGGCCCCACTGGCCGTCGGACTTCTGCAGGTCACGCGCGCTGACGTCGTTCGCCACGGTGTAGCCGAGGATCGCGCTCGCCGCACGGGCGGCGGGCACGTTCTTGACCGGCTGGCCGATGACGATCGCCAGTTCACCCTCGAAGTCGACGCGGCCGACACCACGCGGACGGCGGATGGGCGCGTTCGGGCCGATCACCGTGGTCGACGGCTTGATGAACAGCATCGGGTCCTGCGGGACCTCGTTGCCGAACTCGGCCGCATGCTTGGCGTAGTTCCGGCCGACCGCGATCACCTTCGACGGCAGGATCGGCGCGAGCAGCCGGACGTCGGCGAGCGGCCAGCGTTTGCCGGTGAAGTTGGGGTTGCCGAAGGGGTGCTCGGCGATTTCCAGTACCTGGGCGTCGTCGCCGTCCCCTTCGATCGAAGCGAACGCGACACCACCGGGATGAGCAATTCGGGCTAGACGCACTCCCCCACTGTACGACTCCTCACGCCGGGCCTTCCCTGAGGGACTTGTGCACGAGCGCGTCGCACAACGCGAGCCAGCTCGCTTCGACGATGTTGCCGTGCACGCCGACGGTGGTCCATTCCCGTTCGCCGTCGCTGGTCTCGACCAGGACACGGGTGACGGCGTCGGTGCCCGGGTGGCCGGGGAGGATCCGCACCTTGTAGTCGGCCAGCTCCACACTGTCCAACCAGGACAGATGCGGGCTGAGCGCCTCGCGCAGGGCGGCGTCGAGCGCGTGCACGGGGCCGTTGCCCTCGGCGGTCGCGATGACCCGCTGACCGGCGACGTGCACCTTCACCGTCGCCTCGGACACGACCTCGCCGTCGGACCGGTGGTCCAGCACGACCCGATACGACTCGAGTTCGAACGGCGGTTCGTCGAGGACGTCGCTCTGCGGGCCGTCGACCTCCCGCCGCAGCAGCAGTTCGAGTGAAGCGTCCGCGGCCTCGAAGGACCAGCCTTCGGATTCGAGCCGTTTCACCTTCCGGACGGCGCTCGTCAGCGCCTCGGGCTGGCCGGCAAGGTCGACCCCGAGCTCACGTCCCTTGAGCTCCAGGCTGGCCCTGCCGGCCATCTCGGTGACCAGTACCCGCATGTCATTGCCGACCGAAGCTGGATCG
Organism: Amycolatopsis sp. TNS106; assembly: GCF_019330265.1. Classification (NCBI taxonomy): domain Bacteria; kingdom Bacillati; phylum Actinomycetota; class Actinomycetes; order Pseudonocardiales; family Pseudonocardiaceae; genus Amycolatopsis; species Amycolatopsis sp. TNS106. Next base: position 8,246,195 of record NZ_CP024972.1, on the reverse strand, counting down.
ATGTGGTTGTACAGCAACGGATCCACCTTGATCGCGCTCGCGTGCAGTCCCGCCTTGTGGGCGAAGGCCGACGCCCCTACGTAAGCCTGGTGGGTGTAGGGAGCGATGTTCGCGATTTCGGCAAGGGCATGGGAGACCCGGGTGAGCTCGGCGGCGCCTCCGGTCGGGAGCACCTCCATACCGAGCTTGGTCACCAGATTTCCCGTCACGGCGAACAGATCGGCGTTACCCGCCCGTTCGCCGTAACCGTTGGCGGTGCACTGGACGTGCGTCACGCCGGCCTGCACGGCGGCGACGGAATTCGCCACCGCGCAGGAAGTGTCGTCCTGGCAATGGATTCCGAGCCGGAATCCGGTCCTTTCCTTGACCTCGCGGACGGTTTCCGCGAGGCCGAGCGGCAACTGGCCGCCGTTGGTGTCGCACAGTACGGCGACGTCGGCGCCCGCGTTCACTCCCGCGTCGAGCACCCTCAGCGCGGTGTCCGGGGAGAACGCGTAGCCGTCGAAAAAGTGTTCCGCGTCAAGAAAGACGCGACGTCCTTCGCCGACGAGGAACGCGACGGTGTCCCGCACCATCTCGCACGCCTCGTCCACGTCGACCCGCAGTGCGCGTTCGATGTGGCGTAAGTCCGATTTGGCCACCAGGGTGACCACCGGTGCCTGGGAATCGAGCAGCGCCCGCACCTGCTGGTCCTGCTCGGCCTTGGCACCCGCCTTCCGCGTCGCGCCGAACGCGACGAGCGCGGCGTGGCGCAGTTTCAGTTCGCCCGAAGCCGCGCGGGCGAAGAATTCCGTGTCCTTGGGCAGCGCTCCCGGCCATCCGCCTTCGATGAACCCGACCCCGAGATCGTCGAGCAGCCTCGCCACCGCCAGCTTGTCCGTGACGGAGTAGGAGATCCCCTCACGCTGCGCGCCGTCGCGCAACGTCGTGTCGTAGAGGTGGAAGGCGTCGCCGAGCGGTGTGTCGGCGGGCTCCGTGCGAGTCACGGGGAACTCCTCATGGTGGTGGCAAACGCGTTCAGGCAACAAAAAAACCTCCCGCATGGGTGCGAGAGGTTGCGCGCCGGGGGCTCTTGTGGAGCTGTTATCCGGCGCGCTCGGCGATAATGATGGTGCAGGAGGTCACGGACGCATCATGGCACACGCCTCGGCGAGCGTCCACAAGCCGGGCGCGACTTCCCACTTACTGGGAGCCGCCGATCGATCCCCGAACCGGTCCGTGAAGGCCTCCTTGAGGGACTCTGGGTCCCTCAAGGAGGCCTTCACGGACTTCGAACCGAGACCGAACGCAGTGAAGGGGCCCTTCACCGCGTGAGATGCGGCGAAGGGCCCCTTCAGCCCAAGCTACTACTGAGTGACCGGGCGCACGTTCGACGACACCAGTGCCGCCAGCCGGTCGCCGATCGCGTGCGTCGCACCGGGCGACGCCTGGTCTCGGGTCGCGAGGTCGAAGGCCACCGAGGCCTCGATCCGCCGCGCCGCTTCCTTCTGCCCCAAGTGGTCCAGCAGCAGCGACACCGACAGCACCGCGGCGGTCGGGTCGGCGAGACCCTGGCCCGCGATGTCCGGCGCGCTGCCGTGCACCGGCTCGAACATGCTCGGGTTCCGCCGGGTGATGTCGAGGTTCCCGCTCGCCGCCAGCCCGATACCGCCGGTCACGGCCGCCGCCAGGTCGGTGATGATGTCGCCGAACAGGTTGTCCGTCACCACGACGTCGAAGCGGGACGGGTCGGTCACCAGGTGGATGGTCGCGGCGTCCACATGGGAGTACGCGACGGTCACCTCCGGGTGCTCCAGCGAGACCTCTTCGACGATCCGCGACCACAGCGAACCCGCGTACTCCAGCACGTTCGTCTTGTGCAGGAGCGTCAGGTGCTTGCGGGGCCGCGCCTCGGCCCGGTTGAACGCGTCGGTCACCACACGCCGGACGCCGAACGCCGTGTTGACGCTGACCTCCGTCGCGATCTCGTTCTCGGTGTCCTTGCGCAGCAGGCCACCGTTGCCCGCGTACGGGCCTTCGGTGCCTTCACGCACGACGACCATGTCGATCTCGCCCGCCTCGGCGAGCGGTCCGCGCACCCCCGGGTACAACCGGGCGGGACGCAGGTTCACGTGGTGGTCGAGCTCGAACCGGAGGCGCAGCAACAGCCCACGCTCCAGAATGCCGCTCGGCACCGTCGGGTCGCCCACCGCACCCAGCAGGATCGCGTCGTGCTGACGGAGTTCACCGAGTACCGACTCCGGGAGCAGCTCACCGGTGGAGTGCCACCGGGCGGCGCCGAGGTCGTAGTTCGTGATCTCCGCCGTCGGTACGACCTCACCGAGCACCTTGAGCGCCTCGGAGACCACTTCGGGCCCGATCCCGTCTCCTGGGATCACCGCGAGCCGCATCCACACACCTCCGTAGACCAGGCCACCGGCAGTCCGGATGGCCCATCCGCAAGAAAACGCCAGCAGCGGAAGGTTACCGGCCGTAGCCCGGTAGCCGTAGCCGCACCACCCTTATGCCGGAATCTCCCACAGAGCGAGACAGCCGAAAGAGTGAAACAAGAAGGGACGCCCTGGCGGAAAGCATGCCGCCAGGGCGTCCCTCACCTCATCGAACGCGGATTACCGCACTACCGCGTCAGCCCACACCGATCGGCTGACGTCCGGTGTGGCGTCCGCCGTTGCCCGGCCGGTCGACACCGGAGTTTCCGCCACCGGCGTTCGTCTGGATCTTCACCACGTTCGCCCGGTTGCCCGAGGCGTTGTGGTGCTCGATCGCCAGCAGGCCCAGCACGGTGTCCTGCGCGGCCGCGTTGCGGTTGACCACCAGCGCCGTGCCCGGCTTCGCGACGTAGCCCAGCGCGGAGTCGCCGCCGCCCTGGACGGTGTACGCGGGAGCCAAGGCGTCGAACGAAAGCGGCGTGCCGACGTAGTCGATCGTCGACGAGTCCGCACCCGGCGCCGCGTAGAACCCGGAGGTTCCGACGGTGTAGCTGATCTTGTGCGACGCGGCGTTCGGGTCGATGCCCAGCGCGGCGATGCTCACCGGCAGCACGACGGCGTTGGTGTCGTACACGTTCGTGTCGACGTCGCCGAGCTGGCCGTTGATCGGCTGGATGTCCACCTGCGGGAAGCCCGGCTTCAGCGCCACGGTGACCGCGACGAGGACGTCGGTGGACGTCACCTTGGTCACATAGGTCTCGAAGTCCGGCTGCCCGTCGCCCGTGGTGTCGATGTCCACGAACGGCGAGGTGTTGCTGCCCAGGTTGGCCAGGTCGCTCCAGGTGGTGAGACCGAAGGCCAGCAACGCGTTCTCCGGCTCACCCTGCGCCTTGGCCAGCGGAGCCGTCGACGCGGCGCCGATGTAGCGCAGGTCGGCGCCCTTGGCGGTCTGGTTCAGGGTGCAGTCGGTGGTGACGTCGCCGTCGCACTCGGGCAGCTGCGGGGATTCCGCCTGCAGTTCGAGCACGCTGATCAGCGAGCGGTACCGCTGCGCGCCGGTGCCCTGGTCCACGCCCTTGCCGGTCAGGTTCAGCACGGCCTGGTTCTGGCCGGCGCCGAAGTTGACGTTGCCCGGGGTGTTGATGGACGAAACGGGCTTCGGCGCGGAGTACACCGAAAGCCGCAGCGGAACGGTCGTGCCGCTCTTCGGGGTGAACGCGATCCGGCCGGAGGCGTCCGCCACGAACTGCCGGGCGAGGCCGACCTGCGTCGCCGCCATGGTCGGGTCCATGACCTTCCGGAGCGCCTTGGGGTCGGCGATCTTCAGGCTCACCTTCACCAGCGCGACACCGCGCGGGCTCAGCTTCACGGTCGGCTTGTCCACTGTGTACTCGACACCGGGGAGCGCGTTCACGGCTTCGTAGCCCACCGAGTACTCGACCGGCTTGATGCCCTTGTTGACCACCTTGACCGTCTTGGTCAGGGTGACCGGGCCGCCCGCTTCGACGACGCCGAAGTTGACCGAGACGAAGCCGGGGTTGTCGACGACGTAGGCCAGGACCTGGTTGTCCAGCGCGGCCTTCGCGTCGATCCGGCCGCTGCCGACGCGCTGCGGCCCGTAGGTGCGGCCCGACGCGTCACGGATGTCGTGGCCGGCGGTGTTGATGACCGAGGCCTTGACCTCTTCGACCGACCAGTCCGGGTGCGCCTGACGGATCAGGGCGGTGATCCCCGAGGTGTGCGGGGCCGCCATCGACGTCCCGGAGATGACCAGGCGACCGGCGCCGCTTCCGCTCAGCGCCGACGCGATCGAGTCACCGGGCGCCGCGACGTCCGGCTTGACGGCCGGACCGCGCCCGCCACGCGAGGTGAACGAGCTCGGGGTGTCCACAATGGACTGATCGGTGGTCGGCACGGACACGCGGCCCTTGCCGGTCATGCGGACCTGCAGCGTTCCCGCGGTCACCGCGGGACGGATCGAGGCGGTCGCGCTGCCGGTCAGCTGGAACGTCGGCAGGGCCGCGTTGCCCGCGATCCCGGCCGAGAAGTGCTCCAGCGTCGACGAGAACAGCGCGCCCTTGGCACCGGCGGCCTGCGCGTTGTTCGAACGGGCGCCCGAACCGCAGGCACGGGTCGCGTCGTTGTCGTCCCATTCGAGGAACACGATCTTGCCCGCGGCCTTGGCCTTGTCGGCTTCGGAGTACGGCTTGCAGCCGGCGGCGTTGTCGGCCGACAGCGTGACCACCGGCGCGGTGACGTCGAGCGTGTCGTAGGTCGCGTAGTTCTGGCTGAACTGGCCGGTCTTCGCGCCCTTCACGCCGTCGGGAGCGACGGCTTCGACGGCGTCGCGCAGGACGGACGCGTCACGGCTGCTGGCGACGGTCAGCGCCTCGGGCGTGTTGCCCGGCGCGCCGCCGACGTCGTTGAGGTCGCCGCCGTTGCCCGCGGAGAACACCGGGACGACGTTGTTCGCGGCGATCTTGCGCACGAACAGCGAGTCCGGGTCGTCCGGGGTGGCGAAGTCGCCGCCGAGGGAAAGGTTGACCACGTCGAGGTGGTCGGTGAAGTCGCCGTCACCGTCCGGGTCGAGCGACCAGTCGAGCGCCTGCGAGGTGACGTTGGTCGAGCCGTCGCAGCCGAAGACCTTGATCGCGTACAGCAGGGCCTTGGGCGCGGTGCCCGGGCCGATCTGCATCGCCTCGATCTTCTTCTTGTTCAGCTTCTTGTAGTCACCGGTGAAGGTCTTGCCCGCTTCGTCCACACCGAATCCGGCGACCGTGCCCGCGACGTGCGTGCCGTGGTGGCCGCAGGAGATCGGGTTGGGGTCCGGTTTCGGGGTGTTGAGGGCCGGGTCGTCGCTGCCCGAGTCGTAGGCGTCGCCGACCAGGTCGATACCGCCGACGACCTTGTCGGTCGGGAAGGCGGGGGTGGCCTGGTCGCGGTTGATCGCCTTGTACGCCTCGGCCGTGCCCGGACCGCCGAAGGTGGCGTGGGTGTAGTCGATGCCGTCGTCGATCACGCCGACGCGGATACCGTCGCCGTAGCGGCCGGTCTGCTGCCAGGAGGCGAGCGTGTTGGTCAGCTGGACCGCGCTGGAGTTGGTGCGGGTCTTCGGCACGACCTTCTTGACCGAAACGACGTCCGGCCGCTTCGCCAGCTCGCGGATCTTCGCCGCGTCGGCCGTGACGACCGCGCCGGCGACCGCGTTGGCGGTCTGCGTGACCAGCTGGGTGCCGGCGTCGGCGGCCTTGAGCTGCCCGACGACGGAGTTCACCGTCGCGGCGGCGTCGGCCTTGGCGTCTTTCGCGGCCTTCTTGGCCTTCTCCTTGCCGGCACCCTTGTTCTGCTCGGCGTTGAAGGCGTCGACGGCTGGCTGCTTGGCCAGCTCGACGAAGGCGGTGATCTTGCCTTGGGCGGCCTTGAGCTTCGGCTCGACCTTCCCCTGGAATCCGTTACGGTCGATCTTCGCCGGCGTGACGCCGTCCGCGAGAGGGACATCCTGCGCGGCAGCGGACGCCCCGGTCACGGACGTCACGAGCAACGCGGCGAAGACCGCGGCCGACGAGCGGATCGCCCATCGGGGTACGCGGGATCTGTTCATGAGTACGTGCCCTCACTCGAGGCCTGGACTCGGAACCTGCCTGCCGCTCGAACACACCCCCGACGGTGAGCCCCGGCGCCGCGCCGTGCCCTTGACGACGCGATGGTTCGGCCTCGCCGGAAGAACCTATCGGCCCATCCGCCCGACTTCAGTAGGCAATTTTCACCGTTATTGAATCTTGCTCGCGTTCGCGAACCCTGCACCTACAACGACCACAGTTAGTCGACCAATTGCGGGGATGCGCGTGAAGGCCCCCTTCCCTCGGCTGAGCCGAGGGAAGGGGGCCTTCACGCGCTTCGCAGGTCAGCCGAAGTTGACGGCGCGAATCGTGTGCGCGCCGACGGTGGCGCCGATCGGCTCCAGCAGATGCGAGTCGACGGAACGGTCCACGCGCAGCAGCATGACCGCGTCCGCGCCGTCGGTGGTCTGGCTGATCTGCGCGGCCTCGATGTTGAGGCCCGCCTCGCCGAGCAGCGTGCCGACGCGGCCCATGATGCCCGGGCGGTCCGGGTACTCGAGCAGCAGCACGTTGCCCTCGGCGCGCAGGTCGAAGTGGCGGCCGTTGACCTCGACCAGCTTCTCGACCTCGTCCTTTCCGGTGACCGAACCGGACACCGAAAGGGTCGAGCCGTCGGCGTGGACCGCGCGGACGGTGACCAGGCTGCGGAACTTGGGGCTTTCGGTCTCGGTGACCAGATCGACCTGGACGCCCAGCTCTTCGGCGACGCGCGGCGCGTTCACGAAGGTGACCTGGTCCTCGACGACGCCGGAGAACACGCCGCGCTCGGCCGCGAGCGGCAGGACGCTGACGTCCTCGGCGGCCAGCTCGCCCTTGACCACGACGGTGACCGAGGCCGGGGCCTTCGGGTTCAGCGCGGTCAGCACGGTGCCGAGCTTCTGGGTGAGCGAGAGGTACGGCCGGACGTGCTCGCCGACCGTGCCGCCGCCCGCGACGTTCACCGCGTCCGGCACGAAGTCGCCGCGCAGCGCGAGCAGCACGGACTTCGCGACGTCGGTGCCCGCGCGGTCCTGCGCCTCGGCGGTCGAGGCGCCCAGGTGCGGGGTGACGACGACGTTCGGCAGGCCGAACAGCGGGCTCTCGGTGGTGGGCTCGGTGACGAACACGTCGATACCGGCGCCGCCGACGTGGCCGGAGCTGACCGCGTCCGCCAGGGCCTGCTCGTCGATCAGGCCACCGCGTGCGGCGTTGACGATGATGACGCCCTGCTTGGTCTTCTTGAGCGCCTCGGCGCCGATCAGGCCCTTGGTCTCCGGGGTCTTCGGCAGGTGGATGGAGATCGCGTCGGCGCGCTCCAGCAGCTCGTCCAGCGTGACCAGCTCGATACCGAGCTGCGCGGCGCGGGCGGCCGAGACGTAGGGGTCGTACGCGATGAGCTTGGTGTCGAACGCGGCGAGCCGCTGCGCGAACAGCTGGCCGATCTTGCCGAGGCCGACCACACCGATGGTCTTGCCCTGGATTTCGACGCCGGAGTAGGCGCTGCGCTTCCACGCGCCACCCTGGAGGCTCTGGTCGGCGGCCGGGACCCGGCGGGCGACGGCGAGCAGCAGGGCGACGGCGTGTTCGGCGGCGGAGACGATGTTCGACGTCGGCGCGTTGACCACCAGGACACCGCGTTCGGTGGCGGCGGGGACCTCGACGTTGTCCAGCCCGACGCCGGCGCGGGCGACGACCTTGAGCGAGGTGGTGGCGCCGAGGACCTCGGCGTCGACCTTCGTCGCGGACCGCACGAGCAGCGCGTCCGCCGTCTTCACGGCCTCGAGCAGCGCGGGGCGGTCCGTGCCGTCCACATGCTGGACCTCGACCTCGTCGGAGAAGACGCTCAACACGGAGGGGGCGAGCTTCTCGGCGATGAGGACGACGGGCTTGTTCGGCTTGGTCACGATACGGCTCCCACTATCTGGTCTGTGCCTGCGACTCGGGGTGGATTGGCTTCTCGGCGGGGAAAAGTGCCTCGAAGCGGTTGACGGTCACGCCGTTGTGCCCGGTTGCGCCGCAGTTTAGCCCTGGTGACAGGGGATTGTTAACTCGCCCGTAATCCCGCGAAAACGAGGTCGAGGAGGCGTTCGAGGCCCTTGTCACCCGAAAGGTGTTCACTGGCCCAGGAAAGCGCGTGCAGCATCACCAGGATTTCGGGCACTGTGACGTCCGCCCGGAGCTCATTCGCGGCCTTCGCTCTGTCCACCAGGTGGGACACCTGGTCCCGCATGGCGTGACAGGACGCGTAGAGCGGCGAGGTCTCGTCGTTGAGGACGTCGACCATCAGTTCGGGCAGCCCGCGGTAGCGCGCCGACTGTTCACCCATCCCGGCGAGCCAGGCCTTCAGCGCGTTCAGCGGCTCCGGGGAGTCCAGGAGCTCACGCGCGGCCGCGGCCTGTGCGTCGAAGCCTTCGCGAAGCACCGTCTCGACAAGGGCCTCCCGCGTCGGGAAATGCCGATAGAGCGTTCCGATGCCGACACCGGCCCGGCGCGCGATCTCTTCCAGCGACGCCTCGACCCCGTGCGCGGCGAAGGCACGCCTCGCCTCTTCGAGGAGGCGCTCGTAGTTGCGCCGGGCGTCCGCCCGCAGCGGCTTCTTCTCGGTGTCCATCGCGCTCCCGAGCCTAGTCTCGACAAATCGGAGGCAGCCTCCGTATAGTCGGCGACGTAAGCGGAGGCAGCCTCATGTTAGCTGGGGAGACGAGAATGACGTTGATCGAAGAAACCCGGGAGCGGCTGGGCCCGGTGGGTGTCTGGCTGCCGGTCGGCATGTTCACGCCGACACCGGACGAGGAACGGCGAGCGGTACAGCGGCTCGAAGAGCTGGGTTATCGCACCGTGTGGGGCGGCGAAGGGCCGGGGAACCGGGAACTGTTCGCATACAGCGCCATCACGCTGGCCGCCACCGAACGGGTGGTCGTCGGCACCGGGATCACGAACATCTGGTCTCGGCCCGCGTACACCGCACACAGTGGCGGACGAACGCTCGCGCAGGCCTTCCCGGGCCGCTTCGTTCTCGGCGTCGGGATCGGGCACTCGCATCAAGCGGCGAAGGCGGGCTCGGACTACCGGCCGCTCGAACAGACCCGCGACTACCTCACGGCCATGTCCGCGGCGGCCGAGGAATTCCCTTCGCCGGTGCCGTTCCCGCTCGTCCTCGCCGCCGTCGGGCCGAAGATGCTCGAACTCGCGCGGGAACTGACGGACGGCGCGCACCCGTTCGCCCAGCCCTTCGAGCACACGCCGTACTCCCGCGAAATCCTCGGTGCGGACAAACTACTCATCCCCACCCATTCGGTCCTGCTCGGCGACCGCGAACAGGCGCGGAAGAGCGTGGCGCGGGATATCGGGCTGATGAAACAGTACGGCGTCCCGCACTACTTCAAGGGCTGGAAACGGCTCGGCTACACCGACGCCGACATCGACGACGTCAGCGATCGGCTCGTGGACGGCCTGACCGCGTGGGGCGACGAGGAGCGGATCGCCGGGCGGCTCAAGGAACTCGTCGACGCCGGCGCGGACACCGTGCTCGTCAACCCCGTCGGGGACGATCTCCGGTCCATGGTGGACCAGCTGGAACGGCTCGCCCCGGCGCTGACGGAGGTGACCCGATGAGTGTCGGGATCTGGACGTTTTCGTTCGACGGCAAGGAAATCGGCGAAGTCCGCGAGGCAGCGGCGGAGGTCGAGGAACTCGGCTTCGACACGCTGTGGTTCGGGGAGTACCTCGGACGGGAGGCGTTCACACAGGCAGGGCTACTGCTGGCGGCGACCTCCCGGCTGACCGTCGCCACCGGTATCGCGCGGTTCTCCCACCGGGAGCCCGTCGCCGCGGCCGCCGCCGAACGGACCCTCGCGGAGGCCTATCCGGGCAGGTTCGTCCTCGGGCTGGGCGGTCATCTGCCGGGCGCGAAACCACTGGAGGGCATGCGCGCCTATCTCGACGAAATGGACAAGACCGATCTGTCCACACCGGACTCCGCGCGGCGGCGAGTGCTGGCCGCCTTGGGGCCGAAGATGCTCGCCTTGGCCGCGGAACGCACCGACGGGGCGCATACGTACTTCGTCCCCGTCGAGCACACCGCGCTGGCGCGGGAGGCCCTGGGACCTTCGGCCTTCCTCGCCGTCGAGCAGGCCGTCGTCCTCGGATCGGACCGGGAGATCGCGCGGCGGCACGTGTCGACGTACCTGGGCCTGGCCGCCCACCATCGGGCGAATCTGCGGCGGTTCGGGTTCACCGAGGAGGACCACGGCTCCGACCATCTCGTGGACGCGCTGGTCGCCGTCGGCGAGGACGAGATCGACGCTCGGGTGCGGGCCCAGCTGGACGCGGGCGCGGATCACGTCTGCCTGCAGGTCCTGACCGGGGACGACCGGATCCCGCTGGCGGAATGGCGGGTTCTGTCGGGGGTCGGGGGTAGCGTGCGGGAGCGTGACGTCACCGGCTGAACTCGCCTTCGACAAGGCACGGGAACTGATCGACGCGCGAGACCTCGCCGGGCTCGCGCGCCTGATCGGTGACCTGCCCACCCTCGTCCACGCACACGGGAAGAACGGGAACGACCTGCTCGGCATGGCCGCCGCGACCTGCGACGAGCGGCTGTGCCGGATCCTCCTCGACCACGGCGCCGATCCGGCTTCCGCCAACGTCCACGGCTGGACGGCGTTGCACCAGGCCGGGTACGCCGGGCTGCCGCTGCTGGTCACGATGCTGCTCGACGCGGGCGCACCGGTCGACGTCCCGGCACGGGGCGACGGTGGGACACCCCTGGTGGTCGCGCTGTTCTGGGGTCACCGTGAGGCGGCGGAACTGCTGGCTTCGCGCAGCGTCTCCCCCGGCAACCTGCGCGTCGCCGCCGGGCTCGGCCGGGCGGACCTGCTCGACGAGTTGCTCGCGCCGGACGGCACACTCTCCCCCGCGGCGGGCGCGCATCGCGAATTCCACCGGCCGCACAGCGGCTTCCCGGACTGGCTGCCGAGCGACGACCCGGCCGAAGTCGTCGACGAAGCGCTTTCGTGGGCCGCCCGGAACGACCGGTGCGACGCCGTACGGACCCTGGTCGCGCGGGGCGCCGTCGTGGACGCCGACGTCTACCGGGGAACGGCGCTGACCTGGGCCGCCGCCCAGGGAAAGGCATCGGTGATCGGGACCTTGGCGGAACTGGGCGCATCGGTGAACCGCCAGGGCACCTTCGGTGGGCTTTCCCACGGGGAGGGCGTCACGGCGCTGCACCTGGCCGTGCAGGGAGGGCATGTCGAAGCGGTGCGGGCGCTCTTGGCGGTGGGGGCCGATCCTTCCCTTGAGGATTCGCTGTACGCGTCGTCGGCCTTGAGGTGGGCCGAGCATTTCGAGCAGACGGAGATCTTGGCGGTACTGCGGGGCGCCTGAGCTTTGCGCCGGACATGTGGGCACCCGCCCGCACGAGTGTCGCGAAAGCCACTTTCGGGACATCCAGGGGGATCCGCCGCCACCACCTGCCGCCGACGCGTTGCGAAAGCCACTTTCGCAACGTTGAAGGTTGCGAAAGTGGCTTTCGCAACCCCCGCGGCAACCGAGACCGTCGCCCCCAGCGGCACGAACGGCTGTCCCGATCCTGACGCCTCTTGGCCCGCCCGAACCTCGCCGGAAGTACGACGCTCGCCGAACAATGGACCCCATGCGAGCGATCAGCCAAAACCGCCTCGGCGGCCCCGAAGTCCTCGAACTCGTCGAGGTCGAAAAGCCCGTACCCGGTCCGACCCAGATCCTGGTCCGGGTGCACGCCGCCGGCGTCAACCCGGTCGACTGGAAGACCCGCGAGACCGGGGGCATCGGCCCGATGGGCGATCCGCCGTTCATCCTCGGCTGGGACGTCTCCGGCGTGGTCGAGGAGGTCGGCGCGGGCGCGTCCCTGTTCTCCCCCGGTGACGAGGTCTTCGGCATGCCGTCGTTCCCGTTCCAGGCCGGCGCGTACTCCGAGTACGTCGCCGCGCCGAGCCGTCACTTCGCGCGCAAACCGTCCACTTTGGACCACGTGCACGCGGCCGCGGTGCCGCTCGCGGGGCTCACCGTCTGGCAGAGCCTCGTCGACACGGCGAACATTCAACCGGGGCAACGGGTGCTGATCCACGCGGCGGCGGGTGGGGTCGGGCATCTCGCGGTGCAGATCGCCAAGGCGCGCGGCGCGTACGTGATCGGGACCGCCAGCGCGGCCAAGCACGAATTCCTTCGCGGCCTCGGCGCGGACGAGCTCATCGACTACCGCACGACGGACTTCGCCGAGGAGGTCCGCGACGTCGACGTCGTCCTCGACACGATCGGCCAGGAGTACGGACCGCGGTCGCTCAAGACGCTTCGCCGCGGCGGCAGGCTCGTCCAGCTCACCCGGACGAACGACGAGCGCGTGCCGGAACTGGCCGAGGCCGCCGGAGTCACCGCCGGGTTCACCCTCGCCGAACCGGATCGCACCGGACTGCTCGCGCTGGCCGGACTCGTCGGCAGCGGACGCCTCAAGCCGACGATCGACACGGTGCTCCCGCTGGCAGAGGCCGCGAAGGCGCAAGAACTCGTGGCCGCCGGGAAGACCACGGGAAAGGTCGTGCTGTCCGTCGCGGACTGACCAGGCGGAGTCCGCCGGGCAGGATGCCGCGAAACCCTCCGCAAGAACTTCGGCGGCGGACTGAACGCGCTCGGACAGGTCGGATGTCCTGATTCACGGGACAAGTGACCCGGGGATGGTTCCTCTGCGTGCACGCGAAGGGCTGATCAGCGCCATCCGGGTGATCGTGCCTGCCGGATGGCAACGACCTCGTCGGCGAGTGCGTGAACCCGACGGCGAGTTCGGATCCGCCGGATCTCGCCACCCTGAGGGAGGACTGATGACGAGCATCCGGTCGAAAGCGCGCGGAGGGTTCGCGGCGGCGGTGATGGCGATCGCCGCGGGCTCGCTGGTGTCGATGGCACCGGCCGTATCCGCGTCGACCCAGGCCATCCCGCCCGACTGCAAGGTGTGGCGGAGCACAGGCACGTGGGCGGTTTCGTCGAAATGCACCCAACGCGCACATCGAGCCGCGGCGGAATGCCGCACGTATACCCAACCCACCTACCGGTGGTATTTCGGCCCGTGGGCGAACAAGAACGAGGAATCGAAGGTGAACTGTCCCCAGGACACCACGAATCTGCGAGGAATGAGCGTGGACTACCCGGACTGATCTGGGGCCGAGGCCACGGGGCTCGTCCGAATGTCCACAGTCGACGGTCGTCGGCTGTGGACATCTCGGGCCGACAGGCTAATCGCGGGCTTCCAGCAGGCCTGCCGCCCGCGCGGTCCGCTGATACAGCACGTAGCGCCCGTCTCTCACCTTGGTGACGAGACGTGCGCGGTGCAGCGCGCCGAGGTGGTAGGAGACGGTGCCGGAGCTGTATCCCAGCCGGGCGGCGAGTTCCGCCGTGGACCGGGCGGTTTCGAGGTCCGCCAGTATGGCCGCTCGGGCGTTGCCGACCACTTGAGCGAGGTTTCCGGACCTGCGGTCCCGGCCGGTTCCGACCCGCTGGGCGGGGTAGTAGAGGACGAGCTGGCCGGGGGTGTCGACCTGGATGATGACGTCGGGCCAGTTGAGCACTCCGGGGGCGAGGACCAGGTCCCTGCCGACGCCGTCGACCTCGCCGTCCCACGTCTTCTCGATGGTGACCGCGTCGCCGGACCAGGCGATGTCGGGGTGGAGCGTTCCGAGCGTCCGGCCGATGCCGTGGGTGGCGATGCCCGTCGCGCGATGGGCGATGTCCTGATCAAGGATCGAGCGCAGGTCGGGCCAACCGTCGGCGAGGGTGTCCCGCCAGAACCGGGCGAGGCCGTTGGCGAGACGTCGCTGCATCCGTCCCGATTCGGCGACCCGGCGGGTCTCGGTGTCCAGTGGCCTGCTCCAGTGGGTCCGGGTGTAGTGGAAGACCTGGCTTTCGAGGTCGTCCTGCGCGGCCGCCTCGATCTGGGCGATCTGTTCGTCGAGCAGGTCGCGGCACTGCGTGTCCGTGCCCGGCTGCGGGGTGAGCAGATCTGGCGTGTAGGTGTCGCCGTCGCGCGGCAACAGGTCCGCGAGCAGGGCGACGTCCGGATGGGCGAGTGACGCGCGGGCGAGTGGTCCGGGGTCGCCGAACACCGGGTGCCGCCCCGAGGCGGCGGCGAGTTTCAGCCACGCCAGGGATTCCGCTGCGGGGGAAGGGGAAAACCGCGTCCTGGACACCGTGTCGGCGTCGACACGCAACGTGAGCACCACGTCGACGGTAGCAGTCTTCGCGACGGATTTGAACGGGCTCGAATCCTTTCCGGTGCGAGGCCCACGCGGGGTTGAGTGGTGTCGCCGAACAAAACGAACCTGGGAGTGATCGTCATGGCGAGATCGACGAAAGCGAAGAGCCGTATGAGGAAGGTCGGTGCCGCCGTCGCCGCGGTCGCGTCGGCGGGCGGGATGGTCTTCGCGGCGACACCCGCCACTGCCGCCGGCTACCCCACCAGCAAGTTCCGGATCGAGGTCGGCGCGAGCTACTACATCGGCACGGTCACCTGGTACAACCGGTCGGTCGGTGTCGACGGAGCGTTCAAGGCCTCCGGTTGCCGTCGGATCTACGCGGAAGCCAGGGCGGGCAGCACCTGGCTGGGCTGGCAGAGTTCCAGCACCTGGTGTGACAGATCCGGACCGGCACACCTGACCGTCAGCGCGGACGTCGACGGCGGGGCCAACAAGGTCTATGTCTGGATGACCACCGAGAACCCCGCCCAAGGCCTCGAATACTTCACCTGCTTCCGCACCACGAGCACTTGCGCCGGTCCTTCCGTGGGAACGCCGCCGGACAACTGACCGATCGGATCCACACCGAGAAGCACCGACAAGGAGGGTTCCTTTGAACATCCGTTCCTTGGCCACGACAGCGGTTTTCGCACTGATCGCCTGTCTGCTGGCCGCCACCCCCGCGCAAGCGGCGACATTCGTCACCTTCACCCCGCAAACGATCTCGGTGCCCAAGCAGGTCCGGCCCGTCGTGCACAGCGTCACTCCCGTAGGCACCATTTCGCTGGACATGACCGCCACGCAGACCGCATACGTGGTCTCGAAGATGCGGGTCAACGGCGCCACCATCCGCAGCCTCTTCGACAACGAAATCGTCTGCCAGGGCCCGGGCGGCTGGAGCAAGAACATGGTGATCGGGCAGAACGTCTACGACACGAACTCTGGCTCCCCGAACCAGGACGTGACGCTCTACACCCGCTTCCTCGTCCACCCCGGCGTCGAGGGCAAGGTCACCTGCACCGCGAACGTGCGGGGCAACTCGCTCAGCTCGACCAGTGACGCCACCTACCGCTTGGTCAGCGGGTACCTCACGTTCGCCGACACCTCGGTCATCAACGCCACCGACGGGCAACCGGTGCAGTCCAGCGTGAGCACGCCGATCCTTGATCTCCACACCAATTCCCCGAAGGTGTGGGAGCCCAAGCTCGACCACTTCACCCTCCCCTCGACCGTGCAGGGCCTCAACGTGGTGGGCGACGTCGAGCTGCAGGTCTGCCTACGGGGCATCACCTGTGACGAATACAAGTCCACGCAGGTGAAGTTCACGCTTTTCGTCAACCAGTGGAAGGCGGACGGCACACTCTGCAAGACCGACAGCAGCATCCAGGTCACGCATGAGGTGCCGTACTGGGTGCACCACAAGTACGTGCCACTCAACAAAGCGGACTTCGCCGTGAGCAAGGCGCCGGGCTGCGTCCCCCGGTTCAACGCCTACGTCAAGGCCGAGTGGCTGGGCGGCGAGGCCGCCGGCATCCAGGGAACGGCCACCGGACTCACCGATTCGGAAGGCTCGACCACCACGCACGACTCCGACATGAGCCACGCGTACGTCCTGCCCTACTGATCCGGGTTCAGGCGGGAAGGTCGAATTCGCCGTCCCGCACCCCTTTCACGAAGGCGTCCCATTCCGTCGGGGTGAACACGAGGATATGACCGTCGGGATCCGACGCCTGGCGCATCGCGGTATAGGTGAGGCCGTCGGTGTGCGGGACCAGCGCGTACTCGGCGCGGTCCGCGAGGTTCGCGCCTTCCGGTTCCGCCCGGATCCACACCGCGTCGCTCAGGTCCAGATCGGGCCTGACGTGGGCCTTGTCGTCCACCGGCTGCTCACTCATGGTGCCAACGCTATCGCTTTCCGATACGCAAAACGAAGGGGCCCTTCGCGCTGAAGGGCCCCTTCGTGGTGACAACTAGGCGGTCTCGGTGATCGGCCGGTCCACCCACGACATCAGGTCGCGCAGCTTCTTGCCGGTCTCCTCGATCGGGTGCTGGTTGCCCTGCTCCTCGAGCTTGGTGAAGTTCGGCCGTCCGGCCTCGTCCTCGGCGACCCATTCGCGGGCGAACGTGCCGTCCTGGATCTCGCCGAGGATCTTCTTCATCTCTTCCTTGACCGCCGGCGAGATGACGCGCGGGCCGCGGGTCAGGTCGCCGTACTCGGCGGTGTCGGAGATCGAGTAGCGCTGACGGGCGATGCCGCCCTCGTACATGAGGTCGACGATCAGCTTCAGCTCGTGCAGCACCTCGAAGTAGGCGATCTCCGGGGCGTAGCCGGCCTCGGTGAGCACCTCGAAACCGGTCTGCACCAGCGCGGAGGCGCCACCGCAGAGGACGGCCTGCTCGCCGAAGAGGTCAGTCTCGGTCTCCTCGGTGAAGGTCGTCTTGATGACACCGGCGCGGGCGCCACCGATGGCGGCCGCGTAGGAGAGCGCGAGCGCCTGCGCGTTGCCGGAGGCGTCCTGCTCGACCGCGATGAGCGCCGGGACGCCCTTGCCGTCGACGAACTGGCGGCGGACCAGGTGGCCCGGGCCCTTCGGCGCGACCATGGCGACGTCGACGTTCGACGGCGGCTTGATCAGGTCGTAGCGGATGTTGAAGCCGTGGCCGAAGAACAGCGCGTCGCCGTCCTTGAGGTTCGGCGCGATGTCCTGCTCGTAGATGAAGCGCTGCTTCGTGTCCGGCGCGAGGATCATGATCAGGTCGGCTTCGGCGCTCGCCTCGGCCGGGGTGAGCACGCGGAGACCCTGCTCCTCGGCCTTGGCCCGCGACTTCGAGCCCTCGGGCAGACCGATGCGGACATCGACGCCGGAGTCGCGCAGGCTCAGCGAGTGCGCGTGACCCTGGCTGCCGTAGCCGATCACGGCGACCTTGCGACCCTGGATGATCGAAAGGTCCGCGTCGTCGTCGTAAAAGATTTCCACTGCCATGAGGGGTACTACTTCCTTTCCTGACTTACAAAAGTTATCGAGCGGAGGTGGCGGTGATGGACCGGGCGCCCCGGCCGACCGCGACCATTCCGGACTGGACCAGTTCGCGGATGCCATAGGGCTCCAGCATCCGCAGCAGGGCACCGATCTTGTCCGACGTCCCGGTGGCTTCGACGGTGAGCGCCTCCGGCGACACGTCCACCACCTTCGCGCGGAAGAGCTGCACCGTTTCGAGGACCTGGCTGCGCACGGTGTTGTCGGCCCGGACCTTCACGAGCAGCAGTTCACGCTGCACGGCTGTGGACTTTTCCAATTCCACGATCTTGATGACGTTGACCAGCTTGTTGAGCTGTTTGGTCACCTGTTCGAGCGGTAGCTCCTCAACGGCGACCACGATCGTCATCCGGGACACCTCGGGATTCTCCGTGGGTCCGACGGCGAGGGATTCGATGTTGAAACCACGCCGGGAGAACAGTCCGGAAACCCGCGCGAGGACACCGGGCTTGTTCTCGACCAGAACGCTCAGGGTGTGCACGCTCATCGGGCGTCTCCTTCTGTGGCGGCGTTCAGCTCCGCCTCGGCGGCGACTTCGTCGTCGTCGAAGAGCGGGCGGATCCCGCGCACGGCCATGATTTCGTCGTTACCGGTGCCCGCGGCCACCATGGGCCACACCTGGGCATCCTTCCCCACCACGAAATCGATCACGACGGGGCGGTCGTTGATCTCCATGGCACGCCGGATGGTGGCGTCGACGTCTTCCTTGGTCTCGCAACGGAGCCCGGCGCAGCCGAGCGCCTCCGCCAGCAGGGTGAAGTCGGGGATGCGGTGCTTGTGGGTACCGAGATCGGTGTTGGAGTACCGCTCGGAGTAGAAGAGGTTCTGCCACTGGCGGACCATGCCGAGGTTGCCGTTGTTGATGACGGCGACCTTGATCGGCGCGCCTTCGATGGCGCAGGTGGCCAGTTCCTGGTTGGTCATCTGGAAACAGCCGTCACCGTCGATGGCCCAGACCTGCTTGTCCGGCACGCCGAACTTGGCACCCATCGCGGCGGGGACGGCGAAGCCCATCGTGCCGAGGCCGCCGGAGTTGATCCAGGTGCGCGGGTTCTCGTACTTCACGAACTGCGCGGCCCACATCTGGTGCTGGCCGACGCCCGCGGTGTAGACGGCGTCCGGGCCGACGAGCGAACCGATGCGCTCGATGACGTATTGCGGGGAAAGCGTCCCGTCGTCGGGCCACTCGTAACCGGCCGGGTAGTCGTCACGCCAAGCGCTCGCCTGGGTCCACCAGTCCTTCAGGTCCGGCTTCGCGGACTTGTCGGTCTCGGCGCGGACGGCCTCGATCAGCTCGGTGATGATCTCCGCGCAGTCGCCGACGATCGGCACGTCCGCCTTGCGGTTCTTGGAGATCTCGGCCGGATCGATGTCGGCGTGCACGATGGCGGCGTCCGGCGCGAACGAGGACAGCTGCCCGGTGACGCGGTCGTCGAAGCGGGCGCCGAGGGCGATCAGCAGATCCGCCCGCTGCATCGCGGCGACCGCGGCGACCGAACCGTGCATACCCGGCATGCCGAGGTGCTGCGGGTGCGAGTCGGGGAACGCGCCGCGCGCCATCAGCGTGGTGACGACGGGGATCCCGGTCAGCTCGGCCAGTTCCATCAGCTGGCGCGAGGCGTCGGCCTTGATCACGCCACCGCCGACGTAGAGGACCGGGCGACGCGACTTGCTGATCAGCCGGGCGGCCTCGCGGACCTGCTTGCCGTGCGGGCGCAGCGTCGGCCGGTAGCCGGGCAGCCGCAGCTCCGTCGGCCAGGAGAAGGAGGTCATCTCCTGCAGGACGTCCTTGGGGATGTCCACCAGGACCGGGCCGGGGCGGCCGGTCGAGGCGAGGTGGAAGGCCTCCGCGATGGTGCGCGGGATGTCGGCCGGGTCGGTGACCAGGAAGTTGTGCTTGGTGATCGGCATCGTGATGCCGCAGATGTCGGCTTCCTGGAAGGCGTCCGTGCCGATCAGCGCGCGGGACTGCTGTCCGGTGATGGCCACGACCGGGACCGAGTCCATGTTCGCGTCGGCCAGCGGGGTGACCAGGTTGGTCGCGCCGGGACCCGAGGTGGCCATGCACACGCCGACCTTGCCGGTCGCCTGCGCGTACCCGGTGGCGGCGTGGCCGGCGCCCTGTTCGTGGCGGACCAGGACGTGGCGGACCTTCGTCGAGTCGAGCAGCGGGTCGTACGCCGGGAGAATGGTGCCGCCCGGAATACCGAACACGACTTCCGCGCCCACCGACTCGAGCGAGCGGACGAGCGACTGCGCGCCCGTGACCCGCACCGGGGTCCCGGCGGGCGGCGCCGGCTTGGGTCGGGCACCGGAGGTACCGGAGTTCGCTTCAGCTCGCGAGGTGGCACTAGTCATCGCTGTTTGCCTCGTCTTGTCTAGTCACTCGTTCGGGTATTCATTGGCTGGTCGGGCAAGTGAAATTGTTCCAGGCAACAAAAAACCCCCGCCGACCGGAGTGGTCGCACGAGGGTCGCGCGTCGACGCAGCGGAGACTTCCCTAAGCGTCGACGCGCTTGGGAAGTACGAGGCCGGTCTGCGTTGTCACGAGAGTGAAGCTAGCCGGTCGCCGTCAAGAGTGTCAACTCTGCGGGACGGCGATTCCGCATGCTGGACACCATCGGTGCGTCGCGCGACCCGCGTTCGGGGCCTTCGAGGCGGCGGTGCACCATCTTTGACGTGGCAGAAGAAAAGCAGCAGGAACAGGCGAACGAGGCTCCCAAAGCCGTCTTCAAGATCCCGAACACGGCGTTGCTGGCGATCGCTTTCCTCGTCGTCTGTGTGACGCCTGTCGCGTTCGGCGATGTGCCTTATCTCCAGTGGCTCTACATCTTCCCGATCGCGCTCGCGGTGTTCGTCATCCGGACCCGCACGACGGCGACGGCCGAGGGACTGGAGGTCCGCACGATGTTCGGGCGGCGTGACCTGCCGTGGACCTCGCTCAAGGGCCTCGCCATCACCGACAAGGCGAAGGTGCAGGCGGTGCTGAAGGACGAGACCAAGGTCCCTCTTCCCGCCGTGCGCACCCGTCATCTGCCGGTGATTTCGCTGGTCAGCGCGGGCCGCATGGCCGATCCCTCCGGGCTGACCGACGACGTGGCCAAGGCTCCGGAAAAGAGCGGCGATTCCGGGGAGTAGGATTGGTAGGACCAGTTTGGCGCTCGTTCGCCCTGGTCCCCATCCCGAACCTTGGAGTCAGCCGTGCCTCAACTCCGTTCCCGGACCACCACCCACGGCCGCAACGCGGCGGGCGCCCGCTCGCTCTGGCGCGCCACCGGAATGACCGACAGCGACTTCGGCAAGCCGATCGTCGCCATCGCGAACTCCTACACCCAGTTCGTGCCGGGGCACGTGCACCTCAAGGATCTCGGCGAGATCGTGGCCGGCGCGGTGAAGGAGGCGGGCGGGGTCGCCCGCGAGTTCCACACGATCGCCGTCGACGACGGAATCGCCATGGGGCACAGCGGGATGCTCTACTCGCTGCCCTCGCGCGAGATCATCGCCGACTCCGTCGAGTACATGGTGAACGCGCACCAGGCCGACGCCCTCGTCTGCATCTCCAACTGCGACAAGATCACCCCGGGCATGCTGAACGCCGCCATGCGGCTGAACATCCCGGTGGTGTTCGTCTCCGGCGGGCCGATGGAGGCCGGGAAGGCCGTGGTCGTCGGCGGGGTCGCGCAGGCGCCGACCGACCTGATCACCGCCATCGCCGCGTCGGCCAGCAGCGAGGTCGACGAAGAAGGCCTGTCCATTGTGGAGCGTTCGGCCTGCCCGACCTGCGGCTCGTGCTCGGGCATGTTCACCGCGAACTCGATGAACTGCCTCACCGAGGCGCTCGGGCTCTCCCTGCCGGGCAACGGTTCCACCCTCGCCACGCACGCCGCCCGCAAGGCGCTCTTCGAGGACGCCGGGCGCACGGTCGTCGAACTGTGCAAGCGCTGGTACGAGCAGGACGACGAATCCGCGCTCCCGCGCTCGATCGCGACGAAGAAGGCGTTCGAAAACGCGATGGCCCTCGACATGGCGATGGGCGGTTCGACCAACACGGTGCTGCACATCCTCGCCGCCGCGCAGGAGGGCGAGGTCGACTTCACCATCGACGACATCGACGCCATCGGCCGCCGGGTGCCGTGCCTGTCGAAGGTCGCGCCGAACTCGGACTACCACATGGAGGACGTCCACCGCGCCGGCGGCATCCCGGCCATCCTCGGCGAGCTGTACCGCGGCGGCCTGCTGAACACCGACGTCCACTCCGTGCATTCGCCGGATCTCGAGTCGTGGCTGTCCACTTGGGACATCCGCGCGAAGGAACCGTCGGAGCGCGCGATCGAACTGTTCCACGCGGCGCCGGGCGGGGTCCGCACCACCGAGGCGTTCTCCACCGAGAACCGCTGGTCCTCTTTGGACACCGACGCCGCCGACGGCTGCATCCACGACGTCGAGCACGCCTACACCAAGGACGGCGGGCTCGCGATCCTGCGCGGCAACCTCGCCGAGAACGGCGCCGTCATCAAGTCGGCGGGCATCGACGAGGAACTGTGGCACTTCGAGGGCCCGGCCCGGGTCCTCGAAAGCCAGGAGGAGGCGGTTTCGGCCATCCTCAAGAAGGAGATCCAGCCCGGTGAGGTGCTGGTGATCCGCTACGAAGGCCCGGCAGGCGGCCCCGGTATGCAGGAGATGCTGCACCCGACGGCGTTCCTCAAGGGCTCGGGGCTCGGCAAGAAGTGCGCGCTGATCACCGACGGCCGGTTCTCCGGCGGCTCGTCGGGCATCTCGGTCGGGCACATCTCGCCCGAGGCCGCCGCGGGCGGGGCGATCGGCCTTGTCCAGAACGGCGACCGGATCCTGCTCGACGTCCACGAGCGCCGTCTCGAACTGCTCGTCGACGCGGACGTGCTGGCCGAGCGGCGGGCGAAGATGGAGGCGAGCGAGCGGCCGTGGCAGCCGGTCTCGCGGGACCGGAAGGTCACCGCCGCGCTGCGGGCCTACGCGCGGATGGCGACGTCGGCCGACACCGGCGCCGTCCGGGACCCGAACAAGTAACCGCAAAGCGCGTGAAGGCCCCCTTCCCTCGGCTGAGCCGAGGGAAGGGGGCCTTCACGAGTCTCACCGGCACAGGACGATCACCACGACCGAGGCCGCGGCCGACAGCAGCAGCCCGATCAGGCCGAACGAAAGCGGCCGCTTCCGCCAGGGCGTGTTGACGTCCAGCGCGATCCGCCCGGAGCCCGCGAGCAGCACGGTCAGCGAGGCCGCCGCGAGCAGGAGTTCGAACTCGAAACCCTGCCCCTGCTTCTGGAAGAACCCGCCGCTGAACTTCACGTAGACGATGTTCGCGCAGACCCCCAGTAGCGCCGCGGCACCGATCGGGGTGAACAGGCCCACCAGCACGAGTGCGCCGCCGACCACCTCGCTGATCCCGGTGATCCACGAAAGCAGCGTGGTCTGGCTGGTGTAGCCGAAGCCGCCGAGCACCTTGGCGAAGCCGCCGACCCCCGGCCCGCCGAAAGCGCCGAAGAGATGCTGGAGCCCGTGCGCGCCCATGGTCACGCCGAGCACCACTCGCAGGACGAGCAGACCGAGGTCGATCCCGCCCCTGGTCTCCACCGGGCTCGGGCCGTTGTCGGGTTCGGCCACGTCCGAGATCATGCTGGTCTGGTAGTCATCGCTCACGCGCGAAGGGTAGGCGAAAGCCGCCCGTCAGGCGACCGAACCGCCGGACCGGCTCAGAACAGCGTCGCGGGTTCGACCGGTTCGGGCTCGGGCAGCGGGACGAGATCGGGCACCAGGGAGCGCACGTCGTCGTGGAACCGGCGGGCGAGCGCCGGGGCGTCGTCGTTGTCGGGGGTGTGCACGAAGACCGTCGGTGACCGGCCGTCCCGCAGCCATCCAGCGACCACCTCGGTCCAGGGCTCCCATCCCCGCGCGGTCTCCTCGGCGGAATCCCGGCCGAGGTAGCGGACGATCGGCCGGTCGGTCAGCGCCCGCGTCCGCCGTGGCAGCCGGGGTTTCTTGACCCAGGCGTCCTGTTCGGCCTCGCTGACCGGCGGGCCGGCGAAGAAGACCGTGGTGTCGAACGGCACCCACTCGGCGTCCGCGTCGGCGAGGGTCCGCTCCAGCAGCGACGTGGCGTGGGTGTCGGTGTAGAACGCCGGATGACGCACCTCCACGGCACGCCGGAGCCCGGCGGGCAGGCGGCGCAGGAAGCGGCCGAGGGCGTCGGCGTCCGGCGGGCCGAACGAGCCGGGCAGCTGTGTCCACAGGACCGCCCGGTCGCCGAGCGGTTCGACCGCGTCCAGGAACGCCCGCATCTCGGTCTCGACACCGGCGAGCCGTCGCTCGTGCGTGACGGCCTTGGGCAGCTTGACCACGAACCGGAAGCCGGGACCGGTCTGCCGCGCCCACGCCGCGACGGTGTCCCGGGCGGGGGTCGCGTAGAAGGTGGTGTTGCCCTCGACCGCGTTGCACCAGCCGGCGTACGCCCGAAGGCGCTCCCCCGCGGGCAGCGACTTCGGGACGAACCGCCCGGCCCACGCCTTGTGCGTCCACATCGCGCAACCGACATGAAGATTCGCCACGATGCTCAGTATTCGCCGTGGACCAGGTTCTTCGGCAGCTCCCCACCCAGATAGTGGCTCAATTCCCGGACCACCACCGCGTAAGCGCGCTGCCGTCTCCCGCTCACCGAGCCCGCGACGTGCGGCGTCAGCAGCAGTCCCGGGCAATCCCACAGCGGATGTCCGTCGGGCAGCGGCTCCGGGTCGGTCACGTCGAGCGCGGCGCGCAGCCGTCCCGACGCGAGTTCCGCGACGAGCGCGTCGGTGACCACGACCGGGCCCCGCGAGACGTTCACGAGGATCGCGTCGTCCGGCATCGCGGCCAGGAACTCCGCGTCGACCATGCCGCGCGTGTGCGGCGTGAGCGGAACCATGAGCACCGTGACGTCGTGGTCGGGCAGCAGGGCGGGCAGTTCGTCCGCGCCGTGGACACCCTCGCGAGCGCTCGCGCCCACCATCGTGCAGCGCACGTCGAACGTCTCCAGCCGTCGGCGCAGATGCCTGCCGAGATCGCCCGCGCCGATGACGAGGACCCGCTTGCCCTGCAGGGTGTCGGTGGTCCGGCGTTCCCAGTGCTTCCGCCGCAGTCCTTCGGCGAAACCGTCGAGACCGCGGTAGATCGCCAGCAGTACCGCCACGACCCACTCGGCCGAGCTTCCGCCGTGCGCGCCGCGGCAGGTCGAGAGGAGGACGCCGTCCGGCATCTTGCCGACCCAGTCCTCGGCGCCCGCCGCCAGCAGCTGCACGAGTTTGATGTTCGGCACTTCGCGCCAGAGTTCCTCGCTGGGCCCGTCACCGGTCACGAGGACCTCGGCCTCGGCTGCTTCGGCAGGCACCGGCTCCCCGCGGCGGTACACCACCGGACGCACGCCCTCGATCTCCGAAAGCGCGGCCACTCCCTCTTCGTCGGGCACGAGAACGGTCACAGTCATGATCGCCACGGTATCGAGAGGCTCTTACCCGTGGCTCACGTACGCCCACCTAGGCTTGCCCTGTGCGTACCCGGTACCGGCGGAAATGGACCGCGCCGCTGGCCATGCTGGCCTGCGGCGCGCTGATGCTCTCCGGCTGCGCCGAATTCGACAACACCGCCGCCGGGCAGAAGTTCACCCCGGTCAACCCGCCGTCCCCCGAGGTCCCGCCGCAGGTCGGGCCCGGCGGTGCGGCGGGTGACCCCGGCCCCGGCCGGGGCAACGGGCCGAACCAGACGCCGACACCGGTCCCACCGCCGCAGGGCTGCAAGGACTTCGACAAGGCCGTCATCGCGACCTGTCTGGACACCGTCGCCGCCGTGGCCGCGATCCCCGGCGACGGCACCGCGCCCAGCGCGCTCGCGGGCGAACGCAAGAGCGGCCGGATCCTGCTCGCCGTGGCGGAGAAGGACCCGGCCGACTGGGCGACCGTCCCCGTGGACGGCTCCGGCGACGGCGGCCTCACCTCGCTGGCCCTCTCCCCCGGGTTCGCCGAAGACCAGCTCGTCTTCGCGTACATCACCACCCCGACCGACAACCGGGTCGTCCGGCTGGCGAAGGGCCAGGCACCGAAACCGGTGCTGACCGGCATCCCCAAGGGCGCCACCGGCAACCGCGGCGCGATCGGCACCGACGCCAAGGGCGCGCTCCTGGTCGCCACCGGCGACGCGGGCAACCCCGGGCTCGCGGCCGATCCGGCGTCACTGGCCGGCAAGGTGCTGCGCGTCGACACGTCGGGCAAACCGGCGGCGGGCAACCCCACCCCGGGTTCGGCGGTCTTCTCGACCGGCGTGCACTCCCCCGGCGGGATCTGCCGCGACCAGGCCGGTTCCCGCGTATGGCTGACCGACCGGCTGGCCGACAAGGACGTCCTGTACCGGCTTCGTGGCGGCCAGCCGCTGACCACCCCGGCCTGGAGCTGGACCGACAAGCCCGGCGTGGCGGGCTGCGCGGATTTCGTCGGCGCCACCGGCTATCTCACGATCACGACGTCGATCGCGGGCAACCTGCAGAACCTGCCGGTCACCCCGGACGGCGCGGTGACCGGCAAGCCGAACGTCTTCATGGACGGCAAGGTCGGCAAGCCGCCGAAGACCTTCGGCAGGCTGTCCGCGATGAGCATGGTCAATCCGCAGGTCGCGCTCGCCGGGACGGTCAACAAGGACGGCGGCACCCCGGTTTCGAGCGACGACCGCGTCGTCATCATCACGCCGTCGGCCAGCTCCGGCGGGGGCGGCAAGGACTGAGCGGGCTCAGGAGCCCATGCGGTATTCCGTCCGCCGCCCGCACATCCCGTAACCGTCCACTTCGGACGGACCGGTGACCCGGACCCCGGACCGTTCGAGGTGGCTCGCGTCGCCGTTCGCCAGCGCTTCCAGGTGTTCCCCGGTCAGCTCGGCGGCGGCCAGCGCACCGGCCCGCCAGCGGGGGATCCAGGTGTCGACCTTCGGCGCGACCAGCGCGACGGCCGCGCGGTGGAAGTCCCTCAAGGGGCCGGGGTCTCCCGCGACGAGCGCGTCCCGGATCGGGAGGTAGCCCTCGATCGCGAGATCACGACGACGGCGGGCCGCGTCGTCGTCCTCCGGCATCGCGGCGGCCTCCGCGTACGCGGCCGTGTCGGCGAGGATCGGCGGCGGGAACGTGAAGACGGCGTCGCCCGCTTCGGGCAATCCGCTGTTCTGCATGAGCACGGTGATCCGCAGGTCTTCGCGCTGCACCATCCGATGGACAGTGCCGGGCGCGAACCATGCGACGACACCGGGTTCGAGTTCGGTCTCCCGGTAGCCGCCGAGGTCGAGTGTCTGCACCGCGCCGCGCCCGCCGGTGACGACATAGGCCTCGGTGCAGGCGAGGTGCAGATGCGGGCTGCCGCCGCACACCCCGTCCTCGGCTTCCCATTCGTAGGCGCACAGATGGGACAGACCGATGCCTCCGGGCAGGGGGAACACTGGGCGACCTCCTCAAGAAAGCGCTTTCTCACTGTATCCCCGCGCATCCCGAGTACTAAACGCGAAGGAGAACTCAGGGGCGCCGGGTACGGGTCTCGGCGCGGAGCAGGCGGACGTCGAAGAACGCGACGACCGCGGAGACGACCGCGGCGAGCAGGCCGAGGTAGCGGCCGAGCCCGGTCTCGATCCCGATCCCGGCGGCGGAGAAGATCCCGCGCTGGTCGGCGTCGAACTGCCAGTCGAGGGTGGTCCAGCCGAGCACCATCAGCAGCAGCGCGCCGATGGCCGCCATAAGCCACAGATGCGGCAGGCCCGCGCGGCGGACGGCGTCGACGCGGCCGAACAGCACGACCGCCACTCCGGGCAGGAACAGGAGGAAGAGCGGCGCCCAGGCGAGGAAACCCGCGTGCCACGCGTCGCGCGTGACGTCGTCGGCGGGCAACGTCGTCAGCACGTCCTCGATTTCCGGGCGCGAGGCGGTCAGCGTCGTCCACGGCAGGAACAAGGCCACCAGCGCGAGCAGCCCGACCGCGAGGCCGAGCCACTCACGCCAGGTGACCTTCTTCAGAGCGAGATCAGGCACCGACTCGCTCGACGATCAGTTCGCGCACGCGCTTGGCGTCGGCCTGGCCCTTGGTGGCCTTCATGACCGCACCGACGATCGCCCCGGCCGCGGCCACCTTGCCGCCACGGATCTTCTCGGCGACGTCGGGCTGCGCGGCCAGCGCCTCGTCTACCGCCGCGATGAGCGCGGAGTCGTCGGAGACGACCTTCAGGCCACGCTTCTCGACGACCTCGGACGGCGAACCCTCGCCGGCGAGCACGCCCTGCACGACCTCCTTGGCCAGCTTGTTGGTCAGCTCGCCGGCGTTGACCAGCGCGATGACCTCGGCCAGCTGCGCCGGGCTGATCGCCAGCTCCGCCAGTTCGATCTCGCGGGAGTTGGCCTCCTGCGCCAGCGTGTTGACCCACCAGCTGCGGGCCTCGTCCGGCGTCGCGCCCGCCTCGACGGTGGCGGCGACCAGATCGACCGCGCCGACGTTGAGCAGGTCGCGCAGCGCCTCGTCGGTCAGGTTCCACTCGCGCTGGATGCGCTTGCGGCGTTCCGACGGCATCTCCGGGAGCGTCTTGCGCAGCTCCTCGACCCATTCGCGCGACGGCGCGATCGGGACCAGGTCGGGCTCCGGGAAGTACCGGTAGTCCTCGGCGGTCTCCTTGGTGCGGCCCGGCGACGTGGTGCCGTCGGCCTCCTGGAAGTGCCGCGTCTCCTGCTTGATCGTGCCGCCCTCGGCGAGGATCGCCGCCTGGCGGGTCATCTCGTAGCGCACGGCGCGCTCGACGCTGCGCAGCGAGTTGACGTTCTTGGTCTCGGTGCGCGTGCCGAATTCGGTCGCGTCCTTGGCCATCAGCGAGACGTTCGCGTCGCAGCGCAGGGAACCCTGGTCCATGCGGACGTCGGAGACGTCCAGCGCGCGCAGCAGATCCCGCAGGGCGCTCACGTACGCGCGGGCGACCTCGGGGGCGCGGCCGCCGGTGTGCTCGATCGTCTTGGTGACGATCTCGATCAGCGGCACGCCGGCGCGGTTGTAGTCGAGCAGCGAGTGCTCGGCGCCGTGAATCCGCCCGGTGGCGCCACCGACGTGCAGCGACTTGCCGGTGTCCTCCTCCATGTGCGCGCGCTCGATCTCGACGCGGACGACCTCGCCGTCGTCCAGCGTCACGTCGAGGTAGCCGTTGAAGGCGATCGGCTCGTCGTACTGCGAGGTCTGGAAGTTCTTCGGCATGTCCGGGTAGAAGTAGTTCTTCCGGGCGAACCGGCACCATTCGGCGATCTCGCAGTTGAGCGCGAGGCCGATGCGGATCGCGCCCTCGACCGCCTTGCCGTTCACGACCGGCAGCGAACCGGGCATCCCGAGACAGGTCGGGCACACCTTGGTGTTCGGCTCGCCGCCGAACTCGTTGGCGCAGCCGCAGAACATCTTGGTGTTCGTGTTCAGCTCGACGTGCACCTCGAGGCCCAGCACCGGGTCGAACCGCTCGACGACGTCGGCGTAGTCCATCAACTCAACCACGGCGGTCACTTCTTTCCTCCCAGCTCCGGAACCTCGTGCACCAGCGAGCCACCGTTGGCGGCGTCGCGTGCGACCTCGTACGCGGCGCCGACGCGGTACAGCCGGTCGTCGGCCATCGCGGGGGCCATGATCTGGAGGCCGACCGGCAGGCCGTCCTCGTGCGACAGTCCACTCGGGACACTCATCGCGGCGTTGCCGGCGAGGTTCGACGGGATGGTGCAGAGGTCCGCCAGGTACATCGCCATCGGATCGTCGACACGCTCGCCGATCTTGAACGCGGTGGTCGGCGTGGTCGGTGAGACCAGCACGTCCACCTTTTCGTAGGCGGCTTCGAAGTCGCGCGTGATGAGCGTGCGGACCTTCTGCGCCGAGCCGTAGTAGGCGTCGTAGTAGCCCGAGGACAGCGCGTACGTGCCGAGCATGATGCGGCGCTTGACCTCGGGGCCGAAGCCCTTCTCGCGGGTCAGCGACATGACCTCTTCTGCGCTGTGCTCGCCGTCGTCGGACACGCGCAGGCCGTAACGCATGGCGTCGAACCGGGCGAGGTTCGACGAGCACTCGCTCGGCGCGATCAGGTAGTACGCGGGCAGCGCGTAGGTGAAGTTCGGGCACGAGACCTCGACGACCTCGGCACCGAGCGCGCGCAGCTGCTCGACGGCGGCCTCGAAGGACCGCAACACGCCCGGCTGGTAGCCGTCGCCGGCGAACTCCTTCACCACGCCGACCCGGACGCCCTTGAGGTCACCGGTCAGGCCCTGGCGGGCCGCGGCGACCACCGGCGGGACCGGCGCGTCGATCGAGGTCGAGTCCATCGGGTCGTACCCGGCGATGACCTCGTGCAGCAGGGCGGCGTCGAGCACCGTCCGCGCGCAGGGACCGGCCTGGTCGAGCGACGACGAGAAGGCGACGAGACCGTAGCGGGAGACGCCGCCGTACGTCGGCTTCACGCCGACGGTGCCGGTGACCGCGCCGGGCTGGCGGATCGAGCCACCGGTGTCGGTGCCGATCGCGATCGCGGCCTCGAACGCCGCGATGGACGCCGAGGAGCCACCGCCGGAACCACCCGGGATGCGGGCGTGGTCCCACGGGTTGTGCGTCGGGCCGAACGCGGAGTTCTCCGTGGAGGAGCCCATCGCGAACTCGTCCATGTTGGTCTTGCCGAGCACCACGACACCGGCCTCGCGCAGCTTGCGCGTCACGGTGGCGTCGTACGGCGGGATCCAGTTCTCCAGGGTCTTCGAACCGACCGTGGTCGGGATGCCCTTGGTGGTCAGCACGTCCTTGAGCGCCAGCGGGACACCGGCGAGCGCCGACTTCGGCGCGTTGCCCTCGGCGACGTCGGCGTCCACCGCGCGGGCCGCGTCGAGCGCGCCCTCGGTGTCGACGTGCAGGAACGCGTGGATGTGGTCGTCGACCTCGGCGATCCGGTCCAGGTGGGCCTGCGTGACCTCGACGGCCGAGACCTCACGGGACTGGATCTTCTCCGCCAGCTCGGCGG
Organism: Amycolatopsis sp. TNS106; assembly: GCF_019330265.1. NCBI lineage: Bacteria > Bacillati > Actinomycetota > Actinomycetes > Pseudonocardiales > Pseudonocardiaceae > Amycolatopsis > Amycolatopsis sp. TNS106. Next base: position 8,215,815 of record NZ_CP024972.1, on the reverse strand, counting down.
CGGTCAGCTTGATGAGTGCCGTGGCATGCGGGACACCCGCACCCGGTCGGCGATCATCCGCCGCTTCGCGATTGTCGCGCATGTTCGCCTCCGTCACTGTTCTTCTCCCAGAATCCGCGGCACCCGGAAACGACCCTCTTCGCTGGCCGGCGCACCGGCCAGCGCCTGCTGCTGGGTCAGCCCCGGTCGGACCGTGTCCTCACGGAACACGTTGGTCAGCGGCACGGCGTGCGACGTGGGCGGGACATCCTCGCCTGCGACCTCGCTCACCTTGGCCACCGAGTCCAGGATCTGGTCGAGCTGCCCGGCGAAGACGTCCAGCTCCTCTTCGGTGACGGCAAGCCTGGCCAGCTTGGCGAGGTGTGCGACCTCGTCGCGGGAAATGTTGGGCACGCGGGTGACTCCCGGGGTGTGCTGTGCGGGTTCTGTCGGAAGCTGCAAGTCTATGGTGGCGGCGTCGGCGGACTCGACTGGGTTATGCCGCGGCCTGCGCTCCCATGTCGGGTAAGGAGTGCCTGGTTCGTTATCCCGCGCCCCGGACGTCGGTCCCCATTACCTCGTCCGGTCTGTCACAATCGGCGCCCGGCGTAGCGCGTTCCACGGCGAGGCTGGGACGCCTGAGGCGAGAGGGGCGCGTGTGTCGTTCCTGATCCGGGTCCAATTACCGGACACCCCGGGGACCCTCGGCGCGGTCGCCACCGCGCTCGGCACCGTCGGCGCCGACATCCTGAGCGTGGACGTGGTCGAACGCGGCGGCGGTATCGCCGTCGACGACCTCGTCGTCGAAATCCCGTCCGGCAGGCTGCCGGACGCGCTCATCACCGCCGCCGAAAGCGTCGACGGCGTCGAGGTCGACGCCGTCCGCCCGTACGCCGGGGTCCTGGACACCCACCGCGAACTCGAACTGGTCGAGGAGATCGCCGCGAAGCCCGCCGCGGGGCTGGAGATCCTCGCCGAAGGGGTACCGCGGATCATCCGGGCGGGCTGGGCGGTCGTCGTCGAACACGCCGAGACCGGCGCGATCCGGCTCGCGTCGTCCAACGCCGCACCCGAGACGCCGATCACCGACCTGCCGTGGCTGCCGCTGGAACGCGCCACCATCCTCGACGCCGAGGAGGCCTGGGTGCCGGAGACGTGGAAGGAACTGGGGACCGAACTCGCGGCGACGCCGCTGGGGAAACCTGGGAAGGCGCTGCTGGTCGCCCGGCCGGGCGGGCCGAACTTCCGGGCCGCCGAGGTGGCGCGGCTGGCGCATTTCGCGGGCATCGTCGCCGTCGTACTGGACAGCTGACTTCCGCGTTTCGTCCTCTGGATGCGGTAGTCGGCGTTACGAACTACCGCATCCAGAGGACTAAATGCGGGGGGGTCAGGTGAGTTCCAGGCCGTAGGCGATCAGGGTCACCCCGGGATGCGGCTCCCAGTCCCGCTCGGGCAGCCGCACGAAGCCGAGCCGCTCGTAGAGCCGGTGCGCCCGCTCCATCGTGACCAGGCTGCACAGCACCACCCTCGCCACGCCGAGTTCCCGTGCCCGCGCGATGACCGCTCTGGTCAGCGCCTCGCCGATGCCGCGTCCGGCCGCCGAGGGCCGCACGGCGAGCATGCGGAACTCCAGTTCGCCCTCGCGGGACAGCTCGGCGAACTCGGTCCCCGGCAGGGCGATGGTGACCGTGCCGGCCAGTGCGCCGTCCCCGTCCACCGCGACCAGGAGCTCGGCCAGCTCCGCCCGCCGGGCGGCGTCGAGCAGTTCGGTGGCGTAGCCGGCACCGTCGACAAGGGTCCGCTCCGCGGAGTACGCGGCCAGCGTGAGCTCCCCGACCTCGGTCAGCTCGCCGGGCCGGGCGGGCCGGATCTCCAGGTCACTCACCGGCGCCCTCCTCGGTCGGCAGCGCGAGCTCGGCCGCGGCCTCGGGGCCGCTCTCCAGCAGCACGCGGAACCCGTTCTCGTCGAGTACCGGCACTTTCAGCTGGACGGCCTTGTCGTACTTCGTGCCAGGAGCGTCGCCGACGACGACGAACGCGGTCTTCTTCGACACCGAACCGGCCGCCTTCCCGCCGCGGGCCATGATGAATTCCTTGGCCTCGTCGCGGGAGTAGTCGTTCAGCGAACCGGTGACGACGATCGACAGGCCTTCGAGGTTGCGCGGGATGGACTCGTCGCGCTCCTCCTCCATCCGCACACCCGCCGCGCGCCACTTCTCGACGATCTCGCGGTGCCAGTCGACCTCGAACCATTCCTTCGCCGCGCGCGCGATGGTCGGGCCGACGCCGTCGACACTGGAGAGCTCTTCCTCCGACGCGTTCTCGATCCGTTCCAGCGAGCCGAATTCCCGCGCGAGCGCCTGCGCCGCCGTCGGGCCGACGTGCCGGATCGACAGGCCGACGATGACCTTCCACAGTGGACGGTCTTTCACCGTTTCCAGGTTGTCCAGCAGCTTGCGCCCGTTGGCCGACAGCTCACCCGCCTTGGTGCGGAACAGCTCCACCTGGAGCAGTTTTTCCTCGTCCAGGTCGAAGATGTCGCCCTCGTCGTGCACGACACCGGCGTCCAGGATCGCGACCGCGGCCTCGTAACCGAGCACCTCGATGTCGAACGCGCCCCGCCCGCCGAGATGGAACAGCCGCTCACGCAACTGCGCCGGGCAGGACCGCGAATTCGGGCAACGGATGTCGATGTCGCCCTCCTTCTGATACGCCAGTTCGGTGTCACAGTTGGGGCAGCGCAACGGCATCACGAACTCGCGCTCCTCACCGGTACGCGCGTCGGCGACCGGGCCGAGCACCTCGGGGATGACGTCGCCCGCCTTGCGGATGACGACCTTGTCCCCGATCAGCACGCCCTTGCGTTTGACCTCTTCCTGGTTGTGCAGCGTCGCCATCGCCACCGTGGACCCGGCCACCTTCACCGGTTCCATCACCGCGAACGGGGTGACCCGCCCGGTGCGCCCGACGTTGACCTGGATGTCCAGCAGGGTGGTGATCGCCTCTTCCGGCGGGTACTTGTAGGCGATCGCCCAGCGCGGAGCCCGCGAGGTCGTGCCGAGACGGCGCTGCAGCGCGACCTCGTCGACCTTGATGACGACGCCGTCGATCTCGTGCTCGGCGTCGTGGCGGTGCTCGCCCCAGTATTCGATGTGGTCCAGCAGTTCCTTGCCCGAACCGAGCCCCTTGCTGTGCGGCGAGACCGGCAGGCCCCACGCGGCCAGGGCGTCGTACGCCTCGGACTGGCGCTTCGGTTCGAAGCCCTCGCGTTTGCCGAGACCGTGGCAGATCAGCCGCAGGTTGCGGGACTTCGTGATCTTGGGATCCTTCTGCCGCAGCGATCCGGCCGCGGTGTTGCGCGGGTTCGCGTACGGATCCTTGCCCGCCTCGACCATCTTGGCGTTCAGCGCCAGGAAGTCCTCGACGCGGAAGTACACCTCGCCGCGGACCTCGACCAGCGCGGGCACCGGGAACTCGTCCGTCCCCGTCAGCCGCTCGGGCACCTGCTCCAGCGTGCGGACGTTGAGCGTGACGTCCTCGCCGGTGCGGCCGTCGCCCCTGGTCAGCGCCCGGGTCAGCCGGCCGTTCTCGTACAGCAGGTTGATCGCGAGCCCGTCGATCTTCAGCTCGGCGAGGTACTTCGTCGCGCCGATCTCCTTCTGGACCCGCTCGACCCAGGCCTCGAACTCGCCGGTGTCGAAGACGTTGTCCAGGCTGAGCATGCGCTCCAGGTGGTCGTACGCGACGAACTCGGTGGAGAACGTGCCGCCGACGTTCTGCGTCGGCGACTCCGGCGTCACCAGCCCGGGGTGCTCGTCTTCGATGGCCTGGAGTTCGTTGAGCAGCTCGTCGAACTGGCCGTCGGACACGATCGGTGAATCCAGCACGTAGTACCGGAACTGGTGACCGCGGATCTCCTCCGCCAGTTCGCCATGCCTTTCACGGACGTCGGCCGGTACGTCCGTGACGTCCTGCGCGGGCTCGGGATTCTCGGGAAGTTCGCTGCTCACGGGGGTGACTCTAGTCGGGGGTACCGACATTTCCGGGCTCCGGTGAACCGAGTCCGCCGACCACCTCGCGCAGTTCCAGCAGGGTCAGCTGCCCGTCCTGGGCCTCGGTCACCAGCTCGACCTTGCCCAGCCGTTCGGCCGCGACCCGCTCACCCAGCGTGGCGTCCAGCGGCAGGAAGGTCATGGTCGTCCGGGTCTCCGGCGCGAGCTCGTCGATCAGCGGATGGAACACGGTCACGTCCACCCGACCGGCCGATTCGTCCACCTTCGCGGTCACCCGCACGTCGGCGAGCGCGATCCGGGTCTCGCCGAGATTGACGGTGACCTCACTCGGATCGGGCACCGGCGGCACCGAGTCGTGGTACTCCCAGATGGCGTCCTCCGGCGGCGCCGCGGCCTTCCACGCGTCGGTGTACGGGCGCAGTTCCGGATCCTCCTGGCCGGTCAGCACCAGCGAGTAGATCGCCCGGTGCCCACGATCGAGGGAAAAGTGCAGCCGGGGGTGCAGTGCCTCGACGATGGTGCAGAGGTCGTGTTCCACCCGATGCGGTTCACGATCGCCGAGCGCGGCGCTGACCTCGGGCAGGAGCGCGAACCATGCCTCCCAGAACTTCTCCGCCGCGGCGGCCGCGTCCTCGGGGACCGGCTGCTCCGGCCAGGCGGTGCGGGGGTCGGGAACGTCCTCGGTCTTACGGGAACGGCGGAACAAACGCATGACGGGCACGCTACCGCGCCGCTCACCAGCCTTCAGGCGGTTCGGTGAAAGCCTTGCCCGCCTCCCGGCTGAGCGTGAGCGCGCGGCGCATCCAGTCGGGGGTGGCACCGGCCAGACCGCACGCCGGGGTCGGCACGACCCGTTCGGCGAGGATCTCGCGGCGGAAGCCCAGCCGGTCGACGAGTTTGAACACGGGCGTGACCACGTCGCGCAGCTCCACCGGGACGCCAGGGTCGGTCGTGGGGACGAGTCCGAGCATCAGCGTCGTGCCGGAGTCCAGCGTCTCGCCGATCTCGTCGAGCTGCGCGGGCGAAGCGCCTTTCAGCAGGGTGAAATCGAAGGCGATCGCTTGCGCCCCCGCCGCGCGCAGCAGCGAGATCGGCGGCTTTTCGGCGCAACAGTGCACCGCGACCGGCTGACCGGTGATCCGCTCCGCCCCGGAGATCACCGTCGACAGCAGTTCGCGCGCCTCCGCCGCGGGCACGGCGGGAACGGTGCCGTAGCCGGACGCCGTCGGGAGATCGCCGGCGAGGACCTCGGGCAGCGACGGTTCGTCGAACTGGATCACCACCGGCGCGCCGATGCGCGATTTCAGTTCCGCGACGTGCTCGGCCAGCCCGTCGAGCAGCGACGCGGCGAAATCACGCAGCGCGCCCTTGTCGGTGAGGATCCGGTGCCCGCGCGGGAGCTCGACGTTCGCGGCGAGCGTCCACGGCCCGGCGACCTGGATCTTGAAGGCGGGCGGCGCGGCGCCCGCCTTTTCCCGCGCCTCCTGGACGGCGTCGAGGTCCCAGTTCATCAGGTCGACGGCGCGGCGGTGGTCGTGCCCGGGACGGGCGGCGACCCGGTAACCGCTCGGCACCACCTCGACCGCGAGGTCGACCAGCAGCGCCGCCGTCCGGCCGATCATGTCGGCGCCGACACCGCGGGCGGGAAGTTCGGGCATACAGGGGAATTCGGGCAGTTCACCGAACACGATCGAAGCGGCCTCGACCGGATCGGTACCGGGCAGGGAACCGATCGCGGTGGCCGCGCCGAGGGGCCAAGGTCGTTCGTTCACACCCGGATTCTCCCCTTGGTCCGACCTGGCGGGGCGGCGGGGCGGGGGAGGACACGGACATTCGACGCAATTGCCGTCGACGAGCCCGATTCCGCGCCCGGCGCATTACGCTGACCTGCCATGACGAGTTCCCCACAGCCCGCCGGCTGGTATCCCGACCGGCAGAACCCCCGGCTGTACCGGTGGTGGGACGGGCAGGCCTGGACCGCGAACACGCGGCCGTCGCACGACGCCGAGATGATCGAGCTGGACATCGAAGGCGCGCACGATCCGGGCAAGATCCGGGCGCAGGCGGCGAGGGGCACCCAAGGCCGCGGCGGCGGTGTCGTCGGCGGCGGGACGCTGTTCTCCGAGCCCGTGCTCGTGGTCAACCAGCGCGCGAAACTCATCGAGATGTCCAACGAGTTCGGGGTGTTCGACCAGCACGGCAACCGCCTCGGCGGCGTCGTCCAGGTCGGGCAGAGCACGGTGAAGAAGGCCATCCGGCTGCTCACGAACTACGACCAGTTCCTGACCCACCGCTTCGAGATCCGCGACGCGAACCACAGCACCGTGCTCAAGGTGACGCGGCCGGCGAAGGTGTTCAAATCGCGCTTCCTGGTGACGAAGGCCGACGACTCCCCGATCGGCGAGATCGTGCAGGAGAACGTCTTCGGCAAGATCCGGCTGGGATTCGTGGTCGACGGGCGGAAGGTCGGCGGGATCTTCGCGGAGAACTGGCGGGCGTGGAACTTCGCGATCAAGGACGAGGCGGACGTCGAGATCGCGCGGATCACGAAGACCTGGGGCGGTTTCGTGAAGGCCGCGTTCACCACCGCCGACAACTACGTCGTCGAGATCCACCGGCCGCTGCGGGACCCGCTGGCGTCGATGGTGGTCGCGTCGGCACTGACCATCGACACCGCGCTGAAACAGGACGACAAGTGATCGGGGTCTCACACTCCTGAAGTGGACACTCGGCTTCCGGCGGCACAAAGTGGGGGACTGGGGCGGCACACTGGAGTGCGTCCGGGACGGAGGTCACCATGGAGCCGTTGCCCGAAGACGGCGAGCGGGACTGGGCCGAGCCAGGCGTCTACACGGTCACGCCCGGCGTCCACCGGATCCCGCTCCCCTTGCCGCACGACGCGTTGCGCGCGGTCAACATCTACGTCGTCACCGACGGAACCCGCCTGGTCCTCGTGGACTCGGGCTGGGCGCTCGAATCGGCGCGCGAGCGGCTTTCGCGCGGGTTGAAGGCGCTCGGCGCCGACCTCGGTGACATCGACGAATTCCTGATCACCCACGTGCATCGCGATCACTACACGCTCGCCGTGGAGCTGCGCCGCGAGTTCGGCGGCAGGCTCGGGCTCGGGAAGCGGGAGGAGCCGTCGCTGGTCCGCTCCGGCGACCCGGACCGCTTCCCGATGGAGGCGCAGGTCAGCCTGCTCGAACGGTGCGGCGCGGGGCCGGTCGTCGAGGAACTCGCCAAGGCCTTCGGCGGTGTCCGGCACACCGAGGCGCATCTGTGGGAACAGCCCGACGAATGGCTCGTCCCCGGCAGACGCGAGATCGTGCCCGGCCGCGAGTTCGACATCGTGCATACACCCGGCCACACGGACGGGCACGTCGTCTTCGTCGACGACGAGGCCGGGCTGGTGTTCTCCGGCGACCACGTGCTGCCGCACATCACGCCGTCCATCGGCTTCCAGCCGGTGCCGACCGAACTGCCCCTGCACGACTACCTCGACTCCCTGCGCCTGGTCCGCGAGATGCCGGACCGGCGGATGCTCCCCGCGCACGGTCCGGTCACCGGCAGCGTCCACGCCCGCGTCGACGAACTGCTGGAGCACCACCGGGACCGGCTCGAAGTCATGGGCGCCGAGATCACCCCGGACGTCACGACCGCGTACGAGGTCGCGCTGCGGCTGGGCTGGACGCGGAGGCGGCGCAAGCTTCCCGACATGGACCCGTTCAACCAGATGCTCGCCGTCCTCGAGACCGGCTCGCATCTGGATCTGCTGGTGGCCCAAGGGAAACTCACCGCGACCGAGACCGACGGGGTGCGACACTACGCCTCATGATCATCCGTGAAGCCCGCCGGGAAGACGTCGCGGCGATCGTCGGGATGCTCGCCGACGACCAGATCGGCAGCACCCGTGATTCCGCCGACGACCTCAAGCCGTACCTCGAGGCCTTCGAACAGATCGACGCCGATCCGGCGCACCTGCTGATCGTCGCCGACGACGCCGGGGAGGCCGTCGGCACGCTCCAGTTGTCGATCATTCCCGGCCTGGCGAGGAAAGGCGCGCTGCGCGGGCAGATCGAGGCCGTCCGGGTGCGGGCGAGCCATCGCGGCTCCGGTCTCGGGGCTCGGCTGATGAGGTGGGCCATCGACGAATCACGGCGGCGGGGCTGCGCGCTCGTCCAGCTGACGTCGGACGTGAAACGCGAAGACGCGCACCGGTTCTACGAGCGCCTCGGTTTCGAGGCCACGCACACCGGCTTCAAGCTGAAGTTCTGACCTGTGCCGCGTTTAGTCCTCCGAATGCGGCAGGGCGGGTGGTCGCGGCGTTGGGCAGCCATCGACCGTGTCGCGAAAGCCACTTTCGGGACATCAGACGTCGCGAAAGTGGCTTTCGCGACACGCCTTCGAGACCCCTCACCGCATTTAGTCCTCTAAATGCGGGGTTCTAGCGAGTCCCGGAGATCTTCGCGCTGCCGAGCACCAGGTCGCCTTCGGCCGCATCGGTGCGGTACAGCACGACGACCTGCCCTGGCGCGACGCCGCGCAGCGGCTCGCGGAGCTGGATGGTCACCGAGTCACCCGAAACCTCCGCGACGGCCTCGACGATCCCGCCGTGCGCGCGCACCTGCACGACGCACTCGGTCGGGCCGTCCAGCGGCCGCTCGCTCGGCCAGATCGGACGGTCGGCCTCGATCACGTTCACGCCGAGGTCGCGCGCGGAACCGACCTTCACGGTGCCCGAAACCGGCTCCAGCGAGAGCACGTAGCGCGGCCGTCCGTCCGGCGCCGGCGCCTCGATGCCGAGGCCCTTGCGCTGGCCGACGGTGAAACCGTGCACGCCGGTGTGCTCACCGAGCACGGCGCCGGTCTCGGCGTCGACGAGCTGCCCGGGACGCTGGCCGAGCCGCTTCTCCAGGAAGCTCTTCGTGTCCCCGTCCGGGATGAAGCAGATGTCGTGGCTGTCCGGCTTCTTCGCCACCGACAGGCCGCGGCTCGCGGCCTCGGCACGCACGTCGGTCTTCCACGAGTCGCCGAGCGGGAACAGCGAATGCCGCAGCTGCTCCGGCGTCAGCGAGGCCAGCACGTAGGACTGGTCCTTGCCGGTGTCGACGCTGCGCCGCAGCTCCGGCACACCGTCCACAAGGGCCAGACGGGCGTAGTGCCCGGTGGCGACCGCGTCGAAGCCCAGCGCCATCGCCTTGTCCAGCAGCGCCTCGAACTTGATCTTCTCGTTGCAGGTGACGCACGGGTTCGGCGTCCGGCCCGCGGCGTACTCGCCGACGAAGGTCTCGATGACCTCTTCGGTGAACCGCTCGGCGAAGTCCCAGATGTAGAAGGGGATGCCGAGGATGTCCGCGGCGCGGCGCGCGTCACCGGAATCCTCGATCGTGCAGCAGCCACGGGAGCCGGTGCGCAGCGTGCCGGGCTTCGCCGACAGCGCCAGGTGCACGCCGACGACCTCGTGCCCGGCGTCCACGGCGCGCGCGGCGGCCACCGCCGAGTCCACTCCCCCGCTCATCGCGGCCAGTACGCGCATCTTCCTCACACCTCTTGCTTCTGCGTCTGCTTGCGCATTCCGGCGAGCCCCGCCTGCCTCGCCCTGTCGACGACGCCCGCGATCTCCCTCGAAACCGCTTCAACGTCTTCCGGTGCCGAGGTATGCCCGAACGAGAACCGCAGCGACCCGCGGGCGGCCGCGGGTTCGGCGCCCATGGCCAGCAGCACGTGGCTCGGCTGCGCGACACCCGCCGTGCACGCCGAACCGGTGGAACATTCGATGCCCTTGGCGTCCAGGAGCATCAACAGGCTGTCACCCGCGCAACCGGGGAAGGTGAAGTGGGCGTGCGTCGGCAGGCGCTCGCCCTCGCCGCCGTTGAGCACCACGTCCGGCACCTCGCGCCGGACGGCCTCGATCAGGTCGTCCCGCAGCTCGGCGACGCGTTTGGCGTACTCCTCGCGGCCTTCGACCGCGGCCTTGACCGCCGTCGCGAACGCGATCACCGCGGGGACGTCGAGCGTGCCCGAACGCACGGCACGCTCCTGGCCGCCGCCGTGCAGGACCGGCACGCACGCGGTGTCGCGGCCGAGCAGCAGCGCGCCGACACCGTACGGTCCGCCTAACTTGTGCGCGGTGAGGGTCAGCGCCGCGGCGCCGCTCTCGGCGAAGCCGACGGGCACCGCGCCGACGGCCTGGACGGCGTCGGTGTGCAGCGGGATCTCGTGTTCGGCGCAGACGGCGGCGAGCGCGGCGATCGGGTTGACCGTGCCGACCTCGTTGTTCGCCCACATCACGGTGACCAGCGCGACCGTCTCGGGGCTGTCTCCGATGGCGGTGCGCAGCGACTCGGGGGTGACCCGGCCCGCCTGGTCGACCTCGACCCAGACGATCTCGGCGCCCGCGTGCTGCTCCAGCCACTCGACGGACTCGAGGACGGCGTGATGCTCGACGGTGCTGCACAGCACCCTGGTCCGCTTCGGGTCCTCGCCGGTGCGGGCCCAGAAGATGCCCTTGACCGCGAGGTTGTCGCTCTCCGTGCCACCGGCGGTGAAGATCACCTCGGACGGCCGGGCGCCCAGCGCCTCGGCGATCACCTCGCGGGCTTCTTCGACCCGGCGGCGTGCCCGGCGCCCCGAGGAATGCAGCGCGGAGGCGTTGCCCACTGTGGACAGCGCCTCGGACATCGCCGCTACGGCTTCGGGCAACATCGGGGTGGTCGCCGCGTGGTCGAGATAGGTCATCGCGTCTTTCAGGGTAGCCCGTTCCGGGGCGTGACCAAGCCCACCCTTGGTCAGGGGGTGGCGGCGCTCATACCCGACGGCCACCGGCCGGTCAGCCGCACCCCGAGCAAGGCGATGCCGGTCAGCACCACCGAGAGCACCACGATCGCCACCGAAGGCTCCTTCGCCGACGCCAGCGAAGCGAGCAGAACGCCGCCCAAACCGATGGTCAGAGCCGATCCGACCCAGTCGCCGAGCTGCAGTGCCGAGGTGTTGAACCCGCGTTCGGCCTCGGGCGAGTAGCGGAGCAGCAGTACCGAGATCGCGGGCATCGCGATCCCCATCCCGGAGCCGCCGACGGCCGATGCCACGAACGCCATCCAGCCGGGGAACGAGGGCAGCGGGACGAAGACGAAGATCGCCAACCCGGCCGCGACCAGCGCGAACCCGGTCCGCAGCGACGCTTCACGCGACCAGTCCAGCATGCGGCCCTGCAACATCGACCCCGCCGACCAGCCCAGCGCGGTCACCGTCAGCGGCAGCCCGGCCAGCGCGGGGCTGTAGCCGTGGACCTCGGTCATCGTGAGCGGCAGATAGGCCTCCATCCCGGCGTACGCGCCCGCGATCAGCGCACGCGAGGCGATCACTGTCGGCAACCCCGGCCGCGACGTCAGCGTCCCGGCGGGCAGGAGTTTGCGGAGCGCGTACCCGAGGGCGACCAGGCCGGCGCCGCCGTAGGCCAGCGCCGCGAGAGACGGGTGCTGCGCCGCCCAGGTGAGCGCGGCGACGCCGAGGGCGGCGACCACCGCGGGCACGACCCCGGCGCGGACGGAGGACTCGCCGGGCACGTGGGCCGGCAGCTTGCGCGTGACGACGACCAGCAGCGCGAGCCCGATCCCGGTGAGCGGAATCAGCCCGAGGAACACCCAGCGCCAGCCGACGCTCACGGTCACCACGCCCGCGATCGAAGGCCCGATCACCGCGGGCAGCACCCACGCGGCGGCGTTGGCCGCGTAGATCACCGGACGTTCGCGGTCGCTGAACGTGAGCGCGATCAGCAGCGACACCGAGACCAGCAGAAGACCCGCACCGAAACCCTGCAAACCCCTGCCGAGCAGGAGCAGCGGCATGTCGTGCGCGAGCCCGGCGACCAGCAGCCCGGCGGCGAACAGCGCGGTACCGGCGAGCAGCGCGGGCGCCGGGCCCTTGCGGTCGCCGAGGCGTCCGGAAAGGACGGTCGCGACCACGCTGGCGACCAGGAACGTGGTGAACGGCCAGGCGTACAGCGCGAGGCCGTCGAGGTCGGCCACCATCGTCGGCATCGCGGTGGCGACGCCCATGCTCTCGAACGCGATGAGCGTGACCATGAGCAGCAGCCCGATGGTGGTCACGCGGTGCTCAGGTGTCCAGAGCACACCCTTCGGTTCGGTCTCGTCCCCAGTGATCGTCATACGTCGAGCCTGCAACCTCCAGCCCGCTGGAGGTCAAGCTCACGACACGGACTCCAGGCGCAGCTCACGCGCCAGCACGGCGGCCTCGCCGCGGGACGTGACTTCCAGCTTTCCCAAGATCTTCCGCACGTGGAACTTCACCGTGTGCTCGGTCAGCGCCAGCTCTTCGGCGATCTGCCGGTTGCGCTTCCCGCGCGCGATCCCGGCGAGGACTTCGAGTTCGCGCGGGTTCAGCCGGTCGAGCGGGCGCAGTTCCGGCGTTTCCTGGACGCCGAGCGGCAGGAGCGCGCTGATCGTGGCGCCCCAGCCGGGTACGGCGTCGACCTCCCAGCGGCCGCCGAGCGGGGTGATCCGCTCGGTGAGACCGGTGGCGGGCACGGCGCGGGCGACGTCCGGGCCGTCGTCGCGCACGGTGACCCGGAGATGCTGCCCGTCGATCCGCCAGGACGCCCTGACCCGGCCGGCGCCCCGCTCCAGCGCGGCGAGCACGAGACCGCGGGAGACCGTGCGCGCGGTGTGCGCGATGTCCTGCGGGAGCGGCCGTTCATCGTCCGGCCCGGCGAGGTCGACGGTCACGTCGTTGTGGCGCACCAAGGGAGCCAGCTGCGTGACAAGGGTGCCGAACGCCTCCGACGCGGGCTCCGCCGAGAGTTCCTGATCGCGGTCCGCGATCGAGCGCAACTCGACCAGCGCGGCCGCGGCGACGTCGGTCGCGGTCTGCCGGGCGGCGGCGTCACCGAGCTTGCGGGACCGCAGCACCGAGAGCAACGACGTCAGCGTGGTCGCGTGGGTCTGCCCCAGATCGGTGATCGCCCGCGCCCGCGCGGTCGCCGCCGCGATATTGCTCTCCAGGACGGCAGGCTCGGGATCGGTGGCGCGCTGGGCGGCGTTCACGCTGACGATGTCCCACAGCTTGGCGACGAACTCGAGCGCGCCGTCCGACGGCTCGTCCTCGGCGGGGACGAGCGCGATCATCGCGCCCTTGCCGATCACCGGGGCCGAAGTCAGTACGACGAGTTTCCGGCGCTTCCCGCCGAGTGTTTCTTCGGCCACCACCGCCCGGCCCGGTACGCCGAGCGCGCCGAGCCGCTGAAGTTCGGCGCTCGTGACCGCGCCGGTGATCTCCGGATCACCGTGGACCTTGATGGGCAGGCGGGAGCAGTCACCGGTCTCCATGGCGGCGGCGCGGTGCGGCAGCACGGCCGCGGCCGTCGCGGAAAAGCGCGGCAGGAGTTCGGGGCGCGGAGCGGCGAGCATGTACTCGACCTGGCTCAGCACGTGCAGCGGGTCCATGCGTCCACAGTAAGCGCGTCCGCGCGCGGGGACGCTGCTCTCCCGGCTAGTGAACACTGCTCGTCCGGCTGGTTCGGGCGGGGTCCCGGCGCCGGTTGACTGATCGCAGCGAAGAAATCCGAACAGGAGTGAACATGCGAGCGATCACCATCACCCAGTACGGCGAGCCGGACGTCCTGCGGTCCGCCGAGGTCCCGCTGCCGGAACCCGGCCCGGGCCAGGTGCGGGTCGCGGTCAAGGCCGCGGGCGTCAACCCGATCGACTGGAAGATCCGGTCCGGTGCCATGGCGGAGGTCCGTCCGGTCGACTTCCCGCACATCCTCGGCCTGGAACTGGCGGGCGTCGTGGACGCGGTGGGCGAGGGCGACGATTTCGCCGTCGGCGACGAGGTCTTCGGCTGGTCCGACACCGGCGCGTACGCGGAGTACGCGCTGGCGAGCAAGGTCATCCGCAAACCCGCCGGGCTTTCGTGGTCCGAGGCGGCCTCGCTGCCCATCGCCGGTGAGACGGCGTTGCGGGTGCTGGGCGAACTCGAGGTCAAGCCGGGCGAGACGCTGGTGCTCCACGGTGCGAGCGGCCAGGTCGGCCGGATCGCGACGCAGGCCGCCGTCGCGCTGGGCATCACGGTGATCGGGCTTGCCGGGGCTTCGTCGCTCGACGAGGTGAAGGCACTCGGCGCGGTGCCGGTCCAGTACGGAGACGGCTGGGTTTCGCGGGTCCGGTCGGTCGCGCCGGACGGCGTCGACGCGGTGTTCGACGCGGCGGGCTTCGGTGTCCTGGGAGAGTCCGTCGAACTGCTCGGATCCCCCGACCGGCTGGTCACGATCGCGGACCCGGCGGCGTACGCGCAGGGGCTGAAGTTCTCGGCAGGCGGGGAGGAAAGCGCGGCGGTGCTCGAAGATCTGGTCGCGCGTGGGTTGAAGCTGAAGCTGGGCTCCGGCTACGCGCTCGGCGACGCCGCCGAGGCGCACCGGGAAAGCGCGACCGGTCACGCGGGCGGGAAGATCACGCTCGTCGTCGAGTGAACTCCTGTGGCGCTTGTCAACCGGTGGCCGCTAGGAACGGCCTCGGCTGAGGTGGTCGTGAGTGGTAAGTGTCGTTAGAACGACACTTACCACTCACGACCCCCTCGACCCAAGCCGCGCTACTGAGAGACCGCCTCGGGAGCGGAGGGCACCGAAACCGCCGGAGCCGGAGCCACCACACGAGCGGGAGCCACGACCCGGCGCCGCCGCTGCACCGGGATCTGCACCCGGCCGAGCGCCGCCTGCACCGCGGATTCCGCCAGTGCGGCCAGCTCCCGCCGGTCCGAAGCGCGGCCCGGCGCGATCTCCGGGCACACGTGCACCTCCAGCACCAGACCGCGCAGCGCCGCGACCCGCCGCAGCGAGGCGATGAGCGACTCCGGACCGATGAACGCCGGCTGGGTCGTCTCCCGCCCGTCGGCGAGCCGGAAGCGCAACGCGAGCGGCCGCACCGGGACGCCACCGTCGATCGCGGCCTGGAAGGTCGCCGGGCGGAACCGTCCCGAGCCGAGACCGCACCAGGTGGTGCCTTCCGGCGTCACGCTCACGAGTGATCCGCCGCGCATCGCGTCGGCGAGCTCGTCCATCGTCGCGGGCAGGCTCCGCAGGTTCTCCCGGTCGAGGAAGATGCTGCCGCCACGGCGCACCAGCAGGCCGAGCACCGGCCAGGCGCCGACCTCCTTCTTGGCGAGCGCCCGCATCGGCTGGACGGCGTTGACCGCGATGATGTCCAGCCACGAGATGTGGTTGTTCACCACGAGCGCGCCACGGCCCGGCACGGCGCGGAAACGCTCGTCGCCGAGCACGCGCAGCTTCACCCCGAAGGATTTCAGGATCCCCACGAAAAGCAGGCGCACCAACCGTTCCCGGGGCATGCCGCGCAGCACGAGCACCAGCGGTGCCGACAGGAAAGCGCCGAAAATGACGCCGATCGCCGCGGTGAACCGCAGGACGCGCCGCGGGAACGCCACCGTCGGCGCCCCTTCGCTCAGGCAGCCGTCGCCGCACGGCGACTTCGGCATCCAGGCGTGAGTCATCCCTGCACTCCCAGGAAGAACTTGAGGTACCGCTCGTCGACGTTGTGCAGATCCAGCAGGACGAAGAAGTCCGCGACACCGAAATCCGCGTCGAGCGCGGGCGGGCCGTAGATTTTCGCACCCAGGCGGGTGTAGCCCTTGATGAGCGGCGGAAGGATCGCGCGGGCGGGCCTCTCGACACCCTCGGTCCGCCACGGGTTCAGCGGCGTCACCCGAAGGGATTCATCCGCGTAGTGCTTGGCGCGCAGGACGTCCCAGACGCCGGCCGCGTAAGCCCCGCCGTCGGTCAGCGGCACGGAGGCGCAGCCCGCGAGATACCGGTGCCCGGCCAGCAGCATGTAGCGCCCGATCCCCGCCCAGACGAGGCTCACCACGGCACCGCTGCGGTGGTCGGGATGCACGCACGAACGCCCCGTCTCGACCAGCGAAGGACGCAGCGAATCGAGCGCGGTGAGATCGAATTCGCTGTCGGAGTACAGCTTTCCCGCCAGCGCGGCCCGATCGGGCGGCAGCATCCGGTACGTGCCCACGATCTCGCCGGTGTTGTCGTCCCGCACCACGAGGTGGTCGCAGAACTCGTCGAAGTAGTCGACGTCGAGGCCGGATTCGAGCGAATTGAGTGTCGCCCCCATTTCCTCGGCGAACACCTGATACCGAAGACGTTGCGCGGCAACGACTTCTTCGTTCCCGTTCGCCACGAGAAGGGAGTAACGCGGCGCATCGGCCGGGAGTTCGACACCTGCCTGGTCAGTACTGACGAGGAGCTGTGACGTCGTCATGACCCAGGTCTACCCCTCAGGGGGTACCAACGACAATGCGCCCGATGGCCGAATAGTGCACGTTCAGTTAATTGCGGGTTCTCAGGGTTCTCTCAGGCTGGAAGATCACTTTCGGATCACAGAAAAGGGACCGCCCAGGAAAGAAATCCCGGACGGCCCCTCTGCGAACGAAGGACTCAGCCCTTGCGCTTCTGGACCTCTTCGGTCAGCTGCGGCGCGACGTTGAACAGGTCGCCCACCACACCGAAGTCGGCGATCTCGAAGATCGGCGCCTCGGCGTCCTTGTTGACCGCGATGATGGTCTTCGAGGTCTGCATACCCGCGCGGTGCTGGATCGCGCCGGAGATGCCGAGCGCGATGTACAGCTGCGGCGAGACCGTCTTACCGGTCTGGCCGACCTGGAACTGCGCCGGGTAGTAGCCCGAGTCGACGGCGGCGCGGGAAGCACCGACGGCGGCACCGAGCGAGTCGGCGAGCGCCTCGACGACGTCGAACTTGTCGGCCGAGCCGACACCGCGGCCACCGGAGACGACGACCGAGGCCTCGGTCAGCTCCGGCCGGTCGCCGCCGACGATCGGCTCGACACCGGTGATCCTGGCGGACTTCGCCGGGTCGCCCGCGGGGACCTCGACGGTCTCTTCGGCGGCGGCACCCTCGGCCGGGGCCGCCTCGACCGCGCCCGGGCGGACCGAGATGACCGGGACACCCTTGGTGGACTTGGACTTCACGGAGAACGCGCCACCGAAGATGGACTGGTCCACGGAGCCGTCGCCGTTCACGCCGACGGCGTCGTACAGCAGACCGGAGCCGAGGCGGACCGCGACACGGGCGGACACCTCCTTACCCTCGGCGCTGGCCGCGACGAGCACGGCGGCCGGGGAGGTCCGCTCCGCGAGCGCGGCGAGGACGTCCACCTTCGGGGTGACCAGGAAGCCGGTGGCATTGTCGCCCTCGGCGACGTACACCTTGGCGGCGCCGTGCGCGGCGAGGGCTTCCTTCGCCTTGGCGGCGGTGCCGGTCGGGCCGACGACGACCGCCGACGGCTCACCCAGTTCACGAGCGGCGGTCAGCAGCTCGAGCGTGACCTTCTTGACTTCACCGTCGACGTGGTCGACGAGGACGAGTACTTCAGCCATTTCCCTATTCCTCCTCGAAACCTGTCTCAGATGAGCTTCTGCGCGACCAGGTAGGCGGCCACCTTGCTGCCGCCGTCACCCTCGTCCTCGACGCGCTCACCGGCGGTGCGCGGCGGCTTCGGGGAGGCTTCGAGCACGGACGACCAGGCGTTGCCGAGGCCGACCTCGCCGGCGTCGACGCCCAGGTCCGCGACGGTCAGCGTCTCGACCGGCTTCTTCTTCGCGGCCATGATGCCCTTGAAGGAGGGGTAGCGCGGCTCGTTGATCTTCTCGCCGACGCTCACCACCGCGGGCAGGTTCGCCTCGAGGTGCGTGACGCCGTCCTCGGTGTAGCGGTCGGCCTTGATCGAGGTGCCGTCGACGGTCAGCTCGTTCACGTGGGTCAGCTGCGGCAGGCCGAGCAGCTCGGCGATGATCGCCGGCACGGCGCCACCGCGGCCGTCGGAGGCCTCGTTACCGGTGATGACCAGGTCGAAGCCTTCGACCTTGGAGATCGCGGCGGCCAGCACCTTGGCGGTGGCGATCGCGTCGGAGCCGTGAAGGGCCTCGTCGGAAACGTGGATGGCCTTGTCGGCGCCCATGGACAGCGCCTTGCGGATCGCGTCGGTCGCGCGGTCGGGACCCACCGAGACGACGGTGACCTCGCCCTCGCCCGCTTCCTTGATCTTCAGGGCTTCTTCGACGGCCTTCTCGTTGATCTCGTCGAGCACGGCGTCGGCGGATTCGCGGTCAAGAGTGTTGTCGGCACCGGAGAGCTTCCGCTCCGAGTAGGTGTCCGGTACCTGCTTGACCAGGACAACGATGTTCGTCATGGGTCTACTTCGACCTCCCGTTGGTGGCCGGCGTCGGCCACGGGGCAACAGCTCTACTGGCCGGTAGATTAGGGCCATTTCAGTGCCGCGGCCCGCCGAGGTGACCTCATTCACCTGGATGCACGTTTTAGTGGGACCATCGTCCAGGTAATTCACCCGGAAGTGAGTGTTACCGGCCGACTAACCCGAACGGCCGTATTCCGGGGTACTCGCGGCGGAGGTGAGGCGATAGCCTGCCCGACCATGCGTTCCATGCCCGGCCCCGTCGCCGTGATCACGGACTCGACCGCCTGCCTTCCCGCCCCGGTCGCCGAACGCTGGGGAATCGGCGTCGTTCAGGTCCAACTGCAGGTCGGAGAGCACTTCGACGAAGAGAACCGCTACGACCGCGAGGACATCATCGGCCATCTGCGGGCCGGAACCCCGGTGAAGACGGCGCCGCCCGAGGTCGCCGCGTTCTTCTGGGCGTTCCAGGACGCCGCGAGCAAGGGCGCCTCCGCGATCGTCAGCATCCACATCTCGGGCCGCATGTCGGAGACGGTGAACGCCGCCCGCGAAGCCGCCCAGCAGGTGAACGTCCCCGTCCACGTCCTCGACAGCGGGACCACCGGCATGAGCCTCGGCTTCGCGGCGACCTCGGCGGCCAAGGTCGCCGCCGCCGGCGGGCAGGCCACCCGGGTGATCGACGCCGCCGAACGCCGGTTCCGCGGCAGCCGGGAGATCCTCTACGTCGACACGTTGGAGTTCCTGCGCCGAGGCGGCCGGATCGGTGCCGCGCAGGCTTTCCTCGGCTCGGCGTTCTCGATCAAACCCCTGCTGACGGTGAAGAACGGCGAGGTCGCCCCGCTGACCCGCGTCCCGGGTCAGCGGCGGGCGCTCAACAAGCTCGTCGACCTCGCGGTGGAGTGCGCGGGCGATCAGGACGTGGAGGTCGCCATCACCCGGTTCGGCCCGGACGAACGCGATCTCGAGATCGGCGGGCGGCTGCGGGCGCGGCTGCCGCATATGGTCGACAGCACCCTGGTGGACGCAAGCATGATCCTCGGCGCCCACCTCGGCCCCGGCGCCATCGGCATCACGGTGTCGCCGGTGTAGCTCGCTTCGACGGAATCAGCGCCAGCACGATCGGGAGCACCGCGCCCAGCGCCGTCGTCGCGACGATCAGCACCTGGTCCACCGGCTCGAAATGCGAGACGTGGCCCAGGTGGTAGAGGAAGTGCGGCAGTCCGAAACAGAAGGTGGCGAGCGCCGCGAGCCTGGCCACGGCGGTCGTCCCGATCACGGCGGCGCCGATCAGGATCGCGGAAAGCGCCAGGTTGAGGCCGCCGAAGTCCTGGATCAGGTGTTCGTTGAAGGGGCCGTCCATCGCCACCCAGCCGGTGCGGAATCCCGGGAAGTCCCGGTAGAAGCCCTCCGGGCTGATCAGCGGCCACAGCCCGACGGGCAGTTCGATGAGACCGAAGACGACGAGCAGTACGCGGGTGAATGTCCTTTGCATACCTCCTGGACTGCGCAGCGCCGCGAAACGTGACACCCGCAATTCGTCATCTACTTGCGAGTGCCGAACAACGCAAGTAGATGACTAGTTGCGGGAGGGCCGAAGTGACCGGCCGGTAGGGTCGCGGCGTGACCACCCCAGCCACCAGGGCCGAAGCGCTGCACCTCACCGGTGAACGCACCGTGCCGGGCATCGCCGAGGAGAATTACTGGTTCCGGCGCCACGAGGCCGCGTATCAAAAGCTCCTGTCCCTGTGCGAAGGCAAGACCGTCCTGGAGGCCGGGTGCGGCGAGGGCTACGGCGCCGGGCTCATCGCCAAGGTCGCCGAGCGGGTGCTCGCGCTCGACTACGACGTCCCCACCACCGAGCACGTCGCCCGCCGCTACCCCGGCATCGGCGTGGCCAGGGCGAACCTGGTGTTCCTGCCGCTGCGCGACGCCTCGGTCGACGTCGTCGCCAACTTCCAGGTGATCGAGCACCTCTGGGACCAGGGCGCCTTTCTCACCGAGTGCCGCCGCGTGCTCTCCCCCGGCGGGCGGCTGATCGTCACCACGCCCAACCGGCTGACCTTCACCCCGGACAGCGACACCCCGCTCAACCCGTTCCACACCAGGGAACTCGCACCGTCCGAATTGGACGAACTGCTGCGCGAAGCGGGTTTCGAGGTCGAGACGCTGCACGGCCTCCACCACGGCGAGGGCGTCGCGAAGCTCGACGCCAAGTACGGCGGCTCGATCATCGACGCGCAGCTCGACGTCGTCATGGGACAGCTGCCCGGGCAGGCGACCTGGCCGGCGGAACTGCTCGCCGACGTCGAAGGCATCCAGGCCGCGGATTTCGCCATCCATGGTGAGGACCTCGACGCCAGCCTCGACCTCGTGGCCGTGGCGGTGCGGCGATGAGTGAATACGAGGGCACGTTCTGCCTCGTCGTGCACAGCCATCTGCCGTGGCTGCCGCACCACGGGTCCTGGCCGGTCGGCGAAGAATGGCTCTACCAGGCGTGGGCGCATTCCTATCTGCCGATGGTCGACCTCCTGCGCCGCTTCGCCGACGAGGGCCGCGAAGACGTCCTCACCCTCGGCATGACGCCGATCCTCGCCGCCCAGCTCGACGACCCGTACTGCATCGACGCCTTCCACGAGTGGCTCGGCCACTGGCAGCTGCGCTCCTGGCACGCGTCCACGCTCTGGCGCGGCGACCCGCTGCTGCGCGACCTCGCGGCGAGCGAGTACCGGACGGCGCTCAAGGCATCGGAAGAACTCGAAACGCGCTGGCGTCACGGTTTCTCGCCGATTCTGCGGTCCTTTGTGGACAACGGGACGATCGAACTGCTGGGTGGCCCGCTGGCACATCCGTTCCAGCCGCTGCTCGATCCGGGGGTCCGGGACTTCATGCTGCGCGGCGGGCTGGCCGACACCGCGCTGCGGATCGGACGGCGCCCCGAAGGCATTTGGGCACCCGAATGCGGTTACGCGCCCGGAATGGAAGCCGGCTACGCCGCCGCGGGTGTCCAGCGGTTCATGGTCGACGGACCCTCCCTGCACGGCGACACTTCGGCGGCGCGGACCGTCGGCGATTCCGACGTCGTCTGCTTCGGCCGCGACCTCGAAGTCACGTACCGCGTCTGGTCACCGAAGGCCGGCTACCCCGGCCACGCGGCTTATCGGGACTTCCACACCTGGGCGCACGAGGTCGGCCTCAAACCGTCGCGGGTGACCGGCAAGACCGTCGAGCCGCCGGACAAGGCGCCGTACGACCCGGCCATGGCGACGGCCACCCTCGGCGGCCACGTCCAGGACTTCGTCGACACCGTCGTCGCCCGCCTGCGCTCGCTCAAGGCCGAGCACGGCCGCGAATCGCTCGTCGTCGCCGCGTACGACACGGAACTGTTCGGGCACTGGTGGCACGAAGGCCCGGCCTGGCTCGAAGGTGTCCTGCGCGCCCTGCCCGAGGCAGGCGTCCGTGTCACCACGCTCAAGGGCGCGCTCGAAGCGGGCCACCTCGGCGGGAAGGTCGACCTCCCGGCGTCGTCGTGGGGCTCGGGCAAGGACTGGCGGGTCTGGGACGGCGAGCAGGTCGCCGACATGGTGCGGGACAACACCGCGCTGCAGCACCGGATGCTCGACCTGGTCACCGGGATGGACACGACGACCCGCGACGCCGTCCGCGATCAGGCCGTCGCCGAGGCGATGCTGGCGCTGTCGAGCGACTGGGCGTTCATGGTCACCAAGGATTCCGCCGCCGACTACGCGCGGCGGCGGGCGAAGGTGCACACCGAACGGTTCGACACGCTCGCCGGACTGCTCCGGGAGGGAGCGCTCGACCGCGCACGGGAGACCGCGGCCGCGTTCCGGCACGACGACGGGCCCTTCGGCCATGTCGACGCGCGTGACCTGCTGAGGAAATGACGAAAGGGGCAACCATGGGCATCCACGACATCCCGCTGAAGACGCTCGCGGGCGAGGACACGACGCTCGGCGCGCTCGAAGGCAAGACGCTGCTGGTGGTGAACGTGGCGTCGAAATGCGGGCTGACCCCGCAGTACACCGGACTGGAGAAGCTGCAGGAACGGTACGCGGACAAGGGTTTCTCCGTCGTCGGGTTCCCGTGCAACCAGTTCGCCGGACAAGAGCCGGGCACCGCCGAGGAGATCCAGACCTTCTGCTCGACGACGTACGGCGTTTCGTTCCCGCTGTTCGAAAAGCTGGACGTGAACGGCGAAACCCGGCACCCGCTCTACGCCGAACTGACCAAGGCCGCCGACGCGGACGGCGCCGCCGGTGACGTGCAGTGGAATTTCGAGAAGTTCCTCGTCGCCCCGTCCGGTGAAGTGGTGGGACGGTTCCGCCCGCGCACCGAACCCGAAGACGAAGTGATCACCAAGGCGATCGACGCCACGATCGGCTGATCCGCGCCTTTTCCGAGACGGGCGGGTTTCCGGAGCGATCCGGAAACCCGCCCGTTTCCTTTTCCGGCTATCCGGTGACCAAAGTCCCCGAATATCCCGGCCACTCGCGCGATGGCCGGTTGCTCGATCACAAACCTTTGCCACGCAAGGGAAATACTGACATTCCCAGGTGAAGCACCATACCCGATTGCACTATGGCGCCACCCGGGCGACAGGGGAACACTCTTTCGTCGGGAGTCCCGCACTTCGTCAAAGCCGACAACAAGAAAAGTGTGGCCGACATGATCGAAAACAATATGATCCCGGACGATTTCCTCTCCCTCGCGAGCGTGCAGGCGGCCGAGGAGGAGGCGTTGCTGAACCGACAGAACGTGGTGGGCGTCGCGCTCGGCACCAAATGGTCCGGCGGGAGGGACACCGGCGAGAAGGCGATCACCGTCCTGGTCGACACGAAGATGCCGCACGAGATGCTGCGCGACGACGATCTCGTCCCCGCGACGCTGGCGGGTGTGCCCACCGACGTCCAGGAGGTCGGGGTGCTCCAGGCGGGCCGCAGCGTCGCCGCGCCGAAGGTGAACGGCGCCGCCACGATGCTCGACGAGCCCTCGGCTCCGACCCTCGCCCGGCCCGACGAACTCGCCCGTGAGCAGGTCGGCCCGTTCACCCTGGCCAAGCGGTTCCGCCCGGCGTTCGGCGGGCTGAGCGTCGGCCACTTCAAGATCACCGCCGGCACCTACGGCACCGCGGTCTACGACACGACGGCGCTGCCCGGCAAACCGCCCAGGTACTACATCTTGAGCAACAACCACGTGCTGGCGAACTCCAACGCCGCCGCCATCGGCGACCCGATCCTGCAACCCGGCCCGTTCGACGGCGGCGTCGTCCCCACCGACGTCATCGCCAGGCTGAGCCGGTTCGTGCCGATCAAGTTCATCCAGCCGGGGCAGCCGGTGCCGTTGAACTTCGTCGACGCCGCGATCGCCGAAGGCCAGTTCCACGACCTCGACCGGCGGATCTTCTGGGTCGGCGAGCTCAAGGGCACCAACGTGGCCCCCGCGGTCGGCACGCTCGTGCAGAAGACCGGCCGGACCACGAACTGGACGACCGGGCGGATCACGAACATCAACGCCACCGTCGACGTGAACTACGGCGGCGGCAGG
Source organism: Amycolatopsis sp. TNS106 (assembly GCF_019330265.1). Classification (NCBI taxonomy): domain Bacteria; kingdom Bacillati; phylum Actinomycetota; class Actinomycetes; order Pseudonocardiales; family Pseudonocardiaceae; genus Amycolatopsis; species Amycolatopsis sp. TNS106. Next base: position 8,192,005 of record NZ_CP024972.1, on the reverse strand, counting down.
GTGGCCCGGTTCGCGCAGCAGCTGCTGACCACCGACATGTCGGCCGGTGGCGACTCGGGCAGCCTCGTGGCCGACCTGAGCGAGAACGCCGTCGGCCTGCTGTTCGCCGGTTCGCCGGTGGTCACCGTGATCAACCGGATCGCGCTGGTCGAAGCGTCGCTCGGGATCAAGGTGCACCCGTAGTGGCCGAAGACGTATCGGATGTCGACGCCGCCCTCGTGGCGGCGTCCCGGTGGCTCGACGACGTCCCCGGGGTGGTCGGCATCGGGCAGGGCGAGGCCGAGGGGGCACCCACGATCGACGTGTGGCTGAAGCCCGGTCACGACCCCGGGCAGCTGCCTTCTCAGCTGCTCGGGGTGCCCGTCCGGGTCCGGGACTCGGGCGGTCCGGTGGAGACTCAGCCGGACTGACCCGCCTCGATGACCGCGCGATTGCGGGCCGCGGCGGTCGCCGCGTCGGCCTTCACCACCCGCCGGTCGTAGGTGAGCAGGCCGTTGACCTCGTTCTCGACGTCGGTGGTCTGGGTGTAGATCGCGCCGGAAAGGCCGGTCCCGGCGATGATCTTCTCGAGGTGCTCGCTGACCTCGGCGTAGCGCTTCGTCAGCTGCGCCGAGGTCGGCGTCATCTCGTAGGCCTGTGGCTCTCCCGGCCAGCGGTGCCCGTCGACGACCAGGCCGAGGCCGCCGTACTCGCCGTCGACGATCACCCTGTGGTCCTTCACCGAGGGCTTGCCAGGCCCGACGTAGGTGTGGTCGTCGTAGACGTCGCCCGCGCCGGCGTCCGGCCGCGAGAAGCAGCAGTTCACCCCGCTGTTCGCGATGACGAGCCTGGTCGGATCGAGATCCCTCACCAGCTTCGCGATCCGCGCGGTGTCGAATTCGCCCCAGCCCTCGTTGAACGGCACCCAGCCGACGATCGAGGTCACGCCGCGCAACTGCCCGATCATCTCGATCAGTTCCGCTTCGAACCGCGCCTTCGCCTCCGGCACCGGATCGGGCGCCGTCCCGGGCGGGCCGTCGAAGGAGACGGTGAGCGACGGCATGTCCTGCCAGACGAGCAGGCCCAGCCGATCCGCCCAGTGATACCAGCGCTCCGGCTCGACCTTGACGTGTTTGCGGACGAAGTTGAAGCCGAGTTCCTTGGTCTTCTCCAGGTCGAACCGCAACGCCTCGTCGGCGGGGGCGGTGTGGATCCCGTCCGGCCAGTACCCCTGGTCGAGCGGGCCGTGGAGGAAGGTGATCCGGCCGTTGAGCGCGATCCGCGGCCTGCCCTGGGCGTCGGCGACCGTCCCGATCGTGCGGAGCCCGGTGTAGGACTCGACGACGTCGAGCGGGTTGCCGCTCTCGTCGAGCAAGCGGACCTGGAGGTCGTAGAGATACGGATCGCCGGGCGTCCAGAGGCGCGGCGAGGGGACGTCCGCGCGCAAGCGGCGTCCCACGTCCTCCGCGACGCGTGCCACTTCCGGGCCATCGGGCTCGCTCACGATCAGCTCCACGCGGGCGCCGCCTGTGACCTTGGGCACAACCGTCACTCCTTCGAGATCCGGCGTCACCTGGAGATCACGGACGTGCCCGGACGGCACCGGCTCCAGCCAGACGGTCTGCCAGACACCCGACGCGGCGGTGTAGAAGATCCCTTTCGGGTCGTTCCGCTGCTTGCCGACGGGGTGGGTCGAAGCGTCGGTGCGGTCCGTCGCGCGGACCGTCAGTTCCTGCGATCCCGACGGCCGCAGCACGTCGGTGATGTCCGCGCTGAAGGCCGTGTACCCGCCCTCGTGGACGGCCACCTCCTGGTTGTTGACCCACACCGTCGCGGTCTGGTCGACGGCGCCGAAGTGGAGCAGCACGCGCTGACCGTCCCAACCGGACGGGACCTCGAAAACCTTGCGGTACCAGAGGATTTCGTCCCGCCGTCCGATACCGGAGAGCGCCGACTCCGGCGGGAACGGCACCAGGATCCGCTCGCCGTACCCGTTCCGGCCGGGCGAGCCGCTGCCCGCGTACTCCCAGACGCCGTTGAGGTTCAGCCAGCGTTCGCGGACCAGCCGCGGACGCGGGTACTCCGGCAGCGCGTCGCCGGGTCCGACCTGCGCGGACCACGGCGTCGAGAGCACCGGTTCGACGGTTTCGAAGGCCGGTCCGGCCGCGTTCACCGAGGAGGTCATCAACCCGATGGTGGCAAAGATCGCCGCTCCTGTCGCCCTCGCCCGGGTTCACCGGCAGGGGTGATCGCCCGGTCCCGGTGACGACCGACTCACGAGTAACCTCCACCCATGCGCGTGCTGATGTTGTCGTGGGAGTACCCACCCGTGGTCGTCGGCGGACTCGCACGGCACGTCCACGCCCTGGCCCGGCACCTCGCCCGGCAGGGGCACGACGTGGTCGTCCTGTGCCGTCACACGGCGGGCACCGACGCCGAGACCCACCCGAGGACCGATCGCGTGGTCGAGGGCGTCCGGATCATCCGGGTCGCCGAAGACCCGATGCACGTGACCTTCGAACGGGACCTCGTCGCGTGGACGCTGGCCATGGGACACGCGATGGTCCGCGCCGCCACCGACCTGCTGCGCACCTGGCAGCCGGACGTGGTGCACGCGCACGACTGGCTGGTCACCCATCCCGCGATCGCGATCGCCGAGGCCGCGAGGGTGCCGCTGGTCGGCACGATCCACGCCACCGAGGCCGGACGGCATTCCGGCTGGCTCTCGCATCCGCTGAACCAGCAGGTTCACTCGGTCGAATGGTGGCTCGCGAACCGCTCGGACGCGCTGATCACCTGTTCGCAGGCCATGCGCCGCGAGGTGGCGCATCTGTTCGAGGTCGACGGCGACGCGGTCACCGTGATCCACAACGGCATCGAGGAACGCACCTGGCAGGTGCCCGCGGAGGAGGTCGCGCACGCGCGCGAGGTCTACAGCCCCTCCGGCGCGCCCTTGCTGCTCTACTTCGGACGGCTGGAATGGGAGAAGGGCGTGCAGGACCTGCTCGCCGCGCTCCCCCGGATCCGCCGCGCCAAACCGGGGACGCGGCTGGTCGTCGCCGGCAAGGGACGGCATCTGGAGGAACTGGTCGACCAGGCCCGCAAGCTGCGCGTCCGCCGCGCGGTGGACTTCGTCGGGCACCTGTCCGACCGCGAACTGCGCGCCGTCCTGGCCGCGGCCGACGCCGTCGTGCTGCCCAGCCGGTACGAACCGTTCGGGATCGTCGCGCTGGAGGCGGCCGCCGCGAAGGCGCCGCTGGTGGCTTCGACCGCGGGCGGGCTCGGCGAGGTCGTCGTCGACGGCGAGACCGGTCTGGCGTTCAGCCCCGGCGACGTCGAAGCCCTCGGGGACGCCGTCGAGGCGGTCCTGGACGACGAGGTCGCCGCCGCCCGCCGCGCGCTGACCGCGCAGTCGCGCCTGGCCGCGGACTTCGACTGGGGCCGGATCGCCGAAGCGACCGTCGCGGTCTACCGGCGGGCTCGCGTCGGGGAGCCGCTGGAACTGGGGCGGCCGAAGATCGCGACCGGGAACGCCTTCGAGCCCTGATCACTCGCGCTTTCGTGTCGCGAAAGCCACTTTCGCGACGTCTGATGTCCCGAAAGTGGCTTTCGCGACATGCGCACGCGGGCAGTGGGGCGGAGGGGGATCCGGGACGTCGGGGGACCCGGATCCCCCTCCACGAGCGTCGCGGGTCGCGAGGGGCGCGACCCCCGGAGCTGCTCTAGGTGACGAAGATCAGAAGTGGCAGGGCCGGACACAGTCCGGCTGCGCCGAGACCCCGGCCGAAGCGGACACCGCGGGGGCGGCGAGGGCGACGGCGAGGACGGCGAAGGTCGCGGCCAAGAGGGTCCTCAACTGCTTCTTCATGGTTGCTCCTCGGGGAAACGGGCGGAATTCCCACCCGGCGCCGAGCATCCGCGCGACCCGCCGCCGAAACAACGGGGGCTTCACTAGGTACCCCTACCTAATCGCGATCCGTGACCGATTCGTCCGGTCCCGTGAGCGTGACTCGCGTGCTTGAGGGCGTAACTCACGTGATGGGAACCGGATCATCGTGTTACGCCTTCAAGCACGCGAGTCACGGCTCCGATCACGCGAGTTACGGCATGACGAAGCCGCGGAGACCCCGTCCACGGTGGTGTGGTGAGGACGGGGTCTCCGCGGCGAGGCGCACGCCCGACAGCGCTACCGGAGGGGCGCGCGCGTGAAGCGGGTCCGGTGGCGGGGAGCCGCCGCCACCGGACCCGTTGGGCCACACCGTCCCAAACCGGTGTGGAACCCGGCCGCCCCGCGTCAGGTAGAGGCGGCCGGAGCCTGCGTCACCGCGCGGTCAGGTATCGCGCGTACGCGCCGGTGGTGAGGAAGCTCGGCAGCTTCTCGCCCAGCGCGGTCTCGGTGAAGATCTCGTAGGCGTCGCCGAGCCGGTTGCCCTCGCCCAGTTCGGCCCGCACCGACGCCAGCTCTTCGTCCAAATAGGACACGGTCAGCTCGCGGGTGAGCGCGGTGCCGTCTTCGAGCTTCGTGCCGTTGCGGATCCACTGCCACACCTGGCAGCGGGCGATCTCGGCGGTGGCGGCGTCCTCCATCAGGTTGTGGATCGCCGCCGCGCCCGTGCCGCGCAGCCAGGCGTCGATGTAGCGCAGCGCGACGTTGATGTTGGCGCGGACACCGGCTTCGGTGACCTCGCCGCCCGCGCTGGCGACGTCGAGCAGGTCCTCGGCGGTGACGACGACGTCCTCACGGAGCTTGCCGAGCTGGTTGGGCCAGCCACCGAGCACGCCGTCGAACACCTCGCGGCAGACCGGGACGAGGCCGGGGTGCGCGACCCACGAACCGTCGAAACCGTCATTCGCCTCGCGTTCCTTGTCCTGGCGGACCTTTTCGAGCGCGGTCGCGTTGATCTCCGGGTCCTTGCTCGGGATGAACGCCGCCATACCGCCGATGGCGTGCGCCCCGCGCTTGTGGCAGGTGCGCACCAGCAGTTCGGTGTAGGCCCGCATGAACGGGACGGTCATCGTCACCTGCGCGCGGTCCGGGAGCACGAAGTCCGCGCCGTGCGACGAGAAGTTCTTGATGACGCTGAAGATGTAGTCCCAGCGGCCGGCGTTCAGCCCGGAGACGTGTTCGCGCAGTTCGTAGAGGATCTCCTCCATTTCGAACGCGGCGGTGATCGTCTCGATCAGCACGGTGGCCCGGACGGAGCCGCGCGGGATGCCGAGTTCCCGTTGCGCCAGCAGGAAGACGTCGTTCCACAGCCGCGCTTCGAGGTGGTTCTCGAGCTTCGGCAGGTAGAAGTACGGGCCGCTGCCGCGGGCCAGCAGCTGGCGCGCGTTGTGGAAGAAGTAGAGACCGAAGTCGACCAGGCTCGCCGAGACCGGGCGGCCGTCGATGCGGATGTGCTTCTCCACCAGGTGCCAGCCGCGGGGGCGGGCGACGATCGTCGCGGGTTCGTCACCGATGGTGTAGCGCTTGCCCGCTTCGGTGGTGAAGTCGATGTTGCGGCGGATCGCGTCGAACAGGTTGATCTGGCCGTCGATGACGTTGTGCCAGGTCGGCGAGGTCGCGTCCTCGAAGTCGGCGAGCCAGACCTTCGCGCCGGAGTTCAGCGCGTTGACCGTCATCTTGCGGTCGGTCGGGCCGGTGATCTCGACGCGGCGGTCTTCGAGACCGGGCGCGGCCGGGGCGACCGACCAGCTGCTGTCGTCGCGGACGGCCCGCGTCTCGGGCAGGAAGCCCAGCGGCTCCTCACCGGACTGGAGCTTCTCGCGGCGCAGGCGCCGGGCGTCGAGCAGTTCGCGGCGACGGCCGGCGAAGGCGTTGTCGAGCTTGGCCACGAAGTCCAGTGCGGCCGGGGTGAGGATCTCGTCGAACCGGTCACCGGCGGGTCCGCAGACGTCGATCCGGTAGTTCAGCTTCTCAACCATGGTGTGCCTCCGCTGGGGCTTCGCGAGGGATGGAAGGGGAAGGGAGGTGGCGGTCTCCCGGGGGCCGGAAGACCACCACCCGTCACCTACTTGCGAGGGATCAGAACTGCTCGGCCTCGGTGGAGCCGGCGAGCGCGGTGGTCGAGCTCTCCGGGTTCAGCGCGGTCGCGACGTTGTCGAACCAGCCGGTGCCGACCTCGCGCTGGTGCTTCGTGGCGGTGTAACCGCGGTCCTCCGAAGCGAACTCGCGCTCCTGCAGGTCGACGTAGGCGGTCATGCCCTCGCGGGCGTAACCGTGCGCCAGGTCGAACATCGAGTAGTTCAGGGCGTGGAAGCCGGCCAGGGTGATGAACTGGAACTTGTAGCCCATGTGGCCGAGCTCGCGCTGGAACTTCGCGATCGTCGCGTCGTCCAGGTGCTTCTTCCAGTTGAACGACGGCGAGCAGTTGTAGGCCAGCATCTGGTCCGGGTACTTGGCCTTGATCGCCTCGGCGAACTGGCGGGCGACCTCGAGGTCCGGCTTGGAGGTCTCCATCCACAGCAGGTCGGCGTACTCGGCATAGGCGAGACCACGGTCGATGCAGGGGTCGATGCCGTTGGTGACGTTGTAGAAGCCCTCGGCGGTGCGCTCGCCGGTGACGTACTTGCGGTCACGCTCGTCGACGTCGCTGGTGATCAGCGTGGCGGCCTGCGCGTCGGTGCGGGCGACGATCAGGGACGGCACGTTCAGCACGTCCGCGGCGAGGCGGGCGGCGTTCAGCGTGCGCTCGTGCTGCTTGGTAGGGATCAGCACCTTGCCACCGAGGTGACCACACTTCTTCTCGGACGCGAGCTGGTCCTCCCAGTGCACACCCGCGGCACCGGCGGCGATCATGCCCTTCATCAGCTCGAAGGCGTTGAGCGGGCCACCGAAACCGGCCTCGGCGTCGGCGACGATCGGGGCGTACCAGTCGATGTCGGTGTTGCCCTCGGCCCAGTTGATCTGGTCCGCGCGGCCCAGCGCGTTGTTGATGCGGCGGACGACGGCGGGCACCGAGTTGGCCGGGTAGAGGCTCTGGTCCGGGTAGGTCTGGCCGGAGAGGTTGGCGTCGGCGGCGACCTGCCAGCCCGACAGGTAGATGGCCTTGAGGCCGGCGCGCACCTGCTGCACGGCCTGGTTACCGGTCAGGGCGCCCAGCGAGTGGACGTAGTCTTCGGTGTGCAGGAGGTCCCACAGCTTCTCGGCGCCGCGGCGAGCGAGCGTGTGCTCCTCGACCACGCTGCCGCGCAGCTTGACCACGTCAGCCGCGGAGTACGAACGCTTCACGCCCGCCCAGCGGGGGTCGGTCTCCCACTGCTTGGCCAGTTCGGCGGCCGCCTGCTCCAGCTGCTGCGCGTGCTGAGTCATCGGTTTCTCCCGGTGTTGCGAAGTTTGCGAGTGATCGCCTTTCCTGATCCGACCCTGACATGACAGGGGAAATCCGATCCAGGCCTCCAATTTGCCAATTTCTGCGAAGCTTCCGTAGCATCTTGCAAAGGTTGCGAATCGCAGATTCGCAAGCAGAGGCAAAATCCACGGGCTTGACCGTTCACTGAATCGTTCAGGCCCGGAAACCTTGCGGACAGAGAGGCCTCAGTGGACAAAACCTTCGCCGGAGCGAAGCTGCGGCATCTGCGCGAAAGCCGGTCGATGAGCCAGGCCGACCTCGCTCGTGTGCTGGAGATCTCACCCAGTTACCTCAATCAGATCGAGCACAACTCGCGTCCGCTGACCGTCCCGGTGCTCCTTCGCATCACGCAGGCGTTCGGTGTGGACACCGAGTTCTTCGCGAACAACGACACCGCCCGCCTCGTCGCGGACGTGAAGGAGGCGCTGCTCGACGAGGTCCTCGGCGTGGACGTCACGAACAGCGAGCTCAACGACCTCGCCACGAACCTGCCGACGATCGCCCAGGCCCTGGTCAAACTGCACCGCAGCTATCGCAACGCCGTGGAGAACACCGCCGCGCTGACCACGGAAAACGGGCTGGGCATGCACGGCAGCGCGGCGGGCTCGTTGCCGCACGAAGAGGTCCGCGACTTCTTCTACGAGCGAGAGAACTACGTCGCCGAGCTGGACGAACGCGCCGAACGGATGGCGCACGACATCCCCCTGCAGCGTGGCCAGGTGCTCGCGGCGCTGAAGGAGACCCTGATCCAGCGCTACGGCGTCGACGTCACGAACGAAGGCATCGACGAGACCAACGGCGAACAGCACCGGTACGAACCGGGGCCGCGAGTGCTGCGGCTGGCGCCGAGCCTGCGCGTCGGGCAGCAGGCGTTCCGGATGGCCTCGCAGATCGCACTGCTCGAATACGACGACCTGATCACCGAACTCGCCGACTCGTGGGCGTTCTCCGGGCCCGCCGCGCGTTCGCTGGCCCGCGTGGGGCTCGCGAACTACTTCGCGGGCGCGCTGATCCTCCCCTATGGACCGTTCCTGGCGAGCGCGGAACGCTTCCGCTACGACATCGAGCGGCTCTGCGACCACTTCGGCGTCGGCTTCGAGACGGTCTGCCACCGGCTCTCGACGTTGCAGCGCCCGAAGAACCGCGGCGTGCCGTTCTCGTTCGTGCGGGTCGACCGGGCAGGCAACATGTCGAAACGGCAGTCCGCGGCGGGTTTCCACTTCTCACGCGTCGGCGGCGCGTGTCCACTGTGGAACATCTACGAGGCGTTCGCCCAGCCGGGCAAGATCCTCACCCAGATCGCGACCCTGCCCGACGGCAAGAGCTACTTCTGGGTCGCGCGGACGGTGTCCCGCAACATCGGCGGCTACGGCAGCCCCGGCAAGACGTTCACCGTCGGCCTCGGCTGTGAACTGCGGCACGCGAAACGGCTCATCTACTCGACCGGGCTCGACCTCGACGATCGCGCCGCGGCCACCCCGATCGGCATGGGTTGCAAAGTCTGCGAACGCCCGGCCTGCTCGCAGCGCGCGTTCCCGACGATCGGCAAACAGCTGACCGTCGACGAGAACACCAGCACCTTCGTCCCGTACCCGGCGGTGCCCAAGTCACCTTGAGCCGTCCTGATCTCCCTGGCAGGGTGACCGTCGACGGCCGCGGCCTGTGACGGCGGCCACCGCACTGGGGAGAACAGAATGATCTTGGTGACCGGGGCAGGCGGCAACGTCGGCTCGGAACTGACCGCGATCCTGGCGCGTGGCGGGCACCCCGTCCGAGCGCTGGTCCGCACGCCGCGGCCGTTGCCGGACGGCGTCGAAGGAGTGACGGGAGATCTCAACGAGCCGGCGAGCCTGAAGCCCGCGTTGGCCGGTGTCCGGGCGGTCTTCCTGCTCGGCGGCTACGAGAACATGCCGGGCGCGCTCGCGGTGATGCGGGACGCGGGCGTCGAGCAGGTCACGCTGCTGTCGTCCCGTTCGGTCGTCGGCGGGCACGCGGACAACGCCGTCGCGGGGATGCACATGGCGGCCGAGGCGGCGGTGCGCGCTTCGAAGCTGGCGTGGACCTTCCTGCGCCCGAGCGGGTTCATGTCGAATTCGCTGCAATGGATCCCGCAGCTTCGCGCCGGGGATGTCGTCCGAGAGCCGTTCGCGAACGTCCCGGTGGCGACGATCGACCCGTACGACATCGCCGCCGTCGCCGCGGAATCACTGACCACGCCGGGACACGAAGGGCTCGCGTATGCCATCACCGGCCCGGGTTCGCTCCGGCCCGCCGACCGGCTGCGTGTCCTGAGTGAACTGCTCGGAAGGGAGCTACGGCTGGAACCGCTTTCGGACGCCGAGGCCCGCGTGACGATGAGCGCGGAGATGCCGGAGAAGTACGTTGACGCCTTCTTCCGCTTCTTCGCCGAGGGCGAGTTCGACGACTCGGTGGTCACGGGTGCCGTCCAGGACCTCACCGGCCGGGAGCCGCGGCCGTTCGCGACCTGGGCGCGGACGCATCTGGCCGCGTTCCGCTAGCTGGCGGCCGGGTCGCCGACCCGGCCGAGGAACAGCGGCGCCCCGGTGGCCGTGTCGGTGATGACGAAGAGGAACGGGCGGTCGGCGGTCACGATGCGCGGCACCTCGGCGGATACGGCGCGGGCGTCGACCCCCGTGGCCGCCGCGGCCTCGGTGCCCTCCTCGTCGACCTGGACGAAGGTCTTGTGCTGCACCGAAGCGATCCGTAGCCGGGCTTCGTCGGTGATACCGCTGAAGTCGGCCGCGGGTCCGAACGCCGCGGGCATGCCCGCCTCCTTGAGCGGCCCCGTCAGGTCCAGCGCGGACCTGACGGTGAACCGGGGCATGGCCAGTTCCACGGTGGCGGGCCGGATCTCGCCGAGCAGCGCGGCGATCCCCTTGCCGCGGAGGGCGTCGATCGCGGCGGGCACGATCACGGTGAACGCCAGCCGTCCGCCGCGGTAGGGCAGCGTGACCGCCTGGTACCCCGGCCCTTCGGCGTAACCCAGCTGGACCTCCGGGGCAGTGCGCATCATCGGGACGGTCACCGCCGGCCCGTCGGCCCGGGTGAACGGCGCGTCCGCCGTGCGGTCGCGGGGGAACTCCCGCGCCCACGGCACCTTCAGGTACAGCGCGTTGGCGAGGACCAGCCGGGTGTCGCCGGTGATCGACTTCTCCGGAAACAGGTCTTCGATCCTCCCCTCGGTCTGGTCCGCCACCGTCCGGTTGATCCGTTCGCGGGCGCCGCCGGGATCGGTGACGAAGTCCTCGTCCCCCGTCGCCGCACCGAACCGGTCACGCAACGCGTCCCGGTATCCGGACTTGATCCCGAGGCCCCGCTGGATCCAGGCCGTGTTCGACACCTTCAGGTCTTCGTGGCCGGTGACCGGCGGGGCGAGAGGTCCGTCTCCGGGAAGACGCAGCACCTTCCGGATCTGCGCGGCGGTGTCGCCCATCGCGCCCGCGCCGACCATCTGCAGCGCCGTGGAGACACTCGCCGGTGACAGCACCAGGTTCTTTTCGCTCGCCAACGCCGGCGCGGTGAGCAGGTCGAGCCCGAAGGCGTCGGCAGCGGTGACCGCCGCGGCCATCTCGGACGCCACCTGCCGGGTGACGGGCAGCGGCACTGGTGGTTCTTCGCGGACAGGTTCCGCTCCGCAGGCCGTGAGCAGCACGACGAGGCCGAGCGCGAGGGACCGAGTGAAGACCGTCATGACCGGGAGACGGTCTTCGGGTCCGGTTCGGTTGCACCGGGGCCGGGCGGAAAGCGGACGTCTCTCCGTCGTGGCCGGGGCCGGTCAGTACATTCAGCATTCGTGCAAGGGATCGAAACGGTGAGCGCCCGAACGGTCGAAGAGGCCGCCAAGCGATTGGCCGGGGTGGTGACCCGCACGCCGCTCGAACCGAACGAGCGGCTCTCGGCGCGGGTCGACGCCCGGGTCTGGCTCAAACGCGAAGACCTGCAGACCGTGCGCTCGTACAAGATCCGCGGCGCGTACAACTACATCGTCCAGCTCGACGCGGAGCACCGTGAGCGCGGCGTCGTCTGCGCGAGCGCGGGCAATCACGCGCAGGGCGTCGCGTACGCGTGCCGCCGGCTCGGCGCGAACGGCCGCGTCTACGTTCCCGGCACGACTCCCCGCCAGAAGCGCGAGCGGATCGCGACGCTGGGCGGCTCGCATATCGAAGTCATCGTCGTCGGGGAGACCTACGAAGACGCCTTCTCCGCCGCGAAGCACGACGCGGAGACGACCGGCGCGACGCTGGTCCCCGCGTTCGACGCGCCGGAAACGGTCGCCGGTCAGGGCACGGTCGCAATGGAGGTCGTCGCGCAGCTCGGGTTCATCCCGGACGTCATGGTGGTGCCGGTCGGCGGTGGCGGGCTGCTCGCGGGGATCGCCGCGTGGGCCGCGGAACGGGCGCCGGAGATGCGGATCGTCGGCGTCGAACCGGCGGGCGCGACCTGCATGGCGGCCGCGCTGGCGGCCGGTGAGCCGGTGCGGCTCGAAAGCGTCGACACCTTCGTGGACGGCGCGGCGGTCGCGCAGGCCGGAGCCGTGACGTATCCGCTGGTCCGCGACGGCGGGGTCGAGCTCACCGACGTCGCCGAGGGCGCGATCTGCACGGAAATGCTCGCGATGTACCAGTCCGACGGCGTGATCGCCGAACCCGCGGGCGCGCTCGCGACCGCCGCGCTGGGCACGACGGTGAAGATCGACCCCGGGCAGATCGTGGTGTGCGTCGTCTCCGGCGGCAACAACGACGTCAGCCGCTACGGCGAAGTGCTCGAACGGTCGCTGATCCACGAAGGACTGAAGCACTACTTCCTGGTGGGTTTCCCGCAGGAGCCCGGCGCGCTGCGGCGGTTCCTCGACGAGGTCCTCGGGCCGGACGACGACATCACGCGGTTCGAGTACGTGAAGCGCAACAGCCGCGAGACCGGCCCGGCGCTGATCGGCGTCGAACTCGCGCGGCCCGGTGACCTGGAAGGCCTGCTGCACCGGCTGGAGGCGAGCCCCCTGCAGGTGGAACGGGTGGAACCGGGGAGCCCGCTGTTCCATTTCCTGGTCTGACCGCCGCGGTGGGCCCCTGCGGAAGTCGTCGGTGGCCTGTGGTCCACTGGTCGCCATGGTGAGCAAGGTCGACGGAGTCCGGAGTCTCGATGCGTTGCGCGAGCTGGTCCACAGCGGCGCGGAGCCCGAGTACCAGCTCTTCTACGGCCACACCCCGCTCAAGAGCGGCCGGATCAACGCGGCCTGCCTGAGCCAGTGGTGGCTGGCGCCGTTCGTCGCGGGCGGCGAGCGGTACCCGACGGCCGAGCACTACATGATGGCGAGCAAGGCGGAACTGTTCGGCGATCACGAGGCCGCGGCCGCCATCCGTCAGGCGCCGGACCCCAAGACCGCCAAGATCCTCGGCCGCGAGGTCACCGGTTTCGACGCCGAGGTCTGGGAGCGGCACCGCTTCGACATCGTCATCGACGGCAACCTCGAGAAGTTCCGCCAGCACGCCGAAGAGCGCGAGTTCCTGCTGTCCACGGGCGACAAGGTGATCGTCGAGGCCTCCAGGATGGACCTGGTCTGGGGCAGCGGCCTCGCCCGCGAGGACAAGAACGCCACCCGCCCCGACTACTGGCGCGGGCAGAACCTCCTGGGCTTCGCGCTCATGGAGGTCCGGGAGCAGCTGCGGGGCTAGCTCCGCGTAACTCGCGTGATCAGGGACCGCACTCGCGTGATCAGAGGCGTAACTCACGAGTTACGCCTCTGATCACGCGAGTTACGTCTTCGATCACGTGAGTTACGAGTCGACGCCCAGGGTTTTCTGCAGTGCCTTGTTCGCCTTGCGTGCCATGTCGGCGACGGCTTCGCGGCGGGCGGCGTCGGCGGCGTAGTCGTCCTGCCGGTTCCGCACCACACGCGCGGGTGAACCGACGGCGATCGAGTAGTCCGGGATCTCGCCCCGCACCACGGCGTGCGCGCCGAGGACGCAGCCGCGGCCGACCCGGGTGCCCTTGAGCACGGAGACCTTGGTGCCGATCCAGGTGTCCGGCCCGATCCGCACCGGAGACTTCACGATGCCCTGGTCCTTGATCGGGACGGTGATGTCGGTGGTGACGTGGTCGAAGTCGCAGATGTACACCCAGTCCGCGACGAGCGTGGCCGCGCCGAGTTCGATGTCGAGGTAGCCGTTGAGGACGTTCTGCCGCCCGAACACCGCCTTGTCGCCGATGCGCAGGGAACCCTCGTGGCAGCGGATCGCGTTGCCGTCGCCGATGTGCACCCAGCGGCCGATCTCCAGCCGCCCGTAGCCGGGGCGGCAGTGGATCTCGACGTCCTTGCCGAGGAACACCATCCCCCGCAGGATGATGTGCGGGTTCGCGATCCGGAACTTCAGCAGCCGCCAGTAGCGGACGAGGTACCAAGGCGTGTACGCGCGGTTTCGGAGCACCCAGCGCAGCGAATCCTTGGTCAGGAACTTCGCCTGACGCGGATCACGACGGGCCTGGCCCCAAGCGCGGAGCCGCGACAGCGCGGGCGCACCCCACATGGACGTCATACCGGTGACCGTAACCTGTGTTCAGGCCGCCGACCGCAAAGGGGAGCACGCGCATGGGCACCAAGCTGATCATCGACACCGACCCGGGGGTCGACGACGCCTTCGCGCTGGCGCTGGCCGCGCAGTCCGAGGACGTCGACCTCCTCGGCGTGACCACGGTGTTCGGCAACGTCCCGCTGAGCCACACCACCTCCAACGCCCGCCGCCTGCTGGAACTCTTCGGCCGCGACGACGTCCCCGTCGCCGCCGGCGCCGCGCGGCCGATGGTGTACGACAACGCCAAGACCGCCGGGTACGTCCACGGCCAGGACGGCCTTTCCGGCCACGCCGGGACGCTGCCGGAGGCGAAGCGTCCGCTCGACGAACGCGGCGCCGTCCGGCTGCTGGTGGATCTGCTGGAAGCCGCCGACGAACCGGTGACCATCGCCCCGATCGGCCCGCTGACGAATATCGCGCTGCTGCTGGCGGCCCATCCGGACATCCGCGAGAAGATCGGCCGGATCGTCGTCATGGGCGGCGGGGTGACCAAGGGGAACTCCACCACGGCGGCCGAGTTCAACATCTGGAGCGACCCCGAGGCCGCGCGCCGGGTGCTGGTCGACGAGGACATCCCGACGGTGCTGGTCCCGCTGGACATCACGCACCAGTGTTCGGTCGACACGGACTGGCTCGGCAAACTCGCCGCGTCCGGACCGCTCGGTGCGGCGCTCGAAGCGCTGACCCCGACGTACGTGAAGCACTACACCCCGATCCTCGGCATGCCGGGAATGGTCATGCACGACGCGGTCGCGGTGGCCGAAGCGATCCAGCCGGGCATTCTCGACCTCGAGTCGTATCCCGTGGACGTCGAGTGCGGCTTCGGCCCCGCGCGCGGCGCGACACTGGTAGACCGGCGAAGGCTGCGAAGCACCGATCCGCAGGCCGTGCCGGGCCGCACCATCGACGTCGCGCTGACCACCGACATCGACGCCTTCCGCGAGTTCGTCCTCGGCCGGATCACCGGGGGCCGGTGATGGAACAGGAAACCTCGCGCCGCCGCAGACTTCCGGTGATCATCGCCGCCGTCGTCGTCGCGGGCGCCGCCCTGGTCGCCGCCATCACCTTCGCGCCGAAGGACGCGCCGAAGCCGGAGGCCGCCGCCGTCCAGTCCTCGGCTCAGCCCGCGCCGCCGTCGACGTCGTCCGCCCCGGCGGAAATGCCGAAGGAACAGCCGAAGGTCCCGCAGCAGATGGGGCAGGAGTTCGACGCCTGGGTGTCGAAGACCAGCGGCTGGCTCGACATCCCGCTGCGCGCGATGACCGGATACGCGAAGACCACCGTCACGCTGAGCAAGGAAACGCCGGGGTGCCGTCTTTCCTGGGTGACGCTGGCCGCGCTCGGGAAGATCGCCTCCGATCACGGGCGCGCCGCCGGTTCCGGCCTGAACGCCGACGGCGTGCTGACCAAGCCGCTCGGCGCGGTCGAGGTCCGCGACTTCTACAACAAGGTCGTCTCGTCGGCGAACGCCAGCGGCCCGCTGCAGCTGACGCCGTCGGTGTGGAACCAGTTCCAGGCCTCGGCCACCGGCGGGAAGCCGAACCCGCAGAGCATCGACGACGCCACGCTCACCGCCGGGCGGGCCCTGTGCGCGGGCGGCCGCGACCTCGGCCAGGGCCAGACGTGGTGGAACGCGGTGAGCACGCTGCAGCCCGCGCCGCTGCTGATGCACCGCACACTCGCGACGGTGAACGTCTACGGCACGGTCGGCCAGAGCCCGCAGCCGCCGAACGCGGCGGCCTTGAGCGCGGTCAACTTCGCCATCGACAAAATCGGGCTGCCCTACGTCTGGGGTGGCAACGGCACCGGTGGCGGCGACCCCGGTTTCGACTGCTCCGGCCTGACGACGGCCGCGTACGCGAGTGCCGGCGTCAAGCTCATGCGCACCGCCCACACGCAATACCACAGCGTGAACAAGGTGACCGATCCCCAGCTGGGCGACTTGATCTTCTACGGCGAGCCGAACACGAAGATCCACCACGTCGGGCTGTACATCGGGAACCAGCAGATGATCGACGCCCCGCAGACCGGGCAGGCGGTGCAGGTGCACACCTACCGGAAGCAGGGCGACGATTACGCCGGAGCGGGCCGCCCGACGGCCTGAACCGGCATAGGGTGACCGCGTGTATTCACCGATCCCGGTCCTGAACGAACTGAAGGACCTCTACGACTCGGCCCGCGACTACCTGGCCGACGGTTTCGAGCTGTCCGACTACGACGACAAAAGCAGCTTCCCGCAGGAGCTGGACGACCCCGCGTTCCTCTCGCGGCTGATTCCCTTCGCCCAGGCGAACGGGAGCGGCTCGACGTACGCGATCTGGCGAGCCGACGACGAGCCGGAGCTCGCCCGGTCGCCGATCGTGGTCTTCGGCGACGAGGGCGGCGAGCACGTCGTCGCCCGCGACTTCACGAATTTCCTGCGGTTGCTGGGTTTCGACGCCGAGATCACGGTCGGCCACGAGTCGGCGTACTTCTACCGCGAGGAAGACGACGACCACAGCGGATCGCACGACCGGTTCGTCGAGTGGCTCCGGGAGCGCGGCCTGACGCCGGCCGGGGATCCGGACGGCGTCGTGGCCGCCGCTCAGGAGGCTCACGGGGAGCGGTTCCGGGCGTGGATCACGCCGTTCTACGAAAAGATCGGCTGGGCCTGAAAAGCCGGAGCATTGTCCCGAGCCCAGTCGGCGAACGTGAGCGCCGGACGCCCGAGGAGTTCCTCCACCGTGGTGGTCGTCGGGCCGGGGCGCTCGCTGTAGTCGGCCAGGGAGCCGAGCAGCCGGGCGGGGACTTCCTCGGGGAGTCCCTGCGCGAGCATCCCCTGCCGTACCTGCTCGGGTGGAAGCTCCTGAAAGGACAGTGGCCTGCCGACGGCCGCGCCGATGAGCCGCACCTTTTCGTGCTGGTCCACCGATCCCGGACCGGTCAGCGTGTACACCGCCTCCGCCGGGACGCCGCCGAGCAGGGCGCGCGCGGCGACCTCGGCGATGTCGGTTTCGTGGATCGGAGACGTGGCGGCCCGGCCGTACGCGCCGCGCACCACGTCACCCGCCTTGATCTGCGGTGCCCAAGCCAGCGCGTTGGCGGCGAAATCCGCCAGGCGCAGCACCGTCCACTCCAGACCTGAGCGCTTGACGAGGTCTTCTGCGTGCTGGAACTGTGCGGCGAAACGCGCTTCCCCGGCCGGGTACTCCACGGTGGTGGCCGACAGGAGCACCACACGCCGAACACCTCGTCCGGCCGCGAGCTTCAGCAGTTCTTCGAGGCCGGGGCCGGTGGCGCGCGGGCTGATCTGGATCGCTTCGACACCTTCCAGCGCCGTCTCGATCCAGCCAGGGCGAAACAGGTCCCCGGCAACGACTTTCGCGGTGCCGGGGAGTCCGGCCCCGTCGCCGCGAGTGACCGCGGCGACGTCAGTCCCTCGACGCGACAGGACATTCATCACCTGACGTCCCACGACGCCGTTCGCTCCGGTGAGCAGGATCATGATCGTTTCCTTTGTTCGGCGGGCGGGTCGTCACACGGTGACGGGCGTTTCGGCCCGGACGGTCCGGCGGCGACGCACGGGAAGCATCAACGTCGGATGCGAGATGCTCCAGGCCGCGGCCTTGCAGATGATCTCCTTGAGGCGTGCGGCCGTCTTGCCGGTGAGCGCGGAGTCCTTGGCCCGGTCGTCCGGGGTCACCCACTGCACGACGGCGTCGCGGCGGCCGAGGCTGACGCACTGGCCGGTGTAACCGATCTTGTTCTCGGGCAGCGAGCCTCCGGTCAGGCGGACGACGATGGCATCGGCCGCGCGGTAGGCCGTGGGAACTCCCGAGGCGCAGGACATCCGCAGCGGCATGCCGTTCAAGCCCGTCGCGAACGCGGCGTCGCCGACGGCGTAGACGTCCGCGTGCGAGACCGACCTCATCGTGTCGTCCACGACGATCTGTCCCGTCGCGGACACTTCCAGCGTCGTGGCGGCGGCGATGGGGTGGACGGCGAAACCCGCCGTCCAGACGGTCACCTCGGCGGGAATTTCGCGGCCGGCCGCGGTCGTCGCGCCATCCGGCCCGACGCGCGTGATGTCGGTGTCCTCGTGCACGGTGATGCCGAGCCGGTCGAAGGTTCCGCGCAGGTGACGCTGGGCCTTCTCGCTCATCCAGTCGCCGAGGCCGCCGCGGATCGCGAAGGAGACTTCGAGATCCGGCCGGGCCTCCGCGATCTCAGTGACGCCTTCGATGCCGGTGAGCCCACCGCCGACGACGAGCACGGTCCCGCCCGCGGCCAGACCGGCGAGACGGTCGCGCAGCCGCAGCGCGGAGCCCTTGCCGTCGATGTGGTGAGCATGGTCCGCGACGCCGGGAACGCCGCAGTCGGCGGCCGCGCTGCCGAGCGCGTAGACGAGGGTGTCGTAGGCGATCTCGCCGTCGGAGAGGGCGACGGTCTTGCGTTCGGCGTCGACGGCGGTGACCCGCGCCGTCCGCACCCGCACGCCCGTGCCCGCGAAGACGTCGGCCAGCAGGCGGGGCTTCAGGTCCTGGCCGGTCGCGAGCTGGTGCATGCGGACCCGCTCGACGAATTCGGGATCGGCGTTGACGAGGGTGATCTCGGTGTCGGCGGGGTGCAGCCGCTTGGCGAGGCGCCCGGCGGCGTTGGCTCCGGCGTATCCCGCTCCGAGGACGACGATTCGGTGCTTCATGGTCTCGCTCCTGTCCGGTCGGTGTTCGCTTCCTGAACCGGACAGCGGCACGAAACCTGACAGCGGCGGACTGTGATCCGGGTCACCAGTCGACGGCGAGCGGCTCCCCGTGCGCGGACTCGGCCCACCGGCGCGTCGCGCGCTCGAGTTTGGCCGGGTTCACCTGGGCGTGGACCCCCGAGATGCCGTCGGCGGTCACGTCGAAGGAGACGACACCGGCGACCCGGTCCTCCACCATCAGCACCAGCGCGGGCGCACCGTTGGCGACGGTGGGGAACAGCACGGGCTTGCCGCCGATCAACGACCACTTCGCCGCGCTCGGCTTGAAGAGCCCGCGCAGGAACCTCGCCACCCGGAGCGCGCCGGTGACCGGCCGCGGCAGCGAGAAGAGCACACCGCCACCGTCGCCGATGCTGACCGCGTCGTCGGCCAGCAACCGCACCAGCGTGTCGGTCCGGCCGCTGAGCGCCGCGGCGAGGAACTCCTCGACGATCTTGCGGGCCGCGGCCTCGTCGACCTCCACCCGGCGGCGGTCGGCGGCCAGATGTCCCTTGGCCCGCCGGTAGATCTGCTGGCAGTTCGACTCGGTGACGTCGAGCACCTCGGCGATCTCGGCATGCGAGTACCCGAACGCCTCGCGCAGCACGTACACGACCCGCTCCTTGGCCGAGAGCCGCTCCATCAGCGTGAGCATCGCGATGGAGACCGACTCGCGCTGCTCGGCGGTCTCGGACGGCCCGAGCATCCGGTCCCCGGCGAAGACCGGCTCGGGAAGCCATTGGCCCACATAGGTTTCCCGCCGGGCCCGCGCCGAGGTGAGCCGGTTGAGGCAGAGATTGGTGAGCACCTTCGTCAGCCAGGCGTCGGGTGTCTCGACGGACCCGTGGTCGGCGGACTGCCAGCGCAGGAACGTGTCCTGCACCGCGTCCTCCGCGTCGCTCGCCGACCCCAGCAAGCGATACGCGATCGCTTCCAACCGGCCACGGGCCGCCTCGAACACCTGGACTTCGCGCGCACCCACCGGCATCGCTCCAGATTAACCGTCGCGACTGAGTCAGGCGGCGGGAATCCAGCTGCCGTGCAGTCCCAGCGGGACACGGGCGGGCAGATGGACCCGCGCCAGCGGCTCGCCGGTGAAGTCCTGCGCCGCGAGGATCACCAGATCCGCCGCACCCCGATCGCGGTCGTGGACGTAGACCAGGTTGTAGCCGTCGTCCTCCGCGGCCGCGCGGGCCGACGGGACGAACACGGTCTCCCCCGCGTTCGCGTCACGACCGAACTCGTGGGCCTCGGTGACCCCGGTCAGGAGATCGTGTTTGAGGAGGGCGCTGCTGAAGCCCTCGTCCGGCCGGTCCGGTTCGGTGACGCTCGGCGTGGCGTACAGCTCGGCCGCCGCCGAATAGCCGTAGCGGTAAGGCTTTCCGCCGAACCGGCCGTTCAGGCGCGGGAAGTCCTGCGGGCGGTCGTGCAGCAGCGCGCGCGTGGCCCGGCCGGACGGAAGGTCCGCGATCCAGCGTTCGAGCACCGGCTTCGAGGCGCCGACGTCGCCGAAGTCCACCGGACGTGGGTGCACGACCACGTCGACCACCACGTTTCCGTTGTCCTCGAAGGCGTTCAGGGTGTGGCCGACCATGGCGGGCGCGGTCTCGAACCACCGCACCGTCCCGCCCGCTCTCGGCAGCAGCCCCAGCCGTGACGGCAGTTCCCGGTTCCAGTGGAACGGCACGCCCGTCGCCAGACGTTCGGGCTCGAAGACCATCGGGGACTCGTAGAACACCACGTAGTGCTCGGTGAGCGCGAAGTCGTGCATGTACGGCAGCGTCGGCGCCTTGATGTCAGTGACGCTCCGGTTGCGCCCGTCGGGGCCGATCACGATGTGCTGCACGAAATCCGCGCCGTACCGGAAGGCCAGCGAATGCAGCTCGCCGGTCGCGTGGTCGTACTTGCTGTGCGCGTTGGCGGAGAAACCCTGTTCCGTCGCACCGAGGGCGGCCGGCCCGACGGTGTCGAGTTCGCCGGTCAGTTCGTACGGGGCCAGGCCTCCTTCGATGAGGGCGTACAGGCGGCCGCCGTGGCCCGCGACCTGGACGTTCGGTGCGAAGTCCAAGCGCTCGTCGGCGACCTGCCCGCGTCGCGGTTCCCCGAGCCGGTCGGCCACGGAGGCCGAACGGACCCAGCGGTTGCGGTACCACTCGGCGTGGCCGTCGCGCAGGCGCACGCCGTGGACCATGCCCTCCCCGAGGGTCCAGATATGCGCCGACGCGTCTTCCAGACCCAGCGGGTTCGGGCCGATGCGCAGGTAGCGACCGTCGAGGTCGTCCGGGATCTTCCCGCTGACAGGAAGGTCGAAGGCGGTGATCTCTTCGGTGACGGGGGCGAAGTTGCCGAGGACGTAGCGGTTCATCGTCGTTTCCTTTGCTGCGAGGCGTCTTGAACATTTGTATAATACATTTGTATAAGACGCTTGTCACAGCGCACCGCTAGGATCGCGGCATGGGACAACGAGAGGACCTCCTCGACGGAGCCAAGCGCTGCCTGGTCGAACGCGGCTACGCGCACACCACGGCGCGGGACATCACCGCCGCTTCCGGCGCGAACCTCGGCTCCATCGGGTACCACTTCGGCTCCAAAGAGGCCCTCATGAACGAGGCCATGATCGAGCTGTCCACCGAAGCGGTGGAGCGGCTGCGGAAACCGGAGGGCGCTTCACCCCTCGCCACCTGGCAGAACCTCGTCGACTCCTTCGCGGAGCAGCGCGACCTGTGGACCGCGGTCCTGGAGAGCGCGACGCAGGCCATCCGCTTCCCGGACCTCCGCGAACGGCTCGCCGATGCCCAGGACGAAGCCCGGAAGGTCCTCGGCGAACGGCTGTCTCCCACCGATGCCGACGCGGCGGGAGCCGTCCAGCTCGCCCTCATCGTCGGCGTGATGATGCAGCACCTCGTGGCCCCGGATCGGGCCCCCGGCGCGGAAAAGATCGTCCGCGGCCTGGAGGCCCTCGCCGGCGGCAAGGCCTGACTCAGGCCTTCCGTTCCTCGATCCCGAACAGGTTCAACAGCCGCTCGGGGATGTCGTCCCCGAAGATGCTTTCGAGCAGGAAGTCCTCCTCCATGGGCGTTTCACAGCGGACGAACATGGCCTGCTCGTAGTCGGCGAGTGCGGTCTCGACGTCGTCGGGACGCGCGGCGAGGGCTTTGGCGAGTTCGGCGCCGTCGAGCATCGCCAGGTTGGCGCCTTCCCCGTTCGCCGGCGCGAGATGCGCGGCGTCGCCCAGCAAGGTCACGCCGGGAACGCGTTCCCAGCGCAGCCCGCGCACACGACGCTGGCACCGAACTGGCAGGCGCTGTCAGCCGAAGAATTCGACGATACCCGCGGACCAGCCTGGGTCACCGGTCCTCGCGAAGGCCACCCAGGCGCCGTGCATCCCGGCCGCGAGACCTTCCGGGACGGGATCGGGTCCGAGCAGGCCCGCCTCCCCGTGCAGCCATGGCTCGTCCGCGACGTCGAAGACGAACGGCAACTCGACGGTGTGGGCGGCGCCGAGCCGTCCGTTCAACGCCGTCGAGCGATGGCCGAACGAGTACCGATGGGTGTGACCGTCCGAGATCCGCGCGTGCGCCGTTGCCAGCCGCTCGGTACCGGCGCCGAACAGTGTGTGCCCGAGATCTGTTCGGCCGTAAAGGTTTCCTTCCTCGGTGTTGGTGCCGATGAGCAGCGCGACGTCGCCGTCGAGAGAACCGTCGGCGGGCTGGACCGGCGACACGAGGCTGAACGGGCTCAGCCCGGCCAGCGGATCGTCGGCGGTTTCGGTCCGCAGATCGAGACCGGCCAGCGCGGGCAAGATCTCCACGAACCGCTCGTCCGGGAGCTCGCCGAACGCTCGCGCGGTGGGCTCGGTTCCCAGCACCGAAGCGGCCGCCGCCGTGACACGGGCGGCCTGCTCCGGGGTGAAGGCGCCGGTTCCGCTGCCGCTCTGGACGATCGCCCGGCGGAACCTTCCCTTGGCCTCCGGCGTCGCGAGCAGCGCGCCGATGAGCGTCGCCCCCGCGGATTGCCCGAAGACGGTGACATTGCCCGGATCGCCCCCGAACACCGCGACCGTGTCCCGCACCCAGCCGAGCGCGGCGAGCACGTCGAGCAGCCCCCGGTTGGGCGGAGCGCCCTCCAGGCCGAGGAATCCGGGGACGCCGAGGCGATAGTTCACCTTCACCAGGACGACGCCGTCGCGTGAGAACGCTCGTCCGTCGTACAGCGCGGCGCGGGCCGAACCGGTGACAAAGCCGCCGCCGTGCACGAACACCATGACCGGGCGGCGTCCGCCGTCCGCCGCGGGCGTCCGGACGTCGACGGTGAGGTACTCGTCGCCGCGCACCCAGCCGGGGCCGAAATACGGGGTCATGTCGAGCCCGCCGAAGTCGCGCACCGGCTGGGGAGCCGTCGGCCCGGGCCGCGTGCCGTCGCGGACGCCGGCCCAGCCCGGATGCGGCGACGGCGGAAGGAAGCGGCCAGGCCCGATCGGCGCCGCCGCGTACGGGACGGCCTGGTAGTGCTCACCGAAGGAGTCGCGGCGGCCACGCACGACGCCGGACGGGGTTTCTGCTTGTACGTACACGAAAACTCCTCAGGAGAGGGCGGAGAACCCGGCCCACCGCGCGATCGCGAACTTCGATCCCCTGCGCTCGACCCGCAGAGCGCCCTGGGCGCCGAAATGCGCGGGGAAGACGAGAGCGTTGTCGTCGGCGGCCTGGCCGAGCAGTTTGTGCCGGGTGGCGCGGGATCCGGCCGGGTCTTCGCAATAGGGCGAATTGGTGTCCGGCTCCACGATCTGCAGCGCGGTGTGCACGAGGTCGCCCACGAACAACGCCCGCTCCCCACCCGATTCCAGGGTGAGCACGGACGAGCCCGGGGTGTGGCCGGGCGCGAGGTCCAGCCGCAGATTCCGGTCGATGCGGTGCGTGCCGTCCCACAGGCGGGTCAGCCCCGCCTCGTGCACCGGCGCGACACTGTCCTCGAAGACGTTCTGATTTCCGCGCCCCAGTACGGAATCGTGTGCTTCGGCCGGATTCCAGAAGTCGAAGTCGGGCCGCGGCATCAGATACTCGGCGTTCGGGAAGGTCGGCACCCAGGTGCGGCCGTCGAGCCGCGTGTTCCAGCCGACGTGGTCGATGTGCAGATGGGTGTTGACCACGACGTCGACGTCCTCGGGCCGCACCCCGGCGGCCGCGAGGTTGTCGAGGTAGGCGGTGTCGAGGCGGTTCCACACCGCCGCGTAGGGCCGGTCCTTGTGGTTGCCGACCCCGGTGTCGACGAGGATCGTGCGTCCTTCGCTGCGGATCAGCCAGGACTGCAGCGCCGTGCGGCACTCGTTCGTCTCGGGGTTCCAGAAGTCGGGCGCCAGCCAGTCGCGGTGTTCGTCCCACGCGCCGCCGGGGCTTTCCGGCA
Organism: Amycolatopsis sp. TNS106; assembly: GCF_019330265.1. Taxonomy (NCBI): domain Bacteria; kingdom Bacillati; phylum Actinomycetota; class Actinomycetes; order Pseudonocardiales; family Pseudonocardiaceae; genus Amycolatopsis; species Amycolatopsis sp. TNS106. Next base: position 8,167,961 of record NZ_CP024972.1, on the reverse strand, counting down.
TGAACTCGGCCGGCGTCATGCCGAGCGAGCCGTAGAACTCCTTGACCCGGGTGACGGTGACGTCTCCGATGGTGATCTCGTCCATGCCACCGAGCCTGGAGGCCGGTGAGCGCCCGGGCCACGCCCCGCTTTTCCTCCCACTGGGAGGGTGTGGCAGGCAGTGGCCTCGCCACGGATACTCGGGTTCATGGACGGATCTGGCCCGCTCGGCGACTTTCTGCGGGCGCGACGAGCCCGGCTGCGCCCGGAAGACGTCGGTTTGCGTGACTTCGGAGCGCGCCGCCGGGTGGCCGGGCTGCGGCGGGAGGAACTGGCCCAGCTCGCGGGCGTCAGCGTCTCCTACTACGCGCGGCTGGAGCAGGGCATGTCGCGCGGCGCCTCGGCCGAGGTGCTCGACGCCATCGCCCGCGCGCTCCGGCTCGACGGCCACGAACGCGAACACCTCGAACGGCTCGCCACCGCCGCCCGCCGCGTCCCGCGGGCACGCCGTCCACGGCCCGAGAAGCTCCACGACGAGACACGGGATCTCCTGGGCACCGTCGACGCTCCGGCCCTGGTGCTCGGCCGCCGCTCGGACGTCCTGGCGTGGAACGCCCTCGGCCACGCCCTGCTGGGCGGGCATCTGGACTTCCACGCGCCGGACGACCCGGCGCGACGGCCGAACATGAGCCGGCTGCTGTTCCTGGACCCGCACTGCCGGGATCTGTACGCCGACTGGAAGCGGAAGATCCGCGCGGTGGTCGGCAACCTGCGGATCGCCGTCGGCAAGTATCCCGAAGACCCGCTGCTCGCTGAACTGATCGGCGAGCTGACGATGAAGAGCCCCGAGTTCGTCGCGCTCTGGAGCGACCATCGCGTGCGGCCCTGTGACGCCGAAAGCTACGAACTGCGGCATCCGGTCGTCGGTTCGGTCACGGTGACCCAGCAGACCCTGTCGATCGCCCGTTCACCGGATCAGCTGCTGATCGTGTGCACGACCCCCGCCGGCTCCTCCGACGCGCAGGCCCTCGCGCTGCTGCGGCAGGCGGGCTCAGGCCTTGTCGTGCACGGTGATCGCGTACCCGTCCGGGTCCGCGAAGGCGAACGTGCGGCCGAACGGCCCGTCGAACGGCTCCGTGAGGATGGTGACGCCGGCGCCGGAAAGCCGGTCGTGCAGCCCCTGCGCGTCGTCGGCGTGCAGCCACAACGCCACCCCTGATCCCGGCCGCGGGGAGATGGCGTCGAGATCCGTGCCCGGCACGGGTTCCCGCACCGCGAACGGGATCGTCTTCGTGCCGAACACCACCGCGTGCGGCGGTGCGACGGGCAGCCTGCTCAGCCCGAGGTGGGTTTCGTAGAACGCGGCGGCACGGTCGAGGTCGCGCACCTGCAGTGAGAAGAAATCGGGTCCGATCACGGTCATGTCGTCCTCCATGTCAGTTTGTTGACATAGCGAACGTATGTCATGATGCTGACATGAGTCAAGGCGAGCAGGTCGGGCCGCTGGACCAAGCGGTGGGGTACATGCTGAAACGAGCGGCGACGGCGCTCCGCACGGCGATGGACACCGCGTTGCGCCCCCTCGACCTGACCGTGCCGCAGTACTCCTGTCTCGAAGTGCTCTCGCAGCGGCCGGGGCTGTCCAACGCGGAACTGGCCAGGGCCGTGTTCGTCACCCGGCAGTCGATGAACCTGGTCCTGCGTGGCCTGCAGGACCGCGGGCTCATCACCCGCCCGACGACAGCGCCTCAGGGGCGGGCCCTGCCCAGCACGCTCACCCCCGCCGGACGCGAACGGCTTCGCGCCGCCAGCGGCGTCGTGCGCGCGGTCCAGGACCGGATGCTCACGCCGTTTTCGGAGGACCAGCGGGACCGGCTGCTGCACGACCTCGCCGCCTGCGCCGACGCGCTCGCCGCCGAGGAGTGACTCAGGACCTCTTGCTCACCAACGTCTCCGGCTTGAACGCGTACACGTCGGCGCCCTGGACCAGCACGTGCCATTCACCGCAGACCTTGTCGGTCCGACTCTCCTGCCCCTGCGGCCACCACGGGGCGGCGAGCGTGGCGGGCTGTGTCGCGGCCACCCCCGGCACGCAGAGGGCGGGCAGCGTCCCGCCGGTGAATTTCAGGAGCCGCTCCGAACCCGTGGTCCGGATGACCTCCGTGACCGACGTCGCCCCGTCCGGCACCCATTCCGGCACGCGGGCGTCCTCGTTCCGCTTGCCCTCCGCGCCGGTCGCGTAGCCGACCGTCTTGACGTGCCCGTTCGCCTTTTCGGTCAGCCCTTCCTTGAGACCGCATCCGGACAGGACGACCGTGGCCGTCGCGGCGGCGACAACCGCCGCGGTGATCTTCGTGTTCATACGATCGAGTCAACCTCGCGGAACCGGCCGCGGGATCGGACTTTCGGCTCGCCCTGGTCGCCATCCGGCCGATCTCCACGACGGATAACCGCCGGTGATCGGCGAAGCGGTGCACCACAGTGGTCGTCGTGACAACGACAACAGACGCCCTGTCCGTGCTCAAGGGCATGTACGCGGCGGAAGCCGAGTACCTCGCCGCGGGCGGTGCCACCTTCGTGCCGCTCGCCCCGTTCTTCTCCCCCGCCGTAGTGCTACGCCAGGCGGATTCCCTGCCCTACGGCGGAATCTGGCGCGGCCACGAGGGCATGGAGCGGTTCTTCGCCGCGATGAGCGACGCCTGGGACGTCTTCGACATGGTGGAGCAGAGCTTCCTGAGCGAGACCAGCCCGCTGGTCGTCCTGACCCACGTGCACGCCCGCGCCAGGGCCACCGGCCGCGAGCTGGATTTCCCGATCCTGCAGACGATCACCGTCGAGGACGGGCGCATCACCGAGGTGCGGCCGTTCTACTGGGACACCGCGGCGATCGCGGCGGCCTGTACGAACTAACATTCCGACGATGACCGCCTACCAAGATCCCGAGCTGTTCGAGGAAGCCGCTTCCCTGCCGGAGCGGCAACAGAAGATCCTGCTGACCATCCGCGAATGGGTGATGGAGTACGGATACTCGCCGAGCACGCGCGAGATCGGCGAAGCGGTCGGGCTGCGTTCGACGTCCTCGGTGTCGAAGCACCTCGCGGCCTTGGAGGAGAAGGGCTTCCTCCGCCGGAGCAGCTCGATCTCCCGCCCCATCGACGTCCGCGCCTTCCTGCACGGCACCGCGTCGAAGGCGTCCACAGAGGACTCCGTGTCGGTCCCCGTCGTCGGTGACATCGCCGCGGGAACGCCGATCTCGGCCGTCGAGCACGTCGACGACGTGATGACCCTGCCGCGTGAACTCACCGGGCGCGGCAACGTCTTCGGGCTGCGGGTGCGCGGTGACTCGATGATCGACGCGGCGATCTGCGACGGCGACATCGTCGTGGTCAAGCAGCAGCAGGAGGCGCATTCCGGCCAGATCGTCGCCGCGATGATCGACGAGGAGGCCACGGTCAAGGTGTACCGCCGCCGCGACGGCCACGTGTACCTCGAACCGCGCAACCCCGCCTACGACGTCATCGACGGAGACCGCGCGAGCGTGCTCGGCGTCGTGGTGTCGGTCCTGCGCAGCGTCTGAACCTTTTCTGTCGGTGCCCCGGAGTAGCTTCCGCCCATGTACGAAATCGACTTCGTCGAGTTCGCGACCGGTTCGATGGCGGACTCGACGCGATTCTTCGAGAAGGCCTTCGGGTGGACGGCGACGTCCTACGGCCCGGCGTATTCCGACGTCCAGAGCGGCGGTGTCGTCTCGTTCGGCTTCCATGAGGACGCCGCGCAGCGAATGGCCCCACCCCTGGTGACGATCCGCACCGACGACCTCGAACGGGCGAGGGGTTCCGTCGAGGCCGCGGGCGCGGTCGTCACGGTCGAGCCGTTCTCGTTCCCCGGCGGGCGCCGGTTCCACTTCCGCGAGCCCGGCGGCGCCGAACTCGCGGTGTGGTCGCCGGATTCCTGACTTCAAGCGGTGAAGCCCAGCACCAGGGAGGCGGCGACGGGCGCCAGATACATCAGCGGGAACGCGACGTGCGACGGCCAGTGCGCGCGGAGCACGGTGATCACGGCGCCGGTGAAGTAGAGCACCAGGCCGATCCCGGCCGCGACACCGAGCACGGGCACCCACAGGCCGGCGATCAGGCCGAGCGCGCCCGCCGCCTTGGCGACGCCGAGCGGCGTCCACCAGTCGCGGGGAACGCCGTAATCGGCCAGCGGCTGTACGACCCACTGGGCACGTTTTAGAGCGACCGCTCTCTTATTGTTTTGGAGCAAGCGCTCTGTTACCGTCGACCGCATGCCCCGCCCCCGCGTGCACGACCTGGACAGGCTGCTCGACGCGGCCGAGCGCCTCGTCGTCGAGACGGGCGCCCACGGCGTCACGGTCCGGTCCCTCGCGGCCGCGGCGGGCGTGTCCAACGGCACGATCTATCACGCCTTCGGCTCACTGGGCGCCTTGCTGGCCCGAGTCTGGCTCCGCGCGGCGGGCGAGTTCCTCGACCTCCAGACCGAGCTGGCGGATCAGGCGGAAGACCCGGTCGAGGCGGTCACGGCCGCGGCGGGCACACCGGCCGCGTTCGCCGACCGGAGACCGGAGGCGGCCCGCCTGCTCATCACCGTCAAGAAGGAGGACGTACTCGGTCCGCAGGTGCCCGAAGCCCTCGCCGCCGACCTCCTCGCCCTCGACAAACGCCTGATCGCGTTCCTGGTCCGGCTCGCCGGCCGGCTCTGGGACCGGCGGGACGCACAGGCCGTCGAGGTGCTGACGACCTGCGTGGTCGACTTGCCGACCGCCCTGTTCCGCCGCGCGTTCATCGCGGGCGAACCGATCTCCGAAGCCTCCCGCACCCGGCTCGCCGCCGCGGTCCGCGCCATACTCCTGCTCCCACCCCCACGAAAGGACTGACATGCCCACTCTGCGCCAAGACGCCCCGGTGTTCCTGCTGGACCTCGGAGACGACGAGAACCGCTTCTCGCCTTCCTGGCTGGAAACCGTCCATTCCCAGCTGGACACCGTCGTCGCCTATCCGGATCCGGCCGTGCTGGTCACCGTCGGCTCCGGGAAGTTCTACTCGAACGGCCTCGACCTCGAATGGCTCACCAGCAACCCCGCCCAGGCCGCGCAGTACGTCGCCGACGTCCACGAACTGCTGGCCCGCGTGCTCACCCTCGGCGTGCACACGGTCGCCGCGATCAACGGGCACGCGTTCGGCGCCGGAGCCATGCTGGCGATGGCGCACGACTTCCGGGTGATGCGCGCCGACCGCGGGTACTTCTGCTTCCCCGAAGCGGATATCAACATCCCGTTCACGCCGGGGATGGCGGCGCTGATCCAGGGCAAACTCACCCCCGCCGCCGCGATCGCGTCGATGACCACGGGCCGCCGGTTCGGCGGGACGGACGCGCGGGACCTGGGACTCGTCGACGCCGTGGCCGAGAAGCCCGCGCTGCTGGAGTACGCGACCGACCTCGTCCGCCCGCTGGCAGGCAAGGATCGCGGCACGCTGTCCGCGATCAAGACGACGATGTTCTCCCCCGCCGTCACCGCGCTGCGCGCCAAGTAGAAGTCGTGCGCACCGACGAGGCGGCGTTCGATCGCCTGGTCGAGCCGCTGCGCCGCGAGCTCCACGCCCACTGCTACCGCCTGCTCGGCTCGGCCCACGACGCCGACGACGCCCTGCAGGACGCGCTCCTGCGGGCATGGCGGGGGATGGACCGGTTCGAGGGCCGCGGCTCGATGCGCACTTGGCTCTACACCATCGTCACCCGCACCTGCCTGGACAACGCGACCGCTCGGGGCAGGCGGGCGTTGCCGATGGATCTGGGCCCGTCGAGTGAGCGAATCGTGTTCGAAGACGCCCCGGCGTCCGAGGTGGCGTGGCTCGGCCCCTACCCCGACGCGCCGGACGCCCGGTACGAACGGCGCGAGGCCATCGAGCTGGCCTTCGTCGCCGCGCTGCAGCACCTGCCGGGCAACCAGCGGGCCGCGCTGGTGCTTTTCGACGTCCTCGGCTTCTCCGCCGCCGAAATCGCGTCCATAATGGACACTTCGGCGGCTGCGGTGAACAGCGCGCTGCAACGGGCGCGGGCGATCGTGGCCGAGAAGGTCACGGCACCCGAGGCGCTGGGGAAGCTCGAAGACACCCGGACACGCGAGATCGCCGCGCACTTCGCCTCCGCGCTGGAGCGTGGCGACGCCGACGCGCTCGTGGCGTTGCTGACCAAGGACGTCACTTGGTCCATGCCCCCGCTCACGCGCTGGTACAGCGGCATCGAGGCCGTCACCGATTTCGCCGTCGCGGTCCCGCTCGGCCGGTGCCCGAGCTGGCGCACCGAGGTCCTCACGGCCAACGGGCAGCCCGCCGTCGCCTGTTACCTCGGCGAATCGGGCGACGCCGTCCATCGCGCCTGGTCCATCAACGTGCTTTCCCTGCGCGAAGACCGGATCCGCGACATCACCTCGTTTCTCGACGCGGATCTGTTCGCGCGGTTCGGCCTTCCCCCGGAAAAGGCCTGAGCATGCGCAAGAGGGTGTTGATCGCGCTGGCGGTGGCCGTCACCATCGTCGGCGTGGTCTTCGGTGGCGCGTTCGCCTTCCAACGCAAGCTGATCTACCTCCCCGAGGCGGGTCCGCTCGCGGACGCCGCCGACGTCCTGCCCGGCGGCAGGGACGTCACGCTCACCACCTCGGACGGGCTGAGCCTGGCGAGCTGGTACTTCCCGGTCGCCGGCGCGAAGGCGGCCGTGCTGGTCGCGCCGGGCAACGCCGGGAACCGGTCCTACCGCGTGCCGATGGCCCGCGCGCTGACCGCGCGCGGGCTCTCGGTGCTGCTCCTGGACTATCGCGGGTACGGAGGCAATCCCGGCGAGCCGTCCGAGGAAGGACTCGCGCTGGACGTCCGCGCCGCACACGACTTCCTGGTCCGCGAGGCCGGAGTGCCGCTGATCTACTTCGGCGAGAGCCTCGGCTCCTCGGTCGTCACCGAACTGGCCGTCGAGCGCTCGCCGTCCGCGCTCGTGTTGCGCTCGCCGTTCGTCGACCTCGCGTCGGTCGGGCAACGGCATTACCCGTTCCTGCCCATCCGCTGGCTCCTGCGGGACGAGTTCCCGACGAGGGACGACGTCGCGCGGGTGAAGGCACCGGTGACCGTCGTGTACGGCGCCGCGGACTCGATCGTCCCGGCCGAGCAGAGCCGCGCCGTGGCGCGGGCGGCCGGTGCCGAGACGATCGAGGTGCCCGGCGCCGATCACAACGATCCGGCGTTGTCCGACGGACCGGAGCTGATCGGCGCCATCGCGGGCTCGGTTCCTTGACGGGCTCAGCCCCGGCTTGCGCTCCGGCCCAGTGACAGGGCGTGGCCGGGGTTGAGCTTGCGGCCGAGACGTTCGGCCTTGGGCCAACGGACCTCCGTCGCCCAGCCCGCCTTCTCGAACAGCCAGATCAGCCGCGCCGAGATGTCGAGCTGGCCACGCCGGACGCCGTGCCGGGCGCCGGTGGGGTCGGCGTGGTGGGAGTTGTGCCAGGACTCACCCATCGAGGCGATGGCGAGCGGCCAGAAGTTCGCGGATTTGTCGCGGGCGGCGAACGGGCGGTCACCGATCATGTGACACAGCGAGTTCACCGACCAGGTGACGTGGTGCAGCAGCGCCACGCGGACCAGGCTGGCCCAGAAGAACGCGGTGACCGCGCCCCACCACGACATCGTGATCACTCCGCCGAGGACGGCGGGCGCGAGCAGCGTGACGACGGTGAGCAGCGGGAACAGGCGATCGATCCGGGCGATGTCGCGGTCGGCGAGCAGGTCGGGGGCGAACCGCTGCGCGTTGGTCTTCTCGCGATCGAACAGCCAGCCCATGTGGGCGTGCCAGAAGCCACGGGCCAGCGCGGCCGGGCTGGTGCCGAACCGCCACGGGGAGTGCGGGTCTCCCTCGCGGTCGGCGAAGGCGTGGTGGCGCCGATGGTCGGCGACCCAGCCGATGACCGGGCCCTGCATGGCCATGCTGCCGGCGACCGCGAGCGCGATCCGCAGGCCGCGGTTGGCCTTGAAGGCGCCGTGGGTGAAGTACCGGTGGAAACCGATGGTCACGCCGAGGCCGGTGAGGAAGTAGAACCCAGCGGCCAGGCCGAGGTCCACCCAGCCGAGGCCCCAGCCCCACGCGAAGGGGACGGAGGCGGCAAGCGCCAGCAGCGGCACCACCGCGAACAGCTTCACGAGAAAGTTTTCGGTGTTGGTCTGCTCCCCGGACAGCAGGGGCTGTGGCGCCTGCCGCTCTGCGCTGTCCGGGTGGTTTAGAACTGAAGTCATATCGTCGCTTCTTTGTCGATGGCCAGGACTAGTATCGGCTGTGTCAGCCGATGTCACGGCGCGACGCACGGAAGGCGACGCCCGCGACGAATTCTGCGCGAGCGTGCTTGGACAACACGACACCCAAAACGTTGGTCTACTCCGGTCAACGAACGGCGTCGGCCGAAGGTTCCGGGGCGGGATAAGAGGGTTCGCGAAAAAGATCCATGTATCGCTCACCTTGAGGGGTCGCGGGATCGTGCCGCTCGACCTGGGTGTCGAGCGGATGACTGAACAGCGCACTGTCGGTGCTGTGAGTTTTGACTGTGAAACCTTTCGAAGGGACCGCGGGTTCGCGGTCATCGGCGAGGCCGGGGGCGAATTCCACCCGCCTCGTGCCGGATCGGCGTCGCGCTGTGAAGGCGCCGCCATCCCCCACGATACACGCCCTGGGGCCGGAACCCCAGGGCGTCCGCATCGATCAGCCCGGCGCGGTCACGTTGAGCGCCGCCACGACCGTTCGCTCTTCGTGAGCGAAATGCGCATCGAGCGTCCCTGCGAGCGCATCGAACTCGTCACGCAAGCGGACGGGGTCACTCTCACCGTGGACGTACCCCTCGACGAGCTCCCGGATCCGCTTCTGCAGGTCCGCGACGACGACATGGTCCTCCCCGAGCTGGGTCAACACCGGCGCGAGTGCCGGGAACCGTTGCGCCAGCATGGGAAACGCTCCCATGTCCTCGCCGGTATGATGCTTGGTCAACGCCTCGCAGAACGAAACGCAGTGTGCCCGCAGGGATTTCTCCATGAAAAGCGTGTCCGCGCGCCCGGCCACGATGTCGTCCATCCCGGCGCGCAGCGTCTTGAGCTCCTCCCGTAGCCAGTCGTGGACCTCCACCAGGAAGTCCCCCAACCCTTGCACCCGGTCGTCGATCCGGTACAGGACCACGACCGGCAGCTCGCGCGTCGTTTTCGCCTGGTACTCGGCGAAACCCGGCTCCACGGCGACGATCTTCGCGAACAGCGCGGCACGCTCCGCCGCGGGCGGAACGGCCGCGAGAGCCGCGTAGGTTTCGGTCCCCGTCTCGATCGTGACCCGGTGGTCACGACGGATGTTGTGGTACCAGCCCGGATGCGCCGGCGCCCCCATGTTCGAAGCGACGACGACGGTCTTGCCGTCGATTTCGAGATACCCCAGCGGATTCGTCCGCCGCTCACCACTCCTGGCACCGATGGTGGTGAGCAGGATCAGCTGCCACCCCTCGAACATGCCGCCGAGCTTTCCCTTGCTCCGCCTGAATTCCTCGATCACCTGGTCGTTGAAGCCGGTCAATGCGTTCCTTTCCCGTCGATGTGTCGACAGGAGGGCGCGGAACCGTCACCGGAAGAGTGCACACGAGCCTGGACGCACCCGATTTTCGGGCGCATCGCATGGAGGCGTCATCCCACGACGCGGGGATGACCGAATATGAGAGACGGTGTGTGCCGATCTCCAGTGGCCGAGTAGCCGCTACCTCCATGCGTAGGCCCATACGGGGCTCGGAGACGACGCTAGCACGAGACCGGGCCGATGCGCACCCACCTTGTCTCCTGCGATTGCTTTTGGTTTACCGAAAGACACTTCGCAGCCTTACCCCTTCGCGCTCTTAAAGACGCTTCGCTGCTTTAAGACTCCCTTCGCAGCTGCTATTTTGGGCAATTTTCTCCGTTGGGCCGTTTGGGCTAGCGCACGTGTTCGATACGGAGTAACTTGAAGTCGTGGCCAGCGACGATGCACCCCAGGAGACGTCCACCGAGTGGTGGCGCGTCGATACCGCGACGCTGCATGCCCGTAAACAAGAACTCGAGATTGTGAAGCGCCGGGCGGATGCGGAACAGAACGCGATCCTCGCGGAAATCAATTCCCGCGGGATTCGTGGGTGCAGCGGTCATTCGACCTTGGCGGCACTGATCTTCGAGGACTTCCTCGTGACCGACAAGGAAGCCAGTGCACGCGCAGACCGGGTCCTGGCTTTGCATCCCGGCCCAGCCATCGGCGGAGACCCCGAGCCACCCCTGGCACCATTGACGGCTGAAGCCGCCGCGGAGGGCGCGATCGGCGGATCGCAGATCGACGCCATCATCAAGACTCTCGCCCGGATCCCATCCACGGTCCCCGAGGAGGAGGTGCGCACCGGAGAGAAAATCCTCGTCGACCTCGCCCGCCGCGCGGGGCCCCGGCAGATCGCCCGCGCCGGACGCCGCCTGCTGGACAAACTCGACCCCGACGGCAAAGAACCCCGCAACGACGACCCCAAAGACACCCGACCCGAACTACGGTTCGTCACCCACCGCGACGGCACCCTCGGCCTCAAAGCCAGACTCGACCTCGAAACCTACGCCCGCCTCAAATCCGACCTCGACCCCCTGGCCAAACCCCACAAAGCCATCGACGGCATCCGCGACTCCCGCACCCAAGACGAACGCTACGGAGACGCCTTCACCGACTACGTCCGCCTGAAAACCACCAGCCGCAACCTCCCCGGCCAAGCAGGCGAAGCCACCCACATCCTTGTCACCATGTCCTACGACGACCTCATCCGCGACATCGGCGAAGCACACCTGGATTTGGTAGGCCCGATCAGCGCCACCGACGCGAGGATCCTCGCGTGTGATGCCCGGGTGCGCCCCGGTGTTCTCGGCACCGCCGGTGAACCCCTCGACATCGGCCGCTCCAAACGCACCGTGTCCCTCGCCCAAAAATACGCACTCACCCTCCGCGACGGCGGCTGCGCATTCCCCGGCTGCGACATGCCCGTACCCCGCTGCACCGCCCACCACATCGTTTTCTGGCGACACCACGGCGAAACAAAGATCGACAACCTCGTCCTGCTCTGCACCAAACACCACCGGTTGATCCACCACAGCGAATGGAAAGTCCAAATAGCCCAAGACGGACTCCCCGAATTCACCCCACCCGCCTACCTCGACCCCACCGGCACACCGAGACGCAACACCATGCACCTCAGAACATAGGCCGACCCGATTGGACCCTTTGCCCCTGCGCGATAAGGCCCAACTGTCCACAAGAGACACGTTGGCGGGCCAAAGTACCCGATGACGGCACGTCACAGGGGGTCGTGACCCCAGGAAGCCTCAGGGGATCAATCGGGCATCTTGCCCACCTCTGATAGTCCAATATGGACAGATAGCGTACGCCCCCCGTCATCGACTCACGCCTCGATAGCCCACCGCCCAAGCCGAACGCCCCGATCTCCGCCACGTTGCGAAAGCCACCCGCACGCCCCATCAGAACCCGGCGTGAAGGGCCCCTGCCCCACGTCCGATACGGGGAGCAGTCCCTGCCCGATCCAAACCCTGGACACCAGCAGAGAGCCGCTAGTCCAACGTCAGCTCCCCCACAACCTGATCCCCGCTCATCTCCCCCGTCAACCGGAACCCGAGCTTGAGATAGAAGCGCTCGGGTCCGTCGTCGCCGGGGTGCCAGCAAGCGGTGAGGCGGTCGCCGCCCCGGCGGCGGATCTCGGCGGCCACGGCGTCGACCGCGAAACGGCCGTAGCCCCGGCCCTGTTCGCCTGCCGCGATGTTGAGCCGCCAGAGGCCCGAGCGGATGTCCGTGCCCGTGCCGTCACCGGCGAAGTCGATGTCCAGGAAGGCCATGAGGAACCCGACCAGCCGGTCATCGTCGAAGATGAGGCGAGGCCACGCGACGCCGGGGTGCACGTAGGCCTCGGCGAGGGACTTCACCACCGGCGCGACCAAATGGCTTTGCTCCGGTTGGACTTTCAATCCGATTGCGGCGTCGAAGTTGGCGGCGGTGACCTCGGCCAGCCGAAGCGTACTCGTCATACTCGCACCGTAAACCGGTGATCAACTCATTTCGTCCAGCGCCGCCCAGATCACGTGCCGCGCGTTCCCGCCAACGACTCGTGGGTTTTCAACGTAGAACAGCAACGCGATCGGCCGCGGTCCCAGGTCGCGTCGTCGACGCTCAGTGCCTGCCGGAAGCCTCCGTCGCATCGGCGGGCAAGAGGAACAGGTCGCAGGGCCGGACCGCCCGCGCCATGCAGCCGAAGTACGCGGCAGCCACTCCTGCACCAGCGTCACGCCCTTGCCCGGTGGCAGCCGTACGACCATGTCGTCGCCCACCCGGAACAGGGCGCTGACCCTACGACCGTCCGCCCCGCCCACCCGAGAAAACTGTGCCGCGAGCAGCCTCCGAATCAGGGTTCTCGTCGACCACGACGGACATCCCACCACCGCGCGGGCATCATCGAGAGCCATGCCGATCCTCCCCGGTCCCGAGCCGCTCACCCCGGAGCTCACCGTCCGTCCGGCCCGGCCGGGCGAGGAGGACGCCGTCCTCGACCTCCTCGCCGAGGCCGCCGCCTGGCTCGCCGGGCGCGGAATCCACCAATGGCCGCACCGCTTTCCCCGGGAGTCGGTGCGACGGCAGATCCAGGCGGGCGAGGCGTTGCTGGTCGTCGGGCGCGGCAAGCCCATCGCGACCTGCGTGGTGACCGAGGCGGATCCCGAGCTCTGGGGCGAGAACACCGAACCGGCCTACTATCTGGGCCGCCTCGCGGTGGCGCGGGAAGCGGCCGGTGCCGGGCTCGGGAGCAGGATCATCGATTGGGTCGGCGAGAAGGCCGCGGTTCATGACAAGGCCTTCGTCCGGGTGGCGACCACGAGGGACAACCCGGCCTTGCGCGGGTACTACGAGCGCAGGGGTTTCGAGCACGTGGCCGACCCGCCCGAGGCGAAATGGCCCACCAGCCTCTACGAAAAGCCGGCAGTCTCACGGCAAGCCGAGGATTTCCGGCCGTGAGGCGTATTTTCGCCAGTGCCGTCCCGGATCCGGGACGAGGCGGCGGCTTTCGAGATCCAGCAGCCCGGAAAGGCTTTCCACCTCGGCCACGACGGCGCCGTCCGGCGCCACGAATTCCTGGACGACCCGGGACACCTTGCCCGGCTCCCAGGTGAACCTGGTCAGGACGTCGATCCGCGCGCGGGCACGTAGTTCGCGGCGGAACCGGATCGTCGTTTCGAGGTTGACCGGGCCGAGATTCGCGGCTCTGAGGTCCAACGGGTCCACCCCTGCCGCCCACACGCACTCCCAGCGCGCGTGATCGGCGTACGCGAGATAAGCGGGGCCGCGTACGTGACCGTTGAGGTCGAGATCGTCGGTGCGGATGTCGATGGTGACACGGAAGGGTTCGGGCACCTCCCGATCCTCGCCTCGGCGGACCGCCTCAGTCTGGAACGTTTCGGCCAGTCCAGGAGCGCACGAGCGCGCCGGGCGAAGCGCCCGACAGCCGACGGCACTCGCGCCCGAGATGCGACTGATCCGCGTAGCCCACGTCGGCGGCGACGCCGGCGAGCGATGTCTTGTCCCGTGCCACGGCCTCGACGCGCTCGAGGAACCGGCGGAACCGCAGCACCCGCTGCAACTCCTTGGGACCGACACCGACGTCGTGCCGCACATGCCGCCGAAGACCGCGCTCACTCACCCCCAGCTCGGCGGCCACCCGGTCGGTACGAGCACTGGGCGCACGCAGCGCGCGAGCGGCCGCGAGAGACAGCCCGTCCACCTCGACGTCCTGGAGTCTTTCGGCGACCAGCGATTCCAGCACCGACTTCGCCTCACCAGGCACTCCGCATTCGGCCAGCCGGGCTTCCGCGCGGCGAGCCCCGACGGCCCACAGGTCGCGCAGCGGGGTCGCACCCGCCGGCAGCTCCGTCATCGGCAGGCCCAGCACCGCGCCGCCGACGCCGCAGCGCAGGCGCAGCCCGACGGTCCAGTCCGCCGACGGCAGTTCGTGCCGCAGCACCCCGCGCACGGTGCTGACGGCGGCGAGCACCGTCCCGTCCCAGACGAGGTCCACACAACCGTCCGGGAACACCCTCAGCGGACGACGGCGGCCCACCACGCCCGTCCATGCTCTCTCGACCACGCCTGCCATGGCCGCGTCCGGCGTGCTTTCGCGGTACACCGAACGACCCGCACGGCGACGCAGCGGAACACCCACGTCCGGCAGTATGCCCCCGCCCACCGACAAGATGCGCTTCACCTGATCTTGATGAAGACTTGCCGCCGTGCTGCGACCGGTGCTCGACCCGTCCTCCGCCGAGTGGATCTCCCCCAGGCTCGGCGGGGCGTTCGGCGCGGCGGGCCGAACGGTTCCGCGTGGCTACGCCGCCTACGCGCGCCTCTGCCATCCTGCCGAGCGCGACCGCGGCGGCTGGGCGAGCTGGAGCGAAGCCGCCGCCGAAACGGGACGGCGTGCCCATGGCGCCATGCAGTGGCACGCGCTGGTCGGCTCCCCGGATCCGGTGAATCTCACCGGTTCGCTCTGGCGCGGCTCTCCCCCAGGTCGCGGCACGCTCCCGTCGCACACTCTCACGGCGCTGCTGGCCGTTCTCGGCGACCACACGTCCGCATCGGACGCCTGGTTCGGCCTCTGGGACGGCTACGGCTGGGCCGACGAGGCGACGTTGTCCCGCGAGCACCTCGACGCGCCGCGCCTGCGCCACCCGGGCCGGGACTACCTGCTCTTCCGCGGACCGTTGACGTCCGCGACGGAACTCGGCTGGCGCCCCCGGCCGAACTGGTTCGAGGCGCGGTCGCCCAACCTGTTCTGGCCGGACGACCGCGCGTGGTGCGTGGCCACCGAAGTCGACTTCGATTCGACCCTCGTCGCCGGCGAGGAGGCCCTCGTCGACGCCCTGGTCAAGGCGCCGGGGCTGGAGGCGTGGCGGATCGAATCCGACACCTCGCTCGCGGCCGACGGGGACCGGATCAACCAGCTGCCGTGAAGGTCAGCGCTCTTCGATCGCGTCGACCTTCGTCGGGTAGAACGCCACGTGGTCCTTGATCTCGGCGACCGCGTCGTGCGGCGCCTCGTAGGTCCAGACGGCGTTCTCGGCGACGCCGTCGCCGGCGCGGATGCTGTAGTACGAGGCGTCGCCCTTGAACGGGCAGTAGGTCGAGTGGTCCGTCCGCTCCAGCAGGCCGAAGTCGACGTCGGCACGCGGGATGTAGTGCGCGGGCGGGTAGTTCGCCTCCCGGAGCGTGAGCGCGTTCGCGCTGTCCGCCACGACCTTCTCGCCGACCGTGACGACCACGCGCCCCTTGTTCGGCTCCACCGTGATCGGGTGGGCGGCGCTGGGCTTCAACACCTTCTTGTCAGACATACCGGGCACAGCGACGCCGGGCACGCGGATATTCCCCCTCAGGGCAGGTAGTACATCGGATTCGGCAATTTGACCGGGAACTCGGCGTAACCGCCTTCGAGGTCGCTGAACTGGTCGCCGAAGTTGGCGAGGATGGTCGCGCCGGTCGAGGCGATATGCTTCCTCGTGCCCGATTTGTACTGAACCGTGGTGCAGGCCAGCCCGCACGGCAGGTAGTCCGGCGCGGTGGTCTTCGGTTTGAAGAACGCCCCCGCGGGCGCCGGGTAGCCCTCGTTAGCTAGGTTCTTCAGCGACCGCGGGCCCTGGAATTCGTTGCGCCCGGTCAGGAAGTAGATCTTCACGCCGCGCTGCGCCGCCCAGTTCGCCAGTTCCAGCACCGGCTTGTTCGCGACGAACGTGCCCTGGTCGATCGCTTCCTGCTGTTTCACCGGGTCGAACCCGAAGTCGTTGTCCGCTTCCCAGCCGTAGGTGACCTCGGCGGTGTCGTCGACGTCGAACACGACGGCGGGGTTCTCGACGCCGCGGTCCAGCCGCCGCGTGAGGTAGCGCTTGGCATCGTCGACCTGGCGCCGGGTGTCGGAGACGAACCGGCTGCCGTCGGAGTACCGGTGCTTGCCGTCGACGCCGACGACATCGCCGTAGTAGGCCTTCACGTCGAGTTTGACCTGGCCGATGTTGGCGGGCTCGTGACCGTGCCGCCCGGTGGCGTCACCGGTGTTCGCGACGGCGGTGGCACCGCCCGCGAGAACGGCCCCGGCGGCCGCGGCGGCGGCCAGTTTCAGCAGACCGGTGAACCAGCTCATGGAAATGCTCCTCACGTCAGCTGTGCGCGGCAAAGGAACGCTACTCCAGAACGACCGATTCTGGTCAGTACCAAAGTAGCTTCTTCGCCACCGCGAGGTTTCAGCTTGCGCCGCAAGGCATCCGGGTCGATGTCGAGACCTCGGACGAGGATCTCCAAACGACCGATATCGTGTTTTTTCAGCAATACACGAAGATTCTTCTCGCTGTACGGTCCGTGCTCGAACACCCGGAACGCCCGGATTCCCGGCGGCGGAGTGTCCCCGGTCAGATAAGCGATGCGCTCGTCGAGCTGCCACAAGCCGTGCCGTGCCGCGTAATGCCGTACCAGCCCGGCCCGGACGACGGCGCCGTCGGGGTCGACGATCCACTCACCCGGCGCACGCGCGGGGATCTCGTCGGGATCGACGTCGGTGACCGTCCACTGTGTACCGTCCGAACGCAGCACCGTCGCCCGGCGTGACACCGTCGCGCCCACTCCGCGCCACAGGCAGGCCTCGCGGACCTGACCGTCCAAAGAGACCAGTTCGACCTCGTCCGCCCAGGGCGCGATGGAGAAATCGAGGCCCGGCGCGCATTTGACGGAAAGCTCGCGGCCCGCGTACGACTCGACCAGGCCGTCCAGCGGCGGGAGGAAATCGGCGGGCTTCCACGCCCGGCGCCCGGCGGAGTCACGGCGGGCGGGATCGGCGACGACGACCGAATCACGACTGACCGGCCGCAACGCGTCCGCCCTGAGCAGGCCCACCGGGACCCCGGCCTCGGCGGCGTTGTGGCGCGCCATCGCCAGCCGGACCTCGTCCAGATCAGACCCCAGCGCCCCGGAGGCGACGCGAGCGATCTCGATCAGGTCCGCGCCGATGGAACACGTCA
Source organism: Amycolatopsis sp. TNS106 (assembly GCF_019330265.1). Lineage (NCBI taxonomy): Bacteria > Bacillati > Actinomycetota > Actinomycetes > Pseudonocardiales > Pseudonocardiaceae > Amycolatopsis > Amycolatopsis sp. TNS106. The sequence continues at coordinate 8,150,838 of NZ_CP024972.1, read as the reverse complement.
CGTCGTGGACGTCGCGACCGGCGAGCCTGGAAGCCCGGTGCCGGGCGACCAGCGTGGCGCTGGCCTGCTGGAGGGCGTCGCCGGTGAACAGCCACGAGCCCGCGGAGTCCAGTTTGGCCGACGACTTCCGCCGCAGCACCACCGTTTCCAGTACCGCGGCCGCGTGGTCCGGAGCGATCCGGCGTACGGCGGCGACGTCGGCGATCCGGGTCTTGTCGGTCAGCGGCAGGGACGAGCATTCGGCGAGCGCCGCGCTTCCCGCGCCGGAGCGCAGGAAGGCGACGTCGCCGAGGGTGAACTGGTACGGCAACCTACGATCGCTTGGTACCGGTGATCATCACGTTGTAGAACAGCTCGCGCGGCAGCACCTTGGCGAGCAGCTTCTTGTCCAAAGCGGACAGCCGCAGCCACAGCCGGTACGCGAACAGACGCCAGCGCAGGGTCAGCTTCTCCTGCGGCACGGCGGCTTCGAAGGTCCGGATCGGCCAGCCCGCGAGCGCCGCGGCGAACTCCTCGGTGACCGCGCGGACGTCCTGCGCGCCCGCGCCGCGGGCCATCGACTCGAGCTCGGACGGGTCGAAGGTGTGGATGTCAACCACGGCCTCCAGCGCGGCCGCGCGGGAGGACTCGTCGAGTTCCTCCTGCGGGCGGCGCCAGCCGTTCAGCACCGGGAGCTTGGTCAGGTTGGTGGTGAGGTACCACGTGAGCTGGCCGAGCTTGCGCGCGTAGAAGTCGCCGACCTTGGTGGGCTCGCCCGCGAAGACGAACCGCCCGCCCGGCTTCAGCACCCGCAGCACCTCGGCGAACGCCGCGCGGACGTCCGGGATGTGGTGCAGCACGGCGTGCCCGACGACGAGGTCGAAACTGTTGTCCTCGTACGGGATCCGCTCCGCGTCGGCGACCCGGCCGTCGACGTCCAGGCCGAGGTTCTCGGCGTTGCGCAGCGCGACCTGCACCATGCCCGGCGAGAGGTCGGTGACCGAACCCTTCTTGATCACGCCACCCTGCATGAGGTTCAGCAGGAAGAAACCGGTACCGCTGCCCAGTTCCATCGCGGTCGGGTACGGCTGGCCGTCTTCACCGGCGACGGCGTTGAACACGTCCGTCGCGTAGGAGATGCAGCGCTCGTCGTAGGAGATGGACCATTTCTCGTCGTAGGTCCCGGCTTCCCAGTCGTGGTAGAGCACGTTGGCGAGCTTGGGGTCGCCGAAGGCGGCCTTGACCTCTTCGGCGGTGGCGTGCGGATTCGGCGCCGGATCGTTCACCTGCGTCATCGCGCTTACTTCCCCTCGAAGGTGGCCTTGCCAGGGCCGTTTTCGATGAACGACTTCATGCCGTTGCGCTGGTCCTCGGTCGCCCAGAGCGCGGCGAAGAGGTGGGATTCGAGCTTGAGACCGCTCGCGAGGTCGGTGTCGAGACCGCCGTCGATCGCGGCCTTCGCGGCGCGCAGCGCCACAGCCGGGCCGTTCGCGAACTGCGAGGCCCACTTGTGCGCGGCGGCGTAGACGTCGTCCGGCGCCACGACCTCGTCGAGGATGCCGAGTGCGAGGGCCTCCTCGGCCTTCACGAAGCGGCCGGTGAACACGAGGTCCTTGGTCTTGCTCGGGCCGATGAGCCGCGCCAGGCGCTGCGTGCCGCCGGCACCGGGGATGACGCCGAGCTGGATCTCCGGCTGGCCGACCTTGACGTTGTCGCCGGCGATCCGGCGGTCGGCGGTCAGCGCGAGTTCGAGGCCGCCACCCAGCGCGTAGCCGGTGATGGCCGCGACGACCGGCTTCGGGATGTTCGCGATGGTGGCCAGCGACGCCGTCAGCGCCGCGCCGAACTTCGCGATCTCCGGGTAGGTGCGCTCGGCCATCTCCTTGATGTCCGCGCCGCCCGCGAAGGTCTTCTCGCCGCCGTAGAGGATCACGGCGCGCACGTCGTCGCGCTCGGAGGCCTCACGGGCCGCTTCGGCCAGCTCGGCCTGCACCTGGTTGTTCAGCGCGTTGACCGGCGGGCGGTCCAGCCGGATCGTGCCGACCCCGCCTTCGACCTCGAGACTTACGAACTCTCCCACGCCGTCCTCCTTAACCGTCCAAGACAGAGTGCAGGCTACCGGTCAGTACGACCCGTCAGCGGCGACGGGCGAAGAAGCGATCACCGGATCGTTCGAGCAGGAGGTCCTGATCGAACGTCTTGGACAGGTTGTCGCTGGTCACGACGTCGTCCACGAGTCCGGAGGCGACCGTGCGCCCGTCGCGCAGCAGCAGCGCGTGGGTGAACCCCGGCGGGATTTCTTCCACGTGATGGGTGACGAGCACCATGGCCGGGGCCTCGGGGTCGAGGGCCAGCTCCGAAAGGCGGGCGACGAGGTCTTCGCGGCCGCCGAGGTCGAGACCGGCGGCGGGCTCGTCGAGCAGCAGCATCTCCGGGTCGGTCATCAGCGAACGCGCGATCAGGGTCCGCTTGCGCTCGCCCTCCGACAGCGTGCCGAAGGTGCGGTCGGCCAGGTGCGCGATGCCGAGAGCGCCCAGGAGCTCCATGGCGCGGTCGGTGTCCAGGCTGTCGTATTCCTCACGCCAGCGGCCGACGACGGCGTAACCGGCGCTCACCACGACGTCGACGACGCGCTCCTCCCCCGGCACGCGCTGGGCGATCGCGGCCGAGGTGAACCCGATCCGCGGGCGCAGCTCGAAGATGTTGACCTTGCCGATCCGGTCGCCGAGCAGGTCGACCGTTCCCGTGGTCGGGTGGAGTTCGGCCGCGGCCAGCCGGAGCAGGGTGGTCTTGCCCGCGCCGTTCGGGCCGAGCACCACCCAGCGCTCGTCCAGTTCCACGGTCCAATCGAGGTCGGCGAGGAGGTCGTTGCCTGTTCGGCGGACCCCGACACCGGTCATCCTCACCACGAGGTCGTCAAGTTCGCTGGGCTGGATCGGCTCGCTCACGCGCCCATTGTGTCCGCACTCGCGCGCGTGTGTGCACCGGGCCGCCGGTCGGGGGAAAGCGGCTGGTCCAGGAAGTGGGACGGAGCGACCCTGGAGTGGCACCTGTGGCACCATCGGCGGCGTGATCAGGTCCGTGTCCGCCGCCTTCCCCGTCATCGGGGGCTCTTTCTGGCGCCGCCGGGCCATCGATCTGCTCCTCGTCGCCTCGTGCGGGTGTACCACCGCGCGACACGGCTGAGTTCCCTCTTCCGACGGCATCCCCGTGTCGCGCCGCGCCCGGCCCTGCTTCCGCGTCCGCGAATCTCACGAGGAGCCTCTCCGTGACCACGTCCATCACGCCCCGTCTGGACTTCGAGATCCACCCGCAGCTGACCGACCCGCTGCTCCCCGAACTGCTGCACCCCGACCGTCTGCTCTGGACGCCCCGCGAACTGGCCGAGTTGACCTCCACGGTCACCACCGAGCTGACCTCGGGCCTGCGCGGCCTGCTGCGCTTCGACCCTGACCACCGCTGGTGGGCGCGCCTCGCGCTGACCGACGGCGTCGAACTGTGGCTGCTGTCGTGGCTGCCCGGCCAGCGGACCAAACCGCACGACCACGGCGGTGCGTCCGGTTCGTTCACCGTGCTGCAGGGCGAGATCGGCGAGGAGTACCGCTACCCCGGCGGCCCGGTCCGGCGCCGCACCCACGTCGCGGGCGAGGGCATCGGCTTCGGCGCGGGACGCGCGCACCAGGTGACCGGCATCGGCACCGAGCCCGCCGCCAGCGTCCACGCCTACTCGCCGCCGCTGGTCGCGACCCGCGAATACGCCACGCTCGCCGACGTTCCCGCCGAGATCCCCTCGCTGGCCCCGATACTGGGCCGATGAGCGCTATCGACACGCTGCTGGCCTCCGCCAGGGCCGGACTGGACCGCGCCGAGCCCGAGCGGGCACTGCGGCTGCAACGGGACGGCGCCCTCATCGTGGACATCCGCCCGCACGTCAACCGGGCCGAAGAAGGCGAGATCCCCGGCTCGGTGGTCGTCGAGCGGATCCACCTCGAGTGGCGGCTGGCGCCGGACAGCGAATGGCGGCTGCCGCAGGTGAAACCGGATTCGACGGTGATCGTCGTGTGCAACGAGGGGTACTCGTCGAGCCTCGCCGCAGCCGACCTGCAGCGGCTCGGCCTGCCGGGTGCCACCGACCTCGAAGGCGGGTTCCGGGCCTGGCTTTCGGCGGGGCTCCCGGTCCGGGAAGGCGGTACACCCGCCGTTCCCTAGCGGCGGACCGCGAGCCGGGCGACCGACTCCGGGGAAAGCGGGAGCGCGGCGTGGATCCCGGTGCCCCGCGTCGGCCTGGGGTTGACCAGCACGCCTGTCGCCGCGGTACGGCGGGCGGCCGCGAGCACGACCTCGCGGCCGGTCCGGTGCCGGATCCGGCCCCAGCCCGCCCCGGTGACCGCGCGGTACTCGGCCAGCAACCGCTCGTCGGTGAAGACGCAGAGCCAGTCGCCGTGCGCGCCGAGCCGGGCCGGGACCGGGGCGCCCGCCTCGTCCGCCGGGCCGCATACCGTGCCGTCGAGGAACATGCGCATGACCGAGGGAACGGGGTCGCGGAGAGCACCGCCGGTCTGTTCCCGCTCAGGACGGACGTTCTCGGCGATCCACCGCGAAGCGAGCCTGAAGTCTTCGCCGGTGAGATCCTCCTGGAAACCGTCGAGGCTGTTCTTGACGCTTCCCAGGAAGTCGTAGAACCGGCGGGTGCAGGTCCGCTCGGAGACCGGCACCCGGCCGCGGCCGACCATGGTCCTGATCCGGCCGACCATGCCCGCCCCGCCGTGCACCTGGTCCACGCCGAGGTTGTAGGCGGTCCAGACGATCTCGGGCATGAGCGGGTCGGCGAACCGCTCGAGCACACGGTTCAGGCGCAGGAGAACGATCTCGCGCACCCGGCCGGGCTCGGCGTCTTCGGCGATCCCCCAGATGCCCCGCAGTTCCGGCCCCAGCGCGTGGTGCAGCCCGTCCTGCCGGATCCCGGCTCGGGCATGGACATGGTGCAGCCGGTCCTTGGCTCTGCGCGACGTTTTCGTTTCCTTAGCCGAAGCCACCATTCCTCCGCCATTCGGATCGGCCGGCAAAGTCTATTTCACCTGGCCGTTCCGCATTGTCCGGCGGAAATCGAAGATCAGGGGTTTTCTTTGTTCGCCACCGGCTTGACAAGCGGGGGTACCGACCAGAATCGCCACACGTCGTCGCTGAGCCCCTGCAGCCGCCGGTCGAATTCGGCCGGATCGGCGAGGAGAAGAGCCGGCGCCAGCCCAGTCTGCCCGTGTGCGGGGTCAGGAGGCGGTGAAATCGGCCTGACGGCACGTGAAGGCCGCGATTCCCGGACCACTCGCCGATCGACCTCACCGAGCACCGTCTTCAGCGCGGCCAGATCCCTGCCCACTTCGGTGAGCGTGGCGGCGGCACGGGCCGCCGCCTCGGCCCGCTGGGCGGCCAGCCTCCGGATGAGCGACGGATCCGCGGTGTCCCGCGCGGTCCTGGTCAGCTGTTCCAGGACGGCGACGAAATCGTCCAGCGCCCGCGCGGCGCGGGCATGCTCCTCCGCCACCATCCGGCACCGGGCGACCAGCTCCGTCCGGCGGCCCAGATACGCGTCGTGTCCAGGGCCGGACCAGCCATGAGGGTCGATCTGGCGCACCTCGACGGCCTGGTCCTCCAACGACCGGGAAACCGCTCGCAAGCGTTCCGCCTCGCTTCGGAGCACGCTGACCGACCCCGCCGTCCAGGGCGCACTCGGCCCGTCCGGGTCTTCCGGGTTCATCGTCCGTCCACTTCGCTCAGCCGAGAACGGCCTGGATGGTGCCGGCGTTCCCGGCGTCGAAGGCGACGGCCCGCCGGGTAAGGCTTTGGGCGGCTTCGAGCAGCGAGACCTTCTCGATCGCCTCTTCTTCGCCGTTCCGGTAATCGCGCGCGGCCTTGCCCAGCCGGTCACCGAGGCGCCGCACGTCCTCGGCGAGCACGGTGACACTGTGCGCGGAAGCCTCCTGGAAGCTCTCCAGCGCCGCCACGAGCACGGGATCCCCCGCTTCGCTCGCCGTGGCCTTGAACTTCAGCGCCGGTTGCCTGGTGATCATCTCGGTGATGTCGTGAAGCCGGTCGCCCGACCGGCTCAGCTCGTCGGGAACGGCCTCGAAATCGATCATGTCCGGTGTCCTCGTCTCGGGTCAGCATTCACGGGCCAGCCGGGCGATCTCCTCCGGTGGGAGGGGCAGCGTGGCGTCGGCTCCCGCTCCCAGCACCGGACTCGGATCGATCAGGACCCCGGTCGGGAAGATCCGGCCCGCCGCCATCCGTACGACGTCACGGCCCGTCCACCGGCCGATCCGGCTCCAGTCCGCGCCGGTGGACTCGCGATAGGCGGCCAGCAGGCGCTCCCCGGTGAAGACGCACAGCCACTCGCCCCGGGTATCGAGCTTCGCCGCGAGCGGTACCCCGGCAGCGTCCGCGGGTCCGTGGACAGGACCGTCGAGGAACATCTTCACCACCGGTTCCATCGGCGACCGCAGCCTCCGGATGGCGGTGGACAGCCCGCTCGCGACCGCGGCGGTTTCCGGGGGGCCGGGCCGGATGTTCCCGGCCAGCCAGCGCGAAGCCCGGGCGAGGTCCTCACCGGTGATCGCGCTCTGTTCCGCGCTCAAGCTCCTCACGACGGCAGGCAGGAAGATGTCGTTGAACCGGCGGGCGCAGGTGCGGACACTGCATTCGACGCCGCCCCGGCCGACCAGTCTTTCGAGCCGCCGGACGACACCGCTTTCCTCGCCGGGCGAAGCCGCGCCGAGGTTGTACGCGGTCCAGACGATCACGGGCATTTCGGGTTTCGGGAACTGGTCCAGCACCCGGTTCAACCGCAGGAGCACGATCTCCCGCACGCGTGACGCCTCGGCGTCTTCCGCGATACCCCAGCGTTCGAGCAACTCCGGGCCCATCACCGCGGCGAGCCCGTCCTGCCAGATGCCGTTGCGCTTGTGGATGCCGAGCACGCTGTCCTCGGGTTTTTTTCTTTTCCTCGCCGAAGTCACTATTCCTCCCCTGCGCGACCTCAAGGACGAAGAGCCTAGGCGATCACAATATGCCGCACGAATCACCCCCGGCCGCCCGATAAAACGTCTTCAGCCTGCACTTTTGCCAATTTTTGGCCACCATCGGACGCGCTTTCGCCTTTTGTTTGCCACCGACTTGACAACGACCGGGGATGACCGATCTGTGGCAAACGAAAACCGTACGTACGTCTCCTGACCACTTTCTGGCCAAGGCCCGGCAGGGGGCTGCGCGAAGACGATCACTCCGCTTAGCGTCGAAGCGACAGCCGCTGATCGAGCGGCCAGGAATCAGGAGTACGGAATGGAACTCGTCGTGATCGCCGGGCTGGCGATACTGCTCGGCGCCGGAGCGGGCTGGCTCGTTTCGGCACGCTGGCATCAGCGTCGGCAGGCGGAACTCGTCCACTTCGCCCAGGCATGGGAATACGCGCGGTACGCCGGATACGTCTCGGCGCACCGGTACCCGCAGGGGACCGGTGCGCCGTTCCTGAGGTGAATCAGGCGTGGACGACCCTGGCCAGTTCGGCCGGGGTGGCCAGCAGACGGTGTTTCGGCAGGACGCGGACGGTGTAACCGATGGAGCCGGGATGCGGCAGTTTCAACCGCGCCGCGAACGCGCCGATCCCGTCGCCCGACATCGGAACGGTGACGGGGTCGCTCAGTTCGTCCCCGTCACCCACCTTCCCGACGACGGCCTGGACGTCCACTTCGGACGGTTCGAGACCGGCGAGGTCGATCCGCGCCCGGATGGTCACCTCGGTGCCGGTGACCATCGGCGCGGAATCCTCGACGAGCAGTTCGGTGTCGAAGATCCGCACCCTCGGCCAGGAGACGTCCAATTTGGTCCGGTAGTCGGCCAGCGACAGCGCGCCGCGGTACCCGTCACCGGTGGCCTCCGCGACCATCCGCGAGGCGGGCAGATAACCCGACTCGACGTACTCCCGCACCATCCGCGCGGCCTGTACGCGCGGCCCGAGGGTCTCCAGCGTGTGCCAGACCATCGACATCCAGCCGCCGGGCACCCCGTCGGCGCCGCGGTCGTAGAACAGCGGCGCGATCTGGTGGCCCAGCAGGTCGTAGAGCGCCGCGGCCTCCAGCTCGTCGCGGCGCAGCGGGTCGGTGACGCCGTCCGCGGTGGGGATCGCCCAGCCGTTGCTGCCGTCGTAGCACTCGTCCCACCAGCCGTCGCGGATGGACAGGTTGAGGCCGCCGTTGAGCGCGGACTTCATCCCCGAGGTGCCGCACGCCTCCAGCTGCCGCACCGGCGTGTTCAGCCAGACGTCACAGCCGCGGTAGAGGTAGCGCGCCATGGACATGTCGTAGTCCGGCAGGAAGACGATGCGGCGCCGGACCTCGGGATCGTCGACGAACCGGACGATCTGCTGGATCAGCTGCTTGCCGCCCTCGTCGGCCGGATGCGACTTGCCCGCGACGACGAGCTGGATCGGGCGCCGCTCGTCCAGCAACAGCGCGCGCAGGCGCTCCGGGTCACGCAGCATCAGCGTGAGCCGCTTGTACGTCGGCACCCGGCGCGCGAAGCCGACGGTCAGCACGTCCGGGTCGAAGACCGTGTCGGTCCACCCCAGTTCGAGCGCGGACGCGCCGCGCTGCATCCACGCGGCCCGCACCCGGCGCCGCACCTCGGCGACCAGCTTCTCCCGCAGCTCCCGCCGCAGTGCCCACAGCTGCTCGTCGCTGACGCCGTCCCGCAGCGGCTTGCCCTGTGCGCCGTCGAGGCCCAGTTCCACGTGGTTGCGCCCGAGCAGCGCGCTCAGCTCGCGGGCCACCCAGGTCGGCCCGTGGACACCGTTGGTGACCGACGAAACGGGCACCTCGTCGAAGTCGAACCCGGGCCACAGCCGCGAGAACATCCGCCGCGACACGCGGCCGTGCAGCGCGGAGACGCCGTTCGCGCGCTGGGCGAGCCGCAGGCCCATATGCGCCATGTTGAACAGGCCGGGGTTGTCCTCCGCGCCGAGCGCGAGCACGCGGCGCGGGTCGACGTCCGGGACCAGCCTGCCGTCGGTGAAGTACCGCTGGACGAGGTCGACGGGGAACCGGTCGATCCCGGCGCTGACCGGGGTGTGCGTGGTGAACACGGTGCCGGCGCGGACGGCGGGCAGCGCCTCGTCGAACGCCAGCCCGTCGGCCTGGATGATCTCGCGGGCGCGTTCCAGCCCGAGGAATCCGGCATGGCCTTCGTTGGTGTGGAACACCTTCGGCTGCGGATGCCCGGTCAGCTCGCAGTAGCGCCGTACCGCGCGGAAGCCGCCGATCCCGGCCAGGATCTCCTGGCGGATGCGGTGGTCGGCGTCGCCGCCGTACAACCGATCGGTGACCGCGCGCAGGTCTTCGTCGTTGGCCTCGGTGTCGGTGTCCAGGAGCAGCAGCGGGATCCGGCCGACGCGGGCCTTCCAGATCTGCGCGTGCAACGTGCGCCCGGCGGGCATCGCGACGTCGACCAGCACCGGCTTGCCGCCGTCGGTCACGAGTTCCAGCGGGAAGGCGTTCGGATCGATCACCGGGTAGTGCTCGACCTGCCAGCCGTCGAGCGACAGTGCCTGCCGGAAGTACCCGGCGCGGTAGAGCAGCCCGACACCGACCATCGGCACGCCGAGGTCCGACGCCGCCTTGAGGTGGTCCCCGGCGAGCACGCCGAGGCCGCCGGAGTAGTTCGGCAGTGCCTCGGTGACCCCGAACTCCATCGAGAAGTACGCGACGGCGGGCGGGAGGTCCGCGTCGTCCTGCTTCTGATACCAGCGCGGCTCGGCGAGATAGCGCTCCAGATCGGCCACGGCCTCGCGCGCGTGGGCGAGGAAGGCGTCGTCGACGGCGAGTTCGTCGAGCCGGGCCGGGGGCAGGGCGGTGAGCATCCGCAGCGGGTCGCGGACGCGGTTGAACAGCTCCGCGTCCATCGACGCGAACAGGTCGCGCGTGGGCGGATGCCAGGTCCAGCGCAGATTCGTGGCGAGGTCACCGAGGCCGGAGAGCGACTCCGGCAGGCTCGCGCGGACGGTGAACCGGCGGACTGCTCTCATGAAGAGCGACCATATCGGCACGGCCCCCGCCCCGCTCAAGACCCACTTCGGGGATTACCTGCACGCGGCCCATAAGCGCTGGGTAGGGTCCCTGCTTGCCGGAGTACGCGGCCCGGTCGGGGCCCTGACGACAAGCGAGTGAACATGATCCAAGGGGGAGCGCGGGGCTATCGACGCCCGGCTCTGATCGCGGTCGCGACGGTGCTGGCCCTCGGGCTGAGCGCTTGCAGCGACAAGGGAAGCTCGACCGGTCAGCAAGGCAGCCAGCCGGGCGCCGGTGACATCGCCGGTCTGCCGGTCACGCATTTCGAGAGCGGGCTCAAGCCGAACGCGCCCAAGCCGGATCTGCAGGTCCGCAACGAGGACGGCTCCGAAGACGACCAGCTCGCCATCGCCGCGATCGCCGACGCGCAGGCCTACTGGACCGAGGTCATGCCGCGTGACTTCGGCCAGCCGTACGAGCCGCTGAAGTCGCTGCTGTCCTACAGCGCGAAGACCGACGACGAAGAGACCGAATGCGGCAGCGTCAAGAAGCTCGTCAACGCGTTCTACTGCCCGCCGGGTGACCTGGTGGCGTGGGACCGCGGCGTGCTGCTGCCCATGCTGCGCGAACGGTTCGGGAAGATGGCGGGCGCCGTCGTGCTCGCCCACGAACTCGGGCACGCCGTGCAGTACCGCCTCGGCGAAAAGGCCAGCATCAAGAAGAACACCCCGTCGATCGTCAAGGAGCAGCAGGCCGACTGCTTCGCCGGCGGCTACTTCCGCTGGGTCGCCGAAGACAAGAGCAAGTTCTACCGCGTCTCCACGTCCGAGGGCCTCAACCAGGTCATGGCGTCGCTGTTCCTGATCCGCGACCAGGCGGGCACCAGCGCGACCAAACAGGGCGCGCACGGCACGGCGTTCGACCGCACGTACGCGTTCCAGGTCGGGTTCGAGAAGGGCCCGAAGGAATGCGCGGCGATGAACGAGGAGAACATCAAGGCGCGGATCACCGAGCGCCCGTTCGACAAGGGTGACAAGGGCAAGGGCGACGAGAAGCTCGACGCCGAGATCATCGGGATCCTGAAGAAGAGCCTCGACGAGGCCTTCAAGGGCGCCGGCGTCCCCGGCCCGGAGATCACCGAGGACGGCAACGGCAGCTGCCCCGGCGGCCCCAGCACCCCGCCCGCGTCGTACTGCCCGTCGAACAACACCGTCAGCATCGACATGACCAAGCTGCGCGAACTCGCCCAGCCGGTCGACCAGCAGGCGGAATGGGAAAGCGGGCACAGCGAGGGCAAGGGCGACTTCGCCGCGTTCTCGGAAATCGCGTCCCGGTACGCGATGGGCATCCAGAAGGGTGTCGGCGCGTCGATCGACAACGCGAACGCGGGACTGCGCACCGCCTGTCTGGTCGGCGCGTGGGCGAAGGCCAGCACCGTGCCCGGCGCGACGCTGCGGCTCTCGGCCGGTGACCTCGACGAGGCCATCTCCGACCTGCTGAGCCCGGAGAGCCTCGTCTCGGCCGACGTCAACGGCAAGCGCGTGGACAACGGTTTCGAGCGGATCGAGGCACTGCGTAAGGGCTACCTGGAGAGCTCCGCGGTTTGCTCGACCCAGTACGGCTGATCGGTCCGGTCACCGCTCCCTGAAGTGCCATGAACGGGCCGTTCCTTGCGAATTTCGCAAGGAACGGCCCGTTCATGGCGTTCGGAGCCCGATCGCCGCGACGAATGCCCGCCATCTCGCGTGACTGGATGGACGACACGCGTGATCCGGCGGACGACGCATGTGTCTGGACGGACGGCACGTGTGATCCAGCGGACGACACGCGTGCGGCCGGGTTCCACCACGAGCCGTCCGTCCAGACACACGTGTCGTCCGTCTAGACACATGTGTCGTCCATCCAGGCACGCCGGCGAGGCACGCCCAAGTACGTGAAGGCCCCCTTCCCTCGGCTGAGCCGAGGGAAGGGGGCCTTCACGTAACTGAAACCTCAGTAGAGCGCGCTCGCCAGATCCCGCCGCGCCTTCATGACGCGCTCGTCCGCCGAGTCGAACAGGTCGAACAGCGCCACCAGGTGCTCCCGCGCCTTGTTGCGCTCGTCGCCCGCGGTCCGCCGCACGACGGCGATCAGCCGCGCGAAGCCCGCCTCGGGCTGCTGCCCCGCGACTTCGAGGTCCGCGGCGGCGAGCTGGGCGTCGAGGTCGGCCGGGTTCGCGTCGGCCTTCGCGATCGCGTCCGGGCCCGCGGCCTCGGCTCGGGCGGTGAACTTCACCTGCGCGAGCGCGGTCTTGGCCTCCTCGTTCGCGGGCTCGACGTCGAGGATGCGCTCGTAGGCCGCCTGCGCCGCGGCGAAGTCACCGCGTTCGAAGGCCTCTTCGGCCTCGGTGAACCGCGGGTCCTCCGGCACCTCGACACCGCCGCCGTTCTGCTCGGCGGCCTTGATGCCCGGCAGCCGGTCACGCAGCGCGTCGAGCAGCGAACCGAGCCATTTGCGGATCTCGGGTTCGGGCAGGGCACCCGAGAACGCGTCGACCGGCTGGCCGCCGCCGATGGCGATGACCGTCGGGATGGACTGCGCGCCGAAGAGCTGCGCGATACGCGGGTTGGCGTCGACGTCCACCTTCGCGAGCACCCAGGCACCGCCGGACTCGGCGGCGAGGCGCTCCAGCACCGGGCTGAGCTGTTTGCACGGGCCGCACCATTCGGCCCAAAGGTCGACGACCACCAGCTGCTGCAAGGAGCGCTCGACGACTTCGGCTTGGAAGGTCGCCTCGGTGACGTCGATCACGGCACCCGCCGTGGCCGGGCCGCCCGGCGCGGCGCCGTCCGCGGGCCGCGGCGGGGCAGGAGGCTGTTTCTGGGGCGCCTCGGCACGCGCCTTGAGCGCGGAAAGGTCGACCGCGCCGGAAAGCGCGGCGGAAAGGGCCGCCGTCTTCGATGCTGATCCGCGTGGGTGTGTCACGGTTCCATCCTGGCACGCATCCCCGAGCGTTTCACCGCATGCCCCCGGCTGCCCGCTTGGCAGGACGGTCACGTTTCCGGCAGGCTCGCCACGAGGGGGTGATCGACATTCCGACACGCAGGACGGCCACCGTGGCCGTCGCGATCGCCGGTGCCATCGTCTGGGTGAGCGTCATCACGGTGCTGATCGCCCATCAACCCGACCCCGGTGTCCCCAGTCCGGGGCAACTCCGGGAGGGCCTCACCGCCGCGCTCAACGAACACGACGCCGAGGCCCTCTCCGAACTCATCGACTATCCGCCCGCGGCGGCGGGCGACTTCGCGAAGTCCTATATCGACGCCCTGACCGAACGTGGCGCCCACGACGTCACGGTGAAGTTCGCCCCGGACGACCTCACGCCGACTTCGGCCACCGTCAGCGGCAAACTGGGCGACGGCGGTTCCTTCGGCTATCAGGTGACCATCGCGGTCAAGGACAAGCTGTGGCTGGTCTCGTTCACCCCGCCACTCCCCTGACTCATTCGCTCAGGTGCTTCTCGACGCGCTCCACCTTCGCGGTCAGCTGCCCTTCGTAACCCGGCCGGATGTCGGCCTTGAGCACCAGCCCGACCCGCGACGAGCCCTCGCCCGCCGCCTCGACGGCTCGTTTGACGACGTCCATCACTTGGTCCCAGCTGCCTTCCACATTGGTGAACATCGCGTTGGTGGAGTTGGGCAGGCCGGACTCGCGGACCACTTTCACCGCGCGGGCGACCGCCTCGCTGACTCCGCCGTCCTCCTCGGCCGCGGACGGGCTGACACTGAAGGCCACGATCATCTTCTGCTCCTCGTTCAGACGCTTTTCCCACGCATAACACCCGGTGGTGCGGCATGGCACGGGTACCCGCTGGTAACTTCGAGCGCCATGAGCCGTCCGTTGCCGTTCGACCCGATCGCCCGCGCGGCGCAGCTGTGGGAGGCCCGTATCGGGCCGTCCGAGACCATGGCCGCGGTGACCGGGATCATGCGCGTGCAACAGATCATCCAGTCCGCGGTGGACGGTGCGCTCAAACCGCACGGGCTCACCTTCGCCCGGTACGAGGCGCTGGTCCTGCTGACCTTCGCCCGCGCGTCCCATCTGCCGATGCGGGTGATGGGCGAGCGGCTGCAGCTGCACCCGACGAGCGTCACCAACATCGTCGACAGGCTGGAGAAGGACGGCCTGGTCAAACGCGTGCCGCATCCGACCGACCGCCGGACCACTTTGGTCGAGATCACCGACGAAGGCCGCGTACGCCGCGAAGAGGCCACGAAGGCGGTCACCGAAATCGACTTCGGGCTGACCGGGCTCACCGGCAAGCAGACCGAGCAGCTGACCGACCTGCTCACCAAGGTCCGCAAGGCCACCGGCGACTTCACCGAATAGCGCGTGAAGGCCCCCTTCCCTCGGCTGAGCCGAGGGAAGGGGGCCTTCACGTACTTGCCGAAGATCAGGCGGCGGCGGTTTCCGGGGTCTTGGCGAACAGGCCGACACCACCGTGCGACAGCCGCTGCGGGCCGTCCAGCTTGCCGTTGCGCAGCGCCCAGGACTCGAACAGCCAGGTGAACAGCGGCGGGATGCTGGAGAGCAGCGCGAGGATCAGGGTCTTCGGGCGCCAGCCGAGCGGCTTCGCCACGGACAGGGAGACCAGCACGTAGAGGACGAACACGACGCCGTGCACCATGCCGAGGACGGGAACGCCGCCCTCGGCGAGCCCAACGACGCGCTTGAGGAACATCCCGACCAGCAGCCCGGCCCACGAGAGGGCTTCGGCTACCGCGGCCACGCGGAATACTAGAGCGGCCTTGCTGGACACTTTCTCCTCCTGTGGGGTCTCACCACTATGTGTGTGCACATGACTACGTCCGACGAGCACTGTCCAAGGCGGACTCGCCAAGAACGTCAACAGCGCTGTCGGACGTGGTAATACCAGTGTGAGGCGTGACGGCCCTCACCGGAACACCGGGGGCCGTGATGCTGCTCACGACCCCCGGTGCGAACCGGTCTAAACCACTCGGATCACCCGGCGCAGGGCGATTTCGGCGCCCCTTCGGGACCGGTCGCCCAGGTCGCCTTCGCCGGGTCGTCGGTGAGCTTGAAGTCCAAAGTGGTCCCTCGCGTCAACTGTTCCAACCCGACATACGCCCGCTGCGAACCGGTTCCCAGTCCTTGGACGTACTGGAGCTTCGACCCGTCGGCGCCGTCGGCCTTGATCGTGATGTCACGACCGTTCTCCAGCCGCACCACGGACTTCTCGAACCGCGGCGCGTTGAGCACGAACTGCCCGGTGCCCGGCACCGCCGGATACAGGCCCAGCGCGCTGAAGACGTACCACGCGGACATGGTCCCGAGGTCGTCGTTGCCGGTGACACCGTTCGGCGCGTTGGTGAACAACGTGTGCGCGGCGCGCACCACGGCCGAGGTCTTCCACGGCTGCCCGGTCAGCGTGTACATCCAGGGCGAATGCAGGTCCGGCTCGTTGTTCGGGTTGTAGCGGAACTGGTTGTAGTAGTTGTACGGGCCGACGACCCATTCCTCGCGCACGGTCTTCGCCGGGTCCTTGACCAGATCCCCGTAGGCGAAGAAGTCGTCGAGCCGCTTGCCGACGTTCTCCTTGCCGCCCATCCGCTCGACGAGCCCGGGCACGTCCTGCTGGGTCAGCCACTGGTACTGCCACGACGTGCCTTCGTGGAACCCGTCCTGGCTCTGCGGGTCGAACGGCTTGCCCGCCGGGCTGAACCATTCGCCGCCTTCCAGCTTGGGACGGTAGAAACCGGTGAAGCCGCGATCGCTCACCGAGGAGTCCCACAGGGTGCGATAGCTGCGCCCCTTCTCCGCCAAGGCCTTCGCGTCGTCCTTCTTGCCGAGTCCGGCGGCCATGATGGACAGCGAGCAGTCCGCGAGCGCGTATTCCAGCGTGGCCGAAGCACCGTGGTTCGGGTCGGTGTCCTGACCCTTCTTCGGGAAGTCCTTGTCGTACTGGACGAACCCGTCCTTCTGGTAGCTCGCGTTACCCGAGCGGCCCTGGAACGGCGAAGACGCGGGCGGGATCTCGCGCGAGTTCTGCAGAAGTACCTGGTATGCCTTGAACTCCTGACCCGACAGCGCGCCGAATCGCCACAGGTCGACCAGGAAAGGCGTGACCGGATCACCGGTCATCGTGTTCGTCTCCTGGTTCGCGTACGCCCAGCGCGGCAACCAGCCACCCTGATCGTGGATGGCGAGCACGGATTTCGCGACGTCCTTCGCGCGAGCCGGCCGCAAGAGCGCGAGCAGTTGGTTCTGCGTGCGGTACGTGTCCCACAACGAGAAGAACTCGTAGTAGGTCCAGCCCAGCGCGCGGTGGATCTTGTCGTCGAACCCGCGGTAGCGGCCGTCGGCGTCGTTGCCGGTCAGCGGCTGGAGCAGCGCGTGGTAGAGCGAGGTGTAGAAGACCGTGCGGTCGTCCTTCGTCCCGCCCTTGATGTCCACTGAGGACAGTTCCTTGCGCCAGGCGCGCTGGGCCCCGTCGCGGACCGCGTCGAACGAGCGGCCCTTCTCGGACGCCAGGTTCAGCCGGGCGCCGAAAGCGTCCACATGGGAGATCGCGGTCGTCGCGGTGACCTGCCCGCCGCCGAAGGTCAGCCAAGCGCCACGAAGGCCCTCGCCACCGGCGGATTCCTTCGAGCCCGGACTGCCCCCGGTCGGAGACCAGGTGCCGAAGGACTTGAACGGCTTGTCGAACGTCGTGGTGAACCAGGTCTTGTACGGCTTCCCGCCACAGAACGCCTGCGACTCCACCATTCCTTCGACCGTCCGGTCGCCGACGACGCGGATCTGGCTCGCCGTCACCGGCTCCTTGTCATTGGCCTGGCCGACGTTGACGAAAACGTTTGCGTCGCCGGACTTCGCGAAGGTGTACCGCTCGACACCGGTCCGCGTGGTCGCGGTGGTCTCCGCGTCGACGCCGCCGTAACCGGTGAGCCGCACCTTGTAATAGCCGGGTTTGCCGACCTCGCCCTCGTGCGTGTACGGCGAGGCGTATTTCTTGTGGTCGAACGTCTCGGGTTTCGTCGTGTCGAACGCCGCGCCGGGCCCGACCGCGCCGGTGGTGGGCAGGGACGACACGAGGCCGCCCTGCTCCCAGCAGCCCGCGCCGGACAGGAAGAAATGCCCGAAGCCGCGGATCGCGGTGTCGTCGTAGCGGTAGCCGGCGTAATGCGAGGAGATCGGGCTGACCTGCGTCATCCCGAAAGGCGCCGAAGCGCCGGGGAAGGTGTTGCCGTCGTCCTTGGTACCGATGAAGGTGTTGACCGCGTCCACCGGGTCGCCACCGGGCGCCGCCGCCGCGACGGGCGTGACCAGCCCTGCGGGGACGACGAACGCGGTGAGCAACCCGGCGACGCGGATCGAGGTGCGTGCAGGCATGGGAAAGGCCGCCTCCTGACAACGTTGTCGCTGCCCGCTCACCTTCGACAAGAACAGACCATCTGGTCAAGAGGTCCGTCGAACCCTGTCCGATTCGGGACAAGCTCACCCGAGCGCCTCGGCCACTTCCCGACCCGCGCGTTCACCCGCTTCGATGGCGCCGTCGAGGTAGCCGGGGTGGTCACGGGCGGTTTCCGAGCCGGCCCAATGCACGTGCCCGGCCGGGACCGGCGAAAGCGGCGGGAAACCGTCGGTCGTGCCCGGGACGGGAAGCGCGGTGTAACCACCACCGACGTGCTCGTCGAGATGCCACGCCTTTTCGTGCCAACCGGCGGGTTCGAGCACGGCGGAGCCGAGCTGCGGGACCAGCGGCCGGAGCAGCGCGTCACGGCGCGCCGCGGTGTCCATCCCGTCGAGCCGCCGCGCCCGGGGGCCGCCGACCAGCACGCACAGATGCCCCGGCCCGCCGGGAGCGGTGGTGTCGAACACCGTGTGCCCGAGGCCGTCCAAGACGAGGAACTCACCCTGCGCGCGCTCCCGCCAGAACGGCCGCTCGAAGACCGCGATCGCCTTGTGCACCGTCCCCATGCAGGTGTTCTTCTCCAGTTCGGCACGCTGCCGCGGAAGCGCGGGCTCGTGCGCGATCCGGGCGGCGACCGGGGGCGGTACGGCGATGACGACCTTCGCCGCCCGCAGGCGATCCCTCCCGGTCCGCACGGTGACCCCGTCGTCGTCACGGACGATCGAGGTGACCGCCTCCCCCGTCCGCACTCGCGGTCCGAGCTCGGCGGCGAGACCGTCGACGAGCGTTCCCACGCCCTCGGCGAGCAGGGCCTCCTGCGCCCCGCCCGCCGTCGACAGCATGGTCCGCAATCCGCCCTGCGCGCGGATCATCCTGGTCATCGCCTCGACGGAAAGCCGATCGAGGTCGGCGGTCCACGACGCCGCGACCACCGCCTCCAGCAATCCGCGGGCCCGGCCCGGCACCGCGCGCAGCACCGATCCCAGCGTCGTGCGGTTCCATCGTTTCGGTGTTCCCGTCCTGCCCAGCACACCCGCCGCGGCCAGCAGGAGACCGGCGGGCAGCAGGGCGGGCGACCAGAGCGGCACCCGCCGTCCAGCCTCGATCAACACGGGAAACGTCCCGGTGTGCATGGGGAACTCGGTGGCACCGAATTCGGCCGCCAGCGCCCTGACCCGGTGATGGTCGGACCCGATCCACTGCCCGCCGAGGTCGAGCCGCGAACCCAGCGCGGTCGTCTCACTCAGGACCCGCCCTCCGACCCGGTCGGCGGCCTCCAGCACGACGACTTCGACGCCTCGCCGGTGCAGAGCCCGTGCCGCCACCAGCCCTGACAAACCCGCGCCGACGACCACGACAGTTGTGTCCATTCGCCACCCTCCGCAATTCAGTCAGTCGTATGACTTGACCATAGGGCAGCTCGCGGCGACCCGCAATGATGCTGGTCAGACGTCAGGCAGGCCGGATATCCGCCGAAGCGACGAGCATCCCGATCACGGTGTCGAGGTCGGCGCGTGCGCGCTCGTCGTCGGGCTCGCAGACGTACTGCGCGATGAGCCCATCGACGCCGGCGAGCATGACCCTGGCGAGCCGGTCGTAGGACAGGGCGCACCGCTCGCCCGCGTTGACGGCGGCCTCCCGGCACCAGTCGGTCAGCACCGTGACGTAGCGCCGGTACTGCCAGCTCGCCATGTCTTCCTGCCCGGGTTTGCGAAGCGCGTAGTGCAGCAGTTCGCCCTGCATCAGCTGCAGCTTGACGTGATCGGCGACCAGCTCCGACCAGAAACTCGTCAGGCCCTGGCGGATCGCGTGCGCCAGCCCCCGGTCGAGTTCGACCGTCCCGGTCAGTACGGTCGAGATCTCTTCGACCACGTCTTCGATCACGGCCCGCAGCAACGCTTCCTTGCTGGAGAAGACGTATTGCAGCGTGCCGAGCGGAACACCGGCCTCGGCGGCGACCGCCCGCAAGGTCGTCGCGGCGACGCCGTCGCGCTGCATCACTTCCCGCGCGGCGGCGACGAACTGCCTGCTGCGCACCGACGCTTCGACATACGGCATTCCGCACTCCCCTCGATCGGACAAGACCCTGCCACAGCCCCGGTCCGCGTAACGGTTCGACTTCGGAAGACGCTCTCCCGGCGAATCGGGCATTGACATCGCCGCGCCGCTGGCGTTCAATTCCGGCCACTATGACAACGTTGTCTTCCAGCGGACCGGACAACGGCCACCGCACTACCGGCCGACGGGCCACGATGAGTGACGTGGCCCGGCTCGCGGGCGTGAGCATCAAAACCGTCTCGCGAGTGGTGAACGACGAGCCCGCCGTCCATCCGGACACCGCGGAGCGCGTCATGGCGGCGATCGAGCAGCTCGGGTTCCGGCGCAACCTCGGCGCGCGGAACCTGCGGCGCGGCTCGACGACCGGGACGATCGGCCTGATCGTCGAGGACGTCGGAAACCCCTTCTACTCGGAGCTCAACCGGGCCGTCGAACGGATCGCGACCTCGTTCGGCCGCCAGGTGCTGACCGGTTCGTCGGAGGAGAACTCCGACCGCGAACGCGAACTGGTCCTGGAGTTCTGCTCCCGCCGCGTCGACGGCATCCTCGTCGTCCCGGCCGGGATGCAGCACGGCTACCTGGTCCCCGAGATGCGCGCGGGCACACCCGTGGTGTTCCTCGACCGGCCCGCCGGCGACATCGTGGCCGACACGGTGCTGGTCGACAACATCGGCGGCACCGTCGAAGCGGTCGCCCACCTCGCGAAACACGGCCACCGCCGGATCGCGTTCCTCGCCGACAGCCCGGACATCTTCACCGCGGGAGAACGCCTGCGCGGCTTCCGCGAAGGCTGTGTCCGCAACGGGATCCCCTTCGACGAGCAGCTCGTCGTGATGCGGACGCCGACCGCCGAGAGCGTCGGCGACGCCGTGAAGCGCCTGCTCACCGGGCCGAATCCGGCCACCGCCGTGATCGCGGGCAACAACCGGGTCGCCGTGCACCTGCTGCGCGCGCTGGCTCACGCGGAGCGGCGCCCCGCGATGATCAGCTTCGACGACTTCGAGCTGGCGGATCTGCTGGATCCGCCGGTCTCCGTGATCGCGCACGACGTGAGCGCACTGGGCCGGGCGGCCGCGGAACTGCTGTTCGCCCGGGTCCAGGGAGATCAATCCGCACCGAGAAAGGTAGTTCTGCCCGTGCATCTCGTAGCCCGCGGTTCCGGGGAGGTCGCCCCTTCATGAGCGGCCACCTCGAACCGATCCGCCTGCCGGCGAACCAGCCGCCGCAGTTCTACCGCGGCGGCGACGCCATCGCCGCGTTGCGGGGCGCTTCCGCCGAGTCCGACTACGGCCCGGAGGACTGGGTCGGCTCGGCCACCACGATGTTCGGCCAGGAGACCAACGGCCTGACCAAGCTGCCCAGCGGGGTCTGGCTGCGCGACGCCGTCCGCGAGAACCCGTCCGCCTGGCTCGGCGCCAAACACGTCGAGGCGCTCGGCGATTCGACCGGTCTGCTGGTGAAGCTGCTCGACGCGGGCCAACGCCTGCCGGTGCACTTCCACCCGTCGGACTCGTTCGCGAAGCGGCACTTCGACTCGCACTTCGGCAAGACCGAAGCGTGGATCGTCGTCGGCACCTACGGCGACGACCCCCGCGTGTACCCGGGCTTCAAGGAGACCGTCGACAAAGCGACGGTCAACGAATGGGCCCGCACCCAGGACGCGCCCGCCATGCTCGGGGCGCTGAACAGCGTCGCGGTCACTCCCGGCGACACGGTCTACATCCCGGCCGGCTTGCCGCACGCGATCGGCGAAGGCGTGTTCGTCGTCGAACTCCAGCAGCCGACCGACTTCTCGCTGACCCTGGAATGGCGGGACTTCCTGGCGAACCCGGAGAAGGCGCACCTCGGGATCGGCTTCGAGACCGCCATCGAAACCCTGGACACCTCGGGCTGGGACGAAGAACGGCTCGGCTCGATCGTCAAGCGCACCGCGGCCGACGACGCGTCCACTGTGGACCTTCTCGCCGACGGCAGTGACGCGTTCTTCCGCGCCGACCAGCTCCGTCCCGCCGTTTCCGGTAGGTCGACAACGTTGTCACTCGATCCGTCGTTCGCGGTGCTGGTCGTCATGGCCGGTTCGGGCACGCTCCGCACCGAACACGGCGGCGAGTACGCGCTGCGCAAGGGCGAGACGTACGTGGTCCCGCACGACGCCGGTCAGTCCACTGTGGAGGGCGAGGTCACCGTCATCCGCTGCCGTCCGCCCGCACCCGAGAAGAGGGAGCGATCGTGAGCGAACTCCTGCTCGACGCGCAGAACCTGGTCAAACGCTACGGCTCGGTGGAGGCGTTGCGCGGCGCGTCGTTCCAGGCGCGGGCCGGGGAGGTCACCGCCCTGATCGGCGACAACGGCGCCGGGAAGTCCACTTTGGTCAAATGCCTCTCCGGCGCTGAGCAGCCGACGTCGGGGAAGATCCTGCTCGACGGCTCCGAGGTGGTGCTCGACTCCCCCACCACGGCACGGCGCAGGGGGATCGAGACGGTGTACCAGGACCTCGCGGTCGCACCGGAACTCGACCCGGCCGCGAACCTGTTCCTGGGCAGGGAGATCCACCGCAAGGGGATCCTCGGCAAGCTCGGGATGCTGGACAAGAAGGAGATGAAACGCCAGGCCGTGGAGGAGTTCCAGCGGCTCGGCGTGACCCTGCAGAGCACCGACGTCCCGATCGGCTCGCTTTCGGGCGGACAGCGGCAAAGCGTCGCCGTCGCGCGATCGGTCGTGTGGGCGTCGAAGGTCGTGTTCATGGACGAGCCGACGGCCGCGCTCGGCGTCGTGCAGCGCGAACGCGTGCTCGACGTGATCAAGAAGGTGCGGGACAAGGGCATCGCCGTCGTGCTGATCAGCCACAACATGCCCGAGGTGCTGTCGGTGTCCGACCGCATCGAGGTGCTGCGGCTCGGCAAACGCGTCGCCCGGTTCACCGGTGCCGACACGAAACTGGAAGACCTGGTCGCCGCGATGACGGGCGCCCTCGTACAAGAGGAGGCGGCGTGACCGTGTCCACTCCGACGAAGAACGGCCCCGAGATCCAGACCTCCGTGGACGGTGGCTTCGGCAAGCGGCCGA
This sequence comes from Amycolatopsis sp. TNS106, assembly GCF_019330265.1. Classification (NCBI taxonomy): domain Bacteria; kingdom Bacillati; phylum Actinomycetota; class Actinomycetes; order Pseudonocardiales; family Pseudonocardiaceae; genus Amycolatopsis; species Amycolatopsis sp. TNS106. The sequence continues at coordinate 8,128,269 of NZ_CP024972.1, read as the reverse complement.
TCGGGCAGCGGCTGATCGGGGCGAACACGTTCTGGATCGCGCTGGTGCTGCTGGCGCTCATCATCGTATTCACCGCGATCGCGCCCGCCGAGTTCGCGACGCTGTTCACCTTCCAGACCCTGCTCATCGAGACGTCGGTGCTGCTGGTGCTCTCGGTCGGCATGACGTTCGTGATCATCACCTCCGGTATCGATCTCTCGGTCGGTTCGGTGCTGATCTTCGCGGGCATGGTGGCGGGCAAGACGATGGAGGCGCTGAGCCCGGACGGCGACGCGACCAAGGCCGGCTGGAGCATTATTCTCGTCGGTCTGCTTTCCGCGGTCGTCGCGGGCACGATCTGGGGGCTCGTCAACGGTTTCCTGATCGCGGTGGCGAACATCCCGCCGCTGATCGTCACGCTCGGCACGATGGGTGCCGCGCTCGGTGCGGCGTACCTGCTGAACAACGGGTCCGACGTGCGCAGCGTCCCGACCGAGCTCAACAAGACGCTCGGCTACGGGACGTCGTTCGGCGGCGTGCCGAACCTGGTGCTGGTGGCCGTGGTCATCACGCTGATCGGCGCGTGGCTGTTGCACACCACCAAATTCGGCCGCTACACCTACGCCGTCGGCTCCAACGCCGAGGGCGCGCGCCGGGCGGGCATCGGGGTGACCGCGCACCTGCTGAAGGTGTACACGCTCACCGGTTTTCTCGCCGGTGTCGCCGGTTTCCTCTCGCTGGCGTACTACGCGTCGACGACCATTTCGGCGCACACCACCGACAACCTCAACGCCATCGCCGCCACGGTGATGGGCGGCACGAGCCTCTTCGGTGGCGTCGGATCGGTACTGGGCACGGTGATCGGCGTGTTCATCCCGGCCGTGCTGAAGAAGGGCTTCAACATCACGCAGGTCCAGGACTTCTGGCAGATGATCGCGGTCGGCGCGGTGCTGATCGCCGCGGTCTGGTTCGACCAGCGGCGCCGTCGTCGCCGCAACTCTCGCTGATCCCTACGCACAAAGAGGTGCTATCCCCATGAAGAAGACCCTGCTCGCCGCCGGTGCCGCCGTTTCCGCGGCCCTCCTGCTCACCGCGTGCGGCGGTGGCACCGTCGGTGAGGCGCCGTCGGGCGACTCCGGCGCCAAGACCAACAACAAGAAGCTGTCGCTCATCCCGGGCGTGCAGGCCGAGCCGTTCTACATCTCGATGCAGTGCGGCGCCGAGGCCGAGGCCAAGAAGGCGGGCTACGAGCTCACCACGCAGGCGCCGCAGAAGTTCGACGCGGCCATGCAGACCCAGCTCGTCAACGCGCTGGGCTCCAACCCGCCCGCCGCGCTGCTCATCGCGCCGACCGACGCGCAGGCGATGCTCGCGCCGATCCAGCAGGTCAAGAACCGCGGCTCGAAGATCATCGAGGTCGACACCGCGCTGAAGGACACCAGCGTGGCCGAGTCGTCGATCTCATCGGACAACGCCGAGGGCGGCAAACTCGCCGCGAAGACGATGGCGGAGCTGACCGCGGGCAAGAGCGGCTCGGTGCTGGTGCTCGACACCATCGCGGGTACTTCGACCACGAACACCCGTGCGAAGGGCTTCGAGGACGAACTGAAGAACTACCCCAACCTGAAGTCGGCGGGCGTCCAGTTCACCCAGAACGAGCCCGACCAGGCGGCGTCCAAGGTGACCGCCGCGCTGGCGTCCACCCCGGACCTGATCGGCATCTTCGCGACCAACCTCAACACCGGTGAGGGCGCCGCGACCGGCCTGCGGAACGCGGGCAAGATCGGCGCGGTCAACCTGATCGGCTTCGACGCCTCGCCGTCGGAGATCGAGGGGCTGAAGAAGGGCGAGTACCAGGGCCTCATCGCGCAGGACCCGGCCGCCATCGGGCAGCAGGGCGTACAGCAGGCCATCGCGGCCCTGGAGGGCAAGCCGGTGACCCGGAACCTGACCGCTTCGCTGCACTCGATCACCAAGGCGAACATGGACGCGAACGCGCAGTACTTCTACAAGCAGAGCTGCTGACTCACTCGTGAGTGGTAGGGACGGTTCTAACCGTCCCTACCACTCACGACCCCAGCGGGCGCGAACCGCTCCAACGCTCCGTACAGCCGGGCGCCACCGCCCAGGTGCCCCAGCGCGTACGAGTACTCACCGTCCTCAAGCAGCGCCTCGGGCCCCGTGCCGGTCCAGTCGAGCCGGTAGTGCCACCAGTGCATCCACCGCCCCACCCGCCGTTTCTCCCGGTACACGCACAGCCGCGTCACCTCGGTCCACTGGACCTCGAACACGCCCGGCACCGCGAACCCCGCGGCGGAAATCACCAGCGAGCCGGCCGACTTCCGCAGAGCGAGCAGGATCAACCCCGCGAAGGCCACGCTGAGCAGGCTGAACACCACCCCGGAAACCGAGCGGGAGAACAACGCCAGAGCGACGGCCACCAGGCCGCCGGCGCCGAACACCACGAACCCCGCCCACGCGAGCCGGCGCATCACGACGTCCAGCCGGAGCACCACGGCATCCCCAGTGACCATGCCCGGAGCGTAACCGGCGAAACCACTCAGCGACGTTAGGATCTAGGCCCCGACGTCGCGGAGGAGGCCGGATGACCACCCGTCTGCCCTGGCGTCCCGCCGCGAGCGCGGATCCGGTGCCGGTGCTCGCCGCCGCCCAGCGGGTTTCCGACGATCTCATGGACGGCCTGGCCGGACCCCGCGCCCGCCAGGCCGCGAACGGCCTCCGGCGGCTGTTCGCGGTCCCCGGGCTCGGTCTCGCCGATCTGTCCGGCTCGCTCGTCTGGTCCGGTCGCCCGGCGGCGGACGACGTCGTCGCCTCCGCGCTCGACGAGGTCCTCCACTCCGAGACGCCGGTGTCCGAACCCGGGCTCCTGGCGCTACCGCTGCATGTCCACGACGAACTGGCCGGAGTGCTCCTGGTCGCCGACGGCAAGAACGCCCTCGCCCGCCAGGCCGCCGAGCTCGTCGTCCACGCGCTCGAACGCGGCAGGCTGGAGGCCTCCGCCGAGCAGGCCGCGGAGGCCGAACTGCGCGCGCTGCGGGCCGAGATCTCGCCCCATTTCGTCTACAACGCGCTCACCGTGATCTCCTCGCTGGTCCGCTCCGATCCGGACCGCGCCCGCGATCTGATGCTCGACTTCGCCGAGTACACCCGCTACAGCCTCGCCCGGCACGGCGAGTACACGATGGTCGCCGAGGAGTTCCGCGCCATCGAGACATATCTGGCGTTGCAACGCGCGGTGCTCGGCGAGCGGCTGCGGGTGCAGGTGCGCGTCGCGCCGGAGGTGCTGGCCGTCGCGGTGCCGTACCTCGTGCTGGAACCGCTGGTGGAGAACGCGATCCGGCACGGGATCGAGCCGCGCGCCGAGGCGGGGTTCATCCAGGTTCAGGGAATGGCGGAAGGGAACGACTGCGTGATCAGCGTCGAGGACGACGGTGTCGGCATGGACCCCGCACGCGCGGCGGCGATCCTGGCCGGGCACGGCGACGACGGCGGCGTCGGACTGGCCAATGTGGACAAACGGCTGCGCAGTGTCTACGGGCCGTGGTACGGCCTGACGGTCGAGACCGAGACCGGCGCGGGCACCAGGGTCGTGGTGCGCGTGCCCCGATTCCAGCCGGGGGTGCTGCCGTGACGAACGGGCTGCGGGTGCTGGCGGTCGACGACGTCCCGCCCGCCCTCGACGAGCTGTGCAGCCTGCTGCGCGAGGCGCCGGAAGTCGCCGAGGTGGTCGCCGCCGGTGACGCGGTCAACGCGCTCAAACTGTTGCAGGGCGGTCATTTCGACGCCGTCTTCCTCGACATCTCCATGCCCGGCCTCGACGGCCTCGAGCTCGCCTCGCTGCTGGCGCGGCTCAGCGAACCGCCGGTGATCGTGTTCGTCACCGCGCACGACGGGCACGCCGTGGCCGCGTACGGGATCGGCGCGGTCGACTACCTGCTCAAACCGGTCCGGGCGGAACGGCTGTCCGCCGCACTGTCCAAAGTGGTCCGGATGGCGGGTAACCAGCCCGACGAGCCGAAGCCCGCGCCGGACGCGATGTCCGCGCTGCCGGTGGAATCCGGCGGGCGCACCCGGTACGTCCGCCGCGACGACGTCCAATTCGTCGAGGCGCACGGCGACTACGTCCGGCTGCACACGAAATCCGGCGTCCACGTCACGCGGATGCCCATCTCCCGGCTCGAAGAGTATTGGGAGGGGACGGGATTCACCCGCGTGCACCGGGGTTTCCTGCTCGCCGTGGACGCCGTGCTCGAACTGCGCAGCGACACCACCGGCGGGCTGCTGGCGCATACGGAGGCGGGAGACGTGCCGGTGAGCCGCCGCCACGCGCGAGACCTGCGTGACCGGCTGCTCGCCGCCGCGCAGCGCGGCGAACTGGGCCGACCGTGAGCCGCGTCAAACGGGTGGCCGTCACCAGTCCGCAGACCCGGCTCGCGCATTCGCGGCGCCGTTCACGCGGACGGTGGCGGGTCCCCCGGCTGGCCGCGGGCGACGCCGAACGCGCGGACGCGCTCTACCGGGCGCAGCGCCGCCGCGGGATTCCCGCGCTGGCCGGGATGTTCGGGCTGGTGTTCGGGCTCCCGCTGGTGTTCGCGGTGTTCCCTGCGCTGGATTCGGTGCGGCTGCTGGGTATCCCGCTGTCCTGGCTGATGATCGCGATCCTCCCGTACCCGGCGATGGCGCTGCTGTCGTGGTGGCAGCTGCGCCGGGCGGAAAAGATCGAGGACGAGTAGTGGTCGCGGCGCTCTCGGTGGCCCCCGTCGTGCTGGTCACCCTGCTGATCGGGTTGCGCGGGGTCGCGGCCATGCGCACGACGTCGGATTTCCTCGTCGCCTCGCGCCGGATCTCGCCGCTGGTCAACTCCGCCGCGGTCTCGGGCGAATACCTGTCCGCGGCTTCGTTCCTCGGTGTCGCGGGGCTGGTGGTGAAGGACGGCATCGGCGCGCTCTGGTATCCGGTCGGGTTCACCGCCGGGTACATCGCGATGCTCGTGCTCGTGGCGGCGCCGATGCGGCGCTCCGGCGCGCTCACCGTCCCGGACTTCGCCGAGGCGCGGCTCGCCTCCCCCGCCCTGCGCCGGCTGGCCGCCGTCGTCGTCCTCGTGATCGGAACCCTTTACCTGGTCCCACAATTCCGCACCGCGGGGCTGGTGCTGACCGCCGTCGGCGGCACGCCGTACTGGGTCGGCGTGGTCATCGCGGGCACCGCCGTCAGCGCGACACTGGCGCTCGGCGGGATGCGCGCGGCGACCTACGTCCAGGCCTTCCAGTTCGTGCTGAAACTGCTGCTGTTCATCATTCCCGCGATCTGGCTGGTCTCCCAGGTCTCACCGGAGGAACGGTCGGCTTCGGTGCATCCGGTGGAATTCACCCACTTCGCCCGCGACACCCAGCTGTCCTTCGAGATCGACGTGACGCTGACCCTGCGCGAGCCGACCACCTTGCTCACCCCGGAGAAGCACGTCGTGCCGCCGGGCGAACTGGTGGCAAGGAGCGGGGAAACGCTGGAATTCGCCGAGGGCACACCGGTTCCCGCCGTCCGGGGTGGCGCGCCGCTGGGCGGGCCGGACTGGCAACGGCCGCTGCTCGACCTCGGCGATCAGGGCTATCCGCTGCTCGGCACGTGGGCGATCCTGATCGCCACCATGCTCGGCACCATGGGCCTGCCACACGTCCTGATGCGCTTCCACACGAGCCCGGACGGCCGCGCCGCCCGGCGCACCGCGGCGATCACGGTCGCCCTGCTCGGCGTCTTCTACCTGTTCCCAGGGGTTTACGGCGTCTTCGGCCGCGTGCTGGTGCCCGAGCTGTACGTCTCCGGCGCGACGGACACGGTCGTCGTCGCGCTGCCGGCGCAGATCGACGACGGCTGGGCGGGATCGCTGTTCACCGGATTGCTGACGGCGGGCGCGTTCGCCGCGTTCCTGGCGACGTCGCTCGGGTTGCTGCTGGTGATCTCCGGCGCGATCGCGCACGACTTGGCGCCCGGCGGCCTGCGGAGACTGCGCTGGTCGGTGCTCGGGGCGGCGGTGGTGATGGTCCTGCTCGCGCTGCCGTCGGCCAGATTGGACGCGGGTGTCCTGGTCACCTGGGGCTTCACCGTGGCCGCGTCCACGTTCTGCCCGTTGCTGGTACTCGGCATCTGGTGGAACCGGCTGACCGCCGCGGGCGCGATCAGCGGTGTCCTCGCCGGACTCGTCGCGTCTTCGGGCTCGATCCTCGTGGCCTTGTTCGTCCCGAGCCTGAGCGGCCTGCCCGCGATCCTCGTGTCACAGCCCGCGCCTTGGTCGGTTCCGCTGGCATTCGGAGTAATGATCGTGGTTTCCTGGCGGGGCAGGCCTCCCGCCTGGTCGACGGCCGCCATGCTGCGCCTGCATTTGGACGATCGCACAGCCGAAACCCCTTCGTCTTGGTCGGACCACCGTTCGTCGACCGTTCGTCGTCTCGGCAGACGTTTGAACCGCTGAAGGTTCCGGTCTCCTTGACCTCTCCTTAACGTGTCGCGGAACACATTCGCGGTGCGAGGAGAGCACGATGAGTACCGAAACGAACGCTCCCAGTCCACCGGAAACGGACTGGGACAAAGCCCATGACAGCGCGGAGTTCAAGGAACTGCGGGCTCGGTTGCGCCGGTTCGTCTTCCCCGTCTCGGCGCTGTTCCTTCTCTGGTACCTGCTCTACGTGCTGCTCGCCGACTACGCGCACGGCTTCATGAGCACGAAGCTGGTCGGGAACATCAACATCGGCCTCGTCTTCGGTCTGCTGCAGTTCGTTTCGACCTTCGTGATCACCGGGCTCTACGTCCGTTACGCGAACAAGAAACTCGACCCCCTCGCGGAGAAGATCCGCACGGACATCGAGAGTGAGGCCAAATGAACCTCGCCGCCGGAGTCGAGGGCAGCAGCCCCGTACTCAACATCACCATCTTCGGCCTGTTCGTGGTGGTCACGCTGTTCGTCGTGTTCCGGGCGAGCCGCAACACGAAGACGGCGTCGGACTACTACGCCGCCGGCCGCGCGTTCACCGGTCCGCAGAACGGCGTCGCCATCGCGGGTGACTACCTGTCCGCGGCGTCGTTCCTCGGGATCGCGGGCGCGATCGCCGTCTACGGTTACGACGGTTTCCTCTACTCCATCGGCTTCCTGGTGGCGTGGCTGGTGGCGTTGCTGCTGGTCGCGGAACTGCTGCGCAACACCGGCAAGTTCACCATGGGCGACGTGCTGGCGTTCCGGATGAAGCAGCGCCCGGTCCGCGCGGCGGCCGCGACGTCCACGCTCGCCGTCTCGTTCTTCTACCTGCTCGCGCAGATGGCGGGAGCCGGTGGCCTCGTCGCGTTGCTGCTCGGGATCGAGAGCAAGGCCGGGCAGGCCGCGATCATCGTGATCGTCGGCATCATCATGATCGCCTACGTGCTCATCGGCGGGATGAAGGGCACCACCTGGGTCCAGATCATCAAGGCGGCGCTGCTCATCGCCGGCGCGCTGGCGATGACGCTGTGGGTGCTGGGCATGTACGGCTTCAACCTTTCCGCGCTGCTGCAGGGCGCGGTGGACAGGGCGGGCAGTGCCGGTGAAGCGCTGCTGGGGCCGGGTAACCAGTACGGCAAGACCGGCACGACGAAGCTCGACTTCCTGTCGCTGGGCATCGCACTGGTGCTCGGTACCGCGGGACTGCCGCACGTCCTGATGCGCTTCTACACCGTGCCGACCGCGAAGGAAGCCCGTCGTTCCGTGGTCTGGGCGATCGCGCTGATCGGCGTCTTCTACCTGTTCACCCTGGTGCTCGGCTACGGCGCCGGCGCGCTGGTCGGCGCCGACAAGATCAAGGCCGCGCCGGGTGGCGTGAACTCGGCGGCCCCGCTGCTGGCCCTGGAACTCGGCGGGCCGGTCCTATTGGGCCTGATCGCGGCGATCGCCTTCGCGACGATCCTCGCGGTGGTCGCGGGACTGACGATCACGGCGTCGGCGTCGTTCGCGCACGACGTCTACGCCAGCGTGATCAAGAAGGGCAAGGCGTCCCCGGATTCGGAGGTGAAGGTCGCCAGGATCACCGCGCTGGTGATCGGCGCGGTCGCGATCCTCGGCGGCATCCTCGCCAACGGGCAGAACATCGCGTTCCTGGTGGCGCTCGCGTTCGCGGTGGCGGCGTCGGCGAACCTGCCGACGATCCTGTACTCGCTGTTCTGGAAGCGGTTCAACACCCAAGGCGCGCTGTGGAGCATCTACGGCGGTCTCGCGGTCTGCATCGTGCTGATCGTGTTCTCGCCGGCGGTCTCGGGGAAGCCCGTCGACCCGAAGACCGGGAAGAGCGCCTCGATGATCCAGGGCGTCGACTTCCACTGGTTCCCGCTGGACAACCCGGGCATCGTCTCGATCCCGGTCGCGTTCTTCCTCGGCTGGCTCGGCACCGTGCTGTCCAAGGAGCACAACCAGAAGAAGTACGCCGAGATGGAGGTCCGCTCGCTCACCGGTGCGGGCGCCGAAAAGGCGATCGCCCACTAGTCGCCGGGACGGTGCGGCCGGCATCCGACGCCCCCGGCCGCACCGTCCCGGTTCCATTCCCCTCAGTACGGCAGCTTTCCCGCCGTCAGCTCGGCCAGCTTCGCGCGGAGATCGGCGCGAAGCGACTTCCACAGCCCGGTGCCCAGCGAGATCCGCGCCACCCCCAGTGTGGTGAGCGCGGAGAGATCGGGGCCTCCGGGCATCGGAGCGGCGTTGACCGCTCCCGGCGCGAGCGCCTTCACGAACTCGCCGAGCACCTCCGGCGACTTCACCATGATCGGGTACACGCAGTCCGCTCCGGCCTCGAAGTACGCCTTGGCCCGCAAGATCGCGTCGTCCAGTACCGCTCGTTCGTCGGACGCGCCGAGGAAGACGTCGACGCGGGCGTTGATCACCAGAGCGTCCCCGGCGGCCTCGCGCAACTTCGCGACCCGTTCCGCCTGCGCCTCGAGTGGACGCACCCCGCCTGCGGCGTGATCGGTGTCCTCGTAGTTGCAGCCGACGGCACCCGCCTCGGCCAGCCTCGCCGCGAGCTCGCCCCCTTCGAGGCCGTATCCGCCTTCCACGTCGACGGTCACCGGAACCGAGACCGCCCGCGCGATCCTCGCGGCCGCCGCGAACATCTCGGCGGCGGGCGCGTCCTCCCCGTCGTCGTAGCCGAGGACCTTGGCCACGGCGAACGAACTCGTCGCCACGACGGGGAACCCGGCGGCCTCCACGAGACGCGCGCTGTCGGCGTCCCACGCGTTCGGCAGGAGCAGCGGGGTTCCCGCGACGTGCAGTTCCCGCAGCCGGGCCGCCGTCATTCGGCGCGCTCGGGCAGCGGCGCGTGGCTGGTCACGCACATCCGGTTCCAGCTGTTGATCGCGATGGCCTCCCAGACGATGGCGCGGTACTGCTCCTCGGTGAAGACGCGGGTGGCCTCTTCGTAGACGTCGTCCGGCACATCGTGCAGGGTCGCCACGTTCGTGATCGCCTCGGTGAGCGCGAGCGCGGCGCGCTCCTGCTCGGTGAACAGTTCGGTCTCGCGCCAGCCCTGCAGCACGAACAGCCGCCGCGGCGACTCGCCCATCTGCAGCGCGTCGTGGGAGTGCATGTCGAGGCAGAACGCGCAGTGGTTGATCTGCGACGACCGCATCTTCACCAGTTCGAGGATCTTCTGGTCGACCCCGGCGTTGGCGGCGGCCTTCTCGACTTCGGCCTGCAGTTTCGCCATGGCCTGGTAGATCTCGGGCACTCGCTTGCCCACATGGATTCGCTCGGTCATGCCGTCGAATCTAGCGGCGACTGGCCCACGAGTATGGTCCAGTCACATGGCAGATTCGTGGTCCAGTTCGGGAATAGACGTCCATCTGGACTGGCGTCCCGAAAGCGGCCGGAGCGGGCTCGCCGCCGCGATCCGCGCGGCCATCCGGGAGGGACGCTGGCAGGCGGGCGCCGCGGTGCCCTCGACCAGGGCGCTGGCGCAGGATCTCGGCGTGGCCAGGGGAACGGTCACCCGGGTTTACGCCGACCTCGCCGCCGAGGGATATCTGCGGACCACTCAGGGCGCGCCGACCCGCGTCGCGACGGCGGGCGCGCTGCCCGCGTCACCGCCGAGGCCGGTCCCCCGCGACCCGGCGCCGCGCTGGGACCTGCGCCCCGGCAGGCCGAACCTGTCGGCGTTCCCCCGCTCCGCCTGGCTCGCCGCGACCCGGCGGGCACTGCACCAGGCGCCGATGTCGGCGTTCGACTACACGGCCGAGTCCGGTGCGCCGGAACTGCGGGAGACGCTCGCCGCGTATCTGGCTCGCAGCCGCGGCGTGGTCGCCGACCCCGCCCGCATCCTGGTGTGTTCCGGGTTCTCGCACGCGATCGCGGTACTGGCGCGGGTGCTGCACGCGCGCGGCGCGGACGAGATCGCGTTCGAGAACCCGTCGCTGAACATCTACCGGAACATCGCCGCCGCCAACGGTCCCCGCGTGGTCGGCGTCCCCGTCGACGACCACGGGATCACGGTGTCCGCTTTGGACAGTCCGGCGGTCGTGGTCACCCCGGCGCATCAGTACCCGCTCGGCGTCACCCTCGCTCCGGGGCGACGGGCCGAACTCACCCGTTGGGCTGAGGAAACCGGCGCCGTCGTCATCGAGGACGACTACGACGGCGAGTTCCGGTTCGACCATCAGCAGGTCGGCGCGTTGCAGGCGCTGGCACCCGAACGGGTCGTGTACGTGGGCACGACGAGCAAGACACTCGCGCCGTCGCTGCGCCTGGGCTGGATGGTGCTGCCGCGGTTCCTGGTCGAACCGGTGCGTGCGGCCCTGGCCGAGAGCGGGGCGCGGCCCGCGCTGCTGGACCAGCTGGCGATGGCCGAACTGATCGAATCGGGCGCCTACGACCAGCACATCCGCCGCTGCCGCGTCGAATACCGTTCCAGGCGGGACAAGCTGCTCGCGGCCCTGCCGGATTCCGTGCTGCCGCAAGGGATCTCCGCCGGGCTGCACTTGGTGCTCCAGTTCCCCTGCGAGCTTCCCCGGGAGATGGAGGTGCTGGCCGCCTGCCGCCGTCGCGCGATCGGGCTCGAAGGGCTCAGCGGCCACTGGATCGGCGAGCCGCGACGCGAAGGGCTCATCATCGGGTACGGCGCCGCCGCGAAGCACGCTTTCGGCGGCTCCATCCAGGCCTTGCGCGAGGCCATCTTCGAGGTCACCTGACACCCCCGCAATTCGTCACCTACTTGCGACGATGGCGCAAGTAGGTGACGAATTGCGAGAGGGGGTCAGCAGAACCAGGGGCGGGCCCGGAGGATGTCGGTCTTCAGGACCGGCGCGCCGTCGACCGGGGCGGGGTTCTCCGGGGTCGGCTTGATGCCCCCGGCGGCGACGTCGTCGAGGGTTTCGAGACCTTCGTGGCCCACGGTGCCGAAGATCGTGTAGTTCGGGCGAAGCGCGGAGTCGCCGTACACGACGAAGAACTGGCTACCGTTCGTCGCCGGACCCGCGTTGGCCATCGCGAGCACGCCACGCGCGTACACCTTGCGCTCGCCGGTCGGGTCGGTCGGCGCGGGCGGCAGGCCCACGGGCAGTTCGTCCTTGTACTTGTAGCCGGGGCCGCCCTCGCCGGTACCGCTCGGGTCACCGCACTGCAGGACCTTCAAGGTCGGGTACGCGGTCAGCCGGTGACACGTCGTGCGGTCGTAGAAACGGTGCTTCGCGAGGTGCAGGAAGCTCTGCACTGTGCACGGCGCCTTCGCCCGATCGAGGGTCAGGTCGATCTTGCCCTGGTTGGTCTTCAGCTGCACCGGGACTTTGCCCCGGTCCGGCGTGTGCCGGGGGTCCGGCGGCAGCGGGACCGGCCGCGCGGCCGGCTCGTCCGGCGTCTGCGTGTACTGGCACGGCCCCTTCGTGACCTTCGGCGGTGCGCCCTCCGCCGACGCCGTCCCGGTGCCTGCCGCGAGCATCAGCCCTGCCCCCAGCACTGCCACAAAGACCTTCGTGATCCTCTGCACGGTTCCTGCCTCCCAGCCGTGGACGAAGAGCAGAGCATAGGGTGAATCCCCGGCGCTCACACAGGTCCGGAAGTAGGTCCGCGGTTAGGGTCGGAACCGTGGAGATCGCCGAACGACACCAATGGCAGCTGAACGCCCTGACCTTTCTGTACGCGTACACGCAGTACGTCCTCGTGCACGAGAGGGTCATGGCCGGGCTGCCGCCGGAGAAACCGGCCGAACTCGACAAACCGCGCATGCTCAGGCTCGCCAAGGTCGTCGACGACATGATCCTCGACTTCCGCAAGGAGGACGGGCTGACCGACCTCGAACGGCGCCGGGTCATCCGCCTCGCCAGGGAGATCAAGTCGCACGTCCGGGAGAAGTGGCCGCCTCGCGACGCGTCGCTCACCGAGTGGATCGCCTCGGCCGCGGCGCACTTCTACTGCGAGGAGCACATCAACAACGGCTACGTCCGGATGGGCCGCGTCTTCGACCCCGACATGGCCGACCGGTTCCTGGAGCGGGTGGAGTTCTGCCGGGGGCAGACGGTCACGATCACGAACTACGCCCACAAGGTGGCCGACGGCGAACAGCTCACCTACGGCGAGACGAATCAGCTCGAGGTCTGGAAAGAGGACGCGATCGCCCATCTGGACAATCTCGACAGCGATTTCGGCGACATCAAGATGTACGTCGAATTCTGAACCCTCACGAACCGCGAAGATCTCCGATGAGTTCTTCGGCCGCCGCGAACGGGTCGAGTTTCCGCGCGACCACGCGTTCGGCCAATTCGGTGAGCCGGTCCCCGGAGCGCAGGTCGACGATTTCCGCGCGCAACCGCTGCACGGCGATCGCCTCGACCTCGTCCCGGGCCCGCGCCGCACGGCGGCGGGGCAGTTCGTCGCGCCGGACCAGCCAGTCGTGGTGTTCGTCGAGCGCGCGGACGACGTCCTCGACACCCTCGCCGCGCGAGGCCACCGTTCGCACGATCGGCTGCCGCCAGCTCGGGCCGCGGATCTCCCGGCGCACCAAGGAGATCATCTGCTTGAGGTCGTGCACGGTCGCGTCCGCGCCCTCGCGGTCGGCCTTGTTGACCACGAACACGTCCGCGATCTCCAGCACGCCCGCCTTGGCCGCCTGGATCCCGTCACCCATCCCCGGCGCGAGCAGGACCACCGTGGTGTCGGCCAGTTTCACGACGTCCACTTCGGACTGACCGACGCCGACGGTCTCGATCAGCACGACGTCGAACCCGGCCGCGTCGAGCACCCGGACCGCCTGCGGCGTCGCCCACGACAGCCCGCCGAGATGACCGCGCGTGGCCATCGACCGGATGAAGACACCCGGATCGGTGGCGTGTTCGGTCATCCTGATCCGGTCGCCGAGCAGTGCGCCGCCGGAAAACGGCGACGACGGGTCGATCGCCAGCACGCCGACCCGCAGGCCCCGTGCCCGCAGGGCCGTGAGCAGCGCGGACGTCGATGTCGACTTACCGACACCGGGCGGCCCGGTCAGGCCGACGACCCGCGCGTTGCCGGTGTGCGGCGTCAGCTTCGCCGCGACCTCGGGCAGCCGCGGATGCGCGTCCTCGACCAGCGAAAGCAACCGGGCGATCGCGCGGGGGACGCCGTCCCGCGCGCGACCGACCAGTTCGTCGATGTCCAGCTGTACCGGCAAGGGCTTTACGGAACGCGGAGCAGCAGCGCGTCGCCCTGGCCGCCACCACCGCAGAGGGCGGCCGCGCCGAGCCCACCACCGCGACGGCGGAGTTCGTGGACCAGGTGCACGGCGAGCCGCGCGCCGGACGCGCCGATCGGGTGACCGAGCGCGATGGCGCCGCCGTCGACGTTGACCTTCTCCGGGTCGAGCCCGAGCTTGTCGGCCGAAACCAGGCCGACGGCGGCGAACGCCTCGTTGATCTCGACGAGGTCGAGCGCGTCCGCGGTCAGCTTCTCCTTGGCCAGCGCGGCCAGGATCGCGTTCGACGGCTGCTCGTGCAGGCTGGCGTCCGGGCCGGCGACCACGCCGTGCGCGCCGATCTCGGCGAGCGCGGTCAGGCCCAGTTCCTCGGCCTTGGCCTTGCTCGCGACGATGACCGCGGCCGCGCCGTCGGAGATCTGCGACGCCGAACCGGCGGTGATGGTGCCGTCGGAGGCGAAGGCGGGACGCAGCTTCGCGAGGCCTTCGGCGGTGGTGTCGGCGCGGACGCCCTCGTCCTTCGAGAAGACGACCGGGTCGCCCTTGCGCTGCGGGATCGACACCGGCGCGATCTCGGCGTCGAAGCGGCCCGCCGCGATGGCGGCGGCGGCACGCTGGTGCGACCGCGCGGAGAACTCGTCCTGCTGCTCACGGGTGATCCCGTAGCGGCTGTTGTACTTCTCCGTCGACGAACCCATGGCGACCTGGTCGAAGGCGCAGAACAGACCGTCGTACGCCATGTGGTCGACGAGCGTGGTGTCGCCGTACTTGAAACCCGCGCGGGACTTCGGCAGCAGGTGCGGCGACTGGGTCATCGACTCCTGGCCGCCGGCCACGATCAGGTCGAACTCCCCCGCGCGGATGAGCTGGTCGGCCAGCGCGATGGCGTCGAGGCCGGAGAGGCAGACCTTGTTGATGGTCAGCGCCGGGACGCTCATCGGGATACCGGCGGCGACCGCGGCCTGCCGGGCCGGGATCTGGCCCGCGCCCGCGGTGAGCACCTGGCCCATGATCGTGTACTGCACCGCGTCGGGCGAGACACCGGCCTGCTCCAACGCCGCCTTGATGGCGAATCCGCCGAGTTGCGCGCCCGAGAAATCCTTCAGGGAACCGAGCAATCGCCCGATCGGTGTACGGGCGGCACCCAGGATCACGGAACCGGACACGGCGTCCTCCAAGCATCGGCGCAAGGGCAAAGGGGGTCTTCGCGACCATACCCGGGTCGCGGGTCTCTTGATGGAGCCAGTGTGAGGCGGCGCACGCCGGTCCGCCCGCCCGCGCACCTATCCTGCTCTGCATGAACCAGGCGCTGAAACCGTTCGTGACGGCCATCGACCACGTCGGCATCGCGGTACCCGACCTCGACGCCGCGATCGCCTTCCACGCCGAGCATTTCGGCCTGGAGGTCGCGCACGAGGAGGTCAACGAGGAGCAGGGCGTCCGCGAGGCGATGCTGCGCGCGCCGGGTACCGCGGGGACCGAGACCGCGATCCAGCTCCTCGCTCCGCTGCGCGAGGATTCCGCGATCGGCAAGTTCCTCGCGAAGAGCGGCCCCGGGCTGCAGCAGCTGGCGTATCGAGTGTCCGATGTGGACGCGGCCGCCGCGGCGCTGCGTGCGCAGGGGCTGCGGCTGCTCTACGACGAGGCGAAGCGGGGGACGTCCGACAGCCGGGTGAACTTCGTGCACCCCAAGGACGCAGGCGGTGTGCTCGTCGAGTTGGTGGAGCCCGCGAAGGACGGTCACTGACCCCGCGTCAACGCGGAGGCGATGAAGAGGACCTCGCGATCGATCTCGGCGGGGTCCCCGTCCTCGCTGTGCCGAGCCGTCGCGTGACGGTGGCTGACCGCCCGCGCGAGTAGTCCCGACGCGGAATCGACGTCGGCTATCGCGACCTTGCCGCCCGTCGCGGCGACGATCACCGCCTTCACCTGCCGGACGAGTTGCTGGAAGCGTTCGGCCAGCGCGTCGCGGACCGCGCGGTGCGTGTCGGCCTCGCGCCACAACAGGTGTGACAGCGCCAAGGACCGGTTGAACCGCCTGTCGAGTTCGACGACGAGGCCGCGAAGACTGCCCGCGAGGTCGCCGGGGACGACCACGACGGCCGGTTCGATCCGGGCGTCGGGCAGTTCGGCGACCAGCGCGGCCAGCAGATCCGACTTACGCCGGAAGTAGTAGTGCACCAGGCCTTTCGGCACGCCCGCCCGCTCCGCGATCCGCGAAGTGGGCGTGGCGTCGAAACCGGATTCGGCGAAGAGCGCCTCCGCGGCTCGCAGGATGCGCTGTTTCGCCGAATCCTCTTTCACGCCGTTTCCTCCTGGGTCAGTGCTGTCCCGCCGTCCGGTGCGTCGCCTGGGCGATCGGCATCGCCGCCGCCCCGGCCACCACGGTCAGGACGCCACCGATCCAAGCGGTCCAGGACGCGCCCATGAAGCCGGCGTATCCCATCACCCAGGGCGAAATGAACAGCAGCGCGCCCAGGACGATCTGAATGCCTTCGCCGTAGACCATGCCAGGCATCGCAAGCGACGCGAGACCGTCGAGGGCGATCAGCGCGCCGAGGATGACGAGCGTCCACATGGCGGTGTTGTCCGTGGTCATCCAGAGGGGTGAAAGCGCGACCACGACACCGATGACCACCTCCGCCCAGTCATGGGGACGGGTCCAAGGGCGCGTCGTGGGTTCGTTCATGCGTGCTCACCTCCGAAAATCGGCTGAACCTGCAGGTCGGAGAGATCTCCACGTCCGATGGTCCGCTTGGTTGGCCGGCCGGTCAAGACCGGTCGATAACACTTCGGGATGTGGACGTGCTCCACGTCTCGTACAGTTGTGGACTTGGTTACCCGTGAGTAATTTGTGGCCCCAACGCCATGACCCCAATCGCGGAGGTTTCGATGTCGCAGCTCGGCGAGATCCAGCAGGCCATTCTGAACGATGACCTCGGCGCCGTGGCGTCGCTCGACGTGCCGGAGACCTATCGCGGGGTGACCGTGCACAAGGACGAGGCCGACATGTTCGAAGGCCTCGAAAGCCGGGACAAGGACCCGCGCAAGTCCCTGCACGTGGACGAGGTCCCGGTGCCGGAGCTCGGCCCGGGCGAGGCGCTGGTCGCGGTCATGGCGAGCGCGATCAACTACAACACCGTGTGGACCTCGATCTTCGAGCCGGTCTCGACGTTCAAGTTCCTGGAGCGCTACGGACGGCTTTCACCGCTGTCGAAGCGCCACGACCTGCCCTATCACGTCGTCGGCTCGGACCTGTCCGGCGTCGTGCTGCGCACCGGGCCCGGCGTGCACAACTGGAAGCCGGGCGACGAGGTCGTCGCGCACTGCCTCAACGTCGAACTCGAGGGCCCGGACGGGCACAACGACACGATGCTCGACACCGAGCAGCGGATCTGGGGTTTCGAGACGAACTTCGGCGGGCTCGCGGAGATCGCGCTGGTGAAGGCGAACCAGCTGATGCCGAAGCCGGGCCACCTCACCTGGGAGGAGGCCGCCTCCCCCGGCCTGGTGAACTCCACGGCCTACCGCCAGCTCGTCTCGCGCAACGGCGCCGACATGAAGCAGGGTGACGTCGTGCTGATCTGGGGCGCTTCGGGCGGCCTCGGCTCCTACGCGACGCAGTACGCGCTCAACGGCGGCGCGATCCCGGTGTGCGTGGTCTCCAGCCCCGAAAAGGCGGAGATCTGCCGGAAGCTCGGCGCGGAGCTGATCATCGACCGGAACGCGGAGGGCTACAAGTTCTGGAAGGACGAGCACAACCAGGACCCGAAGGAGTGGCAGCGGTTCGGCAAGAAGATCCGCGAGCTGACCGGCGGTGAAGACCCGGACATCGTCTTCGAGCACCCGGGGCGCGAAACCTTCGGCGCGTCCGTCTACGCCGCGCGCAAGGGCGGCACGATCGTCACGTGCGCGTCGACTTCCGGCTACATGCACCAGTACGACAACCGCTACCTGTGGATGAACCTGAAGCGGATCATCGGCAGCCACTTCGCGAACTACCGCGAATCGTGGGAAGCGAACCGGCTGATCGCGAAAGGTCTGATCCACCCGACGCTGTCGAAGACCTACTCGCTCGAGGAGACCGGGCAGGCCGCGCTGGACGTCCACCGCAACGCGCATCAGGGCAAGGTCGGCGTGCTCGCCCTTGCGCCGGAAGAAGGTCTGGGTGTCCGGGACCACGAGCTGCGCGAAAAGCACATCGACGGGATCAACGCCTTCCGGAACGTTTAGCGCGCCGGAACGTGCTTTCGCCGCGCGTTGCGTGGGTGCTCACCCTTCCGTGACTCCAGCTCGACTACGGTAGAAGGATGAGCCTTGGCGAGGAACGGGAGCTAGTGCCGCTGGGAGCCGGCTTCGACGTGGCGAAGCGCGGTTACAGCCGTGCGCAGGTCGACGAACATCTCGAACGGCTGGACGCCGATCTGAAGATGCTCACCGCCGATCGCGATGCCGCCATCGGGCAGGCGGGCGACCTGGCACGGCAGCTGGAGATCGCGCGCGGCGAGATCGCGGACCTGCGCGGGCAGGTCGACAGGCTCGCCCAGCCGCCGACGAGTGTCGAAGGCCTTTCCGAGCGCCTGCAGCGCATGTTGCGGCTCGCGCAGGACGAGGCCGCCGACACCAAGGCGCGCGCGGAAGCCGAAGCCGGGCACATCCGCGCGAAGGCGGAGACCGACGCGAGCGCCATGCGGGCCCGCTACGAGCAGCTGCTCAACGAGCTCGACCTCCGTCGCAAGGAGATGGAGGCCGAGCACCGCGGTGTGCTCGAAAAGGCGCGCGCCGAGGCGAAGGACATCACCGACAAGGCGAAGGCCGAGCGGGACAAGCTCGACGCCGAGTCGCAGCAGCGCCGCACGCAGGTCGAAGAGGACTTCGAGATCGCGATGGCGTCGCGGCGTACCGAGGCCATGCACGCGCTGGCCGAGCAGGAGGCCGCGAGCAAGGCCGAGGCCGCCCGCCGTGTCCGCGAAGCCACCGAGGACGCCGCCGCCATCCGCGCGAAGGTGCTCGAAGAGGAGACGGCGGCCAAGGCCGACATCGAGCGCCGTCAGCGCGAGTCCGTCGCCGACGCCAACAAGCGCAAGCAGGACTCGATCACCGAGGCCAACGCCCGGCTCGCCGAGGCGGCCGACGAGGCACGCCGCCGCGTCCGGCAGGCCACCGAAGAGTCCAACCGGCGGATCACGCAGGCCACCGAACGGGTCGAAGCGCTCCGCAAGGTGCGCTCCAGCCTGGCCGAGCAGGTCCGCACCGCGCGGAACGCGCTCGCCGAGGCGACCCACGTGCTCGGCGACGAACCGCATGTCCCGGCGGACCTGAAGGCGAAGCCGTCACCCGACTCGGAAGCCACCGTGCAGCTCCGGACGGCCGATGTGCCGAAGGCCACATCCGGCGCGAAGCCTTCACCGCGACCTGCGGCAGCGCAGAAACCGACTGGCGAGTAACCTTTTCACCCGACCGTGCTCACGGCGGCCTGCGAGGCCGCCGACTAGCGGTTATCGTCGCTGCTCGCGCGCAGGCGCGGGCTGTCAGATCGGTGGAGGTTGCGGATGGCTGCATATCGGACCGTGGTCGTGGGCACGGACGGATCGGATTCCTCGTTCGCCGCGGTGGACCGGGCGGCGGGTGTCGCCGGGGACTCCGGAGCGACCCTGGTCATCGTGTGCGCCTACTACCCCGCCAACAAGGGCGACGTGGAGAAGGCGCAGGACGTCCTCGGCGACGAGGCGTACCAGGTCGTCGGCTCGGCACCGGCCGAGGACACCCTCCTGTCCGCCCGTGACCGGGCGGCGAAGGCCGGCGCGAAGACGATCGAGACCGCCGCGGTCGTCGGCGACCCGGTCGACTCACTGCGCAAGGTCGTCTCCGAGCGCTCCGCGGACCTGCTGGTGGTCGGCAACCGCGGGCTGAACACGCTCGCCGGCCGCATCCTGGGCTCCGTGCCGTCCGAGGTCGCGCGGAAGTCCGGGGTGGACGTGCTCATCGTCCACACCACCTGATGCCCGAACCCGGCGAGATCTCGCCCGACGCGCTGCAACAGCGCCTCGAACGGATCCTGCTCGGTGGTAGGCGCAAGTACACCCGGCTCGAAGTCGCCGAGAAGGCAGGCGTTCCCGAAGAACGCTCTCGGCGCCTTTGGCGTGCGCTGGGCTTCGCGACGGTCGACGACGACGAGGTCGTCTTCACCGACGCCGACATCGAAGCGATCCGCACGGCCGATCAGCTGATGAACTCGGGGCTGATCGACCCGAGTATCGAGCTGGCCGTGACGCGCGCGCTGGGCCAGCACCTTTCGCGCCTCGCGGAATGGCAGGTCCACATGCTGTGGACGATGATCACCGAGAACAAGGAGATCGGCAGCAGCGAACGCCAGATCGGACGGCTCGTCGAGCGGCTGTTGCCCGAGCTGGAGAAGGTGCAGGAATTCGTCTGGCGCCGCCACCTGGCCGCCTACGCCGGCCGTGCGCTGGCCATGCCGGAGGAAGACCTCGAAGCGAGGACCGAAGTGGTCGGCTTCGTCGACATGGTCGGCTACACCCGGCTGACCAGGCAGGTCGACGAAGAAGAGCTGACCGACATCCTCGACCGGTTCGAATCCGTCGCCACCGAGGTGGTCGCGGATCACCACGGGCGGATCGTGAAGATGATCGGCGACGAGGTCCTGTTCGTGGCCGATTCCGCCGTCGACGGGGCCGAGATCGCCCTCGCCCTGTCCGAACGCGCCGATGCCGACGAGACCCTGCCTTCCGTGCGCGCCGGGCTGGCTTCGGGCCGGATCCTAAGCCGGTTCGGCGACGTTTACGGCTCGGTCGTGAACCTCGCCGCCCGCCTCACCTCGACCGCGCGGCCGGGCACCATCCTGGTGGACAGGGAACTCGCCGGCGAGCTTTCGGGCTTCCCGCAGTACGAGGTCCGCTCGCGGCGGCCGGTTTCGGTGCGGGGCTACAACCGGCTGCGGCCTTCGTCCCTGCGCCGGGCGCGGGATCGGCCTTCGGGCATGTTCGCCTCTTCTCAACAGCTCGCCGCGGAGATGCTGGGGCTGGCCACCCCCGCTCAGGACCCGACGCCCGCATCGGAAGACGTTCCGGACGAGGTCGAGGACGCCACCGCGGACTCGTTGCCGCCCCGGCCTCGATCGAAGCGTCGGCGGCGCTGACCCCCTGCCGGTGGCAGCAAGGGACCTTTGCTACCACCGCCGAGCGGTCGCGAGTGGCGATTCGGGTCAGAGCCGGCCTGCGGTCGGCGATTTCGCGTGACTGGAGGGACGACACGCGTGATCAGATGGACGACACGCGTGGTCAGGCGGGCAGCACGGCGTACTGCCGCACGTAGAGGTCGGTGTAGGTGACCGGACCACGCGGGCCGGGGACCTTGTCCAGGTTGATGCCGGTCTCGGGGACGGCGAGGAGCTTGAAGCCGTCGAGCAACCGGGTCGGGGCGTTCCAGAAGACGCCGGTGCCGGTGTACGCGTCGAAGAACGCGTCGGCCGCTTCGTTGCTTTCGGTCACGATGCCGGCGGCGAGGCCGGAGGTCCGTTCGTTGGCGATCTCCGCTGCTTCGGGCAGGCCGGAGACCTTCGCGACGGTGACGGTCGCTTCGCGGTCCGAGTCGAGCGCCCATTCGTAGCCGATGGCGTGCTCGTGCGGGGCGAGCGAAGGAGTGACGCCGCGTTCGGCCAGCGCGCCGGAGATGCCGGGCCAGACGCGGTCGTGGGCGTCCTCGTGGATCAGCAGCAGGTTCAGCCGGTTGCAGACGCCGAGCCGGTCGAGGCTGTTGAAGACCAGGTCGCGCACCTTGTCGGTGTCGGCCGCTTCGTCGACGTACAGCACGCCGCCGCCGTCGGCGTGGGCCAGCGTCCGGACTCCGTGGACGGCCGCCTCGGTGGCCAGCGCCCGGGTGCTGTCGCCGCTGCCGCGCAGGATGACCAGCGGCACGAGCGTGGGGAACCGGACGAGCGCGGAAGCCGCCTCACGCTCGGCACGCGGCACCAGCTGGATGACGTCCGGGTCGATACCCGCCTCGGCGAGCGCGGGGGCGATCACGGTTTCGCGCAGGCGCTGGGCCGAGCCGAGCGCGGCGGAACCCGTGCGGAGCACCCCACCGTTGCGCGACTTCACCAGCTGCGAGGCGACGTCCACCGTGACGTTCGGGCGCGCCTCGTAGTTCGCACCGATCACGCCGACCGGGCGACGGCGCTCGACCAGCCGCAGTCCGCCGTCCAAAGTGGACACATCGACGGACCGCTCCTGATGCGGCGCGCCCGCCAGGAGACGGAGCTGTTCGGCCATGCCGGTCAGCCGCTCGGGGGTGATGGTGAGCCTGTCGAGCAGGCCCGCGCTCATGCCGTCCTCGCGTGCCTTGGCGATGTCGGCCTCGTTCGCTTCGAGCACGACGCCGGCGTGCTCGACAAGCTTGTCCGCCATGGCGTTCAGCGCGGCGTCGATCGCCTCCGCGGTGGCGGCGGCCAGCGACGGCGCGGCCCGTTTCGCCGATCGAGCGCATTCCTCGACGGCCTTGGCGACCTCATCCATCTGCTGACTCCTTCCGCGCGGAACGAGCCATCAGTCTGCCGTACCGCCCCGGTCAGGCGACGGTCGGCTCCAGCAGCCACAACCCGCCCGCGAAGAGACAGCTCACCGTCAGCACGGCCATCACCAGCACCCACAGCACCGCGGGCATCCCGGTGAGCCTGCCGAGCTGATCGGCGTCGGAATCCCTGGCCGCTCCCCGGCGCCGCTTGATCTGGAGCTCGACCACCGGCCGGACACCGCCGAACAGCAGGAACCAGGTCAGCAGGTAGACGAAGATCGCCTGGAACCAGGAGGGCGCCACCAGCGCGACCAGCCCGAGCACCACCGAGCTGGCGACCACGGTGAACACGCCGTAGGTGTTGCGCACCATCACCAGCACACCCAGCAGCATCAACGCCATCGTGATCAGCACGACGGTGATCAGGTCCGACGAGAGCAGTCCCGCGAACACCAGCCCGAGCACGGCGGCCGCCGGGTACCCGGCCAGCGCGGTGAACGCCATCCCCGGGCCCTCCGGTTTGCCACGGGAGACCGTGACGCCGGAGGTGTCCGAGTGCAGCTTGATGCCCTGCAGCCGACGGCCGACCAGCACCGCCGCCAGCGCGTGGCCCGCCTCGTGGACGAGGGTGATCAGGTTGCGGGCGATCCGCCAAGGCCTGCCTGAGAGCACCACGAGCAGCGCGAGACCACCGGTGACCAGGGTGATCGTGCCGGGCGGGGTGGACTGGGCGATGTCGGAAACCGTTTCGGCGGGAGACGAGCTCACCTCACCAGCTCACCACAGGCCGGATATGTCCCGTGTCAGGCGGTCATCGAACCTCCGATCCCGCGCGTGCGAAACTCCCCGGCGTTCCGCAGGGCGAAAGCCACCCAGCTGCGGAACGGCCGCCACACCGCGGACAGCTCCTCCAACTCCTCTGGTGGCGCCAGCGGCAGGTCGTACGCGGCCCGCATGGCCTCCTGCAACCGGGGCTCGCCACTGGGGAAGACGTCCGGATGCCCGGCGCCCCGGATCAGGATCAGCTGTGCCGAGAACGGGCCGATGCCCGGCAAGCGCTGCAACCAGCGCAACGCGTCCGGCACCGGCATCGCACGCAGGTACGCGGCGTCGAGCAGACCGTCCTTGGCGGCGTTGGCCACCGCGCGCAACCGCTCGGCCTTCACCTCCGGCAGGCCGCGCCCGGCCTCCGGCCCCGCCAGTACGTCGGGCGCCGGGAACGATCTGAGGACCTTCCCTCCGACGTCCACCGGCCTGCCGAACTCCTCGGCGAGCCGTCGTTTCACCGTGGCCGCCTGGGACATCCCCGCCCGGTGGCTCAGGATCGCCCAGCAGGCCGCTTCATAGGGCGAATGGAACAGCACCGGCCGCAGACCGGGGTGCGCCTGCTGGAGGCGGCGCACCACGGGATCCGCCGTGCCGATCTTGGCGAAGCCGACGCCGTCGACGTCCACCGACAGGATCCGCCGGACCTGGGCGCCGACTTCGACGGCGAGCCTCTCCTCGGCGAAGACCTCCACCTCGATCGAACCGGGCGATCTCTGTCTGACGGCCGCGCCGACGTGCTCCCAGCCCGCTTCGGCGGGAAAGGCGAAGCGCAGGGTGCCGGGCTCGGCGGCGGCGTCCGCGCGGCACGCGGGCGGGAAAGCGGTCAGGAAGCGGATGGACTTGTCGAGGTCGAACGGGCCGCGCACCGGGATGCGGAGCGTGGTCGTTGCGGGGTGCTGCAGGATCGAGCCGGTCATTTCGGGCTCCTTCGGCTGGGGAACGGCGACTCCCTCCGACGTTAGAGACGGCCACCGACAGTTTCGGGTCGCGGCGGCGGGAATGTCGCGAACGGGCCGGTCATGGCAGATTCTCCGGTGAGGACCGTGAAGGGAGCAGCCATGCCGGACCATCGCGAACGTCTGAGGAGCCTGCTGCGGCCGGGCACCACGCCGACCGCCACCGGGAAGGATTTCCTTGACCTGCTGGGAGAAATCCCGCAGGCGGGGCCGCCGACCGGACTCGCGCAGCGGCTGATGCACACCTCCGCCGTGCCGATGATCTACGAGCGGTACTGGCGCCCGGCGCTGGGCAGGGTCGCGAAAGGACTGAACGGCCCGACGATGGCGGACGAGGTCCGCATCGCGATCGAGGCGCTCGGCCTGCGCCCCGGCCAGGTCGCGCTGGACGTCGCCTGCGGCACCGGCAGGTTCACCCGCGCCTTCGGCGAAGCGGTCGGGCCGGACGGCCTGTCCATCGGGCTCGACGGTTCGGTCACCATGCTGGAGAAGGCACTCGCCGCGCCCAATCCCCCTTCGGTGACCTATCTGCGCGCCGACGCCGTCGATCTGCCACTCGACGATTCCACTGTGGACGCCGTCTGCTGTTTCGCCGCGCTGCACATGTTCGCCGATCCGGACGCGGCGCTGGATTCGTTCGCCCGCGTGCTGAAACCCGGCGGCTCGCTGGTGCTGCTGACCAGCGCCCGGCACAGCGATCAGCCGATGCGGCTCGCGGACACCGTCCTCGGCAGGCTGAGCGGACAGCGGATGTTCGACCGCGGCGAGATCGCGGCGAAGCTGTACCGGCGCGGCTTCGACCACGTCGGCGAGCGGTACGCCGGCGTCACGCAGATCGTCACCGGCGAGCTAGGAGTTAACATCCGGAAATGATCCGCTCTGAGCACGCTTCGCCGATCCCTCCCGACGACGGCTACCTCCGCTCGCTGGTCGACGCGACCGCGGACGCCGTCGCCGCGGCCGAACCCCTCGGTTCACCCCATGACGGCGCGGACGCCGCCACGCGAGCCGCCGTCAGCGCCGAGATCCGCGCGCTGGAGGCGGAATTGGTGGGGCTGAGCCAAGACCTGCACGCTCATCCCGAAGAGGGTTTCGCCGAGCACCGCTCGGTCCGGGCGCTCGGCGACCTGCTCGAGCGGCACGGACACGAGGTGACGATCGGCGCGGGCGGACTCGACACCGCCTTGGTCACGACCACCCCTGGCAGCGGGCCGCATATCGCGGTCCTCTCCGAATACGACGCGCTTCCCGGCCTCGGCCACGGCTGCGGGCACAACGTCATCTGCACCGCGGGCGCGGGCGGCTTCCTCGGCGCGGCGGCGGTCGCCGGACGGCTGGGCGGCCGGGTCTCGCTGATCGGCACACCGGCGGAGGAAGGCGGTGGCGGCAAGGAGACCATGGCCCGCGCCGGCGTTTTCGACGACGTCGACGCCGTGGTCATGCTGCATCCGTTCAGCCACGACATCGCCATGCACCCGTTCCTCGGCAGGCGACAGCTGGAAATGGTGTTCCACGGTGTCGGCGCGCACGCCTCGGCTCAGCCGTTCATGGGCCGCAACGCGCTCGACGCCGCCGTCGCCGCGTATCAGGGTGTCGCGGCGCTTCGGCAGCATCTGCCCTCCAGCGACCGCGTCCACGGCGTCTTCACCGACGGTGGCGCGCGGCCGAACGTCGTCCCCGAACGTGCGGCACTCCTGTTCTATCTCCGCTCCGCGCAGCCGGACACGCTGCGCGACCTCGCCGAGCGGGTTTCGGCGATCGCGCGCGGTGCGGCGGAAATGACCGGCTGCGGAGTCGAACTGAACTGGGACGACCAGCCCGCGTATCTGCCGATCCGGTTCAACACCACCCTCGCCGGGCGCTGGTCGGTGCACCAGGTCGACGCCGGCCGCAAACCGCTGCCACCGGGGATCGTGCCCGAATTCCTCACCGGTTCGACGGATCTCGGCAACCTCTCCTACCGGATGCCCGCGATCCACCCGATGATCGCCATCGCCGGGCCGACGACCGCCTTGCACACCAAGGAGTTCGCGACCGCGGCCGGTTCGCCGGACGGCGATCGCGCGGTCGTCGACGGCGCGCTGGGGCTGGCGCTGACGGCCGTCGACTACCTGGCCGACGCGAAACTCCGCGCCGCGGTGCACGAGGAGTTCGAGGCGTCGGGCGGGGCCTTGGACGTCCCGGCGTTCTTCGACTGAGATTCTCAGGAAAGCCCTGGGGTTCTCCACAGGCGGCTCACAACTACGGGCGCGAATCTTGTTCCATGACCGAGAACGAGAGTCGGCCCGGCCCCGCCTCCACCGGTGGGCACCAGCCGCCGCATCAGCAGCAGTACCCCGGCTACACCCCTTGGCAGGCCGCGCCGAATCCGCTCGTCACCCCGCCGCCGCGCAAGAAGGGCGGGCGGGTCGCCGTCCTCGTCAGTGCGACGGCGCTCGCCGCCGCACTCGTCGGCGGGGTCGGTGGAGCGGCGATCGCGGGGCTCGGCTCCGCGTCTTCGGCGTCGGGCACGGGTTCGTCCGCGGTCGCCAACGGGCAACTGGTCGGGAACAACACTTCGGGTGACGTCAGCGCGGTCGCCGCGAAGGTGACGCCGAGTGTCGTCCAGGTGAACGTGACCACCGCCCAGGGTGAGGCGGTCGGCTCCGGCGTCATCCTGACGGCGGACGGACGCATCCTCACCAACGCCCACGTGGTCGCCGACGCCGAGGGCGACGTGACCGTCACGTTGTCGGACGGCAAGCAGTACAAAGCCAGCGTGGTCGGCGCCGACACGAAGGCCGACATCGCCGTGCTCCAGGCGAAGGACGCGAGCGGCCTGACGCCGGCTTCGCTCGGCGACTCCAGCAAGCTCGCCGTCGGCCAGCAGGTCGTCGCGATCGGCTCACCCGGCGGGCTGCAGAACACCGTGACCACCGGGATCGTGAGCGCACTGAACCGCAAGCTCGACGAGCTGAGCAGTGGTCAGGAGCGGCGCTCGCCCTACAGCAGGACCACGAACGAAGCCGGCCCGAGCTACACCGCGATCCAGACCGACGCCCCGATCAACCAGGGCAACTCGGGCGGGGCGCTGGTGGACGCGCAGGGGAACGTCATCGGCATCAACTCCGCGCTGTACAACCCGGCCTCGACCGGCAGCATCGGCATCGGTTTCGCGATCCCCATCAACGACGCGAAGAAGATCGTCGAGCAGATCGTCGGCTGATCCGGCCGTCTGGACCGCTGTCAGGGGGCGGCCCAGCAGGCACTGTCCGTGAGGGCCTCCTTTCATCAGAGGCCCTCACGGACTTTCAGAGTTCGTAGACGAGGGTGAAGGTGTGGTTGCCTTCGTCGTCCTTGACGATCTTCGCCGTTCCGGTGATACCCGCCAGTTCACCGTGACCGGAGCCCGGCAAGACGATCAGATGATGCCCGTTCTCCCCCGCCGAGTGATGCAGGACGAAGCCACCCTTGCGCCCGTCGACAGTGACGGCCAGCCGCTCGAAGGCGACGTACGCCGACGACGTCTCGTTCACCGCCGTCAGCATCTCCACGGCGCTGGTCCCCTCGACGTCACCGGTGAACGTCTTGGTCAGCCGCACCCGCGAGAACTCGGTGGCTTCGGGCTTCTCGGTGGCTTGTGGTTCCCAGCCGTCCACGGTGAACGACGCGGTCGCGGTATTGGTCATGCCGCCCACCTTGCCGGGCATACCTGACAGATCGCGTCAGGTTTTCTCATCGCCTGCGGTTCCCGAAGAGACCTCGGGTGATCTCCCGTCCCAGCGCGCTCGCCGCCGAGCGGAGGAACGACTTCACCGCCGGGTTCTTCATCGCCTGCTCGACCATGCCCGGCTCTTGCTTCTCGGGTTTCGGAGTGGGGGCCTCGGGCGGCGGCGCCTCGCCCGCAGGCGGCGCGGCCACCTTCGCGGCCAGCTTCTCGTAGGCGGACTCACGGTCGATCGTCTCGGCGTACTTCGCGTGCAAGTCCGAAGACGCCGTCGCCCCGGAGATCGCTTCGGCACCGATGGAGCCCATCTTCGAACGCGGCGCGCGAAGGCGGGTCCACGCGACCGGCGTGGGCGCGCCCCGCTCGGAAAGGACGGTGACGATCGCTTCGCCGATACCGAGCGACGTCAGCGCCGAGTCCAGTTCGTAGTGCTTCGTCTTCGGATACGTCTTCACCGTCTTCGTCAGCGCCGCCTGGTCCTCGGGCGTGAACGCCCGCAACGCGTGCTGTACCCGGGCTCCCAGCTGGCTCAGGACGTTGTTCGGGATGTCCGTCGGGAGCTGCGTGCAGAAGAACACGCCGACGCCCTTGGAACGGATCAGCTTGACGGTCTGCTCGATGCGTTCCAGGAACGCCTTCGAGGCGTCGTTGAACAGCAGGTGCGCCTCGTCGAAGAAGAACACCAGCTTCGGCTTGTCGAGGTCGCCCTCTTCGGGCAACTCCTCGAACAACTCCGCCAGCAGCCACATGAGGAACGTCGAGAACAGCGCGGGCTTCGACTGGAGGTTGTCCAGCTCCAGCAGGGTCACCATCGCCTTGCCGTCCGCCTCGCGCATCAGATCGTGGACGTCCAGCTCGGGCTCGCCGAAGAAGTCCTCGCCGCCCTGAGCCTCCAGATTGGACAGCGCGCGGAGGATCACCCCGGCCGTCGCGGCCGAGACGCCGCCGATGCCCTTGAGGTCCTCCTTGCCCTCGTCACTCGTCAGGTGCGTGATGACCGAGCGGAGGTCCTTCGTATCCAGGAGCGCCAACCCGCGCTGGTCGGCCCAGTGGAAGATCAGGCCGAGCGTCGACTCCTGGGTTTCGTTGAGCCCCAGCACCTTCGACAGCAGGATCGGGCCGAAACTGGTGATCGTCGCCCGGATCGGCGAACCCTTGCCGCCCGTGCCCAGCGACAGGAACTGCACGGGGAACGCGGCGGGCTCCCAGGAGTCGCCCAGCTCTTCCGCACGTTTGGCGATCTTGTCGTTGCTCTCGCCCTGCGCGGCGAGCCCGGACAGGTCGCCCTTCACGTCCGCCAGCACCACGGGCACTCCCGCGGCCGACAGTTGCTCAGCGATCAGCTGCAGGGTCTTGGTCTTGCCGGTACCGGTCGCGCCCGCGACCAGCCCGTGCCGGTTCAGCGTCGCCAGTGGCAGGCGGACCGCCGCACCGGCGTCGGTCTTGCCGTCGAGCACGACGGCGCCGAGCTCGACCGCCGCGCCTTCGCTCACGTACCCCTGCGCGATCTCCTGGGCTGGACCCTGTTCGGCCACTGTCGCTCCCCGATCTGTGACATGACTCACCTGAGGATGCACACGCTGCCAGCAACGCGCCGAACCCGCACGTCGCGCGTCACGAATCCCCGGGTCGGGTTAGGGTTTCGGGGTGAACGACCGCCTAGTCTGGATCGACTGCGAGATGACGGGGCTCGACCTCGGCAAGGACGCGTTGATCGAAATCGCCGCGCTGGTGACCGACGCCGAGCTCAACGTCCTCGGCGAAGGCGTCGACATCGTCATCCACGCCGACGACGAAGCCCTCGACGGCATGCCGGAGGTCGTCCGCGAAATGCACGCCCACTCCGGCCTCACCGAAGAGGTCCGGCGCTCGACCGTGACCATGGCAGAAGCCGAGCAGCGCGTGCTCGAATACGTCCGCGCGCACGTGCCCGAGGCCAACGTCGCCCCGCTCGCCGGCAACTCCATCGCCACCGACCGCGGCTTCATCACCCGCGACATGCCCCTTCTCGACGCGCACCTGCACTACCGCATGGTCGACGTCTCGTCGGTGAAGGAGCTCGTCCGGCGCTGGTACCCGCGGATCTACTACGCCAAGCCCGAGAAGGGCCTCGCGCACCGCGCGCTCGCCGACATCAAGGAATCCATCGGAGAGCTCGACTACTACCGTCGCGCCGCCTTCGTCCCGCAGCCCGGCCCGACCACCGAACAGGCCAAGGCCGCGGCCGCTGAAGTGCAGGAACGCCACCAACGGTAACCCGTTGCGAGCCCCCGAAACGGGCACGCTAATATAGTGCGGCCGAGGTGATGGGGAGCTCCCCGAGCCCGGCGATGGTGGGCGTAGCTCAGCTGGTAGAGCACCTGGTTGTGGTCCAGGAGGTCGCGGGTTCGAAACCCGTCGCTCACCCCATCGACCCCAGTTCGGCCGGTTCTTCCGGCAGGCTGGGGTTCAGCTTTATCCGGGTATCGGTAACGCGGCGTGGCGCTCGCGCGAGTTCAGGAAGTAACTCGCGCGGAGGTTGCCATGAGACGCTGGCCGGTCTTGGTGATCTCGGGACTCTTCGCGCTGATCTCCGCCTGCACGGCCCACCCACCGAACCCGACACCGGTGCCGGCGATGACGTCGACACCGGTCACGACCGTGACCGCGACGCCGTCCACTTCGGTACCGCCGCCGGTGACCGTGACGGTGAGCCCGCCGAAGTCTTCGGTCAAGAAGTCACCGTGGCGCTGCGAGCCCGGCTACCCGAGCTGCACCAAGGCCCAGTCCCAGAAGTACCTCGCCGAACTTGAGCACCAGAAGTGCCGTCGTGATCCGGACAAGACCTGGGACACCGGCACCCAGAAGTGCCGCTACAAGACCAGCGGCGAAGTGCAGTGGGAGTACCACTACGGCA
The DNA here is from genome assembly GCF_019330265.1 of Amycolatopsis sp. TNS106. Lineage (NCBI taxonomy): Bacteria > Bacillati > Actinomycetota > Actinomycetes > Pseudonocardiales > Pseudonocardiaceae > Amycolatopsis > Amycolatopsis sp. TNS106. The sequence continues at coordinate 8,097,684 of NZ_CP024972.1, read as the reverse complement.
CCCCGCCGCCCGAAACGCCATGAGGGGTCCCGTCAGGACGAATTCGTCCTAACGGGACCCCTCATGGCCATAGGTCAGTTCCGGTCGCCGCCGGTCTTCCAGTCATCCCACGACATCTGCCACACCGACCACCCGTCGGTGGGCTCCAGCACCTGCGGGCCGGAGTTGGTCACCGTGATGATGTCGCCCTTCTTCGAAGTGTCCATCAGCCACTTCGCGTTCTCGGTCGACAGGTTGATGCAGCCGTGGCTCACGTTCCGCTTGCCCTGCGAACCGACCGACCACGGCGCCGAGTGGTAGAAGATGCCGCTGTTCGACATGCGCACCGCGTACTTCACGAACGTCCGGTAGCCGGCCTTGCTGTCCGTCGGGACGCCGTACGTGCTGGAGTCCATCGTGTACCCGGTGTGCTCGCTCATCACCGTGTAGGTCCCGGCCGGGGTGCTGCTCGACGGCTTGCCCATCGAGATCGGCATCTGCTTGACCTCTTGGTCGTTCACCACGACCTTCATCTGGTGCGTGCCACCGTCCGCGGTCGCGACCAGCTTGTCACCGACGACCACCTTGGCTGGCTTGTCCTCGCGGCCGAAGGTGTTGTTGCCGAGGTTCTTCCCGTAGATCGCCGCGTTGACCGAGATCTTCGTGCCGGGCTTGAAGTACTCCTTGGGCCGCCACATCACGGTCTTCTCGCCGAACCAGTGGAACGCGCCTTCGGCCTGCGGTTCGGTGACGATCTTCAGCGCCTTCTCGGTCGCGGCCTTGTCCGGCACGTTGCCGGTGAAGGTGAAGATCAACGGCAGGCCGACGCCGACCGTCTCGCCTTCGACCAGGTTGATCGAGACACCGATCTGGCGGCCCGGCTTGGCCGTCGAGAACGTCGAGGTCGCGGTGACCGGCTTGCCGTCGGTCCCGGTCGCGGCCGCGGTGACGGTGTAGGTCTTGCCGTAGCCGAGCGGTTCCGCCGACTCCCAGCCCGTACCGTCTTCCTTCGGCTTGCCCGCGACGACCTTGCCGTCGGTGCCGGTCAGTTTGACCTCGCCCACCTTGCCGTCGGCCACGGCCACCGTGACCGGCTCGCCGGGCGCCACGTTCGCCGCCCCCTGCGCCGGGGTCAGCGTCATCACGGCCGGCTTCGGCTCCGGCGCGGGCGCCGCACTCTGCTGCGAACCCCCAGGAGCACCACCCTGCGACGGCGATTCACCCGACGGTGTACTGCTGCACGCGGCCAGTGTGAACCCGGCCACCAATGCCACCACAGCCACCCGCGACCGCCCCGTCGCTCCCCAGACCCTCATGCACACCGCCCGTTTCGCGTGGTACCAACCCCAACGTCTGGCTATAGTCTGCCTGACCGGCCGCAACGCTCGCGGCCGGATGGCCGAATACGTCCCGGCCCGGCGTTAGGGGACCCCCCTGAAACGGGTCCCAGCCACCCTGTGTTAATGTTTTCCACGTCGCCGAGGGGACACCAAAGCGGCGGAACAAGCAGGCGCCATTAGCTCAATTGGCAGAGCAGCTGGCTCTTAACCAGCGGGTTCGGGGTTCGAGTCCCTGATGGCGCACACCCAAACCCCACGTTTTCGGTTTCGATGACGTGGGGTTTTGTGCTATTCGGACGCCTTTCTTCCACTTCCTTCGTGTCCATTGTGGTCTGATCCGCGCCCGAGACGAGCCCGAGCTGTCGGGCAGGGTTCCTGGAAATGAGTTTGACCGTGGCCTCGGCCGCTGCGAGTGCGATCTCCGGCAGAACCGTGGTGCAGGTGTCCATGGTCACGGTGATCGAGGAGTGCCGGAGCATGGCCTGAACGATCTTCATGGCGGCGAGGGCGAGCGTGGCGGCGCCGTGCCGAAGGTCGTACAGGCGGATAGGCGGGCAGCCCGGCTTGGCGGACGATCTCGCAGAACCGGTCGGTGACATCGGCCGGATGTAGAGGATTCCCGTCTGGCCGAGTAAGCAGCAGCCCGCTGACGCCCCAGGCACTGCCGAGCCGGGCCTTATCCGCGTCCTGACATGCGATGTGCTGCGCAGGACGAGGACGGTGTTCGTGTCGAGTGCGACGAGGCCTTCCGACGAGATGGTCTTCGGCTCCGGTGACGCCGCGTCCAGGTAGGTGTCTGCCCTGCGTTGTCCACACGCCCGCGGGCCAGGCCGTGGTCCGGCCGATCCCTGATGCGTGTGCGGTGGTCGTCAGATCGACAACAGCGGGCAGCGCCGCGACCTCGGCCAGGGTCGACGTCGTGAACCGCTCGGCATCCAGGTTCACGACTCCACCAAAGCACCGGCAAGCCGGCGCACTCCTCATGCCTGCGCCGAGCGGGCGGGGCAGCAGTCGACCAGGCGCCTCCGGGGTTCTTTCCCGCGCAAGCGCCGCGATGTGCTGTGCACCGTCGGCAGCACGGCTCGACGGCGACCACGGCAACGGATACGAAGGTCAGCTTGGTCCCTGCGCCGGGAGCAGCAGGCGAACGTCGCGGGAAGAAACACACTCCCGGGCATGAAGTCGTCATCTTGACGCGGACGACATACGTCACCGGCATGACGGCGCTCATGGCACGGCTGCAACCGGGATCCACAGCAGGTACGGAGCGTCGCCTTCAGCAACGTAAGCCCATCCGCCGTCCCGCAATGCCCGAAAGCTTCCTTCACACGCCGCGGTCGGGAAGAGCGTTCGTGGTGGGCCTATCCAGAACACCTGATACCGCACCGGGAGCACAAGTCGGTGTGGCAGTCGGAACCACCGTGTAGCACCGCGTCGCCAGGTGAGCAGCATTCCAGCCATGACGACGAGGCTGGGCAAAGCGAGGTACGGACGAAAGAGCGGTCCCAGCTCGGTATCGCAACTTGTCAGGAGCCACCACGTTCCCGCGAGGCACGAGCTGATCGGCCCAGCTCCGCACCTGGACACGGGTCCGACCGCGAGTTTCACCGGGTCTGTGAAGACGGACAACTATCCGAATTTCTGTCGCATGACAACACTGTCCATGCCGGAAAGATCTTGCCTCACTCGATCGTGCACGCGAAAAGGACCGGTGTCGAACAGGGCGATGACGCCCCGCCCGACACCGGTCGGTTACTCAGAATCCGAGAGCGAAAGCCCTTGGCGCGGTCACCTCTTCATTGAAGGCGAAATCGCCGTGCCAGAGAACGGAGGCGCCCACGAACTTCGCCCCATCGGACGCTCCGACATAAACGTCCGCTCTCGTGCCGCGTGTGTAAGTGACAATGTCGGCCTTGCCGTCACCGGTGAAGTCGCCGATCGCGGGCAACTCCGTCCCATAGGCGAAGTTGTCGTGCCACTTCACGGAATTTCCGACGAATCTCGTACCGTTCGAAATCGCCACATAGACATCGGCCGCCGTCCCACGGGTGAAGACCGCGATGTCGTCCTTGCCATCGCCGTCGAAATCACCCGACGCTGGGATCTCGTCACCGAAGGCGAAATCGCCGTGCCATTGCAGGGAGTCGCCGACGAACTTGCCGCCGTCCGAGAACGCCACGAAGACGTCGCCCGCCGTGCCACGGGTGAAGGTGGCGATGTCATCCTTGCCGTCTCCGTCGAAGTCACCGACCACGGGAACTTCGGCGCCGCCGGCGAACCGGCCGTGCCACTTCACCCCGTTGCCCACGAACTTCTTGCCGTCCGACAAGGCGACATAGACCGAAGCCGTCGTCCCGCGCGTGAAGACCGCGATGTCGTCCTTGCCGTCTCCGTCGAAGTCACCGACAGCGGGAATCTCCTCGCCGAACGCGAAATCGCCGTGCCACTGCTGCGAGTCACCGACGAACTTGCCACCGTCGGACAGCGCCACATACACGTCACCGAGCGTTCCGCGGGTGAAGGTCACGATGTCCGTTTTGCCGTCGCCGTCGAAGTCGCCGGCGAGCGGCACCTCGTTGTTCGTCGCGAACCTGTCATGCCATTTGACCGAATTGCCCACGAACTTGGCACCATCCGACACCGCCGCGAAGACGTCCGCCGTGCTGGTACGGGTGAAGACCGCGATGTCGTCCTTACCATCACCGGAAAAGTCACTCACAGTGGGGACCGGCGTCGTCGCCGAAACCGGGTCCGACACCAGATCCGGCCCATTGGCCAACGTCGTGACGACCCGGTAGTACAAAGTCTTCTTGGCGGGCAACGACTTATGGGTGAAGCTGGTTCCCGTCGTCGAACCGATGCGGCGAGCTTCAGCCACCGGAACCGAGGGCTCCTCCCCCGCGTAGACCCGGTACGTCAACTGTCCCTGCCCCAAAACCGGAGCCCACTTGACCGTGATCGCGTGATCGACCGCCTTGGCCGTCACGACGAACGTCTGCTGCCGGATCCACGGGGCCAAGTCGTCGGTCCGAGTTGCGTTGGTGCCCTGGCGGGTCTCGGTCACAGTGAGACAGCCGTGCTGCCAGGAAGCACCCACCACACCGGCCAGTTCGAACCTGCCCGCCACCTCACGGAAAACCGGACCGCCCGCGTCGCCCTTGCAAGCATCGGCGCCGTTGTCCCCGATGAGGGGAAGATCGTTCGCAGTCGGTGTGCCTACAGTGAACACCGCGGAGTGAAGCTTGTTCGGGACCCATTCGGTGCCGGTGCGCCCATAGCCCGCCAGACGCAGCTTCTCGCCCGCGGTCGCGGTCGCACCGCCCAGCGTCACCGGCGCGATGTCGGTGATGGCCGTGTCGATCCTGGCCAGCATCACGCCGCGACTCGGGTGGGAGACGAGGTTCGTCACCTTGGCGACCTTGCCGGTGGTACCGGAGAGGTCAGTCCTGCCCACGATGGCGGTCGCCGCCTTGGCGGGCACCCCGCCTTGCGGGTTATCGGGGAAGCAGGTCGCGGAGGTCACGATCCATTCCGATGCCACGAGAGCACCGCTGCACGCGCTCCCGTCGATCTCGATCTTCGCGGCGAACCCGTATGCCCCGTCCGCCGCCGCGGCACCGCCGGAAACGGCTTGTGCCGGCCCGGTGACGGCGCCTCCGAACGCTACCGCGGTCAAGGCCGCGAAGGCGAACGCTGTCGTTTTCTTCATGTATCCCCTCGATATCCTGCCTAGGCAGACCGCGATAAACCCATACAGCCGGCCAAGCAAGCAACTACTGAAAGTCCGAACCAAGATTGAGAAGCGTGCGATCCGCCGGCCAAAATCGCCCGTTCAGTTCTTCCATCTTGTCATAGAACTCGTTGCCGGCGAATCTGAGAGCGAACAGCAATTCTTCTTCTCCGGCCGCAGCCGCCACCCTTCCCAGACTTCCACCTTCACATGAAACCAGAATTTGCTTCCTGGCGAGCGGCTCGAGCGCAAAGTAAATGTTCTGTTCAGGAAGACCCATCCTGGCCGGACGCCCATTCCCATATTCGTTGACGATGCTCCCGACGCGTGACCACATCATCACAATGTTGTCGACCAAACGCTGGCCGAGTACCTCCACCCCATTGACCTCGAGCTTGATAGCCCCTGTCAATTCGGCACCTCGTCGCAGCTGAGGCAGGCTGTCGCAGCTGTCGACTTCAACAAAGCTCCCGCCTCGCTCATCGTCGATCCACAATATAGTACCGGCCGTCACCATGCCGAGTCCTCTCACCGCCAGCTTCCGCACTACTGCGGATAGAAGGTGCTGACCCTACCTCCATTCCAGTCCAGTTCCAACCTGTAGGATTTCCCATTGACGATGCCATCCAGACTCTTCTCCCCCCGAAGAATCTTGTCGCGATTCTGATTTAGGACCCTGGTGATCAAGTCCTCGATTTCGTCAACGGTGGTTCGACCAGAAAAGAAGTCCTGCTGCTGCGTCAGGGTGCCATTCCAGTATCGGGGATGATGACGTTCAAGGATGTGCGCCATCCTTTCCTTCGGCAGCAATATCATGCGCTCGCCGATCTGATAACTCCTGGATGCGAAGTCCCGAAGTATGTTCCTTGACAGATCAGCCCGGATTATCTTGTTGGTTAGTCCGCCAGCCGCCCTTAGCTTCAGCATCCTCTCAAGAAGCTTTTCGAAGGCTCGCGCAGAGTTTCCGGGCCCGCTTTCCAGCACCGGATACTTATGCACATTCCCGCTGACTGCGGCGAGTAACGCCTTCAAATCGGCTGAACAGGCGTTCGGCTTTTCCTCGCAGAAGCGCTTCATCAGCAGGGTTTCGTAGTCCCCGCGATTCGGATCGAAGAGGCCGTGGGGCGGGCCGTCCTGGTACTCGTAGCCACCGTCGAACCACCAGGCGTTCATTTCCCGGCCGATGGCTTCGCATTGGGTGAGCCCATAGCTTGCGAACGGCAGCTGCACACCGTTGACGAAGCATTCCCCATTGGTGAACAGCACCATGAGGCCGCTGTCGAACTGTGCTGTCCTGAGATCGGCGGGCCGCTGGTCCGGGGAGGTGCCTGTCCAGGTCCGGAGGAAGTGTTCGGCGGCGTCGCTCGCGGCGCGGCCGGCCTCCTCGGCGCTCTTACCGGCGGCCTTCGCCGCCCTACGAGCGTCCTCGGCGTAACCGGCCGCGCGGGAGGCAGCGCTTCGCGCCGACGCTGCCGAGCCTGCCGCCTTGGTCGCGTACTGAGCGGCTGCGGCGGCGTCCCGCTGTGCGGAGGCGACAGCCTGACGTGCCTGGCTGGCCGACTGGGCCGCCCGGTTGGCCGAGGTCTGCGCCTCAGCAGCGGAGGCTTTGGCCTGGTCCGCGTACTCCTTCGCCTTATCGGCGGAGGCTTTCGCCTGGTCCGCGTAGCCCTTCGCCTCGTTCGCCGCGTTGCGGGCGATCGCCGCCGTCTCCAGCGCACGTGCGGCGGATTCGTTGGCCGCCGCCGCGGACGCCGCGGCTTCGGCGACATACCGACGGACTGTCGCCACGTGCGACGCGATGTCCGAGTCCCGCCGCTCGGCCTGAAGCCGTCCGAACTGGACGAACTCCCGAAGCTCCAGGACGGGCCCGGCCAAGGCGATCTGCGCGGCCGCCTTCACCTCTGCGCCGCCGTTCTGCAGCGCCTGCGCGACCACTATCCGGTCGTCGTGCTCGGCGGCCTCGTACTGACCCGTCCGCAAGAACTCACGCCGCGCGTCGGCGTCACCGTCGAGCGCCGCCTGCGCGGCAGTCCGCACACCCGGCCCACCGGAGGCAAGCAACCGGCTGATCGCCAGCCGCTCATCGTTCTCCTTACCTTCATACGGCTGCTTTCGCAGAAACTCCCTGACCTGCTCGACAGTTCCGCTCAAAGCCGCCAACGCAGCCGTCTTGAGCGCCGGGATCTCGCTCTCGGCGAGATGCCCCACCCTCGCCCGGTCGTCCTGTTCCGCCGCGATCGCCAGACCAGCACGGACGAACTCGGTGACGGCGACCTCGTCCCCAGCGAGAACGCTCTTCGCCATCGACCGGCTGATCGGCCCCGTGTTGGTTTCGGTCAGCTGTCGCAGAGCGACCTTCCGGCCGTTCGCGACGACGGTTTCCCGGGGAGCGCCAGGTGCCGTGGCTTCGGCGATCAGGCGCTTGGATTCCTGGCTGAGACGCAACGACTCCTCAGTGTCCCAAGGAAGTCGTGCAGGAATCGCGTCCGTCGCGGCACGAAGTGCCTGAGCGAGTTCGACCGCTTCTTCGGTTTCAGTGGCCAACCGCTCGGCATCCGCCACGCGAGCCGACTCCTCTGTCAGCTTCGCTTTGGCCGCGGCCGCGGTCGCGCTTTCAGCAGCGACCTTCGCGGCTTGTGCGTGCGCTTCCGACCGAGCTGCCGCATGCTCCGCCTCACCGGCGTGCTGGGCGGCCGCGTTGGCAGCGTCGGCCGCGGCGTTCGCGTGTCCGGCGGACCTGGTCGCCGCTGCGCGGGCTTCATCCGCCGCCGTGGCCGCTTCCCTGGCGAAGGCCACGGCGGCGTTCCCCGCTCGCACCGCACGCGCCGCGGCCCGCTTCGCGTCGGCGGCCGCGCGTTTCGCACGGTCAGCCTCGGCACCGGCCACGTTGGCGTGTCTACCGGCCGCATCGGCAGCCGTGCCGGCCGCGTCGGCGTTCGACGCTGCGCTCAACGCCGCCTGCAGCGCGTTACCCGCCGCCCTGGCTGCGGCGCCGACCGCGGCGGCGGCATCGGCCGCGGCCGTGGCGCTCAACGCGACCGACTTGGCGGTGACAGCCGCTTCCCTTGCGTCGTTGGCCTTCCCCGCGTCAGTAGCCGCACCCGCGGCCGCGTTGTAGGCGCGAGTCGCGGCCTTACCGGCCAGCACCGCGGCCGCGGCAGCACGATTGGCCGCGTTGGCCGCCGCCCGGACCGCCTGACTCGCCGCGTTCGCCGCGCTGATCGCTTCCCGCGCCGACGCGGCCGCACGAGTGGCGGCGTCCGCGGCCCGTCCTGCCGCAGCCGAGGCAAGGTTGGCGTCGTCCTTCGCGGCGGCCGTCTCCGCGGCCGCCCGTTCCGCCGCCTGTTTCGCCAGGCCTGCAGCCTTGACGGCCTGGTCCGACGCCTGTGTCGCCAAGGCGGTTTCGGCCGCCGCACGGTCGCCCGCCTCCTTGGCTGCGGCGGCGAGACTGGCCACACTCGCCGTTTCGTCGTCCCGCTCCCGCGCGACGTACTGACCCGTGGACAGAAACTCACGCAGCTCTTCCGCACCGCCCGAGAGGGCGACCTGCGCGGCCTGCTTCACGGCAGGCCCACCCGTGGCCATCAGCTGCGCCACACGGACACGGTCATCGTGCTGCTGAGCGCCTTCCCAGCCGCTGTGCACGAACTCGGCGATGCCCTCGAACGGACCGTTCAACGCCTTTTGCGCAGCCTCTTTGACACCGGGACCGCCGGTGCTCAGGATCTGCGCGGCCCGAACACGGACATCCTGCTCCCACGGCTCACGCACACCGGTCTCGAGGAACTGCCGCATCTCCGCGGGCGTGCCGCTCAACGCCGCCTGCGCGGCCGTCTTGACCGCAGGACCCGCCGTCGCGAGGAGTTTGGCCATACTGAGACGGGTGTCATGATCACCGGCGTCGCGCAGACCGGACGCCAGGAAGTCCCGAACAACCTGATCGCTGCCGAGCAGGGCGGCTTCCGCCGCTTCCCGGACCGCGGAACCGCCGGTTTCCCAGGCGGCCACCACCTTCGATCTGTCCGATACCTCTTCCTGACCATCATCGGGGACAGGATCGGCGAAGGCCGGGACGGTGCTCACCAAACCCGCCATCAGGGCCAGGATGGCCACGAAGCACAAGAGTGCCGCGAGTCTCGACCTTCTCGGAGTTACGGATCTCGCTTCGAATTCCATGATCACGACAGCGCCCCCCACCGAGCACTCGGAATAAGATTCCGGGCTCAACAGTATCGCGCGCCGTCAACCGAAGGCGCACGATCACGAATACAGATTCATGGCAGATAAAGTGGCGAACAGACCTCGGGTAATACGAATCAGGAACCGGCGGAAACAAATTCCGCAAGCGACGAGTAGCCGTTTTCCGGATTTGCGCCTTCGCCGACCGATGTCCAGGAATTCCTGGGGATGTCCACAACCACTGGCGCATCCTTGATCTTCATCGTCGCTTTCAGCGCGTGATCGTCACCCTTGATCAAGTAGACCCTGGCGAGATCCATGCTGAGGTACCCTTTGGCACCGGTGATCTTGAAGCAGAACGGAACGTTCTTGGTCCGGCTCCACACTTCCACGAGGTTGGCGCCACCGCCGCATTCGGTGAACAGGATATGTCCGTCACCCTTCAACAGGCGAATACCGTGCTGCGCGAAGATCTGATCGGCACCCGGATAGTCGTAGTCCTCCACGACAGGTGGCGGATCGTCCGACGTGGCCGCCTCAGCGGTCGAAACAGAAAGGAATGTGAACGCGACAGCGGAAATAGTGCCCACGCCGAGCATGCGCGAGTAAAACGTCACAATGACGATCCTCCCCTAGACCCCAGTCGGCCTGCAGCCGCTTACTGAGGCCACAGGAATCCTATCCAAGCCTTATTCTGTTAGTCAACAACCGGAGAGCGATACGGCCGAACAGCCCACTCCCGCGGAAGCCGACTCGTGGCGCCGATCTCGATGTGGCCGAAATCGCCGGCCGTAACGCTGACGCACGCTTGTTCGATACCGATGAAGCATGCGATGTAAGGTCCTGCCGCACCTCATCCCCGCTCGCGGCCGACCTCTCGACCCAGCCATACCTCCTTGACCGCGTTCGCCGACAGTGGCGTCATCACGCCCTCTCCCGCACGGCCGAAAGCATCGTCGCGAACCGGCCAGTCTTACGAAATGCAAGAAGGTAAGCAGGTCTGACCACGTAAATCTCAGGCCGGTATTGCCGGCCGAATCGGTCGGACCCCGGCTCGATCATCAAGTTTCAGGCGACCTTCCGTTGAGAAGCAGGCCCAGCCCAGTCGGTGCCGCTACAAGGCCTAAGTCGCGCTTCCGGGTCCGAAAAATCCAAACCCGGTTCTCACGATCCCGAGAAACGCCGCGCCGCCGATCAGCTCGTCGCGGTCCAGGAGAGGGCGGTCTCCGCTGAGACCACCCGCCCGGCGGTCGGCGACGGGAAGTGGGTCCCGAGTACCAGGGTGCCGGTGTCGGCGAGCGAAGCGAGCAGTGAGCGTCGGGTGGCCTCGGCGAGGCCGGGATCGATGTCGACGCAGCTGCCGATGTCCGGGTGGGGGATCTGGACCGGGTGATGGACGCTGTCACCGGTGATCAAGGCGGTCTCGTCGCCACTGCCCAGCCGGACCGCGACGTGACCCGGCGTATGCCCGGGCGTCGGCACGAGCCGGACGCCGGGGGCGACTTCCACGCCGTCGGCAGGGACGTCGACCAGGTCCAGCAAGCCCGCGTCCTCGACGGGGTGCACGGAGTCCCGGAACATCTGCCGCCGGGGTTCGTCCATGTCGTACCCCGCCCAGAATTCCCGTTCCGTCCGGGAGGTCAGGTACCGGGCGTTGGGGAAGGTCGGCACCCACTCACCCGCCACCGCTCGCGTGTTCCAGCCCACGTGGTCGGCGTGCAGATGGGTCAGCACCACCAGATCGACGCTCTCCGGCGAGAACCCCGCGGCCGTGAGCTCGTCGAGATAGCCGGTGCGCAGGTCGTGCCAGGCGGGGTTGGCTCGCCGCTTTCCGTTCCCGATCCCGGTGTCCACCAGGATTTTCAGGCCGCCCGCCGAGATCGCGAAACTGTGGGTGGCCAGGCGCAGTGTCCCGGCGCCGTCGGCGAAATCGGGACGCAGCCACCCGTGCCCGGCGACGACCTCCGGCGTGGCGGCGGGTAGCAGCCAGGGGCCGGTCGACGGCGGCAGCACCACCTCGTCCACGCGTCGCACGGCGAAATCACCCACGGTCCAGGAAGACACGGTCATCCCCTCCTCCAGCTAAACGCAACATATTTGCTTTAGCCGAATCTAGGGCCTAGGGTCGCTTAAAGCAAATCCTTGGCTTTTGGAGTCGACATGTCCGATCTCGGCCCGACCGAAGCGGCGAGCTTGGCCGCCCGCGCTGGGCTCACCCTGCCCACCGAGCGCCACGCCGACGTGGCCGCCACCGCCGGCCACATCCACTCCGTCATCGGAGTCCTGCGCGAACTGGACTTCGGTGACACCGCGCCCTACCGAAGGGGAGACCACGATGCAGCCGTATGAGCTGACACTCGACGCCGCCGCGCAGGCGATCCGGAACCGGGAGCTGTCACCGGTCGACCTCGTCGATTCGGTGCTGGAGCGCATGGCGCGGGTCGACCCGCGCTTGGGCGCCTACGTCACCGTCACCGCGGACCGCGCGCGCGAGTCGGCACGCCGCGCCGAACGAGAGATCGCCGCCGGAGCCCGGCGCGGTCCTCTGCACGGGATCCCGGTGGCGCTGAAGGACCTCATCGACGTCGCGGGCCTGCCGACCACGGGCAGTTCGCGTGTGCGCGTCGGGCACCGCGCCACCGCCGACAGTGCGGTCGCGGCACGGCTGGAGGCGGCGGGCGCGGTGCTCGTCGGCAAGACCCACACCCACGAGTTCGCCTACGGCCTCGTCACCCCGCAGACCGTCAACGCCTGGGATCCCGGTCGTGTAGCGGGCGGGTCGAGCGGCGGATCGGCCGTCGCGGTGGCCTCGGGCACGGCGACGTTCGCGCTGGGAACCGACACGGGCGGCTCGATACGGACGCCCGCGGCGCTGAACGGCGTGGTCGGCCTCAAACCGCCGTACGACCTGGTACCGCGCGATGGCGTCGTCTCGCTGTCGTGGTCGCTGGATCACGTCGGCCCGCTCACCCGCACGGTGACCGACGCGGGGCTCGTGTTGTCCGCGCTGACCGGCCGCGAGCCGTACACAGTGGACAGTGAGATCCCCGGTCTGCGCGTCGGTGTTCCCCGCAACCACTACTTCGAACGCGTCGACGCCGAGGTGGAGTCCACCGTGCGCACGGCGATAGCGCGGCTGGAGTCCCTCGGCGCCCGGCTGGTCGAGGTCGAGATCCCGATGGCGCGCTACATCCAGGCGACGCAGTGGGGACTGATGGTCCCGGAGGCCACCGCCTACCACGAGCGGACGCTGCGCACGACGCCGGAACTGTACGGCCCCGACGTGCGGATCCTTCTCGAGGCGGGGGAACTCGTCTCCGCCGGGGATTACCTGCGTGCCCAGCGGGCGCAAACCCTGATGCGGCGGGAGTGGCTGCGCCTGATGAAGTCCGTCGACGTGATCGCCGCGCCGGCCGTGCCGGTGACCGCGGTACCTACCGGGCAGGAGAGCGTCGCGTGGCCGGACGGCACCACGGAAAGCGTGGCCGACGCCTACGTGCGTCTGTCCGCTCCCGCCAACATCACCGGACTGCCGTCGCTGACGGTGCCGGCGGGCCTGGATTCCGCCGGGCTGCCCATCGGCCTTCAGCTCATCGGCCGTCCGTACGCGGAGGACGCGCTGCTGCGCGCCGGGCGAGCCTACGAGCGGACGGCCGTGTTCGCGGAGATCCGAGCCGGCGCCCTGACGGCTTAAGCTGGACGTCATGAGCCGCAGGTCGATGGTGCGCCCCGGGGGCCGCAGCGCCAGGGTCCAGGAATCGGTGCACGCCGCCGTGCGTGATCTCGAGGCCGAGGCCGGGCGCGACGCGTTGTCCGTGCCGCAAATCGCCGCCAGGGCAGGGGTCACGCCCTCGACGATCTACCGCCGGTGGGGCGATCTCCGTGAGCTGTTGTCCGATGTCGCCGTGGCGCGGCTGAGGCCGGAGGCGCCACCGGAGGACCGGGGCGCGCTCGCCGCGGATCTGGAGGCGTGGGCCGAACAGTTCCTCGACGAGATGTCCTCGCCGCCGGGACGCGCCTACATCCGCGACGCCCTGCTCGGTGACCCGGACGGCACCAACGCCGGCCAGTGCTCGGCGTACGCGGCCGAGCAGATCGAGGTGATCCTCGCGCGGGCCGCCGAGCGGGGAGAACAGGCGCCGGACGTGGAGACGGTGCTCGACCGCACGGTGGCGCCGATGATGTACCGCATCCTGTTCCGGCCGGACGAACTCGGGCCCGCGTACGCGCGGCAGCTGGTGGCGACGCTGGTCGAAGGCGACCGCTGAGCGGACGACCTCAGCGCCGGGCGAGGACGCGCTTTCCCAGCCAGCCGGCGTAGACGGCCAGTCCCGCGAAGCCGGCCTTCCGCGTGGGGGCGGCCGCGATCGCCAGGCCGATGGCGAGTTCGGTGGCGCCGTTGCGGTAGGTCCAGGTGCGGACGTCGTCGGCGAAGGCCATCTTCGTCACGGGTTCGAAGGCCGCCGGCGCGGCGAAGTGGGCGAGGCCGGTCGCGGCGATACCGAGGCCGAGGAGCTTGGACATGGAGTGCCTTCCTTGTTCAGTCGAGGACGCCGGCGCGGCGCCAGAGCCGGCGGCTCGGGCCGCCGATGAGGCCGATCTCGGTGAAGTGTTCGACGGCCTTGGCGGCCCACGCCGCCTTGGTCCGGCGCCAGTGCGGGTTCGCGGCGGCGGCCTGGCGGGCTTCGCGGGGGTCGAGGCCCACAGAGGTGTATGCCTTGGGGTGCAACAACTCCGACGTCGCGACGTAGGCCATCCCGGCGATCGCCCAGCGGATCAGCTCGCGGCCGACGCGGCCGTGGCGCGCCCAGGCCCGGCTCAGTTCGTCTTTGGCGAAGCTGATGTGCCGTGCCTCTTCGATGACGTGGATACGCGAGATCATCCGGATCATCGGCTGCAGGCTGTCGTCGCGCATCATCTCGCGCTGCATGCCGTCGGCGAGTTCCTCGACGTAGATGGCGCCGGCGAACAGCAGTGCCGGACCGCAGATCGCGCCGAACACCTTGCCCGCGCGGTGCGCGGAGCGGCTCGGGCGCCGGACCACGCCGCCGCTCTTCGCGATCGAACGGGCGAACATGGTGCTGTGACGGCATTCGTCGGCGATCTCGGTGAGCGCGTACTGGGCGTTGTGCGTCGTCGGGTCGCTGTTGTAGACGTGGCGCACGAGGCCCTGCATGAGGATCAGCTCGAACCAGATTCCCGACGCCGCCGCGGCCGCCGCCTCTTGGCGGCTCAGCTCGGCGCGCTGCTCTTCGTCGAGACGTTCCCACAACTCCGTGCCGTACAAGGAACATCGCTCGGGCGCCTTGCCGTAGGCCCCGTCGACCAGCGGTGCCAGCCAGTCGACGTCGACGTCCGGGTCGTAGGAGAGCCGCGCGGAAGAGCGCTGCAGGCGTTCGGCGACGCGTTCGCTTTCGGTGTTCGCGGTCATGACGACCTCCTCGGGTCCTCGTGCTCGGGCAGCGGTCCGCCGCCGTCCGGGATGACCTGCCCGGAATCGCGGTAGGCCACTGCCTCGTGGAAACCATCACGTTCGGCGAACTCGCGGAACCAGCGGCCTTCGGGGGTGTGCCGGGTGATGCCGTCGAAGAGCGTCGCGAGGGTCTGGGTGCCGGACAGGCCCATGTTGTCGTAGGCCTGGTTGATCATCAGTTTCTGCATCACCAGCTGGTTCGTCGGCACGCCCGCCATGCGGTCGGCCAGTTCCTCGACGGCGGCTTCGAGCCGTTCGGGTTCCACCGCGTCGAGCGCGAGCCCCCAGTCCGCCGCGGTGGCGCCGTCGATGGTGTCGCCGGTGAGCAGCATCCGCTTCGCGCGCTGGGCGCCGACGCGGTAGACCCACATCGCGGTCGTCGGGCAGCCCCAAACCCGCGCGGGCGGGTAGCCGATCCGCGCGTCGGTCGCCATGATCAGCACGTCGCAGGACAGCGCGATGTCGCTGCCGCCGGCGATCGCGTGGCCCTGCACCTGGCAGATGGTGGGTTTCAGGGATCGCCACAGGCTGAAGAAGTCGTCGGTGTTGCGCTTCATCACCCGGTAGTCCTTGACCGGATCCCAGACCGGGCCCTGGTTCCAGCGTCCTTCGGCGTCGTCCTCGGCGAACTGCTTGAGGTCGTAGCCGGCGCAGAACGACCGGCCTTCGCCGCGCACCACGATCACCCGGACCGCGTCGTCCTCGTTCGCCAGCTCCACGGCCTGCCGGATCTCGCGTGGCATGACGTCGTTGATCGCGTTGAGCCGCTCGGGGTGGTTCAACGTCAGGTAGGCCTTCCGGTCTTCGACGCGGTAAGTGAGCGTCTCAAACGCCATCGGAACCTCCCAGCGCGCGAAGGGTGAACGTGACCAGGTGCGGGATCGTGTCCGGCCCGCCGTCCCCGGCCAAGGGACCGACCAGCATCTCCGCGCCAGCGCCGACCAGCGCGGCGGCAGTCGCTTCCGCGTCCTGCGGAGGCAGCAGTCCCCTTGTCACGCCGTCGGCGATGTTCCTGGCGATGACCTCGCGGAACGCGCGGCGGAACACCAGGCGCTCGGCCTCCACCACGGCGTCGACCGGTTCCGCCAGCAGCGCGTACGCCAGTCTCGGCGCCTTCAACGCCCGCCCGGCGAAGGTCTCGATCACGGCGACCACGCGTTCGCGGACGTCGCCTTGGGACGCGGCGGCCTCGACGGCGTCCACCTCCCGGGAGACCACCTCGCGGAAGACCTCGACGACCAGGTCGGCCTTGGAGGGGAACTGCCGGTACACGCTGCCTGTGCCGACGCCTGCCCGCGCGGCGACCGCGGCCATGGAGCAGCCCGCGTACCCGGTCTCGGCCAGCAGCGCGACGGCCGCGGCCAGGATCTCGCCTCGCTGCGAGTCCAGTCTTGCCTGCGTCTTCGGGGTCCGGCGGTACGGCATGGAAGGAGTGAAGCACGGATTCCGCTCTTCAGTCCAGCTCTTCCTGGAACAGTTCGTGATCCACCGCGGTGGCCGTCACGAAACCCATGGCGGCCGCGGTCACCACGAACGTCATGCCCGGCGGGCACGACTCCCGCCGCGCCAGGTCACCCGCGGCGAAGACACCCGGCACACCGGTGAATCCGGCGTCGTCGATCCTCACGGTTCTGTCGTCCTGGAGAACGCAGCCCAGCTTCCCGGCCAGCGGGTCGGCCTGCCGTGTCGTGGCGTGAAGGAACACCGCCGCACATTCCACCGGGTCGCCTTCGCGGAACGTGACCCGTTCGACTTCGTCCTCGGGCCCCTCCACACTTCGCACCGGCTCGCGGCGCACGTGGACCGCACGTTCGCCCAGCAATGCCTCATCGTCGGCGGACAACGGGAAACCGTTGGCGCACAGGGTGATGTCCTGGCTCCATCGGGTCAGCTGGGCGGCGAACATCGCGTCCTGCCGCCCCTCGGTGGCCAGGACGGCCAAGGGCCGGTCCCGGAATTCCCAGGCATGGCAGTACGGGCAGCCGAGCACGCTCTTCCCCCAGCGCTCGGCCAGCCCCGCGATCCCGGGCAGGTCCTCGATCACTCCGGTGGCCAGCACGATCCGGCGCGCCTTCACCGAACGCCCATCCTCGAACGAGACGACGAACTCGCCGCGATCGCCCTCGACGGACCGGACTCTGCCCTCGCGCAGACGGACCTCCGGGTACTCCGCCAGTTGCTCGCGACCGGTGGCCCGCAGCGCGTCCGGGTTCATCCCGTCACAGGCCAGGAGCCCGTGCACGCCCGCGGCCGTCGAATTACGGCCCGCGCCTCCGTCGACCACCAGCGCGCTGCGCCGGGACCGGCCGAGCACCAGCGCGGTGGTCAACCCGGCGGGTCCGGCACCGATGATCACCACGTCATATCCGGCATCGCACACGGCATGACCTCTCTTCGGGAATGGGGCAGCACCCGCATACCCGGGCCGCCCGCCGGGAAACCTGCTCCCGGCGGGCGCCACGCACTCAGTTGCGGTTGATCGTGAACGTGCTCGTGGTGTTCCGGATGTCCTCGGCGTTGTCGCTCAGGGTGAGCCCGGTGAACGTCGCCGAGCCGACGGCCGGGCCCTGACCCGGTTCCGGCAGCTCGTTGACCCAGATCCCGATCCCCGACTTGGCGTCGAACTCGTCACCGCTGCGGTGCGCGCCGGTGATCGACACGTTCGTCAGCACCGTGTCCTCGACCGGGTTCTCCGGACGGTTCCCGGTGTACTTGGTCTGGAACATGATGCCGCTGTACGTCGGGCTCTGGATGTCCACATCGGACACCCGGAGACCGCGGAACTCCTTGGAGGCGGAGAACATCCAGATCGCGGGGAACGTCTGCTGTCCCCAGAAATGGCCACCGGTGCGGACCAGTGACACATTCTGGACGGTCGTCGGCCGCGGGCCGAACCCGAGGAACGGGTAGCCGAAGTCGAGCGAGCTGATCGTGATCCCCGAGTACGTCAGTGTGTCCGCGATGTAGAGGTTGCGGAAGGTGTTGCTGTACCCGCCGTACACAGCCAGCCCGGCCGCGCGCCACGGAAGGAGCACGGTCAGGTTCTCGAACACGTTGTCGTACTGGTTGCCCGCGTTGAGGTCCGTGGCCGCGAACAGCGCGAAACTGTCGTCACCGGTGGACCGGGCCTCGTTGTTCGTGACACGGTTCCCCGTACTCCCGTTGGTGAAGTTGACCCCGTCGGCGAACGTGTCGCGGATCCGCGAGTTCTTCACCGTCGTGTTGTCCACATTGGTCGCCCAGAGCAGGCACATCTGGTGCTCCACCCAGATGTCGTCGATGGTCATGTTCGTGACGTTCGTGAAGTTGAAGACCTTGCCGGGGCCGTCGATCCGGGAGGTGTAGTTCCCGAACACGGCGAACCCGCCGAACGTCGAACCGCTCGCGCTCGCCTGCGCGTCGAACCCGATGTCGGTGTTCTCCTGCCCGCTCGGCGCGGTGAACCTCGTGAACCACGGCCCGGCGCCGAGCACCATGACCGGCTTGCCGTACACGGTGACCTTGCTCGTCATCGGATACTGCCCCGACGGCAGGAAGACACCGGTGAGGTTCGGGTCCTGGCGGACCTTGTCCAGCGCGGCCTGCACGTCCTGCTGGGTGAACCCGGCCGGGACGGCGTAGCGCGCCGGATCGGGGTTCGCGGCCGCGGTGGCCAGCTCGAAGTTCACGAAGTCGATCGCGTAGTTCAAGCCGTTGCCGGCGTCCTTCTGCAGCTTGATCTTGTGCCCGGCGGGCACGGTGGTGCCGAGCAGCATGCTGGCCTCGTCGTAGATGTGGCGAGCGGGCCCGGCTCCCGGAGAGTTCTGCGGAGAGGCTTCGGGACCGTAAAGCCACGCGTGGCGCGAAGTCAGATCGATGGCTTTCAGGAACGTGCCATCGACGTAGACGTTCAGCGTCGAGTTCTGCCCGCCGCCACCCGCGGCGTCCGGCATCGAGAACCGGGTCACCAAGGTGTTCGTGGCCGCGCGGGTGGTGAATTCGACCGACGAGCCGGTCGAGTTCAGCGTCACGGCCTTGCGGCCCGACGCCTCGCCCGCGAGATCGCCGATCTTCCGGTTCGGGCCGATCACGGACGCGCCGCCGGCGACCACGCCGTCTTCCGCCTCGTACAGGTCGTAGGGCATGTTCGCGCCGCGGCCGACGAACAGTGCTTGCGTGCCGGTGTTGTTGCCCTGTTTGGCGGGCAGCTCGTTGGCGTCGTTCTCGACGACGGTCTTGACCGTGTACCGGCCGTTCCCGGCCGTCCAGGTGCCGACGTTCACCGGCGGTGCGGTGGCACCGGCCGCGATCGCGCCGGTGTACGAGCCGGTGAGCGTCTTGACGACGGTGCCGTTCTGGTCGGTGATCGCCACCGTGACGCCGTGCGCGCCGCCGGCCGAAGCGACCGTTCCCTGGTTGCGCACCGTGGCGGTGAAGGTGACGGTGTCACCCGCCGTCGGGTTGTTCGGCGACCAGGCGGTGGCCGCGACGAGGTCGGAGCTGGCCACCGGGCTGACGACGAGGGCCGTCGCGCCGGTGTAGGAGTTGTTGCCCTCGTCCTGTTCGACGACGGCGTTGGCCTCGTCGACCTTCGCGGTGAGCTGGTGGCTTCCCGTCTCCCTGGTGCCGATATCCGCCGACACCGTCGCGGACGCTCCGGCCGCGAGCGCGCCGAGCGGCGCCGTGCCGACCTTCGCCGTGCCCAGGTAGAGGTTCACGTTCGTCGCACCCGAGGCCGCCGTTCCGGCGTTGCGGACGGTCGCCGACACGGTGATCGCGTCGGTCTCCACCGGCTTCTGCGGCGACCACGAAACACCCGAGACCGTCAGGTCCGGGTTCGGTGCGGGAACACCGAAGACCTGGAACTCCGCGGCCTGACCGCCGGGGGCACCGGAGTTGGCGGTGATCCGCAGGCGGACGTCGGCGGCGCGGCCACCGGCCGGGATCGTGACGGTGTTGCCGCTCGCCGGGCTGAAGGTGTACGTGTGCGCGGGCACCAGCGTGGTGAACGCGGCCGCGCCCTGGTCACGCCCTTCGACGGCGATCGTCTGCGTGCGCTGCGCCCACGCGGGATCCGGATTGAGCTTGACGACGATCCGGTCGAGATCGGCGTTCGAGCCGAGCGCGACGGTGAGCAGGTTCGGGTACGCCGCGCCCTCCCAATAAGTGGTCGTGGAGTCGTCGTTGGCGTTGGCCGCGACGTAGGAGTGCTGCACCGAAGACGCCGTGATCGGCTTGCCCAGGGCGAGATTCGTCCCTGCCCGGGTACCGGTCCTCGTCACCGTGCCGCTGCTAGGCGACTGGTTGCCCGCCGCGTCGCGGGCGCGCACGGAATAGGCGACCGTCGCGCTCTCGGGCTGGTCGTCGGTGTAGGTCAGGACGTCACCGGCGACGTTGACGACACTGCCGCGAAGCTGCCCGTTCGCGTACACGTCGTAGCCCGTGACTCCGGTGTTGTCGGTCGAAGCCGACCACGTGAGCCGGATCTTGCCGCTCGACGGCTCGGTGTAGGCGAGGTTCCCCGGCGCGGACGGCGCCTGCGTGTCCCCGCCCGCGGGACCGCGCACCTCGAACTCCGAGAGCTGGGCCGCCGGCCAGCCGGTGTTGGCGGTGACGTTCAGCCGCACGAACCGGGTGTTCCCGGTGACGTCGAGGGTGACCGTGTTGCCGGTCGCGGGGTCGAACCGGTGGCCCGCCGACGGCACGAGGTCGCTGAAACTCGTGCCGTTCGCGCTGCCCTGCACCGAGAAGGTCTGGGTGCGGGCTTCCCAGCCCGAGGGCAGTTTGAGCACGAGCCTGGCGATGTTCGTGGCCGCGCCGAGGTCGGCCTGGATCCACTGCGGGAACTGGTTGTTCGTGCTTTCCCAGTAGGTGGCCTGGTCGCCGTCGCCGACGTTCGAAACGGCGTAGCCGGCCAGCTGGCTGCTGGCTGTGTAGCTCGCGTCGGCGGCTTCGGCGGCGGCTGACGCCGGAGTGTCGTTCACCGCGACGGCGGGCGGGACGAGGAGGAGGGACAGGGCGGCGAACGCCACCGCGCACGCCAGTGGGCGCTTCGTTCTCATGACATTCCTCTGTTCCGGGAGGGGACTGAGCGGAATCTTCCTGACTCTTGTCATGTTCTTGCGCTGAAATGTCCAAGAATTACAGCCCACGGAGCGCCGCAAGTCAACGTCCGGCCGTAAATCGCGTGACCGCCCGGAAACACGCTGCTAACGTCCCGGCCCGACCAGGTGCTTTCCCGGAAAGAAGGAGAACGGCGTGCGCCGAGCTGTCGAGTCCCCGAGCCGTATGGACCTTTCGACAGCCCTGGAGCCGTTCATCCATGGAGTACCTGAACCTGGGCGTCCTCGCCCATGTCGACGCCGGTAAGACGAGCCTGACGGAGCGCCTGCTCCATCACACCGGCGCCATCGCCACCCTCGGCCGCGTCGACGCCGGGAACACCCGCACCGACACGCTGGAACTGGAACGCCGTCGCGGGATCACGATCCGCTCGGCCGTCGTGGCGTTCCGCGTCGGTGACCTGCGCGTCAACCTGATCGACACACCCGGCCACCCGGACTTCATCGCCGAGGTCGAACGTGCGCTGCGAGTGCTCGACGGTGTCGTTCTCGTCGTTTCCGCCGTCGAGGGAGTGCAGGCGCAGACCCGCGTGCTCATGCGCGCGCTCGCCCGCCTGCGGATCCCCGTGCTGATCTTCGTCAACAAGGTCGACAGGGCGGGCGCCCGGTACGACGGCCTCCTCACCGATCTCGCCGAGCGTCTCGGTGTCGCCTGCGCGCCCATGTCCGAAGTCGAGGGCATCGGCACGGCGAGCGCGAAGGTCCGGCCGTCCTCCCTGTCGACGGGGGCGGCCGAACGGCTGGCCGAGCACAACGATGCCTTTCTCACCGCGTATCTCGAAGACACCGTGACGGCCGAGGACTACCGCGCCGAAGTCGTCCGGCAGACCCGGCTCGGCCTCGTCTCCCCCGTCTTCTTCGGCTCCGCGCGCAGTGGCGCGGGCATCGCCGAACTGACCTCCGGTATCCGCGAATTCCTTGCCGGAGCGGTGAAACCGGTGCCGGACGACCGGTTGCGCGCCACCGTGTTCAAGATCGAACGCGGCCGCGCGCACGAGAAGATCGCCTACGTCCGCGTGTTCTCCGGCGAGATCGGCGCGCGGGACCACGTCCGATTCCATCGCCGAGGACTCACGAAGGAGGCGAAGGTCAGCGCGGTGCACGTCTTCGAACTCGGCGACGAGACCGTCGAGGGCCGCGCGCGGGCCGGCCGGATCGCCAAGGTCACCGGGCTCAAGGAGATCCAAATCGGCGACCTCATCGGCGTTCCCGACGGCGACGGCGCCACTACGCGGTTTCCGCCGCCCGCACTGGAAACCGTCGTCGGTCCCGCCCTGCCCGCCCAGACGCCCGCGGTGTTCGCGGCCTTGCGGGAACTGGCGGAACAGGATCCGCTGATCACCGTCCGGCAGGACGACGAGACCCGCCGGATCTCGGTACGGCTCTACGGCGAGGTGCAGAAGGAGATCATCGCGGAGACACTCGCCGCTCAGCACGGCCTCGACGTCACGTTCAGCCTCACCCGGCCGGTCTGCGTCGAACGGCCGACCGGCACCGGGCATTCGGTGTGGTTCATCACGGAGAAAAGGAATCCGTACTTCGCGACGCTCGGGCTTCGAGTCGGCCCCGGCGCACCCGGCTCCGGGCTGACCTTCGGCCTCGACGTCGAACTCGGCTCCCTCCCGCTCGCTTTCCACAAGGCCATCGAGGAGACCGTCGACGCGACGCTGCGGAGCGGCCCGTCCGGCCGGGAGGTGATCGACTGCGTGGTGACCGTCACCCACACCGGTTACTTCAGCCCGGTCAGCGCGGCGGGCGACTTTCGCCAGATCACCCCGTTCGTGCTGGCAGAGGCCCTCCTGGAGGCGCGAACCGAGGTGCTCGAACCGGTGAGCCGGATCGAGGTGGAACTGCCCGCCGACGCGGTGACCGCGACCCTCTCCCGGCTGGTCGAGGGCGGCGGCGCCGTCATCGGCTCGGTGGTACGGGGCGACCGCGCCGAGCTGACGAGTCTGCTGCCCACGGGCGAGGTCGCCCGGTTCGAACAGCGGTTGCCCGGGCTCACCCGCGGCGAAGGCCTGATGAGCACCGAACCGGCTGGCCACCGGCCACGGGTTAGCCCGAATCGGTCAATGCCCGGCTAGCCGGAACGAGTACGTTCTTGGTGGTCGGCGAAATCCGCCGTCCGAGGGAAAGGGCCACGATGGATCAGTTTCGCGACACCGCTTCGGCGTTGCGGGAGATCACCGAGTCGATGCGGCTCGACGAGCCCCGTGACGAACTGCTGGAACGGGTGGCGAAGAAGGTGGTCGGCCTGCTGCCGGGAGCGGACGCGGCCACGGTGACGCTGTACACCGACAACGAACCGAGCACCGTCGCCGCCACCGACGAGTCCCTGCTTCCCTTGGACAAGACGCAGTACAGCGCGGACGAAGGTCCCTGCCTCAAGGCCGCCGAGAGCGGGACGATCGTCCGGACCCGGCTGGACGCCGACGCGGCCGCGCGCTGGCCGGACTTCGCCGCCACCGCGGACCTGCTCGGCGTGCGGACCGCGCTGGCCTGCCCGTTGTTCGTCCCGGACGAGTCCCATTTCAGGCGGCGCGAAACCGAGCCGCTGTCCGGCGCGCTCAACGTCTGGAGCTACCAGGAGAACGCCTTCGACCCGGTCGAGGCGGCACTGGTCGCGATGTTCACCTCGGCGATCTCGGCGATCATCCTGACCGCGTCCCGCTGGGCCGCCGCCGAACGGCAGGCGGAGACCCTGGTCGCCGCGTTGGAGACCAGGGACGCCATCGCCACCGCGAAGGGAATCGTGATGGCACGTCTGGAGCTGAACGCCGAGGAGGCCTTTCGCTGGCTCACCGAGGCGTCGCAGCACACGAACCGCAAGATCCGGGAGATCTCGGTGCTGATCGCGGAAGACCCGGGAGCGGTTTTCGGCCGTTAGGCCAGCGAGACCCGGCGGTTCTCGCGCGAGGACTCCAGGCCTGCTTCCGCGAGCCGGATGCCGCGCACGCCCGCCATGAAGTCGTAGGGATGCGGCGCGTCCTCCACGACGTGGCGGACGAACTGCTCCCACTGGGCGCGGAAACCGTTGCCGAAGTCCTCGTTGTCCGGTACTTCCTGCCACTGCGAACGGTACGACCGCGTCTCGGCGAGGTCGGGGTTCCACACCGGCTTCGGCGTGGCCTCCCTCGGCTGGATGACGCATTTGTGCAGGCCCGCGACGGCGCTGCCCTTGGTGCCGTCGACCTGGAACTCGACCAGTTCGTCGCGGTGGACCCGCACGCACCAGGACGAGTTGAGCTGGGCGATGATCCCGCCTTCGAGCTCGAAGATCGCGTACGCGGAGTCGTCGGCCGTCGCGGTGTACCGCTCGCCCTTCTCGTCGACGCGCTCCGGGATGTGTGTGACGGCCTTCGCGGTCACCGCGTCGACGGCGCCGAAGAGGTTCTCCAGCACGTAGTTCCAGTGACAGAACATGTCGACGACGATGCCGCCGCCGTCTTCGGCGCGGTAGTTCCAGCTGGGTCGCTGCGCCGACTGCCAGTCGCCCTCGAACACCCAGTAGCCGAACTCGCCGCGCACGGACAGCACCTGGCCGAAGAAGCCGCTGTCCATCAGGCGCTTCAGCTTGAGCAGGCCGGGCAGGTACAGCTTGTCGTGGACGACGCCGTTCTTGACCCCGGCCGCCTCGGCGTGCCGTGCCAGGGCGAGCGCGCCTTCGACCGACTCGGCCACCGGCTTCTCGGTGTAGATGTGCTTGCCGGCGTCGATGGCACGGACGATCGACTTCTCGCGGACCGCGGTCAGCTGCGCGTCGAAGTACAGCGGGAGGTCGTCGTCGCCGAGCGCGGCGTCGAGGTCGGTGGTCCAGCGGGTCAGGCCGTGCCGGGTGGCGATCTCTTCGAGCTTGTCCGCGTTGCGCCCCACCAGGACCGGCTCCAGCTGGACCCGCGAACCGTCGGCCAGCTCGACCCCGCCGGCCTCCCTGATCGCCAGGACCGAGCGCACCAGGTGCTGCCGATAGCCCATCCGCCCGGTGACGCCGTTCATCACGACGCCGAGTTTCCGCGTGGTCATCCGTTCTCCTTTGAAAGCGCTTTCCTACCCACATCCTGAAAGCGCTTTCTCGTACTGTCAAGACCGTGCGAGGAAAGTCCTTCCGGCTCAGGACGCCGGGTCGTAGGCGCGGACGGCGTCGAGGTACTCGGTGATGGCGTCCCGGTTGCGGAGCAGGCATTCGGCCCGCCTGGTCATCCGGTC
This sequence comes from Amycolatopsis sp. TNS106, assembly GCF_019330265.1. Taxonomy (NCBI): domain Bacteria; kingdom Bacillati; phylum Actinomycetota; class Actinomycetes; order Pseudonocardiales; family Pseudonocardiaceae; genus Amycolatopsis; species Amycolatopsis sp. TNS106. Next base: position 8,072,676 of record NZ_CP024972.1, on the reverse strand, counting down.
GCGCTCGGCCTCCAGCGTTTCGAGCATCTCCGGGGTCGCGTCCGGGAAATAGATCTGCCGGGGTTTGTCCAGGCACGGCAGGATCTGCTTGATGATCCTGGTCGGCAGCCCGGCGTCGAGCAGGCCGCGGACCTGGATGACCCGGTCGACCGACGACTCGGCGTAGTCGCGGTAGCCGTTGGGCAGCCGCTCCGAGACGATGAGACCCTGCTCCTCGTAGTACCGCAGCAGACGGCGCGACGTCCCCGTCCGCTCCGCCAGCTCCCCGATCCGCATGTGCGCCACCTCACCCCGGCCGACTTGACCTTCACATCTATGTGATGGTTCGAGCATACGGAGCATGACTGCGAAACTCCCACTCGGCGCCTTGCTCGCGCTGACCACGGCGGCGTTCGTCACCGTCCTCACCGAAGCCCTGCCCGCGGGGGTGCTGCCCGCGATGAGTGCCGGGCTCGGCGTCGGCGAAGCGGCGACCGGGCAACTGGTGACGGTGTACGCGATCGGCACCGCGCTCACCGCGATCCCCCTGTCCGCCGCGACCGCGGGCTGGCGCCGCAAACGCCTGCTCCTGACCGGAGTCGCCGGTTTCGCCGTCGCCAACACGGTCACGGCGCTGTCCACGAACTATCCCCTGACCCTCGGCGCGCGGTTCGTCGCCGGGATCGCGGCGGGCGTGGTCTGGGCACTGCTGGCCGGTTACGCCCGGCGGCTGGCGCCGGAACCGGTGCGGGGCAAGGCGATCGCCGTCGTGATGACCGGCATCCCGCTCGCGCTCTCGCTCGGCATCCCCGCCGGCACCTTCCTGGGTGGCCACTTCGGCTGGCAGGTGACGTTCTCGCTCATGTCGGTGCTCGCGCTCGCCCTGCTCGGCTGGATCACGCTGGCCGTGCCCGATTTCCCCGGGCAGGACAAGGGCGGCAGGCTCCCGGTGCGCAGGACCCTCGCCGTGCCCGGCGTGGCCGCGGTCCTGTTCGTGACGCTGACGTTCGTCCTGGCCCACAACATCCTCTACACCTACATCGCCACCTTCCTCGAACACGTGTCGATGGGCGGCTCGGTCGATCGGATCCTGCTGGTGTTCGGGCTGGCGTCGATGGTCAGCATCTGGTTCGTCGGGCTCTTCATCGACCGGCGGCTGCGTCCGCTGACCGTCGCGGGCACCCTTCTCGTCGCCGCCGGAGCGACGATTTTGGCGCTGCTCGGCGAAAATCCGGCGCTCGTCTACGTCGCCGTGACGCTGTGGGGGCTCGGCTGGGGCGGCGTTCCGACGCTGGTGCAGACCGCCGCCGCGCAGGCGGGCGACAAGGGCGGCGCGGCGGACATCGCGCAGGCCATGCTGGTCACCCTGTGGAACGCGGCGATGGCGGGCGGCGGGATCGCCGGTGGCGTCCTCCTCGACGGCTTCGGCGCGGAGTCGTTCCCCTGGAGCGTCCTGGTGCTGCTCGTGCCGACGCTGGCCGTGGTGCTGGTGGCGCGGCGGCACGGGTTCACAGCGGCAGTTCCGGATGACTCCGGATCGCCTCGAGAACCAGGTCGACAGCGGCGCGTGGCGCGGACCCGCGCCTGATCGCCGCGGTGATGGAGCGGTCGACCGGCGTCGCGAGCTCACGGGTGGCGACGCGGTAGCGCCGGTCGACGGCGAGGCCGGGCAGGAGCGCGATCGAAAGCCCGGCCTCGACGTGCTGCAGGGTCATCATGTAGTTGCTGAACCGGGCGATCACGCGCGGCTCGAAACCGGCTTCGCGGCAGAGCCGGGTAGCGAGGTTCGCCATGTACGACTGGGGGACGTCGAACGCCCAGGGCTCGCTCGCGTAGGCGGCGAGGTCGGCGGGGCCGCGACCGGCCGCCTGATGTCCGGGCGGGACGACGAGCACGATCGGATCGGTCGCGAGCGGCACTAGTTCGACGTCGGGCCCCAGCGGCTGCTCGACGAAGTCCGTGGTGGTGATGATGACGTCGGCGTCACCGACGCGGAGCGCGGGCATGCTGACGTGCGGTTCGAGTTCGAGCAGTTCGATCTGCAGGCGCGGATGCGAGCGGGCCAGCCGGTTCACCGCGGGAACGGCGATGGTGTGGATCGAACTCTGGAATGCCCCGAGGCGGACGAGCCCCGCCGGTCCCTCACCAAGACCGCGCAATTCGGCCTCGACGGTGTCCATGTGGTCGAGGATCTCCCTCGCGCGGCGGGCCAGCATCCGCCCGGCCGGGGTCAGCCGGACGCGGCGGCCGGTGCGCTCCAGCAGCCGCGTCCGCGTCTCGGCTTCGAGGACCGTGAGCTGCTGGGACACGCTCGACGCGCTCAGGTTGGCCGCTTTCGCGACCGCGCGGACGGTGCCGAGCGTGTCCAGCCTGCTCAGCAGGGCGAGCCTCCAGGGGTTGAGCATGGACACCATTGTTGTACGGATCAGCCGAACAGCACAGCCGGAATCGTGAGATGGACGTGTCGCTCGGAGGCGGCTTACCGTCGGGACATGGCTGCTCCGATCACCGACCTGTCCACCACCGACCGTTTCTGGGCCGACGCCGACCGGCACCTCGTGCGCTACGCCGGGGCCGGCGATTTCACCCGCGAGATCATCGACCACGCCGCCGGCAGCTACCTGTTCACCGAATCCGGGCGGCGGATCCTCGACTTCACCTCCGGGCAGATGAGCGCGATCCTCGGGCATTCCCATCCCGAGATCGTCGAGACCGTGCGGCGGCAGATCGGCTCGCTCGACCACCTGTTCAGCGGGATGCTGAGCCGCCCCGTCGTCGATCTCGCGCGACGGCTGGCCGAGACCTTGCCGTCACCGCTGGAAAAGGCGCTGCTGCTGACCACCGGTGCGGAGTCGAACGAGGCCGCGATCCGGATGGCGAAACTCGTCACCGGGAAACACGAGATCGTGTCGTTCGCCCGGTCGTGGCACGGGATGACGCAAGCGGCGGCGAACGCGACCTACAGCGCGGGCCGCAAGGGCTACGGGCCGACCGCGCCCGGCAACTTCGCCATTCCCGCGCCGAACGCCTATCGACCGGATTTCCTCACCCCGGAAGGGGAACTGGACTGGAAGCGGCAACTCGACTTCGGGTTCGAGATGATCGACGCCCAGTCCGTCGGCAGCCTCGCGGCGTGCATCGTCGAGCCGATTCTCAGCTCGGGCGGGATCATCGAGCCGCCGGTGGGCTATTTCGCCGCCCTCCAGGAGAAGTGCCGCGAACGCGGGATGCTGCTGATCCTCGACGAGGCACAGACGGGCTTGTGCCGTACGGGGAACTGGTACGCCTTCGAACGCGACGGCGTCGTCCCCGACATCCTCACGCTGTCCAAGACGCTGGGCGCCGGCCTCCCGCTCGCGGCGGTGATCACGAGCGCCGAGATCGAGCAGGAAGCGCACGACCGCGGCTACCTGTTCTTCACCACGCACGTCGCGGACCCGCTGGTGGCGGCCGTCGGGAACACGGTGCTCGACGTCCTCACCCGTGACCGGCTCGACGAACGCGCCACCGAACTGGGCGCCTTCCTCCGCCGGGGCCTCGACGACCTCGCCGCGCGTCATCCCGTCGTCGGCGACATCCGCGGACGGGGCCTGCTGGTCGGCGTGGAACTCGTCGTCGACCGGGCCACGAAACGCAGCTCCGACGAACTCGGCGCGCTGGTCACCCGGCGTTGCCTCGAACTGGGGCTCCACATGAACATCGTGCAGTTGCCGGGCATGGGCGGGGTCTTCCGGATCGCTCCCCCGCTGACCGCGACCGAGGACGAACTGTCGGAAGGGCTGGCGATGCTGGATCAGGCGATCGGGGACGCCAGCGCGCGCTGGTCCTGAGGACGGCCTCGTGAGTGGTAAGGACGGTTAGAACCGTCCTTACCACTCACGAGCCGCTGAACTCCCGAAGCAACCGAGCGACCTCGCCCGGCCGCTCCAAGAACGGCGAATGCCCGGCGCCCTCCACGATCTCCACGCGAGCCCCGACCGCCGAGTACCGCGCGAAAGTCTTGTCGCAGTCGTAAAAACGGTCCCGTCGCCCGAGAATCACCAGGCACGGCAACGCCAAATCCGCCAGCTGCTCGTCCAGCGGACGCGCGGCCAGCACTCTCGCCCGGTCCACGAGAACCACCCGGGCCATCGCCGGCGCGGTGACGGCGTGATCGGCCAAGTCCCGCAAGGGATCGTCGAACCAGCCTGTCCGGCGGAACCGGGAAGCGAACCGGACCCATCGGCGATGGGCGACCATCCGCACGAGCGCGCCGACCATCGGCAGCAACACCGCGCTGCCCGGCGGGAAGGACGCGTAGCTGTAGTCCGGCGCCTGTCCGATCAGCACCAGCGAACCGACTCGCGGGGAGATCGCGGCCAGCGCCACCGCGACGTCCGCGCCGAAGGAGTGACCGGCGACCAAGACGTCCTCGACGCCCAGTGAATCGAGGACGGCGGCCACCATCCGCGCCTGCGACGCCGCGTCGAAACCCGAAGAACCGCCGGTGCACCCGTGTCCCAGCAGATCCACCCGGATCACCCGATGCCGCGCGGCCAGGCCGACGGTGAGCCTGTCGAACCAGTGCACCGACCCGCAATACCCGTGCAGCAGTACCAACGGCGGCCCGGCACCGTCCTGCCGGACATGGACGGCGACGCCGTTCACGTCGAGGAACTCACCGATGGGGGCACGAGACACTCCCCCAAAGTAGCTCAGACCGGCGCGCTCTCCCGGCTGCGGGACAACAGGAACGCCGCGATCCCGGCGGGGAAGAACATGAGCACGCCGTAGATCCCGGCCGGCACGGCCATCGCCTTGTCACCGAGCACGGAGATCGCCACCGCGATCGCGAGGGTGGCATTGTGGACGCCGATCTCCATGGCGGACGCGATCGACTGCCCGCGGTCCACCCGGAACAGTCGCGGCACGTAGTACCCGATCGCGAGGCTGAGCACGGAAAGCGCCAGCGCCACCGGCCCGAGTGTCCAGATGTTGTCCACCAGCGTCCGGAATTCCTGCGCGATCGCGGCCGCGATCACCAGGACGAGCACGACGGCGGAGCCGATCTTGACCGGTTTGCGCATCCGCTCCGCCCAGTCGGTGAACCGGTGCCGCACCGCCATCCCGATCACGACCGGGATCAGCACGATCGCGAACACCTGCACGAATTTCGCGGGCTGGAGCCCGACAGAGGCACTGCCGTCGAGGAATCCGGTCATCGACAGGCCGACCACCAGCGGCAGGGTGAACACGGCCAGCACGGAGTTGATCGCCGTGAGGGTCACGTTGAGGGCGACGTCGCCGCCGGCGAGATGACTGAACAGGTTCGCCGAGGTCCCGCCGGGCGAGGCGACGAGCAGCATCATGCCGACCGCGAGCACACCTCCGAGACCGAACGCCAGGATCAGGCCGAGGCAGATCACGGGCAGCACGATCATCTGGCACACCAGTGCGATGACGGCGGCCTTCGGATACTTCAGCACCCGCGTGAAGTCGCCGACGGTCAGGGTCAGGCCCAGCCCGAACATGACGAGTGCCAGCGCTACCGGCAGGAGGATGGAAAACATCGCCGAACCCATCGAGGGGCCTCCGTCCGATATGCCCTTTTCAGATCGGCAATCGTGTCAAGCGGCGTGACCGGGGTCAAGGCACCGAAACCCAGCCGTGACCCCGCCCGATCGGCACTGTAAGAGTTCGGTAATCGCCCGAACCGGGCGATCCGGACGGTTCGTACGCTTGAATGTCCCCCATGAAACGCAAGCGGGTGCTCGTCGTGGTGGCGGTCGGACTGGTGGTGGCGGCCGCCGCGGGCCTCTATTGGTTCCAGCCGTGGAAGCTCTGGGTGAACGAAACGGTCCAGGAGGCCGCGCCCGTCGTCGTCCAGCCCTCGGCTCAACCGACGGCCCAGCCTTCGGGAAGTGCCACGCCCGCCCCGAAAGAGCCCTCGGTCGTGGCCACCGGCGCCTTGATCAGCCACGAGCACACGACCAGTGGTGACGTCCGGATCCTGCGCGCGGCCGACGGATCACTGGTGCTGCGCCTGGAGAACCTGGACACGAGCAACGGACCGGATCTGCGGGTCTGGCTCACCGACGCGCCGGTCATCCCCGGCAAGGGCGGCTGGTTCGTGTTCGACGACGGCGCGTACGTGAGCGCCGGGAAACTCAAGGGCAACAAGGGAAGCCAGAACTACACGCTGCCCGCCGGCACCGATCTGGCGCGCTATTCGAGCGTGACCATCTGGTGTGAACGGTTCAGTGTCTCCTTCGGCGCGGCCGCGCTGACCAAGGTTTAGGCGAGCCTGTCCACCGCGTACTCCATCTCCGCGCGGACGGCACGCAGATCGATGCCGCCGGGGTCGATGATCGCGGCCACGGCGATCCCCCGCAGTTGCCCGACCAGCGCCGCCGCGTACGCGTCGGGGTCGCGGACGCCGGTGATGGAGCCGTCCGCGATCCCGGCGGCGACGGTCTGCGCGATGGCGAACCGGTACCGGCGGTCGGCCTCGGTCATCGCCGACCGCACCGCCGGATCACCGACGGTCGCGTCCGTCCAGAGCACCACGAACGCCCGGTTCAGCGGCGGCATGTCGGTGAGCAGCTCGAAGAAGACGTCCAGCAGGGCCCGCAGCATGTCCATCGGGCTCGGGGCCAGCCCGCCGGTCCGGGTGGCGACGGCGGCGCCGAAGACGTCGGCGAACTTCTCCGCGGCGAACTCGACGAGCCGCTGGACCAGCGTCTCCTTCGAGCCGAACAACTGGTAGACGACGCCGCTGGGGTAACCGGTCCTGGCGCAGATCATGCCGATCTTGAGCCGGGCGAAGCCTGCCTCGCCGACGAGGCGGGCGGCGGTGTCGAGAATCCGTGTCCGTGCGATCTCCTGGTCACGCTGGACCTGGTGCTCCTCCGCAGACGGGTCCACGCCGCGATCCTCCCATGACTTCCGGTTCGCCACCGGTCGACGCGGCGTTACGATCCGGACATGAGGATCGCCTTCGCCGCCGACGACCGCAACGCCACGACGGACGCCGTCCAGGCGTATCTCGCCGAGGCGGGCCACGAGGTGGTCCGCCCGGCGACGTCGGACGTCTGGCCGGAACTCGGCGCGGCGGTGGGCAGGGCGGTCGCGGAAGGCGAAGCCGATTTCGGCGTGGTGATGTGCTGGACCGGGACGGGGACGGCCATCGCGGCCAACAAGGTCCCCGGCGTCCGCGCGGCGCTGGCCTGGGACACCTGGATCGCCGCCGGCGCGCGCAAATGGAACGACGCCAACGTGCTGGCGCTGAGCCTCAAACGGCTGGCCCCCGACGTGGCCGTCGAAATCACCGAGGTGTTCCTTTCCGGTGTCCTGCCCGACCCCGACGAATCCGCGAATATCGCCCGGCTCGGCGAAATGGACGAATTCCGTCGGTGACCGGCACCGAACCAGTGAACGGTTAACGCTGTCGAACGTATTAGGCCGTTCGCAGGAAAATCACCACTCTACGTAGTGATGCTTCCCATATTGGTCCAGACCACGTACCGTCTCCCGCAACAAAGCGTTCCGCATGGAGGTGGTCGATGAAGACGCATCCCCGCCTGCCCGGCTCCGGCCGCGGCAACGCGATGTCGCTGATTTCCCTTTGACGAAATCATCTCCAAGATCATTTCCCTGCACCGGGTTGTAAGGAGTGAAATGTCGAGAAAAAGATGGCATCTGGTCGGCCTGTTCACGGCCGTGGCGGCGCTGGCGGTCGGTCTGGTGACCGTGCCGGCGAACGCGGCCGGTGGCGTCGGAGCCACCCTGACCAAGGGGTCGGACTGGGGCTCCGGCTGGGAAGGCAAGTACACGATCACCAACAACTCGGGATCGAGCCTGACCAACTGGACCCTCGAGTTCGACCTCGCGGCGGGGCACTCGATCGCTTCGCTGTGGGACGGCAGCTACACCGTCTCCGGCCAGCACGTGACCGTCAAGAACACCTGGAACGGCAACCTTTCCAACGGTGGCTCCACCAGCTTCGGCTTCAACGTCAAGTACTCCGGCGCCTACACCGCGCCCGCCAACTGCAAGATCAACGGCGGCTCGTGCGACCCGGGCGGCGGTAACCCGACCACGACGCCGACCACGCCGACCACCACGACGTCCAATCCCCCGACGTCGACCAGCACGAGCAATCCGCCGACCACCACGACTTCGAACCCGAACCCGGGCGCGAAGAAGAACCTCGGCTACTTCGTGCAGTGGGGCGTCTACGGCCGCAACTATCACGTGAAGAACATTCACACTTCCGGTTCCGCGGCCAAGCTGACGCATATCAACTACGCGTTCGGCAACGTCACCAACGGTTCCTGCACCGCGAACGACGACACCTACGCCGACTACGACAAGTTCTACGACGCCGGGTCCAGTGTGGACGGTGTCGCGGACTCGTGGGACGCGGGCTCGCTGCGCGGTAACTTCAACCAGCTGCGCAAGCTGAAGAAGATGTACCCGGGCCTGAAGGTGCTGTGGTCGTTCGGCGGCTGGACCTGGTCCGGCGGCTTCGGCCAGGCGTCGAAGAACCCGGCCGCGTTCGCGGAATCCTGCTACAAGCTGATCAAGGACCCGCGGTGGGCCGACGTCTTCGACGGTATCGACATCGACTGGGAGTACCCGAACGCCTGTGGCCTGACCTGTGACACCAGCGGTCCCGCCGCGATCAAGAACGTCGCACAGGCGCTGCGCACCAAGTTCGGCTCCTCGTTCCTGGTCACCGCCGCGATCACCGCCGACGCCAGTAGCGGCGGCAAGATCGACGCCGCCGACTACGGCCCCGCGTCGGCGTACTTCGACTGGTACAACGTCATGACGTACGACTTCTTCGGCGCTTGGGCGGCGCAGGGTCCGACGGCACCGCACTCGCCGCTGACCTCGTACCCCGGCATCCCGCAGCAGGGCTTCACCTCCGACGACGCCATCCAGAAGCTCAAGGCCAAGGGCGTCCCGGCGAGCAAACTGTTGCTGGGTATCGGTTTCTACGGCCGAGGCTGGACCGGCGTCACCCAGGACGCCCCGGGCGGCACCGCGACCGGCGCGGCACCGGGCACCTACGAGGCGGGCATCGAGGACTACAAGATCCTCAAGAACAGCTGCCCGTCGACCGGCACCATCGCGGGCACCGCGTACGCGAAGTGCGGCAACAACTGGTGGAGCTACGACACTCCCGCGACCATCAACGGAAAGATGGGCTGGACCAAGAACCAGGGTCTCGGCGGCGCGTTCTTCTGGGAGCTCAGTGGTGACACCACCAACGGTGAACTCGTCACGGCCATGCGCAACGGCCTGAACTGAGAGGTTCGACAGTGGGCAAGCGGACTTGGATCCAGGCCGTCGGCCTGGCCGCCGCTGCCGCAACGGCCGGCGCGGTCCTCGTGATCGCGCCGGCCTCCGCGGCCGGCGGCGTCGGCGCCGCCTTCAGCAAGGGTTCCGATTGGGGCTCGGGCTGGGAAGGCAAGTACACGATCAGCAACAACTCCGGATCGAGCCTTCCCACCTGGACGGTCGAATTCGACCTCCCCGCGGGACACTCGATCGCTTCACTGTGGGACGGCAGCTACTCGGTCTCCGGGCAGCACGTGACGGTGAAGAACACCTGGAACGGCAACCTTTCCAACGGTGGCTCCACCAGTTTCGGGTTCAACGTCAAGTACTCCGGGGGCTACGTCGCCCCGGCGAACTGCAAGATCAACGGTGGTTCCTGCGATCCGGGCGGTGGCGGCCCGACCACGACGCCGACCACGCCCACCAGCACGACCACGACCTCCCCGACGACGACCACGAGCACCCCACCGCCCGGCGGCCGTGGCGCGCCGTATCTGTACATGGGCTGGGGCAGCCCGCCGAACCCGCAGACGGTGATGAACGCGACCGGGATCAAGTGGTTCACGATGGCGTTCATCCTTTCCTCCGGTGGGTGCAATCCCGCCTGGGACGGCAGCCGTCCGCTGCAGGGCGGCGTCGACGCGAACGCGATCGCGCAGATCAAGGCCGCGGGCGGGCAGATCGTGCCGTCCTTCGGCGGGTGGAGCGGCAACAAGCTCGGCCCGAACTGCTCGACGCCGGAAGCGCTCGCCGGGGCCTACCAGAAGGTGATCGACGCCTACGGCCTCAAGGCGATCGACATCGACATCGAGAACACCGACGAGTTCGAGAACGCGGTCGTGCAGGACCGCGTCCTGAACGCGCTGAAGATCGTGAAGGCGAACAACCCCGGTATCCAGACCATCCTGACCTTCGGCACGACGACCAGCGGCCCGAACTCCTGGGGCAACCGGCTCATCGACCAGTCGAAGGCACTGAGCGCCGGGATCGACGTCTACACGATCATGCCGTTCGACTTCGGTGGTGGCGCGGACATGTACGGCAACACCATCCGGGCGGCGAACGGCTTGCGGGACAAGCTGAAGTCGACCTTCGGGTGGAACGACGCCACAGCGTACGGCCACCTCGGCATCAGCGGCATGAACGGTCTTTCGGATCAGCGGGAACTGACGAGTCTCGACACCTGGACGCGGATCACCGACTGGTCCAAGACCAACAAGATCGCCAGGCTCGCGTTCTGGTCGGCCAACCGTGACCGCGGCTGCCCGAACGGCGGGGTCGCCGAGAACTGCAGTGGCATCGCGCAGAACGACTGGGACTTCACGCGGATCACCGCGGCCTTCTGACGTCCCCTTCGAACCGCGGGCCCGCACCGATGCTGCACGGTGCGGGCCCGCTCCTTTCTCTCGCAACCAGATGACTAATTGCGGGAGGTCGCGGCAAGTACGTGAAGGCCCCCTTCACTGCGTCTAGCGCAGAGAAGGGGGCCTTCACGTACTTGCGGAACGCCTCAGTGACCACAATGGTCACCGGAGTACTCAGCCCCGGTCCGTGAAGGCCTCCTTGAGGGACTCTGGGTCCCTCAAGGAGGCCTTCACGGAAAGTCGCCCGCTCGCGAAAAGCCGGGAGCGCTCAGGGCAGGGCGTTCAGGAACGGTTCGTGCGCGTTCTGGAACTCCCATCCGTAGTACCGGTCCCAGTTGATCGACCACGTCATCAGCCCGCGCAACGCGGGCGAAGCGCCGCCACGCAAGGAATACGACCCGCAGCCGGAGTTCTTCACCAGGCAGTTCAGCGCCGCATGCACGGCCGCCGGCGCGGTGTGCCCGTTACCCGCGCTCACCGCGGCGGGCAGGCCGAACGCGATCTGGTCCTCACGCAGCCCCGGGAACCGGAATCCGGTCGAGGACACCGTGAAGCCCGCCTTGATCATGTCGGTCATCGCGATGTGGAAGTCCGCGCCGCCCATGAAGTGGTACTGGTTGTCCAGCCCCATCACCGGCCCGGAGTTGTAGTCCTGGACGTGCAGCACGGTCAGCGCGTCCCGCATCGCGTGGATCACCGGCAGGTACGAGCCCGTCCGGTTGTCGGCGCCGCCGAGGCCGCCGTAATACTGATACCCGGTCTGCACGAAGAACGTCTCCGGCGCCATCGTCAGCACGAATCCCGCACCATAGCGGGCCTTCAACGTCTTCAGCGCCGAGATGAGGTTGACGATCACCGGCGTGGTCGGATTGCGGAAGTCGTTGTCACCGGAGTTGAGGTACAGCGAGTGCCCCTCGAAGTCGATGTCGAGCCCGTTCAGCCCGTACCGGTCGATGATCGCGGACACCGAACTCACGAAAGCGTCCCGAGCCGCGGTCGTGGTCAGCTGGACCTGTCCGTTCTGGCCACCGATGGAGATCAGGACCTTCTTGCCCTGAGCCTGCTTAGCGCGGATCGCGGCGATGAAGTCCGCGTCGCTTTCCACGGTCGGGCATTCCGCGACCGGGCAGCGCGTGAAGCGGATGTCACCGGAGGTCACCGAGGTCGGTTCACCGAAGGCGAGGTTGATGATGTCCCACGCCGCCGGGACGTCGGCCATCCGTGTGTAGCCGGAGCCGTTGGCGAAACTCGCGTGCAGGTAGCCGATCAGCGCGTGCTTCGGCAGGCCGGAGTCGACGCAGCCGGAAGTCGTGGCGCCCACCTCGGTGCTCTTCGGCGACTCGCCCGCGCTGTTGTAGGCGGCCACCGAATAGCTGTGCGACGAACAGGCCGTCAGCCCCGAGAGCGTCGCCGAAGTCCCGGTCACCGTCGCGACGACCTTGCCTGCCTCGTATACGCGATAGCCGGTCACCGCCCCCGCCGAGGCGCCCCACGAGAGCGCTATCGACGAGTTCGTCACCGTGCCCACGGCCGGATTCCCCGGTGCGGGCGGCGCGCCGGGGGTGCCACCGCCGGGCCCGTCGAGGCTGATGTCGTCCGCGTAGTAGGTGCCGGACCCGTACCAGCCGTGGACGTACACCTCCGCCGTCGTCTGCGTGGCCGACGTCGTGAACGAAAGTGACAGCTGCGTGTAGGAGGTCGCCGCGGTCCAGGTCGACGGCCCGCCGGTGACCCCGAGGTACACCGGGTTCCCGTTCACCCAGGCGGACACCGCGTAGGTCGTGTTCGGCTGGACGGATACCGTCTGTGCGCATTTCCCGATCGTCGAGCCGGGCGTGACCGAAACGGCGTAACCGCCCGAACGGACCGGTGTGGTCACGGTCGCGCCCGCCGCGCAGGACCAGCCGGACGTCGAACCCGCCTCGAAACCGGGATTGAGGAGCAGGTTGGCCGCGCTCGCGGTGCCGCCACCGGTGACCAGGCCGGTGAAGACAAGCACCAAAACGGCCAGAAATGACAAGGATCTGGAACGCCTCATCGCGATTCCTCCGTGGAAGGGCGGCCTGCCGCCGCGCTGGGCTAATTGTCTAGACCAATTCGGCGAAAGTCCATACCCCGGGGACACCAGGGCCGAAAGACCCGACTACTCCGGGCTGCTTTACCGGTGTGACGCGCGGGCGCGCTCCGTAACGTCGGAGGGGCCAAAGAGGGCTGGGGGCTTTCGGGAGGTGGGGACGATGGGAACGCACAGGGACGCGCCGAGAACGGCCGATCCGGCGTGATGACCGTGGCCGAAGCGGTGCGCCCGACCTACGTGCCCCGCCCGGGGGAGCCGGACGGCGAACTGATCCGCGCGGCGATCAGCGGTGACCGGCGGGCGATCGAGAGCCTGCTGACGCTCCTCCGGCCGATCGTGTTCCGCTACTGCGTGGGCAGGCTGGGCGGGACGGTCCGCGGCGTCTCCAACGCCGAGGACTGCGCGCAGGAGGTCCTGATGGCCGTCCTCGTCGCCTTGCCGCGCTACAGCTACCAGGACAACAGCTTCCTGCCGTACGTCTTCGGAATCGCTGCGCACAAGGTCGCCGACGTCCGCCGCAACCTCGCCCGCGACCCGTCCGCGCCGGTGCCCGATCCCGAGCCCGACCAGGACGGACCGTGGAACCCGACGTTCGAGGAGGTCGAGAGGGCCGATCGCCGCCGCCGGTTGTCGCGGCTGTTCGACGTCCTTTCGGCCAAACAGCGTGACGTGCTGGTGCTGCGCGTGATCCACGGGTACAGCGCCGAGGAGACCGCCGGGGCGCTGGGCATGGCGAGCGCGGGCGCGGTCCGCGTCACCCAGCACCGGGCTCTCAACGAACTGCGCCGGGTACTGCGCGAGAACCCCGATTTCGCCGGCGGGTTCGCGATCTTCTAGACGGTGGGCTTGCGGCGTTGCGTGGCGTAGACGGCGGCGGCGGTGCGGCGTTCGAAACCGAGCTTGTGCAGCAGGGACGACACGTAGTTCTTCACCGTCTTCTCCGCCAGGTACAGCTTTTCCGCGATCTGGCGGTTGGTCAGCCCGTCGGCGATGTGGTCGAGCACCCGCCGCTCCTGCGGGCTCAGCTGTTCGTACCGCGGGTCCGGGAGTTCGCTCTCCCCGCGCAGCCGGTTCATCACCGACGCCGTCAGCGTGCTGTCCAGGAGCGATCCGCCGGCGGCGACGGTGCGGACGGCCTTGACGAGCGCGCCGCCGGAGACCTGCTTGAGCATGTACCCGGCCGCGCCGGCCATGATCGCGCCGAACAACGCGTCGTCATCCGAATAGGACGTCAGCATCAGGCAGGCGGGCGGCGGGTCGACGGACGCCCTGATCTCCCGGCAGACGCTGACCCCCTCGCCGTCCGGCAGGCGGACGTCGAGCACCGCGACCTGCGGTTTGACCGCGGGGATCCGCACGTACGCCTCGGCGGCCGTGGACGCTTCGCCGACCACCGTGAGATCGTCTTCGGCTTCGAAGACCGTCTTCAGCCCGGTGCGGACGAGTTCGTGATCGTCCAGCAGGAACACCGAAATCGTCATCGCACACTCCCCTGTCGGGCCGGCAGCTCCACCGACCAGTCGAGCTTCGTCCCGCCTTCCGGCGCCGCTTCGACGGCGAACGTGCCGTTCCAGCGGGCCGCGCGTTCGGCCAGGTTCGCCACGCCGCTGCGGTGGCCGGGTTCGGCGGGCATGCCGACGCCGTCGTCCACCACCGAAAGTTTCAGCCACCGGCCGTCCCGGTCCACGGAGACGTCGACCGAGACCGCCGTCGCCTCGGCATGTCTGACCACATTGGACAGTGCTTCGCGCAGGGTCGCGATGAGATCCGAGCGGACCGTGTCCGGCACGGCCGAGTCGAGCGGCCCGTCGAAGCCGACCCGGGGCTCCGACGCGCAGCCCGCGTCCAGCGCGACACGCAGCAGCTCCGACCGGAGGCTGCCCTGCGCTTCCGCCGGTTCCTGCAGGGAGAAGATGCTGTTGCGGATCTCGCGGATGGTGCGGTCGATCTCGTGCGCGAAGCCGGTCACGCGGTCGGCGACGGCGGGTTCGCCCGCGAGCCTGCCGAGCCCCTCCAGGCCGAGCCCGATCGCGAACAGCCGCTGGATCACCAGGTCGTGCAGGTCCCGGGCGATCCGGTCACGGTCTTCGAAGACGGCGAGGCGCTGCCTGTCCTGCTGCGCGCGGGCGAACTCGACCGCGAGCGCGGCGTGCCCGGCGAAGGTCTCGGCGAGCTGGACGTCGTAGGCGGAGAACGGGGTCTTGTCGCGGAACTTCGCCACCAGGAGGACACCGAGTTTCTCCTCGCCGGCGATCAGCGGGACGGCGACGGTGGAGTCGAGGTCCTTGATCATCGCGGGCATCGTGACGCCGCGTCCGCCCTGGTGCTCGATCACCTTGTCGCCGTACTCCCGCACCACGACGGGTTTGCCGCTCGTGTACGCCAGTCCGGTCGCGGTGCCCTCGGTCGGCACGGTGACGCCGGCGATCCGGTCGGCGTCCGGCCCCGGCGGCTCGACGATCTCGAAGACCAGCATCCCGTCACCGCGCGGCCGGGCGACCGCACCCGCCGAACCGCCGGCGACGACGCGGGCACGCTCGGCGATCAGGCGCAGGGTCGCGGTCAGATCCTGGTCGGCCAGGAGCGCGCCGGTGACGTGGTAGGAGGCTTCGAGCCAGCGTTCGCGCCGCTGCACCTGCTCGAACAGCGCGGCGTTCTCGATCACCACACCGGCCGCCGCGGTGAGCGCGACGAGCAGGTCGTCCTCGGCTTCGGTGAACTCCGCACCGTCCGGTTTGCGGGCGAGGTACAGCATCCCGAAGATGCGGCCGCGCATCCGGATCGGCACGATCCGGGACTCGTCCTCGGACGGCGGCCGTTCCCAAGCGTCGCCGAAGCGGATGAATTCGCCGGAATCGAGCACGCTCAACGCCCCGTACGGTGCGCCGGTCAGCTCGCAGGCGGATTCGACCATCCGCCGCAGGACGTCGGAGAGGCTGAGATCGTGGGCGATCCCGGCCACCGCGTCCAGAATCCTGGGCGCTTTGGCGTCGCTCGCCGCACTCACCCGCCGCACTGGCGTCACCGTCCCGGAGTAACTCCCCGGGCAGTGGGGTCAGGAATGACAGACGCGCCCGGATCGCTCATCTGGTGCGTCGATCACGGACAGTGCTTCGTTACTGCAAGCGCCGAGGATCCTTCGTCCGGTCACCGATTCGATCGGGATGCGGAGGTACCGGGCGTCCGTTTGGCCAGTCCAGCAGCCCAGCGGCAGGGTTTCGAGCTCGGCGATCACGATCGGATCACGCACCTCGGCGGCACGGCCGACGACGGTGACGAACCAGCCCGTCCCGAGGTCCTTGGCGAACTCGTCGACGGCGAACGCCACCACACTGTCGAGTATCCCGGCGAACAACGCGCTTTGCGACGGCGTCCGGACCACGATCGCGCCGTGGTGGAGCGCGAACCGCGCGGGCTGGATCGCCGGCATGGCCCGCGAGGTGAACACCACCCGGCCCAGCCCGGCGCGCGCGAGCAGGGCCAGGCACTGCTCGCGCCCGAGCGTCTCGAGACCCAAGGAGTCGGACATCGGCATCCCCGCGTTCTCGTGGTGTGGTTCGTCGAGGTCCACGGTCCCCGGCTTGCCGACTCGCCGGTAGGGCCGATGTACCCGGCCCGTGCGGGGGATGCGAGGGCTACACCTTCGGGCTCAGCAGGACGACGGGGATCTCCCGTTCGGTCTTGGTCTGGTACTGCGCGTAGTTCTTGAAGTCCGCGGTGATCTTGGGCCACAGGCGGGCGCGCTGCTCGGCGTCGGCCACGCTCGCGACCATCGCTTTCGCGCTCTCACCCTTGAGGGTCACCTGGACGTCGGGGTTGTCGCGGAGATTGAGGAACCACGCCGGGTGCTGGTCGTCGCCACCACGCGAGGCGACGATGACGTACGCGTCGCCCTCGCGCAGCGGCGAAGTCAGCAGCACGGTGCGCGGCTGGCCGGATTTGCGGCCGATGGTGGTCAGTTCCAGGACGGTCATCCCGGCGACCTGCCAGCCGGCACGGCCGCCGCTGACCTTCTGGATGACGCGGTGGACGGCGTTCATGGTCTTCAAGGCGAAATCGGAGGGCATGCGGAGAAGACTACTCCGCTTTCGTCGCCACTTCGATTCCGTCCAGGAGAACGGCCAGCGAGAACTCGAAGGCCTCCCTCGCCTCCTGTTCCAGATAGGACACCGTCTCGTCCTCCATCCGGAACGCGTGCTCGCTCTCCATCCAGGTCAGCGTCGGGAAACGCTCGGCGAAGTCCGGCGAGACCTCCTTCAGATGCGCGGAGCGCGCGTGCCACCACTCGTCGTCGGGCTGCCCTGTCACCTTTTCGGCCAGCCGCGCCTCCGAAGCCGTCCTGGCGGGCTCGCGCACGCACGAGTACAGCGCGCTGACCAGCCGCCGCAGCGCCGTCGGCCGCAATCCGGTCCGGCGCAGGATCTTCACCAGCGCCTCCAGGACGACGTACTCGTTCGGCCCGAGCACCGGCCGCGCCTGCGAGACCTGAAGGACCCAGGGGTGCCGCAGGTAGAAGTCCCAGAGATCCTCGGCCCAGCGCGCGGCGTCGGCCCGCCAGCCGTCTCCGTCGTAAGTGGCCGGCAGCTCGGCGAGCGCCGTGTCGTACATGAGGTCGACGAGTTCGCTCTTGCTCGGGACATAGGTGTAGAGCGCCATGGCCGTGCGGCCGAGCCGGTCCCCGACCGCCCGCATCGAAAGGCCCGCCATGCCTTCGGCGTCCGCGATGGCGATGGCGGTTTCGACGATCAGCTCCACCGAAAGCCCCGGTTTGGGGCCGGGCCGCTCGGCGTCCGGCGACCCGGTCCGCCACAGCAGCGCCATCGACCGCCGAGGATCTCCCTGCGCCGCGTAGACGACCACTTGCCAACTCCTTACAGCATAAACTAACGTCTGCTACCCTCACTTTACAGGCTAAAGAGTTCCAACCAGGGGAGAGCCATGCCTTCGGCCGCCGACAGCCACGACATGATCCAGGTGCGCGGAGCCAGAGAGAACAACCTCGCCGACGTCTCGGTCGACATCCCCAAACGCCGTCTCACCGTCTTCACCGGTGTCTCGGGCTCGGGCAAGTCGTCCTTGGTGTTCGGCACCATCGCCGCGGAGTCGCAGCGGCTGATCAACGAGACCTACACCGCGTTCATCCAGTCCTTCATGGCCCCGGTCGGACGGCCGGACGTGGACGCGCTGCGGAACCTGAGCGCCGCGATCGTCGTCGACCAGGAGCGGATGGTGGCCAACTCGCGATCCACCGTCGGCACCGCGACCGACGCGCACACGATGCTGCGGATCGTCTTCAGCAGGCTGGGAACCCCGCACGTGGGCACGTCGGGTGCGTTCAGCTTCAACCTTCCCGAGGGGATGTGCCCCGAATGCGAGGGGCTGGGGAAGGTCTCCAGCATCGATGTCGACCAGCTCGTCGACAAAGAGCTTTCGCTGAACGAAGGGGCGATCACCGTCCCGAACTTCGCCCCCGGCGGCTGGTACTGGAAGGGGCTGGCGGAGTCCGGCTTCGTCGATCCCGCGGTCAAGCTGAAGGACTACACCCCCCAGCAGTGGGAAGACTTCATGCACAAACCCGCCACCAAGATGAAGCTCGGCGGGATCAACACCAACTACGAAGGCCTGCTAGTGAAGGTGCAGCGGTTGTTCCTGTCGAAGGACAAGGAAGCGACGCAGCCGCACATCCGGGCCTTCGTGGACCGGGCGATCACCTTCCGGCAGTGCCCGGCGTGCGAAGGCGCGCGGCTCAACCAGGCGGCGTTGTCCTCGAAGATCGAGGGGCTGAACATCGCCGACTGCTCGTCGATGCAGATCGACGAACTGGCCGATTTCCTCCGCAAGATCGACGATCCGTCGGTGGGGCCGCTGATGCAGACCCTGCGCGGCACCCTCGACTCGCTCGTGGAGATCGGCCTCGGCTATCTGAGCCTCGACCGTGAGTCCGGGACGCTTTCGGGCGGCGAGGCGCAGCGCGTGAAGATGGTGCGGCACCTGGGTTCCAGCCTCACCGACGTCACCTACGTGTTCGACGAGCCGACCGTCGGGCTGCACCCGCACGACATCCAGCGCATGAACGGTCTTCTGCTTCTCCTGAAGGACAAGGGGAACACGGTGCTCGTCGTCGAGCACAAACCGGAGACGATCGAGATCGCCGACCACGTCGTCGACCTCGGTCCCGGCGCCGGGCCGAACGGCGGGCAGATCTGTTACACCGGCGACGTCGCCGGACTGCGCGCGTCCGGCACGCTGACCGGACGGCACCTCGACCACCGGGCGCGGCTGCGCACCGACGTCCGCACGGCACGCGGGCAGATCGAGATCCGGAACGCGACCCGGCACAACCTGCGCGGGGTCGACGTGGACATCCCGCTCGGGGTGCTGACCGTGGTCACCGGTGTCGCCGGTTCGGGCAAGAGCTCGCTCATCCACGGCTCACTGTCCACAAGGGACGACGTGGTGGTGCTCGACCAGTCGGCCATCCGCGGCTCGCGGCGCAGCAACCCGGCGACCTACACCGGCCTGCTCGACCCGATCCGCACCGCGTTCGCCAAGGCCAACGGCGTCAAGGCGGCCCTGTTCAGCGCGAACTCCGAAGGCGCTTGCCCGAAATGCAAGGGCATCGGGCTGATCTACACCGACCTGGCGATGATGGCAGGCGTGGCGACGGTCTGCGAGGAGTGCGAAGGCAAGCGGTTCACCGCGGAAGTGCTGACGTACAAGCTGCGGGGCAAGGACATCAGCGAAGTCCTCGCGATGCCGGTCGCCGAGGCGCGCGAGTTCTTCCCCTCGGGGCAGGCGCGGACGATCCTGGACCGGCTTTCCGATGTCGGCCTCGGCTACCTCGGACTCGGGCAGCCGCTCACGACGCTGTCCGGCGGGGAACGGCAGCGGATCAAACTCGCCATCCGGATGGCGGAGAAGTCGGCGACGTACGTCCTCGACGAACCGACCACCGGGCTGCACCTCGCCGACGTCGATCAGTTGCTGGGCCTGCTGGACCGGCTCGTCGACGACGGGAACACGGTGGTCGTGATCGAACATCACCAGGCGGTGATGGCGCACGCGGACTGGATCGTGGATCTCGGACCGGGTGCCGGTTCGGACGGGGGTCAGGTGGTGTTCACGGGGACTCCGGCCGATCTGGTCGCCTCCGGTGACACGCTCACGGCACAGCACCTTCGCGCTTACGTGGGCCGGTAGCGCGCTGTCTTGAGTGATGAGCGCGATGGCGATCACGCGTGACTGGACGGACGGCACGCGGCAGAGCCACGGCCACGGTCGTGTCGTCCATCCAGTCACGCGTGTCGTCCACCTGATGACGCGTGTCGTCCCCCTGATCACGCCAGGGCGAGAAGCGTCGGCCGTGAAGCGACGCCGCGCGTACGCCCGGCTACGTACCTGAGACGCCCTCAGCGAAGACGGCGGTAGAGACCAATGGTCTGTTAGTCTGGCCGCCATCATGCCCCGCATCCTTATCCGCGTCGCCGCGCTGATCGCCGTTCTCGCCCTCCTGTTCGGAGTGCCGTGGTGGACGATCGTCGGTTCCCCCGAGTTCCCGGCCGCGCTCGAAGTCCTCGGCACGATCGTGTTCGCCGCCGCCGCGGTCGCCGTCCCCGTGTGCATGATCCTCGGCCACGGCCCGTGGCAGCGTGATCTCGCGGCGAAGATCGGCGACCTCTCCCTCGGGCTGATCTGGCTGCTGTTCTCCTTGTCGATACTCGGAAACGTGCTGCGTCTCGTCCTCGCCGTGTCCGGAGTGGACAGTGCGGCGGGAATCGTGTCCGGCGTCGTCCTGGTCGCCTTCGCGGTGCTGGCGGCGTACGGGATGTTCGAGGCCCGGCGCGTGCCGAGGCTCAAGGAACTCGATGTCGTGCTGCCCCGCCTCGGCGCGGGACTCGACGGCCTCCGCTTCGCGATCATCACCGACACCCATTTCGGCCCGCTGAACCGGGCGAAATGGTCGGAGAAGGTCGTCGAGGTGGTGAACGAACTCGACGCGGACGTCGTCGCCCATGCGGGTGACCTCGCCGACGGTTCCGTCGCGAAACGCCGGGAGCAGGTAGCGCCGCTCGGGAAGGTGCGGGCGAAACTCGGCAAGTTCTACATCACCGGCAACCACGAGTACTTCGGCGAAGCGCAGGCCTGGCTCGACCACATGCGCGACCTCGGCTGGGACACGCTGCACAACCGGCACGCGAAGGTCCGCCGAGGCGGGGACACGCTCGTCTTCGCCGGGATCGACGACCCGACCGGCACCGCCTCCGGCCTGCCCGGTCACGGCCCCGACCTTCCCGCCGCGCTCGACGGCGTCCCCGCGAGCACTCCGGTCGTCCTGCTCGCCCACCAGCCGAAGCAGGTCAAGCAGGCCATCGAGGCCGGTATCGATCTCCAGATCTCCGGGCACACCCACGGCGGCCAGATCTGGCCGTTCCACCTCCTGGTGCGGCTCGATCAGCCCGTACTGGCCGGTCTTTCGCGCCACGGCGAGCGCACTCAGCTCTACACGAGCCGCGGCACCGGTTTCTGGGGACCGCCGCTGCGCGTCTTCGCGCCCAGCGAAATCACCCTCCTGACCTTGCGAAACGGCAAGTAGTCACCCCGTTGCGACACCACGCGGTGTCCGCCAGGCATTACCGACAAATTTTTTTGTCTTGACAATCGAGGCTTTCGGAGCGAAGGTGGTCCCAACGCACCCAGCGCCCCGAAAGGCAGAACCGATGACCATCACCGCCAGCCGCATCCACGTCGCGCTCCCGGCCCGCGCCCTGCTCGCCTGTGGCGCCGTCTCGGGCCCGCTGTACTTCCTGACCACGCTCGTCCAGGCCGCCGTCCGCGACGGCTTCGACCTGACGAAGCACCCGGCGAGCATGCTGAGCAACGGCGACGCGGGCTGGATCCAGGTGACGAACTTCCTGGTCTCCGGGGTCCTGGTGATCGCCGGAGCGATCGGCCTGAGCCGGACGCTCGAACCGGGCAGAGGCAGCACGTGGGGGCCACGGCTGCTGGGGGTCTTCGGCGTCAGCATGCTCTTCGCCGCGGTCTTCAAGGCCGACCCCGGCAACGGCTTCCCCGCCGGCACCGGCCCGGGCACCATCAGCACCGCGGGCGTCCTGCACATGGCCGCCGGTTCGATCGGCTTCCTTTCGCTGATCGTCGCGACCTTCGTGTTCGCGAGCCGCTTCTCCCGCGAAGGACACCGCGGCTGGGCCGTCTACTCCCGCGCCACCGGCATCGCGTTCTTCGCCTCCTTCGCCGGGATCAGCTCCGGCAACGCGAACGCCCCCGTGATGCTCGCCTTCTGGGCCACCGTGATGCTGGCCTGGGGCTGGGTCACCGCCGTCATCCTCCGTTCCGCTCGCTAGACCACCCGAGGAGAATTCCCGCCATGAGCACCGTGACCTCGCAAGACGGCACCACCATCGCCTACACCCGCACCGGCTCCGGCCCCGCCGTCATCCTGGTCGACGGCGCGATGTGCCACCGCGAGTTCGGCCCGGCCACGCCGCTGGCCGCCGAACTGGCCCCGCACTTCACCGTCTACACCTACGACCGCCGCGGCCGCGGCGAGAGCGGCGACACCGCGCCGTTCTCCGTCGCCCGCGAAGTCGAGGACATCGCCGCGCTGATCAAGGAAGCGGGCGGAACCGCCCACGTCTACGGGATCTCGTCCGGCGCCGCGCTCGCCCTCGAAGCCGCGAAGGCCGGGCTCCCCATCACGAAACTGGCGGTCTACGAGTTCCCGCTGGTCGTCGACGACACCCGCCCGCCGGTCCCGGCCGACTACGCCGAGCGGCTGGAGAAAGCCATCGCCACCGGCAAGCCCGGCACCGCGATCAAGACCTTCATGCGGGAAGGCGTCCGCGTCCCGGCTCCGGTCGTGTTCACGATGCAGTTCATGCCTGCCTGGCCGAAGCTGAAGAAGGTCGCGCCGACGCTGCGTTACGACGCCGCCCTTTTCGACGGTCTGCACGACGGCACCCCGCTGCCCGAGGGGCACTGGGCGAGCGTTTCCGTGCCGACTCTGGTCATGGACGGCGGCAAGAGCCCCGCGTGGATCCGCAACGGTGTCGCCGCGCTGGCGAAGGCGGTGCCCGGCGCCGAGTACCGCACGATCGAGGGCCAGACGCATATGCTCAAGCCGAAGGCCGTTGCCCCGGTACTGATCGAGTACTTCACCGACTGACGGAGCGATCACGATGATCGAACTGGTCGAAGGCGACCTCACCGAACAGCAGGTCGACGTCGTGGTCAACGCCGCGAATTCGTCACTGCTCGGGGGCGGCGGGGTGGACGGCGCGATCCACCGCCGCGGCGGACCGGAGATCCTCGCCGAATGCCGCGCCCTGCGCGCGGGGCACTACGGCAAGGGACTGAAGACCGGAGAGGCGGTCGCCACCACGGCGGGCCGCCTCCCGGCGCGCTGGGTGGTGCACACCGTGGGGCCGGTGTGGTCCGACTCCGAAGACCGCTCGGCTTTGCTGGCCGCCTGCCACCGCAACTCACTGCACGTGGCCGCCGACCTCGGCGCGCGCACCGTGGCGTTCCCCGCGATCTCGACCGGGATCTACCGGTGGCCGGTCGAATCCGCGGCGGAGATCGCCCTCGAGACGGTGATGACCACACTCTCGGCCGGGTCGTGCTCGGTGGAGCTGGTGCGGTTCGTCCTGTTCGGGAAGGCCGCCTACGACGTGTTCCGCGAGCAAGCGGAAGCGATGGGTCTCGTGAGTGGTAAGGACGGTTAGAACCGTCCTCACCACTCACGAGACCCGCTACACACCCGCCGGCGAACTACCCTGCTCGACCACCACCCGGGCCACCCCGCTCCCGTCCGCCGGAACCGCCCAGATCGCCGAGTCCACGCCGTACGCCACGGTCCGGTCGTCGAGCCAGGTCGCCTGGTCGTCCACGCTGCGCGTCTCGGCCAGCATGGTCTCCTTCCCGGACGCCAGCTCGAGGACGGCGAGCCGCCACGGCGCCGAGGGATCGGCGGAAACCTTCTTCTTGAAGGCGATCCGCTTCCCGTCCGGTGAGAGCGACGGGCATTCGACGTTCTCCCGGATCATCCTCGCGACGAGTTTTTCGTAGTCCGCCTCGACCAGGTACGTCTTCCCCTTCGTCCCCACCGTCGCGTAGAAGCGCTTGCCGTCCGGGGTGAAGGTGATGCCCCAGTAGTTCACGTCGGACGAGTAGTACGGCTTGCCGTCGAGCAGGAGCCCCATCTCCTCGATGCTCTTCATCAGTTTCCCGGAGGTCAGGTCGAAGATCCCCGCCCTGGTCGAAAACCCGGTCTCCGCGTAGGAATCCCCGTTGACGAACAGCGTCCAGTAAGCGAGCTTCCCGTCCGGGGAGACCCGGCCGCGGCTGGGGGTGCCGGGCAGTTCGATCCGGCGGATCTCCGTGAGGTCCTTGTCCAGCACGATGACGTCGGTCATCGGCGGCAGCACCCCCGGCTGCGCGGCCAGGCACAGCGCGGTCCCCGCCGAGGCGGCGAACCGGTCGCAGCTGAGGCCGGACACCTTCCTCGGCTCGCCGGGCCGGTCGGCCGGGACGGTCGCGAGATGGCCGAAGTCCGGGCCTTCGGCGGTGTTGCGGAACAGCAGCTGTCCCTTGGCCTGCACCGAAATCGGTTGCCCGGACACGACGGCGACGGAGTTGACGTCCGGTCCGCGGTCCCGGGAGAGGACACCGTAGCCGACGGCCGCCGCGATCAGGACGACGACCGCCGCCACCACGCCGAGGATCCGCGCCTTCATGCGTAGGTCCGCAAAGGACGGAGCACGGCCGCCGCGACCACCACCACGGCCAGCGCGCCCGCGGCGACCAAGACCGCGGCGTGCAGATCCCAGGTGGTCCAGGCGAGTCCGAAAAGGACGGACGCGAGCATCCGCGTGGTCGCCTGCCCGGTCTGCACCAGCGCCAGCCCGCTCGCCCGCTGGTGCTCGGGCAGCAGCGGCCCGGCGGCGGCCATCAGCACACCGTCGGTGGCCGCGTAGAAGACACCGTGCAGCACGAGCGCCAGCACCGCGAGGATGCCGCCGTCCACCGGCCCGAGCAGCGCCAGCAGCGCGACGACCAGCGCGACGTGCCCGCCGAGGAACACCTTCCAGCGGCCGATCCGGTCCGAAAGCCTGCCGAACGGAACGGCGAGCAGCAGGTACACGCCGGCGGTTCCCAGCGGCAGCAACGGAAAGAAGACCGCGCCGAGTTCCCAGCGGCGCTGCAGCACGAGGTAGAGGAACGAGTCGCTGAGGGTGACCAGGCCCAGCAGCGCCGCCCAGACGCAGATCCGGCGGAACGACGCCTGCCGGATCAGGCCGGCGGTCTCGCGCAAGGAGACCTTGGGGCGTTCGGCCCGCGGTTTGGGCTGGTGGTCCTTGACCAGCACCACCAGGATGATCACGCCGATCGCGGCGATGCAGAAGCTCGTGAAGAACACCGAGTCGTAGCTGCCGAGGCTGAGCCACAGCACGGCCATCGCGACCAGCGGGCCGAGGAACGCGCCGAAGGTGTCCATCGCGCGGTGCACACCGAACGCGCGGCCGAGGTGTTCCGGCTCGCTGCTCAAGGTGATCAGCGCGTCCCGCGGCGCGGTCCGGACGCCTTTGCCGGTGCGGTCGGCGGCGAGGACCGCGCCGATCGCGACGGTGGACGAACCCGCCATCATCAGGCCGATCTTGCCCAGCGCGGAGAGGCCGTAACCGAAGCAGGCGACCGCCTTGAGCCGCTGCCACCGGTCCGCGAGATGCCCGCCGACGAGCCGGACGACGGCGGTGACACCGGAGTAGAGGCCGTCGAGCACGCCGAACTGCAGGGGGCTGAGGCCGAGACCGAGGACGAGGTAGAGCGGCAGTACCGCGGTCACCATCTCCGACGAGATGTCGGTGACCAGGCTGACCAGGCCGAGCGCGACGACGTTCCCGGTGACGGCCCGTTTCACGCCGCTCTTCGGGACATCCGCCGCGGCGTCCGCTCCTCTACTGGTGGCTATGTACACAGGAGACCTCCAGCGCCGTGAGGAGGTGCCGGATCGCGACCCGGCACCTCCTCACGGGGATCAGTGGCAGGTGTAGGTGGGAGAGGAGTCGATGGTCTTGCCGTCCAGACCGATCAGCTGGGTCGAGAAGGCGTTGTCCGACATGTTCAGCTTGAGCACGCCGTAGGTCGAGATCGCCTTCGCCGTGGCCGGGTGCTCGGTCTTGACCGGGTACAGGCTCGCCCCGCCACCGCCGCCGATGATCTGCACCGGACCCGCGGGGTCCTTGGCGCCGGCGGCGTTCTGCGGATGGAACCGCTCGTAGTGGTGGTCGTGCCCGTTGAGCACCAGGTCGACCTTGTTCTGGACCAGGGTCTCCCAGAGGGTGGCCATCTTGCTGTTGTCGCCGTGGTCACCCGAGGTGTAGCGCGGGTGGTGGTAGTACGCGGCGACACAGGGCTTGGTGTTGTTCTTCAGGTCCTGCTTGATCCAATTCAGCTGCTCGTCGCTGATCGCGTTCGCGGCCAGGCCGGGCGAGAACTCCGTGCTGTCGATGGCGACGAAGTGCCAGTTGCCCATTTCCCAGCTGTAGTAGGTCTTTCCGTTCGGCGTCGCGATCTTGCCGAAGTACTGCTTGTAGGCACCGAGCGGGGTGTGGTCGTAGGTCTCGTGGTTGCCGGGGACCGGGTGCATGATGTTCTTGTACTTGCCCCAGGTCTTGTCGAAGTACTTCGTGAAGTCCTCGATATGGGCGTCGTCGTACTGGTTGTCGCCCATGGTGATGACCGCGGCCGGATTCATCTGGCCGACCAGCGCGGCCGTCTTCGGGTGGATGCACGAAGACGACGAAGCGGTGCACTGTTCGGCGATGTCACCGGAGGCGGCGAGGACGAACGACGAACCGCCCGCCTGGGTGGTCGCCTGGATCTGGTTGCTGGCCGCCGAGGTGTTGCCGGCGGCGTCCTTCGCGCGGACGGTGTACGTGTACGCGGTCGACGCGCTCAGCCCGCTGTCGGTGTACGACGCGGTCTCGGTCGTGCCGACGACCTGCCCGTTCCGCAGCACCTCGTAGCCGCTGACGCCGACGTTGTCCGTCGAGCCGGTCCACGTCAAGTCCACAGTGGACGCGGTGACCGAACCCGCCTTGAGGTTCGTCGGCGCGGTGGGCGCCTGCGTGTCGCCGGAGGAGTCCGACGTCCCGTAAACCTGCATCTCCCAAAGGGAGTAGCCGTAGCCGGTGGCGCGTTTCGTGCCGACGAGGCGCAGGTACCGGCCGCGCGCGGCCAGTCCGGTGAGGTCGTCGGTCCCGCCGTTGCCGTTGGTGACGGACTTGATCGGGGTCCACGCCGAGCCGTCGTTGGAGACTTCCAGCCGGTACGCGGTGGCGTACGCGGCTTCCCAGTTCAGCTTGACCCGGTTGATGGCCGAGGGGCCGCCGAGGTCGATGCGGATGAACTGCGGGTCGACGCCTTCCGTGCTCGCCCAGCGGGTGGTGCTCTTGCCGTCGACGGCGAGCGGACCGCCGTAGGAGGAGGACTCCACCGAGGAGACCAGGACGGCTTTACCTTGGGACAGAAGGACATCAGCGGCTTGGGCGTTACCGCTGAGCAGCGTCGGCAACAGAATGGCGGCCGCGCCTAGTGGCAGTAGTCGGGTTCGGGCCTTCACATCGATCTCCCCGGGAATCCGTGGCGGCGGGTTGAGAGGGACGGGTGCGCGGCGTTCACTTCGAGTACACATGTTCGTTTGGTAAGTTTCCTAACGAATGCGTACGGTAATCCGTGCCACTCAGTGAGTCAAGACGTAGACTCGTCCCATGACCGGCGCATTGATCTTCGATTTCGACGGGACGCTGGTCGACACCGAGGCGGCCGTCCTCGTGGCTTGGCAGGAGACCTTCCGCGCCCGCGGCGGCGAGCTCCCCCTCGACGTCTGGCACACCGTGATCGGCACGCAGAACACCGCCGTCGCGATGTTCGAACTGCTGGAGAAGAACGACGAGAACCTGGACCGGGTCGCGGTCCGCACCGGCGTCCGTGCCAGGGTCATCGAGCTGCTGGAATCGGTGGGGCCGCGTCCCGGCGTCCAGGAGTACCTCGAAGACGCGAAGGAGCACGGCCTGCGGCTGGCCATCGCGTCCAGTTCGACCGGCGACTGGGTCACCACGCACCTGAACCGGCTGGGCCTCGCGGACGCCTTCGAGGCCGTCCTCACCGGCGACCTCCACGAGGCGAAGCCGAGCCCCGACCTCTATCTGGCCGCGCTCGCCGCGCTGGACCTGCCCGCGAGCGAGGCGATCGCGTTCGAGGACTCGCCGCACGGCGTCACCGCGGCCAAGGCCGCCGGGCTGGAGTGCGTCGCCGTGCCGAACGAGATCACCGCGGTGCTGAACTTCGACCACGCCGATCTCGTCCTCGGCTCACTGGCCGACAAACCACTCGGCGAGTTACTCAACCGTTGAGCAGTTCGCCCAGCCGGACGAGGAACGGGCGCTGCCCCTTGAGCAACTTCTCCTCCGCTTCGGCCAGCGTGAACCAGCCGACCCTGTCGACCTCCGGGAACTCCTGCGTCCGGCCCGACCGCGGCGGCCATTCCATCTCGAAGGTGCCGGGCACGACCTGAGCCGGGTCGAGGTCGCCCTCCACCGCCCAGACCGTCACGACCTTGCCGCCGGACTGCTTCACCACGCCGAGCGGGAGGTACTCCCCCTCCGGCGCCGGCAACCCCAGTTCCTCCTCGAACTCGCGCCGCGCCGCGGCCTCCGGCGTCTCGTCCGGCTCGTACTCGCCCTTGGGCACCGACCAGCCGCCCGCGTCCTTCTTCGCCCAGAACGGCCCGCCCATATGCCCGAGCAGCACCTCGGTCACCTCGCCCGGCCTGCGGAAGAGCAGGATCCCGGCACTCGTCTTACCCGCCATGCCGTCCAGTCTGGCCTTGCTCCGATCGGGTGATGTGACCGGCCCGCGAAAAAAGTTTCCGCCCGGATGTCGATTCGCGCCGCGCCCGTCCGACGCGTTGTCAGAAGCCGCCCGACAGACTCTCCCGGAAGGACCGGAACCATGACGCAGACCACCGCCCCCGCCCAGACCACCGCCACCACCCCGCGTGCCGCCAAGGCCCAGGGCGCGATCCAGTCCGCCGTCCGGATCGTCGTCTCGTTCCTCTTCCTCTGCCACGGTTTGCAGGGATTCGGATTCTTCGGTGGCGTCGACGGCGCGGGCGGCTCGGTCGAACTCGGCTCCTGGCCCGGCTGGTACGGCAGCGTGATCGAACTCGTCGGCGCCGCGTTCGTGCTGGTCGGCCTGTTCACCCGCCCGGTCGCGGTGCTCCTTTCCGGCGTGATGGCGTACGCCTACTTCACCGTGCACGCCCCGGAAGGCCTGCTGCCGCTGCAGAACATGGGCGAACTGTCGACCCTCTACTGCTGGATCTTCCTGCTGATCGCCGCGATCGGCCCGGGCACCTACGCCCTCGACACCCTGCGCCGCCGCCGCTGACCGAAACGCGATTAAGGCCCCTTTCCTGGAACCATTCCAGGAAAGGGGCCTTTCGAGCGCGAACCTGTCGATTCGCTGTCAATAAATTCGGGCATACCATGGAATTACCCCCCGAAAGAAAGTTCCCTGCCGATGGGGGTATCCGGCATCCTCTATCGCATCAATGGTTTAGACCACCTTGAGCCGGAAGGATGCGTCATGACCCAGACAGCCGCCGCCACGACCACCGAGGTCGGCCCGACCGCTCCGAAGTGGCAGGGACTGGCCCTCTCCGTCGTCCGCGTAGTGGTCTCGTTCCTGTTCCTCTGCCACGGTCTGCAGAAGATGGGACTCTTCGACAAGCCCGCCGTGGCGTTCGGCACCTGGCCCGGCTGGTACGCCGGGGTGATCGAAACGGTCGGCTCGCTGCTGATCCTCGTCGGCCTGTTCACCCGCCCGGTCGCGGTGCTGCTCTCGGGAACGATGGCGTACGCGTACTTCGTCGTACACCAGCCCGACGCGCTGCTACCCCTGCAGAACAAGGGCGAGATGGCCGCCCTGTACTCCTGGATCTTCCTGCTGTTCGCGGTGGTGGGCCCGGGCACCTACGCCCTGGACACCCTGCTCCGCCGCCGCCGCAAGTCCTGAAGCTGCCGGCGCCCCGTCGGCAAAGTCCGTGAAGGCCTCCTTGAGGGACTCTGGGTCCCTCAAGGAGGCCTTCACGGACTCGGCCCCGCACCCAACCGCAGCACGAGGCCTGAGCTTCCACCGATGCTATGAAGGTCGGTCAGCGGCCCTGTGGCAACCCGGCGGCCAGGTCGGACAACGCCAGCACGTGCTCCATCAGCACGGTCAGCACCTGCTTCGTCGACTCGCGTTCCCGCGCGTCGCACAGCAGCAGCGGGACGTCCATGCCGACGTCGAGCGCCTGCCGGACCTCCTCGGTGCCGTAGCGGTAGGCGTTGTCGAAGCAGTTGACGGCGACGACGAACGGCAGGCCGCGGCGCTCGAAGAAGTCCACGGCCGCGAAGCAGCTGTCGAGCCGCCGGGTGTCGGCCAGCACGACGGCGCCCAGGGCGCCTTCGGCCAGCTCGTCCCACATGAACCAGAACCGGTCCTGTCCGGGAGTGCCGAACAGGTACAGGATCAGCTCGGGGTTGATGGTGATGCGGCCGAAGTCGAGGGCCACCGTGGTGGTCGTCTTCTTCTCGACACCGGTGAGGTCGTCGACGCCCTCGGACGCCGCGGTGATGACCTCCTCGGTGCGCAGCGGGGGAACCTCGCTGACCGAACCGACCATCGTGGTCTTACCGACCCCGAACCCGCCGGCGATGAGGACCTTGACCGCGTTCGCGGTCAAGGATCGCCGGGGCTCAGAGTTTCCGGATGCCATCAAGAACCGCCTGGAGTACGTGTTTGTTGGGGGTGTCGGTGACCGGGGTCGCGGTGCGGAACAGCACGAGGTTCTGCTCGATGAGGTCGCTCAGCAGTACCTTCACCACCGGCAGCGGCAGGTCTATGCGCGCGGCTACCTCCGCGACGGAAGTCGGTCTCTGGCACAGGTTGAGGATCCGCCCGTACTCCGGCTCGAAGCCTGCCACTTCCTGCGAGGAGCGCATGGCGACCACCAGGGTGATCAGATCGAGGCCGATCGTGTCCGAGCGGGTGCGCCCGCCCGTGACGGCGTACGACCGGACCAGCGGCCCGGCCTCCTCCTCGAACCACGACTCGTGCCGCCCGCTCATGGCGACGTGGGAGTCGCGGCGCGGGGCGCCGAGGTGAGCACCGCGCCGACCCGTTTGACCATCAGGTTCATCTCGTAGGCCACGAGGCCCATGTCCGCGTCCTCCTTCGCCAGCAGCGCGAGGCACGCACCGCGGCCCGCCGCGGTGACGAACAGGAAGGCGTGGTCCATCTCGACCATGGTCTGGCGGACGTTGCCGCCGCCGAAGTGCCGTCCCGTGCCCCGCGCGAGGCTCTGGAACGCCGACGCGACCGCGGACAGGTGCTCGCCGTCCTGCTCCGACAGGTTCCCGGACCGTCCGATGAGCAGGCCGTCGGAGGACAGGACTACCGCCCTGTCGGCACCGGCGACACGCTTGACCAGGTCATCCAGCAACCAGTCGAGTTCACTGACTCCCGCGTTGGCCATCTAGTCACGATCTCCGTACATGTCGAGGTCGGTGTAGTCGTCGGTCGGTTCGGTGTCCCGCGCGCGGCGCGTGCCCTGCTGGAACGCGGCGAGCCGGTTCCTCGCCAGCTCGGGGGTGTCCTCGCGGACCTCCTCGCGCTGGGCGGCGGGCCGGTCCTCCATCAGCTGGGGGACCAGGTTCGCCTGGCGGCGGCGCTGCGGCAGCGGTGGCCTGCCGGGCGCCTCGGGGCCGGGCCGCCGGGTCTGCGGCGGACGGCCGTCCTGCGGCCGGGTGTCGGCGGGCGGCCAAGCAGGCGGCTGCGCCGGCTGCGGACGTCCCTCGGCACGCACGGGCTCGGGGCGGATCGGTTCGGGGCGCGGAGTCTCCGGCCGAGGCACTCGCGGCGGGCGCGGGGGCAGCGGCGGCAACGCGCCACCGGGCTGCTCCGGGGCCTGCTGCTGAGGCTGCGGCTGGGGTGCGACCGGCATCGGCACGGGCAGTTCGGGCCGCTCCGTAGGGATCTCGGTGCGGTGGCGGGCACGACGGCCCGGAAGCAGCGGCGCGGCTTCCGGCACCTCGGTGCTCTCGGGGTCCACCTCGTCCTCCGGCTGATCAGACGGGACCGGCGCGAGCAGGTCGGTGCGGACGAGCACGATGGCCCTGGTGCCGCCGTACGCGGATTCGCGCAGGTGCACGGAGATCCCGTGCCGCGCGGCGAGGCGCGCGACCACGAACAGGCCCAGCCGTGGCTCGGCTGACAGGGCCATGATGCCGAAGTCCGGCGGATCGGCCAACATCGCGTTCAGCTCGGCGGCCTGCTCGGGTTCGATGCCGAGGCCCTGGTCCTCGACCTCGATCACGACACCCTTGCCGACCACGTTGCCCCGCAGCTCGACGCGCGATTGCGGCGGCGAGAAGGAGGTCGCGTTGTCGATCAGCTCGGCGAGCAGGTGCACGAGGTCGCCGACGACCGGGCCCTGCACCGCCATCGCGGGCATCTTCGCCGTCTTCACCCTGGCGAAGTCCTCGGTCTCGGCCGAGGCGCCGCGGGTCAGCTCGGCCAGCGTCACCGGCTTGCGCCACTGACGGCCGGGCTGCCCGCCACCGAGGATGATCAGGTTCTCCGCGTTGCGGCGGGCGCGGGTGGAGAGGTGGTCCAGCTGGAAGAGTGTGTCCAGCTGCTCCGGGTCCTCCTGCTTGCGCTCGGCCTGGTCGAGCACCTTGAGCTGACGGTGCACGATGACCTGGCTGCGGTGCGCGATGTTGAGGAACACCGTCTTGGTGCCCTCACGGGTCCTCGCCTCTTCGACGGCGGCCGCGATGGCGGTCTGCTGCGCCTTGTTGAAGGCCTCGGCGACCTGGCCGATCTCGTCGTCGCCGTGGTCGAGGAAGTGACCCTTGTCGTCGAGGTCGACGGGTTCACCCGCCCGCACGCGGTCCACCAGTTCGGGCAGCCGGATCTCGGCGACGTCGAGGGTGTCCTCGCGCAGCCGTGCCAGCCTTCCGATGAGCCGGTTGGACAGTCGCAGGGCGACCACGAACACGCCGATCGCCACCAGCAGCGCGATGGCCGCGGCGATGGCCGACGTGATCAGCGTCCGGTCGGCGTCGTCGACCGCCTGCGTCGTGGCCGTACCACTCTGCTCGACGAAGCCGCGCATCATCGCGTCGCTGACGCCGCGCGCGGCCTGAAGCCACGTCTGCTCGGGGATGGGGAGCGTGGCCTTGCTGTTCTGCAGGAAGGTGTTCTCGACCGTCGTGACGGCCTTCCACGGATCGCTCGCGACGAGCTGGTCGAACTTCGCCTTGACGTCCGGGATCATCCGCGAGACCGACGACTCCAGCTGCGAGCGATAGGAACCGACCTCGGTCACGTAGGCGCGGTAGGTCTCGTCGGTGAAGCCGCCGCCCGCGACGGCCGCGGCGGCGAGCGCGTTCGCGCGCTGCATCTGGTCGATGGCGGTGAACAGCGGGACCGCGGTGATCCGCTGGTAAGCGTTCTCGGCGTTCGGCGCGTCCTGCGCCAGCCCGGTGAGACCTTCGACGAACTGGTCGAGGATCTGGTTGTAGTAGGTGAAGGCGTCCAGCAGCGGGAGCTGGCCGGAGTCGGCCGACTGCCGGATCTGCGGCGCCTTCTGGAGAAGCCCGTTCAGCGTCGCGATGTTGCGCTGCACGCTGTCCGGCGAGTCGCCGACGAACTTCTGCAGATGCGCGGCGACTCCCTGTGCGGCGGCGTCGGTCTTGGCGCGCTGCTCGACGAGCGTCGCGTGCTGCGCCCGGTCGCCGGCGAGCTCGCGCAGGGTCAGGCGCCGCTCTTCCTGCACCTGGACGAAGAAGGGGAGAGCAGGCGCTTCCGAGTCACGGATTCGCTGCGCGTAGTCACGGCCGTTGACCGCGTCGAAGATCAGGTACCCGCCGATCGCCAGACCGACCAGCATCAGCGCGATGCTCGGAATGAGCGCGATCGTCAGAACGCGCGAACGAATCGAAGAGCCGCGGCCTCGTCGAAGGGAAATCTGCTTCACCGTGGTCCGTTTTCCTTCCGGCAGTTTTTGGTGTCGGGTCGCCGGGGATTCCTACCCGCGGGATCCGATAGCCGGATCAACACAGCGTGGTCCGCTCCGCCCGCGAAGACGCTAGGAGACCCAAACGGGTGAGTCAAGCCCAGACGCGAAGGGTAGTCGCGTATGGCCGTGACCTGCTGACAAGAGGCAGCCGGACCAGGAAAGTCCACCACGTGGGACGGGGTGCCCGGCCAAGTGACTCACCAGTAGATCACCTGGCGGTTTACCGCAGGCAGCGGCTTGATCGTCACTCTACGGATTCGATCAAGTCACACCTCACGGCCTCCGCGACCCGGCCGGAAAACCGGCGAAAACTACTCGCCGTGACGTCGCTCACGCTTTCGGATCAGAGCTCCACATACCGTTCGGTTTGCGAACGACATCACCGCGGAGCAACGCCGTCGTAACGCCCTTCGCGCCACGAAATCGATAATTTCCGCCGCCCATTGCCGGCGATTCGGCGAAACGATCTTCGTCGGGCCTGCCGAGCTCGTCGTCGAGGAGCGCCTCGACTCTCCCGGAGGCGTCACGAAGGAGGCGGGTGCCCGCCCAGCACAAGGTGACCACCCCGCAGATCAGGATCACGACGAGAGCGGTCTCGACCGGATACCGGGCACCGAATTCGTTGAGCAGAAATCCGGAGGCGGCACCGGAAACGGCGATGGCGACATAGGTGAACGACATGATCCCCTCCCTCTCCCGGCGCCGCGTCCCGCGCCTCGCCGGTAAGACGAGCGACGCGGGTTTTCCTTACGCCACAGGGGAAGGACCTACGTCACACACGCGGCGAGCGAAGGTCGAGATTAACAGCGGATTCGCGGAAGATCGCGCGTTCTCCCCCACTGGGGCGAGGCGATCACCTCTTTGCCACACATTCTCGAATGAGTTTCACCCTTCTCACCACGCCCAGTGTGCCGAAGTGAGCACACTTCGAAAATCATCGAAATTCCCGCAGTGTCGCCACGGCGCGAAGCACCTCACCGTAGGTGGTGTAGAGCGGCGCCAGCCCGAAACGCAGCACGTTGGGCGGGCGGAAGTCGCCGATCACGCCGCGATCGATCAAGGCCGCCATCGTCTTGGCCGCGTCGTCGTCGACGACGGAGATCTGGTGGCCGCGGTCCTCACCGCGCGGGGTACGGATCGTCGCGCCGTCCAGGAGCTCGTCCGCGCACCGGAAGAAGAAGTCGCCGAGCGCGAGGCCCTTCTTCCTGAGCACTCCGCGGTCCACGCCGTCCCAGACGTCGAGGGCCGCGTCCAGCGCCAGCAGCGAAAGGATGTCGGGTGTGCCCGCGCGGCCTCGCGCGATGCCCGCGTCCGCCTCGTACGCGCCCCGCATCGCGAACGGGTCGCGGTCGCCGGCCCAGCCCGCCAGCGGCTGGTCGAACCTGTCCAGCCACTTCGTTGCCACGTAGAGGAAAGCGGGCGAGCCGGGGCCGCCGTTGAGGAATTTGTAGGTGCAGCCGACGGCGAGGTCCACGCCCGCCGCGTCGAGTTCGACGGGCAGCGCGCCGACGCTGTGGCAGAGGTCCCAGAGCGCCAGCGCCCCGGCGCGGTGCAGTGCCGCGGTCAGCCCGGCCATGTCGTGGGCGCGCCCGGTGATGTAGTCGACGTGGTTGATCAGCGCGACGGCCGTCCGCTCGCTCACCTGGGCGGGCATGTCCTCGGCGACGACCCGGCGCACCGTGCGCCCGGTCAGCCGGGCGACCTCGTCGGCGATGTAGCCGTCGGTCGGGAAGGTGTCCGCGTCGACGAGGATTTCGTCACGACCGGGGTTGAGGCGGGTCGCGGCGACCAGCGCCTTGAACAGGTTCACGCTGGTCGAATCGGCCACGACGAGCTGCCCCGGCGCGGCTCCCACCAGCGGCGCGATCCGTTCGCCGACCCGGACCGGAGCCTCCCACCAGCCCTCCGACCAGGACCGGATGAGCCGCCCGCCCCACTGCTCGCGGACGACCGCGGCGACGCGTTCGGCCACGTGCTTCGGCGGGGCGCCGAGGGAGTTGCCGTCGAAATAGGCGACGCTCGCGTCGAGGTCGAATTCGTTTCGCTTGTGCGCCAAGGGATCGGTCGCGTCCAGCGCCGCGGCCTCGGCTACGAGATCAGTCACGATGGTCATCGTCGGCGAGTGTGTTCCAGAAGTCCAGCTCGTACGCCTGGAACAACCGCGCGTGGGTCCGGGCGTCCTTTTCGGACAGATCGCCGGCGTCGAGCGCGGCCTGTACGGCCTGGACGGCCAGCGCCTCGAGCTCCGGCGACGGCGTGCCGAAGAAGTCGAAGAAGGCACATGCCTCGTCGTCGAAGCCGTATCGCTCGCGCATCGCGGTGGCGATCGCGGCGCAGTACCGGCCGAAGGCGGCGAAGTTGGCGACGATCGCCACGATGACGTCCGCCGGTTCGCCGTTGAGCGCGAGCCAGGCGACGAACGCCGGGTACGCCTGGCATCCCGCGCGGGGCTCGAAGCCGGGCCGCTCTTCGGCGAGCGCCGCCAGCTTGCCGAGCGCCAGCCCTTCACCCGAAGCCAAGGCCGCGAAGAACTCCCGCGCCCGCCCCTCCCGCGAACGCGACGCGAGATGGAGGAAACTGCGCCAGTCGCTGCGGACGATCCGGTACTCCTCCGCGGCGATCGCGGCGAAGACCTCGCGCGGCGCCTCGCCCGCCTCGACCAACGGGACGAGCCTGTTCTCGTCGTCGCGGGGCGCCAGTTCCGCCTGGACCGCGTCGATCAACTCGCGTGCCGGACCGGTCATCGTCGAGGCTCCTCCTTGTTCGGGACTGACGCGGTGAAAACGGAAAAGGTGGACATTTCGCGACTCACGACCGTGGCCGCGATTCTCTATCCAGCACTGCCGACAGCCCTTACAGTGTGCCTGATCAGGCAGCATCGAGGAGGCCAGCGTTGACCACCCAGCCGACCGTCGCCGAGCAGATCGAAGGCCAGACCATCCCCGCCCTGCTTCACCGCAACGCCCAGGAGTTCGGTGACCTGCCGGCGGTCACGTCACTCGACATCGAGGGCAAGCCGACCCTGAACTGGGCCGAATTCCGCACCGCCATCGCGGAGGTTTCCCGAGGACTCGCCGGCCTCGGGCTCGGCGTCCGCGACCGGATGCTGATCATGGCGCCGAGCAGCCCGGACCACCTGATCGCCGATCTCGCCGCGGCCCATCTCGGCGCGATCCCCTGCACCGCGTACGCGACGCTCAGCCCGGAGCAGATCGGGTTCGTCGCCCGGCACAGCGCCGCCGGCATCGTCGTCCTCGCCGGTGCCGACGAACTCGGCCGCTGGTCGCAGGTCCTCGACGACCTGCCCGCGCTGCGGCACGTCGTCCTGCTCGACGCGTCCGTGATCCCGCCGGACGACAAGCGGTTCCTGTCGTTCGCCGAGCTGCGCGCGGCGGGCGCGGAGGCACACGCCGCCGACCCGCAGGCGTTCGAAACCGCGTGGTCCACGATCACTCCGGACGACCCGCTGTCGATGATCTACACCTCCGGCACCACCGGCGACCCCAAGGGTGTCGTGCTCTCGCACCGCAACGCGATCTACCAGGCGGTCGCCGTGCAGAGGCTGCACGAGTCCCCGATGCACGCCACGAACATCGCGTACCTGCCGCTCGCGCATATCGCCGAACGCGAACTGTCGATCTACATGCCGATCGTGTGGGCCGGGCACGTGCACACCGTCGCCGACCCGACCGGCGTCGTCGGCGCGCTCGGCCAGGTGCACCCGAAGAGTTTCTTCGGCGTACCGCGGGTGTGGGAAAAGATGGCGGCAGGCCTCAAGAACCTGCTCGGCTCGCTGCCGGAAGAGAAGCGCGACGGCCTGATCGCCGCGAACGAACTCCTGCAGCAGGGCTACAAACTGCGCAGTGACGGCAAGGAGGTGCCGCCGGAACTCGCCGAGAAGATCGCGCGGACCGACGCGGCCGCGCTCGCGCCGGTGCGGGCGATGCTGGGCCTCGACCAGATCGAGGTCGCCTCCAGCGGTGCCGCCGCGCTGCCGGTGGAGGTCCTGTACTTCATCGCCGGGCTCGGCGTCGAGATCCAGGAGGTCTGGGGACTGTCCGAGACCACCGGCGCGG
Organism: Amycolatopsis sp. TNS106; assembly: GCF_019330265.1. Lineage (NCBI taxonomy): Bacteria > Bacillati > Actinomycetota > Actinomycetes > Pseudonocardiales > Pseudonocardiaceae > Amycolatopsis > Amycolatopsis sp. TNS106. The sequence goes on along the minus strand of NZ_CP024972.1, from coordinate 8,034,708 downwards.
TCACCTCGAACTCACCGTCGGCGTTCAAGGCCGGTTCGGTCGGCCGCCCGCTGGAGGGCATCGAGGTGAAGGTCGCCGAGGACGGCGAACTCCTCGTCCGCGGCGCGATCGTGTTCCTCGGCTACCTGCAGGCGGACGGCACGATCGAACCGGACGTCGACGCCGACGGCTGGCTCGCCACCGGCGACATCGGGACGATCGACGAACGCGGCTTCGTCACGATCACCGACCGCAAGAAGGAACTGATCATCACTTCGAGCGGCAAGAACATCGCCCCGACGAAGATCGAAGGTCTCCTCAAGGAACACCCGCTGATCGGGCAGGCCGTCGCGATCGGCGAGAAACGGCCGTACGTCACGGCGCTGATCGTCGTCGACGACGAGATCGCGCCGGGCTGGGCGACCGCGAACGGCATCCAGCTCGCGGAAGGCGAATCGCTCGCCGACAACGCGGAGATCCGCGCGGAGATCGACAAGGCCGTCGAGGCGGCGAACGCGCGGCTGGCCAGGATCGAGCAGATCAAGCGGTACCACGTGATCCCCAAGGCGTGGACGCCGGAAAGCGGCGAGGTCACCCCGACCTTGAAGCTGAAGCGGCGGGTCATCAACGACCGCTACGCGCCGACGATCACGGATCTGTACGCGGCCTCCGCTCCGGAACCCGCCCCCGCCGCCGGTTCCTGAGCCGTAACACTCGTGATTGGAGGCGTAACTCGCGTGTCTGGAGGCGTAACTCGCGAGTTACGCCTCCAAGCACGTGAGTTACGGCTTCAAGCACGCGAATCACGTCTTCGAGCACGGGACGAAAGGAGTCGCGATCGGCAAGCGACCGCTGCTAACTTGCCGCCGTGGATCTCTTCTCCCGCTCGTGGGCGGCGCTCCTCGCCGCTGTCGCCGAAACCCCCGACGAAGACTTCGCCAAGCCGTCCGGCTGCGCCGGCTGGCTGGTACGGGACCTGGTGTGTCACCTGGTGATCGACGCCCAGGACGTCCTGATCACCCTCGCCACTCCCGCCGAGACGGAACCCACGCGTGACGCGGTCACCTATTGGGAGCTCGCCGACAAGCCGCCCACCGGCGAGGACGACCTCGACGCGCTGATCGTGCGCCTCGCCGCCGCCTACCAGGAGCCGCGGCTCCTCAAGTTCCACCTCGACGACGTCGGTTCCGCCGCGGGCCGGGCCGCCGGCCTCGCCGACCTGGCGACGCGGGTCGCCACCCGCGACATCGTCCTGACCGCGGGCGACTTCCTCTCCGCGTACGTCCTGGAGTGGACGCTGCACCACCTCGATCTGGTCGCGTATCTCCCGCACCTCGACGGCCCCGCCGCCGACAGCCTCGCCCGGACGCGGCAGATCCTGGAGCAGCGCACCGGCGAAACGTTTCCGGCGTCGTTCTCCGACACGGACGCGCTGCTGGTCGGCACCGGCCGCCGTCAGCCGACGGACGCCGAGAAGGCCGCACTCGGCGACCTGGCCGCGAAGCTGCCGTTCGTGATCGGCTAATCCGGACGACACTCGTGATCGGACGGACGACTCGCGTGCTTGAACGGACGACACGCGTGACTGGACGGACGACACGGCCGTGTCGTCCGTCTGATCACGCGAGTCGTCCAGCTGATCACGCGTGTTGGCCCTCGCGACCCGCGTGATCAGGCGGTCCGCGTCGACTCGGTCCATTTGCGCAGCCGGGGCGGGACACGCTTTTCGAGGCCGTAGTTCTCCAGGTGCGCACTGAAGACCTCGTCGAAGGCGCGCTGCACGGTCTCGGTGTCCCACACCGGCCGCTCGAGGATGGGCTGCTTGAGGAACGGCTGCCCCATTACGTGCAGCTGCGGTCCGTTGCAGCGGATCATCTGCCCGGTGATGCCGTCGGATCCGGAGCCGAGCAGGAAGAGCACGACCGGCGCGATCCGCGACGGCGTCCGGTCCGGCGGGCAGGCCCGCAGCGACCGCTCGGATTTCCACACCATCCGGGTGTGCGCGAGCGGGCAGACCGCGTTCACCCGGATCCCGCTCTCCTCCAGGTCGAGCGCCCACGAGTAGGTCAGCGAAGCGACGGCGCCCTTGCTGGCGGCGTACACGCCGAGCTTGCGCTGCCCGAGCGACGCACCCGACGAGATGTTCACGATCGAGCCCGGCTTGCCTCGCGCCACCATCGCCTTGATCGCGGCGAGCCCGGTGTACATGACGCCGAGGACGTTCACTTCGATCAGTTCGCGGGCCTGTTCGACGTCGTCCTCCCACGGCAGCGCCTCGTAGTTCAGGCCCGCGTTGTTGACCAGGCCATCGATCGCGCCGAATTCGGCGAGGCACAGGTCGACGATCTCCTGTGCCTGCTCCGGATCCGCGACGCTGTGCCCGCTGGCGACCGCCCTCCCGCCGAACCGGCGGATGTTCTCCGTCGTCCGTTCGGCCAGTTCGGCGTCGATGTCGTTGACCACGACGGCCCCGCCCGCCCTCGCGACGTGCACCGCGAACGCCTCGCCGAGGCCCCGTCCCGCCCCGGTCACGACGACGGCCTTGTCGTCGAGCAAACCGTTCATCGCCTTCACCCCTTTGACCCAAGCCGGCCTCCACCTCCAGACCGGTCTCTACTCAGTGTTGGCCCATTCGGCCCAACCGGAGCGCGGGCGGCGGCGAACGGCGGCCCGGCTGCGCCGAGCGAGGGCGGGGCGATCGGCGCGCAGATACCCGCGGGCGAGTCAGGCCGATGTCACCCACCGGTCAGACGGCGTAGCCCGATCAGCTCAACAGGCGAAGGATTCCTCCGTCTTCTGTTCGTCTCCCTGTAGCCGGAGGCATACTGAACGTTGTCCGGCGGGACGACAACTGTGACTCCCTCGTCGACCGCGTAACACGGCAGGCAAGAATGCGAGGGACGGAAGTTCACCCGATCGGGGGGAGGTGGTCACGCAGTGAAGACGAACGCGGCGCCGCGGATGACCGCCGCCCTGGCGAACCGCGAGTTCCGCGCACTGTGGCTCGCCGAGGTGCAGTCCCTCATCGGGGACCAGCTCACCATCGTCGCGCTGGCGATCCTCGTCTACGACCGGACAGGCTCCGCGCTGCTCTCCGCGGTGGTCTACTCCCTGACCTTCCTGCCCGCGCTGGCCGGCGGCCTCGGCCTCTCCCAGCTGGCCGACCGGTACCCGAGGCGCACCGTCCTCGTCGTCTCGTCCCTGATCCAAGGCGTGCTGATCGCGATCATGGCGATCCCCGGCACCCCGCTCGCCCTGTTGTGCGGGCTCGTGGTGCTGGCACGGCTCGTGAACGCTCCCGGCAACGCGGCGCAGAACGCGCTGACCCGTGAGGTGTTCACCGACGACGACCTCTATCTCAAGAGCCAGGACATCAGGGGGATCTCGACGAACACCGCCATGCTGCTCGGCCTGGCGGGCGGCGGACTGCTGGTGTCGCAGGTCGGGGCGAGCTGGGCTCTGGCACTGGACGCCGCGACGTTCCTGCTGAGCGCGGCCGTGGTCCGCTTCTCGGTCTCCCGGCGGGCGGCGGCGTCGGACGGCAGCGGCAGCTGGTTCGGCGCGGTGAAGCAGGTTTTCGGCAACCGTCACCTGCGGGTGCTGGTCTGGTTCTCGTGGCTGGTGGGCCTGGCCGTCGTCCCCGAGGGGCTCGCCGCGCCGCTCGCCGCGGAGATGGGCGTGGGAAAACAGGCCGTCGGCTGGCTGCTGGCCGCCGATCCGCTGGGCTTCGTCATCGGAGCGTTCCTGCTGTCCCGGTTCGTCTCGGCGGAACAACGACGGAAGCTGCTCGGCGTGCTGGCGGCACTCCCGATGGTCGCCCTGATCGCCTTCGCGCTCCAACCCGGGCTCATCCCGGCGTTGCTCCTGCTGGCGGCGGCGGGTGCCGCGGGGGCGTACCTGATCACGGTGAGCGCCACGTTCATCACGTGGGTCCCGAACGAACTCAGGGGCGGTGCGGGTGGGGTGTACCGCACGGGGTTGCGGGTGGCTCAGGGAGTAGGGGCGGGACTCGGCGGACTCGCCGCCGATCGGCTCGGGGCGGCGACCTCGGCCATCGCGCTGGCCGGCGTGGTCGGCCTGCTGCTGGCCGTCCTGGTCGCACTCAGCTGGGGACACATCAACGGATCCAGCCCGGAACCGCTGCTGTCATGAGGAATCCACACTGGACGACCCCTGGGGCGGCGCGGCCACCCGGCGGGTTCGTACTCGGAAATCTCGACATGACACTGCTTCGGCACCTCAGTGAAAAGAAACGGCTTCGGATCAGAAGTCACGGCTCGACACGGTCACACACCTCCCGGCCACCTCGTTGCTGCGAACTAATACCTTGCCCGGGCTCAGAAGTCACGACTGGACACTATCCGTCACCCCTTCCGCTTCACGTCTCGAAAAACATTCAGTCGCCAAGATCAGAAATCACGGGACACGATTGCCACCTCCGGTCCGTGTTCGCGGGCACCCTTGCCTGTGTCGGACAACCGATGCGATGGGATGATACCGGCCGTGGAATACGAACGGTGTATCAGTCGGTACCGGTGAGATTACTCAGCCGTGCCGTCCGCGCGGAAAAGAGGTAGCAATTGCCAGCCGAGACCGGTGACCGCCGCCAGCACGGTGACGGCACCGGCGACCTTGACGACGCGACGGCGGCACCCGCCGCCCAGAGCGGGGTACCGGTGACCGAACGCGGGCAGGCGAGCCCGGAAGGTGACCAGACCGCGCCCCCGGAACGCCATCCCTACGATCCCAGGGCGTGGGCACTGTGGCAGCGGCCGAAGCGATTCATCGCGTTCCTTTTCGCGATGGAGGCCGTCGGAATCGCGATCATGGTCGTCGCGACGATGAATTCCGCGAATCCGGGAAGAACGGACTGGGTCCGTTTCGCCATTCTCGCGGTCGGCGCAACGGCACATATTCAGCTCACCCAGCGGCAAGAGGAAAGACGGCGCGATCGAAGCCATACCGTCCTCATCGACCTGACCGCGGTATGGACATTTCCCGCCGCGGTGATCCTGCCGCTTTCGCTCACGCTTTCCATCATCGCGATCGTCCGGATCCAGCATTGGTTCATCGCCCGCCGTCCCGCGCACAACTTCGTGTTCTCGTCGGTCACCCACGGCGTTTCGGTGACCCTCGCGTCGCTCACCTTCGCCGCGTTCGGGCCGCATGAATGGGGGCGGATCTCCGGCTGGGACACCCTCGGCGAGTTCGGCGTCCTGATCGTCACCGGAATGGTCTTCGAAGCGGTGCAGATCGCCTACATCGGCGGCATCCTCGCGCTCGGCTCGCCGAAGCGGCCGTCGATCTCCACCGTGCTCGGCAGTACGGCGGACAACCTGCTGGAGGCCATCACGATCGGCCTCGGCGCGGTCACCGCGGTGCTGCTGTTGATCATGCCACCGATGGTGATCGTGATGGCCGTGGTGACGGTGGTGTTCAATCGCCTCGCCGAGATCGACCAACTGCAAAACGACGCGCGGACGGACCCGAAAACCGGTGTTCTCAACATGCGCGGATGGTCGGAGTCGGCCGATCGGGCGCTCGGCAGGACTGCCCGATCGGACGACAACCTGGCTCTTCTGATGATTGATCTCGATCACTTCAAGTGGATTAACGACACATATGGACATCCGGCGGGCGACGACGTGCTCCGCGATGTGGCGCGGAAATTGGACGAGGTCACCCGGCCCGCCGACGTCATCGGCCGGTTCGGCGGCGAGGAATTCCTCGTACTGCTGCCGGATATCGACGAAACGGCGGCCAAACTCGCCGCCGAGCGAGTGCGCAGTGCTATCGCCGAACTGCATATAGTGACTACCGACAAAAGGGGCAGCCGGGTGACCATCTCGGGCCGCACCACCTCGATCGGCGCGGCGTTGTTCCCCCGTCACGGTGAATCCCTGGAGGAACTCCTGCACGCCTCCGACGCCGCCGTCTACGTGGCCAAGGAGAACGGCCGGAACCAGGTGCGCTTCGCCCAGGACGTGGACCGGCCCCCTCCCCCGCCCGCCGCCGACTCGCATCCAGCGGACTGAACGCGTCACACCATCAGGGGACCCCCAAGGAAAGCCCGGGGGTTATCCGGATGTCGGCCTTGATCGGCGGATGGCACCCTGGACGCCATGCCAGCGACAGCCGAAGCCGCCGCTCGTCCTGCCCGGATCCGGCGGCCGTGGTCGACTTCGGGCTGGTTGCTGCTGGTCACGGTGCTGGTGTTCGGCTTCGGGCTGATCGCGTCACGGCCGGCCTCGCCGCCGGACCAGGGACCACCGACGGGTGACATCCTCGCCGCACAGAACGCGGTCGACGCGCTGGTGCGGCCGGGCCCGGTGGAGAACGCGATCGCCGCGCTGCCCGCCGACTTCACCGCGGTCAGCGGCATCACCCCCGGGGTGATGACGGCACGGGACGGCACCGTGCGCGCCGTCCACACCGACGGCGGCTGCTCGGCCCCCTGGGGCGACGACAACACCAAGTGGGACTACGCGGTCCCCTGCAGGGCGCACGACCTGGGCTACGACATCCTCCGCTACGCCGAGCGCAAGGGGCACCCGCTCGGCCAGGAGGCCAGGGCCTCGCTCGACGACCGGCTCTCGGCCGACATGCACAACGCCTGCGTCCTCAACCCGATGGACTCGCGCGGCACCTGCGACGTCGTCGCCTCCCTCTATACCGCCGGTCTCGTGCTCAACTCCTGGCATCAGCGCTGGGGTCCGCCGGTCGGCGATCCGCTCGGCCCGATGATCGTCGGCGTGCTGGTGATCGGTGCGCTGCTGGTGTTCCGGCTGCGCGGCTGGGTCCGCAACCGCCGGACCACCGTCACGCTCCCCCGCGAGCCGCGGCCCGTCGTCCCGGTCGGCCGGTGGGCGTTGCTCGGGGTCGCGGGTGTCGTCCTCATGCTGCTCGGTGAATCCGCCGTCGCGCTCGCGCACTGGGCAGGCGCGCCGGAGCGGTCGTTGTGGCCGCTCACCTGGCTCGCCCAGCTCTGCCCGCTCATCTTCTTCGCGGTCGGCCGGATCAACGAGGCGGGCTGGCGGTCGATCCGCGCGACCGGCGGCCGCTATCCGCAGTACCTCGCCGACCGCGCGAGCCCGTTGCTGCGCCCGGCGCTGATCTTCGCCGTCGTCGCGCTGGTCGTCCCCCTCGCGCTGGAGGTGCTGGGGATCCCGACGGGCACGAACGCCACCGTCATGCGGATCGCGCTGCATCCACTCTGGCTGCTCGGCGTCTTCCTGCTGACCGTCGTGCTCGCGCCGGCGCTGCTGGCGTTGTACCGGCGGACGCGGACCGCCTCCGTCGCCGGGCTCCTGGCGCTGACCTTGGCGAGCGAGGCCGCCGCGCAGTGGTCCGGTTCGGCCGTCCCGCGCTACGCGGAGACGTTGTTCCTCGCCCTGTTCGTCCAGCAACTGGCGTTCGCCCACGCCGACGGCGTCCGCCTGCCGCGCGGCGCCCTCGTGGCGACGGCGTTCACCGGCGCCGCCGGGCTGGGGCTCGCGGTGGCCGTCCGCGGCGAAGGCCCGATGCTGCTCGGCGGCCCCGGTGCCCCGGCGGCCCTGTCCGGCCCGCCCTGGGGCGTGCTCCTGCTCGGCCTGGTCCAGCTCGCGCTCCTCGGCCTGCTCTCGCAGCCGCTGGCCCGGTTCGGCGACCGTCCCGCGGTCGCCGCCACCGCCCGTCTGGTCCTGCGCGCCCCGATGAGCCTGTACCTCGGCTTCCTGTCCGCGATGCTGCTGCTCGTGGCGGTCGTCTATCTGCCGGGACCGTTCGTGGACGGGCTCAGCTGGCTGGCACGCCCGCGGGTCCTGCTCGCGATGGCCCTGCTGGCCGTGCCCGCCGTGCTCGTCTTCTGGTGGTTCGAGCGGCACTGGAACACTCAACTGCGTGGACCGCAACAGCGGGCGGTCGACGAGCCGGGCCTGCGGGCCATGGTCTTCTGCCGCGCGGCGGCGACGGTCGGCATGGCGTACGCGATGCTCGGCGTGTTCGGGTTCGCCCTGACCCGCTTCGGCGGAGCGTCCGCCGACGCCGACCTCCTCGGGATCCGGTTCGGCCCGGTTCAGAGCCTGGTCAATCTGTTGCTCGGGGTGTACCTCCTGCACACCGTGCGGAACGGCACCAGCCGGATGACCGGGACCTGGCTCGTGTGCGCGGTCGCGTGCGCGCCGCCCCTGATGACCGCTCTCGAAGGCGAGCGGGTGAGCGCCGCGTCCGTCGCGCTGCCGGTCGCGACGATCGTCGTCGCGATGCTCGCGGCGGCCGCGACGCTGGTCCCGGCCCGCGCCGCCCGGCGTGTCCTGCCCTGATCCGTACGGCGCTGACCAGGCGTTCTCCGTACCATTGGGAGGAAACCGGTGGTGCATGCCACATCTTCGGGGGGATGTGTAATCCTGCGACAACCCGCAACAGGCACCATGCGTCCCTTGAAGAGACCGTCGCACCGGTAACGACCAGAAGGAGCAGACCGCGTGGAGTACCCGCCTCGGAATGGGCATGGGGATCGACGTCCCGCCCGGCCTAGGCAGGACGCGCCCGGACGCGTTCCTTCCCGACCGGCCCCGCCCCGTGGAGCCCGCCCGGCACCCGCCCGCCAGGCCGCGGGCATGCCACCCCGGCGCCCGGCCCCGAGACGACGGTCGTTCCGCGGCCCCAAGATCGCCCTCGGCCTGGTCTCGCTGCTGGTGATGGGCCTGACCGGGTACGCGTGGGCCGCGATGGACGGCCTGACCTTCGCGAACGTCGGCATCGGCGCGGACGAAGGCGAGAAGCCCGCCGACGGCGCCCGCGACATCCTGCTCGTCGGCCTCGACAGCCGCACGGACGCGCAGGGCAACCCGCTGTCGAAGGAGGTCCTGGCCCAGCTGCGTGCCGGACAGGCCGACGGCGAACTGAACACCGACTCGCTGATCTTCGTGCACATCCCGAACGACGGCTCCAAGGCCGTCGCGATCTCGCTGCCGCGCGACTCCTACGTCGACATCCCCGGCGGCTACGGGAAGCACAAGATCAACTCGGCCTACGCCCGCGCGATGCTCGACGAGCGCAAGAAGCAGCAGGAGAACGGCGTCTCCGACCCGAAGGAACTCGACCAGAAGGCCAACGAGGCCGGGGCGAAGACCCTGATCAAGACGGTCGAGCAGCTGACCGGGTCGACCATCGACAACTACGCCGCCATCAACCTGCTGGGCTTCAGCGAGATCACGCAGGCCATCGGCGGGGTCGACGTCTGCCTCAACGACGACGTCAACGACCAGTTCTCCGGTGCGAAGTTCACCAAGGGCCCGCACACCATCTCCGGGGTCGAGGCGCTCGGCTTCGTCCGGCAGCGGCACGGGCTGCCGCGCGGCGACCTCGACCGGGTCGTCCGGCAGCAGGTGTTCATGGCCGGGATGGCGCGGAAGGTGCTGTCGGCGGGCACGCTCGCGAACCCGGGCAAGCTCAACGACCTGATCACGGCGATCAAGAAGTCGGTCGTGCTCAACCAGAACTGGGACGTCTTCGGCTTCGCGCAGCAGATGAAGAGCCTGACCGGCGGCCAGCTCGAGTTCCGGACGATCCCGATCGTCAACATCGAGTACAAGACCCCGAACGACGGCGTCGCCATCCAGGTCGACCCGAAGCAGGTGAAGAACTTCGTCCAGGGGCTCGCGGGCCCGCAGCCGGGCGAGCAGCAGCAGGCGCCGCCCGCCGAGTCGCCCAACAAGGCGACCACGGTCGACGTCCGCAACTCGACGCCCCGGGACGGGCTGGCCTCGTCGGTGCTGAAGCAGCTCGTCGACAAGGGCTTCACCGCGGGTGACACGGCCACCGCGAGCGCGCGCAAGAAGACGGTCGTCTGGGTCGCCAAGGGCGAGAAGGCGAAGGGCCAGGCGGTCGCCGAGGCACTCGGCGGCAACCCGACCGTCCAGGAGGACAAGAGCGTCGAGGCCGGGCACGTGATGGTCTTCCTCGGGTCGGACTTCAAGGCGCCGAGCGGCGCCGAAGGCTCCGGCTCCTCGCAGAACGCCGCCGGTTCGTCGGCCGCCGCGCCCCCGCCAGAGCAGTCCGACGAGAAGCCGATCACCGCCGAAGGCGTGCCCTGCGTCAACTGACGCTCAGGTGCCGCACCAAGTGCGGCGAAAGCCACTTTCAGGACATCTGATGTCCTGAAAGTGGCTTTCGCGACGCCGTCGAGCACCCCTCCTTCACCCATTCGGCCCAACGAGTCAAAAACGTCAGGAAAACCACCCCCGAAACCGCGTAAGAGCGGCGGCCCTGCCGACTTTCATACACGTGAGCGCGCTCGTCCCCGGTTTTGTCACACGGAGCGGGCGGTGGAGAAGGTTGGCAAGGCAGGGGATGGGGAGTGCTGATCGACGCTGAGAGCTATCAGCGGATACTCGGAGACGAGCTCCGCAAGCTCCGCCGTAAACGTGGCTGGACACGCAAGGAACTGAACCAGCATCTGCAGAGCGAGATCTCGCTCCAGACGCTGGCGACCTACGAGCTGGGCACCCGGCACTGTTCCGTGGTGCGGCTGGTCGAACTGTGCGTCGCGATGGACGAGCTGCCACAGGATCTGCTGGCCAAGGTGCATCGCCGGGTGTTCGTGGACGAACCGGGCCGGGTCCGGGTCGACCTGCGCCAGGTGATCAAGGACGAGCAGGAGGAACTGCTCCCCCTGCGGCGGTGGGCGGACGACCGGCTCAAACGATCGAGCGACAACGGCTCCGCCGAAGTCCATCTCGATCTCGCGGCGCTGGAACGGATGGCCGAGCTCTGCGGCATCCCCACCGTCGATCTCATCGGAAGGCTTCGCCGGCTCAACCCCTCATGAGCGCGGCATTCCCCGGTCCGTGAAGGCCATGCCCCCCATCTTGGCTTTCACGGACCTCCCCTCTTTTCGGCTCAGCCGAGCAGTTCGTAGTCCTCGCGGCGCACCTTGCGGGTGTCGAGCCAGTACCGCCAGGTGAAACCCGGCCAGATCGTGCGGTTGACGCCCTTCGCGTCGAGGTACCAGCTCTTGCAACCGCCCTGGGTCCAGATGCCCTTGGCGAGTTTGCGCTGGATCTCGCCGTTGAAGCGCTCCTGCGCCTCCGGCCGCGGGTCGAGCGCCTTGCCGCGGGCGAGCCGCAGCGCCTGCGCGACGTAGGAGATCTGCGCTTCGATCATGAACACCACGGAGTTGTGCCCCAGTCCGGTGTTCGGGCCGAGCAGGAAGAACAGGTTCGGGAAGCCGGACACGGTGATGCCCTGGTAAGTCCGCATTCCCTCGGTCGCCCACTCCTTGCCGAGGTTGCGCCCGTCCCGGCCGATGATCTCCAGATCGTCGAAGGCGTCGGTGACATGGAATCCGGTGCCGTAGATGATCGCGTCGACCTCGTGCTCGACACCGGCGCCGTCGACGACGCTGTGCTCGCGGACCTCTTTGACGCCGTCGGTGACGACGTCGACGTTGTCCCGCGCGAGCGCCGGGTAGTAGTCGTTGGAGACCAGGACCCGCTTGCAGCCCATGGTGTAGTCCGGCGTCAGCTTCCGGCGCAGTTCCGGATCCTTGACCCCCTTGTGGATGTTGCGCTTCGCGATGCGCTGGCCGATCTTCATCACCCACGGCTGCCCGTTGAAACCGATCGCGCGGGCTTCGAGACCCCAGTAGAGGACGTCGCGGAAGGCACGCTGCAGCAGCGGCACCGAGCTGAACGTCTTCCGGAGCGCTTCCGGAATCTCGCGGTCCGGCTTGGGCATGATCCACGGCGGCGTCCGCTGGAAGAGCGTCAGCTCGGCGACGTCCTTCGCGATCCGCGGCACGAACTGAATCGCACTCGCCCCGGTGCCGACCACCGCGACGCGCTTGCCGGTGAGGTCGTAGTCGTGGTCCCACCGCGCCGAGTGGAACGCGCGGCCCTTGAAGCGCTCGATGCCGGGCAGCTTCGGGATCTGCGGCAGATGCAGCGCACCGACCCCGGCGACCAGCGCGGGCGCGACGAACTCGTCGCCTGACCTCGACGCGACGTGCCAGCGATTCTCGTCCGCGTCCCAGCGGGCGCCGGTCATCTCCTGGCCGAAGCGGATGAAGCGGTGCAGGTCGTACTTCGCGGCGACGTCGCGCATGTACTGCCAGATCTCCGGCTGCGGCGAGTACGCGCGGGACCAGCCGGGGTTCTGCTCGAACGAGAAGGAGTACATATGCGAGGGAATGTCGCAGGCGCAGCCGGGGTAGGTGTTGTCCCGCCACGTGCCGCCCACGTCGCCGGCCTTCTCCAGGATGACGAAGTCCTCGCGGCCCTCTTTGCGCAGCTGAATGGCCATGCCCAGCCGGAGAAACCGGTTCCGACGATGACGACACCGGTCTCGGTGCGGTTGCCCATGACCCCGACCTCCCGTTCGTTTTACCTGTTACCGGGAGTTCACCTTACTCGAAGTAGGTTACCTTCGGTAGAGTGTTGTGGTGACGACGGCGAAGCGCAAACGCATGCCACGAGCGGAGCGAATGCGGCAGATGATCGAGATCGCCGAGGAGGTCTTCGCCGAACGCGGCTACAGCGCGGCCTCAATGGACGACATCGCGGAACGCGTCGGGGTCTCCAAGCCGATGCTCTACGAGTACTTCAACTCGAAAGAGGGACTGCTGCTGGCCTGCATCCAGCAGTCGCGGGCGGCGCTGCGCGAGGTCACCGAACGGGCGACCGTCGGCGCGACGTCCGCCGAGGACGCGCTGCGGCGCGGACTGCTCGCCTTCTTCGTCTTCATCCGCGAACGACGGCAGGCCTGGTCACTGCTCCGCCACGAGATGGCGCTGATCGGGACCGGCGCCGCCGACGAGATCGAGCAGACCCGGCGCCAGCAGACCGACCTGATCGCCGCACTGATGGGTGACTACTTCGACGCCGGGGACGACCTCCGCGCCGAGGCGTCCGCGGAGTTCGTCGTCGGCGCGTGCGAGCGGCTCGCGATCTGGTGCGAACGACACGAGGACGTCAGCCCCGAAACGGCGACCGGATACGCCATGGACGTCCTCTGGTCAGGCCTGTCCGCGCGGGCCCACTGAAACGACTGTGAAGATGCTCGTGCATTAGGCCATTCGGTCGTCACTCAGAGCACATTGCCGCCAGTGTCTTGTGACACAGAGTTGTCCTACTGTATCGATGACACTGTAGAAAGTCTGATGGACAGTCGCGGCCTCCGTCAGGAGGGGGCGCCACCACCCGAAAGTGGCGTCATGACGGCGGTGTGACCGAGTCCATCAAGAGTGTCGATCGAGTGACGCTTGCTCGCGAGGAGAGGGGTGAGGCGGATGACCGAACCGATCACCGCGTCGTACGTCCAGGAGGACGACGACTGGAAGATCACGGTCAGCGGCTCCGGCAAGGAACTGACCGGTCGCGCGCCGGGCATCATCGCGGCACGGGACCGGGCCGACCAGCTGGTCGAGAAACTGTCCCCGCCGGAACATTCGACGGTGGTGCACCTGCTCAACGGCAGTGCCCTCGAGTTCACCGCCGCCTACATGACGGCAAGGCTCACGCTTCCGGAGATCGAACCGCTCGAGGTTCCACCGCCGTCGAACGGCAAAGCCAAGGAGAAGACCGGCGGCAAGCCCCCGGTACCCCAGGGCAAGGAACTCCCGAAGGCCGTCGACGAGGCGAAGTCCAAGGAGAAGCCCGAGCCCGCCAAGACACCCGCCAAGGCGGCTCAGACCTCCTGAGACCTACTTCAGGAGTTTGCGGATCAGCAGCACGCCGATCAGCACCGCCCCGCCGATGAGCGGGTACTTCACCTTGGGCTCGTCCAGCTTCGCGCGCAGGCCGGCCTTCGCGGAATCCACCAGCTTCGCGGGGTTCGCCTTCGTGCCCAGCTGGTCGAGCGTGGCGACCAGCGCGTTCCTGGCCTGCTCGATCTCACGCTCGATGGTCTCGGGATCGCGAGCCACGTGTCCTCCTCGCCGCGACGGACTTGCTGGAAGCCCACGTTAGAGGACGCCGCCCCTCACCGTGGCACCGGCCACGCCGAGAAACGCGGATCGTGTCGCACGCTACGATTTCGGGGCAGCACTGGGGCCCGTAGCCCAATTGGCAGAGGCACACGGTTTAGGTCCGTGCCAGTGAGAGTTCGAGTCTCTCCGGGCCCACCCACTACGCCTGACCTGCGGCGGCGCGTTCACTCTGGAGTCGCTCCGCAGGCCGCGTGCCACAGATGTGCCACATCCGGACGCGAAGAAGCCCCCGGCAGCGATCGGCTCTGCCGGGGGCTTCGTCTCGGGATCACGACCTCGACTTCAGCGACTCGATCAAGGCCGACCACGTGCCGCACCGCATCCTCAACTCGCCGCCGTCAGGATCTTTCGAGTGGCGGACACCGACCGTTGGGTTTGTCAGGTCGTCCATGTCCACTTCGACGCAATCGCCCTGAGTTGCCGAGTATGTCGACTTTCGCCACCCTGACTGGCGGTCGCCCGGTACGGTCATCTCATCTCCATATCCCCTATCACCCTGGCGATAACCTCGACCGTTGCCTTCGGGCTCATCGCCCTGCCGCGCACCATCTGCGCGGCAGCCTGGAACACCTCGACGCGTCGCGAGGCTCGTACAGGGCGCACTGCTATCGACGGTGACTCGCGGAAGATTCAGACGATGAACGGTCCGGTCAAGCCGTGATGCATCCGGCCACCGTTCACGTAACAGCCCGGCGTAGCAATCAACGCGACGTACCGATCTAGTCCGTCGTATTAGATACCGCGACCGCGCCGAAGCTGAGCAAGTACTACTTCTTCACCACGACGAACGTCCATCGGTGCGAGTGCGACACGGTATCCGTGTTGTGTACGCGGCCGACGAACCGAAGTACTCCGTCATTGCCCGGCGTGATAGTGGCGGTTTGGAGCCTCACCGTGTTGTCCAGCGAGGTCACGCCCCAGCTCACCAGGTCCCACCCGGGGTCGGAGTAGAACTCATACTCGTCCAACTCCCCCGCAGGGACGGTACGCGCTCCGGAATTCACTCCCTGGAACTCCAGGATGCTGCGGATTTCAGGCATGGGTCGCACTCCTGCCCAGTCGGTGGTGATTGTCCCAGCCGGACAGTTCAACGATGGCAGCCGGGACGCCAGTGTCCGCGTCGAGCGAATGCTCGTAGATCTCGGTCGAACTCTTGCCAGTGCTGACGCCGGGATGATCTTGGCAGTCCGCATGCATGCCCCGGGACGGACGCAGCTGTTCGGGCTCGGCCATCGAGGTTCCTCTCAAGATCCTGGCTAGGCGTTGGTGGGATTGACGAGATCCACCATCTTCCCGACCGCGATGTCGACGCTGTCGAGAGTGAGTCGCCGCCAACACCGGTCGCCGTTACGGAGCCGCTGAATACCTTCGCGCGCTACAGGACTCAGCGACGAAACACCCTGCGTTTCCGACCGCAGTACCGGTAACGGACCGCCATCCGGGCTGGGAGGTGGCAGAACAGAGATCGCCGGGCCGTCGCAACCCCGATTGCAGGACGATGACCTACCGGACGAACTCGCGACTCCTACGAATCGATCCGGCGCGAGTGCACCAACGGCAAGACCGATTCGACCACTCATCTCCGATCTGCCGAATGGGACTGCAACCTCATAGCGCGGAGCAAGCGGTAACCTGGCGGAGCGAAATAAGCGGCTGATCGCGATAGCCGAGTTCCGGAACCAGCGGATCAAGGCCCTCATCCGCGTCGATGACGTCCATGAGACTGCTACCTGGCGATTATCGCGGGAGGAATCCCCACCCCTGAAGTCTTCGTCCTGCACCTCGACGGCGTTCCTGCCGCCACAAAGAACGATTGGCAATTCGAGCCGTCCGAACTGGCCGCACTGGAACCGTCCCCCCTCGGCGAGGTCGTCTGGTCGACACTGTTCCCGTCCGAAGATCAGCGCACCCGGTCGTAGACCAGCGCCATCTCCCCCAGCTCCCCGGTCTCCTGATAAGCCGGCACCCACTTCGACGCGGGCAGGCCGTCGACGAAGAGCCGTTGCCCGCCGCCGGTGATCTCGGGGCAGATCATCAGGTACAGGCGGTCGATCAGGTCGTCCGCGAGCAGTGCCTTGATGACGCTGGCGCTGCTGTTGACCAGGATGTCGCCCGCACCATTCGCCTTCAGGTCGGCGATGACGTCGGCGGCGGGAGCGTTCACGACACGGGCACGGTCCCAGGGCGCTTCGGTCAGTGTCGTGGAGAATACGACTTTTTCGGCGTCCACCAGCCATTTCGCGTAGGCGCGGTCGCGCGGGTCCGCGTTCTCGTCGGCGGCGACGGTGGGCCAGAAGCCCAGGAATCCTTCGGCGTTCAGTCTGCCGAGCACGGCGGTGGTCGCCGCCTCGTGGATGCGGGCGAGGTGGGCGCGGGCGACCTCGGTGGTGGCGTACGAGACGATCGCGCCCATGTCACCGGGGCCGCCGGGGCCGCTGTAGTGGCCGTCGAGGGTGAGGCTGATGTTCGCGGTGACGCGGCGGCCGGTCAGGTTCGTCATGTCGTTCAGTCCTTTTCCTGAGTGAGCTGAGCTGCGAGGTTGTCGAGCACCTGGCCCCAGCCGGTTTCGATACCGGCGATGAAGGGGACCGCGTCGACGGTCGTTTCGGTGATGCGCAGGTCGAGCCGGAGCCGGGTCCCGCCCGGCGCCTCGGCGAACTTCAGGTCGTAGTGACCGGTGAAGAAGGTGTCCCCCTGGGCGTCGAGCACCGAGAGGTCGAACTCGAGGTGTTCGGGTTCGGTCGCGGCGCGGACCTCGCCCGCGGAGCGGTAGCGCCCTTCCGCGTCGCGGTAGTCGAGTACGGCCCGGCCCCCGGCCCGCGGCTCGATGACGCAGTCGGTGACGGTCATCGAAGGCGGCGCCCACCAGGAAGCGAGCAGGGCGGGGTCGGTCCAGTGCCGCCAGACGGCGTCCGGCGACGCGGCGAGCAGACGGTCGAACGAGAACGCCCGCCCGTCCGCCCACCGGTCCTGCTTCGCGGAGGCGATGTCAGCGCCGATCGCGGCCTGGTAGCGCGTGAGGACGTCACGCTCGCCCTCGTTCGCCTCGATGGTCGCGATCAGCGCCCGCAGCCGCCCTTCGAAGTCCTTCAGAGGGCCCGCTTCGACCGCATAGACCCGACGCTGCCCCAGCGGGAAGACCGTCACGAGGCCTGCTCGGGAGAGGGTCTGCAGGTGCTTGGTGGTCTGCGGCTGCCGCAGGCCGGTCAGCTCGGCGAGTTCACCGACGGACCGGGGCCGCTCGGCGAGAAGCTCGACGATGCGCCGCCTCGCTCCGTCTCCCAGTGCTGCTGCGATCTGCTCCATGCCGAGAAGTATTCACTCATCAGAATATTCTTGTCAAGGAATATCTTGACGATGGAACTCAAGCAGGCTTCGTTCCTCGGTGAGCGTGGTGACGGCGTCGAAGACCAGTCCATGTGCGGCGGCGAGGTCGCGAAGTTCGTCGAGGCGGCGCTCGCGGCCCCCATAGAGCACGAGCATGACCAGGTCCCATTCGGTCTGGGCGCCGATCCCGCCGACCGCCTCGATGACGAGGACCCGGCCACTGGACCCGGCCGCCTCGGCACAGCGCGCCAGGATGCGATGGGCGTGCTCGTCGTCCCAGTCGTGCAGGATGTCGGAGAGCAGATAGGCGTCCGCGCCGGCCGGAAGCGGTTCGAAGAAGCTGCCCGCGGTGACCTCGACACGGTCTTCGAGGCCCTGCGCGCGCAGTTCCTGCTCCGCGGCCGCCGCGGTCGGCGCGAGGTCGACGAGATGGCCGCGCATCGAAGGGTTGGCCTTCAGGATCGCGGCGAGCAGGCTGCCGTGGCCCCCGCCGACGTCGACGAGCGAGCCGAACCTGGACCAGTCGAACCCGGAGACGAACCTCGGCACCTGCGTCAGGAACCGCTGGGTCATCTGCCGGTCGAACGTCTCCCGAAGGTGGGGCTGCTCGGCGAGATCGGTCCAGAAGTCCTTGCCGTAACGGCGGATGTAGCCCGCCTCGCCGGTGGCGATGCTGTGCGCGAGTTCGATGAACGCCAGCTCGCCCCGCCCGCCGGCGGCGTTCATGTCGAGGAGCCCGGCGAGCCCGTTTCCGGCGTCGGCGCGCAGTTTCGCGCCGTACTCGGTGGTGCGGTAGCCGTCCGGAGCCGCCTCGACGACACCGAGGGTGGCGAGATGTCCGAGCAGCAGGCCGAGGGCCAGCGAGGATTGGCCGAGCTCCGCCGCCAGATCGTCGACGGCCGCGCCTTGCCCGGACAACCTCTCCGGCAGTCCCAAGGTCACCGCGACCCGCAGCGCCATCGGTGTCGCCAGCCCGGCCAGCCGGAGGAATTCCTGTCTGTCCTTGTCATGAGTGGTCACGGCTGTCCACTGTGGCAGCGTGGTCAAGCGACTTACGGCACCAGCGTGCGCCCGGTGAGGTCCGCGTTCTCCACGGCCTCGACGTAGCTCCGCGCGACCTCGGCCGCCGGGGTGCCACCTTCCGGTTCGCCGAGTGCGGCGAGGGTTTCGCTCACCCAGCCGGGGCTGACGGCGTTGACCCGGATACCGCGCGGCAGTTCACGCGAAGCCGCGGCGACGAACGCTTCGAGACCGGCGTTGGTCAGGACGCCGAAAGCACTGCCACGCAACGTTTCCGGGATCCGGCCCGCGGTCAGCGTGACCGAGCCGCCGTCCGGCAGATACGGGATCGCGCGCCGCAGCAGGAACACCTGCCCGAGCAGCTTCCCTTGCAGCCCTTGGGTGAACTCTTCGTCGGTGCCGTCGTCGACCGGCACCAGCGAGCCGCTCCCCGCACAGCACACGACGTGCTCGATCCCCGGCTCGGCGGCGAAGAGCGCGTCGAACGTGGCGGGCTGTTCGACGTCCACCTTGACCGCACCGGAGCGGGACGCGGCGAGCACGGTGTGCCCGCGCGCGGTGAACGCTTCGGTGACCGCGGTCCCGATCGTCCCGGTGGCACCGACCACGAGGATCTTCATCGGCGTTGTTCCTTTCAAGGTCGCGTGAGTGGTTCGGTTTCGTAAGCCTGGTGCAGCGCCGCGACGAACGACGGCGCGTCAGGCAGCGCCGCCGGGCCGATCCGGCGCACCGCGATCCCGGCCGTCCACGAGTTCATGACCACCGCCCCCGCGAGCCCCGGCAGGTCGGCGAGCGTGACCTCCTGGACCCGTTGCGGCACACCGATCCCCTCCAGACGCCGCTGGACGATACCCATCGTCGTCCCCCGCAGCAGTCCGGCGTCGGGCCACACCACCGTATCGCCGTCCCAGAAGGCGAGGTTCCAGATCGTCGCCTCGCTCAGCCTGCCCCGGCGGTCGACGAACGCCGCGTCGTCGAACCCTTCGCCGATGGCCTGCCGCCGGTAGTACGTTTTCGCCATCTCGCCGGTGTGCTTGAAGGCGGGGAGGGCGCGCTCGTGTTCCACGGCCGTCAGTGCCAGCGGCCCCGCCGGACCGGACGACGGCGGCCGGGTGCGCACCAGGACTTCGAGGTCACCCGGCAGGTGGATCGTCACGGTCAGGGACGCGTCCGCCGGACCGGATCTCAGCGCCTCGCGCACATACGAACGGATCCGGTCGTCGGGCAGGGCGTCGCCGAACAGCTCCAGCGAGGCGGCCCGGAGCCGGCCCAGATGCAGGTCGAGACCGCGCACCTGGCCGTCCCGCACCTGCATGGCCGTGAAATGCGCGAAACCGGCGAAGGCGAGCGGCGCCAGCTGTTCGGCGGTCGCCGTCCGGCCGTTCAGCTGCGCGACATGAGGACTCATGCCCGCACCGTAATCCGGTTGCGGGCGCCGTGTCCCGGCGGAAGGATCCCGCGGGTGCCCGCATCGCGTACCGAGCTGTCGCGCTGGCAGTTCGATCTGACCTGGTCGTTGTTCGATTACCACCTCGCCGATCTCGAACAGGCGGACTTCCGCTGGGAGCCCTCGGCCCTGTGCTGGACGATCCGGCCGGACGGCACCCCGGACTGGGCCGACACCGAACCCGACCCGATCCCGGCCCCCACGATCGCCTGGCTCACCTGGCATATCGGCTGGTGGTGGAGTGTCGCGCTGGATCACGCGAACGGACGGGCTCCGCGCGAGCGCGAGGAAATCACCTGGCCCGGCGAGGAATCCACCATCGAGTGGCTACGCGGTCTTCGCGAGGAATGGCTGGCGGTGCTGGACCGGTTGACCGACGCCGACCTGGACGCGCCGTGTGCCTATCCGTGGGGCGAGGACGCCCGTCTGACCTTCGCCCACACAGTCGCCTGGGTGAACTCCGAGCTGATGAAGAACGTGTCGGAGATCGGACAGCTCAGGGTTTTGCGGCGCGGCTCGGTGTGATGCCGGGGATGGATTTCAGCTCGCCGAGGAGCATCGAACTGACGGCGACCGGATAGTCGTCGAGCGCGTACACCGTCTCGGCCAGTTTCACCCGGACCGGTGTTCGTCCTTGGTGTGCCAGCAGAGTCCGCTTCAGTTCGAGGACCGCGTCCTCGGTCAGCCGCTCGGCGGTCGCGTGCAGGGTCAACGGCGGCTCCCCGTCGTCCGCCGTCGAAAGATCGAGCGGAACGAGCCCGCCGCCGACCACGGACATCTTGTCCTCCCGCCAGTTCACCCGGCCGCTGACGCGGACGGCGTTGTCCTCGGCGAGATCCGCCGCGAACAGCGCATACGCCTTGGGAAAGAACAGCACCTCGAGCGCGGCGTCCAGATCTTCGATCGTGCAGATCGCCCACGGCTCGCCCTTCTTGTTCACCCGCCGCTCCAGTGACGTGACGATCCCGGCGACGACCAGTTCACCCTCGCGCGGCGGGTTGTCGAGGATCGCCGCGATCGGCCGCGGCGCGTGCGCCCGCAGGAGGTGTTCCGCCCCGTCGAGCGGATGCGCGGATACGTACAGGCCGAGCATCTCCCGTTCGTGGGCGAGCAATTCCTTGCGGGGCCACTCTTCGTCGCCGAACCTGAGATGCGCGAGCGGTGAGGTGCCCTCCTCGCTCTGCTCGCCCGGGCCGAAGAGGTCGAACTGGCCCATCGCCTGTTTGCGTTTCAGCGGCACCACGGCGTCCACCGCGTCCTCGTGCGCCCGCAGGATCGACAGCCGCGTATGCCCGAGCGAGTCGAAAGCACCCGCTTTGGCCAGGGACTCGATGACGCGTTTGTTGCAGGCCACCAGTTCCGACTTGTCGAGGAAGTCGGTGAACGACGCGTACTTCCCCTTCTCACGACGGGTCTTGATGATCGAGTCGACGACGTTCGCACCGACGTTGCGCACCGCGCCCAGCCCGAACCGGATCGCGTCGCCCACGGCGGAGAAACGGAGCTCCGATTCGTTGACGTCCGGCGGCAGCACCTCGATCCCCAGCCGACGGCATTCCGCGAGGTAGACCGCCGACTTGTCCTTGTTGTCCCCCACCGAAGTCAGCAGGCCGGCCATGTACTCGGCCGGGTAGTTCGCCTTCAGATACGCCGTCCAGTAGCCGACCAGTCCGTAGCCGGCGGCGTGGGACTTGTTGAACGCGTAGCCGGCGAACGGCAGGATCGCGTCCCAGAGGGCCTGCACGGCCTCAGGCGAGAAGCCGTTGGCGAGCATGCCGTCGCGGAAACCCTCGAACTCCTTTTCCAGTACCTCTTTCTTCTTCTTTCCCATCGCCTTGCGCAGCACGTCGGCGCGCCCCATGGAATAGCCCGCGACGTCCCGCGCGATCCGCATGATCTGTTCCTGGTACACGATCAGGCCGTGCGTCTCGGCCAGGATCTCGCGCAGCGGATCGGCCAGCTCGGGATGGATCGACTCGATCGGCTGCCTGCCGTTCTTGCGGTCCGCGTAGTTGTTGTGCGTGTTCATCGCGATCGGACCCGGCCGGTACAACGCGTTCACCGCGATGATGTCGCCGAATCCGGTCGGCCTCAGCCTGCGCAGCAGATCCCGCATCGCACCGCCGTCCAGCTGGAAGACGCCGAGACTGTCACCGCGGGCGAGCAGCTCGTAGGTCGCCGGATCCTCGACGCCGAGCGTGTCGAGATCGATCTCCTCGCCGCGATTGGCCTTGATGTTGTCGAGCGCGTCACCGATGACGGTGAGGTTCCGCAAGCCGAGGAAGTCCATCTTCAGCAGGCCGATGGCCTCGCACGACGGGTAGTCCCAGCCGGTGATGACCGCGCCGTCGTCCCGCCGCCACAACGGGATCGCGTCGAGCAGCGGTTCACTCGACATGATGACCGCGCAGGCGTGCACCCCCGCGTTGCGGATCAGGCCTTCGAGACCGCGCGCGGTCTCGAAGATCTTGGCCGCCTCGCCGTCGCCTTCCAGCAAGTCACGGACCTCCGCCGCTTCGGCGTACCGCTCGTGGTCCCGCTCGACGATCCCGGCGAGCGGGATGTCCTTCGCCGCGACCGGCGGCGGGAGCGCTTTGGAGATCCGGTCCGCGATCGCGTACCCGCTCTGTCCATAGTGGACGCGCGCGGCATCCTTGATCGCCGCCTTCGTCTTGATGGTGCCGAAGGTGATCACCTGGGCGACGTGCTCGGCGCCGTACTTGTCGGTGGCGTACCGGATCATCTCCCCGCGGCGGCGGTCGTCGAAGTCCATGTCGATGTCCGGCATGGAGACCCGCTCCGGATTGAGGAACCGTTCGAAGAGCAGCCCGAGGTCGATCGGGTCCAGATTGGTGATGCCGAGCGCGTACGCCACGAGCGAGCCCGCCGCCGAGCCGCGGCCTGGTCCGACCCGGATGCCGACGCGACGGGCGTGGTTCATCAGGTCGGCGGTGATCAGGAAGTACGCCGGGAAGCCCTTCTCGGCGATCACCTCGATCTCGAAGTCGGCGCGGGCGAGGTACGCCTCGGGGACGCCGTCCGGCAGACGGCGGCGAAGCCCGGCCGCGACCTCCTCGCGCAACCAGGACTCCTCGTCGTGTCCGTCGGGGACTTCGAAGACCGGCATGCGATCGACATGCCGGTAGACGTCGTCGTAGGGCTCGATCCGTTCGGCGATGAGCAGCGTGGAATCGGCCGCTCCCGGGACTTCCGTGTCCCAGTACTCCCGCATCTCCTCCGCGGCTTTGAGGTAGTAGCCGTCGCCGTCGAACTTGAACCGGCCGGGATCGTCGAGGGTCTTGCCGGACTGGACGCACAGCAACGCCGAATGCGCGGCGGCCTGATCCCGCGTGACGTAATGCGAATCGTTGGTGGCCAAGGGTTTCAGCCCGAGCCTGCGCCCGATGTCCAGCAACCCGTCCCGTACGGACCGTTCGATCGGGAGCCCGTGGTCCATCAGTTCGAGGAAGAAGCCGTCCGCGCCGAAGATGTCGCGGTAGTCCGACGCCGCCTGGAGCGCCTCGCCGGGCTGGCCGAGCCGAAGTCTGGTCTGCACCTCGCCCGACGGGCATCCGGTGGTGGCGATGACGCCTTCGTGGTGCCGGGCGAGGAGTTCCCGGTCCATCCGGGGTTTGCGGTAGTAGCCCTCCAGGCTGGCCAGCGAGGACAGCTTGAACAGGTTCCGCAACCCGGTCGCGTTCTCCGCCAGCAGGGTCATATGCGTGTAGGCGCCGCCACCGGAGACGTCGCCGCCGTCGCCTCGACGTCCCCAGAGCACCGGTTTCTTGTGGAAACGGGACTCCGGCGCGAGGTAGGCCTCGATGCCGATCACCGGTTTGAGCCCGGCCCGGACGGACTGCCGGTAGAACTCGTCCGCGCCGTACATGTTCCCGTGGTCGGTCATGCCCACCGCGGGCATGCCGAGCCGCTCGGCCTCCGCGAACAGGGCCGCGATCTTGGCGGCGCCGTCGAGCATCGAGTACTCGGTATGAACGTGCAGGTGCACGAAGGAGTCCACCGGTCACTCCCCACGGTTGTACGATTCCGGTCCGAAGTGGCGATTGGACCGTTGGTGTGCCGGTGTTGTCCAACAAGCGACACGCGGCCGTCGACAACCAAAAGTTGTAGGTGGAGGCACAGTGGAGCTGGACCTTGGCGCGGTGCGCGCGTTCGTCGCGGTGGCCGACGACCGGTACTTCAGCGAGGCGGCGATCCGGCTGGAGGTCAGCCAGCAGGCGATCTCCAAGCGCGTCGCGAAACTCGAGTCGGATCTCGGGGTGCGGCTGCTGTCGCGGACGCGCGGCGGCGCCGAGCCGACCGAAGACGGTGAGGAGTTCCTGAAGCACGCCCGTGCCCTGATCAGCCTGGCGGACCAGGCCGTCGAACGGCTGCACGGCAGGCGGCGGGCGCTGCGCGTCGACGTCCTCGGCACGCGGCTGGCGACCATGGAGGTCATCCGGGCCTTCCACGCCGAGCACGACGACGAACTGGAGCTCGTCACGCCCGGGCTGGGCGCGGTACGCCGGTCCCTGCTGCCCGAGTCCGTCGATGCCGCCTTCGCCAGGCTCAGCACCGTGCCGGATCCCGCGATCGGCCGCACCCCCGCCTATCTGGAGCCGGCGAACCTGCTGGTCGGACGGCGGCATCCGCTCGCACGGCGGCGCCGGGTCGCGATGAGGGAACTCGACGGCCTGACGGCGTGGATGCCCTACAACGCGCGGGCCAGCGAATGGGCGGAGTTCTGGCAGGAACTGTGCCCGGAGTTCGGCATCCTGGTCGACACCGACGGCCCGAACTTCGGGCTCGAACACCACATCGAGGTGATCGGGGCGTCGAAGGACAGGCTGGGTTTCGTCGGCGCGAAGATGCACGTGCCCTGGCATCCGGACGTCGTCCAGATCCCGCTCGTGGAGCCGACGCCGGTGTACCCGTTCTCCCTGCTGTGGCGGCACGAGAACCGGCACCCCACGCTGCGGCTGCTTATCGAGCACGTCCGCGCCGCCTACCGGCCCTTCGATCCGGAGCGGCAGTGGCTTCCGGTGTCGGACCGGGAGGCCATGGGCGCGGTCGCCGGTCCGTGAAGGCCTGGTGGCCGAGGAAAAGACGCTTCGCAGCAGCTATCGCGGCCCCCGACATCCCCGCTTCATAGCTCTCTACTGGGCCGGGCGGATCGGCTTGGCGGAGATCAACACGGGATTCGACCGGATGCGGCGGGGCGCCGCGATCCGGCAGGTCGTCGCCTTCGCTTGATCAAGGTTCGGGAGCGATGTGCCTTCGCATCTCCTTGGCGACTCGCGCCGGGAGAGCGAGCACAACGCCTTCGAGAATTTCCCTCGCCTGCCATGGATCACCGCAACACTCCCAGACACCGCAGCCCACACTGTCGACCCGGAGCCGCCAGTACGGGTTCGCGATGAACTCCCGCCAGAGACGGAGGGCGGTCCGTGTCGCACCGGGCCCGAGATAACTCCGCGAACGTTCGAGCCGGGTGAGTTCGGCGGCGAGCGCGGGCGAAAAGCCCTCATCGGCTTCAGCCGGGTGTCGAAGTCGCAGCTCTCGCCGGACTTGCGCCGGCGCTCTACGCGGCATGGTCCTTTCGGAGGTTCGTCATCCGACCATCCTGCCACGAACCGGATGTCCGTGAAGGCCTCCTTGCCTACCCTGAGGGTAGTGAAGGAGGCCTTCACGGACATCCGGGCTCAGCCGACGATGTCGATCTCGAAGTCCACGGCCGAGCTGTACTCGAAGTCCGCCCACACCGCGCCGGGCAGCCGGTAGCGCCGGTGCGAAACCGTCTTGGAGACGAATCCGTGCTGATCCATCGGGTTGTAGCCGATGCCGACTTTGTCGCTCCC
The DNA here is from genome assembly GCF_019330265.1 of Amycolatopsis sp. TNS106. Taxonomy (NCBI): domain Bacteria; kingdom Bacillati; phylum Actinomycetota; class Actinomycetes; order Pseudonocardiales; family Pseudonocardiaceae; genus Amycolatopsis; species Amycolatopsis sp. TNS106. The sequence continues at coordinate 8,009,114 of NZ_CP024972.1, read as the reverse complement.
CCAGGCGTAGATATTCCCCTGGTAGACAGGCGAGTCGGTGATGCCGTCGCCGTCGATACGCGGCCGCACGATGATCGCGGCCGTCTCGCTGCCCGAAAGCAGCAGCCGCACCGACGTGGTGTCCATGCTGGCCGGAATGGTCCTGCGTTCCATGAGTTCTGTCGTCGCCTTCCGTTTCGGGGCGGCGCCGCCGCCGGTCAAGTGGGCGTTCGTGTAGGACTCGTTGAGGTCGACACTGCTCGCGCGGATACCGGGGACCCGGCCGGCGTCCGAGTACTGATGCACGTCGTAATGGCCCGCCGCGGCATCGGGTCTGGCGCCGTAGCGCGCGATCCAGATGACGAGGTCCCGTACGCCGAACCGGTCGGGACGCAGCATCTTGGCGAGTGAGTTGTTCAGGTAGATCCCAGGCCGGAACCCATGTCCCGCCACGCGGTTGCAGAACCTGATCGAGAAGTCCCGCTTGCGCGCGTCGGGGATGTTCGGCGCCCCCGAACCCGGCGGGTTGTCCTCGAGGTCGAGCATCGGGACGCAGCCGGTCGCCCCGAGCCGCCGGACCTCCGCGATGAACACGTCGGCCTGCGCCTCGGGCGAGGGGCTCGCCTGAGCGTAGTGATAGCCGCCCACCGGGATTCCCACGGACCTCGCGCCCGCCACCAGCGCGTCGCCGGTGTTGCGCCCGCCGTTCGGCAGTCCACCGCCGTCCGTGAGCTTGACGAAGACGAAGGTCACGCCGTGATCCTTGACGGCCTGCCAATTGGTAACGGTTTGGAAGCGACTGTAGATATCTATTCCCAGCGCCATCATTACAGCCTGGCGGGTGAACCAGTTGGGCAAAAGGGCCTAGTGGGCGATAGCAAGTGCGCCCGATTCGCCCTTTTGGGCGGCCCCTCCACGGCTGACGCGGTACGTCCATACCCGTACTGTGACGACATGGCGTCTCGAAGCCCCATTCGCTGGCTGACCCGTTGGGCCGACTGGTTCGAGGAGCGTGGCGTCTACGTCCCGGGCGAGGAAAGCCGGGCGGTCGATCCGATGCGCGATTTCGGCTGGTTGATCGTGGCCTGGGTGTCCGGTCTGGCGATCTTCATCCTGTTCTTCGCCTTCGCCGTCTGACGCCCTCGGCGATGTGCCACCGAGGTGACGACTGTCACTAGTCGTGTCCTTCCGATCACGGATCGGCCACGGCTGTACACCAGGTGCGCCTCAACCCGGCCTCGCCGCTCCTCTCGGCTGCGGAAGACCGTCAGTCTGGACTCTTCGGCACTAATACCTACCTCGAACGGCCCACCCGCACCGCCGACTGGAGTAACCCCACATGGCGCCCCCGCGCACCCCGAAGCTCTTGATCGCCGCCTGCTCGTTGCTGCTGGCGACCGCGTGCGGGGTTCCGGCACCGGAAAAAGGGGCCGCCGTGCTCGGCGCGGACGCTCCGGCGCAGGGCTTAGCCGCGACGCACGCGGAAGGCGACCTCGCCTTCGGTGCCCCGCACCGGTTCGCGACCGGGGTCACGATCTCCGTGTCCGCGCCGAAAGCCTTCCGCCCCAGCGCGTCGGCGTACCCGCAGAGCCCGCGCGCGGTGGCTTTCGGCATCGAAGTGACGAACGCGGGCGAGGGCACCTACCGGCTCTCCGGCCTGTCCGTGACGGGCGAGGTCGACGGAGAGACCTCCGCCGTCAAACAGGTCGTCGACCCGGTCCAGGGCTACAACGGCATCGCGGACGCGGGCAAGGACGTGGCTCCCGGCCGGTCGGTCCAGCTGAATCTCGCCTTCGCCGTGCCGGACAGGCCGGTGAGGCTGCGCCTGCAGGTGCGGCCCAGTCCCTCGGAGCCTGTCGCCGCTAAGTACTGCGGAAAGGTCTGACGCCACCGATTCGCTACCGTGTGCGTCATGACCGAGCAGCGACTTTCCCCCGGCGACAAAGCGCCCGACTTCACCCTCCCCGACAGCGAGGGCAACGACGTCAAGCTCAGCGACTTCCGCGGCAAATCGGTCGTCGTGTACTTCTACCCGAGTGCCGGCACGCCGGGCTGCACGAAGCAGGCTTGTGACTTCCGGGACAGCCTCGCGCAGCTCAACGACGCCGGCTACCAGGTGCTCGGCATCTCGCCCGACAAGCCCGCGAAGCTCGCGAAGTTCGTCGAGGCGGAAGGGCTGACCTTCCCGCTGCTGTCCGACACGGAGAAGACCGTTCTCAAGGCGTACAGCGCCTTCGGCGAGAAGAAGAACTACGGCAAGGTCTACGAAGGCGTGATCCGCTCGACGTTCGTCGTCGACCCCGAGGGCAAGATCGCCGTGGCGCAGTACAACGTGCGCGCCACGGGGCACGTCGCGAAGCTGCTGCGGGATCTCGACCTGGCGTCCTGACGAAAGCCACTTTCCCACCTCAACGGTGCGAAAGTGGCTTCACGCCACGCCCTCAGCCCGCCAGCTTGCGCAGCTCTCCCACCAACGCCCGCAAGGCCTTCCCCCGGTGCGAAGCTTCGTCCTTTTCGGACGGCTCCAGCTCCGCGGAAGTCCGCGTCCCGCCCTCGGGCACGAAGATCGGGTCGTAGCCGAAACCGTTGGTGCCACGGCGTTCCCGGATCAGCGAGCCGCGCCATTCGCCGCGCACCACGGTTTCGTCACCGCCGGGCACGACCAACGCGGCCGCGCAGACGAAAGCGGCGCCCATGCGCTCGTCGGGTGTGTCGGACAGCTGCGCGAGCACGAGATCCAGGTTCGCCTCGTCGTCGCCGTGCTTGCCCGACCAGCGTGCCGAAAGCACGCCCGGCATGCCGTTGAGCGCGTCGACGGCGATGCCCGAATCGTCGGCGATGGCCGGGAGGCCGGTCGCGGCGGCCGCGTCCTGAGCCTTGGCGAGCGCGTTGCCTTCGAAGTCCGGAGCGGTTTCGGGCGCTTCGGGGAACTCGGGGACGTCGGCGAGGCCGATGACCTCGACGCCCTCGATCCCTTCGGCGACCAGGATGCGCCGAAGCTCGCCGAGCTTCTTCGCGTTGCGGGTGGCGAGGAGCAGCTTGGTCACTTCGCGCCTTTCTTCTTGTCCGGACGCGGCTCGGGCAGTTCACCGGGGTACGGCAACGCGAGCGCCTCGGTCTGCAACCGCGTCAGTTCCTCGCAGCCCGCGAGCGCCACGTCCAGCATGGTGTCCAAAGTGGACCGCGCGAAGGTGGCGCCCTCGCCGGTGCCCTGCACCTCGATCAGGGTGCCCGTGTCGGTGGCGACGACGTTCATGTCGACCTCCGCGCGCGAGTCCTCCTCGTAGGGCAGGTCGAGGCGCACCCGGCCGTCGACGACGCCGACGCTCACCGCGGCCACCGAAGACGAAAGCGGCTGCGGGTCAGCGAGGCGGCCCGCCGCGCCGAGCCAGGTGACGGCGTCGGCGAGCGCGACATAACCGCCGGTCACCGCGGCCGTGCGGGTGCCACCGTCGGCCTGGATGACGTCGCAGTCGATGACGATCGTGTTCTCCCCCAGCGCCGCCAGGTCGATGCAGGCGCGCAGGGACCGGCCGATCAGCCGGGAGATCTCGTGGGTGCGGCCGCCGACGCGGCCCTTGATGGATTCGCGGTCGCTGCGGGTGTTGGTCGCCGACGGCAGCATCGCGTACTCGGCGGTGACCCAGCCGAGGCCGGAACCGGCCCGCCAGCGGGGGACGCCTTCGGTGACGCTCGCCGCGCACAGCACCCGGGTGTCGCCGAATTCGATCAACACCGAGCCCGCGGGCCACCGCTGGAAGCCGCGGGTGATCTTGATGTCGCGAAGCTGGTCGTCGTTCCTGCCGTCTTTTCTCGCCACGGCCGTCACTCTAGAACCCCGGGTCAGAGGTCGTAGACGGCGCCCTGCTCGACCAGCTCGGCCGCGGGGAACGCGACGGCCGCCTCGGCGAGGACCGCGTCGCGGTCGGTCCAGGGCGCGACGTGGGTGAGCAGCAGCCGCCCGACCCCGGCCTTGCGCCCCAGCTCCCCCGCTTCCTTACCGGACAGGTGGACGCCGGCGGGCCGGTCGGGCGAGTCGGTCCAGGACGCTTCGGACAGCAGGACGTCGACGCCGCCCGCGAGATCGGTCAGGGTGTCGCAGACGCCGGTGTCCCCGGTGTAGGCGAGGGTCTTGCCGCCGTGCGTGAATCGCAGGCCGAACGCCGGGGTCGGATGGTCGACCGGGACCGCGGTGACCTCGAACGGCCCGATCTTCATGGGCTCGCACCGCAGCGTTTCGAAGGCGAAGACGTCCGTGAGATCGGTGGTCGCCCGCTCGTCCTCGTTCGCCGCGTACGCGTAGGTGAGCCGCTCCCGCACGTCCGACGGCCCGTACACCGGCAGCCGCCGCGGCCTCGCCGGGTACGGCAGCGCGGGGTGGTAGCGCCGCAGCACGGTGAGCGCGCTGACGTCGGCGCAGTGATCGGGGTGCAGGTGCGAAAGGATCAGCGCGTCCAGGTCGAACGGGTCGCGCAGCGCCTGAAGCCTGGCGAGTGTCCCGTTGCCGAGCTCGAGCCCCAGGACGAATCCGTCCGCCTCGATCAGGTAGCCGGACGCGGCGGCGTTGGGCCCGGGGATGCTGCCGGAGCAGCCGAGGATCGTGAGACGCACTGTGACACCTTAAGCACGGAATCGGCGATTTTAGGCGCTGGTGGGAGCCAGCACACCCGGAGCGAAGCCCATGAACCGCTGAGCGAGTCTGGTGAACGGCTCGGCGGATCCGGTGGCGACGAACTCGTGCCGCGGCGGGGTGTCGCGCTCGGCGAGGAGGTCGGCCTCGGTGAGGACGCGCACGAGGTCACGCGCGGTCTCCTCGGCGCTGGACACCAGCGTCACGTCCTGGCCCATGACGATCTGCAGCACCCCGGACAGCAACGGATAGTGCGTGCAGCCCATGACCAGCGTGTCGACCTGCGCGTCCAGCAGTGGTTCGAGATAGCCCTGTGCGAGCCCGAGTACCTGGCGCCCGGTGGTGATCCCGCGTTCGACGAAGTCCACGAACCGCGGGCACGCGACACTGGTGATCTCGACGTCCTGCGCAGCGTTGAAGGCGTCGTCGTAGGCGCGCGACCGCACGGTGCCCTCGGTGCCGATCACGCCGATGCGGCCGGAGCGCGTCGCGGACACGGCCCGGCGCGCGGCCGGGAGGACGACCTCGATCACGGGGACGTCGTAGCGCTCCCTCGCGTCGCGAAGGCAGGCGGCGGAAGCGGTGTTGCAGGCGATGACCAGCGCCTTCACCCCGCCTTCGACGATGTCGTCCAGCGCTTCCAGCGCGTACTGCCGCGCGGTGGCGATGGGAAGCGGACCGTATGGGTTGCGGGCGGTGTCGCCGACGTAGCGCAGTTGCTCACCGGGCAGCTGTTCCAGGATCGCCCTGGCGACGGTGAGCCCGCCCACTCCGGAATCGAAGACGCCGATGGGGGCGTCGGCGCTCGGCTTGGTCACCCGGCGAGGCTACCGGGACCGGTCGCTTTCCTGGCTTGGGACCTGTCCATCCGCGCCATCAACCAGGCCGCGAAGACGCCGGACAGCGCGCCGAACAGGTGGCCCTGCCAGGAGACGTTGGGATCACCCGGAAGCAGTCCCCAGAGCATTCCGCTCCAGATGCCCAGCAACACCACGGCCACCAGGATCTGCCCGACCGCACGGTTGAAAATGCCGCGGACCAGCAGGAACGCGAGCCAGCCGAAGGCGACGCCGGACGCTCCGACGGTCACCGTGCCCCCCGGCGCGATCAACCAGACACCGATCCCCGACAGAACCCAGATGATCGCGGTGACCAGCACCCACCGGCCGATACCCGCGGACATCGCGAGGAAGGCGAACACCAGCACCGGGACGGTGTTGGAGAACAAATGCCCCCAGCCCGCGTGCAGCAGCGGCGCCCAGAGCACGCCGTCGAGGTCGGAGAGCTCGCGGGCGACGATGCCGCCGCTCTGATCGAGATCGGCGGGCAGGACGACGTCGACCAGCTCGACCAGGTAGAGCAGCGCGGTGAAGGCCAGTGCGACGATCGCGGCGGCCCTCGGGTTCGGCGGCAGGACGCGTTTGGCCGGATCGCCACCGGGCTCGCTCGCCGGGACCGGCTGGGAAGGCAAAGTGGTCACCTCCACAGGCTACGGCGGCGAACGGCGAGATCGCCTCCGTGAGAACCCTGAATTGTCGGTGGGTGCCGCTACGGTCGCTCACATGGGGTTCCCTTCTTCCGAGCACGTCGACGTGCCCGCCTACCTCGCGCGGCTCGGCCTCGACCACGAGCCGCCGAGCCTCGACGCGCTCTTCCGGCTGCACAAGGCTCATGTGGAGCGGGTGCCGTACGAGGATTTCGAAGTCCAGCTCGGTCGCGTGACCTCGCTGGACCCGGCGGTGTCGTTCGGCCGGATCGCCGCCGGCCGCGGCGGCTACTGCTATCACCTCAACGGCGCGTTCTCGGCCCTGCTGCGGGCACTCGGTTATCAGGTCACCCGGCATCCGAGCGGGGCACAGATGCCGGGCGCACCGTCCGGGATCCACCTCAACCACCTGGCGCTGACGGTGACCGGGCTGCCGGAGGAGCCCGAGACCGGATGGCTGGTCGACGTCGGGCTCGGGGACGGCATCCACGAGCCGATCCCGCTGCGTGAGGGCGAGTACAAGCAGGGGCCGCTGGTGTTCCGCATGCGGCCCTCGGAGGTCACGCCGGGCGGCTGGCGGTTCGACCACGATCCGCAGGGCAGTTTCGTCGGGATGGACTTCGCGCCGGAGGCGGCCGTGATGGCCGACTTCGCGGAAAAGCACATCGAGCTGTCGACGGCCGAGGACTCCGGCTTCGTCCGCACGCTGGTGGTGCAGCGGCGCGACGCGGAGGGAGTGGATTCGCTGCGCGCGCTGACCTTGAGCGGTCTGCCGGGCGGCAAGACCGTGCTGGAATCACCGGCCGAGTGGTGGACGGCGATCGAGGACGTCTTCGGCGTGGCTCGCGGCGGTTTCACCGACGAGGAACAGGACCGGCTGTGGCGGCAGGCCGTCGCCCAGCACGAACGTCACGCTGTGGGAGGAAGGGAGGCCTTGCCCAGCGCGTAGTCCACGGCCGCTTCGGCGTGCAGCCTGGTGGTGGGAAAGGTGGGCACTCGGCTGTCTTCGGGGCCGACGAGCAGTTCGATCTCGGTGCAGCCGTAGATCACGCCTTCCGCGCCCGCCTCGACGAGTCGCGCGATGACCTCGCGATACCGCTCACGGGAGTCCTCCGTGACGACACCGTGGACGAGCTCGTCGTAGATGACCCGATGCACCGTCTCGCGATCCTTCTCGTCCGGCACGAGCACGTCGAGACCGTGGGCGGCGAGACGTTCGCGGTAGAACGGCTGGGCCATGGTGAAACCGGTGCCCAGGAGCCCGACCCTGGTGATTTCGCGGGCCTTGATCGCGGCCGCCGTGGTGTCGGCGAGATGCAGGAGCGGCACGCCCAGGCCGTCGGTGAGCTGGTCGGCGACCTTGTGCATCGTGTTGGTGCACAGGACGACGAAGTCCGCTCCGGCGGCTTCGAGAGCGAGGGCGGCGCGGTTCAATTCCCGTCCGGCGTCGTCCCAGCGCCCTTCCGCCTGCATCGCTTCGATTTCGGCGAAGTCCACGGAGTACAGCACGGTGCGCGCCGAGTGATACCCGCCGCGCAGCTCGCGGACGCGTTCGTTGACCAGCCGGTAGTACTCGGCCGACGATTCCCAGCTCATCCCGCCCAGCAACCCGATGACCTTCATACGCGCCATCGTGCCAGCGCCGCTGGGCCTCCTGGACGTGGCCGTTCGGTCGAAGGTCCGTGAAGGCCTCCTTGCCTACCCTCAAGGTAGGGAAGGAGGCCTTCACGGACAACGCGATCGCCATCCGAAGCCCCGGCAACACCACCTGTCCCAGCAGTGGCGCGCGAAGGCCCCGCCCCTGCTCAGCCGAGGAAACTCGACCCTCACGCGATCACCAAGTCCGTGAAGGCCTCCTTGAGGGACTCTGGGTCCCTCAAGGAGGCCTTCACGGACCAGGCCAAGCACCGCGCGAGTGGCTGGTCAGGCCCAGAGCTGCCCGTCGAGCCTTTCGGCCGCTTCGTCGAGCGAGCCGGAGTACGCGCCCGTCGAGAGGTACTTCCATCCCGCGTCCGCGACCACGAAGGCCACATCGGCGGGCTTCCCCGTGGCGGCGGCCTTCTCGGCGACAGCCAGCGCAGCGTGCAGCACGGCGCCCGTCGAGATCCCCGCGAAGATTCCTTCGTGCTCCAGCAGTTCGCGCGTCCGGCGAAGCGCGTCGTAAGCGCCGACGGAGTACCGGCCGTTGAGCACGCTCGCGTCGTAGAGCTCCGGGACGAAGCCCTCGTCGAGGTTCCGCAGGCCGTACACCAGCTCGCCGTAGCGTGGTTCGGCCGCGATGATCTGCACGTCCGGCTTCGCCTCGTGCAGGTAGCGCCCGACACCGACCAGGGTGCCGGTGGTGCCGAGGCCGCCGACGAAATGCGTCAGGGTCGGCAGGTCCTTGAGCAGTTCGGGCCCGGTGCCGCGGTAGTGCGCTTCGGCGTTGGCCGGGTTGCCGTACTGGTAGAGCATCACCCAGTCCGGGTTGGCCTCGGCCAGTTCCTTCGCCCGCCGCACGGCCTCGTTGGACCCGCCGGCGGCCGGGGAGAAGACGATCCGCGCGCCGTACGCCTGCAGAAGCTGCTTGCGTTCGGTCGAGGTGTTCTCCGGCATCACGCACACCAGGCCGTAACCCTTGAGCTTCGCGGCCATCGCGAGCGCGATCCCGGTGTTGCCCGACGTCGGCTCCAGGATCGTGGAGCCGCGCCGGAGCGTGCCTTCGCGCTCGGCGGCCTCGATCATCGCCAGCGCGGGGCGATCCTTGATCGAACCGGTCGGGTTGCGATCCTCCAGCTTCGCCCACAACCGCACGTCATGGGTGGGCGAAAGCCGGGGAAGGCCGACCAGCGGCGTGCCGCCGAGCGCGTCGAGCAGCGACTCGAAGCGAGCCATCGATCAGCCACCGGCCACGGCGGGCAGGATGGTCAGGGTGTCGCCGTCCTTGACCTCGGCCTCGAGACCACCGGAGAAACGGACGTCCTCGTCGTTGACGTAGACGTTGACGAAGCGGTGCAGCTTCTCTTCCTTGACCAGGCGGGCCTTGAGGCCGCCGTGGCGGGACTCGATGTCGTCGATCACCTCGAGCACGGTCTTGCCGGTCGCCTCGACGGACTTCTCGCCGCCGGTGTGCGTACGCAGGATGGTCGGGATGGACACGGTCACGGCCATGGTTTTCTACCTCCGGTGGGTTCTCTGCTACGCAGACGTTCTGGTCGGGCCGGGTTATTCCCGGGCCCGGTTCAGCCGATGATCTCGACGGGCTCCTCGGTGATCTCCCCGTCCACGATCCGGTACGACCGGAACTGGTGCGAATCGGGGTCCTTGGTGGAAACGAGCACGTAGTGCGCGTCGGGTTCCGAGGCGTACGAGACATCGGTGCGGGACGGGTAGGCGTCGGTCGCGGTGTGCGAGTGGTAGATGACCACCGGGACCTCGTCGTTGGCGTCCATCTCGCGGTAGAGCTTGAGCAGATCGCCCGAGTCGAATTCGTAGAACGTCGGCGAGCGCGCCGCGTTCAGCATGGGGATGTATCGCTCGGGGCTGTCCGATCCCTCGGGACCGGCGATCACCCCGCACGCCTCGTCGGGATGGTCACGACGGGCATGGGCGACGATCTCGTCGACGAGTTCACGGCGGATCCGGAGCACGTCGCCCATCTTAGGTGCTGGACGGGGCCGGTCCACACTCTGAGATCGCCGCCACTCGGCACCCGCGATTCGGCATCTGCTTGCGGTAGTTGCACGCGCAAGGAGCGCAAGCAGGTGGCGAATCGCGTGGTCAGGAGAAGGCTTCAGGCCAGACGTCGCGGTAGGCGCGCATGCCTCCCGCCGAAGTGGCCGAGAGCACTCCGTGCACCATCGCCCGCCCGAAGACCCTCGCGGCCGCCGAGCACAGCGTGTCCAGCACCATCGCGCGCCGAGCCGCCGCGACGGGGCCCGCGCCACCGGGGAGTTCCCGGTCGCCGGTCGCCAGCGCGAACACCGTGTCGCCGTCGAACATCGTGTGCGCGGGCCGCACCGCCCTGGCGAGACCGTCCTGCGCGGCCACCGCGAGCCGCCGCGCCTCCGCCTTCGACAGCGCCGCGTCGACCGCGACCACGCCGATGGTCGTGTTGAGCCCCGCGGCCTTCGCCTCGACGTCGCCCGGCCGATCGGGCCAGCGGACGCCGAACTCACCGTCGACCTCGTGATCCGCCGCGTACGCGCGGCCCGTCGAGATGTCCACGGCCTCGCCGGCGGCGTTCACGGCGGCGACGACGCCGACGGTGAACTCCCCGACCTTCTCCGAGGCCGTCCCGATCCCGCCTTTGAGTGATCCCGCCTTCGCCCCGGCTCCCGCACCGACGGTCCCGAGCGCGACCGGACCCCCGACAGCCGCTTCGCAGGCCGCGTAACCGAAGGATGCGTCCGGACGGTTTCCCCACTCGCTGCGCGGCAGGTCGAACAGCACCGCGGCGGGCACGATCGGCACCACCTCGTGCGGTTCGGTCCCCACCGGGATGCCCAGATTCCGCTCGGCGAGCCAGCGCATGACGCCGTCCGCGGCGGCCAGGCCGTACGCGCTCCCACCGGACAGGCAGATCGCGTTGACGTGCTGGACCAGGTTCTCCGGCTCCAGCAGATTGGTCTCGCGCGTTCCGGGCGCGCCACCGCGCTGGTCGACGGCCCCGACCGCGCCGCCGGGGACCAGCACGACCGTCGTCCCGGTCGACCAGCCGTCGCCGACCCGCTCGTGGTGCCCGACCAGCACCCCCGGGACGTCGGTGATCATGACGTCAGCGACTGGATGAGGGTTTCCTGCACCCAGGTGAGCCAGTGGTAGACGCCGAGATGCGGCGCACGGGGATCGTCTTCGGGCAGTTCGTCGGGCATGTCCTCGGTGACGTCGAGCGCGGTGCCCAGCGCGAGCCGGACGTCGTTGAGCGCGCCCAGCCACGCGTCGGCCTGCTCGAAGGTCAGCCGCACGTTCCCGCCGTCACGCGGGAGGGTGTCCAGCACGATCTTGGCGACGCCGACCTTCTTGTCCAGCAGCTCGGGCTCGTGGATCGACCGCATCGCGGCGGCGGAGTCGATGTCCTCGCGGGTCGGGTTGTCCGGGTCCAGCTTGTGGAAGTCCGGCAGGAGCCGGGACAGGACCGGGTCGTCCGGCGATTCGGTCGGGCCCATCCGGATCCCGGTCAGCTCCGCCAACTCGTCCTGGGGCGCCTCTTCGGCGCGCGCGGTGAGCATGTCCTCGAGCTGGCTGACCAGGCCGCGCAGCACCGCGGCCTCCTGCTGCTCGAACCCCGCGACGATGGTGTCGCCCTTGCGGCGCCATCCGTTCATGAAGGCTGCTCCATGGTGGCCCAGAGGCCGGCCGCGTGGAGCTTCGCGACGTCGGTCTCCACCTTCTCCTTGGAACCGGACGACACGATCGCCTTGCCCTTCTGGTGCACGTCGAGCATCAGCTTCGTCGCGTGGTCCCGGCTGTAACCGAACAGCTTCTGGAACACGTACGTCACGTACGACATGAGGTTCACCGGATCGTTCCAGACGACCGTCCGCCAGGGTTTGTCCTCAGAGACGACCTCTACTCCCTGTGGATCAACCTGCGTCTGCTCGGATGCGACAGGCGTGGACATGCACTCCATGGTGTCACGGGCCCGTTCCGGTATGGGCTGGCAGGTCCGGCCATGTGGGTGAATAGGCTGGTGCCATGGGTTTCCCCGAGGCGGCCACTGGCGCCAGCACCGCGCTGCTCACCGACCACTACGAGTTGACCATGCTGGCCAGCGCCCTGTCCGACGGGACGGCGGACCGGCCGTGCGTCTTCGAGGTCTTCGCACGTCGCCTGCCCGACGGCCGCCGCTACGGCGTCGTCGCGGGCACGGGCCGGGTCCTCGACGCGATCGCCGACTTTCGGTTCACCGACGCCGAGCTGGGCCAGCTGGAAGCGACGGCCGTCGTCGACGACGCCACCCTTTCGTGGCTCGCGGACTACTCCTTCTCGGGGAACATCGACGGATACCCCGAGGGCGAGCTCTACTTCCCCGGCTCCCCGATCCTGACCGTCACCGGCTCCTTCGGCGAGGCCGTCGTGCTGGAGACGCTGATCCTCTCGATCCTCAACCACGACAGCGCGATCGCGTCCGCCGCGGCGCGGATGTCCGGTGCCGCGCACGGCAGGCCGATCATCGAAATGGGCGGCCGCCGCACGCACGAGTACGCCGCCGTCTCCGCCGCGCGGGCCGCGTATCTCGCGGGCTTCGCCACGACCTCCAACCTCGAAGCCGGCCGCCGCTACGGCATCCCGACGCGGGGCACCGTCGCGCACGCGTTCATGTTGCTGCACGACAGCGAGGAACAGGCGTTCCGCGCGCAGGTGGACAAGATGGGCACCGACACCACGCTCCTGGTGGACACCTACGACATCACCAAGGGCATCGAAACGGCCGTCCGGGTGGCCGGGACCGAACTCGGCGCGATCCGCATCGACTCCGGCGACGTGGGCCCGCTGGCGCGCAAGGCCCGCGAGCAGCTGGACGCCCTCGGCGCCAAGGACACCCGCATCGTGGTGTCGGGCGACCTCGACGAGCACGCCATCGCGGCGTTGCGGGCGGAACCCGTCGACGCGTACGGCGTCGGGACCTCGGTCGTCACCGGTTCCGGCGCGCCGACCGCCGGGATGGTCTACAAGCTCGTCGAGGTCGACGGCAGGCCGGTCGCCAAGCGCAGCGCGCACAAGGAATCGCGCGGCGGCAGGAAATCCGCGCTGCGGCGGCACCGCGAGACCGGCACCGCCGTCGAAGAGGTGATCTGGACGGCCGGCTCCGAGGTCCCGGAACAGGGACCGAACGACCACGAATTGCAGATTCCGCTGGTCCGGGACGGCCGGACGGTGGATGATTTGCCCACGCTGGACGACGCGCGCCAGCGGCTTCGGCGGGCGCTGGTGAGCCTTCCGTGGGAAGGCCTCAAGCTCTCGCACGGGGAGCCCGCCATCCCGACCGTATTCGTCTAAAGAGAACTCAGGAGCAACACATGGGGACCGCCTTGATCGTGGTCGATGTGCAGAACGACTTCTGCGAAGGCGGGTCGCTCGGCCTGCCCGGTGGCGCCGCCGCCGCCGAAGCGATCTCCAAGCAGGCCGCGGAAGGCGGCTACGCGCACGTCGTCGCCACCCGCGACTACCACATCGACCCGGGCGACCACTTCAGCGAGACGCCGGACTTCAAGGACAGCTGGCCGCGTCACTGCGTCGCGGGCACCTCCGGCGCGTCGTTCCACCCCGCGCTCGACGTGGTCCCGATCCGCGAGGTCTTCTCCAAAGGCGAGTACACCGCCGCGTACTCCGGTTTCGAAGGCAACGCGCGCGACGGCAAGACGCTCGACGCGTGGCTGAAGGAGCACGACGTCACCGAGGTCGACGTCGTCGGCATCGCGACCGACTTCTGCGTCCGCGCGACGGCGCTCGACGCGGCGAAGGCGGGCTTCAAGGTCCGGGTACTGCTGGACCTCACGGTCGGCGGCTCGCAGCCGACCGTCGACGCCGCGCTCAAGGACTTCGACGAGGCGGGCGTGACCTACACCGGGAAGGCGCCGGTCCCGGCCACATGATCCAGCACGACCTCCAGGACACCCTGATCGAAAACCGGCTCGTCGCGATCCTGCGGGCCGCGGACGCGAGCCGGTTCGCCGACGCCGCCACGGTGCTGCACGCGGCGGGCGTGCGGGTGCTCGAAGCGGCGTTGACCACGCCGGGCGCCACGGACGCCATCTCGACCATCCGCAAGAAGCTCGGCGACGACGCGCATGTCGGCGCCGGAACCGTGCGTGAGGTGTCCGACGTCGACATCGCGGCGGACGCGGGCGCGACGTTCCTGGTCACCCCGACGGTGAACCCGCTGGTCATGGAGCGCTCGCACGAACGCGGGCTGCCGGTGATCTGCGGCGCGCTGACGCCGACCGAGATCGACCAGGCGTGGCGGCTCGGCGCGGCGGCGGTGAAGGTCTTCCCGATCGCCGCGGTCGGCGGGATCGCCTACCTGCGGGCGATCCGGGCGCCGATGCCGGACATCCCACTCGTCCCGACCGGCGGCGTCCACCTGGCCGACGTCGCGAAGTACCTCGAGTCGGGCTCGATCGCCGTCGCGGCCGCCACGCCGCTTCTCGGTGACGCGCTCGCCGGTGGTTCGCTGGCAGACCTCGCGACCCGGGCGAGCGAGTTCGTCGCCGCGGCCGCGAAGTACGTCTCGCGCACCTGATCCCCTCCGCCCCTCCCGCAATTCGTCATCTACTTGCGCTCGTGCCATCCGCAAGTAGATGACGAATTGCGGAGGTCAGGGCTTCTTCTTGCCGTACGGGTCGCAGCGCGCGGTCCCGAGGTAGATGTCGCCCTTCGCCGGTCCGCCGCCCTGAGGGAACAGCTTGATGTGCAGCATGTGCGTCACGAGGCTCCCGTCGGGCGGCGTCGGCGTGACGGTCTCGTTGACCGTGAGCGACGCCAGCGCCGTCCCGCCCTTGCCGCCCGCGATGGTCAGCCGGTAGTTCTGCGGGATGTTCTCCGGCAGCGTGAACCCGGTGACGTCACCGAACTCGATGTAGCCGAGGCTGCCGTCCTCGGTGGTGCTGCACTTCGCCATGAACGTGCGGATCTTGATCACCGGACCGCCGAACCGCTTGAGCAGGGTGGTCTCGAACCGCCGCCCCGCCGCCTCGCCGATGGCCACCTCGCCGTTCCGGCCGCAGCGCGACTCACCCCCGCCGAAGCGGGCGAAGTCGCCGACGGCCCCGCCCTGGGTCTTCGCGTTCAGGGGACCATCGACGTCGCACGGCGCGAGCTCGCCCGTGACCACGTGTTCGTCGCCGATCTCCACGTCGAGCGAACCGACCGACGCCGCCGCCGTCGCGGGCGCGGGCCCGGCCGACGCGGCCGCCGGACCTCCCGCCACCAGCGCCCCGGTCAGCATCGTCACCGACAACAGCCTCGAAACGGGTTTCCTCATGCCCGGCAGCCTCCACCAACCGCCTGACCCGTGCAGGGTCATGCCACCCGGTCGAGTGGACGCGCGATGACCGTGAGGTGCCCGACATTCGGTCCTCGTCCGGTCGTCTGGCGTTAACCTCGGTTCACATTCGTGTACTCATAGGAGGTCTGAGTGTCTTCGCTGTCTGTGGCCGGCGCCCGTCCGGTCCTCGCCGACCTCGTTCCCGGCGCGCTGGTCCGCGACGCGGTCCTGGTCGCCGGTGGTGCCGCCCTGACCGGTGCGGCCGCGCAGATCCTGATCCCGGTGCCCGGCTCCCCGGTGCCGATGACCGGCCAGACGTTCGCCGCCCTGCTGGTCGGCGCGGCGCTCGGCTGGAAGCGCGGCGCGCTGTCGATGGCGCTGTACCTCGCCGTCGGCGCGGCCGGCTTCGGCTGGTTCCAGAACGGTTCTTCCGGCCTGTTCGGCGCCAGCGCCGGCTACATCGTCGGCTTCGTGTTCGCCGGCGCACTGGTCGGCGCGCTCGCCGGCCGGGGCGGCGACCGCACGCCGCTGCGCATGGCGGGGACGATGGTGCTGGGCAACCTCGCCATCTACTCGGTCGGTGTGCCTTGGCTGATGGCGTCGACCGGCTTCGGCCTGTCGACCGCGCTCGAGAAGGGTGTCGTGCCGTTCCTGATCGGGGACGCGCTGAAGATCGCCGTCGCGGCGGCACTGCTTCCGGGCACCTGGGCGCTGGTCTCGCGCTTCCGCAAGGAGTCGTGACCGGCCCTTTCACCGCCCCACGAGCTGCCATGAACGGTCCGTTCCTTGCGAATTCTGCGAGGAACGGACCGTTCATCGCACGGGGCGGACGATCTTGACGGTGCCCCCGGCTATCGTCTTGTCCCGTGCCTTCCCGTGCTGATTTCCCCGGTGTCCTCGAACTCCTGACCCACGCGGTCGAGTCCGTGGGCGGTGCCGAGCGCGAGGGCCAGGTCAAGATGGCGGACGCCGTCGGCCGCGCCATCCGCACCGGTGAGCACCTGGCCGTCCAGGCGGGCACGGGCACCGGGAAGTCGCTGGCCTATCTCGTTCCCGCGATCCGGCACGCGGTCGAGAAGGAGGCCACGGTCGTGGTCTCCACGGCCACCATCGCGCTGCAACGCCAGCTCGTCGACAGGGATCTCCCCCGGCTGGCGAAGGCACTGAAGAAGCCCCTCGGCCGCGAACCCACCTTCGCGATCCTCAAGGGCCGTCGTAACTACCTTTGCCTCCACCGGCTCGATTCCGGCGCCCCGGACGAGCCGGAAGACCAGCAGCTGTTCGACCCGTTCGCCGTGTCGAGGCTCGGCAAGGAGGTCACGCGGCTGCGGGAATGGTCGTCCGACACCGAAACCGGTGACCGCGACGAACTGGTCCCCGGCGTCTCGGACCAGGCGTGGCGCCAGGTATCGGTCACGGCCAAGGAATGCCTTGGCGCCTCACGGTGCCCCATCGGCACGGACTGTTTCGCCGAACGGTCCCGCGCCGAGGCGGGCAAGGCCGACGTCGTGGTCACCAACCACGCGCTGCTGGCGATCGACGCGCTGCAGGGCTACCAGGTGCTCCCCGAGCACGACCTCGTGATCATCGACGAGGCGCACGACCTCGTGGACCGCGTGACGTCGGTGGCGACCGGCGAGCTGACCAGCGGCATGGTCTCCGCCGCCGCCCGGCGCTGCGGGAAACTGGTCGACGACGACGTGGCCGACCAGTTGCTGGAGGCGAGCGACGGGCTGGCCCTGATCCTCGACGACCTGCCGTCGGGCCGGATGGACTCGCTGCCGCAGCCCCTCACCGGTGCGATCCCCGCGGTCCGGGACGCCGCGCATCGCTGCCTCACCGCGCTCGGCAAGGACCGCAAGGAGGACGTCGACGAGGCCACGGCCCGCAAGCTGGCGCGGTCGCTGCTCGAAGAGGTCCACGACACCGCGGTCCGGCTACTCGAAGCCTTCGACGACGACAAGGCCCATCAGCGCGACGTCGTCTGGCTGACCGGGGACCGCTTCTCCACGAACCCACGCCCGCCCGCGTTGAAGGTCGCCCCGCTGGGTGTCGCGGGTCTGCTGCGGGAGCGAGTCTTCAACCAGCACACGACCGTCCTCACGTCGGCGACGCTGACCTTGGGCGGCACGTTCGACACCATGGCCAGGCAGTGGGGTCTCCCGCCCGGCGGCGCGAGGGTGGAGAAGGCACCTGGCGCGGCGACGGACAAGGCGGTCCCGGCCGACAGTGACGGCAGTAACGACAGCGACGGCCCGAAGTGGACCGGCCTCGACGTCGGTTCCCCCTTCGACCACAAACGCAACGGCATCCTCTACCTGGCCAAGCATCTGCCGCCGCCGGGACGGGACGGGTTGCAGCCCTCGACCATGGACGAGCTGGCCGAGCTGATCGAGGCCGCGGGCGGGCGCACGCTCGGCCTGTTCTCCTCGATGCGCGCGGCGAAGCAGGCCACCGAGGAGATGCGGGAGCGGCTCGACCTGCCGATCCTCTGCCAGGGTGACGACGCCACCGGCCTGCTGGTGCAGAAGTTCTCCGAGGACGCGCGCACCTGCCTGTTCGGCACCCTGTCGTTGTGGCAGGGCGTCGACGTGCCCGGCCCGTCGCTCCAGCTCGTGGTGGTCGACAGGATCCCGTTCCCCCGTCCGGACGACCCGGTCTCCTCGGCCCGGCAACGCGCGGTGGAAGCCAGGGGCGGCAACGGTTTCCTCACCGTCGCGGCCACGCATGCCGCGCTGCTGCTCGCACAGGGCACGGGACGGCTGCACCGTTCGGTCACCGATCGCGGCGTCGTCGCGATCCTGGACTCGCGGCTGGCCACCGCCCGCTACGGCGGATTCCTGCGCGCCTCGCTGCCGCCGTTCTGGCCGACCATGGATCCGAAGGTCGCCCGCGACGCGCTGCGCCGCCTCGACGCCGCCGCCCCGGCCTGAGTGGCCTGGAACACGGCCGAGTACCGTTAACGGAACGCCGAAGACAGGGAGAACCGGTTGTCCCACGAGTCGCCCAACGCACAATCCCGGACCGTCAGCGTCGATGACACCGGAGTGCGGCGCCAGCTCGCGGACGGAAGCGAGGAAGCCGTCACGTGGTCCGAGTTGTCCGCGGTGGTGGTCAGAGTGATCCCTGAAGGCCCGTGGAAGGAAGACGTCTTCTTCATGCTCGCCGGCGCCGACGGGAAGGGCACCGCGATCCCCAGCGGCGACCCGGCCGCCGACGCGCTGATCGAGCGGTTGCAGACGCTGCCCGGCTTCGACAACGAGAAGTTCATCGAGGCCATGACCACCGACGCCGACGAGGCGTACGTGGTCTGGAGCGCCGAAGGCCACGCCGCCAAACACTGAGCCCAAGTGCAATGAAGGGGCCTTTCATAGCAAATTTTGCTATGAAAGGCCCCTTCATTGCACTTGAGGGAGGGCTACTCGACCGGGAAGCTCTCCGTGACCGGGATGCCCTTCTTCAACGTCCGGCTCACCGTGCACAGCCGCTCGATCGCCCGGTCCACCGCCCCCGCGAGCGCCTCACGCTCCGAAGCGGGCAGAGAAGACACGTCGACGTCGAAAGCCACGTGGACGGCATCGAGCTCCGAAGCGTCTTCGCGCCGGTCCGCGGTCACGCCGACGCGGAACTTCGAGTCCTCCCCGATCCGGCGCGTGATGAGGTTCTCGGCGGTGACGGCCGAGCAGCCCGCCGCCGCGATCTGGAGCAGTTCGGCGGGTGAGAAGGCGCCCTCGGCGCCCTTGCGGCCGATCACGACCTCGGCACCGCGTTCGTTGCGGCCGATGAAGCGGTGCTCACCGTCGCGCTGGACTTCCAAAGACACGGTTTTCCCTTTCGGTGTCCGTAGGCGGGCGGTTCACGTGTGTGTCACCGTCCGGGCAAAGCACGGCCGCGCCTCCCTTTCAGAGTGGCGGCAGCCTGGGGGCGATCTCGCCGGCCAGCCGTTCCGCGGCCGGGCACATCTCCTGCGGCTGCTTGACCTTGTCCGCGACGTAGATCTCCACCGTCTCGATCATGGCACGCCCGTTGCCACCGAAGGTCCGGTGCGGGATCTCGGCCTGACAAGCCTTCCACTCGGCCGAGACCTCGACGAAGGCTTCCCGCGATCCGAGAGCGACTCGTCTGCCGTCGTCCTCGAACGGTGCCCGCTCCCGTTCGAACCGGATCGTCACCTGGGTCTCGCGATGGTTCCAGTAGCACTCCCAGTTGCCGAACACCGGATCCGGGGTGACCGGGCCGCCGACGATCGCCCGCGGCAGCTCCCCGCCCAGCGCGCAGGCGTCGAGGCTCCCGAGCGAACCGGCGGGAAACGGAGCGGGACGACGTTCGACCGGCTCCCGGTTCAGCACGCTCACCGCGTGCGTGGCCACCGGATCGACGTAATCGCACAGATGCGCGTGCCAGTTCCGGATATGCCGGGCGTGCACCCACACCTGGTTGCCGTCCGGCAGCGGGATACCCCGTGCGCACTTGTCTTCGGAGTCGCTCGGGATCTCACGCACGATCAGTTGCCCTGGCAGCGGCTTGTCCAGCAACGGTGACGTCGGCGTCGTCAGTTCGAGCCGGATGTCGACGACGTCCTCGTTGTCGGGGCTCAGGCGCAGGAGGACGCCGCAAGCGTTGAAGTTGCCGGTGGCGTTGTCCAGTTCGGGGGTCCCGAGATGGTTCAGCACGGACGGGTCCACGAGCGCGCAAGGATCCGCCGTCCGCCGGTCCCCGACCACTTCGGACGGCGGGCCCGCCGCGATCGACGCGGGTTCTCTCGTGGCGTAGAGCAGGCCCCCGGTCAGCATCAGGACCGCCGCGGCGGCCGCGATCGCGATGGCGCGTTTGGTCACCCGGAAGCGTCGTCTCCGCGCCGGAACGACGACGTCCGCGAGCTCGGACAGCAGTTCGGCGGCGCGGACGGCGTCCGGCCGCCCGGCGGGTCTGCGCCGCAGCAGTTCCATCAGTACGGGCGCCAGCGGTCCCGCCCGGCGGATCGGTTCCAGCGTGTACGCCGTCGCGCGCCGGAGCTGGACGAACGGCCCGACGCTCGCGTCTCCCCACACCGAGGTGCCTTCGACGGCGGCGAACAGTGTCGCGCCCAGTGAGAACACGTCCGCCGCGGCACCCGCCTGCCGTCCTTCGGCCATCTCCGGCGCGACGTAGCCGGGAGTCCCGACGTCGAGGCCGCCGCCGGTCCGGGTCACCTCCGCCCACTGCGCGATGCCGAGGTCGGTGAGTTTGGCCGTACCGTCGTCGGCCACCAGGACGTTTCCCGGTTTGAGGTCGCGGTGGACCATGCCCTTCTCGTGCATCGCCGCGAGCGCCGCGGCGAGCTGGACACCGATCTTGGCCACCTTGCCGGGCGGCAGCGGCCCGTCGGCGTCGATGACGTCGGCGAGGCTGCGCGAGGGCAGGTATTCCATGACGAGCCAGCGGTCGTCACCGTCGATCACGGCGTCGAAAACGGTCACCACGTTCGGGTGGTGCAGGCCCGCGCCGATCCGCGCCTCGCGCCGGATCTGGCCGCTGTCCCCGGCCTGCGAGCGTTTGAGGGCGACGACGCGGCCGAGGTCCAGATCGGTGGCACGCCAGACCACGCCCATGCCCCCGGCGCCGATCCGCTCCTCCAAGCGATAGCGCCCGGCGATCAGCCGGTCACCCATGCGGGGAGTATAGGAGGCTAAGCCCTTTGGGCTATGACCGTGACTGTTCCGGGATCGACTTCGGTGAACCCGGCGTCCCGGACCGCGACGACGCCGTCACGGCGCCACGAACCTTCGGGATCTTCGACCGGGCAAAGCGCCTTCCAGGTCGCGACCGGCGGGGTCCGCACCGAACACCGGAACCCGGTCTCGGCCCAGGCCGCCCGTTCGGCCTCGTCCAGCAGCGAAGCGAGGATCATCGTCGCGTGCCCGACCTGGGCCGCCCCCTTGCCGACGGTCATCGAAACCTCGGGGTTCAGGAGCAGCCGCGGGAGACCGTCCGGCACGGGCCCCGGCTCGTCGGCCGGGAGTTCGCTCCCGGAGATCTGCAGCCGCGAGACCTCCTTCGGCGTCTCGACGACACGGCAGGGAAGCAAGGCTCTCGCTTCGGCACCGTCGACCTCGACCGTGATTCCCGGCAGATCCTGGACCGCCCGCCAATGCGCCCCGCGCGCCCGCCGGGCGACCTTGCGAATCCGGCCGTCGACCCACGCCTTGAGCGGCTCGTGCCATTCGCCCTCGGGCTCGGCGCGTTCGTCGAGGCAGACGGCGACCGCGGCCGCCGCGGCGGCCTCCAGCAACGCGGTCCGCGACGGCGGTTCGGCGCGTTCCATCCGGAGGATCACCGGCATGGCGCGGACCTCGGCAGGATCCTCGTCCGAGGTGAGCACCGTGTCTTCGGCGGGCAGTCCCAGCCAGTACGCGTAGCGCGCGGCCAGCGGCTCCAGCACGCTCATGGCCGGGAAAGCTCGAGACCGTCGGCCGCGTCGGCCGCCTCGATCTCGCCCCTGGTGACCCCGAGCAGGAACAGCACGGCGTCGAGGTACGGGTGGGAAAGCGCGGTGTCGGCGACCTCGCGCAGCGCGGGCTTCGCGTTGAAGGCGACACCCATTCCGGCGACCGACAGCATGTCGATGTCGTTCGCCCCGTCGCCGACGGCGACACACTGCTCCAGCGAGATCTCGTACTCTTCGGCGAACCGGCGCAGCGCCGTCGCCTTGCCCGCGCGGTCGACGATGTCCCCGACCACCCGGCCGGTGAGCTTGCCGTCGACGACTTCGAGCTCGTTCGCGGCGGCGAAGTCGAGGCCGAGATCGTCCACAAGGGACTGGATGATCTTGGTGAAACCACCCGAAACGACCCCGCAGCGGAAGCCCATCCGCTTCAGCGTGCGGATCGTCGTGCGCGCGCCCGGGGTGAGCTCGATGGACGCGGCGACCTCGTCCAGCACGGTCTCCGGAAGCCCTTCCAGCAGCGCGACCCGGCGCTCCAGCGACTCACCGAAGTTCAGCTCGCCGCGCATCGCGGCCTCGGTGATCTCGCGGACCTGCGGTTCGACGCCGGCGTGCGCACCGAGCATCTCGATGACCTCGCCCTGGATGAGCGTGGAGTCGACGTCGAAGACGACCAGTCGCTTGGCACGGCGGGCCAGCCCGGCCCGCTCGACCGAGATGTCGATCCCGGCCTCGACGGCGGCGTCCGCCAGCGCGGTGCGCAGCGCGGCGTCGGCCTCCGGGGTGTCCTGGGCGAGCGAGGTGTACAGCTCCAGCCCGGTGACCGGATAGTCGGCGACACTGCGGATCGAGTCGATGTTGACGTCCAGCGCGGCGAGGCGGCGCGCGACGTCGGAGAACGCCCGCGCGGTCACCGGACGGCCGAGCATCAGCAGGACATGCGTCGAGTCCTTCTGGCCGATGGCGAACGGGTCGGCGCCGATGGCCGAGCCGATCTTCACGTCGACCTGCATCCCCACCGACGCCATCGCCTGCTCGACGTACTCCTGCAGGCCCTCGGGGTCGCGGTACACGCCGGCGAGCACGCCGAGCACCAGCTGGCCGCGGATGACGACCTGCTCGACGTCGAGGACGTCGACGTCGTGGCGCGACAGCACGGCGAACAGCACCGAGGACACACCCGGCTTGTCGGGACCGGTGGTGGTGATGAGAACTGGTGTCTGCGTCACGGGGTCAGTCTCCCTCAGCCGAGCAAGAAAACGGCGCGTGCCTTGCCCCTGTGTGAGGCAAGGCACGCGCCGATTCCGCTTATCGGGTCACTTCTCGCTGGAGTTGTCCTTGGAGTGATCACCCGGCATGGCCGCCTCGGTGAGCACCTGGGACGGCGCCCGGTGGGTGTTGACCTTCTGCTTCCCGAAGAAGCCGATCTCACCCTCCTTGTGGATGCGCTCCACCATGTGCGGGTAATGCAGCTCGAACGCCGGCCGCTCGGACCGGATCCGCGGCAGCTCGGTGAAGTTGTGCCGCGGCGGCGGGCAGGACGTCGCCCATTCGAGCGAGTTGCCGTAGCCCCACGGGTCGTCCACCGTGACGATCTCGCCGTACCGGTAGCTCTTGAAGACGTTCCAGATGAACGGCAGCGTCGAGGCACCGAGGATGTACGCGCCGATCGTGGAGATCGTGTTCAGCGTGGTGAACCCGTCGGACTGCAGGTAGTCCGCGTACCGGCGCGGCATGCCTTCGGCACCGAGCCAGTGCTGCACCAGGAACGTGGCGTGGAAGCCGATGAACGTGGTCCAGAAGTGCCACTTGCCGAGCTTCTCGTCCATCATGCGGCCGGTGATCTTCGGGAACCAGAAGTAGATCCCGGCGAACGTGGCGAACACGATCGTGCCGTAGAGCACGTAGTGGAAGTGCGCGACGACGAAGTAGCTGTCGGACACGTGGAAGTCGATCGCCGGCGCGGCCAGCATGATGCCGGTCAGACCGCCGAAGAGGAACGTGACGATGAAGCCCATCGAGAAGATCATCGGCGTCTCGAAGGACAGCTGGCCCTTCCACATCGTGCCGATCCAGTTGAAGAACTTCACGCCGGTCGGGACCGCGATCAGGAAGGTCATGAAGGAGAAGAACGGCAGCAGCACGGCGCCGGTCGCGTACATGTGGTGTGCCCACACGGCCACCGACAGCGCGGCGATCGCCAGCGTCGCCCAGACCAGGCCCTTGTACCCGAAGATCGGCTTGCGGCTGAAGACCGGGAAGATCTCCGACACGATCCCGAAGAACGGTAGCGCGACGATGTAGACCTCTGGATGGCCGAAGAACCAGAACAGGTGCTGCCAGAGGATCACGCCGCCGTTCGCGGGGTCGAACACGTGCGCCCCGAGATGCCGGTCCGCCAGCAGGCCCATCAGGGCCGCGGTCAGGATCGGGAACGCCAGCAGGATCAGGATGCTGGTGACCAGGATGTTCCAGGTGAAGATCGGCATCCGGTACATCGTCATACCGGGGGCGCGCAGGCAGACCACCGTGGTGATCATGTTGACGCCACCGAGGATGGTGCCGAGACCGGAGACGACCAGACCGGAGATCCACAGGTCGGCGCCGACGCCGGGCGAGTGGATGGCGTCCGACAGCGGGGTGTAGGCGAACCAGCCGAAGTCGGCGGCGCCACCCGGGGTCAGGAAGCCGGACATCACGATCAGGCCGCCGAAGAGGTACAGCCAGTACGAGAACGCGTTCAGCCGCGGGAAGGCGACGTCGGGCGAACCGATCTGCAGCGGCAGGATGAAGTTCGCGAAACCGAAGAGGATCGGCGTCGCGTACAGCAGCAGCATGATCGTGCCGTGCATGGTGAACAGCTGGTTGTACTGCTCCTGCGAAAGGAACTGCTGCCCGGGACGCGCCAGCTCGGAGCGGATCAGCATCGCCATCGCGCCGCCCACCATGAAGAAGGCGAACGACGTGACCAGGTACATGATGCCGATTTGCTTGTGGTCCGTCGTGCGGAACAACCGCAGCAGGTACGAACCCTTAACCGACTCGCGCGCGGGATACGGGCGCGTGGCGATCGGCTTGGGGGCTACGGCCGTCACTCCTGCCTCCAACACTCAAACCTTGTGGTGGTCAATTTGCGGTCGCCGGGCGGGTTCGGGACCCACTCCGGCGGCTAGTGGGGATCGTAGCCCTCACTACCGACAGTCGCGCGCACCGGCTGGCAAGATCGCGTCGTGACCGACGAACACACCCGGGCGGGAGTGGCCGCGGCGGTCGCCGTCGGTGCCCGGTACGGACTGCCGACCGGCGCCCCCGAAGTCCTCCATTTCAAGTCGAACGTGCTGGTGAGACTGGGTCCGGTGGTCGCGCGGGTGCCCGGCACGACGCGCTTCGTGCGGGCCTCGCCCGAAGAGTGGCTCAGGCGCGACGTCGAGCTGTCGAAGTACCTCACGGAACGTGGTGTGCTCGTCGTCTCACCCACGACGGATCCCCCGGCAGGACCGCATTTCG
Source organism: Amycolatopsis sp. TNS106 (assembly GCF_019330265.1). Classification (NCBI taxonomy): domain Bacteria; kingdom Bacillati; phylum Actinomycetota; class Actinomycetes; order Pseudonocardiales; family Pseudonocardiaceae; genus Amycolatopsis; species Amycolatopsis sp. TNS106. The sequence goes on along the minus strand of NZ_CP024972.1, from coordinate 7,984,120 downwards.
CCGGCGGCCTCCCGGTCACTCTCTGGCACTACACGCCGCACGAGCCGGGGCACACGTTGCCGCCGCACGAGGTCGCGCTTTCGCTCGCCCGGGTGCACGCCGCGCTCGCGGACTACCCCGGTGAACTGCCCGAACTCGGGCCCGTCCGTGAACTCCGGACGTTGCTCGACCGGCACGGTGCGCTCATGGGCGGGGCCGCACCCCGGTTGTACGACGAACTCGAACGGGTGGCGGCCGCGCTGCCGGACGCCGAGCCGCGTCCGCTGCACGGTGACGCCCATCGGGGGAACGTCGTCGCGACGGCGGCCGGGCCGTGCTGGCTCGACTTCGAGGACACCTGGCGCGGGCCGCTCGGCTGGGACCTCGGCGTGCTCTTCGCGGAGGCCGGGCACGAGACTTTGGCCGCGTACCCGGCCGATGTGACACCCGCGTCACTGGAGCCGTTCATCGCGTTGCGGCGGTTGTTCGAAGTCCCTTGGCGCTTCGTGATCGCGCAGCGGTTCCCGGAGCGGCTCCCTGAGGCCGAAGCCGCCCTGGAGCGCTACTTCCTCCGTTAGACGGCGTCCAGCAGGAGTTTCGCCGCCACGTCGACGCCGTCCGTCCGCACCTCACCGCCGACCTGGCGCGCCCGCGAGGCGACGTCAGGACGCAGTACCTCGCCCAGAGCGAGCGTCAGCGCTTCGGCGGAGGGCTCCCCGGCGATCGACGTTCCCACCCCGAGTTCTCTGACGCGCTGCGCGAAGTACGGCTGATCGAACAGCTGCGGGACGAGAACTTGCGGCACCCCGGCCCGCGTCGCCGCCGTCGTCGTGCCGGCGCCGCCGTGGTGCACGACCGCGGCGACCCGCGGGAAGAGCGCCTGCTGATTGACGTCCCCGATGGCGAGGCAGTCGGGTTCGTCGTCGATCGGCGCCAGCTCGGTCCAGCCGCGGAACACGATCGCCCGCCGCCCGTGCGCCCGCGCCGACTCGATCATCGCCTTCGCGATTTCCTCCGGGGCGCGGATGCTCCCGAATCCGAAGTAGACCGGGGGCTCCCCGTCGTCGAGGAAGGCCTCCAGCTCCGGGGACAACGTGCTGTGGTCCGGCAGGAGCCAGGCGCCGGTCTGGTGGACGTCCAAGGCGGACGGTCCCCGCCACGGCGCCAGCACCGGATCGGCGGCGAGCCACGGGCTCTCGGTGAAGATATGCCCGCGGACGTCGTCGACCCGCGGGAGACCGAGCTTTTCCCGCTGCGCGTTCAGCACGCCGCCCCATTGCCCGTTCCATCGTTCCGCGTCGTCCGCCCACAGCGCCGGGATGGTGGCATCGGGATTCTTCGGCGCCCACCCCGGGAAAACGGGCGGACGATGGTGCAGTGAAGGCAGCGTCATCGGGCAATAGGCGGTGAAGAAATACGGAATCCCTTTTCGCTCGGCCACCGAATGGGCGGCGATGTTCAAGGCCATTCCCGCGACGACGGCGTCGCAGTCGTCGGCCACTTCCGGCATCGTCTCGAACTGGCCGGCGACCATGTCCTCGGCCATCTTCCGGCGCCCCTCGGGCGTGGCCATCGCCTTGGTCATGGCGGAATCCGGCTTCGCGGTCGGCCGGAGTTCCGGCCCCAGCGAAACGAAAGGGATTCCGAATCCTTCGGCCCAGCCACGGAAATCAGGCGGCGCGCAAAGCCGGACCTCCTGGCCGAGTTCCCGCAATCGCACCGCCAAGGCCACCAGCGGCTGCACCTCACCCCTCGTCCCGATAGTGGACAGGAGTACACGCATGGGAATCCCCCTTCGGCAAAACGTGAAGGCACGAATTGTGGACCGGGAATGGGGGCTTGCCGCAAGCCCCGGGGTCCGCTATACCTTGGAAGGGGCGAGGGAAACGTTTTACGCGGGGTACCAGCCCAAGATCGCTTCGACGACTCCGGCCGGATCCTCCAGCGGCGTCAGATGCCCGGCCTCCGGCAGCACGACCAGCGTGGCGTCCGGCAGCGTTTCCACCAGGGTGTTCGCCTCGGCCAGTGGAGTCAGGCCGTCCTCTTCGCCGACCACGACCAACGCCGGCACGTCCGCCGAACGCAGCGTTTCGAGCGAATCGGGCCGCGCCGCCATCGCGCGTGCCGCCCACGCCACGCCGGACGGCGGTTGCGTTGTGATCAGTTCACGAAGCCGTTCGGCCACTTCAGGACGGGCCTTTTCGGCGAGTAATCCGGGCGTGACGGCTTCGGGCATCCAGGCGGTGCCTTCCGCTTCCACCCTGGCCGCGACCTCGTGCCGGGCCTGCGCGGCCTCGGGGGTGTCGGCCGTCGCCTTCGTGTCGATGAACACCAGGCCGCCCACCCGCTCCGGTGCCAGGCGCAGCACCGCCATCGTCAGGTAGCCGCCCATCGAGCAGCCACCGAGGACGACCTTGTCGAGGCCGAGCCGGTCGAGCAGCGCCACGACGTCGCGGGCGGCGTCGTCCAGATCCGGCTCCCGGTCGGTTTCCGGCAGCGGGCTGCGGCCGAGGCCGCGCTGGTCGGGCGTGATCAGCCGCAGGCGTTCCGAGAGCGGCGCGCGGACCGCGTCCCACATGCGGGCGTCGACGGGGAAGGCGTGCAGCAGTACCAGCGGGAGATCCTTCATGGCGATGATTCTGTCGCACCCTGGGGCTATCGTCAGATCCGTGCTGACAGAGATCAAGACGGAGAGGCTGCTGCTGCGGAGGCTGCGCGAGGCGGACCGCGAAAACATCGTCGCGCTGCAGGCCGATCCGGAGACGAACAAGTTCAACGGCGTGCCGCATACCGTCGAGGGCGCGCGGGAGCTGTACGACGCCTGGATGAAGCAATGGGACGAGCACGGATTCGGCTATCTCGCGGTGTCCGCTTTGGACGATCCCGAGGTGATCGTCGGGTTCGGCGGCGTCCGGTATCACGAATGGAACGGCGAGCGCGTGCTGAACCTCGCGTACCGCTTCTGGCCGTTCGCCTGGGGCAAGGGCTACGCGACGGAGATGGCGGCCGCCGTCGTCGAATGGGCCGAACGGGAGATCCCCGACGTCCCGGTGATCGCCAACATCATGGTGGCCAACGAACCGTCGATCCGGGTCGCCGAGCGGCTCGGTTTCAAGATCCACACGGAGGAGGAGTTCGAAGGAGCGCCCTCGCTGCACATGCGGCGCTGAGTCACCAGCGTCCGGGACGGCGCCGGGATCGCGCGCTCCAGCACGCCTTGTGCCAATGGCGGCGATCGGCGACCCCACCGGTGTCGTCGGCGGGCCAGGCGACCACATGCGGGGTCCCCTGCCGGATCTCGTGATCGCAACCGGGGCAGCGGTAGTCCTTGGTGGCCTGCGCGCCGGGCACGGTGCGCACCAGCCAGTCGCCGTCGGCGGCGGATTCGGAGCGCGCCCAGCCGGTCGACGCGCCGAGGTCGGGGCGTCCACCGCGTTCGGGCCGGTTACGTCGTGGCACACCCGAAACGGTATACGGCCGGAGGCCGTGTGATCCCGCTCGCTCGGTGTTCGGTCCGCCTGCCGACCACGAGAGTTACGCCTCCGATCACGCGAGTTACGCCTCCAGACACGCGAGTTCCGCCTGCGATCACGCGTGATCCGTTGGCCGGCACGTGTGATCCGCTGGCCATCATGCGTGATCCGGCGGCCAACACACGACCGGAGGGGCGGCACGCGGTGGAACCGGGCCGCGGACACGTGTCGTCCGCCGGATCACGCGTGTCGTCCGTCCAATCACGCGTGTCGTCCATCCGATCACACGTGATCGCAGGCGGAACTCCCGTGATCAGGGGCGTAACTCCCGTGGTTAGAGGCGTAACTCGCGTGGTTAGAGGCGTAACTCGCGTGGTTAGAGGCGTAACTCGCGTGATCGGAGGCGTAACTCGCGTGGTTGAAGGCGTAACTCGCGGGCTAGCCGCCGAAGTAGGCGCCCGGCGTCACACCGACCGCGCGGCGGAAGGCGGCGACGAACGCGCTCGGCGAGGAGTAACCGATCCGGCGGGAGACCGCGGTCAGCGGCATGCCTTCGGCCAGCAGTGGCAAGGAAGCGCGCAGCCGCGCCTGCACCCGCCACGCGCCGAATGTCGTGCGGCACTCCATCAAGAACAGGCGGGCGAGGGTGCGCTCGCTCGCGCCCGCTTCGTACGCGAAGTCGGCGAGACCACGGCGGTCCGCCGGGTCGGCGATCACCGCTCGCGCGACGGTCAGCGCACGTCCGTCCGACGGCATCGGCACGGTGATCGGCACGACGGCCACCGGTTCGAGCAGGTCGAAGGCGACGGCCTCGGCCCGGCGGCGCGCGTCGTCGCCGAGGTCGGCGGCGCCGAGGTGCTCCAGCAGTTCCCGCAGCAGCGGGCGGACGGCGACGAGCGTCGGTCCGGGCCAGTCCACCGGGCATCGGTCCCGGGCGGCGTAGATCCCCCGCAGCACGGTTTGCGCGGTGGCGCCGGTCCGGTGGACGACACCGGCCGGGATCCAGAGCGCCCGCGTCGGCGGCAGCACCCAATACCGGTCTCCGACGTTCACGCTCAGGATCCCCCGGGCCGCCCAGGCGAGCTGGTGGCCGTCGTGCTCGTGCCACGGGAGCCAGGTGCCCGCGGCCAGATCCATCTCGCCGAGCACCATCGCCGTCGACATCGGCGGCAGGAGTCCGATTTGCGACATCACTTGGCAGCCTATCGCCTACCGGTCACGGCTAGCTTCGGATTCATGCCGATGAACCTGGTGCACCGCAAACTCTGCAGTTCCGCGCTGTGGGCGAAGGCCGTCGCCCACGAGATGCCGGGCAACGTCTCCGGCTTCGACCTCGGCGACTCCGTACTGGAGATCGGCCCTGGCTTCGGCGCGACCACGCGCGCGCTCGTCGGGCTCGTCCCGCGGCTCACGGCGATCGAGATCGACGAAGCGTCGGCGGACCTCCTGAAACGGGAGTTCGACGGCCGGGCGCGGATCGTCCAGGGGGACGGAGCGGCCCTGCCCTTCGAGGACGGCGAGTTCTCGGCGGTCGTCTGTTTCACGATGCTGCACCACGTGCCGACGACGGCGTTGCAGGACTCGATCTTCGCCGAGGCGTTCCGCGTGCTCCGCCCCGGCGGCGTCCTGCGCGCGATCGACAGCCTGGAGAGTCTGCCGTTCCGGCTGCTCCACATCGGCGACACGATGAACGCCCTCGACCCGGTTTCGCTCTGGCCCCGGCTCACCGACGCCGGCTTCACCGACGTCAAGGTCGACCACGTGCCCAAGCGCTCCGTGAAGTTCTCGGCCAGGAAGCCCGCCTGACGCCCACTAGCCGCGCGCGATGACCAGCGGGACGAGTTGTTCGGCCGGGGTCAGCGAGCCGTGCTGGCCGACCAACGAGGACTCGACGGCTTCCGCCAGTTCCCGCACGAGGCCGAACTGTCCCTTCGCGGCCACGACCACGTCGCCGATGCGCGGGCGGACCCGGTCGGAGACCGGCCCGAACCAGCCCGCCTCGATGGCTTCGTCGCGCGGGAGGGTCCATGCCCGGTCGCCGATGACCTCGCGCCAGGCGGCCAGGACGTCGGCCTCCGCGCCTTCTTCGCTGTAGACGTGCCGCGCCCGGACCTCGCCCCCGATCGCCCGGACGCCGCCGAGCAGCGCGGGAGTGTCGTCGATGTCGAGCGCGCCCTCGACGGTCACCATGCCGTGGTCGGCCACGACCGCGAGGAGCGAGCCGGGGGCCAAACCGTCCACAATGGACTCCACCAGCCGGTCGACCTGACGCAGTTGCATCCGCCACGGCGCCGAACCGGGTCCGTAGATGTGGCCCAGCATGTCGAGTTCGCTGTGGTAGCCCCAGCAGAACGCGGGCCGTGTGCCGAGACAGTGCAGGACGCAGGCGGCGAGATCGCCGAGCGCGTGGACACCCACGTAGCGCGCACCGGACTGCGTCGCGCGGGTGAGCGCGGTGTCGGCGAACTTCGCCGAAGACACCACACTCGTCGTGATCCCGGCGGCCGTCGCGCGTTCGAACGTCGTCGGCAGCGGCTGCACTTCGCGCGGCGGCAGCGCGCCGCGGAGATCGCCGCCGTCCACATGGCTGCTCCAGCGCAACGCGTTCAGTACGCCGGTGCCCGGCACCTCGAAGCTGTAGCCGACGAGGCCGTGCTCGCCGGACGCCAGACCGGTGCCGATCGCGCCGAGACCGGCCGCCGTCGTCGCCGGGAAACCGACCCGCAGCGGCGACTTCGCCAGTTGGGTGAGCACAGGCGCGTCGGCGGCGTACTCGGCCAGCAGTTCCCAGCCGAGACCGTCGATGAGCAGGACGCAGGCACTGGACGCCTCCGCCAGGCTCAGCGAGTTGGCGAACCCGTCGGCGCCGAGGGCGGACAGCACGGACGGGACGACTTGGCCGAGATGCGGCACGTGCGCCGCGACAGGCAGTTCCACCAGGCCAGCTTGCCATCCCGGCGCGCGAAAGGAGATGGGACAATGCCGGACATGCCGACTTACGCCTACCGCTGCCGCGAATGTGCCGGAACCTTCGAACTGCTGCGGCCGATGAGCGAGTCCGGTGCGCCGGCGCCGTGCCCGGAGGGCCACCAGGACACCGTCAAACTGCTGACGACCGTCGCGCTGACCGGGTCGTCCTCCGGCCCCGTCCCCGTTCCCGCTGGTGGAGGCGGATGCTGCGGAGGCGGCTGCTGCAGTTGACCCACCCGTTCGGGTGGCGCAACGTGTGATCGCCCGAATGGCGGGTACCCCCTTCCCACCAGTCTGGAAGCTCCAGTGGTGGGAAGGGAGAAAGTCCAGTGACCACATCAGCACTGGCGGCCGTCGACTTCGGTCAAGGCGTGTCGAGCGCCTGGAGTTCGGTCGCCACCTTCGTCCCGAAACTGCTCGCGTTCCTGGTCATCCTGTTCATCGGCTGGCTGATCGCCAAGGCGCTCTCGAAGGCCGTGAGCATGGTGCTCGAGAAGGTCGGGTTCAACCGCCTCCTCGAACGCGGGGGCTTCAAACAGATGCTCGCGCGCAGCCAGTTCGACGCGTCGAACATCATCAGCAAGATCGTCTACTACGCGATCCTGCTGATCGCCCTGCAGTTCGCGTTCGGCGTGTTCGGCCCGAACCCGGTGAGCGCGCTGCTCAACGACATCGTCGCCTGGCTGCCGCGTGCCATCGTCGCGATCGTCATCGTGGTGATCGCCGGCGCGGTCGCCAAGGCGGTCAAGGACCTGGTCGCCAACGCCCTCGGTGGTGTCTCCTACGGCAAGGTGCTCGCCACCATCGCCTCGGTGTTCATCTGGGGCCTCGGCGCGATCGCCGCGCTGAACCAGATCGGCGTCGCCACCGCGGTCACGCTGCCGGTGCTGATCACGGTGCTCGCCACGGTCGGCGGCATCGCCGTCGTCGGTGTCGGCGGTGGTCTCATCAAGCCGATGCAGCAGCGCTGGGAGACCTGGCTCGGCCGGGCCGAGGCGGAGATCCCCGCCGCGAAGGCGCAGGCCGAGGCCTACCAGCGCGGACGTGAGGACGCCGGACGCTCGGGCGGGGTACCCGCCGAGCAGACGACGGTCCACCAGCCGGTGTCCGCCGGGCACCACGCCGCGAACCCGAACACGCCGACGCAGCACCAGCAGTTCCCGCCCAGCCAGGGCCAGGTGCCTCCGCACCAGGATCCCGGCCAGCGGCCCCCCGGTGGAAACATGCCCCCTCCGCCGGAGTACCGCTGACCTTCCACGGGAGCGGGTGGGGCGTCCGGCCGCCCTACCCGTTCCCGGTCGGCTGGGTCCGCCGGTCGTCCATCGAGGCGGCCAGCGAACACACGCCGACGAGCCGCGCGGTCATCCAGTCGCTGGTGGTCCAGGCGGACAGATCGGCCGGGATGCGGAACGTCCATCCCTTGGTCTTCGCCTCGTCGAGCAGCCCGCGCGTGTAGCCGGCGAGAAGAACGACCCCGGCGACCGCCGCCGAACCTTCGACCCCCGCCGCGAGGATGTCCCGCACCGCGGCGGAGTGCTGATCGAAGACGGCCGACAGCCCGGGCACGGCCGCCGCGGCGGCCAGCCCGGCGACACCGATCTGCTGGTGCAGCCGGGAAAGCGTGCTACGAGCCGAAGATTCCACCCAGGACGAGACCAGATCTTTCACCCGACCAGGTTAGCCAGGCGGGACGATTTGTCGACATCCCGGTGATGACGATCGCAGAATTCAGCAAGCCTTGAGGGCCTGATCCAGGTCGTGCCACAGGTCCTCGACGTCCTCCAGCCCCACCGACATGCGGATGAGCCGGTCGGTGACCCCCGCACCGCGCCGGTCGTCCTCGGCGACGATCCGGTGGCTGATGGAGGCGGGATGCTGGATGAGCGAGTCCACGCTGCCGAGGCTGACGGCAGGAGTGATCAGCCGGACCGCGCCGATGAGCGCGTGCGGATCGCCCTCGACCTCGAACGCGATCAGCGGACCACCGACGGCCGGGTAGTGCACAGCGCTCACGTTCGCATGACCGCGAAGCCGCTCGACGAGTTCGGCCGCCGTCGCGGACGCGGCGTTGACGCGCAGCGGAAGAGTCGAAAGGCCGCGAAGCAGCATGTACCCGGCGAGCGGGTGCAGCACGCCGCCGGTGGCGAAGCGGATCTGCCGCAGCATCCCCGCGTCTTCGGCACCGCAAGCGACGATGCCACCCATGACGTCGCCATGACCGCCGAGGAACTTGGTCGCGCTGTGCAGGACGAACCGGGCGCCGTGCCGCCCCGGACGCTGGAGCACGGGGGTCGCGAAGGTGTTGTCGACCAGCACCGGGACGTCGCCCGCGGCGCGCACGATCTCGGCGATGTCGACCTCCCGCAGGGTCGGGTTCGCGGGCGTTTCGAGCAGCACGAGCCCGGTGTCGGACCGCAGCGCCGACGCGACGCCTTCCGGATCGGCCCAGGTCACCTCGGTGCCGAGCAGACCGGACGTGAGCATGTGATCGGTGCAGCCGTAGACCGGCCGGACGGCGACGACATGCCGTTTGCCCTGCGCGACGGCGGCGAGCAGCGAAGCCGACACCGCGGCCATGCCGGTGGCGAACGCGACGGCGTCGTCGAATCCTTCGAGTTCGGCCAGTGCCTTCTCGAACCGTTCGACGGTCGGGTTGCTCAGCCGCCCGTAGACCGGGAGCCCGGACAGCGAGCCCGAGGCGGCGAATTCGTCGATGCGGCCCGCCTCCTCGACGCTGTCCCGCGACGGATAGGTCGTGGACAGGTCGAGCGGAGCGGCGTGGACGCCGAGGTCCGTGAGATCGTCACGGCCGGCGTGGACGGCTCGGGTGCGCAGCGTTGCGGTCATACCCCAGATGGTGCGATTTTCTCCGGATCGATCGCAATATCCTCGGATATCATTCGCCGATGTCGGATTACGTCGAACTGAGCACGGTTGATCTTCGTATTCTGCGGCTTTTGCAGAACGACGCCCGGATCTCGAACAAGGATCTCGCGGCCGAGGTCGGCGTCGCGCCCTCGACCTGTCTCGACCGCGTCAACCGGCTGCGCGAGCTCGGGGTGATCACCGGCCAGCGTGCCGAGGTGGACGCCGCCAAACTCGGCCGCCCGCTCGAAGCGCTCCTGTTCGTCCAGGTCCGCCCGCACCGGCGGGCGCTGGTCGACTCGTTCGTCGAGCATCTGCTCGCCCTGCCCGAGGTCCGTGCCGTCTACCACCTGACCGGCCCCGACGACTTCCTCGCGCATGTCGCCACCGCGTCGGCGACCGAGCTTCAACGCCTGGTCCTCGACGAACTGACCGCCCGTGACGAGGTCGCCCGGGTGCACACGAACCTCGTCTTCCAGCACTGGAGCGGGGGACCTTTGCTACCGCCCGCCTAGTCGATCCGGATCTTGAAGGGATGCGTGACGTCGGCAGGGCACGTGAAGACGTTCAGCACCCCCTGGCGGCGAAAGGACCAGCCCGCCGCCTCCCCTTCGGCGACTTCGCAGCCGCAGCCGACCTCATGCTCCTCCGAGGCCAACGCGATCGTCTGACGCAGTTCGGCGCCGCACTCCCGGCAGCCCAGCTCGTGCCGCTCGGTCGCGTCCCAGGCGGTCCAGCCGCCGATCTTCGAGTACTGGTCCAGCTCCGGCCACCCCTCCGGATCGTCGCCCGAGCCCTCGGGGATGCCGAGCGCGGCGCGGGTCTCCGCCGGGAAGTCGCAGAGCCGGGGCAGCTCGTCGATCGAGCAGGGTTCGAAAACGCAGGGATCCGGCAGGTAGGCGGCCTCGGCGCCAGCAGGAGCGGGCGGCGGGGCCGTGATGTCCGTGCTGTCCGTGATGTCCCGCACCTCGCCCGAATCACGCCACACCAGCCGGACCGCGGGCCCCTGGTGATGCGGGCTGTCGTGCTCCATCGGGCAGAACAGGATCTGCAGGACGTCGGTGCCCTCGGGGAAGGGCAGCTCCGGGAAGTCGTCGCGGAAGAACTGTGCCGCGGCGACCATCGCCGGAACGGGCTGGTCGAGCGGATGCCCGCCCGTCCACGCGTCGTCGGACGCGTCCGGGTCGGGCGGCCAGGTCACCGGGCACTCCGGCCACGGCTCGTCCGACGGCCAGAGCAGCGGACCGCCGAAGTGGCTTTCGTCCGGACCGGGCACTCCCGGCGCGGGATGCAGCCGGATGGCCGTCCGGACCAGATCGTTCAGGCCGGGGATGGGCATTCCGTCGTAGGTGAGCTGACGCACTCCCGGGAGCTTAGAGGTCCGGCAGCGGATCTTCAGGTTTCGCACCGTCCCGCATGATCTCCGCGTCGGCGGCGTGGACGACCGAGATGTATTCGTCGTCGATCTCGTAGTCGATGCCGTTGAACTTGAACCACGGGACGGTCGACGTGTCGACCGGGCCGAGCCGCTGGTTCCGCAGTGTCGTCGAGACCACCCGTTTCGGGGTCTTCCGGCTCAGGTACCCGGTGGTGAGGATCGTGATCGTCTTACGGGTCACCGCGAAGAACACGCTGGGATTGGTACTGCCCAGGATGTCGGCCGGGAACACGTAGTGGATTTCGTCGTCCGGATCGAGGAGTTCCTTGATCCGCTTCCTGACCCCTGAGGAAACCGGCATGCCGCCCAAGTTACCGGGCCGAGTAGTCCTTGAACCCCTTTCCGGTCTTCCGGCCGAGCCGTCCGGCGGTCACGAGGTGTTCCAGCAGCGGCGCGGGCGCGAAGCCTTCTTCGCGGAACTCGTTGAACAGGGTCCGCTGGATCGCCAGTGAGACGTCCAGCCCGACGACGTCGAGCAGCTCGAACGGGCCCATCGGCAGCCCGCAGCCCACCTTCATCGCGGTGTCGATGTCGTCGGCCTCCGCGTAGTGCGCTTCGAGCATCTTCACCGCGTCGTTCAGGTACGGGAACAACAGCGCGTTGACGATGAAGCCGGCCCGGTCGCCGCAGTGCACGGGATGCTTGCCCACGGCCGCGCAGACGGCGTCGACGGTCGCGATCACGTCGGGCGCGGTGGCGATGGTCGAGACGACCTCGACGAGTTTCATCACCGGCGCCGGGTTGAAGAAGTGCACGCCGACCACGTCCGAAGGCCGCGAGGTGGCGGCCGCGCATTCGATCACCGGCAGGGACGACGTCGTCGTCGCCAGGACCGCGCCCGGCTTCACGACGTCGTCGAGCGCGGCGAAGACCGCCTGCTTGACGGCCAGGTCTTCGGCCACCGCCTCGACGACGAGGTCGACGTCGGCCAGTTCCTCGAACTCCACCGCGGGCGAGATCCGGCCGAGCACCGCGGCGGCGTCCTCCTCGGACAGCTTGCCCTTGACGACGGCCTTGTCCAGCGACTTCTTCACCCGTGCGACCGACGCCGCGGCCTTCTCCGCGCTCCGCGCCCGCAGGATGACCTCGTAACCGCGTTTCGCGAACACCTCGACGATGCCCGTCGCCATGGTTCCGGTCCCGACGACGCCGACCTTGCGCACCTCACGAGGCGCCACGGTGTCCGATTTGGACACTGTGGACTTCGTGACCGCGTCGGTCACCGTCGGCGAATCGGGCTCGTCGTAGGTGTAGAAACCCCGGCCCGTCTTCCGGCCGAGCAGGCCGGCGGTGATCATCTGCTTCAGCAGCGGCGCCGGCGCGTGCAGCCGGTTACGCGATTGGTGGTACATCGTGTCGAGGATCTCGTACGCGGTGTCCAGCCCGATGAGGTCGAGCAAAGCCAAGGGCCCCATGGGATATCCGCAGCCGAACCGCATCGCCGCGTCGAGATCCTCGCGCGTGGCGTAACGCTGCTCGTACATCCGCACGGCGTGGTTGAGGTACCCGAAGAGCAGGGCGTTGGCGATGAACCCGGCGCGGTCGCCGATCACCACCGGGGTCTTGCCGAGGCGTTCGGCGAACGCGACGACGTCGGTGACCACGTCGGGTTCGGTGACGACGGTGCGGACGATCTCGACCAGTTTGAGGATCGGCGCCGGGTTGAAGAAGTGCATCCCGACGACCTTGCCTGGCCGCGCGGTGTGCACGCCGATCTCGGTGATCGACAGCGAGGAGGTGTTCGAGACGAAGATCGTGTCCGGGCCGGTGATCTTGTCCAGCTGGGCGAAAACGTCGGATTTCGCTTCCAGGTTCTCCGGGATCGCCTCGATCACCAGGTCCACATCGGACAGTTCGGCCAGCGACGTGGTGTACCGGATCCGGTCCAGCAGCGCGCTCCGGCCGTCGGCGTCGAGTTTGCCGCCGGCCACCGCCCGTTCGGTCGAATGCTCCAGATGACCCCGGCCGCGGTGGACGCCGTCGTCGTCGATCTCCACCGCGACGACGGACACGCCGCTCCGCGCGAGCACCTCGGCGATCCCGGCACCCATGGTGCCGAGACCGATGACTCCCACACTCGAGATTTCCCGCGCCACAACCGGCCTCCGGAGGTTACTCGCTGGTAGTTTCTCCGATCGTGCCATGCCGGGCCGTGGAAAGCAGCGGCTGTCACCCTCCGAATCGAGTAAGTGTCACTCGCGGACGAAGCCGGAAGGACGCTTTTCCTCCGGCGCCGATGGCCGGATCAAGGGACCTTTGCTACCACCCGCCAGCGAAACCCTCAAGTCCATGAAGGCCTCCTTGAGGGACTCTGGGTCCCTCAAGGAGGCCTTCACAGACTTGAGAATATGGATAGTCGTCACAAATCGGTCAATTGGGCGCAAGGCGTGTCCTCTGTGGACGATCAGCGAGCACATGGCGCGTGAAGGCCTCCTTCCCTCGGCTGAGCCGGGGGAAGGAGGCCTTCACGCGCTAAGAACCCAGCTCACTCGCCGAAGTTCTGGTCCACGAGCTCTTTGATCTTGGTGAGGGCTTCCTCGGCCTGCGCGCCCTTCGCGCGGACCTCGATCCGGTCGCCCTGACGGGCACCGAGCGCCATCAGCGCGAGCACGCTGTTGGCGTCCGCGGTCTCGTCGCCGAGCCGCACGGTGACCTGCGCGTCCAGCCCCGCGATGCTCCGGACCAGGACCGCGGCGGGCCGAGCGTGCAACCCGACGTCGTTCCGCAGTGTGAGCTCGACACTGCTCTCGCCGTCCTGCGCGCCTTCGTCGAACGTCAGGTCCGGTGGCGCGCCCGCCGCCGCCGCGGCTTCGGCGACGGCCTTGCGGTTCGCCCCGCCCTGTGCCGCGACGGCGGCGGCGATCGCGCCTTCGACCAGCGGCGCGTCCACGACGACCGCGGCCGACGGGTCGGCGAGCGATTCGACGGCCAGTTCCGCGGTCATCTGCGCGCTGCCGAGGTCGTACAGCAGGACGACGCCCGCGCCCGAATCGGCTCGCTGCGTCGCGGCGACGACCTCGTCGTAATCCGTCCCGATCCCGCCGTCGGCGAGGCCGCCCGCCGCCGCGATGGTGACGTCCGGCGCCATCTGCGCGGCGAGTTCCGCGAGCCCTTCGGCGAGTTTGGCGCTGTGGGAGACGAGCACGATTCCGACGCTCACTTGGCGGCCTCCGCGAACGCGCGCAGCAGCAGAGCCGTCGAACGGGCACCGGGGTCCATATGCCCCTTGGCCCGCTCGCCGAGGTACGAGGCCCGGCCCTTGCGCGGTACGAGCTCCACAGTGGACTCGGCGCCCTTGTCCGCGGCGTCCGCCGCGGCGGTCAGGATCTCCGCGATGCCGGAGCCGGAGGCCTCCTCGGCCGCGGAGACGGCGGGGATCAGGGCGTCGACCATGGTCGCGTCTCCCCCGACGGCCTTGCCTCGCGCCTGCACTCCTTCGAGTGCCGCGCGCAGGGCCTCGACGAGCAGCGGACCGTCCACTTCGGCCGCGTCGCCCAGCTTGACCGACGCGCGCAGGAAAGCCGTGCCGTACAACGGGCCCGCCGCGCCACCGACCTTCGAGATCAGCGTCGTGGCGGCGAGCTTCGCGACCGCGGCGGGGGTTTCGGGCGTAGCGGTGTCCAAAGCGGACACGATGGCGGCGAAGCCGCGGTCCATGTTCTCGCCGTGGTCGGCGTCGCCGATCGCGCGGTCGAGGTCGACCAGTTCGGCTCGATGCTCGGCGATCACGGCGGCCGCCGCCCGCAAGGCGGCGGCGATCGTCTCGGCGGTGCAGGCCATCAGACTCCCCACCTCAGGGCCGGGGTGTTCACCGGCGCGTCCCACAACTCGGTCAGCTCGTCGTCCAGTTTCAGCAACGTCAGGCTCATCCCCTGCATCTCGAGGCTGGTGATGTACGGCCCCACCAGCCGCCGTTCGACCACGATCCCACGCTCGGCCAGCAGCCGCTCGGCGATCCCGTGTGCCAGGTACAGCTCGACCAGCGGGGTCCCGCCCATCGAGTTCGTGAACAGCAGGACCTTGTCGCCCTCGGCGAAGGGCAGGTCCGTGACCACCGCGTCCACCATGCGCGCGACGAGTTCGTCGGCCGTCACCACCGCGGTCCGCTCGATACCGGGTTCACCGTGGATGCCGATGCCGAACTCGATCTCGTCGTCGGCGAGGTCGAAGCTCGGCTCGCCCGCGTGGGGCACGGTCGGCGCGGTGAGCGCGACGCCGATCGACCGCACCTGGCCGATCACCTTGCGCGCCAAGGCCTCCACCGCGTCGAGCGTGTCGCCCCGTTCGGCGGCGGCACCGGTGACCTTCTCCAGCAGTACCGTGCCGCCGACCCCGCGACGGCCGGCCGTGTAGGTGGAGTCCTTGACCGCGACGTCGTCGTCGATCACCACACTGCGCACGTCCAGCCCTTCGGCGGCGGCGAGTTCCGCGGCGGTCTCGAAGTTGAGCACGTCGCCGGTGTAGTTCTTCACGATCAGCAACGCGCCCGCGTCCCCGGTGGTGGCCTTGACCGCGGCCTCCACGGCGTCCGGCGTCGGGGAGGTGAACACCGCGCCGGGGACGGCGGCCGCGAGCATGCCCTGCCCGACGAAGCCGCCGTGCAGCGGTTCGTGCCCGGAGCCGCCGCCGGAGATCACCGCGACCTTGCCCGCCACGGGCGCGTCCACCCGCACCACGAGCGCCGGGTCGTCCTCCACGCGCAGGACGTCCGCGTGCGCCGCGGCGAGCCCGCGCAGGGATTCGGCGACCACCGTCTTCGGGTCGTTGATGATCTTCTTCAAGGGTGGCCTCCGGCACGTCGGCGGGTGGGGTGTCCCCTTCCTACCTCGCGCGGCCGGATGCCGCCAGCGTCAGGGCTTCGGGAGCTTGGAGATCACCGATTCGGCGATCTTCGACGCCTTACCGCACGACGCCGCTTCGTCCTTCTTCTCGTCGTAGTTCTTGTAGATCACGCTGGCGATCTCGACCTCGTCGTCGGCCCACGGCTTGTGCTGCCACTCGATCTTGCACTCGGCGTCGCTGCCGCTGCCGATCTTCTGGTAAGCGGTGACGCCGCCGATGTCGACCTTCTTGTTCCCGTCGCGTTCCGCCGGCGGAAGGCCGCGGCGGAAGTTGATCGAGATCCTCGGGTTGGAGCCCGGCGTCCAATCGCAGGAGTGGAAGGTGGTCAGCGTGCTCGCGCCATGCGGCACCACCTCGCTGAGGACGGCGTTGTCGGCGGCGGTGCACGGGTCGACCGCGGTGAGCGTGCCCGCGACGGCCGGGTATTTCGCCGGTGACGCGTGCAGGCTCTTCACGGCCTTCGCGGCCACCGCACGGCCTGTCGCGCACGCGTCGCCGCCGTCGTAGGTGACCGAGAAGCTGATCCCGCGCTCAGGCTTGCGCAGGGTCATGATGCCGACGTCGCAGCTCTTCCCGTCCTTGTCCTTCCGCTCGATCTGCGGCAATCCCTCGACCGCCGAAACGGTGACGCCGTTGGCCGACGAGTAGACCGACGCGCCGATTTCGACCCTGACCGTGAGTGCCTTGCCGCCGGCGTCCACGGCCTTCGCCCGGCAGGTGCCGAACGAGCTGAGATTCGCCGTCGGGTCCTCCGGCGTGCCGAGGCCGCCCATGACCTCCTTGCTCACCAGCCCGCACGGGTCGATCGTGCGCAGCACCGCCGGGGTGACCGCGGGATCGTTGATGTCCCCGTCGGGCACCGAGCCGGAACCGGAGCCGGGTTCGGCGGCGACGGTGGTCCGGGCGAAGTTGGACTTGCCGAGGTTCTGACCGCAGGCCGACACCGCGCCGAGCGCGGCCACCAGGGCCAGCACGGACGCGATCCGGCGACGTCGAGCGTTGAACAGCACGAAGTGCACGGTAGCCGGAGCTCCTCGCCGGTGTCCGGACAACCCGGCTATTCGCCCTCGGTGCTCGGTGGCACCACGATGGGGCGCAGCTTCGCCCACAGCACGAACAGCGCCGCGAACACCAGCATGCCGATGCCCGCCCACAGGTTGATCCTGACACCGGCGGCCTTGGCCAGCTCCTCCTCGGTGGTGAACCACAGGCCCATGATCGTGAGCACCAGCCCGTAGCCGCCGATGAGCAGCGCGATGATCAGCCGGATGTCGAAGACGCCGGCCTTCTTGGGAGCTTGCGACGCAGCCATCTCCGGCCTCCTAGAAGATGATGTTGAGCACGATGGTCAGGATCAGCACGATGCCCGCGAGCAGTCCCGGCTTGCGGTACCAGCCCGCGTCGTCGCCGGTCTCGTCGTGCTTCAGCGACTCCTTCGGGGTGAGGGAGTAGACCAGGCCGACCAGCTGGGCCTCCGGCTTCGGCGCGGTGGCGAGCGAGACCCCGACGCTGACCGCGATGTCGACGACGAACGCGGTACCGGCGGCCACGAAGCTGATGCCCTGCCCGGTGAGCCCGAGGACCCCGGCCTGCGACAGCAGCCACACGGTGATCGCTGACGCGGTACCGGACACCAGGCCGACCCAGCCCGCCGTCGGCGTCATCCGCTTCCAGAACATACCGAGGATGAAGGTGGCGAACAGCGGTGCGTTGAAGAAGGAGAACAGGTCCTGCAGATAGGTCAGGATGTTCCCGGAGTTCGACGCGATGAACGCGGTCCCGATCGCGAGCACGGTGCCGATGGCGGTGACCAGGCGGCCGAGCCGCAGGTAGTAGCCGTCCGACTCGTTCTTCTTCACGTACGACTGCCAGATGTCGTAGGTGAAGACGGTGTTGAACGAGCTCAGGTTCGCGGCCATGCCCGCCATGAACGAGGCGAGCAGACCGGCGAGGGCGACGCCGAGCATGCCGTTGGGCAGCAGGTCGCGCATCAGCAGCAGGATCGCGTTGTTCGCGGTCACGCCGCTGGGCGCGTCACCGCCCTCGAGCAGGATCTGCTTGTCCTGGACGTACTCGGACACGGTGACCGCGGCGATCATGCCGGGGATGATCACGATGAACGGGACCAGCATCTTCGGGAAGGCGCCGATGATCGGCGTCCGCCGCGCGGCCGACATGCTCTTCGACGCCATCGCGCGCTGGACCTCGACGAAGTTCGTGGTCCAGTACCCGAAGGACAGCACGAAACCGAGACCGAAGACGAGACCGAGGACCGACAGGAAGCTGTTGCCGAAACCGGTGAGGTTGTCACCCGGCCACGAGTGCAGCTGCGCTTCACCGCCGGGGCTCGCGGTGACCTTGTCGACCAGGCCCTGCCAGCCGCCGACCTTCACCAGGCCGACGATGGTCAGCGGCAGCAGCGCCGCGACGATCACGAAGAACTGCAGGACCTCGTTGTAGATCGCGGCGGAGAGACCGCCGAGCGCGGTGTAGGAGAGCACGACCGCGGCCGCGACGATGATCGACACCCACAGCGGCCAGCCGAGCAGGAGGTTCACGACGCTGGCGAGCAGGAACAGGTTCGCGCCCGCGATGAGGATCTGCGCGCTCGCGAAGCTGATGCCGTTGACCAGGTGGGCGGGTTTGCCGAACCGGCGGAGCATGAACTCCGGGACACTGCGGACCTTCGAGCCGTAGTAGAACGGCATCATCACGATGCCGAGGAACAGCATCGCCGGGATCGCGCCGATCCAGAAGTAGTGGACGGTCGGCAGACCGTAGAGCACGCCGTTGGCCGACATGCCCATGATCTCGACCGCGCCGAGGTTCGCCGAGATGAAGGCGAGACCGGTGACCCAGGCGGGCAGCGAGCGGCCGGAGAGGAAGAAGTCGAGGCTGCTCGAGACCGACCTTCGCGCCATGTACCCGATGCCGAGCACCAGCGCGAAATAGAAGGCGAGCAGGACGTAGTCGATCGGACTTGCGTCGAGCCGCAGGTTCGCATCGGCCAGCACGTGCAACCGACTCACCTCCATAGTGAAAATGTCCACGAGAAACGCCTGGATCACGTCAATCGCGGACCATACTGCATGGATTCAGGAGTGGCAGTGCGGGTGGCCGGCGACCGCCCTGACGTGTCTGTTTCGGGACAATTCTTGACAATTCCTGTCCGCTCACCGGCAGAACTGCCGTCCCGGCGGCGCGGTGAGTCCGGTTGGCTGCCTCGATGGACTGGACCCTCGTCGAGCGCGCGTCCTGGATCGCGGGCATCGTCAGCGCTCTGCTGGCGGTCCTCGCGGCCTGGATGGCATACCGGGCCACCAAGGGGACGACCCGCGATCTCGCGCTGCTCATCTCCGCGGCCACGGACAAGCCCGAGGTACTGGAGCGCGTGGAAGCCGCCGCACGGGAGCGGGTCGAGACCATCAGGCGGCGGGTGCGCGCCGTACTGGCCACGACCACTTCAGCGGCGGGTTTTCTCGCCGCCGCCGGCCTGATCGCGTTGCTGCTGGCGTCCATGCCGGATCACGTGCGGACCAAGGTCGCGGGTGGCGACACACCCCGGACGGTGCAGGAGTGCTCGAAAGCGGGCGAAGCGACGTTATGCGCCCCGATGCACATCTACGAACTGGCTCCCGGCGAAAAGGCCGAGACCCGGTTCGAGGGTGTCCACCGGCCTTCGAAACGAGGTACCGGCATGCTGACCGTCGAACTGCCCGATTGCGAGGCGGAGGTGCGATGGCACGTGTCGGTCGGCGGCGCGGTGGCCGCCCAGGCCATCTCCCGCGACAGCTTGGTGCGCGTCGAGTTCCCCGTGGCGAGCGAGCAGGGATACACGTTCACGGCGGAACGTCCCGCCGGCTCGGGCTGCCCCGAAACCGAAGTGCGAGTGCGGACCGGGATCACCTTCGAGGATTAGGACGCGGCCGGAAAAGGGCCGCTCCGTCGCCGGAACGGCCCTTTCCCGTGACCGGTGGGGGTTTACCGGTCCGTGGGCAGGCCCACTTCGCCGTCCTCCTCGATCAACCGGGCGAGGACGTCGTCCGGCATGTACGTGCGGTGCGGGTAACCCGCGCCCCACGAGTTGAGGAACGGCACGGCGCCGAGTTCGTCGGCACGCGGGTTGCCGAGGACCTCGTGCACCTCGTCGACCGACTTCGCCCAGCGATAGGCGTGGAGGCCGTTCTTGACGTCGGGCGTGTAGGCGGCCCGCTTGACGTGGTCGTCGTCCGTGTAGGTCTCGGACCACGGGACGTGGCCCAGTTCGAGCAGGACCTCGGCCGCCGCGCGGACGGACGTGCCGTTGTTGTCGCCGGGGTTGGTCTCGCCCCATTCGTCACGCAGTTTCGACTGGTCCCACAGCCACCGTGCGGCATACAGGTCGCCGTTGAACATCGTCATGCAGCGCGACCAGCCGAAACCGACGCAGGCGCCTTCCTTGCCCTGGTCGTAGAAGGCGTACTGGGTGTCGCCGTCGGTCGATTCACCGGGTTCGAGGCAGACGCAGTGCCCGCCGCGGATCCTGGTGAGCGATTTCGCGCCGCCCTTCGCGACGAAGAACTCGCCGGACTTCTCGTCCTTCTCCGGCACGTCGAATTCCTTGTACCAGTTGACGCCGATGACGACCGGCGACCGGGTGGGCCGGTCCTCGGTGGCCAGCGCGGTCAACGGATAGCGCTCGACGTGGCGCCAATCGTCCGGGACGAACCGGCCGAGGCGGCCGTCCGCCGGGTCACTGCCGATCGGGCGATAACGCATGGGATCCTCCTATCCCTCATCCCACCGGAACACCGCCGGCGAGTTCACTGCTGCACGATCTTTTCCAGAAACCGCCGCGCGGCCTCCCGCCCGCTTTCGAAGAGGCGTTTCTTCTCCTCTTCGCCGAGCCCGAAGTCGACGGCGGAAATCCCGGTCGTGTCGACGTACACCGTCCGCCGGTTCACACCTTCCTCGTGCAACCGGTAACGATTCCAGTCCGACAGCAGGGTTTCGAGCGAACCGATGGCGATCCGCAACGCGCTCTTCACCGGTTTGTCCTTGCCGCCCGCGGGTTCCCCGGACAGCTTCACGCCCCAGGTCGGCCACCGCGGCTTCTTCGCGTCGGTCCGGTCGAAGACGGTGATCGGGAAGTTCGACAGCAGGCCGCCGTCGACCCACGTGACGGTCCCCTCGGGGTGGACGTCGAACTGCACCGGCCGGAAGTAGAGCGGGATCGACATCGACGCGCGGACGGCGTCGACGATCTTCTCCGCACCGGGATCGCGGCCGTACTGGGAATAATCCCAAGGCAACCGGACGAGTACGCGGCGAGTCAGGTCGCTGACGTGGACGACGAGGGAATACCGTTGATACGGAAGCAAAGTCCCTTCGGGATCGTCAACGGTGAGATCGGCGAAGGTGCGCACGCCGATCTCTTCCAGCAAGGGCGTGAGCCACTCGGTGAGATAGTCACCGGAGTGCATCCCGTCGTGCAGCAGCAGATCGACGCCGTCCCCGATGGGCCCGGCGACCTTGTCGAGCAGGGACCGGTCCTGGAAACGGCGGCAGTCCAAGTCGTTCATCACCGCTTCCAGCCCGCCGAGATCCTTCCCCGCCTTCTGATACGCGGCGACGAGCGCCGCGACGATCGCGCCCGCGCTCGTCCCGGCGATCCGGGGAAACGAATAGCCCGCTTCGTGCAACTCCAGCACCGCGCCGAGCAGCCCGATGCCTTTGACACCGCCGCCTTCCAGCACGAGATCGACGTTCTTCCGAGAATCGGCCATGGCACATCACCCCTGCACCCGCGACCGCCGAAGGTCGGCGGTACCCCTCGCGGAAATCGAGTGTGACACAGCGCGAGACCGGCCAATCCGGCGTTCACCCGAATGGCACAGAAATAGCTGGTTCTTGTGCGAAAGAACGCGAGTTCGTTAATTTCCCGCCGCCCTTTCGGGCATTCTGTGGCGCGAGAAAGAATGCAGATACGAATCCGAGGACTCGATTCGATATCGGCTGTTCAACTGCCGAAGCCGACGCAAGTAGTCCCCTGGATGCGGTGGTTGCACGCGCAACTACCGCATCCAGGGGACTACTTGCGAAACTCAGAACAGGCGGAACTCGTCCGATTCGATGCCGCGCAACGCGTCGTAGTCCAGCGTGAGGCACCGGATCCCCCGGTCCTCGGCCAGCACCCGCGCCTGCGGCTTGATGATCTGCGCGGCGAAGACACCCTGCACCGGCGCCAGCAGCGGGTCCCGGTTGAGCAGTTCGAGGTACCGCGTCAGCTGCTCGACGCCGTCGATCTCGCCGCGTCGTTTGATCTCGACGGCAACACTGGCACCGTCGGCGTCGCGGGCCATGATGTCGACCGGCCCGATCGCGGTCGGGAATTCCCGCCGCACCAGGGTGTAGCCCTCACCGAGGGTCTTGATGTGCTCGGCGAGCAGTTCCTGCAGGTGCGCCTCGACGCCGTCCTTCTGCAGTCCCGGTTCCGCGCCGAGTTCCTGGGCGTGGTCGTGGAAGATCTCGTCGATCGTGATGACGAGCTTCTCCCCCTGCTTGTTCTCGACGATCCACAGCTTGCCGTCCTCGATCAGCCAGCACGGCGGGCTCATCCAGTTCAGCGGCTTGTAGGCGCGGTCGTCCGAGTGCACGGACACCGAGCCGTCGGCCTTCACGAGCAGCAGCCGGGTGGCCATCGGCAGATGGGCGGTCAGACGGCCGGCGTAGTCGACCTGGCAGCGAGCGATCACAAGGCGCACCCCGCGAGGGTAGGACAAGCACGGCGATACTGTGCGCATGGACCCCGTTCAGCGTGTCAGCTCCCGCGAGGTGTACCGGAACGACTGGATGGCCTTGCGCGAGGACGCCGTCCGGCGGCTCGATGGTTCCGAGGGGATCTACGCCGTCGTCGACAAACCGGCCTGCGCCGTGGTGATCCCGTTCGACGGCGCCAGGTTTCACCTGGTCGAGCAGTTCCGCTATCCGGTCGGGATGCGGCGCTGGGAGTTCCCCATGGGCACCGCGCCCGAACTGGCCGACGTCCCGCCACTCGAACTCGCCGCCCGCGAATTGCGGGAGGAGACCGGGCTGATCGCGGGCTCGATGGCCGATCTGGGCAGGACCGACGTCGCGCCCGGGTTTTCGAGTCAGCGCGGGCACGTGTTCCTCGCCACCGATCTCACCCAGGGTGAAGCCCAGCGCGAGATCGAGGAGCAGGACATGCGGACGGCGTGGTTCGAGCGCGGCGAGTTCGAAAAGATGATCGCTTCGGGCGACATCACCGACGCTCAGACGCTGGCCGCCTACACGCTTCTGCTCATGCGCGAGCGCGTTCTCTGAACTCAGTCGGGCCACACCGGGGAACGCTTCTCCAGGAAGGCCGCCATCCCCTCACGTGCACCGGGCAGCCGCGAAGCCGAAGCCATCACTTCCAGTGCCAGCGCGTAGGCGTCGGCCTCGGGCCGGTCCAGCTGCGCGTAGAGGGTCTGCTTGCCCATCGCCTTGCTGGCCCGGCTCCCTCGCGTCGCCCGTCCGAGCAGCGAAGCGACGGCCTCGTCCAGCGATTCGTCCGGCACGACGCGGTTCACCAGGCCCCAGTCCAGGGCGGTCGCGGCGTCGACGACGTCGCCGGTGAGCGCCAGTTCCATCAGGCGTTTCCGCCCGATCGCGCGCGCCACCGGTACCGCGGGCGTGTGGCAGAACCAGCCGCCCTTGCCACCGGGAAGGGCGAAGCCGGCGGACTCCGCGGCGACGGCGAGGTCGCACGAGGCCACCAGCTGGCAGCCCGCCGCGGTCGCCAGCCCGTGCACCCGCGCGATGACGACCTGCGGGACCGACTGCATCGTGCCCATCAGGTCTGTGCACAGCCGCAGCAGCTCGCGGACGCCCATCAGGTCGCGTGCGGCGACGTCGCCGAAGTCGTGTCCCGCCGAGAAAACCGGCCCGGCGCCGGCCAGGACGACCCCGGTGGCGTCGGTCTCCCCGGCCTCGCGGAACGCCGCGAGCAACTCGGCGAGGTGGTCCGCCGACAGTGAGTTGCGCCGCGCGGCGCGGTTCATGGTGATCGTGACGGTGTCACCGTCCCGCTTCACGAGGATGTGCTCGTACTCGGCCATGCTTCGACGGTAACCGACCGGAACGTCCGGCGATACGAATCAGGGCCGACACCGACGTCGGCCCGGAGCCGTCGTCGCAGGTTGGCGGCGGTGCCGAGGCCGGATCGCTGTGCGACCCGCTCGACCGGGAGTTCGGTGGTCTCCAGCAGCCGCCGCGCGAGCCGCACCCGCTGGGCGCGGAGCCACCGGCCCGGTGTCACGCCGGTGGCCGCCGCGAACTCGCGGTGGAAGGTCCGCTCGCTCAGCCCGGCGTGCCCGACGAGGTCGTCGACGCCGATGTCGTCGGCGATCCGCTCCAGCGCCCAGTCCATTGTGGACGAGACACTCGGCCGCGACGGCTTGGGCGGCAACGGGTTGTCGACGTACTGCCGCTGGCCGCCCTCCCGTGCGGGCGGCATCACCAGCCGCCGGGCGAGGGCGGCGGCGATCTCGGCGCCGTGATCGCGGCGGACCAGATGCAGGCAGAGATCCAGCCCGCCGACCACCCCGGCCGAGGTCAGGATGTCACCCTCGTCGGTGAACAGGACATCTCGCTGGACGACCGCGTCGCGAGCGGCGGCTTCGAGGTCGTCCAGCAGCCGCCAGTGCGTGGTGACGGACCGGCCGTCGAGTAGCCCCGCCGCGGCGAGGGTGAAGGCCCCGGAGCACAGCGACGCCACGGTGATCCCCGCCCGGTGTGCCTTGCGCAGCACGGCGACGGCGGCCGCGGGCACCTCGGCGTGCGGATCCACCCGGCCGGGCACGAGGACGAGATCGCAGCCCGCCAGCCCGCTCAGCCCGTGAGTGGCCTCGATCCGGCCGAACGGATGGACGGCGACCGAGCCGCGGCCGGCCGCGCAGAGCCGGACCTCGAAGGGGCCGATGCCGCTGTCGGTCCGGTCGACACCCCAGACCTCACCGATCACGCCCAGGTCGAAGGACCGGCTGCCCGGCAGGAGGAGTACACCCACGGTTCGCATGGCAGAAAAGTACCGCATCGCGCTTCTTCTGCCACTCCCCTTCGAGAACGATGCGCGTGAAACTCGAATCATGACCACTGAGAACAAGGCCCTGCTCGTGATCGACGCCCAGCGCGGCTTCGACCGACCCGTCTGGGGTCCGCGCAACAACCCCGGCGCGGAGGCCAACATCAAGGCGCTCGTCGACGCCTACCAGGAGCGCGGGCTGCCGATCGTGCTGGTGCACCACGACTCCGTGAAACCCGGCTCGTCGCTGCGACCGGGGCAGGAGGGCAACCACTTCAAGCCCGAACTCGACGGCGTGCGCGCGGATCTGGTGTTCGGCAAGAAGGTCAACTCGGCCTTCCACGGCGACATCGATCTCGACGGATGGCTGAAGACCCGCGGCATCACGTCGTTCGTGCTCGCCGGCATCCAGACGAACTTCTGCTGCGAGACCACCGCGCGCGTCGGCGGGAACCTCGGCTACGACGTGACTTTCGCGCTCGACGCCACTTTCACCTTCGACCTCGCCGGGCCGGACGGCAGCGTCCTGACCGCCGACGAACTGGCCAAGGCGACCGCGACGAACCTGCACGGCGGCGGATTCGCCACGGTCACCTCGACGAAGGAGATCCTGGCGAGCCTTTGAGGCGCGGTGGCCTCGCCAGCCGACGTTGCGAAAGCCACTTTCGCGACATCTGACGTCCCGAAAGTGGCTTTCGCGACGTGCTCCGCCGAGGCTTCCGGACCCACTTCGGCCGGGCTGGTCGTGAGTGGTAAGTGTCGTTCTAACGACACTTACCACTCACGACCACCTGGACCGCCGCCCTCCCGCAGCTGCTCCGCTAGGCCCGGTCGATGACCGCCTTGAGGAACCGCCGCGTCCGGTCGTGCTCCGGGTCGTTGAACAGCTTGTCCGGCGTGGCGTCCTCCAGCACCTGCCCCTGGTCGAACATCATCACCCGATCCGAGACATCGCGCGCGAACTGCATTTCGTGCGTGACACAGAGGATCGTGATGTCGGTGGACGTCGCGATCTCACGCAGCACGCGCAGGACGTCGGCGACCAGTTCCGGGTCGAGCGCGGAGGTCACCTCGTCCAGCAGCAGCACGTCCGGCCGCATCGCGAGCGCACGGGCGATCGCGACGCGCTGCTGCTGGCCGCCGGAAAGCCGTGTGGGATGCGCGTCCTTCTTGTCCGTGAGCCCCACCATTTCCAGCAGTTCGACGGCCCGCGCCTCGGCCTCGTCCTTGGCGACGCCGAGCGAACGGATCGGCGCCTCGGTGATGTTGCGCAGCACGTTCATGTTGGGGAAGAGGTTGAACTGCTGGAACACCATGCCGATCCGTTTGCGCGACTCCCGCAGGTGCTTCTCGTCCGCGGGCACCAGTTTCTCGCCGCGCTTCATATGACTCAGGTAGTCGCCGCAGACCTCGATGGTCCCGCCGTCGACCTTCTCCAGTGTCATCAGCAGCCGCAGGATCGTCGTCTTCCCGGACCCGCTCGGCCCGATCAGCGAGACGAACTCCCCCGGCGCGACGGTGAAATCGAGGTCCCGCAGCACGACGTGGTCCCCGTAGGACTTGACCACCTGCGAGAACCGGATCATCGGGGAATCAACTGTGGGCGGCACGTCGCTCCAACCTTCTCACCAGAATCGAAGCCGGCAGGCTCACCAGCAGGAACAGCACCCCGGCCAAGGTGTACGGCTCGACGACGCGGAACGTGTCGGCACCGACCTCCTTCGCCCTCGCCAGGACGTCGACGACGCCGATCGCCAGCAGCAACGGGGTTTCCTTGAACATCGAGATCGTGTAGTTGCCGAGCGCGGGCAGCACCCGCGGCACCGCTTGCGGCAGGACGACCGCGGTCCACACCCGTGACCTCGGGAGGTTCAGCGCGGTCGCGGCCTCCCACTGTCCTTTCGGGACGGCCTCGATCCCGGCGCGGTAGACCTCGGCCGCGTACGTCGCGTAATGCACGCCGAGCGCGATGACGCCGGTGGCGAACGGGGACAGGGTCATCCCGCCGACCGGCTGGATCACGTAGTAGAGAACGAACACCTGGATCAGCAGCGGCGTGCTGCGGACGAACTCGATGAACAGCCGGACCGCCTGGGACAGCACGGGAATCCCGCTGCGGTGGACCAACGCGAACACCAGGCCGAGCACGTACGCGACCGCCGAGGCGAGCAGGGTGATCTCGACGGTGACGAGAAGCCCTTCCAGCAGCAGGGGAATCGAGTCGAAGGCCGATTTCCAGCTCCAGTCCATCACACACCTCCCGCGGTGGCCGTCATCTTGGCCGGGGCCCGGCCGAGGCGCCGCGCGGCGTGCCGTTCCAGCAGCCGCATCCCGCTCGTGATCAGCAGCGCGAGCAGGAGGTAGAGCACGAGTTCGGTGCCGTAGATCCAGCCGATCTCGGCACTGAACACCGGCCGCAGCAGTTCACCTTGGCGAGCCATCTCCGGGACACCGATGAACGACAGCAGCGCGGTGCTCTTCAGCAACTGGATGAAGAGATTGTTGAAGGGTGGCAGCATTTCCGCGAACGCCTGCGGCAGGATCACCCGCCGCATCCGCTGGACCGGGCTCAGGTTGAGCGCGACGGCGCCCTCGAACTGCGCACGCGGCACCGAGTTCACCGCGCCGCGGACGATCTCCGCACCGTAGGCCCCGTGATTGAGGCCCAGCACCAGGATTCCGGCGAACATCGGCACCAGCTGGAGGCCGACGAGCACCGGAAGCACGAAATAGAGCCAGAACAGCTGGACGACTTCCGAGGTGCCGCGGAAGATCTCGACGTAGACCCGGGAAATACCCCGCACCGCCCGGGACGGGGACCTCAGCGCCAGCCCGGCGGCCAGCGAGAGCACCACGGTGAGCGCGATCCCGCCGAGCGCCGCGGTGACGGTCGCGGTCAGTCCACTGAGGACGGACGTGATGATATGCGATACCGACGACGACATGGGTTCCGCCTCGTCACACCGCGCAGAGTTTCTCGGTGGTCACGTCGGCCTTCGGCAGGTTGTCCGCCGAGAATCCGAACGGTGTCACGATCCTCGTCCATTCACCGCTGTCGTGCAGCTTCTTGAGTTCGGCGTTGAACGCCTCGCGCAGCGGGTTGTCGTCCTTGCGGAAGACGAAGGCACCGGCGGACACGACCGGTTTGCCGTCCTTGATCGGATCGAAGCCGGGCGTGACTTCGGCTGCCGCACCGGGGCTCTTCGCCAGAACGTCCTTGAGCGAGATGTCGGTGAGCGCGGCGCAGTAGACCCGGCCGTCGGTGACCGCGCGGAGCATGTTGTCCTGCGAATCGAGGGTGACGATCTGGTCCTCGGCGACACCGGAGTCGGTGGCGTACCCCTTTTCCACGGCCGCCGAGAGCACGGCGACCTTGACCTTCTTGGCCGCGATGTCCTCGAACTTCAGTACTTGCTGCGGATTTCCCTTCGGTACCAGCAGAGCGGTCAGCGCCGAGTAGTCGGGGATCGAGAAGGCCGCCGCGTCGCAGCGCTCCTTCTTGATGTTCATGCCCGCCGCGACGACGTCGTACTTCCTGGCGTTGAGCGCGGGGATCAACTGGTCGAAGGAGACCGCTTCGGCGTCCACGTTGTCGATGCCCATGGCCTTGAAGACGGCGCGGGCGACCTCGGGCGCCTCACCGGTGACCCGGCCGCTCTGGTCCGTGAAACCGTACGGTGCTTCGTTCGCGATACCGATCTTGATCTTCTTCGCGTCCTTGGCCGCCTGCAACGCGTCCCCGGAAGTCGTCGTCGTGCACGCGGACAACAGCACCGGACCGCCGATCGTCACCGCGCCCAGAACCGCGGACCGCCGGAAGAACTCCCGCCTCGACCACTCGCCGTGCACCATCGCGGCACCTCTTTTCGATTAATCGGTTTTAATCGAAACGTAGGTGGGTACCTTGGCGCGGGCAGTGCGAGCGGGTGACGAACCACCCGCCGTTACGGGACCGAGATTTACGGTGACTTTAGGTGCTCAGACCGTGGCGCTCCCGCACCAATCCGACAATTCCGTCCATGATGTCGGTGAGTTCGTAGTCCTTCGGCGTGAACACCTTCGCGATCCCCCGCTCCAGCAGGAGCTTCTCGTCGTCGGGCGGGATGATACCGCCGACGATGACCGGGATGTCGCCCGCGCCCGCGGCCCGCAAGCCGTCCACCACCTGCGGCACGACCTCGAGATGCGAACCCGAGAGCACCGAAAGCCCGACGACGTGCACGCCCTCCTGGACGGCGGCCGCGACGATCTGCTCCGGGGTGAGCCGGATGCCCTGGTACACCACCTCGAAACCGACGTCGCGCGCCCGCACGGCCACCTGCTCGGCACCGTTCGAGTGGCCGTCGAGGCCGGGTTTGCCGACCAGGATCCGCAGCCGCTCACCGATTTCGATGTTCGTCGCCTTGATCCGCTCGCGGACCCGGCGGATCTCCTCGTTGCCCTCACCCGCGGCCGCCGACGCGGAAACCCCGGTGGGAGCGCGGTATTCGCCGAACACCTCGCGCAGCGCGCCCGACCATTCGCCGGTGGTGACCCCGGCGCGGGCACAGTCGATCGTGGCCTCGAACAGGTTCTCCGACGTCTTCGCGATGGTCTTCAGGTTCTCCAGCGCCGACTCGGCGGCCGCGTTGTCGCGCCGCGTCCGCCATTCCTCGATCGCGGTGACGGCCTGCTTTTCGACGGCGGGGTCGATCGTTTCGATCGCCTTGGCCCCTTCGGCCTGCAACGGCGAAGGCTCGGTGGTCTCGAACTTGTTGACCCCGACCAGGATCCGCTCACCGTTCTCCATACCGCGCCGGTACTCCGCGAGCGAGGCGACGAGCTGGGACTTCATGTAGCCGCTCTCGACGGCCGCGACGGCGCCGCCGAGATCCTGGACGCGCGCGATCTCCTCGCGCGCGCCGGCCATGATCTCGTCGACCTTGGCCTGGATGACGTGCGAGCCGTCGAAGATGTCCTCGTACTCCAGCAAGTCGGTCTCGAACGCGAGCACCTGCTGCATCCGCAGCGCCCACTGCTGGTCCCACGGCCGGGGCAGGCCGAGCGCCTCGTTCCACGCGGGCAGCTGGATCGCGCGGGCCCTGGCACCACGGGAAAGCGAGACCGCGAGCATCTCCAGCACGATGCGCTGGACGTTGTTCTCCGGCTGTGCCTCGGTCAGGCCCAGCGAGTTGACCTGCACGCCGTAGCGCAGCCGTCGTGCCTTGGGATCCGTTACGCCGTAACGGTCCCGGGTGATCTCGTCCCACAGCGCGGTGAACGCGCGCATCTTCGACATCTCTTCGACGAACCGCACCCCGGCGTTGACGAAGAACGAGATCCGCGCGACCACCTTGGCCATGTCGGCCTGTTCGACCTGCCCGGAATCGCGGACCGCGTCGAGGACGGCGATGGCGGTGCACAACGCGTACGCGACCTCTTGCGTCGGCGTCGCGCCGGCTTCCTGCAGGTGATAGCTGCAGATGTTGATCGGGTTCCACTTCGGCACGTGGTGCACGGTCCACGCGATCATGTCGGTGATCAGGCGGAGACTCGGGCCCGGCGGGAAGATGTAGGTGCCGCGCGAGAGGTATTCCTTGATGATGTCGTTCTGCGTGGTGCCGGTGAGCTTGGCCAGCACCTCGTCCACGTCACGGCCCTCGGCTTCGGCCTGCTCACGCGCCACGGAGACGTAGAGCGCCAGCAGCCACATGGCGGGCGCGTTGATCGTCATCGACGTGTTGGCCTCGGCGAGCGGGATGCCGTCGAAGAGGCGCCGCATGTCGCCGATATGCGAGACCGGGACACCGACCTTGCCGACCTCGCCCTTGGACAACTGGTGATCCGGGTCGTAGCCCGTCTGCGTCGGCAGGTCGAAGGCGACCGAAAGACCGGTCTGCCCCTTCGCGAGGTTACGGCGGTACAGCTCGTTGGACGCGGCCGCGGACGAGTGGCCCGCGTAGGTCCGCATCACCCAGGGGCGGTCCCGTTCACGGTCCGTGGGATAGGGCACGGTGCACCTCCGGCGCTGGACGACCGCCTGAGTGTACCGGCCGGTAACATCTGCCGCGCAGTTGAATCGAACACAGTCGGGTCATTCTTTCCTGCTGGAAGATGCCCAGGCCCCGGGCGGACGACACGGGACCCGGGCACCGGGATCAGACGACCTCGAGTCCGATGCGGAACCCGTCCGGGTCGAAGGCGTTGGCGTCCAGTGCGAAGTCACTCTGCCCACCGCCCTGGCTCGCCCAGCGGGTGAAGGCGGGCACGCCCTCGGGCTCGCCGCGGTCGACAGCCAGGATCGACAGGCGCAGGTCGTTGATCTGGACCCCGGCGGGCAGCGGGCGCGTCTCCAGGAACAGCCGATACTGGTCCGGGTCGAAGGAGTTGCTGTCGGTGATCAGATCGGTCGTGCCGCCCCCCTGGCTCGCCCACGGTGTGTAGGCGACGGGACCGAGTTCCCTGCCGCCGTCGCGAGCCTGCCCGCCGATCCGGAAGTCGACCTGGTTCAGCAGACCACCGCCGAACGCGGGGTTGAGATCGATCCTGGCGCCGTCGGGGTCGAAGTTGTTGCTGTCCCCGGCCCACTGGGAAACACTGCTGCCGAAATTGGCGAACCCGGTGAACTGCTCGACCCCGAATCCGCCGCGGCCGCCGTTGTCGGCCAGCTGGATGCCGACCCGGAAGTTGGGGGGCGTCGCCGCCTCCGCCGTCGCGGGTGCGATGACGAGCGAAAGGCCTCCGGCGACCAGAAGCGCGAAGGTTCTCCCTAAGAGTTTACGCATTTCTCTCTCCTGTCGGAATCCGCGTTTTCCGGACCGGCGGGGCATCCGGTTCCGGACCGGCGAGGAGAGATTCGCCTGCGGGACCACCGGGAAATGTTGTGGAAGTGTTGTGGCCGTCGACTACGGATTTCGGCGGTGCCGCGCCTCTTCGACGGCTTTCGCCAGCTTCTCGCGCACCTTGCCGACTTCGCTGACCCCCACGAGGATGACCGGGGCCTTCCGGTCCTTGCCCTGCCCGGCGCCGTAGTTCGCCGACGCCCACGCCAGCACCCCGAGCCTGCCGAACGTGATCGTCCCGGTCTTGCCGGGCCCAGGGGTGACGACGGGATCCGCCAGTTCGGCCAGCGCCACGGACTCCTCCTTGCGGCGGAACAGCGAACTGGTCTCGATGACGCGGCCGTCCGTCACCGCGTACGTGGTCGAGGCGAGCCTGAGATAGCGGATCAGCGGCCTGCCGGCGAGATGGACCACGCCCGCGGCGGTGAGCACGATCCACGCGACCGTGTGGAACGCCGTGTCGTGGTTGCCGGCGAAGAAGAGCGTGACACCGCCGAGCCAGAGCAGGCCGACGGGGACGTTGAAGTAGTCGCCGGGATTGAAGAGGGGCCTGCGCACCGGCTGCCCGGCCCAGATGACCCGTTCGCCTGGAAGGAGGTCGATCTGCCCCTCGTGCATGCCACGCCACACTACCCGTCCGCGAGGCGGGCGACAGTGTCCGATCGTCGGTGCGGTGCCGGGCCGAACGGACCTGTCCGCCTTCGGCCGCGCCCGGGACTGTGACCGAAATCCGCGAGACTCGGCCCGCACCCGGCGTCTAGCGTGGGTAAGCGTGACATGGAGTTCGTACAGCAGCTATCTGGTCATCGTCGTCCTGATCGTCCTCGCGCCGGGGCCGGACACGATGGTGATGCTCAAGAACTCGCTCTCCGGCGGCACCCGCGGCGGTTTCCTCGCCACGGCCGGGATCTTCGTGGCCAACGCCGTCCAGGGCACCGCCGCCGCGCTCGGCCTCGGCGTCGTCATCGCGCAATCGCAGCCGGTGTTCGTGACGCTCAAATGGGTCGGTGCCGCGTACCTGGTCTTCCTCGGTTTCCAGGCGTTGCGAGGCGCGTGGCGAGGTGACTATTCCGGTGTCGCGGCGGTGAAGCAGCAGCGGTCGAGCGGGTTCCGCCGCTTCCGCGAGGGCTTCCTTTCCAACATCACCAACCCGAAGGTGCTCGTGCTGTACCTCTCGGTGCTGCCCCAGTTCCTCGATCCCGTGACGACGTCGGCGTGGCACGCGCTGCTGCTCGCCTACACCGTCGCGGTGCTGGGCGCGGTCTGGCTGCTGACGCTGCTGTTCTTCGTGCACCGCGTGCGGGCCTGGCTGGAACGCCGCAAGGTCCGGCGCGCGCTCGACGGCGTCACCGGGACCGCGCTGGTCGGTTTCGGCGCCGCTCTGGTGCTCGAATCATGACCTGGGGTGTCTACGGCGGTTTCGCGCTGATGATGCTGGCGCTGGCGCTCGTCCCGGGACCGGACAACATGGTGGTGCTGAAGAACGCGCTGTCCGGCGGTGTCCGCGGTGGCGGCTGGGCCTGTTTCGGCATCGGCGTCGCGAATCTCGCGCAGGCGACCGCGGCGGCGCTCGGCCTCGGCGCGGTCATCATGAACTCGCGGCCGGTGTTCGAGGCCGTGAAATGGGCGGGCGCGGCCTACCTCTGCTACCTCGGCGTCCGGGCCCTGATCGGCGCCTTCCGCGGCGACTACGGCCTGCTCGCCGAGACCGCCGCCGCCCGGAGCGGATTCCGCCGCTGGCGGGAGGGTTTCCTCTCCAACTTCACCAATCCGAAGGTCCTCGTCCTGTACCTGTCGGTGCTGCCGCAGTTCCTGACCCCTGGCGTCACCGGCACCGGTGACGCCCTGCTGCTGGCCTACACGATCGCGGCGGCGGGCACCGTCGCCCAGCTTCTGCTGTTGTTCTTCGTGCACCGCGTGCGGGCCTGGCTGGAACGCCGCAAGGTCCGGCGCGCGCTCGACGGCGTCACCGGCACCGCACTGATCGGTTTCGGCGCCGCTCTCGTGTTCGAGTAACCCCTTCGGTCGTTCACGCGATACTCCAGTTGTCGCAATGGCGCGACCTTAGGAGGCTTCGATGAACAAGAAGACCTACGGCGTTCTCGCCGGAGCCGCCTTCTCCCTGCTCCTCCTCGGCGCGGGACCCGCCGACGCCGGCGAACGCGGCAACGGTGGCGCTCCTCCCGGACACGCCAAGGACACCACCAAACCGCAACCGCCGTCCAAAGCGGACTTCTCCGGGCACGGTGCCAACAAGCACGGCCCCTACGACTCCACACGGGACGGTTCGCCGTCCGCCAACGGCAACGGCGGCGGTGTGGCCGCCGGCAAACCCTGCGCCGGTTGCGTCGGCAAGGCCGACAACAAGAACCCGCCCGGACAGCTGCCCGGCGGCTCAGACGCCAACGCGGGCTACGAATGCGACCGCAACCACGGCGTCGGGCGCGGCAATCCCGCGCACACCGCCTGCGTGCCGGACCGGACACCGCCCGCCACGAAGCCGCCGGTCGAGCCTCCCCCGCCCGGGGGATCGCACGGCGAGGTCGTACGCCCCGCGGTCGTGCCGGTGGCGGCGGCCCCCGCCGCGGCCGTCGCGCCTCGCACCGGCACCGCGGTCGGCGCGGTGGCGAGCCCCTCTTCGCTGGCCAAGACCGGTTTCGATCTCGAACCCGTGCTGCTGACCGGGCTGGGGTCGCTGGCCGCGGGTGCCGCGCTGTACGCGGGGACCCGGCGGCGCAGGGACGCGTGACTACTTTCGGCGGATGACTTTCGGGCGCCCACCACGTTGAATCCCGTCTCCAGAAGCACGAGACGAGGAGGCCGTTCGTGAGATTCACCCCCGCCGCCACCGTCGCGGCGATGGCCGCCGCCCTGCTGCTGGGCGGTGCCACCGCCGCGCCCGCGATCAACTCCTACAACGCCACGCCCGCACCGGAGCGCACCGAAGTCGGTGCCCTCGTCGCGACCTGGGACAACGACGGCGACCCCGCCACGCCCGACCGGGTCGACTGGGTGTGCTCCGGCACGATGGTCGACGCCGACACCTTCCTCACCGCCGCGCACTGCACCAGCGATTGGCCCGCCAACGTGCGGTTCTTCGTCTCACTCGACCATGACGTGCAAGCGGGCCTCGACGCGGCGGCGAAGAAGTACCCCGGCGACCCGGCGGCGATCGCCAAGGCCGTCGCCGTGGAAGGGGTCGCGCACAACGAGCCCGGATACCCCGGAAACTCGGCCGACTCGCACGACATCGCCGTCGTCCAGGTGCCCGCGAAACAGATCGCCGCGCGCTGGACCTTCACTCCCGCCACGTTGCCGGGCGCCGGCCAGCTCGACGCGCTCGGGCCGCAGTCGCTGAACTCGACGCCGTTCGTGGTCGCCGGCTACGGCACGCAGGAAGCCGTGAACGGGCCGGGCGGGCACACGCATCCGGGCGGCGGGGTCCGGATGAAGGCGCCGGTCACCTTCAACGCGCTGAACGACACGTGGGTGCGGCTGGCGATGACGGCACCCCAGGGCAACGGCGGCGCCTGCTACGGCGACTCCGGCGGACCGAACTTCGCCACCATCGGCGGCAAGCGTGTCCTGGTGTCGACGACCATCACCGGCGACGGGCCCTGCTACGCCACCAACGTCACCTACCGGCTGGACTCGCCGACGTCGCGTGACTTCCTCGCGCCGTTCGTCGCCCTGCCCTGAGCACGCGTGAAGGCCCCCTTCACTCGGCTGAGCCGAGTGAAGGGGGCCTTCACGCGCGTTCGATCAGGCCCGGTCGGGTTCGCCGGCCACGCGCTCGATCCGGGCACCGAGCCGGTTCAGGTTCTCCACGAAGTGCGGGTAACCGCGGTCGATGTGGAAGACGTCCCAGACCTCGGTGACGCCGTCCGCGCAGAGACCGGCCAGCACCAGCCCGGCGCCGGCCCGGATGTCGGCGGCCCACACCGGGGCGCTCGAGAGCTTCTCCACGCCACGCACGACGGCGTGGTGGCCATCGGTGCGCGCGTCGCCGGAAAGCCGCATCATCTCTTCGATGAACCGGAACCGGGCCTCGTAGATGTTCTCCGTGATCATCGACGTGCCTTCGGAAACCGCCGACAGCGCCACCGCGAACGGCTGCAGGTCGGTCGCGAAACCGGGGTACGGCAGCGTCACCCAGTCGACGGCCTTCGGGCGCTCGTTCTGGACGATGCGGAACCCTTCGCCGTCGAACGTCTCGACCTCGGCGCCCGCCAGGCGGAGCTTGTCGAGGACCAGGTCGAGGTAGTGCGGGTTGACGCCGCGGACGGTCAGGTCGCCCCTGGTCATCGCGGCGGCGAACGCCCAGGTCGCGCCGACGATCCGGTCGCCGATCACGCGGTGCTCGGTGGGGTGCAGCTTCTCGACGCCCTCGACGGTGAGGGTCGAGGTGCCCGCGCCTTCGACCTTCGCGCCCATCTCGGTCAGCATCGTGCAGATGTCGACGATCTCGGGCTCGCGCGCGGCGTTGTCGATGACCGTGGTGCCCTCGGCGAGCACGGCGGCCATCAGGATGTTCTCGGTCGCGCCGACGCTCGGGAAGTCCAGCCAGATCTGCGCGCCGCGCAGCCCGTCGGCCTTCGCCACGACACAGCCGTGCTCGATGGTGCTGGTGGCACCCAGCTTGCGCAGGCCGTTCTGGTGCATGTCCAGCGGACGGGAACCGATGGCGTCGCCGCCCGGCAGCGCGACGACGGCCTGCTTGAGCCGTCCGACCAGCGGACCCAGCACGCACACCGACGCGCGCAGCTTGCCCATCGCGGCCGAATCGGCGCGGTGCGACAGCTCGGCCGGAGTGGTGATCTTGGCGGTGTCGCCGTCGATGACGACGTCGCAACCGACACTGCGCAGGACGTCGCCCATCAGCGGGACGTCCAGGATCTGGGGGCAGTTCGTGATGGTCGTCGTACCCTCGGCCAGCAGGGCCGCGGCCATCAGTTTCAGGACGCTGTTCTTGGCCCCGACCACGTCGACCTCGCCGACCAGCCGTGCTCCGCCGTGCACGTCGAAGTGCTCGCTCATGGGCGCCAATCATGCCCTCTCGCCCGGATTTGCCTTACGCCGGGCCGGTAGAGTCGGCTTCATGGTCGTTCGCATCAACCGCGTGTACACGAAGGTCGGCGACAACGGCACCACGGCGCTCGGCGACGGCTCCCGCGTGCCGAAGACCTCGCCACGGCTGGGTGCGTACGCCGACGTCGACGAAGCCAACTCCGTCATCGGGCTCGCGCTCGCGATGGGCGGTCTCTCCGAGGAAATCGCGCAGGTGCTGCGTGCGGTCCAGAACGATCTCTTCGACGTCGGCGCGGATCTGTGCGCGCCCATCGTGGAGAACCCGCCGTACGAACCGCTGCGCATCACCGAGCGGTACATCGAGCGGCTCGAAGGCTGGTGCGACGAGTTCAACGAGCGGGTGCCGAAGCTGACGTCGTTCATCCTGCCGGGTGGTACCCCGGGTGCGGCGTTCCTGCATCAGGCCCGCACGGTCGCGCGGCGGGCGGAGCGTTCCGGCTGGGCGCTTTTCGAGGCCGAGCAGGCCGCGACGAACCAGCTGGCGATCAAGTACCTGAACCGGCTCTCGGACCTGCTGTTCATCCTGTCGCGGCTGGCGAATCCGGACGGCGACATCCTGTGGCAGCCCGGCGGCGCCTCCTGACAACGCGATTCGGCACCTGGTGGCGGTCTTCGCAACGACCGCGACCAGGTGCCGAATCGCGTGATGAGTAGGAGTTCAGCCCTGTTCCCGTGCTGCCCAATAGCGCTCGAGGTCGACTTCGGGCGTGCCGTCCTTGCCCGGGTCGATCGCCTTCATCGTGATCGTGTCCTCCAGGGACACGGACTCGGGAAGGTGGCTCCAGCGGTTCGCGTCCTCGCTCTGAGTCATAGGCCGAGAATAGACGTGGATCACGTCGGGAACCCGGTAGAAATGCCGCTTCGTGATGATCCCATGTTTTCCTCTGACGTATTCAGAGTCCCCAGGAGGCCCGAAGCGCGGCGAGGGCGTCGTGGAAGCCGGGGAAGGTCTTCTTCACGCAACCCGGGTCGTCCAGCGTGATCCCCGGCGTCCGCAGCCCCGTGACGCTGAACGCCATCGCGATCCGGTGGTCCCGGCGGCACTTCACCAGCGTCCCCGTCGGCACCCCCGGCTGGATCTCGATCCAGTCCCGCCCCGTCTCGACCGGAACACCCATCGCGCGCAGGTTCTCCTCGCACGCCGCGAGCCGGTCGCATTCCTTGATCCGCGTGTTGTAGACGGCCTCGATCCGCACCGGCCCGTCCGCGAACGGCGCGATGGCCGCGAGCGTCGGCACGGTGTCGGAGATGTCGCGCATGTTCACGGTGACGCCGCGCAGCCCGCCCGTCCCGGTCACGGTCACGGCGTCCGGGCCCACCTGGACGTCCGCGCCCATCTGCCGCAGGACCTCGACGAAGGCCAGATCTCCTTGCAGGGCACCGTCACCCAAGCCCGGCACGGTCACCGAGTTGCCGGTCAGCGCGGCGGCCGCGAAGAAGTAACTGGACGTCGAAGCGTCGGGCTCGATCTCGTAGCGGCAAGCCCGGTACGGCGTGGGCGGCACGACGAACGTGTCGCCGTCCCGGACGACCTCGACGCCGAAGCGCCGCATCATCGCGATGGTGATCTCGACGTAGGGCACCGAAACGAGGTCGGTCACGGTGATCCGCAGCCCCTCGGCGGTCAGCGGCCCGACCAGCAACAACGCGGTCAGGAACTGTGACGACAGCCCAGCGTCCAGCGTCAGCTCCCCGCCCTTGATGCCGTCGCCCCGCACGACCAGCGGATGGTGTCCCGGCGCGCCTTCGAAGGTGAGGTCGACGCCCAGCTCCAGCAACGCGTCGGTCAGCGGGCCCAGCGGGCGGGCGCGCATCTGCTCGGAGGCGTCGAAGCGGAAGGTGCCGTGCCCGGCGGCGGCCAGCGCGGGCAGGAAACGCGCGGTGGTGGCGCCGTCGCGGCAGAAGACGTCGGCGCTGTCGACGGCGGGGCCCTCGGGCCTGCCTTCGATGGTCCACTCGCCGTCAGTGCGGGAGACCTGGTAGCCGAGCTTGAGGAGGCCTTCGGCGAAGCCCTCGGAGTCATCCGAACGCAGTGGCCTGCCCAGCACGGTCGTCCCGTGGGCGGCGGCCGCGAGGAACAGGCCTCGGGCGGTGATCGACTTCGAACCGGGGATGTCGACGATGGTCACGGCGTGAGCATACGGCGTGCGCGAACGGCGAACTCGCGTGCTTGGACGCGCGACTCGCGTGCTTGAGGGCGTAACTCGCGTGCTTGAGGGCGTAACTCAGGAAGCGCGCGGGAGGCGGCGCCCGGGTGGGGCCGATTCGAGCCAGGAAAGAAAGCCGGTGAGGGCACCGGGACCCATCGCGATCTCGATCGCCTCCTGGGTGGCGGACTCACACCGCAGGACGATCGCGCCTTCGGGGACGGCGTACGCCTCCGTGCCGGAGGGATCGCGCCGGTCCGCGATCTCCATACTCGCCCGCTGGAAGACCCGGTCCGGGCCGGTCCGCAGGCTCCACACCCGGAACCAGACGAACTCGTCGCCCTCGTAGCGGCCCAGCCCCAGATGCCAGCTGGACCGCGCCTCGTCCGGACGCCACCGCAGGGCGACACTCACGCCACCACCGCGGCGCATCCGGACCCACCGCAACGAATACCAGGCCACGACGACGGCCAGGATGGTCAGGGCCCCGAGAACACCCACGGCGATTTCCACGGCCCGGCCCCTGTCCTTCGCCCGATCAGACTGACTGACCGGCCGCGCGAAGCTGGGCGGTCGCCCTAGCCCGCTCTTGCTCGTCTTCGCCGGTCAGCGCCTTCTTGGCCGCGTCGACGTCGATCTCGTGCGAAAGCTCCGCGCTCTCCGCGAGGATGCTCACGCCGGTCGCGGTGACCGACAGGAACCCGCCGTGCACCGCGGCGGTCACGGTCTCGCCGTCCGTGGTCGTCACCTTCACGACGCCACCCTCGACGAGCTGGCCGAGGACCGGCTCGTGACCGGCCATGATGCCGATCTCGCCCTCGGTGGTCTGCGCCACCACGAACGTGGCGGTGCCGGACCACAGACGGCGCTCGACGGCTACCAGCTCGACAGAAATCTCAGCCACGTAGCTTCCCTTCACCTCAGGTGCTGGCACCGAGTGTAATAGTCAATGATCCCGGTATGCGAACGACGGGACCAGCGTCCACAGTAGACACTGATCCCGCCGCTCATCGGAACATCACTTCTTGGTGATTTCCTTGTACTTCTTCTCGAGGTCTTCGAGGCCACCGATACCCAGGAACGCCTGCTCCGGGTAGTGGTCGAAGTCGCCCTTGGTGATGCGGTCGAACGACTCGATGGTCTCCGACAGCGGCACGGTCGAGCCCGGGATCTGCGTGAACGCCTCGGCGACCAGCATGTTCTGCGACAGGAACCGCTCGATGCGGCGCGCGCGCTGAACGGTCAGCTTGTCCTCTTCCGAGAGCTCGTCCATACCGAGGATCGCGATGATGTCCTGCAGCTCCTTGTACTTCTGCAGGATCCGGATGACCTCGGAGGCCACGCGGTAGTGGTCCTCACCGACGATGGCCGGGTCGAGAATGGTCGACGTCGACGCCAGCGGGTCCACCGCCGGGAAGATGCCCTTCTGGAACACCGACCGCGAAAGCTCGGTGGTGGCGTCCAGGTGGGCGAACGTCGTCGCCGGGGCCGGGTCGGTGTAGTCGTCCGCGGGGACGTAGATCGCCTGCATCGAGGTGATCGAACGACCACGGGTCGAGGTGATCCGCTCCTGGAGCTGACCCATCTCGTCCGCCAGCGTCGGCTGGTAACCCACGGCCGAAGGCATGCGGCCCAGCAGGGTCGAAACCTCGGAACCGGCCTGGGTGAACCGGAAGATGTTGTCGATGAAGAGCAGCACGTCCTGGTTCTGCACATCGCGGAAGTACTCCGCCATGGTCAGCGCGGACAGCGCGACCCGCATACGGGTGCCCGGCGGCTCGTCCATCTGGCCGAAGACGAGGGCGGTGTCGTTGATGACGCCGTCCTCGGACATCTCCAGGAAGAGGTCGTTGCCCTCACGGGTGCGCTCGCCGACACCGGCGAACACCGAGGTACCACCGAAGTTCCGGGCGACACGGGTGATCATCTCCTTGATGAGCACCGTCTTG
This sequence comes from Amycolatopsis sp. TNS106, assembly GCF_019330265.1. Lineage (NCBI taxonomy): Bacteria > Bacillati > Actinomycetota > Actinomycetes > Pseudonocardiales > Pseudonocardiaceae > Amycolatopsis > Amycolatopsis sp. TNS106. Next base: position 7,943,484 of record NZ_CP024972.1, on the reverse strand, counting down.
CCGACGCCGGCACCGCCGAACAGGCCGATCTTGCCACCCTGCACGTACGGGGTCAGCAGGTCGACGACCTTGAGGCCGGTCTCCAGCATCTCCGTCTTGCCTTCGAGCTGGTCGAAGGACGGCGGGTTGCGGTGGATGCCCCAGCGCTCGAGGTCGTCGCCGTAGCCGGGCTCGTCGAGGCACTCGCCGAGCGCGTTGTAGACGTGGCCCTTGACCTTGTCGCCGACCGGCACGGTGATGGGGCCGCCGGTGTCGGTGACCTCGGCGCCACGGACGAGGCCGTCCTGCGGCTGGAGCGAAATGGTGCGGACGAGGTTGTCACCGAGGTGGCTGGCGACCTCGAGCGTCACCGTCTTGCGGAGCTGCTCGAACTCGATCTCGACCTTGAGCGCGTTGAACTGGTCGGGGACGGAACCGCGCGGGAATTCGACGTCGACGACCGGGCCGGTCACCGAGACGATGCGCCCCTTGGCACGGGCTTCAGTACTGGTCATCAGTCATCACTTCCTGCTGCGGTGAGAGCGTTCGCCCCACCGACGATTTCGGAGATCTCCTGGGTGATCTGCGCCTGGCGGGCCTGGTTCGCCTCCCGCGTCAGCGTGTTCACCAGTTCGTTCGCGTTGTCCGACGCCGCCTTCATCGCGGTGCGGCGCGCCGCGAGTTCGGACGCGGCCGACTCGAGCATCGCCGCGAAGATCCGCGTGTTGATGTACTTCGGCAGCAACGCGGCGAGCAGCTTTTCGGCGCTGGGCTCGAACTCGTAGCTCGGGAGCAGGCTTTCCGGCTTCTCCTCTTCGCCCTCGGTGTACTCGACCTCGAGCGGCGCGACGCGCTTGGCGGTCGGACGCTGGGTGAGCATCGAGACGAACTCGGTGTAGACGACGTGGATCTCGTCGACACCCAGGATGCCGTCGGCGTTGCCCGCCTCGTCGTCGGCGCCGTTCAGGAACGACTCGACGATCAGCTCACCGGCCTCGGCGGCGTTGACGTAACCGGGCTGGTCGGAGAAGCCCGTCCAGCTTTCGGTCACCTCACGGCCGCGGAACCGGTAGTAGCTCAGGCCCTTGTTGCCGGTCACGTACAGCACCGGCTCCTTGCCCTGCTCACGCAGCAGCGTGAGGAGCTCCTCGGTCGCCTTCAGCACGTTGGAGTTGTACCCACCGCACTGGCCCTTGTCGCTGGTGATCACGAGGACCGCCGCGCGCTTCGGGTTGGGGCGCTCGACCAACAGCGGGTGGTCGAGGTTGGCCGAGGCGCCGGCCAGGGCCGAGAGCACGTTCGTGATCTCGTCCGAGTAGGGCCGGGACGCCGCGACCTTCGCCCGCGCCTTGGTGATGCGCGCGGTGGCGATGAGCTCCATCGCCTTGGTGATCTTGCCGATGGACTTGGTCGCCTTGATACGCGACCGGAGTTCTCGGAGTTGTGCGGCCATGAGCTATCAGCTCACTTCTTCGGGGCGGGCTTGTTGACCTTGACGGTCTCCTGCCCGACCTTCTCGGCGTCCATCGCGTCGGAGACCTCGACGAGGCTCTTGCCCTCGGCGGTGGTGAACTCCTTCTTGAACTCGTTCACCGCGTCGACCAGCCCGGAAGCGGTCTCGTCGGAGAACTTGCCCGACTCGCGGATGTCCTTGAGGAGCTCGCCGTGCTTGCGGCGCGCGGAGTCGATGAACTCGTGGTTGAAGCGGCGCACGTCCTCGGTCGGGACCGAGTCGTAGTGCCCGTTGGTGCCCAGGTACACCGTGACGACCTGCTCCTCGACCGGGATCGGCGAGTACTGCGGCTGCTTGAGCACCTCGTACAGACGGGCACCACGCTCGAGCTGCGCCTTCGACGCGTCGTCGAGGTCCGAGGCGAAGGCCGCGAAGGCCTCCAGCTCGCGGTACTGCGACAGGTCGATACGGAGCGAACCCGAAACCGACTTCATCGCCTTGACCTGCGCGGCACCACCCACGCGGGAGACCGAGATACCCACGTCGATGGCCGGGCGCTGACCGGCGTTGAACAGGTCCGACTGGAAGAAGCACTGACCGTCGGTGATCGAGATGACGTTGGTCGGGATGTAGGCCGACACGTCGTTCGCCTTGGTCTCGATGATCGGGAGACCGGTCAGCGAGCCCGCGCCCAGCTCGTCCGAGAGCTTCGCGCAACGCTCGAGGAGACGGGAGTGCAAGTAGAAGACGTCGCCGGGGAAGGCTTCACGGCCCGGCGGGCGACGCAGCAGCAGCGAGATCGCGCGGTAGGCGTCGGCCTGCTTGGTCAGGTCGTCGAACACGATGAGGACGTGCTTACCCTCGTACATCCAGTGCTGGCCGATGGCCGAGCCGGTGTACGGCGCGATCCACTTGAAGCCGGCGGAGTCCGACGCGGGGGCCGCGACGATGGTGGTGTACTCCATCGCGCCGGCGTCCTCGAGGGACTTCTTGACCGCGGCGATCGTGGAGCCCTTCTGGCCGACCGCGACGTAGATGCAGCGAACCTGCTTCTTCGGGTCGCCGGAGTCCCAGTTGGCCTTCTGGTTGATGATCGTGTCCACCGCGACGGCCGTCTTACCGGTCTTGCGGTCACCGATGATCAGCTGACGCTGGCCACGGCCGATCGGGGTCATCGCGTCGATGGCGGTGATACCGGTCTGCAGCGGCTCCGACACCGGCTGGCGCTCGACCACCGAAGCGGCCTTGACCTCCAGCGGGCGGCGGTCGGTGGTCTCGATCTCGCCGAGGCCGTCGATCGGGGCGCCCAGCGGGTTCACGACCCGGCCGAGGTAGCCCTCGCCGACCGGAACCGAGAGGACCTGACCGGTCCGCTTGACTTCCTGGCCTTCGACGACGGTCTCGAAGTCACCGAGGATCGCGGCACCGATGGAGCGCGCGTCCAGGTTCAGCGCCACCCCGAGGACCCCGCCGGGGAACTCGAGCAGCTCGTTGGCCATCGCCGAGGGAAGGCCCTCGACGTGGGCGATGCCGTCACCGGCGTCGATGACGACGCCAACTTCTTCCCGGCTCACGTCCGGGGCGTAACTCGAGACGTAGTTCTCGATCGCGCTACGGATCTCATCCGAGGAGATCGTCAGCTCCGCCATTTCAATCCCGCTCTCGCTTCGTTCGTGCCAGTGTGCAAAGTCGTTGTTGTGGGTCAGCCAGCCAACCGGCGACGCAGGGCGTCGATGCGCCCCGCGGTACTGCCGTCGATGACCTCGTCGCCGACGCGGACCACGAGTCCGCCGCCCAGTGACGGGTCGACCTCGACGTGCAGCGCGAGCTGCCGCCCGTACAGGGCGTTGAGCTTCTCGCTCAGCCGAGCGTGCTGCTCGTCGGACAGCGCGCTGGCGCTGGTCACCTGGGCGACCGAGCGCTGACGGCGTTCCGCGGCCAGCTGGACCAGCCGCTCGAGGGCGTTGGCGACCCCGCGGCCCTTGGCGCGCAGGACGACCTGCTCGACGAGGGTCTTGGTGACCACGTCCACCTTGTCGGCGAACAGGGTGCGGACGAGGGTCCGCTTCGCCTCGGCGGGAGCGGTCAGGTCGGACAAGGCCTGTTCGAGCTCCGGTGCACCCGCAACGATACGAGTGACCCGGAACAGCTGGTCTTCGACAGCGTCGATGTTCCCGGACTTCTCCGCACTGGTGAGCAGCGCCGAGCGGCCGAGGGCCTCGAGCCCGTCGGTCAGTTCGCGCGGGCTCGACCAGCGGCTGCCAGCCACGGAGTCGAGCACCTGCAGGGCCGGCTCGGAAACCTTGCCCGCGAGGATCCCGCGAGCGAGGCCGATCCGGGCTTCGGGCGTGGCGGAACCGTCGGCGACGGCCCGGCGCAGGCCGATCTCCCGGTCCAGCAGGGCGACGACCGAAAGCAACTCGTCGCCGACCGTCGCCGGGTCGGTACCCGCGGCGGCCAGAACCTCGCCGAGACGCTTCTCGGCGAGGTCGAGCGCTTCACGGCTCGCAGCATGCAGCGTCATTCTGGTCTACTTCCCCGCTCCGAGACCGGCACCGTTGGTACCTGCGGTCTCCAATTCGGCCAGGAACCGGTCCACGGTGCCGTGACGGCGCGCGTCGTCCGCGAGCGACTCGCCGACGATGCGGCTGGCCAGCTCGACGGAGTTACGGCCGAGTTCGGCGCGCAGTTCGGCGATGATCTGCGCCTTCTGGGCCTGCAGCTGAGCCTGACCCTGGGCGACGATGCGCTGGGACTCGGACTCCGCCTCGGCCCGCAGCTCCGCCTTGATCTGCTCGGCTTCGAGCCGGGCGTCGTCGCGGATCTTCGCGGCCTCGGAACGGGCTTCGGCCAGCTGCGCCTTGTACTGCGCAAGGTTTTCTTCGGCTTCGGCCTGAGCCTTCTCGGCCCGCTCGATGCCACCCTCGATCAGCTTGGTCCGCTCTTCGTAGGTCGCTTCGAAACGCGGAACGACGTACTTCTTCAGAACGAACAGCAGCAGAAGGAAGGCGATGAACCCGAGGATGAGCTCGGGAACGTGCGGCACGATCGGGTTGGGCACCTCTTCGGCGGCCAACACCAATTCGGTCTTCAGCACAACGTCTCCTTAAGCGATGAGCGGAACTCAGCCCTAGGCGGAGGCGAGGAAGTAGATGACGATACCGATCAGCGCGAGCACCTCGGTGAGCACGAAGGTGGAGAAGGCGATGCTCTGCAGCTTGCCCTGGGCCTCCGGCTGACGGGCGGTGCCGTTGATGACGGCCGCGAAGATCAGACCCACACCGATACCGGGGCCGATCGCGCCGAGGCCGTAACCGATGGCCGCGAGACCCTTGTTGAGGTTGACAGCCTCGGCAGCCTGCTGCGCAAGAACGATGTTGCTCACGTGCGTTTCCCTTCAAACTCGGTCCGCGCGACTCACGCGGATCGGGGGCTTTGGTGTTCTCAGTGCTCCGACGCCAGCGCGGCGCCGATGTACCCTGCGGACAGCAGTGCGAAAATGAATGCCTGCAGGACCTGGATGAATGCTTCCAGGAAGGTCATCGCGATGGCGAAGAGGAATGCCACCGGTGACGCGACCTTCACGAGTCCTTCGCCCTCGGTCAGCAGGAAGCTCCCGCCGAGCGTGAAGACCATGATGATCAGGTGCCCGGCGAACATCGCCGCGAAAACTCGGATGGCCAGCGTGGCCGGCGCGATGAAGAACTTCTGCGCGAACTCGATGGTGGAGTACAGCGGCAGAACGAATCCGGGAATACCCGCCGGCGCCAGTTCCTTCTTCAGGTAACCCTTGAAACCGTGGCGCTTGAACCCGACGTAGTGGTACACCGGGTAAACGACAAGGAACGCGAGGGCGACCGGGAAGCCGATCCGTGCCATCGTCGGGAACTGGAAGAACGGGATGATCCCGAACAGGTTGTTCACCAGCACAAAGCTGAACAGCCCCAGGATCAGCGGAATGAACGGCTTGAAGTCGGCCGATCCGATCTGCTCACGCGCGATGTTGTTGCGGCCGAAGTTGTAGATGCTTTCGGCGATGAACTGTCCCTTGCCGGGGACGACCTTGAGGCGGCGCGACGTCACCATGAAGTAGGTGACGATGATGATCAGGGAGATGACCACCAGCAGCATCGGCTTGGTGAAAGCAAACCAGCCGGAACCGAACAACGGCGGCAGGTTGAAGTCTTTGACACCAGGCGGCGCGAACTCCGCACCCTCGGCTAGTACCAGCGCGCCCACTGGGCTCCTTCCGGTTCTCCCGGCCGGCGTTCACTCCGCCGGGGGAATCGTCACGATCTGGACTTAACGTACCCGACACGTATCGGGCCGTCGGAGGCGGCCACCCCACGATGTGCTGAACACGGCTTCACGTTCCGCACACGAGGATTCTCGATGCAGTGCTCCCGGGAGACAGACGCCTACCAGCGGGTAAGAGGGGACGATTCAACGCCGTCGCCACACTGCTGTTCGGGGTTCGTCATCAGGAGCCGGCGACCGAGGCCGCCGCCCATACGCGGACCATATCAGGGGGTACCGCCGGGCCGTACAGGCGTACTACATTGCCCCCGATCGGCCGAGGACCTAGGTCCCGCCCCAGGTCAGGACCTCGGTCCCGGGATCAGCGGGAAGCGGGGATGATCGTCGGGATCTTGGTCTTGCGGAAGGCCGCGAACTCCACCGCGGCGGCCACGAGGATCGCGACGATCATGGTGACGCCCAAGGCCATCGGGTGGATCGAGCTCACCCCGCGGAGCAGGGTCAGCGCCCCGAACAAGAGGACGATCTTGAGCACGTAACCACCGAGAGCGATCACCATCACGAACATCGGGTCCATGCCCGCGCTGAAGCGCATCAGGCCCAGCGTCGCGAGAGCGGACACGAGGGCGAGCACGCCACCGAGGACCGAGCCGAACAGGCCCGGCAGTCCATTGAGGATGGTGAAGACCACGATGCACACCAGCACCGCGGGCGGAACCAGCTTCAGGGAAGCCTTCGTCATCGCGTTGGCCGCCTGCAGGACCACCTTGGCGTGAGGGTTCTCCTCCGCCTCGACGGTCTTCTCGGTCTCGCTCACAGAAAACTCCCTGGTCGTCTCAGCCCGCCAGTGTAGGCCCGCGCCGCTCGCGGCGTTCAAACGGTCCGGTTCCGCGATCGCAGCCTGGGCACGATCGACACCAAGGTCGCCAGCAGGAAGCCGAAACCGACGATCCAGAAGACCGCCGCGCTGTCGAACAGCGTGACCGAAACGGCGCCGAACGCGAGCAGGCCGGCCCACAAGTAGATGAGCAGCACCGCGCGACGCTGGGAGTGGCCGATCTCCAGCAGGCGGTGGTGCAGGTGCATCTTGTCCGCGGCGAACGGGCTCTCCCCGCGACGGGTGCGGCGGATGACCGCCATGATCAGGTCGAGCATCGGCACGAACAGCACCGCGGCGACCACGACGAGCGGCGAGAGCAGCGCGAGCGCGTCCTTGCCGCTGAACTGCGGGTACGGCACGCGGCCCGACGCGGACGTCGTCGCGCCCGCCAGCATGAGACCGATCATCATCGAACCCGAGTCGCCCATGAAGATCTTCGCGGGCTGGAAGTTGTACGGCAGGAAGCCGAGACAGGCCCCGGCGAGCGTGGCGGCGATGAGGGCGGGCGGGTACGCGCCGACGTCGCCACCCGAGGAGTCGAGCAGGCCGAGGGAGAAGGAGCACGTCGCCGCGGCGGCGATGAAGCCGAGGCCGCCGGCGAGCCCGTCCAGGCCGTCGACGAAGTTCATCGCGTTGACCATGACGACCACCAGCACGACGGTCAGCAGCGCGCCCTGGTTCTTGTCCAGCACCAGCACCTGGCCGAACGACTCGCCACCACCGCCCCACGGCACCCAGAACGACACCCACTGCACACCGAAGATCACCAGGATCCCGGCGCACATGACCTGGCCCGCCAGTTTCGTCCAGGCGTCCAGCTCGAACCGGTCGTCGAGGGCGCCGATCAGGGAGATCACGCCCGCGGCGAGCAGGACGCCCAGCGAATCGAAGGAGAAGTCGAAACCGCGGCTCAGCGCGGGCAGCTGGTGCGCGAGCCCCATCGCGGCGGCGACGCCGAGGAAGATCCCGATCCCGCCCATCCGCGGGATCGGGGTGACGTGGACGTCGCGGGCCCGCGGGTTGGCGATCGCGCCGATCCGGATCGCGACCCGGCGCACGACGCCGGTGAGCAGGAAGGTCACGGCCGCCGCGGTGAGGGCGACGAGGATGTACTCCCGGATCGGGAGGCCTTGCGTAGGAGGCATGATGCGTTACGCCGCCGAGGTCCAAGTCACTCGAACACGCTACCGCGCTGGGGGGATGCGCCCGGACACGGTCCTAGGCGAGTGACTCCGCGGGCACGCCCAGTACTTCCGCGACCGCGGCCCGGCTGACCGCGCCCTCCCGCAGGATGACCGGGTCGTCGCCGGTGAGATCGACCATCGTGGACGGGACGGGCTCCCCGGTGGAGCCGCCGTCGAGGTACACCGCGACGCTGTCGCCGAGCTGATCGACGGCCTCCTGCGCGGTGGAGGCGGGCGGCTGCCCGGAGACGTTGGCGCTCGAGACGGCCATCGGGCCGACGTCGCGCAGCAGTTCCAGCGCGACCGGGTGCAGCGGCATCCGCAGCATCACCGTTCCGCGTGACTGCCCCAGATCCCACTGCAGGCTCGGCGCGTGCGGGAGGACGATGGAGAGGTCGCCGGGCCAGAAGGCCTCCATGAGCGCCCGGGCCTGCGGCGGCGTGCCGAGCACGAGTCCATCCACAGTGGACCAGGAGCCGACCAGCACGCCGACCGGCATGTCCGGGCCGCGGTTCTTGGCCCGGAGGAGGGACTGGACGGCGCCGCCGTCGAAGGCGTCCGCGCCGATGCCGTAGACCGTGTCCGTCGGGAGGACGACGAGACGGCTGGAACGCACGGCGCTCGCCGCCGCGGCGAGGCCGTCGGCCCGGGATTCGTGCTTGCTGCAGTCGTACACCGCGCTCATGGCTCTTGAGCCTAGCGCTGCCCGATCTCTCGTGACTGACCGGACGACACGCGTGATCCGGCGAAGCCGCCGCTCGTGCTCGCCCTGAAGTACGTGAAGGCCCCCTTCATTGCGTCTAGCGCAGTGAAGGGGGCCTTCACGTACTACCGCGTAGTCCGCGGTCAGCAGCGGCCAAATCCGGCAGCTGTCCACCCGGCCCGCGCCATAGCTCCTGTCAGAAGGCGAAAGCCGTGCAGAACGACGTCGCCGTCTTCGCCGGATCCGCGATCGACGTCGCGGTCAGCTTGATATGCGCGACGTGGTCACCTCCCGCGGCCCGTTTGGCGTGCGCCGTCGCCGAAGACCGCCCGCCGAACGGAACGGTGGACAGCTCGTTCGGCAGCCGCACCTCCCAGCCCTTGGCGTTGGTGGACGCGCTCAGGCGGTAGGTGTCGGTGTTGAACGGCGCCGCCGCGCCCTTCGCGTCACCGGTGTTGAGCACCGGGAACGAGCAGCTCGCGAGCCCCTGCTTGGCGAACGCCGGGGCCGACGGCCACAGCGAAACACCCCTGGCCCGCGAACCCGCGCCGTCGAGCGAAGCCACCGTGACGACGTAGGACAGCACACCCTTGCGGTCGCGCTCGACGTCCGAGACGAGGAACTTCAGCCTGTTCGCCTCGTCGGTGTACTCGTACTTGCTCGCGGAACCGGTGCCCGCCTTGAACGCCGCGTCGTTGAGCTGGCGGTAGTCGCCGATCGTGATCGGCACCGCGGTGCCGTCCGGTTTCTTGTAGTCGGTCATGCCGATGTCGGCCGGATTCGCGTCGACGATCCATTCGAACGGCGCGTTGTCCTGGTTCTTCGTCTTCGCGATGATGACCCCGGAATCGGGCGCGAAGGAATCGCTGCCCATCCGGTCGACGACCTCGACGGTGTAATTGTGGTATCCGCCGCCGTCGCAGAACGGATCCTTCGACCGGTCGCATTTCGGCGAAAGGTCCCCACCGGTCAGCGCGATGTTGATCCCACTGTAGGCGCCCTGTCCCGGAAGGACCGAGCGCGCCGTGATCCTCGCCGAAACCGGTCCGGTCTCGGCGAGCTGCTTCCGGTCGAGCTTCAGCACGTCTTCGGGGTCGATGATGTCGAGCTTCATCTTGGTGCGCAGCATGTGGTGCGAACCCATCGAGCCACCCTGCGTCGCCGGGATCTGCCAGCGCGTGTGCGGTCCGCCGGGACCGTTGAAGCTGCCGCGCGACATCATCTCCCACGGCCCGGTGTAGGTCCTGGACGGCGGCGTGCCGAAGGGGTTGTTGTAATTGTCGCCGATACCGAGAATATGGCTCAATTCGTGCGCGTAGACCGCCTGGCCCGAGCTCTCGGCCTGGGTCGAGGAACCGGTGACCGCGTTCGGCCAGATACTCGCCGCCGATTTCCACGACGTCCACGGGACGTACCGGGTGGACGCGGCGTTCGGCATTCCCGCGACACCGGGGCCGAATTCGTCGGGCACGTTCCCCGGCTCGCCGAACTTCATCACGCCGAATTCCTGCCAGGTCGCGCTCTCGTCCTGACCGGCGGAGAGATAGAAGACGAAGTCGAACTGCTTGGACACGTCACCGACGTCCGCCTGCCAGGCGGCCCCCGCGTCCGCGCGGAGGTCACGCTTGCAGTTGGCGCCCGGCGGACAGGCGTCGGGCTGGAACTCCATGCCGTATTCGAAGGACTTGCCGGGCAGGCGGTACGGCCCGAACGCGGTCAGGTCGACGCCCATCCTGCCGCCGGAGTCCTCCATCCAGTACTCGTTGATGGTGTGGCCCTGGTTCAGCGCCTGCGGTTTGTTGAGGAAGTCCTGGTAGAACTTCGCGACGTTCGCGCGGGGGATGTCGCTGGCAGCGGGCCCGGGGTTGCCGAACACGGTCGAATGCGCCGGTTGCGTGACCGCGAACTCCTGATCCGGGTAGTCCGCGAGCACCACGGCGCCCTTGAACGTCCGCTTCGTCGGCTTCAGCGAAGGATCGGCCCAGTTGGTGCCGGGCGGCTTGCGGTAGTCGTCCCACGTCATGTGGTCCTGGTTCTCCCAGGTCGACCCGTCGATCGGGGCGGGCCAGCCTTTCACCGGCGCCGCGGCGGACGCGGGTTGGGCGACCAGACCCGGCAACAGCGCGGCGGTGGCGAGGACGGCGAGTGTTCTGAGTGGGGCTCGTCGGAGAGACGATCGCATCGGGGTACACCTCCCAGTCGGACCGCCGATGAGGCGGCCGTGATCGACGTTAGGAGGTGGGCTTTGCCGTGGGCACCGCCGGAAGTCGTGAGTCTCGCTAACTATCGGCCCAACGCCCCTTCCGCGTTTCGTCATCCGGATGCGGTAGTTGCGCGTGCAAGTACCGCATCCGGATGACTAAACGCAAGGTTCAGGAGACCCGCAAGGCTGTGACGAAGCGCGGCCGTCCGGCGAGATCGAGGTGCCCCTGGACGTCGGTGAGCACCCGTCGCGCCCGCACGAGCGCCGGGACGGCGGAGCCGTGCGTGTCGTCGTGCTCGATCGCCATCCCGCCGGTCGGCCGCAGCAGGCGCGCGGCCGCCGCGATCGCGTGCCGGATCACCGCCAGCCCGCTCTCTTCCGCGAACACCGCCCGGGGCGGGTCGTGCTCCGCGACCTCCGTCGGCACAGGGGTGCCTTCGGGGACGTACGGCGGGTTGCACAGGACCAGGTCGACGAGCCCGTCGAGTTCGGCGAACATCGTGCTGTCCGCGACGTCGCCGGAGTACAGGCGGATGGGCGTGTCTCCCGCGTCGGCGTGGACGTCCGCGTTGTGCCGGGCCCACGCGAGCGCCTGCGCGTCGATGTCGACCGCGTAGACGACGGCGTCCGGCCGAGCGTGCTGCACGGCCAGCGCCAGCGCACCCGATCCCGTGCACAGGTCGACCACCACCGGGTACTCGCGCCCGTGCAGCAGTTTGAGGCCCCATTCCAGGAGCAGTTCGGTCTCCGGCCGGGGGACGAACACCCCGGCGCCGACGTTGACCGTGATGTCGCCGAGCGCGGCCCAACCGGTGAGGTACTGCAACGGGATCCGTTTGGCCCGCTGGTTCACCAGCTGGCCGATCGCGTCGATGACGGGCGGGTCCACCAGCGGCACCATCGGCAGGCGGCCGCGTTCGACGCCGAGGACATGGGAGGCGATCAGTTCCGCGTCCGAACGCGGTGACGCCACACCGGCCTCGGTGAGGATGCGGGTCGCTTCCATGATGGCGAGGCGCAACGGCTGCCGGTTCACTGGTGTTCCTTCACAGAGTCAAGCCTGACACACGAGGCACGCGTGCCGGGGTCGATACACGCGGGCCCAGGGTATCGATTCCTTTCACCTCACCCGCCACGAGAGCGACGACAACGTCAGTGCGGCTTCGGCCACACGCCGCGCCAGGTCGGTCTGAAGGCTCTTCGTCGCCGAAGCGATCCACTCGTCCACGTTCCGTACACCGACATCGCGGTATTCGACGGCCTGAAGCAACATCTCCAGCTTGTCCGCGTCGCGCGCGTAGAGCGCCTCCGGGCTCTCGGCGGACTCGTACTCGTCGACGGCGTCGCGCACCGAGTCACGCGCCGCACCGGGAAGCGACGACGTCTGCGCCGCGGTGATCGCCCGCGGATCCGGCTTCTCGACGAAACCTTTGATCGTGTGCGGAAGGTCGCCGGTCCGCGTCTCCTGCGTGTCGTGCCAGAGCGCGAGGTACGCCGCCTTCGCCGGGTCGGCACCGCCCTCGGCCGCGAGCAGACCGGCCAGCTGCGCGACCCTGACGGTGTGCTCGGCGACCGATTCGGGATCGCGGACGCCCGCCTGCCACCACCCGGCCCGCCGGATCCGCTTGAGCACACCCAGTTCGAACCCGAATCTGGCCAAGGCTTCCACAGTTCTCCTACGCGTCGACGGTGAGATATCCGGCCAGTGTCCCGCGCCGCCGCCGGAGGGTGTCGATGCGGTCGTCCATTTCGGCCAGTTCGCGCCGGATCTCCCCGACGACCGTGGGACACAGGTCGAGTTCCGGCAGTTCGCCGTTCGCGCACGGCAGCACCTTCGCGATGACCTGCGTGCTCAGCCCGGCCGCGAGGAGCGCGCGGATCTGCCGCACGGTGGTGACCGCGTCTTCGTCGAAGCTGCGGTAGCAATTGGAGTCGCGCCGAGAGACCAGCAACCCCTGCTGCTCGTAGTAGCGCAGCAGCCGCTGGCTCACGCCGGTCCGCCGGGACAGCTCGCCGATCAGCATGTGACCCCCGTCATCCGAGTTTGACCTTCACATCGATGTCAGTACCTAACGTCGCCGGCATGACGAATCATTTCGCGCACGTCGTCCGCGGTGCCGGTCCCGGCCTGCTGCTCGCCCACGGAGGTGGCGGCAGCGTCGAGGGCAACTTCGGGAGCATCCTCGACGACCTCGCCCGCACCCACACCGTCGTCGGCCCCGACTACCCCGGCTCCGGGGCCACGCCGCGCAGCACCGAGCCGCTGGACCTCGACGCCGTCGCGGACGAACTGGTCTCCATCGCCGTCGACGCCGGCCTCGAACGGTTCGCGATCCTCGGCTACTCGCTCGGCACCGCGGTCGCCGTCCGCGCCGCGACCCGCCACCCCGATCGGATCACCGGGCTCATCCTGACCTCCGGGTTCGCGAAACCGGGCAACCGGCTCCTGCTGGCCGTCGACATCTGGCGCGAACTGCTGGGCGGCGACCGGAAGCTGCTGGCGAAGTTCCTCACCTTCGCCGCCACCGGCGAAAAGCACCTGAACGCGCTGTCGCCTTCGGAACTCGAAGCCGCCATCGAAGGCCTCGCCGAATTCATCCCGGAGGGCAGCCCCGAACACGTCGGCCTCGTCGCGAACGTCGACACCCGCGCCGAACTGGCCGGGATCTCGGTCCCCACCCTCGTCATCGCCACGACACTCGACGGCCTCGTTCCGCCCGCCCACTCCCGCGCACTCGCGGCCGGGATCCCCGGCGCCGAACTGGTCGAGATCGAGGCCGGGCACGGCATCGGCACCGAAGCCCGCGACGAATGGCTCGACGTGATCCAGAAGTTCCTCACCGGGAGCCGGCATGGGCTCCACCAGGCATAGTCCTCGCGCACGAAGGGTGCCGAGTCGCTCACCGTGACGGATATTCTATGGTGGCCTGGATGAGGTATCGGGACATCAGGCTGCCTTTCGGCGTGTTTTCCGCCGCGCTGGGCGTGCTGCTCGCCCGTTTCCTTGTTCCGCGCCCGATCGGCATGGCGGACAACGGCGACGGCTGGCGCATCCTGTGCCGGCTCGGCGCCCGCGAGCTCGACCGGCCGACGGAGAACTTCGTCCGCTTCTCCTACGGCCCCGCCCCGGCCTGCGAGAGCGAGTACATCTCCAGCCAGAGCTGGATCGACAGGATCGCCGGCGAGATCGGGCAGTCCCTCGGTTCGTCGGCGATCCTGAACCTGGTGGTGCTGGGCGTACTGGGCTGTCTGCTGGTCGCGGGCGGGATCGCCGCGATCGTGACGAGCCTGCGCCTTTCGGTCCGGAACAGCGTCATCGCCACGATCGCGCTGCTCCTGGTCGTAGCGGACTCGGCCTTCTTCGGTTACTTCGCCTCGGTGCTGAGCGAGAGTGCCGCCTTCGCCGGGATGATCCTGCTCGCCGGCGGGCTCCTGCTCATGCACCGCACCGGGCCGTGGCGCTACGCCGGCGCCGCGGTCACCGTCCTCGGCGCGATGATCGGGATCAACGCGAAATCGCAGACGCTGCTGCTGATCCCGGTGTTCGCGCTCGCGCTGCTGTTCGTCCGGCCGCCGGGCAGCCGCGGCCTGGCCGGTTGGGCCCTGCCGCTGGCCGTGCTCGCCGTCGTCGGCACGGGCACCGCACTGGTACAGGAGGCGGGTGACTCGGCGAACGCGGAGTACCGCGAGGCCAACATGTACCACGTCGTGTTCAACGGGATCGTGGACGGGAAACACGACACCACCGGCGACCTCGCCGCGCTGGGTCTCCCGCCGGAGTTCGCGAAGTACGTCGGCACGGATTGGTGGAGCGACAACGCGGCCTGGCGCGACCCGGCCTATCCCCGGTACCGCGACAAGATCAGCCGCCGCAACGTCGCCCAGTACTACCTCGAACACCCCGGGCGTGTGGCCGAGATCCTGCACCGATCCGCTCAGGAGACGCTGACCGCGCGGGTGCCGAACCTCGGAAGCTTCGGCGAGCACGCCGGACAGCCGCCGCTCGCCAAGGAGTACCGGGTCCCCGTCCTGTCCGGGATCACCGGCGGGATCGCGCCACTGGGACTGTTCGCCCTGCTGCCACTCTGGCTGCTCATCGGCTGGGCGGGGCTCCGTGCCTTCCGTAACCGCACCGGCCGTCGCGACGTGGGCCTCGTGGTGCTCATGTTCCTGCTGTTCGCGATGGGACAGTTCCTGGCCTCGGGTCTCGCGGAAGGCATCGAGAATGTCAAACACCAGCAGCTGACGCTCTTCCCGACCTTGCTCGCCGCCGCCTTGGCCGCGCTCTCGTTTCTTCCGCGGCGCCTTGACGAGCCACCGACAGCCGGGAAACGGGAGCCCGTCGCGACGACCGTCTCCGGCTGACGCTCCCTTGCCTTTCCGGGCAGAAGC
Organism: Amycolatopsis sp. TNS106; assembly: GCF_019330265.1. NCBI lineage: Bacteria > Bacillati > Actinomycetota > Actinomycetes > Pseudonocardiales > Pseudonocardiaceae > Amycolatopsis > Amycolatopsis sp. TNS106. The sequence continues at coordinate 7,928,433 of NZ_CP024972.1, read as the reverse complement.
GGCGCCGGCACAAGAACGGGGCCGACGCGCTTATCGGCAAGGCCGAAATGGAAGCGGTGGACGCGCTCGGCGTTCGACCCGCGTAGGCTGTGCGAACGCAGAACTCGCCGAAGGGCTCACGCGCTGGTCATGGATCTCCGGGAAACGACCGTCGTCACGCGGATATCCGCGAATATCGAGACCGAGGACTTCGCCGCGGCCGCCGCATTGGGCGACCGTCTCATCGGCGAGTTCGACGCCACCGAGCTGGAGATCTGCCGGGCGGATCCCGAAGGCGGCTGGACGGGGTACCTGGTCTCAGTCGGCTATCGCACACCACCGGCCGACAGCGAAGAGCCCGATGAAACCCTGCATCGAGCCGCGGTACCCGCGCTTTTCCACTTCGGCCTGAATGCGGAATTCTTCGAAATCCACGGCACGCCGGAGACCGGCCAATACGGAAGCTACGACGCCTACGACATCCAAGCCGACGGATACACGCTCTATTCCTTGATGGCGTCCGTCGGCGGCACCGATCCCCGTGAGCCGGCGTATGTCACCAGGCACGATTTCACCCCGCGCGCGGAAACCGATGTCATTTCACGGGTGCATCTCTATGTCCCCACCGGCGACCTGCGCATGGCCGTGGACCTCTGCGGCCGTCCCGCGACCGACCTTTCGGCGTCACTGATCCGGATCAGCACGGACGCGGGCCCTTGCGAAGCCGTGCTGCTGTCGGCGTTTCCCGCTCTGACAGGGGAAAGCGGCGACGAGGCGCTCCACCGGGTCAAGACCGAGGTGACCGACAGGCTCTCGCGGGTGAACATGTCCGTCCGGGCGGTCCATACCGCACTGGAGGACGACCCGTTCTACACCGAACCCGGCTAGTTCGTCTCAGCCCGCGTGGGCGGCCAGCCGCTCTTCGCGGTCCGCGGTGATGAGCGCGTCCAGCACGCCGTCGAGGTCGCCGTCGAGGACCTGGTCCAGGTTGTACGCCTTGTAGTTCACCCGGTGGTCGGCGATGCGGTTCTCGGCGAAGTTGTAGGTGCGGACCCGCTCGGAGCGGTCGACGGTGCGGACCTGCGAGCGGCGGGCGTCCGACGCCTTCGCGGCGGCCTCCTCCTCGGCGATCGCCTGGAGGCGGGCCTGCAGCACCTGCAGGGCGCGGGCACGGTTCTGGATCTGCGACTTCTCGTTCTGGCACGAGACGACCACGCCGGTCGGGAGGTGGGTGATCCGCACCGCCGAGTCGGTCGTGTTCACGCTCTGGCCGCCGGGGCCGGACGAGCGGTAGACGTCGATCCGCAGGTCGTTCGGGTCGATCTCGACCTCGACGTCCTCGGGTTCGGGGTAGATGAGCACGCCGGACGCGGAGGTGTGGATGCGGCCCTGCGATTCGGTGGCGGGCACGCGCTGCACGCGGTGCACCCCGCCCTCGAACTTCAGCCGGGCCCAGACGCCGTCGGCGTCGGCGGAACGGCTCTTGATGGACACGGTGACGTCCTTGAAGCCACCGAGGTCCGAGTCGACCGAGTCGAGCACCTCGGCCTTCCAGCCGTGGCGCTCGGCGTAGCGCAGGTACATGCGCAGGAGGTCGCCGGCGAACAGCGCCGATTCCTCCCCGCCTTCACCCGATTTGATCTCCATGACCACGTCGGAGCCGTCGTACGGGTCGCGCGGCAGGAGCAGTTCGGTGAGCTTGGCCTCGAGCACGGGGATCTTGGCGGAGATCTCCTCGGCCTCGGCCGCGAAGGCCGAGTCTTCCGCCACCAATTCCTTCGCCGTCTCGAGGTCTTCACGGGCGGTGTCGAGCTCGCGGACCGTCTTGACGACGGGGCTCAGCTCCGCGTATCGGCGGCCGAGCTTGCGGGCGCGCGCCTGGTCGGCGTGCACGGACGGGTCGGCCAGCTGCTGTTCCAGCTGGGCGTGCTCTTCGAGCAGACCCTTCAGCGAACTCGAATCCACCACTCCACCTCTCAACGACCCGGACAAAAAACCATGAAAAACGGCGCCTACCCGGACATGCGGGTAGGCGCCGTCGTTCAAGCTACTTGGCGTCTTCGGCCTTCTTGCGCTTGCCGTAGCGAGCCTCGAAGCGCGCGACGCGGCCGCCGGTGTCCATGAGCTTCTGCTTGCCGGTGTAGAACGGGTGGCAGTTCGAGCAGATCTCGACGTGGAGGTTGCCGGAGGTCTTGGTGCTGCGCGTGGTGAATTCGTTGCCACAGTCACAGTTCACGTGCGTGACGACGTACTCGGGGTGAATACCGCTTTTCATGGTGTCCTCTCTCGTTGGCCCCGGGTCCCCGTGCGGGGTGAACCGGTGCCGGACTTCAGCGGATGATTTTGCCAGATGTGCTGGCAGTGGCGTCAACGCACCCCACCCCCGGCGTATTCCACCACGGTGAGTCATCGACCATCGACGCCCGGTTGTACGAAATTTGTACTTGATCACGGGAACGTCTTGTTGTTGGTGATTCCTCAACAGGAGGTACTGATCATGCGCACCATCCTCGCCAAGGTGGCGAAGCCGGCCTCCGTCGCCGCGCTGACCATCGCGGCCCTCGCCGTGGCTCCGGTCGCGGGAGCCGCTCCGGCCGCCCTCGGACCGGCCGCCACCATCACCGCCGCCGACATCAACCCGGCCGCGGGGACGTTCACCACCCTGCCCGACGGCGACCTGGCCATCCAGGGCGCCGGCGACGGCACGCCCGCCGGCGCCGTCCAGTGGTTCAAGAACCGCCTGGGCTCCACCGCGTACCAGGGCCTCTGCGAGAAGGCCGTCGAGAACGCCTACGGGACCACCGGCGTCTGGGCCTCGGCCAACGCGCACTGGAACGGCGCGAGCCCGAAGCACACGACCGGGACGCCGCCGAAGGGCTCCTTCGTGTACTGGAACATCAGCCAGTGGGGCCACGTCGGCATCGCCGACGGCTCCGGCGGGATCTACGCCTCCAGCATCGGCGGCAAGATCGGCCACGCGTCGAGCGTGCACTACTTCAACAACTACCGCGGCTGGACTCCTGCGGCGGTTCCGCACCGCTGAGCCCCCGGGTCAGGTGGTCCGTGAAGGCCTCCTTGAGGGACTCTGGGTCCCTCAAGGAGGCCTTCACGGACCTTCGATCGACGCAAGCCAGCGCTTCGTCGCGCGCGGCGAGGTCAGCCGCACCACCGGCACCGCGGGATCCGCGACCCAGCCGCGGATCGTTCGCCGTTTGCGCGCGAACGAGCGGAAGTGCCACACGATGATCGAGTCGCCGGAGAGCATGCCCCGCAGCGTCTCGACGTTGCCGTTGCAGATCCGGCGACGGGTGACGCAGCGCACCACGGTCCGGCGCACCAAACGGCTCAGTGAAACCCAGCGTGGATAGTCCAGCGCGACGATCAGTTCGGCGCGAGGCAACGCGATGTCTCGCCATTTGGCGAACATCCCGTCGATGATCCAGTACTCCCCCGCGACCAGCGCGCTGATCCGGCGTCGCTGTTCGTCGTCGGGAACCGGCACCCAACCCGGCTGCCAGGCGAGATCGTCGTCGACCGAATGGCACGGCAGCCCAGTCCGCTCGGCGAGCTTTCGCGCCAGCGTCGACTTACCCGAACCGGTGACCCCGTACACGACAATGCGCCCAGGCACCGAACCCACGACTTCCTCCCCCGCAGTACGTGAAGGCCCCCTTCACTGCGCCTAGCGCAATGAAGGGGGCCTTCACGTACTTACCGACCGATAAGGATCAGTCGTCGTCGTTCGAGCCGAGGGCCGTCTTCGAGACCTGCATGAGGAACTCGATGTTGGTCTTCGTCTTGCGCAGTCGCGAGATCAGCAGGTCGATGGCCTGCTGCGAGTCCAGCGCGTGCAGCACCCGGTGCAGCTTGTGGGTGACCGCGAGCTCGTCCGGCGAAAGCAGCAGGTCTTCCTTGCGGGTACCAGACGGGTTGATGTCCACCGCGGGGAACACACGCCGCTCGGCGATCTTCCGGTCGAGCTTGAGGTCCGCGTTCGCGGTGCCCTTGAACTCTTCGAAGATGACCGTGTCACCGGTGGACCCGGTTTCGACCATCGTGGTGGCGAAGATCGTCAGCGAACCGCCGTTCTCGATGTTGCGCGCCGCGCCGAGGAACCGCTTCGGCGGGAACAGCGCCGTCGAGTCGACACCACCGGAGAGGATCCGGCCGGACGCCGGGGCCGCCAGGTTGTAGGCACGGCCCAGACGGGTGATCGAGTCGAGCAGGACGACGACGTCGTGGCCCATCTCGACCAGGCGCTTCGCCCGCTCGATGGCCAGCTCCGCGACCGAGGTGTGGTCGGACGGCGGGCGGTCGAAGGTCGAGGCGATGACCTCACCCTTCACCGACCGCTGCATGTCGGTGACCTCTTCCGGACGCTCGTCCACGAGCACGACCATCAGGTGGCACTCGGGGTTGTTCGTCGAGATCGCGTTCGCGATGTCCTGCATGATCGTCGTCTTGCCCGCCTTCGGCGGCGACACGATCAGGGCACGCTGCCCCTTGCCGACCGGCATCACCAGGTCGATGACGCGGGTGGTGAGCTTGTGCGGCTCGGTTTCGAGGCGCAGGCGCTCGTTCGGGTACAGCGGAGTCAGCTTGGTGAACTCGGGACGACGCTTGGACTCGTCCGGCTCCAGGCCGTTGATCGAGTCGACGCGCACCAGCGGGTTGAACTTCTGCCGCTGCTGCTCGCCGTCACGCGGCTGGCGCACGACACCGGTGATGGCGTCACCGCGGCGCAGGCCGTACTTGCGGACCAGCGAAAGCGAGACGTACACGTCGTTCGGCCCGGCGAGGTAGCCCGAGGTACGCACGAACGCGTAGTTGTCGAGCACGTCCAGGATGCCCGCGACGGGCAGCAGGACGTCGTCCTCGCGGATCTCGGTGTCGGGCGAACCGCCCTGTTCGCGGCCACCGCCGGAACCGCGGCGGCGACGGTCGCGGAAGCGACGGCCGCGACGGCCGCCTTCCTCGTCGTCGTCGCCCTGCGGGCCCTGGCCCTGGCGCTGGCTGTTGTCCTGGCCACCACCCTGCTGGTTGCGCTGGCGGTTGTCCTGGCCACGGCCGTCGCGGTTGCCCTGACGGTTGCCGCCCTGCTCACCGCGGTCGCCGCGCTCGTTGCGGTCACCCCGGTCACCGCGCTCGCCACGCTCACGCTGCTGGCCGCCCTGCTCGGGCGAACCCGCGGCACGGTTGGAGCCGCGGCGACGACGGTTGCGGCCGCCCTCTTCCTGCTGCGGCTGGCCGTCCTGCTGGGTGTTCTCCTGCTGCGCGGGCCGCTCGGCGGCGGGCGCGGAGCCGTTCTCCGAGACCTTTTCGGTCTTCTCGGCCTTCTCGGCGCGAGGAGCCTCGGCCGGAGCGGCTTCGGCCTTCGGGGCTTCCTGCTTCGGGGCCTCCGTCTTGGGCGCTTCGGCCTTGGGGGCCTTGCGCGGTGCATCGATCCCCTCGAGCGGAAGCGTTTCGCTCGCCGCGGCGGGGGTCTTGCGCTTGGTCTTGCCCTGGCGCTCGCGGATGGCCGCGATCAGATCGCCCTTGCGCATACCCGTGGTCTCGCCGATGCCAAGGTCCCCAGCGATCGAGCGCAGTTCGGCGACGGTCTTGCCGGTCAATCCGCCGACCGTGCGCTTGGGAGCGACGGCGCCGTTCGACTCGGCGGCGCCACCTTCGACGTCGCTCAAAAGATCGGTGTTGCTCACAAATGTCCTTCCTGACCGATCCACGCCTCCAGGTGGATCAGCGGACCGCCGCTCGCGTCCGATTGCGAAACGGCGTAATTGGCCCCCGATACGGGCGATCAGCTCCTCGGCCGTGTTGAACACAGCTAGAAGGCCTCCAGCACAGGGATTTGCGTCCTCCAAACGGAGGAAGCGGAATTCGGCACCGCCGGAACCGGGAACCCGCCTGCGTCCATCCGCTACTCCCCGCTTGCCAGGCGGTCTGCGGAACTGGCGGATCAACGAAGGATGCGGGCCAAGGATGACACTGGTCACCTGGACCGGCACCGGGTGCGGAAACGCACGGTGATCGAACGCCCCCGAGGGTAGACCGCGCCACGGCCCGGTGCAACAACCACCCCCCGCGTGGCGGGATGGGGCTCCGGCATGTGACCGAGGCTTTACTGAGCCGCAACCTGAACGCCGCCCGGATCGATCGGCAGCTCGGTGACGTCGAAAGACGTAACGTCGACGCCCGCCGGGAGTATTCCCCCGGTGGTCAGCGCGAGCACGGTCGGACCGGCTCCGGAGATGGCCGCGGCCACCCCTTCGGCCCTCAGCGCGCGCACCAGCTCGCTGCTCGCCGGGTACGCGGGCGCCCGGTAGTGCTGATGGAGCCGATCTTCGGTCGCGGAGAGCAACAGGTCCGGGCGCGAGGTGAGCGCGTGGACCGCGAGCGCCGCGCGGCCGGCCGTGAAGGCCGCGTCGGCGTGCGGGACCTGGGCGGGGAGCAGTCCGCGTGTGGCGTCGGTCGAGGACCGCAGCGCCGGGACGGCGACCACGGGCCGGATGTCGTGGTGGGGCTGGAGCCGTTCGGCGCGGAACCGCTCGCCCTCGGTCCAGGCCACCACGAAGCCGCCCAGCAGGCTCGCCGCGGCGTTGTCGGCGTGTCCCTCGAACCCGGCGGCCAGCTGCAGCGCGTCGTCGTCCAGGGCCTTCTCAGTCAGCGCGTACGCCGCCGCCACCCCGGTCACGACCGCGGCCGCGGACGAGCCGAGGCCGCGGGCGTGCGGGATGGCGTTGAAGCAGCGCAGGTGCAGGCCCGGCGGGCGGAGGCCGAGGTGTTCGCAACCACGCCGGAAAGCGCGGACGACCAGGTGCGACTCGTCGGTCGGGACGTCCTCCACCCCGCCCGCGCCGACGTCGATCACCTCGATCTCGAGGCCGGCGTCGGTGATCCGGAGCTCGACCCGGTCGTACAACGCCAGCGCGAGGCCGAGGGTGTCGAATCCCGGGCCGAGGTTCGCCGACGACGCCGGGACCTTGACCTCGATCAGCGTCATCGCAGGTCCAGCGCGGCGGCGACGGCGGTCGGGTCGACGGCGAGCGGCTCGACCTCGACGTTGCCCTCCAGCGCCGTGGCCGGGTCCTTCAGCCCGTGTCCGGTGACGGTGCACACGACGGTCGAGCCCTTCGGCAGGCGCCCGTCGGCGGCCGTGGTGAGCAGGCCCGCGACGCTGGTCGCCGAAGCGGGCTCGACGAACACACCTTCCTTGCGGGCGAGCAGCCGGTACGCCTCGAGGATCTTCTCGTCGGTGATCGCTTCGAACAGCCCCGCGGACGCGTTCTTGGCCTTCATCGCGCCGTCCCAGGACGCGGGGCTGCCGATGCGGATCGCGGTCGCGATGGTGTCGGGATCGGCCACCGGCTCGCCGTGCACGAGAGGCGCGGCGCCTGCCGCCTGGAAGCCGAACATCCGCGGGGTGTTCTTCACCACACCGTCGCCCGCGTACTCGGAATACCCGGCCCAGTAGGCGGTGATGTTGCCCGCGTTGCCGACCGGCAGGCAGTGGATGTCCGGCGCTTGGCCGAGGACGTCGCAGATCTCGAACGCGGCCGACTTCTGGCCGGCGATGCGCACCGGGTTGACCGAGTTGACCAAGGTCACCGGGTAGTCGATCGCGGTCTTCTGCGCGAGTTCGAGGCAATCGTCGAAGTTGCCGTCCACCTGGAGGATGCGCGCGCCGTGCTGCACCGCCTGGGCGAGTTTGCCCATCGCGATCTTGCCCTGGGGCACCAGCACCGCGCAGGTGAGCCCGGCACGGGCCGCGTAGGCGGCGGCCGACGCCGACGTGTTGCCGGTGGACGCGCAGATGACCGCCTTGAGCCCGCTGGCGAGCGCGTGCGTGATGGCCACGGTCATCCCGCGGTCCTTGAACGACCCGGTCGGGTTCACGCCTTCGACCTTGAGGTGGACCTCGCAGCCGGTCAGTTCCGAGAGGTGCGGGGCGGGCAGCAGCGGGGTGTTGCCCTCGCCGAGGGTGATCACCTTCGCGCCGGACGGGACCGGGATCCGGTCGGGATAAGCCTGGATGATCCCGGGCCACGGTTGGGGAATCACTGGTCTTCGCCTTCCACACGCATCACACTGACGACCTGGTTCACCACATCGAGCTGGGCAATGTCGTCCACAGTGGACCGCAATGCCGCGTCCGGCGCCAGGTGGGTGACCACGACCAGGCTGGCCGTGTCGTTCGCGTCGCGCTGCCGCACGGCGGCGATGCTGACACCGTGCCCGGCGAACGCCTGGGCCACCTGGGCGAGGACGCCCGCTCGATCGGCCACGTCGAGACTGACGTGGTACCGCGTCGGCGTCTGGCCCATCGGCCTGACCGGGAGCGCGGCGTGCGCGGATTCGCGCGGGCCACGGCCGCCGACGACCCGGTTTCGAGCCACCGCGACGAGGTCGCCGAGCACGGCACTCGCGGTCGGCGCGCCACCGGCGCCCTGACCGTAGAACATGAGCTCACCGGCGGCGTCGGCCTCGACGTAGACGGCGTTGTACGCGCCGCCGACCCCGGCGAGCTGGTGGTTGCGCGGGATCATCACCGGATGCACGCGCGCCGAAACGGATTCGGTGCCGTCGTCGGCGGTGACGCGTTCGCAGATGGCGAGCAGTTTCACCGTGCGGCCGAGGACGTTCGCCGCGGCGAGGTCCGACGCGGTGACGTCGGCGATGCCCTCGCGGTGCACGTCGGACGCGGTCACCCGGGTGTGGAACGCGAGCGAGGCGAGGATCGCGGCCTTGGACGCCGCGTCGTAACCGTCGACGTCGGCCGTCGGGTCGGCCTCCGCGTAACCGAGCCTGCTGGCCTCTTCCAGCGTTTCCGCGTAACCGGCGCCGGTGGAGTCCATCGCGGACAGGATGTAGTTGGTGGTGCCGTTGACGATCCCCATCACGCGGGTGATGCGGTCACCGGCCAGCGATTCGCGCAGCGGGCGCAGCAACGGGATCGCCCCGGCCACGGCCGCCTCGAAGTACAGGTCCACGCCCGCCGCGTCGGCGGCCTCGAACAGCTCCGCGGAATGCTCGGCCAGCAGTGCTTTGTTCGCCGTGACAACGGATTTCCCGGCTTTGAGCGCGTCGAGCAGCCACTGCCGCACCGGCTCGATGCCCCCGACCAGCTCGACGACGACGTCGACGTCCGGGGAGGTCACGAGCTTCGTCACGTCGGAGGTCACCAGTTCCGGTGGCAGCTCGGGGTGCTTGTCGGGGCGCCGCACCGCGATGCCCGCGAGCTCCACCCTGGCGCCCGCCCTGGCCGCGAGTTCCCCGGCCTGCTCGGTGAGCAGCCGGACGACCTCGCCGCCGACCGTCCCGCAGCCCAGCAGGGCGACCCTGATCACGCGTTCGTCCACAGTAGACACTTGCTAGACCTCCAGGCGCAGCATGTCGTCCGTCGTCTCCCGCCGCAGCAGCACGCGGGCGCTGCCGTTGCGCACGGCCACCACCGCGGGCCGCGGCTGCCGGTTGTACCCGCTGGCCATCGAGTAGCAGTACGCCCCGGTGGCCGCCACGGCGAGCAGGTCGCCGGGAGCAAGGGTGTCCGGGAGCCAGCAGTCACGGACGACGATGTCGCCGGACTCACAGTGTTTTCCCACGACCCGGGACAGCGCGGCGGCGGCCTGGCCGTCCCCGTCGTCGTCCGCGGACCGGGATACGAGACGGCAGTCGTACACGGCGTCGTAGAGCGCGGTGCGGATGTTGTCGCTCATGCCGCCGTCGACGCTGACATAGCGGCGGGCGGCCTTGTCGCCGAGCGAGACGTCCTTGATGGTGCCGACCTCGTACAGCGTGATCGTGCCGGGACCGGCGATGGCGCGACCCGGCTCGCCGGCGATCTTCGGCACCGGAAGGCCCGCGTATTCGCATTCCTTGCGGACGATCTCGCGGATCTGCGTGATCATCTGCGCGGGCGGGGGCGGGTTGTCCTTGTCGGTGTAGGCGATACCGAAACCACCGCCGAGGTCGACGATCGACAGCTGGTCGAGCAGATCGGTGCCGTGTTCCTTGGCGAGTTCGGCCAGCAGGCCGACCACGCGGCGGGCGGCGACCTCGAAACCGTCGGCGTCGAAGATCTGCGAACCGATGTGGCTGTGCAGGCCGATCAGCTTGAGGGACGGCGCGTTGAGCACGCGGCGCACGGCCTCGGCCGCGTCACCGGAAGCCAGCGAGAAACCGAACTTCTGGTCCTCGTGCGCGGTCGCGATGAACTCGTGGGTGTGCGCCTCGACGCCGACCGTCACCCGGATGAGGACGTTCTGCACGACGTCGTGCCGGGCGGCGACGTCGGCCAGCCGCGCGATCTCGTAGTAGGAGTCGACCACGACCGTGCCGACGCCCGCTTCGACGGCGGCTTCCAGTTCGGGCAGCGACTTGTTGTTGCCGTGGAAGGTGATCCGCTCCGCCGGGAAGTTCGCGCGCTGCGCGACGGCGAGCTCGCCGCCACTGCAGACGTCCAGGCTCAGCCCCTGCTCGGCCACCCAGCGGGCGATCTCGATGGACAGGAACGCCTTGGACGCGTAGTGCACGAGCGCCGGGTCGTCGAACGCCTCGGCGTAGTCGGCGCAGCGGGACTTGAAGTCGGCCTCGTCGACGACGAACAGCGGCGTGCCGTAGGTCTCGGCGAGTTCGCGGACGTCGACACCGGCGATGCGGACGACGCCGTCACCGCCGCGGAAAGTGTTGCGGGGCCAGACTTTCGGGTACAGCCTGTCGAGTTCTTCCGGACTCGACGGCGGGAAACCGGAGGCGTCGGCGTGGGGGTAGACGTCGGCGTGGCGGGGGCCCGCGGGGTGAGCCATTCTGGGTTACATCCGTTCCGGAGCAGAGACACCGAGCACGTTGAGGCCGTTCGCCAGCACCTGGCGGGCGGCCTGGCACAGCGCGAGCCGGGCGAACGTGAGGGGGGTGGCCTCCTCGTCGCCCTGGGGAAGAACACGGCCCACGGTGTAGAACTTGTGGTACGCGCCGGCGAGTTCTTCGAGGTACCGGGCGACGCGGTGCGGTTCACGCAGCTGTGCGGCCCGGCGGAGGACGGTCGGGAATTCGCCGATCGTGCGGATCAGATCGCCCTCGGCGGGCAGCGTAAGCAGGCCGAAGTCCACTTCGCCATCGGTTTTCAGGCCGAGGTCGGAAGCGTTGCGCTGCAACGAGGCCAGCCGCGCGTGGGCGTACTGGACGTAGTAGACCGGGTTGTCGTTGGAATGCTTGCGCAGCAGGTCGAGGTCGATGTCCAAAGTGGAATCGACGGAGTAGCGGATCAGCTCGTAGCGGGCCGCGTCGACGCCGACGGTGCCGACCAGGTCCTCCATGGTGATCACGGTGCCCGCGCGCTTGCTCATCCGGACCGGCTTGCCCTCGGAGACCAGGTTGACCATCTGGCCGATCAGGACCTCGACGACGACCGGGTCGTCACCGAAGGCGGCCGCGGCGGCCTTCAGGCGGGCGATGTAGCCGTGGTGGTCCGCGCCGAGCATGTAGATGCAGAGATCGAAGCCGCGTTTGCGCTTGTCCTGGAAGTAGGCGAGGTCGCCGGCGATGTAGGCCGGGTTGCCGTCCTTCTTGATGACGACGCGGTCCTTGTCGTCGCCGTGCTCCTTGGACTTGAGCCACCAGGCGCCGTCCTCGAAGTACAGGTTCCCGGAATCCTTCAGCTGCTGGACCGAGGACTCCACGGCGCCGGACTCGTGCAGCGAGTTCTCGTGGAAGTAGACGTCGAAATCGGTGCCGAAATCGTGCAGGCTCTGCTTGATCTCGGTGAACATCAGCTCGATGCCGACCCGGCGGAAGGTCTCGGCCCGCTCGTCGTCGGGCAGCGAGAGCGCGCTCGGCTCCTGGCGGATGACCTCGGCGGCGATGTCGTTGATGTAGCCGCCCGCGTAACCGTCCTCGGGGGCGGGCTCGCCCTTGGCGGCGGCTATCAGGGACCGGACGAAGCGGTCGATCTGCGCGCCGTGGTCGTTGAAGTAGTACTCGCGGGTGACGAGGCCGCCCTGCGCGGACAGCACGCGGCCCAGCGCGTCACCGACCGCGGCCCAGCGGGTGCCGCCGAGGTGGATCGGGCCGGTCGGGTTCGCCGAGACGAACTCCAGGTTGATCTTGACACCGGCCAGCGCGTCACCGAGGCCGTACTTCTCCCCCGCGTCGAGCACCTGCTGGACGATCTGGCCCTGCGCGTCGGCGGCGAGCCGCAGGTTGAGGAAGCCCGGCCCGGCGACCTCGGCGGAATCGATGCCGTCGGTCGCGGCGAGGGCCTCGGCCAGCGCGTCGGCGAAGTCGCGGGGCTTCATCCCCGCCTTCTTGGCCACCTGCAGCGCCAGGTTGGTCGCGTAATCGCCGTGCTCGGGGTTGCGGGGACGTTCGATCGTCACCTTCTCCGGCAGCACGGAATCGTCGAGGCCGCGCGCGGTGAGAACCTGCACGGCGGAGTTACGGACCAGGTCGGCGAGAGCTGCGGGAGTCACTCGCGGAATTCTAGGTGTGACCTGGTCCGGGCTTCGCAGCGACCGCCGGAAGGTGTGAGCCAAGCCGGTGATCTTCCGGCTGTTCACGGTGATCAGACGCGCGGTCTCTACACTGGCCCGCGCAGGGACCACCCCCTTTGGAGAACGCAGGAGCCATGGCTAACGGGACAACCAGAAAAAAGGGCGCGTCGTCGAAGAACGCCATGAAGGCCGCCCGTAGTTCCGTCGTGTCCAAGAAGGGCACGCCCTGGGGCACGATCATCGCCGTCGTGGCGATCGTCGTCCTGGCTGCCTCGGTGGTCACCTACTACATGGTCGCTTCGGCGCCCAAGCGCGAGCAGAAGACCCGCGAAGAGGCCGCGGCCGCCTTCGCGCCCTCGCAGCAGGACCCGGACCCGTCCAAGCGGATCGCAGGCGTGACCACGGCGACCTACGAGGGATCCGTGCACGTCACCGCCGCCGAGCGCGTCGCCTACGACAAGACCCCGCCCTTCGGTGGCCCGCACGACCAGTCCTGGGCCGCGTGCAACGGCGTCGTCTACGAAAAGGCCGTCCGCAACGAGAACATGGTGCACGGTCTCGAGCACGGCGCGGTCTGGATCGCCTACAACCCGGCCCAGATCTCCGGCGAGGCGCTCGACCTGCTGAAGGTGCGCGTCGAAGGCAAGCCGTACACGGTGATGTCGCCGTACCCGAACCTGGACAAGCCGATCTCCTTGCAGTCCTGGGGCCACCAGCTGAAGCTGGACTCCGCCTCCGACGAGCGGATCGACCAGTTCATCGCCGCGCTGCGCACCAACCCGTTCGGCGCGTACCCCGAGCGTGACGCCACCTGCGACGCGCAGATCGAACCGGGCGACTTCGACCCGACCCCGCCGGGGCCGGACGCGAAGCCGATGGACTACAAGGGCACCGCGGGCACGCAGCAGGACCAGCCCGGCGCCGGCCAGCCGTCCGCGCCCGCCACCCAGCCCTCGGCGCCCGCGAGCAAGTAGTGAGCCAAGTGGACCCCGATCCCCAGACCGTCGACGGCACCTCGCGATCGGCCAAGAGCCGATGGCTGGTGATCGGGGCCGCCCTGGTCGTCATGCTGATCCTCGGCTTCGGCCTCGGCGCGCTGACGACCAGGCTGATCGACTCCGAACCGGAGCGGACGACGCCGGGCGCCGGCTCGGTCGAGGTCGGCTTCGCACAGGACATGTCGGTGCACCACCTCCAGGCCGTCACCATGGCGGGCTGGGCGCGGGACCACACGACCGACCAGGCGATCAAGACCCTGGCGTTCGACATCGAGCGCACGCAGACCGGCCAGGTCGGCCGGATGAAGGGCTGGCTGGGCCTGTGGGGCCAGCCCGAGCAGACGACCGGCGCCTACATGACGTGGATGACCGAGCCGTCCGGCCACGGCGGGCACGGCGGCGACATGAAGCCGTCGAACGGCGCGCCGATGCCGGGGATGGCGACTTCGGCCGAACTGGCCAAGCTGCGGTCGCTGACCGGCAAGGAGATGGACGTCTTCTTCCTCCAGCTGATGCTGCGGCACCACGTTGGCGGAACCGAGATGGCGCAGTACGGCCACGATCACACGTCGATCGCGGACGTGAAGTCGCTGACGCAGAGCATGCTGGTCTCGCAGGGCGCCGAGATCACCCTGATGAAGGGGCTCCTCCAGGAACGCGGCGCGGCGCCCCTTCCCGCCTGACACGCATTTCGTCTTCTGGTTGCGGTAGTTCGTCTTGCCAACTACCGCAACCAGAGGACGAATTGCGTAGGGCATCAGGCGCCCGGCCGAGGCGGGGTGTGTGGAAATAGGGACGTTGAGTGTCTCTATTCCCACACACCGCATACGCAGCGTGAGCGGTTTCGGCGGCGAGGAACTCCTACTGACGCATTTCGTCCTCTGGTTGCGGTAGTTCGCTTTGCCAACTACCGCAACCAGAGGACGAATTGCGTCAGGGGGTCACCAGGAGAGTTCCCGGCAGCGTTGAGCGCATTGGGGCACTTCTATCTGCAGGGTCGCGTGCTCGATCGAGTAGCGGTTCGCCAGGAGGTTCTGCGCCTCGGTCAGCACCTCGGCCTGCTCCACGGTCGGCGCGATGGTGAGGTGCGCCGACGCGACCTCCATACCCGACGTCAGCGTCCAGACGTGCAGGTCGTGGACGTCCTCGACACCCTTCAGCCCGCTGAGCTCGGCCTGGATCCCGGCGACGTCGACGCCCTTCGGCGCGTGCTGGAACAGGATCCGCAGCGCGCGGCGGGCGAGGGCGTAGGTACGCGGCAGGACGAACAGGCCGATCGCGACACCGATGATCGGGTCGGCGTAGCGCCAGCCGGTCAGCAGCGTGATCGCGCCGCTCAGCAGCACGCCGACGGAGCCGATCAGGTCGGCGAGGACTTCGAGGTACGCGCCGCGGACGTTGATGCTCTCCTCCGCGCCCTTGCGCAGGATCAGGAACGAGACGATGTTCGCGACGAGACCGGCGGCCGCGGCCAGCAGGACGGGCAGGCCGGGTACCGCGGGCGGGTCGCTGATCCGGCCGATGGCCTCGACCAGGACGTAGCCCGCGACGCCGAACAGCAGGATGGCGTTGGCCAGGGCAGCGAGCACTTCGGCGCGGTAGAACCCGAAGGTCCTGGTCAGCGTCGGGCCGCTGCGCCGGGCGAGCAGGATGGCCGCCAGCGCCATGCCGACGCCGAGGACGTCGGTGAACATGTGCGCGGCGTCGGAGATCAGCGCGAGCGAGCCGGTGGCGAACCCGACTACGAACTCCATGACCATGAAGCCGGCGCCGATGACCAGCGCGATCGTCAAGCTCTTGAGGTAGCGGCCTGACGCGCTCGACGGCGAGGCCGTTCCATGCCCGTGCCCGTGACCCATTGCTCCGCCTCTCGTGAAGTCGACAGGCCGAATATATTGTCACATGCGCATATGTGCAATACAGGTGAGCCTAAGTTCACCATGGCTTAAGCCACACACGGAAGCCATCCCCCAGGAGGGCCTTCCCGAAACCTGGACCCGCCACGCACCGCTACCGAAGCGACCGGAAGAACCCCCGCAACTGACCGACGAAGGCCTCGGGCTGCTCGAAGGCGGCGAAGTGTCCGCCGGCGGGCAGCACCTCGTACCAGCGAAGATCGGTGTAGCGCAGCTCCGCCCAGCGCCTTGACGGCCGGATGATCTCCCGCGGGAAGATCGAAATACCCGAAGGAACTTCAACCGCCGAGACGTCCTGCTTCGTGTTCTCCCAGTAGATCCGCGCCGACGAGGTCGCCGTCGCGGTGAACCAGTAGACGGAGATCGCGTCGAGCATCTGACGCCAGGACAGCGCGGTCTCCGGTGAGCCGTCGTTGTCGGTCCACTCCCGGAACTTCTCGGCGATCCACGCCGCCTGCGCCGCGGGCGAGTCGGCGAGCCCGTAACCGAGCGTCTGCGGCCGCGTGGCCTGTTGCCGCGAGTATGCGGACCCGACCTCGCGGAATCGCGCGAGATCACTGATCGCCGCCCTCTCCTCGGCCGTCGGTTCACCCAGTGCGGTCTCGTCGTACGGAACCGCCGCCATGGTGACGTGGACGCCGATCAGCCGCTCCGGCACGAGCTTGGCGAGCATGTTCGTCACCCCCGCTCCCCAGTCGCCACCCTGCGCGACGTAGCGCTCATAGCCGAGCCGCCCCATCAACTCGCCCCAGGCCCGCGCGATGCGCTCGACGTTCCACCCCGTCGACGACGGCTTGTCACTCCAGCCGAACCCCGGCAGCGAGGGCGCCACGACATGGAACGCGTCCGCCGGATCGCCACCGTGCGCGGCGGGATCGGTCAGCGGGCCGAGCACGTCGAGGAACTCGACGACCGATCCCGGCCAGCCGTGCGTGAGCACGAGCGGCGTCGCGTCCGGCTCCGGCGAGCGAACGTGCAGGAAGTGGATCCCGAGACTGTCCACAGTGGTCTTGAACCCCGGGAAAGTGTTGACGCGGTCGGCCAAACCGAAGTCGTAGTCCTCCGCCCAGTACCGGCACAGCTCCCGCGCGAACTCCAGCGGAACCCCCTGCTCCCAGCCGTCCACGGTGGCAGGCTCGGGCCAGCGCGTGGCGCGCAGCCGGGCACGCAGGTCGGCGATGGCGGATTCGGGGATCCGCACCTCGAACGGTTCGATCATCAGGCCTCCCCCGGTTCGTCGGCGACACCGACGCTACGCCTACCCGGCCCGCCTGGCCGACGGCAGACACGAGACCCGAAATACCTGGTCAGAGCCACATAAGACACCCAGCCCGGGCACCACGACGGCTAACGGCCACCACTCGGGAGCACCTGCGGAGACATGCGCTAAGCTTTCAACGTCGCTCAGGCGGCAACGCCCTCGTAGCTCAGGGGATAGAGCACTGCCCTCCGGAGGCAGGTGTCGCAGGTTCGAATCCTGCCGAGGGCACACTTCCGATCAGGCTAACCACCGTTCACCAGTCCAAACTGGACGGTTTTCGGCATGGCTTCTGTGATAGTGAGTCGCGGTGACGACCATTCCCGCCGGACCGACCGCTCTCGTTGATGCGGTGGCGACTGCTGACACACAGGTCCGTCAACTCCGCACCGACGTCACCCTGACCGAACTACTCGCCAGTCAGCTGGCCCCTTTTGCACGCCGGTGGCAGTACCCGGCACCCATATCAGTGCATGGTCACCAAGCACGTGCAGCCGTTGCTCGGACACCTGCGGCTCTCCACGATCACGTCGGTACTGCAGGCGTGGTCAGAGCCTCGCGGTGTTGTCGATCCAGGTTTGCAGAGCATCGGCTTGGTCGCGTTGGCCGAGTTCTCGTCGAACTTCGAAGAGCCGGCGTGCCGCCTGCCGTTCGCTTGGCTACCTCCGGGTGATGCTCTCGTCCGAGTTCCGGCTCAGCCGAGCACCGTGCCCGAGTTCGCGGTGTTTCGGTTGCGCTTACGGGAGAACGCACCCAGGTCGATCTCCAGGCCGGTGCGCGGGGCCCGGAACCGGACGGGCGACGCGTCGTGGTCGGCGCCGTTCTCCACCTGGTCGATCAGCTCCGTCATCAGCTGCCCCACGACCGGCGCGTTCTTGAACTGGTTGCCGCTCGTTCCGATCGCGAGATAGAAGCCCTCGAGGTCGGTGCGGTCGTAGATCGGAGTCCAATCGTCGGCGACGTCGTAGACGCCCACCACGCCGCGCGCCCGGTTGGGCACCGCCAGGTCGGGCAGTCGCCGCGCGGCCCGCGTCACCTGGGCCTCGAAGACCGCGGCCGTCGGGTGGATTTCCACGGCGTCCGGGTCGTCGGTCCACTGCAGCGGATCACACTCCGGTTCCGTTCCACCGACGAGCAGTCCCCCGGCTTCACCGCGGAAGTAGGTGCCCAGATCCATGTCCGCCACCACGGGCCCTCCGTAGCCCTCCGGGACCGGCACGTGCGCTACTTCCTGCCTCATCGGTCGCACACCGACCGTGAAATCGGAACCCACGCCTGCCAAGCGATTCATCGCACCCGACCACGGACCGGCCGCGTTGACCACGACGGCACAGGGAATCCGGGTGCCGTCCGACAGCCGCACCGACGTCACACGCCCGCCTGCCTTCTCCACTGCAGTCACCGCGCCGCGGAAGCGGAACTCCGCCCCGCGTGCCGAGGCCGCGGCGGCGAGGTTCACGGCGGCGAGGCCCGGGTCCGAGACGTAACCGGCGTCCGGGGTGTACACCCCACCGAGCGAGTGTTTCGCGTCTTCCCAGAATTCCTCGTCGTCGAGCCGCTTCGGCGGCCAATAGCGGCCGGTGTCGATACCTGGGACGCGCTCGGCCAACGTCGCGCTGTCCCATTCCTCGTAGGGAACACCGATCGTGTCGAACAGCGGAAGCCACGACGTACGCGGAGCCGCCTCGACGTCCAGCATGACCAGCCCGCTCTTGCGGAACATCGCGAGGTCGCCGACGTCGTACCCGAGGTGGCCGGCCCAGTCGAGCCAGCCGAAATGCGCCTCCCACGCCGTCGCCACCCCGGCGGTGGTGGAGAAGTTGAACCGGACGATCGCACTCGATGCCGCGGTCGATCCTTGTCCGGGCCCTGCGGCCCGATCGAGCACGATCACCTGGTGCCCCGCCCGGGCAAGCTCAAGGGCGATCGACGAACCGATCACCCCTGCCCCGATCACGACCACGTCGGCGCTCGGGCGCTTACCGGGCACGGCAGGTCCTGAGGTAGCTGAGGAACGAAGCCTGCAGCCCGGTCACGTGCGTTTCGCGCAGGACCGCACTGGTGACGGCTTCGCCGCGTGCGGTGAGGCGGTGCAGGACGGTGGCCGTGTTCTTCGTGAGGCTTTGGTAGATGGGCAGTTCGCCGAGCAGCTCTTGCTCGTTGAGGGTCACGTGCAGCTTGGCGGCAGGGTGCCGGTCACCCATTTCTCGGAGCTGGGTGAAGATCTGGCTGTCTTCACTGGCGACGCCGGGGCTGCCCGCTCCGATGCTCTCGAAGAGTGTGTTGCCGGTGAGCCAGGTGTAGAGGCTGAACAGGCCGCCGTAGGAGTAGCCGAAAAGACCGTGACCGCTCGTGGCGGTGTCGTAGTCACGTTCGATCCTCGGGTGCAGTTCCGTGGTGAGGAAGCTCAGGAACGCGTCGGCGTGAGTGTCGCGTAGTTCGGCGAGGTAGGCGTCGGATTCTTCGCGGGTCCTCGCACCCGCTTGAACTCCCATCTCCACGGCGTCGATGAGTTCCTTGGCGATGGGCTCGCCGGGCGGCACGAGGTCCCTGTTGCGCAGCCGGTCCCAGTGCTGTGCTTCCTCGCCCGCGTAGCCGACGCTGACCTGGATGTAGGGCTGGATCCGCTGCATGGGGTCCGCCTGGGTGACGATGAGCGGAGCGGTCTGGCCCACGGCGAAGTTGCCGTCGAGCACGTACACGGCAGGCGTTCGCGTCGTGGCGGGGTCGTGACCCGGTGGTGTGGTGACCCAGACGCCGTAGTCGTGCCCACCGCTGGAGCGCATCTCGAAGTAGTCGGTGTCGGCGAGGCAGCCCTGCCACATGGTGGTCATCGAAGGTCCTTCACGATTCGGCCGGCCTTGAGAACGAGGACGGCATTGGCGGGATCAGCGAACAGCCCGGGGTCTTCGACCGGGTTGCCGTTCCACAAAACGAGGTCTGCCTGCGCGCCGGGAGCGATGACCCCGACTTGTCCAGGCAGGCCGAGAATCTCGGCGTTGGTCTTGGTGGCCGCCACGAGGGCTTCCATCGGCGTCTCGAGTTCTGCACGCAACCTGAGTTCTTCGCCTCGGCGGTGCTGTGCCGGGCCGATGAGGTCGGAACCCAGCCCGACCCGTACTCCGGCCTCCTTGGCGACGGCGAGCGCCTCGGTCATCCGCTCGCGGACACCCAGCACACGATCGCGGGTCGATGCGTCGAGGCCGGCGCCGGCGGTGTCGTGCAGGAGTTGCTCGACGACGGCGAACGTGGGCACGAGGGCGACGTCGCGAGTGGCCATCAGGGTGGCCGTGGACTCGTCGAGGTCGGTGCCGTGTTCGACACAGCGCGCCCCGGCCTCGACCGCGTTCCGGATGCCGTCGTTGTTGTGGGCGTGAACCGTCACATAGGTGCCCCGCGCCGCGGCTTCCTGGACGGCGACGGCGATCTCCTCGACGGTGAACTGGGTGTCGGTCAGCCGGTCGTGCGCCCCGACCACTCCGCCGGTCACGCAGAGCTTCAGGAAGGAGGCTCCGCGACGAAAGGCTTCGCGCACGTTGGCTCGCAGCTCATCCGCGTTGCCCGACATCATCGACAGGGCGCACAGCCCCGGAACGTGATGGCTGCTCCACAGCTCGGTGGGTTCCCACTCGGCTCCGTAGTAGCCGTGCCCGCCGATCTGGCACTGAACAGGTCCGCAGGACAGGACGCGTGGCCCTCTGACCTTGCCCTTGGCGATCGTGGTGACGAGACCGCCGTCGATCCCGCCGGTGTCCCGGACGGTGGTGAAACCGGCATCGAGCGCCGCGCCGGCCGTGGCGAAGATGTCCGCCGCGAGCTCAGCGGCACTGATCTGAAACGAGAACTGCGGCTGGATCGGGCTCGACAAGCCCAGGTGAACGTGGGCGTCGATGAGGCCGGGCGTCATCGTCAGGCCTCCGGCCTCGATGCGCTCACCGCGTGCGCCGGAGGCACAGACCTGGGTGATATGCCCGTCTTCAACGGTGACATCGACGTCGACCGGCTCGCGACCCGTTCCGTCGACGACCGTCGCGCCGACTACCTGAACACGTCCCACGAGTCGTTCCCTCCATCGTTGCGAGCCGGCTGCGACCATGTGCCGAGCAGCACGCCACATCAGCCGGTCTTTTCCAATGGATAAACTGCGGGAGTGATCTTGTCAAGCGCGGAACGCAGGGGCGACGCACGCGAGCGCCTCCTGGCTCGGCTTCTCGACGCCTTCGGAGAGGCGCTTCCCGCGCCGGAGGTGTCGCTCCGTGAGATCGCCGCCCGGGCCGAGACCAGTCACGCCCTCCTGCGATACCACTTCGGGTCACTCCCAGGTGTGTTGGCGGCCATGCTCACGGCACAGCGATCCCGGGACAACGAGGCGCTTTTCGAGGCCGCCCGGCACGGCACCTTCGACGACCTCATCGTGGCGATCTGGCAGACCTACACCCGGCCGGAGCAGCTGTCGCGTGTCCGCGGCTTCTTTCACGTGGCAGGACTCGCCGCGTACAACCCACAGGACTTTCGTGAGTTCATCGACTCCCTCGACGACCTGACCAAGATGCTGGCCTCGCTCGCGGAACGCGAAGGGCTCGAGGCCAAGGAAGCGCTGACCATGGCCACCGTCACCATCGCCGCGATTCGCGGCCTGCTCCTTCAAGAGGTCCTGACGCCGGCGGTCCACTCGGAGGACGCGGTCGCCTTGATCCTGCGCATGAGCAAGAACCGATCCGTTCCACGGACACGCCCCGGGCGTTGAACAGGTGGCCGCCTTTCGCCACAACCCTCTCGACGCCTACCTCCCGGACAATGTCGGCGGGCCAACGCACCACAGGACACACCTGTTCGGTTAGCCCGATCGCTCCCTCGCGCGGTGTTGATCCGCGCGCGTCGACACGCGAAACGCGATCTCCGTCAAAGCGGCAAAGATCATCCCATTCTTCGAAATCGGGTTTCGCGAAAGAACCGCGGCGCGTTCCGCCATTTGGCGTCAGGAATTCCCTGGAAGTATTTCACCGACCGGTTTACGAGCTTCCTTCCGTCCGACGGGCCCCAGACCAGGTTGCGTGCCTCCCGGGCTCCCGTCAAGCGGCTCGGTTCCGTTCGGTGGCGCGACGACGGAGGGTAGCCGGGAAACTCGACGGCACCACACAAAAGTCACCATGGCCCGCGCGCGCCGGTCGAACACCCAGGCGACGCACGATCGCGACTCGCGGACCTTGACAACCACTCGAACCAGCTCGAATATTGAAAAGGTTTGATATTCACCAAGTGTTCTGGGGGCTGGAAGATGTTAAACTGGCATAAGGTGAAAGCTGCCGATGGCACGCAGATCCCCGCGGCCAGAAGGGAAGACGAGTGGGTCGCGGTCGGCTCCGACCCGCCGCTCGGCGAGGTCGTCGAGGTCCCGCTCGACGCGTTGTCCGTGCAAGACTCCCCACGGGCGGCGGGCGTGGATCCCGCGTACGCCCGGGTGCTCGCGGAGACGGATGCCCCGCTTCCGCCGATTCTCGTCCACCGCTCCACGATGCGGGTGATCGACGGAACGCATCGGCTCCAGGCGGCGAAGCTGAAGAACGCCACCGCGATCAACGTCCAGTTCTTCGACGGGGACGAGCAGGCGGCCTTCATCCTCGCGGTGAAGACGAACATCGCGCACGGCCTGCCGCTTTCCCTCGCCGACCGCAAGGCCGCCGCCTGCCGGATCCTCGGCACCCGGCCCCACTGGTCCGACCGGGCGATCGCGGCGGTCACCGGCCTTTCGCACAAGACGGTCGGCAAGTTGCGCCGGCGTTCGAGTGGGGAAGTTCCCCAGTCGAACGCCCACGTCGGCCGCGACGGCCGCGTCCGCGCGCTCGATCCGGCGCAGGGCCGCCGTCGCGCCCACGAGCTGCTCACGAGCAATCCCTCCGCTTCGATCCGCGAAATCGCGCGTGGCGCGGGTGTTTCCCTCGCGACCGCGCACGACGTACGTCATCGGCACCTCCAGGGCGAGAAGAGCCCGGCAAGCCCCACCGCCAGGCCGCGTACCCGCCCGGCCGAGGGCGGTGATCAGGCGGGAACGGACCCCCAGGCGGCCGTGGAACGGCTCCGCTCGGACCCCACCATCCGGTACACCGAGTCCGGCCGCACCCTGGTGCGATTGCTGGACGGGCATCTGAACGACCGGGACGAATGGGATCAGGTCGCCAGGAACATTCCCGAACACCGGCTGGAATTGATCTCCGAACTCGCCAAGGCCCGGGCGGAGGACTGGCGGCAGTTCGCGGAACTGCTGCAGAAGCGCAAGCGCTGATCTGACGACGAAGGGGGCTTTCCGCGCGCACGATGCGCGGAAAGCCCCCTTCGTGTCGTTCCATGGTGATCTTTCCTCACGTAACGGCGCGATAATCGACGAAGACCTGCGCCCCGGACTGTTGCGGATCGCGGACGATTCGGGCGACAATAGGTGTCGAATCGCCAGTCCGGACGGAAATCCGGACGCACTGGGAGGCGCGGCGGCGAGCACACTGGGGTGATTTCCGCCGTCGTGATCATCGAATTCACCGCCGCTTTCACATGCGGCGAAATCACCATTCAGCACTCATCCATCCGCGCGCTTGTGCGCGGATTCAGCAAAGGGGACACATGAACGCGGAAGACGCGCGGGCGGAATTGCGTCAGCAGATTTTCTCCCTGCTGACCGAGGTCGCGGGCGGTGTTCTGGAGAACCAGACCATCGAAGCGGACACGGAGTTCCCCGAGACGGGTATGAGCTCCATCGAGTACCTGGCGCTCATCGAGAAGATCGAGACGAAGCTCGACGTGTTCATCGACCTCGAAGAGAACGAGGATCTGACCACTGTGGACAAGTTCTGCGACTACCTGCTCGAACAGGTGCCGTCGGCCTGACGCAGCACGATCGCCCACCTCCGGACAAAGGATCGAAATGAACGCAAAGGCATTCGGCTGCTTCCTGCCTCCCTTCCACGACCCTTCGGTCAGCCCGCACGCGTCGCTGAAGCGCGACATCGAACTGTGCGGCCTCGTCGACGACCTGGGTTTCGACGAGATCTGGCTCGGCGAGCACCATTCCAGCGGATGGAGCACGCTCAGTTCGCCCGAAATGCTGATGGCGGCGCTGGCCCGTGAGACGCGCCGGATCCGGTTCGCCACGGGAGTGATCCCGCTGCCCTATCACCACCCTTTGCATGTCGCGGAACGGATCACACTGCTCGATCACCTCACCGCGGGCCGGGCGATCCTGGGCGTCGGCACGGGAACCTACGTCCACGACATGGAAATGATCGGGGTGGACCCGGCTTCGGTCCGCGACCATTTCCGCGCGGCGCTGGGGACGGTGCAGGCACTCCTCAACGGCGAGACGGTCAACACCACGACACCGTGGTTCACCGTGAAGAAAGCGGTGCTCCAGCTCCAGCCGCTGAGGGGGCCCGGCACCATCGAGACCGTCGTCGCGTCCTCGCTGAGCCCGGCCGGAATCGAGCTCCTCACCGACACGTCGACGACCCCGACCGTCCACGTGGCACCGCCGTGGGGCGCCATCAGGCCCGGAATGGACCCCGACCCGGTCGGCGCGCTGATCGAGCGCATCGACGCCTACCGGAACAAATCCGCGGGAGGAACCCGGATCCGCTGCAACGTCTTCGTCCACATCGCGGATTCCCCCGCCGCGGGCGTCGAGGAACTGCTGGAAGGCTTTTCCGCGCTGCGCCGCGGTCTGTACCGGGGCACGCTGGGCATGCCCATCCCGGATTCGCCGGTCGCGCACCGCAAGACGCTGCAGAACCTCGTCGACACGGGCGGGTTCATCGTCGGCGACGCCGCGACCTGCGCCGCCAGGATCAGGGAGCTGGTGAACCGGATCGGCGACCCGGTTTCGCTGAACTTCTTCGTACCCAGGTGGGTTTCGCACCGAGCGACCCTCGACCAGCTGACCGCGCTCGCGCACGAGGTCGTGCCCGCCCTCGTCGGCGGCTACGACGGCACCACCGAATCGCTCCGGCTCACTTCGGAAGAGGCCGCGCGCCAGTTGAAATCCCGGACCGAACTGGTCGGCAACGGAGGTGACAAATGAGCTCGGCACCGGTGAAACTGGACTTCAGTTCCGACGAATTCCTCGCCGACCCCTGGCCCATCTACAAGGAGCTCCGGCGGTCGGATCCGGTGCACTGGTCGGCGGCGTTCAACGCCTTCCTGGTCACCAGGTTCGAAGACGTCCAGGCCCTGCTGGCCGACCGCGAGGTCGGCAGCGGCTTCCCGATGCGCAGCAGCCGCCGTCTGTTCGGCCGGACGTTGCTGGACACCGACGGGCCCCGCCATCGCGATCTGCGGAAGCTGTTCATGCCGCTGTTCGCCGGCGCGTCGGTGAAGCGGCTGCGCACCGAGATCCTCGTCCCCGCGGTGGACCAGGTCCTCGACTCGATCGAGGCCGAAATGGGCACCGGGAACGAGGTCGACGTCGAGTTCATGGAGCGGGTCGCGGTCGGGGTGCCCTACGCGATGGTCACCCGGTTGTTCGGGTTGCCGCCGGAGGACGCGGCCTGGCTGCGTCCCCGGGTGCTGCCGCTGGCCGGTGCGATCGAGTTCCCGGCGACCTCGCTGGATTCGGCGCTCGCGGCCAAGGCGGAGCTGATCGACTACTTGAAGGGCAAACTCGCCGAACGCCGCGAGGGCGGCCGGATGCCGTTCCTCGATCTCGTCTTCCCGCCGGGCGATCCGCTCGACGAATCCATGCTGGGCACGGCGACGCTGTTCCTGCTCGCGGGCACCGAGACGAGCGTCGCGACCATCGGCAAGATCATGTACGCCGTGCTGGCGCACGATGTCGACCTGTCGACACTGGCGGACCAGGAGTACCGCACCCAGGTGGTGCGCGAGACGCTGCGGTGGGAACCGCCGAGTCACACCATCCTCCGGTACGCGACCAGGGACCTGAACCTGCACGGGGTGGACGTCCCGCGCCGGTCCGCGCTCCTGCTGTCGCTGGGCAGCGCCAGCCGTGACGAGAACGCGTTCGAGGACCCGGACTCCTGGCGTCCCGAGCGGACCGACCAGCGCCTGCTGGCGTTCTCGTCCGGCCCGCACACCTGTCTGGGCATCCAGCTGGCGCTGGCGGAGTTCGACACGCTGTTCGAGCGGTTGTCGCACCGGTTCGGTGGTGTCCGGCTCAGCGGTTCGCTCGACGGCGTCCGGCCGGGATTCTGGCGGCTGCGGGAACGCGGCCACATCTTCCGGCGGCCCGACCACCTCCATGTCCGGCTGGAGCGCAACCGCGATGCCTGACGCGCTCACCGTTCCCTACGATCTGACGACCGAGCTCGCGGCCGAACCCTCCGAGTACCAACGCGCGAAGGTGGTGCTCGCCGCGTTCGCGGTGACCCTGTGCCGGTGGACGGCGGCGACCGAGGCCGCGATCTCGGTCTCCGGGCGGGTGATCCGGATCCAGGTCGACGACAAGGCCCGGGTCGAGGACTTCCTGGGTTCGGTCCACCCGGTCGGCGTCGCCGAGGACGGGCCGGTGGATCTCGTGCTCGCCTCCCTGCACCCGGATCTGCGGTCCGGGGAGGCCCGCTTCGTCACCGAGGTACCCGACGCCGAGCACGGTTTCCTCGCCGACGTCGCCGCCGCGGTGGGTGAACTGGCCTTCCTCGACGGTTCGCTGGAGGACGTGCGCTGCATCGCGCCGGAACGCCGCCGGATCGTCGGCTCACTGGCCGGCGCCGACCTTCCTCCGGCGGACATCGAAACCCTTTTCCTGGAGCAGGTGCGGCTTCACCCGGAACAGGTCGCGGTCCGTGACGCGCAGGCCGAGCTGACCTACGGACGGCTCGCGCGAGCGGCCGATCGGTACGCCGGCGTCCTGCGGCGCGCCGGGGTCCGGCCCGGTGACACGGTGCTCGTCGCGACCAAGAGGTCGGCGGGCGAGATCGTGGCGCTGCTCGCGATCGTCCGTGCCGGAGCCGCGTACGCGGGGTTCGACGACGACGCGCCGGAAGCCCGGTTGGCGCGGATCATCGGCAAGCTGGCGCCCACGGCCGCGGTGGTCGACGCCGCCACGGCCGGCCATCCCGTCCTCCATGGGCTCACCCGGGTCGATTCCTGGGTCCCCGGCGAGGAAATCGACGCGGATCCCGAGCCCGTACCCGCCCACGACGATCCACAAAGGACCGCCTACGTCGCGTTCACCTCGGGATCCACCGGTGAACCGAAGGGGGTCGTCGTCCCGCATCGCGCGGTCACGCGGCTCGCGCGGACGACGGAGCTCCAGCCGCGCCCGGGTGACCGGGTCCTGCGGATGGCGCCGCTGGCCTTCGACGCGTCGACGTACGAGATCTGGGTGACCTTGCTCAACGGCGCGACGCTGGAGGCCTTTCCCGGACGGCTTCCGACCGTCAGGGCGCTCGAGAAGTTCTTCGCCGAGCGGAAGGTCTCCGTCGCCTGGCTGACCGCCAGCCTCTTCCGGCTGGTCGCGAACTCCCGGCCGCAGGCGCTCGCCGGACTCCGCCGGCTGCTGAGCGGAGGCGAGGTCGTACCGCACGACGCGGCGGCACGGGTGCTCGAGACCTACCCCGGCCTGGTGCTCACGAACGGCTACGGGCCCACCGAGAACACCACGTTCACGACCACGCACACCGTACGCGCCGGCGCGGAGATCGACGGCCCCCTGCCCATCGGCAGGCCGATCGCCGGCACGAAGGTCTTCGTGCTCGACCGTAACGCCCGGCTCGTCCCGCCCGGCGGCGTCGGCGAGCTGTACGCGGCCGGATCGGGACTCGCCGACGGGTACCTGGACGACGAGACCGAGACGAAGCGGCGCTTCGGCCACTTCTCCCCCGACGTGGACGAACGCCTGTACCGCACGGGCGATCTGGTCCGGCTCGCCCCGGACGGGAACGTGGTTTTCCTCGGCCGCGCGGACAAGCAGGTCAAACTCGACGGGCATCGCATCGAAACCGAGGAGATCGGCACCATCCTCGCCGGTCATCCCGGTATCCGCGACGCCGTGATCGTCGTTTCCCGGCGGGAGGACCACAGCCCTCAGCTCGTGGCGGCCATCGTCGTGAACCCCGGCCAGGACACCGAACCCCGCACCTTGCGCGCGTATCTGTCGCGGCAGCTCCCGAGCTACGCGTTACCCGCCCTCTGGGTGGTGGTCGACGAGATCCCGCTGACCCGCAACGGGAAAGTCGACGAACAGGCCCTGATCGCGAACGCCCGATGAAGGAGAAATCGATGAGGTTGTCGCTCGGGCAGGAGCGGCTGTGGCTGGTGCAGCAACTCGACCGGACCAGTGCCGCGTACAACATCCCGATCGTCTTCCGGTTCCACGACGGTGTCGACCTCGACGCGCTCGACCGGGCGCTCGGCGCGCTCGTCGAACGGCATCCGGTGCTGCGCTGGCGGTTCGTCGTGGACGAGTCCGGGACGCCCGCCGCCGTGCCGACGCCGGGTTTCCGCATCCCGGTCGCCCGGCGCACCGCGGCCGACGACGACTGGCGGAAGCACACGGCCGACCTGGTCAGCGAGCCGTTCGACCTCGCGGCGGCGCCGCCCATCCGCGCGATGGTCGTCGAATGCGCCGACGGGTCGGCGGTGCTGTGCGTGGTGAACCACCACATCATCACCGACGGGCGGTCCATCCAGATCGTGACCGAGGACGTCGTCAAGCTGTACCGCTCGGAGACCCTCGCGCCGCTGGAGGTGACTTACGAGGAGTACGTCGCGGCGCAGCGCGCGGCCGCCGGTTCGGTGGCGGAGCACATCGACTACTGGCGGCGCGAGCTCGACGGCTTCGAGCCGCTGCGGCTGCCGACGGACCGGCCGCGATCGGGCAACCCCGGCTTCGCGGGCGACCACGTCGATTTCGCGCTCTCCGCCGAACTCACGAAGGCCTTCGGTTCCTTCGCCCTGCGAAACCGATGCGCGCTGTCCAGCGCCGTGGCCGCGGTGTTCCAGGCATTGCTGTCCCTCCATTCCGGACAGGAGGACATCACGATCGGCACGGTACTGGCCGGCCGTGACGACCGCCGGTTCGCCGACGTCCTCGGCTTCTTCGTGAACACCGTGGTGCTGCGCGCCCGCATCACGCCGTCGATGTCCTTCCGCGAGCTGCTGAAGGTGACGCGCACCAAGATGGTCGACGCCTACGCCCATCAGCAGGCGCCGTTCGACCAGGTGGTCGCGGAGGTCCGGCCGGAACGGGACGCCGGGCGCAACGCGATCTTCGACGTCGTGGTCGTGCACAACGGCGAGATCCCCGCCGACGGCGAAGGCGAGATCACCAGCGTGCCCTGGGCCGGGGTGGCGACCCGGTTCGACCTGGAACTGGTCACCCATGTGCAGGACGGCAAGTTGCACGGTTCCCTGGTGTTCCGCACCGGCCTTTTCGACCGCTCCACCGCCACCCGGCTCGTCGGCAGGCTCGTCCGGCTGGTCGAACACATGCTGGAACACCCCGACGAGCCGCTTTTCGAGGCACTGCGCGGGCAGCTCGAATACTGGCGCAAACACCTCGACGGCCTGCCCGCGGCGCTGGAGCTGCCGACGGATCGCGCTCGCCCGGCGGTGGCGTCCTATCGCGCCGGCTCGCTCCCCTTCGACGTGGACCCCCGGGTCCGTGAAGCGGGGAGCCGTCACGACGCCACCCTTTTCATGACGCTGCTGGCGGCCTTCGACGTCGTGCTGTCCCGCTACGCGCGCACCACCGATGTCA
Organism: Amycolatopsis sp. TNS106; assembly: GCF_019330265.1. Lineage (NCBI taxonomy): Bacteria > Bacillati > Actinomycetota > Actinomycetes > Pseudonocardiales > Pseudonocardiaceae > Amycolatopsis > Amycolatopsis sp. TNS106. The sequence continues at coordinate 7,899,094 of NZ_CP024972.1, read as the reverse complement.
CGGTCGGTGTTCCGGTGCCCGAGGCGAAGATGCTGGTGCTGCGCACCGATCTTTCCGGTGATCCCACCTTCGCGGAGCTGCTCGGCCGCGTACGGGAGACCACGCTCGGCGCGTACGCGAACCAGGACGTCCCGTTCGAGCGTCTCGTCGAGGAAGTGGCGCCGCGGCGGGACTTCAGCCGCACCCCGCTCGCACAGGCCGTGCTCCGGGTGGTGGACGAGCCGCTGTCGGCCGTCGCACCGGTCGGCACCCGCTCGGAACCGTTCGATCTCGAATGCCTCGTGTCGGACCGGGAGGGGGTGCTGGAAGCGCGGATCGACTACAACGCCGAAGTGTTCGACCAGGTGACGATCGAACGTTTCGTCCGGCACTTCCGGCGGCTGCTCGAGTCCGCCGAGCCGGAGCGGCCGCTATCCGCTTGGCCGATGATGAGCGATTCCGAACGTCGCCTGCTGACGGAGGAATGGAACGACACGGCCGCGGAGCTGCCCTCCCCGGCGACAGTGCCCGCCGTGTTCGCCGCGCGGGTGCTCGACCGTCCACAAGCGACAGCGCTGGTCTGCGGCGACGACTCCGTGACCTATGCGGAGCTCGACGTCCGGTCCAACCGGCTCGCGCACCGGTTGCGGGCACTGGGCGCCGGGCCGGGAACGGTCGTCGGTGTCTGCCTTCCGCGCTCCCTCGGCCTGATCACCGCGTTGCTCGCGATCCTCAAGACCGGCGCCGCGTATCTGCCCATCGACCCCGGATATCCCGAGGAGCGCCAACGGCTCCTGCTCGCCGACGGCCAGGCGCGGCTGGTGATCACGACCGATCTGATCGCCGACCCCACCCTCGAACAGGAACGATCGACCGCGCTCGACATCGAGGTGGGGCCGCATGACCTGGCCTATGTCATCTACACCTCCGGCTCGACCGGCCGCCCCAAAGGCGTCGAGATCGAGCACCGGTCGATCATCCGGCTGGTCACCGGACTGCCGGACGGCGTCCTCGGCCCGGACGAGGTGGTGCTGCACGCGTCGGCGATCTCCTTCGACGCGGCCACCTTCGAGATCTGGGGCGCCCTGCTCACCGGAGCGACGTGTGTCCTCTCCACCGAACGCGTGCTCACCGCCCGGCCGCTCGCGGACGCGATCACCCGGCACCGGATCAGCACGGCGTGGCTGACGTCATCGTTGTTCAACCACATCGTCGACGAGGACACCGCGGCGCTGACCGGGCTCCGCACTCTGCTCGTCGGCGGCGAAGCCCTGTCCGTCACCCATGTCCGCCGCGCCGTCGCCGCGCTGCCCGGCACGAAGTTCTTCAACGGGTACGGCCCCACCGAGTGCACGACGTTCACCACGTGTCACCCGATCCCCGCCCCTGTTCCCGAAGGCGTCAAGGGAATCCCCATCGGCCGTCCGCTCGGGAACACGCGGGTGTACGTCCTCGACGAACGCGGCGGGCTCACGCCGACCGGGGTACCGGGCGAACTCCACGTGGCCGGGCCCGGTGTCGCACGGGGCTACCGGGGACAGCCGGAACTCACCGCGGAACAGTTCGTTCCCCACCACGAGCCGACCGGTGAGCGGCTCTACCGGACCGGGGACATCGTGCGGTACGACGCCGACGGCGATCTGGAGTATCTCGGTCGCGTCGACGACCAGGTCAAGATCCGCGGCTTCCGCGTCGAACCCCGCGAGATCGAAGCCGCGCTGCTGGCCCGGCCGGAGATCACCCAGGCCGCCGTCGTAGCCCGTGAAGACGGCTCGGGTCAGAAGCGGCTCGTCGCCTATCTGAAGGGCGCTGTCGACGACACGGCTCTGCGTGCCGGGTTGCGCCGCGAACTGCCCGAGTACCTGGTGCCCGCGGCGTTCGTGTCGCTTCCCGAACTCCCGTTGACCCTCAACGGAAAGCTGGACGTCCGGGCGCTCCCGGAACCCGAGGACGACACCCGGGAGGACGAGGTCGCCCCGCCGCGCAACCCGACCGAGGAGAAGCTGGCGGCGATCTGGGCACAGGTCCTCGGCCGGGAAACCGTCGGCAGGGACGAAAGCTTCTTCGACGTCGGCGGGCACTCACTGAAGGCCGCGCAGCTCGCCGTCCGGATCGGCGAAACCCTGCGGATCGACCTGCCACTGCGGACGCTGTTCGAGCGGCCCACGATCGCGAAGCTGGCCGAAGAGATCAACGGCGACCGGCGGACCTCCGTGCGTTCGTTCGATCCGCGGGCCTTGGTGCGCGGAGTCCTCCCGGAATCGTTGCCACCGCGGGGATCCGATGCCGTCTCGGAGGTCCTGCTCACCGGCGCCACCGGATTCGTCGGCGCGTACCTGGTCCGCGAGTTGCTGACGCGCGAGAACCTGCGGGTGCACTGCCTCGTCCGTGCCGCCGACGAGCGGGCGGGATGGCTGCGGCTGCGCGAAAATCTGGACCGCTACGGCCTGCGGGACGACGTCGACGAGAAGCGGATCAGCGTCGTCCCCGGCGATCTCGCGGCACCAGGACTCGGCCTCGCCGACGCGGTGTTCGCGCGGCTCGCGGGCGAAATCGGCCTGATCTGCCACAACGGCGCCTGGGTCGACGCGCTCTCCAGCTACGAACAACTCGAAGGCGCCAACGTGGGCGGGACCCGCGAGCTGATCCGGCTGGCCGCCACCACCCGGCTCAAGCGGCTGCAGTTCGTGTCGACCATTTCCGCCGGCGAGGAGAACGGCTCCCGCAGCGGATACGCGGAGACCAAGGCGCACGCGGAACAGCTGATCATCACCGCGTCCGAGCACGGGATACCGGCCGAGATCTGCCGTCTGCCCCGGATCGTCGGGGATTCGAAGACCGGGCAAGGGAACACGCGGGACATCATGCTGCGGGTGCTGCGGAACATCCTCGATCTCGGCGCCGCCCCCGGCACCGAGATCGAGGAACCGTGGATCGCGGTGGACGAGACGGCGGGCGCGCTCGCCCGGCTCGGCCTGGACCGGCGGCCGGACGGTGGCCGGTTCGTGCTGGCGGGCGAACGGCCGATGCGCCTCACGTACCTGGTCGAACTCCTGCGGGCCTCCGGTACCGAGATCGGCACCCTGCCCGTGGCCGACTGGCTCTCGGCTCTCGAAGCCCGTTCCCCCGAGGAACACGCCATCCTGAAGCCGCTCTTCGGCTCCACTTCGTCGAGCGGCCGCCCGAGCAGCGAATTCGAGCCCGTCGTGGTGCCGAGCCCCGACGACGGCGCGCTGCTCCGTTACGTCGACCGAATGCTCGTCCGAACCTCCACAGAAGGGCTGTCACGCCAATGACCCGTGAGCACCGGATGGCCCTGTACCGGTCCATGAAACTGATCCGGGAGTTCGAAGAACGCTGCCTGGCGATGGCCATCGCCGGGGAGATCGACGGCGGGATCCACCCGTACATCGGGCAGGAGGCCGTCGCCGTGGGCATCTGCGCGAACCTGACCGAGCGCGACGGCATCACCAGCACCCACCGGGGACACGGTCACGTACTGGCGAAGGGCGCGGAACCGCGCCGCCTGCTCGCCGAACTCCTCGGCACCCTCGAAGGGTTCAACAAGGGCCGCGGCGGATCGATGCACGCGGCGGACATGAAGCTGGGCATCCTGGGCGCCAACGGAATCGTCGGCGCGGGCGGCGCGATCGCCTCCGGCGCCGCGTGGGCGGCCAAGGCCCGGGGTGACTCGGAGGTCGTCGTCAGCTTCTTCGGCGACGGCGCGATGAGCCAGGGTGTCCTGCTGGAGGCCTTCAACCTGGCCGCGATCTGGTCGCTGCCGGTGTTGTTCGTCTGCGAGAACAACCAGTACGCGACGAGCCTCAAACTCGAAGCGGGGCTGGCGGGAGGCGCGACCCGGCGCGCCGAAGGCTTCGGGCTGGTTTCGCGCAGTGTCGACGGCATGGACGTCGAAGCGGTGGAGAGCGCCGCGGCGGAACTGCTCGAAGGGGTTCGCGCGGGGCGGGGCCCGGCGTTCCTGGAATGCCGGACGTACCGGTTCTTCGGGCACCATTCCGTGCTCGAACTCCTCGGTGTCGAGTTCCGCGACCCCGACGAGGTCGCTCTTTGGCGCACGAAGGATCCGATCCCGCTGCTGGGCGATCAGCTCGGCGAGGACGTCGTCGCCGGGATCGACGCGGCTGTCAAGGAAACCATCGACGAGGCGGTCGAGTTCGCGAAGAACGCCCCGTCGCCCGATCCGAAGGACGCACTCATGTATCTGTACGCGGGAGCCACCGCCGTCCGGCCGGGGGTGATCCTGTGAGCGGGCTGCCTTCGCCGGAGAACTTCGGCTACATGCACGCGATGAATCGCGCCCTGCACGACGAGATGGCCGCCGACGAGGACGTCTTCCTGCTCGGGGAGGACGTCGGTGTCGGGGCGAGCGGAGTCACTTCGGGGCTGCTGCCCCGGTTCGGCCCGGAACGCGTGCTGGACACCCCGTTGTCCGAACAGGCTTTCACCAGTTTCGGGACCGGCGCGGCGATGGCGGGCAAGAAACCGGTGATCGAATTCCAGATCTCCTCGCTGATCTATCTGGTCTTCGAGCAGATCGTGAACCAGGCCCACAAGTTCTCCCTGATGACCGGCGGGCAGGTCCGGATCCCGGTCACGTATCTCGTGTCCGGATCGGGGTCGCGCTTCGGCTGGGCGGGCCAGCATTCGGACAACCCGTACAGCCTGCTCGCGCACGCGGGGATCAAGACCGTCGTCCCGGGTCTGGCCGCCGACGCGTACGGGCTGCTGCGGGCCGCGATCCAGGACCCGGATCCGGTGGCCGTGTTCGCTCCTTCTCCGCTGCTGGGCGCGACGGACGTCTCGTACGCGGGCGAAGAGGACATCGTGCCGCTGGGGCAGGCGAACGTCGTCCGGGAAGGCGGCGACCTGACGGTCGTGGCGGTGGGCCAGCACGTCGGCACGGCGATCGAGGTCGCCGAGAACCTCGCGGACCGGGTCGACATCGAGATCGTCGACCCGCGCACGGTCTACCCCTTCGATTGGGAGTGCCTGCGCAAATCGGTCGACAAGACCGGGCGGCTGATCGTGATCGACGACTCGAACCGCATGTGCGGGCTGGGCGCGGAGATCGTCGCGACGGCGGCCGAGGAATTCGACCTGGTGGCACCGCCGAGGCGGGTCTGCCGTCCGGACGGCACCGTCATCCCGTACGCCCTCGCGCTCGACAAGGCCCTGGTGCCCGGCGCGGCGGAACTGACGGCCGCCGTCAACGCGGCGCTGCGTTAGGAGGAACCCATGGAAACCTTGGATCGCCACCGGCGGGCACAAGACGCCTTCGACGCCGTGCTCGCCACCGTGCCGCCCGACCGATGGGACGCGCCGTCGGCGTGCGAACACTGGTCGGTGCGCGACGTGACCGGGCACGTCATCTGGGGACTGGAGGTGCTTCGCCATCACGCGTCGGGCCGGGAATTCACGGTGGAGAACGGGCCCGCGGGATCGGAGAAGCCCGGCGAGCTGGCCGGCGAAGACCCGCCGGCCGCATGGCGCGCGGCCCGGCAAGCGGCCGATGCCGTCGTCACCGGCGAACTGCTCGGCCGTCCCGCTCCCGCGTGGTACGTCGCCAACCGCCCGGACGCGACGGTCACGGACTACCTGGCGCTGCTGACGTTCGACACCCTGGTGCACACCTGGGACATCGGTTCCGCGCTCGGGATGGACGTGCGGATGGATCCGGACCTCGTCACCCCGTCGTTCTCCCTCGCCCGGCTGATCATCAGCCGCACGCCGGGCACCTTCGGGCCACGGGTGAAACCGCCCGCGGACGCCGACCCGCAGGCGCGGTTCCTGGCCTTCCTCGGCCGCTCGGCCTGAGGCCGCGGTTTCGCGCGTGAAGGCCCCCTTCCCTCGGCTGAGTCGAGGGAAGGGGGCCTTCACGCGCTTCAGCCGGTGGACGCTGTGTGCCCAGGTGCCGGGGGGCGCGAACCCGGCCCTTGAGGTCTTTGCAGACAGTGGCGAACTCCAGCTCGAGCGGGGCTCCCTCTTGACGCTCGCGGCACACTCGCTATAGGCTCTAACTATCGCGATAATCGCTAACCGAGTGAAGGAGAAAGAGACATGTTCCGCACCGCACGCCGCCGGATCGGCACCCGCGCCGCCCTGCTCACGGTCCCGCTGGCCCTCGCCGGCGTCCTCGGCGCCACGGCGCCCGCCCAGGCGACTCCGGCCCACCACAAGCCGGCTTCGCTCACCTGCCAAGGCAAAGGCATCGATCGGGCCGCCAAGGTGCACTACCGGACGGAGATCTTCGTCAAGGCACCGCTGCGCACCATCTGGAACCTGCAGACCGACGTGGAGGCCTGGCCGTCCTGGCAGAACCCCGCCATCCCCGTCACCATGAAACGCCTGGATCCCGGTCCGCTGCGCAAGCATTCCCGCTTCCAGTGGACCATTCCCGTCCCGCCGGGCCTGCCCTATCCGCCCGGCGACGTGACCATCGTTTCCACCGTCCGGCAACTCCAGCCCGGCAAGTGCCTTCGCTGGACCGGCCCCCTCGACGGTCCCGGCGGTATGCACATCGACGGCGTCCACGTGTGGAACTTCGTCAAGGTGCCCGGCGGCGTCATCGTCCGCACCGAGGAGAGCCACACCGGCCCGCAGGTCGACAAGGACGTCCCCGGCTCCACCGCGATGCTGGGGCAGGGCCTCGAAATCTGGCTGAAGGACCTGAAGAAGGCCGCCGAAAACCGGTAGTGCGGCAGACGGCGTCTCGATCGGCGGCCCGCACGATCATCGTCCTTCCCCGATCCACCACTCCCGGAGACCTTTCGGGCAGTCCTCGATCACCGGGGTTGTCCCGGTACGTGCCCGCTGGTAACGATACGGGCGAATCAGCCGGTGACCCACCGGTCCACTGCGGGGCCGGAACGGCCGGTCTACCCTCCGTGCTGGGAAGCCGGGGTGTACGCCTCGTCGACCTCTCGCATTCTCTCCGATCGTGCTCCATCCCGACCAGGCCAAGGCGACGCATGCAACCCAATTTCGACGCAGGTGAGGACTTCGCGCTCCTTTTGGAGCGAGAAGCCAAGAAACTCGAGGAAAAAGCCCAAGCCCTGACGGCCGCGTTCACCGCCTCGGCGTCCACGGTGACCTCTCCTGACGGCTCGGTGACGGTGACGGTCGAGGCCAACGGCTCGCTGAGCGCCATCGAGTTCGGCAACCGGGCCACCTCGCTGGGACCGGCGCGGCTCTCTTCTCTGGTCATGCAGACGGTGCGCACGGCCCAGCGCAGGACCGTCGAGAAGGTCACCGAGTCCTACACCGAGATCAACGGCGAAGACGAGGCCGCCCAGCTGGTCCGCACCTTCCTGCCGAAGGTGGAGGACGAGGAGACCACGCCGGACAATCCGGAACAGGACAAGTGGGCGCCGGAGGCGCACAACGAGCCGCCGCGTCCTCAGGCGGGATACCGGCCGCCGCCACCTCCGCACGCCGGTCCTCCGATGCCGCCGCAGCCGGGCCGTCCCGTGCGGCCGCCGAATCCCCCGGCGCCGCGCCCCCGGCGGCCCGCCACCCCCGACGACGACGAAATGAGCCCCTGGTGACCGGATTCGGTGTCGACACGGAAACCATGAACGAGTTCGCCGGTCACCTCGGCAGACTCGAGGACGCCCTGCGAAAGAGCGCCGACATGGTGGGCAGTTGCGTAGCGGACCCCGGCATCTTCGGCATTTTCGGCGGCCAGATCTACGGCGCCGGCGCGAGCATGCACTGCGGGAAGGCGCGGGACCACCTCAACAAGTACTCGGAGAACGTGCAGGAGTTCTCGGACAGGGTGCGCGAGGCGTCGAAGCAGTACAAAGCCAACGAGCAGGAGACCGAGAGGCTGATCACCGAAGCCGGCAAGGGGATCGACGAGGTGAAGGTCAAGTGAGCGACGAGTACCACCGCAACGATTTCGGGAACAACACCGGCACGAAGGCCAGTGACTTCAAGGACGAGAAGAACGACTTCCTCGCGGGCAGCGGCGACACCACGGGCGCGGGCTTCTTCGATTCCGCGTTCTCGCTGAAGAAGGCCGTCGACGAAGGGGACAGCCTCAGCATCGGACTGGCCTCGGCGGGGATGGCGATCGAGATCCTCGGCATGGTCGCCGATCCGATCGGCTCGCTGCTCACCGCCGGGATCGGCTGGCTGATCGAGCACATCGTCATCTTCCGCTGGCCGTTGGACTTCCTGCTGGGCGACCCGAAGGGCATCGAGGCGGCCAAGACGGCGATCTACAAAGAGGCCGCCGAAGTGCGGGAGTGGTCAAAGGACCACGACGCCGCCACCAAGAAGTTCATGGAGAAGTGGACGGGCGAGTCCGCGGACACCTTCCGGGCCGACATGGAGGGCGTCGCCGCCCAGATCGACGCGCTCGCCGGATACATCGAGTTCGCGGGCAAGCAGATGGGGATCGCCGGTGCCGTCATCGGCGCGGTCCGCGGCATCGTCCGCGACATCATCGCCATGACGCTGGCAGGCATCCTCAAGGCGGCGATCGTGGCGGTGGCACTGGCGCCGGTCACCTTCGGCGGTTCGATCATCGCGGCGATCACCTCCATCATGACCACGGTCGGGGTGGCGATCGCCAAGATCGCCAAGCAGATCGCCGACGTCGCCAAGAAGCTCGCCGAGATGCTCAAGATCCTGGCGAAGACCCGCGGCGCGGCCGACGACGTCGTCAAGCTGACGCTCGGTGGCGGCAAGATCAAGCTGCCCAAGCCGAAACCCGCCGGCGGTACCCCGATGCCCGGCGGCAAGAAGCCGATCGAGGGCCCGCCGCCGAAGCCGGGCGACAGCACTCCGGACGCGACGCCCGACGCTCCGAAGCCCAAACCGGAGAAGCTCAGCGACATACCCCCGAGGGTGGTGCGCGAGAAGCTGGCGAAGGAACTGGAGGGGCATCCCGACGCCAAGAAGATCTTGGAACGGTACGACTACTGGAACAGCTTCCCGATCGGCGACCTGAAAACGAGGTTCCCCAAGGCGGCGGACGCGCTCGACAAGCTCGAAAAGGGGCTCAAGGTCCTCAGCGACCCGACCTACGGCGCGTCGGGCATGGCGGGGAAGACCATCGTCGAGCTGACGAAGGCCATCCCGCCCGCCGCGAAAGAGACACCTCCGGAGGACAAGGAAGAGCAGTAAGTGACAGGCGGCCCTGTACCGGTGTTCCGGGGCGGGGCCGCCTGTGCTTTCGTTCGGGTCATGACTGAACGGGTGAACATCTCCTCCGGCGGCGACTACGAGCCGGTGTTCGGCTACAGCCGGGCGGTACGCGTCGGCGAGCACATCCACGTTTCCGGGACCACGGCGCGCGAACCCGCCCGTTCGGGCGACGCCTACGAGCAGGCCTCGGCCGTGCTTTCGCTCATCGAGACCGCGTTGCGCGAGGCCGGGTCCAGCCTGTCCGCGGTGGTGCGCACGGTCACCTACGTGACCGACATCAAGGACGCCGATCTGGTGGCGCGGGCGCACCGCGAAGCCTTCGCCGACGTGCTGCCCGCGGCCACCATGGTCGAGGTCTCGGCGTTGCTCGACCCGAAGATGAAGGTCGAGATCGAGGCCTACGCCGTCGAGAAGTAGTCATCTCCCGAAGGACCCGACCAGCGCCTCCGGTGTTTCGCGGGTCGCATAGAGCTTCCAGAAGGCGTCGGCGAAGACGTCCGGGTGGATCACCTCGGGCTCGAAGTCCATGGGGCTCGCGGTGAGCGCCCGATGGGGCACGCTGCCCTCGATCAGCGCGCCGACGTTGACGGCCCCGGCGTAGATCCCCTTCTCCGCGAGCACGGCGTTCAGGTTGTGGAAGTAATTCCGCAGCGCGGCCTGCGCCATGCCGACGTTGCCGAGGAAGGGCGCCGGGTACAGGCCGGATTGCCCCGCGGTGAACAGGATCGCGCCGTCGCCGCGATCGATCATGGGCGGCAGGACGGCGCGCACGAGTGCCACCGCGGACACCAGGAAACGGTCGAGGACGAGCCGGAGGTTCTCCGGATCCACGTCGAGCACCGGCACGATGCCCTCGCCCATGGTCCCGCCGCCGGGATTGAACGCGACCGCGTCGATCCGCCCGATCGCGGCGACGGCGGACGCGATCTGCGCCGGCTCGTAGACGTCGGCGACGAAGCCGTTCGCTTCGATGCCGTCGCGGTCGAGTGCGGCGACGAGCGCGTCGAGGTTCCCGGTGGTGCGCGCGACGAGGGCGATCCGGAAGCCCTCGCGGCCGAAGCGGCGCGCGAGCGAAAGTCCCAGCACCGGTCCGGCGCCGAAGATCGCGAGTGTCTTGGTCATCTGTCCTCCAGGTTAAGTTGAGGTCCTCCTCAACTTATACCCATAACTTGAGGACGCCTTCAACTTGACTACGATGACGTCATGACCAAACCCCTGCGGAAGGACGCCCAGCGCAATCGCGACCTGCTGGTCGAGGCCGCCAGGGGGCTCTACGCGGAGCGCGGCCTCGACGTCGCGCTCGAAGAGATCGCCAAGACCGCGGGCGTCAGCATCGGCACGCTGTACAACCACTTCCCCCAGCGCGCGGATCTCGTGAACGCCGTGTTCGCCGACCGGACCGAGACCGTCGCGAAACTGGCCGAACACGCGCTTTCGCTCGACGACGCCTGGATCGGCTTGACCTCCTTCGTCGAACGGGTCTGCGAACTGCAGGCCGCCGACCGCGGCTACAACGAACTCGCCGCGAAGCGTCCGCCGCAGACCGAAGACCTCGAACGCGGCTACGAACTCATGACCCGGATCGTCGACCGCGCCAAGGAGAGCGGCGCTCTGCGCCCGGATTTCACGCTCGAGGACATGGCCTTCGTGACCTGGGGGATCGCACGCACCGTGGAGGCGACCGCGGCCGTCCGGCCGGAGGCGTGGCGCCGCCATCTCGCGCTGCTGTTCGACGGGATGCGGGCGCCCGCCGCGCATCCGTTGCCGGAGCCCCCGCTGGCGCCCGGGGAACTGGCCCGGATCATGGGCGGCTGCGACTGAGGGCAACCTTCGGCCCCTCCGGCGCGTATCCACCCCGGAGGGGATTCCATGAAGACGAAACTTCTGCTCATCGCTCTGACACTGTTCGCGACGACGGCCTGTTCCGGGGAGCCGCCAGCGGCCCCCGCGACGGTCACCGTCACTCCGTCGTCCTCGGTGCCGAAACCACCCGCCGGACCGGACACCAAGACCGTCGCCTGGCTCGACGGGCTGTGCGGCGCGGTGTACGGCTTCATGAAGGCTTCCAGCGATTACGCGACCAAGCAGCGATCGGGAACCGAGGTGACCCGCGGCGCGCTGAAGGAGGAACTCGGGATCCGCGCGGGATTCGCGGGCAAGGCCGCCGACGACCTGGCCGCGCTGCCGCCGTCGCCGATTCCCGGCGGCGACACGGTGCGGAAGTCCCTTGTGGACCAGTACACCGCCGCTAGGGACGCGGCGACCGCGGGCAAGCAGCGGTTGGAGAAGTCCGGGAACGAACCCGCCATGGACGCGGCCATCAAGGCGATGGACGCCACGCAGAAGCCGATCACGCAGACTCCCGATCTCCTGCCCGCGCTCAAAATCGACACGCAGGAGCTGATGGCCGCCGCGGCCGAGGCCAAGAAGTGCAAGCCCGCTTGAGGCCGCGCCTGGTTCGGTCCGTGAAGGCCTCCTTGAGGGACCCAGGGTCCCTCAAGGAGGCCTTCACGGACTCGATCATCGCCAAGGTCGGACCGGCGCTCAGGCGGGCGGAGTGAAGCCGGGCGGCATGACCATCGGCCGCCCGGTGTTCAAACCGCCGTCGACGAGAACGGAAGTCCCCGTGAGATAAGCGAAATCCGGTGACGTCAGCGCGAGGACGGCCGATGCGATCTCCGCGGCTTCCCCCATCCTCGGCAGGCCATGGACGTTCAACGGCCCCCAAGCCGCCTTGAAGCGCGCCCACAGGTCGTCCGGGATCCCCGGCGGCCGCACCAGCTTGGTGTCGATCGTTCCCGGGTCGATCGAGAACACCCGGATCCCCTTCGCGCCGTAGTCCAGCGCGGCCGCGCGCACGAGACCTTGCACGGCGCGTTTGCTCGAGGTGTAGGCGGCGTGCCCCGGCCTGGTCTGGTCGGCCTGCGCCGACGCGGTGCAGACGATCACCCCGCCGCCCGACTTCAGCAGATGCGGCACCTCGTACTTGATCGAGAGGAACACGCCGCGCGCGTTGGTCCGCTGCACGTCCTCCCACTCGTCGAGGGAGATCTCGTGCAGCGGCTTGCCGAGGTGGATCCCGGCGTTGTTGAACGCGATGTCGAGCCTGCCGTACCGCCGGACGACCGCGTCCACAAAGGACTGCACCTGTTCGGGAACCCGGACGTCCGCGCGGAGATAGGTCGCTTCCCCGCCCGCACGACGGATCTCCCGCTCGACCTCACGCCCGAGTTCTTCCCGCCTGCCACAGAAGCCGACCTTCGCGCCGGCCGCGGCGAAGGCGATGGCCGTCGCACGGCCGATTCCCGACGTCGCACCCGTGACGATCACGACCTTGTCCGCGAACCGCCGCCGGTCTTCCGCCGCCGTGGCCGTGTTCGCCGCCAGCATCGTGACACCGGCCGCCATCGCGCCCCCGAGCACCGCGCGCCTGCCCACCGTTCCGTCCACAGTCCCTCCAGATGGATAGTCTCACTTCCCAAAACAGAAAGTAGAGTTATCCGTCTGAGAGGACTCTCAAGAATCGATCTCCGGCGTGATCCCACCCGCCGCGGCCAGCGCGCGATGCAGCGCCAGCTCCGCGGTCGGCCCTTCGGCGAGGACGATCCCGGTGCACGACCGCTGATCCGCGAGGTGCCGGATCTCGTCGCCGGGGCTCGCCGTCGGATACCACTCCGGCGAACCGGGCAGGCCGCGCAGCCTGTCGAGCCCCGACCAGCCCTTCAGCACGCCTTCCGCGGCCGGGTACGCCAGGACGAACCCGATGCCCGGTCCCCCGCCGACCTCCTGGGTGAGCAAGGCGGGTTCCTCGCCCAGCGCCATGGCGATCATCGCGGAATAGACATTGGTGCCCAACGACCGGCACAACGCCTCGCCGAGCATCGCCCCACCGATCCGGATGTTGATCTCGACGACCTCCGGGCCGTCGGCGGTGAGCACGAATTCGGTGTGCGCGAAGCCCTGCTCGTGTCCGGCGGCCTTGAGCACCCGGCCGATCCAGTCGGCCAGCCCGGCGTACTCGGCCTCCGGGAAGGCCACCGGGAACGCGGCGGCTTCCTCACGCCGCACCGGCTCGGGCGACAGCTGACGGGAGAGGATCCCGAGCAGCCGGGTCCTTCCTTGCCAGGTGACGGTTTCCGCGCTGTAGAGCGGGCCGGCGAAATACGGTTCGGCGATCAGATGCCCCTTGAGCGGCGTGGTCTTCGCCTCCAGCCTGGCTCGTTCGAGTTCGGCGTGATCGCGGACGAGCCACACGCCCCGCGACGACGTTCCCGAAGAATCCTTGACCACCAAAGGAAACCCGAGTTCTTCGGCGACCATGACCGGCACCGGCCTGCCGCGCGTGAGACCGTGTTCGTACAACCGGTCGCGCACCGCGCCCTTGTCCCGCAGCACCCGCACGGCGGCCGCGTCCGGCCCGGGCAGGCCGAGCCGGGCGGTGAGTTCCGCGCCGGGCAACGCCCACGTGTCGGTCGAGTTGATGATCCCGGCGAGGCCCGGGATGGCGCGCAACGCGGTTTCACAGGCCGCGATGTCGTGGGTGTCGATGTCGACGACCTCGACGCGGTCCGGCCCGAGCGTGCCGAGTTCGTAGCGGTAGATGTCGCGATTCCCGGTGAACAGCACCAGCTTCCGCCCGGCCTCCGCGGCCGCGTCGGCGAGCCTGCCCAGACCGAAAGTGAGTGCTTCCAGCAGAACGACGGTCATGACACCCGTTCCTTCCGGTACAGCGGCTGGGCGGGAATCCCGAATCGGCGGCGGCTCCAGTCCATCGCCGCCCACGGCAGGGCGAGTTCGTCCAGCGAAGCGATCTCGCGCGGCGCGAGGCCCGCCGGGTCGACGGCCTCCCGATGCCGGGCGAAAACCCTTGCCGTGTACCGGTGTCCCGTATCCGCGCCGATCACGACGTGGGTCCGATCCGGATTCCGCGCCGCCTCCCAGCCCGCGACGAGATACGCCGCACCGGTGGAAAGCCCGGCGAACACGGCGTGTTCCCGCATCAGGCCGATGGTGGCGGCCATCGCGTGCACGAAGTCCAGCCAGTGGATCCGGTCGTAGAGTTCGTGATCCACGTTGCCGAACGGGATGGCGGAACCGATCCCCGCGATGATCGCGTCCGGATCGGTGAACCGTTCGCTGCCGAAGGTGACACTGCCGAACGGCTGCACCCCGGTGAGGCGGACGTCCGGATCGCGTTCGCGCAACGACCGCGCGATCCCGCCGGTCGACGCGCCCGTGCCCACACTGCCGACGATGGTGAGCGGCCCGGACGGCAGCGCGCGGGCCACGAGATCCGCGACCTCGGCGTAACCCAGGTAGTGCACGGGATCGTGGTACTGGCGCATCCAATGCATGTCCGGATGGCGTTCCAGCAGTTCGTGCACGCGTGCGACGCGGCGCCGCTGGTCGAGGCGGAGATCGTCCGACGGCGGCATCTGGTCCACCGTCGCGCCCAGGATCTCCAGCTGCGACCGCATGGTGAGGTCGACGGTGGTGGACGCGACGATATGGCAGCGCAGCCCGTGACGATGACAGGCCATCGCCAGCGCGAGCGCGTAGATCCCGCTGGAGCTGTCGATCAGCGTTTGTCCTTTTCGGATGGTTCCGTCGGCGAGCAGCGACCGCACCGCGCCGAGCGCCGCGTAGACCTTCAGTGTCTCGAAACGGATCAGCACGACGTTCGGTTCGAGCCGGATCAACGACGGCGTCTTGATCGCGTCGGTGACGTGGTCGTGGACCAGCGCGGACATCGCGGTCACCGGCCGATCGAGCGCAGATACGCGGCCAGCGATTCGGCGCCCGCCGCGTTGCGCGGGCCGCTCACGAGATCTCCGTACGAGATGACGTGGAACCGGTTGTCCCGCACGGCGGGGGTGTTCTTCAGTTGCGGCGCGGATTTGATGAACGCGATCTTCTCCTGCGCGGGCTGATCGGCGTAGTCCACCACGACGATCACCTCGGGCTCGGTCTTGACCACGGCCTCCCAGCCGACGCTCCCCCAGCCGTCCGGGAGATCACGGAAGACGTTCGTCCCGCCCGCGGCGTCGATGATGTCGTTGGGGGCGGCGTGTTTTCCGGACGTGAACGGCTGGTCGGTGCCGGAGTCGTAGACGAACACCTTGGCGGGCGGTGTCTTCGGCGCTCCGGCGCGGACCTTGTCGAAGCGCCCCTTGAGTTCCGTGATCAGCTCGTCGGCCCGTTGGCGGACGCCGAAGATGTCGCCGAGATTGCGCAGGTCGGTGTAGAGCGCCTCCAGAGGTGTCACCTCCGACTTCGCCGTCGGATACTCCCAGCAGGTTTCGGTGTGCAGATAGCTCCGGATGCCGACCTGCTCCAGCAGTTTCGGGGTGATCCCGCGTTCCTCGCTGAACCCGGAGTTCCAGCCCGCGATCACCCAGTCCGCCTTGGCGTTGACCAGGATTTCGCGGGTGACCCGCGAGGTGCCGAGCCGCTCGACCTCGGCGTAGTCGTCCTTCCACGGTGAACCGGCGATCGACGGGTCGCCGAGCGAATTCATCACGTAACCGCGCATCCGGCCGGCGAGCCCGAGCGCGAACATCTTCTCGGCACCCGAAACGTCGTAGGCGACGGGACGTTGCGGTGCCGGGAAGGCGACCTGCGCGCCGCAATTGGTCACCGTGGCCTGTGCCGGCGCGGTCGGTCCGGCCTCGACCTGGGCACCACAGGCGCTGAGGAGCAGTGCCGCGGCGAAGAGCGCGGTCACCCTGGACGGCTTCATCGTGTGATCCCCTCGGTTTCATCGGCGGGAAGGTCGTAGAGCAGCTGGAGCGCCCCGGTCACGGGGTGGGTCACCTGGGTGACCTCGACGCCGAAGACGGCGCGGACCGTCGCGGGGGTGAGCACTTCGGCCGGGGTCCCGCAGGCGGCGAGCGATCCGCCGCGCAGCAACGCGATCCGGTGACAGACGGCCGCGGCGAGGTTGAGGTCGTGCAGCGCGACGAGCACGGTGAGCCCGCAGTCGCGCAGGAATTTCAGCAGTTCGACCTGGTGGCGGACGTCGAGGTGGTTGGTCGGCTCGTCGAGGACCAGCACCTCCGGTTCCTGCACCAGCGCCCTCGCCACCAGGACCCGTTGCCGTTCACCGCCCGAAAGCGTCAGCACACTGCGCTGAGCGAGATGGGTGATGTCCATCCGCCGCAACGCTTCCCGGCACAGCGCGCGTTCGCGGGCCGACAGCCGGAGATTGCCGCGCTGATGCGGCGACCGCCCGAGCGCGACGACCTCCTCGACGGTGAAGTCCAGATCGGCCCGGCTGTCCTGGGTGAGCGCGGCGATCCGGCGGGCGGTGTCGCGCAGGCCCTGTTCGGCGAGGTCGGCCCCGTCGAGCAGGACCGCGCCGCCGGACGGCGACAGCGCCCGGTAGACACAGCGCAACGCCGTCGACTTGCCGCTGCCGTTGGGACCGAGAAGGCCGACGACCTCGCCCGCGCCGACGTCCAAGCACAGCTCACGGATCAGCGTCGTCCCGGCCACCTCGACGGAAAGTTCGCGCAGCGACAGCATCAGCGGCCCCCGAACGCGTAGCCGCGGCGCCGCATCACGACGAGGAACACCGGAACGCCGATCAGCGCGGTGATCACGCCGAGCGGCAGTTCCTCGGGCGCGACGAGCGTGCGGGCGAGCAGGTCGACCCACACCAGGAAGACCGCGCCCACCAACGGCGCGAGCGCCAGCACCCGGCGGTGTCCCGAACCGGCCATCATCCGCACCACATGCGGCAGGACCAGCCCGACGAACCCGATCGAGCCGCTGACCGCCACCAGCAGACCGGTGACGACCGCGGTGAGCAGGAAGAGCCAGCGGCGCAACGCGGCCGCGTCGGTACCGAGGCTCATCGCGGTCTCGTCGCCCATGGACAGGACGTCGAGCGCGGTGCCGTAACGGAGCAGGACCACGACCGCGACGGCCACCCCGAGCGCGGCCAGCGGCAAGGACGCCCATGTCGCCGCGCCGAGGCTGCCGAGCAGCCAGAACAGCACGGTCTGTGCGGCCTGGCCGTTCGGCGACAGGTAGACAAGCACGCTCATCAAGGCCTGGAAGGCATACGTGAGCGCGACCCCGGTGAGCACGAGACGCAACGGCGTCAGGCCGAATTTGCTGCGGGCGGCCAGATAGACGATCGCCGTCGCGCCGAGCGCGCCGAGGAAGGCGGCCGTCGACAGCGCCAGCACGCCGAGCCCGGCGAACAGGCCGAACACCACGACGGCGGCGGCACCGACCGAGGCGCCCGACGAGATCCCGAGCACGAACGGATCCGCGAGGGCGTTGCGGACCAGGGCCTGTACCGCGACGCCGACCACCGCGAGCCCCGCTCCGACCACCGCCGCCAGCAGCACCCTCGGCGTGCGGACCTGCCAGACGATCGAGTACCCGGTGACCTCGTCGCCGGTGATGGTACCGCCGGTGATCGCCTTTCCCAGGTAGCGCAGGACATCCGTGAGCGCGACGTTCGACGGGCCGAGCGCGATGCCCGCGATCAGCGAGATCAGGAGTGCGGCCGACAGCAGGAGCACCGGGCCGGTGAGCCGGAGCGGGCGCGTGGTGTCGTCCTCCGGCTCCGCGAACAGGCGGAGCGGTTCAGCCGGCACGTTCACCACGCACGATCAGGCGGCGCGCGTGGTTGTCGTACGGCGAGCCGTCGAAGTCACCGAAGCACTCGACGCCGGTGAAGCCCGCGGTCTCGAACAACGCCTTCAGTTCCGCGGCGCTGTACAAGAAGGACAGGATCGACGCCTGCTTCACCTCGCCGTCGCGGACCAGGGTCCACTCGGTCCTGAGCCGCGTCCAGTCTTCGAGAATGGTGTCGCGCATGAACACCGTCCCGCCGTCGACGTCGACCGCCTTCGGGCGACCGACCCAGCCGGCCAGCACCTCCTTGCCGAGTACGTCGATCAGCAGCCTGCCTCCGGGCGCGAGACTGGCGTAGGCGTTCCGGAGCACTGTGAGGTTGTCGCCGGGCTCGGTGAAGTAGCCGAACGACGTGTACATGTTGATGATCAGGTCGTACGCGGCCGGTTCGGTGTATTCGAGCATGTCGGCCTGGATCAGCTTAGCGGCGACTCCCGCGTTCTCACACGCTTCGCGCGCGCGTTCGAGCATCGCCGGGCTGAGGTCGACGCCGGTGACGTCGGCGCCCTTCTTCGCCAGCGGCACCACATGGATCGCCGGGCCGCAGGCCAGGTCGAGCACCTTCGCGCCGTCGGTGATTTCGAGCAGCGGTGACGTGGCCGTCAGGCGTTCGGCCTCATCGGCCCGGCTGGGCGGGAACATCACGTCCGCGAAGCCGACCCACAGGTCGTCGTCCTCGTACCAGTGCATCTCTCTCCGCTCGCCGGGCCGCATGATTCAGCCCCACAAGTCGTCGAAAGGTCGTCTTCGGTTCCCGGCACCGCCACCTTTCTCGTGGAGTGATCACGGGACACGGTGCGGTAGGTGCCGATTCGGTTCGTCTCGAGTGCCCGCAGCGGCGCCCGCCCATGGCCGTGTCGTCCGTCCAGTCACGCGTGTCGTCCGCCTGATCACGCGTGTCGTCCGCCGGATCACGAGACCCGGCCCACTCGGTATCGCCTCTCCTTTACCGCCGGGGCCTGCCGAGTGGGTGCTGAGCTTGGGCCGGGTGTCGCGAAAGCCACTTTCTTTCGCGACACCACCTCCAGAAACCCCAGGCCACTCACGGCGGCGGGATCAGATCGATGAGGAAAGTCTGGTCAGGCGCTCCGGAACACCGTTCCCGGACCACCTCAGTACCCGCGACGGTGTCCAGGTCGCGCAGGCCGAGACACTGGCTGGTGCCGACAGGCCGGATGAGGAACCGTCCCGGCTCCGCCGGATCCGCCGAGGCGATGGTGAACAACTGGTCCGTACCATCGTCGTCGCAGTCGTCGCGGGACTCGATCAGGTCGTGCCCCAGCCCTTCGTTCACGACCGTGAGGCAGCCGACCCCGGTCTCCGGATGGTGCCATTGGAACTGCACGGCGTTCTCTTCCCCGACGGGGTCGATGAACAGGCGCGGCGCCGCGTCACCCCCGCAGATCTGCTGGGCGACGATGGCACCGGAATAGAGCCGCGTCCGGTCCCGCCCCTCGGCGAGACAGAACTCGGGCGACCGGGCCGGCCGGATCTGCGCCCAGCTGCCCACTTCCCGCACGTCCAGTCCCGGCACCACGGCCGCGGTTTCCTTGGCCTTCGAGGACGCGCCGAACGACCTCGTCAGATATCCCAGCGTCCCGACGAGGACGAGGCTCACGATCGCGGCGACGATCATCGGCGCGCGCCAGTGCCGACGGGGTCGTGGTTCCGGCTCGGGCTCCGGTGACGGGACGGCTTCCCCCTTCGTCTCGTCGGGAGGCCGCGGTGGTGCCCCCATCGCGATCCGGGTCCGGGCGTCGAGCCACCGCCGTACCTCTTCGTCGTTCAGTCCGCACGCGCGCGTGAACGTCTCGACGAACGATTCGCGGGGCAGTGTGGTCCGGCCGAGAGTGGTCGCGACCGTACTCGCCGGAAGGGTTCCCCCGAGTTCTTTGGCCCTTCCGGCCAACTGCCGATAAGTCAATCCGGACCACGTTCTCAATACACGCAGTGCTGCTGTGAACTCAGCCGGTGAAGCCGTCGAGTCCGGCGGGTGAACCGTCGCCGGCGACTCCCCGTCGTCGCCCCCCTCATCAACGATCATCGCTCTAGATTGACTGAGGCGATCGAAGCCGCGATACCGCCATTCAGCGGCGCCGGAAACCGCTGTTCGGACCACTCGAACGATTTCGAACAAGGCCGAACTGGCCGAAGGTTGCCCCTGCGCTGGTCAGGAAGTCAGGCTGGCTCCAGTCGGCCTGAACACCGACCGAACCTGGGGAGGCCCGGGAAAGCCGGGCCGAAGAAAAATGAGCGAAACCAGAGGCATCCGCACGATCATCGTCAAGGGCGCCGGTGAACCCGGCGGAAACTCCTGGTTCAGCTCGGAAGGCGTCCGCTGAAATCTCTGTGCTGTTGAACGCCGGATGACGCCGGCATCGCCCGTATGGGGCTGGCGATGCGCTGATTCCGAAGAAAGACCCTCGTGCGCCGCACATCTGAGCACACGCGAGGAGTGAACGCTGCGATTCCCGCAGTGAATCGACGGTTCGGCGCCCGTTCGCGGGCATAACCCTTCGCCACGCCCTCCGGCGGTACGTCGCGGTCTCGTTCGAACCCGGTCGTCCTGAATTGGCGAACATCGGATTTGTGGAGCGTTGTTGATGGAAAACGGTCGAAATACCGTCGCCGAGAGGCAGGTTGTCGTCGTCGGCGCCGGTAATGCGGGTCTCTGCGCGGGGATAGCCGCGCTACAGGCGGGCGCGAAGGCGGTCAGCGTCCTCGAAGCCGCACCGAAACAATTACGCGGCGGGAACAGTTCCTTGACCAGGACGATGCGTTTCTCCTGGCAGGGAAGCCCATTCATCGCTTCCCTGTTACGGGAGGCGGACAATGAGCGCGTCGGCGAGATCCTGGCGGGCCGGTCCGGGTACACCGACGAGCAGTACCTCCGCGATTGGCTGGCGGTGTCCGGCGATCAGGTGGACGTCGCCCTCATCGAATCGATCATCCGCCGTTCGACGGACACGATCACCTGGATGCGCGACTTCGGCCAGCGCTGGGCGCCGAGACCGACCCCGCTGCCCGGTGACGTGCCGATCGTCCTCGACGGGGGCGGCCAGAGCCTGCAGGACCGGAACTTCGCCCGGTTCGAACAGCTCGGTGGAACGGTCTTCTACGGCAGCGCGGTCACCGGTTTCGAAAAGACCGCCGGCGACCGCTATCTGCTCCACGGCTCCGGCCCCGCGTTCCCGATGGTCGCCGACGCGCTGGTGCTGGCATCGGCGGGCTTCGAGGCGAACACCCGGCTCCGTGAACGCCACCTCGGCGAGGAGTGGCGGGACGTGAAGCTGCGCGGCGTTCCGTTCAACGAAGGCGCCCCGCTGACGGCGGCCATCGACATCGGCGCCGACACCGCGGGCAACTGGGAGAAGTGCCACACCACGCCGCAGGGCGTCAACCTGCCCGACCACATGCTGCCGGGGCAGATGCACAAATCCCATGGCCTCGCCCGCTACGCCTTCCCGCTGGGCGTCGTGGTCAACCGCGAAGGGCGCCGGTTCTTCGACGAATCCGGCGGCTACAGCAACCTCACCTACGTCACGCTGGGCCAGAAGATCCAGGAACAGCCGGGGAAGATCGCCTTCCAGATCTTCGACGACAAGGTCGTCTCGGCGGGTTCGCTCCCGAAGGGCTACGTCGGCGACCCGGCGTCCGTGTCCGTCTCCTCGCTCGAAGAAGGTGCCCGGCGGCTCGGTATCGACGCGGCGAACCTGACCGCCGAAGTCCAGCGGCTGCACGCCGGCCAGGCGGAGAAACGTCTCGACACGCCTCCGTTCCTGTTCGTCCCGGTGGTCTGCGGACTGACCTTCACCTACGGCGGGTTGTCCGTGACCCCGGACGCGGAGGTACGCGGCGGTGGCGAACCGATCAGTGGTCTTTACGCGGCAGGCGTGATCGTCGGCGGTCTTTACGACCAGGGCTATCCGGGCGGCACCGGCCTGATGGCGGGCGCCGTGCTGGGCCGGGCGGCGGGCACGTCCGCCGCCCGGCACTCCATCCGGTCGCGAGAAGGGGAAGCCCGTGTCGGCACTGTCGCAGGCTGAGAAGACGATCGTGATCGTCGGGCTCGGCAAGATCGGTTCGCTGTACGCCGCGTGTTACGGCCAGGCGGGGCACCGGATCCGCACGGTGGACATCGGCGACGGCGCCGACTGGGAGCGGGTGGCGCAGGTGCCGGACCCCTCGGCGGTCGACGCCTGGGTGGTCGCCACCCCGACGGCGACCCATCTCGCGGTCGTCGACGAGATCTTGCGACGGCAGCCCGATGCCCGTGTCCTGCTGGAGAAACCGGCCTGCTACCCGGAGGATCTCGCCGGTCTCGGCCACACGGTCCGTCGCCACCCCCGTGCCCGGATCATCGTCAACGACGTGTATTCACACAGCGAAGCCGTACAGCGCTTCGCGGCCGCGGTGCGGGAACTCGCCGCCTTCGATCCGATCAGGAAGATCACCGTCGAATTCACCAAGAACCGGGAATTCGACGTCGCGAACGGCAGGTTCGTCGACACCCAGTACGGCGAGGCCGGTTACGAGGGCTTCCACATGCTGAGCATCCTGCGCGCGATCCTCCCTTCCGCGGCGTACCGGAGGTATCTGCGCACGGTTCCGTCGTCGGTGACGGCGGAGATGCGGGTGCGGACCACCGCGCCCGGCATCCCGGAGGTCGAGCTCTACACGTCGTCGACCGGGGCCATCGCCTTCCCCGAGCTGGCCGGATTCGCTTTCCCGGAAAGGGTTTCGGAGGACTTCATCGCCCCGTCGGCGATCCCGTACGGGTCCGAGTTCCGGTACCGCTTCGCGGACGTCGAACTCTTCTCCGGGAAGCACGTCACCCTGGTCTTCGAACCGTTCTTCGGCGCGGACCCCGACCACAAGAACGTCCACACCGTCCACATCCGGGACGCCGCCGCTCCGGCGCGCCATTTCCGCGTCGCCGTCAACCATTTCAAGGAGGCACTTCTGACCCAGCTCGACCTTTTGCAGCACCTCGACGAGGGCACCACGGTGGTCCGCCCCGCCGAGCACCGGTTCCTCGCCGCGCTGGGCTCGGCGATGTTCACCGGAATCTTCCCGCAGACAACGGAAAACGAGAAGTTCGCACGAATTGGGAGCGAAGCATGACGCGAAGCATCGAGGATCTTTCGGCACTGTTGCGGCCGGCCAAGGACATGCTGCCCGAGGTCTCGGACCGCGACGTGGCGCTGGCCGAGGTCACCGGCCAGATCAAGAACGACGACGCCGCCCGGGCGCTGTTCTCGAAGGCGTGCCGGTTCGAGGCACCCTTCACCGCGAGCTGGATCCACGGCCCCGGTGACGAATCCCCTTACCTGTCACTGGAACTGGCCGCGTCGTCGCTGGACGACGACCGGTATCGCGCCCTGCTCGCCGACGTCGTGCTGTCGACGTCGACCTCGATCCCTTACGACTACCGGGCTCTGGCCGCGGAACGGCTCGTCCAGGCCGGGACGGGCGAGTACGCCGGTGCCCTCCAGGAGGTCGTCGACTCCTACGAACCGCTGCCCGCCCGGGGACTGCAGGCGAAGATCGCCGTCCCCACCGACGGTATCGACCACCTCTTCGACATCCCCGAAACGGTGACCGGCAGGCTCAACCTCCTGATCGCGGCCAGCCGGGCGAAAACGCTGGAGAGCAGGCACATGCTCGCCGTGCGGATCCTCGCGAACGGTGTCCTGCCGTCGGAATCGATCGGTGAGCCGGAGCGGCTGATCCTCGAAGACGTCGGGACGAGCATGGTGGCGGCGTCGGACTACCTCGTACCGTGGGACCAGGAATTCCCCGGTGAGCACGGTTCCGGCCTCACGCTCGCGGAACTGGTGCGCATCACCCTGATGTGCGGGGAATTCTCGCTTCCGGACACCACCGTGCGGCCGATCCTGGTCGACTTCTACCGCTCGGTGCTGCGCACCTGCGGCCGGTCGATCATCGGCCTGTCGGCGGGGGTGTTCCATGTGGAGCACGGCACGCTCGCCACGCCTTCGTACTACTACCAGGGCCGCGACGCGATCCTCGGCAAGGGCTGCGTGATCGACTGCGTCGGCGGGGCGGTGCTGCAGGCGGGTTCGTTCCTCGGCGGCGGCTACATGCCGATCCTGATCCACACCCACAAGCACATCCGCAAGGGCGGCCAGGCCGCCGCCTCGGAGCGGAAGCAGATCCTTCCCTGCGTCTTCGCGGCGGAGGCGGGCGCCCGCTATCCGATGGACGCCATCGGCCTGTTCGAAACGGTGGACTACCTCGGCAGGGAGACCCCGTACGAGGGGATCAGGGCCATCCCCCACGCCAAGTGACTCACGACTCGTCCTGCTGAAAATCCGTATCTCGCGATGGCGCCGGGCCGTGCGGCTCCGTGCTTCCCGGCGCCATCGAAAACTGGAGGGTAAGGGAAATGGGTGCAACTATGGGGGCAGAGGTCGCCGTCATCGGCGCGGGCTACGTCGGGCTGACCACGGCCGCGTGCCTCTCGTCCTTGGGACACCGCGTCGTCTGCGCGGACGTCGACCAGGAGAAGGTCGACGCGCTGCGGCGTGGTGAGGCGACCATCAGGGAACCGGGGATCTGCGAACTCGTGGTGGACGGGCTGGCGTCCGGGCATCTGCGGTTCGTCCTCGGCGCGAGCGCGGCGGCGGCCGGGGCGGAGATCGTGATCCTCTGCGTGCCGACCCCGATGGGCGCGAGCGGCGCGGCCGATCTGTCCACATTGGAATCCGTGGTGGCCGAGGTGCGGGATCTGCTGCCGCCCGGGTGCGTCGTGGTGAACAAGTCGACGGTCCCCGTCGGCACGGCGGCCCGCGTCGCGGACCTGATCGATCGCCCCGACGTGGCGGTCGTGTCCAATCCCGAGTTCCTGCGTGAAGGATTCGCGGTCTACGACTTCCTGAACCCCGACCGGATCGTGGTCGGTTCGGCCGACCGCGACCCGGTCCCCGCCCGCCGGGTCGCCGAGCTGTACGAGAAGCTCGACACCTCCGTGCTGGTGACCGATTCCGCGAGCGCGGAGATGATCAAGTACGCCTCCAACTGCTACCTCGCGACGCGGTTGTCCTTTGTGAACACCGTCGCCGAACTGTGCGAATACCTCGACGCGAGTATCGACGACGTGACGACCGGAATGGGTTACGACGAGCGGATCGGCAAGTCGTTCCTGCGACCGGGCCCGGGCTGGGGCGGTTCCTGCCTGCCGAAGGACACTTTCGCGCTGCTGCGCACCGCGGAATCGGCAGGCAGCGATTTCGCCCTGCTGCGAGCGGCGATCGAGACCAACGTGAAGCAGCAGGAGCTCGTGGTCGACAAGGTGCGCAAGGCCGTCGGCGGCGACCTCGCCGGCGTCCGGATCGGCCTGCTCGGCCTGACGTTCAAGGCCGGGACGGACGATCTGCGGGACTCCCCGTCGCTGACGATCGCGGCGCTGCTGGCCGCCGAGGGCGCGGAACTGACCGGGTACGACCCCAGCGTCCACGCACCGGTGCCGGGCGTGACGGACGACGTCCGGATCGCCGGGACCGCCTATCACGCGGCGAGCGGGGCGGCGGCGGTCGTGCTGCTGACCGAGTGGCCGGAGTTCCGCGCCCTCGACTGGGGACGGATCGCCGACCGGCTCCACGGCCGGTCCGTCATCGACACCCGGAACCTGCTCGATCCGCACACCGTGGCGAGGACCGGACTCTCCTACCAGGGCATCGGTCGTCCGGACAGCGTCTGGGCGCCCGTGGCGAACGTCGCCGAAATGGTCACGCAGGCAGGATGACCCCGGGGTGGACGGCGGGCGGCCCGCTCGTCGTCCACCTTCCGGCGCCGGATGAGGAGGACGGATGCCGAAGCGGACCCGGCCCTGGCCCGCGCTTTTCGCACTGTGCCTGGGTTTCTTCATGGTCATGCTCGACATCAGCATCGTGAACATCGCGGTGCCGTCGATGGTGCGCGAACTCGGCACCGAGCTGACCGCGGTGATCTGGGTGACCAGCGTGTACCTGCTCGCCTACGCCGTCCCGATCCTGCCTGCCGGCAGGCTGGGCGACCGGTTCGGGCCGAAACGCGTCTTCGTCGCCGGGCTGGTGGTGTTCACCGCGGCGTCGCTCTGGTGCGGGCTCGCCGGTGACGTCGAGACGCTGATCGCCGCCCGCGCGGTGCAGGGTTTCGGTGCCGCGCTGATGACTCCGCAGACCACGGCCTTCATCACGCATCTGTTCCCACCGGACGAACGCGGCCCGGCGATGGGCGCCTGGGGCAGCGTCGCGGGCCTCGCCATGATCGCCGGCCCGGTGCTGGGCGGGGTGCTCGTCGACCGGCTCGGCTGGGAATGGATCTTCTTCGCGAACGTCCCGGTCGGGCTGATCGCGCTGGCGCTGACCGTCGTCCTCGTCCCCGACTGGCGACCGGGGAATTCGCACCGTTTCGACGTTCCCGGCATCCTGCTCTTCGGCGCGGGTCTCGTCTGCGTCGTCTTCGGTATCCAAAATGGACAGAACTACGGCTGGGGCACGGCCTTCGAGGTCATCGGGGCGGGAGTACTGCTGCTCGGTGGTTTCGTCCTGTGGCAACGGGCCAACCGCCGCGAACCGCTGCTGCCGTTACGGATCTTCCGCCACCGCGACTTCTCGTTCGGTACCGCGTCCGCGGTGACGGTCGGTTTCACGATGACCAGCATGCTCCTGCTGTTCGTCATCTACGTCCAGTCGGTCCTCGGCCTGTCCCCTGCCGACGCCGGGCTGCTCATCGCGCCTCTCGCCTTGGTGTCCGGCGGCGTCGCGCCGTTCGCGGGCAGGCTTTCGGACCGGGTGAATCCCAAGTACCTGCTGGCGTTCGGGATGCTCTCCTTGAGCGGCGGCCTGTGCCTCGTCTCGCTGGTGATCATCCCGGCGAGTTCGCCGCAGGCCCTGCTCCCCGGGCTGCTGCTCTGCGGTCTCGGGGTCGGGTTCACCTTCTCCCCGATGAACAACGTGACCCTCAACTCCGTCGAGCGTTCGCTGGTCGGCAGCGCGTCGGGCATCTTCAACACCGCGCGCCAGGTCGGCGGAGTGCTCGGCGGCGCGGCCGTCAGTGTCCTGGTGCAGGCGCGGGCCGGGGCCTCGATGACGACGCTGGCGAGCGAAGCGGCGGCGGCGTTGCCCGCCGAGTTCCGGCAGCGGTTCGTCGACGGTTTCACCGGGGAGGCGGGGGCGGAGGCCGCCGCCTCCGAGTTCGGCGGCGCTCCCGAAGTCCCCGCGGATCTGCCGTCCGAGATCGCGGCCCAGGCACGGGAACTGGCCGCGCAGGTCACCGGTGCCGCGCTCACGGACGCGGTCAAGGCCGCGTTCCTGCTGCCCGTCGGCGCGCTGATCCTCGGCCTCGTGTGCTCGGTGAACCTGCGTGGGCCGATCGGTCGGCGCGGATCGCCCGATCGGATGTCCGCGGCCCGGTGATCACCTGGCTACCGTCGCTGTATGACTCTCGTACCGACGGTCGACCTGAGCACCTGGCACGACGGCGACCGCACGCGGCTCGCGCACGCTGTCGACGAAGCCTTGAGTCGCGTCGGGTTCCTGCAGGTCGTCGGGCACGGCATCCCGCGGGCGACGATCGACGACATGTGCGAAGCGACCGCTGCCTTCTTCGCGCTCCCTGTCGAGGAGAAGCTCCGATCCGCACCGGCCGACCGCGCTTCGGACCGTGGGTACGCGGCCGAAGGAACCGAAGGGCTGGCGTACAGCCTCGGCGAGACGACGCCGCCCGACCTGTCGGAATCGTTCGTCATCGGCGCGGAACACATCGACGGCGAGGACCCCTATGGCTTCTTCGCCCCCAACATCTGGCCCGAGCTGCCGGAGAACCTGCGTCCCGCGCTCACCGCGTACGCCGACGAAGCCCACCGGGTCGCCCGGGTGCTGCTGGAGATCTTCGAGAAGGCGCTCGGGCTGCCCGACGGCTACCTCGGCGCGTACACCCGGCATCCGACCCGCACCTTGCGGGTGAATCACTTCGAGCGCCGTGCCGGAGCGCCCGAGCCCCTGCCGGGCCAGATGCGGCTCGGCGCCCACACCGACTACGGCATCGTCACCGTCCTCTACGCCGATCCCGTCCCCGGGCTGCAGATCCACGGTCCCGACGGCGCGTGGCACGACGTCGTCCCCGCTGAGGACGCGCTGGTGGTGAACCTCGGCGACCTCACCGCGCAGTGGACCAACGACCGCTGGCGCTCCACCCTGCACCGGGTCGTGCCGCCGTCCGGGCCGGGACCGTCACGGCGGCGAAGCGTGGCGTTCTTCTTCGACGGCGACCACGACGCGCGGTTCGAATGCCTTCCGACCTGTCATTCCGCCGGGAACCCGCCGAAGTATCCGCCGGTCATGGGCGGCGAGCACCTCTACGCCAAGATCACCGGCGGGCGGACCCTGGAACCGGCCGACGCGATGAACACCGCGGCGGACCGCGGTTGAGGGAGAATTCCCCGGCGGACCATGTCCGGTCCGGTCCGGCGGCTCCGACGTCCCCGGCAGAAGGCACCGGAGCGGTGCCCGCCGAGAGGAGAGAACCGTGAAGTACATGATCATGATGTTCGGGTCGCAGAAGGACCTCGTCGACATCGCCGGCGCCTGGAGCGCCGACGAGGTCAAGGCCCTGCACGAGTTCATGGGCAAGTGGAACAACGACCTGGTCGAATCGGGCGAGTTCGTCGACGCGCAGGGCCTCTCCCAGCCGGCGCACGCCCGCCGCGTCTCCCTGCGCGACGGCTCCCTTGTGGTGACGGACGGACCGTACGCCGAGACGCAGGAGGTCCTGGTCGGATACACGACCGTCGACTGCGCGAGCTACGACCGCGCGACCGAGATCGCGGCCCAGCTGGCGGCCACCCCGCATCCGGAAGGCAGCGACCTCGGCCGCGACTGGTACGTCGACATCCGGCCGTGCGCCGACAACTTCGAAGAACTGGAGCTCTAGGTGCCGGACAGCGGCGTCGAAGACCTGCTGCGCGAGCTGTCGCCGCAGGTCCTCGGCGCCGTCGTCCGCCGCTACGGTCACTTCGACCTGGCGGAGGACGCGACGCAGGAGGCGCTGCTCGCGGCCGCGACGCAGTGGCCCGGCGAAGGGCGGCCGGAAAATCCGCGCGCGTGGCTCATCACCGTCGCCTCGCGGCGGCTGACCGACCTACTCCGCGCCGAGCAGGCGCGGCGCCGTCGCGAGGACAACGTCGTCCAGCGGACCTTGCCGGAAGAACACCTCGCCCCCGCCGCGGACCGGCGTACCGCCGACTCCGACGACACACTCGTCCTGCTCTTCCTGTGCTGCCACCCGTCCCTGTCGCCGTCGTCGCAGATCGCGCTGACCCTGCGGGCGGTCGGCGGCCTCACCACGGCGGAGATAGCCCGCGCGTTCCTGGTCCCCGAAGCGACGATGACCCGGCGGATCAGCCGCGCGAAGGCCGGGATCAAGGCCAGCGGTGTCCCGTTCGGCATGCCGCCCGAAGCAGGGCGGCTCGACGCGGTGCTGCACGTGCTGTACCTGATCTTCACCGAGGGATACGCGAGCACGTCCGGCCCCGATCTGGTGCGGAGCGACCTGTCCACCGAAGCCATCCGGCTGACCAGGATCGTCCACCGGCTGCGGCCGGACGACAGCGAGGTCACCGGGTTGCTCGCGCTGATGCTGCTCACCGACGCGCGCCGTCCGGCGAGGACGGGGCCGGACGGCGCGCCGATCCCGATGTCCGAACAGGACCGGGGCCGGTGGAACACCGAGTACGTCACCGAGGGCATCGCGCTGCTGTCCGAAGCGCTGCCGCACGGGCCGACCGGGCAGTACCAGATCCAGGCGGCCATCGCCGCGCTGCACGACGAGGCGCCGAGCGCCGAGAAGACGGACTGGCCGCAGATCGAAGCGCTGTACGAACTTCTGCTGAGGCTCTCCGACAATCCGGTGGTGGCGCTGAACCACGCCGTCGCCGTCGGGATGGCCCGAGGCCCGGGAGAGGGCTTGGCCGCGTTGGAAAAGCTGGGCGACCGGATCTCCGGCGACCACCGGTTCCACGCCGCCCGCGCGCATCTGCTGGAGATGGCCGGCGACACCGCCGCGGCGGTCGAGTCCTATGTGGACGCAGCGAGACGCGCCACGGGCCTGCCGCACCAGCGCTATCTCCACGCCCGCGCGGAACGCCTGCGCTGACGCGATTCGTCACCTGCTCGCGGCGTCGTTCAGCGCAAGCAGGTGACGAATCGCGTGGGTCAGCAGCTGACCAGGAGCCCGGTGATCGCCGTGCAGGTCGACGAAGCGGTGTCGTTGGCCGGGTTCGGATCGGCGACGGAACTCTGCGTGATCTTCGCGGTCGTCTTGACCGGTCCGACGGTCAGCAGCCCGGTCGCCACCGAGAACTTGGCCGTGGCACTGGCTCCGGACGCGAGCGACGGGAAGTCGCAGTTGACGACCTTCGTGCCGCTCGGATTCGAGCAGGCCGAGGAGCCGGTGAAGCGCAACCCGTTACCGAGGGTCGACGCCACCCGGATCCCGGACGCCGCGGCCGGACCCGCGTTCGTGACCTTGACCGTGTAGTCGATCGACGACGTCAGGATCCCGCGCGGGGACGCGGTCAGCGTGACCCCGAGATCGGCGGCGCTCGGGGCGCCGGTGACGGTCAGCACGGGACCGCCGAGGATCTCGAAGCTGTAGTTGTCACCGACGAACTGGTGCTCCAGGGTGACGTTGCCCAGCGGGGCGTCGTCCTTGACCCGGAAGGTGAACACCACGGTCTTGCTCTGACCGGGGGTCACGGTGCCGACTCCGCCCCGGATGCTGCCGCCGAGCATGTCGCAGGCGAAAGCGCCGGGGCAGGACACCAGGTCGACGATGCCCGGCAGCGGGGATTCCTTGCCGTAGAGCGTCGCTTTGCCGCCTTCGATCGTCGACGTCGCGTCGGCGTTGTAGACGGTCTGCGTGACGGTGAATGTCTGTCCACGTTGGACAGTTGTCGGCGAGACCTCCACCGCGCTGGTCGGCGGCGCGGCGAGGGCGGAGGCGGGCACCACGAGCATCATCGTGGCCACGGCGGCCGCCAAGGACAGAAGTGAGGCTCTTCGAAGCTTCATTGGTTCTCACTGTTCCGGTCGGGGGCGTCGCGCCGATCGGTGCGGACAACGATCAGTCGCCCGGGAACGGAGGTTCGTTACCGGTGCTCCACCGGCGAGCCCGCCGCTCTCACCCACTCGGAGCAACCCGTTCGCCAACTAGCGAGCACCTTCCCCGCGGAGCGCGGGAAGCAGATTCGCCTCCTCGTAGGCGAAATGCTCTTCGAGTCCGTTCACCACGCGCTCGAATTCCTCGCGTAGCGCGGCGCGTTCGATCGTCCCCTCGTCCTGCAGCAGCCGATCGAGATCGTGCAGCGCGCGGGACACGGTCTCGTGCTCACGGCGCAGCCGCTTCAGCGCAGGCGCGAGCCCGGGATGGGCCTTCTCGATCGCGGTGAACGCGCCGTCCTCCCGGAGGTGATGCATGCGCAGGTCGTTGCAGAACGTCACGCAATGGCCGAGTAGTTCGCGCCGCAGCCGTGGCCGGTTCGCGGCCGGCGCGCCGTCGAGTTCGGCCCGCGCGGCCGCCAGTGTCTTGCGGAGCTCCTCGTGGTGGACGAGCAGCTGATCGGCGATCGCCCGGCCGCGGGCGGCGTCGACCTCCAAGAGATGCAACGTGAAGCCCGGCTCCCCGCCTTCGAACGGCACGGCACGCGCGGCGTGCGGTACGCCATCGATCTCGAGAGTCGCTTGTGGACTGACCAGAAGGTCGCGATACCAAGGTGAATCAAGGTCGGGCGCGAACGCCAGGTACCGGCTTCCGGCCGGGCGACAGTCGACACGAGTGGTGCGGGGACGCCCCGTTTCGGCGTCCGCGGTGGTCATCAGCACCGGCACTCCCCAGGTAACATCATCAGGAAAGCTATTTTGCTTTGCAAGCAAAGCTTCTTTGCTTGCAAAGGTATCCAGGAGGGTGTCCGGTGTCAACCGAGGAGACGGAGGTCGACGACGCCGTGCGGGCTTTGCTGCTGCTCATGCCGCGGATGGTCGGCCGCGCGAAGCGGATCAAGGTCCCCGACGAACTCCAATCGTTGTCGCTGGCTCCGCGTCACCTGTCGCTGTTGTCGTATCTGCTCTTCGACGGGCCCATGACGGTGAACGAACTGGCCGAACGGCTGGAGGTCGCTCCGACCACGGTGAGCCTGATGGTCGGCGAACTGACCAGGAAGGACGTGCTCGACCGGCGCGAGGACGAGACGGACCGGCGGCGGCGGATCGTCGCCATCGCCGAGGGGATACGGCCCGCGATCGACGGCTGGCTCGCACAGGGCGCCCGCGCCTGGCAGAAGGCACTCACGCCGTTGACCCCGGCAGAACGGCGCATGTTCATCGATACCCTGCGCGCGTACGAAGACGGACTGACCGACTAGGAGGAGCGGTGCGTTACCTGCTCATGCTCTGCGGGACCGACGGCGATCCGGCGGTGAACACCGACATCACCGAACCCTGCCGCGCCTGGGGCGAAGAGATGACGCGGCGCGGCCTGCGCGTCGACGGAATGGGCCTGCACCCGCCGTCGTCGGCGACGACCGTCCGCGTCCGCGACGGCGAGGCGCTGCTCACGGACGGTCCGTTCGCCGAGACGAAGGAACAGATCGGCGGCATCAACATCCTCGAATGCGACAGCCGCGAACAAGCCGTCGAGGCGGCGAAGACCCACCCGTGGGCCGCGATCGGCACGATCGAGGTTCGCGAACTGCTTTAGGTGATCCGGACGGTGACCTGGTTGTCGGCGTAGGTGTAGGCCACGTATTCGAATGCGACGCCGGTGCGTTCGACGTACTCCAGCCACGCCTGGTGCTCGTGCCGCTGCCAGCCGGGGTAATTGAAGAACTCGTCGAAATGCACGATGCTGCCGGATCGCAGACGCGGTCCCACCAGATCGAGCACGGTTTTCGCGGAGCTGTACAGATCGCCGTCCACGTGAAGGAAATCGACGACGCCTTCGTGCCGGTCGAGAAAACCGGGAAGCGTGTCCGCGAAAAGACCGACGACGAGTTCGGCGCCGGGGACGTCGGGCAGGTCGTCGCGCGCGAACGAACCGGCGGGCATCCCGTTGAGCCAGTTCTCCGGCAGGCCTTGGAACCAGTCGAATCCGTAGGTCTCGACACCGCCCCGGGCCTTGGCGATCGCCCGCAGCGTGTTCCCGCTCGCGACCCCGAATTCGAGGGCCATACCACCTGACGGGGCAAGGGAGAGCGCGTACGCGAGAGTCTCTTGTGGACGCGCGAAATGTTTGGTCCCGGTCAGATGCTCACGGGCGAACCGATTGCTGTCCCTGGCCGCGTCCTGGTCGCCGGCGTAGATGATGTCGCGACGGCTCCGGATTTCGAACTCGATGATCCGATCGAAACAGCGATCCCCCTGCCGGACGATCTCCGCGCGCAGTTCCGCGGCGACCCGGTCCAGTTCCTCGGTATAAGGATCATGGAATCGGCGGGCGAGCCGGTGCAGGCCCCGGCCGAGCGTGCCGCGAGCCGACCGGCCCAGGGTTTTCAGGGCTGAATGGGGTACCAGGTGACGCATCCCGGGACGATACACCAGCACCATTCGGGTGAACGGGTCCAGAAGGCCGCGGAGCCGGTTTCGTTGCGGTAACCGAGGGGTCCGCTCCTAGCATCGCGATCACCGCCGGTACTCGGGTACCGGCACGGAAAAATGGGGAGCACGATGAGCAGGATCGTCATCTTCGGGGCGGGCGGACGCGGCGGGCGCCGTGCCGTCGCCGAAGCAGTGCGCCGCGGGCACCAGGTCACCGCCGCCGTGCGGGATCCCGGCAGGCACAAGGATCTCGCCGGGGCCGACGTCACCTTGATCGCCGCCGACGTCACCGTCGCGGACGACGTCGCGAAGGCCGCCGCCGGGCACGACGCCGCGATCAGTTCCATCTACCGCGCGGATCTCCCGTCACGCGAGTACTATCCGGCCGCCGCGCACGCGCTGATCGACGGCCTCGGCCGGGCCGGTGTCGCGAGACTGGTCGTCGTCGGCGTCGGGTCGGCACTGGAGATCGCGCCGGGCGTCGCCTTCCACGACCAGCCGGGCTGGCCGCCCGAACACCGCGAGTTCTCGCTCGGGCACACGGCGGAGCTGGAGGTCTTCCGTGCGTCCGGAGACGGGCTCGACTGGGTGGTCGTCGCGCCGCCGCCGGTGATGCTCGACGAGCGCGCCGAGCGCACGGGCGAGTACCGCAGCGGGGACCACCGGGTGCTGCCGCGCGCGGCGGACGCGGGGCCGTTCTCCTACGCGGACCTCGCGGTCGCGCTGGTCGACGAGATCGAGCGGCCGAAGCATTCACGGGTGCTGGTCGCGATCGACCACTAAGGCCGCCGCGGGCTGCCAGCGGTCACACAAGTACGTGAAGGCCCCCTTCATTGCGCTAGGCGCAGTGAAGGGGGCCTTCACGTACTTGTGGCCGATGTCGGGCTTCTAGCGCTCCGGCGCGTCGCCGCCGTTCTGCTCGGCCAGGAACCGCTCGAACTCGTTGCCCAGTTCCTCGGCCGTCGGCATGTGCTCGACCGACTCCGCGAGCAGGCTTTCCTTGCCGGAAGCCTCCATGAACGTGTCGTACTGCTGCTCCAGCGCGCGCACGACCTCGGCGACCTTCTCCGATCCGGCGACCTGGCGGGCGATCTCCGCCTCGGCCTCGTGCGACGCCTTCCGCAGTTCCCCGTCCGGCAGGTTCAGCCCGGTCGCCGCGGCGACGGCGCCGAGCAGGTTCAGCGCGGCGCTCGGGTACGTCGATTCCTCCAGGTAATGCGGCACGTGCGCCGCGAACCCCGACGCGTCGTGTCCCCACTCGCCGAACCGGAACTCCAGCAGCCCGGCGATACTGCCCGGCACCTGCATCCGGTTGGGCAGCGGACGGTGTTCGCCGACGAGTTCGTTCCGCGTCGCGTGCGCGGTCACGCCGAGCGGGCGCGTATGCGGCGCGCCCATCGGGATGCCGTGGAAACCGGTGGTGAGCCGGACGTCCCAGCGTTCGACCAGCCCGCGCACCGCCGCGCAGAACCGCTCCCAGTCGTGGTCCGGTTCCGGCCCGGTGAGCAGCAGGAACGGCACGCCGTCGGCGTCGTGCAGCAGGCGGACGACCAGTTCGGGGGCGTCGTAGGCGTCCCAGTGGTCGATCGAGTAGGTCATCGCCGGGCGCCGCGACCGGTAGTCGATGAGGCGGTCCACGTCGAACCGCGCGATCACCCGGTGTTCGGAGGAGTTCAGGAGCTGCTCGACGACGAGCCTGCCCGCCGAACCCGCGTCCATGAAGCCGTCGAAGTAGTGCAGGAGCACGGCCCCGCCGAGGCCAGGGACGTCCGAGTCCACCTCGTACAGGTCTTCCGGGTCCAGCGCCACCAGATCCTCCAGGTTTCGTGGGTACGACCGTCCACAGGATGCCAACGCCCCGATAGGGGGTATCCATTCCGCCGACGGTGGCTTGGATCCTATCGGTCCGTGACAGTCGTCGTGGGCGGTCCACTCCGGGGTGGTGCAGGGTGGAGGGGTGACAGAAGAGACGCTCGGCCTGCGCCCGCCCGCCAATCGGGTGAGCAGGCGCGCCATCGGATACTGGACGGTGTGGGCCGCGGTCGGCTGGGTGATCCTCATCGCCGCGCAAGCGGTGTTCGTCCTCACGAGCGACGACGCGCCGACGTGGCTCACGGTGACCTTGACGATCTCCTGCGTGATCGCGCCGCTGCATCTGCTGGTCATGCCGCAGTGGCGCTACCGGATCCACCGCTGGGAGGTCACCGGCGAGGCCGTGTACACCCAGGAAGGCTGGCTCAGCCAGGACTGGCGGATCGCGCCGATCTCGCGGATCCAGACCGTCGACATCGAACGCGACCCGGTCGAGCAGTTGTTCCGGCTGGCGAAGATCACCGTGACGACGGCGTCCGCCGCGGGCCCGGTCAAGATCGCCGGTCTCGACCACGCCGAAGCGCTGAAGCTGGCCGCGGAACTCACGAAGACCACGCAGGCCACTCCCGGTGACGCGACATGAGCACCGAGGCACCACCGGACGCCGCCGTCGGTCAGTGGCGCCGGCTCGATCGACGGATGCTGCTGATCCGGCCGGTGCTCGACGTCGTCAAATCGCTCCCGGTGCTGATCGGGACGGTGATCCTCGGCCGGGGCAACGGCTGGGAGTGGTTCGGGCTCGGCGTCACCGCGCTGACCGTGCTCGTCGGTGTCTCGCATGTGCTCACCTCCCGGTACCGCATCGCGGACGGACAGGTGGAATGGACCACGGGCCTGTTGCTGCGCAAACATCGCGCGATCCCGCTGGACCGGGTGCGCACGGTCGACGTCACCTCGGAACCCAAGCACCGTTTGTTCTCCCTCAGCGCCGTGCGCATCGGCACCGGACGGCATTCACCCGCCCAGGGCGCGAACGGCGACCAGCTGGTGCTCGACGCCGTCAGCCGGGCCGAGGCCCACCGCTTGCGCACGGTTCTCTTGCACCGCAAGGAGATTTCCACCGAGGCCGAGACGGCGCCACCGCCGGAGCAGGTCGTGGCGGTCGTCGACCGCAAGTGGGTGCGGTACGCGCCGTTCACACTGTCCGGGCTCGCCGTGGTGGGCGCGATCTTCGCCGCGGTCTGGCATTTCGCGCACCAGCTGGACATCGCCCCGGAGAACGTCGGCCCGCTGCGGGATCTCCTGGACGATCTGGCGAACACGGCGGTGTGGCTGATCGTGGTCGTCGCGGCGGTCGCCCTGCTCGTGGTCGTCTCCCTGCTTTCCGTCGGCGGCTACGTGCTGTCGTTCTGGAACTTCAAGCTCACCCGGGAGACGGAGGGCACCCTGCACGTCCGGCGCGGGCTGATCACCACGCGTTCGGTGTCCATCGAAGAGGAACGGCTTCGCGGCGTCGAAGTGAAGGAGCCGCTACCGCTGCGGATGGCGGGCGGGGCGCGGCTCACCGCGATCGTCGGCGGGCTGCGCGAGGGCAAGGGCGGGGACAAGGGCGGCGGGCTCCTGCTGCCGCCCGCGCCCGTCGGCCGCGTCCACGAGGTCGCGGCCGAAGTGCTGCGCGAGAACTTCGACCCGGCCACCGTCCCGCTGAACCGGCATCCCCGGCGGGCACTGACCAGGCGGCTGACCCGCGCGGTGGGCGGCGTGCTGATCCTGGCCGCCGCCCTGTTCGGCCTGGCGTGGATCGAGTTCCTGCCGTCGTGGCTGTGGCAGGTCGCGCTCGGTCTTGTCCCGCTCGCCGCGCTGGTGGGCTGGGACCGCTACCGCAACCTCGGCCACGCGATCGTCGGGCGGTACCTGGTCAGCCGGTCGGGTTCGCTGGCGCGGGCGACGGTGGCGATCCGGCGCGAGGGCCTCACCGGTGTCGTCGTCAGCCGCTCGTTCTTCCAGCGCCGCGCCGGATTGATCACCGTGACGGCCCCGATCGCGGCGGGCAAGGGCGGCTATCAGGTGGTCGACGTCGGCGAATCGGCCGGGCTGGCGATGGCGGAGCAGGCGGCGCCCGGTCTGCTCACGCCCTTCCTTCGCCGGGAGGTTCAGCGGTAGCCGGTGACGTCCGCCGGCAGGCCGGGGTCCTGGACCTCGACGAGATAGCGCCAGCAATCGGGACGGCTGCCGTCGAGGTCGGTGAATCCGTATTCCTTCGCCAATTCGCCGCTGGACACCGATTTCCCGTTCCAGCGGGCGACTTCCGCGTCACCGGCCAGCGCGGCGACCGCCCTTCCGACGAACGCCGGGCTTTCAGAAATGGCGAAATGCGGCTGCACCTTCGTCGCGTCGCGCCAATTCTCTTCGGTCACCCGATAAGCGTCGAGCATCGCTTCGGACCGCAACCAGCCCGGCGTGACGGACACCGCGGTACCGCCATGCGGTTCCAATTCGTGCCCGAGGGCGAACGCCATCCGGTTCACCGCGGTCTTGGCCAGATCATAGAAGAACGAGACCCGGTAGTTCTCGGAGTTGTACTCGGCGGTGCCGTCGTTGACCTCGACGACCAGCGCGCCGGGTCTCCTGATCATGAGCGGGAGCGCGAAATGGCTGGTGATCGCATGGGTGTCGACGGCGAGCCGCAACGTCCGCAGCCCGACGTCCAAAGTGGACTCCCAGACCGTCTTCTCCCACTCGATGGGCGCGCCGTAGATGTCGTTGACCAGCACGTCCAACGCCCCCTGTTCGGCGTCGATCCGCTCGACCAGTTCGCGGACCTGGTCCGCCTCCAAATGGTCCACACCGATCGCGATCCCGCGCCCGCCGGCTTCGTCGACGAGCGCCGCCGTCTCCTCGATCGTCTCCGGGCGATTCATTTCCGACCGCCGGGAACCGGTACTGCGGCCGGTCACGTAAACGGTCGCGCCGGCGGCACCCAGCTGGACCGCTATTCCCCGCCCGGCCCCGCGGGTCGCCCCGGCGACCAATGCGATCTTGCCCGCCAATGGCTTTTCCATGGGCCGAACCTAGCAAGAAGTCCGCTTGTTCATGGACCAAAGACCCTGGTCCGCAATTCACACAATGTGCTAGTTTCTTGACTCTTCGTGATTCTCCGGCGAGAGGTCGAGATGACGCCTGCCGCACGATCCCTGGACACCGCCCCACCGAAACGGACCCCCGGGGCCAGCAGCTCGCGCAAAGTACTGCAACTGCTGCTCTCCTTTTCCGAACGCCGCTGGGACGCGAGCGTCGCCGAACTCGCGGCGAGGATCGGCACCCCGGTGGCCACGACCTATCGCTATGTCGCGCTGCTGAAGGAACTCCAGCTCCTGGAGGAGGGCAGGACGGGGCGCTACCACGTGACGAGCCAGGTGATGCCGCTCGCACGGGCCGCGCAACTGGCCAACGATCTCGCCAGGCTGGCCCGTCCGGCGATGGAGGAGGCGGCCCGCGACCTCGGTGAGACGGTGCTGCTGTTCCAGCATTTCGGCGATTCCGCGGTCTGCGCGGACCGCGTCGAATGCGAACGCGCGATGCGTTTCACCTTCCAGCCGGGGCATTCCGTCCCGCTCGGCACCGGCGCGTCGGGCAAGATGCTGCTCGCCATGCTGCCGGAGGGCGAACGCGAACGGCGCCTTTCGTCGATCGTCCAGCGCCGCGGCCCGAGCGTGCGGGAAGAGGTCAAACGCGCCGGCGCGAACCGGTTCGCGGTCAGCTGGGGCGAACTGGACGACGGCGTCTGGTCGTGTTCCGTCCCGATCCCGAACACCGGGCACCGGCCCGCGGTGCTGACCCTGGCCGCCCCCGCGACCCGGATCGGCGACGACGCGAAACGGGCGGCCATCGTCGCGCTCCAGTCCTACGCGAGCAGGATCCACCGCGCCGTTTCGTCGTTCGCCCTCTGAACCCCGGCCCCCGCGCGTGTCGTCCATCTGATCACGCGAGCCGTCCATCCAGTCACGGGAACCGGCCGTAATTCGCGCACTCCCCGCGCCGCGGCGGGGTAGAACTCGATCCGTGATCCGACTCGCCACTCCCGAAGACCTTCCCGTGCTCCAGGACATCGAACGGGCCGCGGGCGAACCGTTCCGCGCGCTCGGCATGGCCGCGATCGCCGACGACGACCCGCCGTCGATCGCGGACCTCACCGCGTTCCAGCGCGAGGGCCGGGCCTGGGTGTGGGACGCGGGCGACGGGCCGGTGGCGTACCTGCTCGCCGAGGTCGTCGACGGTCACGGCCACATCGAGCAGGTGTCCGTCCGTCCGGATCACGCGCGCCGTGGCCTCGGGCGGCGGCTGATCGAGCACGCCGCGGAGTGGGCTTCACGCGAAGGACTCGCCGGACTGACGCTGACGACGTACGCCGAGGTGCCGTGGAACGCGCCGTACTACGCCCGGCTCGGCTTCGCGACGCTCGACGAGGCGAGCCTCACAACGGGCCTGCGAGCCATCCGAGACCACGAAATCGCCCGCGGCCTGGACGCGTGGCCACGGGTGACCATGCGTCGATGACCCGCCCGGGGGGTTGGGTTGGCGACCGGCGTCGAACATGTGTTCTACTGTCGGCGCCGGCCCCGGAGGGGGAAGCTCCGCGGGCCGGCACCGGACTTCAGGGAGGCACGGATGGCGGTCAAGATCACCCATCTCACCAACGGGCAGCAAGTGCGCTTCGCCAACGCGGACGGCGCCCGGCGCTACGCCGAGATCATCGGCGGCGGGGTCGACAAATGGCGGTTCACCGTGGTCAGCGGGCATGACCGCCCGGAATTGTCGGGGCGGGTCGTTAATGTGCCGGTATGGCGTATGACTTCCAGGTGACCGTCGACTCCGCTCATCCGCACGACCTCGCGGGCTGGTGGGCGGAGATGCTCGGATGGCGGGTCGAGGAGAGCAACGAGGAGTTCATCCGCGAGATGATCGCCAAGGGGTACGCCTCCGAGGAAGCGACGACCACGCACAACGGTGTCCTGGTGTGGAAGGACGGTGCGGCGATCGTCCACCCGGAGACCGGGCAGCGGTTCCTCTTCCAGCTGGTACCCGAGGGAAAGACGGTCAAGAACCGGCTGCACCTCGACATCCGTGTGGGGGCGGGCAAGATCGAGGCCGAGCTCGAGCGGCTGACCGCGCGCGGTGCGACGTTCCTGCACCGCGGCAAGCAAGGGCCCGCGGAGTGGATCACCATCGCGGACCCGGAGGGCAACGAACTCTGCCTCACCTGAGGCGGGCCTGCGAGGGCCCGCCACTGGGGGTGTCATGAAGGGACCTGGTCCCGTCGGCTGTGCCCTTCATGACCGAGCGCGCGGCCCTCGTGCGCGTCAAGGCCTCGTGAGTGGTAAAGACGGTTAGAACCGTCTTTACCACTCACGAGGCCCGTCACTTTCGGTGCTCCGGGTTCCGCCAGATCCGGCTGCGCAGGTCGGCGCCGCGGATCACCTGGATCCGCCACGGCGTCAGGCGCAGCACATGCAGCCGCGGATCCGACGGGGCCTGCCAGAAATTGCCGAGAGGGTAGCCGGCGCCGCGCGGGCTGGTCTTGCGATACAGGTCCCACACATGCTCCTTGACCGAGGGCTCGTTGTCCCAGACGGCCACCGCGTCGACCGCCACCGAGTTGTTCCCCGGTGTCCAGTAAGAGAATGTGGTGTGCGGGTTGCCCTCGAGATGGGCCGCCTTCACCGGTGTCCGAAAGGTCGCCAGCCAGCCGAGCGGAAGACCGTCGACCTTCTCCCACACCGGGATGAGCACCCGGGTGCGCGGGCGGTTCTCGGCATCGACGGTCACCATCGTGGCGTAGTTGATGGCTCCGACGTAGCTGTCGAACTCGGCTTCCAGCTCACCGAAGTCCCGGGTCGTCGTGCTCATGCGGCACTCCGGAAGGATTCGACGGCGCGCGAGAGGCTGGCCGCGCCGTGTCCGGCCTCGATCTGCCGGTCGATCAGGTCCTTGATCGGGAGCAGGGTGTCCGCCGGAACGGCCAGCTCCCGGCTGGCCCGGATGATCGTGCTCAGCCCCGCCTGGTTCATGGCCAGGCTGGACTCGCCACCGGCGTATCCGCCGCGGTCGATCTCCTCGGCGAAGGTGGTCAACGCCGGGAACGAGTCCGCCAGCCAGGAAAGCAGCATCGGCGTCAGCTCGGTGGCGCGCACCCCGGCCGCCGACGCCATCGCCGTGGCGTGCAGGAAACCGCCGATCATGCCGTACATCCCGGCCAGGATGGCGACGTCGTAGCCCGACGCGAGACCGGCGTCGGCGCCGAGGAAAGTGCCTCTACCCAACAGATCCAGCTTCGCCTCCCAACGCCGGTGAACAGCCTGGTCACCGCTGTAGCTGATCGACGATCCGGCGGTGCCGATCGTCTGCGGCACCGCGTAGACGGCTCCGTGCAGGTACTGCGCGCCGCGTTCGGCCGCCCAGGTGGCCAGTTCCCGTGCGTCCTCCGGCCCGCCGGAAGTGACGTTGACCAGCGCGCGCCCGGCGACGGCATCGCCCGCCGTCGTCAGGACCTGCCGGGTGACGCCGGCATCGAGCAGCGCGACGAGCACGAGGTCGCTCGCCGCGATCGCCTCCGCGGCAGTCGTCGCCGTCGTCGCGCCGGCCGCGACGAGCGCGTCCGCCTTGGCGGCGTCGCGGTTCCATACGGTCGTGGAAATCCCTTGGCGCAAGAAGGTTTCAGCCAGCGCATGGCCCAGGTTGCCGAGGCCGATCACGGCCACTCGCTCAGGTGTCGTACTCATGTGACCAGCCTCGTGGCGGTCACTTCCCGCTGCCAGTGACACTGATGACCGGAAGCACCAAATTCGTGCCATAGGCTGTGGGCATGAGCGCTGGTTCGGTCGCCCTGGTCGTCCCCGAGGAGATCGGGATCGCCTTCTGGGATCTGTACGAGGTGAGCATCCCCGCCACCGTCTTCGGGATGCCCCAGCCCGATCTCGCCGATCCCTGGTACGACCTGCGGCTGTGCGGGACCGGTGACCGCGCCTCGGAAGCGACTCCCGGGTTCGCGCTGCGCACCCCGTACCGGCTCGACGACATCGTCGGCGCCGGGACGGTCATCGTGTCGTCGGTACCGGACGAGGTCCTCAGCGAGGGTGCGCCGGTCTCGCCCGAGCTGATCAGCGCGTTACGGCGCGCCCACGACGCGGGCGCGCGGATGGTCTCCCTGTGCTCCGGCGCCTTCGCGCTCGCCGAGGCCGGGCTGCTCGACGGCCGCCGGGCGACCTCGCACTGGATGCACACCGCACAGCTGGCCGAGCGGTTCCCTGAGATCGAGGTCGACGACTCCGTGCTCTACGTGGACGACGGTGACGTGCTCACCAGCGCCGGGATGACCGCCGGCCTCGACCTGTGCCTGCATCTGGTCCGGCGCGACCTCGGGGCGCATGTGGCCAACCAGCTGGCCCGCCGGATGGTCGTGCCCGCGCACCGGCCGGGCGGACAGGCCCAGTTCATCGATCTTTCCGTTCCCGCCACCGACGATCAGGGGCTGGCGCCGGTACTCGACTGGGCGAGGGCACATCTCGACCGGCCGTTGACGATCGAAGACCTCGCCCGGCGCGCCATGATGAGCCGCCGGACCTTCTACCGGCGCCTCCAGCAGGCGACCGGCACGACACCGCTCCAGTGGCTGCTGACCCAGCGGCTTTCCCGGGCACAGAGCCTGCTGGAATCGACCGCCCTCCCGGTGGAGAGGGTCGCGGAGCTCAGCGGTCTCGGCACCGCGAACAACCTGCGCCACCACTTCCTCAAACAGGTCGGTGTCTCACCGGGCGCCTACCGGAACGCCTTTCCACGGCAGCCGCAGGTGACCGCCGCCGCGGGATGACGGCGGCTAGGGGAGCTTGTCCAGCGCACGCGGCAAAGCCGTCGCGAGCAGCTCGAGCTCGGTTTCACCGGCGATCAACGGCGGTGACACCGCGATCCCCTTGGCCAGGTTCCGTACGAGGACGCCCTCGTCCCGCGCCAGCCGCTGCAGCCGGTTCGCCGCGCCGGGGTTCGCCTCGACGACTTCGGCCTTCAGCTCGACCGCGCCGAGGAAGCCCAGCCCGGCCCGGACCTCCGCCACCAACGGATGCGAAGCGAGCCCGGAAAGCGCGTCCGCCAGCGGCTTCTCCAGTTCCCGCCCGCGCGGGATGAGCCCGTCGCGCTCGTAGATGTCCAGCGTCGCGTTCCCCGCGGCGCACGCGACCGGATGCCCGGCGTAGGTCGCGCCGTGCCGCAGCACCGGCGCACCCGGCGCGCCGGTGAAGAACGGCTCGGCCACCCTCGGCGCGACGATCAGCGCGCCGAGCGGGATCGTACCGCCGGTGATGCCTTTCGCGGTCGTGATCATGTCCGGTTTCACGGCCCACCGATCGATCCCGAACCAGGTACCCAGCCGCCCGAACGCGGCGATCACACAGTCCGCGACGAACAGCACGTGGTGCTCGCGGCAGATCTCGGCGACCCGCTCGATGTATCCGTCCAGGGGAAGCAGCACGCCGCCCGCGCCGATCACCGGTTCGCAGAAGAACGCCGCGACCCGCTCCGGGCCGACCCGCAGGATCTCCGCTTCGAGCGCTTCGGCACTGTCGTAGGGCACGTGCGAGATGTCGCCCGGCAGCGGCCCGAAACCCGCCGCGTTGGCCGCGATACCGCCGACGGCCGTGCCGAAACCGTGGGTGCCGTGGTAGCCCTGCACCCGGCCGATGACGTGCACCTTCTCCGGGCGCCCGGTGTGCGCGAAATACGAACGGGCGATCTTGACCGCGGTGTCGACGACGTCACCGCCGCCCGAACCGAAGAACACCTTCGAACCCGGTTCGGGGGCCAGCGCGGAGACCCGCTCGGCGAGCTTCAGCGCGGGCTCGTTGGCGTTGTAGCCGAACAGGTTGTACGAATCGAGCGTCCGCAACTGGTCCG
Source organism: Amycolatopsis sp. TNS106 (assembly GCF_019330265.1). Classification (NCBI taxonomy): domain Bacteria; kingdom Bacillati; phylum Actinomycetota; class Actinomycetes; order Pseudonocardiales; family Pseudonocardiaceae; genus Amycolatopsis; species Amycolatopsis sp. TNS106. The sequence goes on along the minus strand of NZ_CP024972.1, from coordinate 7,854,944 downwards.
CGACGGCCTGCGCGATCTCCTCGCGCCCGTGCCCGAAGTTCGCGTACCAGAGCGATGCCGTCGCGTCGAAGTACCGCCTGCCCTCGTCGTCCCAGACGTAGGAACCCTCGCCGCTGGTGATGACGAGCCGGTCGCCGTCGACCGCTCCCATGTCCGCGAAGGGGTGCCACAGCGGATTGCGCGCGGACGCCGACGAAACCATGATCTTCCTCCTCGTGCTCGTGCCCCCATCCTCACCCGGATCCGGCCGGAACGCGAACACTCCATCGTGCACAGTTCGCGCTTCGGATCTGTCCGGTCTGTCGGCCCCGTCGCCGTTCGTGTCGCGAAAGCCACTTTCGGGACATCACACGTCTCGAAAGTGGCTTTCGCGACACGCGCCCGGACCACCTGGGCAGACCGCTGACGTTGCGAAAGCCACTTTCGCAACCTTCAACGTTGCGAAAGTGGCTTTCGCATCACGCCCGAAGCGCCTCACGACTCCCGACGGTCGTAAGCCGCCAGAAGCTGCTTCTCCGCATCCCGCAGGTACTTCTCCAGCGCCGTCTCAGCGGGCCCGAACCGCTCTCGCTCCAGATCCCGCAGGATCCGCTCGTGCCGTTCCAAGAACGGCTCGAAGAACGCGCGGGTGTTCTCCGCCAGCACGAAGAAGAGCCGCGTCTCCGCCAGCACCTGGCGCATCGTCGTGCTGACCCGCTCGCTCCCCGCCAGGTCGCCCACCGCCTGGTGGAACGCGATGCTCGCGGTCCCGACGGCTTGCCAGTCGCCTTCGTCGGCCGCGGCACGGCCGTCCCGCACCGCGTCCGAGATCGCCGAAAGGTCCACAGTGGAGAGTTCGGCCGCGCGGCGCAGCGCACCGCATTCGGTGACCCGCCTCATCACGTAGAGATCCGAGATGTCCTGCGCCGTCAGCTCCCGCACGAACACGCCGCGGTTGAGTTCGTGCACCGCGAGCCGTTCGTGCGCCAGAAGTTGGAAGGACTCGCGCAGGGTGTTGCGCGAGACGCCCAGCGCGGCGCTGATCGACGGTTCCGAAAGCCTCGACCCCGGCGGGAAGACGCCTTCGGTGATGCGCTGGCGCAGGATCTCGGCGACCCGTTCCGCCGTTCCGCTCCGTTCGAGCAAGGGTCTGTCGCTGGCCAGTGTCTCCTCTGCGGCAGATGTGGACATGGCGCTACCTGACACCGAGTTCGAAGTCGAGACTGTACCGGTTGCCCGGCATGGCGCCGGCCGCCTTGGCGCCGTCGATCGGGAGGGCGACCCCGTTGACGAACCGGGATTCGTCACTGGCCAGGAAGACCACCGCTTTCGCGACCTCCCACGCCTCGCCGACCCGCGCCGCCGGTGTGCTCGCGGTCAGCTGGTGTTGCTTGGCTTCGAAGTCATCCGGAGAGGCGAGTGTGCCGCGCAGCATGTCCGTGTCGATCGCGCCCGGGTTGACCGTGTTCGCCCGGATGCCCTGATGCGCGTGCGCGACGGCGATCGACTTCGTCAGGCCGACCAGCGCGTGCTTGGTGGCGTTGTACACCGGGTCGCCGGGGCGGCCCATCACCCCGCCGTTGGACGACGTCGTGACGATGCTGCCCGCCTTGTTCGCGATCATGTGCGGCAGCACCGCCCGCGTACCGAGGAAGGCCGCGCGCACATTCAGCGCGAAGATGTTGTCGAACTCCGCAAGCGTGGTGTCCACCAGCGGTTTCCCGAGGTGGATGCCGACGTTGTTGAACAGCACGTCGATCCGGCCGGTCTCGGCGGCCACACCGCGCACGAACGCGTCGACCTGTCCTTCGTCGGTGGCGTCCACAAGGGAGTGACGGGCACCTTCGACGGCTTCCGCGGGTTCACGGATGTCACTGGAGAACACGGTCGCGCCCTCGGCGACGAACTCCTTCACGGTGGCGAGGCCGATACCCCTCGCGCCGCCGAAGACCACCGCGACCTTGCCGGCCAGCCGACCCATGCTCATCTCTTCCCTCTCGACGAAACCGCTGTGTAGTCCTCCGGAAGGCGCACCAGCGCCCCGGGTTCTCCGTGATAGGTGACTTCGACGCCGTACAGTTCGCGCGCCGCTTCCACCGAGACGTAGCCGTCGACGACGTCGGCGAGCACGGCGTCCGGATCGCGCTCATGGGGGTCGCCGTAACCTCCGCCGCCCGGGAGGATCACGTTCACCACGTCGTCCGGCCGCAGGTTCACCCGGCTCTTCGGCGGCAAGGGACCGCGGGCCGACTCGAACCGGCCGACCGCGCCGTCGTGTCCCGAGTCCACACCGGACGCCGGTCGGTGTACCCGGTCGACGTTCCCGTTGACACTCCACGAGATCTCGCCGCGAGCGGCCATGGTGGTGCGCTGGCCGAGGCCGCCGCGCCACCGCCCGGCGCCGCCGGAATCCGTGCGCAGCACACGTTCACGCTGGATCACCGGCGCCATGGTCTCGATGACCTCGGTCGGCGTGGACCGCAGGCCGCTCGGGAACCCGGTGGTGTTCAGTCCGTCCTTTGTGGACCTCGCGCCGATCCCGCCGGTCTGGAAGACGTTGAGCATGAATTCCCGGCCCTCGGCGTCGGTGCCGCGCCAGATCGTCATCCACAACGCGTCCGCGCTGTGCGCCAAGGCGTTGCCGGGCAGGGCTTCGTGCAGGGCGGTGATCAGCAGTGAAGGCAGGAAGTGCCCGATCAGGTGCCGCGACGCGACCGGCGCGGGCGGCCTGCAGTTGAGCACCGAGCCTTCCGGCGCGGTGACGTGCACCGGCCTGAACGAACCCGCGTTGTGCGGCACCTCCGGCGAAATGGCGGCCTTGACCGCGAACGACGCGTACGCCCTGGTGTAGTTCAGGACGACGTTGATCCCGCGGCGGCTCTGCGGCGACGAACCGGCGAAATCGAGGTGGATGTCCTCGCCTTCGATGGTCACGGCGACCTTGAGGACGACCTCTTCGTCGTCGAATCCGTCGGTCACCAGCTCGCTGGTGTATCGGCCGTCCGGCAGTTTCGCCAGCGCGTCGCGCAGCGCCCGCTCGGAGCGGTTCATGATCTCCGCGGCGACGTCGTCGAGCGAATCGAGGCCGAACTCCTCCAGCAGCCGCACCAGGCCGGCGGCTCCGACCTCGTTCCCGGTGACCTGCGCGTACAGGTCTCCGATGGTCTCCTCCGGGGTCCGGACGTTCGCGCGGATCAGCAGTTCGAGGTCCGCGTTGACCTCGCCCGCGCGGAGGAACTTCATGATCGGCAGGCGCAGGCCCTCCTCGAAGACCTCACTGGCCTCGGCGGAGACCAGGCGCCCGCCGATGTCCGGGGCGTGGCAGCAGGAGGCGAACCACGCGACCAGCCGTCCCCGCAGGAACACCGGCGTCGCGACGGTGATGTCGTTGATCTGCCCGGCCGTCTGCCAGGGGTCGTTGGTGAGCAGGACGTCGCCGGGTTCCAGCGCCTCCGGCGGGTACGCGGCGACGAAATGGTGCATCCCGGTGGCCATCGCGTTGATGTGGCCGGGCGTCCCGCCGACGGACTGGCCGATCATCTCACCGCGGGAGTCGAACACCGCGCAGGCGAGGTCGAGCGATTCCCGCACCACGGACGAGAACGCCGTGTTGACGAGCGCGTTCTGCTGTTCGGCCAGGATGGAGTGCAGCCGGTTTCCCAGCACCCCCACCAGGATCGGGTCGACGCTCATACCGTCACCACCAGGCCGGCGTCTTCGCGGACGACACAGCGCGCCCCCGGTGGAACGACCACAGTGGACTCCCGCTCCTCCACGATGGCCGGACCCTCGACGCGATCACCCGGCTTGAGCCGGTACCTGTCGAACACCGCCGTGTCGGCAAAGCCACCTTCGGCGGGGAAGTACGCGGGACGGCTCCCTTTGCGCGCGTCGCCCTCGGCCTCGGTGCCCGCGAGTTTCAGCGTGACCTCGGGCGCCGGGCCGCTGGAGACGACACGCCAGTTCAGCACCTCGATCGCGACATCCGGCCCGGTCCGCCGATACAGCGTCCGATAGGTCTCGGTGAACGCGTCGATCAGCGAACCCGGCCAGTCCCCGCCCTCGACCGGCACCCGGATCTCGTAGCCCTGCCCGGCGTACCGCATCTCGGCGATCCGGCGGTGCGTCACCGCCGCACCGTCCACGCCGGACTTCTCCAGCAGTTCCGCGCCCTCGGCCTCCATCTCTCCGAACAGGGCGCCGACCTGGTCCTGGGAAAGGTCGAGCACCGCGGAGCGCGCCGAACGCACGAAGTCGAAAGCCAGTGGCGCGGTGAGGAATCCCGCCGCGCTGAGCACCCCGGCGGCCGGCGGCGCGACCACCTCGGGCGCGCCGAGCGCCCGCGCCACCCCGACGCCGTGCACCGGACCGGCGCCGCCGAAAGTGAACATCGGCAGCTTCGCCGGATCTTTGCCCCGCTCGACGGCGTGGACCCGGGCGGCGTTGGCCATGTCCTCGTTGACACTGGTGTGGATGCCCCAAGCGGCCTCTTCGACGCTGACGCCGAGCGGCCCGGCGATCTTCGAGCGGATCGCCTCGCGCGCGCCGTCGAGATCCAGAGTCATTCCGCCCCCGAGGAAATACCCCGGATCCAGATAGCCGAGCACGAGGTCGGCGTCCGTCACGGTCGGCTCGGTGCCACCTCGGCCGTAACAGACCGGGCCGGGCTCGGACCCCGCCGAATCCGGACCGACGGTGAGCAGCCCGAGCGCGTCGATCCGCGCGATCGAACCGCCGCCGACGCCGATCTCGATCATGTCCGTGACCGGTACCTTGACCGGCAGCCCGGATCCCGGCAGCAGCCGGTACTTCCGGTCCACTTCGAACTCGTGCGTCACCAGCGGCGCGCCATCGGAGATCAGGCACAATTTCGCCGTCGTGCCGCCCATGTCGAAGGCCAGCAGATCGTCGATCCCCGCCGCGGACCCGATCGCGGACGCGGCCAGCGCCCCGCCGGCCGGCCCGGATTCGAGGATGCGGATCGGGTAGCGCGCGGCGGTGTCGACGGTCGCGATCCCGCCGTTGGACAGCATGATGTGCGGTGACGGCCGCACCCCGGCCTCGTGCAGGCGTCTTTCCAGGTCACGCAGGTAACGTTCGGTGAGGTCCTGGACGTAGACGCAGCCGACCGTGGTCGACATGCGTTCGAACTCGCGGATCTCGGGGACGACCTCGCTGGAGAGCGCGACCCGCAACCGGGGCGCGACCTCCCGCAGCACCTCGGCCGCCCGCCTTTCGTGCGCGGGATTCGTGAAGGCGTGCAGGAAACAGATCGCCACCGCGTCGATCCCCCGGGCGTCGAGCTCCCGGCCGAGCCGCGCGACGTACTCCTCGTCCAGTCCTGTGTGGACGGTACCGTCGGCGAGGATCCGTTCAGGGACGTCGAACCGCAGGTGCCGTGGCACCAGTGGCGCCGGCAATTCGATGAGCAGATCGTACAGTTCGTACCGGTGCTCGCGCCGCATCTCCAGCACGTCGCGGAAACCGGCCGTCGCCAGCAGGGCGGTGCGTGCTCCCTTGCGTTCGATCAGCGCGTTCGTGACCAGTGTCGTACCGTGCACGAACTGCTCGACGTCGCCCACGTCCAGCCCGGCGTCCGCGAGTGTCCTCTGGAGGCCTTCTTCGACCGCCCGGGCGGGTTCGTCGTGCGTGGTCAGCACCTTGCCGACCGCCACGATACCGGTCTCGTCGAGTACGCAGAGATCGGTGAACGTGCCGCCGATGTCCACGCCGACCCGGAGCCCGGTCACGGGGATTCCTTGCGGTACCAGCGCGGCGAGGTGTTGAGCGGCGGAGCCATCTTCGCGCGCACGACCAGCACGTTGGGCTCGTCGGACTCGACGAATTCGCCGAGCAGCCGCCGGAACGCGCGCCCGAATCCGGAAACACGGTCCGCGTGTACGCCGAAAGCCCTCGCCAGGCCGACGAAATCAGGACTGTCCCAGTCCACCCCCCGGCGTGGCAGCCCCGCGCGATCCTGGTCGTAGCGGAGCATCCCGTAGCCGCCGTCGTCGACGAGGATCACCGTGACCGGCAGCTGTTCCTGCGCGAGCGTGTGCAGATCGCCGCAGCCGAACAGGAAACCGCCGTCACCGCTGACGCAGATCGCGCGGCCGACGCCCGCGGCGCTCGCGCCGAGCGCGGCGGGGAAACCGTAGCCGAGGGTGCCCCAGCCCATCGGGTACGCGAGCTTGCGGGGCGCGCGGACGCGATGGAACCCGCCGATCCAGTACCCGGCCACGCACATGTCCGCGACCACGACCGCGTCCTGCGGCAGCACCTCGTCCAAAGTGGACAGCAGATCCGCCGCCTGCGGTTCCTCCTCCTTGATCCGCCGCCGGACCCGGGCGGAGACCTTGGCGAGCCTGCCGACGAGTGCCGCGATACCCGCCCGTTCCTCGACTTTCAGCGCCTCGACGAGCACCCGGGCGTCGCCGACCAGGGTGATGTCCGGCGGGTAGTTCTTGGCCGCGTCGTCCGGGTCGACGTTGATCGCGATGAGCTTCTTCGGCTGCGGCATCAGCCAGTTCTGGGTCATCAGCCCGTCGAAGTCGGTGCCGATCGCGAGGACGACGTCGGCCTCGTCCCACAGCGCGCCGACCTCGGGCGCGTGCACCGGATTCGGGGCGAGACAGGGATGATCGACCGGCAGGAGCCCGCGAGCGCCGAACGTGGTGAGCACCGGCGCGGCCAGCCGTTCGGCGAGCTTCCCGATCGCCTCACCCGCCTCGGCGCGCAGCGCGCCACCGCCCGCCCAGATCAGCGGCCGGTCGGCGGTGGCCAGGAGCGCCTCGGCCTCGGTGAGGTCCGGGATCTCGGACGGCCGGGCGTGCGACCGCGGCGGGCGGCGCGCGGGTGTCCGCTCCGACAGGAAGTCGGCGGGGATGCCGAGGTACACCGGCCCGCTCTGCGGCTGGAGCGCGAGCCGGGCCGCGCGGTGGAGGGTGGCGGCGACCTGGTCGGCGCTCGTGACGGTGAAGCCTGCCTTGGTGACCGGCGCGAACATCGCCTGCTGGTCCGACGTCTCGTGCAGCACGCCGCGGACCACGCCCGGCCGCCGCAGCGTGGACGGGATGTCGGTGGCGATGATCAGCACCGGCGCCGCCGACGCCATGGCCTCGCCGACGGCGGCGAGCGTGTTCGCCGCTCCGGGCCCCGTGGTCACCAGCGCGACGCCGAGCTTCCCCGTCGCGCGGGCGTACCCGTCGGCGGCGTACCCCGCCGTCTGCTCGTGCCGGACCCCGACGAGCCGGATGTCCGTATCGGCCAGCGCCTCCCATAACGGCAGGTTGTGCACCCCGGGGAGACCGAAGACGACTTCGGTCCCCAGAGCGGTCAGCGCGTCGGCGAGATGCTGGGCTCCGGTGGGTGCAGGCACCCCGCCGATAGTGCCAGATCGTTCAACGATCCAGCAACCAATCACTGCGCGTGAAGGCCCCCTTCCCTCGGCTGAGCCGAGGGAAGGGGGCCTTCACGCGCAACTGGCTTCAGTACAGACCGGCCGAGTAGGCGGCAGGGGCGTAGTAAGCCTCCAGGTCGGCCATGCTGTCGTCCGGCCGTTCGAAGGTCTTCGCGATCGCCGCCCGCGACGGCAGCGCGCCGGGCGCCCAGCTCTCCGGCGACCACAGCTTCGACCGCATGAACGCCTTCTGGCAGTGGTGGAAGATCTCGTCGATGTCGACGACCAGCGCGAGCTTCGGCCGGTTGCCCTTCACGACCATGTCGTCGAAGAACGGTGCCTCCCGCACGAGCCGCGCGCGGCCGTTGATCCGCAGCGTGTCGCCGCGGCCGGGGATCAGGTAGATCAGCCCGACGTGCGGATTCGACAGCACGTTGCGGAACCCGTCGGCGCGCCGGTTGCCGGGGCGCTCCGGGATGGCGATCCGCGTGTCGTCCAGTACCAGGGTGAACCCGGCCGGGTCGCCCTTCGGCGAGACGTCGCAGGTGCCGTCGGCCGCCGACGTCGCGATCAGCACGAACGGTGACTCCGCGAGCCACTGGCGGTCCATCTCGTGCAGCTTCGGGCGCGCCTTGTTCGCGGTCCGTTCCAGCGGCGGCGGCAGGATCTCGCGCAGCTCGGCTTCGGTGGTGACTTCGACGAACTCAGACAATGTTGTGCTCCCTCGTCACGGCCCGGTCGCCGGCGAACCGGCGGACGTCGAGCCCGCTGATGTCGATGGCCGGGACCCGCCCCAGGTAGAGGTCCCGCACGAGCTCCCCCACCGCCGGGCCCATCTGGAACCCGTGCCCGGAAAAGCCGGTGGCGTAGAAGAACCGCGACAGGTGGACGCTTTCCCCCACGATCTGGTTGCGGTCGGGGGTGACCTCGTACAGCCCGGCCCAGCCGCCGCGGATCCCCGCGTCGAGCACCGCGGGCACCCGGCGCGCGGCGATCTCGGCGAGTTTCGGCAGCCACTCGCCCGGCTGATAGCGGGTGTCGAAGCCGGGGTCGCCGTCACCGTCGCAGAAGGACATCGCCAGGCCGAGACCCTCGCGATGGAAGTAGAAGGCGGACGGCATCTCGATGGTCAGCGGCACGGATCCGGGCAGCTCCGCGACCGGGCCGGTGAACACGACCTGCCGCCGGTACGGCCGCACCGGAAGGTCGACACCGGCGAGTTCCCCGATCCGGCCCGACCACGCGCCCGCCGCGCAGACCACCGCTTCCGTCCGCACGAAACCGGCACCGGTCCGGACGCCGGTGATCTCGTCGCCGTCGCGTTCGATCCCGACCACCTCGACACCGGTCCTGAGCACCGCACCTTGCCCGCGGGCCGCCCGCGCGTAACCCTGGACGGCGGAGTCCGGGGTCGCCTTGGCGTCGTCCGGCGACCACAGCGCCGCGACGACGCCCTCGGTGTCGATCAGCGGGGAGAGCCGCCGCGCTTCGGCGGGCTCGACGAGACGGCTGCGAACGCCGTACGAGTTCTGCAGTTCTGCGCAGCGTTCGAATTCGGGCAGGTCCGCGGGGTCGGTGACCAGGTACAGGTAGCCGTCGCGGCGGAAGTCGATCTCCGTCCCGTACGTCTCGGCGAAGGAGGCGTACTCGGCCAGCCCGCGCAGCCCGATCTCGATGTTGACCCGGGTGGTGAACGAGGACCGGATCCCGCCCGCCGCCTTCGCCGTCGAGCCCGCGCCCAGGATGTCGCGTTCGAGCAGCAGGACCGAGACCCCGGCGGCGGCCAGCCGGTATGCGCAGCTGACCCCGATGATGCCGCCGCCGATCACGACGACGTCGGCGCGTTCAGGAAGTGGCTCCATGCGGGTCCCCGATCCGTTCGTCCTCGGGCGGCGGTCCCGGCGGCGTGCCGTCGCCGAACGGGCGCCCGCCCAGCTGCTCCCGGTGGTGCGGCGTCGTCCAGCCGGACAGGTCCGGTCCCAAAGGGACGATCCGCGTCGGGTTCACCTGCTCGTGCACCGCGTGGTAGTGCCGCTTGATGTGGTCGAAGTCGACGGTGTCACCGAAGCCCGGCGTTTGGAAGAGGTCGCGGGCGTAGGCCCACAGCACCGGCATTTCGGTCAGTTTGTTCCGGTTGCACTTGAAGTGCCCGTGGTAGACGGCGTCGAAGCGGACGAGCGTGGTGAACAACCGGATGTCCGCTTCGGTGATCGTGTCACCGACGAGGTAGCGCTGCTTTTCCAGCCGCTCGGAAAGCACGTCCAGCATGGCGAAGAGCCGGGTGTAAGCGTCCTCGTACGCGGCCTGTCTGGTCGCGAACCCGGCTTGGTAGACGGCGGCGTTGACATCCGCGTGGACGCCCACGTTGACGTCGTCGATCTCGCCGCGAAGTCGCTCTGGGTAGAGGTCGGGCGCGCCAGGCCGGTGGAGGCTGGTCCATTCGGTGGACAGATCTAGGGTGATCCGCGGATAGTCGTTACTCACCAGCCGTTTGCTCGGAATGTCCACAATGGCCGGAACGCTGATCCCGCCCATGTAGTGCGGATCGGCCGCGTGATAGGCCTCGGCCAGGTACTTGATGCCGAGCACCGGATCCCGGTCATCGGGATCGAGGGTGAACCGCCAGCTCTTCTCGTCCTGGATCGGGTCGGCCACGGCCACGCTCAGCGCGGACTCGAGGCCGAGCAGCCGCCGGACGACCAGGGCGCGGCCGGCCCAGGGACAGGCCCGGCTGACCACCAGCCGGTATCTCCCCGCCTCCACCGGCCAGCCGTCGCGGCCGTCGGCGGTGACACGCGCGTCGAAATGGTTGGCGGACCGACGGAACTCACCCGTCTGCGGATCGGTCGGGATCGTCATGTGAGCCACCCTAAAGCGTGAGAAGGTGGTTTCGGTGTGCGTAGACTCTGGCACCCGGCGTGCTCGCACGCCGCCGCGCGGAAGGTGGTCCGACGATGCCGTTCATGCCCGTGACCGATTCGATGTTCCTTCTCGTGGAAACGCGCGAACATCCGATGCACGTCGGCGGACTGCAGCTGTTCAAGAAACCCGAGGGCGCGGGCCCCGACTATCTGCGTGACATCCGCAAGAGCATGCTCGAGTCCGACAACATGCGCTCGGTGTTCCGGCGCCGTCCCGCCCGGCCGGTCAACACCGCGGGGCACGTCGCGTGGGCGACCGACAACGATCTCGAACTCGACTACCACTTCCGGCATTCGGCGCTGCCCCAGCCCGGCCGGATCCGCGAGCTGCTGGAGCTGACCGGCCGCTGGCACAGCACCCTGCTCGACCGGCACCGTCCGCTGTGGGAGATCCACCTGGTCGAGGGCCTGCAGGACGGCCGGTTCGCGATCTACAGCAAGATCCACCACGCGCTGATGGACGGCGTCTCGGCACTGCGGCACCTTCAGGGCACGCTGTCGGACGACCCGTTCGACCTCGACTGCCCGCCGCCGTGGGGGCGCCGCGCCAAACCGGACGGCGCCCGCAACGGCAAGGCGTCGCCCTCGGTGTTCAGCACCTTCGGCAAGACGGTGAACCAGCTCGCCGGCATCGCGCCCGCCGCGATGAAGGTGGCACGGGAGGCGTTCCAGGAGCACACGCTCACGCTGCCGTCACAGGCGCCGAAGACGATGTTCAACGTTCCGATCGGCGGGGCCCGCCGGTTCGCCGCGCAGTCGTGGTCGCTGGACCGCGTGCGCAGGGTGGCGACCGCCGCCGGGGTGTCGCGCAACGACGTCGTCCTCGCGATGTGCTCGGGCGCGCTGCGGGACTACCTGATGGAACAGAACGCGCTCCCCGACGCGCCCCTGACCGCGATGGTCCCGGTTTCCTTGCGGCGCAAGGACAGTGGGGACGCGTCGGGGAACAACATCGGCGCGCTGCTGTGCAACCTCGCCACCCATCTGACCGATCCGGCCGCCCGGCTGGCCACGATCAACGCGTCCATGCGGAACGGCAAGAAGCTCTTCTCGGAGCTGACCCCGCTGCAGACGCTGCTGCTGTCGGGCATCAACGTCGCCCAGCTCGGCGTGTCCCCGATCCCGGGTTTCGTGAACAACACGAAACCGCCGTTCAACCTGGTGATCTCCAACGTGCCGGGGCCGCGCAAGCAGATGTACTGGAACGGCGCGGCGCTCGACGGCATCTACCCGGCGTCGGTACTGCTGGACGGGCAGGCGCTGAACATCACGCTGACCAGCAACGGGGACAACCTGGACTTCGGCATCACCGGCTGCCGCCGGAGCGTGCCGCATCTGCAGCGCATCCTGACCCACCTGGACACCGCGCTCGCCGAACTCGAACACGCGGTCTCCCCGCCCCGCGTCCAGTCCTCTGGACGGCTGTATCCAGAGGACTGAACGCGCCGGGGTCAGCTGCCGTCGGAGACGTAGATGGCGCCAGGGGTGATCGTGTACAGCTGGCCGTCCGGGCCGGCGGTCGCGTCGCGAGTGCGGCCGAGGTTGGTCCAGAGCTTGCCGCCGTTGCCGTTCAGGTCGAGCTTGTACGTGCCGCCCTTCAGCGAAGCCATGTACAGCGAGCCCTTGTAGGCCGCGAGCCCGCTCGGCGTCGCCGAGGACGTCGGCCAGGACTTGACCGGGTTGGTCATCCCGGCCGTGTTGCACGGGCCCTCGCAGGTCGGCCAGCCGTAGTTCTTGCCGGGCTCGATCTTGTTCAGCTCGTCGAGCCGGTTGGCGCCGATGTCGGAAACGTACAGCTGGCCGTTCGCCCAGGTCAGGCCCTGGACGTTGCGGTGGCCGTAGGAGTAGACGCGGCTGTTGAACGGGTTGCCGGGCGCGGCCGCGCCGTCGGTGGTGACCCGCAGGACCTTGCCGCCGAGCGAGTTCTTGTTCTGCGCGTTGGCGCCGTTCTGGCCGTCGCCGGTACCCGCGTAGAGGTAGCCGTCCGGGCCGAACCTGATCCGCCCGCCGTGGTGGTACTGCGAACCGCGCGGGATGCCGGTGACGATCGGCGTCGGTGCCTGGCCCAGCTTCAGCTTGGCGATGCGGTTGTCGGAACTGGTCGTGTAGTAGATGAAGACCGTCTCGTCGGTGGCGTAATTCGGCGAGACGGCGATGCCGAGCAGACCGGCCTCCGCGGTGACGCTCACCCCGGGGACGGTCTGGACCGTGGTGACCTTGCCCGCCTTGTCGATCTTGCTGATCGTCCTGGCGTCCTTCTGCGTGAAGACACCGGTGCCGTCGGGCAGGAAATCGATCGACCAGGCTTGGTTGAGGCCGCTCGCGAGCTGTCTGATCGCCTGGATCGACGGCGCTTCGGCGGCCGCCGGGACGGCCGCGATCGACACGGCCGTCGCCGCGGCGAACGTGACGGCGAGAGTACGACGTAAGGACATGGGACGCCTCCTTCAGCTACACCCCTGGAGCTCGGATGGCGGCGGTAGGCGGGTGGTCGGGGTGCACCCGTCGAGTTGGATAGAAACACACAACGGAACGAAACGGACACCACTGGACGGGCTATCGGACCCACCGGCCGTTAACCGTTGTGTGCGCCGAGCGTGACGGCCCGCCCCGGTCGATCGGCCATAGGTAGGAAACTTTACAAAATACCGCCGGAAGTCGGTCCTTACGTCTGGTCAGAATCGGCGACGCGCTTCTAGGGTGACGGTGGCTCGGCCCTGTTCGATCCCATGTGGACGTTAGGAGCGGAAATGATCGAGGAATGGACCACCCCCGACTTCGTCGAGTACGAGACCCCCATGGAGGTCACCGCCTACGCGGCCCGCATGGAGGACTGAATCCGCATCCGGTGGTGGGGGCCGTCCCCCACCACCGCCGCCGTCCCGATCAGCGAACACCCGGAGGCTGCACGGTGTCCCTCATGTCGTCGTCGGAGTTCATCGCGGCGTTGCGCGGGCTTTCGGACCGCTATTGGGGCACCCACCCGTTCCACGTGCGGATGCACGAAGGCGACCTGTCCGCGCGCGAGCTGAAGATCTGGGCCGCGAATCGCTGGTACTACCAGTGCGTTCTCCCGCAGAAGGACGCGGCGATCATCAGCAACTGCCCGTTGCCGGAGATCCGCCGGGAATGGCTCGACCGCATCGTCTACCACGACGGGACGAAGGCCGGAGACGGCGGAATCGAGCGATGGCTCCGGTTGTGCGCCGCGGTCGGGCTCGACCGCGAAGAGGTTCTCGATCAGCGGCACGTCGCCCCCGGCGTCCGGTTCGCCGTCGACGCCTACGTGAATTTCGCCCGCACGAAACCCTGGCTCGAAGCGGTCGCCTCGGGGCTGACCGAAATGTTCGCCGGCCATCTCATGCAGCGGCGAGTCGCCGACATGCTGGCGAACTATTCGTGGATCGCGCCGGAGGATCTGGCCTATTTCACGAATCGCATCGACAAGGTGTCCGGTGAGGGCAAGGGGACGCTCGACATCGTCGTGCGGCACGCCGTCACCCGCGAGCAGCAGGAGAAGGCGATCGCCGCGCTGTCGTTCAAGACCGACGTGCTCTGGTCGATGCTCGACGCCATCGAGCGCGCCGCGGCCAAGGAGCAGTGATGACCGTCCTCGAACCGGGCTCGGTGCCGCGGCTGCGGCGCGGAGTCCGGCTGAGTTACGACCAGACCAGGGAAACGCACGTCCTCCTGTTCCCCGAGGGTGTGCTCGTCCCGAATCCGACCGCCGCGGCCGTGCTTTCCCTCTGCGACGGCGTCGTGGACGTGGCGGGAATCGCTTCGGCGTTGCGCGAACGCTACACCGGTGTGCGCGAGGAAGAGATCCTGGACGTCCTGTCCCGGCTGGGAGAACGGCGGATCGTCGAATGGACCTGAAAACCGCGGCGCCGCCACTGGGCATGCTGGCCGAGCTGACCCATCGCTGCCCGCTGCATTGCCCGTATTGCTCGAATCCGGTCGAGCTGATCGCCCGTGACGGCGAACTGTCCACAGAGGAATGGCGGTCCGTGCTCACCCAGGCGCGGGAACTCGGCGTGCTCCAGGTGCACATGTCCGGCGGCGAACCGCTCGCCAGGCCGGATCTGCCCATCCTGGTCGAACACGCCACGAAACTGGGGTGCTACGTCAATCTGGTGACGTCCGGGCTCGGACTGACGGAGTCCAGATTGGACGATCTCGTCGAGCGCGGCATCGCGCATATCCAGCTGTCCGTCCAGGGCGCGACCGCCGAACGCGCGGACCGGCTCGCCGGAGCGCGGGCACACGACCATAAGCTGGTCGCCGCCGCACTGATCAAGAAGGCCGGACTGCCGCTTTCGGTGAACGTCGTCCTGCACCGGCAGAACCACGATCAGCTCGCCGGGATCATCGACCTGGCCGAGGAAATGGGCGCGGACCGGCTCGAACTGGCCAACACGCAGTACTACGGCTGGGCCCTGCGCAACCGTGACGCCCTGATGCCGACCCGGCGCCAGCTCGACGAGGCCGAGCCGATCGTGCGCGCGGCCACCGAACGCCTTCGTGGCCGCATGGAGATCATCTACGTCGTCGCCGACTACTACGAGAAGTACCCGAAACCGTGCATGTACGGCTGGGGCGCGCGGCAACTGACCGTGGCGCCGGACGGGAACGTGCTGCCGTGTCCCGCCTCGGCGGCGATCGAGACGCTGGCATTCGACAACGTGCGGGACAAGCCGCTGGCGTGGATCTGGTACGAATCCGGTTCCTTCAACGCCTACCGCGGCGAGGACTGGATGCCGGACACCTGCGGCACCTGCGAACGGCGCGCGATCGACTTCGGCGGCTGCCGCTGCCAGGCGTTCCAGCTCACCGGTGACGCGTCGGCGACGGATCCGGTGTGCTCACGTTCCCCGCATCGAAAGGTCGTCGACCTCATCCTCGCCACACAGGCGAAAACGGACGAACTCGTGATGCGGACGGCACGATGAGGGTGATCCTGCTCGGCACCGCGGCGGGCGGCGGTTTCCCGCAGTGGAACTGCGCCTGCGCCCTGTGCGTGTCGGACGCGCCGCCGCGGACACAGGACTGCGTGGCGGTGAGCGCGGACGGCGAGGGCTGGTACCTGCTCAACGTGTCACCGGACATCCGCGCGCAGATCCTCGCCACCCCACCGCTGCGCGCCGGGCCGGGGCCGAGGGAGATCCCGCTGCGCGGAGTGCTGCTGACCGACGCCGAACTCGACCATTCACTCGGCCTGCTTCTTCTGCGGGAAGCGGGCGGCCTGCCCGTGTGGGCACCGGACGCCGTGCTCGGCGCCTTGTCCGAGCAGTTCCCCGCGCGGTCGATCATCGACGGATACGGCGGCTGGGACTGGCTGCCGTCGTCGAAGGTCGCCATCGACGGGCTGCGGGTGAGCGTGCTTCCCGTGAGCGACAAGCGGCCGAAGTACGCCCGTTCGTCCACTGAGGACGGTCCATGGGTGGTGGCGTACCGGATCGAAGACGTCCGGACCGGCGGCGTTTTCGTTTACGCGCCTTGTTTGAAGAGCTGGCCGGACGGATTCGACGACTTCACCCGCGATGCCGGACTGGTACTGCTGGACGGGACCTTCCACGCGCCGGATGAGATGTCGGACGCCGCCGCGGCCGAAGCCGGCGCTCAGCTGGCTATGGGTCATCTTCCGATCACCGGCAGCCTGGCGAAGCTCCGGCCCGGCCCTCGGTGGGCGTACACCCACCTGAACAACACGAACCCGGTGCTCGATCCCGCGTCGCCCGAACACGCCGCCGTACTGAACGGCGGCGCCTCGCTTCCCTTGGACGGTACCGAATTCAAGCTTTAGGCGACACCTTCGGGGCTCGCGCCCGACACGAGAACGGCGTCGGCGGTGAGCCGATCGATCTCCGCGAGATCGTCCGTGGTCAGGTCGATGCCGGCGGCGGCGAGACTGGCCTCGATGTTGGCCGCCTTCCGCGCGCCCACGATCGCGACGTGCACACCCGGCTGGGCGAGCGTCCACGCGATCGCCAGTTGACTGACGGAGATTCCCTTGCCCGCCGCGAATTCCTTGAGCCGGTCGACGACGGCGAGATTGTGCCGGAAGGTCTCGCCGGTGAACGCCGACGATCGTGACCGCCAGTCGCTCTTCTCGAACGTCGTCTCCGGCGTGAAGGATCCGGTCAGCAGTCCGCTGCCCAGCGGGCTGTACACGAGCACGCCGATGTCGTTCTCGCGCGCGTACGGGAGAGGGTCGGTTTCGATGTCGCGGCGGAGCAGGTGATACGGCGGCTGCAGGGTTTCCACGGGCCGGATCCTGTCGAAGGCGGCCAGCCCCGCGGCGTCGTAGTTCGAGACACCGACGTGCCGGATCTTCCCCGCGTCGACGAACTCCTGAAGGATCCCCGCCGTCTCCTCGGCCGGAGTGCTGGGGTCAGGCCAGTGGATCTGGTAGAGGTCGATGTGGTCGACGCCGAGAAAGCGGAGGCTGTCCTCGATGCCCTGGGCCAGCCACTCGCGCCGCGAGTCGCGCGGCCGTTCGGAACGCGGCTTGATGCCGCCCTTCGTGGCGATGACGAGGCTGTCGCGGTCGCGCTTGAGTCCTTCACGCAGCGCCTTCCCCAGCATCGCTTCGGACTTCCCGAACCCGTAGGCCTGTGCGGTGTCGAAGAAGTTCACGCCGAGTTCGCGGGCGTGATGGATCGCCGCGATCGCCGCGTCCTCGTCGAACGAACCCCAGTCCCCGCCGAGTTGCCAAGTGCCGAAAGCGATCCTCGACACCTCGAGGCCGCTCCTGCCCAATGTCGTCGTACGCATCCCTCCAGCAGAGCACAGACATCGGATCACCGCACCGGATCTCCCGGCCAATGAAACCCCCAAATAACTGTTTGACGGTTGGCGTCCCGGCAGCCGATACTCGGCTCATGTCCGAGTCCCCCGGCCTCGACGGGTTGCGTGTCCTCGCCCATCCCGTACGGCTGCGCATTCTGTCGCTTTTGACCGGTGTCGCGATGAGCGCGGCCGAAGCCGCGCGCGAACTCGGTGAGACACAAGCGAATGTCAGCTATCACCTGCGACGGTTGCACGAAGCCGGCCTGCTGGACGTCGCCGAGGAGGTCCGGATCCGGGGCGGCCTGGCGAAACGCTACCGGCACGATCCGGAGTCCGGATCGCGGTTCACGTCGGCGAATCCGCGGGAAGAACAGCTTCTCATCGCGACGATGGCCGAAGAACTCAAGCGCCGCAGCGAATTCCGCGTTCCCGGCAAGCCGGGGTCGACGAGCGACGCGGAGATGTGGGTCGACCGCGAGACCTGGAAGAAGGCGCTCGAACACGCTCGCGAACTGAGCGACCTCCTGCACTCCGCCGCGAAACCGCCCCGCACCCGGGGCACGATCCCGGTCAGCGCGACGGTCTCGCTGTTCGAAATGAGGCGACGGTGACGTCCCTGCGCGAACCACTGCGCCATCACAACTTCCGCTGGCTGATCGGCGGCCGCACGTTCGGGGAGTTCGGCAACGCCGTCGCCCCGCTCGCGCTCGCGTTCGCGGTGATCGACCTGACCGGTTCGGCCGTCGACATCGGCATCGTCGTCGGCGCGCGATCCGTGGCGAGCGTGGTCCTGCTGCTGTTCGGCGGGGTGCTGGCGGACCGGCTACCGCGGTCGGTGATCCTGCAAGGCACCGAAATCGCCGCCACGGTGACCCAGGCGGTCATCGCGGCGAGTGTCCTTTGCGGATTCGCGTCGATCCCGCTGCTGGTCGGCCTGAGCGTGGTCAACGGCGCGGTGGCCGCGATCTCCGCCCCCGCGTCGGCGTCGCTCACCCCGCTGACGGTGCCCGCCACCCTCCTCGCGCAGGCCAACGCGCTGGCGAGGCTGTTGTCGAACTCCGGCCGGATCGCCGGCGCCGGGCTCGGCGGCATCCTGGTCACCGCGGTCGGCCCCGGCTGGGCGCTCGGCGGGAACGCGCTGCTGTTCCTCGGCTCCGCCCTGTCCTACCGGTGCATCCGCCTCAGCCGCCGGGAACGGATCCCCGGCAGCCGCCCGCTGGCGGAACTCGTCGAAGGCTGGCACGAGTTCCGGTCGCGCACGTGGGTGTGGGTCGTGGTCGTGCAGTTCATGGTGGTGAACGCCGTCATCGCGGGCGGGATCGCGGTGCTCGGCCCCGTCGTCGCCGACAGCACTTTCGGACGCTCCGGCTGGGGATTCGCCCTCGCCGCGCAGACGATCGGCTCGCTCGTCGGCGGGATCCTCGTGGCCCGATGGCAGCCGCGCCGCGCACTGTTCGTCGGCGTCGCGGTGATCCTCTTCGAAGCGCCGCCGCTGATCCTCCTCGGCCAGGCTCCCTTGCTGCCGCTGCTGCTGGCGGCCATGTTCGTCTCCGGGCTGGCGATCGAGCAGTTCGTGGTCGCGTGGGACGTCTCGCTGCAGGAGAACGTGCCCGAGGACAAACTCGCGCGCGTCTACTCCTACGACATGCTCGGTTCCTTCATCGCCCTGCCGCTCGGACAGATGGCGGCCGGACCCGCCGCGCAGCACTTCGGGGTCAGCACGACACTGCTCGCGTGCGCCGCGCTGGTCGTAGCGGCCACCGCTCTCGCGCTGTGCAGCGGCCAAGTGCGCGGGCTCGTCCGGAAGTCCCACGCCGCGCAGCCCTGATCCCCCGCCCCCGAAAGTGGTAGCAAAGGTCCCTTGCTCCCTTTCCGCAGGTCACGGCCAGGGACGAACCTCCTCGAGGAGCTTCGCGACCGCGAGGACCAGATCGTCGGAGTGCCGCGGGCCGACGATCTGCAAGCCGACCGGGAGACCGCGTGAGGTGCGGCCCGCCGGAACACTGATGGCGGGCTGCTGGGTCATGTTGAACGGATAGGTGAACGGCGTCCAGTCCGGCCAGCCGCTCAGCCCGCTGCCCGGCGGCACCTCGTGCCCTGCCTCGAAGGCGGGAATGGGGAGAGTCGGCGTGATCAGCACGTCGTAGCGCGTGTGGAACTCGCCCATCAGGATGCCCAGCGCGGCCCGCTCGGCGTTGGCGCCGAGGTAGTCGCTCGCCGAGAAGGTCTTGCCGAGTTCCCACACCTTCCGCAGCCCGGGATCGACCTTCGTCTCCGAACCGGCGGGGAAGGTGTCCAGCCACTTGGCCGCCCCCGTCGACCACAGGATGTCGAAGGCCGCTTTCGGGTCGGTGAAACCGGGATCGGTCTCTTCGATGTGCAGGCCCGCGTCGCCCAGCGACCGGACCGCCGACTTGACGATCTCCGCCACCTCCGGGTCGACGTCGACGTAGCCGAGCGTCGGCGAGTAGGCGGCGATCAGCCCGCGCACGTCCCGGCGGACGGCCTCGCGATAGGTCGAGACCGGTGGCGCGAGCGCGGCCGGGTCACGGTGGTCCGGCAGGGCGAGGACGTCGAGGAGCAGCGCCGTGTCGTCGACCGAACGCGCCATCGGGCCGGCGTGCGAGAGCGGGCCGAACGGACTCGCCGGGAACAGCGGGATCCGGCCGTGCGTCGGTTTGAGCCCGACGATTCCGCAGAACGAAGCCGGGATCCGGATTGAGCCGCCGCCATCGGTGCCGACGGAGAGTTCGCCCATCCCCGCCGCGACGGCCGCGGCGCTGCCCCCGCTGGACCCTCCCGCCGTCGTCGACGGGTCGATCGGGTTGCGGGTGATCCCGGTCAGGGTGTTGTCGGTGACGCCCTTCCACGCCAGTTCCGGCGTCGTGGTCTTTCCCAGCAGCACCAAGCCGTTCTCACGCAGCCGCGCGGTGACCGGGCTGTCGACGTCCCACGGCTGGTCTGGGTCGATGCACCGCGAACCACGCAGCGTCGGCCAGCCCTGGGTCAGGAACATGTCCTTGATCGAGGCCGGGACGCCGTCGAGCCAGCCGATCGGATTGCCGTCGCGCCAGCGGATCTCGGACGCTTTCGCCTGTTCGAGCGCGCCGTCGGCGTCGACCAGGCAGAAAGCGTTGGTCTCGCCGTCGCGTTCTTCGATGGCCCGCAAGGCGTTCTGAGTGGCCTCGACCGGCGACAGCTCTCCGGTGGCGTACGCGGCGACGAGCTCGCTCGCGGTCAACTTGGTGTCGTTCAATCCGGCCCCTAACCTTGGCGAAGCGTCTCCGACGGCACGTACCCGAGCTGCTTGTCCACGACGTTGCGCAGTGGCTCCCCCGCGCGCCAGCGACGGAAGTTGTCCGCGAACACCTCTACCAGAGTATTACGCCAGCCGACGAAGTCACCCGACATATGCGGCGAGATCAGCACGTTCTCCATAGTCCACAAAGGACTATCGGAGGGGAGCGGCTCGGTGTCGAAGACGTCGAGCGCCGCGCCGCCGAGCGGCCCGTCCCGCAGTGCGCCGATCAGATCCGAGGTGACGACCAGCTCGCCTCGGCCGACGTTGACGAACCGCGCGCCGGGCTTCATCGCGGCGAAGGTCTCGGCGTCGAACATGCCCTTCGTCTGCTCGGTCAGTGGCGCGACCGCGACGACGTAGTCCGCCCCGGGAAGATGACGGGCGAGGTCCGAGGACGCGTACACGTCTCCGAAGTCGGGGTCGCCCTCACGAGGACGGCGCCCGACGCCAGCCACGGACATCCCGGCCGCCCGCAGCATCCGCGCGATCGACCGGCCGATCGGCCCGGTGCCGACCACGAGGACCCGGCGGCCGGAGATCCGTTCACTCTCCCGGTGCTTCCACTGCTTCTGTCGCTGCAGGTCCCACGAACGGACGAAATCCTTGGCGAACGCGAGGACGACTCCGAGGACGTACTCGGCTATCGCCCCGTCGAACACCCCGCGGGAGTTGGTGAGCACGACGTCGCTCTCCTGCAGCCCCGGGAACAGGACGGGGTCGACCCCCGCGCTGGCGATGTGCAGCCAGCGCAGTTTGTCGGCCGCGTGCCAGGCGCCCGGGACGGCGGTCGAAAGGAAGTCGTAGACGAAGAACGCGTCGGCTCCGGATAACGCGTCGGCCAACCCGGCCTCGCCGGTGTAACGAACCACCGCTCGGTCTTCGATAGCGCGCATGTCCGGTGGGCGCGTGTCTCCGCAGAGCACCGCCAGCACAGGGGTCTCCGAGGCGATCACGTTGACACCGTAAAAGTGGCTCGTATGATTGTCAACAATCCGAGGAACGACCCCCGGAGCACCGGACTGTGACAGCAGACGTTTCCGGAGGCTGAGACTTGGATTTCGACTTACTGGAGTTCGAAGGCCCGTTGGCGCAGCGCGGTATCGGCGTGATCGCCCCCTTCGACCTGGCCCTGGAACGCGAGCTGTGGCGCTGGGTGCCCATGGAGGTTTCCCTCCATCTGGCGCGGACGCCGTACGAGCCCGTGCCCGTCAGCATGGAGATGGCCCAGCTCGTCAGCGACAGCAGGCATCTCGCCGCCGCCACGCGGGACGTGCTCCACGTCGAGCCCGAAGTCGTCGCCTATCTGTGCACCTCCGGCAGTTTCGTCAACGGTGTGGACTACGAACGCTCACTGACCAAGGCGATCTGCGACGCGGGCGCGACGGACGCCGTCACCACGTCCGGCGCGCTGGCGGAGGTCCTGCACCAGCTCGACCTCCACCGGGTCTCGGTGCTGACGCCCTACGACGGCGACCTGACCGGGAAGCTGCACGACTTCCTGGCCGAACTCGGCGTCCGCACCGTCTCCAGCGACCATCTCGGCCTGGGCGGCGGCATCTGGAAGGTCAGTTACCGGACCATCGCCGAGCGCATCCTCGCCGCCGACCACGCCGACGCCGAAGCCATCTTCGTCAGCTGCACCAACCTCCCCACCTACGATCTGATCGAGCCACTCGAAAGCGCGCTCGGCAAACCGGTCCTCACCGCGAATCAGCTCACCATGTGGGCCTGCCTCCGGCGGATGAACCTGCCGATCGTCGGGCCCGGCAAGTGGCTCCGGGAGGTCGACTGACCTCTTCGCCTACGATTGTCGACAATCTGCCCTCCGGAGGTTCCGTGCCCATCACGCCGTTCGCCTCGCCCGAGCCGCCGTCCGAGACGACCACCATCGGGTTCATCTACCCCGATCACGCGGCCGAAGACGACTACCCGCTCGCGGAACAGCTCCTCGGCGGGGACATGGCCGGGATCAAGCTGCCGGTCGAGCACATCTACGGAACCGATCTGCACGCCGTGCCGGAGCTCTTGGACCTCGGTAGCGAAAGCCGGCTCGCCGACGGCGCCGCGCTCCTGGCCAAACACGAACCCGACGCGGTGGTGTGGGCGTGCACCAGCGGCAGCTTCGTCTACGGCTGGGAAGGCGCCCGTGACCAGGCCGACCGGCTGGCCGCCGTCGCCGGTGTCCCGGCGTCGAGTACGTCCTTCGCCTTCGTCAACGCCGCACGGGCGCTCGGTGTCCGGCGGGTCGCGGTCGCCGCCAGTTACCCGGACGACGTCGCCCGGCTGTTCGTCGAGTTCCTCGGCGCGGGCGGAGTCGAAGTGGTCGCGATGGGCAGCGCGGACATCGACACCGCCGCCGAGGTCGGCGAACTCAGTCCGGAAGCCGTCGTCGAGCTCGCGATGAGCCGGGACCACCCCGCCGCCGACGCGCTGCTCGTCCCCGACACCGCCATGCGGACGCTCAGCGAGATCAACACACTCGAAACCAGGCTCGGCAAGCCGGTGCTGACCGCCAACCAGGTCACCGTCTGGGAAGGTTTGCGGCTCACCGGGAAGTCGCCGCTCGTCCGCACACTGGGCGCGCTGTTCGGGAGAAGGAGCAACTGAGCCATGTCCTTGCCGGATATCGAGCCGGTCAGCCGGGAGTCGACCGCCGGGATCATCGCACGGCAGTTGCGGGACGCGATCATGACCGGCGCCCTCCCTCCCGGCACCCAGCTCGGTGAAACGGATCTCGCCTCCCGGTTCCAGGTTTCGCGGGGTCCGCTGCGCGAGGCGATGCAGCACCTCGTTTCCGAAGGACTCCTGCGCAGCGAGCGCCACCGCGGCCTGTTCGTGATCGACCTCGAGCCCGGCGACGTCTACGACATCTACTCGGCGCGTTCGGCCATCGAGCGCGCCGCAATGCTGCGGGCACTGCGCGGGGACAGGGAACGGGTCGCCACCGAACTCGAAGAGGCCGTGCGCGCCATGGCCACCGCCGCGGACGACGACGACCCCACGGCGCTCTCCTGGGCGGACCTCCGTTTCCACGAAGCGTTGATCGCCGCTTCGGGCAGCAAGCGGCTCGTGCGCATGGCCAGGACCTTGCTGATCGAGACGCGGATGTGCCTCACCGCACTGCAGGCGACCTACCAGCAGGTCGAGGAACGGGTCACCGAACACACCAGGATCATCGAAGCCCTGCGGGCCGGCGACGAAGAGACCGCACTGTCGCTGCTGGAAGCCCATATGGAAGACGCCGTCCAGCGGCTGGCCCCGGGAACCAGCCTGCGGGAAGGCGAAGCTCCCGCGGTGCCTTAGGGATTCAGCCACGGCCCCGCACCCCCAGCACCGGCTGGCCGCCCGTCCCGCCGCGGAACTCCCTGTCCCACGGCCAATTGCCGCGCTCGTCCTCGTAGACCAGTTGCAGCGCGCGGAATTCGTCGCCGTACAGGAGAACGGCGGTGAGCAGGTGCGCCGGCGGCGAACTGAGCGGGACGACCTCGAACGACGGCCATCCGACCGCGGCGGGCAGCACCTCACCCGCCTCCGGCGGTCCGGACCGCACCACCTGCTGGGCGAAATAATTCAGCAGTTGCCCGGATCTTCGCTCTCTCAGGCCGGTGACGACGAGCTCCGGCAGCCCGGCATCGGTGAGCCCGACCGTGTACGCGAAACCGGGTTGGACACTTCCGCGCTCGACCGTCTGCACCATCCAGCCGTACTTCCGGATCAGCGGACGGACCTCCTCGACGAGGTAGTCGTCGCGGGTCTTCCCGGGGTTGTCGCAATGCCAGCACATCGGTGCTCCTCCAGTCGTCGAATCCGATGACCGGCACTGTGCACCGGGGCACCGACAAAAACTCACGGCCCGAGGTGGCGTGCAGGCGGCGAACGGGCTTTAATGCCCGCTTTCGCGCCGAGATTCTCCTTTCAGGGCAACATTTTCACCTTGTTTGAGAAAATTCACCGAGAGCATGATCGCGCGCTGAACCACCTGGGCCCTCGCGGAAAGCCGAGTTCACGGGCCGGCGGCCCCGATGCCACATCTGGAGCGCGACTCGACAGTCAGCCAGGTTCCCAATGTCGCATTCGAGACGCTGAGTGTCCCTAATGCGACATTGGGAACACGAACCGTGGATGCTCTACTCGTAACACCACTACAGCCTTAACTCCCTTGAGTGCGCGAAGGCTCCTTCTCTGCGCTTAACGCAAAGAAGGAGCCTTCGTGCACTCAAAAGTCATGAATGTACCGTTCATGACATCCGGGACTTGACACGCCGCTATGCGGATGGGTCAAGATAGAGCGGCGACCACCGCGGACCCGAGTTCGGCGGTGGTGGACTTCCCGCCGAGATCGGGGGTTTGCACGGCCCCCTCCTCGAGAACCTTTTCCACCGCCGCGCGTACATCCTGTGCCGCAACGGTTTCCCCGAGATGGTCGAGCAGCATCGCTCCCGCCAGAATCTGCGCCACCGGATTCGCGATGCCCTGACCGGCGATGTCGGGAGCGCTGCCGTGCACCGCCTCGAACATGGAAGGGAGCTCACCGGTCGGATTGATGTTGCCCGAAGGCGCCATCCCGAGCCCGCCCGTCACGGCCGCCGCCAGGTCGCTCAGGATGTCGCCGAACAGATTGGAAGCCACCACGACATCGAGCCGGTCGGGCGCCTGCACCATCCGGGCGGCGAGCGCGTCGACATGGCACTGCTCGGCGTGTACGTCCGGGTATTCCGCGGAGATTTCGGCGAAGATCTCGTCCCAGAAAGGCATGGAGTGGATGAGGCCGTTGGACTTGGTCGCCGAACAGACCCGCCCCGTGCGCGTCTTCGCCAGTTCGAAGGCGTAGCGGATGATCCGCTCCACCCCGACCCGCGTGAACACGGATTCCTGTAAGACGAACTCGTTCCCCAGCCCCCGATTGTGCCTGCCGCCGATCTCCGAGTACTCGCCCTCGGAGTTCTCCCGGACGATCACCATCTCCAGTTCTTCGGCGCCGCGGCCCGCCAGAGCCGACGTCGTCCCCGGCAGCAGCCGGACCGGCCGGAGGTTGACGTACTGACTGAACGCGCGCCGGACCGGAATGAGGAGACCCCACAACGACACATGGTCCGGGACACCGGGAAAGCCGACGGCGCCGAGAAAGATCCCGTCGAAGGCCGAAAGCTGCTCGATCCCGTCCGCAGGCATCATCGAGCCGGTTTTGGTGTACCGCTCACAACTCCAGTCGAACTCCGTCCAGGACAAGGAGAAGTCATGTGATGCCGCCGCGCGGTCGAGGACCTTGCGGGCCTCGACCGTCACGTCCACGCCGATTCCGTCGCCGGGAATGCTCGCGATCCGATAGGAGGTCCCTGCTCGAGAAATCACAGAGCCACCGCGATGTACTTGGTCTCGAGGAACTCGTCGATGCCGACGCTGCCGCCCTCGCGGCCGAGCCCCGACTGCTTGATCCCGCCGAACGGCGCGGCAGGATTCGAGACCAGTCCCTGGTTGAGGCCGATCATGCCGGCTTCCAGCCGTTCCGAAACCCGCAGTGCCCGCTTGAGATCGGAGGTGTACACATAGGACACGAGGCCGAATTCGGTGTCGTTCGCCGCCGCGATGGCCTCGTCCTCGCCGTCGAACGGAGTGATCGGGGCGACCGGCCCGAAGATCTCCTCCGAAGCGAGCCTGGCGTCCTTGGGAACGTCGGTGAGCACCGTGGCCTGATAGAAGTTACCCGGGCCGTCCACTGTGGATCCACCGGTGAGAACGCGCGCTCCTCGCTCGGTGGCGTCGGCGACCAGGCCGCTGACCTTCTCGACGGCGGCTTCGTCGATGAGGGGGCCGACGACGACACCCTCCTCGGTGCCACGTCCCATCGGCAGGGCCTCCATGCGCTCGGTGAGGCGCCGGGAGAACTCGTCGACGATGCCTCGCTGGACGTAGAAGCGGTTCGCGGCCGTGCAGGCCTCGCCGATGTTGCGCATCTTCGCGGTCATCGCGCCTTCGATCGCCGCGTCGAGATCGGCGTCTTCGAAGACGAGGAAGGGGGCGTTGCCGCCGAGTTCCATCGAAGTGCGGAGCACCTTGTCCGCGCACTGTTCCAGCAGCTTCCGTCCGACGCCGGTCGAGCCGGTGAAGGACAGCTTCCGGGCGCGGCCGTCGCGGATCAACGGTTCCATCACGCCGCCGGAGTCCGACGTCGTGAGCACGTTCAGCACACCTTCCGGCAGTCCCGCCTCGGCGAGGATCGCCGCGAGGGCCAACATCGAAAGGGGGGTCTGCGCAGCGGGTTTGATGACCATCGTGCAACCTGCCGCGACGGCGGGCCCGATCTTGCGGGTACCCATCGCCATGGGGAAGTTCCACGGCGTGATCAGCAGGCACGGCCCGACGGGCTGCTTCGTCACGAGGAATCGGCCCGAACCGTTGGGGGCGACGGCGTAACCACCGTCGATCCGGACGGCTTCCTCCGCGAACCAGCGGAAGAACTCGGCCGCGTAGGTGATCTCGCCCTTCGACTCCGCGAGCGGTTTGCCCATCTCGAGGGTCATCAACAGTGCGAGTTCGTCGGCGCGCTTGATCAGCAGCTCGTAGGCTCGGCGCAGGATCTCACCGCGTTCGCGCGGGGCGACGTTCGCCCAGTCGGCCTGTGCCGCGACGGCCGCGTCGAGTGCGCTGACGCCGTCCGCCGGTGACGCGTCGGCCACCTCGCACAGGGCTTCGCCTGTCGAGGGGTCGAGAACGGGGAAGGTCTTCCCGTCCGTGGCGGGCACCCACTTGCCGCCGATGAACAGTTCCTTGCCGACCGACGTGACGACGCCGGCCTCACTGATCGAGCTCATCCCAACGCTCCTCCATGTTGTCCCGACCGCCATGCTATGGATATTGTCAACAATCGACAACAGCTCAGCCGACCTAGGAGCGCAGCCCATGGCCCAGCTATCACCGCTGCTCAAGCAGGCAACGCCGGTCGTGGTCGACCACGGTGAGGGGGTTTACCTCTACGACACCGATGGCAAACGTCACCTGGATTTCACCGCCGGTATCGGCGTGACCAGCACCGGCCACTGTCACCCGCACGTGGTGAGCGCGGCGCGGGAGCAGATCGGCAAACTCGTCCATGGGCAGTACACGACGGTCATGCACAAGCCGATGCTGGAGCTGACCGAGAAGCTGGGCGGCGTCCTCCCGGAAGGCCTGGATTCGCTCTTCTACGCGAACTCGGGCAGTGAAGCGGTCGAGGCGGCGCTGCGGTTGTCGCGGCAGGCCACGAAACGGCCCAACGTCATCGTCTTCCAGGGCGGGTTCCACGGCCGGACCGTCGCGGCGGCGACGATGACGACGTCGGGCACCCGGTTCAGCGCCGGGATCTCGCCGCTCATGTCCGGTGTGCACGTCGCGCCCTTCCCCTACGCGTTCCACTACGGCTGGGACGAGGAGACGGCGACGAAGTTCGCGCTGCGCGAGCTCGACTACCTCTTCGCGACGGTCTGCGCGCCGAACGAAACGGCCGCGTTCTTCATCGAGCCGGTACTCGGCGAGGGCGGGTACGTCCCGGCGAACACCGAGTTCCTGGCCGGCCTGCGGGAACGCGCCGACAAGCACGGGATCCTGCTGGTGATGGACGAGATCCAGACCGGCTTCGGCCGGACCGGCCGATTCTGGGGACACGAGCACTTCGGGGTACGCCCGGACATCGTGCTCATCGCGAAGGGGCTCGCGAGCGGGTTCCCGATCTCGGGTATCGCCGCGTCGGAGGAGCTGATGGCGAAGGCGCTCCCGGGTTCCCAGGGCGGGACCTACGGCGGCAACGCGGTGGCCTGCGCGGCGGCGATCGCCACGCTCGAGGTGATCCAGCAGGAGGGTCTGGTCGAGAACGCCGCCGATCGAGGACGCCAGCTCCTGGAAGGCGTACGGGTGATCGCGGACAAATCACCGTCGATCGGTGACGTCCGCGGGCTGGGGTTGCTGGTCGGTTCCGAGTTCACCACGCCGGACGGCGAGCCGGACACCGCGAAGGCCCAGGCGGCCCAGAAAGCCGCTTCCTCCAACGGTTTGCTGCTGCTGACTTGCGGGGCGTACATGAACGTCGTCCGCATGGTGCCACCGCTGATCGTCGACTCCGCGCAGGTCGACGAGGCGCTGCGCATCTGGGGTGACGTGGTGGCGGGGGTCGAGTGATGGCCCGCTACATCACGATCACGCTCGACAAGCGTGGAGTGTCCTGCCGGGCCCGGCTGCTCGACGCCGAAGCCCCGCGGACCTGCCGCGCGGTCTGGGACGCGTTGCCGCAGAGCGGGTCGGCGTACCACGCGAAGTACGCACGCAACGAGGTCTACACGCTCGTGCCGCCCTTCGCCGAACCGAAGCCGGGCCGCGAAAACCCCACGGTGACCCCGATTCCGGGCGATGTCGTGTACTTCGGGTTCGAGGCTTGGGAGATCGGCAACCCGGCGTACGGCTACGACGAGGACAGCGAGGCGCACAGCGACCAGGGGGCGACGGACCTCGCGATCTTCTACGGCCGCAACAACCTGTTGATCAACGGCGACGCGGGCTGGGTGCCCGGCAACGTGTTCGCGACGATCGAAGAAGGACTCGCCGAAATGGCGGAGGCCGCCCAGGATCTCTGGCTGCGAGGTGTCGAGGGCGAGACGCTTTCGTTCGCACGCGCGTGAAAACCCGTGGGCGGTGCGGGTTCGCACCCTCACCGCCCACGGGCCGGCACCCCACCCTGGCTTACTGCCGCGCTTCGGTGAGCCGGTATTCGACGCCGCCGACCTCTTCACCGCGCTGGTCGACCTGTGTCACGTGGACGGTGTACTGCCCACCGGCCGCCTCGGCACCGGCGGTGAAGCTCAGCTTGGCGCCCACCTGTTCGCCCGACTTGAAGGTCAGGCCGCCGATCCGGGCTCGCTGGGGGTTCACGATGGCCAACTCGGTCTCACCGACCCGTTCGACGCCCTCCCCCTTCGCGCCCGCCGCCCGCCAACGCGCGGCCAGGTCGGGGCCGAGGTCGATGGTGATCCGTCCCGGGCCGGTGAACGGCCTGCCCGGCTGAGTGAAGACGATGTCGCCGACCGCCGTGGGCTCACGGCCGTCCCAGCCGAACACGATCGGCCGGAACTCCGGGATCTTGATCTTGAAGGGTACGGCGTTCACGTTGTGCCAGCCGATGTTGTTGTTGTTCCGCGCGTTCGCCGACGTGCTCAGGCCCTCGGTCGGCAGATCGGTCGGCGAAAGCCACCGTGCCAGCAGGCAGAAGTGCGAGCCGATCGGGACCTTCCACGGGATGACGACCCGTTTGGTGCCGTAGGGCACGTCCACGTTGGTGGCCGAACCGATGTAGGTCCATTGACTCGACCATTGGGCCACGGTGCCTTGCTTCGTGTAGTAGACCTGCAGCGTCCCCTTCTCGAGCGCGTCCCCGTACGGGCCGGGGTTGTTCAGCGTGACGTGGATGTAGGCGGTGCTCCCCTGGACGATCGGGTCGTCGGTGGCGCAGAGGATCGTCGCCGAGAAACAGACCCGGATGTCGGGACTGGAGTAGAGCGAACCGGCCGAGGGTTCGAACCCGACATCCGACGTGTTGTCCCGGATGAAGACGTCGCTCCGGGCCTCCGGCGCGGCCTGCACCGCGGGTGCGACACCCGCGAACAGCGTCGCGGCGGCCAAGACGGCCGAGGCGAGCAGTGTTCGGCGGCGCCGCGGATTCCTGCTGATCATGTTCCCCTCCTTGGGCGAAACATTCGACCCGTTGACCGTCCGCCGGACCGGTTGTGGCGGGGTTGCGGAGATCGTGTGCCCTAATTGGCCGATTTCGGTGGGTCTTCGCCCGGATACGCTCACCGGGGTCACATGCCGGAGGGAGCAGGGTGCCCGGGCCAGGGGAACTACGGGTGCTGGGCCCGGTCGAAGCGATCGGCCCCACCGGGCGGGCGGAGTTGCACGGTGCCCGCCAGCGAGCCGTGCTCGGCGTTCTCGCCCTGCACGCGGGCTCGGTCGTCCCGATCCCCCGGCTGGTCGACGTGCTCTGGGGTGAGAATCCGCCGCGCACCGCGGTGAAGACCCTGCACAGTCATGTCGCCCGGATCCGGCAGGCACTGGAGGACTGTGGGTTCCCGCCGGTCCTGCTGACGCGCAAGCCGGGATACGTCCTGACGGTCGCTCCGTCCTCTGTCGACGCTCTTCGCTTCGAAGAAGAACTTCGCGCGGCCAAGCGGAGTAGTCCCACTCAGGCGGTGGCGGCATTGCGTGAGGCATTGCGGCTCTGGCACGGCGAAGCGTTCGCGGACGCCGAACTCGACGGCTGGGGTCCGCGCGAGGTCGAACGGCTCCAGGAACTACGGCTGTCCGCCTGGGAAGAACTCTGGGACGCCGAGCTGAAGCTGGGCGAACACGAGGAGGTCCTCAGGGAACTTCCGCGGCTCCGTGCCGGGCAGCCCTATCGCGAACGGCTCGCCGCCCTGCACATGCTCGCCCTGCATCGCTGCGGGAGGCATGCCGAGGCATTGGAGACCTTCCAGGCCGTACGCCGAGGGCTGGCCGACGAGTTCGGTGCCGATCCCGGCCCGGAACTGGTCGAACTGCACACGTCGATCCTGCGCCGGGCGCCCGAACTCGACGCGCCCGCACGGGGCACGGCGCCCGCGCAACTCCCCGCCCGCGTCGGGCACTTCACCGGACGGCAGCAGGAGCTGGCTTCGCTCGACAGTCTCCTCGACGAAGCCGAACCGCCGGTCGTGGTCATCTCCGGTGCCGCGGGGATGGGGAAGTCCGCGCTGGCCGTGCAATGGGCGCATAGCATCGCGGACCGCTTCCCCGACGGCCAGCTCTTCCTCGACCTCGCCGGGCACGATCCGGATGAGGCGATCTCGCCGGGCGACGCCCTCGCGCATCTGTCGCGCGGCCTCGGCCTCCCCGACGACCGGCTGCCCGACGCGACGGCCGAACGCGCGGCACTCTACCGCTCATTGCTGCACGGGAAGCGTTGCGTGATCGTCGCCGACAACGCGGGCGGCGTCGACCAGATCCTTCCGCTCGTCCCCGGCACGGCGAAGGCGATGTTGATCGTCACCAGCAGGCAGACCCTCGCCGCGCTCGGCATCAGGCACGCCGTCCGCGTGTTCGCCCTCGACGCGCTGGCCGACCCGGAATCGATGACGCTGCTCACCCGGGTGCTGGGCGCCGACCGGGTCGCGCGCGAAACCGCTCAGGCCGCCCGCCTGGCCAGGCTGTGCGACGGGATGCCGCTGGCCCTGCGGATCGCCGCCGCACGATTGACGAGTGAGCCGGGCCGTCCGATCGTGGACCTCACCGAGGAACTCACCGGTGTCGGCCGGCTGGAAACCCTTGCGGTACAAGGAGATTCTCGAACGGTCAAAACCGTCCTCGCGAGCGCCTACCTGCCACTGGACCAGGCCTCGGCCCGGCTGTTCCGGCTGTCCGGCCTGATCCCGGGGACTTCGTTCAGTTCGTCACTCGGCAGCGCGTTGTGCGGGGTGCCCGCCGAAGCCGGCCGGGTCGTGGCCGCCGAGCTTTCCGCGGCACACCTGATCACCCCGGCCGGCCCGGACCGCTACCGGCTCCACGATCTGATCCGCGAATTCGCCGTCGCTTGCGCCCACGCCGACGAAACGACGCCGGGCCGTGCCGAGGCCGCGGACCGGCTGATCGACTGGTACCTGCACGTCGCCGCCGAAGCGAACCGGATCATCGACCCGAACCGCGATCTGGTCTCCCCGGCGTTGCGCTGGACGCGCCCCGAACGGCCGTTCCCGGCGGAAAGGCGTGCGGCGCTGGCGTTCCTGAGCGCGGAGCGCGCGAATCTGCTTCCCGTGGTGCGATTCGCGCGCGAACACGGCCGCAACACCGCCGCCTGGCAGCTCACCTACCTGCTCACCAGTTTCTACGACACCATGGGCGGCTGGAACGAGCGGATCGGGCTCTGTCGCGAAGGGGCCGCGGCGGCCGTCGAACTCGACGATCCTTTGGCCGAGGCGGAAATGCTGCGTGCGCTGGGCGCGGCCTACTTCATGACCCGGCGGCTGACGGACGCGCTCGAAACCAACGCCCGCGCGTTGAAGGCCGCCCGCGCGGCAGGCGACCTCGAAGGTGAAGGGCACATCTACAACAACACCGCGAACGCCTACGCCGCACTGCGCCGCTTCGACGAGGCGATCACCGCATACCGGCTGGCGGTGGAGCGGTGCACCTCGGCGGGCAACCGGCTCGGACGGGCCTTGTCCCAACGCAACCTCGGCCACGCCTACATCCGCCGCGGGCAGCCGATGGACGGACTCAGCCCGTTGACGGCCGCGCTGGAGACGTTCCGCGAACTGGGCAACGCCCGGCTGGAAGCGGCCACCCTGGACACGCTCGGCGAGGCCTACGAGGAACTCGGCGATCACGACGTCGCGCTCGGCCATCTCCGCGAGGCGCTGGCCGCGTCCAGGGCGATCGGAGACCGGTGGCAGGAGTGGGAGTCGCTGCTGCACGCCGGCCAGGTCCACCTCGCCCGCCGGGATTTCCCGGCCGCGCGAGCCGATTTCGACCAGGCGCTGCTGATCAGCCGGGACGTCGGGAACCGGCACAGCGAGGCGGCCGCGCTCGACCGGCTCGGCCGTGCCCACCTGGGGCTCGGCGATCTGGCCGCGGCGCGGGAGAACCTCGAGCGCGGCGTCGCGGTCCGGGCGAGTGTGCCGGATCCGTACGAGGAGGCGCATCTGCACCGTGACCTCGGCGACCTGGAAGCGCGGTGCGGCGACACGGCCGCCGCGGCCACCCACTGGGCTCGGGCGATCGAGCTGTACCGGCGGGCGAACGCGACGGCCGACGCCGACCTCGTCACCCGGCGGGGCTGATCACCACGGTCGAGGTCGCGTACACGAGCTTGCCCTGTGACGGCTCGAAGAACTCGACCCGCGCCTTCCCCGTTTGCCCCGGCACGATCGTGAATTCGGCGTATGCCCTGGTCTCACCGCGCTGGAAGGTGACGACACCGTCCTTCACCGGCTCGTGGGCGAAGCCTTCGGTGCGGTAGCGGATCTTGAGCGGTCCCGCGAGCCACGGCCGGGAAAGCACGAGCGGCACCTTGCAGGTGGTGGTGCCCAGCGCGAAGTTGGGCGGGATCGACCAGCAGATCTCGCCTTCCTGGGTGGTGGCCAGCGGCGCGGTCTTGACCTTGTCGTCGTCGGCCACCCAGGCCACGCCGACGCTGTGCCCGATCCGCACGCCTCTCTCGCCGTACAGGTGCAGGGAGAACATCTCGTCGTTCTCCACGAAGGAATCGGCGCGGACCTTGACCGCGACCGTCTGCGCGTCCGCCCTCCCGGACCAGGTCAGCGTGCCCGCACGCGGCAGGTAGTCGACGCTCTCCCTCGCGATGAACGCCGGATCGACCGGCGAGCCGTTGCCTTCGATCGTCCGGTATTCGACCGAGCCCTGCGGCGCGCAGCCGCCGTCGGTGAGCGAAACGGTGAAGACAAGGGTGGTGTACCCGGCGCTCGTTCCCTCGGCCTGACTGACTCCGCTGACGTTCGCCACGGGCGCGGTGCAGCCAGCTTGCCCGCCTTCGGCCACCGGTACCGCGAGCCCGAACGCGACCGCCAGCGCCGCCCCCAGCGCCGCGATCCGTCTCATCCTGGTTCCCATCGAGCGTCCACCCCTTCCGGCGGGCCGCCGCGACCCGCTGCGACATGGGTAACCGAGCGAGGTTGTCACGAGGTTGTGGCCACCGGAGAGCAAACATGAAAATGATTCATGGCCATCCGCGCCCAGGACGTACTACGCTTCGGTAACCAGGCAATGAAGCGTGAGGAAGGGCAGTCGATGGGCGATGTTGCGGCACGGTTCGCCGAGATCGTCGGGGACTCGAATTTGCTTTCAGGCGAGGCGATCCCCGAGGACTACGCGCACGACGAGGCTTTGACCATCACGGCGCGGCGGCCTGCCCACCTGGCGAAACCGGGAAGCGCCGAGGAGGTCGCGGAGCTGCTCAAGGCCGCGAGCGAACACGGTGTGCCGGTCACCGCGAGAGGATCGGGCACCGGGCTTTCGGGCGGAGCCACCCCACGCGAAGACGGTCTGGTGATCTCTTTCGAACGAATGAACGCGGTACTGGAGATCGACACGGAGAACCATGTCGCCGTCGTCCAGCCGGGTGTCACGTTGTCCGATTTGGACGAAAAGACCGCGGTGGCCGGACTCGGCTACACCGTCTACCCCGGCGAGCTGAGCGCGAGCGTCGGCGGCAACGTCGGCACGAACGCGGGCGGGATGCGCGCGGTCAAGTACGGCGTCACGCGGCACAACGTCGTGGGCCTGCAGGCCGTCCTGCCGACCGGCGAGATCATCCGGACCGGCGGGAAGACCTCGAAGGTGTCGACCGGGTACGACCTGACCCAGCTGATCATCGGCTCCGAAGGCACCCTCGCGATCGCGACCGAGGTCATCGTGAAGCTGTACCCGCGCTTACCGCACGGCGCCACGGTGTTCGCCCCGTTCGAGACCTTCGACGAGGTGATGACCGTCGTCCCGAAGATCGTCGCCAGCGGTCTCGCGCCGCACATCCTCGAGTACATCGACAACCTCACGCTCGCGGCGATCAGCTACAACGAGAAGCTCAGCCTCGGTGTCCCGGACGCCATCCGCGACAAGGCGCAGGCGTATCTGGTGGTGGCGCTGGAAAACCGCGACAACGACCGGCTGCACGCCGACGTGGAGGAACTCGGCGGACTGCTGGGCGATGTCGGCGCGATGGACGTGTACGTGCTGGAGGGCCCGTCGGCGCGCAAGCTGATCGAGGCCCGCGAGAAGGCGTTCTGGACGGCAAAGGCGGCCGGCGCCGACGACGTCATCGACGTGGTGGTCCCGCGGTCCGCCATGCCCGAGTTCCTGCGCAAGGCCAGGGAAATGGCGTTGTCGCGCGAGGCGGGCGCGCTCGGCTGCGGGCACGCCGGCGACGGCAACGTCCACCTGGCCATCTTCTGCAAGGACCCGGAGAAGCGGAAGCAGCTGCTGACCGACATTTTCGCGCTCGGCATGGAACTCGGCGGCGCGATCTCCGGCGAGCATGGTCTCGGACAGGCCAAATCCGGCTATTTCCTCGATCTGGAGGACCCGGCGAAGATCGCGCTGATGCGCCGGATCAAGGAGAGCTTCGACCCGGCCGGGATCCTCAACCCCGGCGTTCTTTTCGCTGAGAGGGCTTGAAAAGTGAGTGAGATGAACGGCGCCCAGTCCCTGATCCGCACGCTCGTCGACAGCGGCGTCGACGTGTGCTTCTCGAACCCGGGTACCTCGGAGATGCACTTCGTG
Source organism: Amycolatopsis sp. TNS106 (assembly GCF_019330265.1). Classification (NCBI taxonomy): domain Bacteria; kingdom Bacillati; phylum Actinomycetota; class Actinomycetes; order Pseudonocardiales; family Pseudonocardiaceae; genus Amycolatopsis; species Amycolatopsis sp. TNS106. Next base: position 7,819,267 of record NZ_CP024972.1, on the reverse strand, counting down.
GCCGCGCTCGACACCGTGCCCGAGATGCGGGGTGTGCTCGGCCTGTTCGAAGGCGTCGTCACCGGCGCCGCGGACGGATACGCCCGCATCGCCGACAAGCCGGCCGCCACACTGCTGCACCTCGGCCCCGGCCTCGGCAACGGGCTGGCGAACCTGCACAACGCGCGCCGCGCGCACACCCCGATCGTCAACGTGATCGGCGATCACGCGACCTACCACAAGCAGTACGACGCCCCGCTCGAATCGGACATCGAGGCCGTCGCCGGTTCGCTCGAAGGCTGGGTCCGCCGCTCCGAGCACACGAAGGACGTCGGTGCCGACGCCGCCGCGGCGGTCGCGGCCTCCCAGGACGCCCCCGGCCAGGTGGCGACACTCATCCTCCCCGCCGACGCGTCCTGGGGTGAGGGCGGGGAGACCTGCGCGCCCATCCCCCCGCGGATCCCGCAGGTCGTCGACGCGACGACGGTGAAGAACATCGCCGAGGTGCTGTCCAGCGGCGAACCGGTCGCGCTGCTCGTCGGCGGCGGCGGCTGCCGTGAGGCCGGCCTGCGCGCGACCAGCCGGATCGCGGCCGCGACCGGAGTGAAGGCGTTCGTCGAGACCTTCCCCGCCCGGCTCGAACGCGGCGAAGGCCTGCCGACGATCGAGCGGCTGGGCTACCTCGCCGAGCAGGTCGCCTACCAGCTCGACGGGGTCAAGCACGTGATCGTCGCCGGTACGAAGGCACCCGTGTCGTTCTTCGCCTACCCCGGCAAGGCGAGCAACCTGGTTCCCGAAGGCGCGCAGGTCCATGTGCTGGCCGAAGTCGCGCAGGACGTGCCGCGAGCGCTGAACGACGTCGCCGACCTGGTCGCCGCCGAGACCGAGCCGGTGCTGCAGGAGGCTTCCCGGCCCGCGCTGCCGTCCGGACCGCTGACCCCGCAGAACTGGGTCGAGGTGATCGGGGCGCTGCTGCCGGAGCGCGCGATCATCGCGGACGAGGCGAACACCTCCGGTCTGCTGCTGCCCGCGGCGACCGCGGGGGCGCCCCGGCACGACGTGCTGACCCTGACCGGTGGCGCGATCGGCTACGGCATGCCCGTCGCGACCGGGGCGGCCGTCGCCGCGCCGGACCGGCCGGTGATCAACCTGCAGTCCGACGGCAGCGCGCTGTACACGATTTCGGCGCTGTGGACGCAGGCGCGGGAAAACCTCGACGTCACCACCGTCCTGCTGAACAACCGCGCGTACGCGATCCTGCGGCTGGAGCTGCAGCGGGTCGGCGCGGACGCCAACGGCCCCAAGGCGAACGAACTGCTCGACCTCTCCCGGCCCGACATGGACTTCGTCAAGATCGCCGAAGGCATGGGCGTCCCGGCGACCCGGGCGACGACGGCGGAGGAGCTGGCCGAGCAGTTCCAGCGCGCGCTCGCCGAACCGGGCCCGCACCTGATCGACGCGATCGTTCCGACGCTGTTCTGAGCGAAGTGCCCTGCGTGCGATGAGTCTTCACCGCACGCAGGGCGCTAGCGGACGGAGGCGACCAGAGACCGGGGCTGGCGTTGCTTCGGGACGAAAACGGTCAAGACGAGCCCCAGGAGCGCCGCGCCGGCGGCGACCACGAAGCTCAGCCGGAAGCCCGTCGCGGACGGGACGGAAACCCCGCCGACGGTGATCGCCAGCGACGCGAGCATGGTCGCCATCACAGCGCTGGACGTCGACGTGCCGACGGAGCGCATCAGCGAGTTCAATCCGTTCGCGGACGCCGTTTCGGTGACCGGGACCGAGCCCATGATCAGCGCCGGCATGGCCGCGTAAGCGATGCCCACACCGCCGCCGATGATGACGGACGCCGTGATCAGCTCGAAGGCGTTGTCCATCAACACGGTCGCGAAGGCGTATCCGGCCGCGATGGTGGTGGCGCCGACCATCAAGGTCGTACGTGGTCCGTAACGTTCGATGAGCCGGGCCGAAACCGGCGACAGCAGGAACATGACCAGGCCGTTCGGCGCGAGGCAGAGCCCGGCCTGCACCATGGTCAGGCCGAGACCGTAGCCGGTCGACGCGGGCGCCTGAAGCAACTGCGGGAACGACAACGCCATCGAGTACAGCGCGAACCCGATCATGATCGACGCCAGGTTGGTGAACAGCACCGGCCGCCGCGCGGAGACCCGCAGGTCCACCAGCGGATCACGCCGCCGCAGCTGGTAGGCGCCCCATACCAGCAGGATCACCACCGCGCTCCCCGCGAAGACGAGGGTGCGGCCGCTGCCCCAGCCCCATTCGCCGCCCTTGACGATCGGCAACAGCAGGCAGACCAGTCCGGCCGTCAGCCCCAGCGCGCCGAGGTAGTCGAACGGCGCCGGCGTCTTCACCGGCGACTCCGGCACCACGAACAGGATCAGCAGGCCGCAGACGAGCCCGAGCCCCGCCGACGCCCAGAACAGGACGTGCCAGTCGGCGTTCTGCGCGACCAGCGCCGACACCGGGAGCCCGATGGCGCCGCCGACGCCGAGCGTCGAACTCATCACCGAGATCGCGGCGCCGACCCGCTCCGGCGGGAGTTCGTCCCGCATGATGCTGATGCCCAGCGGGATCGCGCCCATCGCGCAGCCTTGCAATCCTCGTCCGAGGACCATCAGCGCGAGCGAACTGGTCAGCGCGGACACCACCGAACCCGCGACCAGGAACCCCAGGCTGATCAGCAGCAACCGGCGTTTGCCGTAGAGGTCGCCGAGCCTGCCGCTCACCGGCATCACCACGGCCCCGGCGATCAGGGTCGCCGTCACCACCCACGACGCGTCCGACGGAGTCGCGTTGAGCAGCCGGGGAAACGCGGGGATGAGCGGAACCACGAGCGTCTGCATGAACGAGGCCACCAGACCGCAGGTGGCGAGCACGACGACGAAGATCCGGGGCGAAGGTGCCCGTCCGACCGGTTTCACCCTGCGCATCCCATGATCCGACCTTACACAGCACCACCCTTCTCAGTGAACGGTTCACCGACGGGATCACAGCCAGGTGCGCACCCCACCATGGCCGGAACAGGTACCGCGGCGATTCTGGCTGTAGCTATAGGAACCGTCCTTGCACAGGGCGGTCGCTCCGTCGGCCGCGCCGGGTCCGGCCGCCGGCCGATGGACACAGACACCGTCGGTGTTGCGGTAGTAGTCGCTTCCGCACTCCGCCGAGTTCGGCGCCTTCGCCGCCTGCGTGGTCTTCGGAGGTGTTCTCGTCGGTTTGGGCTCGACCTGCTTCGGCACCTCGAACGCGGCCGTGGTCGTCGGCACGAACTGCTGAGGCGTCGGCGGTGTCCGGCTGCTGGTCGGCGTCGACGTTGTGGTCCCAGCCGTCGGCGTAGCCGGCGCTGTCGACACCGGGCCGCTCTGCGGCGTGACCCGCCCGGCGGGCACGGTCTCCGCACCGCAGCCTCCGGCGACCAGAAGGCCGATTGCCAGCGCCATGCCCAGCTTCGTCGTTCTCGTCGGCATACGACCTCCCCAGCACCTGGTAGTGCCGCGTAGTCGGGAGATCGTCCGCCGGTGTTACCGCCAGGCGCTGTCTAGGCCGTGTCCTGTAAGTCTGTTCGATGGGCTTCGTGATCCAGGTGGTTCCTGGCGGTGCGAGCGGATCGGCCTCGTACCGGGTCGTACTCGGCCGCATCCGCCCGTGCCGTCAGGGACCACTGGGCGTGAAGACCGCGAACATGACTTACAGGACACGGCCTAGTCGACCATCGAGCCGCAACTGATGTTCAACGCCGTCGCCGTCATGCTGCGTGCATGGTCCGACGCGGCGAAGGCGGCCACCTTGGCGACGTCTTCGAGCGATGCCGTCCGCTTGAGCATCGTCGCGTCGACCATGTCACGAATGGCGTCGTCGAGACCGGCACCTTCCGGAATCGTCTCGGGGATGCCGCCGGTGCGCAGGGTCACGACCCGGATGCCCTGCGGCCCGAGTTCGCAAGCCAGCCCGCGCCGCAACGCCTCCATCGCGCTGAACGCGACCTGCAGCCCGCCGAGGTGGTATCCCGGGAGCGGATCACCGTCGCCACCGAACATCAAGATCACCCCGGAGCCCTGTCCGACCATGTGCCGGGCTGCGGCTCGCGCGGTGAGGAAGTTCGTCCGCACCGCTGTCCGGACCGGGCTTTCGAGGTCCTCCAGCGACATCTCGGTCAACGGAATGCCCTGGACGTCGTTGTGCGTGATCACGTTCATCGAGATGTCGACGCTACCTGCCGAGGAAGCCACCGATGCGGCATGCTCGTCGATGGCGGCTTCGTCGAGAGCGTCGAATTCAGCTGTTTCGGCCTTCCCGCCCGCTGCCCGGATTTCGTCGGCCAGCGCGTCGAGTTTCTTCAAGGTGCGGCCGGTGAGGTGGACGGTCGCGCCCTCCCTGGCGAACCCGCGGGACACCGCGCTCCCGATCCCGCCCGCGGCCCCGTAGATGATCGCGTTCCTTCCTTCGAGCAACATCGATTCCTCCTATTTGCCATCCAAGGTGAGAAGCCCTTCGGGTGTTCCCTCCAGGTGGACGTCGACCCACAACGGGCGCCACGCGCCCAGCTCGTGAAATCTGCGCAGTTCCGCCAAACCGCTGAGCCAGCCCATCCACATGCCGTACGGCGGCCTCTCGTCCGAGAATCCACTTTGGACGAAAGTCAGTTTCGTACCGCCATCGGAATCATCGAGTTCCCAAGAGGCGACGACGCCGTCCTGGTACGCGAGCGACATCTTGGAACCGGGCACCAGGTCGACGATCTTCGCCGGATCCGGATCCGTTTCCAGCGACCCCATCGCCCAGCGGCCACCGACATGGTTCTCCGCCTCGATCCGGGCACCGAACCAGCGCGTGAACACCTCTGGGTCGGCGATCGAGGAGTAGACCTCCCCACGGGGCGCGCCGATCCGCACTTCTTCGCTCATCAGCGGGGAGGTGAGGTCACAGCGCGCGGTGAGCGGCCGTCCTTCGACGTGATCGACGAGGTTCGCGACCGAAAGCGCCCAGAACGTGTGCATCATGCCGAGTGACGAATCCGGGTCGGCGAGCATCGCGGCATAGTCCGGCAGACCGCTTTGGCTGAACGCCAAGGACGTCTCGCCCCCGTCTTCCGCCAGCACGATCTCGACGACGGTCTCCGTACCGCCGAGGGACCAGGCGAACCGCAGGACGTTGTCCTCGGCCAGCAACAGCCTTTGGCGCGGACGATCGCCTTCCGGCGTGTAACGGCCCCAGAACTCGTACCGGGACGGCAGTTCGACTTCCGCGTATTCGGAAAGCCACTCGCGCAGCGCCCCGGGGTCGGTCAGCGCTTGCCAGACTTCGTCGATCGGCGCGCGCAGCCGCACCTGGAACCTCGTCGGTTCAGTCACGGGCATCTCCCTTCGGGTAGCAGGCCATGGCGAGCTTGAAGGCGTCGCCTTCCGCTCCGCCGTAGCGGGTGAACAGATCCTGCAAAGTCGTCTTCAGTTCGTCGAGGAACTCCTGACGCCGCTCCGGCTCCACCCGGATCTCGCCGGAGACACCGATCGACGGCAGTTCCGGCGCGGCCCTGTCGAGCGCGGCGACGTCCGCCTGGACCTCTTCCATGAGGTCCACCAAGTAGCCCAGGCTCAGCTCGTCCCGCGCCGCCCGCGGGCCGAGCCGCCCCACCAGCCCCGGCGACAACCAGTACGAACGGGCGGTCGCCTGGTACACACCCTCACTGACGGCGCGCACCTTCCGCTCCGACACCTGCTTCACGAGACCGGCTTCCACCAGTCGCTTCACGTGGTAATAGACCCGCTGCGGCGTCTGATCCAGCACCGCCGCCACCTCGGTGCAGGACCGCGGCTCCGCCAGCTGCCGCAGAACGTCCACCCGCTGCGGTTTCAGCAACGCCTCCGCCTGCTCCAAGCGCTCCAGGTACTCCACGTCTCTCACGGCACCACACCCTCGATCACAAAAATCAGTTTGAACGTAAAAATCTCTTTTGTCAATCGAGCCGGATCGCGCTACTCTCGTCGTGTGGCGTTCCTTCGGCGGTACCCGGCGGAGATCGCGGTCACCGCGGCGGTGGTCGTCGGGCTGTCGGCGTCGCCGCTGATGGGTCGTGTTCCGCTCGATCCTGATCCCGCTCAAGGCGGCCTTGCTGAACCTGCTGAGCATCGGCGCCGCGCTCGGCGTGGTGACGACGGTGTTCGGCGACGGTCTGTCCGGAACGCAGCCGGGACCGATCGAAGCTTTCGTGCCGGTACTGATCTTCGCGATCGTGTTCGGGCTTCCATGGACTACGAGGTGTTCCTGGTGTCCCGGATGCACGAGGATTGGCGGCGCACCGACGGGTGATCACGGCGGCGGCGGTGATCATGATCCTCGTGTTCGGCGCGTTCCTGCTCAATCCCGACCGCATGCCGGCGCAGTTCGGTCTCGGGCCGGCGGTCGTGGTGGACGCGTTCGTGATCCGTTGTCTCGTGGTGCCCGCGGTGATGCGGTCGCTCGGCGAACGCGCCTGACGGCTGCCGCGATGGCTGGACCGGCGATTGCCGCACGTGACACTGGAGCCATCGTCCCGCTAGGCCCCGGACGACATGAAAGGCCCCTTCATTGCAGAATTCGCAATGAAGGGGCCTTTCATGTCACGCGCTTATTCGTAGATCTCGCCCTTCGCGGCCTTCGCGACCAGCGACTCCGGCGGGGTGAAGTGGTCGCCGTAGCGCTCCGCCAGCTCACGAGCCCGGTCGACGAAGCCCTGCAGGCCACCCTCGTACTGGTTGATGTACTGGATGACACCACCGGTCCACGCCGGGAAACCGATACCGAAGATCGAACCGATGTTGGCGTCGGCGACGGTGGTGAGCACGCCCTCGTCGAAGCACTTCACGGTCTCGAGCGCCTCGGCGAACAGCATGCGCTCCTTGAGGTCCTCGAAGGGAACCTCGGCGCTGCCCGACTTGAACGCGTCGCGCAGGCCCGGCCAGAGACCGGCCCGCTTGCCGTCTTCGTCGTAGTCGTAGAAACCCGAACCGGTGGAACGGCCCTTGCGGTCGAATTCCTCCACCATCCGGTCGATGACGCCCTCGGACGCGTGCGCGTTCCAGGTGCCGCCGGCGGCCTCGATCGCTTCGCGGGTCTCCTTGCGGATCTTGCGCGGCAGCGTCAGGGTCAGCTCGTCCATCAGCTGCAGCGGCGGGGCCGGGTACCCGGCCTGGGCACCGGCCTGCTCGATCGACGCCGGCTCGACACCCTCGCCCAGCGCGGCGACGGCCTCGTTGAGGAACGTGCCGATGACGCGCGAGGTGAAGAAGCCGCGGCTGTCGTTGACGACGATCGGGGTCTTCTTGATCTGCAGCGTGTAGTCGAAGACCTTCGCCAGCGTGGCGGGCGAGGTCTTCTCACCGCAGATGATCTCGACCAGCGGCATCTTGTCCACCGGCGAGAAGAAGTGGATCCCGATGAAGTCCTCGCTCCGCTGGACACCCTCGGCGAGCGCGGTGATCGGCAGGGTCGAGGTGTTGGAGCCGAGCACGGCGTCGGGGTTGACGACGCCCTCGATCTCCTGGAACACCTTGTGCTTCAGCTCGACGCTCTCGAAGACGGCCTCGATCACGAAGTCGACGCCGGCGAAGTCTTCCGCCTTGTCGGTCGGCTTGATCTTGGCGAGCAGCGCGTCGGACTTCTCCTGCGTGGTCTTGCCGCGAGAGAGGGCCTTCTCCTCCAGCTTGACCGCGTAGCCCTTGCCCTTTTCGGCGCCTTCGAGCGTGACGTCCTTAAGTACGACGTCGATGCCGGCCTTCGCCGAGACGTACGCGATCGCGGCGCCCATCATGCCCGCGCCGACGACGCCGACCTTCTTGGCGGTGTACTTCTCGAAGCCTTCCGGCCGCGAACCGCCGGAGTTGATGCTCTGCAGGTCGAAGAAGAACGCCTTCGTCATGTTCTTCGAGACCTGGCCGGTGGCGAGGTGCACGAAGTAGCGGGTCTCGACGGTGATCGCGGTGTCGAAGTCGACCTGCGAACCCTCGATGGCCGCGGCCAGGATCGCCCGCGGGGCCGGCATGTTCGCGCCCTTGATCTGCTTGCGCAGGTTCGCCGGGAACGCGGGCAGGTTCGCCGCGAAGCTCGGGTTCGACGGGGTGCCGCCCGGGATCTTGTAGCCCTTGACGTCCCACGGCTGCACGCCGCCCTCGGGGTTGGCCTTGATCCACGCCTTCGCGGCCGGGACCAGCTCTTCGACGGTGCCGACCAGCTCGTGCACGAGGCCGAGTTCCTTGGCCTTGGCCGGGCGGTGGCGCTGGCCCTGCAGCAGCACGTTCAGCAGCGCGCTCTGGATGCCCAGCAGGCGCACGGTGCGGACGATGCCACCACCGCCGGGAAGCAGGCCGAGGGTGACCTCGGGAAGGCCGATCTGGCTGCCCTTGACGTCGGCGGCGATGCGGTGGTGCGTCGCGAGCGCGAGTTCGAGGCCGCCGCCGAGCGCGGCGCCGTTGATGGCGGCCACAACCGGCTTGCCCAGCTGCTCGAGCCGTCGCATCTGGCCCTTCATCTGGGCGCTGCTCTGGGTGATCTCGGCGGCGTGCTCCGGCTTGGCCTGGATCAGGTCGTTGAGGTCGCCACCGGCGAAGAAGGTCTTCTTGGCCGAGGTGAGGACGACACCGGTGATGCTGTCCTTCTCCGCCTCCAGGCGGTCCACGACCACGCCGAGCGACTCGCGGAAGTCGGCGTTCATCGTGTTGGCGGACTGCTTCGGGTCGTCCAGGGTGAGCACGACGATGCCGTCGGCGTCCTGCTCCCAGCGGATGGTCTTCGCTTCAGTCATTGTCTCTTCCTCAGACCCGCTCGATGATGGTCGCGACGCCCATGCCGCCGCCGATGCACAGGGTGACCAGGGCACGGCGCGCCTGGCGACGCTCCAGCTCGTCGACGACGGTGCCGACCAGCATCGCGCCGGTGGCGCCCAGCGGGTGCCCCATCGCGATCGCGCCGCCGTTGACGTTGACCTTCTCCTCGTCGAGGTGCAGGTCCTTGATCCACTTGAGGACGACCGAGGCGAAGGCCTCGTTCAGCTCCCACAGGTCGATGTCGTCCGGGGTGAGACCGGCGATCTTGAGGACCTTCTCGGTGGCCGGCGTCGGGCCGGTGAGCATGATCGTGGGCTCGGAGCCGACGGTCGCGGTCGCCACGATGCGGGCGCGCGGGGTCAGGCCGAAGTCCTTGCCGATCTGCTCGTTGCCGACCAGCACCACCGCGGCACCGTCGACGATGCCGGACGAGTTGCCGCCGGTGTGAACGTGGTTGATCTTCTCGACCGAGTGGTACTTCTGGAGCGCGACGGCGTCGAAGCCGCCCAGCTCACCGATGCCGGCGAAGGCGGGCTTGAGCTTGCCGAGCCCCTCGACGGTGCTGCCGGGGCGACGGTGCTCGTCGTGGTCGAGGATCGTGACGCCGTTGAGGTCCTTCACCGGGACGACGGACTTCGCGAAGTAGCCGCCGGACCAGGCCGCTTCGGCCCTTTCCTGCGAGCGCACGGCCCACGCGTCGACGTCCTCGCGGGAGAAGCCCTCGATGGTCGCGATCAGGTCGGCACCGGTGCCCTGCGGGACGATGTAGTTGTCGTACGCGGTGGCCGGGTCCATGAACAGCGCGCCGCCGTCGGAGCCCATCGGCACGCGCGACATCGACTCGACACCGCCGGCGATGATCAGCTGGTCCCAGCCGGAGCGCACCTTCTGCGCGGCGGTGTTGGTGGCTTCGAGGCCGGAGGCGCAGAAGCGATTCAGCTGGACGCCGGCGACCGATTCGGGAAGACCCGCGTTCAGCGCGGCGGTGCGCGCGATCACGGCGCCCTGCTCACCGACCGGGGACACCACGCCGAGGACGATGTCGTCGATCACGGCGGGGTCGAGGTTCGGGTGCCGGACCTTCAGTTCCTCGATGAGGCCGACCACGAGATCGACCGGCTTGGTGCCGTGGAGGGCACCGCCTTTGTTCTTGCCGCGAGGCGTACGGATCGCCTCGTAGATGTAGGCCTCGCTACTCACAGAAAAACTCCTCCGCGTACGGCGCTGTATCAGGGGTGAAACGTACCGGCCGGTAGCCATGCTAATGCCGATTAACATAAACCGCGATAACCCCATGGTGTCAATGGGTTGCGATGCACGCAACCGGCGCTATCGTGGGTTCACCTATGGATCACCCGACCGAGCGTTCAGCCCGACCGCGCGACCGCAAGGCCCAGCTGGCCGGCCTCGCCGCGGAGCTGTTTCGCGCCCGCGGGTTCCACGGCGTCGGCATCAACGACATCGCCGCCGCGGCGGGGATCACCGGGCCCGCGCTGTACCGGCATTTCTCGGACAAGCAGGCGGTGCTGTCCTACGTCGTGCTGTCCGGCATCGACGACATGGAGGCCGCCACCACCGAGACCCTCGCCGACGTCGACCTTCCCGTTCCCGCCCAGGTCAACGCCCTGTTGGGCACCCTGGCCGCGCAGGCCGTGGAGCGGCGTGAGGTCGCCGCGCTGTGGCGCTGGGAGGGCAGGCATCTGCCCCGGGAGGAACGGCGGGAGATCCGACGGCGGTCCGGCGCGGTGCTCGAAGCGTGGTCGAAGGCGTTGCTCGCGCTGCGGCCCGAACTGACCACCGACGACGCCGAGCTGCTGTGCTGGGCGGGGCTGAGCGTGTTCGGCAGCGTCTCCGTGCACCACACGTCCGTGGCGAAGAAACGGTTCGCGCAGATCCTGGTACAGCTGGCGGAGTCGGTGCTGCATGTCACACTGCCCGAGCCCTCGGAGCCGGCGGAAGAGACACCGTCGATGGCGCTCGGCGAGCCGTCCCGCCGCGAGCAGATCCTCGCCGCCGCGACCGAGCTGTTCGGGCAACGCGGCTTCCGTTCGGTGAGCATGGAGGAGATCGGCGCGGCCGCCGGGATCGCCGGGCCCAGCGTGTACCGGCACTTCCCCAGCAAGGCCGCGCTGATGGTGGCGATCGGGCATCGAGCGGCCGACCGGCTGGCGCTCGCCGCGGAACGCGCGTTGCGGACCGGCGACGAACGTGACGCGTTGCGCAGGCTGGCGGCGTCCTATGTGCACACCTTGCTGCACACGCCCGAACTGCTGGTGTCGTTCTCCGGCAGCCCCATGGAACTGCCCGAACGCGACAAGGCGGACCTGATCCGGGTCCAGCGGGACTATGTCGCGCGCTGGATCGCACTGGTGTCGGAAGTCCGCCCGGAACTGAGCCTGCGCGAAGTGAAGATCACCGTGCACGCGGCGCTGACCATCGCGAACGACCTCGCACGCACCCGGCGCGTCAACGGCCGCCCGAACTTCGAGGCCGAGCTGACGACGTTGATGCACGCCGTCCTCGGGGTCTGAAAGTCCGCTTTGGGCAAACTCGCGTGTCCCGCAAAGGAGTGCAGGGCACGATATGCGCGTGCCCACGAAACGCGGCCTGCATCTGGTGACCCGGGAAGAAGACCACAAGGTCACCACGCTGGAGCTCTTCTTCGACCTGGTCTTCGTCTACGCCATCACCCAGACCACGCAGCTGATGGCCGATCACCTCACCCCGCTCGGCATCGGGCAGGGCGTCGCGATGATCGCCGTGCTGTGGTGGTGCTGGTGCGCCTACGCCTGGCTGGCCAACACCCTGCACGTCGACCGCGGCATCGCCCAGCTGGCGATGTTCGCCGCGATGGGGACGATGTTCCTGGTCTCGCTGACCATCCCGGAGGCGTTCACCGACCTGCCCGGCGGCCTGTACGCGCCGCTGATGTTCGTCGGCTGCTACTTCCTCGTCCGGTTGCTGCATCTGACCGCGTACTTCGGCGCCGCGCGGACCGACCCCGAGCTGCGCAAGACCGTCCTGAAGATGTTCGTCGGCCTGCTGCCGAGCGTCGCGCTGCTGACCGTCGCGGCGTTCTTCTCCGGCTGGGTTCAGCTCGGCATCTGGGCCGTCGCGATGCTGGCCGACTACGTCAACGTCTTCCGGACCCGTTCCTCGGATTGGCGGCTGCACCAGCCCGGCCACTTCGCCGAGCGGTTCGGGCTGATCGTGATCATCGCGCTCGGCGAGTCGATCGTGGCGATCGGCATCGGGATCAGTTCGTACCCGATGTCCTGGCCGATCACGCTGGCCGCCGTCTTCGGGCTCACGCTCGCTTCCGCGATGTGGTGGATGTACTTCGCCGTCGTCGCGCACGTGTCCGAGCACAACCTGAAGCGCGCGGAGGGCGTGGAGCGGGTGCGGATCGGGACGGACACCTACACCTTCCTGCACCTCCCGATCATCGCCGGGATCGTGCTCGTGGCGCTGGGGCTGAAGAAGTCGCTGCTGTACGTGTCCGACACCGAACACCACAGCCTCGCCGACGGCCTGCACGGGACCCCGATCTGGGCTCTCACCGGCGGGCTCGCGCTCTATTTGATCGCGTTGAGCGGGCTGCGGCGCCGGAACCTGGGGTCGTGGAACGTGCGGCGGCTGGTGCTCGCGGTGGTCCTGCTGGCCTCGACTCCACTGCTGGAACTGGTGCCGGCGATCGTGCTCGTCGGCATCGTCGCGCTGGCGGCGGTGGGCCTCGTGGTCGTCGAGAGGCGCAAGATCGTGAGTAATCCTGGCCTGCCCGGCCTCCCGGATCACTCACCGGCGTGACGTTCGCCTCCCCCATGGTGGCGCATCAGCCCAAGGCGAGTTAACCTACTCACGAGTAGGTAAGCGAGGCAGGGAGACTCACCGTGGGTGCGCCTAGGAAACGAGACGCGATGGGCCTTGGCCTGTCCGCGCTCACCCGGCTGGCCGGGAGCAAGGTCATTGAACGGGCCGGACTTCGGAAGCCCGTGCAGAACCTGGTCAGTGCCGGGACGCGCAACGGCTTCCGGGTCGCGGGCGCGGCGGGACGGACGTTCAAATCCGCCCAGAAGCTCGGCAAGCCCGCGCGGCTCGCGCCTGCCGAGGACACCGGGCTGTTCGACCTCACCCCGAGTGAGGACCAGCAGCTCATCGTCGAGACCGTGACGGAGTTCGCGGCCGAACAGCTGCGGCCCGCAGCGGCCGACGCCGACGCGAAGCTTCAGGCGCCCGAGGGCCTGTTGAGCCGTGCCGCCGAACTCGGCATCACGCTCGTCGGCATCCCGGAGGAGTTGGGCGGGGTCGGCACCGAACGGTCGGTCGTCACGAACGCGCTGGTCGCCGAGGCCCTCGCGCACGGCGACCTGGGTCTCGCGGTCGCGGTGCTCGCGCCGTCCGCGGTCAGCACCGCGCTGGTGTCCTACGGCGACGAGCAGCAGCAGGCGGACTACCTGCCCGCGTTCGTCGGCGAGAACGTCCCGGCCGCGGCGCTCGCGCTGCAGGAGCGCACCGCGTTGTTCGACCCGTTCAAGCCCGCGACCAAGGCCCGCCGCACGCCGAAGGGCTACCAGCTCGACGGCGTGAAGTCGCTGGTCCCGAGGGCCGCCGACGCCGAGCTGTTCATCGTGTCGGCCGATCTCGAAGGGCCGGCAGGCACCAGTCCGGCGCTGTTCCTCGTCGAGTCGTCGAACTCCGGTGTCACCATCGAGTCCGAACCGGCGATGGGCCTGCGCGGTGCGGCGACCGGAAAGCTGCACCTGGAGAAGGTCGCCCTTCCGGCCGGGGCGCTGCTCGGCGGCGGCAAGGCCGAAGTCTTCACCGAGGTCGTCCGGCTCTCGCGCCTCGGCTGGGCCGCGCTGGCCGCCGGTACCGCGAAGGCCGTCCTCGACTACGTGGTGCCGTATGTCAACGAGCGCAAGGCGTTCGGCGAACCGGTGAGCCACCGGCAGGCCGTCGCGTTCTCGGTGGCCGACATCGCCATCGAGCTCGAAGGACTGCGACTGGTCACGCTCCGCGCCGCTTCCCGCGCCGAGCAGGGCAAGCCGTACGCCCGCGAGGTCGCGCTGGCCCGGAAACTGGCCACCGACAAGGGAATGCAGATCGGCAGTGCCGGGGTCCAGCTGCTCGGCGGGCACGGGTTCGTCAAGGAACACCCCGTCGAACGCTGGTACCGAGACCTCCGCGCGATCGGCGTGATGGAAGGCGCCGTCCTTCTCTAGGACTTTCGAAAGGCAATCATGATCAACCTTGAGGTTCCGAAGAAGGCCGGCACCCTGATCAACCAGGCGTACCAGGCCGCGGCCGAGGTGTTCCGGCCGATCTCGCGCAAGTACGACCGCGCCGAGCACACCTATCCGGCCGAGCTCGACATGTTCGCCGCGTTGCTGGACGGGCTGAACTCGTCCGGCGAGGGCGGCGCCGGCGCGGCGGGCGTCCGCCGGTCCGAAAAGAACGAGAAACCGGGCAACCGCAACGGTTCCAACCTCAACATCGTGCTCGGCACGATCGAGATGTGCTGGGGCGACGTCGGTCTGCTGCTGTCCATGCCGCGCCAGGGGCTCGGCAACGCCGCCATCGGCTCGGTCGCCACGGACGAACAGCTCAAGAAGTTCTCCGGGCTGTGGGCCGCGATGGCGATCACCGAGCCGGACTGCGGCTCGGACTCCGCCGCGATCACCGCGACCGCGCGGCTCGACGGCGACGAGTACGTGATCAACGGCGAGAAGATCTTCGTGACCGCCGGCGAGCGCGCCGACGCCGTCGTAGTCTGGGCCACTCTGGACAAGACGAAGGGCCGCGCGGCGATCAAGTCGTTCGTCGTCGAGAAGGGCACGCCCGGCTTCGAGGTGGTGCGCGTCGAGCACAAGCTCGGCATCCGCGCCTCCGACACCGCCGTGCTGCGGTTCGAGAACGTGCGCGTGCCCAAGGAGAACCTCCTCGGCACGCCGGAGATCGACACCGCCAAGGGTTTCGCCGGGGTCATGCAGACCTTCGACAACACCCGCCCGCTCGTCGCCGCCATGGCCATCGGTGTCGCCCGCGCGGCGCTGGAGGAGACCCGGAAGATCCTCACCGACGCCGGCGTGGTCATCGACTACGACAAGCCCGTCCACAGCCAGCACGCCGCCGCCGCGACGTTCCTGCAGCTGGAGGCGGACTACGAATCGGCGTACCTGCTGACGATGGAATCGGCGTGGATGGCCGACAACCGCAAGCCGAACTCGCTGCAGGCCTCGATGGCCAAGGCGAAGGCGGGCCGGTCGGTCGTCGAGATCACGCTGAAATGCGTCGAGCTGGCCGGGACCTTGGGCTACACCGAGGAATCGCTGCTGGAGAAGTGGAGCCGGGACGCGAAGATCCTGGACATCTTCGAAGGCACGCAACAGATCCAGCAGCTGATCGTGGCGCGCCGGATCCTGGGCAAGACGAGCGCCGAGCTCAAGTAAGGGCAAGGCTCGCATGACCGGGTGCCGACTGCGCCCGGGGTTGCGAAAGCCACTTTCGCAACGTTGAAGGTTGCGAAAGTGGCTTTCGCAACGGCGGCCGTGGCCGGGCGCGGTAACGCCGTGGCGATCATGCCGCGAAAGCCACTTTCGGGACATCAGACGTCGCGAAAGTGGCTTTCGCGACACACCGACACAAGCTGTGAGCCTGAGACCGGCAGCACCCGGAAGCCAGTAGGTAGCCAAGACACCCTTGGTCAGAACCGTCCTTGCTACCCACGAGCCCGTTTATTTCCACCATTTCGACAACACCTTCGTGGTGACCGAGCGAAGGTACTCTCGTACTTCCTTTGCCCGCGAAGGCAGGAGTCGCGATGAGACCGCTTCCCCCTGCCGCACGCTGGTGTCTCATCGTCCTCGGTGTCACAGTCTGCTACTTCGTGGCGGGTCAGATCGGCATTCAGTGGGCGATCGTGCGGGAACAGATCTCGCCGCTGTGGCCCGCCGCCGGTGTCGCGCTGGCGGTGCCGATGCTCCTGGGGCCGCGGTTCTGGCCGGGGATCTTCCTCGGCGCCCTCCTGACGAACATCGCCCTCGGCCCTTCCCTCGGCACGGTCCTGGTGATCTCCGCGGGCAACACGATCGGCCCGATGCTGGCGTACGCGGTGATGCGGCGGCTGGGTTTCCGCAACCAGCTCGACCGGCTTCCCGACGCCGTCCTGCTGGTGGTGGCCGGGGCGATCGGGGGCACGGCCGTCAGCGCGGCTCTGGGCACCGGCGTGCTGATCCTCGATGGCGCGCTGGGCCCCGGGGACTTCTGGGCGACCGCATTGGTGTGGTGGACCGGCGACGCGATGGGCGTCCTGACGATCACGCCGCTGCTGCTCCTGGCGCCGAGGTTCCGCCTGCCCAAGCAGGTTTCGCTCATTCGCTGGGGCGAGGCGGCGGCTCTCGCGCTCTTCGCCGTCGGCACGGCGATCCTCGCGTCCACGACGACGTCGAAGCTGTTCCTGGTCTTCCCTGTGCTCGTCTGGGCGGCGCTGCGCTTCCGGCAGGCCGGGGCGCTGCTGTGTTCCTTGTGCGTCTGCACCTTCACCATCTTCGCCGCGATCCGAGGGCTCGGTCCCTACGGCTCCTACGAGCTGACGACCAGGATGCTGCACGTCCAGGCCTATGACGCCACTGTCGGGCTCACCGCGCTGGCGTTGTCCACGATCGTCCTGCAACGCGATCGCGCGACCGCCGAGATCGCCGACGCCTGGCGTCAGATCACCGAAATGGTGGACCTGATCTCGGCACGCCAGTCCTTGCGCAGCGCCATGACCCAGCGCGAGGACGCCGAGACTCAGGCGGCCTGTTCGTCGAGGAAACGGTCGAGGTAACGCCAGGTGGTCCCCCGGGCCTTCCGGCCGGTGAGGACGCCGAGGTGCCCTCCGGGCGCGGTCTCGAAGGTCACCGAAGGCGAGTTGTCCAGCAGCTCGGTGAGCCGTTCGACAGCCGCGCGAGGGGCGATCGTGTCGTTCTGCCCGGCGATGACCAGCGTCGGCACCTTGATCCCGGACAGCGCGATGATGCGGCCGTTGAGATCGACCGTGCCCTCGGCGAGGTCGTTGGCTCGGAAGAACCGGTGGTAGATCTGGCCGAACGTCCGCCCGGGGTAGGCGATCATGTTGTCCATGAAGTGGTCGACGGCCTCGATCTGCGCCAGGTAGTCCCGGTCGTCGAGATTCTTCAGGATCGCAAGTGGTTTGGTGATCTCCTTGCTGATCCCGGTCGCCCGGAAGACGCGGCTGACCAAATAGGACGGTGCGCCGCCGAGTGCCCGGTAGAACGGGGTCAGCAGGTGGCCGCCGGTGAGGTCCACCAGCGGGCGGAACGGGGCGATCAGCGGGATCGCGGTGAAGTCGAACGGTGACGCGATGGTCGCGATCGACTCGATCGGCAGATCGGGCTGGTCGGCGGTGGTCAGCAACGAGAAGATCCCGCCGAGGCACCACGCGACGACGTGCACGCCCTGGCCGCCGGAATCCTCGCTGACCTTGCGGATCGCGCGCGGGAGCACCTCCTCGATCCAGTGCTCGATGCCGAGCCGCCGATCGGAGAAGGCGACGTTCCCGTAGTCGACCAGGTACGTGTTGCGCCCGCCGTCGACCAGATGCTCGGCAAGGCTGCACCCGCGGCGCAGGTCGAAGCACAGGGCCGGCGCGGCCAGCGGCGGCACGAGCAGCACCGGCGGGCCCGACGCGGGAGCCTTGCCGTTCGTCAGCCGGTACAGCGACCGGTTCGGGCCCTGGTCGATCAGGACACGCGGCACCGGGCGAAGATCGGCGACACCACCGTGCAGCACCTTCCCGACGACGTTCGACGCGGCGGCGGCGAGCCGTGCCGGGGGTGTGGCCATGGTGTGCCTCCTGGATAATCAACGCGGTAAGACGTAATCTTGCCGCCTGGGAGCGCACGACTCAACACCCCGGCCGCCACAGGCCGTCCATTTCGGACAGTGGCTAGGCCGTACGAGTTAAGAATCGGTGCCCTTTTCCGCCGCCGGAGCACTCCTCGCGGCCCGCGATTCGTACTCCGCGCGAGCACTGGAATGCGTTGCGGAGGACAGAATCTTGTCGCCGCCGAGCGCGCGGAGCAGACCTTCGCCGAGGCGGCGCGGAAGCAGCCGTGTGATCCTGCCCATGGCGTCCAGCGACGCGGGCACGAAGACGTCGAACTTGGGACGGCGCAACGCATCGACAATGGCCTGCGCCACATCTTCCGGCTGCACCGATTTGAAGAACTTCGCCTCGCCGAGGCCGCTGGCCAGTTCCGTGCGCACCACCGCGGGCATCACGCAGGACACCAGCACGCCCGTCCCGTGCAATTCCAGATGCACCGATTCCGACAGGCCGACGACGGCGTGTTTCGTGGCGCAGTAGGTGGCGGCACCGGGGAATCCGGCCTTTCCCGCCATCGAGGCGATGTTGACGATGTGGCCCGTGCCACGCGGGCGCATCCGCTTCACCGCTTCCCTGGTGCCGTGGATCACCGCGTGCAGGTTGATCTCGAGCAGCCTGCGGGTCGCCGCGTCGTCCTCTTCGTCAAGCGGCGCGAGCGGCATGATGCCCGCGTTGTTGATCAGCACGTCGATCGGGCCGACGCGCCGCTCGACCTCGTCGAGGAACTCGGTGAAGCCGCGCGTGTCGGTGACATCGAGCGGCAGGGCCTCCGCGCCCAGCTCAGCGGCGGTCTTCTCGGCGAGCACCTGGTCCAGGTCGCCGATCACCACCTTGGCGCCGAGCCGGGACAGCGCCGTCGCGGTACTGGCCCCGATGCCCTGCGCCGCTCCGGTGATCACGACGACCTTGCCTGCCAGGGAACGTTCACGTTTGGCCATGCTGGGCTCCTCTGCGACCGCACTGTCCGGGGCACTGTTGGCGATGTGTCAACTATGGTGCACCGGAAGCCGCCAGGGCGCCAGTCCTATGGTCGCTGCTCGAACACCTGCCCGATCCAGCCCTTGACGTCGAAGCGCTCCGTCGGCTTGAAGCCCTGGCTCTCGTAATAGCGCTGCAGGTCGCCGTCGCCGCCCGCCCAGCAATCGACGCGCACCAGGCCGATGCCGCGTTCCCGTGCCTCGGCCAGCGCGAACTCGATGAGCTGGGAGCCGACTCGGTGACCGGTGAACCGGCGCGAGGTCAGCAGCAAGCCGATGTAGATCTCCGGCTCGCCGACCGGCGAGACATGCGGGAAACGGTCACCGAGGATGATCGCCCCGGCCGCCCGGCCGTCGATCTCGGCGATGTACAGCCCGGGTCCGTCGGCCATCCCACGGACCCGCTCGACGCGTTTCGGGATCGTGGACCACGGCTCGCTCCCCCACTGTCCCTCGCTGCCACGCGAGGCGAGCCACGCGACGACCTCGTCGAACATGTCCAGCAAGGTCTGAAAGTCCCCAGAACCACCCTGGCGGATGATGAAATCGCTCATTCTTCCGTTCTACAACATCGTGAGGACACGCGGACCTTCTGTCGTGATGGCGACGGTGTGCTCGACGTGCGCAGCGTCCAGCCGTCGTCCTCGATCCGATAGCCGTCGCGGCCGTCGGCGATGAACTTCGGCTCGATCGCCAACACCAGACCCGGTTTGAGCCGCATGCCGCGCCACGGCTTGCCCTCGTTCGGCAGATGCGGGCCCACGCCGAACGCGTGTGTCAAGTCGTAACTCGCGTGATCAGAGCCGGTACGGCTTCAATCACGCGAGTTACGCCTCCAGTCACGCGAAACACGTGTCAGGCGACGCCGAGGTGCCGCGCGATCAGCATCCGCTGCACCTCCGAGGTCCCCTCCCCGATCTCCAGGATCTTCGCGTCGCGATAGAACCGGCTCACCGGGAACTCGTTCATGAAGCCGTACCCGCCGAAGATCTGCGTCGCGTCGCGCGAGTTGTCCATGGCGGCGTTCGACGCGACGAGCTTCGCGATCGACGCCTCCTTCTTGAACGGCTCGCCGCGCAGCATCTTCGACGCCGCCGCGTAGTACGCCAGCCGCGCGGTGTGCGTGCGCACCTCCATGTCGGCGATCTTGAACTGGATCGCCTGGTACTCACCGATCTTGTGCCCGAACGCCTCGCGTTCCTTGACGTACCGCAGGCATTCGTCGACGCATCCCTGCGCGAGCCCGACGCTCAGCGCGGCGATCGCGACCCGACCTTCGTCCAAAATGGACAGGAACTGGGCGTAACCGCGGCCGCGTTCGCCGACCAGGTTCTCCGCCGGGACACGGACGTCGTCGAATGAGAGCTCGTGGGTGTCCGAGCAGTTCCAGCCGACCTTGGAGTACTTCGGCGCGACGGCGAAGCCCGGGGTGCCGGACGGGACGATAATCGCCGAGATCTCTTTGCGCCCGTTCTCCTTCACGTCGGTGACGGCGGTGACCGTGACCAGTTTCGTGATGTCGGTGCCGGAGTTGGTGATGAACGACTTGCTGCCGTTGATCACCCAGGTGTCGCCGTCGAGTTTCGCGCGCGTACGGGTGGCGCCGGCGTCCGAGCCGCCGCCGGGTTCAGTGAGCCCGAAGGCGCCGAGCGCGGTGCCGGCGCACAGCTCCGGAAGCCACTTCTGCTTCTGCTCCTCGGTGCCGAACCGGTAGATCGGCATGGCTCCGAGGGAAACACCTGCCTCGACGGTGATCGCGACCGAGGAATCGACGCGCGCCAGTTCCTCCAGCGTCAGGCAGAGCGCGAAGTAGTCGCCGCCCATGCCGCCGTATTCCTCGGGGAAGGGCAGACCGAACAGGCCCATCTCGGCCATCTTCGCGACGATCTCGTACGGGAATTCCTCCCGCTCGTAGAGGTCGCCGATGACCGGGGCGACCTCGGACCGCGCGAATTCCTCGACCGTCTTGCGCAGCGCCTCGTACTCGTCATCCAGCCGAAAGTCGATCATTGCTCATCCTTTTGGGGTGTCACGACGGCTACCGTCTCGTCCAGCGCGACCTGTTGGCCCGCCCGGACGGGGAGTTCGCTGACCACGCCGTCGATCGGCGCGGTGATCGTGTGCTCCATCTTCATCGCCTCGACGACCACGAGCGGTGTCCCGGCACTCACCACGTCACCGGCGGCGGCCTTGACGACCAGCACGGTTCCGGGCATCGGGCTGGTGACCGGTCCGGCGCCGCCCGCGGCACCGGCGGCCGAGCGCAGCCTCTCGCGCTCGCCGATCGCGAAGCTGTGGCCGTCACGCGCGAGCCACACCGTCCTCCCGCTCCCGGCCGCGTGCCGGTAGCGGTGGAAACCGGTGGGATGCCGGACCTCCAGCAGATCACCCTCGCGCCGCGCGGAAACCCGGACCGGCTCGGCGCCGTTGCCGTCGACGACACTGACGAGCGCGTTCGCCGGAGTGCCCTGCACCCGTACGACGACTTCGGAACTTCCCGACTTCAGCGCGAAGTCGATCCCGCCCGAGCCGCCGAGCCGCCAGCCGTCCGGAACGTCCCACGGATCGATGACGGATCCCTGTGGTTGCAGGGAAAGCAGCCGGTCGAGCGCCGCCGCCACGAAGAACTCCGGCGGCACCGCCTCGGAGACCAAAGTGGACAGTCGCCGGTCGACGAGACCGGTGTCGAGCTTGCCGTCGCGGACGTCGCCGTCGGCGAGGAGACCGCGCAGGAAGGCGACGTTCGTGCCGACGCCGAGCAGCGCGGTGTCCGCGAGCGCCAGGTCGAGCCGGTGCAACGCGGCCGCGCGGTCCGGGCCCCAGGCGATGACCTTGGCCAGCATCGGGTCGTAGTTCGAGCCGATGACCGCGCCCTCGCTCATCCACGAGTCGACGCGCACGCCCTCGCCGGACGGCTCGTGGACCGCGAGCACGGTGCCACCCGTCGGGATGAAACCGCGAGCGGGATCTTCGGCGTAGACGCGGGCTTCGACGGCGTGACCGTCCAACCGGACGTCGTCCTGTGCCACGGTGAGCACGTCCCCCGCGGCGATCTTGACCTGCCACTCGACGAGATCCAGCCCGGTGACCAGTTCGGTCACCGGATGCTCGACCTGGAGCCGGGTGTTCATCTCCATGAAGAAGAACTCGTCGGGCGCGGTGGCCGACACGATGAACTCGACCGTCCCCGCGCCGACGTAACCCACCGAGCGCGCGGCCTCGACCGCGGACGCGCCCATCTTCGCGCGCGTCGCTTCGTCGAGGAGCACGGACGGCGCCTCTTCGATGATCTTCTGGTGCCGCCGCTGGAGACTGCACTCACGCTCGCCGAGGTGGATCACGTTGCCGTGGGTGTCGGCGAGCACCTGGATCTCGATATGGCGCGGCGTGGTGACGAACCGCTCCATGAGCAGCGTGTCGTCACCGAACGAGCCCTTGGCCTCCCGCCGCGCGGACTCGACCGCGGCGTCCAATTCGGACAGTTCGGTGACCAGCCGCATACCCTTTCCGCCACCACCGGCGGACGGCTTGAGCAGCAGCGGGAACCCGACCTTCTCCGCGGCGGCGGCGAAACCGCCTTCGGGAATGTCCACATCGGACGCGCCCGGCACCACCGGGACACCGGCCTTGGACACCGTCGCCTTGGCGCGGATCTTGTCGCCCATGGCGTCGATGGCCTCGACCGGCGGGCCGATGAAGACCAGACCGGCGTCGGCGCAGGCACGCGCGAATTCCGCGTTCTCCGCGAGGAAGCCGTAACCGGGGTGGACCGCCTGCGCGCCCGTGTCGACCGCCGCCTGGACGATCGCCGGAATGGACAGGTAGCTCTTCGCCGCTTCGGCCGGGCCGATGCGGACGGCGGTGTGCGCCTCCCGGACGTGCCGGGCGTCGGCGTCCGCGTCGCTGTACACCGCGACCGAACGGATGCCGAGTCCCCGCAGCGAGCGGATCACGCGGACCGCGATCTCGCCGCGGTTGGCGACCAGAACCGTGTCGAACATGCTCACATCCTGTGTTTTCCGGCGGCGCGCGATCGCGAACGCGTAGCCAGGCCGCTCGTTGTTGAGTCGAACTCGAGTCGTGTGCCCAGGGCGACCCGCCTCCACGTTCGCGAGTCCTCCGGACGGCATACGCGCAGGCTTCGGCCTGGTCGAGCGATCCTCTGCATCGTCGCGCTCACATCCTGAAGACGCCGTAGTTGACATCGGAAAGTGGCGCGTTGGCCGTCGCGGAAAGCGCGAGGCCGAGCACCGTGCGGGTGTCCGCCGGATCGATCACTCCGTCGTCCCACAGCCGCGCCGTCGAGTAGTACGGGCTGCCCTGCGCCTCGTACTGGTCGCGAATCGGATCCTTGAAGGCTTCTTCGTCCTCTGTGGACCATTCGCCGCCGCGAGCTTCGATGGCGTCGCGGCGGACCGTCGAAAGCACCGACGCCGCCTGCTCGCCACCCATCACCGAGATCCGCGCGTTCGGCCACATCCACAGGAACCGCGGCGAGTACGCGCGGCCGCACATCGAGTAGTTGCCCGCGCCGAACGAGCCGCCGATGACGACGGTCAGCTTCGGCACGCGCGCGCAGGCCACCGCGGTGACCATCTTCGCGCCGTGTTTGGCGATGCCGCCCGCCTCGTAGGCCTTGCCGACCATGAAACCGGTGATGTTCTGGAGGAACAGCAGCGGAATCGAGCGTTTGTCGCACAGTTCGATGAAGTGCGCGCCCTTCATCGCGGACTCGGCGAACAGCACGCCGTTGTTCGCGATGATGCCGACCGGATGGCCGTGGATCCGGGCGAACCCGGTGACCAGCGTCGAGCCGTACTCCTTCTTGAACTCGCCGAACCGGCTGCCGTCGACGATCCGGGCGATGACCTCGCGGACGTCGTAGGGCACGCGCGGGTCGGTCGGGACGACGCCGTACAACTCGTTCGGGTCGGCGGCCGGTGCCTCCGTCGGGAGGACGTCCCAGGGACGCGGCGTCCGCGGGCCCAAAGTCGACACGATCGAGCGAACGATGCGCAACGCGTCGGCGTCGTCCTCGGCGAGATGGTCGGTGACGCCGGACTGACGTGAATGGACATCGCCGCCGCCGAGCTCTTCCGCCGTGACGACCTCGCCCGTCGCGGCCTTCACCAGCGGCGGGCCGCCGAGGAAGATGGTGCCCTGGTTCCGCACGATGACCGCTTCGTCGCTCATCGCCGGGACGTACGCGCCGCCCGCCGTGCACGAACCGAGCACCGCGGCGATCTGCGGGATACCGCGCGCGGACATCGTGGCCTGGTTGTAGAAGATCCGGCCGAAGTGCTCACGATCCGGGAAGACCTCGTCCTGCCTCGGCAGGAACGCGCCACCGGAGTCCACCAGGTAGACGCACGGCAGGTTGTTGTGCAGCGCGACCTCTTGCGCGCGCAGGTGCTTCTTGACCGTCATCGGGTAGTAGGTGCCGCCCTTGACCGTCGCGTCGTTGGCGACGATCACGCATTCGCGGCCGGAGACCCGCCCGATCCCGGTGATGATCCCGGCCGAGGGGGCCTCGTCGTCGTACAGTCCGGTGGCGGCCAGCGGGGACAGCTCCAGGAACGGCGAACCCGGGTCGAGGAGGGTGTCGACCCGGTCGCGTGGCAGGAGTTTGCCTCGCTCGACGTGGCGGGTGCGGGATTTCTCCGGGCCCCCGAGCCGGGCGGCGGCGAGCCGCTTGCGCAGGTCTTCGACCAGTTCGGCGTGGGAGGTGACGCTGCGGGCGTACTCGTCGCTGCCCGGATCGGCCGAAGTGCTCAGTACGGGTGTGTCCATGGCTCCTCGTCGCCAAGTTAGCCGTCGTTAACTTGCCCTCGTAGGTTAACGCCCACTAACCCGCTCTGTCCACCGCGCCCCCGAAAGCGCGTGAAGGCCCCCTTCCCTCGGCTGAGCCGAGGGAAGGGGGCCTTCACGCGCGAAATGGTCAGCCGATCGCGGAGACCAGCGGGGCGTAGTAGCCGCCCCGCTGACCGGCGACCGTCGGGTGGTACGAGTTCACGATCGGCCAGGTGAGGCTGTGCAGGTAGTCACTGGCCGACGAGCAGATGTTGTGCCCGGTGAAGGCACCCCGCACGTCGACGAACTTCGCGCCGTGCGCGGAGGCACGGGCCGAGAGCACCGACGCCAGCGTGTCGGAGCCCGAGTTGATCGCGGTGCGCTTGGTGTCGCTCAGCCCGACCGAGCACGAACCCGGCACGGTGTAGAAGCGCGGATAACCGAGGACGACCAGCTTCGCGCTGGGCGCCTTCGACTTGATCTTGCTGTAGACGTTGTCCAGCAACCCCGGAAGCGTGTTGTTCACGTAGGTCTTCGCGGTGTTGACCCGGTTGACGCAGGTCTGGTCGCTGCCGGTGGTGCAGGTGGTCATGACGTCGGCGAACCCGGCGTCGTTGCCGCCGACCGAGACCGTCACCAGCGTGGCGCTGGAGGTGACGTTCGCGATCTGGTTGAGCACGTCGCCGGTGCGCGCCCCCGAGCACGCGACGAACTTGAAGGTGGTCCCGGCGTGGGCGTTGGCCCACAGCTGGGGATAGGCGTTGGCACTGCGCATGCAGTCGCCCGAGTTCCCGTAGCTGCCGGCACCGACGCCGGACGAGTACGAGTCGCCGAGCGCCACGTAGTCGGTCGCCGCCTGGGCGGTGCCCGCGAGACCGAAGGTGGCAAGGACAGCGACCCCCAGGGCCGCACCTAAACGAGTGAAGGAAAGAGCTTTGATCCGAGCAGGGACGGCCATGGTCACTCCTTCGTGACAAGTTAACGAGACACAGCATTACCAGGTGGTAGCCACACGCAAAAGGGTCATTTCCCCAGGTAACCCGCTTGGCCCAGGCTGGAAGTACGGCCGCGTGTTAGCGCTCGCTAACACGCGGCCTTAATATGGCCAGATGCCGGCGAACCCCACCCCACTCGTGAACGGCGAGAAGGCGAACAGGCGTGAACAGATCATGGCCGCCGCCGCCGAACTCTTCGCCCACCACGGTTTCCACGGCGTCGGCATCGACGACATCGGCGCGGCCGTCGGCATCTCCGGCCCGGCGTTGTACCGGCATTTCCGCAGCAAGGACGCCATCCTCGGCGAGATGCTGAACTCGATCAGCCGCTATCTGCTCGACGGCGGGACGGCGAGGGCGAGTCAGCGGGACGAGCCGGGCGAGGTTCTCGAAGCACTGGTGAATTTTCACGTCGACTTCGCGCTCGCGCATCCCGCGTTGATCACCGTCCAGGAACGCAACCTCGCCAATCTCACCGACAGTGACCGCAAGCAGGTCCGCGCCCTGCAGCGCCAGTACGTCGAGGTCTGGGTGCGCGCGATCAGCGACGCCGTCCCGGGGATCGGCGAACGGCAGGCGCGATCGGCGGCGCACGCGGTCTTCGGGTTGATCAACTCGACGCCGTACAACCGCCATCTCGGTGACAGCGAACTGGCCGAAATGCTCTGCCGCCTCGCGCTGGGTGCACTGCACGCCGCCAAGTGACCACGTCCGGGTTTCGGCCTATCCCCACTTTTCCGTCCTCTGGTGTTTGATAGGCACGTGGAGCCGGACAGGAGCGAGTACGAGCGGAGGCTCGTCGAAAAGGCGCAGCGCGCGCTCGTGGCGATCAGCCTCGGGGAGGACGCCGAGGCGCTCGACGAGCTCACGCCGACCGCCGTCGAGCCCCAAGCCCGCTCCGAAGAGACCAAAGAGCTCGTGATGATGCTCTTCGGTGAGTGCAGCGCCATGGTGTCCACCCTCGGTGACGGCGGCAGCGCGCCGGTCAAGGTCCAGGTGTTCGACGAAGACGGTGAAGAGGTCTCGATCGACCAGGCGGACCCTCCCGTGCGGACGGCCGTGCGCACATTGCTGGCCGAGGTGCACGGCAACAGCGAGGCCGCGCAGGAACAGGTCGAGATCGCGCTCGCGAACGCCGCGCCGGACGAGGTCGACAGCCTGGTGCTGCAGGCGCTGCGCTGGACGATCCGGCTGTCGGCGGAATGCCTGGACCGGGACCTGCCCGTGGCGCCCTGGATCTCGGACGCGGTGGCGGACTAGCGGGCGGCCCTGCCGGGGGTGTCGCGAAAGCCACTTTCGCGACGTCTGATGTCCCGAAAGTGGCTTTCGCGACACGCTTGCCGACGGCTTGGGGCGATGGGGTGCCGAGCTTGAGCGGCTCGGGAGCGGCCAGGTTGCCAATGTCGCATTCGAGACGCTCAGTGTCCCCGATGCGACATTGGGGACACTGAGCACAGGAAGGCAACGCCACCGCTGCACCGCGGGCAGCAGCAACCCCGGGCTACCCCAGCAGCAGCTTCACCAGCCGCGCGATCTGCTCGGTCTCGATCAGGAACGAGTCGTGCCCGTACGGTGAGCCGATGACGGCGAACTCCGCCCCGTCGATCCCGTCCGCGATGGCCTGCGACTGGTACAGCGGGTACAGCCGGTCACTGTCCACCCCGGCCGCGACCGTGCGCGCGGTGATCCGGCCGAGCGCGTTCGCGACCCCGCCCCGCCCGCGGCCGACGTCGTGCGTGTTCATCGATTCGGTGAGCACCACGTAGCTGCCGGCGTCGAACCGGCGGGACAGCTTCCCGGCGTGATGGTCCAAATAGGACTCGACGGCGAACCGCCCGCCCCGCAGGGGATCTTCACCGTCTTGGTGACGACGCCCGAAGCGTTGCGCCAGTTCGGCTTCGCTGCGATAGGTCGCGTGCGCGATACGGCGCGCGATGCCGAGTCCGGCGTCCGGGCCACCGCCGGGGACGTCGTAGTAGTCTCCGCCGTGCCAGCCCGGATCGGCGCGGATGGCGTGCAGTTGAGGCGCGGCCCAGGCGATCTGGTCGGCCGACGCCTGCGCCGTCGACGCGAGCACGAGCAGTGCCGCGACCCGGTCCGGTTCGCTCACCGCCCATTCCAGCGCGCGCATCCCGCCCATGGACCCGCCGACCACCGCCGCCCACCGGCCGATGCCCAGCGCGTCGGCGAGGACGACTTCGGCACCCACCTGGTCCCGGACGGTCACGGCGGGAAACCTGCTGCCCCAAGCTTTTCCGTCCGGATGCCGCGAAGAAGGGCCGGTCGATCCCTGGCAGCCGCCGAGTACGTTCGGGACCACCACGAAGAACGCGTCGGTGTCGATCGCCTTGCCCGGCCCGATCAGGCCGTCCCACCAGCCGGGGCTGACGTGACCTTCCTCCGCGGGACCGACGGCGTGGCTGTCGCCGGTCAGCGCGTGCTCGACGAGGATCGCGTTGGAGGCACTGGGATCCAGCTTCCCCCAGGTCTCGTACGCGAGCGTGAACGGCAGCGTCCCACCGGTTTCGAGCGCCTGGACGCCGCCCACGAAGCGGCGGCGTCCAGGCGGCTCTCCCTCTCGCCACGCACCGGTCACAGAGCGGCCTTGGCCGCCCGGAATCCGGCCTCGAGATCGGCCTTGAGGTCCTCGATCCCTTCCAGCCCGACGGCGAGCCGCACGAGACCCGGCGTGACACCGCTGGAAACCTGCTCCTCCGGCGTGAGCTGGCTGTGCGTCGTCGAGGCCGGGTGCACGATCAGGCTGCGCACGTCACCGATGTTGACCAGCTGGCTGTGCAGTTCCGTACCGTCCACAAAGGCCCGCCCGGCTTCGACCCCGCCGCGCAGGTCGAACGACAGCACCGCGCCGGCCCCCTTCGGCAGATACTTCTTCGCGGCCTCGTGGTACGGGCTCGACGGCAGCCCGGCGTAGTACACCTTCTCGACCTCATCACGCTGTTCGAGCCACTCGGCCAGCGCCTGCGCGTTGGACACGTGCCGCTCCAGACGCAGCGAAAGCGTCTCGATCCCTTGCAGGATCAAGAAACTGTTCAACGGCGCGATGGCGGCGCCGGTGTCGCGCAGGATCTGGACGCGGGCCTTGGCGGCGAACGCGCCCGGGCCGAGGGCCTCCCAGTACTTGAGGCCGTGGTAACTCGGGTCGGCCTCGGTGAAGCCGGGGAACCGCGCCGGATCCTTACCGAAGTCGAAGGTGCCACCGTCGACCAGCACCCCGGCGACCGTGGTGCCGTGCCCGCCGAGGTACTTGGTCGCCGAATGGACGACGATGTCGGCGCCGTGCTCGATCGGGCGCACGAGGTACGGCGTCGGCACGGTGTTGTCCACGACCAGCGGGACACCGGACTCGTGCGCGGCGTCGGCGACCGCGCGGATGTCGAGCACGTTGCTGCCCGGGTTGGCCAGCGTCTCGGCGAAGAACAGCTTGGTGTTGGGCCGGACGGCCGCCTTCCACTGCTCGATGTCGTCCTGGTCCTCGACGAACGAGACCTCGATGCCCAGCTTCGGCAGCGTGTAGTGGAAGAGGTTGTAGGTGCCGCCGTACAGCGACGGACTGGAGACGAAGTGGTCGCCCGCGTTCGCGAGATTGAGGATGGCCGCCGTCGTCGCCGCGCTCCCGGAGGCGAACGCCAGCGCCGCGACGCCGCCTTCGAGCGCGGCGAGCCGCTGTTCCAGCACGTCCTGCGTGGGATTGTTGATCCGCGTGTAGATGTTGCCGGGCTCGGCGAGGCTGAAGAGGTCGGCGCCGTGCTGGCTGTCGCGGAACACGTACGAGGTGGTCTGGTAGATCGGGGTCGCCCGCGCGCCGGTGGCCGTGTCCGGCGCCGCACCCGCGTGGATCTGCTTGGTCTCGAACGACCATCCGTCCGCGCTCATCGCGATTCTCCTAGCGGTTCAAGGGGTTCGGCTGTTGCCACCGAAGCTAGCTCCGCCGAACGGAGCACCCAACCGCTCTCAGGAGGTGGGATTCTTTTCCTGAAGGGCGAACCTGTTGCCCTCCGAATCGGTGAACATCGCCCACCAGCCCCACGGTTGCTTCTCCGGCCGGGCGGGGAAGTCGACACCCTTCGCCGAAAGCTCCTCGTACGTCTTTTGGATGTCGTCGGCGTAGAAGAAGAAGTTGGCCGTCGGGAGTTCGTCACGCACTTCGAAGCGCTTGAGGTCCTCCGGCGCGGTACTCAGAACGAGTGACGTCGCACCATCCGCCGAAGTGACCTCGACCCACCGGTTCCCTTCGTCGTCATACGGCACGTCGGTGGTGATCCCGAACCCGACGACCTCGGACCAGAACCGCTTCGCCCGGTCCTGGTCCCGCACCCCGACGACGATCTTGTGCACGCCCTGAATCGCCATACCGGCTCCTTTGTATCCATAATGGATATAACGAGATCGGAGTGTATGCTTCCCCGATGGCCGACGGCAACCCGCAACTCACCCCCGCGGCGTTCCAGACCCTGCTGGCGCTCGCGAGAGGCCGCGCGCACGGCTACGCGATCATGGGTTTCGTCGACGAGGTGAGCGGCGGTACCGCCCAGCTCGGCCCCGGCACGCTGTACCGGACGCTCGCCCGGCTCGTCGCCGACGGCCTGGTCGAAGAGGCCCCGGACGCGAGCGAGGACCAGCCGCACGACTCGCGCCGCCGCTACTACCGGCTGACCCGCGCAGGCCGGGACGTCGCCGCCCGCGAGGCGGAGTTCCTGGGCAGGCTCGTCGCCGTGGCCGGACAGGCCGGGCTGTTGAAGCGGGCGGAGTCGGCGTGAGCCGGGCGCTCGGCTTGACGCCGCATCTGTTCGTCAAGGACGTCGACGTCTCGCTTTCCTTCTACGCCAAGGCGTTCGGCGCCGCGGAGCTGTTCCGCAACGTGTTGCCGAACGGTGTCGTGCTGTTCGTGGAACTCGCCGTCGGCGACGCGCGGCTCCTGGTGAGCCAGGAGATCCCGCAGCTGGATGCCCTCGCGCCGTCGACCCTCGGCGGCACGCCGATGCTCCTGACCTTGGAGACCGACGACCCCGACGACCTCGTACGGCGCGCGGTGTTCGCGGGCGCGCGCGTGGAGGCGCCGGTGGAGGAGATGTTCTTCGGCGAGCGCTACGGCCGGATCGTCGACCCCGATGGACACCGATGGGCGTTGACGACCAAACGGGAGCGGTTCACGCCGGAAGACATCGACGCGAGGACCCCACGCGAGGTCTGACGTGTGCGGTGCTCCCACCTGCTGGACAATCGCCCCATGGTTTCCGTGCGCAGTGTCGTCGACCGGGTGGGGCCGACGCTGTTGCACGCCCTCCAGGTCCCCGAAGAGTCCCCGGCCGTCGGCGACGTCGTCATCGCCGAACCCGGCAACACCCTCGCCGCGGGGGATCTCGTCCTCGGTGTCGCGATCACCGAAACGCCGGACGCCGCGGAACTCGTCCGGCTCAGCGCGGCCAAAGGTGCCGCCGCCGTCCTGCTGAAACCGCCGCTCGCGGCGAAACCCTCGGTGAAACGGGCGGCGAAATCGGCGGACATCGCGTTGATCGAGGTGCGCTCGGCGACTTCCTGGGCGCAGCTCGTCTGGCTGCTCAGAACGGTCCTCGACGCGCTGGCCGACGAGTCGGACGCGCTGGAGGACGGCGGCGGCCCCGGTTCCGGCGACCTGTTCCGGCTCGCGGACGCCGTCGCCTCGGTGGTCGACGCGCCCGTGACCATCGAGGACACCAACTCGCGGGTGCTCGCCTACTCGGCCCGGCAGGACCTGACCGACTCGGCGCGCGTGTCCACGATCATGGGCCGCCGCATCCCCGACGACGTGCTCGCGCGGTTCCGGTCACGAGGGGTGTTCCGCGAGCTTTCCCGCGGGCGGCAGACGATCTTCGTGCCCGCGCAGCGCGACGGCACGCTGCCCCGGCTCATCGTGCCGATCCGGATGGGCGGCGAACTGCTGGGCTCCATGTGGGCGGTCGTCGCGGGCCCGGTCTCCGACGAACGCGCGGCGGCGTTCGCCGACGCGGCACCCGTCGTCGCGCTGCACCTGCTGCGCCGCCGCGCGCACACCGATTCGCAACGCCGGGTCTCGGCCGAACTCCTGCGTGCCGTGCTGGAGGGGAAGGCCAGCCCCCGCAAGGCGATCGCGGAACTCGATCTCTCCGAGGAGCCGCACCGCGTCGTGGTCGTCGAAGTCGCCGGCGGCGACGGCCGTGACGACGAGGGCCTGCGGCTCGCCCTCCTGGAACGGATCTCACAAGGCGTCGGCAGGCGGCCGGTGGCCACCGAACTCGGGGGCGTGCTCTACGCGGTCGTCCCGGACGGTGACGGCTGGACCGAACTCCGGGCCGCGCTCGAAGCCCTGCCGTCGACGAGGAAGGGCGGGACACCGCGGGCGGCCGCCGGGTCGGCCTGCGAAATCGGCGAACTCGCGACGTCACGGCTACAGGCCGACGAGGCGCTTGGCCTGCTTCGCGCGAAGCTCGTACCTGGTCGCGTCGTGGTCTTCGACGAGGCCTGGACCGCTCTTTCGCTGCACCGCGGGGCGACGGCGGCCAGTACCGCGAAGGTCGCGGAGCTCGGCCCGCTCGGCTTGCTGCGCGCGCACGACGAAGCCCACGAGAGCGGCTACGTCGACACGCTCTATCAATGGTTGCGGCATCCCGGAGACCCCCGCGCGGCCGCGAAGGAACTCCGGATCCATCCCAACACCCTGCGGTACCGGATGCGGCGGCTGCTCGATCTCGTCCCGCTGGATCTCGACGATCCCGATGTCCGGCTGGCGCTGATCACTCAACTCGTTTCCCTGCGCTGGAGTTGATTCCACTACAAACTGCTCGAAAACGAACACTTTGTAGTTCGACAAAACCGTGCCCAGACGTCAGGAAAGGGTCTTTCAGGACGAAGAACGTCTTGAAAGACCCTTTCCTGACATCGACGGTTCAGTGCGCGCTGGCGCGATAACCGTCCTCAATGGTCTGCCGCACCGCGGCGAGCAGATCGGCACCGGGGTAAAGCGGCAAAAGAACACCGGGGCCGCCGTCGACCCGCAGCGCGGCTTCGTAGCCGTTTCCGGGGGTTTCGACCAGGCCCACGATGACATCTGCCGGATTGCCTTCGGTGTCGACGGTGCGGACGCGCCGCTCCCGTCGCCAGTCCTGATTTGTCATGCGGAACAGAATGGCAGCTTACCGGCCAGTAAGATCAACATCTTGACTCGATCGTGCTGCATTTACCGTTTCGCAGGTTGCACGGCCGTCCGTCATACCCGATACCCGAGGTCTTCGGCGACGAATCGCTTCGGCACCATCCGGACCCACACGGTCCCTTCCACCTCGGGATCATCGTGCAGGTAAGAACGAAAACGCGGATCCCATTTGCGTTCGTCCCGGCCGAGATACCGGCTCAGCAGCCTCCGCCCACGGGGAACGTCGAACGGCAGCACCTCCGCTTCACCGCGCGCGAGCACCTGCCGGACCAGGCCGGTGCCGACGTCGCACACGTCGACGGTCACCGCGATCGACGGCGACTCGCGGACGAGACCGGCCAGCCGCGCCCATGGTCCGGTGAGGATCCAGAAGGCCTGTTTCTCCCAGAGGTACCAGGTCGGGCGCACGGTCGGGCCCGCCGCGGCGACCCTGGCCGTGAGCGGACCGGCGAGGAATTCGTCGACGTCGAACATCAGATCTCGAGCACCGTCTTGCCGATCGCGCCGCGCGACTGCATGACCGCGTGCGCGTCGGCTGCCCGTTCGAGCGGGAACCGTTGGCCGATCACGGGTTCCAGCCGTCCGGCGGCGGCTTCGGCGAGCGCCGACTCGGTGAACGCCCGCATCTCCGCCGGTCCGCCGAGGCCCCGGATCACGGTGACCCCGCGCGCGGCGGCGTCCTCTTCGGACACCTCAGTCCACGAGCCGCTCGACAGCCCGTAGATCAGCATCCGGCCGCCCGGTTTCAGCAACCCGAACGACGCCTGGCCGATCTCTCCGCCGACCCCGTCGAACACGACGTCGACCTCCCCCGCCTTGGCCGTCCAGTCCGGTTCGCGGTAGTCGACCGCCAGGTCCGCGCCGTGCTCCCGGACGTGCTCGGTCTTCGCCGCGCCACCCGCCGCGCCGACGACCTCGGCACCGGCGGCCTTGGCGAGCTGGACGATCAGCCCGCCGACGCCGCCCGCCGCGGCCTCCACCAGCACGCGCTCGCCGGGCCGGATCCGCGCGGCGGTCACCAGCGCGGTCGCCGTGCGGCCGTCGGCGAGGATCGCCACCGCGGCGTCGAGGGCCAGGCCGTCCGGCACCCCGAAGACACCGTCGGCGGCGACCGCGACCCGTTCCGCGTACGCCCCGGAACCGCCGGTCGAGGTCACGACGCGTTTGCCGACCAGGCCGAGGTCGACCCCCGCCCCGACCGCGCTGATCACGCCGCCGACGCCGTTGCCGGGGATCATCGGCGGCTCGGCGCGGAACGGCCCGCCTCCGCCGGCACGGAACTGCGTCTCGACGAAGGTGATGTTGGCGAACGCCACCTCGATCAGGACCTGCCCCTCGGCGGGGACCGGATCCGGGGCATCGCCCGCGACGAGCACTTCGGGCCCGCCGAACTCTTTCAACCACACGGCTCTCATGTGACCCAAGGTGCAAGCTCCACTTGACTGGAGGTCAAGCGATTGTGCCCGGGAAACCATGATCGGTTCCCAACACTGTCCTGGGCAAACGATGACACCGCCGTCCGGGTGGCTCACCGTGAGTGGCAGCACCCTTGTTCGCAGACCCGCCGCCAGGAGGCCTTCCGTGCGTATCGCCGTCCCCCGTGAGATCAAGAAGCACGAATACCGGGTGGCGCTCACCCCGGCGGGCGTGCACGAACTGACCGGGCGCGGCCACGACGTCTTCGTCGAGACCGGCGCCGGCCTCGGCTCCTCCATCACCGACGAGGAGTACGTCGCCGCGGGCGCGAAGATCCTCGCGACGGCGGACGAGACCTGGTCCGAGGGCGAACTCGTGCTCAAGGTCAAGGAGCCGATCGCCGAGGAGTACCCGCGGCTGCGTGCCGACCAGGTGCTGTTCACCTATCTGCACATCGCCGCGGACCGTCCGCTGACCGACGCGCTGCTGGCCGCGGGCACCACCGCGATCGCCTACGAGACCGTGCAGACCCCGAACCGCGCGCTGCCGCTGCTCGCGCCGATGTCCGAGGTCGCGGGACGGCTGGCGCCGCAGGTGGGCGCGTTCTCGCTGATGAAGCCGAGTGGCGGCCGCGGGGTGCTGCCCGGCGGCATCCCCGGCGTGCACCCGGCTCGCGTGGTCGTCATCGGCGGCGGTGTCGCCGGCCTCAACGCGGCGCGGGTCGCGCTCGGCCTCGGCTCGGACGTCGAGATCCTCGACACCAACGTCGACCGGCTCCGCCAGATCGACAACGACTTCGGTGGCCGCATCCGCACGGTGACCTCCAACGCGTTGTCGGTGGAGCAGTCCGTGCTGGAGGCCGACATGGTCATCGGCGCGGTGCTCGTGCCCGGCGCGAAGGCGCCGAAGCTGGTCTCGAACGAACTCGTTTCGCGGATGCGCCCGGGCAGCGTGCTGGTGGACATCGCGATCGACCAGGGCGGATGCTTCGCCGACTCGCGGCCGACCACGCACGACGAGCCGACCTACAAGGTCCACGAGTCGGTGTTCTACTGCGTCGCGAACATGCCGGGCGCGGTGCCCCGGACGTCGACCTACGGGCTCACCAACGTGACGCTGCCGTACGCCGTCCAGCTGGCGGAGCACGGCTGGCAGAAGGCGCTGCAGGCCGACGCTTCGCTGGCGAAGGGCCTCAACACGCACGCGGGCGCCCTGACCAACGCGCCGGTCGCGGCCGCGCACGGCCTGGCCGCCACCG
Source organism: Amycolatopsis sp. TNS106 (assembly GCF_019330265.1). NCBI lineage: Bacteria > Bacillati > Actinomycetota > Actinomycetes > Pseudonocardiales > Pseudonocardiaceae > Amycolatopsis > Amycolatopsis sp. TNS106. Next base: position 7,783,951 of record NZ_CP024972.1, on the reverse strand, counting down.
ACCTGGCCGACGTCCTGGCCTGACCCCCGAGCCACACTCCCACGCGAGGGACCTATGCCACCCCGGTGCGCAAAGGTCCCTCGCTCCTTTTATGACAGCTTGACCAACTCTGGTACCGATGGTCACCAGGCCAGGGCGCTCTGCGCCCTAGGCCACCACCCCGCCAACCGGCGCCGACCGCGCCGCGGGGGTCCGGGGGGCTCGGCCCCCCGGGTGATACGACGAAGCCCCACCTTCGGGAAGACGCGCCAGCGTCGACCGAAGTGGGGCAAAGGGGCTGAGGGCGGCCCGCTCAACCAGCCTGGGGGTCACTGGGAGCGGGCCGCCTCCTACATCGTAGGTAATAAGTCGCCGTCGCGCTGCATGGGGTCGCCATGTCTTCCGAATTATTTGTTCACGGGTCACCTTGATGGTCGGTGAATTTCCATGCTCGACAGCGCATATCCGGTAGTCAGCGGCCATTCGGCGCAGTGACGGGTGCGCTGGAGGGCGGGCTCGTCACTCTGTCGAACGTGACGAAGGTCGCTTTCGGCGGATTGACCCCTTCCTCGGGTGCGGACTCACCCGGTGAGGCAGGATGTCGCGTGATCGGCCTTCGTCAACAAAAGGGGACGGTATGCACGACGGCAGTGGCCGCATCGCGGTGCAGAACCTGAGCAAGCAGTTCGGTGCGGTCAACGCGGTCCAGAATCTCAGCTTCACGGTGGAGCCAGGTTCGGTGACCGGCTTCCTGGGGCCCAACGGGGCCGGGAAGACCACGACGCTCCGGATGCTGCTCGGGCTGGTGACGCCCACGAACGGCACGGCGACCATCAACGGGCGCCCGCACGACCAGCTGGGGAATCCGGCGCGGGTCGTCGGTTCGGTGCTGGAGAACGAGGGTTTCCATCCTGGGCGCACGGCGCGGAATCACCTGCGCGTGTACTCGGCGGCGATCGGGATGCCGGATCAGCGGGTGGACGAGGTTCTGGGGCTGGTCGGCCTTTCGTCGGCGGCGGACCGCAAGGCGGGCGGGTTCTCGCTCGGTATGCGGCAGCGGCTGGCGCTGGCGACGGCGTTGCTGGGGAACCCGCAGGTGCTGGTGCTGGACGAGCCGACGAACGGTCTCGACCCCGAGGGCATCCTGTGGCTGCGGAACTTCCTGCGCGCGTACGCGCGTGAGGGGCGCACGGTGCTGGTCTCGAGCCACCTGCTGAACGAGGTGGAGCAGACGATCGACCAGGTCGTGATCATCAGCCAGGGCATGACGCGCTACAACGGCTCGCTGGACCAGTTGCGCAAGAGCAACCAGTCCCGGGTGCTGGTGCAGTCCGCCGACGCGAACGGCCTCGTCGCCGCGTTGCAGGAGGCGGGCATCACGCAGGTCTCGCCGATGCCGGACGGCCGGGTCGCGGTGTCGGGCGCGACGGTGCAGCAGATCGGTGACATCTCGGCCAAGGCGAGCATCGCGGTCTACGGCATGCAGGAGGAGACGGCGGATCTGGAGCGGATGTTCTTCCAGCTGACGCAGGGTCAGTACGCCGCGCCGCCGCCCGGGTTCCAGCAGGGCCCGCCGCCGGGCTACCAGGGTCCGCCTCCGGGTTATCAGGGCCCGCCGCCCGGATACCAGGGGCCGCCGCCCGGCTACGCGCCGCAGAACACACCGCCGCCCGGTTTCGCGCCGCCGCAGCAGTTCCAGCAGCAGGGTCAGCCGCCGCAGCAACCGCAGTACCAGCAGGCGCCGCCTCAGCAGCAGGCGCAGCAGCAGGGCCAGAACGAGGGCTGGGGAGGCCAGGGCTGATGGGCAACCTGATCAAGGCGGAGTTCCGCAAGACGCTCACGCTCAAGGCGTGGTGGGCGCTGATGATCCCCGCGGTGGTCTTCGCTTTCGCGTTCGCCCTGTTCTGGGGCATGGTCACCAACGATTTCAGCGACTTCCTCGGCCGCTCCGACACCCGTGAGCTGACCGAGGCGCTCGGTATCTCGACCGGTGAGCTGCCCGTGGGCCTGCTCGCCCTCGGGCACGGCATCAACATCGGCACGATGATCCCGATCATCTTCGGCGTCTTCGCCCTCGCCGGCGAGTACACGAAGAAGACGATCACCACGACGTTCCTCACCGCCCCGAACCGGGTTTCGGCCTTGAGCGCGAAGATGATCACCTACATCGCCTGGGGCGCGATCTACGGCGTGATCATCGTGGCCGCGGCGAGTCTCGGCACCGTGATCACGGTCGACAGCCAGCGTCTGCCGACGGCGGGCCAGTGGCTGGGCGTGCTCGGCGCCGGTGTCCTCGCCACGATCCTGGCGACCCTGTTCGGCATCGGGGTCGGCGCGGTCTGGCGCAGCGTGGTCGGCAGCATCATCACGCTGACCATCTGGATGCTGGTGGTCGAGAACGTGCTGGTGTTCGTCATGTTCGGCGCCGCCGACATCACCTGGCTGGGCGGCGTCCTGCCGAACGGCACGGTCAACGGCATCGTGGGCGCCATCGGTGCCGAGGCGTTCGGCGCCGCCGGCGTGAAGGTGCCCGGCCTGCAGGACGAGACGGCTTGGGCGCTCCAGTACGCGGCCGGTGCGCCCGGCGCGTTCTCGTGGTGGGCCTCGGCGCTGATCTTCTTCGGCTGGACGATGATCTTCTTCCTGGCCGGCTGGGCCGTGAACCAGAAGAAGGACATCACGTAAGTCACACTCACACGGTGACATGAAAGGCCCCTTCATTGCGAAATCTGCAATGAAGGGGCCTTTCATGTCATTCGGCCCTGCGCGAACCGGCCAGGTTGTCGGTGCGGACGCATAGGCTTGCGGGGTGACTACTGCTCCACCTCGTCCGCGTCAAGCCAGTCCGGCTCGTGAGACCGCCCCCGCGCCCACCGGAGGCTGGATCCGCCGCCTGGCCGCTTCGTGCTGGAAACATCCTTGGCTGGTCGTCCTCTCGCTGGGCGCGGCCATCATCGGCGTGGGGTTGCAGGCCGCCGGTCCGCTGCTGATCCGCGAGGCGCTGGACGACGCCGTCGCGGGCGACACCTCCCGGCTCGGCCTGCTCGCCACGGTGATGGCGGTGCTGCAGGTGCTGACGTTCGGCAACGCCTTCGCCCGCCGGTACGTCGGCGGGCGGCTGGCCCTCGACGTCCAGCACGACCTGCGCCGTCAGGTGTTCAACGCGGTCTCGCGGCTCGACGGCGGCAAGCAGGACGCGCTGCGCACCGGGCAGGTCGCCTCGCGCGCGATCTCGGATCTGCAGCTGGTCACGTCGGTCCTGATGCAGGTGCCGCTTTCGGCGGGTTCGGTGATCTTCGCGCTGCTGTCGCTCGGCGCGATGCTGTGGATGTCGCCGACGCTGACCCTGATCGCGATGGTGGTCGCCCCGGCGATCGCGATCATCATGGCGGTGAGCCGGAAACGGCTCTTCCCCGCGACCTGGGCGGCCCAGCAGCGCGCGGCCGACGTCGCACAGCAGGTCGAGGAGACCGTCACCGGCGTACGCGTCGTGAAGGGTTTCGGCCAGGAAGCGCGCGAAGTCGCGAAGATGGAGAAGACCGCGAAGAAGCTCTTCGCGGAACGCATGCGCGCGGCCCGGCTTTCCTCCTTGCCGACGGCCACGACGGCCGCGCTCCCCGCGGCAGGTCAGGTCGCGGTGCTGGCGGTCGGCGGCATCCTCGCGCTGAAGGGCGAGGTCAGTCTCGGCACCTTCCTCGCCTTCGCGACCTATCTGTCCATCCTGATCGGCCCGGCACGGATGATCTCCAGTCTCGTCGTGCAGGCCCAGCTGACCAGGGCGGGCGCGGAACGGGTCAACGAACTGATCGACGCGCAGCCGGACGTCGTCGACAGCCCGGACGCGCGGCCACTGCCCGAAGGCCCGCTCGGCGTCCGGTTGGAAGACGTCTCCTTCGGCTACACGCGGTCGGATCCCGTGCTCGACGGGCTCACCCTGGAGGCCCGGCCGGGTGAGACGCTCGCGCTGGTCGGCACCGCCGGCTCCGGCAAGTCGACGATCTCCTTGCTGCTCCCCCGGTTCTACGACGTGCACAGCGGCTCGGTCCAGGTCGGCGACCTCGACGTCCGCGACGTCCGGCAGCGAGACCTGCGCAGCGTCATCGGCGTCGTCTTCGAGGAGGCGTTCCTCTTCTCCTCGTCGGTGCGAGACAACATCGCCTACGGCAGGCCGGACGCGAGCGACGAGGAGATCCGCGCGGCCGCGCGGGCGGCGGAGGCGGACGAGTTCATCCAGCGCCTCCCCGAGGGTTACGACACGCTCGTCGGCGAGCGCGGCCTCACGCTGTCGGGTGGCCAGCGGCAGCGGCTGGGCCTCGCCAGGGCGCTGATGACCGATCCGCGCGTGCTGGTCCTCGACGACGCGACCTCCGCCATCGACACGGTCACCGAGGCCGCGATCCACGACACGCTGCGTTCGGTCACCGCGAGCCGGACGACGCTGCTGATCGCGCACCGCCGCTCCACCCTCGCCCTCGCCGACCGGATCGCCGTGCTCGACAAGGGCCGCGTCGTCGACGTCGGCACCGAGGAGGAGCTGCTCGCACGCTGCCCGTTGTTCCGCGAACTCGTCGCGGGCCCGGGCGACGACGTCGAAGAACCGCACCGGTGCGAAGGCCTGGACTGCGGCCCTGCGGGAATCACCCCGGCCTTGTGGCCGGAGCAGGACAAGGCCGACGAACTGGCGGGCGAGCGCAAGGGCTCCGGCGGCGAATGGGACGTCGACCTGCCGCCGAGCGGGGAACTCCTCGAAGGCGTCCGGAAACTGCCACCCGCCACGGACGTCCCGCGCCTGCCGGGCACCGATGTCACCGCGCCCGAACCGAAATTCCGCCTTGGCCGCCTGCTGAAACCGGTGCGCGGCCCGCTGGCCGTGGTGATCGGGCTGGTGGCGGCGGACGCGCTGGCCACCATCGCGATGCCCGCGCTGTACCAGTACGGCATCGACAGCGGGGTGCGCGCGGGAGCGGAGGCGGTGATCTGGCTCGCCGCCGGCATCGGCGCTTTGGTGATCCTCACGGACTGGCTGGTGGTCTACCTCCAGACCAGGATGACCGCGCGGGTCGGTGAGACGGTGCTGTATTCGCTGCGCGTCCGCAGTTACGCCCATCTGCAACGGCTCGGGCTCGACTTCTACGAACGCGAACTGTCCGGGAAGATCATGACCCGGATGACGACCGACGTCGACGCGCTCTCGACGTTCCTGCAGACCGGTGTCGCGCAGGCCGTGGTGAGCGCGCTGACACTGGTCGGGATCGCGGCGGCGCTGATGATCACCGACATCGGGCTGGCGGCGTACGCGCTCGCGGTGCTGCCGATCCTCGTCGTGGCGACGGTGATCTTCCGGCGGGCGTCGTCCAAGGCGTACACCGAGGCCCGGGAACGGGTCAGCGTCGTCAACGCGGACATGCAGGAGAACGTGAACGGGCTGCGCGTCGCGCAGGCGTACACCCGAGAGGAGCGGACGGCGGAGAAGTTCGCTTCCCGCAGCGACGAGTACCGGCGTTCGCGGCTGCGCGCCCAACGCTACGTCGCGACGTACTTCCCTTTCGCGGCAATGCTTTCCGGGTTGGCCGAGGTCGTCGTGCTGATCGTCGGCGCGAACCGGGTCGCGGCGGGCACGCTGTCGGCCGGTGTGCTGGTGGCGTTCCTGTTGTACCTCGGCCAGTTCTTCTCGCCGATCCAGCAACTGTCCTCGGTGTTCGACGGCTATCAGCAGGCGCGGGTCGGCCTGACGCGCATCGGCGACCTCCTGCGTACGCCGACTTCCGTTCCGCAGGCGGAGAACCCGGTGCCGGTCCCCGAACGGTTACGCGGCGAGGTCTCCTTCAAGGACGTAGATTTCGCCTACACCGCAACGGATGATCCCGCGCTCAAGCAGCTGAACCTGGAGGTCGCGCCCGGGGAGACCGTCGCCTTGGTCGGTGCGACGGGCGCCGGGAAGTCGACGGCGGTGAAACTGGTCGCGCGTTTCTACGACGCGACAGGCGGTGTGGTCCGGATCGACGGCACCGACATCCGCGAGTACGACCTGGGTGCCCTGCGCACGAGGATGGGCGTGGTGCCGCAGGAAGCGCATCTGTTCTCGGGGACCGTCGCGGACAATGTCCGCTACGGCAGGCCTTCCGCGACGGACGCGGAGGTCGAGGAAGCGGTGCGGTCCGTCGGCGCGCTCGACGGGGTCGCCGCGCTCCCTGCCGGTTTCCACCAGCCCGTCGGTGAACGCGGACGGTCCCTTTCGGCCGGGCAACGGCAACTCGTCGCCCTCGCCCGCGCCGAACTCGTGGACCCGGACGTCCTCCTGCTCGACGAGGCGACAGCGGCCCTCGACCCGTCCACCGAAGCCGCCGTCCTGCGCGCGACGGAACAACTCGCGCGCCGCCGCACGACCTTCGTGGTCGCGCACCGCCTCGCCACCGCCGCCAAGGCGGACCGGATCGTGGTGCTGGACCACGGCCGGATCATCGAACAGGGCACGCACGCGGACCTGGTCGCGGCGGACGGTCATTACGCGCGCCTGTGGTCCCTGGGCTGACAAGCCTCGTGAGTGGCAAGCCGGTCGTGTCGTCCGTCCAGTCACGCGTGTCGTCTGCCGGATCACGCGTGTCGTCCGTTCGGTCACGCAAACGCGACTCCGGCGGAAGGCGTTGCGAAAGCCACTTTCGCAACCTTCAACGTTGCGAAAGTGACTTTCGCAACCCGCCTTCCCGCAGAACCGCACCGAATCAGGCCGCAACGACGTCGTGAGCGGCGATTCGGATCCAGCCAGGAAGACCGCTCACGCGGCGGAGAGATCCAGCTGGAATTGCGCCCCAGGAACCGAAGGCTCCCATCCTCGCGCCAGCGCCAGCCTGATCGCCCGTTCGACATCCGAAGGCAGCACGGCCTTCGACGGCACCCCCATGTAGTTCAATGGATGCGCGTGATCCGTCTGGACCACCAGCACCGCACCCCGCGCGTCCTCCTGTTCCACCCCGTACGAAAGGAAATATCCACCGTCCTGTGCGTAGGTGGGCTTCCGCCGGACGATCCACCGATATGCGGTCTCGTCGACCACGATCCGTCGCGAACCTTTGCGCAGCAATGCCATGAAGCCAGCATGAACCGGCGGGCAAGGGAATTTCGGTCGTGGGCGCCCACTGCACCTGTCATGCTGAACGGCAAATGAAAGAAGAGATCCCGGCGCGGCAGATCCGCGCCGTGTACACCGAAACCACGATCCGCGTCTATCAGGCGTACTCGCCGGCCATCGCCGACGCCGCGCTGAAGGCGGCCACCTTCGTGCCGCCCTTCAAACGCGAACGCATGACCTGGATCAAGCCGTCCTTCCTCTGGATGGCGTACCGCTGCGGCTGGGCCGCGAAACCCGGCCAAGAGCGCGTACTCGCCCTCGACATCACTCGCGAGGGTTTCGCCTGGGCGCTCGACCACGCCGCGCTCAGCCACTACGACCCCGACGTCCACCCCGACCTGAAGACGTGGCAGGACGAGGTCAAGGCCAGCCCGGTCCGCATCCAGTGGGATCCGGAACGCAGTATCCGGCTCGGCGCCCTGAAGCACCGTTCGCTCCAGATGGGCTTGAGCGGCGAAGCCGTTGATCGCTATGTCGACAAATGGATCACGTCGGTCACCGACGTCACCGAGGTCATGCGCGAGATCGGCGCCCTGGTCGCGGCGAACCGTATCGAAGACGCCGAAGCGCTGCTACCCGCGGAGCGTCCGTACCCCGGCTAAGGCCGCCACTTGAGGCCGCTCATCCCGGCGACCTCGAGGTCCCGAGGCGAAGCCCAGCGGACGGTCCCCGGCCGGACATGCACCCCGGCCGTCACCGTCCAGTCCGGCTCGTCGGGCTCGACGTGCTCCATCTCCTTGAAGTCGGCGAGCGTCGGCCAGACGGCCGAGCACGAGTCGCACATCAGCACGACCTTGCCGGACTCGGTGACCAGCGGGCGCACACGCCCCTCGTCCCAGAACGACGGGCACTCGTCGAGCCACATCGGCTGCCACCACCTCGCGGGTGATCGGCGGCCGGCACGACACCGGCCGCATCCTCCACCCAGCGAAGCCCCCTGACGTGAACTCCAGGCTGTCCGGGCACGACGTCCCAGCCAACCTTTACCGACGAGACAGTGACCTGACCTGCACGGACAGTGAAAACGGCAGCAAAGGTCCCCCGCTCCCCCGCAGGAAGCGGACGGCGCATATTTTCGGTCTCTTGATCGAGACAGTGACCCATCACCTAGTGCGCCACGCCTCACACAGGCCAGTTCCATCACACGGCCGCGACCGAGGGGGTTAGCCTGGTAGGCGCATCAGCGGTGTTCAAGATCTCGAGACGGATAGAGGCGAGTCCAAGCCGTGTCCAGCAGCAGCCCTGCGTCACAATTCGGCCCCAACGAGTGGGTCGTCGAGGAAATGTACGACCAGTTCCTTGCCGACCCCAGCTCAGTCGATGCCGCCTGGCACGACTTCTTCGCGGACTTCAAGCCAACGCAGGACGCGCAGGCGAAGGCTGACGACGCACGTCAGACCACCGCGGAGGGCAGCCCGGACATGAACGGCCAGGCCGCCACGCCGACGCCGCAGACGGTCCGCAACGCCGAGTCCGCCGCGAAGCAGACCGCCCCGGCCAAGGCTGCGCCGAAGACGGCCCCGAAGACCGAGGCGAAGGCCGCGGCCCCCAAGGCCGCCCCCAAGGCGCCCTCCGCGCAGGCCCCCGCCGAGAAGGACGCCGAGCCGGAGTCGAAGCAGCTCCGCGGCGCCGCGGCGGCGATCGCGAAGAACATGGACGCCTCGCTGTCCGTGCCGACGGCCACGAGTGTGCGCGCCGTCCCGGCGAAGCTGATGGCCGACAACCGCATCGTCATCAACAACCACCTCAAGCGCACGCGCGGCGGCAAGATCTCCTTCACGCACCTCATCGGGTACGCGATGGTCCGTGCGCTGAAGAACTTCCCGAACATGAACCGGCACTACCAGCTGATCGACGGGAAGCCGTTCGCGGTCACGCCGGAGCACGTGAACTTCGGTCTCGCGATCGACATGAAGGGCAAGGAAGGCTCCCGCACGCTCGTCGTGGCCTCCATCAAGGCCACCGAGAACATGACCTTCATGCAGTTCTGGCAGGCCTACGAGGAGATCGTCAAGAAGGCCCGCAACGGCAAGCTGACCGCCGACGACTTCGCCGGCACGACGATCTCGCTGACCAACCCCGGCGGCATCGGCACGAACCACTCGGTGCCGCGGCTGCAGGCGGGCCAGGGCGCGATCATCGGCGTCGGCGCCATGCAGTACCCGGCGCACTTCGAGGGCACCAGCGAGAAGGCCCTGGTCGACCTCGGCGTCTCGAAGATCATGACGCTGACCTCGACCTACGACCACCGCATCATCCAGGGCGCGGAGTCGGGCGAGTTCCTCAAGCGCATCCACGAGTTGCTGCTCGGCGAGGACGGCTTCTACGACGACGTCTTCACCAGCCTGCGCCTGCCCTACGAGCCGATCCGCTGGGTCGCCGACATCCCGGACGGCCCGGTCGACAAGACCGCGCGCGTGATCGAGCTGATCGACGCCTTCCGCATGCGCGGTCACCTGATGGCCGACACCGACCCGCTGAACTACCGGCAGCGCAGCCACGCCGACCTCGACGTCCTCTCCCACGGCCTGACCCTGTGGGACCTGGACCGCGAGTTCCCGGTCGGCGGTTTCGCCGGCCAGGAGCGGATGAAGCTGCGCGACATCCTCGGTGTGCTGCGCAACTCGTACTGCCGCACCGTCGGCATCGAGTACACGCACATCCTCGACCCCGAGGAGCGCCGCTGGATCCAGGACCGCGTCGAGATCCCGCACGAGAAGCCGGACCCCGCCGTCCAGAAGTACGTGCTCTCGAAGCTCAACGCCGCCGAGGCGTTCGAGACCTTCCTGCAGACCAAGTACGTCGGCCAGAAGCGGTTCTCCCTCGAAGGCGGCGAGACGGCGATCCCGCTGCTCGACACGCTGCTGGACAAGGCCGCCGAGCACGAACTCGACGAGGTCGTCATCGGCATGCCGCACCGCGGCCGCCTGAACGTGCTCGCGAACATCGTCGGCAAGCCGATCGCGCAGATCTTCCAGGAGTTCGAGGGCAACCTCGACCCGGGCCAGGCGCACGGTTCCGGTGACGTGAAGTACCACCTCGGTGCCGAGGGCAAGTACTTCCGCATGTTCGGCGACGGCGAGACCAAGGTGTCGCTGACCGCGAACCCGTCGCACCTGGAGACCGTCGACCCGGTCCTCGAGGGCATCGTCCGCGCGAAGCAGGACATCCTCGACAAGGGCGACAGTGACACAGGGGGCTTCTCCGTATTGCCTGTCCTGATGCACGGCGACGCGGCCTTCGCGGGCCAGGGTGTCGTGGCCGAGACCCTGAACCTGGCGCTGCTGCGCGGCTACCGCACCGGCGGCACCGTGCACGTCATCGTCAACAACCAGGTCGGCTTCACCACCGCGCCCGAGAACTCGCGTTCGAGCCAGTACGCCACCGACGTCGCGAAGATGATCGGCTCGCCGATCTTCCACGTGAACGGCGACGACCCCGAGGCCGCGCACTGGGTGGCCAAGCTGGCCGTCGACTACCGCCAGGCGTTCCACAAGGACGTCGTGATCGACCTGATCTGCTACCGCCGCCGCGGCCACAACGAGGGCGACGACCCCTCGATGACGCAGCCGGCGATGTACGACATCATCGACACGAAGCGTTCGGTCCGGAAGACCTACACCGAATCGCTGATCGGCCGCGGCGACATCTCCGTCGAAGAGGCCGAGGCCGCGTTGCGCGACTTCTCCAGCCAGCTGGAGCACGTGTTCAACGAGGTCCGCGAGCTGGAGAAGCACCCGGCGAAGGCCAGCCCCTCCGTCGAGGAGGAGCAGCAGGTCCCGGCGAAGGTGCCCACTGCGACCACCACCGAGGTCATCGAGCACATCGGCGACGCGTTCCTCAACGTGCCCGAAGGCTTCACCCCGCACCCGCGGGTCAAGCCGGTCATGGAGCGCCGCCACAAGATGTCCCGCGAAGGCGGCATCGACTGGGCGTTCGGTGAGCTGCTCGCCTTCGGTTCGCTGGCCATGGAGGGCCGCCTCGTCCGGCTGTCCGGCCAGGACTCCCGCCGCGGCACCTTCACCCAGCGCCACTCGGTGCTGATCGACCGCAAGACCGGCCAGGAGTACTCGCCGCTGCAGAACCTGGCCGACGGCCAGGGCCGCGTGATGATCTACGACTCGGCGCTGTCCGAGTACGCGGCGGTCGGCTTCGAGTACGGCTACTCCGTGGCCAACTCCGAAGCGCTGGTCATGTGGGAAGCGCAGTTCGGCGACTTCGTCAACGGCGCGCAGACCGTCATCGACGAGTACATCTCCTCCGGCGAGGCCAAGTGGGGCCAGCTCTCCGACGTCGTGCTGCTGCTGCCGCACGGCCACGAAGGCCAGGGCCCGGACCACACCTCCGGCCGCATCGAGCGCTTCCTCTCGCTGTGCGCCGAGGGCTCGATGACCGTCTCGGTGCCGTCCACGCCGGCGAACTACTTCCACCTGCTCCGCCGTCACGCCCTCGACGGAGTCAACCGGCCGCTGGTGGTCTTCACCCCCAAGTCGATGCTGCGCAACAAGGCGGCGACTTCGGCGGTCGAGGACTTCACCGGCCAGTCGAAGTTCATGTCGGTCATCGACGACGCCGACGTCGACCCGTCGAAGGTGCGCAAGGTCCTGCTGACCTCCGGCAAGCTGTACTGGGAGCTGGTGGCCGAGCGCACCAAGCGCGAGGCGAACGACATCGCGATCGTGCGGGTCGAGCAGTACTACCCGCTGCCGAAGAAGAAGCTGCTGGCGGCGCTCGAGCGCTACAACGGCGCTCCCGCGGTCTGGGTCCAGGAGGAGCCGGAGAACCAGGGTGCGTGGCCGTTCTTCGGCCTGAACCTGCCGCGGAAGCTCCCGGAGGTGTTCTCCAGCCTGGACGTCGTGTCGCGTCGTCCGATGGCGGCGCCGTCGGCCGGTTCGTCCAAGGTGCACGAGGTCGAGCAGAAGGCGCTGATCGCGCGGGCCTTCGACTGATCGCCTAGAAGTCCGTGAAGGCCTCCTTCCCTACTCTCGAGGTAGGGAAGGAGGCCTTCATTGCGTTGAGTGTCGAAACCGGCGGGGTCCGTTCGTGTAGTGGGCAAACGAACGAAGGAGACACCATGAAGACCCTGCTCGACGGCCTCAAGCTCCCCGAATCCGCCCGCTGGCACGACGGCCGTCTCTGGCTGGCGAACTGGGGTGGCGGTCAGATCCTCGCCGTCACGCCCGGCGGCGAGAGCGAACTGATCGCGAACGTGCCGACCGCGATGCCGCTCACCTTCGACTGGCTCCCGGACGGCCGCCTGCTCATCGTCGACGGCCCGAACGCCCGCCTGCTCAACGCGGATCTGAGCACCTACGCGGAGCTGAGCCCGGTCGCCTCCCTCTGGAACGAAGTCGTGGTCGACGGCCGCGGCAACGCCTTCGTCAACGGGATGAACGACTTCCAGGCGCCGGGCGTCATCGCCGTCGTCACCCCGGACGGCGAGGTGCGCCAGGTCGCCGACGGCATCCTGTTCGGCAACGGCATGGCCGTCACGCCCGACGGCGGAACGCTGATCGTCGCCGAGTCGTACGGCTGCAGGCTCACCGCGTTCGACATCGCCGACGACGGCTCGCTGTCCGGCAGGCGGGTGTGGGCCGACCTCGGCGGCGACCACCCGGACGGCATCTGCCTCGATGCCGACGGCGCGGTCTGGTACGCGGACGTAGCGGCCAAGCACTGCGTCCGCGTCCGCGAAGGAGGCGAAGTGCTTCAGAAGGTCGAGTCCGACCGAGGCTGCTTCTCCTGCACGCTCGGCGGCGAGGACGGGCGTTCGCTCTACGTCCTCGCCGCGGAGTGGCACGGCTGGGAGAACCCGTTCGGCGACGGGCCGACCGGGCAGGTCCAGGTCACCGAAATCGGCTAGCCGATCGCCTCGGAGGTCGCCTTGGCCATCTTCAAGGCGTTCTCCTTGCACACCGTCTGGTTGACCGTGCCGGACGGGTCGGGGCCGGTCACGATGATCTCGCCCTCGACGTTGCCCTGGTAGAACTTGATCTGGCACTGGCTCGACGAGCTGAGCTTGGTGTGCACGGCCTTGGTCGCCTTCGCCATGCTGGGGATGAGGACGCCACCATCGGTCACGGCGTTCTCGACCCCGGCCTTGGCCCACTCTTCCCCGGCACCCGAACCCGGTTCCTTCGACTTCGACAGGTACATCGAGACGGTCGCCGAAGGCGCGTTGGGCTCACGCCAGCTGCAGGACGAACGGGTGTAGGTGATCTGGTCGTTCGACGTGCTCGCCGGTTCTTCACCCTTCGGGGTTTCGAGCGGCGGCAGGTTCCGCACCTTGGTCCCGATCTTTTCGCAGGCGGGCATGGAGGTGTACTTGTCCGGCGGCCCGGTCTTCTTGGACGACGTCGGCGCCGCGGTCGACGACGAACCGGAGTCGGACAGCAGCAGGAAGGCCGCGACCCCGCCACCGCCGAGCAGCACCACCGCGCCGATGACGAGGCCGACGATGAGCCCGGTGTTCGACTTCTTGGGCGGTGGGCCGTATCCGGGCGGCGGATATCCCGGATACCCCTGATATCCCTGCGGCGGGTACGGCTGCTGAGGTCCCTGCTGATAGGGCGGTCCGGGCTGCATGCGGAGAGGGTAAAGCCTCGCGAAGGTCCTTAGTGGACGAACGCCGCAACTGGGCGCCGAATCACTCTCGGGAGACGGGAAGGCCCCCTTCCCAGCAGGAGGAAGGGGGCCTTCACGTACTCCAGGTGTGGATCAGACGGTCAGCGACCAGCTGTTGAGCGAGCCGGTGTCGACCCGGTAGACGTCCTGGACCTTCAGCTTCCAGGCACCGTTGGCGGCCTCGGACGAGACGTTGGCGGTGTAGGTGGTGTTGATGTTGTCGGACGAGTCGTTGCTCGAACCCTTCAGGCGGTACGAGCTGCCGTCCGGCGCGACCAGGTCGATGACGAGGTCACCGACGTAGGTGTGGGTGATGTTCACCGCGACCTTGGTGGTGGCCGAGGCGTTGCGGGCGCAGTTCGCGACGGTGATCGTGCTGGTCACCGCGGCACCGGCGTCGGGGATGGCGACGACGCCGCTGTTGGTCTGCGTGCCGCAGGGGGTCGGCTCGGGGTCGGGGCCACCGCCGGCACCGGTGTAGAGCAGCACGTTCGGCGAACCGGTGCCCGGGTTGGTCACCTTGTCCTTGGTGCCGTTGGCGACCAGCGCGTCACGGACCTGCTTCGGCGTGGCCGACGGGTTGGCGGAGGCGTAGAGAGCCGCCGCGCCCACGACGTGCGGGGTCGCCATCGAGGTACCGCTGATGGTGTTGGTGCCGTTGTTCAGCCACGTCGACGTGATGCCGCTGCCCGGCGCGAAGATGTCGAGGCAGGTGCCGATGTTGGAGAAGCTGGACCGCGCGTCCGTGTTCGTCGTCGAGCCGACGGTGATCGCTTCCGGCGTACGGGCGGGCGAGACGTTGCAGGCGTTGGCGCCCGTGTCGTTACCGGCCGCGACACCGTAGGTGATGCCTGCCGCGATCGACCGCTGGACGGCCTGGTCGAGGGTCGTCGAAGCGCCGCCACCGAGGCTCATGTTCGCGACGGCGGGCTTGACGGCGTTCGCGGTCACCCAGTCGACACCGGCGATGACGCCGGCGGTCGTCCCGGAACCGGAGCAGTTCAGCACGCGGACGGCGACGAGCTTGACGCCCTTGGCCAGACCGTGCGCGGTACCGCCGATGGTGCCGGCGACGTGGGTGCCGTGCCCCTGGCAGTCCGTGGCGTCGTTGTCGTTGTCGACGGTGTCGCGACCGTGGGTCGCGCGGCCGCCGAAGTCGGGGTGCGTGGTGAGGATGCCGGTGTCGACGACGTACGCGGTGACGTTCGACGCCGTGGTGCTGTAGCTGTACTTCTGGTTGAGCGGAAGGCTCTGCTGGTCGACCCGGTCCAGGCCCCACGACGGCGGGTTCAGCTGGTCCGCCGAGATCGAGACGGTCTGGTTCTGCTCCACGTAGGCGACGGCGGGGTCGGCGGCGACGCGCTTCGCCTGCTTTTCGGTCAGCGCGCCGGAGAAACCACGGACCGAAGACGCGAACGTCTTCTCGACCGTGCCGCCGTGGCGCTGGGTCACGCTCTTCGCGGTGGCTTCGACCGACGAGCCGTCCTTCAGCACGACGATGTAGCTGTCCTTGATCGCCTTGTCGCTACCCGCGTTGACGATCGAACCCTCGGCCGCCGACGCGACGGTGGTGCCGCCCAGCGCCGTCAGCACGGCGACGGCCGCGGCCACACCGAAGGCGGGCAGTCGTCTCTTCAAGGTTCCCAGGGAATTGTTCAAGATATTCCTCCCAGGCAGGGTCGACCCACGGACATGACGAAGCCCGCCGGATCGTTGGGGTGACTCAGAGGTGAAGCGCGTTCCACTTAGGAGCGCAGGCTGAGACTAAGTGGCGATTTCACCCCAAGGAAGACCTTGCATTACGGACATCCCGGTAGTAATGGACGTCGCGTCGGCGCAGTTCGGGCACCGTTCAGCCCCCGCCTTTAGTCGCGTTTTACCGCCGTACGGCCCACGAAGAATTGGGGATCCGCACATCTGGTGGTCGTTTTCCGTCCCCCTGGCCGTTTCAGCGCCGTGGAAGTACACACGGATGGCCGCCTACTAAAGTCGCGACCTCGCGGCGCGGAAATCGATTTCCATCCTACCTTCGGATGGAGCACACTCGGGCGCATGCTGCTCCGACAGGAAACCCCGGCCGACCGCGAGGCGATCCACGCCGTCCACCTGGCCGCGTTCGAAAAGCTCAGTGTCCCGGTGGTCGAGGCGAAACTCGTCGACGAACTGCGTGAGGACGGCGACCTGATCGGCGCACTGTCCATCGTGGCCGAACGCGAAGGGAAGGTCGTCGGGCACGTGTGCTGCAGCCCGGCCGTACTCGGCTCGGACGAGAAGTCCGCGGTCGGCCTCGGCCCGCTCGGTGTCCTGCCCCAGTACCACGCCTCCGGCGTCGGCTCCGCGCTCGTGCACGCCGTGCTCGGCGCGGCGGACGCGCTCGGTTACGGCGCAGTGGTCCTGCTGGGCGACCCGAACTACTACTCCCGCTTCGGTTTCGTGCTCGCCGCACAGCACGGGATCACGCCGCCGGTCGCGGAATGGGCGCCGCACTTCCAGGTCCGCACCCTTCGCGCGTACACGCCCGGCCTCCAGGGCGAGTTCCGCTACTCGCCCGCCTTCGACCGCCTGTAACCCCATCGCAATTCGTCACCTGCTTGCGATACTTCGTCATTCGAAGTATCGCAAGCAGGTGCCGAATTGCGTGGGGATCAGGCGGGCGCGAGGAGGTTGTGCCGTCGCAGGAACTCCTCGGCGACGTCGAGCGGGTTGCGCTTCTCCTCGCTGAACTGGACGTTCAACTCGGTCAGCTCGTCGGTCGTGAGCACCGCCGAAACCCGGTTCAACGCGTCGGCTTCCTTCGGCGACAACGTCCCCTTCGCGACGAGCGGCACGATGTTCTGCGCGGGGAACATGTTCTTGTCGTCCACCAGCGGGACGAACCCGTTCGCGGCGATCGACGACGACGTGCTGAACAGATCGGCGACCTGGATGTCGCCCGACTTCAGCGCGGCGACCGTGACCGGGCCACCCGTGTCGGTCGTGCGGATCTCGGCGAACTCGCAGCCGTAGAGCGACTTGATCTTGTCCTTCCAGCGGCTGCTCCACTGGCCGGGACCGCCGAACACGAATTCGCCGCACCGCTTGCCGAGATCGGAGAAGGTCCGGATCCCGGAATCGGCGAGTTCCTTGCGCACCACCAGCAGGTCCTTGTCCTCCGCGGGCGCCTGTTCGAGGACCTCGAACCCGGGCGGCAGCTTCTGTTCCAACTGCGCGTAGACGTCCTGCGGGGTGGTCGCCTGCGTGTCCTTGTCGAAGTAGCGCAACAGGTTGCCGCTGTAGTCCGGCACCACCGAAAGCGATTTGTCCTGGAGCGCCTTGACGACGACCTCGCGACTGCCGACGGGCGGGCGCACGGTCACGTTCTCGGCCCCCGCGTTGCGCAGGGCGCCCGCGTAGATCTGGGCCAGCAGAAGGCTTTCCCCGACGTCGGACGCGCCGATGATGATGTCGCCGGTCGCGCCGCCCTCGGCGCCTCCGGCGAGCGGATTGCCGCAGCCCGCCGCCAGCAGGGCGATCCCGGCGAACAGGGCCGCCATCCTCCGCCTCATACCTTCGCCTTCTTCCCGCTCGCGGCCTGTGCCAGCCGAACTCCCTTGGGCACCAGCACTCGCTGGACACCCGCCAGCGCGAGATCCAGCACCACGGCGAGCAACGTCGTCAGCAGTGCGCCCGCGACCACCTGCGGATAGTCCAAAATGGCCAGTCCGTCGAGCAGGAACCGGCCCAGCCCGCCGAGCCCGACGTAGGCGGCCACGGCGGCCGTCGCCACCAGCTGCAGCACCGAGTTCCGCACCCCGCCGAGCACCAGTGGCAGCGAGATGGGTACCTCGACCTTCCACAACCGTTGCCAGCCGGTCATTCCGATGCCCTGCGCCGCGTCGACCACGCCGTGGTCGGTCGCCTGGAGGCCCGCGTACGTCCCGGCGAGGATCGGCGGGATGGCGAGCACCACGAGCCCGATGATCGTCGAAAGCTCGCTTTCGGTGAAGAGCAGGAACAGGAAGGTCACCAAGCCCAGCGTCGGCAACGCGCGGATCGCGTTGCCACCGCTCACCAGCAGCACCGCGCCGCGACCCGTATGCCCGACGTAGAGGCCGAGCGGGATCGCGATGAGCAGCGCGAAGACCAGTGCCAGCGCCGTGTAGCCGAGATGCTGCAGCAGCCGGGCCGGGACGCCGTCCACGCCCTGCCAGTGGGCCGGGTCGCCGAACCAGTTCAGGACGTCGCCGATCATTTCGCCCCCGCCGTGGTCGCCACCCGGTCCCAGGGTGTGAGGAGATCGCGCAGCTGGACCAGCACGAGGTCCACGATCAGCGCGAGCAGCAGGGTCGCGACGATCCCGACGACGATCGGCGAGAAGTACTCGCGCTGGAAGCCGTCGGTGAACAGCACGCCGAGCCCGCCGGTGCCGATCAGCGCGCCGACGCTGACCAGGCTGATGTTGCTGACCGAGGCCACCCGGACGCCCGCCGCGAGCACCGGTACCGCGAGCGGCAGCTCGACGGCGAGAAAACGGCGCGCGGGTTTGTAGCCGATCGCCGTGGCCGCGGCGACGACGTGCGGCGGGACGGCGTCGAGCGCGTCCAGCACCGGGCGCACGAGCAGGGCGGCGGTGTAGACGGTGAGCGCGACGATGACGTTGACGCTGTCGAGGATCTTCGAACCGATGATGCCCGGGATCACCACGAACAGGGCGAGCGACGGGATCGTGTACAGCAGGTTCGACACCACCAGCAGCACGGACCGCGCCGCGGCGAACCGGTGGCCGAGCCAGCCCGCCAGCACCGCGATCACCAGGCCCAGCGCCAGCGGGACCAGCGAAAGATAGATGTGATCGAGCAGGTCGCCGAAGAACTGCGACCTGTTGTTGGCGCTGCCCAGGTAGCGGCCGAGCTCCGCGAAGAAGGCTCCCATCAGGAACTCAGCGACGGCGCTTCGATCACCTCGAGGACTTGCCGGGCTCTGACCACGCCGAGGACCTTCTGATCGGCGTCGACCACGACGCCGAGGCTCGCAGGCGACGAAAGCGCCGCGTCGAGCGCGCCCCGGATCGGCGAACCCTGGACGTACAGGGATCCGCCCGCGACGAGATCGGTCTCCGCGAGCACACCGTCCACAGTGGACCCAGGGCGCAGCCAGCCGCGCGGCTGCCCTTCGGCGTTGACCGCGACCTGCCAGTCGTCGGACGGCCCGGGGGCGGGCTTGCCGACCTCGACCCGCTTGACCTCTTCGACGACGATCCCGTCCGCCGAAAGGAAGGAAAGCCCGCGGTAGCCGCGATCCTTGCCCACGAAGGACGCGACGAAGTCGTCGACGGGATGACGCAACACGTCCGAGGGCGTGCCGTACTGCGCGAGCACCCCGCCGACGCGGAGCACCGCGATCTTGTCGCCGAGCCGCACGGCCTCGTCGATGTCGTGCGTGACGAACACGATCGTCTTCCCCAGCTGTGACTGGAGGCGCAGCAATTCGTCCTGCAGTTCCTCGCGGACGATCGGGTCGACGGCGGAGAACGGCTCGTCCATCAGCAGCACCGGCGAATCCGCCGCGAGCGCCCTGGCGACGCCGACGCGCTGCTGCTGGCCGCCGGAAAGCTGGGCGGGGTACCGCTTGCCGAGTTCCGCGGGCAGGCCGACGGTTTCGAGCAGCTCGGCCGCGCGTTTACGCGCCTTGCCCTTGTCCCAGCCGGACAGCAGCGGCACGGTGGCGACGTTGTCCAAGACCGTCCTGTGTGGAAAGAGGCCGGCGTGCTGGATGACGTAACCGATGCCGCGGCGCAGCAACGCCGGATCGCCGTCGCTGACGTCCTTGCCGTCGAGCAGCACCGTGCCCGAAGTCGGCTCCACCATCCGGTTGATCATCCGCAGCGACGTGGTCTTGCCGCAGCCGGACGGCCCGACGAAGACGGTGATGGTGCCGTCCTCCACGGTGAGGTTCAGGTCGTCGACCGCGACCGTCCCGTCCGGATACCGCTTGGTCACGCCACGGAACTCGATAGTCACGTGTCTCTCCCCATGTCTGGTCGAAAAACCGTAGCCCAGATCCTGCCTGTTGGCACGGTGTCCCAGGGGGCGGGTCACTAGGCTGCTGCCTGTGAGTTCCTCCGTCGATGACGTCCTCGCGGCGCACGGTGTCCACGTGCGACCGCTCCATCAGGTGATTTCCCTGCTCCGGACGGATTGGCGTGACCTCGGCGAACTGGTCCGGATCAGCACCGCGCCACGCCGGAGTGTCGAAGACGTCCTGAACGCGCTCGGCGACGACCTCGAGCGGACCGAGTCCCGCTTCCGGCTGACCCCCGCCGCGCGCGAGAAGTACGCGCGCTTCGAGGCCCGGGACCGGAAATCCGACCCCGACCTGCTGAAGGTCATCACCAGCTACGTCGAAAACGTGCCCGCGCCCCTGGCCGCGCTCGACCACGTACAGGCGACGCCCGAGACGGTGCTGAACCGGGCTCTCTGGCTCGACGAGCGGTACGACCTCGGTACGGCGAAGCTGCTGTTCCTCGGCGACCACGACCTCACTTCGCTGGCCGTGCGCGCGTTGCGGCCCGACGCGGACCTCACCGTCGTCGACCTCGACGATCGTGTGCTCGCCTACATCGACGAACTCAGCGAGCGGTCCATCCGCACCCTGCACACGGATCTGCGCGTCGGCCTTCCCCCCTCGGTGACCGGGCGGATGGATCTCGTGTTCAGTGATCCGCCTTACACCCCCGAAGGAATGGGCTTGTTCGCGGCGCGCGGGGTCCAGGCGCTCAGCGAACCCTCGGACGGGCGGCTGCTGCTCGCCTACGGCTACAGCCCCCGGCATCCCGCGCTGGGCGCGCAGGTGCAGCGGGCGCTCGCGACGCTCGGGCTGACCTTCGAAGCGATCCTGCCGGACTTCAACCGGTACTTCGGCGCGCAGGCGATCGGGAGCGCGGCCGACCTCTACGTCTGCCAGCCGACCGCGAAATCGAAGAAGAACCGCGGCGGCAAGGGGAAGGCCGCGATCTACACGCACGGGCCGCAGTCGGTGGAATCCGCCGGCGCGGCCAAGCCGTCACTGCTGGACAAGCTGCACGAGATCGCCACCGAAGGCGGGCTGGCGCTCGAGTCGCGCCCGGTCGACTGGTCCGGCTCCGGCCCGGAGGGCGACGCGGTCGCGATGGACCTTTCGGCCGACCCCGGGCCGTGGCTCCTGCGGACCCTGCTGGGCACCAACGCGCGACGGCTGGCGCTGCTGGTCCCGAATTCACATCCCGATCTGACGAACGCCGAGGCGCAGGCCGCGCTGAACCGGCTGATCGGCGCGAAGTACAAGCTGCGGCTGCTGCGGAGCACCCCGGACAACCGGCACGCCATCGTCGTCGCGGACGCCGTCGACCACCAGGAAGAACTGCTGACCCGGGCGCACGCGCGGCTCGCGAACGTCTCACTGGACGTACCGCCGGACCTGACGGACGCGCGGCTGATCGACCTGCCCCGGCACCGGCTGGCCGAATTGCTCGCCTGAGCCGCGTTTCATCGGAAATTCATGGGCACTGCCTAGTTTCGGTCCCATGAACGAACACCCCAGCCTGCCGATGGCGGGTGTCGCGCCCGCCCCGCCGTACGGCCCTCCACCGCGGCACCACAAGACCAGCGGCCTGGCGATCGCCGCGCTCGTGCTCGGCCTCGCCGGGTGCTTCCCACTGGCCGTGCTGCCCGCGATCATCCTGGGCATCGTCGCGATCACCCAGACCGGTCAAGGGAAACGGCCGGGGCGCGGGCTGGCGATCGGCGGCCTCGTGGCCGCCGGGGTCTGGACCGTCGGGTGGGTCGCCCTGCTCGGGAACACCATGGGGAACTCCGACCGCTACATCGCGAGCCCGCCGGGCGCGACTTGCGCGGCCCCGCCGTCCGGGCACGCCAACGCCTGCACCTTGAAGCCGGGTGATTGCTTCCGGCAGTCCGCGGTCACGGGGACTTTCACCAGCGTCGAACTCACCTTGTGCGGAGACACGCACGACACCCAGGCGATCGGGACCTTCATCGCGGCGGACGGCCCCTGGCCGGGCGGCGGAGAACTGAAGGCGGAAGCCTCGGCCCACTGTCAGCGGATCATGGCCAAGAACGTGGACCGTCCGCGACTCGACGCGGCCGGTGTCCGCGCCGACCTGAGCTACCTGAAGCCTGAGCGCGAAGCCTGGGAAAACGGTGTGCGCACGGTCTTCTGCACGATTCACACGCCCGGCGCGGAGCTGATCGGTTCCGTGCTCGTCACCGGTGCCGATCTTGCCGTCCCCACCGGCTGACCGTGCGCAACCCCCGAACGCTATGAAAGGCCCCTTCATTGCAAATTTTGCAATGAAGGGGCCTTTCATAGCACTTGAGCGAGCGTGAAAGGAACTGTCACACCACGCCGTCGGCCTCGGCGGCCTTCGCGACCGCGGCGGCCACCTCGGGCGCGACGCGCGGGTCCAGCGGGCTCGGGACGATCCGATCCGGGCCGAGGTCGTCCTGCGCGACGGCGAAGATCGCTTCGGCCGCGGCCAGCTTCATGTTCTCCGTGATCGCCCGCGCGCCGGAGTCCAGCGCGCCGCGGAAGACACCGGGGAACGCCAGCACGTTGTTGATCTGGTTCGGGAAGTCGCTGCGCCCGGTCGCCACGATCTTGGCGTACCGCGACGCCGCGACCGGGTGAACCTCCGGGTCGGGGTTCGACAGCGCGAACACGATCGCGTCGTCGGCCATCCCGGCCAGCAGGGTCTCGTCGATGGTCGCCCCGGACAGGCCGAGGAAGACGTCGGCGCCCTTCAGCGCCTCGCCGAGGCCGCCGCGCAGGCCCGCCGTGTTCGTGGTCTCGGCGAGCTTCTGCTTGATCGGGTTGAGGCCCTCGCGGCCGGAGTGGATGATGCCGCGCGAGTCGAGCACGGTGACGTCGGCGACGCCGGCGTTCTGCAGGATCCTGGCGCAGGCCACCCCCGCCGCGCCCGCACCCGAGACGACCACGCGCTGGCCGGAGATGTCCTTGCCGAGGACCTGGTTCGCCCCGCGCAGCGCGGCCAGCGTGACGATCGCCGTGCCGTGCTGGTCGTCGTGCATGACCGGGCAGTCGAGGACCTCCTTGAGGCGGTCCTCCAGTTCGAAGCAGCGCGGCGCCGAGATGTCCTCCAGGTTCACCGCGCCGAACGACGGGCGCAGCCGGACCAGGGTCTCGATGATCTCGTCGACGTCGGTGGTGTCGAGCACCAGCGGGATCGAGTCGAGCCCGCCGAAGGTCTTGAAGAGGACCGACTTGCCCTCCATGACCGGCAGCGAGGCGCTCGCGCCGATGTCACCGAGGCCGAGCACCGCCGTACCGTCACTGACCACCACGACCAGCCTGTCCGCCCACGTGTACCGCTTCGCCTTGGCCGCGTCCTCGGCGATCGCACGGCTCACCTTCGCCACCCCAGGCGTGTACGCGACCGAGAGGTCACGGGGCGAGGAGATCGGGCGCGTCGCGGCCACGGAGAGCTTGCCGCCCTCGTGGCCCTCGAAGATCTCGGTGTCCGTCACTGGCGTGGTCATCGTGGTTCCCGTCATTGCTTCCGCCGTGGCTAAGGACGGCGAAGTCTCGATTCGAGCGAAGGTCATGGGATTCTCCTGGGACTGCGAGCGGGGGAACTGGCCGGTGAGCAGGCCAAAACTGGGCATGGCCCGGCCACCTGGGGTAACTCGTCCTCCGACACGGCAGCCCAGCGCGGTAGCGCCGGCCTGTCGGCGAAGCGTCCAATCGGCCATCGGTGCCGTGGGTATGGCGACGGCCGCGGACGCAGCGGTCAGATCATTGTGACAGGCATGCGGACCAGTGTGCCCCTCTGGTGCGGTTGATGTCACAAACGGGCGCGGGTTTCCGCAGCTCAAGAGACCTTTCGCAAGACGTCCGTCCGGTTTGGGAAGGGCTCGTTAGCATTGAGACCATGCATGCAAGGCGCCTCAGCATCTCCGGCTGTTTCGAGTTCACCCCGCGGGTTTTCCCCGATCACCGCGGCCTGTTCGTGGCGCCGTACCAGGAAGAAGCGTTCGTCGAAGCGGTCGGGCACCGGCTTCGTCTCGGGCAGACCAACACCAGCGTCTCGCGGCGCGGATCCATCCGTGGCGTGCACTTCGCCGACACCCCGCCAGGCCAGGCGAAGTACGTCTACTGCCCGAGCGGTTCGATGCTGGACGTCATCGTGGACCTCCGGGTCGGCTCGCCGACCTTCGGTGAATGGACGTCCGTGGTGCTCGACAGTTCCGAGTACAAAGCGGTCTACATCGCCGAAGGTCTCGGTCACGCCTTCATGGCGCTCGAAGACGAAACCATCATGTCCTACCTCTGCTCCGAGCCGTACAACCCGGCGGGAGAGCACGGCGTCAACCCGATGGACGCCGATCTCGCGCTGCCATGGCCGCAGGACATCGAACCCGTGGTGTCCGAAAAGGACACCACGGCGCCCTACCTGAAAGAGGCCTTGGAGCAGGGACTGCTGCCGCAGTACGCCGACTGCGTGGCCCACTACGAGAAGCTGCGGGCCGCGCACTGACCTAGCGCGCCACGTCCTCGCTCAGCACCCGTTCCACGTTCCGTTCCACCAGCGCGGTGATCGTCACGAAGGGGTTCACGCCGGTACTGCCCGGGATCAGCGAGCCGTCGGTGACGTAGAGATTCCGATAGCCCTTCACCCGGCCGTACAGGTCGGTGGCCTCACCCAGCACCAGTCCACCCAGCGGGTGATAGGTGAACCGGTTCTCGAACGACCGTGTATCCCCGAACAGGTCACTGCGGTAGATCGTGCGATTCGCCCGGTTGACCTTGTCGAACAACGACTTCGCCGCGTCGATCGACGGCTTCCCCTGTGCGGCGTTCCAGCGCAGCCGCACGGAGTCGGTGGCGGCGTCATAGGTGAAGTGGCCGCGCTCGGGATTCTTCGTGATCGCCAGGTAGAGACTCAGCCAGGTCTCGACTCCGGCGGGTACCGGCGCGACCTCGGCGAAGACCGGGTTCACCGGGTCGTCCCACGCGTCGATGCCAAGCGCGGGCATCCCCGACTGCACCGATCCGCCGAGATCCCAGGCGTGGTTGGCGCGGCCCAGCATCACGTTGCCGTTGGTGCCCCAGCCGCGGCCGACCTCGTCGTTCAGCCCGGGCAGCGTCCCGGTTTCCCGTGCCCGCACGAGCAGTTCCGTCGAACCGAGGCTGCCGGCGCCGAGGAACAGGTACTTCGCGCTGAGCTGCTTCCTCGCGACGACCGCGCCGTCCTCGGCGGTTTCGTGCACGGTGAGGACGTACGTGCCGTCGGTCTGCCGGGTGATCCCGCGGACCTGGTGCAGCGTCTTGATGGTCACGTTCCCGGTGCCCAGCGCGGCCGCGAGGTAGGTCTTGTCGAGGGATCGTTTGCCGTGGTTGTTGCCGTAAATGACCTCGGACGCGAGGGCCGACTTCGGCACCGTGCCCGCTTCTTCCCGCTTCATGTACTCGAAGTCGTAGACGCTGGGCACGAACACCGTCTTGAGTCCCGCCCGCGTCGCGGCCTTCCGGGAAACCCTCGCGTAGCGGTAGGACCGGCAGGTTTCGAACCAGTGCGGGTCGATGTGGTTCACGCCGAGGGCGCGGTTGGCCAGGGGGAAGTACTTGCCGTACATCTCGTCCGCGTCCACGCCGGGCAGGATCTCCTCGAAGTACGACCGTTTCGGCGTCACGGCCATCGCGCCGTTGACCAGCGAACCACCCCCGACGCCCCGTCCGACGTAGACGGACATGTCGCCGTGGTCCACCCGGTCGAGCACGCCGGGGTACCGCTCGATGTCCCGGTTCGCCAGGTCCATCCAGAGGAACGACGCGAGCGGGGCCTGCGTGCGGTCCTTGAACCAGGCGGCCCGCCGGTCCGGCCGGAGCATGTCGCAGAAGACCTTGCCGTCGGGGCCGGGGTCGGCCCAGAGTTTGCCCATTTCGAGCATGACCGTGGGAATCCCGGCTTCGCCGAGACGGAGCGCGGTCACCGCGGCGCCGTAGCCCGTGCCGACGACCACGGCCGTCGAGAAGCCCGGAGACGATTCCCCGGCCTGCGCGGTGGAAATCGTGGTGAGCCCGAGAGCGGCGGCGGAGTTGAGCGCGGTGAACCCGAGGAACCCGCGGCGCGACAGTGGGGACATGGGCCGATGATCGCCCGCTGTCCGAGGCCCCTTCAAGGGCGAATCCGAAGCGGATTCGCGTCAGCTGGGTAAACACCGTTTATTTTCACTCGAACGTGGCGATCCCAGGGGTCCCTTGGGTGGCTTCCCCGATGTGATCGCAACCCGGACAGACCACCCTTTCGGGTCATGAGACGCCTTCTCGCCGTGACCGCGGCCGCATTGTCCGCAGCCGCCCTCATCGCCTTCCCCGGCCACGCCTCCGCGGCACCGTCGCCGCTGCCCGACTTCGACTTCTCCGCCTGCCCCGCCCCGCCCGCCAACGCCGATCCTGGCACCTGGCGATGCGAAGCCTTTGTCTCCCACGGAGTCCTCACCATCGGCGCCCGTGAGATCCCGCTCGGGGAGATCCGGCTGACGTTCTCCGAAGGCAAAGTGGCCGGGAAGTACGCGCAGGTGTTCGGCGAACTACGGCACGCCCCCGCCCGGATCCACGGGACTTTCGGCGCGAGCCTGCAGCTGAAGTACGGCGGCTACTCGGACTTCCAGTCGAACGACGAACGCCGCGGCGAATTGGATCTCTACGCGGCCCTGCGGCATCCCTTGCTGCCCAAGGAATGCGCGGTCGGCACCCTCGCCGAGCCGTTGCACTCGGTGGTCAAGGACGATCCCGCGGTGCCCTTCGAGGTGATCTCCCAGAATCCGACGACGGTGAAGTTCGGCGTCGTCGACTCGCAGCTCGCCCTGCCGCGCACGACCGGCTGCGGACCACTGACGCGAGTGGCCGACGATTTGCTCGGCCTGCCGTCCCCGAGCGGGCGCAATACCTTCAAGCAGGTGACCTACGTCCAGTTCAGGCCCCTCTGACCACCCGCAATCAGTCATCTGGTTGCGCTAGTTGCACGCGCAAGGACCGCATCCAGATGACTAATTGCGCGAGAGAACCGGGCCGACACGCGTCTCGGGTGTCCACCGCCGGCGCACGAATGGACGACACACGTGATCAGACGGACGACACACGTGACTGGATGGACGACTCCCGCGCGGCCGAGGCCCGCCGCGTGTCGTCCGCCTGATCACGCGAGTCGTCCGTCCAAACACACGTGTCGTCCGTCTGGACACGTGTGTCGTCCGTTCAGGCACGCGAAGGGCATCCCAGAGGACGGGGCGCGAAGATGCCTACTTCTTCTTGGTCACCCAGATGGTGATGGTCGCGGTCACGACGGGTTTTCCCTTCGTGTCCGTGATCGTCACCGGCACGGGGAGCTCGAAACCCTCGTCGCCGAATTCCGGCAACTCCGGCAGTTCGGCGACCGCGCGCAGGCTTGTCTCCGCCTTCGCCACGTACTCGACCGTCATCCCCTTGGGCAGCCAGCGGTGCGTCGTCGGGACGGTCGCCTCGGCGAGCATGCCCATGGCGATCTCGGCGAGGTTGCATGCCGCGATCGCGTGAAAAGTCTTGATGTGGTTGTAAACACCCCACCACTTCGGGGAGGTCACCTCACACCGGCCGGGGCCCAGTTCGCGCACCGACGGGAGCACCGTCCGGAAGTACGGCACACGCAGGCACATCGCCGCCGAGAACAGCTGTTTGCCGACCGGCTTGCCCGCCAGCCGGTTCCACATCGCGTAGGTCGGATTCTGCGCCATCACGGTCTCCTCATCATGTTACTCACCAGTAGCATAACCGGACCGCAGGCTATATTCGCAACGTGGCACATCGGCTCTTCCTCCTCCGGCACGGCCAGACCGAGTGGTCCGTCAACGGACGGCACACCGGACGCACCGACATCCCGCTCACGACCGCCGGCGAGGGACAGGCCCGCGCGGCGGGCGGCACCCTGCGCGCGGTGCTCGGCGGCAATCCGGCGCTCGTCCTCTCCAGCCCCCGCACCCGCGCGCTGCGGACGGCCGAACTGGCCGGGCTGCGCGTCGACGAGGTCACCGAAGAGCTGGCCGAATGGGACTACGGCGACTACGAGGGCATCACCACGCCGGTGATCCGCGAGACCGTTCCCGGATGGACTGTCTGGTCTCATCCGATCCCCGGCGGCGAAAGCGCGGAGGATGTCAACGCCCGCGCGGACAAGCTGATCGAACGCGTCCGCGAACCGCTCGGCGAAGGTGATGTGATCCTCGTCGGGCACGGGCATTTCAGCCGCGTCCTGGTCGCGCGCTGGATCGGCCTCCCGTCGACCGCGGGCGTCCATTTCGGACTCGACCCGGCCGGCGTCGCGGTACTCGGCGACGAACGCGGCGAGCCGCAGATCGAACACCTCAACCTGCTCCCCACCACAGAGGACTGACCGTGCCCGACGATCGCATCCGGCGGATCCGCGAAGAAGACGTGGACGCCGTCGTCCAGCTCGTCTACGACCTCGCCGAGTTCGAACGCGCCCCGGACGAATGCCACCTCACGCCCGAGCAGCTGCGCGTCGCGCTGTTCGGCGAAGCGCCGGGGCTGTTCGGGCACGTCGCCGAGGTCGACGGCGAGATCGTCGGCTATGCGCTCTGGTTCCTCAACTTCTCCACCTGGCGAGGCGTGCACGGGATCTACCTGGAGGACCTCTACGTCCGCCCCGAGCAGCGCGGCTCCGGCCTCGGCAAGGCGCTCCTGGCCACTCTCGCGGCCGTCTGCGTCGAGCGCGGCTACGCCCGCCTCGAATGGTCGGTGCTCAACTGGAACCCGGCACAGGGGTTCTACAAGTCCCTCGGCGCCGTGCCGATGGACGAGTGGACCGTCGACCGCCTCACCGACGAGCCACTGAAGGCACTCGCCGCCCAGGTCTAGGCGTAACTCGCGTGATCAGAGACGTAACTCGCGTGATTGAAGGCGTAACTCGCGAGTTACGCCTTCAATCACGCGAGTGCGTAGTTACGAGTCCCGTTCCTCGCGCTCACGACGCGCGGCGCGACCCGCGGCGCCGTCACGCTCGGCGGCTTCTTCCTCGCTCTCGCCTTCCTGCATCCCCAGCGCCCACGCGCGCGAGGGGCGGCGGAACAGCAGCACGATGACGGCGACACCGATCAGCGCGAGCGGCACCCCCCACACCGGCTGCCCGGACGGGCCCGCGCCGTACCAGCCGACGCCGACCAGGATCAGCGCGACGACCACGCCGGGCGACCTCGCCCAGGTCTTCCCCATCATCAGGCCGGCCGCGCAGGCCAGCGTTCCGGCGGCGAGGACGAGGTAATAGGCGACCTCGGCCAGCAGGTTCTCCGGTCCGGCCTGGCCGTTGACCAGGAGCAGGATCGCGAACACGATCAGGGCGAGGCCCGGCAGCGCGGTGACGGCTCCGGCGAGGCGGACTTCACGGGGCGCGGGCGAGAGCTTGTCGGCGATGGACACGGCGAAACAGCCTTCCAGGCTTCCGGACACGGTGCTCCACCAGGGCGGGTCACCGTACGTGAGCACTTTCGATCGTATGCCACCCGGTCGGCCGGTTTCCCCTCGCCGCCGCAGGGGAAGAATTGGCGGTGTCGTCGATGAGCGGGCGGTCGGCCCGGGTGCACTTGTCACGACGCGCTGTCACCAGCCGACAGTGAGGAGGGACGCCCGTCACAGGGCCATACGGTGCTGCCTCGAGGACGCTCCGCACGGCTGAGCTTCGCGTCACGTGAAGCTCACACCTTCGGGCCGGAGTCACTTACCCTGCGGTATGTGCGTGCCATCCTCGTCGTGAACCCCCAGGCCACCTCGACCACCGCCGGTGGCCGTGACGTGCTGGCGCACGCACTGGCCAGCCAGGTCAAACTCGACGTGGTGGAGACCGACTACCGCGGCCACGCGATGGCCGTGGCGCGGTCCGCCGCCCGCGACGGGATCGACCTGGTGGTCGCCCACGGCGGCGACGGCACGGTCAACGAAGTGGTCAACGGTCTGCTCGCGGACGCCGACGGCGATCCGGCGAAGGTCGGGGGCGCCCCCATGCTCGGTGTCGTGCCGGGCGGCTCGGCGAACGTCTTCGCCCGGGCGCTGGGCATCGCGCACGATCCCGTGGAAGCGACCCATCAGCTTCTGAACGCCATCGAGAACGACCGGAGCCGCAAAGTCGGCCTCGGGATCGCCGACGGCCACTGGTTCACCTTCAACGCCGGCCTGGGCTGGGACGCCGACGTCGTCGGCCGCGTCGCCAAACGCCGGGGCAAGCAGACCACCGCCGGGCTCTACCTGAGGGCCGCGGTGGCGTCGCATCTGCGGCCTCCGCTCGGCCGCCCGCCGCTCACGGTCAGGATCCCGGGTGAAGAGCCCACCGAAGTGCTGACCGCTTTCGTGTCGAACACCGATCCGTGGAGCTACCTGGGCAACCGTCCCGTCCACCTGAACCCGGGCAGCTCGTTCGACACCGGATTGGGCCTTTTCGCGTTGAACGGTCTGGGATTGCCCACCGTGTTCAAGCATGTACGGCAGGCATTGCTCACGAAGAGCGACCAACGCGGGCGACGTCTCCTTCGTCACGATGACCTGCCGATGATCCGCATAGACGCTGCTGAACCGGTAAACTTCCAGGTGGACGGCGACCTCGTCGGCCAGCGGAAGAGGGTGGAGTTCTTCAGCGTCCCGGGAGCACTGACGGTAATCGTCTGACGACCGGACCGCTGATCGCCTGCGGCAAAGTACGAACTGCCGCTCATCGACGCAGAACCTCCGCTCACCGCATCGGCCTTCCCTTCGGAAGGCTGTTTCGGAACGAAACCGCAGGTCAGAAGCGTCGCTCGGCCGGGTGAGCTGACTCACCGATCTTCAGAAAACCCTTGTCGAAACGGGTGCTTCGTGAAAGCATTCACAAGCACCCAAAAAAACGACCGCCATGACGACTATGGCGCGGAGTACCGCGCCGTTATGAAGGAGCTCAGAAACATGGACTGGCGCCACGACGCGGCCTGCCGAGACGAGGACCCCGAGCTGTTCTTCCCCGTGGGAACCAGCGGTCCTGCTCTGTCGCAGGTAGCGCAGGCGAAGGCCGTGTGCCACCGCTGCACCGTCGCTTCCGACTGCTTGGCCTGGGCATTGGCCAGCGGGCAGGACGCAGGCGTTTGGGGCGGGATGAGCGAGGACGAGCGACGGGCCCTGAAGCGCCGTCGTACGCACATCGGCACGCGTACCTCCGCCTGAGTTTTTCGGACTCAGCACGCTTCATCGCATTACTCACAACTGAGCAAGACCCCAAGCTTCGGGAAACTCCCGCGGCGCAGTGGCTGTATGGCCATGCGTTGCGAGGTGACACGTACCCGACTTGAGCTTAACAAGCGAGGCCGACACGCCCTCACGGGGGTATGGCTTCAGCGGACTTTTTCCAAGTCCTCCCGCGGAACCGTTACAGGGCCGGCGCCATCTTCTCTTCGGGCGCCGGCCCTAAAACGTGTCCGGATGAGACTGTCCCTTGTGGACGATCACAAGGGACAGTCTCATCCGGACCCCGGGACACCGGAATTCACAGCCGCCGGGACAGCGGGATCCGCAGCGCCGCTTCGGTTCCCAGCCGTCGCCCGGCGGTCTCCTCGGATTCCCCGCGCAGCCCCCGGATCGACAGCGATCCGCGCAGCTCCGACTCCACCAGTGTCCGCACGATCTGGAGCCCGAGGCCGTCACTGCGTTCCAGCGAGAAACCCGACGGAAGCCCGCGCCCGTTGTCGCGGATGACGACGTCGAGCCAGCGGGCCGAGCGCTCCACCACGAGCTCGACCTTGCCCGGCCGTCCGTCGGGGAACGCGTGCTCGATGGCGTTCTGGACGAGTTCGGCCAGCACCATCACCAACGGCGTCGCGATCTCGGCGACGACGACGCCGAACGAGCCGGTACGCGAAAGCCCGACCTGCGATTCCGCCGTCGCGACCTCGCCGACCATCGGGAGGACGTTGTCGAGCAGCTTGTCGAGATCGACCCGCTCGTCCACCGAGATGGACAGCGCCTCGTGCACCATCGCGATCGACGAGACCCGGCGCACGGACTCGCCGAGCGCGAGCCGCGCCTCCTCGCTGGAGGTCCGGCGCGACTGGAGCCGCAACAGCGCGGCGACGGTCTGCAGGTTGTTCTTCACGCGATGGTGGATCTCGCGGATGGTCGCGTCCTTCGAAAGGAGAGCGCGGTCACGGCGCTTCACCTCGGTGACGTCGCGCACCAGCACCAGCGCGCCCGCGGCCTGCCCGGCGGGACGCAGCGGCAGCGCACGGAACAGCACGACGGCACCGCGCCGGGAATCCGCCTCCGTCCGGCTGCTGGGTTTGCCGTCGAGCGCCTCGATGATCCGGTGCGACACCTCGGTCGCGTCGAACGGGTCGCGGATGAGCGACCGGGTCAGCGGCGCGAGGCGCTGACCGACGAGATCGGACTCGTGCCCCATCCGGTGGTAGGCCGACAACCCGTTCGGGCTGGCGAAGACCACCGTGCCGGTCGGGTCGAGGCGGATCAGGCCGTCGCCGACCCGCGGGCTCGTATGCGTGTCAGTCTGGTTCCCCGGGCTGGGGAACGTGCCGTCGACGATCATCTGGCACAGGTCGCCCGCACTGCCGAGGTACGCGATCTCGAGCGGGCTGGGCACCCGCGAGGCCGCCAGGTTGGTCTCGCGGCTGAGGACGGCGATCACCGTGCCCGCGAACACCACCGGGATGGCCTCGCGGCGCATCGGCAGGTCGCGGTACCAGTGCGGATCCTCTTCACGGCAGATCCGCACCTCACGGCTCGCCTTGGCCAGCTGCGGATGCTCGTCGACGGTGAACCGGGAGCCGACGACGTCCTCCGGATGGGCCGTCGGCGCCGTCGTCGGGCGTGCGTGGGCGACGCAGACGTAGTCGCCGCCGTCCGGCTGCAGCTCCTCCGAGACGGCGACCCAGAGCAGGAAGTCGGCGAAGGACAGGTCGGCCAGCAGCTGCCATTCGGCGACCACGGTCTGGAGATGGTCCGCGGCTTCACCGGACAGGCCGGTGTTCTCCGCGAGCAGATCGGAAAGGGTGGACACGTCCCCATCCAAGCAGGGTGAGGGCCGCATGACACACTGGAGAGGTTGACCCTGGCCCAGCGGTGTCGTGTCACCCCGCGAGGGCCACTCGGACGAGGAGTGAAACATGTCGAAGCGCGCCCGCAAGCGTCGCGACCGTAAGAAGAACGGCGCGAACCACGGCAAGAAGCCCAACTCCTGATCATTCGATCAGACGGCGAAGGCCCCCGCACCGATCCGGTACGGGGGCCTTCGTGTGTCCTGAGCCGTCTTATTCGAAGGTCTGCTCGATCTTGACCTCGGTGCGTTCGATGGTGATCGCGCCCTTGGTCTGCACGGTCTGGCGGATCGAGGCCCGCAGCCGGGACTTGAGGTCGTCCGGCGCGTGGTCACCGCCGCACTTACGAGCGAGGAGCTGCTTGATGTGCTCGTCGATGCCGTATTCCTCGAGGCACGGCGGGCAGTCCTCGATGTGCTTGCGCAGGGCGGCGTCGCGCTCGGCGCTGCACTCCTTGTCCAGGAGCAGGTAGATGTCGGCGAGGGCTTCCTCGCACCTGACCTTGTCGTCCGCGCCGGCGCAGTAGTCCTCGGTCATCGCCCCGCCACCTCCTGCTGTTTGCCCGACCGGATGAAGCCCCGCTCGCGGGCGACATCGGCGAGCAGGTCACGGAGCTGGGCGCGGCCGCGGTGCAGCCGGGACATCACGGTGCCGATGGGCGTGTCCATGATCTCGGCGATCTCCTTGTACGCGAAACCTTCGACATCGGCGAGGTAGACCGCGAGGCGGAACTCCTCGGGCAGCTTCTGCAGCGCTTCCTTGACGTCGGCGTCGGGCAGGTTGTCCATC
The DNA here is from genome assembly GCF_019330265.1 of Amycolatopsis sp. TNS106. Taxonomy (NCBI): domain Bacteria; kingdom Bacillati; phylum Actinomycetota; class Actinomycetes; order Pseudonocardiales; family Pseudonocardiaceae; genus Amycolatopsis; species Amycolatopsis sp. TNS106. Next base: position 7,750,315 of record NZ_CP024972.1, on the reverse strand, counting down.
GCCTCGACCTCGGCCGAGCGCAGCCCGCTGGAGGTGTGACTCTCCGCCTTGGCGATCTGCCAGTCGGTGATCTCCTCGGTGGGCTGCTGCACCGGCTGGCGCTGACGCTTGCGATAGCCGTTGATGTAGGTGTTCGTGAGGATGCGGTACATCCACGCCTTGAGGTTGGTGCCCGCCTTGAAAGACGCGAAGGCCGCGTACGCCTTCAGGTACGTCTCCTGGACGAGGTCCTCGGCGTCGGCGGGATTCCGGGTCATCCGCATGGCGGCCGAGTACAGCTGGTCGAGCAGGGGCATCGCGTCCCGCTCGAAGCGCTCGGCCCGCGCGGCCGCCTCTTCGGCGTCCGTGCCCGTGTCCGGCGCGGGATTCTGCGTGCTCGGCAAACCGTTCCCTTCCCGATCGGCGTCGATGCGCTTGTGCGCATGAGACGTCGTCGAGTTTACGCGCGGGCGGATCACCTGGCCGCCCGGCGTGCGCGGGATCAGGATTCGGGGAGCTTCGAGTGTGGTGGACACGTGTCTTCCAACAGTGCGGCCCGGCCGGGCATTCCCGGCGCGCTCGTAGACTCCGCCCATGGCAGGCAAGGGAACTCCGGCGACGGCGCTGCTGGCGAAGCAGAAAGTGGCGCACGTGTTGCACGCCTACGACCACGACCCGCGGGCGGAGTCGTACGGCCTCGAAGCCGTCGAAGCGCTGGGGCTCGACCCCGCGCGCGTGTTCAAGACACTGGTCGCCGAGGTCGACGGGAAACTGACCGTCGGTGTGGTCCCGGTCACCGGGCAGCTGGACCTGAAGGCGCTGGCGGCCGCCGTGGGCGGGAAGAAGGCGAAGATGGCGGATCCCGCCGCCGCCCAGCGTGCGACGGGTTACGTACTCGGCGGGATCTCGCCGCTCGGGCACCGGAGCAGGCTGCCGGTGGTGATCGATTCGTCGGCGGAGAAGTTCGAGACCGTGCACTGCTCGGCCGGGCGGCGCGGGCTGGAGGTCGAACTCGCGCCCGGCGACCTGGCGCGGCTCACCGGTGCCGTGGTCGCGCCGATCGCGGGCTGACCTTCCCGCATTTCGTCCTCTAGATGCGGGCAGGGGTTCACCCTCGCGAGGGAGCGGAGTCGGTCCGCAGCGGGAAGATCACACGGCCGCGCTCGGGAATCGTCGTCGGCAAGCGAACGACGACTCCTGGGAGCGACGAAATGACCGAGACCGTGCCCGGCGTACCGAGATGGGCGAACCTCGCCGCCCACGCGACGCTACTGGTGACCTTGCCCTCCGGGCTGTGGCGGATCGCGATGGGTCTCGGCCTCCCGGTCGGGTTCACCGCGCAGGGGCTGGACGAGTTCGGCATCCCCGGCTGGGGCACGGCCTACGTCTTCGGGCTGAGCCTGCTCTCCGAAGCGCTCGCGTTCCTCACCCTCGGGCTGGTCCGGCCGTGGGGCGAGGTGTGGCCGCGCTGGATCCCGGGGCTGCGCGGCCGCCGGATCCCGCCGTTCGCGGCGATCCTCCCGGCCGCCGCGGGCGCGATCGCCCTGACCGCGTTGAGCGTCCAGGGACTGTTCGGCTGGGCGGAGGCCGGGTCTTCGATGGCCGCGGGAAGCTGGGAGGACTCGCCGGTCTACGGCGTCGTCATGGCGGCCTGTTACGCGCCGCTCCTGCTCTGGGGTCCGTTGCTGGCCGCCGTCACGGTGCACTACGCCCGGCGGCGGCTCTCAGGTGAGCGGCCGCAGCACACGCTCCAGCCACTCGGCGGCCGCGCGTGACACGCCTTCGAGGTCTGCGCTGAGGTTGTGGTCGCCCTTGAGCACCACGATCTCGTGATGCGGCCCCGCCTTGGGCAGGCCGAACGGGTCCCGGTCACCCTGCACCACCAGGGTCGGGACCTCGACGGCGTCCAGCTCACCTTGCCGGGATTTCTCCGGCTTCCCCGGCGGATGCTCGGGGAAGGCCAGGCAGAGCACCGCCACCGCCTGCCCCGCCGCGGCGGTCCGGCAGGCGACGCGGGCCCCGGACGACCGGCCGCCGAACACGAGCGGAAGGTCGTCGAAGCGCGCGGAGATCTCGTCGGCCACGGTGAGCCAGGCGGTGTCGAGCTGGGTGGCGGGAGCGGGCGCCCGGCGGCCCGCCACCCGGTACGGCTGCTCGACGAGCGCGACGTGGACACCCGCCGCCTGCGCCGCGCGGGTGACCGCGACCAGGTCCTTCGCGCCGATCCCCCCGCCCGCGCCGTGGCCGAGCATCAGCACCGCGATGCCTTCCTCGGCACAGTGCAACTCGGCCCGCGCGGGGCCGTAGGCGGTGTCGATCTCCAGCTTCGTCATGAGTTCGGCAATTCGAAGAGCGGGCTTTCGGCGGCGGGTTCGACACGGTCCACCAGCTCCGGGCCGTTGTTGCGGACGTTGTTGACCAGGCTGGACACCGGCCGCAGCTCGATCGTGTCGACCAGGTCCGCCGGAGGCGGGACGAGCAGATCGGTGACGTCGGCGAGATCCGGGTCGAGCCAGGTGTCCCACTTTTCGCGCGGCATCAGCAGCGGCATGCGGTGGTGGATGTCGGTGAGCCTGCCGACCGAGTCGGTGGTGATCACGGAGAAGGTGATCAGCGGGTCGGCTTCCTTGTCGTCCTTCGGCCGCCAGGTCTCCCAGATCCCGGCGAACGCGAGCGACTCGTCACCCGGTCCGGTCATGAAGAAGGGCTGCTTCTCCTTGCCGTCCCGCCGCCACTCGTACCAGCCGTCGGCGGGGACGAGGCAACGCCGCGCGGAAACCGCCTTCTTGAACGAGGGCTTCTCCTTGGCGGTCTCGGCACGCGTGTTGATCATCTTCGAGCCGACACCGGGGTCCTTCGCCCAGAACGGCACCAGCCCCCAGCGCATCATCCGCAGCGACCGCACGGCGGGCTCGTCTTCGAGCACCGCGCCGTCGGCGTCCCGCGGATGCCGCTGCACGATGGTGGGGACGACCTTGGTCGGCGCCACGTTGTGATCGGTCCGGACCCGGCCCTCGGTCAGGTCCACCGCGGCGAACTCGTCGATCAGCGCCGCCGGGTCCTTGGTCGCGGCATAACGCCCGCACATGCGAAAACCTCCCTGATCGACAGCCATCGTTACACGCTACCGATGCGTTGGCGAGCAGCATGGGATCATAGTTCCGCGGTGTGCGAAGAGCAGGAGGCGGTTTGGCTGGCAAGGACTGGCGCAGGCTGGACGAATCCGACGTGCGGATCCGGCCCGGCAAGGGCACCAGGCCGCGCAGCAAACGCCGCCCCGAGCACGCGGACGCCTCCACGGCGATGGTCATCGGTAAGGACCGCGGGCGCTGGACCTGCGCGATCGACTCGGATCCGGAGCGGGTCGTCACCGCGATGCGGGCCCGCGAGATGGGCCGGGTCTCGGTCGTCGTCGGCGACACCGTCGGCATCGTCGGCGACGTGAGCGGCAAGCCCGACACCCTCGCCCGCATCATCCGGGTGGACGAACGCGCCAGCGTGCTGCGCCGGACCGCGGACGACACCGACCCCTTCGAACGGGTGGTCGTCGCCAACGCCGAGCAGTTGCTGATCGTCACCGCGCTGGCCGATCCCCCGCCGCGCACCGGATTCATCGACCGCTGTCTCGTCGCCTGTTACGCCGGCGGTCTCGAGCCGGTCCTGTGCCTGACGAAGGCCGACCTCGCCAGCCCGGACGAACTCCTCGCCGGCTACGCGGGCCTCGACATCCCGGCCGTGGTCACCCGGCACGACGAACATCCGGAAGAACTGGCCGGTCGGCTCAAGGACCGGGTCACCGCGCTGGTCGGGCATTCGGGCGTCGGGAAGTCCACTTTGGTCAATCGGCTGGTGCCCGACGCCGGGCTGGCGACCGGCGTGGTCAGCGCGGTCGGCAAGGGCAGGCATACGTCCGTCGCGGCGGTGGCACTCTCCTTGCCCGGCGGTGGCTGGGTGGTCGACACTCCGGGCATCCGCTCCTTCGGGCTCGCCCACGTGACCGCCGACGACATCGTCCTGGCGTTCGAGGAGTTCGCCGAGGCGGCCGAAGAGTGTCCCTCCGGCTGCGGGCACCTCGGGCCGCCATCGGACCCGGACTGCGCACTCGACGACGTGGTCACCGAGGGTCACGCCAGTGCGGAGCGCTTGACCTCCTTACGGCGTCTTTTGGGCTCCCGAGCTGGGCATGACGACGATCGGTAACTAAATTCGGCTTCGCGCGATAACCCTTTCGGATTAGATCAACTTTCTGAGGGGTCCTCTTGAAGCGCGTAACCACACTCGCCGCCATCACCACGGCCGCCGTCCTGGCGCTGTCCGCCTGCGGTGGCGAGAAGCAGCCCGGCGCGGCTGCCCCCGCTCCTGCTCCTTCCGAGCAGAAGAGCCTGCTTTCGGCGCCTCTCGGCGACCCGATCCAGCTCGCGGCCCTGACCCGCGAGAGCACCAAGAAGGCCAAGTCGTCGAAGGTGACGATGGAGAGCGTCGCCGGCACCGAGAAGCAAACGGCGACCGGACAGGGCGTGTACGACGGCGAGAACACCAAGTTCTCGATGTCCATGGACAGCGAAGGCAAGAAGCTGGACGTGGTGTTCGTCGACAGCGCGCTGTACTTCAAGCTCGACGCGGCCGACAAGGCCGAGATGAAGACCGACAAGTCGTACGTGAAGATCTCGGCCGACGGCCAGGACCCCATCTCGCAGCTGCTCGGCAAGATGATGTCGAAGGCCATCAAGGACAGTGACCCTTCGCGGACCCTCGAGCAGGTCTCGAAGGCGGGCAAGATCACGAAGTCGGACCAGGTCGAGCTGAACGGTGAGCTGACCAACCACTACGTCATCGAGATCGAGGTCGAGAAGGCCATCGCCCTCGTCGTCGGTGACATCGGCATCCCCCTGCCCGCCGACGTGCTGAAGCAGCTCGACGCGAAGCTCAAGGGCAAGAACGTCACCATCCCCACCGAACTGTGGCTCAACGCCGACCAGCTCCCGCTGCAGGTCGTCTCGGACCAGACCGCGTTCGTGAAAGCCATGGGCGCCCCCGGTGACGGCGTCGCCAAGACCACGGTCAAGTACACCGACTGGGGTAGCCCGGTGAACATCACCGCCCCGCCCGCCGACCAGGTAGGCGACCTGGCGGAGATCATGAAGAAGGCCGGTCGCTAGGAACGGCGACTCCGCCGCCCGCCGCCGAGGCGGGTGGCTAGCCTCCCGCAAGTACGTGAAGGCCCCCTTCATTGCGCCTGACGCAATGAAGGGGGCCTTCACGTACCCAGACAATCGGACGGTGGAAATTCACGCGACAGGCGCTACGGTAGTGGTACAGACCATTCACCCGAGGGAGTCCCATGCGTGCCACCGGATTCGCCGTCGTCTGTACCGCTCTCCTGCTGCTGGGCGGCTGTTCCGGCGAAGAGAAACCGGCGGCACCGCCCGTGAACGACGCGGCGCAACTCGCCTCCGCCGCCGCCGCGGGCACGCAGAAGGCACGCTCGTCCAAGATCGCGCTCGAGACCACCGCGGAGGACGGCCGCAAGGTCGTGGTCACCAGTTCCGGGCTCTACGAGGGCCCGAACAGCAAGTTCTCCATGGTCGCCGACGTCGCGGGGGAGAAACGGGACCTGATCTTCGCCGACGGCGTCCTCTACTACCACCTGTCGGACACTCAGGTCCAGGAGTTCAAGACCGACAAGGAATGGGTCAAGATCACCTCCGACGGCAAGGATTCGCTCTCCGCGGCCAACGGCGCGTTGCTGACGAAGGTCGTCGAGACGATGGATCCGACGCGGACGATCGACCGGATCTCGAAGTCGGGCAAGGTCACCAAGTCCGAACAGACCGAGGTGGAAGGCACGGCCGCCACTCGGTACGACCTCGACCTCGGCGGCGCCCCGGCCGAACTGTGGCTGGACGGCGAGCAGCGCCCGGTGCGGGTCACCATCGGCGAGACCACGGTCAAGTACGACAGCTGGGCTTCGGACGTGGTGATCATCGCGCCGCCGCCCGAAGCGGTCGGCGACAGCCGCTGAGCCGTCCCCCGATCGGGGTGCGGGCCACGGCTGTGTTTCGCTTGGGCGCCCGCCTTGGAAAGCAGGTCCTCATGCGAAGAACGGCTCTGTCCACCGTCGTGCTCGTACTCGGCGCACTGCTCGGCGCGTGCGACGGCGGAGCCGTGTCGTTCGCCGACGCCCGCGCGCTCGCCGACGGAGCCACGTCCGCCATGGACGGCAAGGCCGCGAAGTTCGTCACCGAGGTCACCGCGGGCACGATGCGGTCGAAGAGCCAGGGACAGGCGAAGGTCGCGGGAACGGGCACCGCGCTGGCCATGACCACGGACTTCCTCGGCGAGCCCCTCGAACTCCGCCTCGTAGACAAGATCGTCTTCGCCAAGGTCCCGGAAGCCGCCCGCGAGGACGTCCCCGGCGGAAAGCCCTGGGTGAAGGTCTCCCCCGACGGCGCGGACCCTTTTTCGCAGGTGGCCGGCGGCAGCATCGATCAGCTGGCGAAGCAGAACGACCCCGGCCGCTCGTTCGACCAGGTGCGGAAGGCGGGCACGCTCGTCGAATCCGGGCACACCGAACTCGACGGGGTGCCTGCCGAGCGCTACCGGCTGGACGTCGACATGGCCGCGCTGGGCGGTGATCTGCCCGCCGGACTGTCGGCCGAGGCCGTCGGGGAACTGCAGGGGAAACTCGGGAAGATCCCCATGGAGATCTGGCTCGACGACGCGCACCGGCCGCTTCGGATCGTGCTCGACCTCGCGCCGGTTCTCGCCGCTTCGGGTGTTCAGGACAGCGCGATGGCCCGGATCGTCACGAGCTACAGCGAGTGGGGCACGCAGGCCGACATCCAGGCACCGCCACCGGAGGAGATCGGGGAAATCCCGGCGGGCTGACCCGTCACGTTCCCCGCACGCGTCCCGTCCTTCTCGTGAGGGCAGGACAGGAGGAGCGAACATGCGGGTGATGGTGATCGGGGCGACCGGGGTTCTGGGGCGTCCGCTGGTGCGGCGTCTGCTGGCCGAAGGACACGAGGTGAGCGGGCTGGCCCGCGGGGTGGACCGGGTCGCGGCGGTGCGCGCGACGGGCGCGAAACCGGTGCAGGGTTCCTTGTTCGACGTCGATTCCCTGGCAGGCGCGCTGAACGGGCACGACGCGGTGCTGAACGTCGCGACCCGTATCCCGGACGCCCGCCACGCGATGACGCTCTCCGGCTGGGCCGAGAACGACCGCGTGCGGATCACCGGCAGCCGGAACCTCGCCGACGCCGCGCGACGGGTCGACGAACTGGAAATCGTGGTGCAGGAAGGAATCTCGTTCGTCTACGCCGACGGCGGCGACCAGGAACTGGACGAGGACGCGCCTCTCGCGCTGCGCGGCAACATCGCGTCTTCGACGGTGGCGCACGCGAACATCGCGGAACTGGCGGACGAAGGGCGCACCGCGATCCGGCTGCGGATCGGGCTCCTGGTCGCCGACGATCCGATGACCACGACGATGCTCGCGGCCGCGCGGCGCGGTTCGCCGCTGATCTTCGGCCGCCGGACCGACTGGACCGCGGCGATCCACCCGGACGACGCGGCGGCGGGCGCGATCGCGGCGCTGCGGGCACCGAGCGGCGTCTACAACCTGGCCGCCGACCCGGTGCGGAAGCAGGAACTCGGCGAGGCGATGGCCGCCGCGGCCGGTGTCCGCCGTCCGCGCGCGCTGCCGAAGTGGCTGGCGAACCGGCTGGGCCTGATGTCGGTGCTGGCGCGTTCGCAGCGCGTCGTCTCGGCCCGGCTCACCGAGGCGACCGGCTGGCGCCCCGAACGTCCGGTGCCCGGTCCGTCCTGGTTCTGACCCCGCGATTCGGCACCTACTTGCGATGGTCGCGCCAGGCAAGGATCGCAACCCGGTGCCGAATTGCGAGGAGGCTTAGAGGAGTTCCAGCAGGAACGGCAGCTCTTGGGGCGCGTACCAGGCGAGTTCGTGGTCTTCGGCGTCGCCGAGGGTGAACTCCGCGTCCGGGTCGCCGAGGTCGGCCTGGTCGATCACCGCGGCGGCGGCCTGCACGGACTCGGCCGCTTCGGCCGCGTCGACGTGGATCGCGGCGACGTCGGCGATTTTCACCGGCCCGGACAGCCGGACGACGGCGGCGTCGAGATCCGCGCGCAGCGTGACCTCCTCGACGTCCGCCGAGATCACCACGCGCCGTGGCTCGGGCTTCTCTTCGGCCGCGATCAGCCGGAGCGACGCCCTCGCGGCGTCGAGCAGCGCGGCGTACTCGAGCTCTTCGTCGGATCCGCTGGCGTAGGACTCCCGCAGCGCCGGGGTCAGCGCGAATCCCGTGCCACTCCGCGCCCGGAACTCGCCGGTGGTTTCGAGCTCACGGAGCATCGCGATCGTCGCCGGTAGATAGACCCTCACCAGTGCGCACCCTTCAGCTCTTCCAACGATTCCTCGATCATCCCGGCGAGCAGGTCCACATCGGACACGGCCTTGCGGTCGCCGTTCAGTCCGAAGTAGACACCCCCGTGATACGAGGTGACCCCGATCGCCAGCGCCTGATTGCGCACCAGCGGCATGACCGGGAACATCTCCACCATCTTCGCCTGTCCCGCGTAGAGCGGCACCTGCGGGCCCGGTGAGTTCGTGATCAGCACGTTGAAGATGCGTCCCGACATCGACCCGGCCGCCCGCGCGCCCAGCGAATGCAGCGTCGCCGGGGCGAACCCGCCGACCGTCAGCAGCCCGCGCGCGGCGACCGATCGGCCCGAGTCGAGGTGGTCCGCCATCGCGTGGCCGATGTGCTGCAACCGCAGCACCGCGTTCGGCTCCCCGACCGGGAGATCGACCAGATAGGCGTCGACCTGGTTCCCGACCAGGGCGGGCGTCGAGTATTCGGCCGTCTCGGCGTCGCGGACGGCCATCGGCACCAGCGCGCGCACGGTGGTCGTCGCGGTCAGGTTCGAGCCGCGGGAGAGCAGCCATTCCCGCAGCGCGCCGGTGATCGCCGCGAGCACGACGTCGTTGACCGTGCCGCCGTGCGCGGCGCGGACTTCGCGGAAATCCTCCAGCCGGGTACGGACCACGGCGAACATGCGGCCGCCGGAGGTGCGGACGTTGAGCGGCCCGGACGGCGCCGGGCTCACCATGGTCTTCAGCGCCGACGCGACGTCACCGACCGTTTCGGTGACCTTGCCCGCCATCGCGGTGGCGTCGTGGGCGATGGAGCGGACGTTCTCCACCAGCTCCGTCGGCCGCTGCACGGTCTCCGCGACCGCGTCGAGGATCAGCTGCGTACGGCTCGGTTCCCGGCGGGGATGCCAAGTGTCGTCGAACGGTTCCGGCTCCTGCGGAGTGGCGTCGAGGATCAGCTGACCGATCTCGATGGTGCCTATCCCGTCCACGACGGACTGATGCGTCTTGGTCACCAGCGCGACCCGGTCACCCGCGAGCCCCTCGACGAAATACGCCTCCCAGAGCGGCCTCCCCGGGTCGAGCCGTCGCGACATCAGCCGCGCCACGAGGTCGAACAGCTGGCCGTCGGAACCCGGCTGCGGCAGCGCGGACCGGCGGACGTGGTAGTTCAGATCGAAATCGACGTCGTCGACCCATACCGGCCGGGTGAGATGCCCCGGCACCTCCAGCACTCGCTGCCGGTACCGCGGGAGGAACGCGAGACGCTGCCCGATCAGGTCCAGCAGCTGCTCGTGGGTGAAGCCGTCGCGCGGTCGCTCGAAGATCGCCACGCCGCCGACGTGCATCGGGGTCGAGTGGTCTTCCACGTACAGGAACGAGGCGTCCAGCGCGGAGAGGCGGTCGGGCATGGGCCGATCCTTACACAGTGGGACACTCGCCGGTGTGGGTGATGAGTCGGCGATCTCGCCGAAGGACCGGTTCCTGACGGTGTACGGGCGCAAACCGGTGCTCGAGGCCTTGGACGACGCGACGCTCGAGGTGGACAAGGTGATCCTCGCCGACACCGTGCGAGGGCCGAACGCCGCCGAGATCGAGCGAGCCGCCAAGGCCGCCGGGGTGCCGGTGCGGCGCGCGAGCGCGCATCGCGTCAAAGTGCTGGCGGGCAACGGCAAACAGGACCAGGGCGTGCTGGCCGACGTCGTCGCCCCGCGGATGCGATCCCTGCACGCGGCCCTGTCCGACGGCAGGCCGCCGTCGCGGGTGCTGCTGCTCGACGGCATCACCACCCCGGCCAACGTCGGGATGATCCTCCGCACGGCGACCGCGGCCGGGCTGGAAGGGGTCGTGGTGCCGCGGCGCGGGGTCGCCGCCCTCGACCCGATGGTGGTCAAGGCTTCGGCCGGGGTCGCGTTCCGCGCGCCGGTGCTGCGCTGCGGCAGCGCGCGCGAGGCGGCCGAAATGCTCACCGAAGCCGGCTACGGGATCTTCGCGCTGGGCGCTTCCGCCCGGAGCTCGGTGTTCGACGTCGAGCTGCCGCAGCGCGCGGCCTTCGTGCTGGGCGGGGAGACGAACGGCGTCGGCGCCGAGGTCGGCGAACTGGTGACGGAATGGGTGTCGATCCCGATGCCGGGCGAGGTCGAGTCGCTGAACGTCTCGGCCGCCGCCGCGGTGCTGTCCTTCGAGCTGGTGCGGCGCGCTAAGGCTTCGGGAACAAGGCGCTGAGCTCGGTCAGCGTCTCCTCGACCGACGTGTGGTGCACCCCCGCCATCCCGGCCGCCACCGCCGCGCGGACGTTGTGCGCGGCGTCGTCGACGAACACGCACCGGTCGGCGGGCAGGTCGAGCAGCCCCGCGGTGAGCAGGTAGACCTCACGTTCGGGTTTGGCCACGCCGACCTCCCCGGAGAAGACGAGCGCGTCGAAGAACGGGTCGAGTGACCGTTTGGCCTCGTCCGACGCGCCGGGAGCGTTCGAGAGCAAGGCCGTCTTGATGCCGCGCTCCCTGGCCGCCAGCAGGAAGGCGTACAGCGCGTCCGCGCCGGCGTCCGTGAGCACCCCGACGTAGTCGATGACCAGCCCTTTCAGCACCGGCTCACCGTACACAAGCGATCACCGCCCGGTTCATCCTCTCGGGCGGTCCTTGTCGCGGCCCCGCCCGCCAACCGCCCCTTAGTTGCTGGGCGCGGCCGAGGGGGCCGCGGAGGGGGACTGTCAGATGAAGTCGTACGTACTGAGACGGCTTGAACCGTGTGAACCGCCTTACCGGGCCGACGGCAGGCCGGACAACCTGGTGCACCGGGCCGCGGCGCCGGACAACCAGCTCGTGCTGGATCTGCCGCTGTTCGGCGAAGCCGTCGTGGAGGAACCACGGCCACGACCGGACACCCCCGACGGCAGGCAGGTCGGCAGGCTGCTGACCACCATCCTCGAAGCCTGCGACGGGCGCCGGCCCGCGGTTCAGGTGCGGCCCATCCTCGACCCCGCGCTCCACAGCGCGCTTCTCGCCCCCGGCCGCCGCCGTCCCTCGGGCGGCTACCGGCCGAAGTCGGTCCACCTGGGGCATCCGGCGGACGGCGTCGTCGAAGCCTGCGCGACCGTCGAGCAGAACGGACGCTGCCTCGCGCTGGCCGCCCGCTTCGAGCGGACGCCGTCGGGCTGGGTGTGCACCCGCTTCCACCTGCTGAAGCCGCCACGCCGGGTCTCCGCGCTCGCGGCCTGACGCGCGTGAAGGCCCCCTTCCCTCGTCCATCCATGCCCCCGCCGCCGCCCTCAACGGACGCGCTGGCGCGCGGCAGAGCTGGATCCAACCGAGGGAAGGGGGCCTTCACGCGCTTTGGGGCCTTTAGCGGCGCGGGCCCTTCTTGCCCTTCTTCTGCGAGGCGCGCTGCGCGGCACGACGCTCGCGGCGGGTCCCGCCCTGGTCACCACCGGCGCTGCCGGCACTGTCCGAATGCGACTCGACGCCACCGTCCTCGGACGGGCCCGACATGGTCAGCCCGGACTGCGAACCGCCGCCGAGTCCCTTGCCCCGCAAGGCGGACGGCACGGATTCGGTGTCGGTCGCCGGCGCCTGCGGAGGCGTCGGACGGGCGTGCCTGCCGTCGCCGTTGGCTGCCTGGCCGTTCCCGGCGCCGACACCGGCGGGCAGCGCGGACGCCGACTCCGGAGCCGGGGTGGTGGGCTCGGCCTGCTCGACCTGGAGGTTGAACAGGAAGCCGACGGCCTCCTCCTTCAGCGACTCCAGCATCGCGCGGAACATGTCGTAGCCCTCGCGCTGGTACTCGATGACCGGGTCGCGCTGAGCCAGGGCCCGCATGCCGATGCCCTCCTTGAGATAGTCCATCTCGTAGAGGTGCTCACGCCACTTGCGGTCGAGCACGGTGAGCATCACCTGGCGCTCCAGGCTGCGCATCGCGCCTTCGCCGACCTTCGCGTCGATCTCGGCTTCGCGCTCGTCGTACGCGCGGTGAGCGTCTTCGAGCAGGGCCTCACGCAGCTTGTCGGCGTCGAGGTCGTCGTCCTCGGTGAGCTCTTCCCAGGTGACCTTGACCGGGTACAGCTGCTTCAGCGCCGTCCACAGCTTCTCGTGGTCCCAGTCCTCGGCGTAGCCCGTGGCGGTCTCTTCGGTGACGTACGCGTTGATGACGTCGACCAGCATGTGCTCGATCTGCTCGCGCAGATCCTCGCCTTCGAGGACGCGCAGGCGCTCGGCGTAGATCACCTTGCGCTGCTCGTTCATGACCTCGTCGTACTTGAGGACGTTCTTGCGGATCTCCATGTTCTGCTGCTCGACCTGCGTCTGAGCGCTCTTGATCGCCTTGGAGACCATCTTGTGCTCGATCGGCACGTCGTCCGGCAGCCGCATGGTGGTCATGACCCGCTCGACCATCGTCGCGTTGAAGCGGCGCATGAGCTCGTCACCGAGCGACAGGTAGAACCGGGACTCGCCGGGGTCGCCCTGACGGCCGGAACGACCGCGGAGCTGGTTGTCGATGCGGCGCGACTCGTGCCGCTCGGTGCCGAGCACGTACAGCCCGCCCGCCTCGCGGACCTCCTCGGCCTCGGCCTTCGTGTCGGCCTGGACCTCTTCGAGCACCTTCGGCCAGGCGGCCTCGTACTCCTCGGAGTGCTCCACCGGGTCGAGGCCGCGGTCGCGCAGCACCTCGTCGGCGATGATGTCCGGGTTGCCGCCGAGCACGATGTCGGTACCGCGGCCCGCCATGTTGGTGGCGACCGTGACCGCGCCCTTGCGCCCGGCGCGGGCGACGATCAGCGCCTCCCGGTCGTGGTGCTTCGCGTTGAGGACCTCGTGCGGGACGCCCAGTTTGAGCAGCAGCTTCGACAGGTGCTCGGACTTTTCGACACTCGTGGTGCCGACCAGCACCGGCTGGCCCTTCTCGTGCCGCTCGGCGATGTCCTCGGCGACGGCCTCGAACTTGGCCTGCTCGGTCTTGTAGATCAGGTCGGCCTGGTCGGCGCGGACCATCGGCTTGTTGGTCGGGATCGGCACCACACCCAGCTTGTAGGTCTGGTGGAACTCGGCCGCCTCGGTCTCGGCGGTACCGGTCATCCCCGCCAGCTTGTCGTAGAGCCGGAAGTAGTTCTGCAGCGTGATCGTGGCGAGCGTCTGGTTCTCGGCCTTGATCTCGACGCCTTCCTTGGCCTCGATCGCCTGGTGCATGCCCTCGTTGTAGCGGCGGCCGTGCAGGATGCGGCCGGTGAACTCGTCGACGATGAGGACTTCGCCGTCACGGACGATGTAGTCCTTGTCGCGCTTGTAGAGCTCCTTGACCTTCAGCGCGTTGTTCAGGTAGCCGACGAGCGGCGTGTTCGCGGCCTCGTAGAGGTTGTCGATGCCGAGCTGGTCCTCGACGAACGCGACACCCTTCTCGGTGACACCGACGGTGCGCTTGCGGATGTCCACCTCGTAGTGGACGTCCGGCTTCATCAGCGGGGTCATCCGCGCGAACTCGATGTACCAGCGCGAGGACTGGTCGGCCGGGCCGGAGATGATCAGCGGCGTCCTGGCCTCGTCGATGAGGATCGAGTCCACCTCGTCGACGATCGCGAAGTTGTGGCCGCGCTGCACGCAGTCTTCGAGGCTCCACGCCATGTTGTCGCGGAGGTAGTCGAAGCCGAACTCGTTGTTCGTGCCGTGCGTGATGTCGGCGGCGTACTGCTGGCGGCGGACCTCGGGCGTCTGGTCTGCCAGGATGACCCCGACCTCGAGGCCGAGGAAGCGGTGGATGCGGCCCATCCACTCGGCGTCACGTTTGGCGAGGTAGTCGTTCACCGTGATGACGTGCACGCCCTTGCCCGAAACGGCGTTCAGGTATGCGGGGAGGACCTGGGTCAGGGTCTTGCCCTCACCGGTCTTCATCTCGGAGACCTGGCCGAGGTGCAGCGCGGCGCCGCCCATCAGCTGGACGTCGTAGGGCCGCTGACCGAGCACGCGCCAGGCCGCCTCCCTCGCCACCGCGAAGGCCTCCGGCAGGAGGTCGTCGAGGGACTCGCCGTCCGCGTGCCGTTTACGGAACTCGTCGGTCTTGGCCCGCAGTGCGGAGTCCGAAAGGTCCTTGACGTCGTCTTCGAGGGTGTTGATGTGATCGGCGATGTGTCGCAGCCGCTTCACCATTTTGCCCTCGCCCGCGCGGAGCAGGCGGTTCAGCACCATCCGGTCGACCTCACTAGCTGATTGTGATCGCACCCGAGCCGGTCCCGGGCAATCTCGTACGCGGCGATGCCTGGTAACGCACCACCGTCCGCCCCCCATCGTAGGGAACACCTCGGTGTTCGCGCACGCACCGTCGGTCGGTACCTGATGAGTCCCGGCCGATCCGGACATGACGGCGGCCCGCACGGGACGCGTGCGGGCCGCCGCTGGACGTGGGGCCGGCTAACTCAGCCGGATGACGCCGTAGTCGAAGCCTCGCCTCCGATAGACGACGCTCGGGCACCCGGCGTCGGAGTCGTTGAACAGGTAGAAGTCGTGACCGACCAGTTCCATCTCGTAGAGAGCCTGGTCGACCGTCATGGGCTCCGCGTCGTGCTTCTTCTCGCGGACGACGCGACCGGGCTGGTGTTCGGTCACCCCGTCATCCCAGCGCTGCTGCTGGGGCATCTCGAAGTCACCGCTCTCGACAGCGAAACCGTTGGCCATGGGTTCGGCCTCCGGCGCTTCGAGCACAGCGGTACCCGCCAGATGTCGGGTGTCGGTGATCATTCCGCCGGCGGCCGCCATCGAAGTCGCCTCGGCGACGGATTCCGGGCGGCTGCGGCCGTAGTGCACGCGCCGGCGGTCGTGTGTCTTCCGCAACCTGTTTTCGAGCTTGTTCAGTGCGGAATCCAGCGCTGCGTAGAAGTCGCCGGCACACGCTTCGGCGCGTACGGCGGGGCCGCGGCCCTTACCGGTGATTTCGACGCGCTGGCAGTTCTTCGACTGCCGGCGATTGGGCTCGTGGAAGAGCTCCACGTCGTAACGGATGACCTTCTTGTCGTAGCGCTCTAGCCGGGCCAGCTTTTCGCTGACGAGTGCCCGATAGTGGTCGGGCACCTCCACGTTGCGGCCCTTAACGACGATGTCCATACACGACCTCCCTCGCTGAAATGTCTGCGAGCTGTAGATGTGTTCACTAGGGCGCCGGTAATGCGGGGACGAAGCCCGGATCGCGGGCGATGAGGGAACTCGGCATACGGCCACGACGTCTCGTGTCGGATGTCCGAGCGCGGACTCAGCGCGGCTCCGGCGCCAGGGACATGGGCTGGTCACCTCCCTGCCTGCCGGGATTGCTGATAGCGCTGCACGTTAGCTGCATCACGCCGCGAGCAACAGCCCCCGAGCCGGGGGATATCAGGACGTGAGACCTCGTCACCGCACGCGACGAAGACCGTGCGGCCAGCGCGACAATCCGGCCTGTCGGGCGTCGCCCCCGTGATTTGTTTTCACGCGGACGGCGCAAGCCTTCGGACAGGAAAAAGCGGAGGGTGCCTAGATCACCGGCCCCGAGGGAATCCGCCGCCACCCCGGTGGAGTGGCGGGCCGTCGGAGTGTTCCCCTCAAGCTCCCTCATATCCCGTCAACGCCCTTGTACCCATTCCCGTTCCCGATCATTCATCACTCTTGTAGGTGACGGCCCGATCACCCGGCGGCGGCCAGCGCCACCACCGCCGAAACGTGAATTCCGCTTATGTCCAAAAACCGCGTACAAGCGGCGGCGGTCGCTCCGGTTGTGACGACGTCGTCAAGAAGCACGACCTTCTCCCGGCAGGCTCCCGGGGCCAGGCGTAGGCGTCCGTCCAGATTCGACGCCCGCTCGGCGCGAGTGAGCCCCACGGCGTCGCGAACCCCGGCTCCGAGCCGGAGGATCGGTGCCACGGTCGCAGACTTTCCCTTTCCTGCCAGCACTTTCACGCATTCGTCGGCGATGCGCCGGACGTGCGGACCGCCGCGCACACGCGAGGCGTGCCGTCGCGAAGGGACCGGTACGAGACACGGCTCAGGCTCCGGATCGGGCAGCTGGGAGAGCGCTTCGGCGACCACCCGCCCGAAGGAGGGGGCGAGGTCGCGGCGGCCGCGTTCCTTGTAGGCGAGGATCAGGCGGCGGGCCTCATCCGCGTAGGGCGCCAGGGCGTACACGGGCACGAGACCGGCCGTCGGACCGCGGGTGATTTCGCCGAGCGAACCCCAAACGGTCTGGCAAGTGGCGCAACAGGGCGCGCCCGGCGCTCCGCAGGACGCGCAGCGGGCGGGGATGAGGAGATCGAGGAGTTTGGACATGGGGCGAGTGTCGGCCGGGGCTCCGACAGTTCCGGCGCCCGTTGTGTCGTGAGAGGTCCGGTTTGGACCGTTTTCGTCCTAAGGGGACCGGTCATGACCGCAGTTTTGGAGAAGGCCTCGGGGGCTTCGCTCCCTTCGCAACGCTTCGCTTCCCTTCGCACGCCTGGGCGGAAGTCCGTGAAGGCCCCCTTGCCTACCCTCAAGGTAGTGAAGGAGTCCTTCACGGACTTCCGCGGCCACACCGGGATCGCTAGCGTCGCTAGGAAAGCTAGCGTTACTAAAGGTCCCTTGCTCCCCACTGGAGGGGCTGCTGGGGCTCCTGTGGCACCGGCGCGCGTTGCGAAAGCCACAGTTCGCAACGGTGAAGGTTGCACTGTGGCTTTCGCAACGCGCCTGCCGGCCGACGGACCACAAAGCGACCACCCACCCGCCAAGTGAAGGCCCCCTTTTCGCAGGGAAGGGCCTCCATGTGGCCGCTCAGCCCGGGTAGAACGGGTCCGCATCGGTGACGGTGTGCGCCTGCGGCCGCCAGACTTCGCCCAGCTCGGAGGCGACCCAGAGCCCGCCCGCGTCCGCGACCAGGTTCTGCCTGCTCGGCGCCGCGGTGACGCCGTGCACGGGCGGGGTCAGGTTCGAGCCGCTGAAGGGGTCCATCCGCTGCCCGTCCAGCGGCACCTTGACCACCGGCAGCGAGGTCGACGACGTCGCGGCGATGAGGTGGTCCTGGGTCGCCCAGTCGACGTCGACGACGTCCTTGAGATCGCGTTCCTGCAATTTCCGCGGTGCCCGCAGGGCCACCGAATCCGCCGTCCGCACGATCGAGGCGACCACCAGCTGCCCGTTGACCACCGCGGCCAGCCGTGAACCGTCGCGCGAAAGGCGCAGTTCGGTGATCTGGCCGAGGCCGGTGAGCATGGTCGCGTCGACGCCGGCCTTCACCCAGCGGCCGTCGGCGGCCAGGGTGACCCTGGCGACGGTGTTGTGGTCGACGACCGTCCAGACCTCGCCGGAGACCCCGCCGCCACGGGCGACCGGCCGCCACGTGGGACGGCTCAGGCTTCCGCCGAACAGGTCCACCGAAGCGAGGTCGTGCCCGAGGTCGCCGACCCGGAGCCACTGCCTGCCCTCGCGTTCTTCGACCACCGCGAGCCGTTTCCCGTCGACGGACTGCGCGGCGCTGACGACTTTATAACCGCCGTTGCCCGCGGGCCCGCCGACCGGCTGCCCGTCGCCGAGCGACCGGACCCGGCCGTTCACGGTCATCAGGCCCAGCAGTTCCGAGTTGGGCGCGATGTCCACGTTGTAGTTCGGCAGCTCGCTGGAGCGCCAGTACTCCCGGTCCGGCACCAGCGCGGTGCCGTCCGCCAGCAACCGGATCCGGCTCAGCGTCACCGTCTGCAGCGAGAGGACGATCTGCGCGGCGATCAGGTTCCGGTCCGCGAGGCTGGCCCCGCCGACACCGGTCAGGTTGATGTCCAGTGTGCCGTCGTCCGTGCTGCGGACGTTGCTTTCGGTGGTGACCTGGTCGCCGAGCAGATCCTTGACCGCGCCCTTCAGCCCTTCGGACGGTCCCTGCAGCACCAGGTCCATCACCCGGCCGGGCAATCCGGCCTGCGGTTTCGCCGCGACGTAGCGGAGGTCGGGGACGAAGGCGCCGGAGTCGGGCGAGTAGAAGCTGATCGGCACCCGGAAGTAGTTGAGCGCGAAATCCTCGTCGGTGACGGCGAGTTCCTGCGGCGGGTCCACGATCCGCCACTGGCCGTTCGGCTGCTTCCGCAGTTTGAACTGCTGCGAGTACTCGGCCTTCACCGGGATGAACGCGCTGTCGGGGCTCAGGTTGCCCAGTTTGAACCCGCGGACGTTCACCACCTGCTCGTCCGGGTTCCCGGACGACGACGCGGTGTCGTAGACGGTGCCGAAGGTGTCGTCGATGATCGTCAGCCCCTGCGAGGGCTTCCAGTTGCGCCGGGCCTCCTCGTCGAGGTACACCCGCGCGTTGGCGTTCGCCGTGCCCGGTGTCGCGGAGTTGCGGATGAACTGACGGGTGACGGTCAGCGGGTCGATCCCGGCCGCCGGCTCGGCGACGTCGGCGGGTACCTGCCCGGGTTTGTCCCCGGAGACGACGGCGGGCTGGGATTCGAGCGGGATGTTCGCGCAGCCCGCGAGCAGCAGCAGCACCGCGAGCAGGGGCAGCAGCCGTTTCACCGGCCGACCTCCTCTGGCTCGGCGAGGATCGCGTCGGGGGCGGGCCGGACTTCGAGCAGCCCGGACGACCCGTGCGGGTCCGTCGGAGTGTGATCGGACGGGGGCAGGACCAGCGGGCTCTCCCCCATCGGCGTGTCCTGCCGCCGCGGCAGCACGAGCCGGAAACAGGCGCCGTGGCCGGTCTCGCCCCACGCGTCGAGCACGCCGCCGTGCAGGCGGGCGTCCTCCTGGCTGATCGCGAGGCCGAGCCCGGTGCCGCCGGTCCGGCGGTTACGGGACGGGTCGGCGCGCCAGAACCGGTTGAACACCAGTTCCGCCTCGCCCGGTCGCAGCCCGACACCGTGGTCCCGCACGGTGATGGCGACCGCGGTCTCGTTGACCGCGAGGGTCAGCACCACCGGGTTCCCCTCGCTGTGGTCCACCGCGTTGGCCAGCAGGTTGCGCAGGATCCGCTCGACGCGGCGCGCGTCGACCTCGGCATACGCCTCCTCCTCCGGGAGGACCAGTTCGACCGAACTGCCCGCGTTGCCCGCGATCACGCGGACCTGTTCGACGGCCCTGGTCGCGATCGGCCGGACGTCGATCAGCTCGGCGGAGAGTTCCTCGACGCCCGCGTCGAGCCTGCTGATCTCCAGCAGGTCGCCGAGCAGCGCCTCGAACCGGTCGAGCTCGTCGACGAGCAGTTCGGTGGAGCGCGCGAGCCCGGCCGGGAACTGTTCGCGCGACGCGTGCAGCACGTCGGCGGCCATCCGGACGGTGGTCAGCGGGGTCCGCAGCTCGTGCGAGACGTCGGAGGTGAACCGGCGCTGCAGGCCGCCGAACTCCTCCAGCTGGCGGATCTGCCGCTGGATGCTCGCGGCCATCTCGTTGTAGGACACGGCGAGTTTGGCCAGATCGTCCTCGCCGAGCACGGCGAGGCGCTGGTCGAGTGCCCCGCCCGCGAACTGTTCGGCCGCCGCGGCGGCCTGCCGGACCGGCCGGACCACCTGTCTGGTGACGAGGTTCGTGATCCCGGCCAGCAGGAGCAGCAGGACGAGCCCGCCGACGAGCAGCGTGTTCTGCACGGTCGAGACGGTGTTCTGCTCGCTGGTGAGCGGGTACAGCAGGTAGAGCTGGAGCGGGTTGATCATCGTGCTCACCGGCGCGCCGACGATCAGATACGTCGTCTTGCCGCCGTCGGCATCGGTGACCGTGTGGATCAGGAAGCTGACCTGCTCGGTCTCCACGAACTGGCGCAGCCGCTCCGGCACCTTGTCGTAGGGGCCCGCGAACGCCGGCTTGTTCGACTGGTCACGGCCACCCGCGGCCAGCACTGGCTCGAAGGTGCCCGCGGCCGATCCGGCGCTGTCCTGCGAAGTCGTCGTGCTGGAGATCTTCTTGAGCGCGTTCTTCATCCGCGCGGTCAGCGCTTCGGGGCTTTCGGTGCCGACGCCCACCAGTTCACCGGCCGCGGTCTCGACGATCGCCTTCGTCTGCGCGATCGCCGCGTTCTGCTTGGTCTCCAGCAGCCGTTCGGTGATCTGGTTCTGCAGCACCATGCCGAGCACGAACACCACGGCCGACGACAGCGCCAGCGTGGACACCGTGACCCGGAACTGCAGCGAATGCCGCCACAGTTCGTTGAACGAGACGACCTTGCGGCGCACGAAAACCACGATGCGCCGGAAGTGGCGCATCGTGGTCTGGGCGAGCTTTCGCAAGCGTCCGTTCATGGGGTGATCACGGCGGGCCGGCCTTATACCCGACACCGCGAACGGTCAACACCACCTCGGGGTGTTCCGGGTCCTTCTCCACCTTCGAACGCAGCCGCTGGACGTGCACGTTCACCAGCCGGGTGTCGGCGGCGTGGCGATATCCCCACACCTGCTCGAGGAGCACCTCGCGGGTGAACACCTGACGCGGCTTGCGGGCGAGCGCGACCAGCAGGTCGAACTCGAGCGGGGTCAGCGGAATGGCCTTGCCCTCGCGCGTCACCTCGTGGCCGGGGACGTCGATGGCGAGGTCGCCGATCGTCAGCGACTCGGCGGGCTCGGCCTCGGTGCGGCGCATCCTGGCGCGGACGCGGGCCACGAGCTCCTTCGGTTTGAAGGGCTTGACCACGTAGTCGTCGGCCCCCGACTCGAGCCCGAGGACGATGTCCACGGTGTCGCTCTTGGCGGTGAGCATCACGATCGGCACGCCGGACTCGGCCCGGATCGCCTTGCAGACGTCGATGCCGTTCATCCCGGGCAGCATGAGGTCGAGGAGGACCAGGTCCGGTTTCAGCTCACGAAGCGCGGGCAGCGCCCGTGAGCCGTCGGCCACGACGGCTGTGTCGAACCCCTCCCCACGCAGCACGATGGTGAGCATCTCCGCGAGAGCAGGGTCGTCGTCGACGACCAGAACACGTGCCTTCATAAACCTATGTTCGCACTAGTTTCCCCGCGCGAGCGCGCGACCCGGCGATGTGACCACCAGAAAGATCATCGAATCGGGCAAATTGCTCCATCCGAGTAGGGTCTTCTGGCCCTGGAGCATGGCGGCGGAGCTGGGGATGTACCCGGAAAAGTGACCGACGCGTGATGGACGGCAGGCAGCGTCCCGCCGATGCCGGACGCTAGAGGGCGCGCCGGAGCCTGGTGAACGGCCGCGAGGAGTCGATCGCGAACACACCGGCCAGGACGTCGCCGCGGTGATAGGTCGCGACGAACCGCTTCGAAGCGACGTCGCCTTCGGCGATCCGCACGTCTTCCGTGGCCACTCCGGCGAATTGGAGCCGCCGTCCGTACTGATCGGACCAAAAGTAACCGTGCCGGGCGAAATGCGTGACGGTCGAGCCGGCGAGCAGGTTCGCGACCCCGACGCCCGGCTGTTCCGCGGCCGCCGTCCAGTGCTCGGCGCGGACCCGCCTGCCGCGCACAGGGCAGCGGTACCGCGCGACGTCACCCACCGCGATCACTCGGGGATTCGCTGTGACACAGCCGGAATCGACCAGCACCCCGTCGTCGACGGCGAGCCCGGACCCGGCCAGCCATTCGGTGGCGGGCCGCGACCCCACTCCGGCGACGACGAGATCGGCGGGGAGCTCGCGGCCATCGGCGAGCCGGACGCCGGTGACGCGGCCGTCGCCGTCGAACCCGGCGACGGGGACGCCCGTGATCAGCCGGACGTCGTTCTCGGCGTGCAGTTCCCCGCACACCGCGCCCATCCGAGCGCCGAGGACGGCGGCGAGCGGCACCGGCATCGCCTCGACCACGGTCACCGCGTGCCCGAGCAGACGGCACGCGGACGCGACCTCCGCGCCGATGAATCCCGCTCCGATGACGACGACCGAAGAAGGGCCCGCTGCGAGAGCGGCTTTCAGCCCGACTGCGTCCTCGAGGGTCCGCAAGGTGTGGACGCCGGAAAGATTCCTTGCCGCACCGAGGTTTCTGGCCACCGCACCGGTCGCGATGACGTAGCCGTCGGCGGTGATCGTGCTGCCGTCGCCGAGCGTCACGCCTTCGCGGCCGAGCTTCTCGGCGCGGACACCGAGACGCCATTCGGCGGCCAGCGCGTCGAAATCGTCCTGCCCGGCGAGCGCGAGGTCGCCGGCGGAAACCTTGCCCAGCAAGAAATCCTTCGACAGCGGCGGCCGGTCGTACGGCGGTTCGGCGCCGATCATCACCAGCCGCCCGTCGAAACCACGCCCGCGCAACTCCTGTGCCGCGCGAAGCCCGGCCAGCGAGGTGCCGACGACGGCGACCGATCTCAAGCCACTTCCCGGCGCGCCTCGGTGTCCACGTAGATCACGCCGTCCGCGATCACGACCGGGTACGTGCGCACGGCGTTCTTGGCCGGCAGGCAGTCCGGGGCGCCGGTCCGCAGATCGAAGCGCGCGGCGTGCAGCGGGCATTCGACATAGCAGCCCTCGATCCAGCCGTCCGCGAGCGACGCGTCCTGATGGCTGCAGGTGTCGTCGAGGGCGTAATAGGCGCCCTCGGCATGGAAGACCGAGACGGGAACGGGGCCCGGCAAGCGGAGGGATTCGCCTTCGGGCAGTTCGGAGACGGAGCAGGCACGGATCATCGGGGCCTCCGGGGAAAGGACCGACGGTTTGATGATGTTGCGTATTACGAGACGGGACGTGCTCTGCGCAACAATCACCCCGGAGGGGCCGATACGTCAAGGGATTCGCCCACTCAGCCGAGCGGATGCGGGCGAAACGGCTACTGTTGCGTCATGCGGAACCAGGACGCGGGGAACGCAACGCCCAGTCAGGTGCAGTCCGTCGACCGTGCGATCAGCGTGCTGGAACTGCTGGCGCGCAACGGGGAAACCGGTATCACCGAGATCGCGGGCGAACTCGGCGTGCACAAGTCGACGGCGTCGCGCCTGCTGAGCGTCCTGGAGAACCGCGGCCTCGTCGAGCAGCTCGGCGACCGCGGGAAGTACGCGATCGGCTTCGGCGTCGTCCGGCTCGCCGGCGCGGCCACCGGCCGGATGGACCTGGCGAAACTCGGCAGGCAGACCTGCCAGGGCCTGGCGGAGACGCTCGGCGAGACGGTCAACATCGCGATCGCCGACGACGGCGTCGCGATCAACGTCAGCCAGGCCCGCGGCTCGGCCGCGATCTCCACGCAGAACTGGACCGGGCAGCGCACTCCCCTGCACGCGACGTCCAGCGGAAAGGTGCTGCTCGCGTACCTGGGCGACGCGGAGCGCAAACGTTTGCTCCGGCGGAAGCTCGAACGGTTCACGCCGCGGACCACGGTCGATCCCGACGAGCTGGCCGCCGAGCTGGAGCGGGTCGCCGAGGACGGGTACGCGGCCTGCTTCGAGGAGCTGGAGCTGGGGATGCACGCGGTCGCGGTGCCGGTGCGCGGCCCCGGCGGCGACGTCGTCGCGGCGATGAGCGCTTCGGGCCCGTCGTACCGGCTTTCGAAACAGCGCGTACGGCAGATCGTCCGGCCGCTGACCGAGGCGTCGGCGGATCTTTCGGCACAGCTGGGGTATTTCGCGGAGTGACGTGACCCCGCAAGCAGGTGACTGGTTGCGGGGCTCTTGACAGCGCGCCCGCACGTGCCGCACTTTGTTGCTGAAGACGGAACAACGTGCCTCATCCGCAACAGCGCCTGTCACCCCGATGCCCTTGTGTCCTTTGTGGACTCTCCAGGGCAGGCAGGAGGTACCCCTCACCATGCCCCCAGGACCCCGCGTCGTCGTGATCGGCGCCGGCATCGTCGGCTGCGCGCTCGCCGACGAGCTCACCGAACGTGGCTGGACCGACCTCACCGTGCTGGACCAGGGCGACCTGTTCACCACCGGCGGATCGAGTTCGCACGCACCCGGTCTGGTCTTCCAGACCAACTCCTGCCGCACGATGACCGGGTTCGCCGCGTACACCGTCGCGAAGTACGGCGCGCTCGACCTCGACGGGAACCCGTGTTTCCGGCCCGTCGGCGGGCTGGAGGTGGCCACGACGCCGGAGCGGCTCGACGATCTCAAGCGGCGGCACGGCTGGGCCACCGCGTCCGGCGTCGAAAGCAGGCTCGTCGAACCGGCCGAATGCGCCGCGCTGCATCCGCTGCTCGATCCGGCCAAGGTGCTCGGCGGATTCCACATCCCCTCCGACGGCCTGGCCGAACCCCTGCGCGCCGCCGAGGCGCAGGCACGCCGCGCGATCGCGCGCGGTGCGAAGTTCCTCTCGCACCAGAAGGTGATCGGGGTCGAGCGGTCGGGCGGCCGGGTCACCGGCGTCACCACCGAGACCGGGAGCTTCCGCGCGGACATCGTGCTCTCGTGCGCCGGGATGTGGGGGCCGTTGCTCGGCGAGCTGGTGGACCTCGCGATCCCGCTCGTGCCGATGGCGCACCAGTACGCGCGCACCAGCCCGCTGCCGTCTCTCGCCGGAGTGACCGAGGAGGCCACGCGGCCGATCCTGCGGCACCAGGACGCCGACCTCTACTTCCGCGAGCACGTCGACCGGATCGGCATCGGCGCGTACGGGCACCGTCCGATGCCCCTGCCTCCCCACGAGATCGGCGCCGGCGAGGGGATGCCGTCGGAGCTCGCGTTCACCCCCGCGGATTTCGAGCCGTCCTGGGCCGCCGCCGTCGGCCTGCTGCCGTCGCTGGGCGAGACCAAGGTCGAGGAGGGCATCAACGGCCTGTTCTCCTTCACCCCGGACGGCATGCCCTTGCTGGGCGAACATCCGGACCTCGACGGGTTCTGGGTCGCCGAAGCCGTGTGGATCACGCATTCGGCCGGCGTCGCCAGGGCCATGGCGCGGTGGCTCGTCGACGGCCAGCCCGGCGTGGATCTGCACGGCTGCGACCTCGCCCGGTTCGAGCGGGTGCAGCTCGCCCCGGACTACGTCATGGCGCGCAGCTGCCGGAGCTTCACCGAGGTCTACGACATCGTCCATCCCTTGCAGCCCATGGAAGAACCGCGGCCACTGCGGATGAGCCCCTTTCATGAAAGGCAGCAGGAACTCGGCGCGTTCTTCCTCGAAGCGAGCGGCTGGGAACGTCCGCACTGGTACGAGGCGAACGCGGACCTCCCGGAGGTCGATCTCGTCCCGGCGCGCAACGACTGGGCCGCGCGGTACTGGTCGCCTATCGGCGGCGCCGAAGCGCTGGTCGCTCGGCAACGGGTCGCGATGTTCGACATGACGTCGCTGAAGCGGGTGGAGGTCACCGGGCCCGGGGCGTTGCCGTTCCTGCAGACGATGACCACCAACCAGCTCGACAAGAAGCCCGGTTCGGTCACCTACACGCTGTTGCTCGACGAGGACGGCGGCGTGCGCAGCGACTTGACCGTCGCCCGGCTCGGCGCCGAAAGGTTCCAGGTCGGCGTCAACAGCGCGATCGACATCGACTGGCTGCGGCGGCATCTCCCCGGCGACGGCGCCGCGCAGATCCACGAAACCACACCGGGAACCTGCTGTATCGGACTCTGGGGCCCGCTCGCCAGGGCGGTGCTCCAGCCACTGTCCACAACGGACTTTTCGCACAGGGCGATGGGCTATTTCAAGACGAAACAGGCGTACGTCGGCCTGGTGCCGGTGACCGCGATGCGACTGTCCTATGTGGGCGAACTCGGCTGGGAGCTGTACACGAGCGCCGACCTCGGCCGCCGATTGTGGGACACGCTCTGGGAAGCCGGGCAGGCGCACGGGATCATCGCCGCCGGCCGGGAGGCCTTCTCCAGCATGCGGCTGGAGAAGGGATACCGGCTGTGGGGAACGGACGTCACCGCCGAACACGATCCGTACGAGGCCGGGCTCGGTTTCGCCGTGCGGATGGACAAGGGTTACTTCATCGGGCGGGACGCGCTGGCCGGCCGCTCGGCGGAGACGGTGACCAGGAAGCTGACCTGTCTCACCGTCGACGATCCGTACTCTGTCGTACTCGGCAAGGAGCCGGTGTTCGCCGACGGCCGTCCCGCCGGTTACGTCACGAGCGCCGCGTACGGCTACACCGTCGGCAAGAACATCGCGTACGCCTGGCTTCCGGTGGAGTTCACCCAGCCTGGCAGGCCGCTGGAGATCGAATACTTCGGCGAGCGGATCCCCGCCGTCGTCGCGCGTGAACCGCTGTTCGACCCCGGAATGCACCGGATCAGGAGCGCCGCATGAGCCATTACGACGTCATCGTCATCGGCCTCGGCGGGATGGGCAGCGCCGCGGCGTACCGGCTCGCCCGGCGAGGGCAGCGCGTGCTGGGCATCGACCGCTTCGCGCCCGTGCACAACCTCGGGTCCAGCCACGGCGGCTCGCGGATCACCCGGCAGGCGTACTTCGAGGATCCCGCCTACGTCCCGCTCCTGCTGCGGGCGCACGAACTCTGGGACGGGATCGAACGCGACTCCGGCCGGAAGATCTTCACCCGGTGCGGCGGGATCATGCTCGGCGGCCCCGAGTCCCGGACCGTGTCGGGAAGCCTGGCCAGCGCCCGGAAATGGGATCTGCCGCACGAGCTGCTGGACGCGGCGGAGATCCGGCGCCGGTTCCCGACGATGAACCCGGACGAGCACGAGATCGCCCTGTACGAGGAGAACGCCGGGTTCGTGGTGCCGGAAAGCAGCGTGGCCGCGCATCTCCAGCTCGCCGCGCGAGCCGGGGCGGAGCTGCACCACGAAGAGAAGGTCCTTTCGTGGCGGGAGACGGCAGGTGGTGTCCGGGTGGGGACGTCGCAGAACTTCTACACGGCGGACCAGCTCGTGGTCTGTCCCGGCGCCTGGGCACCGGACCTGCTTACCGAACTCGGGATCGACTTCACCATCGAACGGCAGGTCCAGTACTGGTTCGCGCCATCGGGCGGAGCGGAGCCGTTCCGCGCCGGGCGGCATCCGATCTACGTCTGGGAGGGCGAGAACGGCCGCCAGTTCTACGGTTTCCCCTCGCACGACGATGCCGGGACCGTGAAGGTCGCGTTCTTCCGCGGCGGTGAGACGTGCACGCCGGAGACCATCGACCGGACGGTGCACCCCGAGGAGGTCGACGAGATTTCGAGTTTCATCGGACGGAAGATGCCGTCGCTGCCCGGCGCTTTCCTGCGCGGGGCGACCTGCATGTACACGAACACACCCGACGAGCACTTCGTCATCTCCCGCCATCCCGCGCACGAACGCGTGGTGGTCGCCTGCGGGTTCTCCGGGCACGGCTTCAAGTTCGTCCCGGTGGTCGGTGAGATCGTCGCCGACCTGGTCGTGGACGGCACGACCGGGCATCCGGTCGCCCTGTTCGATCCCGCCCGGTTCGCCGGAGTCGCGAGATGACGAGTCTCATTCCCACGCTGAGCGGCGGCTACTACACCGATCCCGCGATCTTCGCGGCCGAGCAGGAAAAGATCTTCGAGCGCCAGTGGTTCTGCGCGGTCCGGGCGGCGGATCTGCCCTCGGCGGGCGACTTCCGGACCGTCCGGATCGGACGGGAGAGCGTGCTCGTCAGCCGCGGCCGGGACGGCGGTTTGCGGGCGTTCCTCAACGTCTGCCGCCATCGCGGGGCCCGGCTGTGCACCGAGGAATCGGGCACGGTGAAACGCGCGTTCCAGTGCCCGTACCACGCGTGGACCTACGGGCTCGACGGCAAGCTGATCGCGGCGCCGAACCTGGCGAACCTGCCCGACTTCGACCGAGCCGAGTACGGGCTGCACACCGTGCGGCTGCGGGAATGGCTGGGTTACGCGTGGGTCTGTCTCGCCGCGGACCCGCCGTCGTTCGAGGCCGGCGTCGAAGGCGCGGTGCGGGAACGGCTGGGCGATCTGGAGTCGATCGAGCGCTACGGTCTCGACCGGCTGTCGGTCGGGCGCCGGATCACCTACGACGTCAAGGCGAACTGGAAACTGATCGTCGAGAACTTCATGGAGTGCTACCACTGCGCGACCATCCATCCGGAGCTGACCGAGGTGCTGCCGGAATTCGCCGACGGGTACGCGGCGCAGTACTACGTCGGGCACGGCGCTGAATTCGGTGAGACCGTGGACGGCTTCACCATCGACGGCACGACCGGCTTCGACCGGCTCGACGGGGTCGCGAACGAACAGGACAGGCGGTACTACGCGATCACCATCCGGCCGCAGGTGTTCGTGAACCTGGTGCCGGACCACGTGATCTTCCACCGGATGTACCCGCTCGCGCCGGACCGGACGGTCGTCGAATGCGACTGGCTCTATTCCGGGGAGGTCGTGGCGTCGGGACGGGACGTGTCACGCTCGGTGGAGCTGTTCCATCGCGTCAACGAGCAGGATTTCGACGCCTGCGAACGCTGCCAGCCCGCGATGGCGTCCCGCGCCTACCGCGGCGGCGGGGTGCTGATGCCGTCCGAACATCACATCGGCGAGTTCCACTCGTGGCTGCTCACGCATTTGGAGGACGAAACGCGGTAGTCGCGCGCAAGGACCGCATCCAGAGGACTAATTGCGGAGGAGGGCAGTGGTGTGGACCCGGACGTACCGCCGGCCTGTTCTCGCGAGATGTCCACAAAGGACACGTCCCACCGAGCAGGCGCCCGCTTTATGCCGGAAGGCCCTATTTGACGTGGGCCTTTGTGGGCAGTTCAGGTCGTGATCAGCCCCGCAGGTCGGTCTGCTCACTGAACGCGGAGGAGGGAGGTGGCGAGAGCCGGGGTGTCCACACCGGCGACGCCGTCGAGAACGTGCCAGGGCGCGAGCCAGCCCGACGCGGCGAGCTCGTCGTAGACCACCGAGCACCGCTTCTGGAGCGCGTCGTCGGTCTCGAAGGAATCCCGCGCGCGGTCGGCGTCGCTCTCCGCGCGACGCTGCGCGCGATCGGCGGCGACGTCGGCGGTGACCCGCAACAGCAGATGCGCGACAGGCACCGGCAGACCGAACCGGTCGATCTCCAGTTCCTTGAGCCAGCGCACGAACTCGCCATCCGCGCCCTGGTGGAGCCGGGCCGCGCCGTACGCGGCGTTCGACGCGACGTACCGGTCGAGCAGCACGACGTCGTGGTCGCCGAGCCGGGCGCGGATCTCGCCGGCCGCGCCCCGCCGGTCGAGCGCGTAGAGCATCGCCATGCCGTAGACGGAGTCCGCGAGGTCGCCGTGGCCGCGGTGCAGCGCTTCCTTCACGAGGTCGGCGTGCACGCTTTCGCCGTATCGCGGGAACGCGATGGACGTGACGCTCGCCCCGGCCGCGTTCAGCGCGCCGGTCAGCGCGTCGGCGAGGGTGCGCTTGCCCGCGCCGTCCAGACCTTCGATCACCACGAGTCGTCCCACGCGCCAAGAATATGGCGAGCACCGCGAAGCGGTTCCGTTGAGGGTGGTGGCGGGGGCATGGATGGAATGGCGAGCACCGCGAAGCGGTTCCGTTGAGGGTGGTGGCGGGGGCATGGACGGATACGGGGCGGTGGTCGACCGGCGGGCCAGACGGGTCAGCTCACGCCCGGCCCACCGGTCCGCTAGGGGACGCGCCTCTTCGAGTGCAGGAAGAAGCCGGCGACACCGATGAGGAGCAAGCCGCCGAAGATCAGCAGCGGCACGAAACCGGTGTCCTGCGCGTCGGGCGCGGGGCCACCGTCGCCGCGAGGCATCACTTGGGCGTTGTAGCCGCCGGCCTTGCCCTCCTGGGCGTACGGCGAGTTCGCGAGCATGGCGCCGTACCGGCCGGAGACGGTCTTCTGGTACTCCGCGAGGGTGTGCGAAGCGCCGGTCGCGTAGCCGCTGGCACCCGAGTCGAGCAGCGTCACCCGGCCGTCGCGCAGCGCGTACCAGGCGTCGACCTGGGGTTCGTGGAGCAGCGTCGCGCCGGCGGGCAGCCTCTTGGCCAGTGCGAGTTCCCGGTCACCCGACGCGATGTTGCCGACCCGCCAGACGCCGTCGTCGCCGCGGACCGACCAGACGGTCGCGGTCCGCCCGTCGGACGCCGCCACCGGCACCGCGACGTAGGCGAGCCGCCCGGCGACCGCGCCGTCACCGGCGACGAAATCCCTCGAAAGCTCGTAAACGGGGAAGGACGCGTCGACGACACTCACCGACGGCGTCCGACTCGAACCACCCGTCTGTGTGAAGAAGCGGCCGATTTCGGCACGCAGAGTGGGGTCGTCGGCAGCCGCCTTCGCGGCCGCGAGATCTTCACCGGACAGGTGATCCGCGCGCGCTCCGGGGGCCGAGACCAGCAGCGCGACCGCGACCAGCCCGGCGAGCCCGAGGAACCGCCGCGCGCTCATCGCCGGATCCCGGTGAGCGTGTGGGTCCAGGTGAAGGACTTGTTGGCCGAGTAGAAGTCGTAGGTCGACCAGTTGTAGCGGTTGCCGGTGGGCAGTGGATCCCCCCACGAGATCCACTTCCGGCCGGCGTCGTGGCCGTAGAGGACGTGCATGTGGCCGCCGCCCGCGGCCCAGCCGACCCGGGTCTGGACCGGCCTGCCGTCACCGGTCTGCGCCTGGACGGCGGCGTAGGGAATGCGGCCCTTGAGGTAGTTCCCCGGGGCGGAGAAGCCGAGCTTGCCGAAGGCGCGCCGGACGTCGCCCAGCGTTCCCGGCTTGTCGGCGCACTCCCGGCGGCGCTCGTCGTGGGCGATCCGGCAGAATTCGTTCTGAGTGACGGTCACGCCGTGGTGTGCCGCGATGGTGTTGCCGGAAGCCACCCAGCACCACTGGGACTTCTCCTGCGCCTGCATGGCGATGGGGTGCTGGCGGGCAGCCGGCGAGGGCAGCGCGCTCGCCGGGGTCTGGATCGCCAGCCACGCCACGAGACTCGCGGCGCCGGCGGCGCAAAACCTCCTCGAGAACACAGGCACGACGGGCCTCCTGGTCACCATGGCGAACCAATGTGGTCACAACGGTGAACAGCAGGCTCACACAGAGCAAGATGGGCACTCGGCGGAACGGACCGTTCCGGGGCGTTTCCACACCCCGGAACGGCCACTCTTCCGGGGTCAACCACCCCGAACGGGGGACGTAGTGTTCACAGTGCGCTGCTAACGTGAACGTTCCGCGGTGTTCACGCTCAGCGCACACACTGGTCTGGTGAAGGGACGAGCGGTGACACGAGACGGTGCCGATACGTTCTCGGCGGGAAAGCTCGCCTCGACGCGCGCTGACGCGTCCTCGGCGGGAAAGCATGCCTCGAACGACGACACCCCGGCGATCATCGACGGCACGCGCCGTCAGCCGCTCGAAGCCTTGCCCAAGGAACTCGTCGAGGCCCTCCGGAGCGGCGAATTCCACCACGCGCTCCGGCAGGCGATCGCCTATCGCGGCCTGTCCCTCGCCCGGCTCCGCGCCCACCTGGGGCTCCGCGGTGTCCAAATCGGACAGTCGACGTTGAGCTACTGGCAGCGCGGGTTGCGGCAGCCGGAGGTGCCCAAGGCGCTGCCCGCGGTGCGTGCGCTGGAATCGGTGCTGCAACTGCCCGCGGACGCGCTGGTCGTGCTGATCGGACCGCGGACGGCGCGGGCGCGCGGGCACCAGATGGCCGCGTCGTTCCACGACATCCGGTCCGGCGACATGGGCTCGATCGTCGACCAGCTGCTGGCCGAACTGGGCGCGTACCCGTCGTCCAACCGCTACAACGCCGACCTCGAGATGCTCTCGGTGCACGACACGATCACCTTCGACGCCGCGCACCGGCAGGTCGGCCTCCAGACGCGGCTCGTGTGCCGGGCCCGGCGGCACGGCCCGGACCGCTACGTCACCGTCTACAACGGCGACCCCGGCTGCAACATCGGCGACGTCGAGCTGATCACCGCCGAGGGCTGCCGCGTCGGCCGGATCCGGCGCAACGCCGCGGCCGAGACGATGGCCACCGAGCTGCTCTTCGACCGGAAGCTCGCCGAGGGCGAGATCCACGTGTTCTGCTTCGAGGTCCGCGACGACTCCGGCACCGCGTCACCCGGCTACTTCCGGATGCTGCGGGACCAGTGCTCGAGCTACCTGGTGCAGCTGAAGTTCGCGCTCGGCGCGCTGCCCGCCCGCTGCACCCGGCAGTTCCGGACGCGCGACGACGCCGTGCCCGTCGAGTCCGAGGAGCTGCCCCTCGACATGGGCGGCGTGACCAGTGGTTTCTTCAGCGACGCCGGGCCGGGGCTGGCCGGCATCGAGGTCGAGTGGCGCTAGCGCGTGCAATGAAAGGCCCCTTCATTGCAGCCGTCCGTTCCTCCAGGCCCCGAAATCCGTGAAGGCCTCCTTGAGGGACCCAGGGTCCCTCAAGGAGGCCTTCACGGCCCGTTCACAGCGGCCGTCAGTACCGGTAGTGGTCGGTCTTGAACGGACCTTCGACGTCCACGTCGATGTACTCGGCCTGCTCCTTGGTCAGCTTCGTGAGCTCACCGCCGAGCGCGTCGAGGTGGATCTTCGCGACCTTCTCGTCGAGCTTCTTCGGGAGGCGGAAGACCTCCTTGTCGTACTCCTCGTGCTTGGTGAACAGCTCGATCTGCGCGATCACCTGGTTGGAGAAGCTGTTCGACATCACGAACGACGGGTGCCCGGTCGCGTTGCCCAGGTTCAGCAGGCGGCCCTCGGACAGCACGATGATGCTCTTGCCGTCGGGGAACACCCACTCGTCGACCTGAGGCTTGATGGTGATGCGCCGAATGCCCGGGTAGCGCTGGAGGCCCGCCATGTCGAGCTCGTTGTCGAAGTGGCCGATGTTGCCCAGGATCGCCTGGTGCTTCATCTTCGCCATGTGCTCGACGAGCACGACGTCCTTGTTGCCGGTCGTCGTGATGATGATGTCGGCCTCGCCGAGGACGTTCTCCAGCTTCTTGACCTGGTAGCCGTCCATCGCCGCCTGCAGCGCGCAGATCGGGTCGATCTCGGTGACGATCACCCGCGCGCCCTGGCCGCGCAGCGATTCCGCGGCGCCCTTGCCGACGTCGCCGTACCCGCAGACGACCGCGACCTTGCCGCCGATGAGGACGTCGGTGCCGCGGTTGATGCCGTCGATCAGGGAGTGCCGGATGCCGTAGCGGTTGTCGAACTTCGACTTGGTCACCGCGTCGTTCACGTTGATCGCCGGGAACAGCAGCTCACCGGCCGCGGCGAGCTGATAGAGCCGCAGCACGCCGGTGGTGGTCTCCTCGGTGACCCCGCGGATGCCTTCGCCGATCTTGGTCCACTTGCCGGTGTCGGCCGCGACCGAGGCGCTCAGCAGCTGCAGGAACACGCGGAACTCGTCCGAGGTGTTCTCGTCCGGGGCGGGGACGACCCCGGCCTTCTCGAACTCGGTTCCCTTGTGCACCAGCATGGTGGCGTCGCCGCCGTCGTCGAGGATCATGTTCGGGCCCTCACCGTCCCAGGTGAGCATCCGCTCGGTGCACCACCAGTACTCCTCCAGCGACTCGCCCTTCCAGGCGAACACCGGGACACCCTTGGGCTCCTCGGGGGTGCCGTGCGGGCCGACGACGACCGCCGCGGCGGCGTGGTCCTGGGTGGAGAAGATGTTGCAGGAGGCCCAGCGCACCTCCGCTCCCAGCGCGACGAGGGTTTCGATCAGGACCGCGGTCTGTACGGTCATGTGCAGCGAGCCCGAAACCCGGGCTCCCCGCAGGGGATAGACCTCGGCGTACTCGCGGCGCAGCGCCATCAGGCCCGGCATCTCGTGCTCGGCGAGGCGGATCTCCTTGCGGCCGAACTCGGCGGCCTCGAGATCGGCGACGGCGAACTCGATGCCGTTGCGGGTGTCGTGCCGCTTGGCAACGCTTTCGGGGGTCATATGCGCGCTTCCTCCAAGGTTGGATGACATCGGAACAGTACCGTTGTCGGCTCAAAGCCCACTGGAACGGTTTGGAGGCCTTCACCGTGGTCATGCCGGGTCCCGATACCCGCGTCGTCGAAATACGCGTACCCGGGCTAGTGGGCACGAGCGGTGAAAGCCTGCTGGATTCGACGTCGGTGGTCGACGTCGCGGGCGACGGGATCGGCAGGCTGATCCGGCCGTCGGACCGGCTGCGCCGTCCCGCTCCCGGTCCGGTGCTGCCCGCGCTCGGCCGCTCGATCCCGCGCATCCTCGAAGGCTACCTCTGGAGCGGGATGACCTCCGGGGGCGCCGCGAAGGCGACCTGGGCGCTGCTGTTCCCCTTCTCGCTGGCGAACGTCGCGCATTGGATGCTGCCGCCGGTCCCGGAGGGCAAACGGTCCGCGGCTCTGCTCGGCACGGTGTGCCGAGGTCTGCTGCGGGTGGCCTCGCTGTTGCTGACGATGTTGCTGATCAGCCAGCTCGCCGTGGTCTCGCTCGACCTTTTCGCCGCGCAGTGCCTCGCACCGGGTTCGACCTGTCTCGAAGGCGCGCCGTCGTTCCTGCGGGACTTCGCGCCGCTGCGGACGGCGATCGGGGTGCTGCCGCTGCTGGCGCTGATCTTCGTGCTCGACCGGATCCCGTCGTCGGACTGGCGATCGCGGAACAGGCTGCACCGCGTCCCCAGTTCGAGCCCGCTGCAACCGCAGGACCTGCCGCGGACGCCCGGCCTGCGCACTCTCCACACCGTCGCCGCCTTGACCTGTGTCGCGCTTCCCTTGCTCGGCGGGCCGTTCCGGCTGCCCTCCGCGACGTTCGACCTGATCGTCTGGATCTGCGCGCTGGCGCTCGTCCTCGCCACGCTGGCGGCCTCGACGGTCGGTTTCTCGGCCGGGCCGGTGATCCGCGGCGGGCTGATCGGGGTGGCGGTCGTCCTGGTCGGGATCGCCGTCGTGCGCCGGACGCCGCTGCCCGCGGGGCTCCCTGGCGGCGGGCTCGGCGGAGCGGACGGGACGGTCGAGGCGCTGGGAGCGGCGATGGTCGCGGTGACCGTGCTGTTCGCGCTGATCCTCGTCCCGGCGGCCCTGCTCGGACGGCCGACGTGGAAGCATCTGCCGCACCGGCTGCGGCCCTGGCTCGGCGGATGGGCGGCGGCGCCGGTCGTCGCGCTGGCCGGTCTGCTCGGCGGCGGCTTCGGCGCGGGGCTCGCGGTCGCGCTACGGCAGCTGGTCGGCGCGAACGAACTCCGGCTGCCCGACACCTACTCACTCGTGACCGTGCTGTGGGGTGCCGGTCTCGCGCTCGCCGTCGTGCTCGGTGTGCTGGGCTTCGCGGTCGCCGTCCCGCTGCGACGGCTGCGGCGCGGCATTCCGAAGATCGTCGCGCTGATGGAGATCGACGAGGCGCAGGAAGAGGAAGCCGCGAGCGCCTGGGCCCGCGCGTCGTGGGAACGCAAGCATCTGCACCATCTCGCGCTCACGGTCGCGTTGGCGATGGCGGCGGGCGGCGGGGCGCTCCTGGTGCTGCGCTTCGGTTTCGGCCCGCTGCCCGGCTGGTTCAAGCCCCTCTCCGCGATCGGCGTGTTCGCGCTCGGCGCGATGGCGGCGGGGCTGCTGCGCGTCGTGTTCGCCGCCGCGACGACCCCCAAACGCAGCCGTCACCTCGGCGCGCTGGCGGATCTCGTGTGCTTCTGGCCGCGTGCCGCCCATCCGACCGTCCCGCCGAGTTACGCGCTCAAGGTCGTCCCGGAACTCGCGGACCGGGTCAAGGAACATCTGGCCGATCCGGGCACCAGGGTCGTGCTCTCCGGCTACAACCTCGGCAGCCTGCTGACCGTGCTCGCCGCGGCCCGCGTGATCGCCGATCTCCCGCCGGAAGACCGCGACCGGGTCGGGCTGCTGACCGCGGGATCGCCGCTGCAATGGGGTTACCAGCGCGCCTTCCCCGCGATGCTGCCGCAGGCGCAGCTGGCCGGACTGTACGAAGGCCTCGACGGCCGCTGGCGCGCGCTGTGCCGCGGCACGGACATCTTCGGCGGCGGCGTCACGACGTGGCGGCATCGCGTGGTGGCCGGGAAACTGCTGGGCGACGGCTACCTGCCCGGCGGTGGGACCGGGCCGCTGGCCGCCGAGGCCGACGATCAGGGCGTCCTGGTGCTCGGCGGCGACCACTGGCTGCCGGATCCGATGCGCGGTCCGACCGGGCGGCATCGCTGGGCGCCCGGGGTCCTCAAGCACACGGATTACGTCGTTGACGCCGAATGGGACAACGCCGTCGCGATGGCCGCAGGTCTCGGCAGGCCCCGCCCGAAGAACCCTTGGGGCGAGCAGGGGTCGCTGTTCGGGGACTTCCCGCAGATGCGCTGAAGCGCGTGAAGGCCCCCTTCCCTCGGCTGAGCCGAGGGAAGGGGGCCTTCACGCGCGTTCAGCTAGCTTCAGTTGGCCTTGCCGCGACGCACGCGCAGCAGGACCAGGACGCCGGCACCGGCCAGGACCAGCAGGCCACCGGCCCACAGCAGCCAGGCGTTGTCGAAACCGGTGTCCGCGAGGCCGCCGCCGTTACCGCCGTTGCCGCCCACGTTCGGGGCGGGGGCGGTGGTGCTGGGGGCTTCCGACGTCTGGGACGGCTTGTCCGTGGTGGTCGGCGCGGTCGTCGGCGGCTTGACCGTCGAGGTCTTCGTCGGCTCGCTCGGCTTCGTCGGCTCGCTCGGCTTGGTCTTCTTCTCACCGCAGGCGAACCAGTGGCTGATGTCGGCCTGCTTGCCGCCGCCGTTCAGCGGCGAACGCAGCTTCTCCCACGGCGGGGTCTCGGCGAGGCCGCGCTTGCCGGGCTCGTAGATGTTGTAGCCGTCGCCGCCCTTGACCACGATCGCGGTGACGGTGACGCCTTCACCGACCGCGGTGATGTTGAGGTACTTGTCCTTCTCCGTGCCACCGGTGAAGGTCAGGTCCTTCGTCGAGATCTCGGTGCCCGGCAGCTTGGCCTTCTCACAGGTGCTGACGTTCTTCGGCGTCGGGATGGCGCGGGGGTCGTCGGTGTGGCACGCCAGCGCGGTGCCCGCGGTGCCCAGCAGGGCGGCGGTGGCGAGGGCGACGACGGTGACGGCGGAACGGACACGCCGTCTGGGCTTGATCTGCATTCGGAGCTCTCCTGTACCGATCGGGGGACAAACGAGCGAAGCGAGGCGCCACCTCCGAGGGAACGCGGTCAACTCGCCGTACATCTGCAGGAGTCGCGTTAACCCATCAGGGGGAGGCAAGGTCCCGGACGGTATCGCACACGGATTTTACGGTGACACCGGGACCCCCCGGTGTTATCGCTCCGAGACCGGACGGGCCGGGCGCGAAAACGGCCCACCATCCACAAAGGAATGGTGGGCCGTCGAAACGAGAATGATCAGTCCGAAACGGACGTCGGCACCTCGCCCTTGTCCTGCTTGCCGAGCAGTGATCGGCGACGGCTGTAGGCGAAGTAGATGACGACGCCCAGCGCCATCCACGCCAGGAAGCGCAGCCACGTGAGCACGGTCAGGTTCAGCATCAGCCACAGGCAGGCGACGATCGCCAGGATCGGGATCACCGGGACCCACGGCACCCGGAAGGCGCGGGGCAGATCGGGCCGGGTCTTGCGCAGCACCAGCACGCCCGCCGAGACCAGGACGAAGGCGAACAGCGTGCCGACGTTGACCATTTCCTCGAGCTTGTCGGCCGGGAAGAAGGTCGCGGCGACCGCGACCAGCCCGCCGACGACGATGGTCGCGCGCTTCGGGGTCCCGTTCGAGCCGGTCTTCGCCAGGCCGCGCGGCATCAGGCCGTCACGCGACATCGCGAAGATGATCCGGATCTGGCCGAGCATCAGCACCATGACGACGGTCGTCAGACCGGCGAGCGCACCGACGGAGATGATGTTGGCCGCCCAGTCGACGCCGTTGGCCGCGAACGCGGACGCGAGCGTCTTCTTGCCGCCGTCACCCGCCGTGGTGGAGAGTTCCTTGTAGTTCACCATGCCGACGACCACGAGCGACACGGCGACGTACAGCACCGTGACGATGGCGAGCGAGCCGAAGATGCCGCGGGGCACGGCCTTCTGCGGGTTGCGGGTCTCTTCGGCGGTGGTCGCGACGATGTCGAACCCGATGAACGCGAAGAACACCAGCGACGCGGCGGCCAGCAGGCCGAAGACGCCGAACGCGCTGCTGCCGCCACCGGCGATCAGCGAGAACAGCGACTGGTCGACACCGGTCGACACCGACTCCGCGGCGGGCTGGGCGTCCGGGATGAACGGCGTGTAGTTCGACCCCTTGATGTAGAAGATGCCCAGCACGATCACGAACAGCACCACCGCGACCTTGATCCCGGTGATCACCATGGAGAACCGCGAAGACAGCTTCGTGCCGACGGCGAGCAGCGTCGCGAGCACCAGCACCACGAGCAAGGCGCCCCAGTCGACCGGGATCGGGCCGAGCTCGAACGTCGTCTTCGTGCCCTTGCCGAAGATGTAGGAGAGCACGGTCTCGAGGTAGGCGGACCAGCCCTTCGACACCGCGGCCGCGCCGACCGCGAGCTCCAGGATGAGGTCCCAGCCGATGATCCACGCCATGAATTCACCGAACGTGGCGTAAGAGAACGTGTACGCGCTCCCGGCCACCGGGACGGTCGACGCGAATTCCGCGTAACAGAGGGCGGCCAGCGCGCACGCGATGGCCGCGAACACGAACGCGAGCGAGACCGACGGACCCGCGAAGTCACCGGCCGTCCGCGCGGTGAGGGTGAAGATACCGGCACCGATGACGACGGCGACACCGAAGACGGTCAGGTCCCACGCGCTCAGGTTCCGCCTGAGCTTGGTCCCCGGCTCGTCGGTGTCCGCGATGGATTGCTCGATGGATTTCGTACGCCACAGACCGTTTCCGGGCACCCTTGACCTCCTACACCTGACTGCGGTTCAAGGGACCCTATCGCCCGGTCGTGACGGCAGCGCGGTGGGAGAGCAACGAAGTACCCGGAGGTCGTGACGGTGATCGCCGGAGCACGGAGAGTTGCTCCGAATGGCGGTAGCCGCGCTGCCCCTTCAAGGACACCCGGCACGTTTCCCGACCGTCCACTGGGGACATTTCCGGCGACTGGTGCCCTATGTCGCGAAGGTGCGGCAAGGTGCCGCGGACGGGCCACGTGCGAGGAGACCTTCCGGCGCCGCATCCCAAGCGTCCACATAGGACAGGCCCGGTGACCGAATGTCCGTTTTGTGCCGGTCTGCGCCGCATCTGCCGGCCGGTCCATAACGACGTCCCGAAGGCTGCCCGGCCTCGCCGGCGTGACGAGACCGGCTCAGGCCAGCGCGCGGTCCAGGTCCGGCTCCAGGTAGATCAGCTTCGCCGTCGGCACCTTCGCCCGCACACGCGCTTCGGCGTCGTCGATGGCCTGCGCGATGTCCGCGGTCTCCAGCCCCGGCACCAGCGCGAGCTTCGCGGCCACCAGCATCTCGTCCGGGCCGATGTACAGCGTCCGGATGTGGATGACCCGCTCGACCTTGCCCGCGGCGAGCTCGTCGACGATCACGTCGAGATCGGACTCGGAGGCGCCTTCGCCGATCAGCAGGCTCTTCATCTCGATGATCAGGATGATCGCGATGACGCCGAGCAGCACACCGATGGTGAGCGTGCCGATGCCGTCCCACACCGGATCGCCCGTGATCACCGAAAGCCCGACTCCCGCGAGCGCGAAGATCAGACCGAGCAGCGCGCCGGCGTCCTCCAGCAGGACCACCGGCAGTTCCGGCGTCTTGGCCTGGCGGATGAAGGCCCACCAGCCCGCGTCGCCCTTGATCTTCTTCGACTCCTGGATCGCGGTGTAGAAGGAGTAGCACTCCAGCCCGATCGCGACCACGAGGATGCCGACCGCCACCAGCGGCGTCTTCAGGGCCTCCGGCTCGCTGATCTTGTGAACGCCCTCCCACAGCGCGAAGACCGAGCCGAGAGTGAAGAGCATCAGCGCGACGATGAACGAGTAGAAGTACCGGTCCCGCCCGAAGCCGAACGGGTGGGTACGGGTCGCCTTGCGCTGTGAGGTCTTCTGCCCGAGCAGCAGGAGGCCCTGGTTCGAGGTGTCCGCGAGCGAGTGCACGGACTCGGCGAGCATCGAAGACGACCCCGTGATGAGGTAGCCGGTGAATTTCGCGGCCGCGATTCCGGCGTTCGCCACGAGCGCGGCGATGATCGCCTTGGTTCCGCCACCTGCAGACACGTGCAACTCCCCAATGGTGTCCCGATATGCCGGGTTCGAAGGCTAGCAGTGCAGATGAACCCGTACACGGCGGGCGGGACAGGTCACAGAATTGTCGGGCCTCCTCGCTAGTCTCGCCCCTCTCATGGACTGGGGAGGTGCCCGTGCCGCGATTCGGCGTGCTCGGACCGCTGACGATCGAGAGCCCGCCCGGGCGGCGCACCACGCCGCGCGGCGATCACCAGCGCGCCCTGCTGGCCGTCCTGCTGCTGAACGCGAACACGTCCGTCCCGGTCGACGCCCTGGTCGAGACCCTCTGGCCGGACACCCCGCCGAAGTCGTACTCCTCGAATCTGCACACGTACGTCTCCCGCCTGCGGGCCCGGTTCGAGGGGCTGGAGATCGTGCGTGATCCGCACGGTTACCGGCTGGTCGTCGCGCCGGCCGATCTCGATCTGCTGTCCTTCCGTGAAGCCGCCGCGGCGGGGAAGGCGGCGGCGCGGGCGGGCGATCCGGCGGCTCGTGTTTCGGCGCACTACCGCCGGGCGCTGGCGGAATGGCGCGGGCCGGTCCTTTCCGGACTGCACGTCCCCCGGCTCGACGCGGACATCGCCCGGCTCGAGTCGGAGCGGCTCGCCGCCTTCGAAGACTGTGTCGACGCCGAACTGTCCGACGGCAGGCACGGCGAGCTCGCCGGTGAACTGCAGGCGATGATCACCGAACATCCGCTGCGCGAGCGGCTCGCCGCGCAGCTGATGATCGCGCTGCACCGCGCCGGACGGCAGGCCGATTCCCTGGCCGTCCACCGCGACCTGCGCGCCACCCTCGTCGAGGAGCTAGGGGTGGAGCCCGGCGCGGAGGTCCGCCGGGTGCACGCCGCCGTGCTGCGCGGCGAGGATCCGGTGCCCTCGGCCAAGACCGCGCCGGTCTTCCCGATCTGCCAGCTGCCGCCGGACATCGCGGATCTCGCCGGCCGCGAGAGCGAGATCGCGAAGCTCTCCGCGCTGCTCGGCGAAAGCAAGGGTGTCCCGGTCGCGGTGATCACCGGCGAACCGGGGGCGGGCAAGTCCACGCTCGCGGTCACCACCGCGCACAGGCTCCGCCGTTCCTTTCCGGACGGCCAGCTGTTCGTCCCGCTGGCAGGCGCCTCTGCCCCGCGCGAACTCGCCGACGTCCTCGGCGACCTGTTGCGCGCGCTCGGGGTCACCGGTCCGGCCATCCCGGACGACGTCGAGGCCAGGGCGGCGGTCTATCGCGGCCGCCTCGCCGACCGGCGGGTCCTCGTGGTGCTCGACGACGCCGCGAGCCCCGAGCAGGTTCGCGCGCTGCTGCCGGGAACGCCGGGCAGCGCGGTGCTGATCACCAGCAGGCAGCGGCTTTCCGGGCTCGCGGGAGCGGACCGCCTCCCTCTCGCACCGCTGACCGGCGCCGAGGCGATGGCCCTGCTGGCGCGGCTGGCCGGGCCGGGCCGGGTCGGCGCCGAACGCGCGGACGCGGAACGGATCGCCAAGGCCTGCGGCAATCTCCCGCTGGCGTTGCGGATCGCCGGCAGCAGGCTCGCGATGCGGCCCGGCTTGCCGCTCGGGAAGCTCGCCGGGAAACTGGAGGACGAGGTCTCGCGCCTCGACGAACTCCAGGTCAGCGATCTCCAGGTCCGCGGCAGTATCGCGTTGAGCTACCAGGCGCTGAGCCCGGCGGCGCGGCGCGCTTTCCGGCTGATCGGCCGCTGTCGCACCCTCGACCTGCCCGCTTGGGCGGTGTCGACGCTGATCGATGACGACGGCGCCGACGAGGCCATCGACGAACTCGTCGAAGCCAGCCTGCTCGAAGCCACCGGTCTCGATCCGACGGGCGAGCAGCGGTTCCGTGTCCACGATCTCGTGCGCGTGTTCGCCACGGAACTCGGCCGGGCGCTGGAGACCCACGCCGAGCGGGTGGCGACGGTCGCGAAGGTGTCGGACGCGGCGCTGTGCCTGGCCGACACGGCGGCCCGCCGCCTGCCGAGGACGGTGCCGATGCCGTTGTCGGATCACGACGTGCCCGCGCAGCCGTTGGCCGGCGAACTGGTCGAGCGGCTGCTGCGCGACCCCGGCACCTGGTTCTCCGTGGAACGGGCCAACCTGGTCACCGCCGTCTCGTCGCTGTGCGCCGTCGGCTGGCGGCGGAAGGCTTTGCGGATACTGGAAAGGCTGAGCGCGTACCTGTACCTGCACAGTCACCACACCGACATGCGGACGGCGTACGAGACCTTGCGCGACGCCGCCCGCGAGGCGGGCGACCGGCATATCGTGGTCATCGCCGAGGCGAACCTGACGGTACTGCTGCACGTTCGCGGCGAGTACGAGCTCGCCGCCGAGGGCTACCGCGAGTGTTCGAAGGAATTGGCGGAGCTGGGCGACATTTCCGCGCAGGCGTGGGTCGAGACGAACCTGGCGCGTTGCCTCGTCGGGCTCGGCAGGGCGGGCGAATCCCTGCACGCCGCCACCCAGGCCCGCGAACTGTCCACTGTGGATGAAAGTGGCGCGTACGCGCGGCAGGCGGAGTCCGCGGCGTTGCACCGCCTCGGCAAGATCGCCGAGGCGCTGGAGATCGACAGGCGCAGCCTCGCACACGCGCGCGAACGCGGTGACGAACGGCAGCTCGGTGTTGCCCTGCAAGGACTTTCGTGGTCGCTGATGCTCGACGGCCGCCTGGATGAGGCCTTGGAGACGATCGAGGAATCGGTCCGGGTGCTGCGCCGGACGACGGCGAAATCGGCGCTCGCGAAGTCGTTGCGCACCCAGGGCGCCATCCTCGCGGGCGCCGGACGGCGAGACGGCGCGGTGAAGGCCTACGAGCACGCGCGACGGCTGGCCGGCGCGCTCGAAGAACGACCACGAGAGCTTTCCTGCACGCGCGCGATCGCCGCGAGCTGGATCGGCGACGGGCACGCCGATCGCGCGATTCCCGTGCTGCGCCAATGCCTTGACGAATTCCGCGCCATGGGCGGGAAACCCGCGACGGCCCTCACCCTGCACGTGTTGCGCAGGGCGTACGAGGCCGCCGGGGAAACGAAGGCGGCCGAGGCGGCGGGCGAAGAGGCGAAGCGATTGGAAGTCCCCCACGACGCCAACGCTTCGACCCTCGTCCGGTTGCTGTTGTCGCTCACCGAACCCGCCCCGGCCTGACCGGATGGTGCCCGACCCCTCAGACGGGCACCACCCGGAAGTCATCATCAGTCCGGATCACACCGCGGCGAGCCGTGGTTCTCGCCGTCCGGCGGAGAACCAGGCCAGCACGATCACCAGCACGCCGTTGGCCGCGGCGTCCCACACCGGCGGCGTAACGGGCCCGAGCCGCGCGACCGCGAACACGTTGATCAGCCCGGCGACGGTCAGCATCACGCGGACGGGCTGGGTGCCCGTCACCACCAGCGCGGCCGTGAGCAGCACCTGCGCGCCGAGCGAGACGAGCACGACCAGCGGAAGGCTCAACCTGCTCTCCGCCTCGGCGGCGAGTCCGTGCAGGCCGGAGCCCACGGCCTTGACGGACTCGATCGTTTCGC
Source organism: Amycolatopsis sp. TNS106 (assembly GCF_019330265.1). Taxonomy (NCBI): domain Bacteria; kingdom Bacillati; phylum Actinomycetota; class Actinomycetes; order Pseudonocardiales; family Pseudonocardiaceae; genus Amycolatopsis; species Amycolatopsis sp. TNS106. Next base: position 7,706,538 of record NZ_CP024972.1, on the reverse strand, counting down.
CGGCCAGCCCCGCCAGCGCCTGCGCGGAGCCGACCAGGTCCTGGCCGCTCGGCAGCGGGAGCACCAGGTCGACGACCGGCACGAGCACGGTCACCACGGCGGCTCCGAGCACGGCGAGCAGGGCACCGGGGCGCGCGGAGACCGGCACCCGGAAAGCGCGTCCGCTCGCCGTGTCGGGATGGGAAGTCACTACTGCTGCTCCTTGGCTATCGACATCCGGGACGAGCCGACGCCAAGCGCCGGGTCACCCCTTCGGGTGATAGTTGCGGAACCCGCCACACGGAACGCACACACTTCGGCCCAGCGCACACGCGATTCGGCACCTGGTTGCGGTACTTGCGCGTGCAAGTACCGCAACCAGGTGCCGAATCGCGCGGTTGGACGGGTCAGCAGGTGCCGGCGGTGGCGCGGAACACCTGGGTGCGCTCTCCGGACAGCGGGCGCACCCGAACCGCCGGATCGGCGGCCGGGAGCCACACCGACTGGCCGCGGCGGAGTTCCACCTGCTCGCCGTCGTCGGCCGTCACCAGCAGGGCACCGGCCGTGCACAGCAGGATCTGCGGGCCGACGTCGTGGACGGCGACCTCGCCGCCGTCCCCGGCCTCCCATTCGATCCGCGACAGCTCGAACTCGGGCGCGTCGGTGCGGTACACCGACATGCGCTCCTCGCGTTCTCCGCTCTGCACCGGCATCTCGCCGCACGCGAAGTCGACGACGCGCAGCAGCTCGGGTACATCGACGTGCTTCGGGGTCAGCCCGCAGCGCAGGATGTTGTCCGAGTTCGCCAGGATCTCGACGGCGGTGCCGTGCAGGTACAGGTGCAGGTTCCCGGCGGGCAGGTAGATCGCCTCGCCCGCGCTGAGGGTGAGCCGGTTGAGCAGCAGCGCCGCGAGCACGCCCGCGTCTCGGGGATGCGACTCGCCGAGTTCCAGGATGGTGCGGCATTCGAGGTCGAATTCGCCGCGTTCCTGAACGTGCTTCACACACGAATCGAGGACCTCGGGCAGCAGTTCGTCGAGTGCCGCCTGCGGCAGGGTGATCCAGGTGGTGAACAGCGCGCGCAGCCCGGCCGGATCCGGCTGGGCTTCCAGCAGCACCGCGTACTTCGCCAGCCCGGGCGTCTCGATCGCCTTCAGCAGCGAGATCGTGCGTTCCGGGTCGCGGAAGCCGGCCAGCGCGTGGAACTCCGTCAGCGCGCAGACGAGTTCCGGCTTCGCCGTCGGATCCGGGTAGTTGCGGTTCGAAGCGTCACGGGGGATCCCCGCCGACTCCTCGCGCGCGTAGCCCTCCGCCGCCTGCTCGGCCGACGGGTGCGCCTGCATCGAAAGCGGCTCTTCGGCGGCGAGGATCTTCAGCAGGAACGGCAGCCTGCCGCCCCAGCGGCCGGCGCAGGTCGTGCCGAGCTGGCCGACCGGATCGGCTTCGACGAGCTCCAGCAGGCTCCGCTCGGTACCGTCCGGGCCGATGACGTGGGACGGGTCGCCAGGGTGGGCACCCATCCACAGTTCCGCCTCCGGATGCGGCGCCGGCACCGGGCGCCCCAGCAGCTCGGGGATCGTCGTTCTCGACCCCCACGCGTAGGGCCGCACGGCATTGCGCAGCAGCTCCACTGTCACCTCAACTCCTCGCCGGGCACGGGTGGTGCCGGCCCTCATTGCTTACGTCGCGCTCGGGACTCACGCCGTTGCGGGCGTGTACCTCCCGGCGCCGCCGATGCTGCCGACGGCCAGCCCCAGATAGACCGCGGCCAGTTCGAACCGGAGCGCGAGAACGGCCGCACGCACGATCTCGTCCGTTTCGATCTCTTCGGCCGGGGCGATCACGTCGCCGCCGGGCAGCAGATCTTCCGCCTGATAGCGGGCCGCGTCGGCGGCCGGCCCCGTGCGGACAGAGAGGAGCAACACTTTCGGCGTCGCGCCGGCCCCCTCCTCCGGGTCCGCGAAGATATCGCGATCCACGCCCCCGGACAACGCCGCCCGCCGCAAAGCGGGCCTGGCCAGCGCCTGGCGATAGTCCTCCACGTCGCAGACGAGGGCGGCGTGCGCGGCGAACGCGTGGGCCGCGTGCTCGCCGACGGCGACCGCGACCGGGTCCAGCCCCCACAGCAGCGGCTGGCGCTCGGCCAGCTTCAGCGCCATCGCCTTGGCCGGGTTCGCGAACGAATCCCTGGCCAGGTAGTCCTTCTCGGCCTCCGCGTCGAGGTGGTCCGCGAGCTGCTCCAGGTCGGCCACCAGCAGGCCGAGCGCGTTCGCGGTGAGCAGCGCGGCGGCGAGCCCGCGCGGGAACGCCATCTCCGGCGGGACCGGGAGCCGCGGCGCGAGCAGCAGCCCCTTGCCCGCGACGGAGGCGGCGACCGGGCCTTCGTCGGGAGCGGACAACACGACTCTCGCCCCGAACCGGGCGGCGCGTTCCAGGGAGGCGGCCAGTTCGCGGTCGCCTGCGTCGTCGGTGTGCGCGAAGACCACGTCGAGCGCGCCGATCCAGCTCGGCACCACCTCGGCGACGACCACCGGCACCGGGCACGACGGGGTCAGGAGCGCGGCGACCAGCCGGGTCAGCGTCCGGCTGACCCCCGGCCGGTCGATCAGCACGAGCGAGCGCGGGCGCCCGACGTCCAGGCGATCGCTCAGCTCGAGTTCGGCCGCGGCTTCGGCGGTCGCCCGGACCTGGGCGCCCGCCATCGCGGCGGCACGGAGAAGCCCCGCGGTGTCGGCCTCGGCCAGCCTCGCGGGATCGTCGAGCAGGGAATCGTCAGGGACCGTCGGCATGAGCGCCATCCGGGGTCGTCGGCTCGGTGGCTTCGTCCAGCAACAATACCGGGATTCCATCACGGACCGGATACACGCGACCGCATTCCGTGCAGGTCAGTGCGTCGGCTTCCGGGTCGGCCGGCGTCCCCGGCCGCAGCGGCGCGTGATCAGGGGACGGGCAGGCCAGGATCTCCAGCAACTGTGCGTCGAACGTGACGGCCATGGTTACTCCTACCTGTGGGACGTCTCTATGTGTGTTTTCACGACACATTCGTTACCCACGGACGATCGCCAATACGTCTTCGGTCAGCGCCCGGACGGCCTCGGCGTCGGCGGCCTCGACGTTCAGGCGGAGCAGCGGCTCGGTGTTGGACGGACGCAGGTTGAACCAGCCGCCGCCCGGGAGCTGCACGGTGAGCCCGTCCAGTTCGTCGATTTCGACGCCGTCGCGGGCGCCGAACGCGTCCTTGACCGCCATCATGCGCGCGACCTGGTCGTCGACGGTGGAGTTGATCTCGCCGGAGGCCGAGTAGCGCGAGTACTCCGCCGTCAGCTCGGACAGCGGGCCCGACTGCTCGCCGAGGGCGGCGAGCACGTGCAGCGCGGCCAGCATGCCGGTGTCGGCACGCCAGAAGTCGCGGAAGTAGTAGTGGGCGGAGTGCTCTCCGCCGAAGATCGCGCCGGTCTTGGCCATTTCGGCCTTGATGAACGAGTGGCCGACCCGGGTGCGCACCGGCTTGCCGCCGTGTTCGGCGACGATCTCCGGGACACCCTTCGACGTGATCAGGTTGTGGATGATGGTGCCGCCCGGCTCCTTCTCCAGCTCCCGGATCGCGACCAGGGCGGTGATGGCGCTCGGCGAGACCGGCTCGCCGCGCTCGTCGACGACGAAGCAGCGGTCCGCGTCGCCGTCGAAGGCGAGGCCCGCGTCGGCGCCTTCCTCGCGCACCTTCGCCTGGAGGTCGACGATGTTCTTCGGGTCGAGCGGGTTGGCCTCGTGGTTCGGGAAGTTGCCGTCGAGCTCGAAGTACATCGGGACGACCTCGATGGGCAGGCCCGCGAAAACCGTCGGAACGGTGTAGCCGCCCATGCCGTTGCCGGCGTCGACGACGACCTTCAGCGGACGGCTGCCCGACAGGTCGACGAGCTTGCGCAGGTACGCCGCGTAGTCCGCGAGGACGTCCTTCTCGGTCACCGAGCCGCGCTGGCCCGCGAAGGCGGGCACACCCTGCTCGACGGTGTCGCGGATCTCCGCGAGACCGGAGTCCTGGCCGACGGGGGCGGCGCCCGAGCGGCACAGCTTGATGCCGTTGTACTTCGCCGGGTTGTGGCTGGCGGTGAACATGGCGCCCGGCAGGTTGAGCGACCCGGACGCGAAGTACAGCTGGTCGGTGCTGGCGAGGCCGATCGACACGACGTCGAGGCCCTGCGAGGTCACGCCGTCGGCGAACGCGGCGGACAGCTCGGGCGAGGAGTCGCGCATGTCGTGGCCGATCACCACGGAGTCGGACTCCGGCTTGATCAACAGGGCGAACGCCGATCCGAGGTCGCGGACGAGTGCCGCGTCCAGCTGCTCACCGACCACGCCGCGAATGTCGTAGGCCTTCACGATGCCCGAAAGGTCTGGCACGCCTGCTCCCCGCCAATAGTCTCGTTACAACGCCCTCTGGCGCGCTCGAAAGCCTACCGGCGAGCCTTCGCGTCAGGCGCGGCCGGGCAGGACGCGCAGGTGGCCGCGCCTGCCCGAGGGTCCCTCGGGTTCGGGCTCGGGCGCGGGCTTGTCGGACCGGCCCGCCTCGCGCACGGCCTCGGCCAGCGCGGTCAGCTCGTCGGCGGACGGGTCCGGGGCGGCGAAGGCCCCTTCGTGCCGGACGACTTCCCAGCCCTTGGGCACGGTCAGCCGGAGGGCGTGCGCCTCGCAGAGGTCATAGGAGTGCGGCTCGCTCGCCGTGGCCAAGGGGCCCACGACGGCCGTCGAATCGCTGTAGGCATACGTGAGCGTGGCGACAGCGGGTTCGAGACAACCCGTTCGCGAACACTTTCGTACGCTCCGCACGATCGAGAACGATAGCGCGTCGGGAGCCGGGCGTACCGGCGACACGCGCTTTGAATCGCCGAGCGCGTACCCTTCGGTTCGTGGCGACGGCTCGTGATTCCCGACAGCGACGGCGGATGCGACGGGACCGGCACGGCCGGGGCCTGCGCGGAGCGCTGTATCCGTCGACCCTTCCCGCCGCCGCTAGCAGGGCGGAAAGGTTCGACGCGCTGGTTTTGGACGCGCTCGAACCGATCGAAGCGCGGTGGCGGCACGAGCTGACGAAGCTCGACGTCGCCGTCGACGACGTCCCCGAAGTTCGCTCGGATGGCGCACCGACCGGAGTCGACGGCGTGTTGCACGACGGCGCCGTCCCGCTCTCGCGGCTCGTGCCCGCCGGCGTCGACCGCGCCGGCCTTCCGACGCGGGCCCGCATCGTCCTCTACCGGCGCCCCCTCGAAGCGCGCGCGAAGGACCCCGGCGAACTCGCGGAACTCGTGCACGACGTCCTCGTCGAACAGGTCGCGGGCTACCTCGGCGTCGAACCCGACGTCATCGAAGGCGAATAACCCTCACCTCCGCACCCCGGCCCCCGCCCTTCCCCGGGGGGCGTCCCCAGCCCAGTGTATCGCGGAGCAGCGCCAGGACCTGCGGAAACGCGCCCCGGACCCCGAGTTGTCCACAAGGGGAAGGGGCTGTGGACAACCCGGGACCGCGGGGTCTTCGGCAAGGTTCCCAATGTCGCATTTGAGACGCTGAGCGACCCTAATGCGACATTGGCAACCCCGAGGCCTCCCAGTCGAAGGCTGGATGTCCCCAATGTGGCATTGGGGACGTTGAGTGTCCCCAATGCCACATTCGGGACACGAGCCGAAGCCCAGCCGACCGCCGCAATCCCCTTTGAGACGCTCAACGTCTCAAAGGGGGCCTTCAGGACAGCCGAGAGAAGCTCAAGAACGCCTCCGCGTAGGCACAGCGGTCAGCAGCGTGAACAGCACCGCCGCCACCTGCGCCAGCAGCAGCAGGTTCCGCGTGGTCCCCTGGTGCTCGACCACGACCTCCGAAGGCGTGGGCGGCACCGAGACCGCGACCTGGTGACCCCAAGCCCGCACGATCGGCACGGCTTTGCCGTCCACACTCGCCTGCCAGCCCGCCTCGAACTCCGCGGCCAGCACGAGCAGCCGCCCGGTCGGCCCTTCCGAGACGCGCACCCGCACGTCCGGCAGCCCGGCCTGCACCGGCGCCACCCCGGGCGACGCGCCGGGCGCGCCCTTCCCGGTCACGGCAGCCTGCGCCAGTTCCGGCGAGATCAACGCCACCTGTCCGCCGGCGGGCAGCAAACGCAGCACCGGACGCCCGTCCGAAGTCGGTGCCGCCGGAGCGACCAGGTCCCGCGCGAGTTCGGCGAAAGCACCACCGTCGGCGCCGCTCGGCAGGACGACATACGAGACTCCCGAGGCCAAAGCCGCCGCGAAGGCCTGTTTGACGGCGTCCGGCGAGCCTTGCAGAAGGTCCCGGCGCCACGAGGCGAGCCGATCGGCACTGCCCGGCGTCGGCGCGAACTCGTCGTCGCCGAAACTCGGCAACCGCCCACCGGTCTGCCGGGCACCATCCTGAACAGAACCGAGCACCAGCACCGAGCGGCCACTCGAAGCCAGCTCCGCGGAAATCTCCGGAGCCAGTGAAGGACGCTCACCCGCCCGCAACGGCCCTTCCCGTCCGGCGACCACCGCACCGGTCGCCAACGCCAGCAGCACGAGCACCCCGGCCACGGCCGTGACCTTCGCCAGCCACGGCGCGGGGTCGACCCCGGACCCGCCTCGCTGCCAGGTCGCCAGCACCGTCCACAGCAACCCCGCGCTGATCACCAGCAGCGGCACCCCGGCGTACCCGGTCGCGTGCGCGCCGCCCGACATCGGCGTCACCGCCACGAACCGCACCGCCACGAGCCCGAGTACACCCAGCACGACGACCGCGACACCGCCGGCCGCGCCCTTCGACGGCCGGACCACCAGCGCGACGATCGCGGCCGCGACCAGCGCCACCCCGATCGGCCACGCGCCGGGCCCGCCGGGGCCCAGTCCGGCGAGGTCGGCCCCGGACGCGGCCGTGGCGCCGCCGCCGAGCCCGTGCAACAGCAGTTCCGGATGCCGCAGCAGCACACTCGGCCACGGCAGCAGCAACGCCAGCGGCAGGAACACCACGATGCCGACCGACGCGATCCGCCGCGCCAGCCCGGTCGGCGACGGCAGGACCACGAAGCCGATCAGCAGCCCGACCAGCGCCAGCGCGTGCGCCAGCGGTGAGAAGGCGCCGATCAGCGCCAGGCCGATCGCGCTCAGCGCGGAAACGTGCAGCCAGCGCGAGTCCGCGCGGACCAGCAGCCCGGCGATGCCCGCGATCACCAGGGGCAGCAGCAGGTGCACGACGACGACGTCGACACGTCCCTGCGCGACCGAAGCAGTGGCCGCGGGGAGCACGCCATACGCCGCCGCGACCACGGCCCGGACCCAGCGACGCACGCGAAGGTGCCGCGTGGCGGCGTACGCGCTCAGAGCGGCGAGCGGGATGTCACCGATCAGCAGGATCGCGACCAGTGCCGCGGGCCCGCCGATCGGGGTGAAGATCGCGCCGAGCGTGCCCAGCACCGGCAACGTCGCGGGCGCGGGGCTCGCCGTCCCGCCCGCGATCGCGTGCCACGGCGCGAGATACGACGACCAGATCTCGCCGAGCCCGCCGACCGGCAGCAGCTTCCCGCCGAACAGGTCCAGCCCGAGCCGCGAACCGTTGATCACGAACGCGAGTGCCGTCAGCACCACGAGCATGAGCACCGGCGGGGCGAACACGGTCGCGCCCAGTACGCGTTTCCGGTCCACCTCGACGAACACGAGCTCGGGTTCCGGCCGCCGCCCGCCGTCCCGCGGCACCGGTGACGGTTTCGGCCCAGCCGCCGCGGGTTTCTCGGGAACCGCGACCGCGACGACCCCGCTGGGCCGCCTCAGACCTGTCCCCCGCGAGCCGACACCGCGCATCGCCCCCGCCGGCAGCGCGCCGGGACCGACCGGACGCTCCTGTCCGGCCTTCACCGCCTCCGGCGGGATCCAGGCCCCTTCCTGGTCGACGCTCTCCGGCACCGTCCCGAGGGCGAAATCCCGTTCGACGCCACGGCGGACCAGACCGACGACACCGGCGCGCACCGCGTTGCGCACCCGCGTCGCCCGGCCGGTGAAGAGTCCGCGGACAGGGCCCGGCCTGCCGGTCTTCCGGCGTTCGGCGCGGGCCACGCGCAGCCCGCCGCGGCCGCGCAGCAGGTACCAGGCGGCCGCGAGTTCCGCGCCCGCCTCCCCGGTGCGCCGCAGCACCAGGAACGCGAGCGCCCGCAGCACCGCGAACACCGGGATTCGAAAAAGGCCGAACCAAAAGGACAGTGGGGAGCAGTTGACGAGGAACACCCGCAGCCCGTGCGCGCGGTTCGCCGTCGCGAGGGGAAGCCCGAGGGCGTCCGGTTCGCGCTGTCCGGTGCTGAGCGCGCGAGCGTGCCGGAGCCGGGCCGCCGGTACCGAAAGCACCCGGCCGCCCGCGGCGTTGGCGCGCCAGCCGAAGTCGAGATCCTCGCGCAGCAAGGAAAAGCGGGGGTCGTAGCCGCCGAGGTCGTGCCAGACTTCTCGTCGCACCAGCGATCCCGCGCTCGGCACGGCGAGCACGGCGGTGTCGTTCTCGTCCGGTGAGACCTGCTGCCGGTGGCCGATGGCGTCGGTCGACAACCCGGCTTCGACGATGAGCCTCGGGTCGCTCCAGTCGACCGCGAGCGGGCCGAGCACCGTCGCCTCGGGCTCGTTTTCGGCCGCTGCCAACAGGTTTTCGAGACAGTCGGGTTCCGGCGCGCAGTCGTCGTGCAGGAGCCAGAGCCAGCCACCGGGATCACCCCAGCGTTCGACGGCGTGCTCGACGGCCTCGCCGACGGCGGCACCGAAGCCGACCTCACGGGAAAGTGTGAGAATTCCGTCCAAGACCGGCGCTTCGCCGACGGACGCCGCGTCGGCGAGGATCTTCGCCGTCCCGTCGGTGGAGCCGGTGTCGACCGCGAGGATGTGCCGCGGCCGGACTCCGCTGCGCCGCAGCGCGGAAAGTGCCAGTGGCAACCAGTTCTCACCGTTGTGACAGACCACAATGGCCAGTACGGGGACCGTGCGCAACACAGGTGACGCGGCAGTGCGGGACAACGGGCACTCCAGATGTGGCGGCGAAGTCGAGTGCCGCCACCCTACGACGCGACCCTGTCACCCGTTGGTGGCCCCACGATGTGGAAGCGGGCGTAAGCGATCTCCGGCGCGCACAGGCCACCGGAGATCGCCGTCACACAGCTCGCTTTTTCAGTTTCCTACGCTCACGTTCGGAGAGCCCGCCCCAAATACCGAACCGCTCGTCATGCGCGAGGGCGTATTCGAGGCACTCGTCCTTGACCTCGCAACCGAGGCAGATCCGCTTGGCTTCACGGGTGGAGCCGCCCTTCTCGGGGAAGAACGCCTCCGGGTCCGTCTGCGCGCAGAGGGCCCGTTCCTGCCAGTCCTGCTCTTCCGCGGAGGCATCGTCGAAAAGCTCGGTGAGATCGCCCAGTTGCTGCTCCGGGACCTCACCCCAACCCACGACTTGCCCCCATTCCCTTCCATCTGCTTCCAACCGCACGTCCGCCTCCTCGCTGTCCACGCACTCCCCAGGCTGGCGGTGTTGAAACACCATCCGCCGCCCCCTTCCAGCGACGAATGACATCACTGTGATTACACCCGTGTAGTGCGGTCAGGTCAAGCGGAGTAGCGAGTTCGGGGGATACCCGCGCCTCATCGCGCAAGGGGACACGCCGAGAACTTCACATCGGGCATACGGAAGACTGGAGGGGTGCAGAGATCAGCAGTGCGGCCAAGCCCGATCTTCCTCGGCATCCTCGCGGTCACCGTCCTGGGCGGTGTGCTGGCGGCTTTCGGTGATGCGACCACGATTTCCAGCCAGCAGTACGACCCGCTGATCATCGCCGGCGTGGTCCTGCTCGTCGCCGGCGGCTGGGTGGCGTCGCTGACGCTCCACGAATTCGGCCACGCGGTCGTCGCGTTCCGCGGCGGCGACCACAGCGTCGCCCACAAGGGTTATCTGTCCATGGACGTCCGGAAGTACACGGATCCCGCACTGTCCATCATCCTGCCGTTGGTATTCCTCATCATCGGCGGCATCCCGCTGCCGGGTGGCGCGGTCTGGATCGAACACGGACGCCTTCGGTCACGCGGGGTCCAGTCGTGGGTTTCGCTCGCCGGGCCGCTGAGCAACCTCGCCGTCGGTGTCCTGCTGACCCTCGTCGTCGCGCTGGTTCCGATGGCGTCCGGTCTCGTGATCGGGCTTTCGTTCCTGGCGCTGCTTCAGATCGTCACGTTCATCCTGAACATCCTGCCGATCCCCGGCCTCGACGGCTGGGGCGCGATCGAGCCGTACCTGTCGCCCGGCGCGCGGGAGTTCGGCGCGAAGGCCCGGCCTTGGGCACCGATCGTGCTCTTCGCCGTGCTGTTCCTCGTGGACGGTGCGAGCCGCTTGCTGTGGCAAGGGTCCTTCGCGATCTTCGACGCCGTCGGCGGATTCAAGCTGGCCGCCATGTACGGCCAGGACGCGTTCATGTTCTGGAAGTGAGCTCGCCCTCGGGGTGCTCGGTGAACCATTCGTGCGCCCGCTTCCAGACGCGTTTGAGGCCGGACCGCTCGCCGAGGTAGTCGCCCGCCATACCGACGACCGGCAGCTTCCCGAGCGCACGGTGGAAAAGACGGCCGCGAGGCCGCTTTTCCAGTTCGTCGACGATGCCGAGCAGGCCCCGGCCGAGGCGCCACAGCGTGCCGGCGGCCGCCTTGAAGGTGACCTTGCCGTGCTTCTTCTTGGCGTCGTCGATCTCTTCGGTGAGCTTCGCCGCTTCGTCGTCTTCGGCAGCCTTGTCGTGTTCGGCGTGTTTGCCCGCCGCGATCACCGGGTCGATGTCGCGTTCGAAGAGCACCCAAGCGATCAGCCGGACCCGTGCGCCGACGTCGGTCACGCCGTACTCCCCCGCGATCGCGCACAACAGCACCCCCTGCGACGCCGAGCCGAGCGCGTCCTGCACGGGCAACCGGTCGGCGAGCGCGCCGCCGAGACCGGGGATCGCGGTGATCAGCGCGGTGACCCGGCCGACCCGGTTCACCCACCAATGGGTCCGCTGGTAGTTCGACATCTCCGCCCAGGCCGCGGTGCCGGGCACCTTGACCGACGTGATCCCGTCGAGCAGTTTGTCCTTCAGTTTGGGCTCGACGCCGTCGAGATCCTCGTGACGGCGTCCCCTGGCCTGGAGGCCGAACGGATCCGCGTCACGCAGCGCGTCGACCATCGGCCCGCACGCGCGGACGAACGGTCGCAGCACCGCCACGACCTGACGGTCCGAAATCGCTTCACCCATCGCTAGCTCCCTTCGCCGCCCTGCCGAGACCGCCACCCAGCGCCAAGGCCCCCGGCAGCGCCCCGCCGCCGATCAGCAGCAAGGCCCGCCAGTCCTGTATCAGCACCAGATCACCACCGGGGCCGGTCACGCCCATCACGAGTACGACTAGTACCCAGACGAGCAGCGGAATCACCGAAAAGGAGGGCCGCACCACTTTCGCGGTCGTCCGCACCAGCAGCGGGGTGGTGATCACCGCGAGCACCACGGTCACCGGCATGGGCGCGTCACCGAGCTTCGGCAGCACGATCCCGTCGAGCCGGAGCGGCAGGAAGAACAGTTCGAGCAAGCCGAGCAGGAACGCGTCGAAGGTCAGCAAGGCCAGCAGCAGACGCTGCCGCGAGGTGAGCGGCGGGTTCACCTCGCGAGGCCCCCGAACAGATCGGCCGCGGCACCTTCGGCCGGTCCGTGCGCGAGCACGAAGTACTCGTGCGGGGTGATCGGCTGCGCGATGTCGTTGCTCAGCGCGAAGTGATCCGCGAGATGCGGCGGAGCGGGCACGCTGACCTGGGTCTCGTGCGCCCGCAGCGCGGCCGCCTTCGCCGGGATGTGCGCCCCGACGTCGACGACGGTCGTGATGGTCTCGTCCGGCGTCACCGGCAGCTCGCCGTCTTCGGGGACCCGGAACGGAGAGCGTCCGCGCAGCGCGGCGAGGCCCGCCGCGACGGCGTCGCGGGAGGAAACCGTGTGGAAGACCCGCTCGACCGACGCGGCCTTCGGCGCCGCGGCCATCGTGACCTCGTGCGCGCGGATGTGGTCGGGGTGCCCGTAACCCCCGAAGGCGTCATAGGTGACGACGACCTGGGGCCGGACCTCGTCGAGGATCTCGGCGAGCTGAGCCGCCTGTTCGCCGAGGTCGCCGCCGGAGAACGCCCGCGGATGGGCCGCGGACGGCGTCCCGGCCATGCCCGAGTCACGCCAGCGCCCGATGCCGCCGAGATACCGGTGCCGCGTGACGCCCAGCGCCGCGCAGGCCGATGCCAGCTCGCCCGCGCGATAGCCGCCGAGCTGGTCCGAAGCCCACGAACCGAGACCGTCGAGGGAGGGCGGGATGATCTCGCCTTCCTCACCGAGCGTGCACGTGACGACGGTCACTTCGGCGCCTTCGGCGGCGTAACGCGCGATGGTGCCACCGGTGGTGATGCTCTCGTCGTCCGGATGGGCGTGCACGAGCAGCAATTTGGGCAGATCGGAGATCACGGCTTGAAGACTAATTCGAACACGGCGCGCTTTCCTTTATAGGGTGTCGGGAACGGAAGCCGGAGAGGACCGACCTTAGTCGGGCGACTCTCGGTTATCCTCGCGCACGTCCGAGGCACTCTTTACCGCCGAGGACGCGTTGACACCGTCACGGGCACTGCGCCGTGACCATATGTACCCCCACGAAGGGCATCTTGGTGAGCACTGAAGCAGCATCGTCGGACCTCGGCGGCGTGTCGGGTTCGGTTCTGTCCATCTCCGACCTGAGCGTCTCGTTCCCGACCGACGAGGGCGTGGTCAACGCCGTCAAGGGCATCGGATTCGACGTCAAACCGGGTGAGATCGTCGCGGTGGTCGGTGAGTCCGGTTCCGGCAAGTCGGTGACCTCGATGTCGGTGCTCGGGCTGCTCCCGAAGACGAGCCGGATCGCGGGCGAGCTCCGCCTCGGGGACCGCAACCTGGCCGATCTCAAGGAGAAGGACCTCCAGAAGATCCGCGGCAACCAGGTCGCGATGATCTTCCAGGAGCCGATGACCGCGCTCAACCCGGTCTACACCGTCGGCTGGCAGCTGCGCGAGGCGCTCCGTTCGCACCAGGACATCTCGAAGGAAGCCGCCGACAAGCGCGCCATCGAGCTGCTGGAGATGGTCGGCATCCCGAACCCGCCGCTGCGCTTCAAGCAGTACCCGCACCAGCTCTCCGGTGGTCTGCGGCAGCGCGTCGTCATCGCGATGGCGATCTCGTGCGACCCGAAGGTCATCATCGCCGACGAGCCGACCACGGCGCTCGACGTCACCGTGCAGGCGGAGATCCTCGGCCTGCTGCGCAAGCTGCGCGACACGCTCAACACCGCGATCGTGCTGATCACGCACGACATGGGGGTCGTCGCGGACCTCGCCGACCGCGTGGTCGTGATGTACCAGGGCAACATCGTCGAAGAGGCGCCGGTGCGCGACCTGTTCGCGTCGCCGTCGCAGGAGTACACCCGCAAGCTGCTCGCCGCGGTCCCCGTGCTGGGCCAGCGTCCGGAAGGCCGCCGCCTGCTCGAGGAGGGCATCTCCGCCGACAGCGACGAGGCCACCAAGATCGCCGAAGAGATCCGGCTCGAGGACTCCGAGCTCGCCGCGGTGATCGAGGAGAACGCGCCCGCGCTCGAGATCAAGAACCTCGTGCTGGAGTACCCCGGCCGTCGCGGCCAGGCGAAGAACCGCGCGGTGGACGACGTCTCGCTGAGCATCGCCAAGGGCGAGATCGTCGGCCTGGTCGGCGAGTCCGGTTCCGGCAAGTCGACCGTCGGCCGCTGCGCGATCCGCCTGCTGACCCCGACCTCGGGCACCGTGTCGATCGCGGGCAAGGACATCACGAACATGTCGAACAAGGACCTGCGCCCGCTGCGCCGGTACTTCTCGATCGTGTTCCAGGACCCGGCGTCCACACTGGACCCGAAGATGACCATCGGCGAATCGATCGCCGAGCCGATGGTGTTGCACAAGTTCCTGCAGGGCAAGGCCCTGAACGAGCGCGTGGCGTCCCTTTTGGACAAGGTCGAGCTCGGCGGCCACTACCGCAACCGCTACCCGCACGAGCTGTCCGGCGGCCAGCGTCAGCGCGTCGCCATCGCGCGGGCGCTGTCGCTCGACCCGGCGCTGCTGATCGCGGACGAGCCGACCTCGGCGCTGGACGTGTCGGTGCAGGCGCGGGTGCTGGACCTGTTCCTGGACCTGCAGCGCTCGCTGCAGTTCGCCTGCCTGTTCATCAGCCACGACCTCGCCGTCGTCGACCTGCTGGCCGACCGCGTCGCGGTGATGCAGCACGGCAAGCTGGTCGAGGTCGGCACGCGTGACCAGGTGCTGCACTCGCCGCGCGAGGACTACACCCGTCGTCTGCTGTCGGCCGCCCCGGTCGCAGACCCGGTGCTGCAGGCCGAGCGGCGTGCGGCCTGGGAAGCGGGCAAGCTGGCCCCGGTGGCCGACTGACCCTCAGAGGTACACGAAGGCCCCCTTCGCGGCGCTGGACGCGGTGAAGGGGGCCTTTGTGCATCTGGACGCCACTCGCGTGTCCAGAGGCGTAACTCGCGTGCTTGAAGGCGCCATTCGCGTGCTTGGAGGCGTAACTCGCGTGTCTGGAGACGAATGTGCGAGTTACGCCTCCAAGCACGCGAGTTGCGGCTCTGATCACGCGAGTTGCGGCTCCCGGCCCGTGAACTCGCCAGAGAGGCCTGGCAGCAGTGCCCTGAAGCGCGTGAAGGCCCCCTTCCCTCGGCTGAGCCGAGGGAAGGGGGCCTTCATGCGCTGAAGAGGGCCTTACGCCTTCTGGCGGCGCTGCCGCGGGTCGAAAGCGTCCCGCAGGCCGTCACCGATGAAGTTGATCGTCAGCGAGATCAGCACCAGCACGACGAACGGGCCGAAGAACAGCGCCGGCCGCGCCTGGAGCTGCGCGTAGTTCTCGAGGATGACGCGGCCGAGCGAAGTGTCCGGCAGCTGCACCCCGAGCCCGATGAACGACAGTGCCGCCTCGATCAGCACGGCCTGCGCGATCGCGAGGGTCGCGTTGACCGTGATGAGGCCGACCATGTTCGGCACCAGGTGCTTGAACACGATGTGGAACGTCCCGGCGCCGGACGCGCGGGCGGCGTCCACGAACTCGCGCTGGGACAGCGACATCGACTCGGCCCTGGCGATACGGGCGATCGGCATCCAGCCGAAGGCCGCCAGCACCATCGCGACGATGTACCAGGTACCGCCGCCGAACACCTTGGCCAGGATGGCCGCGGCCGCGATCTGCGGGACGATCAGGAACAGGTCCGTCACGCGGGAGATCGCCGAGTCGGTGAAGCCGCGAAGGTACCCCGCCATGGCACCGAAAACGGTTCCGATGGTGGTGGCGACGAGCGACACGATGAGCGCGATCAGCAGCGAGTACTGGGTGCCGCGCAGGATCTGCGACACCATCTCCTTGCCGACCTGCGTCGTGCCCAGCGGATACTCCGCGCTGGGCTTGGCGAAGGACGGGAAGGAACTGTCCTCGTAGCTGTACGGCCAGAAGATCGGCATGATCAGCACGGTCAGCACGAGCAGCAGCAGGACCGCCGTGCAGATCATCGCCAGCTTGTGCCGCAGGAACTTGCGCAGGACCAGCTTGCCCTGGCTCTGCGGCTCGGGCAGCGCCTCCGCCGGGAGCGCGCCGTCGGCGGGCTTGGAACCTTCCGCCGCGATAAGGGAGTTCAAGTCAGCCAACGCGAATCCTCGGGTCCAGGATGCCGTACATCAGGTCGGCGATCAGGTTGGCGACGATGATGCTGCTGGCGATGAGCACCAGCCACCCCATCATCACCTGCGTGTCGCTCTTGGTCACGGCTTCGACGAGCAGCTTGCCCATGCCATTCCAGTTGAACACCGTCTCGGTGATGATCGCGCCCGAGAGCACGGCACCGAAGTTGACGGAGAACAGCGTGGTCACCGGGATGAGCGCGTTCCGGAAGGCGTGGCGGAAGATGACCCGGCCGTTGGCGAGTCCCTTGGCGCGCGCGGTCCGCACGTAGTCCGCGTTCAGCGTCTCCAGCATCGAAGCGCGCTGGAACCGGCTGTAGGCGGCGAAGCTGATCGCCATGATGGACAACGTCGGCAGCAGATACGCGCCGATGTAACTGGCGAGGAAACCGCCTGGACCGTCGAAATTCAGCGATTCCGGGCTCGTGGTGCGGATCCACGGGTTACCGAGCACATCGGACAGTCCCAGGTCCCGGACCCAGCCGTTGAACTCGATCGCGTAGCGCTTGAGCACGATGGCGACACAGAAGATCGGCATCGAGAACAGCAGGAAGGCCAGCGTGGTGGCGATGTAGTCGATGATCGAGTACTGCTTGACCGCCGCGACCACACCGACGAGGACGCCGAGCACGAGCGCGAGGATCTCGGCGCCGACGACGAGCTTCAAGGTGACCTCGAACGCGGCCATGACCTTCGGGAACACCGGGGCCTGCGCGTTGCCCTGTGCGATGGAAACGCCCCAGTCGCCGGTGACGAAGTTGCCGAGCCAAGTGAAGTACCGGGGCACGATGCTCTGGTCCAGCCCGAGCTGCGAGGCCATCTGCGCGATGGCTTCCTTGCTCATGGCCGGGTTGCTCTTCATCTCGGCGAGCGGGTCACCGGTGCCGGCGACCATGACGAAACACAGGAAAGTCCCGACCAGCAGGACGGGAATCGATATCGCCAGACGGCGAAGAATGTAGATCACCAGGTTCAACGAACTGCTCCTCATCCGGGCCTGGCCGCCGAAGTGCTGGACCGCTGCCCGGTTGTCCACCGTAGTGGCGGTAACCCTACGGTCAACAGCTACTTCCGGCGGGTACGGGGCCCGGCTTTTGGCCGGGCCCCGTACCACCAGGATCGCGTAAGCGAGTGGTGAAAAAGCGGGGCGGAAGCCCTACTTCTTCTGCTCCCACTCACCGACGTTCCACAGGACACCGTTGTACGACTGCATGTAAGTGCGGTCGATGCCCTTGAACGCCCACATGGACGGGGTCTGGAACAGCGGCAGCGTCGCGTACTCGTCCGCGATCGCCTGGTCGGCCTTCTGGTAGTTCTCCAGCTGCACGGCCTCGTCGGTGGCCTTCACGGCCGCCTCGAAGGACGAGTCGATCGTCGGGTTCGACAGGCCCTGGTAGTTCTGGCTGCTGTCGTCGACCCGGGTGATGTAGATCGACTTCTGCTCGGCCTTGAACGGAGCGGCGGACCAGCCGAAGAGCGCGGCGTCGTAGTCGCTGGCCGCGAGACGGCCACCCTTCAGGAAGTTGGCGTCCTGGTCGTCCGTGATCTCGATACCGGCGGCCTTGGCCTGCGAGATGATGATCTCGACGGTCTGCTGACGGCGGGTGTTCTGGTTGTGCGAGATCTTGAACGACGCGCGCTGGCCGTTCTTGGCGAAGATGCCGTCGCCACCCTTGACCCAGCCGGCGTCGGTCAGCGTCTTGGCCGCGGCCTCGGCGCCCAGACCGGCCTTGCTGCTGTACAGGTCCTTGAAGCCCTGCTCGCCCGGCATGAACACGATGCTGTTCAGCGGGGTCGCGTCGGCCTGGACCTCCTTCAGCAGCTTGTCGGTGATCTCCTGGCGGTTGACGACCTCGAAGAACGCCTTGCGCAGGTCCTTGTCCTTGAACATGCGCTTGTAGTTGAGGTCGATGTGCTCGAAGGTCAGCTGCGAGGCCGAACCGTAGGTGATGCCCTGGGCGGCGAGGCCCTTCATGGTGTTCGCCGCGGTGGCGTCCGGCTGGGTCGAAGCGGCGATGTCGATCTCACCGTTCTGCAGCGCGGTCGCCATGGCCTTGGTGTCCTCCATCGCCTTCACGACGATCTTGGAGGGGCCACCCTTGCCACCGATCCAGTTCGGGTTCTTCTCGAGCGTGACGGCCTTCTGGTTGGCGTCGAACGCGGTGATCTTGTACGGACCCGAGGCCGGCATGACGTCGGCCTTGAAGCCCTTGAACCCGTTGGTCCAGAAGTCACCGGCCTTCGCCAGCTGGGCCGCGTCGCTGGTCGGGGTCAGCTTGGTGATGTCGGCGACGCCCGAGTTCTTCTCGACGATGTGCGCGGGCATGATCGCGGTCGAGTTGAACAGACCCTTGTAGTCCAGGTACGGCTCGGTGTACTTGGTCTCGAAGGTCAGGTCGTCCTTACAGGTCGCCTGGTCGATCAGCTGGTAGCCGGTCGTCGAAGCGGCGAGGAAGGCCTGCTTGCCGTCGGAGGTCTTCGCCTTGCCGGAGTGCGCCAGCCACGACAGGTACATGTCGTCGCAGTCGAACGCCTCGTTGTCCGACCACTTGACGTTCGGCTTGATCTTGTAGACGACGGTCTGCGGCGCCTTGGAGGTGACCTCCCAGGAGTCGAACACGTCGTTGTTCAGCAGCACCTTGTTGTTGCCGTCGAGCACGTCGGCGCCCGCGAGCACGGCGGTCAGGATGTAGGTGTTGTACGACGTGTTGGTGTCGGGCGTGTCGTTGTTGTAGCCCGAGTACCCGTCGTCGATACCCACGGTGACGGTGCCTTCGTACCCCGGGGTGTCCGCGAGCTTGAAGTTTTCGCCGTTCTGCGCCTTGCCGGTCGCCATGCTCTTGATGTCGGTCGACGACCCGTTCGGGTCGGTACTGCCGCTGTCGCCACCGCTGCATGCGCTCAGCACAAGCGCGGAGGCCGCGACCAGCGACCAGGCGGAGACTGCCTTGGACTTCCTCATGAAGTGTGCCCTCCTAGCACTGGGTTCCTGAGATCGGAACAGGACCCCACACCGCTCCGGTGAGATGGCCCGGAGCCTATGACACGCCAAGCAACACTCATTTGGCGCACTGCGGGTGCACGCTAGAAAGGAAATGCACGAACAGTCACCAGTTACGGGGCGATCGTGACCAAAGGGTAACTTGCGGCTGACATCAAGAAATACAGCGGTTACCTTGAGGAATCGGTCCACCACTCGAACGTGCCGGGAAAGGTCACCCTCCAGGGTCCGACTCGGCCGCGAAACGGCTACTTCGGACCCCGTGTCCAGTTCACCGCGGACCCGAAAGGGCCCACCATAGGAGGACCTGCGGTTACTCCGGAAATACCAGAGCCGATGGCGAGGGTATCGGCCAGCTGGAACAACGGAATGGCAACATTCCGACGCCACAATTCCGGTTCCAGGGCCGAAAGCGTGTCGGCCACCGGGGTGGCGCCGGTCAGCGCGGCGTCGATCGGGGCCTGCAGGGCCGGATCGCAGAAGCCCAGCGGGTTCCCCGGGACGACGGCCTTGGTCTTGTCGGTGAGCTGATCGGGGCGGCAGCCGAAGGTGGACGCCAGTACCGAAGCGACGTCCGCACCGCCGGTGACCTGGCCGATCACCGCGATGTCGATGCCGACGTTGCCCGCGCCCTCCGGGGTCGTCTGCTGGATCCCGTTGAGCACCGGCATGGCCAGCATCGTCGAGAAAAGCTCTCGCGGCTGCGGGGCGATCGCGTTGACCTCGATCCCCGCGGCCACCAGTTGCGCCGTCAGCTCCTTGGCGATCGTCGCGTACGGCTCCTGTTTGGCGGGCGAGGCCACGACCAGCGAAAGGTTCTTCCCGTTCTTCCGCCAGGTGCCCGCTTCCTTGGTGTATCCGGCGGATTTGAGCAGTTCCTCGCCCTTGGCGGGATCCGCCGCCGACGGCGGCCCCGGGGCCGGGATCGTCGGCTGGAAACCGGGCGCCGACGGGACGCGGACCTGCGCGTCGGCGCGGAGCTTGTCGGACGGGCCGCCGTCGGTCGCCTCGGTGATCAGCTTGCCGCGGTCGATCAGCGCGGTGACCCCTTCGCGCACATTGGGATCCGACAGCGTCGAGCTCACCGGCCGCAGGAGGATCTGCGCGACCGTGGGCCGCGCGACCGTGTGCAGTTGGACGGCGGAGCCGAGTTCGCCGAGCCGTTTGAGGCCGGTGCCGTCGGTCCTGGTCATCGCGAACTGGTCGTTGCCGCTGCGCAGGGCGGCCAGTGTGCCGTCCTGGTCGGCCGCACGGAGCACGATCCGGTCGAGGGCGGAGGGTTTCTCCCAATAGCGCTCGTTGCGCTCCAGGGTGATCTCTCCGCGCGCGGTGTCGAGGCCCTTGATCGAGTACGGGCCGCCGACCGCGGGGAACGTCGTCGCCAGCGCGCCCTGCCACCCGTTCGGGGCGTCCTTGAGCAGATGCGCGGGCAGGAGGTTGCCGAAGAGCGTCTGCCAGCCCGGATACGGCTTCGCGAAGGTGACCTCGACCCGCTTGCCGCCTTCACGCGATTGGATGTCCGAGATCAGCCGGTAGCCGGCGGCGCCGATGACGCCCGGCTGGTCGCGCATCGCCTCGCGGAGATAGGCGAAATCCTCGGCGGCGATCGGCGCACTGTCGGACCACGAGGCGTCCGGGCGGATCGTGTACGCGACCGTGAACGGCTGCTGCGAGACGACCTCGGCGGACTTCATCAGGTTCTTGTCCAGCTCGAAGCTGCCGTCGTCCTTCGGGCGGAACACCGACGGGAGCAGCAGCTGCGAAAGCGCCGACGTGACCTGGGAAGCGTCGGCGAGGTTGTGCGGGTTGTAGCCGCCGAGGACGTCGTCGACCCCCACGACCACCTGCGAAGGCGTCTTCGTGGTCGACGTGCTCACCGGGGAGGCCGACGAGCTGACCACGGGCGGGGGCGGGGTGTTGCTGCAGGCGGCGAGGAGCACGGCCGCGCACGCCAGCATGGACGCCGCTGTGGTCGGTGACCGCACGCCTTGATCCTCCCGGTTCGTCCCTCGCCTGGTCGCCATAGAGCTATCACGCGCGCCATGGCCTCGGCAGCGAGATTCCCATATCGGCCCGGTCGTCGCCCGACCGGATGCCGTCCTCCTCCGGTGGACGTCCGGGAGGCCACCGGGGTTCCTGCCGGGCCGAGGCTTTTCGGAGGCGCCGGGGCACGCTCGCTCCACAATCGGTTCCGCAAACCCGGAACATTCCGGAACGGCCGCCGGAATGTTCGCCACCGCACGATTGATGACCGAAACGATCGCGACCGCGAGTCCTATCCGGACGCATTTAGGGACTTTTGTTTCGCGCCCGTCCGGATCCGCGTTCTCGGCCCGGCACGCGCGACCGCTCCGGCGTCCTTCCGTCCGGGGTGTTCCGGTGTTGTGAACACCGTCCGAAAAGGAGTCCGGCTTTCCTTCGAAATTGTCGGGAAAGGACCTTTCTTTAACGAAGAACGCCCGGCCGAATACGGTGCGTGACCAAACGGGGACGCGGAAACGTCGAAGGGCGCCTACTCACGGTGAGTGAGCAGACGCCCTTCGACGTTGGGAGGGCACGTGTGATCCGACGGACGACACAGGTGATCGAGTGGACGACACACGTGTCCAGCCGGACGCCTCCGAGTGCCGTCCGTCGGATCACGCGTGTCGTCCGTCCCATCACACGTGTCGTCCACCCAGTCACGCGACCGATCGGTACAGGGGTCGTGAGTGGCGATTCGGGCTGGAACCAACCGTGTCCTATGCACCTACTGGTCCGGAGTCCGTGAAGGCCTCCTTGAGGGACTCTGGGTCCCTCAAGGAGGCCTTCACGGACTTGGGCACAGCGTCGGGGTAGAACCCGAAACGTCAGTCACGACCCACCTCGGCCTCTGCTCAGCCGCGGTTCTTGTTGCGGTTGCGCTCCTTGGCGCGCTGGTTGACGTCCAGCGTGACCTTGCGGATCCGGACGACGTCGGGGGCGACCTCGACGCACTCGTCGACGGAGCAGAACTCCAGCGCCTCCTCCAGGCCCATCTTGCGCGGACGGGCCAGCGTCTCCATCACGTCGGCGGAGGACTGACGCATGTTGGTCAGCTTCTTCTCCTTGGTGATGTTGATGTCGAGGTCCTCTGCACGCGGGTTCTCGCCCACGACCATGCCCTCGTACACCTCGGCGCCCGGCTCCACGAAGAAGGTGCCGCGGTCGGCCAGCTGGATCATCGCGTACGCGGTGATCGGGCCGGACCGGTCGGCGACCAGCGAACCGGAGTGACGGGTGCGGATCTCGCCCGCCCACGGGAAGTACCCCTCGAACACGTGGTTCGCGATACCGGTGCCGCGGGTCTCGGTGAGGAAGTCGGTGCGGAAGCCGATCAGGCCGCGCGCTGGGAGGACGTAGTCGAGCTTGATGCGGCCGGTGCCGTGCCCGCCCATGTGCTCCATGCGGCCCTTGCGAGCGGCCAGCAGCTGCGTGATGCCGCCGAGGTGCTCCTCCGGGGAGTCGATCGACAGCCGCTCGAACGGCTCGTGCAGCTTGCCGTCGATCATCTTGGTGACCACCTGCGGCTTGCCGACGGTCAGCTCGAAGCCCTCGCGGCGCATCTGCTCGACCAGGATGGCCAGCGCCAGCTCGCCACGGCCCTGGACCTCCCAGGTGTCGGGGCGCTCGGTCGGCAGGACGCGGATCGAGACGTTACCGATCAGCTCCTGGTCCAGGCGCGCCTTCACCAGGCGGGCGGTGACCTTGTCGCCGCCGCTGCGGCCGGCCAGCGGCGAGGTGTTGACACCGATGGTCATCGAGATGGCGGGCTCGTCGACGGCGATCCGGGGCAGCGCCTCCGGGTTCTCGACGTCGGCGAGGGTGTCGCCGATGGTGATCTCCGGGATACCGGCGATGGCGACGAGTTCGCCCGCGCTCGCCTCGGTCGCCGGGACGCGGGTGAGCGCCTCGGTGACCAGCAGTTCGGAGATGCGGACGTTCTGGATGGTGCCGTCCTCGCGCATCCACGCCACCGTCTGGCCCTTGCGCAGGCTGCCGGAGTGGATGCGGATCAGCGCGATCCGGCCGAGGAAGTTGGAGGCGTCGAGGTTGGTGACCAGCGCGCGCAGCGGGCCTTCGCGGTCGGCGAAGGGCGGCGGCACGTGGCGCATCAGGGTCTCGAACAGCGGGTCGAGGTTCTCGCTCTCGGGCACCGCGCCGTCGGCGGGCTGCTCGAGGCTCGCCTTGCCCGCACGCGCGGAGGCGAAGACGACCGGCAGGTCGAGGATCGCGTCGAGGTCGGCGTCCTCGATGTCACCGGCCAGGTCGAGCAGGAGGTCGTGGGTCTCTTCGACGACCTCGGAGATCCGGGCGTCGGGACGGTCGGTCTTGTTGACGACCAGGATCACCGGCAGGCCGGCTTCGAGGGTCTTGCGCAGCACGAACCGGGTCTGCGGGAGCGGGCCCTCGCTGGCGTCGACCAGCAGCACCACCCCGTCGACCATGGACAGGCCGCGCTCGACCTCGCCGCCGAAGTCGGCGTGACCGGGGGTGTCGATGACGTTGATCGTCACCATGCCCTCGTCGGTCTTGCGGCGGATGGAGGTGTTCTTCGCGAGAATGGTGATGCCCTTTTCCCGCTCGAGCTCCCCGGAGTCCATCACGCGATCGACGAGTTCGGCGCGTTCCTCGAAGGCGCCGGACTGCCGGAGCATCGCGTCGACGAGGGTCGTCTTGCCGTGGTCGACGTGTGCGACGATGGCGACGTTGCGCAGGTCGGGCCGGGTCTTGCCGGACGAGCGGCCGGCATCGACTGCGGTGGCGCTGGCTGCGGGCACGCGAAGGCTCCAAAGGGTTTCAAGTTCGGGTGTGGTGCCCACGCTCGCGCGTTCGAGACACGCCTGGCCGACTTTGGCCATACGCGGACCACACCAGGATACCGGTAGCCCGACTGTGAGCAGCCCCACGCCCCCAGATCGGTTAGGCTCACCTAACGTGTAGAGGTCGCCGACACGGTCGGACAAGGAGCGCGAGTGGGCAAGAAACTACCTGACGACCCGCACAAGCTCGTGCGCAAATGGATGAAGTCCGGCAAGGTCAAGAAGAAATGCTGCCGGTCGAAGTCGAGATGCGGAAAATGCCCCGTCCTCGCCCTGAAAAAGGCGAAGACGAAGATCGCGAAAGCCGCTTAGAAGATCGTCAATGCACCACCGCCTCGTTGATCGCCCGCAGTTCCGGCGCGGTACGGGTCGGCGAGAACTCGATCACCTCGTAGGCCGCCATGTGCTTGATCGAGAAGGGGTCGGTCGCGAGGATCGCGTCCAGCTTTCCCCTGGCCATGGGCTTGGTGATGATCACTCCGCCGATACGCGGGTTGCGCCTGCCGGAGGCGAGGAAATTACCCTGCTCGTACTGTTTGGTCAGCCAGTCGGCATGATCCGGGAGCACGTAGTCGATTTCTTCGATGGGCGCGGTGTAGGTCAGCAGGACGACGAACATGTGTCGAAGGTAGACCCGCATCGCCAATATGACGGGTGTACTGCCCCGGCCGATATGAAGTGTTGACGATTCATGCCCGTAATGAGTGATCCGCGCCCGCCTTTCCGGTTGCGGTAGGCTCACCGGCATGCGCGCGCAGAACGCCCAGTGGTGGCCGCCCTCCGGCGGCCCCGAAGTCCTGCGCTGAACCAGACGAGCGCACCTCCAGGCCGCCCCACCGGGCGGCCTTTTTCGTGCCCGGACCCTGGGGCGGCCCGAATCCGGAAGGAAGAAGGCAGATGATCAGGTTGTCCGGGATCACCCCGTCCGGCCACGTCCACGTCGGGAACCACCTGGGGGCCATTCGGCGCTGGGCGGACGAGGGCGGGCCGGACGACCTGTACTTCGTCTCCGACCTGCACGCCATGACGAACGCGCACAATCCGGCGAAGCTGCGTTCGATGGCGTCGGAGCAGCTGGCCGTGCTGATCGCGGCCGGGATCGAGCCGGACCGCGTGTTCGTGCAATCCGACATCGCCCGCGAGCTGGGCGCCCTCAACTGGGTACTGGAGTGCACCTGCAACTACGGCGAGGCCGCCAGGATGATCCAGTTCAAGGAGAAGTCGAAGGGCAGGGCCGGGGTCCGGCTGTCCCTGCTGACCTATCCGGTGCTGATGGCGGCGGACATCCTGCTGCAGGGCGCGGACGAGGTCCCGGTCGGCGAGGATCAGCGGCAGCACGTCGAGCTGGCGCGAACGCTGGCGAAGCGGTTCAACTCCACCTACGGCGACGTGTTCACCATGCCGAAGGCGGTGCTGCCGCCCGCCGGCGCGCGGGTCATGGACCTCGCCGAGCCGACGCGGAAGATGTCCAAGTCGACGAAGGAAGAGGCCGGGGTGGTCTTCGTCCTCGACGAGCCCGACCAGGTCCGGCGGAAGGTCAAGCGCGCGAAGACCGACGGCGGGTCGAAACCGGCCTACGCGCCGGAAACCCGGCCGGGGATGGCGAACCTGCTCGACATCCTCGCGGCGTGTGTCAGGGAGAAGCCCGAGGACCTCGCCGACCGGTTCGACTCCTACGGCCAGGTCAAGGAGGCCGTCGCCGAGGCGCTGATCGAGGAGCTGCGGCCGGTCCGGGACCGCGCGCTGGCGCTGCTGGCCGACCCCGGCGAGCTGGAGCGGGTGCGCAAGGCGGGTGCCGTCCGGGCGGCGGAACGGGGTGAGCACCGGCTCCAGTCCGCGCTGCGGCTCATCGGCGCCGGCTGAAGTTCCGTGAAGGCCTCCTTCCCCACTTTCAGGGTAGGGAAGGAGGCCTTCACGGACTTGCGAGCAGGGTGTGCAGGGCGGGCAGGAGGACGCGGTCGGCGGGCAGCCAGTCGAGGTCGTCGAGGTCGCGCGCGGAGATCCAGCGGACGTCCTTGTGCTCCACGGCTCGCGGCTCGTCCCCCGCACTGACCAGGGAGGCGGCGTAGATCCGCAGCACCTTCCCCTTCGGCAGCGGCACGTCGTCGCCGACCCGGCCCGCGACCGTCACCGCGACGTCCAGCTCCTCCAGGCATTCCCGCGCCAAGGCGGCTTCGTCGCTTTCGCCGTCCTCGACGCGCCCGCCCGGCAGTTCCCATTGACCGGCGTGGTCGGCGGGCCAAGCCCGCTGCTGCGCCAGCAGCTGTCCGTTCCGCACGATGGCGGCGCCCACGATCACCACGCGCTCACCCTACGACCGCGCTCGCCGCTCGCGAACGGCGGTTTCGCGTGATCAGACGGACGACACGCGTGATCAGACGGACGACACTGCCGAGGGAGGGTGTGTCGTCCATCCAGTCACGCGAGTCGGCCTTCTGATCACGCGTGTCGTCCATCCAGTCACGCGTGAGGCGGACCGAATCACCTACCGAGGCCGCGCCGCCTGCCAGACGACCTGGAAACGCGCCCCGCCATCGGGGGACTCACCGACGCGGACGCGACCCCCTCGGCGCCGGACGGCCTCGGCGACCATCGCCAGCCCCAGCCCGGTGCCGCCGGACGATCGGGCCCGCGAATCGGACACGCGGTAGAACCGGTCGAACACCCGCTCCCGGTGCTCCGGCTCGATACCCGGACCGTCGTCGTCGACCACCACCCGCACGGTGGACCGCGCCGCGAGCACCGACACCACGATCTGCCCCCGCGCGTACCGGCAGGCGTTGCGCAGCAGATTGCTCAGCACCAGTTCGACCTCGGCGTGCGTGGCCAGCGCCCACGCGCTCCCGACCGTGCCGCTCACTCGGATCTCCGGCGCGCCGGCGGGCATCCGCGCGACCGCGGCCCGTACCTCGCTCACCAGCTCGACGGGTTCCGCGGGCGGGACCTCCCCCGCGTCCGACCTCGCCAGCGCCAGCAGCCCGTCGAGCAGGGCGGAGAGCCGTTCCGCCTCCTCCAGGATGTCGGCGAGCGTCTCCTGTGAGAGGTCGGGATCGGGATTGGCGACCGCGACCTCGGCCTGCACGCGGATCGACGCGACCGGCGACCGGAGTTCGTGCGCGGCGTCCCCGGTGAACCGGCGAAGCCGTTCGGCACCTTCCTCCTGTCGCGCCAGCAACGCGTTGAACTCCTCGGCCAGCGCGCGGAGTTCGTCGTGCGAATCCGGCAGCGGCAGCCGTGCGCCCGGCGGGAGCGCCCGCACCGACCCGCGCATCCGCGCCACCGGCCGCAACGCGAACCGCACCAGCAGCCACGTCGCGATCCCGGCGCCCACCGCGCCGACGGACGCGACCACGAACAGCCACAGCCCGCCGGAGTGCACGGCGGTCGCGAAGCCGACCAGGCCCGCACCCGCCACGACGAGCCGTTGCTGTCCGTCGGGGGCGGTGACGACGGTGCCCGCCCAGCGCCAGCTGTGCTCGCCGCCGGTCGTGACCGGTTCGCCCGCCTTCAGCGCGCGGACGTCCGCGGGGCCGAGGTTCGCGGGCGGGAGGCCGTCCACCGGGACGCCGCCGGTGTCGAGGACGCGGACGGTCACCGCCGATCCCGACGGCGTCCGCCCAGCGGCGACGTCGGCCTTCGCGGTGTTCAGCCGGCCACTCAGCTCGTCGTCGACCGAGCCGATGAGCAGCGGCTGGAGATTGTCCCCCGCGACCGCCGCCAGCCCGAGCAGGAAGCCGAGCGTGACCGTGGCCGTGAGCAGGGTGATCCGGACCTGGAGCGAACGGCGGCGCCACCAAGACGGCGAGCCGATCACCCCTGTCCCGCCGGGGCGATCACTTCGTCGAGCTGCGGGTCCGAAGCCAGGTAACCGTGTCCGCGCACGGTCCGGACCAAGGCACCCGCGCCGACCGCGTCGAGTTTGCGCCGCACATAACCGACGTAGACCTCGACGACGTTCCGGGTCGCGGCCTGCTCGTCACCCCAGACGGCGCGCAGCAGCTCGTCCTTGGTGACGACCGTTCCCGCCCGGCCCGCCAGCACCTCCAGCAGCGCGAACTCGCGAGGGCTGAACGCCACTTCGACGCCGTCGTAGCGGACTTGCCGCAGGCTCCGGTCGACTTCGAGCGCGCCGATGCGCAGCGGCCCGCGGATCGCGTCCGGCGAGGCCCGCCGGAGCACCGCGCGCACCTGCGCGACCAGGACGACGAACGAGAACGGTTTGACGAGGTAGCCGTCGGCGCCGAGGTCGAGACCGTCCGCCTGGTCGACCTCGCCGTCCTTCGCGGAGATCATCAGCACCGGCGTGGTGACACCGAGCGCGCGCAGGCGTTCGAGCACGCGGTAGCCGGAAAGCCCGGGAAGCATGATGTCGAGCAGGACGACGTCGAAGGAGCCCGTCTGCGCGAGCCGCAGGCCGCTGGGCCCGTCGGCCGCCGTGACCACGTCCATGTCCTCGGCGCGCAGCCCCCGCTGCAACGCCTTGCGCACGCCGGGCTCGTCGTCGACCACCAGTACTCGAGGTTTCACGTCCCTCATCATTCACGCTTCGACCAGCTCACGCGCGACCTCTCAGCGCCATCTCAGCTCCGGCGGCGGAGTCTGAGTGGTGTCTCAGCGTTTCCGGGGAAGCGTTGTCGCCAAGACCCGAGCACACTGGGGTTCGGGGAAACAGGGAGAGACAGCATGGATCCGAAGAGGAAGGCCATCACCGCGGCGGTGGTGGGGACGGCTCTCGGCGTCGGCGGGCTCGTCGTCGTCGCGATGCCGGCCACCGCGGGCGACGCGCCCGTCTTGCCGCAGGTCAGCGCCGAAGAGCTGGTGCAGTCGACGCTCAACGCGAAGCCGTCGGCGTTCGACGGGAAGGTCAAGGTCAGCAACGACCTCGGCCTGCCGCAGGTCGGCGGCGCCATGCCCGGCGTCTCGGCGCTCGACGTCGACTCGGCGCAGGTGTCGACCGACGGCGCGGGCAAGAGCAAGATCTCGCTCACCGAGGGCTCCAGCCAGCAGACCATCGTCCGGAACGGCCAGACCGTCTGGGAGTACAACTCCAAGGACAACTCGGCCACCAAGATCACCGTTCCGGCCGAGCTGGCCAAGGAGCACCAGGACAAGGCCGAGGCCGTCGACCCGGCCACGGTCGCCTCCGAACTGCTCGGCAAGGTGCGCGAGAGCAGCACGATCGCCGTCGACGGGACGGCCTCGGTGGCGAACCGGGCCGCATACGAACTGGTGCTGACCCCGAAGCCGAGCGAGCGGACCCTCCTGCGCGAGATCCGCGTCGCGATCGACGAGCAGACCAGGATGCCGCTGCGGGTCACGGTGCTGGCCAACGGCACGTCCGCCCCGGCGTTCGAGGCTTCGTTCAGCGAGATCAACTTCGCGGACCAGCCCGCTTCGAACTTCGAGTTCACCCCGCCCAAGGGCGCGAAGGTGACCGAGAAGACCGCCGAGGTCGACCCGAAGAACCGTGAGCTCGCCGAGCAGGCGAAGTCCGAGATCAAGGTCGTCGGCGACGGCTGGGACACCGCGATCACCGGCAAGATCCCGGCCGACGCGCTGGCGAAGGCCGGCGAGGCCAAGGACGAGCAGGGCCGCCAGGTCGACCCGAAGGCGTTGCTTTCGCGGTTCGCCAAGCCGGTCAGCGGTGCCTGGGGCAGCGGCTGGCTGGTGACCACCAAGGTCGGCAGCGGCGTGCTGACCGACGACGGCCGCTACGCCGCCGGCGCGGTGCCGGAGCAGGTCCTCTTCGAGGCCTTGGCCGCGAAGTGACCACCACGTTCGAAGCCGGAGCGGACGCTTCCCAGGAGGCGTCCGCTCCGGCGGTACCCATGGCGGCCCGGACCAGGGGCCTGCGCAAGGTCTACGGCCGCACGGTGGCCGTGGACCACGTCGATCTCGACGTTCCCGAAGGCGCCGTGCTGGGGATGCTCGGCCCCAACGGTTCGGGCAAGACGACGACCATCCGGATGCTGCTCGGTCTCGTGCGGCCGACCGAGGGAGAGGTCGAACTCTTCGGCAAACGGATGCCCGACGAGGCGGCGCACGCGTTGCCCGACGTCGGCGCGCTGGTCGAGGGGCCGGGTTTCCACCCTTTTCTCTCCGGGCGGGAGAACCTGCTGCGCGTGGCCGCGGCCGAACCGCGGCTGGCCTCGGCGGGAATCCCCGGAGCGGTCGACGCGGCTCTTGAGCGCGTCGGCCTGACCGGCGCCGCCACCCGGCGTTACAAGGGCTATTCGCTGGGGATGAAGCAGCGGATGGGCCTGGCGAGCGCGCTGCTCGTGCCCAGGCGGATGGTCGTGCTCGACGAGCCGACGAACGGCCTCGATCCGGCGGGCACCAGGGAGATCCGCCGGATCATCGGTGAACTGCACGCCGACGGCGTCACCGTGCTGGTGTCGTCGCATCTGCTGGCGGAGGTCGAGGCGACCTGTACGCACGTCGCGGTGCTCCAGTCCGGGAACGTGATCGCCCAGGGCGAGCTCTCGGAACTGCTGGAGTCGGGGAACGCGGCGCTGCTGGTGCGGACGCCGGACGCCGAACTCGCGGTGGAGACGCTGCGGGAGAACAGGATCGGCAGCAGGCTCACCCCGGACGGCGTCCGCGTCGACCTGACCGCCGCCGAAGCCCCCGACGTGCTGCGCCATCTGGTGACGGCCGGGGTGGCCGTGCACGAGGCGGCGAGGGCGCGGACCGGACTCGAAGACCTGTTCGCCCGGCTGACCCAGCCGGAGTCCACTGTAGACGGTGAGGGGGAGTCGTGACCCACGCTCTGGCCGCGGCACCCGCGGCACGGACCGGGCAGGACAGTGTCGGCCTGCTCCGGTTGTACCGCGCCGAACTGCGCTGGATCTTCCGGCGGCCCCGCACGCTCGCCGTACTGGGCCTGCTCGCGTTGATCCCGGTGATCATCGGGGTCGCGCTGACGCTCGTCGACCCGGCGGAGACGAGCGGCGGCGGTGGCGACGACGGGGACGGCGCACTGCTCGCGTCCGCGGTCAGCAACGGGTTCATCCTGCCGGTCGCGGCACTGACCATGACGCTGGGGCTGCTGCTCCCGCTCGCTTCGGCGATGGCCGGGGCGGACGCGATCGCCGGCGAGGCGGCCCACGGGACGCTGCGCGGCTGGCTGATCGCACCGGTCGGCCGGGGCAGGCTGCTCGCGATCAAGGCGTTCGGCGTCGCGACGGTTTCGACGATCGCCGTACTGGCCATGACGTTCACCGGTTTCGTCACCGGACTGGTCATCAGCGGCACCGACTCGATGTTCACCCTCACCGGCTCGACGCTGAGCGTCTGGGACGCGCTGGGCCGCATCCTGCTCGTGGCCGCGTGGGTGGTCCTGCAGCTGTGGGCGGTCGGCGCGGTCGCGCTGGCGATCTCGGCGTTCACCGAACATCCGATGCTGGTCGTCGCCTCGGTGCTGGCCGGGACGATCGTGTTCACCATCCTCGGCTTCCTGGACGCGGTCTCGTGGCTGCATCCGTTCCTGCTCAACGAGAACTGGACCCAGGCGCCCGCCTCGGTGCTGATGGACCCGGTGGACACCGCGATGCTCGGCGAAGGCGCGCTACGCGCCGCCTGCTACATCGCCATCGGGCTCTCGATCGCCTACGCGCGCCTGACCACGCGGGACGGCTGACCTCACGCACGCAATTCGGCACCTGGTTGCGATAGTTCGCGCTGCGAACCACCGCAACCAGGTGCCGAATTGCGTTGTTCGGGTGGGCGAAGCATCGCAATCAGGTGCCGAATTGCGGGAGCCGGGCGACGCCGTCCGGGTCAAGGGCGAGCCGCACGGTGTCACCGGGGCGCAGATCGGCGGTGACCGGCGCGACCGCGTCCACAGTGGACAGATCGCCGCCGGGGGCGACCACGAGCCGCACGTGCTCCCGCCGGTGCACCACGGCGACGACCTCGCCCTCGGCACCTTCCGGGGCGACCCGCAGACCGTGCGGCCTCAGGCCCAGGCGCACCGCGCCGTCCTCGACGTCGGGCAATGTGACGTCGCCGAGCACGGTCCGCACCGTCCCGCCCGACGCCTCGCCGTCGATGAAGGTGGTCACGCCGAGGAAACGCGCCACGTCCTCGTCCACCGGCTGCCGCCAGACGCGGCGCACCGCACCCTCCTGCCGGATCTCGCCGTCGTCGAGCACGGCGACCCGGTCGGCGAGCGTGAACGCCTCCTCCTGATCGTGCGTGACCAGCAGCGCGGTGATCTTGCTGCGCCGCAACAGGGCCGCGAGGTCGATCGCCAGTTGTTCCCGCAGCCCGGCGTCCAGACCGGACAGCGGCTCGTCGAGCAGCAGCAACCGCGGTTCCGGCGCCAGCGCGCGGGCCAGCGCCACCCGCTGCGCCTGCCCGCCGGACAGCTCGGTCACCCTCCGCCGCTCGTAACCGGCCAGCCCGACGAGATCGAGCAGCGCCCGGATCCGTCCGGCGTGTTCGGCGCGAGGCACGTCGTGCATCCGCAGCCCGAACGCGATGTTGGCGGCGACGTCCTTGTGCGGGAACAGCTGCCCGTCCTGGAACACCAGCCCGAACCCCCGCCGGTGCACCGGGACACCGGAGAGGTCCTCGCCGTCCCACCGCACGGTGCCCGACGTCAGCGGCTCCAGACCGGTGATCGCCCGCAGCAGCGTCGACTTGCCCGAACCGGACGGGCCCAGCAGCGCCAGCACCTCGCCGTCGGCGATGTCCAGCCCGGCGTCCTTCACCGCCGCGAAGGATCCATAGTGGACGGTCAGATCCCGTACCGACAGCGACACTAGAACTCCCCTACCGAATTCTGCCCGCGGACCGCGCCGAACCGGTCGATCAGCACCACCGCCACCACGGTCACGATCATGAGCAGCGCGCAGGCCGCGTAGGCCATCTGGTTGTTCAGCTCCCCCGGCCGCGAGATCAGCGTCGCCACGGCGACCGGCAGCGTCGGCGCGTCCGGCCTGGCCAGGAAGCTCGTCGCGCCGAATTCGCCGAGCGCGACCACGTAACCGAACCCGGCCGCCGCGACCAGCGAACGCGCCGTCAGCGGGAGATCGATCTCGCGCCACACCCGGCCAGGGCTCGCGCCGAGGGTCGACGCGGCCTGCCGCAGCCGGACGTCGACCGACCGCAGCACCGGCAGCACCATCCGCACGATCAGCGGGATGATCACCAGCGCCTGCGCGAGCGGCACCAGCAGCGGCGACGTCCGCAGGTCACCCGGCAGCGCGTCGAGCGTGACGAGATAGCCGAAACCGACGGTCACCGCGGACACGCCCAGCGGCAGCATCAGCGCGGCGTCCATCGTCTCGCCCATTCCCTTGGCCAGCCTGCCCGGCGTGCGGCGCAACGCCACCAGCACCACCGAGGCCAGCACCCCGACGATCATCGCCAGCATCGTCGCGTCGAACGCCGTCCGCAGCGACATCGACGCCGCGTCCCAGCCGGAGACCTGGAGAGCGCCGCGGGAGCCGTGCCCGGCGAGGGCTTCGTACCCGGCGAGGCTCCAACCGTCCGAATCAGACCCAGTGGACACGGACTCGACCAGCAACGCCACGATCGGCGTCATCAGGAGCGCGACCACCGCGAACCCGGCGGAGACCGCCCACCACTCGCCGCCCCTCGGCCGCCGCGCGGTCTCGCTCCGCGAGCGCAGCCGCACCGCGTTCTCCCGGCGCCGCCTCGCCAGCGCGCCGACCACGAGAGCGGCGACGACGGCGGCGAACTGCACCAGCGACAACGCGGCCGCGCCGGAGAGGTCGAGCAGCTCGACCGTGCGCAGGTAGATCTCGGTCTCCAGGGTGCGGTACTTCGCCTCGCCGAGGATGAGCACCACCCCGAAGCTGGTGGCGCAGAACAGGAACACCACGGCGGCCGAGGAGGCGATGGCCGGCCCGAGCGCGGGCAGCGTCACCGAGCGGAAGGCACGCCACGGCGACGCGCCGAGTGCCCGCGCCGCGTCCACGGTGCGCGGGTCGAGATGGCTCCACAGCCCGGAGACCGTGCGCGCGACGACGGCGACGTTGAAGAAGGCGTTGGCCAGCACCAGCGGCAGCAATCCGCCGTCGGGCCAGAGCGCGCGGAACGCCAGGCCGACCACCACGGTCGGCAGCACGAACGGCACCAGCACGAGCGTGCGGACCAGTGCGACGCCCGGCAGTTTCACCCGCGCGAGCAGGAACGCGACCGGCAGGCCCGCCAGCACCGCCACGATCGTCGAGACCCCGGCACTGGCGACGGTGAACCCGGCGAGTTTCCAGGTCAGCGGGTCACCGATGGCCGTGCCGACCCCGCCGGAGCCGAATCCGCGCGCGACGATCGCCGCGACCGGCCAGGCGAAGAACACCACGAGGAAACCGAGCGGCAGCACGGCGAGTGCGGCCAGCCCGGCTCCGCGGAAGGTCGGCTTGGGCGCGCTCAGCCTTCGAGAAGTGTGCGCCACTGCGCGATCCACTGCTCGCGCCCGGCCTGGATCTTGGCCGGTTCGAGCGTCTTCGGCTGCTGCGGCTGCGGCGCGGCCTGCGCCCAGCCCTGCGGGAGCTCGACGCCCTGACGGGCCGGGTACACGTACATGTTGCTCGCCACCGTCACCTGGAACTGCTGGGACAGCAGGAAGTCCACGACCTTGCGGGCCTTCTCGACCTGCTTGCCGCCCTTCAGCACCCCCGCGTACTCGACCTGGCGGTAGCAGGTGTCCAGCAGCGCCTTCGTACGCGGCTTGCCGTCGTCACCGATCTCGGCGGCGGGCGAAGAGGCGTAGGAGACGACGATCGGGCGCGGGCCCTTGCCCGAGGAACCGGAGAACTCCTTGGAATAGGCCTCTTCCCAGCCGCTGACCACCTTGAGACCGTTGGCCTTCAGCTGGGTCCAATACCCCTGCCAGCCCTGCTCGCCGAACTGGGCGACGGTGCCGAGCAGGAACGCCAGGCCGGGCGACGACGTCGCGGGGCTCTCGGCGACCATCAGGTCCTTGTACTTGGCGTCGGCCAGGTCCGCGAACGACTTCGGCTCCGGGATCCCCTTGTCCGCGAAGTACCGGGTGTCGATGTTGACGCAGACGTCGCCGAGGTCGACCGCGGAGAGCCGGTGCTCGGGGTCGACGGAGTAGCGCTGCGGGCCGCGATCGGCCTCCGGGCTGGTGTACTGCTCGAAAACGCCCTCGGTGAGCGCGCGCGAGGCGAACGTCGAGTCGATGCCGTACGCGACGTCCCCGATCGGGTTCGCCTTGGTCAGCACCAGTTTGTTGGTCAGCGCGCCCGCGTCCCCCTGCTTGAGCACGGAGATCTTGATCCCGGACTGCCGCTCGAACGCGTCGAGGACCTCCTGGGGGGCGAGCCACGAGTCGTGTGTCACGAGCGTGACCGTCGCCGGCGCCTGCGGGTCGTTCCCCGTGTTCCCGGAGAGCGAGCAGCCCGCGACGAGGGCGGCCACCGTGCCAGCCGCAACGACCGTGCGGAGGGCGCGTTTCATCTAGCCTCCTGCGTTCTTCAAGGGGGGACCCGGGGCGAACGTGCAGCGTAGCCGACGGCGTACCACCATGGAGTCATGGCGGAAATCTTGAACGACCAGCAGGCCGACGAAGCCGTGACCAAGCTCTCCGGGTGGACCCGTGACGGCGTGACGATCGAGCGGACGGCGAAGCTGCCGAGCTTCCCCAAGGCCATCGAAGCGGTGGACAAGGTGGCCGAACTGGCGGAGGCGGCCGACCACCATCCCGACATCGACATCCGCTGGCGGACGGTGACGTTCCGGCTCAGCACGCACTCCGCCGGAGGGCTGACGAAGAAGGATTTCTCGCTCGCGTCGCAGATCGACGGGGTACTCGACGGCATGTGACGTCCGCGACGATCGCGCCACGACCCGGCTTCTCGGACGTCTTCCCAGTAGGGACACAACGAGAAAGGACGAGTGATGACGCAAGCGATCGTGGTGGGGTTCTCGGCGTTCGGCGCGATGGTGGCGGCCGCTTCCGGAGTGCTCTGGTACACGGCGCGCGATCGGCATCACCAGCACGATCAGTGATGTTGATCACATCGGCGTCCGGCACGTAACGCGAAGCCTGATCAACGCGCTGTTCCCGGCGGACCTGTCGCTTCTCTCCCCCGGGGAACCGCCGTGAACAACGCCTCCATCACCGCCGCCCAGCGCGCCTGGGTGACCACGTTCGCCGCCGCCATCACGCTGCTGACGATCGTCGTGCTCGGCCTGCTCGGCTAGTCCTTCAGCCCGAGTAGGCCTCGCGGGCGGCGACCAGCTCCGGAAGGTGCTTCGCCGCCCATTCACGGCATGCCTCCATCGGCTCGAACAACGTCCGGCCGAGCGAGGTGAGCTCGTACTCCACCCGCGGCGGCGTCTCGTCGTACGCCGTCCGCGTGATCATTCCGTCGCGCTCCAGAGCCCTCAGGGTCTCCGTGAGGACCTTCGGCGTGACTCCCCGCAAGGGCACCCGCAGTTCGGAGAACCGGCGCGGCCCTTCTTCCAGGCACAGCACGACCAGACCCGCCCATTTGTCGCCGATCCGGAACGGGGTCAGGTTCGACGGGCAGCCGGGCGCGAACATGTCGGGACTCAACGGCTTCACCCGTCCGAAGTTACCCGTCGAGTACACACGGGTGGGGAATCGCTTCTTCGCGGACTTCTCCTCCGAACAGGCGACGACCCGCTCAAGTGGCCCGGGATCGTGGAGCCCCAGGGTCGGCCGCTCTCGACGAGCATCCGGAAGACCCGTTGCCGGGCTGGACGGTTTCCGTGATCCGGGAAGGCCTGACCTCGTGCGCGGACGAGTCGTACCGGCTCGCGACCACCGCGAAGGACTGGCCGCTCAGCCCGTTCCTCGGCAAGCCGCTACGCAGGTCCGCGTAGGCCCGATTGCCGCTTCCGGGCCGACGCCCCGAGCGACCGCACGGAGGACTCTTCAATGGTCTTGAAATCCAGCGAGGAGTTCATCATGGACCGTTCCACCGCGGCCGTCGCCAACGCCTTCTTCCTCTTCGTCGGCGTCGCGGGCCTGCTCATCCAGATCGCTTCGGGTGTCCCCGGTTTCCCGGACGTCCCACCCGGCCCGTTCATCCTCGGCGTGACCGGGATCCTCGTGCTGACCCTGGCCGCCAGGTACCGGTGGATCCTCTTCCTCGGCATCGCCGCGCCGGTGTTCATCCTCGTCGGCGCGCTGCTCGAAGGGTCGTTCTGGGGACGGCTCGCCGACATCGGCGACTTCGGGCCTTTCGTCGGGACCGTGCTGCTCATCGGCGGGGTGATCGCCGCGGCGGTCACCGGTGTCGTCGCCGTCTCCCGCGCCTACCGCCGGGTGGCCGTGCGCTGAACCGGAAAAAGGGGACGATCGGAGGTTGCCTTGGCGGCTTCGTGACTCTTAGCTACTCGAACGAGTTTTCTTCGAGAAGTGAGGGGTGTTCCATGGCAGGTCTGCGCAGACGTGAGGTGCTCGCGGGCGCGGTGGCACTGGCGGGCGCGGCGACGATCGGGCTGAACCCCGGCACCGCCGCCGCCGCGACGCAGCAACGTCCGGGCGCGCAGTTCCCGCCGTCACTGGAATTCGGCGACTACCCGGTGGTCGCGCGAGTGCGGTCGCGGCGGGCACTGGAGCACCTGCGGGTGCTCAGCGACAAGATCGGCCCCCGGATCGCCGGCACCGAAGGCGAACTGCGAGCCAGGGACTACATCGCGAAGGTGCTTCGGGACCTGCGCTACCAGGTCACGCTGCAGCCGTTCCCGATCGCCGACAAGTTCCTCGGCGGCCTGTCGATCGGACGCGACAGCTGGCAGACCGGCTCGTCGCCGCAAGGCTTGCAGGACGTCACCCGCGAGGCGGTCGTCGTCGACGCTGGTGACGGCAGCACGCTGCCCGACGATCTGACCGGCAAGATCGTGCTGATCGCCGCCGTGACCAACAAGGCCGACGCGTACCTGACGGCCGCGCAGCGCGGAGCGGACGCCGTGCTGCTCGGCCGGATCGGCGCCGACCCGGCACGCAAGCTGTCGGCGTTCTCGCCGACGCTCGCCACCTCGGTCACCATTCCGGTGCTCGGCCTGGCCCAGGTGCAGGTCGAGCGCCTGCGCGAACGGCTCGCCAAGGGTTCGGTCACGGTGAAGGCGACGGCCACCCACCACAAGAACCTGACGTCGTACAACGTCATCGCCGAGCGGCCCGCCACGTTCCCCGGCAAGGACGACGGCGTGGTCATGGTGACCGCGCACTACGACAGCGTCCCCGGCTCCCCCGGCGCCAACGACGACGGCAGCGGCACCGTGCTCTGCCTCGAACTGGCACGCGTCCTGCGCCACCTGCCGACGAACAAGACGCTGCGGTTCGCGCTGTGGGGCTCGGAGGAGTACGGGCTGATCGGTTCGCGGCACTACGTCAAGAACCTGTCCGACCCGGAAGCGAAGCGGATCGCGGGCTGTTTCCAGAACGACATGGTCGCCACCAGCTGGGACCCGGCGGTCACCTACTGGCTGCTTTCGGTCGACGGCGCCGACAACGCCACGACCGCGGCCGTCAACGCCGCCGCCAAGCGGCTCGGCTACGACCCTCAGGTCAAGGGCCCGGTGGCGCGCGGTTCGAGCGACCACGTGCCGTTCTTCGAACGCGGGATCGCTTCAGGCAACTTCAGCTGGCGTGGCGAAACCGGTCCGGCGCTGCTGGAGCCGACGTACCACACGCCGGAAGACACCATCAAGGACAACGTTTCCCTTGAGCGGCTTCAGGTTTCGCTGGAGCTGATCGGTTCGGCGGCGTACAGCCTGCTGCGGAAGTGAGCCTCGCCGGGTGGCCCCGATGCACCTATCGGGGCCACCCGGCCGTCCTCAACGTGTGTAGTCCACCGCGCCCAAGGCGATCGGGGCCGGATTCCTCGCGACCCAGGCGACGGCGAGTTCGCTCAAGCGATCGAGCTGTTCGTCCCCGCCGCGACCCGACCTGACCTGCTTGGCGATCTCCTTGGCCTCGTGGAGTTCTTCCCGGCCGAGAGGCTCACCCCGCGTCAGGAACAGCGGGAACGCGTCGGCCATCGCACGATAATCGCGGTCCCAGTTCGCCCCGCCGTTCCGGAACATCTCGCCGGAGATCCGACCGGTGACGCGGATGACCTCGCATTGCACGGTCTCGCCCGCACCGCTCGACGGCACCAACAGCTCCCAGAGTGCTTTGTGCCGCTCCTGCCAGGATCCTTCGGGCACGACGATCGGCGAAACCCCGTCGTGCTTCGACCGCCGGGCGACGGGCTCGACCTCGAAGATCCGGTACAGCTCGCTGAGCGCGGCGTCGGTCCCTTCGAGGCGGTCGCGGTTGAAGGTCTCGCGGTGGAACTCGAAACCACTACCGATCCGCTCGACCTTCCGGCGCATTTCGGGCGTGATGCCCGCTCCGCGTTCGAGCAGCAGTTTCGCGATTTCGGCGGACTCGCGGAGGTAGGCGTTTTCCGTACTGATCAGGCATCGCATCAACAACGTGTTTCCGCGCCTGTCGACGACCTCGGTCGAGGCCCCGTGCTCGATCAGCACTCGCACCGCATCGATCCTCAGTCTGCCCACAGCGGACTGAAGCGGCGTTTGCCCGGAGGTGTCGGCGGCATCGATGTCCGCGCCGAGCGAGATCAGCAAGGGAATCTGCTTCGGAGCACCGCGGGAAGCCCGCGCGTGAAGCGGTGTCTTGCCGTAGCCGTCCGGGGTGTCGACGGCGAGCCCCTGCCCGGTCAGCCAGACGATGAGCTCGTCCGGGCACGCCGGGAAGCCGATGGCGGTGCCCTTGGCATAGCCGCCCCGCGCGTCGATCTCGCATCTGCCGAAGACGGCTTTGAGTTCCTCCACCGAGGCCGAGGTCAGCATCTCCTCGAAGTCCTTGGGAAGGGTCTTCCGTTTCCGTGCCATCTCGCTCGTCCCCTCAGCCGAAATTCGGGCGTAGCTGTTCGCGCATTTCCCGGAAGTTCCCCGGCTTCACGGCCCAGCGGTCCTCGTCGGTGTGCTCGAAGGTCACCTCGTACTTCCCGGCCGTCCGGTCGAACTGCACGAGGATCTTCACCGGCAACCTTTCGCCAGGCCGGTAGTGGCCGCCCAGGTACGCGTCCACCGCGGCTTCGATACTCGACCACTTGCAGGCCACGGGCGTGACACCTTCGGGCGAGTACGCGTACCCATGCGCACTGCGAAACCCTTCGCCGAACTCCAGGATCATCGCCAGCGATTCCCAGCCGTGCACCGATTCCGGCAGGTCCGCGGCTTCGACCAGCGATCCGATGAGATCGACGGTGGCGTCGTCCGGCATCGCTCTCCCCTTCGCTCGCTGGAGGTCGAGGAACTTCCGCATGACTTCGGAGACCTCCGGTTCCTCGTCCGCCGGCGAGATGTCGGCGTCGTCGATGGTGAACCGCCGCAACAGTTCGAGCGCTGCGTCGCTGACGAGCAGGTCGACGACGGTTTCGAGCACGAAGTCCTCACCGCCCTCCTCCGTGCCGGTGGGGATGAGCCGCTTCCAGTCACGGGGAAGGTCGAGGTGGCTGTAGAACATGTCGAACTGTTCTTCGGTGGTCACCACCACCTCGCCGAGCTCGTAGCCGGTGAGCGGCGATTCCCTCAGCGCGTCGGCGAGCCTGCCGGTGACGATCCAGTACCCGCTCGTCGTGACGATGTCGTCGCCGAGCCAGCCCGCGAACTCGTAGTGCAGCGGGCCGACGAGTGGTTCGGCCCCGCGCCGTGGGTCGTAGTCGATACCGGGACCGAGGCCTCCAGCGACCTCGGGTTCGAAACGGTGGTACACGGAACGACCTCCCGAAGTGCTCATGCCCAGTTTCCGAGCTCGGCGTCGATACGCGGATCCGTGCGGACCCACACCTCACCGTCGGCGGCTCCCGGCGGGGCGTCCACGCGTTCGAGGCCGAGCGTCCGGATGGAGCTCAGAAGCTCGTCCCGGTCCTCACCCGCGTCCTCGACGGAGTAGCCGTCGAACAGGACGTAGTGCACGTCCCAGCGATCGTTGTACCCGGAGTCGGCCCAGATCTTGCAGAAGCGATCCACCGTCTCCTGGTCGAACGGCGCGGGCAGCTCCCGTTCACCCGCGGCGGCGAAACCTCTCGCGATGTCCTCGGCACTCCACCACGCGACGGCTTCGGCGACCGCGGCCGGGGTGAACTCGTCCGGCGCGAGGAAGCCCTCCAGAAGCCAGCCTGCTCCGGTGTCCTCGACGCCCAGCCGCGCCTCCTGCACATACAACACCAGCCCGTCCGCCATGGCGCAGGGCCCGGAGAAGGTGAAGACGCCGGTCGCGGCCACGAGGGTGCCACCGTCGGGATGCGAGACTTCGAGCGTCGTGTCCGCTTCGGTCACCAGCGCGAGAAGGTCTGCCGGCACGCCGTCGTAGAGCGCTGCCTGCGCCTGCGGGTCTTCGTAGAAGTTCAGCGGGCTGGTGTGGTCGAACGTCACCACGAGACCGCGGCCCTCGGCGGTGAACCAGGCGTTGACGGTGTCGCCTCCGCCGTTGCCGAAACCGAAATGCGTGACCCCGCCGGCCGTCGACGGCTCGCGCCCGTCGATGCGGGTCAGGACCTCCAGCCGACGGCGCAGCTCGCGGGGGTGGGTCCGCCGGAGCAGCGACTCGTCGAACACGAAGCGGAGCCGTGCCCGGTCGAGGGCGGCGACGTCCGGCCACCACGGCCCGCCGCGGTCGAGCGCGGTCGAACCGCCGCGGACGAAGTTGGCCACCTGGCTCCGGTAGTCGCCACCGTTGGTGACGAGGCGGTACTCGACCCGCGAGTTCTCCGCTCCCTTGACCCGGCAGATGGTGGCGGCGTCGAACATGAGCAGCAGCGCTTCTTCGTTCTCCTCGTCCTCGATGCAGAACGTCGCGTTGTCTTCGGCGCGGTGCCGTCCGACGAACTCCCGGAACGCGTCGGGCGCGGACCGCGGATCGCCCGGGGCCCACTTCTCCTCGTTGTCCTTGTCGTCGCTGAAGGTCAGTGATCTCATCGTCATCCTTGCTTTCCGGCCTTCTCGGCGGCTTCGGAGCAGATCAAGAAGCTCACCGAGCGCACCGCGTCGAAGAGCTGCCCGCGTTCGAGCAGCCCGACGTCCGCACCTTGAACGACGAGCCGTCGTCCGGCTCCCCGAGAAGGATCGGGTCCAGCAGCGCGACCGCCGCGGACTCGTCGAGCGGACCCCGGATCCCGGCCGCCTCGCACAGCGGCAGGATCGCGCTCCACAGCAGCAAATGCCGGGTCAGGTCGTCGCGGATCACCGCCAGGTGGGCCTCCGAGACGGGGAAGCCGAACGTGCGAGGGTCGTGGTTGGCGTCGGCTCCGGCGCCGAGTTCGATCCTGAGCCCGCCGTCCGCGCGGACCACTCGCGGCATCCAGGGGTTCTCGCGGCTGAAGAGGACCTCGCTCATGACGCCCAGCCGCGGGACAAGACCTCCAGCCGGCCGCGGCTGCCGATGATCGGCCGAGAGCAGGGCGGATCCGGATCACGCTGCCGCTCGCCGTCCACGAGCACCGCCAGGCCGGTCATGACCTGCCCTGCGGCGACCTCCACGTCGCGCTGGGCATCGCACCAGTGGGATTCCGCGAAGTCCGTGCGCGCCAGGGCACGGGCGAGCGGTGAGAGGGCGGGGCTCGTCATGCGGTTCATCCTCGGTCCGTGGCGGCGTGCTCGAATGGCCGCATGAAGATGACGAAACGCGGCCCCCTCCGGTTCCTCGTGATCGCCCGCACGGCACCCGGGCGTCACCCGCACCCCATGGAGGTGGCCGTGCACCCGGCCGGCACCGCTTCCCGCGTCTCGATCTCGGTGGGCCCGCATCCGGTGAACGCGGGTGGGCAGGTCGCGCTCTCCCAGGTGCTCGACGAGTCCCGGACCCGGCTCGATCCGCTCTGGGAGAAGGACTTCGACGCCGCCGAGCTGCACTGGGCGGTTCCGTACCTCGTCCGCCTCCAAGCCGGGGAGGACGTGGCGGACGAGATCGTGGCGGCGTACAGGGCGCGGCACGGCGAGGCGCCCGTGACGATGTTCCAGGAACGCTACGGCGTGTGATCAGACGGCGGCGATACGCCGCACGAAGTCGTTGACCCAGATGACCGCCTCTTCGACCGACGACAGCACATCCAGACCTTCCGCCGCCTCGGCGTAGAGCGTGTCCCACCGTTCACCCACGACGATGGACGGCGGCCATGCCTGCTGCCGCCGATAGTCGAAGAGCCGTACGCACGTCTCGGCGATCTGGTCGAGGTCGAGACTCTCACGTCGTTCGAGAAGCTGAAGGTCGGCGAGATCGCGCGCACGCTCGTTGCCCTCGCTGGAAACGGCGTGCAGCTTCTGGGCTATCTGGTGGTCTGCGCGCATCACCGGCACCGGCTTAGGCGTTTCGAGGCCGACTTCGGTGAAGAGATCGGCCAAGTCCTCGGCGAGGTGGAACTCCGGCTCGTCGGCGTCGCCGATCTCGTTGTGGCCGAGCTCGAACTTCACCGTGCACCACGCTCTGCCCCGA
Organism: Amycolatopsis sp. TNS106; assembly: GCF_019330265.1. Classification (NCBI taxonomy): domain Bacteria; kingdom Bacillati; phylum Actinomycetota; class Actinomycetes; order Pseudonocardiales; family Pseudonocardiaceae; genus Amycolatopsis; species Amycolatopsis sp. TNS106. Next base: position 7,663,469 of record NZ_CP024972.1, on the reverse strand, counting down.
TAATCGAGCTTCACCTCGAAGGGCTGCATGACGTATGCCGTCGGAACGGCCGGAGGACGGGGCGCGGCCTTCTCGATCAATCTGCCGGTGAAGCCGGCCCACCCGCTCACCAGGGACTCCTCGAAGTCGCCGCGAAACCGGCCGAGCGGCTGGACTCGCGCGGCGTCGAGATCCTGAGTGAACCTCGTCTCGCGCCCGTAGCGCAACGCCATCGCGCTACCGCCTTTGATCGCTCCTTCGGGCAGCAGCTGGCCGACGACCACCAGCGCCATACTGATCCGGCGACGGCGGGCCAATCCGTCTTCACCTTCGAGGTTGCGGATGCGCTGCTCCAAAGAGCGCACACTCGTCGGCACGCCGGAATACCTCACGAGCGGATTTCCTTCCTCAGCCCCCGCCACTCGGCGGTCGTCAGCAACCCTTCCACTCGCGCTTGCTCGGCGGCGGCCAGAAGACGTCCGACCTCGATACGTCCACGACACTCGAGGAGCGCCTCGGCGACGGTTTGGGACTCGAGCCCCTCGTAGTACGTCGTCCGCACATCGCCTCTCACCTGGGTCAGCTCGACAAAGGCCGGCAGCTTCGGACGCGCGCGCCGACGAACGGCCACCCGGATCCGCCGGGGGTTCACGTCGGCGAGCCCGAACAGTGCCAATACCGACTCGCCATGGAGGTACGCGCCGTCGCCGACACGGAGGAGCGCCTCGGCGAATTGGTCGTATCTCGTGGGAGGAACGTCCGGCACGCGATACAGCCCATAAGCGACGTTCTCCAAGCCACCCCGGGCGGCCAGCTTCGGGAGCTCAACGGCGGGAACGCCTGCCTCGACCGCGGCTTTCGTAGTCACATACCCGTAGTTGTCGAACGCTACCTCGCGAACGACGTCCCGGTACCTGACCTCGGCAGCCATGTCACAACTCTACCGAAAACGGTATTGTTGCGACAAGCGTCCCGGTCCATCGTCAGACGTTGAACCGGAACTCCACCACGTCGCCGTCCGCCATGACGTAGTCCTTGCCCTCCATGCGCACCTTGCCCGCGGACCGGGCGGCGGCCATGGAGCCGTGCTCCATCAAGTCGGCGAAGGACACGACCTCGGCCTTGATGAAGCCACGCTCGAAGTCGGTGTGGATGACACCCGCGGCCTGCGGGGCGGTCGCGCCCTGCGGGATCGTCCAGGCACGCGATTCCTTGGGACCCGCGGTCAGGTACGTCTGGAGGCCGAGGGTGTGGAAACCGGCGCGCGCGAGCGAGTAGAGGCCCGGCTCGTGCTGGCCGACGGACTCCAGCAGCTCGCGCACGGATTCCTCGTCGTCCAGTTCGAGCAGTTCGGCTTCGACCTTGGCGTCGAGGAACACCGCGTCGGCCGGGGCGACCAGTTTGGCCAGCTCCTCGCGGCGCGAGTCGTCGGTGAGGATGCCTTCGTCGGCGTTGAAGACGTAGAGGAACGGCTTCGTGGTGAGCAGGCTCAGCTCGCGCAGCGCCTCGAAGTCGACCTCCTTCTGCGCCTGGAACAGCGTCCGGCCGGCGTCGAGGATCTCCTTGGCCTTGACCGCGTTGTCGAGCGCGGGCTTGTTCTCCTTCTTGGTCCGTGCTTCCTTCTCCAGCCGCGGCAGGGCCTTCTCCAGGGTCTGCAGGTCGGCGAGGATCAGCTCGGTGTTGATCGTCTCGATGTCGCTGCCCGGGTCGACCCGGTCGTCGACGTGGATCACGTCCGGGTCGTCGAAAACACGGACGACCTGGCAGATCGCGTTGGCCTCGCGGATGTTCGCGAGGAACTTGTTGCCGAGGCCGGCGCCCTCGGAGGCACCCTTCACGATGCCCGCGATGTCCACGAAGGACACGACGGCGGGCACGGTCCGCTCGGAGGTGAAGACCTCGGCGAGCTGGTCCAGCCGCGGGTCCGGCAGCGGGACGACACCGACGTTGGGCTCGATCGTCGCGAACGGGTAGTTCGCGGCGAGCACGTCGTTGCGGGTCAGCGCGTTGAACAGGGTGGACTTGCCGACGTTGGGCAGGCCGACGATGCCGAGGGTGAGACTCACGGGCCAGAAGTCTACGTGCCGCCCACCGCCCCATCCGCCGAGGCCTTGATCGCCGTGTCGGATTTCCGCCAGCCACGCTTCCGACCTGGTGGCACGATCGACGTCATGACCGAGCAGACCCTGGCCGAACGGGCCGTCTGGCGCGACACCGAACGGTGTTACCGCGCCGTCGCCGCCCGCGATTCCCGGTTCGACGGCCAGTTCATCATGGCCGTCGCCACCACCGGGATCTACTGCCGCCCGTCCTGCCCCGCGTCGACGCCGAAGCAGCAGAACGTCCGCTTCTACCCGACGTCGGCGGCCGCGCAGGCCAACGGCTTCCGCGCCTGCCGCCGCTGCCTGCCCGACGCGGTGCCCGGCTCTCCCGACTGGGACATCCGGGCCGACCTCGCCGCACGGGCGATGCGGCTCATCTCGGACGGAACCGTCGAACGCGACGGCGTCCCGGGGCTCGCGCGGCGGCTCGGCTATTCCGAACGGCAGCTCGGCCGCGTCCTCACCGCGGAACTCGGCGCCGGACCGCTGGCGCTGGCGAGGGCCCACCGGGCGCACTCGGCGCGCCTGCTGATCGAGATGTCCGGGCTCCCGCTGACCGACGTCGCGTTCGCGGCGGGCTTCTCCAGCGTCCGCCAGTTCAACGAGACGATCCGAGAGGTCTTCGCGACGACACCTTCGCAGCTTCGCGCCGCGAGCCTGCGCCGTCGTAAGGCCGAGGAGTTGCCGACCGGCACCCGCCTGAGCCTGCGCCTGCCGTTCCGCAAGCCGTTCGACGCGGACGGGGTGCTGGACTTCCTGGCCGATCAGGCCGTCGCCGGCGTCGAGCACGTGACGCGCGACGAGTCCGGGGTGACCGGGTACGGGCGCACGCTGCGGCTCGCGCACGGCCCCGGCGTCGTGTGGCTGACGGCGAAGGACGACCACGTCCGCTGTGACCTGCGGCTCACCGACCTGCGCGACCTGAGCAGCGCGGTGGCCAGGGTGCGGCGGCTGCTCGACCTCGACGCCGACCCGGAGGCGGTCGCGCGGGTCCTCGGGGCCGACCCCGCCCTCGCGCCGCTGGTCGAGGCGATCCCCGGCATCCGGGTGCCCGGCGCAGTCGACGGCGACGAGCTCGTGCTGCGCGCGCTGCTGTCCCCCGCCGAGGCGGCTTCGCTCGCCGACGAACTCGGCGAACGCCTGCCCCGCTGCGACGAGTCACTGGACGGGCTGACCACGCTGTTCCCGACGGCGGCCCAAGTCGCCGAACACGGCCCGGAACGAGTGGCCGCGGTGGCCCGCGCGCTGGCGGGCGGGGTGGCGGTCCACGTCGGCCGCGATCCCGTGGAGCTGCGGGCGGAACTGCTGGCTGTCCCGGGCATCGGGCCGGGGACCGCGGACTACGTCCTGATGCGCGTACTGGGCGCGCCGGACGTCCTGCTGACCGGTGATCCGGCGCTGCGCCGGGGCGCGGCCGCGCTGGGCATCACGGACGACGAACCGACACTGGCCGAACGCGGACGGGCCTGGCAGCCCTGGTCCTCGTACGCCGCCATGTACCTGTGGCGAGCCGAAAAGGGAGAATGATGAGCATCGCGTATTGGTCCACAATGGACACCGAGATCGGCCCGTTCACCGCGGTGGTGGCGGGCGACGGGGCCGTCCTCGCCTCGGGCTGGACCGCTGACGTCGGCGAACTGACGCCGTTGATCTCGCCTTCACTGGCCCCCGGCGAAGTGAAGCAGCGACGGGACCTGGGCCCGGTGAGCACCGCGATCCGCCGCTACCACGACGGCGACCTGGACGCGGTCGCCGATGTCGAGGTGCGGCAGCGGTCCGGCGCTTTCCGGGAGCACGCTTGGGAAATCCTGCGGAAGGTGCCCGCGGGCGAGCCGGTCAGCTACGCGGAGTACGCGGCGCTGGCGGGGAATCCGGCGGCGGTGCGGGCGGCCGCGTCGGCGTGCGCGAAGAACGCCGCGGCGTTGTTCGTACCGTGCCACCGCGTGGTGCGGACCGGCGGCGGCGTGGGGAACTTCCGGTGGGGTGTCCCGGCGAAGCAGTGGCTGCTGACGCACGAAGCCGCCTGACCCGCCTCGTGAGTGGTAAGGACGGTTCTAACCGTCCTTACCACTCACGAGGGAACCGGTCAGGCGGCGTGGATCTCCACCGAGGAGCCCGTACGCGACTTCCGGATCCGCAGCCGCGTCGGGATCCGCTGCCGCAGCTCCTCGACGTGCGAGACCAGCCCGACCACACGACCGCCGGCGCGAAGCTCGTCGAGGATGTTCATGACGATGTCGAGCGTCTCGGCGTCCAGCGTGCCGAAGCCCTCGTCGATGAACAGCGTGTCCAGCAGCGCTCCACCGGTTTCGGCGGCGACGACGTCAGCTAGGCCCAGCGCCAACGAGAGTGACGCGAGGAAGGACTCGCCGCCCGAAAGCGTCTTCGCGGGCCGGATGGTGCCGGAGTAGTCGTCGAGCACGTCGAGGCCGAGCCCGCCGCGGGTGCCCCGCGCCCCGGCCGCGTCGGAATGCACGAAGGAATAGCGGCCCTGGCTCATCGTCCGCAGGCGAGCCGTCGCCGCGACCGCGACCTCCTCCAGCCTCGCGGCGAGGACGTACGAGCGCAGCGACATCTTCCGCGCGTTCTGCCCGCGTCCGTTGACCACCTCGGCCAACGCCTTCAGTTCGAGATAACCCTCTTCGACCGGCGCCAGTTCCGCCATCAAGGACGTCATCCGCTCGGCCAGCCCGGTCAGGTCCGTGTGCCGTGTCTTCGCCGTCCGCAGTGCCGCGAAAGCCTGCTCGGCCTCGGCTCGCGTCTCCTGCGCCGCGTCCGCCGAAGCGGCGACGTCGATCTCGTCCTCCGGCGAGATGCCGAACAACTCGGGCTGCGCGAGTTCCTCGCGGGCGGCCCGTTCCATCACCTTCGCGTCGGCGAGGCTGGCTTCCAGTTTCGTGATCTGCTCGTCCGGCCGCGCCGCGGCGCGCATCTCGTCGAGGTTCGCGAAACCCTTGGCTCGCAAGGCTTCCTTGACCAGTTTCGCTTGCTCGTCACGGCGTTCGCGGGCACCCCCGACGGCCAGCCGCGCTTCGGCCAACGCGTCGAGGCGGGTCGCGAAGCCGAGCAGATGACGCCGACGGGCGGCGACGTCGGCGAACTCGCCGCGCGCGGCCTCCAACCGGCGTTCGCGCTCGGCCAGCCGCTCGGTCAGCCCGCGCACCTCGGTCGCGACCTCGACCGCGCGGCGTTCGGCCGCCCCGTGCTGCTCGGTCAGCAGCTCGATCTTCCGTTCCAGTTCGAGGATCCGCGTCTCGAGAGCGGGCTTCCGGCGAGCCGCCTCCGACAGCGTGGCGACCAGGTCGCGCGCTTCGGCGAGCCTGGCCCGCAATGTCTCGGCGGTGTGCTCTCCCAACCGCTCGACCAGGATGGTCAGGCGGTTTTCCGCCTCCTGCAACGCGGCTGTCGTCTTCTCACGCCGCGCGTGCGCCTGCTGCTCCGCGGCTTCGGCGCGGCGTTCGTCCGCCGGATCGACCAAACCGCCGGTGTGCGTCGCCGGCGACGGGTGTTCCGCCGACCCGCAGACCGGGCAGTCCTCGCCCGCGTGGAGACCGGCGGCGAGTTCGGCCGCCATTCCTTCGAGACGCCGTTCCCGCAGATCCAGCCGGTGCTGGCGGGCTTGCTGATGGCCGTCAACGGCTTCGCTGACCGCAGCGCGTGCCCGCTCGACGGCCTGCCCTGTCTTGGGTACCTCTTCGGCGTCGCGAGCCAGCGCGGTCAGCTCGTCGACACGAGCGCGGGCGCCGTCGAGCTTCGCTTCGGCTTCGGCGGCCGCGGCCGCTTCGGCTCGCAACGACGCGACCTTCTCCGGCGCCGCGCCCAGCTCGGCGGCGAAGTCCTCAGCCTGCTTCTTCGCCTTATCGGCGGCGGCGTTCAGCTGCTCGCGGCGGACCAGATCCCGTTGCTGCTGCTCGCTTTCCGCCACGAGTTCGGCGAGTGCCCCCGCCTCTTCCCGCAGCTCGCCGGCGCGAGCGCGAAGCTCGACGGCCGGACTCTCCGCCGCGTCCGGCACTTCCTGAGCCCGGAGCGCTTCGGTGGCCTCGGCCTCGGCGAGCTGATCCAGTCTGCGGTCAAGGAGATCCGCCTCCGCGACGACAGCCGCCGCGCGATGAGCCGCCTCGACCTCTTCCGCCCACTCCGCGCGCTGGTCCGCCTGCTCGGCGATCACCGACAGCCGCGTGTACGCCGTGCGCACCCGGCGGATCCGTTCGGCGGTGGCCCGGTTCTCCTGCCAGGCCACTTCAGCCTTCTTGGCCGCTGCGCGGGCCTTCGTGTCGCGCTCCTGTGCTTCGGCGACGCGCCGTGCCGACTCGGCGAGCACCTCGCCGACCCACTCCGACTGCCCTTCCTCGGGCGCTTCCTGCCCCGCGACCTGCGCGAACCGCGCGACCCACTCCCGCAGTGTCTGCTGCCGCGCCTGCAACTCGCGGCCGCGTTCGGCCCGCAGATTCGCGAACCAGTTCTCGACGTCGGAGAAACGCTCGGTGCCGAAAAGCCGCTCCAGCAGTTCCTCGCGCTCGGCCGTGTTCGCGCGCAGGAAGCGCGCGAATTCGCCCTGCGGCAGCAACACCACCTGGAAGAACTGCTCGTGCGTCATGCCGATGAGCCGCTCGACCGTGCGCGCGACCTCGTCGATCCGCGTGATGCCCTCGGCGACGTGTCCGGCGGGTACGGTGCCGACCCAGCTCAGCACCGCCTTCGCCTGCTGGAGGGTCATCCCTTCGCCACGGCGCTTCGGACGCTGGTACTCGGGGTTGCGCGCGATCCGCATCCGCTGGCCCTGCACGGTCAGTTCCAGGACGACCTCGGTGACCTGGTCGGGCTCGGCGAGATCGCAGCGCAGCCGTTTGACCTCGCCCCGCGCGCCGGGGACGGTGCCGAACAACGCGAACGCGATCGCGTCGAGCAGTGTCGTCTTCCCCGCGCCGGTGTCACCGTGCAGCAGGAACAGCCCGTCGGCGCCGAGCACGTCGAAGTCCACCACCTCACGGCCCGCGTACGGGCCGAAAGCGGCGACCTCCAACCGGTGCAACCTCATACTTCGCGCTCCCTGCCCGCCGCGCCCAGCGCCGCCAGCACCAACCGTTCCTCGCTTTCCGACGGCGCGGACCCGCGGCAGTCCTCTAGGAAACTCCGGGTGATCTCGACGTCGGATCGCCCGCGGACGGCTTCGGCGTACTTCAGCGCGGCGCCGTCGTGCCCGCCCTCCGGCTGCCAGTCCATGTGCACGGCGTACGGAAACCGCTCGCGCAGCTTGCGCATCGCGTCGATCGGGCGGACCCGGTCGGTGACCGTGCAGGAGAGGAAGTGTTCGGTGAGGCCGTCGTGCTCCGGGTCCGACAGGAGATCCGCCAGTTCTCCGCGCAGCATCGCGAGGTGCCGCGGCACCGGCAGTTCGTGCCGCCGGACCTCGGCGAGCCCGTCGGCGCCGAGCTCGACCAGCCAGACCGATTTCCGTTGGCGCGTCTCGGAAAACGAGTACGCCAGCGGGCTGCCCGAATAGCGCAGGTGCTCGGCGAGGGTCTGCGGGCCGTGCAGGTGGCCGAGCGCGACGTAGTCGACACCGTCGAACACCGAACCCGGCACCTGCTCGACGCCACCGACCGCGATGGTCCGCTCGGATTCGGTCGGCTCGCCGCCGGTGACGAAGGCGTGCGCGAGCACCACCGACCGCGTTCCGGCCGGTCGCCCGGCGAGATCCGCCCGGACCCGCCGCATCGCCTCGGTGAGGACGCCGGTGTGGCCTCGGGCCTCGGGCACGCCGAGGGCGTGCCGCGCGGGCTCCGGTTCGAGGTACGGGATCCCGTAGAGAGCGACCTCGCCGTGCTCGTCGGACAGCAGCACCGGCTCGGCGAGCCCGTCGATCGTGGCGCGCAGGTGCAGCCCGCCCGCCGCGGCGAACTCGGCGAACGCGCCCAGCCGCGGTGCGGAGTCGTGGTTGCCCGGCGTCATCACCAGTTCCGCGCCTGCCTGACGGATCCGGCCCAGCGCGGTCGTGGCCACGCGGACGGCCTCCGCCGAGGGCACCGCGCGGTCGTAGATGTCCCCGGACACGAGCACGACGTCGACCGACTCGGCGGCCACGAGATCGGCGAGGTGGCCGAGCACGGTTTCCTGCTCGGCGAGCAGATCGGCGCCGTGGAAGGTACGGCCGATATGCCAGTCGGACGTGTGCAGGAGCTTCACGCAGCCCAAGGTAGGGCCGCGCACCGGCCGGAGAGGGGAGGCGCGCCCTTGACGGCACTGCGCTTTCCGACACGCCGGGGACGGCGCAGGTCAGATACGGAGCGCGACCGCGCCGTTCCGGTTTTGTCGGTGGGTTCCGCCATGATGTCCTCCGACTCGGATCCGGAGGGGAGGTACCGGTGGCGACGGTGATCACCACCGCGGCCGTCGTGCTCGCGTTGCTGCTGCTCGCGGCCGTCGCGCTGTTGTGGCGGCTGTACAACGACGGCATGCGGAGGGCGGACGCGGCGGCGAAACAGGTCGCGGCCGAGCGGGCGAAAGCCGATCAGCAGCAGCTCGCGCTGCGCCGGTACGAGGTCGCGTTCGCCTCGATCAGCGGCCGGGGCGAGCTGGGCGAGCAAGTGCTCCTGGAGACCGCACGCGCGCTCGGGCTCCGCGAGGAGCTGCACTTCACGCTGCAGACGGACTTGGCGGGCGGCGGCGCCGCGAAACCGGACATGGTGCTGCGGGTCGGCGGCGGCCGGACCGTTCCGGTGGACGCGAAGGCGAGCATGGCCTGCTGGGCCGAGGCCGTCGAGACCGACGACCCCGAAGAACGGCTGGACGCGCTGCGCGTCCACGTCCGGCAGCTCCGGTCGCGGGCCGCCGAGCTGGCGGGCAAGGGCTACCAGCGCTGGGCCGACGCGATCTACGGGACGATCATGTTCGTCCCGTCCGACGCGGCCGTGGTCGCCGCGCTGGACACCGACCCGGAGCTGCTGCGCTGGATGCTGGATCGGCGGGTCTTCCTCTGCGGGCCGACGGGGTTCGCCGTACTGGCCTCCGCCGCGTTGTTCGCCGCGACCGAACGGGCGCTGGTCGAGGACGTCGAGCAGGTCCGGGCGGGCGCCGCGGCCGCGCACCGGGCCGCGGGCAACGCGGTCGACGCGCTGAACCTGTCGAGCACCCACCTGCAGCGTTTCATCTCGGCCCGGCGACGCGAGCTGGAAGCGCTCGAGAGCTTCCGGAGCACGGTCGCGCCGCTGACCGACGCCGCGGGCAGCCCCGCGCCGGTCCCCCTGATCAGGAAGGCGGACGAACTCCCGGCCTCGTGAGTGGTCAGGACGGTGCTGCGCTGGCGGGTGCCCATGGCAAGACGTGTCGCTAGGAGCGTCAGGGCAGGTCAGCGACCGTGCGACGCCCACTGTGTGGATTTTGGTGCGTTGGACGACCAGAAATCCACACAGTCCCGCCGTGAGTGGTCTGAGAGGGGTGTGTGGGAATAGGGACGTGCAACGTCCCTATTCCCACACACCCCTCACCCGCGGTGACACTCAAGCGTCCACCAAGCACGTCGAGTAGCCAGCCGGGGAAAGGCCCAGTCCCGCAGCGGCCCGGCCTCGTGAGTGGTTAGGACGGTTAGAACCGTCCTAACCACTCACGAGGCCGGATGCGAACCGCACCTCTACTACCTGCGGCTTCCGGAATCGGAGGCTCCATTTCGCCGGGCCCGGCAACCTTGCCCGTCCCTCACTCGTAGTACTTCCGGTAAGCACCCGACAGTCCGTCCGGGTGGTCCGGAATGACCACTACCAGGCGATAGACACACCGCCTGTTGGCGGTATGCCCGCAGCTTGGATATACGGTGGGGCCTGTGACCGCGATTCGCGATCGCCAGAGCGATCCTGATGCCGACGACGTCCCCGTTGCCTGGGACGAGCGTCCGCTCGTCGGCGCCAGGCGAGGGCTGCCCTGGTGGGCGGCCGTCCTGGTGGGCTTCGGGCTCGCCATCCTTGGCGCCTTCGTCGACATGATGATGCAGAAGGACCTGGGCCTGCTGTTCAAGGCGTGCTACGCGCTCGGCGCGGTGGCCGCCGTGGTGGCCGTCCAGCGCCGCGGGCTGTTCGGCCCGATGGTGCAGCCGCCGCTGGTCCTCGCCGTGACCGTCCCGGGGGTCATCCTCCTGACCTCGGACGGCAGCAAGGGCACGGACCTGCTGTCGAGAGCCTTCGACGTCGGCACGCCGCTGATCAACGGCTTCCCGACGATGGCCATCACCACCGGTGTCACCTTGGCGATCGGCATGTTCCGGATCTACCGCGAGCGCGACCCCGACGCTCCGGTGAAGGTGAAGCCGGGTACCAAACCGGAACGTCGTGACGAGGGCAAACCCGCCGCACGGCCCGCCGCGGCCGCCGCTCCGGGCCGTGGCCGTCCCGCGTCCCGGACCGGCCAGACCCCGCCTCCGCCTTCCCGCCGCGGTGCTCCGCGAGACGGCGCGCCGCGTGACGGTGCGCCGCCCCGCCGCCGCCCGGTCGACGACGAGCGCCGCCCCCGCCGCGACGCCGAACCCGGCGCCCGCAAACCGCCTCCCCCGGGACGTCAGCCCCGGCGGCCGCGTCCGCCGGAAGACGGCGAACCGCGCCGTCGCGACCCCCGTGGCGAAAGCGCCCCCGGTGCCCCGCGCCGCCGTCCGCCGCGCGCGGACGACCCACGCCGTGGCGGGCAGCCGCCGCGCCGCCGCCCGTGGGACGACGAGCGGTGAAGCAAGGGACCTTTGCTACCACTTGAGCCGCTGACCAGCGCTTGAGCCGATCAAAAGAAGGGGCCGCCCGAGGAACTCCTCGGACGGCCCTTTCGCGTAGCGGGCGTCAGGCCTTGCCGGCCTTGCGCAGCTCGTGCGGCAGCGCGAACGCGATCTTCTCGTTGGCCGTGGTGACCTCGTCGACGTTGCCCCAGCCACGCTCGGCCAGCCACGCCAGCAGGTCCATGACCAGCACCTCCGGCACCGAAGCGCCGCTGGTGACGCCGACGGTCTCGACGCCTTCGAGCCACGCTTCGTCGACTTCGTGCGCGAAGTCGACCAGGTGCGACGCGCGCGCCCCCGCCTTCAGCGCGACCTCGACCAGCCGCTTCGAGTTGGATGAGTTAGTCGAGCCGACCACCAGGACCAGGTCGCATTCGGCGGCCATGGCCTTGACCGCGACCTGGCGGTTCGTGGTGGCGTAGCAGATGTCGTCGCTGGGCGGGTCGGCCAAGCCGGGAAACTTGTCCCGCAGCTGATCGACGCGCTCCATGGTCTCGTCCACCGAAAGGGTGGTCTGCGACAGCCAGATGACCTTCGACGGATCGCGGACCTCGACCTTGTCGACGTCTTCGGCGGTGTCGACGAGCTGCACCTTGTCGGGCGCCTCGCCGGCCGTGCCTTCGACCTCTTCGTGGCCTTCGTGACCGATCAGCAGGATGTCGTAGTCGTCCTTCGCGAACCGGTTGACTTCCTTGTGCACCTTCGTCACGAGCGGACAGGTCGCGTCGATGGTCCGCAGGTTGCGCTCGGCGGCCTCGGCGTGCACCGCGGGCGAGACGCCGTGCGCGGAGAACACCACCAATTCGCCCTCGGGCACCTCGGAGGTTTCGTCGACGAAGATCACGCCACGTTCGCGCAGGGTCTCCACGACGTGCCGGTTGTGCACGATCTCCTTGCGCACGTACACCGGTGCGCCGTAGAGCTCGAGCGCCTTTTCGACGGCGATGACCGCGCGGTCGACACCCGCGCAGTAGCCGCGTGGCTTGGCGAGCAGGACACGTTTGCCACCTGCCGGCACACCGGACTCGGTGATCGTCGGACTGCCGGCGGGCGTGATTCCGGGACTCGCAGAACTCATGACCCCCAGGGTACGGGCTACCCCGGGGGCTCCTCGCACTCACGTTCAGGTGACCAGGGAACCCCTCGAAAGGATGTGCGTGGAGTCACGTCCGGTGAGCCGACCCACCCGTTCGGTTGGGCAGGATGGACCAAATACGGCAGGCTAGACACATGAAGCCTCTCCCGCTCCCCCTCCGGGTCGCCGCGGGCCTCGCCGTCACCACCGCCGAGCGGGTTCGCGAACTTCCCCAGCAGCTCACCGGGCTCCCCGTCACGGTGGTCAGCCAGGTGCTCCAGTTCTCCATGCGTTTGCAGCAGCACGTCACCGAACTCGCGATCAAGGGCGACGACGCGCTGTCGGGCCTTCGCCCGGTCGAGGACACGCCGAGCTGGGCCACCTTCGACGAGGATCTCCCGCCGGACGTCGGCGAACGCCGCTACGAACGCGACTCGTGCGTCGTCCCGCTGAGGGAAGACGCCGAGGTGCCCGAACCGCGCGCCGAGACGAACGGGCACCTGCACGACCTCGAAGCCCTCACCGAGGACCCGTGGGCCGAGGAGGAGCGCGCGCTCGCCGAGGACCACGCCGACGGCGAGTTCGACAGTTCCGCGGCACTCGTCGATGCGAAGCCAGCCGGGCTGGACGACTACGACACGCTCACCCTGCCGCAGCTGCGCGCCCGCCTGCGCCGGTTCGACCTCGCGCAGCTGGAAGAGCTGCTGGCCTACGAACGCGCGAACGCCGACAGGCCGTCGTTCGTCGGCATGCTCGCGCGCCGCATCGGGAACGTGAAGAAGGCCGACGGCGACGGCGACAGCGCGGAAGGCCAGTGAGCGCCGAACCCACCTCCGTGGCGGCGGGTCCGTCCACCACCGCCGAAAACCCGTGGCCGGTCCGCACGGTCGCCCGCAAGGTCGGCGAGTGGATCAACCGGCTCGGCGCGGTCTGGGTCGAAGGTCAGGTCACGCAGATCTCGGCCCGGCAGGGCACCAACACCGCGTTCCTGACGCTGCGTGACCCGTCGGCGGACGTCTCGATGTCGGTGACCTGCCCGATGGGCTTGCTGCGCACGATCGAACCTCCGTTGCGCGAGGGCGCGAGCGTCGTGGTGCACGCGAAGCCGACGTTCTTCATGAACCGCGGTTCGCTGAGCCTGCGCGCCAACGAGATCCGGGCGGTCGGCATCGGCGAACTGCTCGCCCGGATCGAGCGACTGCGGCGGCTGCTGGCCGCCGAGGGCCTGTTCGCGCCGGAGCGCAAACGCAAGATCCCTTTCCTGCCCAAGGGAATCGGGCTGATCACCGGCCGCGCGTCCGCCGCCGAACGCGACGTGCTGGTGAACGCGCAGTCCCGCTGGCCGCATGTCGCGTTCAAGGTGATCAACACCGCCGTGCAGGGTTCGCTGGCCGTCCCCCAGATCCTCCAGGCACTGTCCAAATTGGACCGTGACCCGGACGTCGACGTCATCGTGATCGCGCGCGGCGGCGGCAGCGTGGAAGACCTGCTGCCGTTCTCCGACGAAGCGCTGTGCCGCGCCGTGTCCGCGGCCGGGACACCGGTGGTCAGCGCCATCGGGCACGAGCCGGACACCCCGCTGCTCGACCACGTCGCCGATCTCCGCTGTTCGACGCCGACCGACGCCAGCAAGCGGATCGTGCCCGACGTGCGCGAGGAGACCCAGCGCGTCCACCAGATGCGTGATCGCGGCCGCCGCGCGCTGCACGGCTGGGTGGACACCCAGGTCAGGCTGCTGAACCAGATGCGCAGCCGTCCCGTGCTCGCCGATCCGCTCGGCCCGATCCAGCGGCGCTCGGACGACGTCGGGATCCACCGCGAGCGCGGGCGGCGGGCGATGCTCACCCTGCTCGCGAAGGACCAGGCGGAGATCGCCAGCGCCCGCGCGCGGCTGACCGCGCTCGGCCCGGCGGCGACCCTCGAACGCGGCTACGCCGTGGTGCAGTACACCGACGCGGAAGGCAACCTCCAGGTACTCCGGTCCGTCTCCGAAGTCGCGGACGGCGCGAAACTGCGCGTCCGCGTGGTCGACGGCGCGCTCGGCGCCGTCGTGTCGGGTACGCCGGAGGAGGAGCGTTGACGGCGAGTTTCCTGCCTTTGACCATCGACGCCGCGAGACGTGCCGACGCGCCCGAGGTGCTGCGGAACGCGTTGCTGACCGACCGCGCGGCCGGCGAGTGCTGGACGGTGCTGCTCGCGGGATGCCAGGCCGAGGCACTCTTTTCCGCCGAGGGCTCATCGGCACCGGTTTCGACGAAGCGGAGTCTCGACGCCCAGCTGCGCAAACTCTCCGAAGCGACGGCCGAGCACGTCGGCACCCGATGGTGGTTCGCGGACGGCACCGTGCACCGCAAACGGGTGGCACGGGCCCAGGAGAACCTCGTCACGGCGATCGCGGAGGGTGACGGTCAAGAGTTCGCTCTCGCCTTCGTGGGTTACGACAACGCCATGGCCGGCGCGGTAGTGTGCGCGGGTATCGGCAAGCACCGACGTCCGGTAGAAGGAAGCACAGCGTGAGCGAGACCGCCGAACTCGGCTACGAACAGGCCCGCGACAGGCTCGTCGAGGTCGTCCGCGAGCTCGAAGCGGGCGGGCTGTCCCTGGAACAGTCGCTCGCCCTGTGGGAGAAGGGCGAGCAGCTGGCGAAGGTCTGCGAACACCACCTCGAAGGCGCGCGGGAGCGGATCGAGGCGGCGCTGTCTTCCGTCGAGGACGAGACCGGCAACGGTCAGTGACGTTCACCATGCTCCTGCGCCACCGAACCGCCGTGGGTATCTGAGAGACTGGGACCCCGCCGAGTTCCTGACCCGGGAGGCCTCATGCCCACCCCCACCTCGTCCGCCAGCTCTTCTCGACGCCCTGAAGCGCCCGACCGCAACCTCGCGATGGAACTGGTCCGAGTGACCGAAGCCGCCGCGATGGCCGCGGGCCGCTGGGTGGGGCGCGGGGACAAGATCGGCGGGGACGGTGCCGCCGTGGACGCGATGCGCCAGCTGGTCTCGACCGTGTCGATGCGCGGTGTCGTCGTCATCGGCGAGGGTGAGAAGGACGAAGCCCCGATGCTGTTCAACGGGGAAGAGGTCGGCAACGGCGACGGGCCGGACTGCGACGTCGCGGTCGACCCGGTCGACGGGACGACCCTGATGGCCAAGGGCATGCCGAACGCGCTCGCCGTGCTCGCGGTCGCCGAACGCGGCGCGATGTTCGACCCGTCCGCGGTGTTCTACATGGAGAAGCTCGCCGTCGGCCCGGACGCCGCGGGCAAGGTCGACCTGGCCGCCCCGATCGCGGAGAACATCCGCCGGGTCGCGAAGGCCAAGAACTCCAGCGTCTCCGACGTCACCGTGTGCATCCTCGACCGGCCGCGGCACGAAAAGCTGATCAAGGAGGTCCGCGAGGCGGGCGCCCGGATCCGCTTCATCTCCGACGGCGACGTCGCGGGCGCGATCGCCGCGGCCCGGCCGAGCACCGGTGTCGACATGCTGCTCGGTATCGGCGGCACCCCCGAAGGCATCATCGCGGCCTGCGCGATGAAGTGCCTCGGCGGCGAACTGCAGGGCCGCCTGTGGCCGAAGGACGACGCGGAGCGCGAGAAGGCGCTGGCCGCGGGCCACGACCTCGACCGCGTGCTCGGCAACGACGACCTCGTCCGCGGTGACAACGTGTTCTTCTGCGCCACCGGCGTCACCGACGGCGACCTGCTGCGCGGCGTGCACTACCGCGCGGGCGGCGCGACGACCCAGTCGATCGTGATGCGCTCGAAGTCCGGCACGGTCCGGATGATCGACGGCTACCACCGGCTGACCAAGCTCCGCTCGTACTCGTCCGTCAACTTCGACGGCCACCTCGACGATTCGCTGGAAGACGACGTAGTCCCCCCGCTCCCCTAAGGAGAATCCGTGCTGAAGCGCGTGCTCGTGGTCCTGCTCGCGGCGATGGTCCTCACGCCGGCCGGGCAGGCCACGGGCGCGGGCGACCTCGTCGGCGGCAGAGAGGCCGACGAGCCGTATCCGTTCATCGCGTCCCTGCATTCGGCCTCCGGCAAGGCTTTCTGCGCCGGGACGCTGATCGCGGCGGACTGGCTGGTGACGGCCGGGCACTGTGTCGAGGGCAAGAACCCGGCGAACCTGAGCGCGCGGATCGGCAGCACCGACAACACCCAGGGCGGCGAAACCGCGAAGCTCGCCGAGGTCGTCGTGAACCCGTCCTACAACCCCGAGCCCGAGCACGCGGGCGGTGATCTCGCCCTGGTGCGGCTGGCCGCCCCGGTGAAGGCCGCGCCGATCACGATCGGGGCCGTCGTGGCGCCCGGGACGCCGACGCGGCTGCTCGGCTGGGGCCAGACGTGCCCGACTTCGGGCTGTGGCAAGGGACCGGCGAAGCTGCAGCAGCTGGACACGAAGATCGTCGAAGGCGTGCGCTGCACCGCGAAGTTCGACGGCGCCGTCGAGTTGTGCACCGACAATCCCGGCGGGAACACGGGCTCGTGCTACGGCGACTCCGGCGGGCCGGAGATCGCCAAGGTCGACGAGAAATGGGTGCTGCTGGGCGTGATCAGCCGTCCGGGCAACGCGGATCCGGTATGCGCGACGTCGCCGTCGATCGCTACTTCGGTGGTGGCGTACGCGCAGTGGATCGCGGAGAAGATCACGCCGCCTACGCCCGCCTGAAGTGCAATGAAGGGGCCTTTCATAGCAAATCTTGCGATGAAAGGCCCTTCATGGCACGCGCTACTCCGCGTTACTGGAGTGCCCCGGGAACAGATGCGCGTCCGGGTCCAGCATGACCGCGATGTTGTTCACCGCCGTCGCCGCTTCCCCGAATCCGGTCGCGATCAGCTTCACCTTCCCCGGATACGCCGCGACGTCGCCCGCCGCGTACACCCGCTCCCGAGGGGTCGCCATGGTCGAGTCGACGGCGATGGCGCGGTGGTCGATCTGGAGTCCCCAGCTTTCGATCGGCCCGAGATCGGCGGTGAAGCCGAGCGCGGCGACGACCGTGTCGGCGCGCAGGATCTCGGGTTCGGAGCCCTTGACCTGGACCTCGACCTCCGCCAGCGCGCCGTCGCGGTCGAGGAACCGGGTGACTTCGGCGTCGGTGACGATCCGCACGCCGAGTTCCCGGGCCTGCCGCACGATCGACTCGGCCGCGCGGAACTTCGCGCGCCGGTGCACGAGGGTGACGCTCGCGGCGACCGGATGCAGCGCGAGCACCCAGTCGAACGCCGAGTCCCCGCCGCCGACGACGACCACGTGCTGCCCTTCGTGCACCTTCAACGAAGGCACGAAATGGACCATGCCGCGGCCGAGCCAGCCGTCACCGGCGGGCAGCGGCCGCGGGGTGAACTCGCCGATCCCGGCGGTGATCAGCACGGCGCCGGCGCGCAGGGTCTGCCCGCCGTCGAGCGTGATGGTGACGCCGCCGTCGACGCTTTCGAGTTTCTCGGCCTTGCGCCCGAGCAGATACGCGGGTTTGAACGGCGCGGCCTGATCGAGCAGGCCCCGCACCAGATCGCGGCCACGGACCTCGGCGAACCCGCCGACGTCGTAGATCATTTTCTCGGGATACATCGCGGTGACCTGCCCGCCCGCCTCCGGCAGTGAATCCACGACGGCCATCGAAAGGCCGCGGAATCCCGCGTAGTAGGCGGCGAACAGACCCGTCGGACCTGCCCCGATGATGACGAGGTCGTACGACGTTTCCCCAGCGGACTCGCTCATTCGGCACTCTCCCGGCCGGTGGTGGGCGGCGTGATCGAGAACACATTCGATCCTAGCCCTCGCGTGCCGAAAGACACGGAGCGCGCTACGGGGCGCTGCGCGAGACTTGGGGTATGGCTGAACAGGAATACCGGATCGAACACGACACCATGGGCGAGGTGCGCGTCCCCGTCGACGCCCTCTACCGCGCGCAGACGCAGCGCGCCGTCGAGAACTTCCCGATCTCCGGCCGGGGCCTGGAACGCGCCCAGATCCGCGCGCTCGGCCTGCTGAAGGCCGCCGCGGCACGGGTCAACGCGCGGCTCGGCGTGCTGGACGCCGAGGTCGCCGAGGCCATCGCGAAGGCCGCGGACGAGGTCGCCGAGGGCAAGCACGACGCGCACTTCCCGATCGACGTGTTCCAGACGGGTTCCGGGACCTCGTCGAACATGAACGCCAACGAGGTCATCGCCACGCTCGCGTCGAAGGCCCTTGGCCGCGACGTGCACCCGAACGACCACGTCAACGCCTCGCAGTCCTCGAACGACACCTTCCCGACGACGATCCACGTCGCCGCGACGGAGGCCGTCCTGTCCGACGTGATCCCGGCGCTGGAGTACCTGGCCGCCGCGATCGAGACACGTGCGGGCGAATGGGCGGACATCGTGAAGTCCGGCCGCACGCATCTGATGGACGCCGTGCCGATCACCTTCGGCCAGGAGGCGGGCGCGTGGGCGTCGCAGGTCCGGTTCGGGGTCGAGCGGCTCAAGTCGGGGCTGCCGCGGCTCGGTGAGCTGCCGATCGGCGGGACCGCGGTCGGGTCCGGGCTGAACGCGCCCGAGGGCTTCGGCGCGGCGGTCTCGCAAGAACTGGCTTCGGTGACCGGTCTTCCGCTGACCGAGGCGCGTGACCACTTCGAGGCGCAGGCGACGCAGGACAGCGTCGTCGAGACGTCCGGGCATCTGCGCACGGTCGCGGTGTCGCTGAACAAGATCGCGAACGACCTGCGCTGGCTGGGTTCGGGCCCGCGCACCGGGCTCGCCGAGCTGGCGCTGCCGGATCTCCAGCCGGGTTCGTCGATCATGCCGGGCAAGGTGAACCCGGTGATCCCGGAGGCGACCCTGCAGGTGGTCGCCCAGGTGATCGGCAACGACGCGGCGGTGGCCTTCGCGGGCGCGGCGGGCAACTTCCAGCTCAACGTGAACCTGCCGGTGATCGCGCGCAACGTGCTCGAATCGGCGCGGCTGCTCGCGGCCGTCTCCCGGCTGCTGGCGGACAAGGTGTTCGCGGGCGTGACGGTGAACGCGGACCGCGCGCGCGAGTACGCCGAGGGCTCGCCGTCGATCGTGACGCCACTCAACAAGTACATCGGCTACGAAGAGGCCGCCGCCATCGCGAAGCAGGCGCTCAAGGAGCTGAAGACGATCCGCGAGGTCGTGATCGAACGCGGCCACGTCGCGAACGGCAAGCTCACCGAAGCCCAGCTGGACGAGGCCCTCGACGTACTCCGCATGGCGCGCGGAGGCCGCTAAGCGCCGAGAGCGACCACAGCCGCGTGGAGCGGTGAGGCGAGCGAAGCCGCCAGCCCACCCGAAGGCGGCGTCTCGGTGAACAGGTGCAGCCACGTCAGCACCGGGCCGAGCAGGATCGCGTGCACGAAAGCCGGATCGGGCCGTCGCGAGAGTTCCCCTCTCGTGACGGCCCGATCCAGCATCTGGACCAGATATCCGCGTTCACGGCCGAGGAACACCTCCCCGAACCGCGTTTCGAGCGCCGGATCCGCCCGGACGTCGGCGAGCAGCGAAGGCAGCGCCTGCCGGAGTTCCACGCTGTCCAAAGAGGACTGGATCACTTCGAGGACAGCGCCCACGTCCCCCCGCAGCGAGCCGGTGTCCGACGGCGGTTCGAGCTCGACGGGATGGACCACCGCGGCGAACACGAGTTCCGCCTTGGACCGCCACCGCCGGTACACCGCCGCCTTGCCGACGCCCGCCCGCGCCGCGACCGCGTCGATCGTGCAGCGCTGGTAACCGGTTTCGGTCAGCAGCGCCCGCACGGCCTCGCGAACCGCGTCGTCGATTCCTTCTTCCCTCGGCCTGCCTCTCGCCATGCCCACATTTTACGAGACTGACAGTTCCGTATATCGTCCGGGTATGACCTGGACCAGGACGTCCCGCGAAATACTCCCCTTCTCCCCGGCCGCCCTCTGGGCGCCGCTGGCCGACTTCACCCGGTGGCCCGACTGGGATCCCGACCTCGACAGGGTCGAATTGCACGGGCCCGCCGCGGTGGGCACGACCGGTTTCCTCGTACCGAACGGATTCCGCGGCCGCGTGCACTCACGGGTCGCCGAGCCCTTCACGATCACGTCCCTGATTCAGCACGGCGAGATCGCCGTCCGGCAGCCGATTCCTTTCGGCGCCCTGGAAATCACCCTGCGTCTGACCGAGGTCGGCGGCGGGACGGAATTCGTCCAGGAGGTCACCATGGGCGGGCCGCTGCGCTCGGTCATGGTCACGATCATCGGCGGCGACGTCGTCGAGCACTTCGACGTCAAATGCGCCAGGCTCGCCGAGCTCGCGGCGGCGCAGGCCGATCACGACGCCTGAGGACACCAGCGCGACTCCGATCACTTGGGAGACACGGAAATCCTGCATACCCAACAGGAGGGAGACGGCGAGACCGGAGACCGGCATCAGCCCGACCAGCACGCCGGCCCGATCCGCGCCCAGCGCCGAAACCGCCGAGTACCAAAGAAGAAACGCGATCGCGGTGACCACGACCGTCAGGTAGCCGAGCGCGATCAGTTCACGTCCGTCCGGCCACGCCCAGGCGCCGGACGGGTCGGCGATCGTCCCGACGACAGCGCCGCCCGCCCCCGCGGCGAAACACCCCCAGGTCGCGGTCGCCAACGGCCCGATCCTCTCGAGCACGCCGACGGCGAGCAGCGTGAAGAGCGCTTCGCACACCATGGCCAACGCCGCGAGCACCAGCCCTTGCCAGCGCGCAGCGCCGCCACCGGACAGCACGGCGATGCCGAGTCCGGCGAGCACCGCGCCGGTCACCGGCGCCCACGAAGGCCGCTTCCCCTTGGCCAGCGGGCCCGCCAGCGCGAGCACGAGCGGCGTGCCACCGAGGAACGCGGCGACCAGGCCCGGCTCGGCATAGCGCTGCGCGAACAGCAGGCAGGCCTGGAACCCGATCATCCCGGTCGCCGCGAGGGCGAGCAGCGACGGCACGTCGCGGGCGCCCGGCAACGGCAACGGGCGCCCGCTCAGCCGCGCCCACGCCAGCAGGAGAAGTCCCGCCAGCGCGTACCGCAGCGCCTGCCCGGTGATCACCGGATACCCGTCGAGCATCCCCGTCACCGGCACGGACGCGCCGACGATCAGCACCCCCAGTACGCCGATCGTCACGCCTCTTCGTTCGTTGTCCATGCCTTCACGATGACGGCTTTATGGTCCATACCGAAGAGCCAAATCGGGCTTTCTGGACAGGACCATAAGTTGGCCAGTGCGGTGCTCGGGTGAGATGTCCCCAATGTGGCATTGGGGACACTGAGCGTCTCCAATGCCACATTGGGGACAGGCGATCGGCCCAACAGCACGCCGCTCGCGCCCACCCGCTCGGCCTCCGCAGCCGTGTCGCGAAAGCCACTTTCGGGACATCAGATGTCCCGAGAGTGGCTTTCGCGACACCACCACGTCCGGCCGGCCTGGGTCTGTCAGGACCAGGCACACACCCCGTGCGGTCCGGAATACTCGACGGCATGACCGAGACGGCCGAACTGGGCGACTTCCTCAAGGCACGCAGGGCCGCGCTGGACCCGGCGGACCTCGGCCTGCCGACCGGGTTCAACCAGCGGCGGGTCGCCGGGCTCCGGCGCGAGGAGCTGGCGCAGCTGGCCGGGATCAGCGTCGACTACTACACACGCCTGGAGCAGGGCCGCGCGCGCAACGTGTCCGATTCCGTCCTCGAATCGCTGAGCCGGGCGTTGCGCCTGCACCGCGACGAGGAGACTTACCTGCGCAACCTCGCCGCCCCGAAGGGCAGGCGCGTCGCGCGGCCGCGGGCACAGCGGATCCGGCCGGAACTGCAGCTGATGCTGAACGCGATCCAGTCCCCTGCGTTCGTCTTCGGCCGCTATCTGGACGTATTGGCCTGGAATTCGCTCGGAGCCGCGCTTTCCTTCGACTTCGCCGCCTGCCGTCCCGGCGAGCGCAACATCCCGAAGATGTTCTTCCTCGACGAGAGCGCCCGCGAGCTGCATCCCGAGTGGGAGACCGTGGCGAAGGAGATCGTCGCGAACCTGCGGTCCGAGAGCGGGAAGTATCCGGACGACCCGTACCTCGCCCAGCTGGTCGGCGAACTCTCCCTCGGCAGCGAGGAGTTCCGCAAGCTGTGGGCGAAGCACACCGTGCGCGAGAAGGCGCACGCGTGGAAGGTGATGATCAACCCGGTGGTGGGTGAACTCCGGCTGCGCTACGAGACGCTGCGGTTGCCCGCCGATCCGGACCAGGCCCTGGTGATCTACACCGCCGAGCCCGGCTCCGACAGCGAACGCGCGCTCCGCCTGCTCGCCAGCTGGGTCGCCGATCCCGCGCACGCCTGAACCCGCTCGGCGCGAAACTGTCGGTGCCGGGGTCCATGATGGACCCATGTTGCTCACCGAGGTGGTGACCGCGTCGGCCGAACTGGCCGCCACGAGGTCCAGGAAGGCGAAGATCGCCACCCTGGCCGCGGTCCTGCGCGCCGCGGGCGAGCTGGAACTGCCCGCGGTCATCGCGTTCCTCACCGGGCAGCCGACGCAGGGCCGCATCGGCGCCGGGTGGCGGACACTGGCCGAGCTGAAGACTGCCCCGGCCGCCGAGCCGTCGTTGACCGTGGCCGAGGTCGACACGGCACTCGGCACGGTGGGGGCGGCGTCGGGTTCGGGTTCGGTGAAGCTGCGCGCGGAGACGTTGCGGGCGTTGTTCGGCAAGATGACCAAGGAGGAGCAGGACTTCCTGATCCGGCTGCTCACCGGCGAGCTCCGGCAGGGCGCGCTCGAAGGGATCATGGTGGACGCCATCGCGGCGGCGTCCGGGATCCCGGCCGAAGACGTCCGGCGGGCGTTCATGCTGTCCGGACAGCTCCCGGTGACGGGCCTGGCCGCGATGACCGGCGGTCAGGAGCGGCTGGCGGAGTTCAAACTGGCCCTGGGCAGGCCGATCCGGCCGATGCTGGCGTCCCCGGCGGAATCGCTGGACGAGGCGATCACCGAGCACGCCGAGTCGCTCGTCGAGTACAAAATGGACGGTGCGCGGATCCAGGTCCACCGCGAAGGCGACGAGGTGCACGTCTACACGCGGACGCTGCGGGAGATCACCGGCAGTGTCGGCGAGCTGGTGGATCTGGTGCGCTCCCTGCCCTGCACGTCGGTGGTGCTCGACGGCGAGACCCTGGCGCTGACCGACGAGGGCAGGCCGAGGCCGTTCCAGGAGACGATGAGCCGGTTCGGCAGCACCCGCGATGAGCAGGTCAAGGCGTTGTTGCTGCGGCCGTACTTCTTCGACTGCCTGCACCTCGACGGCGTCGACCTGCTGGACGCGCCGCTGTCCGAACGGAACGCCGCCCTGCGACAGGTCGCGGGCGAGCACGTCATCCCGGGCGAGATCGCGCCCGCCTCGGCCGAGGCGGTGCTGGAAGCGGCGATGGCCGCCGGGCACGAAGGCGTGATGGTCAAGGACCTCGCGTCGCCGTACGCGGCCGGCCGCCGAGGGCGCGCGTGGCTCAAGGTGAAACCGGTGCACACGATCGACCTGGTCGTGCTCGCGGCGGAATGGGGGCACGGCAGGCGCACCGGCACGCTGTCGAATCTGCATCTCGGCGCCCGCGATCCCGACGGAGGGCCGCCGATCATGGTCGGCAAGACGTTCAAGGGCATGACCGACGAGCTGCTGGCCTGGCAGACGAAGACGTTCCAGGAGATCGAGACCCACCGCACGGACTGGGTGGTGCACGTGCGGCCGGAGCTCGTCGTCGAAATCGAACTCGACGGGGCTCAGGTGAGCACGCGCTATCCCGGCGGGCTGGCGCTGCGCTTCGCGCGCGTCGTGCGATACCGGCCGGACAAGGAGGCCGCCGACGCCGACACCATCGACACCGTCCGCGGCCTCCTCAAACCCGGCGATTAGTCACCTGCTTGCGATCTCTCGCGTGCGCGACGACCGCAAGCAGGTGACGAAACGCGTCAGTAACAGCGATCCGAAGAGATCTTGTACGTGTAGTTGTCCGACAGGTTGGAGGTCACCTCGAACCGGATCTTGTGGTAGACCGGCGGCTCCCCGAGCACGCCGTGCTTGACCGTGCGCTCCTTGCCCGGCGCGATCGCCCCGCTCCAGAGACCCTTGTCGAAGACGTCGTCGATGATCTGGACGAGCATTCCCCGGTAGTCGTGGTTGTGCACGGTGATGTCGATGCTCTGCCCCGCGCTCACCTCGACGACCTTCGTCTTCCCGCCCATCAGCGGCCCGCCCTCGCAGACCTTCGACGCCGCCGAAGCGGACGGTGCCATCAGCAGGGTGCCGGCCAGCGCGACCGGGACGACGGCGAACAGCTTCTTCTTCATCGGTTCCCCACAACGGTCTTGACGACATTGGACTGGACGGCCAGATCGAGGCCGATCTTCATGTTTCCCCCGCAATAGGCCTTCTGGCCGTTCTTGAAGTGCACCGTCAGATCCCCGGCGCATTCGAACACCTTGACGTCCCAAGTCCGCGTGCCCGGCTTGAGGCAGATCGCGTCCTTCCCGGCCCGGCGCATCCAGCCGTGGTAGCCGGATTCGCAGGTAATGATCGGATCACTGCCCGAAACGGGCGCCGGAGCCGCTTGCGCGGCGGTGGCCGGCAGGAGCGCCACGGTGAGCGCGGCCCCGGCCAGTGCGGCGACCTTGACGTACGGACGCATGGATTCCCTTTCCGCAAATAAAGTGAGAGTGTTTCGGAAAATCCCCATCCGGAATTCCCGGACGCCGATGACGTTAAGGGCCGCCGAAGCGACACCGGAAGCGATTCACGGCCGCGAAATGGCCATGGCCGAGAAATCACTGTCCACGCAGGTCAGCGCTTTGGCCATCGGCACGGGTGGTCAAATGACG
Source organism: Amycolatopsis sp. TNS106 (assembly GCF_019330265.1). Taxonomy (NCBI): domain Bacteria; kingdom Bacillati; phylum Actinomycetota; class Actinomycetes; order Pseudonocardiales; family Pseudonocardiaceae; genus Amycolatopsis; species Amycolatopsis sp. TNS106. The sequence continues at coordinate 7,638,724 of NZ_CP024972.1, read as the reverse complement.
CGGACCGAGAAGAACACCGCGCGGACGTTCGGCAGCAGGATGTGCCCTTGTTCGTCGGCCATCTTCCAGTACACCTGGCAATGCCCGGGCGCATCGGGCGCACGCACCTCGACGGAGACGCGCACCCGCTCACCGGGCGCGGTCTGCGGAACGGGCACGCGTTCGGGGGTGCCGCATTCGCCGGGGTTCCCGAACGAACCGGCGCGGACCAGATAGCGGCCGACCCATCCGACCGTTCCCGCGTTGCGGAACTCCCAGGTCTTCACGAAGGTCGAGCCCGCCGCGACCTCGCTGCCGTCGGGCACGGTGACGTCGGCGACGAACTCCGACGCGTCGCCGACCGGGGCGGCGGGCTCGGCACCGAACGGCGCGGCGAAGACGAACACCAGCGCCGCGACGAGGACGACCGCCACGGCTCCGGCGAGCAGGAACGCCGTCCGGCGCGAACGCTCCGGAGCGGGTTCGGGCACGGCACCGGCGGCCAGCGCGTCCCGGGCGCGTTCCCAGGCACCGCGCCATTCGTGCCGGACCTCGTCCTCGTCACCGCCGAGCACCCCGGCGGCCAGCACGCGAACGAACTCCCAGACCGTCTCCCAGCTGGGCAGCCGCTCTCCGCGGGCGGCGGCCGAAAGCGCGGACTTCGACGCGAGCGCGCCGTACTCGTCGCGCATGCGGTCGTAGGAAGGGTCACCGGCGGCCCGTTTCAGCTCCCAAAGCCGCCGCGCGAACTCGGCGACGGGTCCACTGTCCTCCGCCGGACCCCGCGCGACCCGGCCGCGGCGTCCGGGCCTCCGCTCGACGTCCATCGCTTCCCACGATATGACCCGATGGCCGGGAAGCCCCGGCGGCGTCCCGCCCCCGATCGAGTGGCGGCATGCGGTGGTGACGGGACGTCCCCACCCGATCACCCATAAAGTAGGCGAATGCAGGCTTCCAAGATCGCGCGTGCCTGGTTCGGCGCGACGGCGCTGGTGGTGATCGCCGGTCTCGCCGCCCAGATCCCGGTCTCCGCGGGCACCACCGGCGGCACCTTCCACACTCCGGCCGGCCGGGTGGCCAACCTGCTGGCCTTCTTCACCATCGACTCGAACATCCTGGTCGGCGTCGGCAGCCTGTTGCTCGCGCTCGGTGTCGCGGGCCGCTCGACGCTGTTCGGCGTGCTGCGGCTCACCGGTCTCGTCGGCATCACGGTGACCGGGGTCGTCTTCCAAGTCGCGCTCGCCGATCTCTACGAGCTGCACGGCTGGGCCGTTTTCGCCGACACGATGCTGCACAAGGTGTCGCCGTTGATGTGCGTCGCGGGCTGGCTGCTGTTCGGGCCGCGCGGCCAGCTGTCGTGGCGGGTCCTGTGGTGGTCGCTGCTGTACCCGCTGGTCTGGCTCGCGGTCACGCTGGTGCGCGGCGCGATCATCGGGTTCTACCCGTATCCGTTCGTCGATCCGGGCATCAACAGCTACGGCGGTGTCGCGTTCAACTGCGTGCTGATCGGCGTGCTGTTCATCGGCCTCGCGGCGGCCGCGGTCGGTTTCGACCGCACGTTCAGCCGCAAGGAAGAACTTGACTACTACCTAGCCCCGGACCCGCCGGAAAGCGTTGAGCGGATCCGCGACGCCGGCACGTACTAGCGTCCGCACCGCGCCGAGCCGCCGGTCCACCGGCTTCCCGGCGGCCACCCGGTGCATCTGCTGGGTGTGCCACTGGATCTCGAGCAGGCTGTCGGCCAGCCGGATGCCGGTCTTCGGTGCCGTGCGCTGGGCGCGGACGTCCTCGCCGTCGAGCAGGCGTCCGGGTAGTGCCGGGTCGACGATCAGCGGCCTGCCGAGACCGATGACGTCCAGCGCGCCGGAGCGTAGCGCCTCCGCCATGCCTTGCGCGCTGGTGAAGCCGCCGGTGACCATCAGCGCGACGTCGGAGACCTGCCGCGCTTTCGCGGCGTAGTCGAGGAAGTAGGCCTCGCGGCTGAGAGTGCTCGCCTTGGCGGAACCCATCATGGCGGCCTTCTCGTAGGTGCCGCCGGAGACTTCCAGCAGGTCGATACCCGCTTCGCCCAGTTCGCGGACGACTTCGAGCGACTCTTCTTCGCTGAAGCCGCCGCGCTGGAAGTCCGCGCTGTTGAGCTTGACCGCGATCGGCACCGTGTCACCGACCTCGGCGCGCACGCGGGCGACCACTTCCAGCAGGAACCGGCGCCGCCGGAGCGCGTCACCGCCCCAGCCGTCGGTGCGCCGGTTGGTCAGCGGCGACAGGAACTGAGAAACGAGATAGCCGTGCGCCCCGTGGATCTGGACCCCGGCGAACCCGGCGTCGACGACGGTCCGCGCGGCCACGCCGAACCGGTCGATGATCGCTTCGATCTCGTCGACGGTGAGCGCCCGCGGCGTCGCGAACACCGAGCGGATGCCGCGGTCGCCGAACGGCACCGCCGACGGCGCGACCGGCTGCCGGGACAGGAAACGCGGGCTCTGCCTGCCGGGATGGTTGAGCTGGACCCACAACCGGCTCTCGGTCCCGTCCGCCGACCGCGCCCACGGCTTGAACTCGGTCGCGTCCGGCTCCCGGGGCACCGCGACGTTGCGCGGTTCGCCCAGCGCGGTCGGATCGACCATGACGTTCCCGGTGATCAGTGTCCCGGCGCCGCCTCGTGACCACGTCCGGTACAGCTCGGCCAGTTCGGCGGTCGGCCGGTTGCGGCGATCGCCGAGCTGTTCGCTGAGCGCGGCCTTGGCCAGCCGGTTCGGCAGGATCGCGCCGCACCGCAGTTTCAGCGGTTCGGCCAGCAGTTCCTTGGGCTCGCTCATCCGCGCTTCCTCCCACCGCTACCTACTGGGCAGTATCCCTACTCGAAGTAACATACTCGCGGTATGTCGAGTACTCAAGGTGCGCCGAGTCCGAAGGGGTTGTCGATCACGGAGCGCCAGAGCCCGTCCTCGCCACGTCGGGCGACGTCGGTGGCCGTCGCGGCGAGGTGACCCTCGATGACCCAGTCGACGATCAGCAAGACCAGGTCACCGGACACGTGCACCTGGCGCGGAGTGACCTTGATGGGCTGCCCGAGCGCGAGGATCCCGCCGTTCGCGGCCCGGCGTTCCGCACCGCTGACCCGCACGCCGTCCCGGCGGACGAACACGGCGTCCGGCTCGTAAACCGTGTCGAGGATTTCGGCGGATCCGGTGTTGAAGGCGGCTTGGAAGACGAAGGGATGTTCGGCGGGGTCGGCGGTCAACGGCACACTGGGGGAATGCGTCATGCGGACAGCGAAACCGACCGCGAAGCAGGTCACCAAACGGAAACCTTCGACGGCGAACTCGTGCCGGACGCGCGCGGCCGCACCCGCCGCCCGGAGCCGGATTGCCCGGTCGAGGTCGCGCTCGCCGCGATCTCGGGCCGCTGGACGACGCTGGTCCTTCGGGAGCTGATGGTCGGGTCCCGGTCCTTCAGCGATCTGCGCGCAGCATTACCCACCCTGTCAGCGAAGGTGCTGACAGAACGCCTCGGCGACCTGACCGCGCGACGCCTGGCCGTCCGCGAGGAACTGCCGGGCTTCCCGAGCCGGACCAGCTATCGGCTCACCCCGGCCGGTCTGGAACTACGGCCGCTGCTGATCGAGCTGTACCGCTCGGGTTCGGCGCTACTGACCGAGCAGGCGCGGCGGGACCGGCTCCACTAGCGCGCGCACCTTCACCTCTTCGGCCATCGTCCGCGCCCAAGCCTGCAAACCCGGGATGTCGATTCCGTGCGGCCGGGCCTCGCGGAAGGGCTCGATGTTCTCGGCGCCGCGCTCCAGCAGCGAGGCCGCTCCGTTCCCGTTCCCCCTGGCCACGTGGGTCAGGCCCACCGCGAGCTGCGCGAGACCGCGCCACAGCTCCCGCTCCGGCCCGTCGGTGGATTTCCACGCGTCCTCGAATACCTCGTGCGCGTGAAACGGGCGGCCCGCGTCGAGCAGGCGCTGCGCCTCGGAAACGGTGTCCTCCGGGCTCCGTTCGATGCCCTCGGGCTGGCGTTCGACACCGTCGGCGCCATACGGGAGCGGCCTGCCGAGGCCGTCCCGCGGGCGCGCGTTGCGGGCTCGTCCGGCTTCGTCACGGTCCCGGTCGGTCATGCCGCCATTGTCCCACGCGGGTATCCTGGGGACTCGTGCGCTTTCTCGACGGGCATCGGCCCGCTCACGACCTGACCTACGACGACGTGTTCCTCCTGCCGAACCGGTCGGACGTGGAGTCCCGCTTCGACGTCGACCTGTCCACCGTGGACGGCACCGGCGCGACGATCCCGATCGTGGTGGCCAACATGACCGCCGTCGCGGGCCGCCGGATGGCCGAGACGGTCGCCCGGCGCGGTGGACTCGTCGTCCTGCCCCAGGATGTCGACGTGGCCGCGGTCGCCGACATCGTCAGCTGGGTCAAGAGCCGTCACACCGTGTGGGACACCCCGCTCGTGCTGACCGGCGGAGACGCGGTGGCCGACGCGCTGAACCTGGTCGGCAAACGCGCCCACGGCGCCGTCGTCGTGGTGGACGAGGACGGCAAGCCCGTCGGCGTCGTCGACGAAGCGGCTTGCGCCGGCGTAGACCGCTTCGCGCGCCTCGCCGACGTCGCGGAGCCCGCGGTCGTCACGGTCCCGCTGAACACGCCGCCGCGTGAGGTGTTCGAGCGCCTGCACGACCACGGAGGCCGTCTCGCGCTCGGCATCGACGAAAACGGCAGGCTCGCGGGAGTCCTGACCGAGATCGCGGCGCTGCGCGCGGAGATCTACACCCCGGCCGTCGACGACGGCGGCAACCTGCGCGTCGCCGCCGCGATCGGCGTGAACGGCGACGTCGCGGCGAAGGCCGAGGCCGTCCTCGCGGCGGGCGTCGACGTGCTGGTCGTCGACACCGCGCACGGCCACCAGGAGAAGATGATCTCCGCGCTGAAGGCCGTCCGGTCGGTGAATCCGCGAGTGCCGGTCGTCGCCGGGAACGTGGTCACGGCCGAGGGCACGCGCGACCTGATCCACGCGGGCGCGGACGTCGTCAAGGTCGGCGTCGGCCCCGGCGCCATGTGCACGACCCGGATGATGACCGGTGTCGGGCGCCCGCAGTTCTCCGCCGTCGCCGAATGCGCCGCGGCGGCGCGCGAACTGGGCAAACACGTCTGGGCGGACGGCGGCGTGCGGCATCCGCGCGACGTCGCGCTGGCGCTCGCCGCGGGCGCGTCGGCGGCCATGGTCGGCTCGTGGTTCGCGGGCACCCACGAATCCCCCGGCGACCTGCGCTACGACGAGCAGGGCAAGCCGTACAAGGAGTCGTTCGGCATGGCGTCGAAGCGCGCCGTCGGCGCCCGCACGCGCACGGACAACGTTTTCGAGCGCGCCAAGAAGGGCCTGTTCGAAGAGGGCATCTCGGCGTCGCGGATGGCGCTGGACCCGGCTCGCCCCGGTGTCGAAGACCTGCTCGACTCCATCGGCTCCGGTGTCCGCTCCGCCTGCACGTACGCGGGCGCGCGCACGTTGGAGGAGTTCCACGAGCGCGCGCTGCTCGGGATCCAGTCCGCCGCCGGCTTCGCGGAAGGACGTCCCCTGCCCTCGGGCTGGTGAACCCCGAAGGAGTCCACTTGGGACTGTCCCAAGTGGACTCCTTCGATTCCGGTTATCCGTGGTCCTCCAGCATCTCGGTGACGAGCGCCGCGATCGGTGAACGCTCGGACCGGGTCAGCGTGACGTGCGCGAACAGCGGGTGACCCTTGAGTTTCTCGATCACCGCGGAAACGCCGTCGTGCCGCCCGACCCGCAGGTTGTCGCGCTGCGCGACGTCATGCGTGAGCACCACCCGCGAAGCCGTGCCGAGCCGCGAAAGCACGGTCAGGAGCACGTTGCGCTCCAAGGACTGCGCCTCGTCGACGATGACGAACGTGTCGTGCAGCGACCGGCCGCGGATATGGGTCAGCGGGAGCACCTCGAGCATGCCGCGGTCGAAGACCTCGTCGAGGACGTCCTGGCTGACCAGCCCGCCGAGCGTGTCGAACACCGCCTGCGCCCACGGCTGCATCTTCTCGCTCTCGGAACCGGGCAGGTAACCCAGATCCTGGCCGCCGACCGCGTACACCGGCCGGAACACGACGACCTTGCGGTGCTGGCGGCGTTCCATCACCGACTCCAGGCCCGCGCAGAGCGCCAGCGCCGACTTGCCCGTGCCGGCACGTCCGCCCAGGGAGACGATGCCGACGTCGGAGTCCAGCAGGAGATCCAGCGCGATCCGCTGCTCGGCCGACCGCCCGTGCAGGCCGAACGCCTCCTTGTCACCCCGCACGAGGCGGATCCGCTTGTCCGCGGTGACCCGCCCCAGCGCGCTCGAACTGCCCGCGAGCAGCCTGAGCCCGGTGTGACAGGGCAGCTCACCCACCTCGGGCATCCCGAATTCGGCGGGATCCACGGATGACCCGCCGAACAGCGCGTCGACCAGGGTCTGCGGGACGTCCACATCCGCCATTCCCGTCCAGCCCGAGGGCGTCACCTCCTGCGCGCGGTACTCGTCGGCTTCGAGGCCGACGGCGCCCGCCTTGACGCGCAAGGGGATGTCCTTCGTCACCAGCGTGACCGACGCGCGTTCCGCCGCCAGGTTGAGCGCACAGGCGAGGATGCGGTGGTCGTTGGAGTCGGTGCGGAAGCCGACCGGGAGCACCGTGGGGTCGGAGTGGTTCAACTCCACCTGCAGGGTGCCGCCGTGCTCACCGATCGGGATCGGCGCGTCGAGCCTGCCGTGCTGACGACGCAGGTCGTCGAGCATGCGAAGCGCTTCGCGCGCGAACCACCCCAGTTCGGGATGGTGACGTTTCGCCTCCAGTTCACTGATGACGACCAGCGGGAGCACGACCGCGTGTTCGGCGAAACGGGTCACCGACCAGGGGTCAGAGAGCAGGACCGACGTGTCGAGCACGTAAGTGGACCGCTGGGATTCGGGCGAGATCGAGGCTTTCTCCGGGCCAGAGGCACCGGTCGAAGAACGGCCAGAGGCCTTGCGGGGTGAACGCTGCGCAGTCACGACGGCATCTCCCTCGTGGGCGTGGCACCACGCCCGCACTCGCTGGGCCGGGCACTTCCCTGGCCGACCGTTCCTTCCGACGTGGTCCACGTCAGTCGGCACGGCCACGAGGGCCGGGTGCCGGCCCCCTCGTGCATCCACTGGGCGGCTGCGCCGCCCTGTCGACAACCGCCACGACCAGGGCCTCCCGTGAGAGTCCGCATGGGACGCGAACCCTCACTTCCGGAAGGTACCTGCGTCCGCCCGATCGCGCAGGCAGCCAGCACGGTGATTCGCCAAACCGTCATCTCACTGTCGGTCGCGTGACATCAACGCCTGGTCACCGTCACGATGTGTAGTGATGATCTCCATTCAGGGACGCCCGTCGACGTGACCCGGATGGATTAACGCGACGGAGGGCGTTCACCTGATGGGACGGAAGGTTCTACCACGCATCGTGGCTGGACGCATTTTGTGCCCGAGACAGAGAACCGGACCGAGTGAAACGCACCTTTTTCGCCTCACACAATGGGCTTACGAGACGGTCACAGGTCCTGAATAGCGAGTAATTTTCTCACTAGCGGGACACCCCCACCGGAATCGGTGCCCCCGATCCCTGAATATCTCTACCAAGGAGTGCGAAGTGCTGAAGAAGGCTGGTTTCGTTTCTGCCGTCGCCGCGGGCATCATGATGGTCGGCGGGACCGCGTTCGCCGCCACGGGTGACACCTCGGGTACCCCGGACCCCACGTTCGGCGACGCCTACAACACGTTCATCGAGGGCGGCGGCGCGCTGGGCTACGGTGCGGCTTCCCTGGTCGCCGGCGCCTACACCGGTGTCGCCACCACCCCGGCTCTGATCCTCCACTCGCTGGAGCACCACCACCACTGATCTTCAGTGACGACGTCGAAGGCCCCGGAGTGCACGCCGGGGCCTTCGTCATGTCACCGGTCAGGAACCGAAGCGCCGGTGCCGCCACGCGTAATCACGCATGGCGCGCAGGAAATCGACCCGGCGGAAAGCGGGCCAATAAGCTTCGGTGAACCAGAATTCCGAATGCGCCGATTGCCAGAGCAGAAATCCGGAAAGCCGCTGCTCACCCGAGGTGCGGATAATCAGATCCGGATCCGGCTGACCCGAGGTGTACATGTGTTCGGATATGTGGTCGACGTCCAATATCTTCGCGAGCTCGCGAATCGAAGTGCCCTCGTCGGCGTGCTGGAGCAGGAGTTTGCGGACCGCGTCGGCGATCTCCTGACGCCCTCCGTAACCGACCGCGACGTTGACCTCCATCCCGGTGCGCCCCTCAGTGCGCTCCGCGGCCGCGCTGAGGGCCTTCGCGACCTCCGGGGGCAGCAGGTCGAGTGCGCCCACGATGCGAAGCCGCCAAGGCGTGTGCGGCGCGGCGAGTTCGTCGGTGACGTCGGTGATGATCTTCAGCAACGGGCTCAGTTCCTCGGCCGCGCGGCCGAGGTTGTCCGTCGAGAGCAGCCACATGGTGACGACCTCGACGTCGGCCTCGTTGCACCAGCTCAGGAAGTCGGCGATCTTCTTGGCGCCCGCCCGGTGCCCGTCGGCGACGTCGGTGAAGCCCGCTTCGCGCGCCCAGCGGCGGTTCCCGTCCAGCATGATGGCGATGTGGCGCGGATGGCGCCCCTTGGCCTGCTGGATCAGGCGCCTGCCGTAGGCGCTGTACACGACGTCTGACAAGAAGGACCGAAGACTCACGCCAGTGGAGACTAGTCACCTCGCGAGCCTCAGTGGGACGCGCCACGGACACTGGCGAAAAACCTACGGTGCCGTAACCTGGGTGAGTGAGCGTAGTGACCGAACCCCAGCCGTCCGGCCCCACGCCCGTAGTGGACACGCGTCCTCGGTTGCGTGGGCACATCCACTTCTGGTCCTTCTTCGGCGCTGTCGCCGGAGCCGCGACCCTCATCAGCCTCGCGGCGTCCACAGTGTCGGGTATCGCCGCTTTGTCCACTTCGGTCTACGGCCTGACCGTCCTCGGCGTCTTCGGCGTCAGCGCGCTGTACCACCGTCGCTTGTGGAGCCCACGAGCATACGAATGGATGAAGCGCGCCGACCATTCGATGATCTTCCTGTTCATCGCCGGCACTTACACGCCGTTCACCCTTCTGGCCATGTCCCAGCCGACCGGGTACATCGTGCTCGCGATCGTGTGGGGCGGCGCGATCGGCGGCGTCACCCTGAAGATGCTGTGGCCGAACGCGCCACGCTGGCTCGGCGTGCCGATCTACATCGCGCTGGGCTGGGTCGCCGTCTTCGTCCTGCCCGAACTGGCCACGCACGCCGGCGTCGCGGCGCTCGTCCTGCTCTGCGTCGGCGGGCTGTTCTACACACTGGGCGCGGTGTTCTACGCGGTGAAGTGGCCGAACCACTTCCCGGACACCTTCGGGTACCATGAGTACTTCCACGCCTGCACGGTTCTCGCGGCGGTTTCGCACTACATCGCGATCTGGCTGGCCATGTACGCGTAACTCGCGTGATCGAGCACGTAACTCGCGTGATCGGACACGTAACTCACGTGTGGCGCGCCTGATCACGCGAGTTACGTCTCCGAACACGAGTGTCACGCCTCTCATCACACGAGTGCGGCATCGACGTGACCAGGACGGACACACGAGTGTTCCCTCTGGCACAAGAAAGTGCCTTCTTCCGGCGCCTCGGCCGGGGAGCCATGATCACCCCATGGCCAAGAACGCACCGCCCCGCCGCCTCGACGACGCGGCCCTCAGCGACTTCCTCTCCGAGCACGCCTTCGGCGCCCTCGCGACCCTCAAGCGCGACGGCCGCCCGCATCTCTCCACCGTCGTCTACACGTGGGATCCCGAGAGCCGCGAGATCCGGGTGAGCACGACCGAAGACCGCTTGAAGGTCAAGCAGCTCCGCAACAACCCCACCGCCTCCCTCTACGTCTCCAGCGCCGACCACTGGAAGTTCGCCGTCGTGGAAGGGAAAGCGGAACTCTCCGAAGTCACGCGGACACCCGGCGACGCGGCAGGCCTCGCCTATCTGGCGGCGCAGCGGCAAAAGCCCGACGACGAGGCCGAGTTCCTCGAGACCATCGCGGCCGAGCGAAGGCTCTACATCACCCTCAAAGCCGACAAACTCTATGGAACGGCTCTCGACATCGGTTGACGCGGTCAGTCCCGCAGCATCGGAGCCGCCAGGTACCGCTCGGGGATGGCGAAGGCGTCGACGAGAGTGCGCGCGTGCGGCCGCAGGTCGGCGCACAGCGCGTTCACCGCGGCGGTGACGGCCTTCGAACGCCCGGAGGTCAGGCGCCCGTGTTCGAGGAACCAGCCCCGGTCGGCCTCGATGTTCGCGAGCGCGTAGAGATCGCAGACCCGCTCCAGCAGCTCACGGGCGTCAGCGTCGGCGCAGCGCTCGATGGCGTCGACGAACGCTTCCAGCACCACCCGGTCGACGTGCGCGCGCCCGGCACGCAGCACGTGGTCCTGGGCGTCGTTAAAGACACCGAAGGGGTCCGAGCCCGCCTTACGCAGGCGCTGCGCGACGCCGCCGAGTACGTGCTCTTCACGGTCTTCGAACAGCTTCAGGTGCCATTCACGCGAATAGAGGACGTCACCATCGTCGGCTTCGGTGAGCCGCTCGACGACCTTGCGCGCGGAAGTCCGTTCGATCACGGCCTCGACGAGCTGCTCCGCCACGAACCGCGCGGTCGCGAGCGGGCTGAGGTCCTCGAAATGATCCTTGTAGCTGGTCAGCAACCCCTTCGCGACCAGTTGCAGCAACACGGTGTTGTCACCCTCGAAGGTGGTGAAGACGTCCGTGTCCGCTTTCAGCCCGGCGAGCAGGTTCTCCGAGAGATAGCCGGAGCCGCCGCACGCCTCGCGGGCGGCCTGGATGGTCGCGGTCGCGTGCCAGGTCGAGACGGCCTTGACGCCGGCGGCGCGCGATTCCAGCTCTCGCTGCTCTTCCTCCGGCGCGTTCTGGGCGAGGTCGTTCAGCTTCGAGACGAGTGCTTCCTGCGCGAAGTGCAGTGCGTACGACGTCGCCAGCGCGGGCAGCAGTTTCCGCTGGTGGGCGCGGTAGTCGAGGATCACGACCTCCTCGCCGTCCGGCCGCGCGAACTGGCGCCGCTGCTCGCCGTAGCGGATGGCCAGCGCGAGCGCGCGCTTCGTCGCGCTGCCGGCGCTGCCCGCGACACTGACCCGGCCGCGGATGAGCGTTCCGAGCATCGTGAAGAACCGGCGGCCGTCGCTTTCGATCGGGCTGCTGTACGTGCCGTCCTCGGCGACGTCACCGAACCGGTTGAGCAGCGCCTCGCGCGGAACCCTCACCTGGGTGAAGGTGAGCCGCCCGTTGTCGACGCCGTTGAGACCCGCCTTGCGGCCGCAGTCCTCGATCTCGACACCGGTCGCGTTCTCGCCGCGGATCGGCACCAGGAACGCGTGCACGCCGCGTGACTCACCGCCGGTGATCAGCTGCGCGAACACCACCGCGAGTTCGCCGTCGCGGGCGGCGTTGCCGATGTACTCCTTCGTCGCGCCCCGGTCCGGCGTGTGCACGACGAATTCGCGCGTCGCCGGGTCGTAGGTCGCGGTGGTGCGCAGGTGCTGGACGTCCGAGCCGTGGCCGTGCTCGGTCATCGCGAAACAGCCCAGCAGCTCCAGGTCCATGATCTTCCGCAGGTGGCGCTCGTGGTGGCGTTCGGTGCCGAGCAGCTGCACCGCGCCGCCGAACAGGCCCCATTGGACGCCGGCCTTCACCATCAGCGAGAGGTCGCCGAAGCCCAGCATCTCGAACGACGTCAACGCGCCGCCGACGTCGCCGCCACCGCCGTACGCCGGGTCGAAGCCGAGCCCCGGCCGGTCGGTGCGGGCGAGCAGCCGCAGCCATTCGAGCACCTGGGCGCGATGGGTTTCGGTGTCGACGTCGACCGGGTCTTCGAAGTCCTCCGCCGCCATCTGGGCACGCACCGCGCGGCGGAGCCCGGCCCACCGTCCATCGAGGACGGTGGTCAGCGCGTCCGGGTCGATCTTCGCGGGAAGTCCTGGTGTGTCCACGATTCCTCCGATGCGGTGCGGTCTGCGCTCAGCCTGCCGCACCGCATCGGGGGGCGCAGCACGAATCAGACCGGTCGCCCGTTGATCGTCGTGTTCTCGAAGCGCAGGTCATCGACGTGTTCCAGGACGTTTTCCGTGTTCGCGACGCCGTCGAAGCGGCACTCGCTCACCCGCAGCCCCCGAACGTGTGAGTTCGGCAACCCACGGACGTTGAACGCCGCTTGCCCGCATCTCGTGCTCGTCGAGTGGCTGATGGTGAACGGCCCGAACCGGGGGACGTACGCGCCGGTCTGTCCGTTGTAGTCCGGCAGGACGTACGCGACCGAGCGGACGAACGTGCCGGAGACACCGTGGAGGTTGACGTTCTCGGTGAACCCGCCGCGCAAGGTGTTCGACTTGACGTACAGCCCGTATTTCGTCTCGCCGGTGACGGTGAGGTCGTACGCGTAGACGTCGCGGATGCCGCCGGTCTGCTCGCTGCCGCAGGTGATCGCGCCCCAGTTCCCGTCCATCACGCACTTCGCGACGACGATGTTCCGGCACGGCACGCCGACCCTGCGCCCGTCGTCGTCCCGGCCGGCTTTGAGCGCGACGTTGTCGTCGTGCGCCCCGAGGTGGGAGTTCACGATCACCACATGGTCGCACGACTCCGGATCGCAGGCGTCGGTGTTGGAGCGCGCGGTGCTCGCGTCCGTGCGGACACCGTCGATCGTGACGTTCCGGCAGAGCGTGGGATGCAGCTGCCAGAACATCGGGTTCTTCAGCGTGATCCCCTGGATGAGCACGGTGTCGCACGAGTACGGCTCGACGAACGTGGACCGCATGGTGTGCCCGGAGCCGGGGACGATCCGCTTCTCCGGCGGGATCCCTTCGGCCACCAGCGCTTCCAGGTACTCACGGTCCTTGCCCTTGTTCCAGGACGCCGTGCCCGCCGCGTCGAGCGTGCCCTTCCCGGTCACCGCGATGTTGGATTCCCGGTACGCGTAGATCATCGGCGACCGGTTCACGCATTCGATGCCCTCGTAACGGGTGAGCACGTTCGGGAACTTCGAGGCGTCGGAACCGAACGCGAGCACCGCGCCCGCCGAAAGATGCAGGTCCACGTTGCTCTTGAGGTACACGGCGCCGGTGACGAAGGTCCCTTTCGGCACGACGACGTGTCCGCCGCCGCGCGCGTTGGCCGCGTCGATCGCCTTCTTGATCGCGACGGTGTTGTCGGTTTCACCGTCACCCTTGGCGCCGAAATCGAGGATCGAGAACCTTCGGTCCGGGAAGACCGGGCGTTTCGTCCGCGCGACGATGTCGTTGGCCGCCGGCCACGGGAGGACCGGGGCCGCCGAGGCGGTGGGCGCGAGCAGCGGGCTCGCGGCCACCACGAGACCGCCCTTGATGAGCCAACGCCGGGAGAATCTGCCGTCCATGACGCCTTCTTTCGCAAGAGGACTTCGGTGAAGACGGCGGAATCCCGACTTTAAGGGCGAACCCCGGCCTCAGGAAAGGTCCGGTCCCTGTGAGCGGAGATCGTCCACCTTGGTCATCGCCTCCCGGAGCTCGGCGAGCCAGGCGTCCGCGTGTTCCCCGACCAGCCGGACCGCCCAGGCGAGTGCCTCCGACCGCGACCGCGCGACGCCGGCGTCGACGAGGGTGTCGAGGACCAGGCGTTCCGGCTGCCGCAGCCTGGTCATGACCGGCGCCGAATGCGTGGTGAACAGGTGCCTCGTGCCGCCGAGGCTCGCGCCCCAGGCGATCTTGCGCTGATACCGGTGCTCGGCCTGGCGCGCGATCTCGATGCGCTCGTCGCGGGTCTCCTCACGGAACCGGCTGATCCGGCCGTCTTCGGCCGCCGCACGGGCGGCGTCGTCGGCGTACTCACCGGCGAGCGGCTGGAGTTCGCCGACGATCACGATCTCTTCGCGGTCCACCGTGACCTCGGGATCTCCGGTGAACCAGCCCTCCGGAAGCCGTCCGCCGAACCACGCGGCCGCGTCGTCCGCCGACGGGATGTCCGCCTGCTGCCAGCCGCCCCGGCCCTTCCAGCCTCCACGTCCCATCTGCCTCGCCGTCCTGAAGTAGGTGTGCATGCTCGCCTCCGCGATTACATGATTACAACGCTACCGAAGCTACGCGCGTTTCACACAAGAGTCAGGCTTGTTCTCCCCCAGCGAACCCCAGGGCAACCGAAAGACCAGCGCACGCGTACTCCAGCAGGACAGATGGGGAAGGAACGGAAATGTTCAAGAAAGCCATGATCGGCGCGCTTCTGCTCGGCGCCACCCAGCTCACCCTGGTCGCCCCGGCGACGGCGGCCACCGAAGTCTTCTGGGGTATCTGGCCGGTGGAGGTCGAGCCCGGCGGAGACCTGGCTATCGAGACGAAGAGCGCTCAGGGCGGTTGCACGCCGGCGACTCCGGCCACCTCGGCCGGTTTCGCCGCGCCGATCGACTGGAAGGCCGCGGGAATGTGGGGTGGGCACCGTGGCTACGGCAAAGCGGTGACGACACCTGGCAAGTACACGGCGAACTTCACCTGCAACGACGGCAGGAAGGGGGAGACGCTCACCTTCACCGTGATCGGCACGCCGCCGGGCAGTACCACCCCCAAGCCGACGACCAGCACCAAACCGGCCACGCCGACGAAGAGCAAGCCCGCTCCGGCCACTCCGACGAAGGCCAAGCCCGCTCCGGCCAAGCCGAAGCCGCAGGTCGCGGTGAAGCCGGTCGGCGCACCGCAGACCGGCGGCGGCGGCTTCGCCCCTATGGCGTGGGACTGGTGAGCTGAGAACGCAGGTCCTCCGCGGTGGTGACGGGCCGCTCGCAAACGTACCCACGGCACACGTACGCGGCGGCGGCACCGTCGACCAGCGGCCGATCGGCCAGCAGCGGCAGTCCTTCGGCGTCCGGGGCACCGCTCACGACGACGGCGCCGTCCGGCGACGAAGCGAGGGCGGTGGCCAGCAGATCCGCGCGAGACGCCGCATCCGGCCCGACGACGGCCACCTGAACCGGGCCGGCGGCGGCTGCTTCGGCGACGGTGAGCCAGTGCCCGGCGAACCGCGGCGCGTGGGCGGCGAGCCGTCCCGCGCGCGCCATGGCCTGCTCCGCGGCCTCGCGGTAGCGGCCCACCCGGTCGTGCCCAGCCAGCACGGACGCGGTCAGCAAGGCGTTCGCCAGCGCCGAAGCCCCTGACGGGCTCGCGTTGTCGGTCGGGTCGGAGGGCCGCTGCACCAGGACTTCCGCGTCGTCGGCCGTGTCGTAGTAGGCCCCCGTCGCTTCCGGGATGCCGAAGTGGGCCAAGGCGAGGTCCAGCAAGGCGAGCGCGTCGGTGAGCCAGCGCGGCTCGCCGGTCGCCTGGTGGAGTTCGAGCAGGCCCTCGGCGAGGCACGCGTAGTCCTCCAGCACCCCGGCCGTCGTGCCGACGACGCCGCCGCGTGAAGTCCGGCGGAGCCGTCCGTCCACGAAATGAGCGCCCATCAGGAAAGCCGCCGCACGGGCCGCCGCACCGATCCACTGTGGACGGTTCAATCGCGCACCGGCCTTGGCGAGCGCGCCGATCGCGAGCCCGTTCCACGCGGCGATGACCTTGTCGTCACGGGCGGGCTGCGGACGCTCGTTTCGCGCCGTCAGCAGGGCACGACGAACCCGCTCGTAGCGCAGTTCGTCCTCGGGATGCGGCTCCCGCAGCCGCAGGGTCGAAGCACCGTGCTCGAAGTTCCCCCGTTGCGTCACCTGGAACAGCTCGGCCGCCCAGGCGCCGTCCTCCTCGCCGAGCACTTCGGCCAGTTGCGCGGGCGTCCAGACGTAGGTCAGCCCCTCGACGCCGTCGGTGTCCGCGTCGAGCGACGCGGCGAAACCGCCTTCGGGCGTGCCAAGGTCGCGGAGCAGGAACTCCGCGGTCTCCTCGACCGTCCGCCGCGCGTACTCGTACCCGGTCACGCCGTGGAAGTGCGCGTAGAACCTCAGCAGCAGACCGTTGTCGTACAACATCTTCTCGAAATGCGGCACTTCCCAGCCGGCGTCGACCGAGTAGCGCGCGAAGCCACCCGCGAGCTGGTCGTTCAGCCCGCCCAGCGCCATGGCCTCGGCCGTGTGCTCGACCATGTCGAGGCCGCAGCCGGTGCGCTCGTGGTGACGCAGCAGGAAGTTCAACGCCATCGTCGGCGGGAACTTCGGCGCTCCCCCGAATCCGCCGTTCCCGGTGTCGTACTCCTTGCGCAGCGTGGCGACCGCGGAATCCAGCGCGGCACCGTCCACAACGGACTCCGGCAGCGGCCCGCTCTTCTCGGTGAGGTGGGCGATGATCTGCCGGGCACCGGAACGCAATTCGTCCGGGCGTTCACCCCAGGCTTCGGCGACCGCGACGAGCAACTGCGAGAAGGACGGCATCCCCGGCCGCGGCGACGGCGGATAGTAAGTGCCGCAATGGAACGGCTCGCCCTCCGGCGTCAGGAAACACGTCATCGGCCAGCCGCCCTGGCCGGTCATCGCCTGGGTCGCCGCCATGTACACCGAGTCGATGTCCGGACGCTCCTCGCGATCCACCTTGATGTTGAGGAAGTGCGCGTTCATCAGTGTGGCGGTGGCCTCGTCCTCGAAGGACTCGTGCGCCATGACGTGACACCAGTGACAGGCCGCGTAGCCGACCGAAAGCAGGATCGGCACGTTCCGCCGTTTCGCCTCGGCCAGCGCTTCCTCACCCCATGGCCACCAGTCCACCGGGTTGTCGGCGTGCTGCAGCAGGTACGGACTGGTCGCGGCCTTCAGGCGGTTCGACATGTCACCAGGGTCGCACGGGGAAAAGCGGGGGCGCAGAACGGCCGTCTGCGCGACACTCATCCGGTGCTCCTGACCATGACGACCACCCGGAACCCGGCCACCGACCTCGGCTTTCTCCTGCACAAGCATCCGGAGAAGGCGCAATCCTTCACGCTCTCGGCCGGGAACGCGCACGTCTTCTATCCCGAGGCGTCCGACGAGCGCTGCACCGTCGCGCTGCTGGCCGAGATCGACCCGGTCGAGCTGGTGCGCGGCGGTGGGACGTCGTTGACCCAGTACGTCAACGACCGGCCGTACGCGGGCGGCTCGTATCTGGCGGTGGCGCTGCGGGCGGTCTTCACGACGGCGCTGGCGGGCCGATGCGCGAACCGGCCGGAGCTGGTCGACGAGCGGTTCCCGCTGGAGATCCGCGTCCCGTCGCTGACCGCGCGCGGCGGCGCGGAGGTCGTCCACAAGCTGTTCGAGCCCCTCGGCTGGCACGTCGAAGCGAAGGCCATCCCACTCGATCCCGAATTCCCGCAGTGGGGCGATTCGCGCTACGTCGATCTCCGGCTGACCGGGACCCAGCGGGTTGTCGACGCGTTGCGGCATCTATACGTCCTGCTGCCCGCCCTCGACGGCGACAAGCACTACTGGATCGGCCAGGACGAAGCCGACAAGTTGCTGCGAGTCGGTGAAGGCTGGCTCGCGGAGCACCCGGAACGGGACCTGATCACCAACCGGTATCTCGAACGACGCCGCCCGATCGTCTCGTACGCGCTCGCCCGGCTGGCGGAAACGGACGATGTGCCCGCCGAGGCCGAAGCCCGGGTCACCGAGCTGCCGGACCGGCCCGAACCGCTGGCCGTCCAGCGTCAGGGCAGTGTGCTCGCGGCGCTCCGGGCGGCGGGTGCGCGGCGCGTCCTCGACCTCGGTTGCGGCGGTGGCGCACTGCTGCGTGTGCTCCAGAAGGAGCCGTCGTTCACCGAGATCGTCGGTGTCGACGTGTCCGCGAGCGCGCTCGACATCGCCGAAAAGCGACTGAAGGACAAGACACGGATCACCCTGAAGCAGTCCGCGCTGACTTATGCGGATCCGTCGCTGGCCGGATACGACGCAGCCGTGCTGATGGAGGTGATCGAGCACGTCGACGAGGAGCGCCTGCCCGCGCTGGAGCACGCAGTGTTCGGAGTCGCCGCGCCGCGGACCGTGCTCGTCACGACACCGAACGCCGAGTACAACCGGCACTTCGAATTCCTCGGAGAAGGCCGGTTCCGGCACGCGGACCACCGTTTCGAGTGGACCCGCGAGCAATTCCGCTCGTGGGCCGAGGGCGTCGCGGCACGACAGGGTTACGACGTCCGCCACCTGCCGGTGGGACAGGAGTCCCAGGAATCAGGACCGCCGACCCAGATGGCGGTCTTCACGTCTCGAAAGGAGGCCGTGGCATGAAACTGACCATTCCCGACATGTCCCTCGTCGTGCTCGTCGGGGCCTCCGGCTCCGGCAAGTCGACCTTCGCGCGGACGCATTTCGCGCCGACCCAAGTACTGTCCAGCGACTACTTCCGCGGCCTGGTGGCCGACGACGAGAACGACCAGAGCGCTTCGGCCGCCGCTTTCGACGTGCTTCATTACGTCGCGGCGAAGCGACTCGAAGCGGGCCGGGTCACGGTGATCGACGCGACGAACGTCCAGCGCGCGTCACGGGCGAGCCTGCTGAAGCTGGCGAAGGAGTACGACGTCCTGCCGACGGCGATCGTGCTGGATCTGCCCGTGAAGGTCTGCCAGGAACGCAACGAGGCCAGGCCGGACCGCGATTTCGGCGAGCACGTCGTCCGGCGTCAGCGCGGTGAACTGCACCGTTCGCTGAAGTCGTTGGAGCGCGAGGGTTTCCGTCGCGTGCACCTGTTGCGGAGCGAGGCCGAGGTCGCCGAAGCGGAGATCGTCGTCGAGCCGCTGCGCAACGACCGGCGCGACCTGACCGGACCGTTCGACGTGATCGGTGACGTCCACGGCTGCCGAGAGGAACTGGACGAACTGCTCGCCGAACTGGGTTACGTCGACGGCGTGCACCCGGAGGGCCGGACCGCGGTGTTCGTCGGCGACCTCGTTGACCGCGGCCCCGACACACCCGGCGTACTGCGCCGCGTGTTGGCGATGGCCGAGGCGGGCAGCGCGCTGGTCGTCTGCGGGAACCACGAGCAGAAACTGGTCCGCGCGCTGAACGGGCGCAACGTCAAGACGACACACGGCCTCGCGGAGTCGCTGGAACAGCTTTCCGCGCAGGACGAGGACTTCCGCGCCAAGGCGCACGCCTTCTGCGAAGGGCTCATCGCGCACTACGTCCTGGATGGCGGCAAGCTCGTCGTCGCGCACGCCGGCCTGCCCGAGAAGTTCCACGGGCGCGCGTCCGGCCGGGTGCGCAGCACCGCGCTGTACGGCGACACCACCGGCGAGACCGACGAATACGGTTTGCCGGTGCGGCTGCCGTGGGCACGCGACTACCGCGGCAAGGCGATGGTCCTCTATGGACACACGCCGACCCTGGAACCGGAGTGGATCAACGGGACCATGTGCCTCGACACGGGCTGCGTCTTCGGCGGCAAGCTGACCGCTTTGCGTTACCCGGAGCGGGAAGTCGTGTCGGTGAAGGCGAAGAAGGTCTGGTACGAGCCGTCACGTCCGCTCGAACCGTCGCGGCCGCTGGGCGGACGCGAGCCCGCGGTGCTGGAGCTCGGCGACGTCACCGGCAAGCGGATCGTCGAGACCCGGCACCACGGCCGGGTCGGCGTCTCCGCCGAACAGTCGGCGGCGGCACTCGAGGTGATGAGCCGCTTCGCCGTCGACCCGCGCTGGCTGCCGTACCTGCCGCCGACCATGGCGCCGTGTTCGACGTCCGACGCGGACGGCTACCTCGAACATCCCGAGGAGGCTTTCGCCGAGTTCCGCGCGGCGGGTGTCGACCACGTCCTGTGCGAAGAGAAGCACATGGGCTCGCGTGCCGTCGTGCTCGTGTGCCGCGACGACGACGTGGCTCCCGCACGGTTCGGGATCCAGGGGCCGGGCGCGGTGTACACCCGCACCGGGCGACCGTTCTTCACCCCGGAGCAGAACGCGCGGCTGCTCGCCGGCGTGCGGGAAGCGGCGGCGGAGCTGTTCGACGAGCTGGACACCGGCTGGCTGCTGCTCGACACGGAGTTGCTGCCGTGGAGCGCGAAAGCGGGGTCGCTGATCTCGGGTCAGTACGCGGCCGTCGGCGCGGCGGCCCAAGCCGTGCTGCCCGCCGCCGTCGCCGCACTGGACGCGGCCGCCGCTCGCGGGGTCGACGTGTCGGAGCTCTTGTCTCGCACCCGGACTCGTGAGTCCACTGTGGACGCGTATCGGCAGGCGTACCGTCGTTACTGCTGGCCGACAAACGGCCTCGACGGCGTCCGGCTGGCGCCGTTCCAGATCCTGGCGTCGGAGGGACACACGCACCACGACCGGCCGCACGAATGGCACCTTTCGCTGCTGGACCGGCTCACCGGCGATCTCTTCACCCGCACACGGACACTGGCCGTCGACACCACCGACCCGGCGTCGGTGGCGCGCGGCATCGACTGGTGGCTGGACCTGACCGGCGCGGGCGGCGAGGGCATGGTCGTCAAACCGGCGGCGAACCTGACGCGGGGCGCGCGTGGGCTGGTGCAGCCGGGAGTGAAGGTGCGCGGGCGGGAGTACCTGCGGATCATCTACGGGCCCGACTACACGCTGCCGGAGAACCTCTCGCGCCTTCGCAAGCGGGGTCTCAACCGGAAGCGGGCGCTGGCGCTGCGCGAGTACGCGCTGGGGCTGGAGGCGCTGGAGCGGCTGGGGCGCGGGGAAGCGCTGTGGCGGGTGCACGAGTGCGTGTTCGCCGTGCTGGCGCTGGAGTCGGATCCGGTCGACCCGCGCCTCTGACGCGCTTCGGCTCGTGAGTGGTAAGGACGGTTCTAATCGTCCTTACCACTCACGAGCGTCAGTCGGACTTGGCGCTCGGTTTCTCCGTCTTCGCGACCGGCTCCTCGGCATCCGCCTTCTCTTCGGCGGCCTCCGGGACCTCCGCGGAAGCGGCGGCGGGCTCGTCGAAGCTCTCCGGCAGCCGCTTCAGGTGCTTGGTCATCGACCGCACCAGCAGCGCGACGGCGATCAGGAACAGGATCAGGATCAGGAAACCCACCGGCGACGACTTGCCGAAGTCCTCACCTTGGCCGCCGTTGTCGCCGTTTCCGGGCTGCTGCGCCAGGAACTGCGACGACACCGTCACCGGAACGACGGCGAACGCCGGCACCACGAAACTCATCGGCCCTCCTTCAAGCCGGCGAACAGATCGTCCTCCGGCAGGGTGCTGTCCACCAGTGAGCGGACCAGCTCGTACTCCTCGGTCGGCCAGACCTCGCGCTGCAGGTCGCGCGGGACGGCGAACCAGCGGCTGTTCGGGTCGATCTGGGTGGCGTGCGCCTTGAGTGCCTCGTCACGCTGCTCGAAGTAGTCGCCGCATTCGACGCGGGTGGTCACCCGCTCCATGACGTCGGCCTTCTCCGGGTCCCACGACTTGAGCCACTCCTCGTACGGCGACTCCAGGCCGCGCGCGAGCAGGGCCTCGTGGAACACCGTCATCCTGGCGCGCGAGAACCCGTGCACGTAGTACAGCTTCATCGGCTGCCACGGCTCGCCCGCGTCCGGGTAGCGCTCCTTCTCGCCGGCGGCGTCGAAGGCCGCGACCGAGATCTCGTGCGTGCGGATGTGGTCGGGGTGCGGGTAACCGCCGTTCTCGTCGTAGGTGACGATCACGTGCGGGCGGAACTC
The DNA here is from genome assembly GCF_019330265.1 of Amycolatopsis sp. TNS106. Taxonomy (NCBI): domain Bacteria; kingdom Bacillati; phylum Actinomycetota; class Actinomycetes; order Pseudonocardiales; family Pseudonocardiaceae; genus Amycolatopsis; species Amycolatopsis sp. TNS106. The sequence goes on along the minus strand of NZ_CP024972.1, from coordinate 7,617,092 downwards.
GCGGATGACCTTCACCAGCGCCCCGGTGGACTCTTCGAGCGGGATGACCGCGAACGAGCCCTCCGGGACCGGGGGCAGCGGGTCGCCCTCGGGCAGGCCCGAGTCGATGAACCCCAGCCAGGTGTGGCTCACGCCGAGGATCTTGGCCGCGCGGGCCATCTCCTCCCGGCGGATCTCGGTCATGTTGGCCACTACCTCGGGACGGTCCATGGCCGGGTTCAGCACACTGCCCGCTTCGCCGCCGGTACAGGTCACGACCATGACCTCGTGCCCTTCGGCGGCGTACCTGGCCATGGTGGCGGCACCCTTGCTCGACTCGTCGTCGGGGTGCGCGTGCACCGCCATCAGGCGGAGGCGTGACTTCGGCGGTTCATTGGCTGCCACCATGCTCCGAACGTCCCCTTCTCGTTCCCTATTCCCCTGCGACCCTGCCTGACGGCCCGCCCGGCCGGGCGCGGATACTCGAGGGGAACCACTCGCATACGACCCCATTGTCCCTGCGAGCACGACGAGACCTACCGGGAGGCCCGGGTTGAGCACGGGACAGGACGCTCCCAGCGCGGAAAGCACCCGGACGGACGTGCCCGAGGACCGCTACGGCAAGACCCGAGCCGCGAAGCCCGCCCGCTGGCGGCGCCTGGTGTTCGGGGTGGTCGCGCTGCTGGTCAGCGGCGGAATCGCCTATGTCGCGTACACGAACTTCGGCAGCGCGCCCATCGAGGGCGAACGCGTCTTGTTCGAGGAGAAACCAGGCGACGCGATGGAGATCACCATCAACGTGACCAGGGACGACGTGAACCGTCCAGGTGTGTGCGTCGTCCGGGTCCGCGACAAGGCGGGCGCCGAGAGCGGCCGCAAAGAGGTCCTGATTCAGCCTGGTTCGAAGAACAGCAGGGTGACAACCACCATCAAGAGCATCGGAAGGCCGGTCACGGCTGATATCTTCGGGTGCTCATACGATGTACCACGGTACCTGTCAAGGCCATAGCGGCCAACGGGGTGAAACGGGCGCCCAACGCCGAGGCGCGACCGAATTCCACCGGCGGCGATGCCTCGCGCCGTGTTACTCTGATCTACCGGCACGGCCCAAGACGGGCCGTGTTTTTCCTTTATCTCAGCCAGGCCGGCGCGCCATGCCGGCCCGGTGGCCGGCTTGTACACCCAAGCCTGGCAGGCCCTACTAGGAGATGGTGACCGTGAGCGACACAAAGGTGACCTGGCTGACCCAGGATGCCTACGACAGGCTCAAGCAGGAACTCGACCACTACATCGAGCTCCGCCCGGTCATCGCTGCGAAGATCAACGACAGCCGGGAAGAGGGCGACCTCAAGGAGAACGGCGGTTACCACGCCGCCCGCGAAGAGCAGGGCCAGCACGAGGCCCGCATCCGCCACCTCCAGGAGCTCCTCCGCTCGGCCAAGGTGGGCGAGCCGCCCGCCAACGACGGCAGCGCGGGACCGGGCAAGGTCCTCACCGTGCGTTACGACGGTGACGACGAAGACGAGAACTTCCTCTTGGCGACCCGTGAAGAGGGCACCGAGGGCGACCTGGACGTCTACTCGCCGGAGTCCCCGCTCGGCAAGGCGCTGCTCGGCGCCAAAGAGGGCGAGACCCGCGAGTACGAACTGCCCAACGGCAGCATCCAGAAGGTGACGCTCGTCAAGGCCGTGCCGTACACCGGCAAGTGAGCACTCCGCGCGCCCGGCCCGATATGGCCGGGCGCGCATACGAGCCGTTAGCGTGACCTCCGGAGAATTCTGGAGGGAATCATGAGCGAGCTGCCGATCTGCGTCGCCTGTGGCATGCAGTACGCGGAACCCAGGTCCGACTGCCCGATCTGCGAGGACGAACGTCAGTACATCCCGCAGGCCGGGCAACGGTGGACCGACCTGAACACCGTCCGCGCGAGCGGGACGTACACGGCTCGCGTCGAGGAGCAGGGACCCGGCCTCATCGGGGTCGGATCCACTCCCAACTTCGCCATCGGCGAGCGGGCCCTGCTGGTCAAGGCCGGATCCGGCAACTTCCTGTGGGATTGCGCGGGCTACATCGACGACGACCTGGTCGCGAAGGTCCGCGATCTCGGCGGGCTCACCGGCATCGCGATCAGCCACCCGCACTACTACACCACCATGGTCGAGTGGGCTCACGCCTTCGACGTGCCCGTCTACCTGCACGAGGGCGATCAGCAGTGGATCGGCAGGCCGGATCCGGCGATCAAGCTGTGGAGCGGCGCGACCCTCGACGTCGCCCCCGACCTGCGGCTGATCAACCTCGGCGTGCATTTCGCCGGCGGGACCGTGCTGCACTGGCCGGACGGCGAGAACGGCCGCGGCGCGGTGCTCTCGGGCGACATCCTGCAGGTCATCCCCGACCGCCGGTTCGTCGGCATGATGTACAGCTACCCGAACCTGATCCCGGAACGTCCCGAGGTCGTCCGCCGCGCCGCCGAGATGCTCGAACCGTACGAGTTCGAGGCGATCTACGGCGCCTGGTGGGACGCGATCATCCGCACCGACGGGCACGAGGCGGTCCAGCGGTCGGCGAAGCGGTACCTGAGCCAGGTCGGCTAGCTTCGCGCCAGCCGGGGGCGCTCACGGTCGGCTCCGTCGGTGTCGCGAAAGCCACTTTCGGGACATCTGACGTCGCGAAAGTGGCTTCCGCGACGTCAGCCGCCCGCGCCCCGGCCGCTAGCTTCGCGCCAGCCGTTCCAGCAGCGGCCGTACGCGCGGCGGAACCGGCGTCGACAACGCGATCGACGTCGACGTCCGCCGCACGTACGGCGCGCCGACCACCTCGTCGACCACACGCTGCAGGTCGTCGTTGTTGCGCGCCACCATCCGCACGAAAAGGTCACCCTGGCCGGTCGTCGCGTAGACCTCGCACACCTCGTCGATCGCGGACAGCGCCTCCGCGACCTCGGCACGGCGGCCCTGCGCGATCTCCAGGACGGCGAACGCGGTGAGGCCGTACCCCATCGCCGCGAGGTCGAGCTCGGGCGGGAACCCGCCGAGGATGCCGCGTTCGGTCAGCCGGTCCAGCCGGGCCTGCACGGTGCCCCGCGCGACACCGAGGCGGCGGGCGCATTCGAGCACGCCGAGCCGGGGCGAGTCGGTGAGCAACAACAGCAGCCGCGCGTCCAGCGCGTCGAGGGCTTCCGACATCGGCCTACCTCCTACACAGGTTGTCCACTTTGACTGCGTCACCCGGTCTCCGACTGGTCATAGTGCGCAGTGAAATCTTTGACCGTTGCGCATTTTGTCACGCGCTCGGATGCTTCTGGGCATGACGCACACAGTGGAACCCCAGGGTGCTCTTGACGACGTGAGCTACGACCAGCTGCGTCAGCTCGTCGGCCTCGTCGATCACGATTCTTCGACCGACCCCTTCCCGGTGAAGTCGATGGACGCGGTGGTGTTCATCGCGGGCAACGCCACGCAGACCGCGTGGTTCTACCAGGTCGCTTTCGGCATGCGGCTCGTCGCGTACTCCGGCCCCGAGACCGGGAACTTCGAGCGCAAGTCGTTCGTGCTGAAGTCGGGCTCGGCCCGCTTCGTGATCACCGGCGGCGTCAAGCCCGACTCCCCGCTGCTCGACCACCACCGCCGCCACGGTGACGGCGTCATCGACCTCGCGCTCGAGGTCGCCGACGTCGACCGGTGCATCGAACACGCCCGCTCGCAGGGCGCCACCGTCCTCGAGGAGCCGCACGACGTCTCCGACGAGCACGGCACCGTGCGCATCGCCGCGATCGCGACCTACGGCGAGACCCGCCACACGCTGATCGACCGGTCGAGGTACACCGGCGTCTACCTGCCCGGTTACGAGCCGCGCGAAAGCAGCGTCGTCCGCCCGGAAGGCGCGCCGAAGCGGCTGTTCCAGGCCGTCGACCACTGCGTCGGCAACGTCGAACTCGGCAAGATGGACTACTGGGTCGACTGGTACCACCGCGTCATGGGCTTCGTGAACATGGCGGAGTTCGTCGGCGACGACATCGCGACCGAGTACTCGGCGCTGATGAGCAAGGTGGTCTCCAACGGCAACCACCGCGTCAAGTTCCCGCTCAACGAGCCGGCGATCGCGAAGAAGAAGTCGCAGATCGACGAGTACCTCGAGTTCTACGGCGGCGCGGGCTGCCAGCACATCGCGCTGGCCACCAACGACATCGTCGCGACGGTGACCGCGATGCGCGCCGCGGGCGTCGAGTTCCTCGACACCCCGGACTCCTACTACGACGACCCCGAGCTGCGCGCGCGGATCGGCGAGGTCCGGGTGCCGATCGAGATGCTCAAGGAGCACCGCATCCTGGTCGACCGCGACGAGGACGGCTATCTGCTGCAGATCTTCACCAAGCCGATCGGCGACCGCCCGACGGTGTTCTACGAGCTCATCGAGCGGCACGGTTCGCTCGGCTTCGGCAAGGGCAACTTCAAGGCCCTGTTCGAGGCCATCGAGCGTGAGCAGGAGCGCCGCGGCAACCTCTGACCCCGGCAGTTCGCAAGGCGTGAAAGGGCTCTTCATCGCACTTCGTGTGGTGAGGGGCCCTTTCGCTGTGTGACGGGGCCGACTTTGTCGGCGCGGGGTGGTACACCGGACGGGAATTAAACTTCGAGCACTCCGGAACCGAAGGCTTCTTCGGACCGTCAGTGTGAAGACGTCAGCATGCAGCTTTTGGAAGGGTCCCGATGCCGGACAACGTCGACGCCAGCGAACGAATGGTGGACAACTGGACGAAGCAGATCCAGGAGACCGCCGCGCGCTATCAGGCGATGGCCGCCCGCATGCAGGGCCAGACCGTGACCGAGCGGTCGAAGGACAACACCATCGAGGTCACGATCGACTCGAAGGGCCTGCTCACGAACCTGGTCATCTCCGAAGCCGCGAGCGGCAAACGGATGGCGGAGGTCTCTTCGCAGGTCATGCGCCTCGTCCAGCTGGCGCAGTCCCGGATCCCGGAGCTGCTGCAGGCGGCGATGGCCGAGACGGTCGGAACCACCGACGAGACGGCGAACCGGGTCATCGCCGAGGCGCAGAGCACCTTCCCGGAAGCCCCGCCGGAGGAGAATCCCGCACCGCCGCAACCCGAGCGGCATCACCGCTTCGGCCCGGAAGAGGAAGAGCCCCCGCCGCCGCCCGCGCAGGCGAACTCGCCCCAGAACCCACCTCAGCCGAAGCCGATCCCGCGCCGCCGCCGCCCGCAGGACGACGATGACGACGAGTTCGGCGGCAGCATCCTTTCGTAGACGTCCATCCGGCCTGGTAGAGGGGAGAAACCATGGCAGGCAAGGGTTATGAGCTCGGCGCCGACCTCGACGCGCACGCCAAGCAGATCGACGGCATCGCCGACGGCCTGCGCACGGCGGTCGACGCCGCGCAGCAGGTGAGCATGCCGACCGACGCGTACGGCATCATCTGCCAGCCGTTCCGGATGATGCTCGACCCGGTCGAGGAGTTCGGCATCAACGCGCTGAACAAGGCCGTCGAGGCCGCGACGGCGGTGGCGAACAACGTGCGGTCCGCGTCGAACGCCTACCAGACGCAGGACGAGAACTTCGCCGCCGAATTCAAGAACGTGCAGGTACCCGACTGATGCCCGAGGGAAACCCGCTCGTCGCGAAGGCGCCGACCGACGGCGACGGCCCCGGACCGCTGACGGCAGGGAACAGCGAGTACGGCTACGCGGCGGGCATCGGCGTCGCCGAGTCGGCCATGGACGCCTTCAACGGCATCTCGAACGGTGACTGGATCGGTGGCGGGCTCGGTGTGCTGAGCCTCGCCGGCGAAATGGCCAGCGCCGCCATCGACCCGTTCGGCTACCTGATGTCGTCGGTGGCGTCGTTCCTGATGGAACACATGCAGCCACTGAAGGACATGCTGGACGCGGTCGCCGGCGATCCGCCGGTCATCCAGTCGTACTCCGAAACCTGGGGCAACGTCGCCAAGAAACTGGAAGACACCCAGGTCGAATTCTCGAACGCGGTCAAGAACGGCACGTCCGGCTGGACGGGCGACGCGGCCGACCAGTACCGCAAGCAGGCCGCGGAACAGGCCGAAGCGATCAGTGGCGCGGCGACGGTCGCGGGCGGGATCAGCACCGTCGTGATGATCTTCGGCGAGATCGTCGCGTTCGTCCGCGAGTTCATCCGCCAGCTGATCGCGGACGCGGTCGGCAAGCTCATCGCGTGGGTCATGGAGACGGTGTTCTCCCTGGGCTTCGGCACCCCCGTGGTGGTCGCGCAGGCCGTCACCGCCATCGCCAAGTGGGCCGCGAAGATCGCCGACAAGCTCAAGGAACTCTGCGACGCGATGCGGCGGGTCTCGCCGTTGCTGGGCAAACTGGTCGACGTCTTCGAGAAGATCATCAAGATCTTCGGCAAGATCGCGGGCAAGGTCACCGGCCTCGACGTGATCAACACCAAGAACATCAAGCCGGGCGGGTTCGTCCAGCGCGGCGGCAGCGGCGGCGGATCCGGTGGGACCGGCGGCGGCTCGGGCTCCGGCGACGGCCCGGACGGCGACGGCTCAGGTTCCGGCAGCGGCGACGGTTCCGGCGGCGACAACTCCGGGGGCAACTCGGGCGATACCGACAGCGGCCCGAACGACGGATCCGGCGGCAACTCCGGCGACACCGACAGCGGTCCTAACGACGGCTCCGGCGGAGACACCAGCGGTTCGGGCTCGAACGGCGGATCCAGCGGAGACACCCCGTCGAACACCACCCGTGGTGGAGACGGTAGCGGCTCGCCCACCCGCTCCGACAGCGGATCCCCCAACCGTACCGGCGACGGACAGTCCACTTCGGACGGAAACCCCGCCGGTGGCGCGGGTTCCCCCAGCACTGCCCGTTCCGATACGTCGACGCCGCACACCCGGTCCGACGGTGGCGCTCCGGGAGATTCCGCCACCCCGAACCGCACGTCCGATGGCGGCTCGCCCAGCCCGAACCGTGCGGACACCGGCGGATCGCCCGCCACGCACACGCGGGCGGACAGCGGCGGCTCACCCAGCCACACCCCCGACGCCAACTCCCCCGCTCCGCACACACGAGCGGACAGCGGCGGCTCACCCAGCCACACTCCCGACAGTGGTTCCCCTGCACCACACACACGTACCGACTCCGGCGGCTCACCCAGCCACGCCGGCGACGGCGGCGGCTCACCCCGGACACACGGCGGTGACGGCGGCGGCTCACCCACCCCCCGGTCCGACCCGTCGCCCGGCCACCACGGTGGCAACGACGGCGGCAGCCCCACCCGGCCGACCGACAGCGGAACGACGACCAGCGGCACCGCGCCCACGGCACCGCGCCTCGGCGACGCCGGCCCGTCACACCTGCCTTCGCAGCGCGGCGGTCCCGGTGGCGACGCTTCGCACGGTGTCCCGCCGCAGGGCCAGCCGATCGCCGGAGGCATGCCACCACAAGGCGCTCCGAGTGGCACGCCCGGCGGCGCCCCGGGTTCGCCCGGCGGCAGGCCGCAGGGCGGCGGCTGGACGGGAACGCCCGGTTCTCCGCGCACCCCGGACACGAACGCCCCCCGCACACCCGACACCCACACCGGCCCCAGCCGCGGTCCCGGCCAGACCGGTCCCGGCGGACGGCCGAACCAGCCGCAGCCGGTCGCCCGTGGCAACGACTTCGGTCCCGGCACCCAGCCGCACACCGGCTCACCGGGCACGCACGGCCCCGGCAACCGGCCCGGCGGCACGGGTCCCGGCAACACCGGTCCGGGCGGCCGCGGCCCCGGTGGGCACTCCGGGCCGCCGCATTCGCCGGACGGCCACGGACCGCGCCAGGACCCGAACGGTCACCCCGACGGCACACCGCACGACCGCGGGCCCGACGGCGAGCCGGATCGTCCGCTGACGCCGGACGAGGTCAACCAACGGCATTCCGAGAGCACTCCTGCGGGCAGCTCGTACCACCGCGGCGACTCGGACATGGGCGACCTGCCGCACCGGGTCCAGGCGGATCCGGACGGCCGCTACACCGTCGACGTGCACGTCACGCCGGACGGGCACGCCCGGATCGGCAACCGCACCTACACCCCGGAAGAGTTCGCGGACATCCTGCGGCGCAACGGGGATTACGACGGCCGCCCGATCCGCCTCATCGGCTGCGACGCCGGCTCGAACGACTTCGCGCGCCGTCTGTCGCGGGAACTCGACACCGAAGTGATGGCGCCGAGCAAGCCTGCGTGGACCGACTCGAACGGCCGCGTCTTCTCTTCCGACTACGAGATCGGCCCCGACGGGCGCCCCCGGCCCAAGATCCCGCCGAACGGCGAATGGGACGTCCACAGCCCCGACGGCACCGCCCGCCGGGCGAGTGACGACGGCTTCACCCCGGACACGTCACACGCGGACAAGCAGGACGTCGACGCCGACAGCGCCCGCAGCCGCGGCGACGGCGACGACGAGGGCCCACCGGGCTGGCAGGACAAGCCGGACGAGAACGGCCGGACTCCTCGGCAGAAGATCGCCGACGAGAAGTACATCAAGGCGAACTACTACGAATATCCCGGCAAGGACGGTCCCGAGCTGCGGATCAACCCGCGCCGCAGTGTCAACAACTCCGACTACGACGCGAACCCGCCTCAGGTCGACTTGGTCAACGGCCAGCCGAGGTTCAAGAGCGAACGTCCGCCCGCCGAATTCCAGGGCTTCGACAAGGACCGTTCGGACAACTTCCCGCCGAAGCGGGAGAACCAGCCGGACTCGGGTTCGGATGGTCAAGACGGGGATTCGCGGCGTCCGTCCCAGCAGGACGACACCTCTTCGGACACCTCCGGCCGGCGCACACCGGGCGAAGACGTCGACACGCGGAACTGGCGTGAACGCGACTACGACCGGATCGACGAGAAGATCGAGGAAAGGCGCCTCAAGCAGGACGACTTCGACAAGACGACCGAAGGTACCGACGAATGGTCGAAAGCCTTCGGCGCCAAGAACCACGCTTCGGAGGTACTGGGCGAAGAGGCTTCGAACCATGCCATCCGCGACCGCCTGCACCGTGACTTCAGCGCGTCCTTTCCCGGCGAACAGTTCGACGTTCGGCCCCATCCGGACGCTCCGGAAGGAAGTCAGCGCTACCAGATCGTCGATTCGAAAGGTGAGGTCCGCGCCGACATCACCCCGCGGCACCCGACCGACGGCAGCAAGCCGGGTGCGGGCAATTTCGACCACATCTGGGAGGTCAAGTACGCCGGCGTCAAGGACCCCCACTACGTCGTCCACGAGGCGAAGGGGCCGGGCGGCAAGCCCAGCACGCGGTACCTCAAGGCCGAGGACCGGGTTGTCCGGCAAGGGCATCCGGACTACTACGACGACCTCGTCGCCAAGACCAGGAAAAGCGATCCGGTCCTCGCCGAAGCACTGGAGCGGGCGAAACTGGAGAAGCGGCTCGACTACATCGAGATCAGGGCGCAGGTCGACGAGTCGGTCACCCCACATGTGAACCTCGGATACGATTTCAAACCGTACGGCGGGTTCGGCTACAAGTCGCCGCTGCCCAAGCCGCCGACGCCGAACGAGGGATGAGACTCATGACTACCGTGCCGAGGCACTCGGTGGACCGGGACGCGGTCCAGAAGCTCCTCGACGTCCTCGCTCCGCAAATCAGCTTCTACATCGACTATGTCGAGCAGGACCCTGCCGCCCTGAAGAACGTCCTGGGCCGGGCGCTGGCGCTCACCCAGTACGAGTCCGTTCTGGACCCGGCGGCCGCGGAAGCGCAGACCTGGGAGGATCTCCGGACAGCGGCTCAAGCCGCGACGGCGATCTTCACCGCGGCGGCCGTCGGCGAAGGCGAGATCGAGGCCGTGGTCGCGAAACCCGCGCGGTTCAAGGCCACCGGCCCGGTGTCCTACGCGAACGCGGGCGCGTGGCTGTCCGCCGTCTGGCTCGCGATCGTCAGCCGGGAAGACGACCTCGTCCGGCAGCTGTGCGCGATCCCGGATGAGGTACTGCGGGCCTCGGGCGTCGAGCACGACGCATACGTCTATCCCTGGGTACAGACCATCCGGAACTTCCTGACGAACCAGGAAATCACGCCAGGGCTCTTCGACACCGTGATGGACGGCACCGACCCTGACGCCGGGGGAAGCACACCGCCGCGCGTCATGGCACAGCTCGTCTATCCGCCGGTCGAAATGTTCTACTACCTGCTCCGCCGTGATTCGGAGAAATTCACCGTCTCCTTGGTACGTGCGCTGGAACAACATCGGAAGTACTGGACGAGTGACGCGGACCTCACCGACGAACCCGACGGGTTCATCGCGTTCGCCCCGCTCGCCATCGCGGTGCTGGCCAAGTCCGTCGGGATGTCCGTGGAAGTGGAGTCGGACTACCTGCCGTCGAACTTCCTGCAGGGCACCCGTCCGGCCGCATGACACCGGCGCGGATGCAGAGGGAGGGCTCATGAGCCAGCCACCACGGCCGTTGAACCAGCAGCAACAGCAGCTCGTCTGGCAGATCGGCCATGCCCTCGCCACACCGCTGCCGCCCGGCTGGCAGCAGATGCGCGTCGAATACCGGGCGGCGGGCAGACATGTCGAGATCGACCTGCTCGTCACCGGTCCGGACGGTCTGCCGCGACCGGCACAGCCGAGTCCGGAAGCCGCGCAGTTGCTGGGGAACCTGCGGGCGGGGATGTACCAGCCCGGCCGCGGGACCTGGCTGAGCGCGATCCTGGTCTACGGTTCGGCGACGGTGCTCAGTACGGACTTCCTCGCGGATGTGGAGCCTCCGTGGCGGCAGGCGCCGCCGCCGATCGGCTTCCAGGACGAACTGCGATTCTTCCCGCGCGCCGAGGAGAGCATCCCGCCGTGGCTGCGGCAGCGCGCCGGGCTCGACGTCGTGCCGTCGGCCGAGCCTTCGGTGGCCGAGCCTGCAGTGGCGACTCCGCTCGCCGAGACCCCGGAGGCACTGAAGTCGCCCCGGGTCTACGACGGTCTCGACGAGTCCGGACGCCCGGTGGTGAACCGTGAGCCGCTTTCCCCGGCCGAGCGGGACCGCGTGCTGGCGTATCTCGACGCCGCCCCGGTCGTGCTGGCGTCACGGAGCTACGACGCCGACGCCTTCGATCCCGACAGGGAACCACTGGTGCCGTTGAACTTCCGCACGGACGGCCGGTGGTACTGGCCGGGTGCGGTCGCCTACTACCTGCGCGAGCACGACGTGGCGCCCGACCCCGAACTGCTCGGCCACATCAGGGCGTTGCGGTTCACCCTGCCCGACGTCGGAGAGCCCGAACGCGAACTCGCGGTCGCCGCGATCACCGGCCAACCGTCCACTTAGGACGCGGTGATTCGCGGCCGGATGATGCCACCTGACGGATACGTCACGTGACAAGGTCACGGTCCGGGTACTCTTGACGGCAGCGACGAAGGCGAACAGGGAGCGCACATGGCACGGGGGAACATCGGCAGGGTCCGGGCGACCCGTTCCGCCGGGATGCTCCCGGTCGTGCTGGCACTCACCTCGGCCGCGCTGCTGACCGGCGCCGCCGTCTACACGGTCGACCGCGCCGGTTGCGTGGATCCGGGCCAGTACATCCGGCACGACAACCACATCGAACTCGTCGGCGGCTGCGTCGACGGCTCCGAGCTGCCCGCCGTGCCGAAGGGTACTTCGCACGAAGCGGACGCGAAGAGCGGCGTCACGCCCAGCAACTACCGCCCATAACCGGGCGCTTCCTCCCACCACACCGCGCTGACCAGCGCGAATAGAGCAAGGGACCTTTGCTCCCACTTACTTAGCTCGGCTAAGCGAGTGGGCGCAAAGGTCCCTTGCTCCCACACGCGCAGCCGCCCTCGGGTCACCGTGTGGGGTTTCGGACATCCGACGTCCCAAAACCCGCACGCTCGGTCAGTCTCGCTACCCGACGTGAGGGGTGTGTGGAAATAGGGACACTCAACGTCTCTATTCCCACACACCCTCCTGCCCTTCGGGAGAGCGGTAGCAAAGGTCCCTTGCTCACTCCCTGGGCTCGGCGGCGGTCAGCCCAGGGCCTTGGCCAGATCGTCGACCAGGTCACTGCCGTCCTCGATGCCGACGGACAGGCGCAGCAGGTTGTCCGGCACCTCCAGGGTGGATCCGGCGGTGCTCGCGTGGGTCATCCTGCCCGGGTGCTCGATGAGCGATTCGATCCCGCCCAGCGACTCGGCGAGGATGAACAGCTTCGTCTTCGACGCGACGTCGAGCGCGGCCTGCTCGCCGTCGACGTGGGTGAACGAGATCATCCCGCCGAAGCGCCGCATCTGCTTCGAGGCGACCTCATGGCCGGGGTGTTCCGGCAGGCCCGGGTAGTAGACACGCCCGACCTTCGGGTGCTTCAGCAGCATCCGGGCGATCAGTTCGGCGTTGTCGCTGTGCCGCTCCATCCGCAGCGCGAGCGTCTTGATCCCGCGCAGGGTCAGCCACGCGTCGAACGGTCCGGGCACCGCGCCCGCCGCGTTGCGCAGGTAGAACAGCTGCTCGCGCAGTTCGTCCTCGTTCGTCAGGATCGCGCCGCCGACGACGTCGGAGTGCCCGCCGAGGTACTTGGTCGTCGAGTGCAGGACGACGTCGGCACCCAGCGAAAGCGGATTCTGCAGGTACGGGGTGGCGAAGGTGTTGTCGACGACCAGGCGGGCGCCGGCGCCGTGCGCGACCTCGGCCAGCGCGGCGATGTCGGCGATCCCCAGCATGGGGTTCGTCGGCGACTCGCACCAGATCAGCTTCGTCTCCGGCCGGATCGCCGCGCGGACCTCGTCGATGTTCCCCAGGTCGGCGACCGTGTGCTCGACGCCCCACAGGCTGAGCACCTTGTCGATCAGGCGGAACGTGCCGCCGTACGCGTCGTTGCCGAGCACGAGGTGGTCTCCGGGCCGCAGGGTCGCCCGCAGCAGGACGTCGCTGGCCGCCATCCCCGACGCGTAAGCCAGACCGTGCCGCGCGCCTTCGAGCGCCGCCAGCGCGACCTCCAGCGCGGTGCGCGTGGGGTTCGCGGTACGGGAGTACTCGTAGTCGCCTTCGCGCGTGCCGCCGACGCCGTCCTGCGCGTAAGTCGAGGTCTGGTAGATCGGCACGATGACCGCGCCGGTCCGGGGATCAGGGGTCTGCCCGGCGTGGATCGCGCGCGTCTCGAAGCCCAGCAGAGAGTAATCGTCGGCCATACCGTCAAGGGTACGACCACCCCTGCGCGATCCCATCGTCTGGGATCGAACTCACCACTGCCCGGGCGGCTGTCCCTGCTGCTGGGCACCGGGAGCCGGCGGGTACCCGGGCTGCGGCGGCGGGTACCCGAAGTTCGGCGGCTGCACGGCGCCTGCCTGCGGCTTGGCCGCCAGCCAGCGCGCCGTCGGCGGCACCAGCGCCAGCACGAGGGTCGCGATCGCCGGGATCAGGACCAGGAAGAGGAGCCAGCCGAAGCCGAAGTGCAGGATCACCCCGCCGTACGAGAAGTGGAAATGCGCGTCGAACGCCCGGAGCAGGAAGGTCAGCGCCACGAACCCGATCGCGGACGCGGCTCCGATCACGGTGAGCACTCGTCCGGCCCGCTTGCGCAGGAGCAGCATGATCCCGCCGCCCAAGAGCAAGGCCGTGCTGACGAGGTCCAGCGCCGCCCCGACCACCAGGAACGAAATGACGTAGTGGGACAGCTCGATGACGTGGGACACGACTCCGGCGAGGAACCAGAGCCCGCCGAGGATCGCGAGGATCCCGGCGATGATCGCGGTCGCGCCGCTCGGCTGCCGCACCGTTCCCGGCGGCGGATAGGCACCCGGTGCCGGGTATCCCTGCGGCGGGTATTGCTGGTAGGTCATGTCTCCCCCTGTCGAATCCCTTGCCCGAGACGTACGCCGGAGCTCACCATCCGCCCTGCTGGGGGAACTGGTTCCGCGGCCGGTACGGCTGCACCGGCGCGGGCCGCCAGCGCAGATACCGGAAAGTCGGCGGGAGGACCGCCAGCAGCAGCGCGAGCAGTCCGAACACGACCATGGCCAGGCGGAGGACGCCGTCGAAGGTCGCGAAGCGGAGCAGGATGTCGAGGTGGATCCGGTACGGCACGCGGAAGGCGATCGGTTCCAGCACGACGGCCACGATGGCGAGCAGCGAACCGAGGATCAGCAGGATGGCGCCGATCAACGAGCGGAAGAACGTCGTCAACGCGCCCATCAGCAGGAACAACGCGGCGAGCAGGTACAGCACCAGCTCGACGAGCGCGAAGCCCGGCAGGTTCGAGAGGCTGAACCCCGACGGGAGCTCGATGAAGTAGCGGATCGGGATGAAGCCCGACGCGAAGGCACCGACGAGGCCGAGCACCGCGGCGATGATCGCCGTCGCCGCGGAAGGCCGGGCCTGTGGTGCGGGATACCCGAAGGCCGGCGGTCCGGGCTGCTGGGCAGGGGATCCGTACGGACCGGTCACGTCGCTCCCGTCGGCCGGGTGTGGGTTGACGGCGCTCACCCTAGCCCGCGGGACCTGGCCGCGGCAGGCGAATCAGGATACCCCGGCGAAAACGAAAACACCCCCGGCGAAGGCCGGGGGTGTTCCGAACGAAACCGTTCAGCGGTGGTGAATCACCACTGCTGCGGGGGCTGACCGGGCTGCTGACCCGGCTGGCCGAAACCGCCGCTGGGCGGACCCTGCTGGCCGGGCTGCTGCCCGAAACCGCCGGGCTGCTGCGGAGGCTGACCGAAGCCACCCTGCTGCTGACCCGGCTGGGCGAAACCGCCGCTGGGCGGACCCTGGTGCCCGGGCTGCTGCCCGAAACCGCCGGGCTGCCCCTGCTGCTGCGGGAAACCACCCGAAGACGGCTGACCGGGCTGACCGAAGCCACCCTGCGGCTGACCGTACGGACCGGGCTGGCCCGGCTGGCCGAAGCCACCCTGCGGCGGGCCACCGAAACCGCCGGGCTGGCCGCCCTGCGGGGCACCCAGCACCGAACCGCCGCCACCGAGACCCACGAACTGCGCGGTCGCCGGGATCAGGCCCAGCACACCGACGATCAGGATCACGATGCCGAGGAGCAGGTGCAGGAGGCCACCGCCGATACCGGCGCCTTCCCTGGCGGACGGCGGCAGCTTGTCCAGGAAGTCCGACGACGGGGTCGAACCGCTGAGCAGGAGGACGCCGAACAGCACCAGCAGCGCACCACCGGCGGCGACGATGATCGGCGCGATCTTCTTCACCGTGCCGGGGAGCTTGCCCGCGAGAGCGAGCCCCACGCCGCCGGCGATCGAGACGAGCGATCCGACCAGAAGCATGATCACGTAGAACCAGGTCGCCCCCGGACCGACCACACCGGCCTCGTCCAGGAACTTTTCGATCTGCTCTTGGTTCGGAGCGCCGTCGAAGACCTTCGAATAGTCGCTGGCGTCACCGAAGTAGACGAACGACACGATCAAGGCGATCAGGCCGAGCAACGCCACGACACCGCCGGCGATGAACCCGAACATCGGGTTCCCGCCGCCACCGCCCGCGGCGGCGGGGCTGTAGCCCTGCGGCGGTCCGCCGAAACCGGGCTGCTGGCCGAAGCCGCCCTGCGGAGGTCCGCCGAAGCCCTGCTGCGGCTGGCCGAAGCCCTGCTGCTGCTGGCCCTGCGAGGGGTCGAAGCCGCCCTGCTGGGGCTGGCCGAAGCCCTGCTGCTGACCGAAACCGCCGCCCTGGGCGCCGTAGGCACCGGCGGACGGGTTGTCGGCCGCGCTCGGCGGCGGGGCGTACGGGATGGCGGGCGGCTGCGAACCCGGCGGCACGAGCTGGGTGGACTCGGCGGTGGGGCTTTCCCCGCCGCCGCTCACCGGCTGCACGACCTGGGTCGCGTTCGCGTCACCGGAACCCGGCTGGACCGGCTGCACGACCTGCGTGGGCTCCGGCGTGTCGCCGAACCCGCCTCCCTGGGACTGCTGCTCATAGGAGGGCTGCTGCCCGTACTGCGGCTGCCCGTAGTCGGGCTGAGCGGGCTGGCCGGGCTGCACCACCTGGGTCGGTTCCGGGGAACCGAACGGGTTGTCTTGCTGCGGCTGAGGGCCACTCGGGGGTCCCTGCGGTGGCTGGGCGCCACCCCAAGGCTGATTCGGTGGCTGCGGAGCACTCATTTGGGTCTTGAACCCCCTTGACGAGGACATAAAAGTTCAACTCACCGGACACGCTATCGGATAGCGGGTCGGGCCGCTCGTAACGCCCCGGCCCGACCAGCCGATGAAATGCCTCTTTACCGTCCCGCGAGAAACGCGAGCAGGTCGTGCCGGGTGACGACCCCCGCCGGCTTGCCGTCGACCAGCACCAGCGCGCCGTCCGCGCCCGAGAGCGCGTTCATCGCCACACTCACCTGTTCACCGGCGCCGATGGTCGGCAGCGGCGGCGACATGTGCTGCTCGAGCCGGTCGGCCAGCTGGGCCTTGCCGGTGAAGAGCGCCTCCAGGAGATCGCGTTCGTTGACGGCGCCGACGACTTCGGCCGCCATGACCGGCGGTTCCGCGCTGACCACGGGCATCTGGCTGACGCCGAACTCGGAAAGGATCGCCACCGCTTCGGCGACGGTCTCGTTCGGGTGGCTGTGCACCAGGCTGGGGAGGGAGCCGCTCTTCTTCGTCAGGACGTCGCCGACGGTCCTGCCGCTGGAGTCCGGCGGGAGGAAGCCGTAGGAGGACATCCAGCTGTCGTTGAACACCTTGGTGAGGTAGCCGCGGCCACCGTCGGGCAGGAGCACGACGACGACGTCGTCCGGGCCGAGGCCCTCGGCGAGCTTGAGCGCCGCGGCGACGGCCATGCCGCACGAACCGCCGACGAGCAGCCCCTCTTCGAGCGCGAGGCGGCGGGTGATGTCGAACGAGTCCGCGTCCGAGACCGCGATGATCCGGTCGGCGATGTTCCGATCGTAGGTGTCCGGCCAGAAGTCCTCGCCGACGCCTTCGACCAGGTACGGCCGCCCGGAACCGCCGGAGTACACCGAGCCTTCGGGGTCCGCGCCGATGACCTGGACGCGGCCGTCGCTGACCTCCTTGAGGTACTTGCCGGTGCCCGAGATCGTGCCGCCCGTGCCGACGCCCGCGACGAAGTGCGTGATCTTGCCTTCGGTCTGGCGCCAGAGCTCCGGGCCGGTCGAGTGGTAGTGGCTGGCGGGGTTCTCCGGGTTGGCGTACTGGTTCGGTTTCCAGGCGCCCTCGATCTCACGCACGAGGCGGTCGGAGACGTTGTAGTAGGAGTCGGGGTGCTCCGGCGCCACCGCGGTCGGGCAGACCACGACGCGGGCGCCGTAGGCCTTGAGCACGTTGCGCTTGTCCTCGCTGACCTTGTCCGGGCAGACGAACACGCACTTGTACCCCTTGCGCTGCGCCACCATGGCCAGCCCGACGCCGGTGTTGCCGGACGTCGGCTCGACGATGGTGCCGCCGGGCTTCAGCTCGCCGGAACGCTCCGCGGCTTCGATCATCCGCAGCGCGATGCGGTCCTTGACGCTGCCGCCGGGGTTGACGTACTCGACCTTGGCCAGGATGAGCGGCTGGAGCCCCTCGGCCAGTGCGTTCAGCTTGACCAGAGGGGTGTTGCCCACGAGGTCCACGATGTGCTCGACGTATTCCACTCCCCCAGCCTAAACGCCGCAGGTCGCGATGTGCCCACCCAACTCCGGAGGATGGTGTGTCACCGGAGAAGAGTGGCGTGGATCGCGTTCGCCTTTGACCCGCACCTCCCTCCGGTGGAGGATGCGAGGTGAGCAATCGCTTAGCGCGTCTGGATCGAAAACAAGGGAGTGTCGTTCCATGCCCGAAGCCGTCATCGTCTCCACCGCCCGATCCCCGATCGGCCGCGCCGGCAAGGGATCGCTGGTGAGCATCCGCCCGGACGACCTCACCGTGCAGATGGTCCGCGCCGCGCTCGACAAGGTCCCCGAACTCGACCCGACGCAGATCGAAGACCTCATGCTGGGCTGTGGTCTCCCAGGCGGCGAGCAGGGCTTCAACATGGGTCGCGCCGTCGCCGTCGAACTCGGCTACGACCACCTGCCCGGCTGCACGATCACCCGGTACTGCTCGTCCAGCCTCCAGACCACCCGCATGGCGCTGCACGCGATCAAGGCGGGCGAAGGCGACGTGTTCATCTCCGCCGGTGTCGAGACCGTGTCCCGCTTCGCCAACGGAAGCTCCGACTCCTGGCCGAACACGCACAACCCGCTGTTCGCCGA
This sequence comes from Amycolatopsis sp. TNS106, assembly GCF_019330265.1. Taxonomy (NCBI): domain Bacteria; kingdom Bacillati; phylum Actinomycetota; class Actinomycetes; order Pseudonocardiales; family Pseudonocardiaceae; genus Amycolatopsis; species Amycolatopsis sp. TNS106. Next base: position 7,598,926 of record NZ_CP024972.1, on the reverse strand, counting down.
CGCCGAGGCCCGCACCGCCCAGGTCGCGGCCGAGGGCGCCGACAGTTGGACCGACCCGCGCGAAAACGGGGCCCTGCCCGACGTCTACATCGCGATGGGCCAGACCGCCGAGAACTTGGCGCGACTGAAGAACGTGTCGCGCGAGGAGATGGACGAGTTCGGCGTCCGCTCGCAGAACCTCGCCGAGAAGGCCATCGCGGACGGCTTCTGGGCCAAGGACATCACTCCGGTCACCCTGCCGGACGGCACCGTGGTCTCGAAGGACGACGGCCCGCGCGCCGGCGTCACCCTCGAAGGCGTCTCCGGCCTCAAGCCGGTCTTCCGCCCCGACGGCCGGATCACCGCGGGCAACTGCTGCCCGCTCAACGACGGCGCCGCCGCGGTGATCATCATGTCCGACACCAAGGCTCGCGAACTGGGGCTGACGCCGCTCGCCCGCGTCGTCTCCACCGGCGTTTCCGGGCTGTCGCCGGAGATCATGGGTTACGGCCCGGTCGAAGCGTCGAAGCAGGCCCTGGCGCGCGCCGGGATGTCGATCGGCGACATCGACCTGGTCGAGATCAACGAGGCGTTCGCCGCCCAGGTCATCCCGTCCTACAAGGACCTCGGAATCGACCTCGACAAGCTGAACGTCAACGGCGGCGCGATCGCCGTCGGCCACCCGTTCGGCATGACCGGCGCGCGGATCACCTCGACGCTGATCAACTCGCTTCAGCACCACGACAAGCAGTTCGGCCTCGAGACCATGTGCGTCGGCGGCGGCCAGGGCATGGCGATGGTTCTGGAGCGCCTCTCCTGATCCTCTGACCTGCGGAAAGAGAGCAAGGGACCTTTGCTACCGCTTACTTAGCCAGGCTAAGCGAGTGATGACAAAGGTCCCTTGCTCACTTCCGGCGCCTAGTGGGTCATGATCGGCGGGGCCGCGGTGACCTTGCCGTCCGCGCCCTCCGGCAGCGCGGGCTTGGTCTTCGGCAGGAACGCCGCCGGGATCAAGCACAGCGCGAGCAGGATCATCGACCACAGGAACGTCGTCGAGAACGCCTCCGCGGTCAGCCCCGAAGCCGCTTCGCGCGTCGCCGGGTTCATCACCGCGGCCGTCGCGGCCAACTGTCCCTGCGCGGTCGGCACACCGAACTTTCCGGCGAGCAGCGCCGCCAGGATGATCGACAGCACCGCCGAACCGATCGCTCCGGCCGTCTGCTGCAGGATGTTCGTCGCGGTCGACGCCTTCGCCATGTCCTCCGATTTGAGCGTCTGCAACGCGGCCGAGGTGATCGGCATCATCGTCGCGCCCATGCCGAGCCCCATCACGAACAGCGCCGAAAGCAGCAGCCAGTACGGCGTCGCCGCGGTGATCTGGGTGAAGGCGATCAGGCCGGCGAGCATCAGCACGAGACCGGGCAGCACGATCTTCCGCGCGCCGATCTTGTCGGCGAACCGGCCCGCGATCGGCATGGTCAGCATCGCGCCGACACCCTGCGGGGCGAGCAGCAGGCCGGCGTTCATCGCCGATTCGCCGCGCGCCAGCACGAAATACGTCGGCAGGAGCAGCATCGCGCCGAAGAACGCGACGCAGAAGAACGTCATCGTCACCATGGCGACGGAGAACGACGGGTTCTTGAACAGTTTCAGATCGAGCAGCGGGTTGGTCACCCGGTTCGCCCTGACCACGAACGCCACCAGCAACGCGACCCCCGCCAACGCGGGCAGCCAGACGTCCACCGCGCCGACACCGCCTGCCGCCGGGATGTTCGAAACACCGAAGATCAGCGCCGCCAGCCCGGGCGAGACCATCAGCATGCCGAGGAAGTCGAACCGCTCGCTGGGCTCCGGCCGGTCCTTCGGCAGCAGGCGCCACGCCATGGCCATGGTGATCAGGCCGATCGGCACGTTGATGTAGAAGATCCAGCGCCAGCTCACCGCGTCGACCAGCCAGCCGCCGAGGATCGGGCCGCCGATCGGGCCGAGCAGCATCGGCACCCCGAGCACGCCCATCACGCGCCCGATCCGGTGCGGTCCGGCGGCCCTGGTCAGGATCGTCATGCCGGCGGGCATCAGCATGCCGCCGCCGAAGCCCTGCAGGACCCGGAAGACGATCAGCGACTCGACGTCCCAGGCCATGCCCGCGAGCATCGAGCCGATCAGGAACAGCCCGATCGCGGTCATGTAGAGGCGTTTGGTGCCGAACCGGTCCGAAGCCCAGCCGGTGATCGGGATGACCGTCGCCAGGGCGAGCATGTAGCCGGTCGCGATCCACTGGATGGTGTCGAACGAGGTCTGGAACTCGATGGTCAGTTTCTGGAGCGCGACGTTGACGACCGTCGTGTCGAGGATCGCCATGATCGCGCCGAGGATGACGACGCCGGCGATCTTCAGCACACCCGCGTCGAGTTTGTCGCCGCCCGGTGCGGCCGGGCTTTGCGTTGACATGAAAAATCCGTCCCTGATGCTCAGTGTCCCCCGGGACGCGACAACCCCCGTGGTCGCGACTACGGAATCGACGCCCGGCCTCGCGCCGGGCCTCCCCAAACGAGCTTGTGCATTAATGCGCAAGCTCAGTACGTAGCCGAGGGTAGCCGAACACAGGTTTTACCTGCCAACTTTTTCCCCGTAGGCGGACCTAATGGGCAGGCCTGTGTACGGAGTGTCAGCAGACGCTGTCCGTCGGCGTCGGGTTGCCGAGCCCGAACAGCGGTCGCAGCTTGAGCCCGATCCAGGTGCCGCCGAGCGCGAACACCCCCCACAGCCAGCCGTGCAGGCTGCCGACCGAGATGCCGCCGAGGTAGGCGCCGATGTTGCAGCCGCCCGCCATCCGCGCGCCGACACCCATCAGGATCCCGCCGAGCACCGCGGCGACGGCGGTCCGCCACGGGATCGAGCTGTGGATCTTCCACGCGCCCGCCGCCGCGGCCGCGACCCCCGCGCCGATCATGATGCCGATGTCGGTGAGGCTGTTCTTGTCCTTCCAGATCGGTCCCGCCAGCGACGCCGCGTTCGCCTTGATCCGCCAGAACTCCCAGGTTTCGGGGTGCAGGCCGAACACCTGCAGGATCTTGGCGCCCCACAGGCTGAACGCGCTCGTCACACCCCAGATCCCACCGGAGACCAGGAAGACCGCGCCCGCCAGCACTCCGAGCACGACGGCGCCGACGAGGATCGGCCACGAGCCGCGGTAGATCCGGGCGAAACCGCGCGCGGTCGGCACGACGTCGACCGGCGGCGGGTTGCGGCGCTTCTGCACGAACCGGGTCCCCAGCACGATCGCGGCGAGGACGGCGATGGTGATCGCCCACGAACCGAACCAGCCGACATGGTCGGCGAGCAGGATTCCCTTGAACTCGGGCCAGCCCGACAGCAGCGGATACGCCCACGTGTAGAGGACCGAACCGGTGATGAAGCCGCCGAGGGTCAGCACGATCGTCGACTGCCCGGAGCCGACCGCGAACAGCGTCCCCGAAGCGCACGCGCCACCCAGCTGCATGCCGATCGCGAAGATCGTCGCGCCGACGAACAACGCGAGCCCCAGCCCGCCCGCGGTCGGATTCGGCGTGCTGCCGAAGAGCCCGGATCCGGTGCCCACGATCAGCGCGATCAACGTCGCGGCCGTTCCGAGCAGCAGCGTGTGCGCCCGAAGCCCTTGACCGTTCCCGACCGCGATCAGCTGGCGCCAGGCCGAAGTGAACCCGAAGCGGGAGTGGAAGAGCGCGACGCCGAGCAGCAGGCCGAGGATGAGCAGGACACCGAACTTCGCCCCGTGCGCGGCCCAGACGTACCAGGTCAGTCCGACCGCGAGGGCGCCCGCGACCGCCAGCGGCACCACCTTGACCGGCTCTTCCGGTTGCGGGACCGGGGCGGCGCAGGAGGTCGGGAAGTCGAGGAGTTTCTTCTCACCGGCTTGGGTTTCGGTCGTCGCCACCAGGACTCCAGGTCGATCGGCGGGGTGGGGGACGAGCAACGTTAGGACCGGTGACCGCCCGGACGCAGCCCGTCCCACACTGTGCGACGAACGGCGGCGCGCGCACGGCCGGATGGCGGCGGTAGCAAAGGTCCCTTGCTACCTGGTGCTCTTCACACAGACCGTCGACGGCGGTGTCGAGTAGCTCTTGAGGTGGGTCGCGTCCGTGTCGTCGCAGGTCGCGACGCTGTCGACCACCTTCAGGACCTCCGCGTCCCGCGCGGGATCCGAGCAGGGGACCTTCTGATACGCCACGCTGTCGGCCAGGAAGTTCTCGAGACAGTCGCCTTGCTCGGCGTTGATCATCATGCAGAGCTTGTACGAGGCGAAGGTCTTGTCGACGGTGAGCTGGTCGTACTCACCCGTGGGGCAGGCGCCGCCCGCGTCGGTCTTCGCGCCGGCCTTCGCGTTGGCCTCGGCCGAGCCGCAGTCCGCCTTGACCGGATCGTCGCCGACGTCACCGAAAGTGGTGACCGCGTAGCAGTCCCCCACCCGGACGTCGTCGGTGTTCGAGAGGTAGCCGACGATCCACGACGACGCGCTCAGCACCACGATCGCGACCGGTACCAGGAGGCCGACCCAGAACCACTTGGAACGCTTCGGCCTGGCGGGTTCGGCACTGTGCTCGGTCATGGGGTCAGCGTATTCGCGGCAACGGAAAAGGGCGCCCCGATCGCTCGGAGCGCCCTTTCGCGAAAGCCCGGGTCAGTCGTTTTGGAAGTACGACAGCAGCCGCAGGATCTCGAGGTACAGCCAGACCAGGGTGGTCATGAGGCCGAAGGCGGCGAACCACGCCCACTTCGACGGCATGCCTTCGCGGATCATCCGGTCGGCCTGGTCGAAGTCGAGCAGGAAGCTGAACGCCGCGACACCGATCACCACGAGGCTGAAGATGATCGCGATCGGCCCGCCGTCACGCAGCGGGTTGAAGCCGAAGAAGCTGGTGATGAGGTTGACCAGCATCAGGATCGCGACACCGACGACGGCGCCGATGATCCACTTGGTCAGCTTCGGCGTGACCTTGACCGCGCCGGTCTTGTAGACGACCAGCATCGCGACGAAGACACCCGCCGTGCCGATGATCGCCTGCAGCGCGATACCGGGGTACAGCGCTTCGAAAAGACCGCTGATCGCACCGAGGAAGACACCCTCGGCGGCCGAGTACGCCAGCGTGAGCGGGCCGCTCGGCTTCTGCTTGAAGATGATCACGAGCGAGATCACGAGGCCGACGATCATGCCGCCGACGAGCGCGCCGATCACGCCGCCGCTGATACCGGTGATCCGGCCCGCGGCGTCCACGGGCAGCTGGCTGATCGCCCAGATCGCGGTGAGCACACCGGTCACCAGCGCGGTGCCGAGGCTCAGCGCCGTCTTGATGACGACGTCGTCGACGGTCATCGGACGGTCGCCGGCGCCGGCGGAGGTCTGCGGGGGGCCGTAGCCGGGCACGCCGCCCTGGGGTTGGTTGAAGCCTACGTTGGGTCCGTACTGCGCCGCGCCACGCGGCAGGTTCCGGAACGCCGGGTTGCTACTGGATCGCACCTGATCCTCCTGGATCTACTGGCACCTGCATCGGGTTCAACGACCGCGGGGGCCGCCCGGTTCCCGTCGAAGTAAAGACGACTTTACTCACAATCGACGCGACGCCCATCCCCCACACCGTATGCGGCGGAGATCACCGACCGTTCACCGATACCCCACCTGATGCCGTATTGCCAAAACCGCTGATCACCCGCCACTCTCCACGTTGCGTGTTCGGATTATCACCGAAGGCGTGTCGGGGAACCTATCGATCGTGTGGCCTGCGCCGACGTAAATGCGCCGGGGCAGAGCACGGCCAAAGGAGTCAACACACCATGGGGTGGACCACACGCCCGAGCGTGCGTTCGCGCGCCTTGACCAGCCTGATCGCGACGTGCCTGCTCGGCGCCTTGTCCGCCACCGTCGCGGCGACACCGGCCTCAGCCGTCGAGAACGAAGGCGTCGGCTACAAGATCACGCCCGGCCAGACGGTCGACAGCAAGCCAAGAGACCGCGACTGGCTCGGTTCCTACGTCGTCAACGGCAAGCACGTGTTCTGTGTCAGCTTCCAGCTGAAGGCGCCGGGCTCGGCGGAGAAGTACAAGCCCGGCGACGAACTCCTCGACAAGTGGGGACAGAAACTGCCGGAGGACGTCGCGGCCAACATCTCCTATCTGCTCCTGCGCTACGGCGGTACGCAGGACAACGCCGAGGCGGCGGCGCTCGCGCACCTGCTGCACTCGTGGACGTCGAAGCCTCGTTCCGACGCCGACCTCAAGCCGGACCTCGAGCCGGAGAAGATCGGCTACGACATCGAGGGCGCCATCGGCAAGCTGAAGACGCAGCACGCCGATGCCGCCACAGCTCTCGAGAAGATGACCAAGGACGCCGAAGCGAACCGCGGCCCGTGGACCACCGCGATCACGCCGCCGAAGGAAGACCAGCACATCGGCACCGCGGGCGAGTGGACGATCAGCGTCAAGAACGCCAAGGGCAAGGGCATCTCCGGGGTGCCCGTGCGTCTCACGCCATCGAACGCGACCGTCGACAGCGGTGAGAGCACCAAGCCCGCGTCGACCTCGAACGCCAAGGCCGAAAAGGCCACCACGGTGAAGACCGGCGAGGACGGCACCGTCACGGTCAAGGTCACGCCGACCGGTGACCAGCCGAAGCTGTCCAGTTCGCTGTCGGCCCCGGCGGACCGGCCGTACGTGCAGTTCCCCGTCACGACCGGGGTGCAGAACGTCGTCTCGACCGGCGGCGAGAAGGAACTGAAGGCCCAGGGTGTCGCGGTCGTTTCGAAGCCGGGCAAGGTCCAGGTGACGAAGGTCGACGCGAAGACCGACAAGGGCGTGGCGGGCGCCGTGCTGCGGATCACCGCGAAGGACAAGACGACAGCCGCGGTCGGGCACGACGGCAAACCCCTCAACGGTGCCGACGGCAAACCCGCCGTCGTCACCACCGAAGGCGAGAACGGCACCGTCACCGTGGAGAACCTGCGGACCCCGCAGGAGATCTGCGTGGTCGAGGTCAGCGCTCCGCCGGGCTACACCAACGCCTTCGATCCGAAGAATCCGCCGTCCGCCTGCGGTGAGGTCAAGCCGGGTGAGACGCTGACGCTCAAGGTCGCCAACACGCCCAACGAGGTACCGCGCACCATCCCCGCCGGCGACCGGCCGGTGGCGATGATGCAGGGCACCGTAGAGAACTCGGCGTCGACCGCCGGCATCCTCGGTGTCGGCGCGCTCGCGCTCCTCGGTTCGCTGATGGTGGGCGTGGCCGCGCGGCGGTCTTCGCGACGCTAAGAGGTTCTGGAATGTCAGTACGACGCGGGTTCGCGCTGGGAGCCGTCACGGTCCTGTGCGCGGACCTCGTCGCGGCCCTGCTCATCTGGCCGCCGACGACAGTGGTGACGGGGACGGCCCAGGCCGTCTCCGTCTCGGTCGCGGGCGGCGCGCCCGCCGCTCCCGCACAACAGGAGGTCCCGCCTCCGCCCGACGTCGTCCCCACGACGCCGACGGCCGCCCCACCGCCGCCGTCGTCGTCGAAGGCGCCCGAAGCGCCGAAACCGCAGGGCCCGGGGACGATCCGGCTGCCCGCGGGCGGTGCGGCGAAACTCGTGCGCAAGGAACTCGGGCCGGGCGCGGAACTTCCGGTGCCCGAGAACCTCGGCGAGGTGACCTGGTGGGGCGCCGAGCTGAGCGCCGCCACCGGCGCGAGCGTGTTCGCCGGGCACGTGAATTGGAAGGGCGCGACGGGTCCGTTCGCGGAGCTGTGGACCGAGCGGATCGGCGGCACCGTCACCGTGGTCGACAAGGCCGGGAAGTCCTGGCAGTACAAGGTCTCCCAGCTGATCACGCTGAAGAAGAACGAACTGCCACAGCGCGCGGACGAGCTGTTCGGCCAGTCCGGTCCACATCGGGTAGTCCTGGTCACCTGTGGCGGCCGGTGGGTCGGCGGGGAGACCGGATACGCCGAGAACCGGGTCGTCATCGCCGACCCCGTCTAGTTACCCGTGAGTAACTTCACCGGCGCCGTGGTGGTCCCAGCCGTGCCGATGCAGCAGAATGCCGGGTGACGCGGGCGAGCACGGTGAAGGGTGAGGCGAATGGCGACTTTTCTGGTGACCGGGGCGACCGGACTGATCGGGCGCCAGTTCACCCGGCTGCTGCTCACCAGGGACGACGTCGACAAGGTCGCGCTCGTCGTCCGGGCGTCCTCACGGGACAAACTCGCGAAACTCGTGAACGCCTGGCCCCATCCGGAACGCGTCACCCTCGTCACCGGTGACCTCGGCGAGCCACTGCTCGGAGTCGGGCAAGAGGACCGAGAGAAACTTCGCGGCGTCGATCACGTCGTCCACCTCGCCGCCCTGTACGACCTCACCGCCGACGACGAAGCCAGCATCAAGGCCAACGTCGAAGGCACCGCTCAGGTGATCGCGCTCGCCGCCGACCTGAACGCGGGCTGCCTGCACCACGTGTCCTCGGTCGCCGTCGCCGGTGACCACGAGGGCATGTTCACCGAGGAGATGTTCGACGTCGGCCAACGGCTCCTCACGCCGTACCACCGCACGAAGTTCGAGGCGGAGCGCCTCGTGCGCGAACAGCAGGACGTGCCGTGGCGGGTGTACCGGCCCGCGGTCGTCGTCGGGAACTCCGAGACCGGCGAAATGGACAAGATCGACGGCCCGTACTACCTGTTCCCCGCGATCAGCAGGCTCGCCGGGCTGCCCGACGTGCCGATCGTCGGCCCAGACCTCGGCGACACCAACGTCGTCCCGGTCGACTACGTCGCCGAATCGCTGAACGCCCTGGTCACCACGAAGGGGCTCGACGGGCGCGCCTTCCACCTGGTCAACCCGGAACCGCAACCGGTCGTCTCGGTCTACAACGCCTTCGCAAAGGCGGCGGGCGCGCCGACGATCTCCGTGCAGCTCAACGACCGCCTGTCCAAAGGCATCGTCAACCTGGTGAAACTGAGCGAGCACATCCCCGGCTTCACGATCGCGCGCGACGCCGTGCTGGAGCGGCTCGGGATCCCGCCGGTGCTGCTGGAGACCATGGCGTTCCCGTCGGTGTTCTCGTCGGCGTCGACCCGCAAGGCACTCATCGGTTCGGGTGTCGAGGTGCCCCGGATCGAGGACTACGCGCCCACCCTGTGGCGCTACTGGCGGGAGCACCTGGACCCGTTCCGCGCCCGCAAGCACGGCCCCCGCGGCGAATTGGACGGCCGCCGCGTGATCATCACCGGCGCGTCCTCGGGCATCGGCCGCGCGACCGCGATCAAGGTCGCGGCCGCGGGCGGGGTGCCGCTGCTCGTGGCGCGGCGGCAGCACGAACTCGAAGAAGTGCGGGACGAGATCATCGCCGCGGGCGGCACGGCGTCGGTGTACCCGGCCGATCTGACCGACGAGGAATCGGTGCACAAGGCCGTCGACGCGATGCTCGCCGAGCACGGCCGGATCGACATGCTCGTGAACAACGCCGGCCGGTCGATCCGGCGGTCGATCAAACTGTCCTACGACCGGTTCCACGACTACGAACGCGCGATGGCGATCAATTACTTCGGCGCGGTGCGCCTGATCCTCGCGGTGCTGCCGCATATGTCCGAGCGGAAGTTCGGGCATATCGTCAATGTGTCCTCGATCGGTGTGCAGGGAATCGCGCCGCGCTTTTCGGCGTACGCGGCGTCGAAGGCCGCTTTGGACTATTTCTCCCGGATCGCCGCCACCGAGACCCACGGCGACGGAATCACCTTCACGACCATCCACATGCCACTCGTGCGCACGCCGATGATCCGGCCGACGAAGATCTATGACGCGTTTCCGACCAAATCCCCGGACCAGGCCGCGGACATGGTGATGAAGGCGCTGAGGGAACGCCCGAAGCACATCGGCACGCCCGCCGGGCAGGCGATCGGGCTCGCGTACACGCTCACGCCGGGACTCACGGATGCCGTGGCCTACCAAGGATTCCGGGTGTTCCCGGATTCCGCGGCGGCGGGCGGCGAAGGCGGGCTCAAGATCGGGAAGGGCGAGCAGCATCTGTCCCGTGCGGCGATGGCGCTCGCCCGGCTCAGCCGCGGCTTCCATTGGTGACACTGCGCACACGGGTGGCGGCCGTTCAGGTGAGGGATCGCAGCTGAGAGCCGACACACGTCGGTGAATCACGAAGCCTGACAACGGCGACACCGGGTACGCAGGTACCGTCGTGGCCATGGTTCCCGAGCGAGACAACGGCCTGTTGCCCCTGCGGCGCGAGTACACCCAGGCCTGGCACGGCTTCGACCGGAACGAAGTGCGCCAGTATCTGGATCATCTCGAAGCCCAGCTGCATCGCGTGATCACCGACCGCGACGCCGCGATCGCGCAGGCGACGTCGGCCACGCGCGAACTCGAAACCGTCCGCCACGAGGTGGCGAAGCTGAACGCCAGGATCGAGGAGCTGAAGAAACCGCCGGAGCGGCTCGAAGACCTCGACGAGCGGATGCAGCGCACCGTCACGCTCGCGCAGGCCCGTGCGGAAGAGATCACGAAGCGTGCCGAGGTCGCCGCCGAGAAGCACTGGGCGTCGTCGAGCGAGGCTTCGAAGAAGCTCCGCGAGCGCTACACGCGGCTCGTCGCCGAGTTGGACAAGCAGGCGGACGCGCTGCACTCGGAGCACGAATCGGCGCTCGCCGAGACGCGGGCCGAGGTCCAGCGGCTGACCGTCGAAGCCGCCCAGCGCCGGGAACTGCTGGACAACGAGGCCGAGCGCAAGCGCCGGAAGATCGAGCGCGAATTCGATCAGACGATCGCGGCTCAGCGAGCCACGCACGAGAAGCACATCGCCGACCAGCAGACGGCCAGCAAGAACCAGGCCGAGCGCCGGATCGCCGAGGCCACCGCGGAGGCCAAGCGCCGCATCGACGAGGCCACGGCCGAGGCCAAGCGCCGGCTCGACGAGGCCACGACGACCGCCGCCCAGCGCACGACCGCCGCCCAGCGGAAGGTCGAGCGGCTGGCGGAGATCCGCGAGCAGGCCCGCAAGAGCCTCATGCAGGCCGACGAAGTCCTGAAGGGCAGCGAGGCGATGCTCGCGGCGCTGCCCGAGGAGTCGGTGATCCCGCACGCTTCGAAGCTCGTCGGTGGCGACAGCAAGGCCGAGGAGAAGAAGCCGGCGGGTAAGCCCGCCGAGCCGCCCGCCTCGAAGGCCGCCGCCCCGGCCACCGCCAAACCTTCTCCCGCCAAGCCCGCTCCTTCGGCGCCTGCCGCCGCTGCGCCGAAGAACGGACAGAGCGAGCAGAACGGCCCGAAGACGAACGGGCAGAAGCCGTCACCCGCCAAAACCGGCTCCTGACCAGCGCAAAGTAGCAAGGGACCTTTGCTATCGCTCTCTTTCGGAGAGTGGTAGCAAAGGTCCCTTGCTCTCTTTCGGGAAGCTGTCAGGAGGCGGTGGTGCGCGGCCAGGGATTGGCCGCTTCGAGCTGGGCGGCGAGGCCCAGGAGGAGCGCTTCCCCGCCGGGCGCGGCGACGAGCTGGACGCAGGCCGGAATGCCCGAAGGGTGCACCCCCACCGGCACGGACATCGCCGGATAGCCCGCGAGATTCCACAGGCCCGCGAAACCCGCCACCCGCACGGACGGCAACACGTTGGCGATCCACCGGCTTTCGTGCCAGGTGCGGGCCTTGAGCGGGAGCGTCGCGATCATGGGCGTGACCAGGACATCGTGGTCGGTGAAGAACTCCTCGGCCCGCTCCAGCCAGCGCTCCCGTGTGCTCTCCCGGACACGGTGGGCCGTCAGCCGCCCGAGCCGGACGTGTATGCGCGTCCGAGGCTGGAGCGCGGCGAGATCGAACTCGGCCGCTTGTTCCGCCGGGCCCGCGACCCAGCGCGCCAAGAGGCCACCGATCGCTCCGGCGCTGTACCTGGGCGTGCCGGGCGCCACGGTATGCCCGGCTGCGCGGAACAGCTCTCCGGCTCGTGCGACGGCCCGGCTGAACGCACGCGGCAACGGCGCCCTCGTCAACGGAACCTGAGTCGACAGGGCGATGCGGGACCGCTCCGGGTCGGCGAGGTCGGCCAGCCCGGGCTGTTCGGCGAGGACCGACATCAGCACGGCGGCGTCGGCCACGGTGGTCGTCATCGGCCCGTGCGTGGACAAGCCGAACCAGCCGTTCTCTCCCGGTACACGGACCACGTCCTTACCCGGTTTGAGACCGACGATCCCGCACATCGCGGACGGCAGCCGGATCGACCCCAGCCCGTCCGTGCCGTGCGCGATGGGCACCATCCCGGCCGCGACGGCCGCGGCACTCCCACCCGACGAACCGCCGGCGGCATAAGACGGATTGCGCGGGTTACGCGCTGTCCCGTCCGGATCGTCACTCGACGGCCAGATGCACAACTCCGGCACCCGGGTCAGCCCCACGATCACCGCTCCGGCCGCGCGTAACCGCCGAGCTATCTCACCGTCCTCTGTGGACAGCGTCGACGAGCCCGCACGCGACCCCCACGAGGCGAACTCCCCCTCGATTGGCGCGACGTCCTTGACCGCGATCGGCACCCCGGCCAAGGGCAGGTCCGCCAGGTCCGCGCGCTCGGCGACGGCGGCGGCCTCGGCGAGCGCCTCCTCCGCCCTCACCCGGCGGAACGCGCCGACCACCCCGTCCGCCGCCGCGATCCGGGCCAGCGCCTCTCGCGTCACCTGGACCGGATCGAGTTCCTTGGCACGCACAGCCGCCGCGATTTCCACTGCCGTCTTGACCATCCCCGCACTGTAGAGCCGGTGGCGAAGATCAGCTGCGCGCCGAACAGGCGAACTTCGCCGAGTCCGGTTCGAACGCCGGAAAGTCGGTATAGCCATCGAGCCTGGCGCCGTAGTAGACGGCGTGGTCCGCCCGAGCCAGCGGGGCGTGGAGAGCGAAACGGGCGGGCAGATCCGGGTTCGCGATGAACAACCTGCCGAAAGCGACCACGTCGGCCAGCCCGGACTCGATCAAGGACTCACCCTCGTCCCGGGTGGTCGGCTCCGCGGATCTCAGATTCGCGATGAGCGTCCCTGGCCACAAGGGCCGCAGGTGCGACAGCATCTCCACATCAGGAGTGTCGATGACGTGCAGGTACGCGAGCTCGTACCGACGTAATTCCGCGACCAGTCGTGAATACACCTCCTTCCCATCGTCTTCCACGATGTCGTTCTCCGGGTTACCCGGCGAGATCCGCAGGGCGACCTTGTCCGCACCGACCTGGTGGGCCACGGCCGCCACCACCTCGAGCGGGAAGCGAAGCCGGGCGGCCACCGAACCGCCGTAGCGGTCCTCTCTGCGGTTGGTGTTGCCTGCGAGGAACTCCTGGATGAGGTAGCCGTTGGCACCGTGGAGCTCCACGCCGTCGAATCCCGCCTCGATGGCCCGCCGGGCCGCCCCGGCGAAGTCCTGGACCACCTCGCCGATCTCCTCTTCGCCAAGCGCACGGGGTTCGACCGTGTCCGTCCAGCCTTCGGCCGAGAAGATCCGCCCGGCCTGCCGGACCGCCGACGGCGCCACCGGCGTCCGGCCCATCACACCGGGGTGAGAGACCCGGCCCGCGTGCCAGAGCTGTGCGAAGATGCGGCCGCCTTCCTCGTGCACGGCCGCCGTCACCGCACGCCATGCCTCGGCCTGTTCCTCGGTCGCGAGCCCTGGAATGCCCGGACCGCTCTTGCCTGTTCGGTTCACCCAGACGCCTTCACTCACGATCAAACCGGCGCTCGCGCGTTGCGCGTAGTACTCGGCCGTCAGCGGATGCGGCACGCCGGTGACATCGTCCGCGCGCCCCCGGGTCATCGGGGCCATCGCCACCCGGTTCGGCAGCTGGATCGCGGTACCGCGGAATGCTTCGAGCAACCTCATGACGCGAAGCTAAACCCTGACACCGACGTCACGGTCAACCTCGGTTTCCGCGGCTACTGTGAACTCATGCGGATCGGCGAACTGGCGAAGCGAACCGGGGTGAGTGTCCGCTCGTTGCGGTACTACGAAACGGAAGGACTGCTGAGTCCTGCTCGATGCGGCAACGGCTACCGGACCTTCGCCGAAGACGACATCGCCAGGGTCCTGCAGATCCAGCTCTTCTATTCGGCCGGGTTGTGCAGTGGCAAGATCGCGGAACTCCTTCCCTGTGTTTCCGGGGACCACACGCATTTGGTGCCCTCGCCGGAGCTGACCGGCGAACTGGAGATCGCCAAGACTCGGATCCAGAACCAGATCTCTTTGCTCACCACCTCTCTGTCGGTTCTGGAACGTGTCCTGGCCGCGGCCAAGGGAACCGATACCGCCGAAGTACCGGTTCCTCCCCGGCCCGTCCGGCGACACCGCGGGATCCATGTCTGATCCTTGTCAGGCGTTCGGATCTCGGCCCATCAGCCCGAGCAGCCTGTCCTGCAGGGGCGCGTCTTCGGGCACCTTCACTTCGGGACCGAAGACGACGACGCCGGGCCCGAACGCTCCGGGAATCCTCATCTCATCGGGGATCGCCTGCGCCGCCGGCCACATCCGGGCGACCTCCTCCGGATCGATCGTGTCGTCCTGCCCGGTGGCCCGGGCCAGATCCCAGCCGTGGATCACCATGTCGGCACTGACGACCTGGTCGATGTGCTGTTCCGCGGTCATCTTCCCCGTGGGTGTTTCGTGTTCCGTGGCCGCTAGCACGGGATCGGCGAGGATGGCTTCCACATCGGCCCGAGCGGCACGGAAGGCGCCCAGCGGGTCTTCCAGAAGCGACGGCGCCGGCCCGGGATCTCGCCCGACGGGACGCAGCATCGCGCCGTGCATGTCGACGATGTGCCCGACGACATCCCTGGCGTTCCACTCTTCGCACGGGGATCTGCTCTCCCACTGGCCGGTTCGGACGGCGGAGACCTTGCTCTCGAAGGCGTCGGCCCGGGCGCGATAACGGTCCGCGATGGCGGTCATCGTGTTCCCGCCTCCGCCGGAGCGGCCATGAACTCGGCCAGCTTGTCGAAGCCCTCGCCGACGCCCCGCTCCATTCCGGATTCGAGCACGGCGTCCCGGATCCGCTTCGAGCCGTACCGCACCACCTGGGTCAAAGTGGTGACCCCTTCGCGCTCGACCAGCGTCAAAGTCGCCAAGGCCTGACCTTCCGACGCATCACAGTCCTCGTTCGTCTCGAGGGAAACGAGCCTCTCCGGACGGTCGATCTCCCGGTAGACGCCCTGCAGCACCATCTCCTTCCCGTCGCCGCGGCGCAGTCGGTAGCGCCATCCGCCGCCGACTCGCAGGTCGATCTCGCATTCGACGACCTCCCAGTCGCGCGGGCCGAACCAGCGGCGCACCAGTTCCGGTTTGGTCCACGCGTCGAACACCAACGCCCTCGGCGCGTCGAAGGACCTCGTCATGACGATCTCGAGATCGCCGGATTTCGTCACGCTGAGAGTGCGTCCCATCGTGCTGTTCCTTTCCGCTCGTGCGGTGGTCACCCGGTCTCTTCGCGGCGCTCCGGGTGCTTCATTTCTTCGTCCAGGACGAGGTCCAGCTGCGAGAAGGTCTCGTCCCAGTGGCGGCGGTAGCCGCCGAGCCATTCGTTCGCGTTCTTCAGTGGTTGGGCCACCAGCCGGCACGGGCGACGCTGGGCATCACGCCCCCTTGCCACCAGCCCCGCCCGCTCCAGCACCTTCAGATGCTTGGAGATGGCGGGCTGACTCATCGCGAAGGGTTCGGCCAGCTCCGTCACCGTGGCCTCGCCGTGCGCGAGCCGCGCGAGGATCGCACGGCGGGTGGGGTCGGCGAGTGCCGCGAAGGTGACATCGAGCAGATCCTGTGCCACGGTCGCCCGCTTTCTGTTTCCGAAGTTCTCACGGGTTCGAGTTCTCACGCCCGGCTCTCCTAGGTGCTTGCCGGGAAGGCTGGATAACCCTGCGGTTCCATAACCATGTGGTAATCTACGGCGGAGCAGATCGAGTTGTCAAGCACGAACACCGCTTTGACCAGAGAGAACACGGATCGGAAGGAGGCGAGGCCGAAGGCCCGCCACGCACCAAAGGGCACGCGAGCGCGTACGAACGGGCAACTGGGGTTACCGTCGACAGCGGCATGGACGACGAACGAAACGAGCCGATGAACTCCGGGCGACCGAAGACGACGAAGCGGTGGGCGGCCGTCATCCTGGGCACCGCCGCCGTCCTGGCCACCAGCGTGCAGTGCGGGACCGCGAACGACGAGGCCGGGTCCGCACAACCGGCGGGATCCATACCTCCACCTCACAGCAGCGCCGCTTCAAGCCGGCCCAGCTCCAGCACGCCCTCGCCGTCACCGAGGGCGGAGCAGGCGCCGAGTCCAGGCTGCGAAGCCGTCATCGCCGGGATGAGCCCCCGGCAGCGGCTGGCCCAGCTGGTGGTGGTCGGCGTGAACGCCGGTGATCCGCAGGCGACGGTGAAGCTGGTGCGCGACCAGCAGGTCGGCGGGATCTTCCTTGGCGGCAACGAAACGGCCTTGCTGCAGAACCGCGCACTGGACGAGGTCCAGCGCGCCGCGAAAATCCCGGTGTCGGTCGCGATCGACGAGGAAGGCGGTCGCGTCCAGCGGATCGACGCCCTCGACGGCGATATGCCGAGCGCCAGGAAGATGGCCACGACGCTGACGCCGGCGCAGGTGCGGGCGAAGGCGGCCGAGCGAGGACGGCAGATGCGAGCCCGCGGTGTCACCGTCGACTATGCGCCCGACGCCGACATCACCGACCAGCCGGACCGCGACATCGTCGGCGACCGATCGTTCGGCGCGAACCCGGAGGTCGCTCGCAAGTACGTCCTGGCGTTCGCTCAGGGCCTGCGGGACGCCGGGGTGCAGCCGGTACTGAAGCACTTCCCCGGGCACGGGCACGCCACCGGGGATTCCCACAAGGGACTGGTGCGAACGCCGCCGCTGGCCTCGCTGCGAAAGGTCGACCTGGTGCCGTACCGCGACATCGGCGACTACGGCGAGATCGGCGTCATGGTCGGGCACCTGGACGTACCCGATCTGACCGGCGGCACTCCGTCGACCCTGTCGGCACCGGCGTACCGGCTGCTGAGGAAGGACTACGCGTTCGACGGCCCGGTGATCACGGACGACCTCGGGGCGATGAAGGCGATCACGGCGCAGTACCCGCTCCCGGCGGCCGTGCTCAAAGCCCTGCAGGCGGGGGCGGATCAGGCGTTGTGGTCCTCCGGCGGGAACGTCGGGACGGTGCTGACCACCCTGGAGCAAGCGCTCGCGTCCGGCGATCTGCCGGCCGCCCGGGTCACCGAGGCCTTGACCCGGGTCCTCACGGCGAAACGCGCCTGCGGCTGACCGACCGGGACGACTGACCCGCCGCAGCACGGCGGGTCAACGCCGAGCCCGATCGCCAGGCCCGGCAGAGTGCCGTGACAAGCGGTCCGAAAACTCAATGAACACAATGCTGACCAGGCCCGCGGCAGGAGTGACCCTGATCACCGCCCTGCCGCCCGATCAAGGAGGATCGCGTGCCTGGTCCCACGAAGTTCCTGCGCAGTCTCGCGCTGACGGCCACCGTCGCTGCCGGATTGAGCCTGTTCGCCGCTCCGATGGCCTCCGCCGTGCCGTCGGCGATCGATCATCCTGTGCGGACGACCGGCTGCCAGCGTCCGTCTCCGGTGCCCGCCGGTACGACGACCCTGCGGACGCTGACGTCCGGCGGGCTGGTCCGCGAGTACACGGTGCACGTGCCTGCCCAGTACCGGCCGTCACGGCCGTACCCGCTGGTGTTGTCTTTCCACGGCCACAAACGAACGTCGGAATATCAGGAGGAACTGTCCGGAATTTCCGCCTATGACGCGATTTCCGTCTATCCGCAAGGACTTCCGGGCACGGACGGCGAATCGGCATGGACCGGCGCGCCGTACTCGGCGGCCGCCGACGACGTGCTCTTCACCAGCGACCTGCTGAACACGCTCCAGCGTGAACTGTGCGTCGACTCCCACCGGATCTACGCGACGGGCAAGTCGAACGGTGGCGGGTTCGTCGGCGTCCTCGCCTGCCGGATGCCGGGCCGGATCGCGGCGTTCGCTCCCGTCGCCGGCGCGTTTTACCCGCAAGGCGGCGATTGCCATCCGTCGCGTCCCGCCCCGATTCTCGATTTCCACGGCACGGCCGACGGGACGATCCCCTACACCGGGAATCCCGCCAAGGGCCTGCCGGCGCTGCCGGACTGGCTCGCCGCGTGGGCGGACCGGAACGGCTGCTTCCCGCGCCCGATCCGGTATTCGCCGAAAACCGACGTCACCGTTCAGCGCTGGCTCGGTTGCTCACTGCAGCACTACCGGGTCGAAGGCGCCGGGCACGTCTGGCCGAGCACCACGCCGAACAACGACTCCGCCACGCCGACCGTCATCGACGCGACCCCGGTCATCTGGAAGTTCCTGCTCGCCCACCGTCTGCGTTAAGAACTCGTCGATTTCCTTGCCGGACCGGTACGCCCGGCGCTACTGTCGACGTGACCGGATGACCAGATTAGCAAATCTGGTCACGAAGTCAGAGACTGGGAGCGCACGTGGCAGAACGTCCGGACCGCACCGCCGGCCGCGCCGATCGCATCCTCGACGCGGCCGGCGTGCTGCTGACGCGGCTGGGTTATCGCAAGGTGACCATCGAGGACATCGCGAGTCAGGCGGGCATCGGGAAGGGCACGATCTACCTGCACTGGCCGACCAAGGAAACCCTCTTCCACGCGCTGCTCCTGCGTGAATCCCTCCGGGCCGCCGAAAATCTCCTTGCCCGGCTGGACGAAGATCCGGCGGAAGTCGTCCCGCACCGGCTCCATCGGGCGGTTTTCCTCCACACCCAGCAGAGCCCGTTGCTCGGCGCGCTCATCACCGGCAACACCGAACTGCTGGGCAGGTTGAAGAAACATCCTTTGCAGGACCAGGACGCGGTCGTGACCGAGCGGTACCTGAAGACGATGACGGACCGGGGCCTGCTGCGCGACGACATCCCGAACCTGCTGTTTTCCCTGCGCGCCTCGACGCTGGGGTTCTACCTGATGGACAGCTTCATCGCCGACGGCGCCGGCCTCGAATCCGAGGAGAAGGCCGACGCTCTCGCGCACATCATCCGGACGGCGTTCGAGCCGCCGGAGCCGCCGTCCCCGGCGAACGTGGCCGCCACCGCGGCCGAAGTGACCCAGGCGTTCCAGGACCTGATCTCGTCCTATCGCGCCTGGATCTACCGGAAGGACGGCCCCGAGGAGCCCGCTTGACCCGGGCTCTCCACCACTGAAGAAGGGGGCAAGCCATGACCACGATCGCCGAAAACTGGGGCGTCCACGAAAGCCAGTTTTGGCTTCGAGGCGAATTCCCGGCCGAGCCGGTCCGTTTCGACACCGAGACAGGCATGTGGAACGTCTACGGCCACGCCGAGGCGTTGAAGACCCTGAGTGATCCCAAAGTGTTCTCCTCCGACACCACCCGGCTGATCCCCAAGGAGCTCTCGCCGGACAAGGACCTGTTCGTCGAGGGCAACCTGCTCGTGATGGACCCGCCGGATCACAAAAAACTGCGCACGCTGGTGAGCCACGCCTTCACCCCGAAGGTCGTCGCGGATCTCGAACCGCGGATCGCCGCGCTGACGAACGAACTCCTCGACGCCGTCGACGGGGCGGACTCGATGGAACTGGTGACCCATCTGGCCTACCCGCTGCCGGTGATCGTCATCGCCGAACTGCTCGGCATCCCGGCGAGCGATCGCGACCTGTTCAAGGAATGGGTCGACACGTTGCTGCGGAACAGCCAGCAGCGGTCACTGATCAAGCAGACCGATGAGGACAAGAAGGCCGCCGAGGAAACAGCCGCGCAGGTGAAGAACCTGGTGAACTACCTCGCCGAGCATGTCGACGACCGGCGGCGGAACCCGCGCGAGGACCTGCTGACCAAACTCGTCGAAGCCGAGGTCGACGGCGCGAAACTGACGCAGAACGAAGTCGTCAACTTCGCGAACGTCCTGCTGCTGGCCGGGCACATCACCACCACGATGCTGCTCGGGAACACGGTGCTGTGCCTGGATTCCCATCCGGACGAGTACCGACGCGTCCGCGAGGACCGGGCATTGCTGCCAGGCGCCATCGAAGAATCGCTGCGTTTCCTCAGCCCGTTCGCACTCGTCGCCCGTGCCACGACGACCGAGGTCGAACTGGGTGGCCAGACGATCCCGCCGGACAGCATGCTCGGTATCTGGGTCGCGGCGGCGAACCGGGATCCGCGGACGTTCACGGATCCGGGCACTTTCGATCCGGCCAGGGCGCACAACCCGCACCTCGCCTTCGGCCGCGGGATCCATTTCTGCATCGGCGCCCCGCTCGCCAGGCTGGAAGGCAAGATCGCGCTCAACATCCTGCTGGACCGCTTCCCGGAGCTGCGCACCGATCCGGCCGCTCCGCCGTCGTTCATCCCGAGCCCGAACATGACCGGGGTGAACAAGCTCCAGCTGTTGCTGAAGCCCTAGCGGTCCGCGTACCGGGAGGCGAGCGGGACCACCACTCGCGGAACCCGCTTCCCGGGTGTGTACCGCAGTTCGGTGATGTTGCCGTTCGGCACGAGATAGGTGTCGGCGAACGTGCGGAATCCGCGCATGGCCTCGCTGTCCGGCGTGGTGATCCCGGTCAGCAGTGACCACATGACGGCGCGGATGAAGAGCCCGTGCGTGAAGACCGCGATCGGCCCGGGTTCGCGTTCACCCAGCCGCGCCAGGAAATCCTGGGTCCGGGTGAAGAGCGCCGCGAAGGATTCCGCGCCGTTCACCGCGTGATGCGGATCGGCACGGGACCAGTAGGCCTCCGTGTACGGCTTACGGGTCTCGGTGGTGGTGACCTGTCCATGGAGTTCGCCGAGAAAGGTGAACTCCTGGACAGGCCACTCCTCACGCTCCGCGCCGGGGAACCGCTCGATCGTCGGCTCGGCGGTCTGCCGCGCCCGCAGGAACGGCGACGTCACGATCAACCGTGGCGGTTCGGCCAGCGAATCCGCGATTTCGAGGGCTTGGCGTCTGCCGAGTCCGGTCAGCGCCGAAGTCCCCGGCTCCCCGCCGGGAAGCCCAGCGTTGGACTCGCTTTCCCCATGCCTGATCAGCCACACTCGCGTCACGATCGCCTCCTAGACCCCCTGTGCGTCGACGATCGCACCGACCGGAGTTGATCGCGACTTCCAGGATGCCCTATCCACCGCGGAAGCGGCGGGATGCTCAACGACCGAATTGTCCCGGAGAGCGCCCCTCGCCCGCGGGGCCGCGGTACGCCTGTGCGATGTCCAGCCACTGGTCGGCCAGCGCACCCTCGGCACGGACGTCGAGATCGTCGCGGTGACGGCGCCGCGTGACCAGGAGACAGAAGTCCTCGGCGCTCCCGGTGATCCGCTCGGGCGAGTCCTCGGGGCCGAACGTCCACAACTGCCCGGACGGCGCGGTGATCTCGAAACGGAACTCCTGCTCCGGCGGGGTCAGGCCGCGCGCCTCGTAGCCGAAGTCCCGCACCCGGACGGCGAAGCCGACGAGGTACGCGAGCCGGTCCGTCCGCTCCGGCCGCACACCCAGCGCGTCCGCGACGTCCTGACCGTGCGCGAACAGTTCCATCATCCCGGCGCAGGCGAGGATGGCCGGCGGCAGCGGGTTGACCAGCCATGGGACGACCTGGTCCGCCGGCACCGCGGCGAGCGCCTTGATACCGGCGTCGCGTTCGGCACGCCAGCGGCTCAGCAGGACCTCGTTGGGGTCACCGAGGTAGTCGTCGAGGGCCGCGTTGACGGCGGCGTCGAACCCGCGCGCCATCGACGACTTCGCGAGTTCGGCGAAGGCGCGCGGCTCGGCCGCGGACAACCCGGCGATCTTGAAGATGAACGCGAGATGCGCGATCTGGTGTTTGACCGACCAGCCCGTCGCGGGCGTGGGCAGCTCCCATCCCGCGTCGTCGAGGCCGGCCACCAGGGCGTCGACCTGTTCACCTTCCGTGGTGAGGTCCCTGATCACGTTCCGGAAGTCAGTCACCGTGCCGTCCTCTCGCCGTTTCCACCCTCTCGAATGATGCGGAAGCGTCGGCCCGTCGTCTTCTCTTCGTGAGCCCCGTCGGAATCCGGACTTGATTCTGGAGCCGGGTCCAAGTTCTACGCTCGCATCATGCGAACCGAAGCGACGAAGGCGCTGACGGCGTTGACCATGTCCGAAGTGACCTCCCGCGCCGGAGTGCGGCCGGACACCGTGCGCTACTACGAGCGCATCGGCCTGCTGCCCACGCCCGCGCGGACGACCGGGGCTCACCGGCGCTACGACGAGGGCGTCATCGAGAGGCTGCGGTTCATCCGCGGCACCCAGCGGCTCGGCCTGACGCTGACGGAGATCGGTGACCTGCTGAGCGTGCGCGACACCGGCGTGTGCCCGTGCGAACCCGCCGAAACCATGCTGGAGCGCCATCTCGCCGAGATCGAAACGGAGATGGCCCGGCTCGGCGAGCTGCACGCCGAACTCACTTCCATGCTGTCCGGGATGTCCGGTGAGAACTGCGCCGATCCGGTTCCCGGTGCCTGGTGCCCGCCCGGCTGCGACCCCGAGGGAGGAGGTGGATGACCATGCGGAACGACGACTGGTGCGATTGCGACTGCAGCGGCAGCGGCTGCTGCTGACCCGCTTCGGCGGGACCGGCCGGGCTTGACGTCACCCGGCCGGCCATCCGAGGTCACTCCTGCGGCAGGAGCACCGTCTTCCCGATCCGGTCTTTGCAGACTTCGGCCGAATAGGCCATCAGGCCACCCGCCTGCGCGTCCCGGAACAGCCGCTGGATCGGCGACGTGCGCAGGAAGCCCGAACCGCCGCCCGCTTTCAGTGCCAGCTGGGCGGCTTCGCGGGCGATGTCGTTCGCGAGCACCTTCGCCGTCATGGTCGCGGGCAGGAACTCCGGCGAATTCCGATCCGCCAGCCACGCCATGTTCCGCGAGTACACGCGTGCGGCTTCGAGTCGAGCGTGGACATCCGCGGCTTCGAACTGGAGCCATTGCATTTCGGCGAGCGGCTGCCCGGTCGCGGGGATCACACGGCTTCGGGCGTGCGAGACCAGCGCTTCCTCCGCCGCGTCGGCGATCCCCAGCGACAGGAACGCGAGGCCCGCCGCGATGTGGTTCGGGCGCCGCTCGGCCGAGGGCGGGCACCTGCGGTCTTCCCGCAGGAGGGTCCCTTCGAAGGAGACGAGCTGGCTTCGGCTGGCGCGCAGTCCCATCGTGTCCCAGATGGGCACGAAGGTCATCGTGTCGTCCGGCGAGACGCCGAAGAAGGTGGGCACGCCGCCGACGAGCGCGTTGACCAGGAAATGGTCGGCGGCCTCACAGCCGGAAACGAACCGCTTGGCACCGGTGAGCCGGTATCCGCCGTCGGCGGGCTCGGCGCTCTGTTGCGGCATCAGGAACATGTTGCCGCCGCTCGGTTCGGAAAGCGCGTTGGCGAACCGCTTTCCGCCGATGAGTTCTCGGGCGTAGAAACGGCCGACGTCGGGAGCGGACAACTGCGCCAGCCCGACCGCGGCACCGATGTGCATCACCCAGACGCATGCGGTGGAGGAACAGGCGGCGCTGAGAATACGGACGACCTCGCCGTAGCTCCGATAACTGAGGTCCTCGCCGCCGAGCTCCGCGGGCAACGTCGCCCTGTCGAGTCCCGTCGCGTGCAAAGCGCGGAGGTTGGCGATGGGCAGCTCGGCCGTTTCGTCGAACTCGGCGGCACTCGCGGCGAAATCCCTCGCCAGTTCGGTGACGGTTTCGATCCAGTGACGTTCGTGGGCGGGCGGGTCGAACGGAGAGGCGGGCTCGGTCATGACCGCATCATGCCGGAATCGCGAAGGCCTCCTCGCCACCCCGAGAATGGCGAAGGAGGCCTTTCACGGTCCGGCCGTCAGACTCCGGTGCAGGCGGCCATCGCGAATTCGCCCGAAGCGGTCTTGGTCGAAACGACCGCGCCGTCGACGGTGATCTTGCAGGTGACGGATCCGCCGGTCTCGCCCGTGGTCACCGTGAGCGTCCCGCCCTTGTAGACGCCCTTGTTCTCGACTTCCTTGTTCCACGGCAGCGCCGGAACGGTTTCGGTGGCGGGGTTGAGGACCTCGCCGTAGATGACTTCGACGTTCGTGGCGTCACCGGTGACTTCGTAGGAAACCTTCGCGGTGCGGTTGAGTTCGTTGTTGACCTCGTTGACCGCCGCGTTGAACACGAAGATCCACACCACGCACACCACGAGCCCGAGTGCGGACAGGGCGATACCGGTGATGGAGAGCCCCTTGTTGGAGGCCTTCCCGTTCTTGACGCGGATCAGCCCGATGATCGAGAAGATCAGGCCGAGGATCACCAGCGGCCACGCGATGACGCCGACGAACGGGATCGGGGAGAAGACCAGCCCCACCAGGCCGAGGACGAAGCCCGTGACGCCGATGCCGTTGCGGGGCGGCATCGGGCTGGCGGGGGCTTGCGGGGCCGGCGTGTAGGGGGTTTGCTGGGTCACGGGGTTTTCCTTTCCAACGGGATGAACGAGGCGGCATACAACCAGTGATCGCGAGGCGGCCGCGTCGTCCTCGGCGCGTGAACCCGTTACGACGAAAGTCGTAATTCGCGCGCTTTGAAAGATCGGTTCCGCTGATATGGGTGACCTGGTCTGCTTGCGTACGCTCAGCGCATGGCAAGGCGTGTGCTCGGTGTGGTGCTCACCGTGGTGGCGGTCGCGGCGTGCGTGATCAGCAGCATTTTCGTCTTCAGCGCCCAGGGCTATCTTCCGGCGACGAAAGAGTTCGACCCGACGTGGTGGTCCACGCTCGGCTTCTTCACCGGGATCGCGGCGGCGGTCATGCTCTGCTGGCGGCACAAATGGCCGGAACTCGTCCTCGGCATCGCCTTGGTTCCGCCGCTTTGCTTCCGATCCGACGCGCTGGCCGCCTTGGTCGCCCTCGCCGCGTTGGCCGCGCGCCGCCGCGACCGTCTCCTGTGGACCGGGTCGGTGCTGGTCTACATCGCGACGGCGTGGGCTTTGTTCGGCGACGCGAACCGCCATCCCGATGTGACCGTCGCCGGGCAGATCGTCGGCAAGCAGTTGTCCGCGGTCCAGCTGCTGGGGGCGCTGACGGTCGCCGTCGTGATGACGGCCGTACCGCTCACCGTCGGGGTCGTCCGCGGGATGCAGGACACGATCGCGATCCGTGAGGCCAAGGAAGAGGAACTCCGCGCCGAAATGACCCGTCGGGCGGAACGCACCAGGATCGCGCGGGAGATGCACGACGTCCTCGGGCACCGGCTTTCCCTGTTGTCACTGCAGGCCGGAGCGCTGGAGGTCAGCAAGGGGCCCGCGACGACGGAAGCGGCGAAGACCGTCCGCACGACGGCCCGCCAATCGCTCGAAGATCTACGGCAGGTCATCGGAGTCCTGCGCGATGGCCAGGGTTTTGGTGAGAACGGTGACAACGGCTCCCATCCGGAGCCGCCGCAGCCGACGCTGGCGGACATTCCCGAACTGGTCGCCAACGCGCGACGGGCCGGTTTGGGGGTCAACGTGACGATCCTGCTCGACGACGCGGGCGGTGCGCCGGCCCTGCTCGGCACGACCGCGTACCGGATCGTCCAGGAGTCGATGACCAACATCCTGAAGCACGCCCCCGGCGCGACCGCCGAAGTTTCGGTCCGCGGCGGCCCTGGGAACGGGCTCACGGTCGAGGTCGTCAATCCGCTGCCCGCCACGGCCGCCGCGAGCAAGCCACCGGGCGCCGGCGCGGGGCTGACCGGGATCGGCGAACGTGTCACGCTGATCGGCGGGAACGTCAGTGCCGGCCCCACCGAAGAGCGCACATTCGCCGTCCGGGCTTGGCTGCCGTGGGGACACCACTAACCTGTCCGGGTGAACCAGCGCCCACTGCGAGTGCTGCTCGTCGACGACGACCCGCTCGTACGAACCGGTTTGTCGATGATCCTGTCCAGCACGGGCGACATCCAGGTCGTCGCGGAGGCGGGCGACGGGGACGAAGCCGTGCCGAAGGTGACCATGCACGCGCCTGACGTCGTGCTGATGGACATCCGGATGCGGCGGATGAACGGTCTCACCGCGACCGCCGCCGTCACGGCGCTGCCCAATCCGCCGAAGGTCCTCGTGCTGACCACGTACGACCTCGACGAGTACGTCTTCGAGGCGCTCGGCGCGGGTGCCAGCGGTTTCCTGCTGAAAGAGGGTTCGCCGCAGGAGATCATCGACGCGGTGCGGGTGGTCGCGGCGGGCGAGGCGATGCTTTCACCGCGAACGACGCGGAAACTCATCGGGCATTTCGTCGCGACCAGGACGAGCCCTCGCCGTCATCGGGCGCGAGCCGGGCTGAGCACCCTGACCGAACGCGAACGCGAGATCGTCACCGCCGTCGCTCAGGGCGGCACCAACGCCGAAATCGGCGCGGCACTGCATCTGAGCGAAGCGACGGTGAAGACCCACATCACCCGGATCTTCGCGAAACTGGACGCGGCCAACCGGGTCCAGCTGACGATCTTCGCCTACGAAGCCGGGCTTGTCGCTCCCTGACGGTCCCTTTGACGAACTACGCGAGCCCGGCGAGGACGGCGGCGGCCTCCTGCGGGTGGATGAGGAACCGGACGTGGCTGCTCGCGAGCGACCGCACGTCGGTCGGGTTGTCCGGGGTGAGCGCGTCCGCCTCCTTGATGAACCGGTCCTGCAGCGCGAGCGGCATCGACCGGTCCTCGGTGAGCCGGATGTAGGTGCGCGGGATCCGGCCCCAGGTGGCGGCGTCGGCGAGTTCGGTTCCGGCGTCGAGGCTCTCGTCCGGCTCGAGAGTGTTGAGGTACGCGAAGAACTCCTGCTCGGTGCCGTCTTCGAGCATCGCGGTCTTCAACGCGGCCAGCAGCGTGGGATCGGCCGTGCGCCAGTTCATGCGGAGCGCGCCGAGTTCGGCGGGATTCGCGACGACGACCCCGCCGACGTCGTTGAGCGCGCTGCTCGCGTACTCGGGTCCCTGCATGTACTCGCCCACCGTCACGTCGACGCAGCACCACGCCGAGATGTAGACGATCCGGTCGATCAGTTCGGGGACCGCGTTCGCGACGCCGGTGAGCGCGAGCCCGCCGCGGCTGTGCCCGACCAGGATGACCGGTCCGTGCTCGGCGACCTTGCGCACGACGGCCACCACCTGCTCGACGGCCTCGGCCAGCGTGGCCCCCGCCTGGTTCGACGGCGCCGTGGCCAGCGCTTCGAGATCCTGGGGCGCCTGGTAGGCGGCGTGGAAACCGGCGGCGAAGCCGTGGCCGGGGAGGTCGACGGCCAGCGTGCGGTGGCCGAGCAGAGCGAGTTCGCGTTGCAGCGGGCCCCAGGTGAACGAGGCGCTGCTCGAACCGTGTACGAGAACGTAGGTCGAAGTCACGGTTCGTATCCTGGCATCCCGGCTTTGCCCGGGCGGCGCTCAGTCCGCGATGAGCACCTGGCCGGCCCCGTCGAACCGGTAACCGACCCCGCGCACCGTCGTGATCGGGGTCAGCACGGGTTCGAGTTTCCCTCGGATCTTGCGGACGTGGACGTCCACGGTCCGCCCGTTACCGCCGGACAGCCCCCACACCTGCGCCATCAAGGTGAGGCGGTCGTATACGCGGTCCGGGTTCCGGCTCAGGAACAGCAGGAGGTCGAACTCCAGTCTTGTGAACTCCAGTACCTCGCCCTGTAGCAGCACTCGTCGCGAGTCGGGTTCGATGCGCAGCGGTGGCGCGGATCGTCGCCGTCGCCCGGCGAGTTCGACGACCTGGCCGGAACCCGCTGGGACGGTCCGCGCGGTGAGTGTCACCCCGACAGTGTCCTCAAAGGACTCGACCAGGCGCGCGGCGAGCGCGGCGGCGTGGTCCGGGTCGGTGTTCACCCGTAACTCCAGAGTCAATTCGACGGGCTGATCCCCTCTCACGGCGACCGGCTGCGTCATCTCACACCACCCGGACCGGATGCCGGACAACGGCGTCGAACAGGTAGCCCTGGGAGTTGTACGGAGTGACGTCCGGCTGGGTGACACCGGTGATGTCCGTGGCCCGCGCGCGCAAGGTGTGGGCACCGGGAACGCCGGAGCGCCAAGGGATCTCCCAGCGTTGCCAGCCTCGATCGGCCGCCGCGCCCACGAGCTTCGCCTGCCGCCAACCGGCACCGGTGTCGATTTCGACGCGCCGGATCCGGCCGTTTCCCGACCACGATCGGCCGCGCAGCACCTGCCTGCCACCTGCCGCGAATTCGGCGTTCCAGGGCAGTTCGAACGCGCTCTTGACCACCTGCCGGGTGACGACCGTGCCGTCGGCCGGATAGCCCGGCCCGAGCAGCCGGTAGTACTGCGTGTTCCACGGCGACACCAGTGGCGTGTCCGAGACTTCGATGCGCCCCAGCCATTTGATCGACGAGATCCCGACCCAGGACGGCACGACGAGCCGCACGGGATGGCCGTGGTCCGGCGGGAGCGGACGCCCGTTCATCTCGTACGCCAGCAAAACGTCCTGCAGGGCCTTCGCGATCGGCAGCGGACGGCGCACCTTCCCCAGGTTGACCCCGCCGGTGACGTAGTCGGCGTCCAGTCCCTCCGGCAGGACGTCCACCGCGTGCCGGGTCAAGCCCGCCTTGGCCAGCACGGTGGAAAGCCGGACACCGCGCCAGCGCGCGACCCCGACCGCGCCGAGCTTCCATGCCGTGCCGGAGACCACCTGCCCTTGCTGGCTGCTGAAGAAACTCCGTCCGTTGCCCGCGCATTCGATGGCGGAAGTGATTGTCTCCGCGGGCAATTCGAGCAGGTCTCGATAGCTGAACTCGACCGGTCCTCCACGCAGCCCGGTCCCGAACAGCTTCAACC
The DNA here is from genome assembly GCF_019330265.1 of Amycolatopsis sp. TNS106. Taxonomy (NCBI): domain Bacteria; kingdom Bacillati; phylum Actinomycetota; class Actinomycetes; order Pseudonocardiales; family Pseudonocardiaceae; genus Amycolatopsis; species Amycolatopsis sp. TNS106. The sequence goes on along the minus strand of NZ_CP024972.1, from coordinate 7,570,096 downwards.
GCCAGGTGCCGGCGTCGATCGACGGTGTGGCGGTGTGGTTTCGCACGAAGAACCGTTCGACCGGTGTCAGATAGCCCTGCCCGCTCAGTGCCTCCCAACGCGTCTCGGCGTTGGTGCCGTAGACCTCGAAGATCTCCGGTGGTAAGGGCTTCACGATCGGCGGGGCCGCCGACGCCGTTCCGGCCGGAAGCGTGCCGAACGCGGTCAGCGCGAGTGACCCACCGGCTGCCAGCCGAAGCAGGCCGCGCCTGGAAAGCCCGTCACCCCGCGCCTCCCCCGCGCGCCACTGGGCGAGCCGAGCGCGGTCGTAGGTGGCTTCGTCGGTCAGGCCGGTTCCGGTCATGCGGGTCATTGTCGGCAGCGGCGGACCGCGCGGACCAGGACGTCCACAGAGCGGAACGTGTGGTGCCCCGGACGGGGTTCGAACCCGCACTGGGTCGATTTTAAGTCGACTGCCTCTGCCAGTTGGGCTACCGGGGCACCGACAGCCTAAGCGATGCCCCTCAGTTCGCCGCTTCAGTACGCCGATATTCGAGCCAACGGAGACCGAGCTCGTTCCAAACGGCCTGATACTCCTCGAACTTCTCGTTGACCAGCCGGGGATCGATCCGGTCCGGCGAGTTCGACGCGAGGTAGAAGCTGAGCTCGTCACGCAGCCGGTAGAGCCGGAACTGGACCTCTTCCATCAGGACCCACACCTGTCCAGCCGTTGAGGTTCTGCAAGCCGAGGATGATCGTGGACGCCGCGGAGAGCGCGAGCAGGAGAACCCTGATGGAGACCGCACGCCAGCGGAAACGCCTCTTCCGGGAGCGGGCGTGCGCGTTGTCGCGTTCGATCCGGTCCAAAACGTGCTTCGCCAGTTCGGCCGGAGTCAAGCCGGTGGCGAGCGGAACGGCGGGTACGGACTTCCGGAATGCCTGCACCGGCACACCTTAAACGCCGTGAAGACCTCCTTCCCTACGTTCACGGTGGGGAAGGAGGCCTTCACGGACTTACGGACTCAGGACTTCGACAGCCGGTCGAATTCCTCGCGCGGGTTGTTGATCTGGCCGAGCGAGATGACCTCGCGCCGGAACAGGCCACCGAGCATCCAGTCGAACAGGATGCGGATCTTGCGGTTCCACGTCGGCATCGCCTTGAGGTGGTACGCGCGGTGGAAGAGCCAGGCCGGGAAGCCCTTGATCTTCAGGTTCAGCGCGTCGGCGACACCCTTGTGCAGGCCGAGGCTGGCCACCGCACCCAGGTTCTTGTGGTAGTAGTCCTTCGGCTTGCCGCCGCGGATCACCTTGATGATGTTCTTCGCCAGCAGACGCGCCTGGCGAACGGCGTGCTGCGCGTTCGGCGGGCAGGTCGCGGTCGGGTCCTGCTCGGTGCGCGAGAGGTCCGGCACGGCGGCGTTGTCACCGGCGGTCCAGACGTCGGGGTGGCCGACGACCTGCATCGCGGCGGTGGCCTCGACGCGGCCGCGCTTGTCGAGCGGCAGATCCGAGCTGGCGAGCACCGGGTTCGCCTTCACCCCGGCGGTCCAGATGATCGTGTCGGTGTCGAACTCGGTGCCGTCCGAGAGCACGACGTGGCCGTTCTCGAACGACTTCGCCGCTGTCGACAAATAGACTTCGATGCCGCGCTTTTCGAGCTGCTCGACGGTGTAGACCCCGAGCGTCTCGCGGACCTCGGGGAGGATCCGCCCGGCCGCCTCGACGAGCACCCAGCGGATGTCCTCGACCTTGAGGTTCGGGTAATAGTTCTCCACCGCGAACCGGGTCATGTCCTCGAGTTCGGCGAGCGCCTCGATACCGGCGAACCCGCCGCCGACGACGGTGAACGTCAGCAGGCGCTTGCGCTGCTCGGGATCGAGCGTGCTGGCGGCCTCGTCCAGCTTGGTCATGACGTGGTTGCGCAGGTAGATGGCCTCACCGATGGTCTTGAAGGCGATGCCTTCTTCGACCAGGCCCGGGATCGGCAGGATGCGCGCCACGGCGCCGAGAGCGACCACGAGGACGTCGTAGTTCAGCTGCTCGACGTGCCCGTCGGCGGCCTCGACCGTCACGGCCTTGCGCTCGTGCTCGATCTTCGTCACGCGCGCGGTGAGCACGTGGCAGCGCTTGAGCACGCGCCTCAGCGGCACGACCACGTGCCGCGGTTCGATCGCACCGGCCGCCGCCTCGGGCAGGAAGGGGGCATAGGTCATGTGCGGCTGCGGGTCAACGACCGTCACGGACGCTTCGTTGGCCCGGAGCATCTTCTGGAGCCCGTACGCCGTGTAGAGCCCGACGTACCCACCACCAAGGACGAGGATCCGTGTCGGTTCCGACTTAACACCAGCCATATTTCTATAGTCGCACCCATCTGCTGAGATCGCTCGGAGACCCCATCCGGCTGTGACCAGCGTCGCCACGCTTTCCGCAACGATTCAGTTCAGGCCGGCCGCCGAGGTCGCGGAGGCCAGGACGTCGCACACCATGTCAAGGGTCAGGCGGCCGGTCTGGACATTGCGCTGCGACACGTGATAACAGCCGAAAAGGCGCAGGTCGCCGAGTTCCAGTTCGGTTCCGTGGCCGAACTTCGGGCGTGGCGCGGGCACCGGCCAGCCGGCCTCCGCGAGCACCGGCAGCAGCGCCTGCCAGCCGAAGGCGCCGAGCACCACGACGGCCTTCAGCGTCGGTTTCAACAACGCGAGCTCCGCCGCGAGCCACGATCGGCAGGTTTCCCGTTCCTCAGGTGTGGGCTTGTTGGCGGGTGGCGCGCATCTCACCGGAGAGACCATCCGGGTCCCTCGGAGTTCGAGACCGTCACCTATATGGGTCGACGTCGGCTGTGACGCGACTCCGACCCGGTGAAGCGCCTTGAAGAGAACGTCACCGGACGGGTCGCCGGTGAACAGACGGCCGGTCCGGTTCGCGCCATGGGCGGAAGGGGCGAGGCCGACGATCGCCAGCGACGCGTCCGGCGGGCCGAAGCCGGGCACCGGCCGGGCCCAGTAGGTCTCACCGGCGAAGGCCGCGCGTTTGACCACGGCGATCTCCTCGCGCCACGCGACCAGCCTCGGGCAGGCGCGGCAGCCGACGACCTCGGCGTCGAGTTCGGCGAGCGAGCGGAACCTCATAACGCCTCTTTCAGCGCGTCCCGGGCCAGCCGGTCGGCTTGCCGGGTGGTCTCCGGCTGACGGAACGCGGGGCACAGCCGCAGCACCTGACGGCACGCGTTGTCCAGCGAGATCTTGTGGCCGACGGAGACATAGAGGGGCTTCACGCCGTCTTGGGTGCGCAGGACCGCGCCGACGACCTCGCCGTCGTCCAGTAGGGGTGCCCGCGAACCGCGTTCGAGGCCCGGCTCGGCGTGCTCGCCGACGAACCGGGTCTTGCCGACGCCGACGGAAGGCAGCCCGGTGACGACACCGACGTGGCACGCGAGCCCGAACCGGCGTGGGTGCGCCAGGCCGTGGCCGTCGCAGATCAGCAGATCCGGGACGTGGTCGAGCGCGCGGAGGGCGTCGAGCAGCGGGGGCAGCTCCCGGAACGCGAAAAGGCCCGGTTCGTACGGGAACGAGATCCGGGAAACGACGGTTCGCTTTTCCACGACGCGGAATCCGCCGGTTTCGAGGGTGACCGCGGCGGCCGCGATGAGACCGCTGTCCTCGTCGTAGGCGACGTCCAGCCCGGTGACCGTGACGATCTCTTGTGGACAGCGATCTTCGAGTTCGACCAGGCCACGCAGGGTTTCCTGGATCCCGATCGCCTCCTGGGGCGTGCCCGGGCGATCATGCGCCGTGACGATGTCCACTCCTACAGACTGCCAGTAAGTTGGGAGCATGCCGGACACCAATCCCGATTCGAAGGTCACCGACGAGAAGGACACCCCGTCGGTGGAAACCAAGGTCGAGCCGACCGACGACCTGGTCACCACGAAGCACACGCTGACGCTCAAGCGCAAGAAGCTCGCCTACACCGCCCAGACCGGGCGCATCGTGCTGCGGAAGGAGGTCATCACCGACGGCAAGTCCGAGGGCTACAAGGCCAAGGCCGAGGTGTTCCTGACCTCCTACACGCTCGACGACGCGGAGCCCGGCTCCCGCCCGGTCACGTTCGCGTTCAACGGCGGGCCCGGCTCGGCGAGCGTCTGGCTGCACATGGGCCTGCTCGGCCCGCGCCGGGTGCTTTCGGGCGATGTCGACGACCCGGTCGCGCCGCCCTACGGGCTGACCGACAACCAGGAAACCCTGCTGGCGCACAGCGACCTGGTGTTCATCGACCCGGTGTCGACCGGCTACTCACGCGCCGTGGACGGCGAGGCGGCCAAGGAATACCACGGGTACACCGCCGACATCGAGTCCATCGGCGAGGTCATCCGGCTGTGGGTCTCGCGTAAAGAGCGCTGGCTCTCGCCGAAGTTCCTCGCGGGCGAGTCGTACGGCACGCTCCGCGCCGCCGGGCTGGCGTCGCATCTCCAAGAGCGCCACGGCATGTACCTCAACGGGCTGTTGCTGATCTCGTCCGTATTGGACATGGGGACGCTGCGGTTCACCGAGGGCAACGATCTGCCGTACTCGCTTTACGTGCCGACGTACGCGGCGATCGCGCACTACCACGGCCTCCACGGCGACCGGCCGCTCGACGACGTCCTCGCTGACGCCGAGGACTTCGCGGCCAAGGAACTCCCCTGGGCTCTCGCTCGCGGCGCCCGACTGTCCACACAGGACCGCGCCGAGGCCGTGGCGACGCTCGCTTCTCTCACCGGTTTGAGCGAGTCCTATGTGGACCGGGTCAACCTGCGGATCGAACACGTGCGGTACTTCACCGAGCTGTTGCGGGACAAGGGCCTCGTCGTCGGCCGGATGGACGGCCGGTTCACCACCTGGGAGCCCGACGGCGGCCGCGAGCACATGAGCGACGACCCGTCGATCTCGCGGATCATCGGCGCCTACACCGGCGGGCTCAACCACTACGTGCGGGCAGAACTCGGCTACGAGAACGACCTGCCGTACGAGGTCCTGTCGACGGACGTCTTCAAGGCCTGGTCGTACTCCGACTTCGAGGGCCGCTCGGTGTCCTCTGTGGACTCGCTCGCGTCGGCCATGCGGGCGAACCCGCACCTTCAGGTACACGTCGCCTTCGGCCACTACGATGGCGCGACGCCGTACTTCGCTTCGGAGCACGTGCTGGCGCGCTTGCAGATTCCCGAGGAGCTGCGGGAGAACATCGACACGGCGTACTACCCGGCCGGGCACATGATGTACGTGCACGAGGCGTCGCGAGTGCAGCAGGCGAAGGACTTGGCGAAGTTCATCAAGAACGCTTCGGGGAAGTAGCCGGATACTCGTGAGTGGTAAGGACGGTTAGAACCGTCCTTACCACTCACGAGAGGCGAAGATCAGCCTCGCAGGTACTGAGAACCCCGCGTGACGGCCGACCAGGCGTCCACGGCACCGTGACCGTAGAAGCCGTTGAACGAGGCGTCACCGGTGCAGGTCGCGGTGAACGACGCGTCCCGGCCCTCCTTCAGGTAGTCGACGGTCCGCGGCACCGGGCAGGCGATGTCCGAAGCCGTGCCTTCGAGCACTCGCTGCACCGCGTCCGGGTTCATCCCGAAGTCGCGCGAACCCTTGCCGTACTGCGAAACGATGAGTGCCGCGACACCGCTCGCGTGCGGCGACGCCATCGACGTCCCCTGCAGCCACTGGTAGTAGCCGACTCGGCCGTCGGCGGCGGTCGCCTTCTTGATGCCGGCGGTGACACCGTCGGGAGTGAGGTTCCCGTCCGCGTCGATCATGCCTTCCGCGACACCGACGTTGCGCGGGTACGTCGAGAGGATCAGGTTTTCGTTCGTGCGGTACCACGGGGTGCCGAAGTAGTCACGGAAGTATCCGCCGGGCGCGGACACCGAGATCTGCTCGACGCCGTAGTTCGAGTAGTCCGCCTTAGCCTGCGAAGGACCGAAGGACGAGACACCGATGGTGTGCGGGCCCTCGATGGGCATCGAGAGGCAGCTCGCGTTGTCGATCTGCCGCGGGTGCGTGCTGTTCGACGGGTAACCCGGGCTCGACGCGTCCGGCTGCGGGGTGGCGAGATCGCTGTGCTGGTTGCCCAGCGAGACGACCTGGGTGACGCCCTTGCGATGCGCGTAGTTCAGCGCGCGGGTCGTCGCCTCGATGATGGTGCGCTGCTCGGCCTGCTGCGCGGGCGTGTCCGCGGGGTTCGCGGTGCAGTTGTACAGCCAGGGGTCGGTGAAGAAGCTCATGTTCACGACGTCCACACCGGCGTCACCGGCGTAGGTGATCGCGTCCACGGTCGCCTGCAGGAAGAAGAAGCCCGAGTCCTGCCCGGCGCGCAGGTTCACCAGCGTCACGTTCGGCGCGACGCCCGAGACCCCGAAACCGTTCGCGGCGGCGCCGATGGTGCCGGCGACGTGCGTGCCGTGCCCGTTGTCGTCGTGGTCCACCGGGTCGACACAGCTGCGGAATTCACAAGGTCCGTCGACGACGGCGCCGTTGACGTCGGAGACGATGTCCTTCGTGAAGTTCCGCGACGCCGCGCGGTCGAAGTTCGGCGCGATGTCCGGGTGGCTCCCGTCGACGCCGGTGTCGATGACGCCGACCTTCACCCGCTTGTCACCCGGCTGCTTGGTGCGCGAAAGGTCCGACCGGACCGACTTGAGTCCCCACAGCTGGTCGTCGAGCGGGTCCATGCCGACGGCGTTCGCCTGCACCGGCTTCTCGGCCGAGGCGGCGCCGCGGCCCTCCTTTTCGACGACGCCCGGCTTGACCTTCGCCTTGCCCTGCTTCGGCGCGGTGCCGATCGCCTTCGCTTTGGCGGCACCGAAGACCGACCGGTCCGCGGAGACCCGCTCGGCGAAACCGTTGGCGGGCGCGGTCGCGGTGATCAGGCCGACCGCGGCGTTGCTCGCCACGACGGTGCCCCCGGCGGCGCGGACCGCCCTTTCCACCGAAGCGGCACTTTGGCCCTCACGGGCCAGAACAGAGAATTCGGTCGCGGCGCCGGAAAGCGCCGGTTGCGCTGATGCCACCGGAGCAGCGACGATCGCGCCGAACAGCGGTACCGCGAGCGCGATCACGAGAGATCTGGGCTTTTTCACTTCCTGCCTCCTGAAGAAAACTGTTCGTGCAAACTACGTGAGCGATCCCCACGTATCAACGAAGTCCCTACGAAAGTCAGGGGACGACGGTTTTCTCCTCCGCGAAATGACAGGCGGACAAATGCCCGCCGGACCGGGTGATCAATTCGGGTTCCTGATCGGCGCAAATGTCCTGCGCCTTCCAGCACCGGGTGCGGAACCGGCAGCCGGACGGCGGATCCAGCGGGCTCGGCACGTCGCCTTCCAGCCGGATCACCTGCCGCTGCCCGCGCAATGCCGGATCCGCGACCGGCACCGCGGACAGCAGCGCCTGCGTGTAAGGATGCGACGGACGTTCGTAGATCTCTTCTTCGGTCCCCATTTCCACGATCTTGCCGAGGTACATCACCGCCACGCGCGTGGAAAGGTGACGGACAACCGACAGATCGTGTGCGATGAACACATAGGAAAGGCCGAATTCGTTCTGCAGATCACCGAGCAGATTCATCACCTGCGCCTGGATCGAAACGTCCAGCGCGGAAACCGGTTCGTCACAGATGATGACCTTCGGCCGCAACGCCAGCGCCCGCGCGATGCCGATGCGCTGGCGCTGTCCGCCGGAGAACTGGTGCGGATAGCGGTTGATGTGCTCCGGATTCAGCCCGACGACGTCGAGCAGCTCCCGCACCTTCGCCGCCCGCGATCCCTTCGGCGCCACCTCGGTGTGGATTTCGAAGGGTTCGCCGATGATGTCGCCGACCGTCATCCTCGGGTTCAGCGAGGTGTACGGATCCTGCAGCACGATCTGGATCTCGCGCCGGAGCCTCCTCAGTTCGGCTCCCCGCAACGCGAAGATGTCGCGGCCTTCGAAGGTCGCGAGCCCGCCCGTGGGTTCTTCCAGCCGCATCAGCACCTGGGCCAGTGTGGATTTGCCGCACCCGGATTCCCCCACCACACCGAGTGTTTCGCCCGGCATGAGATCGAAGGAGACGCCGTCGACGGCCTTCACGTGCCCGATGGTGCGTTTGAAGAGGATCCCGGCACGCACCGGGAAGTACTTCACCAGGTTTTCCACGCGCAGAATGGGTTCAGACACGGTCGCTCACCACCTCGTCGGCGAAGTGGCAGGCGCTGACCCGGCCGAAACCGAGGTTGTGCAGGGCGGGCCGTTCGGTTTCGCACCGGCTTCGCGCTCGCGGGCAGCGCGGATGGAACGGGCAGCCGGACGGGATGTTCAGCAGGCTCGGCGGCAGGCCCTTGATGGTCTCCAGCGTCTGTCCTTTGAGGTCGAGCCGCGGCAGCGAGGCCATCAGCGCCTCGGTGTAGGGATGCCCCGGCGAACGGAACAGCTCGGCGACGTCGGCCTGTTCGACGATCCGGCCCGCGTACATCACGGCGATCCGGTCGGCGACCTCGGCGACCACCGCCAGGTCGTGGGTGATCAGGATCAGGCCCATCCGCCGTTCGGCCTGGATCTCCGCCAGCAGGTCCATGATCTGCGCCTGCACCGTGACGTCGAGCGCCGTCGTCGGCTCGTCCGCGATCAGCAGATCCGGATCGAGCGCGAGCGACATGGCGATCATCGCGCGCTGCCGCATCCCGCCCGAGAACTGGTGCGGGTACTCGCGCACCCGGCGGGCGGCGGCGGGGATGCGCACGATGTCGAGCAGTTCGATCGCCCGTTTCCGCGCGTCCTTTTTGGACATGCCGAGCCGGACCCGCAACTGTTCCTCGATCTGGAATCCCACGGTGAAAACGGGATTCAGCGCCGACAGCGCGTCCTGGAAGATCATCGCGATCTCCCCGCCCCGGACCTCACGCCGCCGCTCTTCGGTGGCCGTGAGCAGATCCTCGCCGCGATACCGGACCGCGCCGCCGGTGACGACGGCGGGCGGACTGTCGAGGATCCCCATCACCGTCTGCGCGGTCACACTCTTGCCGGAGCCCGATTCTCCCAGCACGGCAAGGGTTTCCCCGGCATGCACGGAGTAGTCGACGCCGTTGAGCACGGTCGCGACGCCGTCGGACGTGCGGAATTCGACATGGAGGTCTTCCACCTCCAGCAGCAGTTCGTCGGTCACGGACGATCACCGGGCCTTCGGGTCGAGCGCGTCGCGGATACCGTCACCGAGCATGACGAACGCGAGCACGGTGATGGTCACGAACCCCGCGGGGAACAACAACATGTGCGGATTCACCCGGAAGTAGTCCCGCGCGTCGCTGATCATCACACCCCACGAAACGACCGGTGGCCGCACGCCGACGCCGAGATAGGCCAGCGTCGCTTCCGCGCCGATGAACGCGCCGAGCGCGATGGTCCCGTAGACCAGCACCGGCGCGACCGTGTTCGGCAGCAGATGCCGGAACACGATGCGCGGCGTGCTCGCCCCGAGCCCGCGCGCGGCCTTGACATAGTCGAGCTGTTTGGCCACCAGGGTCGCCGACCGCATGATGCGCATCGCCACCGGCCAGCTCAGCGCGGCGATCGACACGACCACCTGCACGATGATCGTGACGACCCCCGGATTCGAGCCGGGCGCGTTGAACGTGGTCAGGATGACGATCGCGCCGAGGACGAACGGCAGCGCCGCGAAGATGTCGCCCACCCGTGAGAACAGGCTGTCGACGAGACGGCCGTAGTACCCGGCGATGATCCCCACCACCGAGCCGATCAGAATCGTCAGCACCGTCGCGAAGACACCGACCAGCAGCGACGCCCGCGCGCCGTGGATGGTCCGCGCGTAGACGTCGTAACCCTGGTTGTCGTAACCGAACCAGGCGTCCGCGGACGGTCCTTCGTTGGCGTGGAGCAGATCGCTGAACCCGGCTGGCCGGGAACTGAACAGGTCGGGCGCGATCGCGATGAGCACGACGAGTGTGATGATGACGGCGGAGATGATGAACGACGGCCGCTTGCGCAACATCCGCCAGGCGTCGCCGCCGAGGCTGCGCGGTTTGTGCGCCTCCGCGGAATCGTCGGCGACACCGGCGCCCGCGACGTCCACAGAGGACACACCGCCGGCCACATTGGGGTCAGTCATAACGGATCCTCGGGTCGAGAACGGCGTAGAGCAGGTCGACGATGAGACTCACCAGCAGGTAGACCACCACCAGCAGGACGACGACGCCGGTGACGGTGGCGCCCTCCCGGTTCTGGATACCGCGGAAGATGAGCCCGCCGATGCCGTTGATGTTGAACACGCCTTCGGTGACGATGGCCCCGCCCATGAGCGCGCCGATGTCGGTGCCGATGAAGGTCAGCACCGGGATCACCGAGTTCCGGAGCAGGTGCACGCCGACGACGCGGCTGCGTGGCTGCCCCTTGGCGACGGCCGTGCGGACGTAGTCGGCGTGCCGGTTCTCCGCGATGCTCGTTCTGGTCAGCCGGGCTATGTAGGCCATGGAAAGACTGCCGAGCGCGATCCCTGGCACGATCAGCTCGCCGATCGTGGCGTCCTCGGACACGCTCGCGTCGATGATGCCCAGTTCCGAACCGAGGACGATCTGCAGCACGATCGCGGTGACGAACACCGGGATCGAGATCAGGAACGTGGTGGACATCAGCACGAGGTTGTCGAGGAAACCCTTGCCGCGCAGGCCGGTCAGGATTCCCGCGGACAGGCCGATGATCGCTTCGATGGCCACCGCGATGAGGGCGAGCCGGACCGTCACCGGATAGGCGTTCCCGATCAGTTCGCCGACCGAGACGCCGTTGAAGGTCTCGCCCCAGTCGCCGGTGAACAGGTTGCCGAGGTATTTGAAGTACTGGACGAAGATCGAATCGTCGAGGTTGAACTTCGCGGTCATCATCTCGATGTAGGCGGGCGGGCAGGCGACCTGGCCGCATTTGCCGGCGAACGGGTCACCGGGCACCGCCCACACGAGGGCGTAGATGAGGAACGTCGTGCCGAAGAAGACCGGGATGAGTTGGAGTAGGCGTCGGAGGATGTATTGGGGCATGGGCGTGCCGTCCTGGGGATCGCGTGGTGGGAGCCGTGGGTCCGGCCGGCCGGGAGCGGTGCGCTCCCGGCCGGCACGACCACGCGATTACTTCGCCGCGACCTCGATGGACGAGTAGTCCGCGAGACGCCCGAAGTCGAGCTTCGCGACCTTGAGCCGGTTCGACTTGCCGCCGACACCCTTCTCTTCCCACACGGGGATCTGCGGCAGATCCTTCGCGATCAGGTCCTCGGCCTGCTGGTACAGCTTGATCGCGGCCGCCTTGTCGGCGGTCTGGTCCGCCTGGGTCAGCAGCGCGTCGACGGCCGGGTTGTTGTACGTGGAGTCGTTCGACGAACCGGTGCTCTTGTAGCGCGGGTTCAGGTAGTTCTCGATCGACGGGTAGTCGGCGGACCAGTCGGAGCGGCCCATGCCGGTCAGCTGGCGGTTGTTGACGATGCTGCGCCACTGCCCGAAGTCGGTCGCCGGCACGAAGTCGCATTCGACGCCGAGTGCGTTCTTGATGCTGTTGCACGCCGCGACCAGCGGCTCCTTGCGGCCACCGTCGGCGTTCGAAGCGATGGTCAGCTTGCCGGTGAAACCGGACTTCGCGAAGAACTCCTTGGCCTTCACCGGATCGAACTTGCAGAACTCGCCGCAGACACCGGGCCGGTAGCCCTCGATACCGCGCGACACGTAGCCGTCGGCGGGCGCGTAGGTGTCGTTCATGACGGTCTTGACGATCTGCTCGCGGTCGATGGCCAGCGAGATCGCCTTGCGCAGGTCGAGGTTGTTGTAACCCGGGACGTAGTACGGGAGGGCGAGCGCGCTGATGCCGAGCAGCTTCCCTTCGACCAGACGCTCACCGAGGTCGGTCTTGTACTTGCCGCCGGCCTTCGCCGCGGGCGGGAGCGCCTCCATGAAGTCGAGGCGGTTGCTCAGCAGATCCTGGTACGCGGTCTCCTGGCTGGTGTAGATGCGGACTTCCAGGTCCTTGAACTTGACCTTGTCCTCGCCCTGGTATTCGTCGAATCGGGTGAGCTTCATGTTCTGGTTCGGCGTGCGCGAAACAAACTTCAGCGGCCCGTTCCCGATCGGGGCCTTGGCGAACGCCTCAGGGTCGGCGAAGAACTTGTCCGGCAGCGGCGCGAAGGCGAGGTAACCGATCTTGGTGGAGAACACGGAGAACGGTCCCTTGAGCGTGACCTGGAACTCGTAGTCGTTCACGACCTTGAGCCCGGACATCTCCTTGACGGCGGGCTCCTTGGCGCTGATCTCGTCGTAGCCCTGGATCTGCTCGAAGAACGACGCGTTCTGCATGCCGTTCTTGCCGTTCGCGCTGTAGTTCCAGGCGTCGACGAAGTTCTTGGCCTTGACCTCGGTCCCGTCGTGGAACTTCCAGCCCTTTTTGATCTTGATGTCGAAGACCTTCGAATCGGTCGTGGTGATCGATTCGGCCATCAGGTTGTACGGCTCGGCGGTGTCGGATTTGTAGCCGATCAGCGCCGAGAAGACCGGCTTGAGGGCCTTGGACCCACCGAGCTCATTGGTGTTGGCGGGAATCAGCGAGTTCTCCGGCTCGGTGCCGTAGACCGAAACCGACGCGTTGGCGTCTACGGCGCCGGATCCCTTGTTCTCGGTGGATCCACCACCTCCACAGGCCGTCAGCAGCAGGGCCGCCGTGGCCACCACCGCCGTCGCTCCCCAGAACCCGCGTGAAGCCCGCATGTCCACTCCAACTCTCGTCGTCGGATTGCGCGGCGAGCGCTGGTCGCGCCCTACCGCCCATAAGGTGAGACGACGCTATGGGACAGGTGAAGCCGATCACAGTGCGTTGGTGTTGCAAATGTGTGACGGTCTCCCGGACCACCCGGTTAGAGCACAACGTTGGTAGGAACCACGCTGCGCCGAACGGCTCAATCCGGACTGGAGGTCACCGCTTGATCACCTAAAGAAATGGCTTCCTGTAAGAGAAATTTGACTGTCAAGCCAACGACAGCGCGATCCCGTCGAGGATGTCGTGCTCGGAGATCACCAGTTCGCCGGGACCACCGCGCGTGGCGAACTGCTCCGCCAGCACCTGCACGATCACCGAGCCGCCACCGATCACGTCGACCCGGCCGGGATGGATCACCGGGTTCGCGGCACGGGTCGCGTGGTCGGCCGTGAGGAGCGACTGCGCGACGCGGTCGATGTCGGCGTGGGAGAGCTTCGAGAGATGGGTGCGCTCGGAGTCGTACTCCGACAGGCCCTGTGCCACGGCGGTCAGGGTCGTGACCGTCCCGGCGACCCCGATCCACGTCTTGGCGGTGGACACGTCCACGACGTCGAAGGCCTCGGTGAGGACCTTGGCGGCCAGCTCACGAGCTTCGGCGATCTCGGCGGCGGTCGGCGGGTCGGATTTCAGGGCGCGTTCGGTGATGCGCACGCAGCCGATGTCGACCGACTTGGCCGCGAGGACTTCGGCCTGACGGCCGTCCCAGGTACCGACCACGAGCTCGGTCGAGCCGCCGCCGACGTCGACCACCACGAAGGGGCCGTCGTCGGGATCCTGCTCGCCGACGGCGCCGGTGAAGGACAGGCGTGCCTCTTCGTCCCCGCTGATGACTTCGGCCTCGGTGCCGAGGACCTCGCGCGTCATCGCGAAGAACTCGTCGCGGTTGCTGGCGTCGCGGGTCGCGGACGTCGCGACCATGCGGACCTTTTCGACGCCCTTGCGGCGCGCGGCGATCGTGTAGTCGGCCAGCGCCTTGCGGGTGCGCTCGAGCGCCTCGGGGGCCAGCTTGCCGGTGGCGTCCACGCCCTGGCCGAGGCGGACGATCCGCATCTCGCGGTGCAGGTCGCGCAGGTCGACCGTTCCGTCGTGGCGGGGCGTCAGCTCGGCGACGAGCAGGCGGATGGAGTTGGTCCCACAGTCGATCGCGGCAACACGAGGCATGCCCCGAGCTTAGACAATGCGATCAAGGCGTCTTGGGCCCGCTGGAGTCCGACGACGTCACCGTCGTGGTCGTTGTGGTCGTCGTCGGCGAGCTGCAAGTCGTCGGCGGCGGAGTCGAAGTCGTGGTCGTCGGGCTGGTGCTGGTGTTCGTGTTCGGCACCGTCTCCGTCTCGGTGACCGTCGGGCACGGCGGCAGCTTCGGGGTTGTCGACGTTTTGGACGACGACGAACCCGAATTGGCCGGCGGCAGCGAACTCGACGGCGGCGGCGTCACCGAACCGGGCGGCGTCGACGGCACCGGAGGCGGCGGCACCGACGCGGGCGGCGGAGCGGCGCCGGCGTTCGGGGCCCCGATGGGCACCTTGCTGTCCGGCGTCGGCAGCACACCCGTGCGATACGCCTCGGCCCAGATCAGCACGGTGTTCACATAGGTGTCCGAGTTGTTGTAACGGAACACGGCCGCGCGCAACTGGTCGGGCTTGGACAGATCGAGCCCGCCGGAGCACAGGTACCGGCCGGTGCCCAGCGCCGCGTCGAAGATGTTGTTCGGGTTCGACTCGCCGTCGCCGTTGCCGTCGGAGGCGTAGCCCTTCCACGTGGACGGGATGAACTGCGTCGGGCCGACCGCGCGGTCCCACACCGTGTCGCCGTCGAATTTGCCGCCGTCGGTGTCCGGGATGGCGGCGAACGGCCCCGCGCCGTTGAGCTGCGGGCCGAGGATCGGTTCGAGCGTGTTGCCCTTCGCGTCGACGTAACCGCCGCGCGCGTGGTTGGACTCGATGCGGCCGATACTCGCGATCAAAGCCCAGTCGATGTGGCAACCGGGCTGTTCGGCGATGAGGATGTCGGCGGCGTTGCGGTACGCGGCGAGCGCGGTGACCGGGATGCCGAGCGGTCCTTCGGGGAGTTCGTCCGCGGGGAGCGGAAGCGGGGTGGGGGCGTTCGGCAGGCTGCCGTCGACACCGATCTGCTGCACGAGCGGGTTCTTCGGGTCGTAGCCGCCGACCAGGGCGACGTTGTCGGTATGGACCGTGCTCGCCGTCGCCGCCCAGCTGCCGGCACCGACGACCGCGGCACCGGCAGGCACGACGGCGAGGACCCCTCCGGCCACCGCGGCCATCGTGCGGTGCCGGAGACAGAGTCTCCGCACATGACCGGTCACCGCGCCTGGCACGTGCCTCACGCGCATACCTCAGAACCCTCCCGGCGGATCACGACTCGGCGATCCGGTACTTGCCCACCCCGTCAACCCTCGGCTGTGCCCAGCCTGCCGCATACGGTGACCGGTTTCACCCCATTGAGAAGGACCAGTTGGCCGACATCGGGTGAATTAACCCACCTGGAGGAACTATCTGTACACCTCGGGCGGGTGTTACCCCTGACAGTCGCCGGACGGCCAGCCGTTCGCCTTGAGCAGCTCGAGCGTTTCGTCGCCGAACGGGTTCACCCCGGGGCCGACGGCCAGCGTGTGCGCCAGGTGGACGTGCAGGCATTTGACGCGGCCGGGCATCCCGCCCGCGCTGACCTCGTGGCCGAGCGAATCGATGGCGTCGCGTTCGGCGAGGTAGCTCTCGTGGGTCCGCTGGTAGGCGGCCGCCAGCTCGGGGTCCTCCGCGAGCCGGTCGGTCATCTCCTTCATCAGCCCGGACGCCTCGAGCGTGCCGACCATCGACGTCAGCTTCGGGCAGGTCAAGTAGTAAAGGGTGGGGAACGGCGTGCCGTCGTCGAGGCGGGGGCTGGTCTGCACGACCGACGGGTGGCCGCTCGGGCAGCGCGCGGCGACGGCGCGCAGCGCACGGGGGGCCCGGCCGAGCTGTTCCGCGATGATCTCGCGGTCGGCGTCGGTCACCGGCTCAAAAGAAGACTTTTCCGTGCTGTTCACACCCATAAGGCTAAAGGGCGCACTTCAGCCGCCCGCGACCTGATCCCACAGCTTCTCGTACCAGGAGCCCGCGGGCACCGGCTGCTGACCTTGCGGCTGCCCTTGCTCGGGCGCCTTGTCTTCGGGAAGCTGCACGATGTACGGCGTCTCGCCGGGCTTCACGAAACCGAACCGCTTACGCGCCTCCGCCTCGATCTGCGCCGGGTCGCTCAGCTCGGCCTTGCGGCCTTCCAGCTGGGTGACGCTCCGCTGCAGTTCGGACTGCAACTGCTGCTGCTCGGTCACCTCGGACTTCTGGCTGAGGTACGTGCGCAGCGGGACGGCGATGGTGAACGCGAGCGCGCACACCACGATCGCCACCACCGCGGCCCGGCGGGTGGTGGACATGCCGAGCACCTTCGCGGCACCCGAAGCCCGTTTCGCCGCCAGGCTGCGGCGCAGCCGGGTTCGGGCGCGGACCTCCGTCGTCGTCGTGCGACGGGCGCGCTCCGGCCGGCGGCCCCTCCCGGAGCCACCGCCGTCTGCGCGCCCGCTACGACGGGTCCGCGCCCTCCCCCGGTCCGCCATCGTTCGTTATCCCTCGGCGCTGAACCGCGGGAACGCGAGGTCGCCGGCGTAGCGCGCCGCGTCGGCGAGGGTCTCCTCGATGCGGAGCAGCTGGTTGTACTTGGCGATCCGCTCACCGCGCGCCGGGGCGCCGGTCTTGATCTGGCCGACACCGGTCGCGACGGCGAGGTCGGCGATGAAGGTGTCCTCGGTCTCGCCGGACCGGTGGCTCATCATCGACTTGTAGCCGTACGAGGTGGCCAGCGAGATCGCGTCGAGGGTCTCCGACAGGGTGCCGATCTGGTTGACCTTCACCAGCAGCGCGTTGGCGGCGCGGCGGGTGATGCCCTCTTCGAGGCGGTCCGGGTTGGTGACGAACAGGTCGTCGCCGACCAGCTGGACCTTCTCGCCGATCTCGGTGGTCAGCTGGACCCAGCCGTCCCAGTCGTCCTCGCTCAGCGGGTCCTCGATGGACACGAGCGGGTAGTCGCGGACGAGCTCGCCGTAGTAGGCCGACATCTGCTCGGCGCTCTTCTTCGCGCCTTCGAAGGTGTACGCGCCGTCGGAGAAGAACTCCGTCGCGGCGACGTCGAGCGCGAGCGCGACGTCACGGCCAGGGGCGTACCCGGCCTTCTCGATCGCCTGAAGGATCAGGTCGAGCGCTTCGCGGTTGTTCTTCAGGCTGGGTGCGAAGCCGCCTTCGTCACCGAGACCGGTGGCCAGGCCGCGGCCCTTCAAGACCGACTTCAGCGAGTGGTAGACCTCGGTGCCCCAGCGCAGGGCCTCGCGGAACGACTCGGCGCCGATCGGCGCGATCATGAATTCCTGGATGTCGACATCGGTGTCGGCGTGCGCGCCACCGTTGAGGATGTTCAGCATCGGCACCGGCAGCACGTGCGCGTTCGGCCCGCCGAGGTAGCGGAACAGCTCCAGCTCGGCCGACTCCGCGGCGGCCTTCGCGACGGCGAGCGAAACACCGAGGATGGCGTTCGCGCCGAGGCGGGACTTCGCCGGCGTGCCGTCGAGGTCGACCAGCTTCTGGTCGACGATGCGCTGGTCCACGGCGTCGGTACCGACCAGGTCCGGGCCGATCTCGTCCAGGACGGCCGCGACCGCGCGCTCGACACCCTTGCCGTTGTACCGGCCGGTGTCGCCGTCACGCAGCTCGACGGCTTCGTGTTCGCCGGTGGACGCACCCGAGGGGACCGCGGCCCGCGCCAGCGTGCCGTCGTCGAGAGCCACCTCCACTTCGACCGTCGGGTTGCCTCGCGAGTCCAGAATCTCGCGAGCGCCTACCTGCTCGATGAGCGCCACGCCATGCTCCTCATGTGGGTTGTGCCTGCGGTGACCGCGCCCAGCCTAGCCGTCACCGCAGTTCACCCGTTGGAGGCACGCGCCACATCAGCCGTCGACCGGACCTTTCCGGCCTTCCTCCCCACCGCCACCCTCGACCGAGGAGCCGCGCTCCGCAGTACCTACTCGGTGGCTGGTTCGTCCGCCCGGACTTCCTTCCAGCCCGACGGAAGCTCGACGGTGTCGGAGAACTGCTGCCAGAAAGTCCAGCTGTTGCCGCCGATGTCGGAGACGGTGAACACGCGGGCGCCGTAGGGCTGGTCCTGGGGCGCGTCGAGGTCCGCGTCGTCGCCGAGCGCGGCGCGGACGCGCTCGTACTGCGCGTCGACGTCGGGGACGTACACGATGTTCAGCTGCCCGATTGGGCCGTCGACGCCTTTCGCCTGCCAGTACTCGGGCCCGACCCCGGCCAGCTGGATCTTGGCCGGACCCGCGCACAGAGTGGCCTGGAACACCTCTCCGGAGGCGTCGGCGAAGCGCACTTCCTCGGTGAACCCGAACACTCTGACCAGCCACGCGACCGCCTCGGTGGCATCGACGTAGTAGAGGTACGGCGCGAGCCCGAGGTAGCCGGGCTCGTTTTCGGGCCTATCCGCTTCGGCACTGCTCATGGCAGGACAGTCCACCATGACCGTTTCAGCAGTCGAGATCGACCCTGCCCAGGCGTATCGTGGAGCGGACCATGATGGATGCCGAACCCGCCCCAGAACCCGGTGAGGACTCGTCCGGCGAGTCTCGGTTCCGTGCCTTCCGACGGGCGGAAGCCCTGGTCGAAAGCCGCAGGCCACTCGACGCCCTCAAGGCCCTCGAGCCCTTGCTGGAGGACGAAACCGACAAACCGAGTGTTCAGTTGCTGGCAGGCCGCGCGTACTTCCACTCCGCACAGTTGCGGCGGGCCGAACGCGCCTTCACCCGGGTGCTGGAGCTGGACCCCACGGATCATTACGCGCGGTTCGTGCTCGGGCGGACCCTCCAACGCCTCGGCAGGCTGACCGAGGCGCTCGCGCAGATGCGGATAGCGTCGGCGATGCACCCGATCCCGGAGTATCTGGAAGCGATCAGCGAGGTCAGCGCGCGGATCGCGTTGCGCGACTGACCCCGGCGGCGGGAGCAAGGGACCTTTGCTCTCACTTCGACCGGGCCCGCAGGTGAGCCCGCTCGCCCTGCTTGCCGAACAGCACCAGCAGTTCCACCGGCCCCGGGCCCGCGCTGCCGAACCAATGCGGCACCCGCGTGTCGAACTCCGCGGCCTCGCCGGGCCCCATCGTGAAGTCGCGGTCGCCGAGCAGCGCGCGCAGCCGCCCGCTGAGCACGTACATCCACTCGTAGCCCTCGTGCGTGCGCTGTACGGGCTCGATGTCCTCGACCGGGATCAACAGTTTGAACGCCTGCGGCTGGCCGGGCTGCGCGGTCAGCGCCCATGCGGTGAACCTGCCGAATTTCTGCGGTTTCATCCGGACCCGCGGGTCGGCGGGTTCGGGTTCGCCGACCAGTTCGTCGAGCGGCACCTGATGCGCCGCCGACAACGTGAGCAACAGCTCCAGCGTGGCCTTCCGGCTGCCCGATTCGAGCCGCGAGAGCGTACTGGCGGAGATTCCCGTCGCCTCCGAGAGCGCGGAGAGGGTGGTGCCGCGTTCCTTGCGGAGCTGCTTGAGCTTCGGGCCGACTTCGGCGAGCCGCCGTTCGATGTCCTCCATGGCTCCCAGTTTGCCAAATCGGCAATGAACTTTGCCAACTTTGCCGGAAATCCGGATGCTCGGCGCCATGAATAACGAATACGACGTGGTGATCATCGGTGGTGGCGTCGCGGGTCTCAGCGCGGCTTTGGTTCTGGGCGGGGCACGGCGCGAGGTCGTCGTGATCGACGGCGGCACCCCGCGCAACGCGCCCGCCGCGCACTCCCACGGTTTCCTGACCAGGGACGGCATTCCCCCCAAAGAACTCCTGGAAATAGGCCGTGACGAGGTTCGCGCGTACGGCGTTGAGATCGTCGAGGACGTCGTCCACCGGCTGCGGCACGACAAGGCGGTGGAACTGGCGAGCGGCCGGGTCATCCGCGGTCGCCGGATCGTGGTGACCACCGGACTCGCCGACGAATTGCCGGACATCCCCGGCGTCGCGGAGCGCTTCGGCGCCGACGTCCTGCACTGTCCGTACTGCCACGGCTGGGAGGTGCGCGATCAGCGTTTCGGGGTGCTCGCCACCTCGGAGAAATCGGTCCACCAGGCGCTGATCGTCTGGCAGTGGAGCAAGGACCTGACCTTCTTCACCCATACGCAGCAGCTCTCGGCCGAAGACCGGGCAAAGCTGACCGGGCTGGGCATCCGGATCGTCGACGGGAAGGTGTCCGAGCTCGCCGTCGAAGACGACCGGCTGACCGGCGTCCGGCTCGTCGACGGGGAATTCGTCGAACGCGATGTCGTGTTCGTCGGCCCGAAGTTCGTCCCGCACGACCGGCTTCTCGCCCAGATCGGCTGCGCGCGCACCGAAAGCGGCTCGATCGCGGTGGACGCGCAGGGCCGCACGAACGTGGACGGTGTCTGGGCGGCGGGGAACGTCGTCGATCCGATGGCGCAGCTGGTCGTCGCCGCGGGCGACGCCTACCGGATGGCGGCGGCGCTCAACTTCGATCTGGTGCTCGAGGATCAGGGCGCGACGCTGGCGTCCGCGTAGGTGTCGGCCGCGCTGAAGACTTCCTGGACGTAGGGCACCGACGGGTTGAACACATGCATCGACTTCCACCAGCCGTCCGGGGTGGCGACGTCGTCACCGGCGGCGCACAGGTAGCGGGCGGTGGCGAAGGCGGCGTCGTCGAGGTCCTTCGGATCCGGGTGCTTTCCGTCGCTCCTGGCCCGGGCGGAGTGCTTGGCCCAGACGTCGGCCGGGAGCGTGATCGGGCCGGGCCTGCCCTGCGCCGTTTCGACGTGGGAGATCCCGGCGAGGGTCGCCCACGAGAGGTGGCAACCCGGCTTCTGCCGCCGGAGCCACATCTCGGCCCGGCCGTAGGCGGACAGGTCGGCGAAGGAGAGCCGCGTCTTCGCCGCCACCCGTTTCGCCCAGGTCTCGAGTTCGGCCGCGTCGGAGACGGTGGGCCGGTCGGGCGGCGCGGCGAGCCCCGCACGCGGCGTCGCCACCCCCGGCTGGGGCTTCTGGTCGGGAACCGCGAGCGCGGGCTGGGGCTGAGCCGGCGGAGGGGGCTCCTCGCCTCCCGGCCGGTTCACCCCGACGGTCATGATCAGCACCACGCCCGTGAGCACGAGCCCGCCCGCGAAAGCGAGCCTGGGCACGTACGGCGGCAGAGGGCGGGCAGCATGCTCCGGGGCTTCGGTGCTCTGGGCGGTTTCGGCCACCCGGTCAGGTTACTTCGCCACACTTCCGGGCGATGCCCCAATCGGCTTACGAACCCGACCGACGGGAGAACCGATCGGTGACCGGCGCGCGGCGGCATTGGCTATTGACCTCCAGTTAAGTGGAGGTCGCAGACTGATTCCCATGTTCAGTGAAGCGGAACTCGACTACCTCGCCACCCAAGGTCTCGGGCGGCTCGCGACGGCGCAGCCGGACGGCACGCTGCAGGTCAGCCCCGTCGGCTACGCCTACAACACCGAGACCAGGACGATCGACATCACCGGCTACGAACTGGCGAAGAGCAAGAAGTTCCGGAACGTGGCCGCCAACGGACAGGCCGCGTTCGTGGTGGACGACATGCCCTCGCAGGATCCGCCGAGGATCCGCTGCCTCGAGATCCGCGGCCGGGCCGAGGCGCTGACCGGCGCCCGCACCCCCGACGGCCATCTCGACGGCGCGGTGATCCGGATCCACCCGTCGCGGATCATCAGCCTCGGTGTCGACGACCCGGACCACGACCCGCTCGATCTCGTTCCGCACAACCGAAACGTCTGACCGGGGAAGAGAAAGGGGACGTTCCCGGCGAATTCCGCCGGGAACGTCCCTTACTTCGGCGGAGTCAGCGGCGGTTACCGAAGACCGCGTAGGCCCCGAAGCCCGCCACGCCGAGCGCCACGGCGGTCCACGTGGCCGCGGCGACGCCCGTGGGCTGGAAAATCCAGGTGATCACCAGGTGCGCGGTGTCCGTGCCCGACGTGGTGGCCCAGACCACGAACGAGACGACGAACACGAACAGCGGCAGCGTCCATCCGAAGGCCCCGCCGAAGAGCACCGCGGCGATCCCGGCGAGACCGAGCAGTCCAGTCGCGTTCCGCGTGATGATCTCCAGCGGTACCTGCTCCGGCTCCCACAGCCGAGGCAGGAGCACTGCGCCCGCACCGAGTGCGCCGATCAGCAGGAGATGCAGGCCGCGACGGGGAATCCACCGGATCGCGGCGGTCCGGTCGAGATCGGCGTCCTGTCCGCTCAGGCCGGTGGCCAGCACCGCGACCGCCGCCGTGAGCGCCAGGGAAACCGCTCTCCCCGACCAGGAGTCCCGCGCCAGGAACCAGATCACGGCCACGGTCACCACCAGCGCCGCGAACGACGCTGGCAGGCTGCGCGACCGCGCGTACAGCACCGCCCACCTCATCGGTCACCGCCGAGCAGGATGTCGAGCTGGTTGCCCTGGCAGGTCAGTCCCGCCTGCCGCACCGCGATGATCCGCTCTCGCTGTACATCGGGCGGAAGGGCGCGAAACATCTCCTGTTTCCGAAGGACATCGTTCTTCACCTCGTCTCTCCAATGACCCGACAGCATCTTCCACTCGCCGAGGAACCAGCTGGAGGTGATCGATCGCGCGGTGAGTTCGTCCATGAAGAACTTGTCGACACCTTGAAGGGAGTAGCAGGTCGGCGTCCCGGCGCCGGCGACCAACGCCCGCCGCACGTCGTCCGGCACCAGGAGCGAACGGACCGACCAATCCAGCAGATCCACGTAGACGGTGTCGGCGGCCCGCGGCGGCACCTCGTCGTAGTCCAGCCGCCGGTCCTGGACCGCGACCTTGACCGGCGCGTCCGGCAGTGTCCCCAGCAGCCGGAGTGCTTCCTTGCCGGGCCCGGCGAGACGGGGCAGTTCCGGCTCGAACATGCGGGGGACGCAGACCGGGCCGTCGCAGACCATCTCCGTCGCGTTCGGGTCGGAGACCTCGGCTTCGGCCGTGCTGCCGGGCAGGACGGGCAAGGCGATCGCGGCCGCCACCAGCGCGGGAACGACGGCGAGCCCCTTCGCCCGTTTGGTGCGGCCCGCCAGCAGGAGGAATCCGGTCGCGGCCAGCCCGGCGAGCCAGACTCCCTGCCCGAGATCCATCCGGCCGGCGGTGGTGCTGAACGGGTCCCGGACGACGTCCATCGCGGGAGAAAGCAAGGAGGCCCGGAACGGCACGATTCCGGCCAGCGCGCTGCCCTCCGACCCGGCGAACTGGAACAGGAGCACGGCCACGAAAGCGGCGACGGCCACCGCGGGCGCGGTCAGCGGATGCGGCAGCAGGCGGCCGATCCCGAGCCCGATCCAGGCGCCCGCGAGCATTCCGAGCACACCGACGACGACGATCGGCAGCCAGCCGAAGGTGAAGAACCCGCCGTTGAAAGCGGCTTGAACGGCGCCGACGGCGAAAATCAACAGGTAGCCCAGCACCAGCAGGCCGCCCAGCGCACCGGCGAGCTTCGCGGCCCGCTGCCAGCCGGGACGCGGCATGGTGGTCATGAGCTCGGCCGTGCCGGACCTGCTGTCGCGCATACCTTGGATGACACCGGCGCCGACCGCGATCGGCCACAGGAACACCAGCAGGAACCGGCTCCACTCCGCGGCGTGCGTCCAGTGTTCGTCCCAGGCGAGCGGTGCCTTCGACCACGGACCGCTGAACGAATACAGGAATCCGAACGCGACGACGAGAATGGCGAGCGTCGCCCACGGGGCGATGGAACGGCGGAGTTCGGTCCGCAGAATCCGCGTGTTCACCAGTTCCCCTTTCCCGGCTCGTGCCCGAGCAGCGCCGAGTAACCGCGCTCGATCGGGCTGTCGCCGACGTGCTCTTCGCTCCCCGCCGCGGCCAGTTCGTCCGGCGTCCCCTGGAAGACGAGTTTCCCGTCTTCGAACAGGACGACGTCGGTGCAGGCCGTCGCGACGTCCTCGACGAGATGCGTCGAGACGACGACACAGGCGTCGCGGCCGATCTCCTGAAGCAGATCGCGGAACCGCACGCGCTGAGCGGGATCGAGCCCGGCGGTCGGCTCGTCCAGCAGGAGGATGTCCGGATCGTTCACGATCGCCTGCGCGATCCCGACCCGCCGCACCATGCCGCCGGAGAGGGTCTTCATCTTGTCGTCGGCGCGATCGGCGAGACCGACCCGTTCGATCGAACGCTGCACCGCGCCGGGAATGTCCTCTTTGGACATCTCCTTGAGCCACGCGATGTACTCGACGAACTCGCGGACGGTGAATCGCTTGTAGAAACCGAAGTTCTGCGGCAGATAGCCGATACGGCGGCGCAGGCTGCGCTGATCGGTGAATCCCCCGACGGATTCACCGAGCAGCGCCAGCCCTCCCTCCGCCGGCCGGAGCACCGTCGCCAGTGCCCGGATCAGCGTGGTCTTCCCGGCCCCGTTCGGGCCGAGCAGACCGTGCACCCCCGTGCCGAGTTCCAGGTCGAGCCCGTTCACGGCGAACTTGCGTTTGCCGACCCGGACCTTCAGTCCTTCCGCCTTGATCTGCCACGCGTAGGTCGTCGGTGCGACCTCCGCGACCCCGACAGCACGCATCATGTTCTCCCCTTCGTTCATCGTTCGGATCCGGCGAGCAGGCCGAAGACGCTCCGCCGGAGCACCACCACGACCGCGGTCAGCGCGAAGATCGCGCCCCACACCGGGAGCAGCCGGGGTTCGAGCGCGGTGGCGCGCCCTTGCGAAGCCACCGCGGGCGCCAGGATCACCGCCATCCAGACCCCGGTGAGGACGTAGGCCGCCCGCACCACCCCGATCACGCCGCCGAGCGCGAGCGTCCCGGTGGTGAAGGCGAGGCTCGGCAGGAGGCCGAGCCCGAATCCGCCGCCGCCGAGCCAGCTCGAAAGGCCTTGTATCGGCAACACGACGGCCAGGACCGCCGTCGTCCGGCGCAGCAGCAGGTAGAGCCCGGCCCTCGGCGTGGAGGTGACGAGTTCGTACGCGGGATCGAGCCCCTTCGCCCACGACACCGCGACGCCGAGCACCGGCAGCACCGGTGAGAAGAGCTGGACGAACGAGTAGCCCCTGGACCCGGTGAACCCGAGCGAGTCCAGCAGGAAGCCCAGTGACGGGATCAGGACGATCATCACCAGCCACGGCAGCATCACCGGCGTCACCCAGGTGTGCAGCCGTCCGGCCCACCGGCTCCGCATCGGGCCCGGCCCCGCTTCGGCGAGCTTCGGCCCCAGCCCGGCCCAGACGTCGTCCACCAGCGCCGACACCGCCGGAAGGCTGAGCGCGGACAGCCTCCCCCGGCATTCCGCGCATGATTCGAGGTGGGCTTCGACCGCCCAGACCTCGTCACCGGCCGGCCCGGCGTCCCCGCGGACGTAACCGGCGAGGAGCTGTTCGGACACGTGTTCCTTGTTCACGACAGCGCCTCCCGCATCGCGATCCGAGCCCGCCTGGCGCGGGTTTTGACGGTTCCTTCCGGCAGGCCGAGCAGGACCGCGGTCTCACGGACGGTCAGCCCGTCGAGCACCATCGCCTGCAGGACCTGACGGAGTTCGGGAGCGAGGCGTCGCAGCGCGTCGCCGACGTGGTCGCCGACCGCACCGGCCAGCGCCTCCTCCTCGGCGGCGGGCGCGACGGTGGTTTCCGCGACCGGCAACGGCTGCGCGTGCCGCGCCCGGCGGCGGAAGGCGTCGACCAGCCGCCGCGCGGCGATCGTCCACAGCCAGCCCACGGCGCTCCCGCCGACGGCCGAACCGGCGAACGCGCCGGCCGCGCGCCAGACCGCGAGGTAGGTCTCCTGCATCACCTCGGCGACGATCTGGTCATCGGCGCAGCGACGGCGCAGGCGTACGGCCAGCCACGGCGACGTGCGGCGGTAGAGCTCCTCGAACGCCGCGCGGTCACCTCTGGCCGTGCGGCGGACGAGCTGCTCTTCGTCCGGTTCCGTTCCCTTCACATCCGGCAAGACGCCGAGATCACCGAAACGGTTCTCACTCGATTGTGTCCTGTGTCACAGCGCCTCGGCCGCCGGCGACCCTGTCGCGGAGTGGCTTTCGCGGCACGCCCGGCCGCACAGCTAAGCACCGGCCCACCGCAAACGCCGCACCTTCAGGAACTCGGCCAGAACTTGCGCCAGCCGTCGGCCTCGAGCGTCGTCGGCTCCAGACCGGCGTCGCGTGCGGCCTGCTCGGCGGCCCGGATGTCGCCGGCGAACCGCTTCGCGACGGCGCGGAGCTCGCCTTCGGGATCGATCCCCGCGCGGCGCGCGGTCGCGGAGACCCGGAACAGCTGGGCGGCCGCTTCGGACCCGCCGGGGAACAGGTCGAGCGGGATCCCGGCCCGTCCGCTGCGCTGGCCGAGCTTCCCGGCGAGCGCCACGGCGGGCTGACCGAGCGCAACACCGTCCACAATGGACTGGCGGCTCTTCTCGGCCTGTTTCAGTTCTTCCCATTTGAGGTTCTGGTCGCTGACGGTCTCGACCCGGGGAGCGTCAGTGAAAATATGCGGATGACGTCCGACGAGTTTCGCGACCAGTCCCGAAGCGACCTCGTCGATCCCGAACGGATCGTCCGCGTCCTCGACCGCGACGCGCGCGTGGAACAGCACCTGGAGCAGGACGTCGCCGAGTTCCTCGCGCAGGGCGACACGGTCGCGCTCCTCGATCGCGTCGAGCAGCTCGTAGGTCTCCTCGACCAGGTACTGACGCAGCGACTCGTGTGTCTGGACGGCGTCCCACGGGCAGCCACCCGGCGAGCGGAGGCGGTCCATCACTTCAACCGCCTCGACCAGCGGCGGAACGGGCGCTTCGATCACGCGCGCGCCCGACCTGATCAGCGCCGCGGCCTTCGGTTCCCTTCGCGAACCGGCGATGAGCACAAGGTCGCGCGCCTGCGTGTCACCGAGCGCGGGCACCCCGACGACCTCGGGATCGACATCGGAAGCCGCGTACACGGCAACGCCGGCCCGCAAGACCGGGAGCGCCGCGGCGGGCAGTGTCGCCCCGCGGGCGATCACGACGACGGCAGCGGTCACGGGTTTTGCGGGGCGGCACCGTGCACAGGCAGCACGATGCCCTTCTTCGAAGCTTCGTTGGGCGCGAGGTCCATCTCGACAACATCCCACACGCCGTAGCGCGGGTTCACCTTGAGGTCGACCTGGCCGAGGTCCGGCTGGAGGAGCCGGACACCGATCTTGGCCAGCTGCTGGGCGGTGGGCTGCGCGGCCTGATCCGACGCGACGGGCTTGTCCGCGGTCCGCTCACGCATCACGACGACGACCCAAAGCGGCTGCTGCGGTGTCGGCTTGAAGGCGGCGACGGTGTTGGGCTGGAGACCGAACAGGACGGTGGCCGCGGTCGCGGGCGACTGCATGGCGGGCAGCTTCTGACCGGTGCCCGCCTGGGTGTCGGAGGTCTGCTGGTCCTGCGCGATCAGTTCGGCGGCCGCGTTCGGCGAGGCGGCGAAGCGGCGGGCCTTCTCGATCGCCTGCTCGCGCAGCTTGTCCGAATCGGCGCCGGTGGCGTCGGTCGAGGAGACCGAGCTGAAGTCGAACGTGACGCTGAGCTTGTCCAGGTACTTCATCGCGAGCTGGGTCTGCAGCGCCGCGTCGATCAGTGCCTCGCGGTGGTCCCGCACCCGCGCCACGAGCTGCTCGACGCTGAGCTCGGGATCGTCCTGCGGATTGGCCTCCATCGGCTTCGCCAGCGGATCGTTCCGCAACGCGTTCACCACGAGGGACTCGTCGACCCCGATGCCTTCCCGCTGAGCGGCGCGTTTGGTGAGGTCGTGCAGGATCTCCTGCCGGACGATCTCGCGGCCGACGAGGTCGAGCTTGTGCTCCTTGGCGAGCTGCTGTCCGTACGGGTGCTCACGAACGGCCTTGTCGATCAGCTGCTGCACGCGATCCACCGAAACGGTCCTGCCATCGACGATCACCGCCGCACCGACCTGCCCGGGTCCGGCGTTGCATCCGGCGAGAAGGAGAGAACCGGCAAGAACCCCGACCAGCGCGCGACGGCGCCCCATGATCCGCATCACAGGGCCTACCCTCTCATACCGGCCCCGGCGAGAGAACCAGGTCGTAAGTCGCGATTCGGGCTCGGCTCCTGAGCCGTGACACGCGTGTCCAGAGCCGGATCACGCGACGGGCGCCGGCGACTTCATCAGATTCGTCAGCAGCTTCGCGCACCAGTCCAGCAGTTCCTCGTCTCGCAGCGCCGGGGCGCCCATCCGCCCGCCCGCCGGGCCCTCCGTCGGCTTCGGCACGGAAACCGTGTTCGTGACCGCCTTGTAGAGAGCCTTGGGGTACAAGCGCTTCAGCCGCACCATCTGCGAATCCGCCAGCGGCAGCGGCGCGAACCGGATCGACGTGCCCTGGGCGGAGACCTCGGTGACCCCGGCCGCGCGGCAGGTGTGCCGGAACGCGGCGACCGCGAGCAGCCTCCGCACCGGGGCGGGCGGCTGGCCGTAGCGGTCGACCAGTTCCTCGCGGACGGCGTCGAGCCCGGCCTGGTCGGGCGCGGCCGCGATCTTGCGGTACGCCTCCAGCCGCAGCCGCTCGCCCGGCACGTAGTCGTGCGGGATATGCGCGTCCACCGGAAGATCCACGCGGACCTCGGCGAGTTCCTCCTCTTCGGCGGTCTCCGCACCCGCGTGACGGCGGAACGCGTCGACCGCTTCGCCGACGAGCCGCACGTACAGATCGAACCCGACGCCCGCGATATGCCCGGACTGCTCCGCGCCGAGGATGTTGCCCGCGCCGCGGATCTCGAGGTCCTTCATCGCGACGGCCATACCCGCGCCCAGTTCGGTGTTCTGCGCGATGGTCGCCAGCCGGTCGTGCGCCGTCTCGGTGAGCGGGGCCTCCGGCGGGTACAGGAAGTACGCGTACCCGCGCTCACGCCCGCGCCCGACCCGGCCGCGCAACTGGTGCAGTTGCGCGAGGCCGAGCAGGTCGCCGCGTTCCACCAGCAGCGTGTTGGCGTTCGAGATGTCCAGCCCGGTCTCGACGATCGTGGTGCAGACGAGCACGTCGTACTCGTTCTCCCAGAAACCCTGGATGATCTTCTCGAGTTTTTCCTCGTTCATCTGCCCGTGCGCGGTGACGACACGCGCCTCGGGCACCAGCTCGCGAATACGCTTCGCGGCCTTCTCAATCGAGGAAACCCTGTTGTGCACGTAGAAAACCTGGCCGTCGCGCAGCAGTTCGCGCCGGATCGCGGCGCCGACCTGTTTGTCGTCGTACGCGCCGACGTAGGTCAGGATCGGGTGCCTGTCCTCGGGCGGGGTCAGGATCGTGGACATCTCGCGGATCCCGGCGAGCGACATCTCCAGCGTCCGCGGGATCGGCGTCGCCGACATGGTCAGCACGTCGACGTGCGTCCGCAGCGCCTTGATGTGCTCCTTGTGTTCGACACCGAAACGCTGCTCCTCGTCGACGATCACCAGGCCGAGGTCCTTATACCGGACCCCGGTCTGCAGCAGGCGGTGCGTGCCGATCACGATGTCGACGTCACCCGAGGACAGCTGTTCGAGAATCGCGTCGGACTCGGCCTTGTTCGTGAACCGCGAGAGGCCCCTGATCTTCACCGGGAACGAACTCATCCGTTCGGTGAAGGTGTTCAGGTGCTGCTGCGCGAGCAGCGTCGTGGGCACCAGCACCGCGACCTGCTTGCCGTCCTGCACCGCCTTGAACGCCGCGCGCACCGCGATCTCGGTCTTGCCGTAGCCGACGTCGCCGCAGATGACGCGATCCATCGGGACGCCGCGTTCCATATCCGCCTTGACCTCGTCGATCGCGGCGAGCTGGTCGTTGGTCTCGGTGAACGGGAAGGCGTCCTCGAGTTCGCCCTGCCACGGGGTGTCCTGCCCGAACGCGTGCCCCGGCGCGGACTGCCGCGCGGCGTAGAGCTGTACGAGTTCGGCGGCGATCTCCTTGACCGCCTTCTTCGCCTTGGCCTTGGTGTTCTTCCAATCCGACCCGCCGAGCTTGTTCAGCGTCGGCAGCTCGCCGCCGACGTAGCGGGAGACCTCGTCGAGCTGGTCGGTCGGGACGAACAGCCGGTCCCCCGGATGCCCGCGTTTGGAGGAGGCGTACTCCAGCAGCAGGTACTCGCGGGTCGCGCCGGCCACGGTGCGCTGCACCATCTCGACGAACCGGCCGATGCCGTGCTGGTCGTGCACGACGTAATCGCCCGTCTTGAGGGCGAGCGGATCGACGGCGTTGCGGCGCCGCGACGGCATTTTGGTGCTGAAGTCCTTTGTGGACGCCCCCGCCCCCGAGCCCCGGCCGGTGAGGTCCGATTCGGACAGCACCACGAGGGCTCGCTCCGGCGACACGAAACCGTCCGAAAGACCGCCGCACGTCACCGTCACGACGCCTGGTGTCAGCGGACCGGTGATGCCTTCGGCGAGCGACGCGGGCACTTCCCCGGCCGACAGCTGCTCGACGGCACGGGCCGCGGTGCCGTGCCCGGCGACGACGAGCACGGCCGTCCCGCCCGCGGCCGTGTGCGCGCGCAGGTCCGTCGTCGCGCGCTCGACCTCGCCGCGGTAGTTCGGCGCGGCCTCGATCGACACGCGGTAGACGTCGGGATCGTCGCTGGCCAGCTGCGTGAGCGTCCACCAAGGGCGCTTCGTCTCCTGAGCGTGCTTCGCGATCCCCGCGAGGTCCCGGTACGCGGAAGCGCCGAGGTCGATCGGAGCCTGACCGCCCGCGGCGGCCGTGGTCCAGGACGCTTCGAGGAACTCCTGCCCGGTGCGGACCAGGTCGGCCGCGCGGGCGCGGATCTTCTCCGGATCGGCGAGCAGCACGTGCGTGCCCTGGGGCATCGCGTCGGTCAGCAGGTCCAGCTCGCCCTCGCACAGGACGGGGATGAGCGCCTCCATGCCCTCGACGGGCACCCCGCCGGAGAGCTTGGTGAGCATCTCGGTGAGCTGGGCGTCCGCCTCGTACGTCGTCGCCAGCTCCGCGGCCTTCGCGCGCACCGACTCGGTGAGCAGCAGCTCACGGCACGGCGGCGCGCTGACGTGCCGGATCTCCCCCGGCAGCGACCGCTGGTCCGACACGGCGAACGCGCGGATCTCGCTGACCTCGTCGCCCCAGAACTCGACCCGCACCGGATGCTGCGCCGTCGGCCCGAACAGGTCGAGGATGCCGCCGCGCACGGCGAACTCGCCGCGCTTCTCGACCATGTCCACCCGCGTGTACGCCAGCTCGACCAGCCGCTCCAGCAGACCTTCGAAACTCTGCTCCTCGCCGACCACCAGGTCGATCGGCGCGAGCGAACCGAGCCCGGGCGCCATCGGCTGGATGAGGCTGCGGACGGTCGCGACGACCACACGCAGGTCGTCGGCGCCCGTCTTGAGCCGGTGGAGCACCTCCAGCCGCCGGCCGACGGTGTCCGCCCGGGGCGACAGCCGCTCGTGCGGCAGCGTCTCCCACGACGGGAAGTCTGCCACGGCCTCTTCACCGAGGAACGACTTCAGCGAAGCGGTCAATTCGTCGGCCTCGCGGCCGGTGGCCGTCACCGCGAGCACGGGGCGGCCGGCGCCCTCGTCCGCGGCGAGGGCGCCCACGACCAGCTGGCGGGTGGCGATCGCGCCCTGGAGTTCGAGCACCGGGGCACCGGCCCGCTCGACGACCCCGCGCAGGGCCGGATCGGGAAGGATGGCATGAAGGAGTCCGGACAATGGAGCGTTTGTCACCGTCCCAGCCTACGTGGGGGCACCGACAGTCCGCCGCGCGATTACCGGGGCAGGGCGTCGGCGACCTTCGGAAGCTGTTCGTCGAACTCGGCCGGTTCCTGGGTCGCGATCCTGATCAGCACGTGTTCGGCACCCGCGTCCCGGTATTCGCGCACCCTGTCGGCGACCTGCGCCGGGCTGCCCGCGATGTACACCTGGATCTTCTCGACGAAGTCCAGCGGAACGCCGTAATTCCGCCGCGCGTAGTCCTCCAGCCGCTCGCGGGCCCGGACCGGGTCCTCCTCGATGAGCACTGTCGCGAACAGCGCGGGCGTCACGGAGCGCACGGCTGTTTCGCGGATCTTCGCGAGCCCGCCGGCGTAGTCCGCGACGTCGGGCGGGTACGGCAGCCAGCCGTCGTAAAGCCGTCCCGCTCGCTCCAGCGCGCCCGGGGTGAACGCGGCCAGCCACACCGGCGGACCACCCGGACGGTGCGGTTCCGGGTACTCCGGAAGCGTGTCGTAGTGCAGCACGTCGCCGTGGAACGGACCGCTGTTCCCGCTCCAGACGTGCCGCCACAGCGCGACGATGTCGTCGAGCCGGGCGCGGCGGCGTTCCCACGGAACGCGGGTGAAGGCGAACTCGGGTTCGCTGCGGCCGGCGAACCCCGCCCCGACGCCGAGCGTGATCCGGCCCTGGCTGAGCAGGTCGAGAGAAAGGATCGTGTTCGCGGAAAGCAGCGGATCCCGCAACGCCGGAAGCAGCGCGGCGGTGCCCAGGGTGACCCGCTCGGTTCTGGCGGCGAACGCGCCGAGCAACGTCAGCGGATCGATGGGCGCCCGCGCGAAGGTGTCGCCGACCCAGACCGAATCGAAACCGAGGCGTTCGGCTTCGACCGCGATGGCGACCATTTCCGGCGCGGTGCGCCCGGCGTCGAGGGTGGAGCGATAGGTGGGGATGACAAGACCGGATTTCATGCCGGAAGCCTCTCCGCGGCGGGGAATCGTCTCAATTCCTTCGAGGGAATGGCGGCACCGGCGACGGCTCGGCCAAGATAACGGCCATGGTTTCCGGATTCGGCCCCGCGTTGAAGGGCTGGCGCGAGCGGCGGCGGCTGTCCCAGCTGGAACTGGCGCTCCGGGCCGGGACCACCCAACGGCATGTGAGTTTCCTCGAAGGCGGCCGGTCGATCCCCGGCCGCGGCCTGGTGCTGCGCGTCGCCGAATCGCTCGAACTCCCGCTCCGGGAACGCAACGGCCTGCTGCTCGCCGCCGGGTACGCCCCCGGTTTCCCCGAAACGAAACTCGACGATCCCGGGTTGAAGCCGGTCCTCGACGGGATGCGGCGGCTGCTCGACGGGCACCGGCCGTACCCGGCCATCGTCGTCGACCGCTACGGCGTGCTCGTCGCCCGCAACGACGCGCTCGACCTGCTCTTCGAGGACGTCGCGCCCGAACTGCTGGAGGAACCGGTCAACACCCTGCGGCTCGCGCTGCATCCGAAGGGGATGGCGCCGCGGGTGCTGAACCTCGCGGACTGGGCGCGGCACATCCTGGAACGGCTGACGCAGGAGATCGCGCACGCGCCCGACGAGCGGCTCGCCGCGTTGCTGGCCGAACTCGAAGGTTACGTTCCGGAGCCCGGGCCGCCCGGCCCGGACCATCTCGGGTTCGCCGTGCCGATGCGCCTGTCCACTTCGGCGGGTGAGCTGCGGCTGATCACGGCCATCACGACGTTCGCGACCGCCGCCGACGTCACGGTGTCGGAATTGAAACTGGAGACTTTCCTTCCCGCCGACGCCGAGACGGCCGCGATCCTGACCGGTTCGTCCCTAGTGGGCGGTTGAGCCCGGTGGCATGCTGATGTCATGCGCACTACCGCCGTCGTCGCGTTCGCTTCCCTGTCCTTGCTGGTCACGGCCTGCTCCGGGGCTTCGAGCGAGATGGTGCAGAGCGCGCCACCGGTCACTTCGAAGCCCGCCGTTTCGGCGCTGAAGGTCGAGCAGGTGACGGCCGGGCTCGAACACGGCTGGGACGTCGGTTTCCTGCCGGACGGGAAGATCCTCGTCACCCAGCGTCCCGGGAAGCTGGCCTTGGTCGACGGCGGCACGAAACGCGACGTCGCCGCCGACTTCTCCGATGTCCACGTACGCGGCGAAGGCGGCTTGATGGGGATGGTGATCAGCAAGGACTTCGCGACGTCGCGCGAGTTCATCACCTGCCAGACCCACAAGGAGGGCGACACCGCCGTCGACATCCGTCTGGTCACCTGGCGGCTCTCGGACGACGGCGCGAGCGCCACGAAGGTCAAGGACCTCCTGACCGGGCTGCCGGTGAACCCCAGCGGCAGGCACTCCGGCTGCCGTCCCGCGTTCGGCGCGGACGGCGCCCTGCTCGTCGGCACCGGCGACACCGCC
This sequence comes from Amycolatopsis sp. TNS106, assembly GCF_019330265.1. Taxonomy (NCBI): domain Bacteria; kingdom Bacillati; phylum Actinomycetota; class Actinomycetes; order Pseudonocardiales; family Pseudonocardiaceae; genus Amycolatopsis; species Amycolatopsis sp. TNS106. The sequence continues at coordinate 7,536,143 of NZ_CP024972.1, read as the reverse complement.
CGCCCGCAGCATCCGCAGGACCGGACGAGCCTCGGCGGCAAGGTGCTCCGTATCGACGCGAAGTCCGGCGACGCGTTGCCGGACAACCCGTTCATCAAATCCGCGAACCCGGACGAACAGCGCGTGTTCACCTACGGGCACCGCAACGTCCAGGGCGTCACGGTCCGTCCCGGCACCGGGCAGGTGTTCACCGCCGAGCACGGGCCGACCATCGACGACGAGGTCAACCTGGAGACCGCGGGCGCGAACTACGGCTGGGACCCGTCGAAGGGCGGCACCGAGACCAGCTACGACGAAAGCGTCCCGATGACCGACAAGCAGCGCTTCCCGGACGCCGTCGGTCCTTTGTGGACGACCGGCGAGATCACCGAGGCGATCTGCGGCGCGGAGTTCCTCACCGGATCGCGGTGGGGAGCGCTCGAAGGTTCGCTGGCCGTGACCGCGCTGAAAGGCCAGAAACTCCTGCTGTTCCGCCTCGACGACGCGGGCAAGGTCACCGAAGTGACACTGCCGCCCGAATTCGACGACAAGTTCGGCAGGCTTCGCGCCGTCCGGAGCGCGCCCGACGGCGCGCTCTACATCACGACGTCGGAAGGCCAGGACGACAAACTGCTGAAAGTCACCCCCGGCGCCTAACGGCCGAGATACGCACCGCCGTTGACGTGGATGACCTGGCCGGTGACGTGCCGAGCCTCCGGGCTCGCCAGGAACGCCACCACTTCGGCGACGTCCGCGGGCTCGCCGGCGCGTTGGGTCAGGGTGTTGCCGATCAGCCACGCCCGGCGCTCGTCGGAGAGCTTGCCCCGGAAGAACTCGGTGTCCCCGACGAGTCCGGGCGCGACGATGTTCGCGGTGATCCCCCGTGGCCCGAATTCCCTTGCCACGTCGACGTTCCACGCCTCCAGCGCCGCCTTGGCCGCACCGTAGGAACCCGCTCCCGTCCGCGCGGCGATGGAGCCGATCGTGACGATCCGCGCGCCGTCGGCGAACCTTTCCCGCAAGGCCCGGGTGACCAGCACGGCGCTGAACACGTTCGCGTCGAGGTTCGCCCGCCAGTTCGCCGCGAAGGATTTCAGATCTCCGGCAGGCCCGTTCCGGAAATCGGTGTTCCCGCCCGCGTTGTTGACCAGGACGTCGACGCGCTCCGGCAGTTCGGCCAGTGCCCGTTCCACCGCGTCCGGATCGGCCGCGTCGAACGGGACCGGGTTCGCGCCGAGCAGCGTGGCGGCTTCGGTGAGGACCTGTTCGCGGCGGCCGGTGATCGTCACCCGGTCACCCCGCGCGGCGAACGCCGCCGCGACCGCGTAACCGATACCCGTTCCACCACCGGTGACGATGACTTCCCTGTTCTGCCCCATGACCTCCAGCATAGGGACACTAGGCTTCCCCCATGACGAAGATCGACCCGGCGACGACGGCGCTCGTCCTGATCGACCTCCAGACGCGGATCGTCGCGCTCGAGACAGTCCCGATCGAAGGCACCGAAGTCGTGTCGAACGCCGTGCTGTTGCGAGAGGCTTTCAGCGCGGCCGGCTCACCGATCGTCCACGTGCGCGCGCACCGGCCGGGCGTCGACGAGCAGCCGCCCGGCAGTGAACTGGTCACCGAGCTGACGCCTCGCGAAGGCGAGCATCTGATCACCAAGCACACGATCGGTGCGTTCTACCGCACCGGACTCGACGAACTCCTGCGCGGACTCGGCGTGAAGACACTGGTACTCGCCGGGATCGCCACGGAATACGGCGTCGAATCGACGCTGCGGGCCGCGATCGACCACGCCTACGAGACCATCGCCGTTTCGGACGCGATGGCGGGTATCGCCGCGATCTCCCACGAATCGGCGGTCACGAAGGTGTTCCCGCGGCTGGGCGAAGTGCTCACCACCGCCGAGACCGCCGCGGCGCTGGGCTGACCCATGATCGACAAGATCGCTTGGCTGCACCTGCGCGACGGCCGGATCCTGAGCACCCGGTCGCGCGGCAAATCCGTGTTCTACCTGCCCGGCGGCAAACGTGAACCCGGCGAAACCGACACGGAGACACTGATCCGCGAAGTCCGCGAGGAACTGACCGTCGAGATCATTCCGGCGAGTATCGAGCCCGCCGGAGTCTTCGAGGCGCAGGCCGATGGCCATGCGACGGGACTCCTGGTCCGGATGACCTGCTACACGGCCGAATTCGGCGGGACACTCACGGCCAGCAGCGAGATCGACGAGGTCGTGTGGCTCGGCTACGCGGACAGGGCCCGGGTATCCGCGGTGGACAAGATCATCTTCGACCACCTGCGGGAGACCGGCCTCCTGCGCTGACGCCTACTTCAGTTCGTCGAGGCACAGCACCCGTTCGCGCGGGATCAGCCCACCCGCACCCGACGCCCACGTGAGCTTGATGTCCGTCGCCGAAACGGAGGCGCACGCCGTGGTCCCGATGGAGACATCGGCTTCCCTTTCGATGGCGAGCACCTTGAAGTGCGCTCCCGCGCAGTCCACCGTCTCGAGCTTCTTCGCCGCGAAGGCATCCCCGGGGAGGCAGTCCCCGACAGCCGGCAATCGCGCGCCCGGATTCTTGAGGTTCTCCAGACAGAGCAGGATGCCGTCGGGAGCCGCCTGCCTGCCCTGCTTCCCGACGACCTTGAAGTTCGCTTCCGGCGTCCCGCACTCGGCGTTTCTGATACTTTCCGCGTTGTCCACGTTGCCCTTGAGACAGGCGCCGACCTCGGTACGCCACGCCGTCAACGGATTCTCGACGAAGAACCCCAGCAGGGCGATGCCGGCGATGACACCCAGGACGATGACCGGTTTCAGCCACGGTCTCTTCTTCCGCGGAGCCGTCGGTTCCACGGCGTATGCGGGATGGTTCTCCACGGTGCTTCCCCCAGCTGGATGATCTCTTTGGGGAAGCCAGCGCTCAGTGTCCGGGAAACGTCACTGACGCACGACGAAGAACTCAGTACAGCCGCAGCTTCGGCTTGTGCTCCAAATTGGACAAACCGTTCCAGGCGAGGTTGACCAGATGCGCGGCGACCTCGTCGCGTTTCGGCTTCCTGGCGTCGAGCCACCACTGCCCGGTGAGCGCGACCATCCCGACGAGCGCCTGCGCGTACAGCGCGGCCAGCTTCTCGTCGTAACCCCGCGCGGCGAACTGCTGCGCGAGGATGTGCTCGACCTGGCTGGCGATGTCGTTCAGCACCGTCGAGAACGTGCCCGTCGAACTCGCGACCGGTGAATCCCGCACCAGGATGCGGAAGCCGTCGTGCGAGTCCTCGACGTAGGAGAGCAGCGCGATCGCGGCCTGCTCCAGCATCACTCTCGGGTGTCCACCGTGGAGAGTCGAGACCATCCGGTCGAGCAGCAGTTGCGTCTCGCGGTCGACGACGACGGCGTAGATGCCTTCCTTGCCGCCGAAATGCTCGTACACCACCGGCTTGGAGACATTCGCGCGGTGCGCGATCTCCTCGATGGACGTGCCTTCGAAACCCTTCTCCGCGAACAGGGCCCTGGCGACGTTGAGCAGTTGCTGCCTGCGCTCGGTCCCCGTCATCCGCACCCGGGCCACCGGGGCGACAGGACGCGCCCCGGTGACCGCTTCACGTTTGGTCCGCCTTCTCCCCGCCATCGCAGAAGACTAACGCGACCTCGCTATTTGCTTTCAGTGGCGATGCGCGCGAGGCGCTGCGGGGTCGGCCAGCGCACGTCGTAGGCCCAGCCGAACTTCTCGAAGATCCAGATGAGCCGCGCGGAAATGTCGATCTGGCCGCGCTGCACGCCGTGCCGCGCCGAAGTCGGGTCGGCGTGGTGCAGGTTGTGCCACGACTCGCCGAAGGAGAAGATCGCCAGCGGCCAGAAGTTGGCCGACTTGTCGCGGGCCGCGAACGGGCGCTCGCCGATCATGTGGCAGACCGAGTTGACCGACCAGGTGACGTGGTGCAGCACGCAGACGCGCACCAGGCCGGCCCAGAAGAACGCGGTGACCGCGCCCCAGAACGACCAGGTGATCAGTCCACCGAGGATCGCGGGCAGCACCAGGGTGAGCAGGCTCCACAGCCAGAACAGGTCGTCGACCTTCTTGATGGCCGGATCCTTCACCAGGTCCGGAGCGAATCGCTCCGCGTTGGTCTGGTCCCGATCGAACAGCCAGCCCATGTGCGCGTGCCAGAAACCCTTGGCGATGGCGACCGGTGTCGTGCCGAACAGCCACGGCGAATGCGGGTCGCCGTCGCGGTCGGAGAAGGCGTGGTGGCGCCGGTGATCGGCGACCCAGGTGATCACGGGGCCCTGGACGGCCATGCTGCCGGCGATCGCCATGGCGACGCGCAGCCACGGCTTGGCCTTGAACGAGCCGTGCGTGAAGTAGCGGTGGTACGAGACGGTGATGCCGAGCCCGCTGATCGCGTAGAAGACCACGAACAGGCCGACGTCGACCCAGGTCAGTCCCCAGCCCCAGGCGAACGGGACGGCCGCGAGCAAAGCGGCGAGCGGGAAGATGACCCCGAGGTAGACCGAGAGCTGGACGCCGCTCGATCGATGTCCTTCGATTACCGGCTTGGGGCCCTTCGCGGGCTTCTGGGAACGGTCCAGGGTAGCCGTCATGCAGTCACTTCTTTTCTATGCGCAACCCCGAGGGTTTCCCTAAGGGTGACCTTACCTACGATGCCGTAAGTTACGGTACAGGAGGTTTGGTCCCCTGTGGAGTGCCCGCGAAGGTGAGACAACCCCCGGGCGCACGTGGAGGTCTCCGGCATGGCTATCCTGACCAGGATCGATCCGCCGTAGTGTAATCGGCAGCACTTCAGATTTTGGTTCTGACAGTTCAGGTTCGAATCCTGGCGGCGGAGCAGACGAACAGATGACCAGCGGCGTTTTCAACGGTGGGGGTGTGTGCGGCTGACCGAGGACGCGACGACCAGTGGCAGGCGGCCGGCGCTTGCGGAGATGTCCGACGCCTGGCTCCACGGTCGCGCGCGCGAACTCGGGGCGGCCATCCAGCGTGTCAGCTACGCCGAACAGCTGGACATCGTCACCAGCCTCGACGAACTCCTCGACGAGACACAGCGCCGCGGGGAACCGTTGCTGGTCGCCCAGCTGCTGCGCTATTCGGCGATGGCCAGGCTGGTCACCCGCGGCCTCGCCGCCGAAGCGGAGCCCCGGCTCGACGAGATGCTCGCGCACACCAGGCGACACGGTCTCGCGCTGATGCGGGCCGACGCGCACGCCATGCGCGGCCGACGGCTGGTGATCGCCAAACAGGAGGACGCCGCCCTCACCGAGATCGCCAGGGCGCTGGCCATCCTCGACGACTCCGCGGTCCCGGACCGCCAGGTCGGCAGGCGCAACTGGGACCGGATGCTGTCCACGACCCTGGTCGACTGCTGGCTGGTGCTGAATCAGCTCGGCGTCTACGAGGCGGCCGAGGAGGCCATCGCCCGCGCCGCGCAGGCGATCCGCGACAGCGCGAGCCCGCACGAGATCGCGCTCCAGCTGATCAACCGGGTCAAGATGCTGCTGGGCTGGGGCCTGCGGCTCGAACGCATCGAGCGCTACGACGAGGGGGCGGACAAGTTCCGCACCGCCGCGTCGATGGCCCAGGCCGCCGAAGGCCCGTTCACCGAGTCGCTCTTCCCGCGCAAGGCCGGCGTGCCCGCGATCGACCAGGTCGGCGTGCTGGCCGCGGCCGCCGCGCTCGCGTCGCCCGATTCGTCGCATATCGAACGCCTCAACTCGCTGCTGCATCCGGAACTGGTGTTCCCGCACGAACGCGAGATCATCGCCATCGCGCTGGCCCGCTGCCTGGACAACGACGGCCGCCGCGAGGACGCCCTGCAAGTGCTCAAAGAGGTCCGCGAGGACAACGAAGACGGCTCGCTGCCGTCGATGCGGTTGAACCTCGCCCGCGAACTCGCCAGGCTCGACACCACCCCGGACTACGCGTCCGGCGCGAGCCAGTCGCTGATCGACTACGCGACCATCCTGGAAACGGAGATGTGGTCGCTGCGGGAATCGCAGATCGCCACGCTCAACGCGCGCCGGGAGCACGAACGCCTGTCCGCCGAACACGGCGCGATCACCCAGCAGGCCCTCCAGGACCCGCTCACCGGGCTGCCGAACCGGCGCGCGCTCGACGAAAAGCTGCGTTCGCTGGCGTCCTCCGCCGACGCCCAGCCGCTCGCGGTCGCGCTGGTCGACCTCGACGGATTCAAGGACGTCAACGACAAGCAGTCGCACGCCGAAGGCGACAACGTGCTCCGTGTCATCGCGAGCACGCTGCGCGACGCCCTGCGCGGCGACGACGTGGTCGCCCGATACGGCGGAGACGAGTTCATCGTGCTCCTACCTGGGGCTCCGGCCTCCGCGGCGAAGCAGGCGCTGGGTCGTTCTGTGAATGCCGTCGCATCTCTGCCGCACCATCTTTCGCACGGTGTCACCCTCTCCGTCGGCCTCGTCTCGCTCCGCCCGCAGGAACGGGCCGAGCAGGTCCTCGCGCGCGCCGACGCGGCCATGTACCAGGCGAAACGCGGCGGCGGGAACCAGGTTTCGTCGGTGAACTCGATGGCCATCGACCCGGCGACCGGATGGCCCGGTGAGGATGCTCCGACCGACCCCGCGTGGGACTCCGAGCAGCCCACGTAGGATCAATGCCCGACAACCACCGTTGGTGAAATGTTGGGAGAGCCGTGACCGGCCCGCTGAGCACGTTGATCCTCGCCGCGGGTGAGGGCACCCGCATGCGTTCGTCCACCCCGAAGGTGCTGCACCCGATCGCCGGCCGGCCGTTGGTCGAGCACGCGGTGCGGGCCGCCGCGGGACTGAACCCGGAGCACCTGGTCGTGGTCGTCGGCCACGGTCGCGACTCGGTCGGCGCCCGGCTGGAAAAGGTCGGCGAGGCACTCGGCCGTAAGGTCGTCACGGCCGTCCAGGAAGAGCAGAAGGGCACCGGGCACGCCGTCTCGTGCGCGCTCTCCGCGCTGCCCGGCGGGCTGACCGGCACCGTCGTCGTCAGCTACGGCGACGTCCCGCTGCTCGACACCGAAACGCTCGCTTCCCTGGTCGCCGAGCACACCTCCACCGGTAACGCGGTCACCGTGCTGACCGCGGTCGTCGAGAACCCGACCGGTTACGGCCGGATCGTCCGCGACGAAAACGGCGTCGTCACCTCGATCGTCGAGCAGAAGGACGCCACCCCCGAACAGCACGAAATCGCCGAAATCAACTCCGGCGTCTACGCCTTCGACGCTTCGGTCCTCGTCGACGGGCTCTCCCGGCTTTCGACGGACAACGCGCAGGGCGAGCTCTACCTCACCGACGTCCTCGGCATCGCCCGCGGCGACGGCAAGGGCGTCGGCGCACTGGTCATCGACGACCCGTGGGTGACCGAAGGGGTCAACGACCGCGTTCAGCTCTCCGTCCTCGGCGCCGAACTGAACCGCCGGATCGTCCGCGGCTGGCAGCGAGCGGGCGTCACCGTCGTCGACCCCGCGAGCACCTGGATCGACGCGGGCGTGACCTTGTCGCGCGACGTCGTCATCGAGCCCGGCGTGCAGCTGAAGGGTTCGACGTCGATCGGCGAAGGCGCGCAGATCGGCCCGGACAGCACCTTGGAGAACGTCACCGTCGGCGCGGGCGCGTCGGTGGTGCGGACGCACGGTTCGGATTCGGAACTGGGCGACGGGGTGAAGGTCGGCCCGTTCACCTACCTGCGTCCCGGCTCCAAACTGGGGACCAAGGGCAAGCTCGGCGCGTTCGTCGAGACGAAGAACGCCGACATCGGCGCCGGCACGAAGGTCCCGCACCTGACCTATGTCGGCGACGCGACCATCGGCGAGAACAGCAACATCGGCTGCTCCAGCGTCTTCGTCAACTACGACGGCGTGAACAAGCACCACACCACGATCGGCTCCCATGTGCGGCTCGGCGCGGACAACACGTTCGTCGCCCCGGTGACCATCGGCGATGGCGCCTACAGTGGGGCAGGCACCGTGATCAGGCAAGACGTGCCTCCGGGCGCGCTCGCCGTGTCCACCGGGCCGCAGCGCAACATCGAAGACTGGGTGTCCCGGCGCAGGCCGGGCACACCTGCGGCGGAAGCAGCTTCCGCCGCGAAGCAGGACACCACCGCCGTGTCCGATTCAAACAAGGGAAACGACGGGGAGTCGCCAGCATGAGCTCGAAGTCCGGAACACCGAAGAAGAACCTGATGCTCTTCTCCGGGCGCGCCCACCCGGAACTCGCGGAAGAGGTCGCCAAGCACCTCAACGTGTCGGTCGTTCCGCAGACCGCGCACAACTTCGCCAACGGGGAGATCTTCGTCCGGTTCAACGAATCGGTGCGCGGGACCGACGCTTTCGTGATCCAGAGCCACCCCGCTCCCATCAACGAATGGGTGATGGAGCAGCTGATCATGGTGGACGCCCTCAAGCGGGCGAGCGCCAAGCGGATCACCGTGATCATGCCGTTCTACCCGTACGCGCGGCAGGACAAGAAGCACAAGGGCCGCGAGCCGATCTCCGCGCGCCTGATCGCGGACCTGTTCAAGACCGCGGGTGCCGACCGGATCATGACGGTCGACCTCCACACCGCGCAGATCCAGGGCTTCTTCGACGGCCCGGTCGACCACCTGCTCGCGCAGAACGTGCTGGCCGCGCACATCAACAAGACCTATCGGGACGAGAACATCACCGTCGTCTCGCCGGACTCGGGCCGTGTGCGGCTCGCCGAGAAGTGGGCGGCGCAGCTGGGTGACCGGCCGATCGCCTTCATCCACAAGACCCGCGATCCCGACAAGCCGAACCAGGCCGTCGCCAACCGCGTCGTCGGCAAGGTCCGCGGTCAGCTGTGCGTGCTGATCGACGACATGATCGACACCGGCGGCACAATCGTGAAGGCCACCGAGGCCCTGCTCGACGAAGGCGCGTCCGACGTCGTCATCGCCTCGACCCACGGCATCCTGTCCGACCCCGCCACCGAGCGGCTGTCGAACTGCAAGGCGCGCGAGGTCATCGTCACCAACACGCTGCCGATCCCGGAGGAGAAGCGGTTCCCGGGGCTGACCGTGCTGTCCATCGCGCCGCTGCTGGCGCAGGCGATCCAGCAGGTCTTCGAGGACGGGTCGGTCACGTCCCTCTTCGACGGCAACGCCTGATCCAGCGGAAGCAAGGGACCTTTGCTCTCACTCTCCGGAAGAGAGTGAGAGCAAAGGTCCCTTGCTTCGTTTTCGGCTCATCGCGAAACGACGCGCGCCCTGCCGGCCGGTGTGGCTAGGTTCCGTTCATGGGGAAATTCAAATTCGGCGTGAACCTGTGGGGCGCCGAGAACCGTGAAGACTGGGTCGCGAAGTGCCGTCGCGTCGAGGCCCTCGGATTCGACGTCATCTCCGTGCCCGATCATCTCGGACCGGGGCGGAACGCGCCTTTCCCGGCGCTGACCATGGCCGCCGCGGTGACCCAACGGCCCCGCGTCGGCACTCTTGTTTCCAATATGGCCTTCTACAACGCCGCGCTCTTCGCACGCGACGTCGTCACGACGGTGAAGATGACCGGCGACCGGCTGGATCTCGGGCTCGGTTCCGGCCACATGAAATCGGAATTCGACGACGCCGGCCTGCCGTGGACCCCGGCCAAGGAACGTATCGAGTACCTCGCCAAGAGCCTTGACCATCTGCGCGGACACTTCGCCGACGAAGGAATCACGCCCCCGCCGCTGCTCCTCGCGGGCAACAGCGACGGCGTGCTGTCCCTCGCCGCCCGCGAAGCCGACATCGCCGGCTTCGCGGGTCTTCGTCAAACGCCGGGGAAACCGCCGGGCACGTTCCGGCTCGACGATGCCGAGCGCATGGACGAACGGGTCGCCTTCTTCCGAGCGCAGGCGAACGGCCGCGATCCCGAACTGAACATGCTGGTCCAGCGGGTCGTCGTCGCGGACGACCGGCGCGCGGCCGCCGCGGCCTGGCGTGAAGAAGTCGAAGACCAGGACGGCCTCGACGTCGACGCCCTGCTCGAAACGCCCCAATTGCTTTTCGGCACCGTCGCCGAAATCGTCCGGCAGCTCCAGGAACGTCGCGAACGGTACGGCTTCTCCTACATCACGGTGTTCGAACCGATGCTGGAAACGTTCGCGCCGGTCGTGAAGGAACTGTCCGGTCAGTAAGCGACGCAGAAACGCTGGCGGCGGTGTTCCGGCTTGTCGATCTCGTCGACGAACGCGATCGCGTAGTCGGCACCGCCGATCTTCGAACCGCCGTTCTCGTCGGTCAGGAGCACGTCACCGCCGAGCCGGAACTCACCGGTCCGCTCACCCTCGGCCCACGCGCCGAACTCCGCGGCCGGGCTGACGTAGAACCAGTCGACGTCCTCGGGAAGCTTCCGGAACGCTTCCAGCACCTCGGCGTGCGCGCCCGCTTCACCCTTGTACTCGTCCGGAAACTCGGGGGTGTCGATCAGTCGCGGTCCGCCTTCGGCCACGTGCAGGCTGCCCGCTCCGCCAACCACGCCGATCCGTGCGCCGTTGTCCTTCGCGACCTGCGCGATCGAGGGCACCGCGTCGAGCAAGCCGCTCTGCCCGTGAACCGCGATGACCAGGACATCGGCGCCCTTGGCGACATCGGCCAGGAAGGCCTCGTCGTAGAGCGAGCCGGCCCTGGTCCCCTCGCCTTCGGCGGTCCTGGACACCACCAGGACTTCGTGACCGCGGCCGCGCGCCTCCGCGGCGATCTTCCCGCCCGCGTACCCGGTTCCTCCGAACACAATCAATTTCGCCATCGCGTTTCTCCCTTTTCATCGGCGACAACGCCGATGCTAAGAACGCGAGTTCGGCTACTTCAACGTATGCAACGCACCCCGAGGTGAGCGTGCAGGTCAGCCGCCCAGCGTGGCGAACTCGGACTTGAGCTTTTCGCGAACGCCGTTGACGTCGACCGGAGCCCGGACCTCACCTTTGGCCGACGGCTTCGCCTGCACCTGATAGCTGGCGTTCCGATTCGGCAGTTTGAACTTGACCTCGCAGGACATGCTCGTCGTGGTGTCCGGCGCCGCGTCGGCGTCCGCCGTGCAGCTCTGCGCACCAAGGGACTGCGCGGTGAAGTCGACCGTCAGCTTCAGGTGCACGGGCGTCCCGTTCACGCCCCCGATGACGGAATTGGCGACGTCGATGGTCGCCCGGCAGGTCCCGACGAAGTCCGTGCAGTCCAGCTTGTCGTTGACGACGCTGACCCTGACCTGGGTCAGCGCGTCGAACGGCTGTCCGATCCCGCCGATCGCGCCGTCCAGATCGGTCTGGAGTTTCTTCAGCGCTTCCCCGGTGAGCGGCTCGACCCGCATCTCGGCGCCGAGCGTCTTGCCACCCGCAGCGGCGACGAGGGAAGGCGCGAAACTGACGACACGGTGCGGCGCCGCCGTCGTCACCCGCAGTGTTCCGAGCCCGCTCCCGACGTCGTAGACCTCGGTCCCGTCAGGCAACTTCGAACGGACCGGATCGGTCAACGGGTTCATCCCGGACACCGCGGTCCTCAGTGTCGACGCGGCCTTCCGCGGGCTGAGCACGTCGACGGCGTTCACCGGCAGGTCCGAGCTGTCCGTACGGACCCAGTTGGTGCCGTACTGGTCGCTGTCTCCGAGCCCGTGCGCCTTCCAGTACTCCGGCGTCGCCGAGAGGTACAGCTGCTTGTCGGCGGAGATGACCTGGATGGTCTGGCCGTCGACCGGCAGCGCGCCGTGCGCGCTCCCGTTCCGGGTGATCCGGAACTGGAGTTCCGCGGGCTGACCCGACGCGTCCTTGATCGTCGTCTTGTAGACAACGGCCGGAGCCTGTTCCAGCGCCTTCAACGCGCCCTCGACAGCGCCGCGCTGCTCCGCGCGCCGATCCACCCGCTGCTGTTCGGCGGGCGAGATCCCGGCCGCCCCGTCGATCGCGACGTCACAACCGGCCACGAGGCAGCACAAGGCGGCGATCGCGCCGATCTTCGACCGTCGTGCCGGCATCCCGTCCCCTTAGTCTCGCGTGCGAGCAGATCACACCTTAGAAAAGGGGTCGCGCACCACCGCATCCGCGGGTTCGCGAAGCAGCTGTCACCGACTTGTCACCTGTACGAGGCACCCGGCGGGACCACCACACGACCGGTTGGTCTACACTTTCCCGGTCTCGGCGAGGCGGGTTCCGTGAGCACCTGGTGCCCGACGTGATCGACGCGGCGGCTTGAGTGGCCACACGCGGTCGAGCACGCCTGTGGAATTCGCCGCCGAACACCAGAACCGCCCCGAACCATCCCCACCTCAGCATGATTTCGCTGAACATGTTGGTGAATTGAAGGAGTGCTACACCGTGTCCGAGGTACGCCTGTCCGTCGAGCCCCGCACCGAATTCGGCAAGGGTGCCGCGCGCCGCACGCGTCGCGCCGGCAAGATCCCCGCGGTGCTGTACGGGCACGGCTCGGAACCGCGCCACTACGCCCTGCCCGCCATCGAGTTCGCCCGCGTCGTGCGTGAGAACGGCAGCAACGCCGTCATCACCCTCGACCTCGAGGGCAAGAGCGAGCTGGCGCTGACGAAGACCATCGTCGTCCACCCGCTGAAGAACTACATCGAGCACGTCGACCTGCTGGTCGTCATCCGCGGCGAGAAGGTCACCGTCGACATCCCCGTCGTCGTCACCGGCACCCCCGGCCCCGGCACCCTGGTCACCACCGACCTCGACGCCATCCAGATCGAGGTCGAGGCGCTGCACATCCCCGAGCAGGTCGAGGTCTCGGTCGAGGGCGTCGTCGCCGGCACCCAGATCAACGCCTCGGACGTCGTGCTGCCGAAGGGCGCCACGCTGGTCACCGACCCCGACGCCCTGGTCGTCGCCGTGAACGAGGCGCCGTCCGAGTCCGCGCTCGAGGGTGAAGAAGGCGCTTCCGAGGCGGCCGAGACCTCCGCCGAGGACGCCGAATAAAGTCACTGGTGTGACCGAAGCAGTACTTCCCGAGGCCGGCGAGCAGATCCTGCTCGCCGGCCTCGGCAATCCCGGCCCCCAATACGCGGGCAACAGGCACAACGTCGGCTTCATGGTGGTCGACGAGCTCGCCCACCGTGTCGGCGGCAAGTTCAAGGCCCACAAGAGCGGCGCCGAAATCCTCGAAGGTCGGCTCGCGGGCCGGCGGGTGGTCCTGGCCAAGCCGCGTTCGTACATGAATCTCTCCGGCGGCCCCGTCGTGGGCGCGGCCCGGTTCTACAAGATCCCTCCGGCCGGTGTCGTGGTCATCCACGACGAGTTGGACGTCGACTTCGGTGCGCTCAAGATGAAACTGGGCGGCGGTGACAACGGGCACAACGGTCTCCGCTCGATCACCAAATCACTGGGCACCAAGGACTACTACCGTGTCCGTTTCGGCGTCGGCCGCCCGCCGGGACGGCAGGATCCGGCGGATTTCGTGCTGAAAGACTTCTCGACGGTCGAACGCAAAGAGCTCGCTTTCGAGATCGATCGTTGCGCCGACGCCGTTGAAGCGCTTATCAGCACTGGTCTCGCCGCAGCCCAGAACACCTTCCACGCTGGGTGAACCCGCTCACATGGCAGTGCGTTACGTCCCGTCACTCGAAGGCGTTTCACCACGCCCCTGATCGAGTCGTGGAATAGGGCGAGCTCTTCCGGGGAACTCTCAAACCCGTTAGGACGGAATGCGGAGATCGCATTCCCCACCGAACCGGAGAGAGTTTCATGTCGTTTACGGCCGAAGACATCACCGGCGCCACTTTCCCGAACGCCCCGATCGGGCGGCGCGGATACGCCAAACACGAGGTCGACGCGTTCCTGGAACGGATCGCCGACACGATCTCGGACCGGGACGACCTGACGGCCGCCGAGGTCCATCACGTCATGTTCTCGCGTCCGTTGATCGGTAAACGCGGCTACGACGAACGCGAAGTCGACGACTTCCTCGACAAGGTCGAAACCCAGCTCGCCCACCGGACCGGCCAGCACGCGCTCAGCGTGCCCGGCGCCCGCGAAGAGGACGAAGCGACCGCCGAACGCGCCGTCCCGGACCGCGGTCCTGTCGAATTCTTGCGGGAGCGCTAGTGCCCGTCACCGCCTTCGAGGTCAGAACCCGGCAGTTCGACCGGGCGCCGATCGGCGCCCGTGGCTATCACGAACCCGCGGTCGACGCCTTCCTCGAACGAGTCGCGGCGACCCTCGACGGTGACGACGACCTCTCGGTTTCGGACGTCCACAACGTGGCGTTCGCCAAAGCCCCGCTTTCGAAACGAGGCTATGACCCGGCAGCCGTCGACGCGTTCCTGCGAGACGTCGAGGGCACACTGGCCGGCCTGTCCCAGTCCGCCGGCTACTACATAGCGCCTGCCTTGGAACACACCCATACCCGCAAGCCACCTTGGCGACGCCGCTGACCACCGGGAGGTGCAGCGACAGGGCCGGGTCCGCGATATGCGCGGACCCGGCCCCGTCGTATCAGCTAGTCGCCGCGTTCTTGGCGATCTTGTCCGCGAACTGGACCGCGGTCGCGGCCCGCTTCACCTTGCCCGAGGGCGTCTTGGGCAGGCTCCCCGCCGGGAGCACCACGACCGCGAAGGGCCGCATGTCGACGGCACCGCGTACCTTGGCCGCGACCTCCTTCGCCAGCGCCTTCTCCGTTTCCGGATCCCCGGCGAGTTTCGATTCGACCACGACGGCGAACCGTTCCCGGCGGCTGCCGGCGTCGAGCCGCACGGCCACGGCGTTCCCCGCCCGGACTCCCTCGACCGAGGTCGCCGCGCGTTCGATATCGGTCGGGTACAGGTTCCGGCCGCCCATGATGATGACGTCCTTGCGACGGCCGCAGATCACGATCATGCCGTCGACCAGGTAACCGAGGTCGCCGGTGAGCAGCCAGCCGTCCTCGTCCTGCGTCGCGAGCGGACCGTCCATGGTCAGGTACCCCGGTGTCACGGCCTCGCCGCGCAGGCGGATCTCTCCGACCTCGCGTTCTCCGAGCACGGTTCCCTTGTCGTCGACGATCTCGGCCTCGAGCCCGTCGAGCGGCGGCCCGAGCACCGCGAACGACCGGACTTCGTCGGTCCCCCGACGCGGGTCACCCTCGGGAACCGGCACCGCGCGGTTGTCCGCCTCGAGCGCGTCGGCCTCGACGACGTCGAGCGTCAAGCCGGTGAACAACGGCGCGAACGAAACCGCGAGAGTCGCCTCCGCCATGCCGTACGCCGGGAACACGCACTCGGCGGGCATCTTGAAGCGCGCCCCCGCCTCGACGAACGTCTTCACGGCCGTTTCGTCGATCGGCTCGGCACCGTTCAGCGCGATCCGGAGCTTCGAGAGGTCGTAGGCGTCGTCGTCCTCGACCCGGGCCATCCGCCTGCCCACGATCGCGTACGCGAAGTTCGGCGCGGCGGTGGTCGTGCCGTTGTACTTGCTGATCAGCTGCGGCCAGATCAACGGTCCGGACAGGAACTCCAGCGGCGTGATCTTGACGAGTTCGACGCCGAACGTCATCGGCACCGTCAGGAAGCCGACCATCCCCATGTCGTGGAAAGTGGGCAGCCACGAGACCATCACGTCGACGTCGAAATCGAACTCGGCCCGGTCGACCATCGCCTTGACGTTCGAATACAGGTTCCCGTAGGTGATCCGAACAGCCTTCGGGTCGGCCGTCGACCCGCTGGTCAGTTGCAGGAGCGCCGTATCCGCTTCGGCAGTCGGCACGGGCTCCGCCAGCGGTTCGGCCTCGAGCAGCTCGGTGATGACCTGGAAGGCGATGCCGTGCTCCGTGAGTACCGGCGCCAGCTGGTCGAACGGCTCACCGAGCAGAACCAGGCCGGACCCGATCATCCGCAGCACGCGAACGGTGTCCTCGGCCCATTCGGCGAGGTCGGTGCGCTGCGTCGGCTGGTGCAGCATCGTCACGCTGCCGCCGGCGAGCCAGACCGCCTGAACCGTCGGCGCGATCAGTGACGGTGCCGCCGCCAGTACCGCGACCGCTTTGCCGGGCTCCAGCCCGGCCGTCACCAGACCCCCGGCGACCCGCTTGGCCTGCTCGTGAATCTCGGCCCACGTACGCCGAACCGGCTCCTTGGGCTCCCCGGTGACCATTCCTCGCTGCTGACCTCGCCCCGCCGCGGTGGCGACGAGCGTGTCCACGAACCGACTCATGCGCGTCACACTACTGTCCGCGCTGAACCGCCCGCTCGCCGTCGAGTGAACTCATTCGATCGCTTCGGAGGTCTCGAGCCACTGGGCCTCGACCTCCTCCTTCTCCGTTTCGACGGCTTTCAATTCGGTGTTCAGCTCGATGAGTTTCGTCGGATCGGTCGCCGCGGCGAGCAGCGCCGCGTGCAGCTTCTCTTCCTTCGTGTGCAGCTGGTCGAGCTTGCGCTCGAGGCGGGACAGTTCCTTCTGAGCCGCCCGCTGTTCCGCTGCGCTCTTCTTGGGCGCGGAGGCCTGCGCGCCGCCCGTCTTCCGGTCGCCGCCGGTCTTCTCAAGGCTCTTGGCTCGCCGATCGAGGTATTCCTCGATCCCGCCCGGCAGGTGGGTCACTTGCCCGTCCCCGAACAAGGCCACGATCGTGTCGCAGACGCGTTCCACCAGGTATCGGTCGTGCGAAACGACGACGAGGCTGCCCGGCCAGGAATCCAGTAGATCTTCGAGCTGCTGCAAGGTGTCGATATCGAGATCGTTCGTCGGTTCGTCGAGCAGCAGCACGTTGGGTTCGGCCATGAGGAGCCGGCACAGCTGCAGGCGGCGCCGTTCACCACCGGACAGGTCCTCGACCGGCGTCCACTGCCTCGCGGCGGGGAATCCCAGCTTTTCTGCCAGCTGCGAAGCGGTGAGCTCCTGCTTTCCGAACACGACCCGGCCGGAGACCTCTTCGATCGCCTGCAGCACGCGCAGATCACCAGGTAGGTCGTCGAGCTCCTGCCGCAGGTGCGCGAGGCTGACCGTTTTGCCCTGGATACGTCGACCCGTCTCAGGCTCCCTGTCACCGCCGAGCAGCTTGAGGAGCGTCGTCTTACCGGACCCGTTGACGCCGACGAGGCCGATCCGATCGCCGGGTCCGATCCGCCAGGTGACGTGATCGAGCAGGGTGCGGTCGCCGACGGTCAACGTGGCGTCCTCGATCTCCAGCACGGTCTTCCCCAGCCGACGGCGGGCGAACGCCTGCAACTCGACCGAATCACGCGGCTCCGGCACGTCGGAGATCAGTGCCTCCGCCGCCTCGACGCGGTAGCGGGGCTTCGAGGTCCTCGCCTGCGGGCCGCGGCGCAGCCACGCGAGCTCTTTCCGCGCCAGATTCTGCCGCTTTTCCTCCGCCGTCGCCGCCAGCCTCGCCCGCTCGGCCCGCGCGAAGATCCAGTCCGCGTAACCGCCTTCGTACTGCTCGACACGACCGTTGGCGACCTCCCAGGTCACACTCGCGACCGTGTCGAGGAACCACCGGTCGTGCGTGACGACCACGACCGCGATCTTGCGGTTGAGCAGGTGATCCGCGAGCCAGCGCACACCTTCGACATCGAGATGGTTGGTCGGCTCGTCGAGGACCACGAGGTCCAGTTCACCGGTGAGCGCGGCCGCCAGCGCCACCCGGCGGCGTTCGCCGCCGGACAGGTTCGCCGTTTCCTTGTCGATGCCGAGAGCCGTGATGCCCAGACCATCCATAATGGACCGGACACGCGCGTCAGCGGCCCACTCGTGCTCCGCGCCGTAGCGCTCCAGCACGACATCTCCGACTGTGCTGCCTACGGGAAGTTCGGTCCGCTGGGTGACCACGGCCATCCGCAAGCCCCGGACTTGGCTGACGCGTCCCGTATCGGGCTCGCTGATCCCCGCGAGGACCTCCAGCAACGTCGTCTTCCCGCCTCCGTTGAGACCGACGACACCGATACGCTGCCCCTCCGCCACACCGAGCGAAACACCGTCGAGCAGCGGGCGCACCCCGAAGGACTTGCTCACCGACTCCAGGTTGACCAAGTTGGCCATGCCTCAGCCGATCCTTTCCAAAAAGCTCGCACCACAAACGAATTAGTCGGTGTCCAATTCGGACACCCTCATGCGTGCACCCGAGGCGGCGACGGCCGCGGCGCGTCGTCCCCGCCGACCAGCCGGGCTCCGGGGACGGGCCCGTGCGCGACGCGCACCGTGCGACAGACACCGGCGCCGGACAACTCCGCGGCGACCTCGACGGCCGACTGGGCATCCGCACACAGGAAGGCACAGGTCGGCCCGGATCCGGACACGGTGCCGGCGAGCGCACCCGCGTTGACTCCCGCCCGCAACGTGCGGCGCAGCCCCGGACGCAACGAGACAGCGGCCGCCTGCAGATCATTGCCGAGAAGCAGCGCCAGTTGCCGCGGGTCGCCGGATGCCAGCGCCTCCACCACCGGCGTGTGCGAGCCGATCCGCGGTGGGCTGCCTTCTTCACGCAGCTTGTCCAGCTCGCCGAACACCCGCGGAGTCGAAAGCCCACGCTGGTCGAAGGCCAGGACCCAATGGAAGGTGTGCCTCGACAGGACAGGCACCAACTGTTCACCTCGGCCGGTGCCCAGCGCCGTCCCGCCGTAGAGCGCGAAAGGAACATCGCTCCCGAGCTTCGCGGCGATACCCGCCAGTTCGTCCCGGGAGATGTCGAGCTTCCACAGCGACGCGAGCCCCACCAGGGTCGCGGCCGCGTCGGCACTGCCGCCGGCCATCCCGCCCGCGACCGGGATGCCTTTGCGCAACACGACTCTGATCTTGGACTCGCCGTCCGCCTTGCCGACGTGGGCTGCCAACGCCTGCGCTGCCTTCCAGGCCAGGTTGTTGGCTCCTGTCGGTACAGAACCTTCCCCTTCACCGTAGACCTCGACGCCGGGGTCCTCGGTGACCGCGACGGTCACCTCGTCGGTCAGGGAAAGCGCCTGGAACACGGTCACCAGCTCGTGGTAGCCGTCCGGGCGTACATCTCCGACCGACAGGTGCAGGTTGACCTTGGCGGGGACCCTGACGGTCACTGGGGGCGGTACGACGGCGAGCACGCGTCAAGCCTACGTGGCCGCTCCACTTACGCTGTCATCAGGAGAAAAGAGAACGAACGGGTCAGACGCGAACGGGCCGCCCCGGACGCGATTCGTCCTGGGCGGCCCGTTCGCGGAGAAATCAGGCGGCGACACCCTGCGGGCCGCGGACCGGGTGGGTCACGTGGCCGCCACGTTCGGCGATCCAGGCGAGCGCGGCGTCCGCGCGCTCACCGCGCACCCCGAGGCGGAACCGGCCGACGGGCGTGTCGCCGATTCGGGTCAGACCGCCCCCGATGGTGGCGAGCTCGACGTCGAAGCGACCGGCGGCCTCCGGCAGCAGCGCACCGACCGAGGCGAAGCCGACGAGCACGACGTCCACCGCGCGGTCGTACTTCGAGGCCTGTGCCCGCCCGGTTTCGATGGCGGGAAGCAGCGCCTGCGCGGTCCGGCTGTTCGGGTCGGAGACCAGGTCGAGCACGGTTCCGCGTTCGATGATCGCGCCGGCCTCCAGAACGGCGACGTCGTCGCAGACACGGCGGACCACGCCGGCGTCGGGTGTGGTGAGCAGCACGGTGACGCCGAGTTCGGCGCGCGCCCGGTCGAGCACGGTCAGGACCGCGCCGGACTCCTCGGGCTGCACGCCGGCGGTCGGGTCGTCGGCCAAGAGCACGGACGGCCCGGCGGCCAGTGCCTTGGCGATGGCCACCCGGCGCAGCTGCCCCTCGGACAGGTCACCCGGCCGCTGCCCGGCACGGGGAGTGAGCCCGACCAGGTCGAGCAGGTTGCCGACCCGGTTGCGGCGCTGCGGCCCGTCGAGGCCGAGCTGTTCGAGCGGCGAAGCGATGTTGCCTGCGATGGTGCGTTCGGCGAGCAATTCCGGCTTGGTGCTCACGACGCCGACCTGGCGCCGGATTTCACGGAGACGGCGGCCGTCAAGGGTTCCGGTGTTGAGTCCATCGAGGCGGACGACACCGCGGTCGGGACGCTCCTGAAGACCGATGCACCGGGCGAGCGTCGATTTGCCGGAGCCCGCCGGACCGACGACTCCGAACAGCGAGCCTGCTTGGATGTCCACGCTCACATCGCGCAGTGCGACGACGGGATTTCCGTTGAGGGGGAAGGATTTGGACAGGTTTTCGACAGTGATCACGAAAGGCTCCATGCACATGGGGCGCTGCTTCTTGCGAGCGCGCCAACCGTCACCGAGTAACCGTCCGGGAAACGGACGGATTCAGAGATAAGGGAATGAACTCAGGCAGTAACGGTGGAGCGTCGACACGCACTTACCGTGCGGCGACCTTCATCGACGACACGTCGCCTGGTCAGCAGGAGCGGGTGGGTGACCCTGTTCATTAGGCACAGCCTCCATCGGTCCTGGCTGTAGCACCTGCCCTGTGGAGGGTGGTTGCTGCGACTTCGGCGAGCCAGGTCTCTCAGTCGCTCGGGATGGCTCACTGAGTAAAACCGATCCCACTGGATGAAAGCAAGCGCGTAGGCGCAGATCACACGTCTGGTCGCGTCCATCATACAGGATGAGCGGTCCATATTATGAGATGCGCTGGCGGCTAAGATCAACGGCAGGCGCACTGCCTGCTAAGACGAGTCGGTCCAGGGGGTGGATCACGCAGTCACACTGCCTTGACCTGGCGCCGTTCGCGCGGCTCCGGTCACACCTGCGACAGGTGGTCAGCCGGCGGCCGCGGCGATCCGGGCGAACTGGTGAACGTCCAGCTGCTCCCCGCGGGTTTTGGGGTCGATCCCCGCCTTTTCGAGCAATTCGCCCGCGCGTTCGGCGGAACCGGCCCACGACGCCAACGCGGCGCGCAAGGTCTTTCGCCTTTGCGAGAAGGCGGCGTCGACCACCGCGAACAGCCGCTCCCGATCCACGGACGACACCACGTCGCCCCGTTCGAACGCGACCAAGGCGGAGTCGACGTTCGGAACCGGCCAGAACACCGCCCTGGGCACCGCGGCGACCTTGCGCGTCTTCCCGTACCAGGCGAGCTTGACGCTGGGCACGCCGTATGTCCGGCTTCCCGGCCCCGCCGCCATTCTGTCGGCGACCTCGGTCTGGACCATTACGAGGCCGCTGGTCAGCGACGGCAATTCGGCCAGCAAGTGGAGCACGACGGGAACGGCGACGTTGTACGGCAGGTTCGCGACGAGCGCCGTCGGCCGTGCCGGCAGGTCGTCCGCGGTGATCCGCAACGCGTCCGCCCCGACGACCGTCAGCCTTTCGGCCCCACCTCGTTCGGCCACGGTGCTGGGCAGCCGCCCCGCCAGAACAGGATCGATTTCGACCGCGACGACCTCGGCGCCAGTCGCGAGCAGTCCGAGTGTCAGCGAGCCGAGGCCCGGCCCGACCTCCAGGACGACGTCGCCTTCACCGATCCCCGAGAGGTCGACGATGCGGCGCACCGTATTGGGATCGTGCACGAAGTTCTGGCCGAGCTTCTTGGTCGGACGTACGTCCAGCTCGGCCGCCAGCGCCCTGATTTCCGCAGGACCGAGCAGTTCAGTCACCCGACGATCGTAACCAGGTCCGGTAAGCCACGATTGGCCGGTGGACGACGTCGTACTCGATGGAGACAAAGTCCGGCTGCGCGATTGGCACCCGTCCGACCTCGGGCCGCTCCGCGACCTACTCGACCCCGGGCGGCCTTGGCACAAAACGAACGGCCCCTACTTCGGCACGCCGAGCACGGCCGCCGCCGAATCCACAGCGCGCGAACTCACCACGACCAAGACCGCGAGACCCGATCCGCGCACCAGTCTCGCCGTGTGCGACCTGAGCAACGGACGACTGATCGGCCGGGTCGGCTGGTATTGGGAAAGCAGGCAGACCGACTGGCGGCGGATGGGCCTGGCCATCTACGACGAGCGGTATTGGGGCGGCGGGTTCGGCACCGAGGCCTTGCGCATGTGGACGACCTACTTGTTCTCCCGCACCGACGCACTCCGTCTGGACTTCGCCACGTTCTCGGGTAACCCGGGAATGATCGCCGTCGGACGACGGCTCGGATTCGTCGAAGAAGGCCGGTTCCGGCGCGCCCGGCGCTGGTCCGGCGGCGTCCACGACGCCGTCGTCTACGGGGTGCTCCGCGAGGAATGGGACCGGACGCATCAGCAGGGCCAGGGACCGGCCTGATCCGCCCCCACCATCCGGATGGCTTTTCCGAAGCGACACGCATCCCACTCAAGGGTGATCGGCGCAGGTCCGCACAGCCGGAGCGTAATGATCATCCACCCGATCGATACCGTGCATTCGTTCGAATCTGCCTCGACAATCGAGGGATGACCAGCACAAACATTCCCAAGGCCTTCCCGCTCAATCTGCCGGAAGGTGACGCCGAACTGCTTCTCGACGAGTTGCAGACGCGGCTACGCGAAGGGCGACGTCTTGTCGCCGAAGTCGGCCAGATCCTGGCCGAGATCGAGTCACGTGGTGTCCGTGATCTCTACGGGCACAACTCGATCGCCGTCTTCTACGAGCATGTGGCCCGGGTACCTCGGGCGGAGGCTCAGAGAGTGACCGGAAGAGCGCTGGCGCTCAATTCGAGACGGGCGCGCGACGGCACGTCGATCGACCCCGTCGCGCCCCTCACCGGTACCGCGGCCGCCACCGGCGCGCTGGCCGAAGCCAGTATCGATCGGATCGTCACGGTCATGAAGAGGTTGCCCGAGCACGTCACCGCGAGCGCACGCCTCGAGGCCGAGAAGGGCTTGGTCGAACTCGCCTGCGTCGCGAGACCGCGTGACGTCACGGTGGCGGGCACAGACCTGCTCGCACAACTGGACCCGGATGGAAACCCCAAAGACGATCCCGCTCCGCAACGGCGGCGGAGCGAGTTCTGGTTGCGCCAGAAACGAACCGGCCGCTGGGACATGCGCGGCGACCTCGATGCCGAGACTGGCACCCGCCTGAACGCGCTCCTCGTACCGCGGGCCTATCCGGCTCCCGACGGAGGAGCCGACGACCGTTCGCCGGCCGAGAGACGCGGGGACGCGTTCTCGGAGATCGTCGAGTTCGCGGAAACCGGCCCGGACATCCCCGTGCCCAGGAAGAGCTCGGAGCAGGTCGCCGAACAGCCTGAGGCAGCCGAGCCTGCTGAGGAGCCCTCAAACCGCTCCAAGCCCGCCCAGGCGCCGCCTCAGGGCCGCCAAGGCCCATCCCGTAGCGGTGGTGTTCGAGACCCGTCCAGGAACGTGGCCCACATCCGGCCTGCGCGCTGGTGGGCGAGACTCTCGAGACCGAGAGCCGGGAACCCGGCTCAGCCTCCGAAGCCCCTAACGGCCTGAAGGCCACCTTGCGGGCGAACCCACAGGGTGACCTTCAGGAAGGAGGATGATCTGCGTCAGGCTTTCTTGCCGCAGTGCGGCCAAGCGCTGTAACCACCACGGTCCTCGCGCACCTTCTCGGCGACAGCGATCTGCTGGGCCTTGCTGGCCTGGTGCGGGTACGCGGCGTACTCGTCGCCGCCGTAAGCGTCCCAGGTGCTCTTGTTGAACTGCAGGCCACCGTAGTAGCCGTTGCCGGTGTTGGCGGACCAGTTACCGGTCGACTCGCACTGCGCGATGCGGTCCCACGCGCCGGCGTCCCCGATGACCGGGTCGGCGGGCTTCTTGGTACCGACCTTGACGATCTTGGGCTTGGCCTCGGTGATGACCTCTTCCGAGACCTTCTCGCGGCCGACCTCTTTGCCGTTGCGCTTGGTGACCTTGTAGGTGACGGTCTTCTGGCCGGGAGTGCCCGGGTCCTCGACCTTGGTCTTGCCCTTTTCGAGGTTCGGGTCGTCGACCTTCTGCTCGGGCGGGGCGATTTCCTCGTCCTGCTTGACCATGGTGACGCCGGTCCGGCTGATGTGGACCTCGGCGCCGTCGACCAGTTTGACGTCGAGACCACCGACGGCCTCGTCGTCCGGGCCGAGGGTCATCCGGAGCTCACCGAGGAATTCCTTGGTGGTGACCGAGTTGGTCTGCACCTTGCGCGGTTCGTTCGCGCCGTCGTAGACCGTGACGTTCTTGAGGGTCTTGACCTCGACGGTGGCGCCCTCGAGCGGAAGCTCACCGTTCTGCGGGAGCGAGGTCCAGGTGCCGGCCTTGGCGAGGTCGGCACGGCCGAGCTGGTTCAGCGCGTCACCGAGGTTGGTCGCGCGGACCCAGGACTCCTGCTGCGGTGCGCCGTCGACGATCAGGTTCAGCTTGCGGCCGCGCTCCAGCTTGATGACGCCGCCGTCGCCCACCTCGGCCTGCGGCGAGGGCGAGAGAGAGTCGTGCGCACCGACCGAGAGACCGGCGTCTTCGAGGACCTCACCGACGGTGTCGCCGAAGCTGTGGACGGTCTGCTGCTTGCCGTCGACGTCGAGCGTGACGCTCTTGTTCATCGCCATCGCGGCCGCGCCGCCACCACCGAGGGTGAGCAGCACCGCCATGACGGTTCCCTTGAGGAAACGCTTCTTCCAGACGCGGGTCGAGTTCGCGATGACCTCGTCCTTGGTCGCGGCCTTCATCGGCGCGCCCGCGGTGCGGTCCTCGGCCAACTCGTCCGGGATGACGATCGGCGGGAGCATGGTGGTCTCGGCGCTGATGAGGCGGATCAGCTCGTCGACGTCGACGTCGATCTCGGCCATCAGGGTGTCGGCGTCGGGGCCGAGCGCGGCCAGGACGTCCTGGTGCGTGATGCGCGGATCGTCGGAGTAGTCGAGCTCGCCGTACTGAGTGTCGCGGTCGAGCACGGCAACCGAACCGGCGGAAGCGAAGGTGTTCGTCTCTGCGCCGAGGCGCGAGCCATCCTGCCTACTGCTACCAGTCACTGGGTCGTTCCCTTTCCCAAGACGTCGAGGAGCTCGACAACCACTCCACTACGTCCTTCGTCTCGATGCGCACTTCGGCACACCTCTAGAAGTCCGACACCCGCAGCCAGCGCCATCGTCACGGTTCCAGGCCGTACCTCTCCTGGTTCCGCTTCCCCGACGTGCACTGACGTGACTGTGGGCGTAACAGCCGGAAACCGCATGAGCGGGTACCGACCGGCACGATCACGGGACAGTAACGAACCTCGCCGGGTTGCGCAAACACCGCCCGGAGTGTCGTGACGTTGGTCACTCATCAGAGTGGACCACTGCTGATCACTAATGTCGCAATCCGTTCAACCGGTGGTGACTGTCGGCAAACCGAAGACCCGCTCAGCGGTCGTTCGCACCGATTCGGCCACCTCGTGTACCGCCTCGCCCCTGAGCGAAGCGAGGTGTCGGACCGTGTAGGCGGCGCAGTAGGGCTCGTTCGGGCGCCCACGGAACGGATGCGGGGTCAGGAACGGAGCGTCCGTCTCGACGAGGTACTGGTCCGCCGGAACGATCCGTGCCGCCTCGTGGAGCCCGCGGGCGTTGCGGAAGCTGACCGTGCCGGCGAACGAAAGCACGTATCCCGCGTCGACGCACCGGCGCGCTATGTGCTCGTCACCGGAGAAGCAGTGGAAGACGACCTGTTCGGGCGCTCCCTCTTCCTCGAGGATTCGGAGGACGTCGTCGTGGGCGTCCCGATCGTGGATCATCAGCGGTTTGCCGATCCGCTTGGCGAGATCGATATGCCATCGGAAAGCGTCCTGCTGAGCGTCGTGGGGCGAGTAGTCCCAGTAGTAGTCGAGGCCGGTCTCGCCGACCGCGACCACTCTGGACTCTCTGGCGAGACTCTCCACTTCGGATTTCTCGGGCTCGCCGAAATCCTTGGTGCGCGTGGGATGGATCGCGACGGCGGCCCAGACCCGCGGGTCCCAAGTGGACGCTTGCGCGGCCCAGCGAGCGGACGCGAGATCGTCCGCGACGGTGATCACCCGCGAAACGCCGGCGCGTTCGGCGCGGTCGACCATGGCTGACACATCAGCCGCGGTGACCGCGCCGCACGCGTCGAGGTGGGTATGCGCGTCCACCACCGATACCGGCAACCTGTCCGGGATCGGTGGCAGTTCCTTCTTCTCCGCACCCATCAGCTGATCACTTCGAGATCGGCGCCCATTCGGGGCCGGTCTCGCCGAGTTCGGGGTCCAGCTTGGCGAACAACGGGGTCGGCTTCTCCAGCGGCTTGCCGACCTCGATCGGCACGGACTTCCAGCGCGCCTGCTCGGTCTTGTAGTCCCCGGTGATGATGGGGTTGATCCGGCCGGGGATGTCGAGGTCCTCGACTTCCTGCAGTTCGGGCTGGGCCGCCCAGACACCGGTGCCGCCGAGCGCCTCGTGCACCTTCTGCGCCGAGTGGGGCAGGAAGGGGGTCAGCAACGTGTTGGCGTCCGAGACGACCTGCAGAGCGGTGTGCAGAACGCTGTCACGCCGGGCGGGGTCGTCCTTCAGCTTCCAGGGCTCCTGGTCCGACAGGTACCGGTTCGCGGCGGTGACGACGCGCATTGCCTCGCTCGCCGCGGCCTTGAACCGGGACCGCTGCAAGTGGGCGCCGGCGGTGTCGAACGCCTTGCGGGAGAGCTCCTTGAGCTCCTCATCGGCGGCCGTGGGAGCGTCGGGACGCGGAATCGCGCCGACGTTCTTGTGGGCCATGGAGATGGACCTGTTGACGAGGTTGCCCCACTCGTTCGCCAGTTCGAAGTTGGTCCGGCGGACGAACTCGTCCCAGGTGAAGTCGGTGTCCTGGGTCTCGGGGCCCGCGACCGAGATGAAGTACCGCAGCGTGTCCGGGCCGAAGTCGCGAAGGAAGTCGTGGACGTAGATGACCGTGCCGCGCGAGGTCGAGAACTTCGAGCCGCTCATGGTGAGGAACTCGCTGGAAACGATCTCGTCGGGCAGGTGCAGCTTGCCGTACTTGCCTGACACGCCGCCTCGATCACCCTCGCCGTTGTGGCCGAAGAGCAGAGCGGGCCAGATCTGGGCATGGAAGGTGATGTTGTCCTTGCCCATGAAGTAGTAGGAGCGGGCGTCCGGGTTGTTCCACCACTCCTGCCAGGCGTCCGGGTTACCGGACCGGCGCGCCCACTCGACGCTAGCCGAGAAGTAGCCGATGACCGCGTCGAACCAGACGTAGAAGCGCTTGAGCGGCTGGTCGCGCCAGCCGTCCAGCGGGATCTTCACGCCCCAGTCGAGATCGCGGGTGATCGGCCGCGGCCGCATGTCGTCGATCAGGTTCTTCGTGAAGTTGAGAACGTTCGGACGCCAGTCGGTCTTGCTGGACAGCCATTTGCCCAGCGTTTCGACGAACGCCGTCAGATCGAGGAAGTAGTGCTCGGTCTCGACGAACTTCGGCGTTTCACCGTTGATCCGGGACTTGGGGTTGATCAGTTCGGCGGCGTCGAGCTGGTTGCCGCAGTTGTCGCACTGGTCGCCGCGGGCACCGTCGTAGCCGCAGATCGGGCAGGTGCCTTCGATGTACCGGTCGGGCAAGGTGCGGCCGGTCGAAGGGCTGATCGCGCCCCGGGTCGTCTTGGGGACGACATAGCCGTTGCGGTGCAGCGCGAGGAAGATCTGCTGCGTGACCTCGGCGTGGTTGCCCGTGGTGGTGCGGGTGAACAGGTCGTAGGTGAGGCCCAGGCCCTGCAGGTCCTGGCCGATCTGACGGGTGTACTTGTCGGCCGTCTGCTGGGAGGTCATGCCTTCTTTATCGGCCTGGACGGTGATCGGGGTGCCGTGTTCGTCGGTACCGGACACCATGAGCACCCGGTTGCCGGCCATTCGCTGGTAGCGGGAGAAGACGTCGGACGGGACGCCGAATCCGGACACGTGGCCGATGTGGCGGGGGCCGTTGGCGTAGGGCCAGGCCACCGCAGTCAACACTGGGGTGCTCATGCTTGTTTAGCCTACGGACGTCGTCCAAGGCATTGTTGTCCGGGAGAGGATCGGAGGCCTCGGTGTCCGCCACGCGTCTGCTGGTGCTGGGTGTCGTGCGCATGTACGGGAAGGCACACGGCTACCAGGTCCGGCGCGAGCTTCTTTCGTGGGCGGCGGACAAGTGGGGCAATGTCCAGCCGGGTTCGATCTATCACGCACTGAAGAAGATGACCACCGAGGGCCTCCTGGAACAGGTCGAGGACGCCGAGCCGGGCAGCGGGCCCGATCGTGTCGCCTACAGGCTGACCGAAGACGGCGAGACCGAGTTCCTCGTACAGCTAGGGAGGGCGTTGTCGAGCGACGACGCGACCGGGTACTCGCTGTCGGCGGCGGTCACTTTCATGCCGACCCTTCCGCGCGCGCAGGTACTGGCTCTGCTGAAGCAGCAGTTGGCGAACATGGAAGCGCACGCCCAGTCGACTCATTACGCCCGCGAACACGCCGTCGACCTGGGGAAACCGCCACACGTGAGCGAGCTGTACCGCCTGTGGAGCGCGCACGCGGAAGCGAACGTGACCTGGATGCGGGACCTGATCGGCCGTCTGGAAGCCGGCGAGTACGTGATGGCGGGCGAAGGCGGAGACGACGAAGCCGTGTTCGGCGCACCGCCCGAGTAATCAAATTTGACTATGGAACGACTTCTAGGGCACAGTGCGTCCTGCCGCTAGTCAAACTTGACTAGATGGGCGCCCGAAAGGAGTAGACATGATCAAGGCACGCGGCCTTGAGCGGCGTTTCCGCCGCAAGGGCCGCAATGGGGGCGAGGTCCACGCCGTCAAAGGCGTCGATCTCGACGTGTCGGCCGGGGAACTGGTCGGCTTCCTCGGACCGAACGGCGCGGGGAAGACCACGACCCTGCGCATGCTGACGACGCTGCTCAAGCCCACCGCCGGCGAGGCGACGGTCGGCGGCTGCGATCTGCTCGCCGACCCGCTGGGGGTGCGTCGGCGAATCGGTTATGTCGCCCAGGGCGGCGGCACCGCGCCGGCGAGCAAGGTCATCGAGGAGATCGAGTTCCAGGGCAGGCTGTACCGGATGGGCAAGGCGGACGCGCTCGCACGCGGGGCCGTCCTCGCCGAGCAACTGGACCTGGCCGGGCTCGACCAGCGGATGACCGCGACCTTGTCGGGCGGGCAGCGCCGCCGGCTCGACATCGCGCTCGGGCTGATCCACTCACCCGGTCTCGTCTTCCTCGACGAACCCTCGACCGGGCTCGACCCGCAGAGCCGGGCGAACCTCTGGGACCACATCCGGCGGCTGCGCGACGAGCAGGGCGTCACGGTCTTCCTGACCACGCACTACCTCGACGAGGCCGACGCGCTCTCGGACCGGCTGATCGTCATCGACGACGGGAAGATCGTCGCCGAGGGCACACCGGACTCGTTGAAGGCGCGGGTTTCCGGCGACAGCGTCGTCATCGGGGTCTCACCGGAGTCGGCGGCCGAGACCGCGGAGGTCGCGGGCCGTCTCGAAGGGGCGCACGAGCTGACCGTCACCGACGGCACCGTGCGGTTCCGCGTCCCGCGAGGCGACACCGCGATGCCCGAACTGCTTCGGGCGCTGGACGCGCGTGGCATCGCGATGGCGTCCATGCAGGTGCACCGGCCGACGCTGGACGACGTCTTCCTGACGCTGACGGGCAGGAGCCTGCGCGACGCCGAAGAAGGCGCATCAGCCGACCCCGCAGCCGAGAAGGAGGCCACGCATGTTGCATGACACCTGGTTGATCTTCCGCCGCGACATGCTCGCGGCGTTGCGCAACCCGACGTGGCTGGCCATCGGCGTGATGCAGCCGCTGCTCTACTTGTTCTTCTTCGGGCCGCTTCTGGTGAAGTCGCTCAACGCGCAAGGCCTGTCCGATGTGGACGGCTGGATGATCTTCACCCCGGCGATCATCGCGCAGCTCGCGCTGTTCGGCAGCTCTTTCGTCGGGTTCGGGCTCCTCGCGGAGTACCGCATGGGCGTGGTCGAGCGGATGCGGGTCACACCGGTGAGCCGGGTGGCGCTGTTGCTGGGCAAGGTGCTCGCCAACGCGCTGCAGACGATCGTCCAGGCCCTGCTCATCATCGCGCTGGCGTATCTGGTCTTCGACCTGAACGCGCCGTTCGGTGGTGTCGTGCTCTGCCTGGCGATCGTCTTCCTTTTGGCGATCACGTTGGCGTCGTGCTCGTACGCGCTGGCGTTGACCCTCAAGAGCGAAGACTCCTTCCCGGCTCTGCTCAACGCGGTTCTCATGCCCCTGCTGCTGCTTTCCGGAATCCTGATCCCGATCACCGCGGGCTCGGCACCGGAGTGGCTGTACACGATTTCCCGTATCAATCCGTTCCGGCACGTGGTGGATGTCGAGCGGAACAGTTTCCGCGGTGACTTCTCGATGGACGCCTTGTTCACCGGGAGTGTCGTGGTGCTGGTCATGGCCGTTCTGGCCATCTGGTGGGGCTCGCGGACGTTCCAACGCGAAAACGCCTGAGACACGCTGAACCGAAAGGTCACCTTGCGGCCGCTCCGCGGACGTAGGGTGACCTTTCGATCGTTCTGGGGCGAAATTCGAGGCAGGTGAGTTCGATCGATCCGGAAGGTGAGCACGGCGTCACCCTGTCCCACCGCGAGACGGTGACGGACTGGGCGGCGGTGCGTGGTGCCGACATCCGGTTCGCTTCGGTCACCGTCACCGAAAACACCAACTGGCGGGACGTCGCGGCGGAACGCAATCTGACCGGCGCGCAGCACGCGGGTATCCACACCGGCGCACGGCATTACGCCCGTCCCGGCGCCGTCCACGACCAGGCCGACCATTTCGTGCGGACGGCGAGCGCGCTCGGCGCCTTCGCGCCCGGTTCTCTCGCGCCCGCGCTGGAGGTGGAGGCACCGAGCGTCGACGACCGGTTCATCAAGGCGTGGATCAAGCACGTCCGGAACGCGGCGCGTGTCGAACGCGTGCTGGTGTACGCGGGGCTCGACTGCTGGACGAACCGCTTGCACCCGGACAAGTGGGCGGACAGCGAAGTGGTCTTGTGGCTGGTCAGGCACAACGAAATCCCGGGACGGCCGGGATGGTTCCACTCGCGATTGGGCCTGCATCAGCACGGTTTCGGTACCGGGTTGCCCGGGGTGGACGGGCCGATCGCGCAGGACGCCGTGGTCTACCCGTTCAAACTCACGGATGTGCTTCTGTAGTGCCCACTGCGTGACGGCGGGTGTGCACGATGTCACCGCATGGTCGCGGATCTCACTTTCCGACCGGCGCGGGTTGCGTTTCCGGCCGCCCGGACGGTGACAATGTCGCGTGCGGTTGATGTGCCGGAGGCTGCGGACGGACGTCGGGCCCGAACGGGCGCTGGCGGTCCTCGGTGTACGCGCCGAAAAGCTCGGGCTCGCACCGCCCGCCGCGCTGTGCGGAGAGTGGTTCTCGTCGCGCGCGGTCATCGCGCTCAACGCTTCCCTGGCTCCTGTCCGGGACGTGGCGGAAGCGTTCGCGATCCCCACTCGGCTGCCCGAGGTTCGAGATGCGGTACCCGGCGCGGTCGGGGGCGGCTGGTTCGGTTACCTGGGTTACGACCTGACCGATCCTTCTGGCCGATCCGGGGCGCTTCCTCCGGCCGCGTGGGGCTGGGTCGATCGGGTTCTCCGGCTGGACGCCGACGGCTCGTGGTGGTTCGAAGCCTTGGTTCACGAGGGGACCCCGGATCCGGTTGGCGAAGTGGCCGCGGTGGAATCCGCGCTCGCCGAGGTTCCCGAAGCGACGACTTGGAGTTCCGGTCCGTTGTCGCGCCCGCTTCCGTCGGAGCACTACGACGCGGTCAAAGCCTGTGTGCACGCCATCGAGGCCGGCGAGCTGTTCCAGGCGAACATCTGCGCTCGCTTCGGCGGAAAGTTCGCCGGCGACCCGATCGCGTTGTTCGCCGAGGGCGCGCGTCGCCTTGGAGCACGCCGGGCGGCGTTCCTCAGCGGCGGCTGGGGCTCGGTCGTGTCGTTCTCCCCCGAGCTTTTCCTTGCCAGACATGGGCGGCAGGTCCGGTCGACCCCGATCAAGGGCACGCTGCCGCGGCGGAACGCCGCTGACGCGCATCTCGCGCAGCGACTGCGGGAATCCACCAAAGACGTCGCCGAGAACGTGATGATCACCGATCTCGTCCGCAACGATCTCGGGCGGGTATGCGCCACCGGCACCGTACGGGTGCCCGAACTTCTCGCGGTCCGGCCCGCGCCGGGCGTCTGGCATCTTGAGTCCACTGTGGAGGGATCGCTCGCCGACGGGATCGACGACGCGGCACTGCTGGCGGCCACCTTCCCGCCAGGCTCGGTCACGGGCGCGCCGAAGATCCGCGCGCTGGATCTGATCGCCGAGCTGGAGCCGGCCGCGCGCGGCGTCTACACCGGCGCGATCGGGCTCGCATCGCCGATCGCCGGGCTTGAATTGAACGTCGCGATCAGAACCTTCGAAATCCACGAAGGCACGATCGCGCTGGGAGTCGGCGGTGGGATCACCGCCGACTCCGACAGCGAAGCGGAATGGCAGGAATGCCTGCACAAGTCCGCTCCGCTGGAGCGCCTGCTCGGCTGACCTACTTGGTGGGGTCCAGCAGCAACTTGCCCATCGTGCCGCGCGAGCGCAGGGCCTCGTGCGCGGCGCGCGCGTCGGACAGCGCGTACTCGCCGCCGGCGATGGCGCGGACGCGGCCGGCGAGTGCCAGCTCGAAAAGCTCGTCGAGCGCACGCCCGAAGACGTTTCCGGGGAGCTTGAAGGCGTGCGGCAACCACATCCCGGCGACGGTGGTGCTGTGCCCGAGAAGGTTGCGGGCTTCGATCGGCTTCGGGTTCTCGCGGCTGGCCATCCCGTAGAACGCGAGGCGGCCGAACGGCGCGAGGGCCGCGATGCTCTGGTCCGTGACCGTGCCGCCGGTCATGTCGAGCACGATGTCGACGCGCTTGCCGCCGTTCGCCTCGCGAAGGGCGTCCGTCATGTTCTCGGCGCGCGAATCGATGGCGACGTCGGCGCCGAGTTCGAGGGCGAGGGCACGCTTCTCGTCGCTGCTGGCGGTCGCGATGACCCGGCCCGCTCCCCAGGCCTTCGCAAGTTGTACCGCGATGGAGCCGACTCCTCCCGCGGCCGCGTGCACGACGACGGATTCGCCGGGTTCGAGGTGGGCGCTCTTGCGCAGCAGGAGTGAGGCGGTGGTGCCCTGGACGATGAAGGACAGCGCGGTCAAATCGTCGACACCGTCCGGGACGCCGAAACTGGTGACCTCGTCGGCCACCGCTCGCTCGGCGTAGCCGCCGCCACCGTTGAGCAGCGCGACGACACGCTTGCCGTCCGCGGTGCGGCCGACGATCTCGCCGCCGGGGACGAGCGGGAGCTTGCTCGGCGCGAGGTACGAGTTCTCGGCTTGGTGCGTATCGGCGTAGTTGATGCCGATCCGGTCGACCTCGACCAGCTGCTGACCTGGGCCCGGGACGGGATCGGGAAGATCGACGAGGTTGAGCACCTCGGGTCCGCCGAACTCGGTCACCTGTACTGCGCGCATCCGCATCCTCCTCGTCGAGAGGTAAGACATTCTCGCATATGTCTCATCGATGAGACATGTCGTGATATGTTTCACTCATCGAAACCGCACTCGAACGCCAGCTGACCTCGCCGCGCCCGGACGCCCTGCGCGCGTTCACGATCGCGCGCGCCCGGTTTCTGGAAGGGCGCCGGGTGGACATGGGCGAACTCGCCGGTGAGCTGGGGATCAGCCGGGCCACCCTGCACCGGTGGGTCGGCGGCCGGGACCAGCTGCTCGGCGAGATCCTGTGGTCGATGACCGTCGAGGTCTTCGAAGCGCGGGCTTCCGGCAAACTCGGCCGCGGCGCGGAAGGGATCGCCGACCTCGTCGGCACCTTCGTCCGGACCGTGAACGGCTCGAAACCGTTCCGGCAGTTCCTGCGCACCGAGCCCGAGCGGGCGCTGCGGATCCTGACGACGAAGGCCAGCGTGGTGCAGAGTCGCGCGATCGCGAAAATGCGCGAGTTCCTCGACGAGGAGGTCATGGCGGGCCGGCTCACCCCGCCGCTGCCGGTCGAGGACCTCGCCTACCTGCTCGTGCGGATCGGCGAGTCCTTCATCTATACGGACGTCATCACCGGCGCGGAGCCCGATGCAGGGAAGGCGCACGCGGCCGCGACGGCCTTGCTCTCCTAGCTCTTACGGGACGCGAGCACTGCGTCGTAGAGCTCCTTCTTCGACACACCGGTCGCTTCGGCGACTTCGGCGGCGGCGGACTTGAGGCGTTCACCGGCCGCGACCCGCGACGAGACTTCCGAGACGAGGTCCTCGACGCTCACCGAACGCGGCGGCGCACCCGACAGAACGACGGTGATCTCGCCCCTGACCCCGTCGGCGGCCCAGGCCGCCAACTCCGGCAGAGTGCCCCGTTTGACCTCTTCGTAGGTTTTGGTCAGTTCGCGGCAGACGGCGGCACGACGGTCGGACCCCAGGACTTCGGCGGCGTCGGCGAGCGTGCTCGCGAGACGGTGCGGAGATTCGAAGAACACGGCCGTACGGGGCTCGTCCTTCAGCGAACCGAGCCATTTCGCGCGTTCGCCGGGCTTGCGCGGAGCGAACCCTTCGAAACAGAAACGGTCGCAAGGCAGGCCGGACAGCGCCAAGGCCGTGGTCACCGCCGACGGGCCGGGCAGGCAGGTCACCGGCACGTCCGCCTCGACACAGGCCGCCACCAGGCGGAATCCGGGATCCGAAACACTCGGCATGCCGGCGTCGGTCACCAGGACGACCGTTTCGCCCGACTGGAGCGATTCGAGCAGTTTCGGCAGACGAGCCGTCTCGACGTCCTCGTAGAAGCTGACGACGCGCCCGACCGGCGAAACGTCGAGTGCCGCGGTGAGGGAGCGCAGGCGCCGGGTGTCTTCGGCGGCGATCACGTCGGCCGTCGCGAGGGCTTCGGACAGGCGCGGCGAAGCGTCACGGACGTCTCCGAGCGGGGTGGCTGCCAGCACGAGGCGTCCTTCGGTCATTCCCGAAGGTTAACCGGTTCGCAGATCCGGACACCGAGTTCACTCTTCCGCCCGTAGGATCATGCCCCGTGACCGCACTGCTGACCCGGGACAACGAGAGCGTGCGGCCGGATCCGGTCGACGCGCTCAGGCCACCGAGTGACCGGGAGGCCACCCTCCTCGGCCGCGGCATGCCGACCGATCGCCTGCGCGGCTGGGTCGTCACGCTGGTGCTGACGCTCATCGGCGGCATCGTCCGGATCCAGAACCTGGGAACGCCCACGGACAAGGGCACGCCCGTCTTCGACGAGAAGCACTACGTCCCTCAGGCGTGGCAGATGCTGCGCAACGGCGGTTACGAGGACAACTACGGCTACGAGCTGATCGTCCACCCGCCGCTGGCGAAGCATCTCATCGCGATCGGCGAATGGCTGTTCGGCTACAACGCGTGGGGCTGGCGGATCATGCCAGCGCTGGCGGGCACGCTGATCGTGTTCCTCACGATCCGGATCGCGCGGCGCCTCACCCGCTCGACCCTGCTCGGCGCGGTCGCGGGAATCCTGGTGATCAGCGACGGCGTCCTGCACCTGCAGTCCCGGATGGGGATGCTCGACATCTTCATCGCGCTGTTCGTCCTCGCCGCGTTCGCCTGCGTGCTGTGCGACCGGGACCAGGTGCGGCAGCGGCTCGCCGTGGCCGTCCGCGAAGGCTGGATCGACGAGTCCCGGTTCGGGCCGAAGCTGGGTTTCCGGTGGTGGCGGTTCGCCGGCGGCCTGATGATCGGGCTGACCTTCGGCGTCAAGTGGTCGGCGCTCTACTACATCGCCGCGTTCGGTCTGCTCACCGTTTTCTTCGACGTCGCCGCGCGGCGGGCCGCCGGGGTGCAGCGGCCTTGGGTCGGCACGTTGCGCCGCGACGTGCTGCCCGCGCTGTGGGCGATCGTCGTCATCCCGATCCTGGTGTACCTCGCCTGCTACTGGGCCTGGTTCGCGAGCGAGACCGCGACCGACCGCAACTACGTGGCGATCAAGGACATCGATCCCGGTTTCTGGGCCTGGATGCCGCCCGCGTTGCGGTCGCTCGGCAACTACACGATGAACGTCCTCGATTTCCACGCGAACCTGGTGACGCCCAAGGACAAGCCGCATCCGTGGGAGTCGAAGCCGTGGACCTGGCCGATGGGCCTGCGGCCGATGCTCTACGCGTACGCGGGCGGTACCGACGCCACCGGCTGCGGCGAGTCGACCTGCGTGCGGGCGACGATGCTGATCGGCACGCCCGCCATGTGGTGGCTGGCCCTGCCGATGCTCGGCTGGAGCGTGTGGCGGTCGGTCTTCCGCGCGGACTGGCGCTACGCAGCCGTGCTCGTCGGTTACCTCGCCGGGTTCCTGCCGTGGTTCACCAACCTCGACCGCCAGATGTACTACTTCTACGCGACGCCGCTGGCGCCGTTCCTGGTACTCGGGTTGACGCTGGTCCTCGGGCAGATCCTCGGCAGCGCGAAACGCGGTTTCGAACGACGGGGCACCGGCATGCTCGTCGTCGCGCTCTACGTGGGTCTCGTCGTGGCCAATTTCGCCTGGTTGTGGCCGATTCTCAACGGCAACGCGATCACCAACGATCACTGGAACGCGGAGTTGTGGCTTCCGTCCTGGAAGTGACCTCGCCCGGTTGAGCGAAGATCCAGCGAGACGCCCGGAAGCGACTTAGACTCCCGTCCGAATTGAGGATTTCTGGGGGTCGTCATGTCTCGTTGGCCGGTTTTCGTGGCCGTTGCCCTGCTGCTCACCGGGTGTTCCAGCGCCATCGACGGAAAGGCTTTCCGCGAAGGCTCGGCACCGGGTGCGAGCGATACGAAGTTTCCGCGCTACACCCCGCCCGCCGACGGGTCGGGTTTCAGTGATCAGGTGCTCGACCAGCCGCTGGCCCTGCCTGTGGAACAGGGCGAGGAAGGCTGCGATTGGCTGGAGTCGATCAAACCCGATCTGCAACCGCTCGGCCTGGTCAGTACCAAGGGCACGCTCAGCGGTTGCCAGTTCGTGTTCCCGAACAACAAGGGCGCGCAGGTGCACGCCTACAGTCCGTACAGCTGGATCACCCAGGACTCCCCGGTGATGGAGCCGGTGGAGATCGCCGGGATCAAGGGCCGGACCTACGCTTTCGATCCGGAACCCGCGACGTTCTGTTCGGTCAACATGGACGTCCGCGCCTACGCCTCGATCGCCGTCGACGCCTACGACGTCGACAATGACGAAGGCGGCACTCGCGCGGAACACTGCGAGTTGGCGAAGAAGGTCGCCGAAGTGGTGCTGAAGAAGTTCGTCCCGCTCGCAGGCGGCACACCGGCGCCTAGCACCGTTCAGGAGCCTCCGGCCGAAGCGTTGAAGAACGCGGACGTCTGCGAAGTCGTCAAGTTCACTCACGCGAATTACGCCGGAGTCAACGCGGGCCGCGAAGGCGCCCAGAAGGGCGAAGGGCCGCTGGGACCGACCTGCACCCACGAAGTCCCGTACGCGAAGGCCGTAGGCATGTACACGAACGGCACAGGCGGCCTCGAAGCCGTGCCGCCGAAAGCGGGCGCGGAAGTCCGGAACGGGCAGTTCGGCACCTTGAAGGCCAGGTTCGAGCAGACCGCGGAGGCCTGCGCCCTGAGTGTCCAGCTGAGCAACGGCCAGGTCGTACAGGTCGACTTCGTGGGCAAGAAGAAGGAAGCGATGCCGCGGACCTGTGTCTCCGCTCAGCTCATCTTGTCCGTGTCGATGCTGGCCTTGATCACCGGGGACTCCTGATTTTGCGGTTTCGGATGTGACACTTACGTCCGAGTTGTTACTCTTCCCTGGTCAACAGTAGTACGACAGGGGGCATCATGACGATCCGACCGCTCGGAGCGGCCTGCGCGGCCGCGGCGTTGTTCTTGATCGCGGGATGTGAGGAGCAGACGCCGGGCGCCGCGTCGCCGCAGACTTCGGCCGTTCCGAGCACTTCCGAAGCACCGAACAGCAGCTCGAGCGCGCCTACGTCGACTACACCTGCCAGCGCTACCGCACCTTCGGCGACCGCCGCGACAGTCAGCAAGCCCGCCACCGGCGGGGCTGTGGCGCATACGCCGGACGGCGCCGCCGCCGTGATGGAGGAGTTCCATCACGCGCTGGGCGCCAAAGACCTGGATACCGTGTGCCGGATTTCGGCGCCCGCCTACGACGGCGGGATGAAGGAGTGCCGCAGCCTCACGCCGATGCTGTTCGAGATGTTCACGCCCGCGGATCTGAAGAACCTGAAAGCCACCCGGGTCGACCGCGCGAAGGTGAAGAGCAAGGGGCCCGACCAGGTGACCATCCCGCCCAACGCGATCGCGCCGAAGGCAACGATCATGGACGGGGATCCCAAGATCTTCACCATGGGCTGGCGGGGCGGGACCTGGGTCATCATCGACTGAGAGAGAGCAAGGGACCTTTGCTCGCGTTCGTTAGTACGCTAACTAACGCGAGCAAAGGTCCCTTGCTCTCTCTCCGCAGGTCAGCGCGGGTGACGCTGGGGCTGGGCCTGCTTCTGCGGCTGCTGGTGGGGCTGCGGTTGCGACTGCGGGGGGCGGCGCGGCACGATCTGCGTCACCGGGCCGTCCGGCGACTTGCCCGCGCGCGCGAGCCAGCCTTCGACGTCACGGCGCACGGCGGTGAGCGTCGGACGGCGGCGGGGCTCCTGGTCGAGCGACGCGATGAGGATGCGCGCGTGCGCGCTGCGGTTCGGCAGCTTCGACACCGGTTCGGCGCGGGCGGCGGCCATCAGCGCGGCCATCGGGGTCTCCCGGGTGCCGCGCGGAGGCTGGCCCGAGAGCGCGTAGCTGACCGTCGCGGCGAGCTGCCAAGCGTCCGAAGCCGGGCTGGCCGGAGAGCCCATCGCCTGCTCGGGAGCGACGAAGTCCGGCGTGCCGATCATCATCCCGGTCGCGGTCATCTTCGAGTCGCCCTGGCTGCGGGCGATGCCAAAGTCGATGAGGTGGGCGAGCCCGTTGCGGTCGAGGATGATGTTCGACGGCTTGAGGTCCCGGTGCAGCACACCCTTCTCGTGCGCCGCGGCGAGCGCGCCGGCCATGGTCGACCAGAGCCGTCCGGCGGCGATGTCGTCGAGCGGACCCTGCGAGTCGACGATCTCGGCCAGCGAGCGCCCTTCGAGGTACTCCATGACCAGCGCGAGCCCGTCGGGTTCCTCGACCAGGTCGTACACCTTCAC
The DNA here is from genome assembly GCF_019330265.1 of Amycolatopsis sp. TNS106. Taxonomy (NCBI): domain Bacteria; kingdom Bacillati; phylum Actinomycetota; class Actinomycetes; order Pseudonocardiales; family Pseudonocardiaceae; genus Amycolatopsis; species Amycolatopsis sp. TNS106. The sequence continues at coordinate 7,497,126 of NZ_CP024972.1, read as the reverse complement.
GCAGTTGGGGTGGTTCACCACGGCCAGTGCCCTGGCCTCGCGCTGCATGCGCTCTTCGGTGTCCCGGTCCGGCGCGTGCGCGATCTTCAGCGCGACCGTGCGGTTGAGCTGGGTGTCGACCGCTTCCCACACGGTGCCGAAGCCACCGTGACCGAGCCGGCGGACGCGCTTGTAGCGGCTGCCGCCGGAGTTGCGGGAACCCGGGGGCGGCGGGATCGGGCCCGGGACCGCGGCCAGCGCGGGCGGTTCGGGCGCCTGTGCCAGCGCGGTCGCCGGATACTGCTTGGCGGGCGGGGGCGGTAGTTGCGGCTGCGGTTTCGGGGCGGGCGGCTCCGGGCGGTACGGCTCGATCTTCTGCCTGGGCTGCGGGTCGGGCCGGTTGATCACCGACCACGGCGGCGGGCCGACGAGCGCGACCGGGATCAGGCCCAGCACGCTGAACGGCAGGAACCCGAGCCAGAAGTGCACGGCCGTGTTCGCGCCCATGCCGACACTCGCCAGCACCATCAGCACGAACGGGATCCAGAAGAACCGCGAGGGCCACTTGGGGCCGCGACGGAACGCGGTGCGCGCCTGCAGCATCACGAACAGCAGCGACAGCGCCGGCAGCCCGACCAGGAGGATCAGGTAGAAGATGTAACTGAGCTGCATCCCGTTCGGGTAGAACAGGACCTCGTACACGTTCTGGCCTCGGCCGAGGTACTCGCTCTGCTTCCCGATCAGCGGGCTGTAGTCGGCGTTGAAGGTCGCCAGGTCACTGCTGGAGAAGCCGGACTTACCGCCCGATTTGGACGCGGCCTCCTGGTACGTCTGCGAAACCCCGGTGGCCAGCAGCCACGGCAGCAGGAAGACGGCGACGACGCCGATCCCGCCGAAGATGGACAGGGTCACCACGTCGTAGCGGTTGCCGGTGCCTTTGCGGATGATCGCGACGACCATCGCTCCCAGTGCGGGCAGCAGCGCGACCAGCGCTCCCGCGGTGCTCGTCGCCCACACCCAGTCCCCAGGCCAGATCCCTGGTCCGAACAGGCTGTGCGCGAACGAAAGCAGCGCGCTCGCTAGTCCCATGGACCCTGCTCCCCTCGCTCGTCGAGGCCGTTTCCGGCGGTTTTTCCCTTGGTCCAGCTTAGGACGCTCCATGCCCGCACAGGGTTGCCGGGTTGTCGCGGGCGTCTCCCCGCCGTTACCACCGGGCATCGGCCCGTCCGGAAGTCCATGATGGGGTCCGGTACCCGAACGCGAAGGAGCATTCGATGCACGCCGAGTCGTACCAGCGGAGCCTCGATGACCCTGAGGGTTTCTGGCTCGAAGCCGCGCAGGCGATCGACTGGACCCGTCGGCCGACGCGGGCCCTAGACGCGTCGAAGGCGCCTTTCTACCGCTGGTTCCCGGACGGGGAGCTGAACACCGCGTTCAACGCGCTCGACCGGCACGTGCGGGACGGCCGCGGTGAGCGGACCGCGCTGATCTGGGATTCTCCCGTCACCGATTCGGTACGCCGGTTCACCTACGCGGAACTACTGGACGAAGTCGCTCGGTTCGCGGGCGCCCTCGCGTCTCTCGGCGTCGGGAAGGGCGACCGCGTCATCGTGTACATGCCGATGGTCCCCGAGGCCGCGGTCGCGATGCTGGCGTGCGCCCGGCTCGGCGCGGTGCACTCGGTGGTGTTCGGCGGCTTCGCGCCCAAGGAGCTCGCGGCGCGGATCGAGGACGCGAAACCCAAGGTCATCGTGGCCGCGTCGTGCGGGATCGAACCGACGCGGATCGTCGAATACAAGCCGATCATCGACGAAGCGCTCACGGGCACCGTCCATCAACCGGACAAAGTCGTGGTGTTGCAGCGGGAGCGCGCCCGCGCCGAACTGGGCGAACGCGACGCCGACTGGACTGAACTCGTCGCGAAGGCCTCCCCCGCCGATCCGGTGCCGGTCGCGGCCACCGATCCGCTGTACATCCTGTACACCTCCGGCACGACGGGGAAGCCGAAAGGCGTCGTGCGCGACACCGGCGGGCACGCGGTCGCACTGGCCTGGTCGATGGGCGCGATCTACGACATCCAGCCCGGTGACGTCTGGTGGACGGCGTCCGACGTCGGCTGGGTCGTCGGCCATTCCTACATCGTGTACGCGCCGCTCCTCATCGGGGCAACGTCGATCATGTACGAAGGCAAACCCGTAAATACCCCGGACGCGGGCGCGTTCTGGCGGGTCATCGCCGATCACGGGGTGAAGGCGTTGTTCACCGCGCCGACGGCGTTGCGGGCGATCAAGAAGGTCGATCCGGACGCGGCCGAAATCGAAAAATACCAGCTCGGCGGGTTCAAGACGTTGTTCATGGCCGGGGAACGGCTCGATCCGGAGACATACCACTGGGCGCACGGGAAACTCGGGGTGCCGGTGATCGATCACTGGTGGCAGACCGAGACCGGGTGGCCGATCGCGGCGAATCCGCGCGGGCTGGAACCGATGCCGGTCAAACCCGGTTCCGCGACGAAACCGGTGCCGGGCTGGGACGTACGGATCCTGGACCAGGCGGGCGACCCGCTCCCCGCCGGGCGGGAGGGCGCCATCGCCATCAAGCTGCCGCTCCCGCCGGGTTCGCTGCCGACGTTGTGGCAGGACGACGAGCGGTATCGCGAGGCATACCTTTCGCGGTACGAAGGGCACTACCTGACGGGTGACTCCGGATACGTCGACGAAGACGGCTATCTGTTCGTCATGGGCCGCACCGACGACGTCATCAACGTCGCCGGCCACCGGCTTTCGACCGGTTCGATGGAAGCCGTGCTGGCGTCGCACCCCGCCGTCGCCGAATGCGCGGTGATCGGGGTCCGGGACCAGCTGAAGGGGCAGCTTCCGCGCGGCTTCGTGGTGCTGAAATCGGGCACCGACGTCGACGCGGAAACGCTCAAGGCCGAGTTGGTCGCACTGGTACGCCGCGACATCGGCCCGGTCGCCGCGTTCCGCGACGTGTCCATTGTGGACGCGTTGCCGAAGACGCGGTCCGGGAAGATCCTGCGCAAGACCATGCGCGGGATCGCCGACGGCCGCGACGAGCAGGTGCCTTCGACGATCGAAGACGCGAGTGTTCTCGATGCCCTGAAAGCGGTTCTGCGCGGCGAGTGACCGGTGATCGGTACGGCGTACTGGTCCGATCGGGTGTTGTCGTGTTTGCCCTATTGGTCTATACCTTCTCAAGGAAGAGAGTCTCCAGTTATCCGACCGGAGGTGCTCCATGAGTAAACGCCTGTCCAGAACCGTGCTCGGCTTGGCGGTCCTGAGTCTCGTGACGCTCGGCCTGCCCGCGACGGCGAACGCGGATTCCGCGGCCGGGTGGCACGCGAAGGCCGAACGGACCGTCACCGACGTCGTCCCGGCGCCGGTCGACGCGAAACCCGATCCCCGCTCCGACTTCCGGCTCGGTCCCGCGACCGTCATCCGCACCGACCGCGAAGGCAGGCAGGTCGCCGAGTACCTGGCAGGCCTGCTCCGGCCCGCCACCGGCTACCGGCTGCCCGTCGTCAGCGGTCACCGTGGCGGCGGCCCCGCCATCTCGCTCGAGACCGGCCACGCGAGCGGCCGCGTGGGCACCGAGGGCTACCAGCTCAAGGTGTCGCGCTCCGGCGTGACCTTGAAGGCGAACACCGACAAGGGCCTGTTCCTCGGCGTGCAGACCCTGCGCCAACTGCTCCCGTCCGCGATCGAGGCGAAGACCGTCCAGAAGCGATCGTGGGTGGTTTCGGGCGGCACGGTGCTCGACTATCCGCGCTTCGGGTACCGCGGCGCGATGCTCGACGTCGCCCGGCATTTCTTCACGCCGGCGCAGGTCAAGCTCTACATCGACCAGATCGCGCAGTACAAGATCAACACGCTCCACCTGCACCTGACCGACGACCAGGGTTGGCGGATCGAGATCAAGAGCTGGCCGAAACTGGCGACCGTGGGCGGCCAGACGGCCGTCGGCGGCGCTCCCGGCGGCTACTACACGCAGGAGCAGTACAAGGACCTGGTGCGCTACGCGGCTTCGCGGCACATCACGATCGTTCCCGAAATCGACATGCCGGGGCACACCAACGCGGCGCAGTATTCCTACGCCGAACTGAACTGCGACGGCAAGCCGATACCGCCGCGCACCGACATCGAGGTCGGCTACAGCTCGCTGTGCATCGGCAAGGACATCACCTACAAGTTCGTCGACGACGTCATCCGCGAACTGTCGGCGATCACCCCCGGGAAGTACATCAACATCGGCGGCGACGAGGCCCACTCGACCACGCCGGAGGACTACCAGACCTTCGCCACGAAGGTGCATCCGATCGTCGCCAAGTACGGCAAGACGATCACCGGCTGGCACGACATCGCCAAGACGAATCCGCCGCTTTCGGCCGTCCCGCAGTTCTGGGGCACGACCGGGACGGACGCCCACGTCGCCGCGGCGGCGGCGCGGGGCAACAAGATCCTGATGTCGCCCGCGAACAAGGCGTACCTCGACATGAAGTACCACCCGCAGACGCCGCTCGGGCTGAGCTGGGCCGGGCTGATCGAGGTCAAGACCGGTTACGACTGGGATCCGGCCACGTATCTGCAGGGCGTGTCGGAGAAGAACGTCATCGGCGTCGAGGCTCCGCTGTGGTCGGAAACGCTGATCACCAGTGACCACATCGAATTCATGGCGTTCCCGAGGCTTCCCGGGTACGCCGAGATCGGCTGGTCGCCGAAGGACTCCCGGACCTGGGACGCCTACCGGCTCCGGCTGGCGAAGCAGAGCCCGCGCTGGGTTCAGCAGGGCATCGACTTCTATCGGTCCACGCAGGTCGACTGGAAGTAGCGCGCTATGAACGGGCCGTTCCTTGCGAAATTTGCCAGGAACGGCCCGTTCATAGCACCGCCGCGGCGTCGAGACGGGCGGTGATGGCGGCCCGGGCCAGCGCGTAGGGCTCCGTGCCCCCGAACATCACCGAATCGGCGTTCGCGGCCCGTCCGAGCGCGTTCAGCTCGAAGGCCAGCTGGTTCACGTCGACCGACTCACGCAGATGCCCGGCTTTCCGCGCTTCGACCGCGGTGGACCGGATGAACTGGGCGAAAGCACGGCTCGCGTTCGCGACCGCGTCGTGGACCCGGCCGGTCCGCGCGTCGAACTCGGCGCCGGTGTTGAAGAAGAAACAGCCGCCCGGGAACACCCGGCGTTCCGAGTAGTCGAGCCAGTTCACGCACAGCGCGCGCAACCGCGCGATCCCCTGCTCGACGCGCAGTGTCGGCTCGACGACGTTCTCCGCGAAGATCGCACTCGCCGTCTCGACCGCCGCGAGCTGCAGTTCCTCCTTGGAACCGAACAACGCGAACACGCCGGATTTGCTCAGTTCCAGTTCGGTGGCGAGCCTGCCGAGGGACAACCCGTCGAGCCCTTCGACGGACGCGATGTCGACGGCGCGCCGAAGCACGATCCGCCTCGTCGCGTCGCCTCGGGCAACCCGGCCGTCAACCGGCATTCCGTTCCTCTCGCCGCCGCTTCGCCGATTCCAGGCCGTCACGGTACTGCCGGGAAAGCGCCGGTGCCGCGAGCACCCGGTCCAGCAGCGACCAGTACGCGTCGCGACGGTCGTCATCCAGCCGGCCGACGTTGGTGAACGAGGCGACGTAGACCTCGGCGATCGTCGGATTCACCGGATCGCGTTCTTCGAGCGTCATGCGCCCCGAAGTGGGGACTTCGCCGGTCCGGAGTACCCGCAGGTACCAGCCGCTGCGCCCGGAATCGATCATGGCCGGGATGACGTCCTTGCGCCCGGTCTTCATCGCGAGCTTGAAACACGGCGTGCGCGGCTGCGAGACCTGGACAAGCGCGTCTCCCCAGGCCCAGACGTCGCCGACGCGCACTTCGTACTCATCGGCGCCCGTCACCGACGCGTTTTCCCCGAAGTCGCCCGCGACCACCGGGAAGCCCTGCTCGGCCCAGGCCGCGTAGTGCGTTGCCGGGTAGACGTAAACCGCTTTGTCGACCCCGCCGTGGACCGTGCGGTCCGCCTGGTCGTCACCGGCCAGATTGATCTGGTCCAGCTTCAGGGACGGCGCTTCCACCCGCGACTTCGCGATGGCGCTGTACACGGGGACGTCGCGCTTCATCCCCAGCACCGACGGACGCCCGACGAAGACCTCGTTCACTTCGAGAGTGCTCACACCCTAGAATATAGCACGATCGTTCGTATACATTGCTGCCATGGATCTCATCACGCTCACGACAAGGGCGCATCGCGCCGCCGGAGTCACGATCGCCGGAATCCGCACGGACGACTGGGACCGCCCGACCCCCTGCGCCGAGTGGACCGTCCGCGACATCGTGAAACACCTGATCGAGGGGCACGATTCCCGCACCGCGCAGGCGACCGGTCACCCGATGAAGGCCCGGTCGTGGGCCGACGACGACCTCGCCAGGTCCTACGAAGAGAGTTCCGCCGAGTTCCTCGCGGCCTTCGACGGCGAAGCGCTGGAGAAGACCTTCGACTTCGGGAGCTTCGGCGCACTCCCGGGAAAGAACGCGCTGGCCGTGCTGTTCGTCGACACGCTCACCCACCATTGGGACCTCGACACCGCGCTCGGCCGTGAACACCGTTGGGACGACGAGCTCGCCGAGGCCGCGTTGAAAGTGGCGAGCCGCTACCCCGACGTGATGCCGGTACGCGGGCCCGGCGGTGCCTTCGACCACGCTGTCGAGGCACCGCCGGGCGTCGGACCGGGCGACCGGCTCATCGCGTTGCTGGGCCGTTCAGCTCAGCCGATTCCTCATCGCTGAACAACCGGGAGCGGACCAGGAAGCGGACCCCTTCGGGCGCCTCCAAGGAGAATCCGCTCCCCCGGCCCGGAACGACGTCGATCGTCAAATGCGTGTGCCTCCAGTACTCGAACTGAGGGCCCGACATCCACACCGGAACGTCGTCGATGCCCTCGACGCTCAGGTCACCGAGGTGGACGTCGGACGCCCCGGTGCGAAATTCGCCTGCCGGGTAGCACATCGGGGCGCTCCCGTCGCAGCATCCGCCGGACTGGTGGAACATCACCGGCCCGTGGAGCGACACCAGCCGCCGCAGCAGCTCCGCGGCGGCCGGTGTCAGGCCGACCCGCTCGGCCATCAGAAGAACCCGAGCGCACTGTCCGAATAGGACACCAGCATGTTCTTGGTCTGCTGGTAGTGGTCCAGCATCATCTTGTGGTTCTCGCGCCCGATCCCCGACGCCTTGTAGCCGCCGAAGGCCGCGTGCGCCGGGTAGGCGTGGTAGTTGTTGACCCAAACCCGGCCCGCCTGGATGTCGCGGCCGGCCCGGTAGGCGGTGTTGCCGTCGCGCGACCAGACACCGGCGCCGAGGCCGTACAGCGTGTCGTTGGCGATCTTCAGCGCGTCGGCGTAGTCGTCGAACTTCGCCACCGAGACGACCGGCCCGAAGATCTCCTCCTGGAAGATCCGCATCTTGTTGTCGCCCTCGAAGACCGTCGGCTGCACGTAGTAGCCGCCGGAGAGTTCGCCGCCGAGGTCGCTGCGCTCGCCACCGGTGAGGATCTTCGCGCCTTCCTTCTGCCCGATGTCGATGTAGGAAAGGATCTTCTCCAGCTGGTCGTTGGAGGCCTGCGCGCCGATCTGTGTCTCCGTGTCGAGCGGGTGGCCCTGCTTGATCTTCTTGACCCGCTCGACGGCGTCGCCGAGGAACCGGTCGTAGATACCGGACTGGATCAGCGCCCGTGACGGACAGGTGCAGACCTCGCCCTGGTTCAGCGCGAACAGCGCGAACCCTTCCTGCGCCTTGTCGTAGAACGCGTCGTTGGCCGCGGCGACGTCGTCGAAGAAGATGTTCGGGCTCTTGCCGCCGAGTTCGACGGTGACCGGGATGATGTTCTCGCTGGCGTACTGCAGGATCAGCCGTCCGGTGGTGGTCTCGCCGGTGAAGGCGACCTTCCGTACGCGGTTGCTCGACGCGAGTGGCTTGCCCGCCTCGACACCGAAACCGTTGACGATGTTCAGCACGCCCGGCGGGATCAGATCGCCGATGAGCGACATCAGCAGGTGGATCGACGCCGGGGTCTGCTCGGCGGGTTTGAGCACGATCGCGTTGCCCGCGGCGAGCGCGGGCGCGAGCTTCCAGACCGCCATCAGCAGCGGGAAGTTCCACGGGATGATCTGGCCGACGACGCCGAGCGGCTCGTGGAAGTGGTAGGCGACGGTGTTGTCGTCGATCTGGGAGATGCCGCCCTCCTGGGCGCGCAGGGCGCCGGCGAAGTAGCGGAAGTGGTCGATCGCGAGGGGGACGTCGGCGGCGAGGGTCTCGCGGACCGGTTTGCCGTTCTCCCACGATTCGGCGACGGCGATCGCCTCGAGGTGCTGTTCCATCCGGTCGGCGATCCGGAGCAGCACGTTCGCGCGTTCGTCCACCGACGTCCGGCCCCAGGCCGCGGCCGCGCCTTCGGCCGCGTCGAGCGCGCGGTCGATGTCGGCGGCGGTGCCGCGGGCGACCTCGGTGAACACCTGTCCGGTCACCGGGGTGGGGTTCTCGAAGTACTGACCGCTCGCGGGCGGTACGTACTCGCCTCCGATGTAGTGGTCGTAGCGCGATTCGTAGCTGACGACGCTGCCTTCGGTGTTCGGTGCCGCGTACTTGGCCATCTTTCCTGCCTCATCGCTAGGGGTGACGGATGACGGCGAAGCTAGGGCGGGTGAGGTTGCACGCACGTTGCACCGAAGTGAGCACGGTCACCTATTCTCGGAAACGTGGCGGAGCTGCCCGGAGGTGAAGCGTCGCCGCGTGACCCTCAGGCGTACGCGCGGCTGCTGAAGGACGTCCACGACGCCGTCCTCTCCGGTGTTCCCGCGCCGCGTTCCCCCAGGTCGATCGTGTCGGCTTCGTGGAATCGCTCGCTCGCCGCGCGCGTCGACCCGGACAAGGGCGTCGCGCCGCTGGTCTACGACTCCGGTGAGGTGAGCGGTCTCCGGGAGGAGCATCCGCTGGCCCCGGTACTGCCGATCCTGAGGCAGACGCTGGTGAGCATCGCCGACGACGCCGAGCACATGATGATCGTGACCGATGCCGCCGGGCACATCCTGTGGCGTGAGGGCGCGGCGGGCGTGCTGCGGCGCGCGGACGGCGTGATGCTCGCCGAAGGCACCCGGTGGAGTGAAGACGTCATCGGGACGAACGCGATGGGCACCACGCTCGCCACCGGGGAACCGGTGCAGATCTATTCGGCCGAACACCTGGTGCGCACCTATCACGGCTGGACCTGCGCGGCCGCGCCCGTGCGCGATCCGGAGTCCGGCGCGCTGCTCGGGTCGATCGACGTCAGCGGCCCGTTGCGCACCGTCCATCCCGCGATGCTCGCGCTGGTCACGGCGGCCGCACAGCTCGCCGAAGGCCAGTTGCGGGCCCGGCTCGCGATGCGCGACGAGCGGCTGCGAGCCGCGAACATGACTCACCTGGAAGCGTTGCGCGGCGCGCCGGGTGCCCTGCTTTCCGCGAAGGGACGTGTGCTGGCGGCCGAAGCCTGTGGCGATCTTCCCTCCACTGTGGACATCCGGCCGGGCGGCGGCGCGGTCACCCTGCCCGACGGACGGCTCGGCACGGTGGAGCCGTTGAGCGAGGGCTACCTGCTGCGCCTGCGGAACCGGGTCCCGTCGAGGCGTCCGCGGCTCGCGCTGGAGTTCCTCACCGACGGACCTCCATCGACCACAGTGGACGGTCGCGAGGTGCCGTTCACCTTGCGGCACGCGGAGATCCTCACGTTGCTCGCGCTGCATCCTGGCGGCCTTTCGGCGGAGCGGCTGGCCCTGCTGCTCTACGGCGAGAGCGGCAACCCGGTGACCGTGCGCGCGGAGATCCACCGGCTGCGGACGCAGCTCGGATCCGACATCGTGCAGACGCGGCCGTACCGGCTTTCCGCCGAGGTCGACGCCGATTTTCTGCGGGTCCGCGCGGCCCTCAAACGGGGCGACGTCGCCGGGGCCGCGAACGCCTTCCGCGGTCCGCTACTGCCCGAATCGGAGTCGCCCGCCGTGCGCGAGGAGCGCGAATCGGTCACCGCGTCGGTCCGGCGGGTCGTGCTCGGCAGCGGGGACGCCGCGGCGCTGTGGTCGTACTGGGAGACCCCGAGCGGAGCCGACGATCTGGAGATCGTCGACGCGTTGTGCCGGGTCCTCCCCGCGGGCGATCCGCGACGCGCCGTCGCCTTCACCCATCGTGCCCGCGTTCTGTCCGGGCGTACTTGACGGCTGCTTGCTCGATCCGGTCGCGCCTGGTCTCCCAGAAGGCCTCGTCACGCTCCCCGCCGGCCGCCTCGGTCGAGCCGTCCAGTTGCTCGCGCAGGATGTCGGCGTGCCCGGCGTGGCGGCCGGTCTCGGTGAGCATGTGGACCAGGACGGCGAACAACGTCACCCCCGGTCGCGGCCACCAAGGCACGTGACCAGGCGAATCGAGGGGCAGAGCCGCGATCGTCGCGTCGGAGTGCGCCCACGCGCGCCGGTAGCGGCCGACGACCTCGTCGCGGGTCTCATGCTCGGTGACCCACAGGTCGGTGCCACGCTGCCCGAGGTCGTCCCACCGAGGCAGGGGTTCGGGGAAGGGGCGGTCGAAGACCTCGCCGAAGTACCGGGCTTCCCAGAGCGCGAGGTGCTTGACCAAGCCGAGAAGGTTGGTGCCGGTCCGGGTCAGTGGACGGCGGATCTCGTACTCACCGAGCCCTTCGATCTTCTGGAGCAGCACCTCGCGGAGCTCTCGCAGATCGCCGTGCAAGTACTCCTTCGCGACGTCGTCGATCATGACCCCAGCCTGCCAGACCCGGGCTGAGTAGACAGCGTCTACATCAGTTTGATAGACAGTGTCTACAAGGTGAACTCGTGGTTACGGAGATCTGGATGGGCTACCAACGTTTCGTCGCGCTCGGCGACAGCTGCGCCGAAGGGCTGGCCGATCCGCATCCGTCGGGCGGCTTCTACCGTGGCTGGGCCGACTTCGTCGCGGCACGTCTCGCCGAGGAAGAGCCCGGTTTCCGTTACGCCAACCTCGCGGTCCGCGGCCGCAGGCTCGACCAGATCCACACCGAACAGACCCCGGCGGCGAGCAGGCTCCAGCCGGACCTGATCGCCTTGTTCGGCGGCGGAAACGACGTGATGAGCCGCGGCTGGGACGCGCGCACGGTCGCCCGCCGCGTCGACACGGCCGTCCGCGCCTGCACCGAGATCGCGCCGCGCGTCGTCACCTTCACCCTCAGCGACATCTCCCACCGCATGCCGATGGGCCACCGCATGCGCCCGCGCCTCACCGCGCTGAACGACGCCGTCCGCGAGGCGTCCGTCAGCTACGGCGCGACCCTCGTCGACCTCTGGCCGGACGACGCCGCGCACGATTCCCGCTACTTCGGCCCGGATCGGCTGCACCTGTCCGAGGAGGGCCATCGACGCCTGGCCGGGCACGTCCTCGGCAGGCTCGGCGTCTCCCACGACCCGGCCTGGCTCGCCCCGCTGCCCGGCTCGGCGGGACGCCCCGGTGTGCGCGCGGATCTGCGGTGGCTGACGCGAGAGGTCCTCCCGGTGGCGGTCAGCCGGTTCCGCAACCGGCTCATCGGGCGTCAGCCGGGCGACGGTTTCCTGCCGAAGCGCCCCGATCTCCTTCCCGTCCACGAGGAGACCCGGTCGTGGGCGCCCGAACCCGCCTGATCGACACCGCGGCGAACCTCCTGGCCGAAGAGGGCGTCGGCGCCGTGACGCTGCGCGGGATCGCCAAGGCCGCGGGCGTTTCGCACGGCGCGCCGTTGCGGCATTTCCCCGGCCGTGCGGCCCTGCTTTCGGCGGTCGCCACTCGCGGCTACACCGAACTGCTCGATCGCGGCACCGGCCTCCCGTCCGGTACCCCGCGCGAACGGCTCATCGCGGCCTGCCACGGCTATCTCGATTTCGCACTGGCCAATCCGGCGATGTTCGAGCTGATGTTCCGCCGCGATCTCATCGACGCGGACGATCCCGAGCTCACCCGGGTCAGCAGCGCGGTGTTCGACCTCTTCGCCGCGATGGTCGCCGAACTGCAGGACGGCGGCTGGCATCCCACGACCGATCCGCGGCTGCTCGCCTCCTCGCTGTGGGCGTCGCTGCACGGTCTCGCCCAGCTGTGGCTGTGGGGCGGGCTGGCCGGTGCGAGCTTCGCGCCGTCACCGGAAAGGGCGCTGGCCGTCACCCTCGACGCCTATCTGGGCTGAACCGGGAAGTCCTCGCCCAAGACGGATTTCGCGGCATGCCAGCCACCCATGCCGTGCACGCCCGGCCCCGGCGCCGTCGCCGCGGAACACAGGAAGACCCCGTCGAGCGGGGTCCGATGCGGATTCCACCGGGCGACCGGCCGTCCGAGCACCTGCCGCAGATCCACCGCGCCGGCGGCGACGTCACCGCCGGGATAGTTCGCGTTGTACGCCTCGAGTTCCGGCGCGGTGAGACAACGGCTCGCCAGGATCGTGTCGGAGAATCCGGGCGCGAAGCGTTCGATCCTCCGCCGGATCAGCTCCGTCGCGTCTCGCGGATCCCCTTGTGGCACATGGCAATACGCCCACACCGGCCGTTTGCCCGGCAGCCCGCGGGACGGGTCGAGCGCCATCGGATCGGACACGAGCACGAACCGGTCGTCCGCGTCCTCCCCGCGCGCGATGGCGTTTTCGGCGGCGTGGACCTCGTCCCGCGTGCCTCCGAGATGGACGGTGCCCGCCTTGCCGACCTCCGGCACCGCCCACGGAACCGGTTCGGAAACGAGGAAATCGACCTTCGCCACGCCGGGTCCGTAGCGGTAGGACTCCAGCGCCTTCCGATATCGCGGCGGCAGCAGTTCGCCGGCGATTTCGAGGAAACCGCGCGGGGCGACGTCGAGGATCACCGTGCGCGACTTCGCGAGTTGCCGCAGATCGGTGATCCGGCTGCCGGTGTGGATCCGCCCGCCCTGCGCCCGGACGTCGGCGGCGAGCGCCTCGGTGATGGTCTGGCTGCCGCCGCGGGCGATCGGCCAGCCGGTCGAGTGAGCCAGGTGGCCGAGCAGAAGTGTCGCGCCCGCCGCGGCGAGCGAGGGCTGGCGGCCCATGACGTGCGCGGAGACTCCGGCGAGGAGGGCGGGCGCTTCCGGGCCGGTGAACAGGCGGCGCTCCAGACCGGCGGCGAGCATCGCGATCCTGGCCGGGAGAAGGGCGGCGGCCCGAGGATCGCGGGGAGGATGGCGAAGGTCTCCGAGGAGGAGCTCGGCCAGCTCGCGGCTGTGTTCGGCCAGCGGCCCCAGCAGACGACGCCATCGGGGGCCGTCGGTGCCGAGGGCGTCACAGGTCCGGTCGAGATCTTCGTAGGCGAGCCCGGCGCGGCCACCGTCCAAAGGATGCGCGTACGCGATCTCCGGCCGCAGGAGATCGACGCCGTGCGCGGCGAGGTCGAACCAACGGAAGAACGGGGACGCCGCGGCCAGCGGATGCCCGGTGGCGCAAATATCGTGACGGACCTCGTCTTCGAACAGCGAAGCCGTGCGCGTCCCGCCGCCGATCTCCTCCGCCGCCTCGTGCACTTCGACCGTCAGCCCCGCTCTGACCAGCAGGACCGCCGCCGCGAGCCCGTTCGGACCGGAACCGACCACCGACACGTCGACCGCCATAGTGCCCCCTTGCCGGGATCGGCGACAGCTCACCCGAATATTGTCGGACCTCTCTCCTAGATTGATCCGCTCCAACCCAATCAGGAAGGAGGGTCATGCCCGACCATGACACGCTGCTCGCGCGCGTCCGGAAACTCCTCGCGAAGGCGGAGGACCCGGCGGTCACCGAGGCCGAAGCCGAGTCGTACAACACCAAGGCCGCCGAACTGATCGCCCGGTACGGCATCGATCAGGCGCTGCTGGCCGCCTCCGGGGCGACCGCGGACGAGATCACCCAGATCATGATCCCGCTCGACAACCCGTACAGCCGGGACAAGGCGGGGCTGCTCACGAACATCGCGCATCCGCTGCGCTGCCGGGCCCTGCTGCACCGGCTCGGCCAGTCGGTCACCGCGGTGACGGTGTTCGGGTTCCGCTCCGATCTGGAACGTACGGAGCTGCTGTACACGAGCCTGCTGCTGCAGGCGACCACCCAGCTGACCCGGGTCCGCCCGGAGAACCGGGTGTTCGCGGGCGAATCGCTGGCGGCGTACCGGCGCACCTGGCTGCACGGGTTCTCCGGCGCGGTCTACGAACGGCTCCGCAACAGCGAGGACACCGCCGCCCGGACCCATCCGGCCGCCGCCGGACATCGGTCGGCCGAACTCGTGATCCAGGACCGGACGGCGATGGTCAAGCAGGCGTACGACGAGCAATACGGAGATCTGCGCTCGGCGCCGCCGAGGCGGTTGTCCGGCAGCGGCTACCTCGACGGGCACTCCGCCGGCGAGCGCGCCAACCTCAACACCACCGGTATCACCGGACGGCGCCGCGCGCTGCCCGTGCGCTAGCCGGCGCTCCCGCCGGGAGGGATCCCGTCCGGTTCCGGCGGCCGGACATGGTGAACATGCGCCTCTTCGCAGGCACCGTGAAGTTCGAAGTTCAGCCGAGCCACCGTGAGTGACAGGCGCCCGTTGGGGCCGCCTCGGACGACGTCCGCGTCGTGTTCATCCTGCCCGTCGTCCTCCCAGAAGCAGACAGGGCAGATCTCGTACGCGCCACGCTCGCCCACCGTGAGACAGCCACAGCAAGGACAGGCGTGCGCCCCGTCGCCTGACCCGTGCTCCGCTCGCATACCTGAAATCCATCTCGTGAGAATCGCGTGTCCTCGGGTCTACTGAGGACATGATCGTGATCGAAGACCTCGCCACCAGTCCCGACTTGCGCGAGCCCGCGCTCGCCCTCGGCGGTGTCGGCGGCGAATTCCTCCAGCACGGCCTGGCTGGCCTGCTGGCGAAATCATCCCACCTGGCGGCCCGCTGGCCGGAATACTTCCTCGTGCTGCTGGAAGACGGCGTACCGGTGGCGAGAACCGCCGCCGTCCCGGTCGGCTTCCCGACGGCCGAACGCCCGGAGCTGCCGGACCACGGCTGGGACGCAGCCCTGATCTGGGCTGCGGAAGATCTGATGAGCACCCGTGAGACGAAGACACTGGTCGCACTCGAAGTACTGGTCGCGCCAGGCCGCCGCGGCGGCGGCCTGGCCGCGAAAGCGCTGCAGGCACTGAAAAAGCGCGCCTGGGAAACCGGAATGCGCAACCTCGTCGTGCCGGTCCGCCCGGCCGGGAAGGAGAACGAGCCAGAACTGTCCTTTGAGGACTACATCGCCCGCCGTCGCGCGGACGGGCTGCCGGAGGATCCGTGGCTGCGCACGCATGAACGGCTCGGCGCCCGCTTCGTGAAGGTGGCGCCGTTCGCCATGACGGTCACGGGCACCTTCGCCCAGTGGAAGGCGTGGACCGGCGTCGAACTCCGGGACGGCCTCACGGCCGTGCCGGGCGGGATCGCGCCGGTGCTCGCCTCCTCGGCGCTGGACGTCGGCGTCTACGTCGAACCGAACGTCTGGTTCGAGCACCTGATGAGTCCGGCGCGACCGTAAATCCGTGGCCCTCGGACGCGTCCCGGAACTATCGTCGCCGAATGCCTGACGCGCTCTTCGCCCACGCCCGGCTCGCACCGATCTACGACGCCTTCGACGGCGCTCGCGACGATCTGGAGCACTACCTCGGCATCATCGGCGAACTCGGGGCGAAGAGAGTGCTCGACGTCGGCTGCGGCACCGGCTGCCTGGCCGTTCTCCTCGCCGAACGCGGGATGGAGGTCGTAGGGGTCGATCCCGCGGAGGCGTCACTCGAGGTCGCCAAGGCCAAAGACCCGGAAGGGAAGATCACCTGGATCCATGGCGACGCGAAAGCGGCGGGTGACGCCGGCGCCGATCTCGCGGTGATGACCGGGAACGTGGCCCAGGTCTTCCTGACCGACGTCGAATGGCGCCGGACGCTCGAAGGCATCCGCACCGCGCTGGTGCCGGGCGGTCACCTGGTCTTCGAGATCCGGCGCCCCGGTCGCCGCGTGTGGGAGGAGTGGGCCGCCGACACCGCGCACGACGTCATCGACGTCCCCGGCGTCGGCGAGGTCGAGCAGTGGCGCGAGGTCACCGAGGTGAACCTCCCGTTCGTGTCGTTCCGGTACAGCTACCGGTTCTCCGACGGCGAGGTCGTCACCTCGGACTCGACGCTGTGGTTCCGCGAACGCGAAGAACTGGAAACCTTGCTGGCCGAGCACGGTTTTCGCGTCCTGGACGTCCGGGACGCCCCGGATCGTCCAGGACGCGAATACGTGTTCATCGCCCAGCGACGCTAGAGGACTTCGCCGTCCGGAACGGTTTTCGGCCCGGTGATCTTCACGTCTCCGCGGACGACGACGTTCTTCCCGAAGGTGACGTCACCGTCCACCGAGAGGCTCGTGCACTCCTTCAGCGAAGGCGCGGAAGGGATACGCGCGTCGAAGTCCGGCAGGAGCTTGTAGAACTCCTTGCTCAGCGAGACGACCGGCGGGGTGGTGGTGAACTCCGGGATCATCTCCCCGCTCTCGTCGAGCACGTACGCGTCGGACCGGACGACGAGCAGGTCGTCGGTGGTCTTGACCGGCGCGAACCGGGTCCGCGGGATTTCGATGGCCCGCGCGCCCTCGACGGAGCCGATCGCCGCGCCCATCGCCGTTTCGAGCTGGATGACCGGTGTGCTGGCCGCGTCGGCCGGATCGACGGTCTTCCGGTTCACGATCAGCGGCAGCTGCGGCGCCGCCGGGTCGGCGTCCTGGAGCGCCTTCAGCCGTTCGAGGTCGACCCAGATGTTGTTGGTGTTGTAGAACCGCCACTTGCCGACGTCGCCGAACGAGTCGTCGCCGTCGGGGACCTGCGCGGATTCCCGCAGGACGATCCGGCCGGCGCGCCGCGCGAGGTGCCCGCCCTTGCGGTCGGCCGCGGTGCCGAGCACCGTCTCCATCGCGAACGGGATGTTCTCCTTCGCCAGCCACGCGGCGATCCGCGCGTCCGGCAGCGCGCCGAGGTTGTCGGCGTTGGACACGAAGCACCAGCGGATGCCCTCCGCCAGCAGCGTTTCGAGCATCCCGCTCACCGCGAGCGCGACGTAGATGTCGCCGTGCCCGGGAGGGCACCATTCGAGTTCCGGGTTCGCCGGCCAGTCGACGGGCCGCCCGTCGGCGGTGATCTTCGGCTCGCGGCCCTGCAAGAAGTCGGCCGGGATGACGGCGTCGGCGAGATCGGGATACTTCTTCAGCAACTCCAGCGAAGGTTCACGGGTGCCCGCCGAATTCATCAGGATCAGCGGGAGCCGTGCGTTGTACTTCTCGCGGGTCGAGAGCACCTGCATGGCGATGACGTCGAGGAACGTCTTGCCCGCCTTGATCTCCAGCAGCGACTTCGGCCCGGTGAGCCCCATGCTCGTGCCCAGCCCGCCGTTGAGCTTCAGCACGGCCGTGCGGTCCAGCACCCGGCGGGCTTCTTCGGCGTCCGGCTCGGGCAGGTCGACGAGCCTGCTGATGTCCTCGAGCGGTTCGAGCTCGTTTCCCGGCAATTGGCCGGCGCCGGGTTCGGACAGCTGCTCGAGACGCCGTCGCAGGGCCGCCAGCTCCATGGCGTGGGCCCCCGCGGAACGCATTTTCGACAGCGTTTCGGCGAATTGATCGGACAGGTGCGCGTCAGAGCTCATTGTGCCCTTTCTGAACCACTGCGTCGGGATATCAGTCTATTACCGGTCTCGGCGCCAGGCCGTGCTGCGGGGTCAGTACCCCGGTCATCCGGACGTCATGCGGTTCCGCGGGCAATTCACGCACGAGTTCGGCGTCCCGCACGACGGCGATCAGCGCGGCGTCCGGCGCGGCGAAGGAGAGCGACCGGTCGTAGTACCCGGCGCCCCGGCCGAGCCGGACCCCTTCGTCGTCGACGGCGAGCGCGGGGATCAGCACCAGATCGGCCGTCCCCAGCGTGTCGGGACCGAGGCGGCGCCCGGTCGGTTCGAGCAGCCCCCGCAGCCTGCCGGGCCCGAGACTCGACGGCCCCTCGAACACGGCCCACTCCAGCGGCCCCGGCGTGTCGGGGACGATCGGCAACAGCACGCGTTTCCCCTGGTGGACAAGTTGATCAAGCAACGCCGTCGAACCCGGCTCGGTACCGAAGGGGACGTAGGCGCACACGACCTCCCCCGGCAACCTGGCGGCCGCGGCGGCGAGCGCCACCGCCTCCCGCATCCGCACTTCCGACACCTGCGAACGTCGTTCGGCGGTTATCCGGTAACGCCACTCCGCTTTGCTCAGGTGTTCATTGCCAGGCTCGACCACGCGGTCAGGTTAGGCTTCACGCCTATGACAGGCGCAGCGACCACCCCGGCGGCACGGACCACGAGGAGCTTGCCCGATCGGGCGATTTCCGCGGCTTCGGACCGCATCACTCCTGGTAACGGTGGTGAACTTCAGTTCACCGACGGGCCCACATCGCGTGCCTGGTCGAACGAACGGATCGAGATCCCCCAGTCATGACGGAGCCCATCGCCGAAGCGGCCGAGACCGAAGACGCGGGACAGTTCCGTTCCGTCGAGGATCAGATCGCGCTGACCCTGGACGCCGCGGTGCGCCCGCGCCCGGTCCGGGTCGCCATCTCCGAGGCCCAAGGCCTCCTGTGCGCCGAAGAGGTCGTCGCCGAACACGCGTTGCCCGGTTTCGACCAGGCCGCCGTCGACGGCTACGCGGTACGAAGCGTCGACGTCCGCGCCGCGGGACAGGAGCCGGTGCAGTTGCCGGTGGTCGGCGAGATCGCCGCCGGTTCACGCCAGCCGCGCCGGTTGCAGCCGGGCCAGGCCGTGCGGGTCGACACCGGCGCGCCGCTGCCCACGCTCGCCGACGCCGTCGTCCCGACCGCCTACACCGACGGCCACCAGGCCAAGGTCACCGTGCACAAGTCGGTACCGTCGGCGGGTTACGTCCGCCGGACCGGCGAGGACGTGCAGATCGGTGACGTCGCCGTACGCAAGGGCGACACCATCGGCTCGGCCCAGGTCGGCCTGCTCGCCGCGGTCGGCAGGGCGAAGGTGCTGGTCTACCCGCGGCCCCGGGTTTCGATCGTGTCCGTCGGGGACGAACTGGTCGACATCGACCGCACCCCGTCGGTCGGGCAGGTCTACGACGTCAACTCCTACGCGCTGTCCGCGGCCGCGCGGGACGCGGGCGCCGAGGTGAGCCGCGTCGGCATCGTCCCCGGCGACCCGAAACGGCTGCGGGAGGTCGTCGAAGGCCGCCTGCTGATGTCGGAGATCGTCGTCGTCGCGGGCGGCGCCGGCGGAAGCGCGGGCGACGAGGTGCACGCGGCGCTGTCCGACCTCGGCCACATCGACATGACCCGCGTCGCCATGCACCCGGGTTCCGTGCAGGGCTTCGGCAGGCTCGGCCCCGATTCGGTGCCGACGTTCCTCATCCCCGGCAACCCGATGAGCGCGCTGGTCGTGTTCGAGGTCCTGGTGCGCCCGCTGATCCGCGCCGCGCGCGGCACCCGCAACCCGCACCGCCGCATCGTCGGCGCGCGGCTGCTCTCCCCGATCACCTCGACCAAGGGCCGCAAGGGTTTCCTGCGCGGCCAGCTGCTGCGTGACGAGGGCAACGGTGAATACCTGGTGCAGCCGCTCGGCACGTCCGGTGCGCATCTGCTCGCGTCACTGGCCGAGGCGAACTGCCTGATCAACATCGACGAAGACCTCACCGAGGTCGCCGCGGGCGAGCAGGTCAAGGTGACCTTCCTCGCCCAGCGGGCGTAATGGGCGCACCGATTTCCGGCGTCGCGTATCCGATCGAGAGCAGGCATCCGGGGTGGCCTGCGAAGCTGGGCCCGCTCCGGGTGCCCGCCGGGATCCTCGCCGTCCGGCCGGTCCGGCTGCGGGACGCCGGCGACTGGAGCCGCGTCCGGCTGCGGGATCGCGAACACCTCGAAATGTGGGAGCCGACCGGCGTCGGACCGTGGCCGGATCGCAACGCGTATTGGTCGTGGCCGTCCCAATGGCTGGCCTTGCGCGGCCTCGCCAGGCGCGGGCAATGCCTCCCGTTCACCATCACGGTGGATGGACGCTTCGCCGGACAGATCACTGTGGGTAACATCATCCGGGCGTCGCTCCGATCCGCCTGGATCGGCTACTGGGTGTCGTCGGACATCGTCCGCGGCGGTGTCGCGACCGGCGCCGTCGCCCTCGTCACTGACCATGTCTTCGACTTCGGCGGACTGCACCGGCTGGAGGCGACCGTCCGCCCCGAAAACACTCCCAGCCTGCGGGTTCTCGCCAAAGCGGGCTATCGCCAAGAGGGACTTTTCGAGCGCTATCTCGATGTCGCGGGCGCCTGGCGGGACCATTTCTGTTACGCCGTCACCAAGGAGGAGACCGGTGACGGACTGGTCTCACGGCTCGTCGCGAAGGGCCTCGCGGAGCGCGTTTGACCCCGTCACCGGGCCGTTCCGGTGACCGCGTTACCACAAGCTGTGAGATTCACCTAATTTGGTGATGCATTTTCCGTGATCGAAACCGGCGAGTCTGCGCGGCGTGTGTGACTGTTGTGGCTAGCGTGACTACAGCAGTGGATCGGGGGAGGTGACGGGAGATGCCCAGTTCGGTGATCATCGTCGCGCTCGCAGCGGCATGGCTCGTCGTTCTCGTGCCCATGGTCGCCCGCAAGCGCCAGCAGGTCGCACGGACGACGGACTCGGCCTTGGCGGCGCGAGTCGTGCGGAGCGGGAGCACACGCCACGAGGGACCGGAGGAGTTCGCGATGGCGGAAAACACGGAACCATCGGTAGAAGACGACCTGGCCGAACTCGAGGCGGAGCTCGACGCCGACCTCGAAGACGAGGCACCGGAGGCCGAGCCGCTTCCCCAGCCCTCGCGCACGGCCCGGCCCGAAAGAGAACGCCAAGCCACCGGCTACCGGCCCGGCCGGGGCGGATTCGACCCGGAGGCGGCGGACATCGCCGCGCGCGCCAAATACGCGTTCCGGCAGCGGATCGTCATCGCCCTCCTGGTGCTGGTGGTCACCACCGCGGCCGTCGCCGGCTTCCTGACCCCGACGGTCTGGTGGGCCAACGGTGTCGTCGACGCCGTCCTCATCGGCTACCTCGTGTACCTGCGCCGCCAGGTCCGCATCGAGAACGAGATCCGGCAGCGCCGCCTCGCCCGCTTCAACAGCACCCGCGCCCCGCGCCGCCCGGCGGTCGGCGACGACGAAACCCACGAGTCCCGTGAGTCGCCCGAGGACATCGAGGTCGTCGCCACCGAACGCCCGGCCGTCGTGGAACGCAAGCCGTCCCCGATGTCCCGCCTCCGGCGCCAAGCCGTCGTCGTCGACCTCGACGACGAGGATCCGGCCTTCCACGAGCTCGATGAGCCCGGGACCAGGCCTTTCCGCCGGGCCTCCGGAGAGTGACCCCCCTCGTTCGAGGCTCCATGAGCCACTGCTAAGCTCATGGAGCCTCAAATGAGGGGCAAGCTTCACCAGGGGCTGTAGCGCAGTTGGTAGCGCGTCTCGTTCGCATCGAGAAGGTCAGGGGTTCGATTCCCCTCAGCTCCACAACAGGTCAAAGGTCCTTCCCAGGGAATCGGGAAGGACCTTTTTGCTACCTGTACAGCAGCAGGTCATTGCAGGCTGTCTCCGAGTTTCTTGAGCGCCGCTCGCGTCTGGTCCGACGAAATCTCGGTGTAGATCTCCATCGTCACCGCGAACTGAGCGTGCCGGAGAATCCGCATCGCGTCCCGAGGGTGCACGTCGAGATCCGCGAGCAACGACCCGCAGGAGCGGCGACCGTCGTGCACGGTGATGTACCGGACTCCCGCCCTCCTGCCTCGCGTCGCCCACGACCGGAGGAAGTTACGCGGCTCGACCGGCGTGCCGTGCTCGGTCGTGAACACGAGACCGCTGTCCAGCCAGGCGTCGGTCTTCTCCTGGTCCTGGCCTCGACGCTCCAGTGAAAACGCGGCCGACTCCGTGATGATCGGAGCAGCCTGCCAGCCATCGAACCGCGACTGGACCTCAAGCCCCCAGAAGTGGCAAAGCTGCCTCATGGGTGGCATTGGGCCACTGGAAACCCGACCGCCGGTGGCAAGATTCTCTCCGCCGTTCGCCCGTCTCGGTGAGCGACACGAACCGCCGTGCCAACCTCTGCCTCGGCTGCCGCACGCCGCGTTACCGCTGGTGGGGCTACCTACCAGTAGCCGGACGACCACTCTTGTAACAGCGCACGCTCGGTGAGCGATCCGCTACTCTGATCGGCGCGACTGAATGGGCCGCACCGATCAGCACCGCAACGCACCACGGCGAGGGGTTCGAGGGGTGGACGCGTGACCGAAACAGGCAGATCACCATGGCTGAGTGACCTAGCGTTCTACATCACCGATGATCCAGTGACTGAGAACGTCAACAGGGCGAAAGCCGCCGAGGCCGCCATGAATGACCAAGTACAGCAAGGCGCACACGGCCCTGGGTTCCGACTCGACCGCGACCACGCCACGAGAATGGTCGAAAAAGCCATGCAGGTAAAGCTCGCCCTGGAAAATGATCAGCGAATAACACAAACGTTGGAGCGCATGCAGTCCGCTGCTCAGGATCCGGTAAGCATGCGATTCACGAAAGCAGCCACCTGGAACGGTGGACAGCCGGGGGCATTTGCCTATGGGGCGGGACATGTTCGCCTTGAGATGCTTTATATTGAAGAACTGATCGAGCGGCTAAATACGGCACTGGGGCGGACGACGCAGAACGACCAGGAGGCCGGAAAAGCTGTTGATGACGGCGTCAAAAAGGGGAAATTCTAATGCGGCGGCACGATCTCGTAATGGCCTTCGCAACGGCAGCGGCCCTCGCTGTCGCAGGCTGCTCGGGCGGTGGGGCCACTCCCACCAGCTCGACTCCTCCACCTTTAACGGTCCCCGGCACTACATCAGCAGGAGAAGCGTTGCCGTATGCGGGCGCACCGAAAGTGCCGAACCCGTTCCCGGAGTCGATATTTGCGGGCGACCCGTGCGCGGACAGTCTCAACGCCGAACAGATCGACATGGTGCTTGGTGCGCCGGTTCAAACCAAACGTGCCGATGCTGATTCGATCGGTCCGGGGTGCGATTGGGCGAACACGGTAACCGGCGGCCATGCCATCATGGCATACGCCATCAAGCTACCCGGCGGCTTAAGTGCAATCTACGAAAACGTGAAGCCCAAGGCCGAAGTATGGAAGCCAATTGCCTCTCTGCAAGGATTTCCTGCCGTCGCCTATGTATCTCCATCGGGTGGTTCACCTGACAAATTCTGCCAGATCAGTATCGGAGCGACCGATAACACCACCATTGAAATATCAGCATTCCTGAGTATCGAGTCGAAAGGCAAGAAAGATCCGTGCGACGCGGCTAAAGCAGTTGCGGATTCGGTCTTGACGAGTCTTCGCGCTAAGGCGGGTGTGTAGCTCGTGTCGTGGCTGTCTGATCGCATAGAGGGTGTCGGGAGAGCCTTGTCCGGCTTGGGTAAGTCCATGGGCGGCACGTTGGGGGGTGTCGTGGAGTGGACCGGAAAAGTGTTAGCCGGGGACGTCGGTGCCCAGCCTGTGCCGGTGCCCACGTTCGTAGCTCAGGTACACGCGGGTAACTCCCGTCCGTGGCACGAGGCCGCGGGGCAGGCGGAGCAGGCAGCGAAAGGTCAGGGTGACCACGCAGGCACCCTTCGAGAGATCATCGGCGACTTAGAGTCCTCGTGGGCTGGGACGGGTGCGGATGCCGCGCGGGAACGTATCCACAAGCTGTACACAGTCGCCGATTCCGCAGACCGGTCGATGGCACGTAACCAGCAGGTTGTGTTAACGGCCGCCTCGGGTTACGAGCACACTAAAGCCACTCTCAAGCCGATGCCTCCACGCCCGGACAAGAGTTTCGGTGACGTGATCTCGCCGTGGGACACCGACACCGAAAAGGCGATCAATGACTACAACGACAAAGCGAAGTTCAATCTCACAACCTATAAACGCTACGAAAGCCAGCTCCAGCAGACCCAAGGCGATTTACAAGGCGATTACGGGCAGCTTGGTTTCTACGACGGCGCGGATATCGCCCTAGCGCCCCCACCCAAGAAGGGCGTGACCCCGCCACCAGGGCACCCCTCGCCCTCTCCGGGTGCTGAGGGTCGCAGCGACGGTGACAGCGGCGGCTATGTCGGTAGTTCGGGGTTCACCCCGTCTCCCGCACCCGGCCACACCCCCGGACAGGTCACCCCCGGCACCGGAGCCCACGTCGGAGCCGGTAGCGGTGTGGGAGCTGATCACACCGCTATCTCGGGTTACAACCCTGCCTCGCGCGATGGGCTATCTACCCCGACCATCCCCGCACCGTCGAACGGCCCGAGCGGCAGCGCGCGAGGCGAGACCGGTTTAGGTGTTGGTGGCGGTGTCGTGCCCGGCGCGCCCGGTTCCGTGGGTGGTCCTGGTGGACGCGCGAGCGGTGGCGTGCCAGGTGCGGGTCGCGGCAGCGGCGCGGGCGTCCTCGGCGGCCCGAGCGCGGGCGAGACCGGTCGGGCGGGTTCCCGGTTGACCGGGGCGGGTGCCCCGGGTGCGCCGGGCGCGATGGCCCCCGGCGCACGCGGCGCCAAAGCCGAGGACACCGAGCACGCCCGTAAGTACGGGCTGGACGAAGCACCGATCACCGTCGGCGATATCGACCCCGAGACCGGATATCCGGTCGTGCCGCCCACCATCGGCACCTAACCACCTTCCCTTGACACGGCAAGGAAAACACACGCGCTATGGCTCTCATTGACGCGCCGCTGGTACTGCCCAAACTCGCACTCTTGACCGTGTGGCAGTGGTACGCGAACGACCTTGGAGACCCGCACCCGGTCTTAGGAACCAACACCGGGTACTACATGCCAGACGGGGCTACGGCGCGGATCGAAGCGGGCACCTGGGAACTACTCGGTCAGCAGCGGTTGGCGCGCGGTCAGCGGGTGAACCCGCTCCTCGTCGACACGTTGCGCGTGTTGGGTTCAGCTGATCGGGAGTTCTACGGGTGGACCGCCTACCCCGCAGCGAGCAAGCGGGAAGGGGGCGGGTTCTTCACCGGGGCCCGTGACCGCGACGCGGTGCGGGTGTTGGTCGATGACGACGCGGTGCTCCTGCAACCGCTGCCGGATCACCGCTATCTCGCAGCTGGTCTGGTCGAGGTGCTGCCCCCGGTCGAGTCAGCAGAAGTGCGGGATCTTGCCGTGCCTCGCACACCACCCGCGCGGCCGGTGACGGTCGCGGCCGGCCGTAGCCCGCTCGCCCACCCAGAGCCCGAAGCGGGCGACCCAGACCGGGATCTGATCATCGATCTCATGCACGCCCCACGCGATGCAATTCACCAGATTTACGCGGCGGTCACGGGCGCGCGTGGACGGTCGCGGAGCGTTCCTATCACCGCCGTAGACCTGACCGACCACGGGCGCGTAATCACTTACACCAACACCGACGACGGCACCGAGTACATCCACCTCGCCGGAGGTAGCGGGCTGGTGCGACTCCTAGAGAACACCGCCCATACCCTGTAAAGCGAACCGGGGTGCATCCATCCGGCTGCGCCCTCAGCCAACGCCTGCGCTAGCTTTTGAAGCTGTTTTAGCAGCTCGGCGCGGTTCTCCTCAGCTACCCAGCCGGTCGAAAAGACCCTTCCCAAGAAAATCGCCAAGGGCCTTTTCACTATCCACGCGGCCTGGTTGTACGAATCTTGTACGCGCGTGAACAACCTTCGATCGGACCGAAACCCGACGAAGGCGAGCGCTCATGTCCGAGCAGGTGCCCCCGGATCTCCCCCGATCCCCGTTCTCCCGACGTTCCCTGCTGCGCGCCGGCGGTGGTCTCGCCGCGACGACGGCTCTGCTCGGCACGGGCGCGGTGTTCGCCGGGCCGGCCTCGGCTGCGGTGCCGGCGTCCAAGCGGTTCGACCTCACCAAGCCGTCCTACGACGAGTTCCGCAGCAAGATCCTGCACGAGTCGCACCACGTGATGCAGGGCTTCACCTTCGACAACCAGAACGTGCGCATCTTCATCGTGAACGCCCGCAACGGCGGGACCGGGGACGACCTGTGTATCACGCAGGTCAACTTCTCCGGCGAGATCCAAGGCTCGATGCATCTCAACAACGCCGGGCACGGGGTGTCGATCGGCGTCGAACCGGTGGGCACCGATTCCTACATCTGGATGGAATGCGACTCGGACGGGCCGACCGGCACCGGTCGCGGGACGGCGCTGGCGAGGTTCAAGTTCGTCAACGGTGGCACGCCGTCGGTCAAGAAGTTCCTCACCGGCAGCAAAACGATCACCTGCGCCACCGACCCGATCAACAAGCGGATCGCGGTGCGCCGCAACGAAGGCGGGAAGATGTTCTACAGCGTCTACCCGCTCGCCTCCGCCGCCGCGGGCAACTTCAGCTCACCACTGGCGCATTTCGCTCAGCCCGCATTGTCCACCGTGCCGGTGACCTTCCAGGGGTACGCCATCTACGGCCAGTATCTGTACACATTGGACGGTGAAGGACACGCCGATCCCGCCGACATCAACTCCTACGTCACGTGCATCGACATGAACACCGGCACGGTGAAGAGCCGCGCGCTGACCAAGGCGGGACAGTCGCTGGTGTTCCGCGAGCCGGAAGGGCTCGGGATCTACCGCAGCCTGGCCGGGGAGACCCGGTTGTACATGGGTTTCGGGTCGCGCAGCAGCATGGAGAACATCAATCGCTACGCGAACCTCTTCTACAAGAACGTCCTCATCGACTGAGACATCGAAGAGGCCTGTCCCCGGGGAAGGACAGGCCTCTTCGGACGGTCACTTGTCGCGCGGGGTGTTCTGGTACGCGGCGAGACGCCACTCGCCGTTCTGGCGAGCGACGGTCCACGAAGCGCGGATCGCGTTGTGGTCGGCGACCTCGGACTCGCCCTTGTACAGCACGCCGCCCTGGGTCAGCAGCACCGCCGAGTCCGCGGAGAGGAAGCGAAGGCTGACGGGCTTCCCGGTCACCTGCGTGCCCTTGTAGTTGGTGGCGTAGGCGTCCTTGAGGAACGCCCGGATCTCTTCGCGCCCGTTGGCGAAGCTGCCGGCGAGGATCATCGTGCCGTCCTCGGTGAAGACGTCGGCGAACGCGTCCGCGTCGTGGTAGGCCCACGCGGCGATGACCTTCTGGGTGAGGGCCGCGATGGCCGCCTTGTCCGCGTCAGTGACCTTGGCGGTTTCGGTGGTCGTCATGACTTTCCTTCCTGGAGGTCTCGGGGCGTCAGATGTAGAGGGTGTTCGGCTCGAGCCCGCACAGCACGCGCCCGTACAGCTCGTTGTTGGTGTCGGGGTGCATGAGCGCGTGCAGGTTGACCGCCTGGATGTCGCGGACGATGCGCTGGATCGGGACGTCGGAGAAGATCGACGACCCGCCGCTGGCGTTGGCGAAGATGTCGATGGCCTCCTTGCTCAGCTTCACCGTCGCGCCCATGTCGGCGCGCGCCTGGACGCGCTCTTCGAGCTTCCACGGCGTGCCGTCGGCCGCCTTCCCGTCGACGAGCGAGGTCAGCCGGGTGGCGTGGAATTCGGCCTCGTCCAGCTTCAGCGTCGCGTCGGCGACCTGGTGGTGCGTCAACGGCGCTTCGCGCTGGCTTTCGTAGGCGGTGTAAGTGATCTTGCGGTTAGGCAGGCGCTTGAGGAACAGCTCCTTCGCGGCCCGGCCGAGACCGAGGACGCTGCCGACCGACGACGCCGCGGCGACCGGGAGCAGGGGCGCGCGGAAGATCTCCAGCCCGGCGTTGGCCGTGGAGGAGTACTGCCCCTGCAGGACCGCCGGCAGGCTGATGATCCGCTCGCTCGGGATGAACAGGTCCTTGGCGACCGTGCTGACGCTGCCGGTGCCGCGCAGGCCGCTGGTCGTCCAGTCGTCGACGATCAGCAGATCCGTCATGGGGACGACGCCCATGACCGGGTACGGCTCCGCGCCTTCCTCGACGAGGACCGCGATGACGACCTGCCAGTGGGCGTGCCGCGCGCCGCTGATGAAGCCCCACTTGCCGTTGACGACGATGCCGCCCTCGGCGGGCCCGGCGATCGCCGTCGGGCTGAGCGTCCCGCACACCCGGATGTCGGGCCGGGAGAAGACCTCGTCCTGGACCGCGTCCGGGAAGAGACCGGTCATCCAGCTGGTGATCCAGCTGACCGCGGTCGTCCAGGCCGGGGACGCGTCGGCGCGGCCCAGTTCCGCGGCGACCTCGACGAGTGTGCGGGTGTCGGCCTCGTAGCCGCCGTACCGCTGGGGAACCCGCAGCCGGAAGAGACCGGCCTCGGTGATCGCCTCGATCGACTCGTCGTGCAGCCGCCGGTTCTCCTCCGTCCAGGCCGCGTGCTTCCGCAGCGTCGGAACCAGATCGGTGGCCCGCTGGACGAGCTGTTCGCGAGTCGGGTTCTCGGTGTTCGACACCATTTCCTCCTAGCCGTGGAACCGGGTGAGCTGGTAGCGGGAGGACACCGGTCCTCGCGTGAACCTGTTCCGACGATCCCAGCCGGACGACGGCGTGACGTCTCTCCGATTGCGGCAGGTTTGAGGACGTGGGGTGCCCGGCGGCACGGAGACCATGAGTCGGGCCGGGAGGACTTCAGGCTCGCCCGCCGACCCAGAGGAGATCGTGGATATGGTCATCGTGATGACGCCGGACGCCACCGACGAAGAGGTGTGGGCGATCGTCGACCAGGTGGAATCCGTCGGTGGAAGCGCCTTCGTCAGCCGTGGGGTGAGCAGGACGATCATCGGGCTGATCGGCGATGTCGACCTGTTCGAAACCCTGAATCTCAGCGGACGCCCCGGCGTCGCACGGGTGACGCGGATTTCCGCGAAGTACAAACTGGTCAGCCGCGAACACCGGCCGGAAGGCCGTTCGACGGTCGTGGTCGGCGGGGTGTCGATCGGGCCGGACACCACGACCCTGGTCGCCGGGCCGTGCGCGGTGGAGACACCGGAGCAGACCCTCGAAGCCGCGCTGATGGCCAAGAAAGCGGGCGCCACTCTCCTCCGCGGCGGTGCCTTCAAGCCCAGGACGTCGCCGTACGCCTTCCAGGGGCTCGGGGAACTCGGCCTCCGGATCCTGGCCGATGTCCGGGCCGAGACCGGGCTCCCGGTGGTCACCGAGGTGGTCGCGCCGCACGACGTCGACATGGTCGCCGAGTACGCCGACATGCTGCAGATCGGCACCCGGAACATGCAGAACTTCGGGCTGCTGCAGGCGGCGGGCCGGGCCGGGAAACCGGTGCTGCTCAAACGCGGGATGAACTCCACCATCGAGGAATGGCTGATGGCGGCCGAATACATCGCGCAGCGCGGCTGTCTCGACATCGTGTTGTGCGAGCGCGGGATCCGGACCTTCGAGACCTCGACGCGCAACACGCTCGACGTGTCGGCGGTGCCGGTCGTCCAGCATCTTTCGCATCTGCCGGTGATGATCGACCCGTCGCATTCCGGCGGCCGCCGCGATCTCGTGCTGCCGCTGAGCCGGGCCGCGATCGCGGTCGGCGCCGACGGCGTGCTCGTGGACGTGCACCCGCATCCGGAAGAGGCGCTCTGCGATGGACCGCAGGCGCTGGTGACCGAGGATCTTCAGGAGCTGTCACAGGCACTGGACGCGCTGGGCACGCTGATGGGCAGGCGGTCGATGGTCGAGCCGTGGCGCCATCTTCGGGCGAGCTGATTCACTCCCGGCGTGCCGCGGCGTAGGCGGCGGCCGCCAGTGAGACCGCGAAAAGCGCGTACGAGGCGAACAAACCGGTGCCGGAGGAGCTCAAACCGCCACCGACGGCCCGGCCGAGCAGCTGCCCGACGCATTCCGCGGTGATGACGGCGGTCGCCAGTTCCGCGGCGGTGAAACCACTCGAACCCGCGGTGGTGGCTCTGATGTACAGGCCGGGATAGGCGAGTCCGACGCCGATTCCGGCGACGGTCCAGGCGGCGAGAGCCGTGGCGAACGAACCGCCGAAGGTCAGGACGGCGGTGCCGAGCGCGGTCAGGCTCAAGCCCACGACGGGCAAGCGGGCCGAGGTGAACTTGGCGGCCACCAGGCTCGTCACCGCCCAGCCGAGCGGGGCGGCGCTCAGGACGATCGCCGCCTGCCCGAGGCTCACCTCGAACCCGCTTGTCAGGAGCACGGTGATGAGACTGTCCGCGCCGAAATAACCGATGGCGAACAGCACCATCGCGCCGAGCGCGGCGGGGGTTCCCGGCCGGAGCCGCGCGGTGCCCGGCGGCAGGATCGCGATCGTCCCGGCGACGGTGATCGCCGCCCCGGCGAGCGCGAGCGGCCAGGAACCCCCGCTGAACACGACGAGCGCCGCTCCCAGCGGTACCGTCAGTGTCTTCGCGATCGGCCGCTGTCCGTCCTCTGTGGACGGTTCGCCGCGGGCGGCGCGCACGACCAGCAAGCGTCCGAAAAGGACGAACGGCACGGGCAGCAACAGGGTCCACCGCCAGCCGACGAGATGTTCCAGGCCGAGGGTCGCGGCCGGGCCGACCAGCGCGGGCACGATCCACATCGCCGAGGACGCCGCGACCACGCGGATCCGCAGCCGGTCGTCGAGATGCCGGATCGCCGAGCTGATGCCGAAAATCGCCAAGAGACCGCTCGCGAGCCCGGCGGAGAACTGGCCGAGGGCGAACGTCCACGCCGTCCGTGCCGTCGCGGCCAGGAGCAGCCCGCCGAGGTACGCGGCCATCCCGGCGGCGAGCGTGCCGCGCGGCCCCAGCCTGCCGAGAACGCGGCTCGCCAAGGGAAGCGCGACGAACAACCCCAGTGTCGAGCCGGCGATCAGGAGCCCGAGATCGCTCCTCGCGTCGAGATCGACGGCGACGATCGGCAGCAGGCTGGAAGCGACGAAACCGGTGACGGCCGCCGCGAACTCGAGCGCGACGATGCCCACCGCGAGGAACAGCGGACCCGCACGCCGGGTCTCGGTCACGTGTAGAGGTCGCGGTCGTACCGATTGAGCTGCACCCACACCCCGTCCGGGTCCCGGACGCGCAACGAGTGACCGAAACCTTCATCGATCGGCGGTCCCGGCTCGAACCCGGCCGCTCGCAGGCGTTCCGCGACGTCCTCCAACGGTTCTTCGACCTCGAAGGCCAGTTCACAGCGGCCCACGTCGTCGCCGGAGGACCGATGGAGGGCCAGCATCCCGCCCGCGGCGGGCATCTCGACCCAGCCGCCGGGGCGAGACACCGGCCCGACGCGGAGGCCTAGCGTCTCGTAGAACCGCGTCATCGCCTCGACGTCCGCGCTGTAGCGGATCGGCATGACCTTCATCGCTCACGTTCCTCACTGGTCCGCAGCAGGTACTCCTCCAGCACCCGTTCGACGAACGACGAGAGCGACTCGTCGGCGTCGACGGACGCGTGCTTCACCCGCTTGATGAGGTCGTTCGGCAGATAGACGTTGAATTGCCGCTTGGCGACCTGGGACATGCTCGCATGCTAGCAAGTGAGCATGCGATCACGCGAGCGATCGAAGAGGACCAGCGGGATCGTGGCCAGCGCCAGCGCCGCGCCGATCCACGGGATCGCGGTCAGCGAGGCCCCCAGATTCAGCGCCCCGGCGGCGAAGGCCGGGGTGAGGCTGATGCCCAGCTGGAACGCCGAAACCGTGGTCGCGCCGGCGAGGGTCGGGGCGGAAGCGGCGATCGTGAAGACCCGCCCGTAGAGCGCCGGATTGAGCACGAAGGCCGCGACACCCAGCAGGAACACCGTCGGCACGACCACCCAGGCGGAAGTCGCGAAAAGCGCGAGCAGCACCGAAAAGACCGCGATACCGGCGCCACCGCCCAGCAGCGCGTGGTGCGGCCGGCGATCCGAGATCCGGCCTCCGAGCGACAGTCCGGCGAAGGCGCCGATCCCGAACAGCGCGAGGACCGCGGGGATCCAGACCGCGGGCAGGACGTCCGCGAGCATCGCCGCCAGGTAGTTGAAGGACACCATGTACGCGGCCGTGCTGAGGATGGTGACCGCGTAGACGCCCCAGAGGCGCGGCGTCCGCATGGTGCGCAGTTCACCGGAAAGGCTCGGGGCGGCGGACGTGGTGGCAGGCAGGCCGACGGCACAGGCGACCACACCCAGGACGGTGAGCGCGACGACGCCCCAAAAGCCGCCGGTCCAGTCGGTGAGGTTGCTCAGCAGGGTGCCCGCCGGTCCCCCGGCCACCATGGCGACGCTGAGCCCGGCGACGACGACACCCGAGGCACGGGCGTTGCGGTCGGGCGTCACCAGGCTGATCGCGGTCACGGCGGCGACGGCGAAGAAACCGGCGTAGGCGAGACCGGCGACGAACCTGGTGATCAGGAGGATCCAGTAGTCGTCGGCGAGGAGGCCGACCGCGATGGCCGCGGCGAAGACGGCCTGCGTGGTCAGCAAGGCCGTCCGCCGCGGCCACTTCAGGCTCAGCACGGCGAACGGCGGGCCGCCGAGGACGACCCCGAGGGCGAACGCGGTGATGAGCGCGCCCGCGGACGACAGGGAGACGCCGAGATCGGCGGCGGCCGCGGGCAGGACGCCTGCCATCAGGAACTCGGCGCTCCCCATCGCGAACAGGCTGAAAGCCAGGAGGTAGACCCCGGCGGGAAGGCGTTTCGTCTCGATCATGCCGCCAGCATCGGAAGCTTCTGGCTGTTTCGGCAAAGAACTTTGCCGGAATCGGGACGAGATGCTGTGCTGGCGACATGGAGAGCCAACCCACCGTCACCGCGGCGATCGAACAGATCGCGCCCCGGCTGCGCCGCGCCCGCGAGAAGAAGGGCACCACGCTGGTGGAACTCAGCCGCGCCACCGGCATCTCCACCAGCACCCTGTCCCGTCTCGAATCCGGGCAGCGCAAACCGAGCCTCGAACTGCTGCTGCCGGTGATCGCCGCGCTGGGCCTGCGCGTCGACGAGATCGTCTCCTCACCGAGAGTGCTCGAAGCACCCGCGGACGGCCGGGTTCTCATCCCGCTCACCCGGCACGAGGACGGGCCCCGCGCCTACAAGATGACGATTCCGGCGAGTGACGCCGAACCCCACCCGCGAACGCACGGCGGACGCGAGTGGCTCTACGTGCTGCGGGGCAGGCTCCGGCTCGTGCTCGGCGACCAGGACGTCGTGCTCGGCGCGGGTGAGGCCGCCGAGTTCGACTGCCGGACGCCGCACTGGTTCGGCGCCACCGGCCGCGGGCGGGTCGAGGTGCTCAGCCTGTTCGGCGAACAGGGTGAGCGGGTCCACGTCCGCGCCCGCACCCGGTAGCTTCAGACCCGCTGCTGGATACGGATGAGGTTCCCCGACGGGTCGCGGACGGCGCCGTCACGCAGGCCGTACGGCTGGTCGGTCGGCTCCTGGATGACCTCGGCGCCCGACTCCTGCAGGTGCTTGAAGAGACCGTCGAGATCGTCGGAGGAGAACAGGATACTCGCGTAAGTGCCCTTGGCCATCATCTCGCCGATGACGCGGCGTTCGTCCTCGGTGATACCCGGGTCGACGGCGGGCGGGTGCAGCACGATCGACACCGGCTGCCCCGGCGGGCCGACGGTGATCCAGCGCATGCCGTCGTAGCCGACGTCGTTGCGCACCTCGAAGCCGAGGGTGTCGCGGTAGAAGGCCAGTGCGGCTTCGGGGTCGGTCTGCGGGAGGAAGCTCCCGTGAATGGCGATGTCCATGACGGTCACGCTAGGTGAGCCCGGTTCCCGACGCTTCTCGATTCCTGATCGCTCTCCGGATGGCTTCGACACTGCGGTCGACGTCCGCTTCGGTCGTGCTCCAGTTGGACACGGAGACGCGCATCAGGCGCATGCCGTGCCAGGTGGTCGCGCCCATCCAGCACTCGCCGGAACGCTGAAGGGCCTCGACGACCCGGTCCGTGTCGGCGCCGAAGCTGACGAGCACCTGGTTCAGCACCACGTCGTTCACGACGGAGACGCCTTCGCACGCGTCGAGTTTCTCGGCGAACCTCCTGGCCAGCGCACAGCACCGTTCGATCATCTCGGCGATCCCCGAGCGGCCGAGTTCGCTGAGCGCCGCCCACGTCGCGAACCCTCGCGCCCGGCGGGAGGATTCCGGCACGAAGTCGCTCGGCGCCCGCACCCCGCCCTCTCCCTGGCCGGTCAGGTACGCGGCGGTGAGCGCCATCGCGGCCCGGTGCGACTCGGGATGGGCACAGAAGGCGTAACCGCAGTCGTAGGGGACGTTGAGCCACTTGTGCCCGTCGACCGCCCAGGAGTCGGCCTTCACCAGCCCCGTGGTCAGCCGTCGGAGTGAGGGGGCGGCGGCCGCCCAGAGCCCGAACGCGCCGTCGACGTGCACCCACGCTCCATGACGGTGGGCGATCTCCGTCGCCGCGGCGAAGTCGTCGAACGCGCCGGTGTTCACGTTCCCGGCCTGGAGGCAAACGATTGCGGGCCCGTCGAGCTTCCGCTCGAGATCGGCGATGTCGACGGCTCCTTGGCCGTCCGCGCGCACCGGCCTGACCGCGTCCGTGCCCAGGCCGAGCAAGCGGAGCGATCGGTCGATCGTCGCGTGCCGCTCCTCGCTGGCGACGACCGGCAGCGGCGGCGCCCCGTGCAACCCGCGGCGCTCGACGTCCCACCCGGCCCGCGCCAGGACGTGATGCCGGGCGGCGGCGAGGCCGACCGTGTTCGCGCCCTGCCCGCCGGTCACGAAACCGAACGAGGCGCCGGACGGCAGGCCGAGGACGTCCTTGAGCCATTCGCCCGCCACCTCTTCGACGATCGCGGCGGCCGGTGAGGTGATCTTGTTGAACGCGGGCTGGTCCCAGCCGGTCGCCAGCATGTCGGCCGCCGTCGCGGCGTCCAGCGCGCCACCGGTGACGAAACCGAAGTACCTCGGCCCGGTGTTCGCCACCAGCGCCGGCTCGACGGCGTCGGCCAGCCGCCGGATCACGTCGGCGGGCGCGGCGGGTTTCTCGGGCAGGTCGCCGAGCTTCTCCCGGACGCCCGTCGTGTCGTCGGGAAAGACGGGGACGTCGGCGACGCTTTCGCGGTACCGGGTGACCCGGGCGGCGACATCGGCCAGGAGATCCCCCAACTCGGTCATGCGTTCATGATTCCACGACCGCGCCGGGCTCCTGCCAGAAAAAGCGAGCCGACGAGCAACAGGGCGATCGTTCCGGCGTCGAAACCGCCCAACAGCCCGAGCAGGACCGCCCACACGACGACGCCCGAGCCCAGCCAGGCCGGCACGCGTTCGCCGCGCCGCGTGTGCCGGAGCACGAGCCCGCCGAGCAGAAGCAGCGGCACGCCGAAACTGCCAGGGCTGAGCCAGAACGCCTCGGCCGTGGGGAGCCGGTCGGGCGTGGGGTCCAGCGTGACCGTGTTGAAGAATCCTTCGTCGAAGATCCGCGCCCAGACATCCTGGCGCATGAAGCCGGCGACGACGGTGTGGAAGAGGCCGCCGCCCAGCGCGAGGATCCCGCCCCAGGTGGCCGGGTCGCGCCAGCGGACGCGGGTGGTGGTCGCTTCGTTGGGCTTATCGATTGTCTGCATGCGCATCAGGCTGCTCGCCGA
Organism: Amycolatopsis sp. TNS106; assembly: GCF_019330265.1. Lineage (NCBI taxonomy): Bacteria > Bacillati > Actinomycetota > Actinomycetes > Pseudonocardiales > Pseudonocardiaceae > Amycolatopsis > Amycolatopsis sp. TNS106. The sequence continues at coordinate 7,461,546 of NZ_CP024972.1, read as the reverse complement.
CGCGGCGGGATTCCTCGGCCTGAGGTCGTCGGCCCCTCCACCGAAATGATGAGATCGGCTCAGCTCGGACGCACGAGTCCGTTCTCGTACGCGAAGATCACCGCCTGCACCCGGTCACGGACCTCGAGCTTGGCGAGCAGATGACCGACGTGCGTTTTCACCGTGGCCTCGGAGAGGAAGAGCCGCTGCGCGGTCTCGGCGTTGGAGTATCCCTGCGCGATCTCCAGCAGCACATCGCGTTCGCGCGCGGTGAGCCGCTTCAGCAACGGAGAAGTCTCGCGTGCGACCGCGAGCTGATCCAGCATGCGGCGGGTCGTGGAGCGCGCGATCACGGCATCGCCGGCATGGACGGCGCGGATGGCGTGCAGCACTTCGGCGGCCGACGCGTCCTTGAGCAGAAAACCGCTCGCTCCGGCGCGCAGACCGGCGATGGCGTACTCGTCGAGGTCGAACGTCGTCAGCAGGATCACCTTGGGCGCGTTCTCGCGGGCGGCGACCACTCCGGTGGCCTCGACCCCGTCCATCCGCGGCATCTGGACGTCCATCAGCACGACGTCGACCCGTGTCTCGGCGAGCTTCGCGACCGCCTCCACGCCGTCGGCGGCCTGGACGACGATCCGGATGTCGTCGGTCGCGTCGACGACCATGGCCAAGCCGGTCCGGACCAGTTCCTGGTCGTCGACCAGCGCGACGTCGATCGTCATCTCGAAGCTCCCTGTTCGCCGACGCGGAACTCCGCGCGCACCCTGAAACCGCCGTCGGCCGGACCGGCCTCGAACGTACCGCCCGCGGCACGCACGCGGTCCCGGACGCCACTCAGGCCGGCGCCCGTGCCGGGGAGCGACGGCCGATCACCGGCACCGGCGCCGTCGTCCTCGACGACGAACACCGACACCCGCGGAGTGTGCGTGATCGTGACGGAGACGCCCGTTCGGGGGCCCGCGTGCTTGACGCTGTTGGTCAAGCCCTCCTGGACGAGCCGGTACGCCGCCATGGCGGCGCTCGCCGTCAGCGCGTCGGGCCGCCCTTGCTCGGTCAGCCGGACATCGACGCCCGTCGCGCGGACCCGGTCCACCAAGGCCGGGATCCCGGCGAGCGAGGGCCGCGGCTCGGTCTCGCGCAACACCCGCAGCGTGTCCCGCATGTCGGCCAGCGCCTCGCGGGCGGTCCCGGCGATGACGGAAAGCGCCTGCGCCGCGCGGTCCGGTGCCTTGGAAGCGATGGCGGAGCCGCCTTCGGCCTGACGCACGATGACCGCCAGCGAATGGGCGACGATGTCGTGCATGTCGCGGGCGATGCGCTGACGTTCGCCGGCCGCGGCACGCTCGGCGGCTTCCACGGCCTCGTCGGCGAGGCGCCTCTGCCGGTCGAACCGGAACTGGCCCACGGCCCAGGTGCCCGCCACCGCCGCGACCAGCGCGAGAACGGCCAGCAACAGCGTGAGCCACCCCGCGGGGAGTGCGCCGTAGGCCGTCGCCGTCCGAGCGGTGCACAGCAACGCTCCGAGCACGCTGATCCCGAGGGCGAGCAGGCTCTCGCGCCGCGGACGGCGCGCGGCGACGGCGTACAGGAGCACCAGGTAGGCCGCCGACGTCGGGAGGAAGAACAGCGGGATCTCCATGCGGTCGCCATCGCTCGCCAGCCCCAGTGGCGCGGGCCGGACCACCGTGTTCGGCAACGCGACGATCACCGCCATCGCGAGTCCGGCGGCGGCGAACGCGGGCAAGGTGGCGATCCGCCGCACCGCGACGCCGGCGAGCACCGCGCATCCGCAAAGACCGGCCACCCACAGCACCCAGGCCGGGGAGTCGGCCACCAGGAGGATGTCGAGCGAAGGCGGCCCCAGCAGTGCCGCGACGGCCAGGGCGAAAAGGACGTCCAAGACTAGCGGGTGTGTGCGCGTCCACCGGTCCACGCGGTCGGTCCACGTCACGACCACGATCGTAGACATCGCAGCGGTCTTACGACGGGATAGCTGCCCGGCTACTGGTTGAACCGAAACAGCTGCTTGGGAGTCATCTACCCGAGCCAGGGACCAGTGGACCGCAACCTGGCGAGCTACACACTGCCCTCGGGCAGTCCACCAAAGAACGGCTTGACCTCTTCGAGAACGCGGTCGTACACGCGCGGATCAAGCCCGGACGCACCGTTGCCGCTACCCGCGGCTACCACCACCGCCGCTACGTCGTGCAGCTTCACGTTCGTGTGTTGAGAGATGTCCACGAGCGCTTCGAAGGCTTCATCGGGCCCCCACGTACGCAACACCATGAACATGCCCTTGGCTTGTTCGATCACGGGCAGTGAGTACATGGCTTCTCTCAGTTGCCCGAGTTCCGCCGCCCCTTCGGACTCGTCATGCGACCTCATGTGGTCATCTCAGCGCAGCCGGCCCCGCGATGCCACATCCCACGCCAGCGAAGATCGACTCTCGATCGGTCGACCACAGCACATTCCTGGCCGCGCCCGACGGGGAACAGGTACGGAACAGAGGGCGTGACCAGGTCCTCATGTGACGTTGGGAAACCTTGTTTGACCTGCGCCGGAATGCCCCGGTACCGTGTTGTGTTAGCACTCTTGTCGGCTGAGTGCCAATGCACGAAGGAGCAGCAGTGCCCACCTACCAATACGCCTGCAAGGAATGCGACCACGCTTTCGAGGCCGTGCAGTCGTTCTCCGACGCGAGCTTGACCGTGTGCCCGCAGTGCTCGGGCCCGCTTCGCAAGGTCTTCAGCTCGGTCGGCGTGGTCTTCAAGGGCAGCGGTTTCTACCGCAACGATTCGCGCGACTCGAAGGCCAACACGACCTCGGCCCCGGCCAAGACCGAGACCAAGTCGGAGTCGAAGACCGAGTCCAAGTCGGAGACCAAGAGCGCCGCATCCTCCTCCACGGGTACGACGAAAACGGCCGCCGCCGCTTCCTGACGTCCCGAGTTGTCCACAGGTCCCCGGTTATCCACAGCCGGGGGTTTTCGTTCTTTCCAGGGCAGCGCGCCCGCCCCTAACGTCGAGATCATCACCGATCGACGAGGGGGAATCCCGTGCTCCATCAGCTGCCCGTCCCGCGAAGACTCCAGGGCAGGCCCGCCCGGCTGCTCCGCCGCTGGCTCGCCCTGTCCCTGCTGCTCAGCGGCCTGATCGCGCTGTTCCTGCCCGCGTCCGCCCGCGGCACGCCCGGCACCGCGACCGTCGTCTCCGCCCGCGACCTCCCGGCAGGCTCAGTGCTCCGCGCCGAGGACATCAGCCTCGTCGACCTCCCGGACGACCTCCGTCCCCAGGGCGCCACCGGCCTGTCGTCCTCGGTGGAGGGACGGATGCTCGTCGGTGCGGCGCGGGCGCGTGAACCGCTGACGGACGTCCGCCTGCTGGACGCGGGCATCCCCGGATCGGGTGATCCCGAGAGTTCAACTGTCCCGGTGAGGCTCGCCGACGCCGGTGTCGCGGAGCTGCTCAGGCCGGGGCGGCGGGTCGACGTCGTCGCGGCCGCCGAAGCGGGGCAAGAGGCGTCTGTGCTGGCCAGCGCGGCCGTCGTGGCGGCGGTGGGCGATCAGGGCACCCGTGATCCGAAGGCCTCCGGTGCCGGGAGCAAGGGACCTTTGGTGCTGCTTTCCCTGCCGTCCGCGATCGCGACACGGGTCGCGGCCACCTCGCTGGAACGGTCCATAACGGTTACCCTCCGCTAGCTCGCGCCTGCCCTGTGGCGGCGGGCGCCTGCGTCCCCCCGGTACGGAAAAGGGACGGTCGGCGAACCGTCCCAGGTGATAGAGGAGAGCGTCTTGATCAAGGGCTTCAAGGACTTCCTGATGCGCGGGAACGTCGTCGACCTCGCGGTCGCGGTGGTCATCGGCGCCGCGTTCACAGCGATCGTCACGGCCTTCACGAACGGCCTGGTCAAACCGCTGATCAACACCATCGGCGGATCGGACGCCGCCAAGGGCCTGGGGTTCAACATCCTGGCCGAGAACGACGCCACGTTCCTCGACTTCGGCGGCGTGATCAACGCGGCGATCAACTTCGTGCTGGTCGCGGCCGTCGTCTACTTCGTGATCGTGCTCCCGGTCAAGCACGTCCAGGAGCGGCGCAAGCGCGGTGAAGAGGCGGGCCCCGCGGAGCCGACCGACGTCGAACTGCTCACCGAGATCCGTGACCTGCTGCGCGCGCAGCAGAACCGCGCGAGCTGATCCGGATCACCGGTCGTGGTGAGGCGGCCGGTTCTCCAGGAACCACGAGTCGGAGTCCGGGGAACGCTGCCCCGGCTCTCGCTCGTCGGAGGTCGTGTCCGGCAGGACGTCGCCGAAGATCTCGTCGACCCGCCGTTTCTCCGCGGCGGAGGGGCGCTTGTCTTCGTCTTCACCTGGCATGACGTCCATTTTCGCACCGGTCGCGGGGGCCGCCCGCCGGTGGGACCATCAGCGCATGAGCATCGTCGACAAAGCGAAGGGGCTGGCCGCGCAGGCCATCCACAAAGCGGAAGAGGTCGCGGGCGAGGTCCGCGAGAAGGCCGGGCCGCTGGCCGAGAAGGCGGGCGACGTCGCGGCCAAGGGTGTCTCGGCGGCGTCGGCCGGCGCGAACAAGGTCACCGGCGGCCGGTTCGAGGACAAGATCGGCCAGGTCACCGAAAAGGTGGAAGGGGTGCTGCACCAGGACAAGAAGGGCGAGCCCGGGACCGAACCCGGACCCGCCCCGAAGAACCAGGCCTGAAGGCCAGGCCCTCTGAAAACTTAAGCCTCTTCGAGCCCGGACAGCTCGTCGATCACGTACGGCACCAGCGACGAGAGCGTCGCCATGCCGTCGCGGACCGCCGCGCGGGAACCCGCGAGGTTGACCACCAGCGTGCTGCCGGAGACGCCGACGAGACCGCGGGAGATGCCCGCGTCCACCGCGCCGGCGGCGAGCCCGGACGCGCGCAGCGCTTCACCGATGCCCGGGATCGGGCGGTCGAGCACACCGGCCGTCGCGTCGGGGGTGCGGTCGCGCGGGGAGACCCCGGTACCGCCGACGGTGATCACCAGGTCGGCACCGCCGATCACCGCGGTGTTGAGCGCGTTGCGGATCGCGGCCGTCTCGGCCTCGACCACGACGACGCCGTCGACGATGAATCCGGCCTCTTCGAGCAGCTCCGTGACCAGCGGTCCCGTGTTGTCCTCGTGTTCGCCGTGGGCGACCCGATCGTCCACGATGACCACCAGTGCGCGGCCCAGCCGTTGTGCGCTCCGTTCCATAGGCACACCGTATCCGGTTTCGGGCGATCTTCGCTCCCGCGGTGCCGAGGGCCACGACTTGTGACGATTCCCTGACGTGAGCCCGCGATCCGGGGCCGCCGCCGAAGATCGGCCCTAGCGTCGGGAGGGTGCGAACACTGGTAACCGGCGGGGCCGGGTTCATCGGCTCCCACATCGCCGATCTGCTGTCCGACCGAGGCGACGAGGTGGTGGTCCTCGACAACCTCCTGAGCACCGCGCACGGTTCGTCGCGACCACCCGGGTACACCGGCCGCCACCGGTTCCTGCGTGGTGACGTCACCGACACGGAGCTGGTCGCCGAGCTGCTGGACGGCGTCGACGCGGTCTGTCATCAGGCGGCCGTCGTCGGGCACGGCGTCGATCCGTCCGACGCGCCCTCGTACGCGTTGAACAACGACTACGGGACCGCGGTCCTGCTCGCCGCGATGCACCGGGCCGGAGTCCGGAAGCTGGTGCTCGCCTCGTCGATGGTCGTCTACGGCGAAGGCCGCTACGAATGTCCCATCCACGGGATCGTGCCGCCGTCGCCGCGCAAACAGTCCGATGTGGACGCCGGCTGCTTCGAGCCCGTGTGCGCGGCCTGCGGCGCCGAACTCGACTGGCGGCTGGTTCCCGAGGACGCGCCGCTGCGGCCGCGAAGCACCTACGCGGCCACGAAGCTCGCGCAGGAACATCTGGCGGCGGCGTGGGCCCGGCAAACCGGCGGAACGGTCTGGGCTTTGCGCTACCACAACGTCTACGGGCCGCGGATGCCGCAGAACACCCCGTACGCGGGCGTCGCGTCGCTGTTCCGGTCCTCGCTCTTGCGCGGTGAGGCGCCGACCGTGCTGGAGGACGGGAAACAGCAGCGCGACTTCGTGCACGTCCACGACGTGGCGAGGGCGAACGTCCTGGCGCTGCGCACTGACGGGCCCCAAGGTGACCTGACCCCGCTGAACATCTGTTCCGGGCAACCCCACTCCGTCGGCGAACTCGCCGAGGAACTCGCGAAGGCCTGCGGCGGACCGGCTCCGAAGATCGCCGGGGGTGCCCGGCCGGCGGACGTCCGGCACGTCGTCGCCGACCCGGCCCGCGCCCGGCAGCTGCTCGGCTTCACCGCGCGAACCGGGTTCGCCGATGGCATCGCCGGATTCGCCACCGCTGAGCTGCGGGAACCGGTCGGTTCCTGAAACCGGGAACAGACCGGGCCTCCGCCGAGTTGTCGTTCCCGGCAACGGAATCGACTTTTTTGGGGGTTTTGGTGGGCATCACCGTCGGAGACATCGAGATCGAAGCGATCGGGGACGGTCTGATCAGGCTGCCGCTCGCGTTCTTCCCGGGTCTCGACCCCGACGCCCACCCGGACATCTTCGACGAGGACGGCACCGTGCACGTCCCCACCGGCGCGTACCTGATCCGCGGCAACGGCCGCACCATCCTCGTCGACACCGGCCTCGGCCCGCGCGAATTCGCCTTCCCGCCGGGGATGACGCCCGCCAAGGGCGACCCCACCCCGCCGATGGGGGCGGGCGGCGACCTCGCCGCCGCGCTGGACAAGGCGGGCTGCCCGGTCGACGAGATCGACACCGTCTTCCTCACTCACCTGCACAACGACCACATCGGCTGGATCGCCCCCGAAGGCGACCTGACCTTTCCCAGTGCTCAGGTCGTCTTCGGCCAACTCGACTGGGACGCCCTGATCGCGCCCGCCGGGACGGGCGAATGGAGCCGTGTCGGCATGGAGACCGCCCGCGGCGCGGGGCTGACCGAGGCGATCAGCGGCGACATCGTCGAGATCGCGCCGGGGATCGTGGCGCGGCACGCCCCGGGCCACACGCCCGGCCACTACGTCCTCGACATCACCGCGGACGACGAGCGCCTGCTGCTGCTCGGCGACGTCCTGCACACACCCGCGCAGCTGACGGACACGCGAGTGGGCTTCCTCGGCGACGTCGACCCGGAACTCGCGCTCCGCACCCGGCAGCGGTTCCTCGCGGAAGCGGAAGAGACCGGCGCGATCATCGCGCCGGCCCACTTCCCGGACATGGGGTTCCTGCGGCTCTGACCTACTTGCCGCAGAGCACCTTGTCGGTGAGCAGCTGATCCGCCTTGAAGTAGGCCTGCCCCAGATCGGCCGCGGAGTCCCCGTAGGTCATGGACAACTCGTAGGTCCTGCTGCCATCCGGGGTACTGGCCATCAGCGTCCCGTAACCGTGGAATCCGCCCATGCCCTTCAGGACGGTGCCACAACTCGCTTCCTGGACGTACAGGCCAAGTCCGTAGCCACCCTTCGGATGCGGCTTGCGCATCTCGGCGAGCAGCGGGGCGGGCAGGAGCTTTCCGCCCAGCAGCGCGGAGAAGAACGTGTGGAGGTCCTTGGTGGTCGAGATCAGTTCACCGGCGCTGGACGCCCATGACGGGTTCTGGTTCGTGATGTCGACCGTCTTCCACTGCCCGGGCTTCTCCTCGTAGCGGTAGTAGCCGTGCGCGTGCGGCCCGGGGATACCCGGCCACGTGCCCGGTACGACGGTGTCCCGCAGTCCGAGCGGCCGCAGGATCCGCCGCTGGAGCTCGTCACCGTAAGGGCGGCCTGCGACCTTCTCGATCACCAGTCCGGCCAGGACGTAGTTGATGTTCGTGTAGGTCCAGTCCGTTCCCGGTTCGAACAGCGGCGGCTTGGACAGCCCGAACCGCACCAGCTCCTCCGGCCGGTACGTGTGGTAGCGATTGTCCAGGAATTCCTTACCCATCAAGGGGATTCCCGGCACCACGGTGCCGTCCGGCCGGATCGCGCCGGTGTAGTCCACCAGACCGCTGGTGTGCTGCAACAGCATCCGCACGGTGATCCGCCGGTCGAGACCGAACTCGGGCAGGTAACCGGCCACCGGCGCGTCCAGGCCGACCTTGCCCTCCCCCACCAGCTGCAGGACGACGGTGGACACGAAGGTCTTGGTGTTGCTGCCGATCCGGAACCGCCCGTTCGTCGGCGGCTTGGCGGCCGAGCCCAGCTCGCGCACCCCCGCGCTGCCGGTCCAGTCACCCCGCGCGTCGTGCACCCGCAGCTGCGCCCCGGCGAAACCGGAGCCGGCGATCTCCTCGACCATCGCCCGCAGATCGGGGCGGTGCCGTCCGCTGTCCGCGGCGGCCACGCCGGGCATGATCCCGGCCAGCAGCGCGGCCGCCACCGCGGTGATCCCCACCCGCCGGAAGAATGTGCTCGCTGAAGTCGTCATGGCGGCAACGATCGCGGCCCGCGCTGACACCGCGGTGACACGCCGCTGACACGGTCAGGGCAGGGCGAGCGGAAGCCGGACCTCGAAGCGGCAGCCGGGACCGTCGTTCCGGACGCCGATGCGACCGCGATGGGCTTCGACGAGGCCTTTCGCGATCGCCAGCCCGAGCCCGCCACCGCTCGCCAGCCCGCCGCGCTCGGGGGTGCGCGCCGTCGTCCCGCGGAACGCGACGTCGAAGACCCGCCCGATCTCGTCGTCGGGGATCCCGCCGCAGCCGTCGGAGACCGCGAGCAGCGCCTCGCCACCGTCGATGCCGATCTGGACCGCGACCGTCCCGTCCGGCGGCGTGTGCCGCACGGCGTTGGACACCAGGTTGCGCACGATCCGTGCCAGTTCCGGGTCGCTGCCGGAGACGACCGGCCACACTTCGGCGTATTCGATCATCCGCACGCGTTTTTGCTCGGCGAGCGGCGCTTGCGCGGCGACGGCGTCGCTCACGACATCGCGCAGCGGCACGGCGGCCATGGTCAGCTGGAGCGCGCCCGCGGTGATCCGCGAGAGCTCGAACAGATCGCCGACCATGCCGGACAGCCGCGTGGTCTCGCCGCTGATCCGCCGCGCGTAGCCGGTGACCTCGATCGGGTCGGCGACGACGCCGTCCGCGACGGCCTCGGCCATCGCCTGGATGCCGGCCAGCGGGCTTCGCAGGTCGTGGCTGATCCACGCGACCAGTTCGCGCCGCGACGCCTCGGCCGCGCGCTCCCGTTCCCGCGCCTCCCGTTCCCACACGCTGCGGCGCGCGATCGCGCGGCCGAGCACGAGCGCCGTCGGCACGATCACCAGCGCGACCAGCACACAGACCAGGGTCATCGTGGTCAGCGCGGGGGTGAACATGAACCCGCTGATCCCGAGCACGGCGATCAGCGTCGCGAGCACCGGGATCAGCACGAGGATCGTCATCGTGCTGGCCAGCGAACCGCGCCGGAGCAGGTACAGCGCCAAACCGCCGAACAGCATCACCGGCAACGCGAACATCAGCGCGAACGGCAGGATATGCCAGGCGTGCGCCAGCATTTCGCCGAACGACTCACCGGAGCCGATCATCGCCGCACCGGGTCGTACCGGTAGCCCACGCCCCACACGGTGGCGACGCGGACGGGTTTCGCCGGGTTCTTCTCGATCTTCTCCCGCAACCGTCTCACGTGGACGGTCACGGTGGACTGGTCGCCGAAGTCCCAGCCCCAGACCTTCTCCAGCAGGTCGGCCCGGGAGAACGCCACACCGGGATGGGTGAGGAAGAACGCGAGCAGATCGAATTCCCGGCTGGTCAGGGGAAGTTCCACGCCACCGAGGGCCGCCTGCCGCGCGGACATCTGCAACGCGAGATCGCCGTCGGTGATCACGCGCGCCGCCGGTTCGGGCCGCGGCATCCGTGCCCGCCGCAGGACCGACGCCACGCGCAACGCGAGTTCCTTGGGGCTGAACGGTTTCGTGACGTAGTCGTCGGCGCCGAGCTGGAGCCCGGCGATCCGGTTCTCCTCCTCGCCGAGCGCGGTCAGCATCACGACCGGCACCTGGCTCACCTGCCGCAGGCGGCGGCACACCTCGAGCCCGTTGAGCCCCGGCATCATGACGTCGAGGACCACGAGATCCGGCCCGGTCGCCGAGAACAGCCGGAGCCCCTCGGTGCCGTCACCGGCGACGTCGACTTCGAAGCCCGCGACCTCCAGGTATCGCCGGACGACGTCCCGCACGGTCTCGTCGTCGTCGACGACGAGCACCCGCCCTTGCTCTGTCATGAAGCCCACCTCACCAGCTCGTCAGCACCAGATGGTTCACCACCAGCGCCGTGGCCGCCGACGCGGCGAGCCACCACCGCCGCCCCTTCGACGGCAGCAGCGCCACCGCGGGCAGCAGCCACACCTCGAACGGTAGCCAGATGCGTTCGACCTCCGCCTTCGACAGGCCGGACAGGTCGGCGAAGGCGATCGTCAGCACCGCGGCGAGGACGATCAGCGTGACCGGCTCGCGGAACGACCGTTTCGGCTCGGTGAGGAACTCCGCACCGGCCCGCCGCGTCCCGGCGATCACGGCCGGGCCGAGCGCGATCAGCACCGCCGCGATATCCGCCCACACCCAGTAGGAGTACGGGCGCAGGGTCGCGATGCCCTGGTAGTAGCGCTCGACCACCAGGTGATAGCCGTCGAGCCACCAGAACCCGGCCAGCGCGAACGCCGCGACGACCACGGCCACCCCCGCCGTGGCCCACAGGAGGATCCGCCACTCGCGGGTCAGCACGACGACGGCGAGCACGATCACGCCGAGCAGCACGAGACCGTAGGAGAGGAAGAGCCCGAACCCGAGCAGCAGGCCTCCGGGGAGCGCGAGGATCCGCCGTCGTCCGGCGAGCGCCAGCAGCGCTATCCCGGTCGCCGTGACACCCGCGAAGAGGCCGTCGGCGGAGACGCCGATCCAGATCGCGCCCGGGGTCAGGACCGCGAACGGCAGGACCGTCCTCGCGGCGTCCTGCCTGCCCAGCGCGGACAGCGTCACCGGCACCGCGACCACCGTGAGACAGCCGATCAGCACGACGACCGTCGAGGCCCACGCGCCGCCTTGCAGCCCGAGCCGGTCGAGCCAGACGAAGACCAGCGTCGCTCCCGGTGGATGCCCGGAAACGTGCGTCGTCCACGAATCAGGCTGGAAATCCAGGATGCGAGAGGAGAACTCGTCCAGCATCTTCGGGATGTCGGTGATCCCCGGCACCTCGTGCAGGTACTCGTGCTCCGTGGTGAGCCTGCCGGTGAACCCGCGCGTCCACCCGTCGATCATCGCCAGCGAGAACGTCCATGCCAGCGCGGTCACGTAGCCGAGCGCGAGCAGCGGACGCCAGCTCAGCCGGGCGGCGAGCGAGGGACCTTTGGTGACGACCAGGAGCGCGAGCACGACCGCGGCCACCGAACCCGGACCCACATGCGGCAGCCACAACCCGAACAGCGGCGGCGCGAAGGCGTAGATCACCACGCCGGAACCGGGCCGGTTGTGGTGGAGGCCGACCGCGATCGCGGCGGCGACCACGAGCATCGCGAGCCCCACGGCGATCAGATCGGCCCGGCGGCCGGTGCGGGAAGGGGCGGTGACAGTGGACATCACCGGCACCATAACCGCGTTTCCGCTGCCCCGCGGCCTGACGGCGCGGTCCGTCAGAACTCGGTAAGAACTTCCCTGACGTCAGAATTCGGTAAGCAGCGCAAGGGTTTTCGTCCGTCCACCCCGGACTTAACGTGCGTTGCGTGAACGATGACCAGGTTGACGTCGTGCTCCCCTGTCTCGACGAGGCCGGTGCCCTTCCCGGGGTGCTGGCGGCCCTGCCCGAGGGGTATCGGGCGATCGTGGTCGACAACGGCTCCAGGGACGGTTCCGCCGAGATCGCGGCCGGGCTCGGGGCGAAGGTCGTCCACGAACCCCGGCGCGGCTATGGCGCCGCGGTGCACACGGGGCTGGAGGCGGCCACGGCGGAGATCGTCTGTTTCGCCGACGCCGACGGTTCCCTCGACCTCGCCGAACTGCCGATGCTGGTCGGCGGCCTCGCCGACGCCGAGCTGACGGTCGGGCGGCGGGTGCCGACCGGTCCCGGCGTCTGGCCGTGGCACGCGAGAGCCGGCAACGCAGTGATCTCGTCGCTCTTGCGGTACAAGGGATTGCCGGTCCGTGACATCGCGCCGCTGCGAGCCGCTCGACGACATGCGCTCCTCGATCTCGGCGTCACCGATCGCGCCTTCGGCTACCCGCTCGAACTGCTGCTCAAGGCGGGGCGCGCGGGCTGGCGGGTCACCGAGTTCGACGTGTCCTACGGCGAACGCGCCAAGGGCACGAAGTCGAAGGTCTCCGGCTCGCTGCGGGGGACCCTGCGGGCGGCCCGGGATTTCGGGCGGGTGCTGAGCCGATGACCTTCTGCCTGTTGATCGTCGCCAAGGCGCCCGTGCCCGGTTTCGCGAAGACGCGGCTGTGCCCGCCCGCGACACCGGAGCAGGCCGCCGAGATCGCGGCCGCCTCCCTGCTCGACACCCTCGAAGCCGCCCTCATGACGCCGAAGGCACGTGTGGTCGTCGCCATGACCGGCGAACTCGGCGAGGCCGTCCGCGGCACGGAAATCGCTTCAGCGCTCCGAAAAACGGAGGTGATCCCCCAACGCGGGGAAGCGTTCGACACGCGGCTCGTCAACGCCCACGCCGACGCACCCCGTCCGGGGGAATCGGTGCTGCAGATCGGCATGGACACCCCGCAAGTCACCCCGGCGCTCCTGGCCGACGCCGCCGACCGGCCCGAAGACTCCGTCCTCGGGCTGGCCGAGGACGGCGGCTGGTGGGCACTGGGGCTCAAGGATCCGTTGCACGCCAAGGTTCTCGCCGGAGTGCCGATGTCGCGGGACGACACCGGAAGGCAGACCCTGCGCGCTCTGACCGACATCGGACTACGCCCCGGAATCCTGCCCACACTGTCCGATGTGGACATTCTCCCGGACGCGCACCGGGTCGCCGCGGCGGCTCCGCACGGCCGGTTCGCCCGAGCGGTGGCCGAAGTCCGGTGACCGCCTTCGACCGCGGCCTGCTCGGCCATCGCTGCTGGCTGGAACTGGCGACCGGCGAACGCGTCGACCTGCCGGTCGACCGCTGGACCGCCATCCCCTGCGAAGGCGACGACGTCCTCCTCGCCGCTTGTGACGGCCCGACCCTCGACGTCGGCTGCGGGCCCGGCAGGCTCACCGCCGCGCTGACCGAACGCGGCGTCGCTTCGCTGGGCGTCGACATCTCGGCCACCGCCGTGCGGCTCACCCAAGCCCGTGGCGCCGCCGCGCTCCACCGGGACGTGTTCGACCGGCTCCCCGGCGAAGGGCGCTGGCGGCATGCCCTGCTCGCCGACGGGAACATCGGCATCGGCGGCGATCCACACCGTCTCCTCACCCGGATGGCGGAACTGCTCACCGACGGCGGGACGGTGCTCGTCGAACTCGACCCGCCGGGCCGCGGACTCCGCCAGGACCGGGTCCGGCTGCGTCCCGACAACGGCGCCTGGTTCACCTGGGCGTGGGTCGGCGTCGAGGCGATCGCGGACCTCGCCGCCCGCACCGCCTTCCGCGTCGCGTGGTCCACCAGCCACGGCCACCGCTGGTTCGCCTGCCTGGAGAAAGCATGAACACCCCTTCGGAGCGGGTGACGTCGCGGATCGGGCTCGCGCTCGCCGTGACGTTCACACTGTGCTTCGTCACCGGACTGCTCAGTCATCTCATCCAGCATCCGCCGTCGTGGTTCGGCTGGCCGAGCCGCCCGGTCTGGCTGTACCGGGTCACGCAGGGCACGCACGTGATCGCCGGTATCGCGTCGATCCCCTTGCTGCTGGCCAAACTCTGGAGCGTCTACCCGAAACTGTTCGAGCGGCCGGTGATCCGTTCGCTGCCGCACGCGCTCGAACGCCTGTCGATCCTCGTCCTCTCCGCGGCCGCCTTCTTCGAACTCGCCACCGGCCTGTTCAACGTCGCGCAGAACTATCCGTGGACGTTCTACTTCCCGCAGCTGCACTACGCGGTCGCGTGGGTGGCGATCGGCTCGATCCTGGTGCACGTCGCGGTGAAACTCCCCATCGTCCGCCGTTCGCTCACTAGGAAGCCGGAACCCTCACGGCGCGCCTTCCTCCGCACGACCTGGCTGGCCGCGGGAGTCGGCGTCGTGGCGACGGCCGGGGCCACGGTTCCTTTGCTGCGCGGCGTTTCCGGCCTTTCGTGGCGCAGCGACAAGGGGCCGCAAGGCCTGCCGGTGAACCGGACCGCCGCGGCGGCGGGCGTCCTGGACGCGGTGAACGACCCCGGCTGGCGGCTTTCCGTGGTGACCGCGAACGGCACGAAGACCTATTCGCTGGAAGAACTCCGTGCCCTCCCGCGAACTTCGGCCGAGCTGCCGATCGCATGCGTCGAAGGATGGAGCGAATCCGCTCGCTGGAGCGGCGTCTCCCTGCCGGAGTTGTTGCGGCACGCCGGAAGCACCCCGGGCACACCGGTCCGCGTGTTCTCGCTGGAGAAGGCCGGGCTCTACGGGATCAGCGATCTCCCCGGCGAGCACACCGCGGACGACCTCACCCTGCTGGCGCTGGAACTCAACGGTGAAGTGCTCGACGCCGACCACGGCTTCCCGTGCCGGATCATCGCCCCGAACCGGCCGGGTGTCCTGCAGACGAAATGGGTCACCCGCTTGGAGACGCTGTGAAGACGTTGAGGCTGCTGCTGTTCCTGCCCGGCCTCGCCGCGCTCGCGTGGGGCGCGGTGCTGTTCTCCGAGTACGCCTTCCCGCTGCGACCGGACGTCTTCGGGACCCTCGGGTGGCTCGTCGGCGGCCCGCTGGCGCACGACCTGCTGATCGCACCGCTGGCCGGCGCCGTGGGATTCGCGCTGAGCAGGTTCCTCCCGGAACGCTGGAAGACGCCGGTCAAGACGGGCGCGGTGCTCACCGGTGTGTTGACGCTGCTCGCGTTCCCGTTGCTGTGGCGGCCTTTCGGCGGCGCCCGGAATCCGGGCCTGCACGACGCCGACACCGGCACCGGCCTGCTCGTGAGCCTGGCGGTCGTCTGGCTGGGGGTGCTCGTGGCCGTGCTGGTCCGGCGGACAGCGAAATGAAAGGGGCCACGCGCGACCGGGATTGGCAGCCGGTCGCGCGTGGCCTCTTGGGGTCCGGCCCGCTGGGGGTTCGAGCCGGAGCTGGTCTCGGCCGCGCACTGCGGCCGAGCGTCTCTGGAAGGGCTAGTTCGGGGTGACGGGCTGCCCGCCGAGGGTCACCTCGATGACCTTGTCCCCGCTGAGCGTGAACTTCACCTTGTCGTTCGGCGCCCGGGTGCGGATCTCGGCGACGAGCGCGTCCGCGTTGGGGATCGAGCGGTCGTCCAGCTTCGTCACGACGTCACCGGATTTGAGGCCCGCCTTCTCCGCGGGGCTGCCCGGCGAGATCTCGCCGAGCTGCGCTCCACCGGTCGGCGCCGTCTGCACTCGCGCGCCGATAAAGGTCTGCGTCGCCTGGCCGGTGTTGATGATGTCGTCGGCCGTGCGGCGCGCCTGGTCGATCGGGATCGCGAAGCCGATGCCGACGTTGCCGCCGCTCTCGCCGCCCTGACCCTGCGCGGACTTCGGGCTGTAGATCGCCGAGTTGATGCCGATGACCTGGCCCGCCATGTTCGCGAGCGGGCCGCCGGAGTTGCCGGGGTTGATCGCCGCGTCGGTCTGCACCGCCGACATCACCGTGGTCTGGTCGCCGTTGCCGCCGGCGCTCACCGGCCGGTTCAGCGCGCTGACGATGCCCGAGGTGACCGTGCCCGTCAGTTCGAACGGCGAACCGATGGCGACCACCGGCTGCCCGACGCGCAGGTCGTCGGAGCGACCGAGTTCCACCGGGGTCAGGCCGCTGACGCCGCTGACCTTCACCACGGCGATATCCGTCGTCGGGTCACGGCCGACGACGGTCGCCGTGCCCTTCTTGCCGTCCTGGAACACCGCCTGAATCTGCCCGCCACCGGCGGCGACCTCGACGACGTGGTTGTTGGTCAGCACGTAGCCGTCGGTGCTGAGCACGAAGCCGGAGCCCTCACCCGCGCCCGATCGCCCGGACACCTGGAGCTCCACGACGCTCGGCGACAGCTTCTGCGCCACCGCCTCGACGGAACCGGCGGGCAGATTGCCCGTCTGCTGGGCCGGCTTCGGCGCGTCGAGCGCGTTCACGGAAGAGCCGCCGGACGCGTCGCCGGTCAGGTAGCCGACCGTGCCGCCCGCGACACCGCCGACGACCAGCGCGATCGCCGCGACACCGGCGAGCAGCTTGCCCGACGTGGACTTCTGCGCCTGCCGCTGCTGCGGGACCGCGTACATCGACGGCCCCGGCTGGGTGAACGGTGTCTGCTGGCCGGGGATCTGGTGTCCCTGGGTGTACTGGCCCTGGGTGTGGTGCTCCGGGGCGGGCGCCTGCTGAGTCTGCGTCTGCGACTGGGGAGCCCACGGGTTGTAGGCCTGCTGCGCTCCGGTGTGCGGAGTGGCATGGCCGCCGAGGCCGGTCGCGTCAGGCTGCTGCGGCGTGGGCTGGGCCGCCCAGCTCGCGCTCTGCTCCGCGTCCGGCTGAGCGCCGGCGGGCCGCGCCTTCTCGGCGTCCTGGCCGCTGGGGTCGTTCTCGGTCATGTCTTCACCTTGCGGGATGGTCCTGAGAAGTTCCTGAGCCAAAGCTGTGCATCGCACATGAGTATGGCGTTCCCGGCCGTCGACTTCACGCTTCTTCGGCTTCTGCCGACTCAGCCGTTTCGGCGATCATCAGCTCACCCGCCTGCTCGGTGAGCGTTTCTCTTGCCTTGTCGGGCAAACCGTCGTCCGAAACGACGACATCGGCCTCATCGAGCCCGGCGATCGTGGAGATGCCGACGATTCCCCATTTGGTGTGATCGGCCAGCACGACCAGCTTGCGGCCCGCTTCGACCAGCGCGCGGTCGGTCTCGGATTCGGTCAGGTTCGGGGTGGTGAACCCGGGCCCCTCGGCCATCCCATGCACGCCGAGGAAGACGAGGTCCAGGTGCAGCGACCGCAGGCTCTGCACGGCGACCGGCCCGACCAGCGCGTCCGACGGGGTGCGGACGCCGCCGGTGAGGACCACCGTGCGATCCGGCTGGTTCACGCCGCGCAGCACGTCGGCGACCTGGATGGAGTTCGTGACGATCGTCAGGCCAGGAACCTCGTCGAGTGCCCTTGCCAGCGTCCACGTGGTGGTGCCCGCGGAGACACCGATCGCGGTGCCCGGCCGGACCAGCCCGGCGGCGAGGGCGGCGATGGCCTCCTTCTGCGCGCGCTGGCGCACGGATTTGGCCTCGAACCCGGGCTCGTCGGTGCTCTTGCCGACGACGGAGGTGGCGCCGCCGTAGACCTTCTCGACCAGTCCGCGACCGGCGAGCACGTCGAGGTCGCGGCGCACCGTCATATCGGAGACGCCGAGCCTCGCGACGAGATCGCTGACCCGGACCGCGCCCGTCCGGCGCGCCTCCTCGAGGATCACCGCCTGCCGTTGCCGCGCGAGCACGAAGCCTCCGATGACTACACTGGATCAACTACACAAAATCCTACACGATCAAACATGGCGCGACGAGCTCATCAGCCTGCCACCATGAGGGTCATGGCCAGGCTTCGCGACGTCGTCTTCGACTGCCGTCATCCGGCTTCGCTCGCCCGTTTCTGGGCTTCCGTGCTCGACGGCTACGAAGTCGCACCCTACGACCAAGAAGAGCTTGATCGCCTTCGTTCGCTGGGATTTTCGGGCCCCGAGGACGATCCTTCGGTCCTGGTCGAAGCGACGTCGGGACCGCGGCTCTTCTTCAATCTGGTCCCGGAATCCAAGGTCGTCAAGAACCGGGTGCACCTGGACCTGACGGGAGACAGCGTCGAACGCCTCGTTTCCTTGGGTGCGCGCGTAGTGGCGCGTCCCGAGGACGGGCTCGTCGTGCTCGCGGATCCGGAAGGGAACGAGTTCTGCCTCGTTACTCCTCCACGGTCTCCTTGACGCCCTCGATCGGGACCCCGCGGAAACTCAGCACGAAAAGCGACACGGCGCCGAAGAACAGCGCGATGTCGGCGACGTTCCCGACGAACCAGCCGTTGTAGTCGATGAAGTCGACGACGTGGCCGCGCGCGAAGCCGGGCTCGCGGAACAAACGGTCGCCCAGATGCGTCGTCGCGCCACCGAGCAGCAGCCCGAGCGAGATCGCCCAGCCCGCCGAACGGACCTTCCGGGAGATCCACAGCAGCGCGACCACCGCGACAGCCGCCAGGATCGCGAAGATCCAGGTGGAGCCGGCACCCAGCGAGAACGCCGCGCCCGGGTTGTAGAGCAGCCGGAACCGGATGAAGTCGCCGATCACCGGGATCGGCGCACGATCGGTGAGGGCGTCGACGGCCCACCATTTGGTCAGCTGGTCGGCGGCCAGCAGCACCGCGGCCACCAGCAGTGTCCACAGCAGACGGCGGGGCGGCGGCTCAGACTCGTTCTCGGTGCTCATCACCCGTCAGAGTAATCACCTGTCAGGCGGGCGCTCCCGGGAGCCGCAAGGTCATCAGCGCGCCACCGGTGGACGCGCGGCCCGCGTAGACGTCGCCGCCGTGCCGCTGCGCCGCGTGCTGGACGATGGCGAGCCCGAGCCCGGAACCGGGCAGCGTCCGCGCCTCCGACGAGCGGTAGAAGCGGTCGAACACCTTCGGCAGGTCCTCGTCGGCGATCCCCGGCCCGGAATCTTCGACTTCGAGCACGGCGGTGCCGTCGCCGATCGGGTACAGCCGGACCCCGACCGTCGATCCTTCCGGCGAGAACTTCACCGCGTTGTCCAGCAGGTTCAGCACCGCGCGTTCCAGCGCGCTCGTGTCGCCGGTCAGCACCCACGGCTGGAGCGAGACGTCGAACTCGATCTCGCCCGCGCGGCGGCGTGCCCTGTCCAGCGCGCGCTCGACGACGTCGACCATCTCGACCCGCTCGTGCTCGATCCGCGGCTCGTCCTGGCGCGCCAGTTCGACGAGGTCGCCGATCAGCTGGGTCAGCTCGTCGAGCTGGCCGCGGATGTCGGCCTCGATGTCGCTGCGGTCCTCGTCGGACAGCGTCCGCGCGCCCGGCCTGCTCGCGGACAGGAGCAGCTCCAGGTTGGTGCGGAGCGACGTCAGCGGGGTGCGGAGTTCGTGGCCCGCGTCGGCGACGAGTTGCCGTTGCCGTTCCTGCGATTCGGCGACCGTGCCCAGCATCGTGTTGAAGCTCTGGGTGAGGCGGGCGAGTTCGTCGTCACCGCTGACCGGGATCGGCCGCAGGTCGCCCGTCGTGGCAACGCGTTCCGCCGCCGACGTGAGTCTGTCGACCGGCCGCAGGCCCGCTCTCGCCACAGCCGTTCCGGCGGCCGCGGCGACCAGGATCCCGGCACCGCCGATCAGGAACAGGACCACGGAAAGCTCGTTCAGGGTGCGCTTCGTCGGCCCGAGCGACTGGGCGAGCACCATCGCCTGGCCGTCCCCCTGCGGGAGGGCGACGACGCGGCTGTCGGTCTTCGGGTCGGTGCGCAGGGAGAACGCCTTGTCGCCGGTGGCGACCGCGATCTCGTCCGGACCGTACGGCGGGCGGCTGCCGGACTGCGGGAAGGTCAGCCGGATCTTTTCGCCGACCGTCAGCTGGCCGATCTGCAGGTCCGCGCTGGCCAGGAAGGCGCCGGGCACCTGCTGCAACTCGGTCTGCACCTGCGGGGAGTCGACCGCGGCCTGCGCGCGGGCGAGCAGGTTGTCGTCCACCTGCTGGTAGAGGTTGTCCTTCACGACGAGATAAGCGCCGAGGGACACCAGCGCCACCGCGCCCGCCACCGAAGCGGCCGCGAGCAGCGTCACCCGGCCGCGGAGCGAGAAGCGCCGCGTGCTCCAGCGGTCGCCGCGCGGATCCTTTCCGGACACGTCGACGACCGGGACCGGCTCCGTCACGGCGGGGTTTCCCTCAGCACGTAGCCCACTCCCCGCACCGTGTGGATCAGCCTCGGTTCGTTCCCAGCCTCGGTCTTTCGGCGCAAATAACCGACGTAGACCTCCAGCGCGTTGCCCGACGTCGGGAAGTCGTATCCCCACACTTCCTCCAGGATCCGGCTGCGGGTCAGAACGTGCTTCGGGTAGGAGAGGAACAGCTCCAGCAAGGCGAATTCGGTCCTGGTGAGACTGATCTCCCGCCCCGCCCGGCGCACCTCGCGCGTCCCCGGGTCCAAGGTGAGGTCCGCGAACGAGAGGACCTCGGCGTTCTGTCCGGCCTGCGGATCCGGGATCGCCCGGCGCAGAAGCGCGCGAAGGCGCGCGAGAAGCTCTTCGAGCGCGAAGGGCTTCGGCAAGTAGTCGTCGGCGCCGGCGTCGAGACCGGACACCCGGTCGGAGACGGTGTCCCGGGCGGTGAGGACGAGGATCGGCAGGTCGTCTCCGGTGCTTCGCAGCCGCCGGGCGACCTCGAGACCGTCGAGCCGCGGCATCATCACGTCGAGGACCATCGCGTCGGGTCTGTTGGCGATGATCGCTTCCAAGGCCTGCGCGCCGTCCCCGGCCAGCTCCACCTGGTAGCCGTTGAACTCAAGGGATCGCCTGAGTGATTCACGGACGGCCCTGTCGTCGTCCACTACGAGGATGCGCATGGCGACAGTCTTACGCAGAGTGCTGAGACTCGCCTAAGAACACACACAGAACCAACAAAGGAAATCCGACGATCCGGAAGACGTTTCAGCCGGTCTCGGGCCCTTTTGCAACGGGTGCGTTCCATCTCCGCCACAAAGCGAGCATCCGGACCCCTACCACCGCGGCGGCTGCTACCACCGTCACCGCCCCCGGCGGCAGTCGCAGAGCGTGACCGATCACGACGAGCACGGCCCCCGCGAGCGCCGCGACCGCGTAGATCTCCTTCCGCAGCACGAGCGGGATTTCCCGCAGCAGAAGGTCACGCACAGCGCCGCCGCCGATACCCGTCGTCATGCCGATCAGGCACGCCGCGTAGGGAGTGGCGCCCGCGTTCAACGCGATGGTGGTCCCCGCCGTCGCGAACACCCCGAGCCCGAGCGCGTCGGCGAGCAGCACGGCGCGCCGCAGCTTCGCGATCTGCGGATGGAAGACGAACACGACCAGCGCCGTCCCGCCGCACACCGCGAGATACGGCCAGGTCCGCAGCGTCGTGGGCGGCGTGATCCCGAGCAGGACGTCACGGATGACCCCGCCGCCGAGCGCGGTCGTCAACCCGACGACGACCACCCCGAAGACGTCCAACCTGGACCGCACCGCCGCGAGCGCCCCCGAAGCCGCGAACGCGATCAAGCCGAGGAACTCGAGCGCGGTGAGGATCATTACTGGTCGAGCAGGCCACCGCGGTAGGCCAGCAGCGCGGCCTGCACCCGGTTCGCCGCGCCGATCTTGGACAGGACGGCCGAGACGTAGCCCTTGACCGTGGCCTCGGACAGGTGAAGGCGTCCGCCGATCTCCGCGTTGGACAGCCCCTGCCCGATCAGCCCGACGACCTCACGCTCCCGTTCGGACAGCGACGCGAGCAGCTTGCGCGCCGGCTGCGCGGCCCGCTGCTCGTCCCGGTGCGACTGAACCATGCGCGCCGCGACTCCCGGGTCCAGCACCGCGCCACCCCTGGCGAGGTCCCGCACCGCCCTCAGCAGCGCGGCCGGGTCGATGTCCTTGAGGAGGAAGCCGTTGGCCCCGAGCCTGAGCGCGAGACTGACGTAGTCGTCGATGTCGAACGTGGTCAACATGGCCACGGTCGGCGGATCCGGCAGCGCGAGGATGGCCCGCAGCGCGCGAATGCCGTCGTCCGGCGCCCGCATCTTGATGTCGAGCAACGCGACGTCGGGGTGGTACCGCCGGGCGACCTCGACCGCTGATCTCCCGTCGCTCGCCTCGCCCACGATCTCGATATCGGCAGCGCCCGACATCATGGCACGCAGGCCCGAACGGACCAGTTCCTCGTCGTCGGCGAACATGAGCTTGATCAACGAAGCCCTCCGGCAGCCGGGGGAGCGGCGTCTCGCGTCCCGTTAACGAAGATTACCTACTGTTGTTCAGGGTTTCGAAACCAGACACGTACGAGTGACCCGCGCGGGTCATCTGTGTCGATCTAGCGCTCGATTCAGACCCTGTTTTGCTGGGCTTGAGTGTCGCTGCTGCGGGGCGGATCCGCAGGTCGAGTGTCACTAGGCGGCCAGTGTCGCGGTCCGGCCGCATGCCCGCTCGCGGGCTCTTGGGCAACCGCCGTTCGGGGGTTTCGCGGTGTTCACCGGGCCGGCCGCTTGGTCCGCCCGGGTGTGACTTGCGACCTCGCGCCCGGGCGGCTCCGGTCACCCGGTAGGCTGCGCCTGGCAGTACATGCCCTCGTAGCTCAGGGGATAGAGCACCGCTCTCCTAAAGCGGGTGTCGCAGGTTCGAATCCTGCCGGGGGCACTCTTCTGCAAATACAGAAGACCTATTAATGCCAATCGAAACATCACAGCCAGCACCGGCAATTCCGGCCCACCGGGGCGGTCCTGGACAAGGTCTGGGCGCACCCCACCCACAGCTCGCTCATCTCGCTCGCGCCTAGCGACGCCTTCATCCTGGCCCAGTTGCCCGACACGGCGACCTTTGTCTGTTGACGCCGCCAACAGACTAAGTAATTCCCAAGCTTGCCATCTCGTGTACCCTGTTGCGCTAAGCGCGCTTCTAACGACATACAGCGCGTGGAACTTGTCGATCATCGCGGGAGGGCGACGGTGACAGTGAATCCGGAAGTAGTGGCCGGTCGATTCAAGCTGCTGAGCCCAGTCGGCAGGGGCAACATGGGCGAAGTGCATCGCGCCGAAGACTTGGCGGCCACTGAGGCTCACGGGACCGGCATCGTCGCGGTGAAGCTCATTCTGCGTAACCGTGCCGGAATCATCCTCGACTCTCCACATGCCGACAAGACGACCGAACGATTCGCTCGCGAAGTTCGGATCATGCGCCAGCTCGACCACCCGAACCTGCCCCACACCATCGATGGCGGCGTGGACGACTCCGGGCTGCCGTACCTGGCGATGGAATTCCTCGACGGACGTTCGCTCCGCGACCTTATTTCGGAGCGCCCCCAGCTGCCGGTATCCTGGGCCGCGGCCATTGGCGCGCAGATTGCGAGTGGCTTGTCGGCAGCACACGTGCAAGGTGTCGTGCATCGAGATCTCAAGCCGTCCAATGTGATGGTGCTCCACGGTGGCGCCGTCAAGGTTCTCGACTTCGGTATGGGTCGGATCATCGACGACACCGAGAGCGACAAGGTCACCAGTACCGGCGTCACCGTCGGGACCGCCCGGTACATGGCACCTGAGCAGTTCGAGGATTCGGCTGTTGGGCAGGCAGCCGACCTATACGCACTCGGGTGTGTACTGTTCGAGCTCCTGACCGGAGTGCCGCCATTTCACAGCGGGTCCGCGCATGAACTCGGCCAGAAGCACATCACCGAGCAAGCACCTTCGGTACGGCTCATGCGTTCTGACATACCCAACGAGCTGTCTCTTCTGGTCGAACGACTGTTGGCAAAGGACCCTGCGGACCGTCCCGACGACGCAGTCGCCGTCCGCGAAACACTGCTGTCGTTGGTCAAGAACACCGAATCCGTGCCGGGGTGGGATGACTCGAATCCGGCACAATGGCTCACCGAGGCTCGAAGGACGCAGGCAGTCGGCCCGCCGAGCACGTCCGTGGCCCAGCGATCGACATCCGGGATGGATGTTTTCGGTGTGCATCGGAAGCTCATCGACGACTACCGCGCCTTCACCGAAGGCGGCACGATCATCCGCGACAAGCGGATCGAAGAGTTCGTCGAAAAAGACTTGGATGCAAAATCGCAGTGGCCTGATCCTTGGGTTTCGCTGAACCCGTTCTTCGCATCGGGCGGCACCCTTCTCGAGCTGACAGCCGAAGGAGTCCTGCATCAGGAGTGCGCGCGTATCTTCCAGGCAGGCAAAACCGAAGGTGGAACGGTCTGCGACGGCAGGCCGCTCACGCTCCACCGCCACCAGCGTGAGGCGATCGACGTCGCACAGTCCGGCTCTTCCTACGTCCTCACGACAGGCACGGGGTCCGGCAAGTCTCTTTCGTACATCGTGCCGATCGTCGACAAGGTCCTGAAGGACCGGCAGGCCGAAGGCTCTCGCGCCCGTAAGCGTGTGCGAGCGATCATCGTCTATCCGATGAACGCCCTGGCAAACAGCCAGCTCAAAGAGCTCGACAAGTATCTGCTCGACGGCTACGGCAAGGGCCGTGAGCCGGTGACCTATGCCCGTTATACCGGTCAAGAAAGCGATGAGCGTCGTAAGGAAATCCGCGACAGCCATCCGGACATCCTGCTCACCAACTACGTCATGCTCGAGCTCATGCTCACCAGACCTGACGACCGTCGATCACTGATCAAGATGGCGAAGGGTCTCGAATTCCTGGTCTTCGACGAGTTGCACACCTACCGTGGTCGTCAAGGGGCAGACGTCGCCCTGCTCATCCGCAGGGTTCGCGAAGCTTGCCAAGCCGAAAAAGTGCAATGCGTGGGTACATCCGCCACGATGTCGAGCGAGAACACCTTCGACGACCAAAGGAAGGTCGTCGCCGACGTCGCGACCACGCTGTTCGGCACCGAGGTGAACCCGGACAATGTCATCGGCGAGACCCTCGTACGCGCTACGGACGACTCGCCACTGACAATCCCGGCAGAACGGCTTCGAGCGCTCGACGCCCCGACTGCTTACGCGGACCTCGTGAACGATCCTCTCGCACGCTGGATCGAGACCCGCTTCGGCCTTGCCACGGAAGGCTCGGGTCACCTGGTTCGGCAGAAGCCTGCCAAAATCGAGGAGGCTGCGGCAGAACTCGCCAAGGAGAGCGGAGAGCCCGAGGCGACTTGTGTCGAGGCGATCCGGCGCACTCTCAAGGCGGGTTCGGAGGCTCGGCACCCGGTCACCGAACGTCCGCTGTTCGCATTCAGGCTGCACCAGTTCCTGTCCAAAGGCGACACGGTCTATGTGACGCTGGAAGACAAGCAGACTCGCCATCTGACCCGTGATTACCAGCTCGTCCAACCGGGATCGAACGGCAAGATCCTTCTGCCACTCGCGTTCTGCCGTGAATGCGGGCAGGAGTACCTGACAGTCTGGCGGCAAGAGCGAGACGGCAGCTTCCGCTACGAGCCGCGGCGGGACACCAACGCGACCGGCGGCCGCGCCGGGGACGGCTACCTGTACGTCGACCACGACCGTCCTTGGCCGAGCAGCTCCAAGGAAGCCATCGCCGACCGACGACTTCCCGAATCCTGGCTCGACATCGACGACCAGGGGGAGGAAGTCGTCGCCGACTCCTACCAGAAACGCCTGCCGATCGCCGTCAAGGTGGACTCATACGGCATCGAAGGTCAGGGCGAATTGGATGCGGCGTTCATCCCAGCACCTTTCCTGTTCTGCCTCCATTGCAACGTGAGCTACGAACAGACAAGAGGGAAGGACTTCGCGAAACTTGCGACCCTGGACCAGGAGGGACGTTCGTCCGCGACGTCGCTCGTGTCCACATCCATTGTCCGCTCACTCAAGGACGCTCCTGCCGGTGCCCTCGACAAGAAGGCACGCAAGCTGCTCACCTTCGTCGACAACCGCCAGGACGCGTCGCTTCAAGCAGGGCACTTCAACGACTTCGTTCAGATCACGCAGTTACGCGCGGCTCTGTATCGCGCGGTGGTTGACGCAGGCGGAGACGGTATCCGGCACGAGGAAATCGCGTCACGTGTCTCGGCGGCTTTGGGTTTGGAACTTGCAGACTATGCGGGCAACGCGGATCTCGCTCCCGCGCTGAAGCGCAACGCCGCCAAGACGCTCCAGGATGTCATCGCGTTCCGGCTCTACGTAGATCTGCAACGCGGTTGGCGGATCACCATGCCCAACCTGGAGCAAACCGGCCTGCTGGAGATGGACTACGAGGACCTGGACTGGCTCGCCACCGAACACGACCGTTGGGCGACCACACACCCAAGTATGCGTGACGCCGATCCCGGTCGACGCGCGGAGATCATGCGAGTCCTCCTTGACCACCTTCGCCGAGGTCTCGCTATCGACGTACAGCACTTCCGTGAAGACTTCGACACCCTTCAGCGGGCCAGCGAAGAACGCCTCGTCGACCCATGGGTGTTGTCCCTGAGTGATCGGCCACAGGTCGGTACCGCTTACCCCCGTGGCTCCAGGCCAGGCATGGACCGCGCCGGTCTGTTCGTGTCGGGCCGGGGCAAGTTCGGGAAATACCTCCGCCGGGTTCATTTCAAGGAGCTGTCCACCGACGAAGCACAGCAGGTGATCGCGGATCTTCTCAAAGTGCTCAGCGATGCCGGCCTGGTGGCGGAGATCGACATGACGCCGCAGCGCTCTGGCCGGTTTCGCCGTACTACGGGTTCGACCATTACTGGCTACCGCGTCTCCGCCCGAAGCCTGATTTGGAAAGCCGGCACTGGCGAGACAGGTACGCACGACCCGTTGACGCGCACGTATGGAAGCGGCGACGGCCCACGCGTCAATACCTTCTTCCGCGATCTCTACCGTGGCGCGGCCGGCGCGCTCGGCGGCCTGGCGGCGAGGGAGCACACTGCTCAGGTCGACCCTCTAGAGCGGGAACGTCGCGAAGACGCCTTCCGCAAGGGGGAACTCAAGCTGCTGTACTGCTCCCCCACGATGGAGTTGGGTGTCGATATCGCTGAACTGAACGCGGTAATGATGCGCAATGTCCCTCCAACACCCGCGAACTACGCACAGCGCAGCGGCCGGGCGGGCCGGTCTGGACAACCAGCCCTGGTCACCACCTATTGTGCTACCGGCAATAGTCATGACCAGTACTACTTCCGACGCTCGGATCGGATGGTCGCCGGGATCATCAACCGGCCGCGCCTGGACCTGACGAACGAGGATCTGGTGCGCTCACACGTCCAAGCCATCTGGCTGGCAGAGTCCGACCTCAAGTTGGGCCGTGCCATCCCCGAGATCATCGACATCAGCTACAACGAAGACGCCCGGCTGCCGAATCCGGCGCTCCCCCTCCATGAGGACGTCGACCTCAAGCGGCACGACGCGGATGCGCAGCACCGCGCCGTCACGGCCGCTCGCCAGGTGTTCGGCGGGCTGCTGCCCGAATTCGCGAAAACGGCGTGGTGGCACGACCAGTGGCTCGAAGAAACGGCTCGCGCGGCCGGCGAACGATTCGACAAAGGCTTCGACCGGTGGCGCAAGCTGTTCAAAGCCGCGCTGGTGGATCAGGCCGAGCAGAACCGTCGGGTGCTGGACCACACACTTTCCGAACGCGACCGCAGAATCGCCGTCGGGCGCCGGAAAGAAGCCGAGACACAGCTCAATCTGCTCAAGAACGAGAGCGCTGACAGCAACTCGGTACTGTCGGACTTCAACCCCTACCGCTATCTCGCCAGCGAAGGCTTCCTGCCGGGCTATTCGTTTCCTCGCTTGCCTCTCGCCGCCTACATCCCTACCTCCGGCCGCCGCTTCGGCGACGGCGACTACCTCCAGCGCCCGCGTTTTCTCGCCATCCGCGAATTCGGCCCTGGCGCGCTGATTTACCACGAAGGCGCCCGCTATCAGGTCACCCGGATCCAGCTGACGCCCGATGAAACCGGGGACGTGGTCACCTCGACCGCGAGGCGATGTGCGGCCTGTGGCTATCACCACGACGAACAGGTCAACGCCGACAAGTGTCAGATGTGCGCCGAGCCCTTGCGCGAGCGGACAGTGGGATTGCTCAAGCTGAGCACCGTTTACACCAAGCGGCGGGAGCGGATTTCCTCCGACGAGGAGGAACGCCGTCGCGCCGGCTTCCGGCTGGTGACGTCGTACCGGTTCCACGACCACGGCGCCCGGCCCGGCCGTCGGGACGCCCTCATCACCGACGACGACGGTAAGATCGCCACGGTGGCCTACGGTGATTCAGCAACTGTGCGCATCACCAACGTCGGCCGCCTACGCGCCAAAGTCGACGAGCCGGACGGCTTCTGGCTGGACCCGGCTGACGGTCGATGGATGAACGAGCGCGATGCCGCCGACGCGTCAGGCGACTCCAGTGAGATGCCGGTCATCGATGCCGACGGCAACGAGTCACGCCGCAAGAAACGCGTGATCCCCTACGTCGAAGATCGCCGCAACATCTTGGTCTTCAAGCTCACCGACCCGTTGGAAGAACCGGTGGCGCTCTCGCTCATGTACGCCTTGGAGCGGGGAATCGAAGCGGCTTTCGAGCTGGAGGACTCCGAACTGACCAGCGAGCTGCTGCCACCCGACGACGGCCCGCGAGACCGGATCCTGTTCACCGAAGCCGCTGAGGGTGGCGCCGGCGTACTACGCCTGATGCAGTCGGATCCGAACGCGCTGAGGCGTGCAGCGGCCATGGCTCTCGAAATCTGCCACTTCGGTGCCGACGGCACGGACCTGGGGGGCCCGCACCCCAACCGGCTTTGTGCACAGGGCTGCTACGAATGCCTTCTGACTTATGGCAACCAGGGCAACCACGGTGCGATCGACCGGCACTCCGTTCGGGAGCTACTCTTGCGCTTCGCCAGTGCCCAAGCTCTGACCACGGGCCAGGGGGAATCGCGTTCGGAACAATTGACGCGCCTCGGGCATCAGGCGGAAACCCAACTGGAGGTTCGGCTCATCCAGTGGTTGAAGGAGCGCGGTCTACGGCTTCCCGATGAAGCCCAGACCTTTGTGCCCGAGGCTCTGGCCCGGCCTGACTACGTTTACCGGTTGGAAGGCGTGAACGTCGCGGTCTTCGTCGACGGCCCGGTACACGAGTATCCGACAGTGGCGCAACGCGATTTCGACGCGGAGGAGCGCTTGTTCGACAAGGGCTGGGACGTGGTGCGGTTCCCGCACGACGCTGACTGGTCGGCCATCGCGAAACAGTTCGAGCGTTACTTCGGGCCCGGCGTGGGCGTCTGACAAGCGAAAGAGACCATTTACCTGATGACCACCTTCACCGCTGGCTCGCTGGTTTCCGCACGCGGACGCGATTGGGTCGTACTGCCGGAAAGTGCCGACGACATGCTCGTCCTGCGCCCGCTGGGCGGCGCGGACGACGACGTCGCGGCGGTCTTCCCCGCCTTCGAGGATGTACGGAGCGCCGAGTTCCAGCCCCCATCCGCGGACGATCTCGGCGATGCACTCGCCGCCGGTCTTCTCCGCTCCGCTTTGCGCATCGGCTTCCGTTCCGGCGCGGGACCCTTCCGTTCCCTGGCGGGGATCGCCGTCGAGCCACGGGCCTACCAGCTCGTCCCGCTGATGATGGCCTTGCGACAGCGTGTCGTGCGCTTGCTGATCTCGGACGACGTCGGGATCGGCAAGACGGTCGAGGCCGGCCTCATCGCCAGTGAACTCCTCGCGCAGGGAAGCGCGAAAGGCCTGGCAGTACTGTGTTCACCCGCCCTGGCCGAGCAGTGGCAAGACGAGCTGCGCACCAAGTTCGGCATCGACGCCGAGCTGGTGTTGGCTTCCACCGTATCCAGGCTGGAACGCGGGCTCGACCTGGGCCAATCGCTGTTTGATAGGCATCCGCATGTGGTGGTCTCCACGGACTTCATCAAGTCGACCCGACACCGGGATGACTTCGTCAAACACTGCCCGGACCTCGTCATCGTCGATGAGGCACACACGTGTGTCACCGCCGATGACAGCACGTCCAAACAAAATCAGCTGCGCTACGAACTGCTGCAGAAGGTCGCGGCCGATACTGAGCGACACTTGCTTTTGGTGACCGCGACCCCGCACAGCGGCAAAGAAAGCGCCTTCCGCGCACTCCTCGGTCTGGTCAAGCCGGAGCTCGCCGAGGCCCATCTGGAGACTGATGCGGGCCGCCGGTTGCTAGCGGCACACTTCGTACAGCGCAAGCGTGCCGACGTACGCCAATTCCTCACGACGAACGACGGCTTAGCCGACGACAACCTGCGTGAGGACACCGCGTTTCCATCGGACCGCTTCTTCAAAGACGAGACCTACAAGCTCACTCCGGCTTATCGCGCCTTGCTCGATGACGCGATCGCTTACGCGAGTGAGCGTGTGACAGCTGCCGGCGACCAGGGCAAACGTGAGGTGCGGATCGCCTGGTGGTCGGCGATCGCACTGCTGCGCTCTCTGGTGTCTTCGCCACGGGCCGCCACGCAGACCTTGCGAACCCGGTCCGCCGCAGCGTCCGCCGCGAGCGCCGAGGAAGCCGACCGGCTCGGTGCTCCGTTGACCCGGGACGCCGCGGACAGCGACGCACTGGAAGGTCTCGACGTCGCGCCCGGCGCCGAAACCGAGGAAGCCGGCGCACGGCTCGCCGAACTCGCCGAACGGGCATTGCTGTTGGAAGGCACGGACGAGGACCGCAAGCTGGCGACCTTGGTCAAGCAACTCAAAGCACTCCTCGCGGACGGCTATCACCCGATCGTCTTCTGCCGCTACATCCCGACAGCCGAGTACGTCGCCGAGCATCTGGAAGGCAAGCTCGGCCGCAAGACCGTCGTGCGCGCAGTGACGGGGACGCTGTCCCCTCAACAGCGGCTGCAGCGCATCGAGGATCTGGCCGAGGAGGCCGGGGACGACGCTGCGGCCCGTCGCGTACTGGTGGCAACCGACTGCCTGTCTGAGGGTGTGAACCTTCAGCACTACTTCGACGCCGTGGTCCACTACGACCTGGCGTGGAATCCCACCAGGCACGACCAGCGAGAGGGCCGCGTCGACCGCTACGGTCAGAAGCGGGACACCGTCAAGGTCATCACCCTCTACGGCAGCGACAACGGCATCGACGGCAAGGTCCTCGAAGTCCTCATCAAGAAGCACCGACAGATCCGGAAGGACCTGGGTATTTCGGTCTCCGTGCCCGACGCCGCCTCGTCCGGCGTCACGGACGCGATCGTCGAATGGTTGTTGATGCGCAACGATCGGCCGGAGCAGGCGAGCCTGTTCGAGATGGAGACGATCAACGATAGGGCCGAACAGCTGGACGCGGACTGGAAGTCCGCCGCCGAACGGGAAACGACCTCACGCTCTCGGTTCGCTCAGCGAGCCATCCGCCCGGACGAAGTCGCCAAGGAAGTCACCGCCATCCGGGAGACGCTGGGACGCGCCGACGAGGTCCGGGACTTCACCCGGCAGTCACTGGCCGCACTGGATGCTGTCCTGCGGAACGAAGGCAGTGACTTCACCGCGGACGTAAGCGGTGCACCTGTCGGCCTCCGGGACGCTCTCGCTCCAGTCGTCGGCGGTGAAGCGATCGAACGAGGCCGTCCGATTCCGTTTCGTGCGACTGCGGCTGTGGCGCGCGGAGAAGCGGCCTTAGTTCGTACTGACCCGGTAGTCGGCTCGATCGCGGGCTTCGTCCTCAATGCAGCTTTGGACGATAAGGCGGGTGGGCCTCGGCCGGCCCGGCGGTGTGGTGTGATCCGCACGAAGGGCGTCGGCACCCGCACGACTCTGTTGCTGGTGCGGTATCGCTTCCACCTCACTCTTCCGTCCAGGGTGGGCGAACGACAGCTGGTCGCTGAGGACGCCCGCTTGGTCGCCTTCCAGGGAGCGCCTGCCAACGCGACCTGGCTGTCTGGCGAGGAAGCCATCCGCCTGCTGGACCTGACCGCCGACGAGAACACCGACCGGGACTTCGGCGCCCGGACCATGGCCCGAGTACTTGACGCCCTGCCCGCCACTAAGCCACATCTTGAGGCCTACGGAGACGAACTCGCGGCCGAGCTACTCGCGTCGCATCGCCGGGTTCGCCTCGCGTCCGCAGAGATCGTCCGTGGTGTGAACGTCACCGCCCAGAAGCCAGCCGACATTCTCGGCGCCTACGTCTACCTGCCGGTCGCTGGAGGAGTCGCCTGATGTCCGCTGTCACTCGTAACCAGGTCTTTTCCGCGGTCCACACCATCGGCGGCCTGCTGCCGGCCGACATGCTGGTGCGCATTTCCGAAGGCAAGGACGTCAAGGGCAGCCGACCGGCCGACTACCACGTTGTCGGCGCGCGTTCCGTACGCGACGAAGCCGAGCGACACTGGGACTACCTCAAGTCGGTCTGGACTGAACTGCGGGAGCAGCTTCCGGTCGCTCCGGACGCCGACGCACCGGCCGACCCCACCGGCTTGGCCGTCACCCAATGGCTCATGCCGCTCTTCAACGAGTTCGGCTTCGGCGCGCTGACCGCGCTCGGCGCCTCGGGTATCACATCCGACGACGGCACCAAGACGTTCCCGGTCAGCCACCGCTGGAACCACGTGCCCGTTCACTTGACGGCATGGAGTACGTCCCTCGATAAGCGGCCAGGTGGCGCCGGCACCGTGCCGCCCCAATCGCTGGTTCAGGAGCTCCTGAACCGTGCGGACGCTCACCTGTGGGGTGTCGTCACCAATGGCCGTCAGCTCCGGCTGCTCCGCGACTCCAGCGCTCTCGCCACCGCTTCGTACGTCGAGTTCGACCTGGAAGCCATCTTCGACGGCGAGCTGTTCAGCGAGTTCGTCCTGCTGTACCGGCTGCTGCACGTTTCCCGTTTCGATACAGCAGAAGGCGCGGCACCCTCGACCTGCTGGCTCGAGAAGTGGCGACTCGACGCGATCACCTCCGGCACGCGAGCCCTGGACCATCTCCGCGACGGTGTGGAGCAGGCGATCACGACGCTCGGTACGGGTTTTCTCAAGCACCCGGCCAACTCCAAGCTGCGGGAGAACGTCGACGTCACCGCGCTCCACAACGCGTTACTTCGGCTCGTCTACCGCCTGCTGTTCGTCTTCGTCGCCGAAGACCGGGAAGCACTGCACGATCCGAAGGCCGGTGTGCAAGCTCGTAAGCGCTATGCCGCCTATTTCTCGACGGCACGGCTGCGGAACCACGCACGACGTCGTCGCGGTAGTGCACACGACGATCTCTATCAAGGGCTGCGGATCGTTCTCGACGCGCTCGGTGATGAGAACGGCCGGCCCGAACTGGGCCTGCCCGGCCTCGGCGGCATCTTCGACGACACAGACGTTGATGCTCCGTTGCAGGGGCTATCGCTGTCGAATGAGTACTTGCTGACCGCGGTCCGGCACCTGTCCCGGGTACGGGACGACGCCCGCTGGCGTCCCGTCGACTACCGCAACATGGGCGCGGAGGAACTGGGTTCCATCTACGAGTCGTTGCTGGAGTCCGTCCCCAAGCACAGCGCCGTCGACGGCACCTTCGAGCTGATCAACCGCCTCGGCAACGATCGTAAGAAGACGGGGTCGTATTACACGCCGAGCTCCTTGATCGAAACACTGCTCGACTCCACTCTCGACCCGGTTATCGACGACGCGCAGAAACGAGGTGAACAGCGCGCGTCCACTGACGGTGTGCCTGATCCTGCTGAACACATCGTCGCGGAACTGCTGTCGCTCACGGTCTGCGATCCAGCTTGTGGTTCGGGCCACTTCCTGGTTGCCGCGGCCCGTCGCATCGCCAAACGCGTGGCCGCGGTACGGGAGAACAACCCGGAGCCTACCCTCGATGCAGTCCGGCATGCGCTGCACGAGGTCATCGCGCGATGCGTCTATGGCGTCGACCTCAACCCCATGGCCGTCGAACTCGCGAAGGTCGCCCTGTGGCTGGAAGCACTGGAACCGGGCACGCCTCTCAGCTTCCTCGACGCTCACATCAAGCACGGCAACGGACTGATCGGAGCAACGCCCGCCCTTTTGCGAGGAGGTATTCCCAGCACGGCGTTTAAGAGCGTAGAGGGAGACGACGACACCTACGCGAGGCTCCTGAGCAGGATGAACGACAAGGAACAGGCCGGTCAGCTATCCCTCGACCTGCCTGTCGAGGTGAAGGTGGCCAACGCCGCTTTCGCTTCCGGCCTTCAGCGCATCACGAGCGCGCCATCCAGCAACCTCGCGGAGGTTCGTCAGCAAGCCGTGGACTATCGAGACTGGGAAGCCTCTGGCGCATACCAGCATGCGCGGCATATCGCCGACGCATGGTGCGCGGCATTCATGTGGTACAAGACCAGGGATGCCCCCACACCGGTCACCCAGAACGTGTTCCGCGCCCTCCAGGATCCAGCCGCATCCGCTGCTTCTCAAGCCACCCACGAGGAGATCGTCCGACTACGCGATCAATACCACTTCTTCCACTGGCATCTGGCGTTCCCGGACGTCTTCGCTGTCCCCGAGGACGGCACGGGAGTGGATCCCGCCACCGGTTGGGCGGGCGGCTTCTCGTGTGTACTCGGAAATCCGCCGTGGGACAAGGTCGACTTCGAGGACAAGAAATACTTCAGCGTAGTTGAACCGTCGATTGCCGCGATCTCCGGCACCGCTCGACGCACCCGCATTCGTGAATGGGAACTGGAAAACCCCGCCGCAGCCACGATCTACCGCGCTGAACGACGCAAGCAGAAGTCCACTTTCTTGTTCACAGGAAGCTCCGGAGCGTTCCCACTGTGCAGCAAGGGATTATCCCTAAAGGGAGTCACCATGTTGCAGACTGACCATCTCTTTACCGAGCGGTTTACCTCGATTTCCTCAGCCAAAGGCCGAATCGGTTGCATCATACCGACGGCAATTGCAACAGGCGCGGGCGCCCAGTACCTATTCGGAGACCTAACACGGCGCGGCGCCATCTCCCACCTCTATGACTTCGAGAACCGCAAACCACTCTTCATAGGGGTGCACGCGAGTTACAAATTCTGCCTACTGTCTCTCACGGGTTGCAACATTCATGAGCAAGTCTCGAAATTTTCCTTCTTTCTCGCAGACACTGCGGACCTGGATGACCCCGAACGCATCTTTGCACTTGCCCCCCAAGAGATTTCGTTAATTAGCCCCAACACCGGGGGCCTGCCAATTTTCCGAAGTCGCCGCGACGCGGCGATCACACTGTCAATTTACAGTCAAGTCCCAATTTTACATGATGACGCTCCCGACGCGGTAAATCCGTGGAAAATGAAAATCAAGGCTACTCTATTTCATACAACAGACGACTCCGATCTCTATAGAACACAAGAACAACTGAATGCAGAGAACTGGAAATTGATTGGCAACGTATATACTCGCGGAAACGAGCGTATGCTGCCAGTGTACGACGGTAAGATGTCTCACCACTTTGACCACCGATGGAACTCATACTACGGTACTGGAAATTCGGAACGGCGCCACCTAACGTCAGCCGAGAAGCAAGACCCATCAATAGCAGCCGCCCCGCGATACTGGATCCAAGACGACGGACTTGTGACAACCAAAAGGCGAAACAAGGTAGTCAAGGTTGCGGGCGTTAAACTACGGCTCGACGAGCTTAAATGGAACAGGGACTGGCTTTGCGGATGGCGCGACGTATGCCGAGCCACCGATGCCAGGACCGCCATTCCCGCATTTATCCCACGAAGCGCCGCCGTAGAGAAGTTTCCGTTAATGCTACCAGCTGTATCACCAACCCTCACCGCGGCACTCATTTCCATTCAGAGTTCACTAGTGTTTGATTACGTCAGCCGACAGAAGATCGGCAATATCAGCATGGGAAACTATGTGTGGAAGCAGCTTCCTGTGCCTACCCCTAAGATGCTGGAACCACACCTCTCGTTCATCACAGCACGTGTCATCGAACTCGTCTACACCGCCTATGACATGGCAGGTCTCGCGCGCGACCTCGACGATATCGGCGAACCATTCCAGTGGAATGAAGAACGCCGGGCGCAAATCCGAGCGGAATTGGACGCGTACTTCTTCCACCTATACGGGATCGACCGAACCGACACCGATTACATCCTGGAGACCTTCCAGTCTGATTCAGGCGGCGGCCTCAAGAACAACGAGATCGCCAAGTACGGCACCTACCGCACCAAGGACCTGATCCTCGCCGAGTACGACCGCATGGCAGCTGCCGGAGTCAGCCTCACCACGCCACTGATCGACGGCGAGAGCTACACCTCCACTCTCAATCCGCCTCCTGGCCACGGCCCCCGCCACCCGGCAGCGACCGACACGGCGTCCGGTGAGGAAGCCTGATGGCCGACCAATACCCCGAGTTCCAGCTCCGCCTACCTCGCGGCGGCCCGATCGCACGCGGGCGTCTGCTCGCGGAGAAAGGCACCAACGGCAGCCAGAAGTTCGTCGTTGGCAGAGGTTCTCCCGTTCGGCCGAACGTCATGCCGTCGTTCCCGGTCCACATGAACTCGTCCGACGCGCTTCGAAAGCGACTCATCGCTGATGGCAAGATCATCGATTCGAGCACATGGACGAACCACCTCGAGACGACCGAGGACATCACCTGCAATTCCCCCTCCGCCGCCGCAGAGATCTTGCTCGGCCGGGCCGCCAACGGCTGGCTTGAATGGAAGACAGCCGACGGCTATCCGCTCGGCGATTACATCAAGTCCCCATCGCATGGCCCTGCTCGGACATGGTTGGTCCGCGGATCCAACGTGTCCGGCTTCGACCTCGTCCAACGGCTGTGGCTGCCTGAAGGACGGGTGAGCGTCGCAGCCGGCCGCCTGCGCGACGGCCTCGAACAAGGCACGACCAAGGACGAGCTCCGGACCATCGTCGACGAGGACTACGAGTCCACCCTCACCTACAGCCAGCGACTTCGGCTCGTCGAGGAAGTACACGCGTTCCTCTCGAAGATGAAACCGGGCGACACGGTCTGCACGATCTCCAACGGACTGCTGTACGTCGGCGAGATCACCGGCGAGGCAGAGCAGATCGCATCGGACGGAGCGCGGTCTAACCTCCGACGCCCTGCGGAGTGGCAAAGCGTTGGCTATCCCTACGACAAACTCCCAGAGGAACTTCAGCAGAAGCTGTCCATCCAGCACGACCTTGTCGACCTCACATCAGTCGGTGCGCTCGTCACCGGGCTCGGCCGCAGTGACCAGGAGCTGTCAGAAGAAGCCGAGGAGTCCGAGGGGGATTCCAGCGCGGAGCTGGCCGCGCTGGTGGCTCGCCGAGAGTTGGAGTTGCCCGAACCGACCAAGGAACTCGCGGATGAGCTGCTCGTCCACGACGTCGAGTGGCTTCGGGAAGTCCGGGATCTGCTCTGGGACGATCGGCAGCTCATCTTCTACGGACCGCCGGGAACCGGCAAGACATACCTGGCGCTCAAGTTGGCCGAGTACTTCGGTGGCGGCCCCGAGCAAGTCAAGCTCGTGCAGTTCCATCCCTCCTACGCCTACGAGGACTTCTTCGAAGGCTTCCGCCCCCAGGAGGATCCGAAAACTCGCGAGGTCGCCTTCCGGATCACCGACGGGCCGCTACGCGAACTCGCCGACCTTGCTTCCCGCGAGGGCAACCGACACGTACCTCACTTTCTCGTGATCGACGAGATCAACCGGGCCAACCTCGCGAAGGTGTTCGGCGAGCTGTACTTCCTGCTGGAGTACCGCAACAAGTCGGTACGGCTCACATACTCGGGCAACGATTTCGCGCTGCCGTCGAACCTGTTCCTCATCGGCACCATGAACACGGCCGACCGCTCCATCGCACTCGTCGACGCCGCGATGCGCCGCCGCTTCTCTTTCGTCGAGCTTTCCCCTGGGACGGAGCCGACCAGTGGGTTGCTGCGCCGCTGGCTCGACCGGGAAGGCCGGAACACCGAACCCGCAGACCTGCTCGAAGCCGTGAACGCCCGCATCACCGACCCGGACTTCCAGGTCGGCCCTTCCTACCTGATGAAGAAGGGCGTCTACCGCGACGGCGGGTTGGAACGCACCTGGCGGACGAAAATTCTCCCCCTCCTCGAAGAACATCACTACGGCGAGGGCGTGAACGTCGAGCAGCGGTACGGTTTGCGCGCACTCCGGGCTTCCCTCGCACCCTTGCCCCAAGCGGAAGAGCCCACTCCACCGTGACCGTCCTCCGGCTTGCTGAGCACGGCGCCACGGTGTCGGTACCACTCGATGACCTCGCCGGTCGCGCGCTCGCCGCTTCTCGGGTTGTCGAAGCAACACCGGACCCGTTCGCTGCCGGGCAATGGCGTGTGCGAGCCAAAGGTACGGTCGGAGTGGCCACAATCCACGTGCCCGACGGTGGCACGGTCACACTCCGGATCGCGCCGAAGATTCCCGTTGCCAG
Source organism: Amycolatopsis sp. TNS106 (assembly GCF_019330265.1). Classification (NCBI taxonomy): domain Bacteria; kingdom Bacillati; phylum Actinomycetota; class Actinomycetes; order Pseudonocardiales; family Pseudonocardiaceae; genus Amycolatopsis; species Amycolatopsis sp. TNS106. Next base: position 7,423,444 of record NZ_CP024972.1, on the reverse strand, counting down.
GCTTCTGTTCCTCATCGGATTCAGCAGGAGCGCGAAGGGATGGCGCACCGATGATGTGCAGGTAAAGGAAGACAGCGACCTGCTTCCGGTGCTCGCACGGCTATTCACCGCACAGGCCGGCGAAGCGTTGCGTCAAGGACTGCTCAAGGGTTACCGGCACACCGAGGAGACCGCTCTCGTGATGCGTGGTCGGGTTCTCATGTCGGAGCAGGTTCGCCGACATCACGGCCGACTCGTCCCACTGGAGATCGGACACGACGAATTCACCAGTGACATCGCCGAAAACCGCTTGATTCGCGCCGCATGCGAACGGCTGCTCAGTCTATCTGACGAGATTCCCGACGCCGTTCGCGGACGACTGCTGCGACTACGCGCCCGTTTGGCTGACATCACGCCAATCCGACGCGGCGACAACCTGCCACCGTGGCGACCGAGTCGACTCAACGCGCGTTACCACCGGGCATTGCGGTTGGCCGACATCGTTCTACGCGGAGCTTCGGTCGAGCACGACCCGGGGGACGTGACGGTGAACGGTTTCCTTTTCGACATGGCACGGGTCTTCGAAGACTTCGTCACAACAGCGCTGCGTGACGCGCTGGCCACGAGCCACGGCTACTGTGTATTGCAGGCCAGACACCACCTTGACGAGCGCAACGCCATTCGCGTGATCCCTGATTTCGTCCGCTATGCCGAAGATGGAACCCCGATCGCTGTCGCTGACGCGAAGTACAAAGCCGAGAAACCCGATGGGTTCCCCGATGCCGACCTCTACCAGATGCTGGCATACTGCACTGCCTTGAATCTCTCGAACGGCCACCTCATCTATGCAAAAGGCAGTGCCGCGCACGGTTCTCACCACGTCAAACACGCGGGAATCACCATCCATCAACACACGATCGAACTCGACCTGCCACCGACAGAACTGCGTCGTGAGATCGAAGGCCTGGCCCGTCACCTCGATCCGGAGATAGGATCCTGAACCATGCCGCACCTCGCGTTCGCCAACAGTTTCTGGCAGACCTATGACGTGCTGGAAAGGCAGGTCAAGGCCGGCGTGCGCAAGGCGATGGAAAAGTTCCAGCTGCTGACCGTCGCGGAGCTGTATGCTGACAAGGGCCTACACCTGGAATCGGTGGACAAGTCACGGGATCCACGGATGCGCACCATCCGGATCACCGACTTCTGGCGTGGTGTCGTCCTCGCCCCTGACGATGGAAGCGACATCTTCCTGCTGCTGAACGTGGTACCTCACGACGACGCTTACACGTGGGCGGCCAAGCGCGTATACACCGTCAATACCGCCACGCGAGCCCTCGAGGTACGGAACGTCGTGGCCATCGAGGAGCTGACCCCTCCGCTGGAACAGGCAGCAGCTGCAGCGCGAAGCCTGTTGTTCGCCAAGCATTCTGACACCGTGCTGCGCGACCTCGGTATCGACGACCAGGTATTACGCGCTGCACGGGCGATCACGGACAAGCCGCAGCTTGAGGCATTTGGCGGTCTGCTGCCCGAGGACCAGTTCGAGGTCTTGCAATTTCTCGCCGAGGGCTTCACGCCGGAGGAGGTCTACCGGGACGTTGTTGGCGAACGCCGTCCCACTGATGTCGTCGACGACACGAACGACAGTTTGGCAAGGGCAATCGTCAACACGGCCGGCCGTATCACGCTCGTCACGAGTCCGGATGAGCTCGCCGACATCCTCGACAAGCCTTTCGCTGCATGGCGTGTGTTTCTGCACCCGTCCCAGCGCCGCGTCGCCTACAGGGTCTCCTTCAACGGACCAGCGCAGGTTACGGGCGGGCCGGGTACCGGTAAGACAGTGGTCGCTCTGCACCGCGTCAAACATCTGTTGTCCCGTTCTCCGGACAGCCAAGTCCTGCTCACCACCTTCACCAACGCGCTGGCCCGAACTCTGCGCGAGAACCTGGCCCTCCTTCTTGCCGACGACGAGCTGCTTGCCCGAGTACAGGTCACCACAGTCGATGCCTTCGCGAATCGTGTTGTCCGGGATACCACCGGAGTGGCGCCCTCCCCCATCACAGACACCGAAGAGCGGCAGGTCTGGCGACGAATCGTCCGTCAGCTCGAACTTCCGTGGTCCGAACAGTTCCTGATGCAGGAATTCCGCCACGTCGTGCTCGCCCAGCACGTCACCACCGAGGCGGAGTACCTGCTCGTCGAGCGGCGCGGCCGCGGTTCGGCGCTGCGTCCGGCACAACGAAAGCAGCTTTGGCGTGCCGTGGAGATGTTCCTCGCGGAACTGCGCGCTGCACGTAAGACCACTCATCTCGAGGTCTGTGTCCACGCAGCCGAAATACTCGACGGCCCCGATCGGCACCGCTTCGATCACGTGGTCGTCGACGAGGCACAGGACCTTCATCCGGCGCAATGGCGAGTACTGCGCGCCGCGGTGCCGACCGGCCCGGATGACCTTTTCATCACCGGTGATCCGCACCAGCGCATCTACGATTCGCGCGTCTCCCTCCGGGCGCTCGGCATCTCGGTAGCCGGCCGTAGCAGCCGGTTGCGCATCAACTATCGCAGCACAGCTGAGATCCTGGCCTGGTCGACCGGCGTGATGGCCGGGACGCCCGTCGAAGAACTCAGCGGCGACGGTGACGATCACCTGGCTGGCTACCGGTCACTACTGCACGGCAAACGGCCGAGCCTTGCCGGTCATCCCTCCGAGCAGTCCGAGGTCATGGGGCTGACGCAGCGCGTCCAAGAATGGATCGAACAGGGCGTGCTCCCCAGCGAGATCGCCGTCTGCACCCGCTTCAACCTGATGCTGGACAAGGTGCATGACGGACTCAACGCAGCGGGGATACCCGCCGTTCGGGTCCGGAATCAGCCGGACGCCGGAGTAGTCGGTGTGCGGCTGGCCACCATGCATGCCATGAAAGGACTCGAGTTCCGCTGTGTGGCAGTGACCGGGGTGACCTCAAAGGCCGTTCCGTTCGCGAAGGAGATCACGCCGCTGGAGGTTGATCGTCATCAACACGAGAGCGATTTGCTCAAAGAGCGCTGCCTGCTCTTCGTGGCATGCACCCGAGCTCGCGAAGCACTGGCAGTCTCCTGGAGTGGGGCAGCCAGCCCGTTCCTGCCGACTACGAACAGTCGCTACTGAGCCCTGGCGCTGTCGCCCGTCAGGCGTGGTTGCTGGGGCGTCTCCGGTTCGGGAAGGAGGGTGCCATGGGTCAGGCCATCGCGCGCCAGCGAAGCGGCCCGCTCACCCAGTTTCGCGAGATCGGCCAGACGCCGTTCAAAGTCGTCGAGCGCACGGAAGGCATCACCATAGGTCCGTTGATCATCGATGCTCATCTGGGGGACGCGTGCACCACGGACATCGGCCCGGAAACTACCGCTGCCACTGGTCGCACGCTTGGCATTCGCCATACTGCGCAGGAACCCGTTCAAGTAGCCGGTGTCGAGCTGATCAGTGACGGCCACCGCCGCACCGTCGGAAACCTCTACGAGACCGGCTCTGATCAAGTCGGCCATCCTGACCGTCGCACCGTCGATCGTCCCTGGTCCCGACGTCAGCGACGGCAACAAGCCCCGCAGCTCCCGGAGTCGACGGCCCAGTAGATCGCAGGTGGAGAGGTAGTCGGCCAGGTGATCCATCCGTGACGCAAGGACATGACGGCCAGGAGTCAAGTCGACTTCCTCGTCGAGCAGGTCCACCAGCGGCACATCCACGACCTGGTCCGGCTCCGGCTCGAAGGGACCCTCGGGAGCATTGACTGACAGGTCCACCATACGCACGGACGGCGTGGCCGGGCCCGAGGCGGCCGGCCGTGCCAGCACCCACAGGTGAACCGGCTGCGAATGTGACACCGCCACCCCCGACGGCAACGCGACGACCTGGGCTATTACGCCGCGGCGGACCAGCTCCGCCCGGATCCGGCGCCCTGCCTTCCGGTAAGCGACGGAAGCCGGCATCGCCACCACCGCCTGACCACCGGGCGCGACGTGCGCGTAGCAATGCTGCAACCAGGCCAGCTCGCTTTCGGCACGAGTAGGCACGCCGAATTCCCATCGAGGGTCGAGAAGCAACTCCTCACGCCCCCAATCGGCCACAGTGACCGGCGGGTCACACACTACGAGCGTCGCACGGAGGTCAGGCCATTGATCGTTCCGGAGCGAGTCACCGACTTTGATCGTGACAGAAGCGTTCCCGCCGATCGCCGCGCGCAAGGACGTGAACCGCGCGGCCGCCGGGTCCAGCTCTTGAGCCACCAGCGTCGTTCCCTGACTGCTCCCAAGTGCGAGCAGCAGGGACCCGACCCCACAAGCCGGATCGAAGACAGTTCCGCCGACCTGGCCGGCGAAATGGCGGATCGCCTGAATGAGACGATCCGACGACCCGTGGTCCGTGGCGGCCCGCCCGGACGAGCCAAGAAGCCTCTCTGTGAGTGCGGCAACCACCTCGGCCGATGAGCGTTCTTCCACGAAGTCGAGGACCAACGACCGAAGCCCCGGCTCCAACACTTTGGACTCACCGGTGAGCAGCAGGTCACAGATGTCGGCGAGGCCCGAAAGCACGTCCTCGTCGTACTCGCTGCGCAGAGCCTGCCAAACCAGGACCTCAAGGGAAACGTCATCGCTCTTGCCGTGGCGGCTGAGCCACGCATCCACCTCAGGCCGCGCATACAGGACTCGGCCGCCGGTCCCACTTGACGGCTGGGGGAAGTCCGGATAGCGCTTACGCCAATTCGAGACAGCAGCTCGCGTCACCTTTGCCAGTTGCGCGATCTCCGCGGCCGTGACCAGCGATGAAGACTCCAGAGCCATGCGACAGACTGTACACGCCGCAGGCCTCCGACCAACCTTCAAGCCGTTAGCGTCGTCAACAGGCTTCTACCTTAGGAGCGGCCCAGTCAGGGCAGGATTCCGTTGTACGCGGCTGCCCAACCGTGACAGTGGTAGTCCCCACGCGGGCTGAAGACGGCCACGCCCTGCGAGTCCCCAGCATTCGCAGCAGGGAAGGCGAGGCAGCCTTCGTCCTCGGATAGCCGATATTCGTCACCAGCCCAGATCACGACGCCGGACCCTGTCGGCATTTCGACGACTACGTGGGCATCACCGTCGGGGCGCACGTCGGCGCCGGTGCATCGATCGCGGAGCAGGCCGACATAGCCGGTGCGATCCAAGCGGCAAAGCCGAGGGGTTCCGCCGATCGGCCAATCGGGATTGCTCACGCCGGACCTACGCGCCGCGTCGTACAGCTGCGGCACCAGACGATCCGCGTGTTCTCGGGTCGCCATCTGTTCACATATCCAGAGCAGGCGTCCCGCGCCTCGCGGCGGAGCCGATGCTCGCCACCGGATCCGGCGGCCGAGGTCGGCCGCGGTGACGGCGATCCATGGGTGGACCGTGCCGAGGCGTCCTTGCTCTGCCAGCCACGCGAAGTACCGCGGCGCCTCGGTCAAGATCGGGTAGAGGATCGAAGCCGGGATCCCGCCGACGCTCCGCCGCACTCGGGTGAACATCTCCGGGGAGTTGGCGACGAGCAGGAAAGCGACTTGCGCGAGGTCACCGGGATCACACCCTGATGACGGGCCCTGCTGCCCATCGACACGATCAGGATGGCCTCCGGCATCCCGTAACCGAGCGACGTGTGGGCGCAGTTCATCGGCGACCGGTGCTTCAGCGAACTGCGGCACCAGAGAGCCGACGGCGCGCGCCAAGAATCTTTCCGCATCGTCTGGGTTGTCCGGAACATTCTGTTCGGCGAGCCAGCTGGCGATGTCGGTTCCGGTCTGCACTCCGACCATGAGCCTCGTGGTGAGTGTTCCCAGTTCTGTGACGGCGAGGGTGACCGTGTCGTCGTCTTGTGGAACTTCGGTCAGGAAACCTCTCTCACAGAGGAGGTCGAGTGCGGCATGGACCGGCGCGACATCGCGTGTGCCCTGGTGGTCGGCCAAGGTTCGAAGCCACCATTGCTCAGCGTCGGCCACGCTGTGGATGCGGCCCTGGGCAGCCTCGGCAAGCAGATGGTCCGGCAGCGTGCCCGCGATCTGTGAGCGCACCGTGTAGCCATCGACGAGGCGCTGCTGCCAGGCGGAGCGATCTTCTTCGGCGACTACGAGGTACGCCCAGCCTTCGCTCTCCCCAGCACCGACGCGGCCGGCTCGGCCGAACATCTGCTGCACGGTCGCGACGCCGATGGTCGCCGTGCCGAGCTGGGTGTCCCGGACGACGACCGCGCGTGCGGGCAGATTCACGCCGGCGGCGACAGTGGTCGTCGCAACAAGCACGTCGAGTTCGCGCGCGCGGAAACCTCGTTCCGCTGCCGACTTGTACTCCCATTCCTTGTAGTGGATCCCAACCCGCGCAGAAGTACACACCCGCTCGAGACGGTCCAGATCGTCGGCGTGAACGCCACGGGTGTCGGCACCACGTGCGGCAGCGATGGCGAGCGCGGTGGCTCGAACGTTACGTTTGCTGCCGCAGAACACCAGTACGCTTCCGTTATCGCGACTGATGAGCTCGGTGATCGCGACGGCCTTTTCGGTACGCGCAGTCTGTTCCATGGCGCGATTGCCTGCACCGCGTATGACAGGCAGCTGCCAGGTGAGCCTGCTCGGCCGCCACGATGTCGCGACGAGACGAGCGCCCAACCACGTGGCGATGTCGGCGGCGTTCGCGACGGTGGCCGAGAGACCGACGATCCGGACGCCTGAATCACCTCCACGGACCCGTGCGAGCAGCGCTTCGAGCAGCGGACCCCGCACCGGGTCCCCGAGCAGGTGGATTTCGTCGACGACGAGGCAGGCGACCTCCGCCAGTGCCTCCCTCATCGACGCGGTGCGGCACACCGACTCGAACTTCTCGGTCGTGGCGACCCAGAGGTGGGCTTCACGGATCTTCTTCAGATCTGTGACCTGCTCGCCGGAAAGTCGCTCCACCTTCAGGCCGAGTTCCTTCCACGACGCGAGCTCTCGTTCGAGTTCATCTGTGAGTGAGCGCTGGGGAACCAGCCATGCCGCCTTACTTCCCTGATCGACCAGCGCTTTGATCACCGCGAGCATGCCGATCACCGTCTTGCCCGCACCGGTCGGGGCGGTCACGATCACATTGCCCTTCGAATCGGCGATCACCGGCGCCGCCTCGGCTTGTGCCGGATTGAAGGTCGGAAATGGCAAGTACCGCACCCACTCGCCAGGAACCAGCGCACCGGCTTCAATCGGCGTCCACTCCGTCAAGTGGGGGTTCGCATGCGCGTGCCACATGAGTTCGAAAGCGTCACGGGCAGCGCGTCCATCCGTGCCGGCCTGCCCGGGTACCACCTGCAACGGGCCGAATTCCCCGCCGGGGCCGACCGTTGAGATCACCTCGTCTTCCAACCAATAACGCACCTGCCGCCAAGCGATTCCTGCTTCGTCGAGCTTCGCTCGCAATGGCTCGAAGTCGGGCGAAGCAGGCATCAACACCTTTACATCCGCAGTAGGTGGCTGCCGGGAAATCCTGGCTTGGGGGTTGGTCGTCTTGACCCAGTGCAGGAGACGGTGCTCGACAACAACAGGTTCGAAGCCGCCATTTCCGGATGCGATGACCCGAGCGTCTCGATTGGCGAAAATGGCACGCACATAGCCGTCGACCTCGTCGGCGCGGATGGAGCGGATACGCAGCTCACCGGGCTCTGCGTCACAGTCCAGATCGAAATCTGCTGCGGGATCCAGCAGCTCCTCTGGAGCCATCAGCTGCGCGTAAGTACGAAGCCCCAGGTCACGAAGCCGATAGGCCGCTGAACAAATCGGGCAGACGACCGCGACCAAGTATCCGGCCCTCTTTCCGGGCTTCCGGTTGGGCCCGTCATATGATCTCCGAAACGTATGTAGCGGTTCAGCGCATTCTGGGCACCGTCGCGGGCTTTCCTCTGCATACGCCCAGCCGGAAGTGTCGAACCACTGTGCAGTCGTACCGATACGAACACCCCAGCGCTGATGTACGACCTCGCCGAGAGTGGTGCGGTCATCGCTTTGCCGAGGGGGCGCGGCGGGTGGTTTGATCAGCTGGCCATACCTTTTCAAGCCCAGTCTGGCAAGGTCTCGGATGACCCGACAGGTGGGACAGATAATCGCGATGTACCGGTACTCCTTGCCCGCACTCTGGTACGGCTTACGCATCGTGTGCAACTGCCCGTCACACGTCGGACAAGGGAAAGAGACCGGCTGCTCGTAGGTCCAGCCGTCCTCACCGAACCGCCCTCCAGCAGGCTCGAGACTGATTCCCCAAAGAGCTTCCGCGATGTCGGTGATCGCGGAACTCGCAGATTGCTGTCCGGTCATCGGCGTCCTCCCCTACGCTTGACAACGACACAGGGTACCGACAAACCTCGGGCCTGAGGACTTCGCTCAAAAGAGTGGCCGAGCCAGCCTCCCGGAACACCCCATTTCAGCACCGAAGACTCCTATCTGGGCGCAGAGCCGGGGCAACGGTTCCGCATCCGGGAGACTGCGGTACGCGGTGGTGAGGCCAAGCGGGAAAAAGATGTCGGCGAGCCCGACCTCCGCTGTGCCGAAGTTCGACGCAACAGAGGACGCCGAACTCTCACAGCCGACCTCCCACACCGTGACCGGATGGCCGAGCACAGTGGCTTCGTCGTGCGGCGTAAATTCTTCGTCCAGAACGCCGCTGAAAGCGCATGAGGTCATCGGGCTCGGCCGCGCCCAGCTGTTACTGCTCAGACGAGCGGACCGGGGTATGGACGTTTCAGCTCGAAGTCTGCTCGCGGCTGACGACTCGTGCAGTAATTGGCGGAGTTCAGCGCGTTCATGAACCAGCTTGCCGAGCACGAGCTACCCGCGGCGATGACGACATTGCTGGATGGCGTCACTCGGCGAATCAGAGTCTACCGATCTGGGGCCGCGCGAGTGATCGAATTCGGCGATCCGGAAGCTCGGCTACGTCCTGCCGTCTTGAGCTCGCTGAGCAGGATGCAAAAGCGTGCTGACCAGGTGCCCGGAGGGGCGCAACCGGAACTGTCGGTGCCCTCCCCATAATGGGATCGTGGCCGCCGACCAGGAACCTCAACCGTTCGCGCACCTGAGTGCGCCGAACGCGGCGCTCTATCGCGACGTCCTGTTGACGTTCGCGCGGGCGAGGGACCGGTTCATCGTGCACATGCGCCCCGAGGACGTCGCGACGGACCTGGGCAGGCCTGGCGACATCGAGCAGATCGCGGACGCGCTGGACAAGCTGGTCGACTGGGGCAACTTGCGGGCCGACCCCGACACGAGCCGGGTGACCAGCGTCGCCGACTTCCATCGCGCTCGCTATCTCTACCAGCTCACCTCGGCGGGTCAGGCCGCCGAAGAGGCACTCGCGGTTTATGACCAGGCGCTGGGCCGCCGCGGGTCGTTGCAATCGGTGGCACTGGAGGACATCGCCGCCCAGCTGCGGGCGCTCGTGGAGCTGGCCGGCGCGCGGGAGCTCGATCCGGCGAAGGTGCATCTGCTGCTGCTCGCGCTCGCCGAACGGTTCACCGGCTTGGCGGACAACGCGCAGGCGTTCATGGCGTCGCTGCGCCGTGTCATCGATTTCGCCGATGGAGACGTGGAGGCGTTCGTCGCGTACAAGCAACGGTTGATCGACTACGTCAACCGGTTCATCGCGGATCTCGCGAACCGGGGCGCGGAGATCGCCACCTTGCTCGGCCGGATCGAGGAAACCGGCGTGGAACAACTGCTCATGGTGGCCGCGAAACGCGAGGCGGCGGATGTCGCGCCGGACGATCATGAGAACGCGGCCGCCATCGGGAATTGCCATGACACTTGGCGAAATCGCTGGCGGGGGCTGCACGACTGGTTCGTCTCGGCCGATTCTCGCCATCAGTCGCAGGCTCGGCTGCTCCGTGGCGCCGCTGTCACGGCGATCACCCAGCTCATCGACACGGTGGCCGCGCTAAACGAACGTCGCTCCGGACGTTCCGATCGGTCGGCTGATTTCCGGACCTTGGCACGGTGGTTCGCCGAGGCCCCGGACGATGGCGCGGCGCACCGCCTGTGGCGGACGGCGTTCGGGCTGGGTTCCGCGAGGCATCTCACCGCCGACCACGAAACCGTTGCCGCGTGGGAAGAAGCGCAGCCCGCGCCGGGGACACCCTGGCGGGAGGCGCCCGGCGTGCACATCAGCCCGCAATTGCGCAAAACGGGATCCTACGAGCGACGCGGCCAGCCCAACCGGGTCACGGACCGGACGGAACAGCGACGGATTCTCGCCGAGCAGGCGGCTTTCGAATCCGAGCAGGTCACCGAGGCGCGAGAGCGGTTGGTGACGCCGGGGCCGATCCGGCTGTCGACGCTCGGCGAACTCGATACTCGGGCGTTCCGGCTCTTCCTCGGCCTTCTCGGCGACGCGCTCTCGGCCCGCGCCCCCGGTGACCACGAAGTCCGCACCACCACCAGCGACGGCACGATGGAGATCCGGCTCACCGTCGTGCGTGGCGGCGGAACGGTGCGAATCGACACCGAGGACGGTGTGCTGAGCGGACCGGAGCACCTGATCGAGATCATCGACCTTGTCGGACGCGGCCGAGTGGAAGCGATCGCGTGACCGCGCCCGTCGACGAAAGCGTCGCCCAGAAACGGAAAGCCCTGCGGGCACTGCTCGCCAAACCGTTGTTGACAGCGGGCGCGGACGACGAAGTCCTGCGCTTGGTCAGGCGTCACGCGGCGGAGCTGCGTGACTGGCTTTCCCTCGAGACGGGATGGCGGCTGACGGTCGGCGCCGAGTCCGCCCGGCTGTTCAAAACCGCGCCGACGTTGACCGACCGGACACATCCGGCGCGGGACGGGAAAGGCAAACCGCCGTTCGGCCGTCGCAGGTACGTCCTGCTCTGTTTGGCGCTGGCCGTCTTGGAACGCGCCGACGCGCAGATCACCCTCGGCCGCCTCGCCGAAGGTGTGCTCGCCGCCGCGGGTGACCCCGAGCTGGTCGACGCGGGTGTGTCGTTCACGATGAGCAGGCGTGACGAACGTTCGGATCTCGTCGCGGCGGTCAGGCTGCTGCTCGCCTGGGGTGTCCTCGAACGTGTCGCCGGCGAGGAAGACGCCTACCTGAGCGACAACGGGGACGTCCTGTACGACGTACAGCGCCGAGTGCTGGCCGCGCTCTTGACCAGTGGCCGGGGCCCTTCGACGATCAACGCCGCCGATTTCGAAAGCAGGCTCGAAGAGCTTGCCTACGAACCCATCGCCGACACCGACGATCTGCGCAACCGAGCCTTACGCCACCGGCTCACTCGCCGCCTGCTCGACGATCCGGTGGTCTATTACGACGAGCTGCCCGATGACGAACGCGCGTACCTGACCGGCCAGCGGCACGCGATCACGCACCGGATCGAGGAAGCCACGGGACTGGTCGCCGAAGTCCGCGCGGAGGGCGTCGCCATGGTCGACCCAGACGACGAACTGACCGACGTGCGCATGCCGGAGCAGCGCACCGATGGTCACGTCACCTTGCTCGTCGCCGAGTATCTCGCGACACGCAACGGGCCGGTGCCGATCGAGCGAGTGCTGGCATATGTCCGGAAAATCGCCCGTGAGCACGCTACGTACTGGCGCCGCGGAGTCACCGAAGAAGGCGCTGACGAGGAACTCCTCGCCATCGCGTTGCACAAGCTGCGTGCGCTGCGGCTCGTCGAAGATTCCGAAGGGGATCCGCCGATGGTGCGCGCGCTGCCCGCGATCGGCCGTTATCGGCTCGACGCGCCCACCATTCGGGAGAGGAGGACCGGAAAATGACTTTGCCCGTTCCGGGCAGGGCCCGCTGGCAACCACTTCGCGCCGGCCTGGTCGACCTGTTCTACTACGATCTCGAAGAGTTCCATTTTCACGACGGCCGCTTGCTGCTGCGCGGCAACAACGGAACCGGCAAGTCCAAGGTGCTCGCGCTCACCCTTCCGTTCCTGCTCGACGGCGAATTGTCGGCGCACCGGGTGGAGCCGGACGGCGACCGCAACAAACGCATGGAATGGAACCTGCTGCTCGGCGGGAAACATCCGCACAACGAACGCCTCGGCTACACCTGGCTGGAATTCGGCCGTGTCCTTCCCGACGGGAGCGCCGAGTACCGCACGATCGGCTGCGGCCTCAAGGCCGTCGCCGGACGCGGTATCGCCAGGCACTGGTTCTTCGTCACCGACCAGCGCGTCGGCCGGGACCTCTCCCTGGTGAGCCCGACCAGGGTGGCGTTGACCAGGGAGAAACTCAAGGACGCGGTCGACGGGCACGGCCTGGTGTACGACACCGCGTCGGAATACCGGCGGGCGGTGGACGAGGCACTGTTCGGGCTGGGGACACACCGCTACGAAGCCTTGGTCAATCTCCTGATCCAGCTACGGCAACCGCAGCTGTCGAAGAAACCGGACGAGAAATTGCTGTCCAGAGCGCTCACCGAGGCGCTCCCGCCGCTCGACCCAGCCTTGGTGGCCACGGTCGCGGAGGCATTCCGTGGACTGGACGAGGAACGGGAGACGTTACGCGCCCTCGCCGAGGCCAAGGCGGCGGCGGAACAGTTCCTCACCCATTACCGACGGTATTCCCGGATCGCGGCCAAACGCCGGGCGGCACCGGTCCGCCACACCCACAGCAGATATGAACAGCTCGGCCGTGAGCTGGGTGAAGCCGAGGCCGCTTACGAAAAGGCGACGCTGGCACTCGAAGGAATACAACGGTCGCTCGCCGAGCTGGCGACCGCGAAAATCCGGCTGGAGGCACGCCGCACCGCGTTGCAGAGCAGTCCCGAAATGCGGGACGCCGAAAACCTGAAAAAGGTGGGGGAAGAGGCCGAGAAGCTCTCGAAATTCGCCGTCGAGCGGGAACGCGACCTGACGTCGGCCGTCGAGAATCTGCGGCGCCGTGAAGAGCAAGCCGAGACTGCACGGCGAACGACGGAAGCCGACTCGGAGATTTTGGCGCGGGCCAAGGACATCGCGCGCGAGGCCGCCGAGGCCGCGTATGTGGCAGAGGGACATGCCGCTGTCGTCGCCGACGAAGACGAGCGAGCCGGGCAGGCCCTCATCGAACGGCAGACCAAGGCTGTCGAGCAGCTTCACCGGCTGCTCGACGCCGCGACGCAAGCCGAGGCCGCGTTGCGTTCCGCACGCGAAAACGTGGACCGGATCACCGCCGAGCAACAGGGCGCCGCCGAGCGGATCAGGGCGGCCGAGGAGAGTGTCGTCGGACATGGTGCGGCGCTCGTCGCCTCCTACCGCTCATATCTGGCCGCGACCGAGCAATTCGCCCTGTCCGATATGGACGGCCTGCTCGACTCGCTGGACTCGTGGACCGAAACACTGTCCGGCGCCAACCCCGCCGCGTCGGCCGTGGAAGAAGCCGTGCTGCGGGCGACCTCTGAACTCGGTCGCCGACAAGCCACCCTCGACGCCGAGCGAGCGGCGGCGGGAAGCGAGCGGCAAGCGATCGCCGCCGAGATCGCCCGGCTCGAAGCGGGCGGTCACGACGCTCCGCCAAGGCCGTACACCCGTGACGAAGAGGCACGTGCGACGCGCCCCGGCGCTCCACTGTGGAAGGTCGTGGACTTCGTCCCCGGTGTCGGCGCGGAGCACCGAGCCGGACTCGAAGCGGCTTTGGAGGCCGCTGGAATCCTCGACGCTTGGGTGACCCCGGACGGTGAACTGCACAGCACGCTGACCGGCGACGTGGTCGTCAAACCGGGCGACGCCGCACCGGCGGGCGGCCTCACCGCTGTGCTCGCGCCGGCGGTGGACCGGGCCGATCCACAAGCCGCGGCCCTGGATGACGACGTGGTCGCATCCGTCTTGCGCGCGATCGGTCTAGGTCCCGGCGCGGGCACTTGGGTCGCGGTGGACGGCAGGTTCGCCGTCGGCGTGTTGAGCGGGGCGTGGCACAAGGACACCGCCGGTTACCTGGGCGAGGGCGCGCGCGAAGCCGCGCGCAGGGAGCGCGTCCGTCGGCTGCGGGACGAAAGTGCCCAACTGGACCGGCGCCTCGCCGAGTTGGCGGACGCCGCCGAAAGCCTGGCGGCCCAGCGTTCCGCCCTCACCGCGGAACACCGGGCTCAGCCGAAGGACAACGATCTCCGCGACGCTCATGTCGTGCTCGCCGGTGAGCACGCGGCAAAACGCCGGATCGACGCCCGCCTCGGCGAAGCGGTCACCGTTTCCGGCGAGTGCGCTGGCACAGCCGAGCAGACTCGCGGAAAGGTGCTCGAGTTCGCCGGAGATGTAGGTCTGCCAACGGATCCCGACGAACTGACCCTGGTCCGCAAGGCGGTTGGTGACTACCGGGTCGCCCTGGCCGGGCTTTGGCCCGCGGCGCGGGCGCTGGCTCGGGCACGGGCCGGATCCGCCAAGGCCGAAGACGAACTGCGAGCCGCGGCCGAGCACCACGTGGAAGCGCAGGAGTCGGCCACGGAAGCCCGCGCCGATGCCGAAGTCGTGGCGGAACGGTACCGGGTACTGGTCGAGACCGCGGGCGCGGGAGTCGATGAGCTCTATCGAAAGCTCGCCGTGGTCGGTATGGAGCTGGACGAGCGCGACGCTCGCGAGAAGCAAGTACGAGAGTCAGAACAGGTTGCGCGCGAAGAGCGGGGTAACGCCAATGGGCGGCGCGAGACGCTTCGCGGTTCGATCTCGATCGCCGTGGCCGAACGTGACCAGGCCATCAATGAGCTGCGGGCCTTCGCGACTACGCGACTGTTGACGACGGCCGTTCCCGAAGTGGAATTCCCCGATCCCGGCAAGCAGTGGGCACCGAACCCGGCTGTCGCCCTCGCACGGGCCATCAACGCTTCGCTGGACGGCGTGGACGACGCGGACCGCCCTTGGGAGCTGGTGCAGCAGCGCGTATCCGCCGAGCACAAACTGCTGACCGACGCGCTGTCGAGGCACGGCCATTCGGTCGGCATGACCGTTCGGGACGGAATCATCGTCGTCGATGTGCTGTTCCAAGGGCGAACCCAGGACATTCCGACGCTGGTGGCCGCTTTGGCAGTGGAGAACGAGCAGCGCGCGAACCTGCTTTCGGCCAAGGAACGCGAAATCCTGGAGAACCACCTCATCAACGAAGTGGCGGGCACGCTGCAGGAATTGATCGGCAACGCCGAGGATCAGGTTCGGTCCATCAACACCGACCTGGAGGCCCGGCCGACATCGACCGGAATGCGTCTGCGGTTGCAGTGGCGTACTTCGCGAACGGCGCCTGGCGGGCTCGACCGGGTGCGAGACCGGTTGTTACGGCAGACCGCCGACGCCTGGAGTGCGGAAGACCGGACCGCCGTCGGCGGTTTCCTGCAGGAGCAGATCAACCGCGAGCATGCCGAAGACGCCGCGGGCGGCTGGGTCGAACAACTGACTCGCGCACTGGATTACCGGTCTTGGCACGAATTCGCGATCCAGCGCTACCAGGACGGCCAGTGGCGGTCGGCGACCGGACCGGCCTCGGGCGGCGAACGGGTTCTCGCCGCGTCGGTTCCGCTCTTCGCCGCGGCCTCCTCGTTCTACTCGTCTTCGGCGAATCCCCACACCCCGCGGCTGGTCGCGCTCGACGAAGCGTTCGCCGGGGTCGACGACGACTCACGAGCCAAGTGCCTCGGTCTGCTCGCCGCGTTCGACCTCGACGTCGTGATGACCAGCGAACGCGAATGGGGTTGCTATCCGCAGGTGCCCGGTCTGGCCATCGCCCAGCTCGCCCGGCGCGACGGTATCGACGCCGTGCTGGTGACCCCTTGGCGGTGGGACGGCCGCGAGCGTGTCCAGCTGCAACGGCCGCTCCCCCGCGTCCCGACTGCCTGATGGCCGATCTTGATCGCCTTCGCAGGCTCTTGGGCGGTGAGGAGACCGCGTGGCTGCTCGATCGCCTACGCCGTCGAATGATCGCTGACAGGCCGTTGAGCGGAGTCGTCACTCTCGGCTCGGCGACGCACGACCAGCGCAGGGCAATCGAGCGATTGCTCGGCCGCCGTGCCGGTACCGGCACTTCGCTGAGCGTTTCCCTCGACGAAGTCGACGCGGTGCTCCGTCGCAGCGGCGCGGCCCCGGGTGGGCTGGCCGACGCAGCCCGGCTACTGATCGGGGCCGTGCCATCCCGTGCGGCTGAGGCCACGGCCTGGTCGGCGGCTTTCAGCCCCCTGGACGAACTGGTCGCACGACGTCCCTTGCTGGCGACGTGGCGGGCGTGGTTGGACTCCACCGGGCTGATCCGGAGGCTGGCCGCCGATCCGGAAAGTGCTTCGGCGTTGGTCACCGCGGCTGTCCGCGTCCTCGCCGAGTTGCCCTCGAAGGGCATCGCGCTTGGCAGGCTCGCGGCGGAAACCACTGGCGACGCACATGGCCTGGACGACGGGCGTCCCTTGGCGACCGTCGTGCTTTCGGCGGCGAGGGTCCTTCGTGGCAGTCCACCGGCCGGAGACGGCACAGCGGGTGAACGCCGGACTTCCTGGGCGGCGGTCGGCGTACATCGTGACGAGCTGTCCTCGTCCGTGCTGTGCCTCGGCTTGCCCGGTGGCGTGGACACGGTGACCGGCCGCATGCTGGCGCTGGCGAAGGAGTCCGGCGAACCGTTTGTCCTGACGCTACGCCAGCTGACCACCGCGCGGCTCGGCGTCGGAGCCGGGATGGTGTCGGTGTGCGAGAACCCGATCGTCCTGGCGTCGGCGGCCGACGAGCTGGGTCACGGCTGCCCTCCTCTCGTCTGCGTGAACGGCCAGCCCTCGGCCGCGGTTTGGCGTTTGCTCGATCTCCTCTTGGCGGACGGTGCCTCATTCCGATACCACGGCGACTTCGACTGGGGTGGTATCCGGATCGGAAACACCCTGCGCGACCGGATCCCGTGGATGCCCTGGCGTTTCGATGCTTCGGCGTATTCCACTACGACCGCGGCAGGCGGTCCGCTGCCGGGAAGGCCGGCGGACGCGGCCTGGGATCCGAACCTGAGGCCGGCGCTGGAGCGACGGGGAGTGCGCATCGAGGAGGAACTCGTACTTCCCGCCTTGTTGGAGGATCTCCGCTAGGCCTCATGGAAGTCATCGAGGCGATGGGCTTCGGCTGAAGATTCCGTAGCGGCCAGCCAATGCGGATAGGTGACATAGACCAGTTCCGTGTCGTCATCGGCCACGTACACCACCTCGGTCCCCGACCGCAGGTAGATCACCTCGCCGGCCCGAGCCGTCACCGAACCCGAAGGTCCCTCGACGGTGAAAACGCCCGAAGTGATGACGAGAGCTTCGTCGTAGGTCATCTTCCACGGGTTCTTCTCTCCTTTCCCGTAGCGGGCGAAGCCGACGGACATCGCCGCGCCGCTGTCCTGCGCGAGGACGTCGGCCAGGAAGATCCGTTGGTCGAGCCGCTGGAACCAGGTCGAAGCGTCATCGCTCGTGAAGTGTTCGACGGACATCCGCATCTCCTAAGTGGAAGTTCTTCCATTTAGTTAACTGGAGAAAGTTCCACTTGTCCACCGACTAAGCTCGCGGGGTGCTTCCCATCGCAGGAGCCGGCACTCCAGAGCGGGCGGACGCGGCTCGCAACCGGCAGAAGATCGTCCACGCGGCGGCCAAGCTCGTCGCCGCCAAAGGGATCGCCGGACTCGCGTTGGACGAGGTCGCGGCGGAGGCGGGCGTCGGGATCGGGACCGTGTATCGGCGATTCCCGGACAAGGGCGCGTTGGCGCAGGCGTTGCTCGACGAGAACGAGCGCGAGTTCCAGAAGGCGTTCATCAGCGGGCCGCCGCCTCTCGGACCCGGAGCGCCGGCAGCCCAAAGACTGAAGGCGTTCATGGAAGCGTACGTCGACAGGCTCGAGACTCATGGCGAGCTGCTCATGGTCGCGGAGACCGAGACGCCGATGGCGCGGTTCGAGACCGGCGCGTACCGGCTGCACCACAGTCACCTGGTCGCGCTGATCAGCGAGATCGAACCAAAGACGGACGCGCATTTCCGGGCCGACGCGCTGCTCGCGCCTCTGGCGGCGGCACAGTACGTCCATCAGCGAAGAAGCGGCATGACGACAGAACGCATCAAGCACGGCCTGAGGAATCTGTGATCGATACACCGGACAGCTGGGCATGCCCACTGATTCCGAAGAACAAGGGCCCGGTATCTACTATTTCCGCAATTACATGACATACGCACGAAGCTTGATCAACATGAAATACTCCCCGAATGGGGAACAAGCTTCCTGAACCACAGGGACAGCAGCGCGAGGTCGTCTATCTGCGAGGCAAAGGACACTGCGTCGCACTGGGAGTGGCCGGTAGCGGAAAGACGGTCATGGCCGTTCGGCGGGCTCGTTACCTGGCAACCGTACCCGGACTGGGCGGACCAACCTTGCTCATCACGTTCAACGGAGCACTGGTCACATACCTGAAGAGTCTGGTGGACGAAGAATCCGGCGTCACCGTCGAGCAGTATCACGTGTTCGCGCGTCGCGTCCTTCGCGAGTTTTTCGAGAAGAACCCGCGGATCTGCGACGCCGCTACCAGAGAAAACTTGATAGCGCACGCGTTGAAGGATGTTCGACTCAGCGCGAGCGAACGCTCTGCGGCATTCAGGAAGCCTGTGCAGTTCTTCGCGGACGAGTTCGATTGGCTCGACGGCAACGGCATCGATGACTTCAGCGACTACTTGAGCGGTGAGCTCGAACGGGTCGGACGCGGATCGAACCTCCTCAAGGCAGATCGGCTGGTCGTCTCTAAGGTCTACCGTCGTTATCAAGAGCTCCTCGCCAAGAAAGGCTTCGATCTTGACTGGTCGGGCCTGGCAAGTGAACTCTTGCGCACCTTGAACAGCGAGGTGGCCGCCCACGGCTATCGGCATGTCGTGGTGGACGAAGGGCAGGACTTCACCCCGGAGATGATCCGATCGCTGGCCGCATTGATACCCGAAGACGGCTCCCTGACCTTCTTCGGCGACTATGCACAACAGATCTACGGCAGTCGGATGTCGTGGAAATCTCTTGGGCTCAAAGTCACCGGTGGGAGGCTGGTGCGGTTCGATCGCAACTACCGCAACACGCGCCAGATAGCACAGCTCGCGAAGGCCATATCCGATTATCCGAGATTCGGCGACGGGATCGAGCTGGTGAAGCCGACCGCCCCCGTCCGCACTGGCGAACCTCCAGTTCTGGACGAAGCCAAGTCGGAGTCCGACCTGATCAGGATGGCGGCGCGCTACGCCACACACCTCTGCTTCGACCGGAACACCCAGACGAAGGACCAGCGCGTGGCAGTACTCTCCAGGGATGACGCGCTGACCGAGCGAATCGCCAGGCTGGTGGACCGGCAGCGAACGATCAGGCTGCACAAGGGCATGACGAAATGGGACCAGTCTCCAGGCGTCTACTACGGTCCATACAGAGAGGCGCGGGGGCTGGAGTTCGACACCGTCGTACTCCCTCTCCGTGCTGAGGACGAGCTGCCGCCGGAGGCGACCATCGACGCCTTCGGGCTGGAAGAAGCCAAAGTGAGGCAAGCCCGTGAACTATACGTCGCCGTGACGCGGGCACGTATCGACGTCATCCTCATCCATCACGGCCGGTTGGCAAGCGTGCTTCCCGTTGCCGAGTCCGGCATCTATGAACTGATGAGCTCATGAACGACGTCCTGAACGAAGCCAGCCAGCGAGGCATCACCAGGTTGTGTCACTTCACCAAGGCGGTGAGTCTGGCGCACATCCTCGCGAGTGGAACCTTGCGAGATGCCGAGTATCTGCGAGAGTGCGCCGACGGATACCGCCCTACCGACGAACGCAGGCTGGACGGACACCTCGGTCACATCTCCTTCAGCATCGAATACCCGAATGCCTGGTACTTCAGGGAAGCGCGCAAGCGAGACGAGCAGTTCACCGAGTGGGCAGTACTGACGGTAGATCCGGTGCTGCTGGCCACACCGGGTACCAGGTTCTGTCCACACAACGCCGCAAGACACTCCGGCAGCGGTATCCAGGACGGCCTCGGCGGCTTCAAGGCGATGTTCGCCGAGCGTGTCGGGCAACGTGTACGCGAACCTCATCACCCGGCTTGGTGGCCGACGGACGATCAAGCGGAAGTATTGGTTCCAGGTCCCATCCCCATCGCCGCTGTCCGGAGTGTGATCCTCCAGAGCGATGAACAGGCGGCGCTGGAGAGCTTTCGGCTCCGCGAACTCGGGTTGCGGGAGTACCCGCCGTTCGTCATCGCACCTGGCCTCTTTGAGACGGACAAGCTGTCGACCCAGATCAGAAGGGGTTCAAGGCCGTTCGAACTCGCACACGGAGATCTCTACGGGACCTAGCCGCAGCACGCCGTCGTCCAGCGGCACGCACCGCTTCCCGCCGCGACCCCGCAAAGCACGGAAAGTGCCCGGAGGGTAGACGACGTCCATCCAAGCGCAGGGATTCGCGGGCCGGTGGACCTCGAAGCGCACCGGGCCGTCGCCCGAGTCCAAAGCCACCACCGAACCCCGCGGCAGAGCATCGACGTCGAAACCCGAGAGCACGATGTTCCGCCGGGCCAGCAGCGGATCACCAGGCACGGACGCAGAGAAGAGCGTGACCGCGGCCGAGCGATGCGCGGGATGGTTGAAGTAGCGATCCCCGATCAGCCCCAGTCCCGCGCGCACCTCGACATGGTCGCGCGAGACCGGGGACGGATCAGGGCGCGGCCCCGAGGAGGGACGGCCCTCGTACGCATGCACCGAAGAGACGTGCAGCGCGACGATCAGCGCTCGCCGAGCTGCCATTCCGGCCGCACGTAGTGGCAGGTGTAGCCGTTCGGGATGCGCTCCAGGTAGTCCTGGTGCTCCGGTTCGGCCTCCCAGAAGTCACCGGCCTGGGTCACCTCGGTGACCACCTTGCCCGGCCACTTGCCGGAGGCGTCGACGTCCGCGATCGTCTGCTCGGCGACCTGCTTCTGCTTGTCGTCGGTGTAGAAGATCGCCGACCGGTAGCTCGTGCCGATGTCGTTGCCCTGGCGGTTGCGGGTCGTCGGGTCGTGGATCTGGAAGAAGAACTCCAGGATCTGCCGGTACGAGAGCTGCGCCGGGTCGAAGACGATCTCGATGCCTTCGGCGTGCGAGCCGTGGTTGCGGTAGGTCGCGTTCGGCACGTCGCCACCGGTGTAGCCGACCCTGGTGGAGACGACCCCGGGGTGCCGGCGGAACAGGTCCTGCATACCCCAGAAGCAGCCGCCCGCGAGAACAGCCTTTTCCGTCACTGTAGATCTCCTTCGGTCGTTGACACCCAGTACAACGTGCCGCACCGCCCCTGTCATCCCCGTCCAAGTGTGACGGAACGCTTACGTCCACCGTGCGTCTCACGGTAGGTGAAAACCCTGCTCGCGGTCCTCGCCCTCCTCCTGGCCGGCTGCGCGACGACCGCGCCGAGCCCGACGCCGGAAGACGCCTTCCGGTTCGGCGGGATCTCCATGCCCGCCAGCGGCAAGGTGCTGGAGACGCAGTACGACCGCGGCATCGACTCGCGATACGTCGTCGTCCTCACCCTGCCGGTGGAGGACGTGCCCAAGCTGCTCGAAGCGTCGAACTTCGCGCCCGGTGATCTGGAGGACGACCGGGTCATCGACGGCCGTCACGTGTACCGCAAGGTCACCGTCGAGGGGGTCACGGTGCGCCTTGAGATGTTCACGACGTGAGCACTCTGCGTGAAAAAGATGGGCCGTTCGAACTCGCCTGGGTGACCCCCTAACGTGTAGCTCCACGCACCAGCCGCCGGAGGACGCATGGATCCGATCCGTGTTCCGCCCGAGATGTTCCGTTTCACCGACGGCAGCAGATCCGGGCTCCCCTTGGCGATCCTGCACGCCTTCGGCGAGGCGAACGAGCGGCTGGAGACGGCGCTCGGGATCGACGACGTCCGCACGAGGCTGCGCGAGGTCGGCTGGCTGGAGACGCTGGCGGACGAAGACCTCGTCAAAGCGCTGGACCAGCTGCGCGACCAGGGCCACCTCGACGTCGTCCAGAGTCACGCGGGCGACTACCGGACGGCGTCGGAGTACGAGCGCCGCAATCTCCAGTACTCGCTGAGCAGGCAGGGCGAAGCGGCGTACGCGGGGGTGGTCCGCGCGAACGAGGTGCTCAACGCCTCCGGGGCGCTCCAGACGGCGACGCTCGAGGCGCTGGGTGAGCGGCTCGGCGAGCTCGCGAAGCAGCTCGAAGACGGCACGGACAGGCGTGTGTTCGGCACACTCACCGAGGTCGAGAGCCACCTCGAAGCGTTCCGCGACAACACCAAGCGCTTCAACGGCGACCTCCAGCGCCTCCTGCACGCCGAAGCCGACCTCGCGACGTTCCACGAGGTCAAGGCGGCCACGGTCACGTATCTGCAGGAGTTCCTGAACGACCTGGAGCATCACACGCACACGATCGCCACCCGGATCAAGGAGATCGACGACCACGGCATCGAGCGCGTGCACCGGCGGGCGCTCAACGGGGCGACCCTTCGCACGCCGGATCAGCGCTGGCTCGACGTCCGCAAGGCGCGCTGGGACGGCCTTCGCGCGTGGTTCCTGCCCGAAGACGGGGCGACGCCGCGGGTCGAAGACCTCCATCGTCTCGCGCGGCGGGCGATCATCACGCTTCTCCAGGTCCTGGACCGGATCACCGAATCGCGGCGGCGCGCGAGCAGCGCGGTCGCGGATTTCCGCGAGCTGGCGCGGTGGTTCACCGTCGTCCCGGCGCAGGAGGACCTGCACCGCCTGTGGTCCACGATGTTCGGGCTGAGCTCCGCGCGGCACGCGCATCTCGCCCACGCGGATCCGGAAGTGGTCAGCACGACGGCGTCGTGGCTCGACGCGCCGCCGGTCGAGGTGTCGGAACTGCTTCGCTCCGCGGGCCGCACCGAGCGGTTCACCAGGACCGGGCGGGTTCGTGATGTCAGCGCGATCAGAGCAGCACGGGTCCAGCAGGCGATCGCGGAGCGCGCCGAACTCGAAGCGGCGTGGAACATGCTCGACACCGGCGGCGTCGTGCGGCTTTCGGCATTCGAGAAGCTGGACCACAGCGTTTTCGAGCGGCTGCTCGACCTGCTGGGGCAGGCGCTGGGCAGCAGCCCCGGCACGGGCGGCACCCGGCGGAGCACGACCTCCGACGGCCAGATCGAGATCGTCCTTCGGCCGCCGCAGAACGGCGCGGTCGCGCGCCTGACCACCACGAGCGGTGTCTTCCGGGGCCCCGACTACGAAATCGAGATCAGTACGGCCGGAGGCGGTGCGTGAGCCTCACCAACCAACTGGTCATCGCGGAACGCGAAGAGGTCGCGCGCGGGATCCGGGCCCTGCTGGCCACCCCGCTGATCGGCGAACGCGGCTCCCCCGAGACCTTCGACCTCATCCGCCGCCGCCGCGAGCCCATCCGGCAGTGGTTCGACTACTACTGCGGCTGGACGCTCACCGTCGAACCGCGGCTCGGCTACGCGCGGCTGGTCAAGGTCCGCGCGGCCACCGATCCCACGCGTCCGGCGAGGCGGCTGCGCTCCGGGCGCGCCGCGTTCGACCGCCGCCGCTACGTACTGCTGTGCGTGGTGGCCGCCGAACTGCTGACCGTGCCGGTGACCACCATCGGCCTGCTCGCCGGCCGCGTCACGCAGGCGAGCGCAGCCGACGATCTCGTCACCACCTTCGACGTCGCCACCAGGGCGGAGCGTCTCGCGTTCGTGGACGTCCTCCGGCTGCTGGAGTCCTACGGCGTCCTCGAAGCCGCCGACGGGGATCCGGAGTCCTTTGTGGACGATCCGGCGGCGAAGGTGCTGTTCCGGGTCGACGCGACCCTGTTGCTGCGGCTGCTGGCCGCGCCGGTCGGGCCGTCGCAGCTGGCCGTGCCCGCCGACGACGTCGCGCTGCGGTTCGAGGAACTGCTGGAGGCGGTGTCGCACGAGCAGCGCTACGGCCTCTCATCGGGCCGCCACGAGGACACGCCTAGCGCGTCGGACGTCCAGCGGAACCTGTGGCTCCGGCACACGGTCTTCCGCCGTCTGGTCGACGACCCGGTGCTGTACTTCGCCGAGCTGACCGCGGAAGAGCGCGCGTACCTCGGCACGCCGACCGGGCGCCAGTTGCTGCGGCGGGCCGCGGAGCAGGGCGGTTTCGTCCTCGAAGAACGCGCGGAGGGGGTGCTGCTCGTCGACGTCGACGGGCTGGCCACCGACGAGCGGTTCCCGGACGACGGCAGCAACGCCAAGGTCGCCGCGCTCCTGCTGCTCGACGCGCTGGACGAGCCGAGGACCACCGATTACCTGCAGAAGGCCACCGCCAAACTGCTGAAACGCTTCCCGCGCTGGGCCAAGACGTACCGGGGCAAGGACGGTGTGCGGCGGCTGACCGTCGACGCGCTCGCCGTGCTGACCGGCTTCGGCCTGATCCGCACCGAAGCCGAACTCGTCCGGCCGCTCCCGGCCGCCGCGAGGTACACCGACCGCACCGAGGAGGCGCCGTGACCGTGACGAGGTGGATTCCCTCCCGTGCGGGCATTCTCAACATCTGGCGCTACTACGACGAGATCTTCGAGTTCCACGACGGTCGCCTGCTGTTGCGCGGGCCCAACGGGAGCGGGAAGTCGAAGGCGCTGGAGCTGCTGCTGCCGTTCCTGTTCGACGCGAGCCTGCGCGCCAACCGGCTGTCGACCTTCGGCACCAGCGAACGCAGCATGCACTGGAACCTGATGGGCGAAGGCGCTTCCGGCGCCACTCGCGTCGGGTACGTCTGGCTCGAATTCGGTATGGCGGGCGAGAAATGGTTCACCTGCGGCGCGCGGCTCCAGGCCAGCACGCACACCAGCACGGTGCACGCCGACTTCTTCACCACGGATCTGCGCGTGGGCGACGGTTTGCCGCTGGTCAACGAGGCAGGCCAGCCGTTGACCAAGAACGCGCTGGAAGAAGCCCTCGGCGACCACGGCACCGTGCACGACGGCGCGGCCGAGTACCGCGCGGCGATCCGCGGGAAACTGTTCCCCACCTTGAGCGAACAGCGGTACGACGCGCTGATCACCGCGCTGCTCCAGCTGCGGATGCCCAAGCTCTCGCAGCGGCTCGACCCGAGCCTGCTGTCCAACCTGCTCTCCCGCGCGCTTCCGCCGTTGGGGCAGCAGGAGATCGCGGATCTCGCCGAGGGGTTCGAGCGGCTCGACGCGCAGCGCGAACGGCTGGGCTCGCTGGAGACCGAGGTCGACGCGACCCGCGCGCTCGCCTCGCGGCAGAGGACCTATGCCCAGCGTGTGCTGCGCGCGGGCGCCGCGAACCTCATCACCGCGACCAGCGAACTCGACGAACTCGCCGCCGCCGCCCGCCGTTCGGCCGAGGAGTACGACGAGGTCGCCGCGAAGAAGGAAGCCGCCGAGGAACGGGCGGCGAAGCTCGAAAAGGACGTCGAGGAGACCGAAGCGCGCCTCTCCGGACTGACCGAATCCGAGTCGTACCGCAAGGGCCAGGAGCTCGACAAGCTGCGGCAACGGGCCCTGTCCACGCGCGAGAAGGCCGAGGCGCTGCGTGCGGACGCGGATCGGCTCCGCGCCGAGGCGGACGCCGACGAGGAGCGCTCGCGGGCGGCGAAGCAGGTCGCGAAACGGCAGGCCGATCTGGTGCGCTCGCTGGAGGCCGAGGTCCGTGCCGCCGCGACCCGCGCGAACCTGGCCGGGGTGCACGACGAACTCGTCGCCGGGCTGAACGAACCGGCCCGGCTCCGTCCGCTGCTGCAGGCCGCCGTCCGCGGTAAACGCGACCAGGTCGAAACGCTCGGCCGGGCGCTGGACAAGCACGAACTCGCGGTCGGACGGCGTCACCGGGCCGAGGCGGATCTCGACCGCGCGCGGTCGGATTTTTCGGCCGCGCAGGAGCGGCTGGACCTCACGACGGCGACGCGGGAACTCGCGCTGAGCGATCTGCGCACCCGGCTCGCCGAATGGGCGATCGGCTGCCGCGAGCTGCGGTTCCCCGACGTGGAAGCGGTCGTCCGGGACGCCGAGGCGGAGGTTTCGCTGCTGGGCAGGCTCGGCGTCGTCGCCGAGACCGTGCTCGAAGACATCATCCGGCGGGAGGCGGCGACCGGTGCCGCGCTGGCCACCGCGCGCACCGAACACGACGAACTCCTTGTCGAGGCCGGCGTGCTCGAAACGGAGGACGTCCTCGCGCCAGAGCCGCCGCGCACGCGCACGACGGACCGCGCCGAGATGAGCGGCGCGCCGCTGTGGCGCCTCGTCGATTTCGCGGGCTCGGTCCCGGAAAGCGCCCGAGCGGGGATCGAGGCCGCGCTCGAAGGCGCAGGCCTGCTGGACGCCTGGGTGAACTCCCACGGCGTCGTCGACGGGCACGACGTGCTCGCGGAGACCGGGACGCTGCCGGTGGCCACCGGCCGGTCACTCGCCGACGTCCTCGTACCGGAACCCGACGCGGAGCTTTCCCCGGCGAAGATCCGCCGGATCCTGGAAGTGATCGCCTTCGACGACACGCTCCCCGCCGGACCCGCCGCGATCGGCGCGGACGGTGGCTGGCGAATGGGCGGCCTGTCGGGCAGCTGGGCGAAGGACGCTCCTGCGTACATCGGCGCGTCCGCCCGCCTTCGCGCGCGGGAGCGCCGGATCGCCGAGCTGCGGGACAGGATTTCCGTCCGGGAGAAGACCATCGCCGAGCTGGAGGGCGAGCTGGCCGCGCTGCGCGGCAGGCGCGAACTGATCAAGATCGAACGCGCCGCCCGCCCCAGCCACGAAGATCTCTTTGCCGCGACGGGAGAACTGACCGCGGCCGAGGCCGAGCTGACCGCCGCCGACGCCGCTGTCCGGCATCTGGAGACCGCCGTCTCCGCGCTGGAGATCGAGGCCAAGACCGCGCTGCACGAGCTGACCGCCCAGGCTTCGGAGAACGGGCTGCCGACCGAACGCGCGCCGCTGGCCGCACTCACCCTGGCCCTGCGCACCTACTCCGACCAGGGTGAGAACTGGTTGTACGAGCACGGGAACCTGCTCACCGCGACCCAGCGGGCCGAACTGTGCGCCGAACAGGCGGACCGGTCGGAGGCGAACGCGGCCCGGCGTGAGGACGAGGCTTCCGAGGCGGAGGCCGAACGCGTCAAGCTCACGGCGATGCTCGAAGCCATCGAAGGGACCGCCGGCAGCGGGCAGCGCGAGGTGCTCGCCGAAATCGACGGGCTGCGCACGAAACTGCGTGACCTCTCCGGCGAACTCCGCGCCACGAACGCCGACGCCAAGGAGCTCGCGGTGTCGCTGGGCGCGCTCGGCGTCCGCCGCACGACCGACGCGCGGGCTCGCGAGGACGCCGCCAAGAAACAGGACGCGGCCGCGCACCGGTTCCGGAAGCTCGCGACCGGCGTCTTCCCCGCCGACGGCGGGATCGAGGATCTGCCGAAGTTCCAGGCCACCCTGTCCGCCTCCGACGGCGTGCGGTCGGCGCTCGAAACGGCGCGGCTGGTGGCCGCGGCGTGGCCGTCCGTGCCCCACGCGCCGAGCAACCTCGGCGAGGCGCTGCACCGGCTCTCCGAGGCCGTGCACACCTGCCGGAACACCCTCAGCTCGCGGGCGGAACTCGATCTGGAGACCGACGAGGACGTCCAGATCTTCACCGCCGTCGTCGACGGGCTGCGGGTCGGCGCGACCGAACTGCTGAAGATCCTTTACGCGGAAGCGGAACAGAGCAGGCACGAGATCACCGACCGGGAAAGCGACCTGTTCGACAAGACGCTGACCGGCGACACCCGCCGCCATCTCGCGGCCCGGATCCGGCAGGCCAACGAGCTCGTCGACGGCATGAACGCGCGGCTGGAACGCGTGCGGACCGCGTCCAGGGTCGCCGTCCGGCTGGTCTGGCAGGTCTCCCCCGATCTGCCGCCGGGCACCAAGACCGCGCGGGATCTGCTGCTGAAGGATCCGGATCGGCTGACCGCCGAGGATCGCGTGTCCCTGCACAAGTTCTTCCGGGAACGCGTCGAGCAGGCAAAGGCGGACGACACGGCGACCAGCTGGGAACAGCAGCTCGCGCAGGTCTTCGACTACACGTCCTGGCACCGGTTCGTGGTCAAGGTGGACCGCGCGAACGGCGCGGGCTGGCAGTTGCTGACCAAGAAGCTGCACGGCGCGCTTTCCGGTGGGGAGAAGGCGATCGCACTGCACCTGCCGTTGTTCGCCGCCGTCGCCGCGCACTACCAGGCCGCGCCCGAGGCGCCGAGGGTCATCCTGCTCGACGAGGTGTTCGTCGGCGTCGACACCACCAACCGGGGGCAGGTGTTCGGCCTGCTGTCCGAACTCGACCTGGACCTGATGCTGACGTCGGACCACGAATGGTGCACCTACGCCGAACTCGGCGGCGTCGGGATCCACCAGCTCATCACCGGCGGCGACGGCGACGACGCGGTCACCACGGCCCGGTTCACCTGGAACGGTCACGACCTCGCGCCCGCGGGGCATTAGCCTGAGCGGCCCCAAACCCGGGCGCAGCGGGGTTCTTTCCGCCGTTCGTCCTTGTGCGGCGCGGGACCGCTCGCTACGTTCCTGCCGGTGGCTGTGCGGATCCAGGTGCTGGGCTCGCTGCGCGTTTGGCTGGCCGGGCAGGAAGTCGACCTCGGCCCACCGGGTCGCCGTGCCGTCCTGGGGTTGCTGGTGCTCGCCGGTGGCGAGGCGATGTCCAAGCAGGAACTGCTGGACGCGCTGTGGGGCGAACGGCCGCCGCGCAGCGCGGTGAACGTGCTCCAGACGCACGTCAAACACCTGCGGCGGCTGCTGGAACCCGGCCGCCCGTCGCGCTCCGGGAGCGAGATCCTGCCGCATGTCGGCGGTGGCTACGCGGTGCGCTGGGACGCCGTCGAGATCGACCTGCCCCACGTGCGCGGACTTGTCGCCGAGGCGAACGACGCCCAGCGCGACGGCGAGACCGGCCGTGCCGCGGCGTTGTACGGCGAGGCCCTGCGCTGGTGGCGTGGCAGGCCGCTGGCCGATATCCCTTCGCTCTCAACGCATCCGAAGGTCATGGCGTTACTCGCGGAGCGCCGCGCGCTGCTCGCCCGCTACGGCGACGCCATGCTCGCGATCGGCGCCGCCGACGAGGTGGTGGCCGAATTGGCCGAAGCCGCGGCGGACCAGCCGCTGGACGAGCCCGCGCAGGCCAGGTTGATCCGCGCGTACCACGCCACGGGTCAGCGGGCGACGGCTTTCCGGCTCTACCAGGAGGTTCGCGAGCGGCTCGTCGAGGAACTGGGCGTCGAACCCGGACCGGAACTCGCCGCGGCGCATGCCGCGCTGCTCGAAGACGGGGAATCGCTTCCGGATCCGCGCCCGGCCGCGCGCGTTCCCCGGCAGTTGCCCGCCGAACCGTCCGGGTTCACCGGCCGGCTGCTCGAACTGTCCATTTTGGACCAACTGATGCCACGGGCCGGGAACTCCGGCGGCGCCGTGGCACTGGCGGCCGTCACCGGACCCGCGGGCGCCGGGAAGACCGCGTTGGCCGTGCACTGGGGTCACCGGGTGAAGGACCGGTTCCCGGACGGGCAGTTCTACGCGAATCTGCGCGGCCATTCCGCCGGCGCACCCGCGACGGCGCTCGAAGTGCTCACCCGGTTCCTGGCCGCGCTGGACGTCCCCGCCGAACGCCTGCCCGCGGACACCGAGACCGCGTCCGCGCTGTACCGGACGCTGATGACCGATCGGAAGGCGCTGGTGGTGCTGGACAACGCCGTGGACGTCGACCAGGTCCGGCCGCTGCTGCCCGCCGGGCCGGGATGCCTGGTGCTGGTCACCGCCAGGGACCGGATGGCCGGGCTGGTCGCCCTCCACGGCGCCCGGCGGCTCACGTTGGGCATGCTCGAACCCGGCGAGGCGCTGGAACTGCTCGCGCGTGTGCTCGGTGCCGACTGGGTCCGGGCCGAGTACGAAGCGGCCGCCGAGGTGGCCGGGCTGTGCGCGTATCTGCCGCTGGCGCTGAGGATCGCCGCGGCCAACCTCGCCGAAGACCCCGGTAGCGGCATCGAGGACTACGCCATCGAGCTGCGCAAAGGCAATCTGCTCGCCGCGCTGGCCGTGCCGGGCGACGAGCAGATCGCCGTCCGGACCGCCTTCGATCTGTCGTACGCGGCCTTGCCCACCGCGACGCGCCGGTTGTTCCGGCTGCTGAGCCTGGTGCCGGGCAACGACATCGGCGTCGAAGCGGTCGAGATCCTGAGCGGCGAGGAGCGAGCGGGCCCGATGCTGGACACGCTCGCGAGCGCGCATCTCGTCGAACAGCACGCGCCGGACCGCTATCACTTCCACGACCTGCTCCGCCGTTATGCCGCCGATCGCCTGCGGGAATCCCCGGCCGAGACCGGATCCGCCCGGCGCCGCCTGCACGAGTGGTATCTGCGTGGCGCCGACCAAGCGGCGAAAATCGTTTACCCGCACATGTTCCGTGTCCCGCTGTCCGTGCCGGACGGCCCGGTTCCCGCCGGGGCCAAGGAGAACGCGGCGGAATGGCTGGAGGCCGAACTGGGCAACCTCGTCGCCGTCGTCGAGGACGCGGCGCGGACCGGTCCGCGTCCGGTGGCTTGGCTGCTGGCCGACGCGCTGCGCGGCTACTTCTGGATGTCGTCACGGCAAGTGGAGTGGCGGGCGGCCGCCGCGGCGGCGTTGTCCGCCGCGGAGGAAGACGGCGATCTCCGCGCCCGTGTGTCCGCCCGGTTCAGCTTGGCGGACCTGGGTTTCCGCCAAGGGCGGTACCGGGAGGCCGTCCGGGAGCACACCGGCGCGCTCGTGCTCGCCCGGCGGGCCGGATGGGTGGAGGCGCAGGCCGCGGTGCTGGGCAACCTCGGCTGCGTGTACTGGCAGTCGGGGCGGCTCCCGGCCGCCGCGGTGCGGTTCTCCCGGGGTCTGGAGCTGAGCAGACGCGCCGGAAGCCCGGCCGGGGAAGCCGTCGCGCTGGGCAATCTGGGGCTCGTCCACTGGGAGATGGGCGATCTGCCCGGTGCGGCGAGGCAGTACGTCCAGGCGCTGCGCCGGTATCGCGAAATCGGCTCCCGCTACGGGGAGGCGATCAACCTGTCCAACCTCGGGCAGGCGCAGCACGCCCGAGGCCGGACCGGTGAGGCAGCGGGCCTGCTCGCCAAGGCCCTCGCGCTGCATCGAGAGGCGGGAAACCGTGCCGGGGAGGCGGAAACGCTCGGCAGGCTCGCCTCGGTGTACTGCGATCTCGGCCGTCTCACCGACGCGCTCGACCACGCGCGCGAGGGGCTGCGGCTCGCGCGGGAGACCGGTGAGCCGCGGGGTGAGGGCGAGGCGCTCGTCGCGCTCGCGGGTGTGCATCAGCGCGTGGGGCACCGGCAGGACGCCGTCCGCCGGTACCGGCAGGCGCTCGCCCTGCTGCGGGAGACCGGCGACCGGTACCCCGAGGTCGACGCGCTCATCGGGCTCGCCACCGCGACCGGCGACCTCGGACAGGCACGCCGGGCGCTCACCCTCGCCGAGCGATCGGGGTATGGCGCGTTGCGGAAACGGGCGGCGGCCGCGGTCGAGTCGATCCTTCGCGCCTAGGCGCTGTCCTGTAAGTCTGTTCGATGGGCTTCGTGATCCAGGTGGTTCCTGGCGGTGCGGGCGGATCGGCCTCGTACCGGGTCGTACTCGGCTGCGTCCGCCCGTGCCGTCAGGGGCCGCCTGGGCGCGGAGACCGCGAACAAGACTTGCAGGACACCGCCTAGGCCGCGATGTCGCTGCTGGTGTCGTACGCGCCGGCCGGATGGAACGTGACCACGACCCACGGGTTGACGCCGTGTTCCTTGCCCGCGCTGTCCCGGCAGGAGAACTCGCTCATGTCGAACGCGCTCCACGCCTTGTCGGGCAATACTTTGATCGATTCCTCGATCCGGCCGACCCAGCGACAGGCCGGGCTGTGGACCCGCGCAGTCACCGACGGCTCGGCCCAGCGGATCGTCCCGCCGTCCGCGCACCACGAAAGATCGAACGTGTAGGTCCATCTGCCCGGGTCTTCGAGCACCACCGGCTTGATGACCTTGACGCCGGAAGCGCATTCCGGGGCCGCGCCCGCCTCACCGGGCGCCGTGATCGTGAAGCCCGCGCAGAGGACCGCCGAACAGGCAAGGACTTTCTTGGCCGTCATCACTCACACTGTTCCGCCGGTGCCCGCTGCCCGCAAGCCGCCGGACGCCGCATCCAACCGACGTCCAATGCCCGTCCAGTGCCGCCGATTAGCTTGTGCTCGCACAGTTTCCGCTGAGGGGAGTACGGATGAGGGCACGACTCAAGAAGGCCATGACCGCGGCGGCCACCACGGTGGCCGTCACGGCGGCGCTCGTCGTCGGGACCGCGACCGGCAGCTCGGCGCAGGCGGCCGGGCTGCGGGCGTTCGCGATCTCGTCGGACGGCAAGCTGATGGCCACCTACTGGACCGCCCAGCCCCAGGTCCTCGACTGGGTACGGCTCGTACAGGGGCTCACCTGCGGGGAGACCCGCCTGATCGGGATCGATTTCCGCGTCCAGAACGGTTTGCTCTACGGCGTGGGCGAGAAAGGCTGTATCTACACGATCAAATTCCCGCCCGCGGCACCGGACGTCATCGTCACGAAAGTCTCGCAACTGAGCGTTCCGTTGTACGGCACGAACTTCGGCGTCGACTTCAACCCGGCCGCCGACCGGCTGCGGGTGATCAGCGACTACGGCCAGAACCTGCGGCACAACCTCGCCGACCACGTCACGGTCGAAGACACCGTCCTGACCACGCCACCCGCCGGCGGGCCGACCAGAGGCGTCACGGCCGCCGCCTACACGAACAACGACCTCAACCCCGACACCGCGACCACGCTGTTCGACATCGGCACGACCACCGACCAGGTGCTCATCCAGGCGCCGGCCAACGCCGGCCTCCTCAGCCCGACCGGCGCGCTCGGCGTCGACACCGGCCCGATCGCGGGCTTCGACATCTACAGTGACCTGACCAACGGCAAGACGACCTCGGTGAGCGCGTTCGCCGTGCTCAATCCGGCCTCCGGCCCGTCGACCTTCCACACGGTCAATCTGCTGACCGGCGCGGCGACCAAGGTCGGCGAATTCCCCTTGCCCATCGGGGATATCGCCATCGCACTCGATACCAACTGAGGCGGGGAACGCCGCTGTTCGGTGCCCGATCTTGGCCGGGCACCGAACAGCGGTGCTCGGGTTTTGCCGGGAAACGGCGATGGGCCGCTCTGGTTTTTTCGTTGCCGAAAATCGGCGATGGTGCGGGGTGGTTTGGGTAAAGTTAATCGGCTACACGCTCCTTGCTGGCTCGTTGCCGAAAATCGGTAATGCGTTGTGGTGTCCGTGGGGGCGGTTTTGTCGGTGGCGGGTCGTATGTTCGTGGGGTGGACACGTATTCCGCGCCGGTGGCGCTTCTGGAGAACCTGACCGATCCGGCTGTGCTGGCGTCGGTGAATGATGTCATGGATTCCTTGGACGACAACGATTCCGTCGCTGTCGCGCAGGCGGCGTCGGCCGGGATCGCGCGGCTGGAAGCGATCCGGTTCCGTGCTGTGGCCCGGCTCAACCGGCACCGTGAGGGCGCTCGTAGCGTCACTCAGGAAGTCGCGCTCGCACTGTCCGTTATGGACAATCATGCGGGTGCTGTGGTGGCCGCGGCCGACGCGTTGACCACCCGCCTGCCCCGCACTCTGGGCTTGATGGATGCGGGGAAGCTGGGCGGGTTCGGTGCGATGAAAGTCGCCGCCGCCACCGCGTGGCTCTCCGATGACGACGCGCGTGCTGTCGACGCGGTGCTGGAGGACCGGATCGCGGACAAGAATCCCGGCCAGATCCGCAAAGCCGCCAACCACGCGGCCAACACCATCGACCCCGACGGCGCCGCCAGGCGGGCCGAGGGGCATCGGGACGGTCGTCGTCTCAGTCTGCGTCACGGCGAGACCGGGGTCGCCTCCATCGAGGTCGAAGACGCCCCGGTGGAGAAGGCGGCCGCCGCCTACCAGCGCATCGACCGCGACGCACGCGCCCTGAAGACCGGCGATGAGACCCGCACCCTGGACCAGCTGCGGGCGGATGTCGCGCTCGACCTGCTGCTGGGCGGCCAGGGTGGCGGCGGTGAACGCAGCGAGGTGTTTCTGTACCTGGACCTGTTCACCTACCTCGGCCTGAACGACGAGCCAGCCGAGCTGGCCGGGCACGGGTCTGTTCCCGCGGGGCTCGCGCGGCGGATCGCGTCCGGCTCGGACACGGTGCTGCGGCGGATCATCACCGACCCACTCTCCGGGCAGGTCCTCGATCTCGGCCGGGACCGCTACCGTCCGACCGCGGGCCTGGACGAGTTCGTGCGGGTGCGGGACCGGGAATGCCGAAGGCCCGGCTGCCACCGCCCCGCCCAAACCTGCGACCTCGACCACTCCCTGCCCTGGCAACACGGCGGCCACACTGCCGACACCGAACTGATTGATCTTTGCCGCCGCGACCACCGGCTGAAAGACGAACCCGGCTGGACCTACCAGCTCGCGTCGGACGGCACCCTCACCATCACCACCCCCACCGGCCACACCCACACCAGCACACCACCCCCACTCCACCCACCCCGACCACCCGCCGACCAACCACCACCGTTCTAAGCCGGTCGCCGAAAAACGGCGACAGCCCCCACCGGGCGGTGAGTTCCCCAAGCGCCCAAGGCTGCCGCCACGCACCATCCCCCTGCCGGAAACCGGCGATGCCACATTCGGGCAATGGCCAGCCACCGCGTTGCCGAAAATGACAACAATCCGTCCATACGGCAGCAAGACACCCCCTAGCCAAAAACCGGCAGCGACCCCAGCCCAGGGGGCGAGTCGCAGTCCGGGCGCCAGAAGCATTGCCGGAAAACGGCAACGCCCCACCCAAACGGCAACAAGACACCCCACCCCTAGCCAAAGAACGCCAACGGCCCAGACCAGGGGCCGAGTCACAGCCCGAGCGCCAGAAGCATTGCCGGAAAACGGCGACAGCCCTGCCAGCGCGGTGACGTCTCGCCAGTGCCGGTATTGTCGCCACCCACCCCACTCCTAGCCAGCAAACGGCGACGGCCCGGTCACGCCTCAGAGGTTTCCCAGGTGCTGGGTTACACGAGCACCCACCAGCGGCAACTGCGTTGCCGAAGAACGGCAACAGCCCTGTATGCAGCGGGGAGCTCTTCAGTTGCCGAGTTGTCGCCACACCCCGCACGTAGCCGAAAAGCGGTGACAGCCCGTCCACGCCCTGATGCGACTACGGCCGAGTCACCACCGGCCTTGCCGAAAACCGGCAACAACCCACCCACGCGACAGCAGGCTCTCCAGCCGCCCCTCACCTCGCCCATAGCCGAACCCCAAGACTCCACCCACAGGTTGAGCCCGAAGACCGGACCGTGATCCGATCCGCGCCACCACCACGCGCGGCAGGCTCACCGGGTATGGAACCCGACTACGTCTTCCCCGGTCGCCGCGTCGCCGCGGTCTCGATGGTCCTCGGCCCGGTCCTGTTGCTCACCGGGACGCTGCTGCGGGCGCGCTTCGACTTCTTCTTCCCGAGCCAGCTCCGGGCGATGAGCGAGTATCCCGCACTGATGACCGCCTCCTACACGTGTTTCCTGGCGGGCAATGTCTTGCTGTGGCCCGCGATCGTCGCGCTCGCCATGAAGATCGGCCGTACCAGGCCGGCGTTGGCCGCCTGGGGCGGCCTGTTCGTCCTCTTTGGACTCTTCGGGCGGACCTTCCACGCGGGGATCGATCAGGCGGCGCTGGGGCTCGCCGGACACCGCGGCGCCGGATTCGCCGAGAGCGTGGTCAGCGAGTCGTATCAGGACCTGCATCTGTTCAGTTTTCTGTCGTTCACGATCATGTTCGGCTGGTACGTCCTCGCCTTCGCCGCTTATCGGGCGAAAGTGCTCGGTGCCGTCGGGTCGATCGGGCTGGCGACGATGGGACTTCTGCCGCTCGGCGTTCTGAAAGGCACCGAATTCGTGTCGATCATCGGCACCGCCGGGCTTTGTGTCGCGTTGGTTCCGGCCGGCATCCGCGCATTACTGGAAAGTCCCAAACCGAGCCGCCGCACGATGGTGCTCACCGCGATCGCCGTTCCGGTTCTGGGCGCGCTCGCCTTCGCGAGCACACTGGGCTGAGTCAGGCCAGCCGCGCGGACGTTTTCCCTTTTCTGTCACCGGATTCGTGTTCGCGCCCCGCCGGGAGACAGCTCATCAGCAGCACGAGACCGACCGCACCGAGAAGCATGTGCCCGGCGAGGATGCACAGCCCACAGAATCCGATCCACAATGAGATCTTCATTCTCAGAGAGTAGTGCCGTTCCCGAGGGCGGGGCCCGGACTTGGGAAAGACTTAAGGTCTCCTTTGAGCAAAGGGTCTGTCCGGAGTACGCGCGTAATACACCACCAGCGACACCGTCGCGGCGAGGAACACCACCTGCATCAAGCTCCGTGGCACGAGCTCGTCCATCGTCGAAGTCACCGGCCCGTGCAGCGCCTTGTACACGTTCGCCGGGAACATTCCCAGCAACAACAGCGTCAGCCCGGCGGACGCCCACGGCGCCGTGCGCGACCAGAGCACGCCCGCGGCACCCGCGAGCTCCAGGACACCGGTGACGGTGACCAGCAGTCCCGGGGCGGGCAGCGCGGGCGGCACCATCGCGATGAGTTCCTCGCGCATGCCGATGAAGTGCGCGAGACCGGTCGTGACGAACAGTGCCGCGACGCCACCGCGCACCGCGACGGGCCAGGGCTTCAGCCGCTGGACACCGAAGGCGCCCAGCAGGAACAACGTCGCCGTGACGGCGATCAGCATCAGTACGGGTACGAGGCCGGGATCCATGACCATGCCCTCCAAGGCAGCGGTGAATCTTTCCACTGACAAGATGCGCGATTGCGGAGCATCTTGTCAATGACTAGATTCGTCGGCATGAGTCCGTACCACCACGGCGACCTCCGCCGGGCCGTGCTCGACGCCGCCGTCGCGGCCATCACCGAACACGGCCCGGCCGGGATCAGCCTCCGCGACCTCGCCCGGCGCGCGGGGGTCTCGCACGCCGGGCCGGTGCACCACTTCGGCGACAAGGCCGGGCTGCTGACCGCGCTGGCGGCCGAGGGGTTCGACCTGCTCGCGGACGCGCTCGCGGCCGAGGGCGATCGCGGTTTCGTCGAGGTCGGGGTGGCTTACGTCCGTTTCGCGATCGAGCATCGCGCGCATTTCGAGGTGATGTTCCGCCCCGAACTCCACCGCGAGGACGACGACGCGCTGGCCGCCGCCCGTGACCGCGCGGGA
The DNA here is from genome assembly GCF_019330265.1 of Amycolatopsis sp. TNS106. NCBI lineage: Bacteria > Bacillati > Actinomycetota > Actinomycetes > Pseudonocardiales > Pseudonocardiaceae > Amycolatopsis > Amycolatopsis sp. TNS106. The sequence goes on along the minus strand of NZ_CP024972.1, from coordinate 7,386,225 downwards.
GCCCTGCTGACCAGCGGCGCGTCGTCGGTGAGCGACGACGCGATGGCGGGCGTCGCCGCGTGGTCGTTGATGCACGGGTTCGCGAACCTGTGGCTCACGGGCGCACTCCGCGCCGAACTCCTCGAGGATCCGGACACCGCCGCCCGCGCGATCGCCCGGATCCTGTTCCCGTGATCAGACCTGCGCCGTGGGCATGACAGTGACCTGCTGAAGGTTCACCCGAGCCGGGAGCGAGGTCAGGAACGCCACGGTCTCGGCGATGTCTTCGGGCTTCAGCCAGGTCAGCGACTCGCGTGCGCCGTCCAGCCATTGCAGGGCGCCGGCGTCGGTGACGTGGCCCTGCAGTTCGGTCTCGACCAGGCCGGGCTCGATCGCCGCGACCCGCACGCCCTTCGGCCCGAGGTCGGCGCGAAGGTTCTTCGACAAGTGCGTCACGAATGCCTTCGAGGCGACGTACACGGCGAAGGACGGGAAGACGGCCTGCGCGCCGATGGACGAGGTGTTCACCAAGTCCGCGACGCCCTTCTCCGCTGCCGAAGCGACGAGGTGCGGGACGAACGCGCCGATCGCGTTCATCAGACCCGTTATGTTGACGTCGATCATGCGCTGCCAGTCGCCGGTGGCGAGTTCGTCGATCGGCGCGGCCAGCATCACGCCGGCGTTGTCGAACAGGAGGTCCGCGCGGCCCAGTTCCGCTTCGACCTCGGCCGCCGCGGCCCGCATCGCCTCGGCGTCGGCGACATCGGCGGCGAGCACGAGCGCGGTACCGCCGTCGGCCTCGATCTCCTTGGCCAGCGTTTCCAGCCGGTCCGCCCGGCGGGCGATCAGCGCGACCGCCGCGCCGGAGGCGGCCAGCCGCCGGGCGGCCGCCTCGCCGATTCCGCTGGACGCTCCGGTGACGACGGCGACCCTGTTCGCGTGCGAGTTCGTCATTTCTGTCTCTCCTAAGTGGACTCGTTCACGAGGTGACGAGTCCAGGAAACCGGGCCCCGCCCGCAGATGGCACGGTCTGTTCAGCCTGGGTCCGGCAGTACCAGCCAGGGCGGGCACGGAACCGTTACGCGCTCATCGCGTTCCGCGGACACGGACCGGCCAGCGTGATCGGTATGCGAATCCGATCCCTCGCGCTCGCGCTGGCCATGATGACGGCCACGGCGGCCCCCGCGTCGGCCGTCATCGGCGGCACCGAGTCCACCAGGCCCTACGACTTCATGGTCTCGCTCCAGTACGACTCGCCCCGCCCGGACGGGCACCGATGCGGGGCGGTGCTCATCGCGCCCCAATGGGCGGTCACGGCCGGGCATTGCGCCAACACCCCGACCGGTTCGACGGCCGGGGTCCCCCGCGGCTGGAAGGTCCGCGTCGGTTCGCTGGACACCATCACCGGCGGTGAGGTCACCGAGGTCGACAAGTTCTATCGGCGCCACAACTCGTACAACCCGGCCGGCGAGGACATCGCGGTCCTGCATCTGCGAAACCCGGTGCGCGCCAAGCCCATCCGGCTCGCCGGGGCCACGCCCGCCGACGGCACCCCGGTCCGCATCCTCGGCTGGGGCGCAGCCGCGACCGGCTGCGACGACTTCAAGGACCCGAAGTGCTTCCCCCGCAAGCTGCGCGAAGCGGACACCGAGGTCGTGCCGCTCGACCGGTGCTGGGACGACGACGGGCACACCCTGCCGTTGTGCGTCGGCCGCACCGATCCTCCCGTCGGACCCGGGACGACGGACTCCGGCGGACCCGCCTTGATCCGTTCGGGCGACGGCTGGGCACTGGCCGGAACGGTCATCGGCCCCGGCATCAGGGGTGCCGACTTCCCCGACATGTACACCGACGTCTCGAAGAACGCCGCTTGGATCAACGGCATCGTGACCGGCACGGACGTGCCCCCGGACTCCCCGGTCCCGAACGTGGAGGGCACGGCCGCGGTGGGCGACTGCAAGGGCGCGGTGGTGCGCGCCGCCACCGCGCGTCCCGAAGACCCGGCGCTGGCGCTGACCAACGGCCATTGCGTGCCGAGCGGCCGGCCCGCACCGGGGAAGGCCCTGATCGACCGGCCCGCCGACCTGCCGCGTCCGGTCACCATCGCCGACCGGGAGGGCTATCCGAAGACCAGCGCCCGGGCCACCCGGCTGGTCTACGCGACGATGACCGGCACCGACATCGCGCTGTACCGGCTGGACAAGACCTACGCGCAACTGGCCAAGGAGGGCGCGAAGGTCTTCCGGCTGACCACCACTCCGATGCGCGCCGGTGACCGGCTCCTCATGGCCTACTCCAGCAGCCGCCCGAGCTGCACGGTGGAGGCGGTGGTGCCGCACCTGCGCGAGGCCGGTTATCAGCAGGACGACGCGGTCCGCTACGCGCCGAGCGACACCTGCGTGAGCGGTCCCGGCTACTCCGGTTCCGTGCTGCTGTCCCGTGACGGCAACACGGTCATGGGCATCAACAACACCCACAACCGTGACGGCGAGCGCTGCACCGAGGGCAACCCCTGCGAGGTCGGCCGGGACGGGACCGTGAAGGCACTGAAGGGCCGCGGTTACGGCCAGCAAGTCCATCGGATCGCGGCCTGTCTGACCAAGGGATCCCGGATCGACCTGCGACGATGTGCCCGCGAAAAACAATTCCCACCGGCTGTCGAATCGGCAGGAGGCTCTTCGTATAGGTGGTGACAAGCCGCTCCGACTTCAGGAGGACGCCATGACCCAGTACCTGATCAGCCTCTACCAGCCCGACGGTCCCGTTCCGCCGCCGGAGTTCCTGGAGCCGATCGCGCGCAAGATCCAGGCGCTCGACGACGAGATGAAGGCCGCGGGGGTCTGGGTCTTCGCCGGCGGACTGCACCCGCCGACCACGGCGACCGTGCTGCGCGCCAAGGAGAACGGCGAGATCGCGATGACCGACGGCCCGTACGTCGAGGGCAAGGAACATCTCGGTGGTTTCACCATCATCGAGGCGCCGGACCTGGACGCCGCGCTCGAATGGGGCCGCCGCGTCACCGAGATCACCTACCTTCCGGTCGAGGTCCGGCCGTTCCAGGGCGACGAAGGTCCTTCGTGCGTGTGACCACCGAGGAAATCGGACGCGTTTTCACCGAGGAGTACGGCCGCGCGGTGGCCGTACTGGTCCGGGTCTTCGGCAGCATCGACATCGCCGAGGAAGCCGTCCAGGACGCCTTCGCCGAGGCGGTGGACCGCTGGCCGGCCGGCGGTCCACCGCCCAGCCCCGCGGGCTGGATCATCACGACCGCCCGCAACAAGGCCATCGACCGGTTGCGCCGGGAAGCCGCGCGCGACGACAAGCACGCCCAGGCCGCGCTGATCAGCGCGAGTGACGAACCGGTGGAGGAGGGTCCCGTGCGTGACGACCGGTTACGGCTGATCTTCACCTGCTGCCATCCCGCCCTGGCCATCACCGCGCAGGTCGCGCTGACGCTGAAACTGCTCGGCGGGCTGACCACCGGCGAGATCGCGCACGCGTTCTTCGTCCCCGAGACGACGATGGCGCAGCGCCTTGTCCGGGCGAAGGGCAAGATCCGCGCCGCGAAGATCCCGTACCGCGTGCCGGACGACGCCGATCTGCCCGACCGGCTGCGTTCGGTGCTCGCCGTGATCTACCTCGTCTTCAACGAGGGCTATGCGGCCACCTCGGGCGACCGGCTGGTGCGGGAGGACCTGTGCGCGGAGGCGATCCGGCTCGGCAGGTTGCTGACCGGTCTCATGCCCGACGAACCGGAGGCCACCGGGCTGCTGGCGCTGATGCTGCTCACCGAGTCCCGCCGCGCGGCCCGCACCGGCGCGGACGGCGAGGTCGTGCTGCTGGCGGAGCAGGACCGGTCGCGGTGGGACCGCGAGCTGATCACCGAAGGGCAGGCGCTGGTCCGTTCCTGCCTGCGGCGGAACCAGCCGGGGCCGTACCAGATCCAGGCGGCGATCAACGCCGTCCACAGCGACGCCGCCGACGCGGCGAGCACGGACTGGTCGCAGATCGTCCAGCTGTACGACCTGCTGCTGGCGGCGAATCCGACGCCGATCGTCGCGCTCAACCGGGCCGTCGCGGTCGCCGAGGTGGACGGCCCCGACGCGGCGCTCACCGTGATCGACGGCCTCGGCCTGGAGGAATATCACCTGTACCACGCCATCCGCGCGGATCTGCTGCATCGTCTCGGCCGCCGGGAGGAGGCGGCGCGGGCCTACGAAACGGCGATCCGGCGAGCGGAGAACGGCGCCGAACGGCGGCTGCTGGAACGGAAACTGGCCGCGGTCAGTCCGTGATCAGCCGTGCCGCGCCGGGTCCCTTGGCGGCGAGGACGTCGCCGGGGTTCACCAGCACGCACTGTTCGAAGGACAGGCAGCCGCAGCCGATGCATTCGGTGAACCGGTCCCGCATGCACTCCAGCTGCTCGATGCGCTTGTTCAGCTCGGCGCTCCAGCACTGGGAAGCCCGCTGCCAGAACGCCTGGTCCGGCGCGGCGCCCTCCGGCAGGAAATCGAGCACGCCGCCGATCACCTCCAGCGGGATGCCGAGGTGGTGCGACGCGCGGATGAACGCCACCACGCGGAGCACGCTGCGGGGGTAGCGGCGCTGGTTCCCGCTGGTCCGCCTGCTGCTGATGAGGCCCTGGCGTTCGTAGAACCGCAGGGCGGAGGTGGCGACGCCGCTGCGCCGCGACAGCTCGCCGATGGTGAGTTCGGAGGGCGGTTCGGACATGGTCACGATCCTAGCTTGACTTGAACCCTTGTTTAAGTTTCATGCTGAAGCCATGACAGCACAGGGGACCTCCGAAATGACCATCCACAACGGACATTGGCCGACACCGGACGAGGTGACGGTCGCGGTGGCGCGGGAATGGCCGGACGCCGAAGCGGCGCGCGCGGCGTTCAAAAGCCACGAAGGACTTGTCTCCTTCACCGCGTACGAGGGCATCGATCACGACGGTGCCTTCACTTACGAGCAGTGGACCAGCGAAGACGCCATCCAGGGCCTGGACGGCGCGCCCGTGTTCCGCCTCTACCGCGGGCAGCGCGGTGAGGGGGCACCCGGCTGCCTCGTGATCGTCTCGGTCGAGTTCGAGGGACCCGACGAGCGACGGCAGCGCGACTGGATCGACCTCGTCTTCGAAGCGCTCGCGTCGGAACCCGCGCGCCCCGAAGGCGGGATCTCGGGATTCTTCCACGTGAGCACCGACGGGACCAGGGTGCTGAACTACGCCGAATGGGCCAGCGCCGAAGCCCACCTCGCCGCGCTCGCGGCGCCCGGCGCCGACGGCATCGGGACGACGGACGCGTGGAAGAAGGTGCAGACCTACCCGGGGATGTCGGGCGGGTCGGTCAAGCGGTACCGCCCGGTCTTCTCGGCGGTGGCGGCATGAAGCCGGTCCTGGTCGCCGGCGCGACGGGCAACGTCGGCTCGCAAGTAGTCGGCCAATTGCGGGCGCGAGACGTCCCCGTCCGGCCGTTGAGCCGCAACCCGCCGCCGGGCGGCGTCCGCGGTGACCTGGCGGAACCGGAAACGATCGCACCGGCACTCGACGGCGTCGACACGGTGTTCCTGATGCTCTCCGGTGCCGCCGAGGCCCTGCTCCCCACGGTGTCGTTGCTCGGGGAACGGGTGAAGCGCGTGGTGTTCCTCTCCTCGGGCGCCGTCGACGATTCGCTGACGGAGCAGGACAACGCCATCGGCGCCTGGCATCGCACCGTCGAGGAGGCGATCGAAGCCGCCGGCCTGGAATGGACTTTCCTGCGGCCGCACGGATTCGCGGCCAACACCCTCGGCTGGGCACCGTCGATCCGCGCGGACGGCGTCGTCCGCGGCGCGTACGGCGAGGCGTCGCTGCCGCTGATCCACGAGAAGGACATCGCCGCGGTGGCCGTCGAAGCACTGACCGGTGACGGGCACGCGGGGGCGAAGTACAAGCTCACCGGCACCCGGCCGATGACGCAGGCCGAGCAGGTCCGGATCATCGGCGAGGCCGCGGGCCGTCCGGCGCGCTGGGAGGAGATCCCGGTCGAAGAAGCACGTGCCGTCCTGCTCACGCAGATGCCGGACTTCATCGTCGACACGATGCTGGCCGGATTCCGCGGGCTGGTGACGAACCCCGGCGAGGTCACCTCCACTGTCCAGGACGTCACCGGCAGGCCGGGCCTGGACTTCGAGGCCTGGGCGGCCGACCACGCCGCCGCGTTCCGGTAAACTCGGGTTCGTGTCGACACCGGTTCATGCCGCGGTGGTCCGCTAGCCGCCGTTCCTGACCTTGTCCCCCGACGAGCCACGCCCGCGGGGTTTCTTCGCCGCGGGCGGATCCAGGAACGGAAACCATGAACCCCCTGTCCACAAAGGACGGTGGTCGGCGCTGGCTGACCACCTTCGGCACGAAAATGCCCCGGCCCGTCGTCGCCGTCGACGATCGCATCACCGCCGGCGAGGCGTTCCGGCTCGCCGCGTCCGGCACCGGTCTCGCCTGGCACGGCGATTTCCCCGGCGCGCGGAACCTCCTCGCCGCGATGTCCCGGCGTTGCGGCACGGCCGCCGGGAAACCCTTTCGGGACCAGCGGAACCATCGGGCGCGCCGGGCGCGGATCCTCGGCAGGCTGCTGGTCCCGCTGGACCCCGGCCACGCCCTGCCGTTGCGCCGCGGGCCTGACGTGCGCGAAGCCTGCGCCGAGGTCTACGGCCCGTCCGATACCCCGTCGCTGGTTTCCTTGCGTGAGCTGCTGGGCGTCATCGGCGCGCACGAGTGGCGGGTGAAGGGCGTCGAGATTCCGGCGCTCGGTGCGAAGATCCATCCGCATCACGGGGTCTTCTCCCCCGTCCGCGGCGAGTACGTCGATCTGGTGGCGAGAACTCCGTTGCCCGCCAAGCGATTGGCGTTCGACATCGGCACCGGCACCGGGGTGCTCGCCGCGGTCCTCGCGCGTCGAGGGGTCGAGCGCGTGGTCGCGACGGACAACGAGCCGCGGGCGCTCGCCTGCGCGCGGGAGAACTTCGCGCGTCTCGGTTTCGGCGGGATCGAAACCCGCCACGCGGACGTGTTCCCGCCGGGCCGCGCGCCGCTGGTCGTCTGCAATCCGCCGTGGCTGCCCGTCCGCGCGCACACCCCGCTCGAACGCGCCGTCTACGACCCGGGAAGCCGGATGCTCAAGGCTTTCCTCGACCGGCTTCCCCGGCACCTCGAACCCGGCGGGGAGGCGTGGCTGATCCTGTCCGACCTCGCGGAACTGCTGGGTCTGCGCACGCGCGAAGAACTCCTCGGCGGGTTCGAGCGGTCCGGCCTCGAAGTCCGGGGCCGGGAGGACATCCGCCCGCGGCATCCGCGAGCCGACGCGAAGGAGGTCACATCGCTGTGGCGGCTCACAACCCGAGCAGCGCCCGTGCCTGACTGATGAACACGCGGGCGGCGGGGCTGACCGGCCCCTCCGTCCGCCAGGCCAGCGCGAGTTTCGCGCGTAACCCGGCGGGCCGCGTGATCTCCATGGCGTGCAGTTCCGTGTAGTGCGTCGCCAGCGACATCGGCACCACGGCGACGCCGAGCCCGCGCCCGACCAGTTCGGCGACGACGTTCGGGTCGCCCGCCTCCAGGGTCACCCTCGGCTGGGCGCTGTCGGCGAGGAACGCGGCGTCGACGATCGCGCGCATGCCGGTGCCCTTCGGCAGGCTCACCAGCGAACGGCCTTCCAGCTCCGACAGGGTGATCGTGGCCTGCCCGGTGAGCGGATCCTCCGGCCCGGAGATGGCGACGAGCGGCTCGTCGAGGACGACCTCCAGGCCGATCCCCGGCGGCGGTTCGCCGGAGACCCCGATCAGCGCGACGTCGAACCGGCCGTCGGCGACCCCCGCGAGCAGGATGTCGGAGGTCGCCTCGGCGAGCGTGATGTCGACCGCCGGGTGACGCTCGTGGAACCGCGCGAGCAGATCCGGCAGGTTGACCGGGCCACGCGAGGACACCATGCCCATCGCGACCTGGCCGCGGACCAGCCCGGTGAGATCGTCGACCGCCTGCCGCACGCCGGCGATGGCGGCGAGCGCGGCCCGAGCGTGCGGGAGCGCGGCGGCGCCGACCTCGGTCAGCCGCACCGCCCTGGCCGACCGGTCGAGCAACGGCTGCCCGAGTTCGCGTTCGAGGCGGCGGATCTGGGCGCTGACGCCGGGTTGCGCGACGTGCAGCCGCTCGGCGGCTCGGGTGAAGTTCGCTTCCTCGGCCACCGCGACGAAGTATTCGAGCTGGCGAAGTTCCATAACCGATGATTCTAGTTACCAGACAAACCAGATCTTGGACTTCTGACCGAATCGGGATCAAGCTGGAAACATGACCACGATGCTCCGCTCCGGCGACCCGGATTACGACAACGAACTCGCCGGTTTCCAGACCGCAGTGCCCCGCCGTCCCGACGTCATCGTGCCCGCCGCTTCGGCCGCCGATGTCGTCGAGGCCGTCCGTCACGCCGTCGAGCACGACCTTCCGATCGCCGTCCACTCCACGGGACACGGCGTGGGCGTCCCCTTCGACGGCGGCGTCCTCGTCACCACCCACCGCATGACCGGGATCCGGATCGACGACGGGATCGCACGGGTCGAAGCGGGCGTGCGCTGGGGTGCGGTCATCGAAGCGGCCGCGGAGCACGGGCTCGCGCCGCTGAGCGGCTCCTTCCCCGGCGTCGGCGTCGTCGGCTACACCCTCGGCGGCGGGTTCAGCCTGCTCGGCCGCAAGTACGGCCTGGCCGCGGACCAGGTGACCGCGATCGAGGTGGTGACCTCCGACGGTGAGCTCCGCCGCGCCACCCCGGACACCGAAAGCGACCTGTTCTGGGCGCTGCGCGGCGGCCGCGACAACTTCGGGATCGTCACCGCGCTGGAGTTCCGGCTCGTCCCGGTCACCCGGCTGTACGGCGGCAGCCTGCAATTCGGCACCGAATCGCTGTCCGCGGTGCTTCACGCCTGGCGCGACTGGGCGGCGGGAATGCCGCGCGAGATGACGTCGTCGCTGGGCATGGTCCCGATGCCGGATCTGCCGATGGTGCCCGAACCGCTGCGCGGGCAGCACGTCGCGCAGATCCGGGTCGCTTACCTTGGCGACGCAGCCGAGGGCGAGCGTCTCGTCGCCCCGCTGCGCGCCGCCGCCCCCGTTCTGGGTGACACGCTCGCCGAGATCCCGTTCACCGCGTCGGGCAAGATCGCGAACGAGCCGCCCTTCCCGCACGGCTACCGCGCCGACAACGCCACGGTGTCCGAACTCAACGACGCGATGCTCGACGCGATCCTCGAACACGCCGGTCCGGATGCCCCGGTGCCGACCGTCGTCCTGCTGGATCTGCTCGGTGGCGCGCTGTCCGACGTACCCGAGCACCCAGGCGTGGGCTGGGACCGTGAGGCGAGCTTCACCGTCCGCGCGCTGTCCGTGGTGGACCACGCTTCGATCACCGAGATCCGGAGCGCGCACGCGAAGCTGTTCGACGCGCTGAAGCCCTGGTCGACCGGCAAGCTGCTGACCTTCGTCTACGGCGAGAGCGCGGCAGGCGAGGAAGCGGCCAAGGTGTACTCCCCGGCCGATCTGCGGCGGCTGGCCGAGATCAAGGCGGCCGTCGACCCGGCGAACCGGCTCCGGCTGACCCATAACGTCGCACCGGCGCGTGACGCGGGGTGATCCTCCCGCGTTTCGTCCTCTGGACGCGGTGGTCGCGGACGCGAGTACCGCGTCCAGAGGACTGAATGCGGGAGTTCAGCGGGAGATCGTGACGATCGGGATCACCCGATCGGTCTTCTTCTCGTAGTCGGCGAAGCCCGGCATCAGGCTGACCATCTTGGCGTAGAGCCGGTCACGCTCGGCGCGGTCTTCGAGTACGACGGTCGCGGTCGCCTCGAACTTCTCCGTGCCGACCTCGACGGTGACCTTCGGGTTCACCAGGATGTTGTGGTACCAGGCCGGGTTCTTGTCCGCCCCGGCGTACGACGCGGCGACGACGTACTTGCCGTCCTCCTCCGCGTACGCGAGCGGCGACGTGCGAGGCTCGCCACTCTTCGCCCCGGTGGTGGTGAGGAGCAGCAGCGAACCGCCCTCGAACTGGCCGCCCACCTTCCCCTCGTTCTCGCGGAACTCCTTGATGATGTTCTTGTTCCAGTCGAGTATTTCGGACAACTTTTCCTCCAGTGTCGATCTTCTCGATACCGAGGCTACTCAGCCTTCACGGGCCTTGCGGCGTTGTTCTTCGGCGCGCTCCCGGCACTTGCGCAGGAATTCTTCGTCGTCCTCGGCGCTCGTCGCGGCGAAGCGGCCCGGCCGGTCGTACTCCGGGAACGACAGCGTCTCACGCTCGAAGCGGCCGCGCGGGGCGCGGGCGGCGTGCTGCGGACGACCGGCGACCAGCCAGACGATCGAGCCGATCAACGGGACGAGCAGCACCAGCAGCAGCCACATCCCCTTCGGCATGTTGCGGCACGATCCCTCGTCGGTGGTGATCACGTCGACGATGCAGAAGATCCACAGGCCGAGCGTGAGAACGCCGAAGAAACCATTGAAATACAGCATCGAAAGACTCCCCAGTTCCAGATGACCGGGGTAAGTCTTAGCACAGGAGCGCGTCGAGAACCCCCGCGGCCACTCGCCGCGCCTCCGTTTCCCCGGGGCACCGCTTGGGCCCTGCTCCGAACGGACGTTTCGTCAGGTCCACTTCGACCACCTCGCCGCCGATCCACCGCCGGGTGACGCGGACCGGCGGATCCTCACGCAGGACCCGGTCGAGCAGATCTTCGACGGCCTCGCCGGGCCGGTGGGCGGCCAGCGCCTTGCCGAGCAGCCTGGCCGTCGCGTCACAGGCCTGCACCAGGAGCCCGATCCGCGCGGCCGTCCGCTCGTCGGCGCCACCACAGGTTTCGACCAGCCGCCGTATGGCCGCTTCGGCGCCGGCCCCGATTTCCGTGTGCGGATGGTAAGCGCCGGAAACCTTCGCGATGTCGTCGGAAACGTCCGGCAGGCCGAGCTCGGCGGCGAGCACGGCCACCGGGACCGTCCACACGGTCCGCTCCGCCGGCTCGTCCCGCATTTCCCTGGCGAGCGCGAAAGCCTTGTCCCGCAGGGACTCCATCGGCGCGAGCTCGGCGAGCACCAGCGCCCGCCGCCGCGCGTGGTCCTCCGGCCCGCTGAACCGGGCGACGTTCGCCCGCAGCCACCGGACTCCACCCGGCTCGACGTCCTGGGGCACTGGCGGGACAGGGGCTTCGATCAGCGGATTCTCCATACCGTGACGCTAAGTGCGGAACACTTCGGTCACGGCCGAAACAGGGGCACGGCGTCGTTGTTATGGTGACCGGGTGACGGCCGTGTCGGAGGCAACCGAAGTCGACGGCGCGGGGCGGACGGCGCAACCGCGCCAGCTGATCGTGACCGTGTACGGCCTCTATTCCCGCGGCGAGGGCGGCTGGCTCTCCGTCCGGTCCCTGATCGACCTCCTGGCGGGTGTGGACGTCGAGGAACCGGCCGTCCGGTCGTCGATCTCCCGGCTGAAACGGCGCGGGATCCTTTCCGCGGTACGCCGGAACGGGGCCGCGGGTTACGAGCTGTCGGAAACCGCGCTGGCGATCCTGCGTGAAGGCGACGAGCGCATCTTCCGCCGCGAACGCGCCACCCCCGGCGACGGCTGGCTGCTCGCGGTGTTCTCCGTCCCGGAGGCCGAACGGCACAAAAGGCACCTTCTTCGCACGCAGCTCGCCCGGCTCGGCTTCGGGACGGCGTCGTCCGGGGTCTGGATCGCGCCCGCGCATCTGCGCGACGCGACCTCCGACATGCTGCGACGGCTCGAACTCGAGGGCTACGCCGATCTCTTCCATGCCGAGCACCTCGCGTTCGGCGACGTGCGGGAGAAGATCCGCGAGTGGTGGGACCTCGATCAGCTCGAGTCGCTGTACACCGCGTTCCTCGACGAGCACGCGGCCGCGCTGCGGCGGTGGCAGCGGCGCAAGACCACGGACGAGGCCGAAGCGTTCGCCGACTACGTCCGCGTGCTGACCGACTGGCGCCGGCTGCCCTATCTCGACCCCGGCCTGCCCGCCGAACTGCTGCCGCCGGGCTGGGCGGGGATCCGCGCGGCGGACCTGTTCTTCACGCTGCACGCGAGGCTGGGCGAGGCCGCGGCCGCGCACGTCTCACGCACCCTTCCTTAGACGACCGCGAAGCCCTGCACCTCCACCAGCGCCTCCGCGTCCCACAACCGGCTGACGCCGATTCCCGCCATGGCGGGGTACTCGCTCCCGGCCAGGCGTTTCCACACCGCGCCGATCTCGCGCGCGTGGGCGCGGTAGTCGTCCATGTCGACGATGTAGACGGTCACGCTGCACAGGTCCGACGGCGTCCCGCCCGCCGCGCGCAACGCCGTGAGCAGGTTGGACAGCGCGCGTTCGAACTGCTCGACCACGCCTTCGCCGACGATGCGGTTCTCCTCGTCCAACGCCGTCTGACCGGCGAGGAAGACGAATCTCCCGGTCGCGGCGACGGCGTGCGAGAAGCCGGAGGGACGGCCGAGTTCGGGCGGGTTGATGCGCTCCATACGGGTCAGCATATCCCGTATCGTTGACGATCGTACATACCGCGACATACCCTGAGCGACGTGCGTATCGCGGTGTTAGGCGGCGGCCCGGCGGGGCTCTACTTCGCCACGCTGGCGAAACAGCTCCATCCCGATCACGAGATCACCGTCTGGGAGCGCAACGCGCCCGACGACACCTTCGGGTTCGGGGTGGTGTTCTCCGACGAGACGCTCGGCGGGATCGAACACGCCGACCCGGTGATCCACGCCGCCATGCGCCGCGAGTTCGCGCGCTGGGACGACATCGACGTCCACTTCCGCGGCACGGTGCACACTTCGGGCGGGCACGGCTTCGCCGCGATGAGCCGCAGACGGCTGCTCGGCATCCTCCAGGAACGCTGCGCGGAGCTCGGCGTGGACCTGCGTTTCCGCACCGAGGCGCCGAGCGCGGCCGCGGCGAGCGCCGAGTACGACCTCGTCGTCGCGGCGGACGGAGTCAACTCCCCGACCCGCAACGCCCTGGCCGAAAGCTTCAGGCCGAGCCTTCAGACCCGGCGCTGCAAGTACATCTGGCTCGGCACGGATCTCGTGTTCGACGCCTTCAAGTTCTACGTCCTCGAAACCCCGCACGGGATCATGCAGATCCACGGCTATCCGTACAGCGACACCGGGAGCACGTTCATCCTCGAACTGCACGAGGACGTCTGGGAGCGCGCGTTCGGTGAGATCGCCGCGACGTCGCTGGCGCCGGGCGAAAGCGACGAGAAGTCCATCGAGGTCATCCGCGAACTGTGCGCGGACGTGCTCGGCGGCCATCAGGTGTTCGCCAACAACTCGAAGTGGACCGCGTTCGCCACCGTGCGCTGCGCGAGCTGGCGGCACGAGAACGTCGTCCTGCTCGGCGACGCCGCCCATACGGCGCATTTCTCCATCGGCTCCGGCACGAAGCTCGCCATGGAGGACGCGCTCGCGCTCGCCGCCTGCCTGCACGAGCAGTCCGATATGGACAGTGCGCTGGAAGCCTATGAAGCCGAGCGCCGCCCGGTCGTCAACTCCACTCAGCGCGCCGCCCAAGCGAGCCTCGAATGGTTCGAGAACATGGGTCAGTACACCCACCAGGATCCGGCGCAGTTCGCGTTCAACATCCTCACCCGCAGCCGCCGCGTCACCTACGACAACCTCCGGCTGCGCGATCCCGAATTCGCCGACGAGCTGGACACCTGGTTCGCATCCACTTTGAACTCGAACGTCCGCCCGCCGATGTTCCAGCCGTTCCGAATCGGGAACCTCGACCTGCCGAATCGCGTCGTCGTCTCGCCGATGGACATGTACTCGTCCGAAGACGGCGTCCCGACCGATTTCCACCTGGTGCACCTGGGAAGCAAGGCACTCGGTGGCGCCGGGCTGGTGATGACGGAGATGGTCTGCGTCTCCGAAACCGGCCGCATCACGCCGGGTTGCGGCGGCCTGTACACCGAAGAGCAGGAGCGCGCTTGGGCGCGAGTCACGGACTTCGTCCACGGCCACACTCCCGCGCGCATCGGCGTCCAGCTGGGGCATTCGGGGCGCAAGGGCTCCACGAAACTGATGTGGGACGGCATCGACCAGCCGCTGCCCGAGGGCAACTGGGAGATCTGCGCCCCGTCCGCGATCCCGTACAGCGAAGCGAATCAGACCCCACGCGAACTCACGAAAGCCGAGCTGGCCGAGATCCGTGACCAGTTCGCGCACTCCGCCGTCGCCGCCGCGCGCGCCGGGTTCGACCTCCTCGAACTGCACTGCGCACACGGCTATCTCCTGTCTTCTTTCCTGTCGCCGCTGACCAACCGGCGCACCGACGAGTACGGCGGTTCACTGGCGAACAGGCTGCGTTTCCCGCTCGAAGTCTTCGACGCCGTCCGCGCGGCGTGGCCCGCCGGACGGCCGATGACGGTCCGCATCTCGGCGACCGACTGGCACGAGGGCGGAATCGACGTCGACGACGCCGTCGAGATCGCCCGCGCGTTCGCCGAGCACGGGGCGGACGGTATCGACGTGTCGACCGGTCAGGTGGTCAGCGAGGAGAAACCCGCGTACGGCCGCAGTTACCAGACGCCCTACGCCGACCGGATCCGCAACGAGATCGGGCGCGAGTACGGGATCGCGGTGATCGCCGTCGGCGCGATCTCGTCCTACGACGACGTCAATTCGCTGATCCTGGCCGGCCGGGCGGATCTGTGCGCGCTCGGCAGGACACATCTCTACGATCCACAGTGGACCCTGCACGCGGCCGCCGAACAGGGCTATCCGATGCCGTGGCCGAAGCAGTTCGCGGCGGGCAGCCGGAAACCGCAGGGTGGCCGGACCGACGGGCCGAAACCCCGGCTGGAACTGTTGCGCTCCGGCGAAACCGGCACCGCGCACGCCCGCTGGCGACCTGGGAGCGATCGATGACCGCCTTCGCACTGAGCCCCGAGCAGCAGGCCTTCGCCGCGGAGGTCCGGCGGCTGGGCGCCGAAAAGCTCCGCCCGATGGCCGAATCCGGCACCGAAGGCGCGGTGAACCGGCCGCTGCTCAAGGAAATGGGCGCGCTCGGCCTGCTCTCCCGGCTGTTCCCCGGTGTCGAGGGCGGCAGCCCGAGCCGGGAGGCCGCCGCGACGGATCTCTGCATCCTGCGCGAATCCCTGGCCAGCCAGAGCACCGAAGCCGAGACGGCGTTGGCGCTCCAGGGGCTGGGCACGTATCCGGTGTTGCAGTCCGGGCAGGACTCACAGGTCTCGAAATGGGTTCCCGCCGTGGCCGCGGGTGACGCCGTCGCCGCCTTCGCGCTCACCGAGCCGAACGCGGGCTCGGACGCGGCGGCACTGGAGCTCGCAGCCGAGCCCGACGGCGACGGCTGGCGCCTCACCGGCGAGAAGATGTGGATCTCCAACGCTCCCGAGGCCGATTTCTACAGCGTTTTCGCCCGCACCACCCCGGGCGCGGGCTCTCGCGGCGTGTCCGCGTTCGTCGTCCCGGCCGACCGCGGCGGGCTGTCGGGCGAGCACCTCGACCTGGTCAGCCCGCATCCCATCGGCACCCTGGTCTTCGACGGCGTCCGTGTCGAACGGGACGAACTGCTCGGCGAGCAGAACCGCGGTTTCGGTGTGGCGATGCGGACCCTGGATCTGTTCCGGCCGAGTGTCGGCGCGTTCGCCGTCGGGATGGCGCAGGCCGCGCTCGACGCCGCCGTCGCCCACGCCCAGAGCCGGGTCGCGTTCGGCGGGCCGTTGCTGAAGCAGCAGACCGTGGCGCACACCCTCGCCGAAATGGCGACCCGCACGGAGGCGTCCCGCTTGCTGGTCTACGCCGCGGCCGCCGCCTACGACGCGGGTGAGCGGAACCTCGCCGGCCGCGCCGCGATGGCGAAACTGTTCGCCACCGAGACCGCGCAGTACGTCGTCGACTCGGCCGTGCAGATCCACGGCGCGCGGGCGCTGCGGCGAGGGCATCTGCTCGAACATCTCTACCGCGAGGTCCGCGCGCCGCGGATCTATGAAGGCGCGTCCGAAGTGCAGCGGACGATCATCGCGCGATCGCTGGCTTCTTCCTAGCCGGACGATGGTCGAGGTACCACTGCGTGGCGAGGATGACCAGTGTCGGACTCAGCCAGGCGGTGATCCCGGCGACCGAGTGGGTCAAGGCGAGTTCGCTGCCGCCGAACGTGGTCTCCAGCTGCGGTTGCAGCGTGATCGTCGTGATCGGTCCGACCACCCTGCTGACGATGATCGACATGGTCAGCGCGAAACTGCGGATCATCCAACGGCGGTGATCGCCGAACCGGCGCTGCCTTGCCGCACGCCAGCCTGCGAACGTGCACGCCAGCCAGAGCACCCCGGCCAGGACGTTGGCCACCCGCGTCGTCGGGCCGAACGGGCTCATCGCACCGACGGTCAGCGCCAGCAGCCCGGCCGGGAGCACCCCGGCGAAGACGTACACCCGGCCGATCTTCCGGTGCACCGCCGGGTATTTCGCCCGGAACCACGGCCAGATCTGGAGCAGCGCGCCGGCCATCGCGATCGAGCCGAACAGCACGTGCGCCGTCAGGAACCAGTAGTGCGAGGTGAACCCGGGCGGCTGCGGCACGCGGGACAGCGACGGGTCCATCGCCAGGTACGGCGGCATCGAAAAGGCCAAGAAGACCACCACGACGACCGCCATGGGGCCTACCCACGGCCTTCGCCACCACGATTTCCGCGGCGCCGACTCCCCACGGTCCCGTTGCTCGAGCCTGACGGTCATCACTGTCCCCCACGTTCCGGTAGCGGTAAACACCTTTCGGCTGCCGAACCTAGGACCCGGAGTGACCGGGAAGAATGGAGCGGACCGCCGGTTCGAGGGTGGAGCAGGCCCTACCGCCGTCCGCCTCGCACCCGCTGCACGAGATCCCGGTAGACCAGCCCGCTCTGTTTGATCGTCCGCGCCTGCGTCTCGCGGTCGACCCGCACCAGGCCGAGCCGTTTCGCATAGCCGTACGCCCATTCGAAACTGTCCAAAAAGGACCAGGCGAAATAGCCGCGGACGTCCGCGCCCGCCTGCCGCGCGGCGGCCGTGGCGGCGATATGCGCGGACAGGTAGCCGGCGCGGTCATCGTCGCGGACGAAGCCGGTCTCGTCGGGGACGTCGGCGAACGCGGCTCCGTTCTCCGTCACGTAGAGCGGCAGACCGGGATAGTCCCGGCTGATCCGGACGAGCAGTTCGGTGAGCTTGTGCGGCAGGATCTCCCAGCCCAGCACCGTCGACGGGGCCCCGAACGGGACCTTGCGGAACGCGGGCATCCCGAAATGCTCCACCGCGTCCCCGTTCTCCTCCACCCCGGAGTACCGCGTGCCGAAGTAGTAGTCGACCCCGAGGAAATCGAGCGGGGCCGCGATGATCGACGGATCCCACGGCTCGGACGGCAGGCGGATGCCCTGCCGTGCGAGGGTTTCGAGGACGTCGTCGGGGTACCGGCCGTGGACGAGCGCGTCGAGGTAGAACCTCGTCCCGAGCCCGTCCTCGAAGCGGGCGGCGGCCCGGTCGGCCTCGCTCGAAGTGGCCGGGTCGGCGGTGCTCAGGTTGAGCGTGATCCCGAACTTCGTCCCGGCCGGCGCGAGTTCCCGCATCCGCCGCACGGCGAGACCGTGGCCGAGCAGGAGGTGATGCGCCGCCGCCATCCCCGCCTTCGCGTCCCGGCGACCGGGCGCCATCACCCCGTGGACGTACCCGTGCATGGCCGTGCACCACGGCTCGCTCAGCGTGGTCCAGTGGCGGACCCGATCGCTGAGGCGCTCGAACACGAGCATCGCGTAGTCGGCGAACCGGACGGCGGTGTCGCGCGCCGGCCAGCCGCCCGCGTCTTCGAGGTGCTGCGGCAGATCCCAGTGGTACAGCGTCAGCCAGGGATCGATGCCGTTGTTGAGCAGTTCGTCGACCAGCCGGTCGTAGAAGGCGATCCCGGCGGGGTTGACGCCGCCGCGCCCACGCGGCTGCACGCGGGGCCACGAAACGGAGAAGCGGT
The DNA here is from genome assembly GCF_019330265.1 of Amycolatopsis sp. TNS106. Lineage (NCBI taxonomy): Bacteria > Bacillati > Actinomycetota > Actinomycetes > Pseudonocardiales > Pseudonocardiaceae > Amycolatopsis > Amycolatopsis sp. TNS106. The sequence continues at coordinate 7,368,192 of NZ_CP024972.1, read as the reverse complement.
AGGTGTCGACACCGAGTTCCTTGAGCAGCGCGACGTCGGCGGGCATGCGGTGGTAGTGATCGCAGGCGACCTCGCCGGTGTCGCCGTTGTCGACCGACCAAGGGGACCGAGCCCAGGTGTCCCAAATGGACGGTGTTCTTCCGTCTTCGGCGACCGCGCCTTCGACCTGGTACGCCGAGCTGCCGACACCCCACCGGAAGTCCGGCGGCAAGGTGCCGATGAGTTCGTCGTCCCCGGTCATGGCCCCCTCTTCCCCCTTATTTCACCAGTTGATACATGGCGGAGGCTAAGGTCGTGGGGCATCCTGGAAAGGTCCGCCGCCACAAGATGGGTATCCGCATGCCTGCCAAGCGCACCACCGTCCGTGACCTGCGGCGGCACAACCGTTCCCTCCTGCTGTCGAAACTCTACTTCGACGGCCCGCTCAGCCGCCACGAATTGAGCGGTCTGACCGGCTTGAGCGCCGCGACCGTCAGCAACGTGACCGCCGAACTCGGCGAAGAACGCCTCATCATCGAGGCCGGACTGGTCGAGTCCGACGGTGGCAGGCCGCGCGTCCTGCTCCGCGTCGACCCGGCGTACGGGCATGTCGCGGGCGTGGACATCGGCGAGACCGGCGTGAAGGTCGAACTGTTCGACCTCACCATGAACCGGCTCGCCACCGTCGAGCATCCCCTCGCCTCGCGACGGCCGGACGCGGCCGCGGCGGTGACCCAGGTGGCGTCCGGGCTCCGGGAAGTGATCACGGAGGCGGGCATCGACGAAGCGACCGTGCTCGGTGTCGGTGTGGGCGTCCCGGGCACCGTCGAGCAGGGCGAGGCGCTGCGCGTGCACGCGCCCACCATCGGCTGGCAGGGGGTCCCGCTCACCGACCTCCTGCGCGCGGAGGGCGTCGAGCTGCCCCTGTTCGTGGACAACGGCGCGAAAACCCAGGGCCAGGGCGAAATGTGGTTCGGCGCCGGCCGCGGCGCGCGGCACGCGGTGATCGCCCTGATCGGGTCCGGCGTCGGCGCGGCCGTGGTCGCCGACGGCACCACCTACCGGGGCTCCACCAGCAGTGCGGGCGAATGGGGTCACACGACGATCGTCTACGGCGGGCAGGAATGCCGCTGCGGATCCCGCGGGTGCCTGGAGTCCTACGTCGGCGCGGAGGGCGTCCTCGCCCGCTATCGCAAGGCGCGCGGTGGAAAAGCGTCGGACGAGGACGAGCAGACGCAGTTCGCCGCACTGCTGGACTCGGCGGGCAAATCCAAGACCGCGGCCAAGGTACTGGAAGAGACCGCGGGCTATCTCGGTGCGGGCATCGGCGATCTGATCAACCTGTTCAACCCGGAGCGGATCGTGCTGGGCGGCTGGGCCGGGCTGGCACTCGGCGAGAAGTACCTGCCCCAGATCCGCCGCGTGGCGGGCGAGCACGCGCTGGCGCACGTGTTCGACCAGACGGAGATCGAACTGGGACAGCTCGGCCCGGACGCCGTCGCCATAGGAGCCGCCACCCTTCCGGTCGCCGCCCTCCTGGAGCAGGGCGCGGACCCGCGCACGGCCGGATCGAAGCGGGGCACGGCCGCCTGACCTTAATTCGAGGTCGAAAAATACGCCTTGTCGCCGTGGTGGAGACCATGCATACTTTGTTGTCAGGCACAACAAAGTGGTTTTCTGCCTGCGAAGAGAGGCGACAACGATGTCCATCTCCTCCCGCTTTCGCTGGGCGGCGCTCCTCGCCGCCGGCGTCCTCCTCGGCTCACTCCCCGCCACGGCCCAGGCTCCGGCCTCCGAGGCCGCGGTCATGGCCGCGACCTTCACCGACGACTTCAACGGCCCCGCCGGCGCGGGTATCGACACCTCGAAGTGGCATTTCGAGACCGGCGACAACGTCAACAACCACGAGCGGCAGTGGTACACGTCCGGGACGAACAACGCCGCGCTCGACGGCCAGGGCAACCTCGTCATCACCGCGAAGAAGGAGAACCCGGGCAACTACAACTGCTGGTACGGGCGCTGCGAGTACACCTCGGCGCGACTGTCCACGCAGGGTCAGTTCACCCAGACCTACGGCCGGTTCGAAGCGCGGATGAAACTGCCGCGCGGACAAGGGATGTGGCCCGCCTTCTGGATGCTCGGCGCCGACATCGGCAACGTCGGCTGGCCCAACAGCGGCGAGATCGACATCATGGAGAACGTCGGCTTCGAGCCGAACACGGTGCACGGCACCCTCCACGGCCCCGGCTACTCCGGCGCGGGCGGGATCGGCGCGGCCTACAACGGACCGAACTTCTCCGACGACTTCCATACCTACGCCGTCGACTGGGCGCCGAACCAGATCAGGTGGTACGTGGACGGGAACCTCTACCAGACCCGCACCCCCGCCGACCTCAACGGCAACCGCTGGGTCTTCGACCACCCCTTCTACCTGATCCTGAACCTCGCCGTCGGCGGCTACTGGCCCGGTGACCCGAACTCCAGCACGGTCTTCCCGCAGCGTCTCGTCGTCGACTACGTGCACGTCAATTCCAGCGACACGGCGGGGAGGACCGGGCGGATCACCGGCCTCGGCGGAAAGTGCGTCGACGTGGCGGGCGCGAACACCGCCAACGGCACGCCGATCCAGATCACCGACTGCAACGGCAACGCCGCGCAGAATTGGACCATCGGCGGCGACGGCACGATCCGCGCGCTCGGCAAGTGCATGGACGTCTCCGGCGGCGGGACCGCGGACGGCACGGCCGTGCAGCTGTGGGACTGCAACGGATCCGGCGCGCAGAAGTGGGCGATCAGCGGCGCACGCGACATCGTGAACCCGCAGGCGAACAAATGCCTGGACGCCACGGGGAACAGCTCCGCGAACGGGACGAGACTCCAGATCTGGACCTGCGGTGGCGGCGCGAACCAGAAGTGGACGACGCCGTGAGCAACGGCGCCCACAACCCCCTTACTGTCCACAAAGGACACTTCTCGGGATGAAGGTGCCCGCTTCAGGCGACTAGCGCGGTTCCGCCAGGGGGTCCGACGTCGCGTGAAGGCCCCCTTCCCTCGGCTGAGCTGAGGGAAGGGGGCCTTCACGCGCTCCGGACCCGCTGGCGGACTACCGCATCCAGGTGACTAATTGCGTCAAGGGGAACGCTCGGCGTAGGCCTCGACGAGCTGGCTTTCGGCGTCGTTGAGGTACTGCACGAGAAGCTTTTCGGCGCCGAGGCCGTCGCCGGCTTCGATGCGCTCGAGGATCTCCGCGTTGCGTTTGAGGTACGGCTCGTGGAAGCGCCGCGGGTCGGCCATCATGTGGAACACCAGCCGCAGCTCGGCGAGGATGCCGCGCATCAGCTCGTCGATCCGTTCGCTGCCGCTCAGCTCGGCGATCGCCGAGTGGAACCGGATGTTCGCGGTGCCGAGGTCCTGCCAGCGCTCGCTCCGCTCGGCGATCCTGCCGTCCTCGACCAGCCGCGCGAGCTTCGCGAACGTCGGGGGCTTCTCCGTCACCGCCCGCACCGCGGAGCACTCGACGACCTTGCGCACCTTGTAGAGGTCGACGACGTCCTCGACGGGCAGCACCCGCACGAAGACACCGCGGTTGAGCTCGTGGGTCAGCAGGCGCTCGTGCGTGAGCAGGCGGAACGCCTCGCGCAGCGTGTTGCGGGAGACGCCGAGCGCCGAGCCGATGTCCTGCTCCGACAGCCGGACGCCGGGCAGGAAGAAGCCTTCCGCGATACGCGTGCGAAGCACACCCGCGACCCTTTCGGCCGTGCTGGTGCGGCTGATCATGCCGCGATCCGCCTCGAGTCCTTCCACCGAGGCAGGACCACCCTCCGCGATCGTCACGTGATCGATCCTACCTAGGCACGAGAGACTCAGCCAAGGATCCTCTTGTGGAATTGTTGAACAATACCTACAGTTGCTAGCCATGTGACCCGTGCCACCCTGAGATTCACCCTCTGGAGGTGCCGATGAACGCGACAGCCACTACCGAAGACACACGCCCCTTCGCCTGGTTCCGCACGCTCGGTTCGCGAGGCCGCCGGGCCTTCGTCGGCGCGTTCGGCGGATACGGGCTCGATTCGTTCGACTACCAGACCCTGCCGCTGGGCCTGGCCGCGATCACCGCCTACTACGGCCTCTCCGGCGGCGAGGCGGGCCTGCTCGGCACCACCACGCTGGTGGTTTCGGCGATCGGCGGGATCGGCGCGGGCATCCTGGCCGACCGCATCGGCCGGGTCCGCACCCTCCAGCTCACCATCGCGATGTACACGATCTTCACCGTGCTCTGCGGGTTCGCGCCGAACTTCGAGACGCTCCTGGTCTTCCGCGCCCTGCAGGGCCTGGGCTTCGGTGGCGAATGGGCCGCCGGCGCCGCACTGGTGGCGGAGTACTCGCAGGCGAAGTACCGCGGCCGCACGGTCGCCTTCGTGCAAAGTGCGTGGGCGGTCGGGTGGGCGCTCTCGGTCGTCGTCTACACCGTCGTCTTCAGTATCTGGAGCCCGGACATCGCGTGGCGCGTCATGTTCTGGACCGGCGTCATCCCGGCGTTGCTCGTGCTGTGGGTCCGCCGCAACGTCCAGGACGCGCCGGTCGCCGAAGCGGCCCGCGCCACGAAGAAGGAACGCGGTTCGCTGGCGGGCATCTTCAAGCCGGACCTGCTGCGCACGACGTTCTTCGCCGCGCTGCTGGCCACCGGCGTCCAGGGCGGTTACTACACGCTCGCGACCTGGCTGCCGAGCTACCTGAAGACCACCCGCGGCCTGACCGTCATCGGGACCGGCGGCTATCTCGCGTTCCTGATCTCCGGCGCCTTCATCGGGTACGTCACCGGCGGCTATCTGACGGATCTCCTGGGCCGGAAGAAGACGTTCCTGCTGTTCTCGGTGCTGTCGGCGGGTCTCATCGTCGCCTACACGCAGATTCCGGCGGGCGCGAACACGCTCGTGCTGTTCCTCGGCTTCCCGCTCGGGTTCTCGATGTCCGCGATCTTCAGCGGGTTCGGCGCGTTCCTCGCCGAGCTGTACCCGTCGGCGCTGCGCGGGACCGGGCAGGGCTTCACGTACAACCTCGGCCGGGCCATCGGCGCCACGTTCCCCGCCGTGGTCGGTTTCCTCGGCGCGGGCGGCGCGATGGTGTTCGGCGCGGTCGGCTACGGCATCGCCGTGCTGGCGCTGCTCGGCCTGCCCGAGACTCGCGGCCGCGAACTGCTGTGACCACAATCGGAAGAGGAGGCACCGCGATGACCACCTTCGAAGAACCGGCGACGTTGTCCCCCGGCGAGGCCCGCGCCCTGTTCCGCGCGGGCACGGCCCGCCCGACCACCGGCTGGGCGAACGGGTTCACCCAGACCAACCTGATCGCCGTCCCCGAGGACTGGGCCTACGACGTCCTGCTGTTCTGCCAGCGGAACCCGCAACCCTGTCCGGTGCTCGACGTCAGCGACCCCGGCGACCCGTCGACCCGGCTGGCGCCCGGCGCGGATCTGCGCACCGACCTGCCGCGGTACCGCGTCTGGCAGAACGGCGCGCTGTCCGGCGAGCTCACGGACGCGAGCGGGCTGTGGCGCAGCGACATGGTCGCGTTCTCGATCGGGTGCAGTTTCACCTTCGAATCGGCACTGGCCGCGGAGGGCATCCCGCTGCGGCACATCGACCAGGGCCGCAACGTGGCGATGTACGTGACGAACCGCAAGTGCGTCCCGGCCGGGCGCCTGCACGGGCCCATGGTCGTTTCGATGCGGCAGATCCCCGAAGACCGCGTCGACGACGCCGTGCGCATCACCCGCGGGATGCCCGCCGTGCACGGTGCGCCGGTGCACATCGGCGACCCGGCCGCGCTCGGCATCACCGATCTCGGCCAACCCGATTTCGGTGACCCGGTCGACGCGGAACCCGGTGACGTGCCGGTGTTCTGGGCGTGCGGCGTGACCCCGCAGGCGGCCTTGATGGCCTCGCGGCCGCCGTTCGCGATCACGCACGCGCCGGGCTACATGTTCGTGACCGACAAGCTCGACAGTGAGTTCAGGGTGGCCTGATGGACCTCAACAGTGATCTCGGCGAGGGTTTCGGCGCCTGGAAGATGGGCGACGACGACGCCATGCTCGACATCGTCACCAGCGCGAACGTCGCCTGCGGCTTCCACGCCGGCGACCCGTCGGTGATGCGGCGCGTCTGCGAGCGCGCGGCGGAGCGCGGTGTCGTCATCGGCGCCCACGTCGCCTACCGCGATCTCGCCGGATTCGGGCGGCGGGCGATGGACGTCGCCCCCGCCGATCTGGCCGACGACGTGCTCTACCAGATCGGCGCGCTGGACGCGTTCGCCCGCGCGGCGGGCTCGCGGGTGCGGTACGTCAAACCGCACGGGGCGTTGTACAACACGGCCGCGGTGGATCCGGAGCAAGCGGCCGCCGTGGTCGAAGGGATCCGGCGGTTCCACCCCGGGCTCGCGCTCCTGTGCCCGCCGGGGTCGGAAATGGCCAAGCAAGCCGAAAAGGCAGGTTTCCCCGCGTACGCGGAGGCGTTCGCGGACCGCGCATACACGCCGGAAGGCCTTCTGGTCTCCCGGAAACTGCCCGGCGCCGTCCTCCACGACGCCGACGAGGTGGCCACGCGGGCGGTCGCGATGGCGACCACCGGCAAGGTCGTCGCCGCCGACGGGACCGAGCTGGCTCTTCAGCCGCATTCGCTGTGCGTGCACGGCGACACGCCCGGCGCCGTCGAACTGGCGCGGCGGATCCGTGCGGGCCTCGACGGCGCCGGTGTCCACATCGGACCCTTCATCGAGGCCGCCTGATGCGAGTGCTGCCCTATGGGACGCGTGCGGCCATGGTCGACTTCGACGATCCGTCGGAGGTGCTCGGGCTGCACGCGTCACTGGAGCAGGATCCGCCGGACGGCGTCGTCGAGCTGGTCCCCGCCGCGCGGACCCTGCTCATCCGCTTCGATCCGGGCCGGACCCACCACGACCGGCTCGCCGGCGACGTCCTCGACCGGTCCACAGTGGACGTCGAACCGCGCGAGGCCGCCGAGATCGTCGTGCCGGTGCGCTACGACGGCCCGGACCTCGCCGACGTCGCGGCCGCGACGGGCATGTCGGCGGAATCGGTCGTCCGGCGGCACGAGGACGGGACGTACGTCTCGGCGTTCTGCGGCTTCGCTCCCGGATTCGCCTACCTGACCGGGCTCGACCCCGCGCTGCACCTGCCGCGCCGGACGAGCCCGCGCACGCGGGTCCCCGCCGGTTCGGTCGCGATCGCGGGCGAATACACGGCGGTGTACCCGAACGCCTCGCCCGGCGGCTGGCAGCTCATCGGGCGGACCTCGCTGCCGGTATGGGACGTCGAGCGGGAGCCGCCGAACCTGCTGGCACCCGGCACCCGGATCCGGTTCACTTCATGACCGGGAAGATCGAAGTGATCCACCCCGGCGTCTTCACCACCGTGCAGGATCTCGGACGGCCGGGGCTGGCCGCGATCGGCGTCGGCCGGTCCGGCGCCGCCGACCGCGGTTCGCTGCGGCTGGCGAACCGGCTGGTCGGGAACCCCGAAAGCCACGCGGCCCTGGAGTGTGTTCTCGGCGGCCTCGTCCTGCGGTTTTCCGCTCCGGCGACCGTCGCCGTCACCGGCGCGCCCTGCTCGATCACCGCCGGCGGGCGGGCATTCGGCCCCGGCTCGCCGATCCCGGTCGGCCTCGGCGATGAACTCTTGCTGGGGACGGCTTCTCACGGTTTGCGTTGCTATGTCGCGGTCCGCGGCGGCATCGACGTCCCTCCGGTGCTGGGCGCGCGGGCGACCGACACCCTGGGCAGCCTCGGCCCGCCCGTGCTTTCGGCCGGGATGACCTTGCCGGTGGGCCAGGAGGTGCTTCCCCATCCCGGGGTGGATCTGGCCCCTCGCGCGCCGTTGCCCGAGGTCCCGGTTCTGCGGGTCAGCGCCGGTCCTCGGGTTTCCTGGTTCACGCCGGACGCACTGTCCACTTTGGTCTCTTCCGGGTATGTCGCCACGTCCGACGTCGATCGGGTGGGGGTACGGCTCGACGGCCCTGTGCTGTCGCGGGCGCGGGACGGCGAGCTGCCGCCCGAAGCCGCCGTGCCGGGCGCGTTGCAGGTCCCTCCTTCGGGGCAGCCGATCTTGTTCCTGGCCGACCATCCGGTGACCGGGGGCTACCCGGTGATCGCGGTCGTGGAAGAGGCCGATCTGGATCTGGCCGCGCAGGTGCGGCCGGGGCAACGGGTGCTTTTCCGCCTCTCGTGAGCGGTAAGGACGGTTCTCTGTCCGTGAAGGCCTCCTTGAGGGACTCTGGGTCCCTCAAGGAGGCCTTCACGGACCGCCCTGATCACTCCCAAGTCCCGAGACCCGCAAAGTGATGTTCAGCCGCCCCACCAGCCCCAGCGCCGGGTCGGCGGTCCCCGGCAAGATCCGAGGCACCCCGTGGAAGGCCAGCCGCGACTCCCCGCCGAACACGAACAGGTCTCCCGACCGGAGATCCACGTCCGTGTACGGCCGCCCGCGATCGACCGTGTTCCCGAACCGGAAAACGCACGCGTCCCCCAGGCTCAGCGACACGACAGGCTCCAGCGAGGCCTCGTCCTTGTCCTGGTGCAAACCCATCTTCGCCGCGGAGTCGTAGAAGTTCACCAGCGCGATGTCCGGCTCGTACGAGCGCGGGCCATAGGCGGACGAGACCGCCCGCCGTCCCAGGTCGCCCAGCCACGAAGGGAACGGCAGTACCGGCGAGCCGTCCGCGGTCACCTTCGAATACCGGTACGGGTGCCAATGCCAGCCGAGACAGACCGTCCGCACCGACATGACGCCGCCGTTCGGCAGCCGCGTCCGCCGATAGCCACGCCAGCCACGGCAGGCCTCGACCAGACGGCGTTGCTCGTCGAAGCCGAGCCAGCCGGGAACATGCACCGCACCGGGCGCGACTTCGTTACGCGGGCGAGGGATCAGCGCGTCCACGCGTCGAGTTTGCCAGGGCGCGCGCCGACGATCCGGTGGCCCCGCACCAGGACACCCGCCGCGACGAACCAGCGCAGCACGGACCGGCCGAACCGCGGCCGGGACGGAGCACCCATGACTGTCACGGCCAAGGAAGCTGCCACAAAGTGGCGGCGGAAGCCACCTTTCGGACTACTCCGATCGGCCGGTTGACCGTAGGGCGTTCACCCGGTCACCGTCCGAATTCGACCACCGTCACCCCGGCCAGCGCGGGCACCGGGTCGTTCATCTCCGCGAGTACCGCGGGGACGTCGTCGAGGCCGACCCGCCTGCCGATCATGCCTTCGAGGTCGATTCCGGCCGTCTCCACCACCCGCAGCATCTCGGGGTACTCGTGCGCTTGCAGCCCGTGGATGCCGACGATCTCCAGCTCCCCGCCGATCACCCGGTGCATCGGGATCGGCGCGACGCCCTGCGCCGGCGGCATCAACCCGGCTTGGACGTGCCGCCCCCGTTTCCGGAGGCTGCCGATCGAGGCTGCGCAGGTGGTCGGCGAACCGAGGCAGTCGAGGGAGACGTGCGCGCCGCCGCCGGTCAACTCCCGGACATGAGAAGCGACGGCTTCGTGGCCCTCGAACGCGGACGGGTCGACGACCGAAGAAGCCCCCATCCGCACGGCCAGGGCCCTGGCCTGCGGGGACGGATCGACGGCGACGACCGACGCGCCGGCCGCGACGGCCAGCAGGATCGCCGAGACGCCGACCCCACCGCAGCCGTAGACCGCGACCCGCTGCCCCGGCCGGACCCCGCCCTGCCGCAGCACGGCCCGGAACGCCGTCCCGAACCGGCAGCCCAGCGCCGCCGCTTCGGCCGCGGAGAGCGTGTCCGGCAGGGCCACGAGGTTGACCTCGGCGTTTTCGATGGCGACGTACTCGGCGAACGAGCCCCAATGGGTCGCGCCCGGCTGGAACTCGCGGTCGCAGATCTGCTGGTCACCGGCCGCGCACTGGGCGCAGGTGCCGCAGGCGCAGACGAACGGCACCGTCACCCGGTCGCCTGCCGACCAGCCTCGGACGCCCTCGCCGAGCGACGCGATCCGGCCGGCGAGTTCGTGCCCGGCGACGTGCGGCAGCTTCACCGACGTGTCGTGCCCCTGCCAGGAATGCCAGTCGCTGCGGCACACCCCGGTCGCCTCGACGGCGATCACCACCCCGCCCGGCGGTGCGACCGGATCCGGCACCTCGCGTACCTCGGGCGGTATCCCGAACTCCTCGAAGACGACCGCCCGCACCCGCGCTCCCTACGTGTCCCGGCCTCGCTGCATCACGATGCCCTCGCCGGGCACCGTACACCGGGCCGCCCGCCCTCGCGGCGGTCCCAGAAGCCGCGACAGGGACTCCGGCGGTACCCCGAGGATCTCCTCGAGATTCTTGAGCACCAACAGGGATTCCGGCCGTTCCGGACGGCAGCGGCCGGACTGCCAGTGACTCAGCGTCGCAAGACTGACCGAGCACCCCCGCCCTCTGAGCCGGTACCGGATCCGATCGAGACCGAGCCCCCTCGCCCTGATCGCCGCCCTGAGGGCGTTCGCGAACGGCCCCGTCTCCAGCAGCCGCCTGAGTTCACGTCCTTCCGCCACCCCCCGGTCGATGGTGTGTGTCCGCTGACCGGTCATCGTCATCGCCTTCGCACGCTCGCTAGCCACCCGGAATAGCGCAGCCTAGGCGCGGGACCACATGATCGGAAGGGTCTTCGATCACCTATCGGCGCGGCAGGCGGGTGACGTAATTATGCAGAGACGTAGGGAAAATTCCCACCACGCGCCCCGGCCGATACGCGTCCACAGTGGACTTGCCGGGGCTCAGCGCAGCGCGACCGACAGCGCCTGCGCGATCTCCTTGCCGATCGCGTGGGTCGCCGCGTCCGGCGGCGAGCCGACCTTGACCACCATCGGGCCGCCGAACGGCTGGCGCTCGACGACCTCGATCCGCTCGCCGAGGCCGATGGAGTGCTCGGTGAGGTAGCGCAGGAGCTCGGGATCGGTGTCCCAGACGCGGACGATCTCACCGACCGCGCCGGGCGGGAGGTCGTCGAGGATGCGCATCGGCATCTCCTCGACGCTGCCGTCGGGCGCGGGGATGGGGTCGCCGTGCGGGTCGCGCACCGGGTTGCCGAGCTTCGCGGCGATCCGTTCGACGAGCCTGTCCGACACGGCGTGTTCGAGCGCGTCGGCCTCGGAGTGGACCTCGTCCCAGGTGTAGCCGAGTTCGGACACCAGGTAGGTCTCGATCAGGCGGTGGCGGCGGAGCACCGAGCGGGCGAGCAGCCTGCCGTCGGTGGTCAGCTCGATCCCCCGGTACGGGACGTGCGCGACCAGCCCGAGCTGGGACAGTTTGGTGACCATGCCGGACGCCGACGACGGGCTGACCTCCAGTCGTCCGGCCAGCGACGTGTTGGTGACGGCCTCACCGCGTTCCACCAGCCCGTAGATCACCCGGACGTAGTCCTCCACGGACGACGACCTGCGGCTTGCCCCTTCACCCATGGGTGCGAGTTTACGGCTTGCCGCTCCCGTGCGACTCACCCAGCGTGCGGTCGCCAGCGGTACCGGATCCAGCCGGGGACGGGTTCGGCGCCGAGCTGGGCGTAGAACGCCTCGCCCTTCTCGTTGCCCTCCTGCATGTCCCATTCGACCCGGCCGGGCGACCGCGCGGCCAGTTCGTCGAGCAGCTCCCGTCCGAGGCCGAAGCGGCGGTGTTCCGGGCGCACGAAGAGGTCGTCGAGCCAGATCCCCGGCCTGGCCTCCCAGGTGGAGAAGTTCCAGCTGCAGAAGGCGAAGCCCGCGACCTTGCCCGGCTCACCCGGAGGGGTGGCCAGCAGCACCCAGGCCTTCGGGCCGGGTCCGAAGAGGAACCCGGCCATCTCCTGCCTGTCGAGCTTCAGATCGTGTTTGTCCTCGTAGACCGCGTGCTCCTCGATGAGCGCGCAGATCTCCTCGATGTCGTCCGCGACCGCGTCCCGCACCGGCATGGGGTCTCAGCTCCGTTCGTAGACGATGTCGCCGCCGACGGCGGTGGCGACGACGTGGATCGAATCCCAAGTGGACTCGTCGGTCGGGTCGGCCGAGAGGACGGCGAAGTCGGCGAGCTTGCCGATCTCCAGCGTGCCCAGGTCCTTCTCGGCGAAAGCGGCGTACGCGGATCCGTACGTGTACGCGCGCAGCGCTTCGGCAGGGGTGAGCCGCTCATCGGGCCCCAGTACGACGCCGGACGCGGTCTTCCGTCGCACCATGTCGGCCAGCGCGAGCAGCGGCGCGCCCTCGACGACCGGGCGGTCCGAGCTGGCCGGGAGCACGCATCCGGCGTCGAGCAGGCTCTTGAGGCGGTAGCACCACGGCTCGCGCTCGGGGCCCAGCGCGGCCTGCATGCCGTCGCCGATCTCGTTGACGAACCGGCCCTGCGGCGACGCGATCAGCCCCAGCGACGCCAGCCGCTTCAGCTCCGCCGGCCGCAGCACCGCGCAGTGCTCGATGCGGTGCCGGTGGTCGGGCCGCGGGTCGGCGTTGAGCGCGGCCTCGTAGGCGTCGAGGACGACGGTGATCGCGCGATCACCGATGGCGTGCGTCGCGATCTGCCAGCCCGCCTTGTGCGCGGCGGCGATCGTCCGCGCGATCTCGTCCTCGGGCACCTGGAAGTAGCCGACGTTGTCCGGCTCGCCCGCGAACGGCTCGTGCATCGCGCAGGTCCGGCCGATCAGCGATCCGTCGGCGAACAGCTTCATCGCGCCGATCCGCAGCCATTCGTCACCGAACCCGGTGCGCATCCCCAGGTCGAGACCGTAGCCGGCCCCCGCGTCGAGGTCGTGGAGCACGCTCGCCGCGACCATCACCGTGCTCCGCACGCGCAGCACCCCGCGCTCGCGGGCCAGCTGGTACGCGGCGAGTTCGGCGGGGGTCTCCCCCACGAGGCCCCCGCCGATCCCGGCCTCCTGGACACTCGTGATTCCCTCGGCCAGGTACCGCTCACTCGCCCTGTCCAGCCCGCGGACGACCCGCTCCACCGGCGTCGGGTAGGTCAGCGGCCGCAGCATGAGCTGGGCCTGTTCGCGCAGGAGCCCGGTCGGCGAACCGTCCTCGTCGCGGACGACGTCGCCGCCCACCGGCACGTTCTCCAGGTCCAGGCGCTCCAGCACCGCGGAGTTGACCACGGTCATATGCCCGGACGTGTGCTTGAGCCGCACGAGGTGCCCCGGAGCGGCGCGATCCAGCCCCTGCCTGGTCGGATGGCCGCCCACAAGCTTGTTCTGGTCGTAGCCGCTGCCGATGATCCAGCCACCCGGCGGGGTTTCGGCCGCGCGCCGCGCGACGGCGTCGTACACCTCGTCGACACTGCGGCAATCCGAGAGGGCGACGTCGTCGAGCGCCATGCCGAACCAGGCCATGTGGTTGTGCGCGTCGTGGAAGCCGGGCACCACCACCGACCCACCGAGGTCCACGCGACGTTTGGCGGAAAGGGCGGCGGCATCGTCGTCCAACGCGACGATTCGTCCGTTCAGCACCGCAAGCGCCACGGATTCCTCTGTTCCAGTGAGGAACCGGGCGTTCTCGTAGACCGTGTCGACCCGCATGGATTCGACCCTATCGATCGATCGATCGGTCGTCTAGGCTCGGCGTCATGAGCACCGTGGACTACGCACTCGACGACGGCATCGCCGTGATCTGGCTGAACCGCCCGGAGCGGCTCAACGCGGTGGTCGCCGAACTGGTCGACGACCTGTTGGAGGCGCTCGACGCGGCCGCCAAGTCGGACGCGCGCGCCGTCGTGCTGGCCGGGCGGGGACGGGCTTTCTGCGCCGGTCACGATCTCAAGGAACCCACCCCGTCCGGAGACGCAGCTGATTCCAGGGCGCGCCTCGACCGGCTCCAGGACGTGACCCGCCGTCTTCGCGGGCTGCGTCAGCCCGTCATCGCCGCGGTCCACGGCTACGCGATCGGCGCGGGCGCCGAGTTCGCGATGGGCTGCGACCTGATTCTCGCCGCCGAGGACGCCGTGTTCGCCTTCCCCGAGGTCTCCTTGGGCCTGAGCGTCACGGGCGCGGCGTCGCGGTTGCTGCCGCTGCTGGTCGGCCCGTTGAAGGCCAAGGAACTCCTGCTGCTGGGAGAACGCGTGAGCGGCACCGAGGCGGCCGGACTCGGCCTGGTCAACGCCGCCCTGCCCGTCGACGACCTGATGGACACCGCCCTCGCCTGGGCGGCCAAGATCGCCGCGCATCCGGCGGCCGCGGCCACGATGGCCAAACGCGCCCTCGATTCCGGCATCGACAGCTCCCTCGACGCCGCCCTCGAACTCGAAGTCAGCCACGCGCTGATCACCGAGCACTCCGCGGAGGTCGCCGCCTCGGCCGAGGCGTTCCGGAGCCGGTCGTGACGTCGCTCGCCGGGATCGACACCCTCCTCGGCCTGACCACCAGGGCCGCCGCGCTCTGGCCGGACAAGACGGCGTGGATCTTCGACTCCACCGGGGAGAGCTTCACGTTCGCCGACGTCGACGCGCGCAGCACCGAGTTCGCCCGCGCGTTGCTGGAGCTCGGCGTGGAACCGGGCGACCGGGTCGCGGTGATGCTGCGCAACCAGCCCGAGTTCCCGTTGCTGTGGCTGGCACTGGCCAAGATCGGCGGGGTGCTCGTCCCGGTCAACACCGGGTACCGCGAGTTCGACGGCGCCCACGTGCTCCGGCATTCCGGCGCCAGGTTCGCCGTGACCGCCGAGGAATTCCTGGAGCTGCTGAACAAGATCGCACCGGAGACCTCGCTGGAGCACGTGCTCACACCCGGTGAACTCACCGGATCCGGCGCCGCCCCGGTCTTCGCGACCGAAACCGAGCGTCCGGTCAACATCCAGTACACCTCGGGGACCACGGGCGCGCCCAAGGGCTGCGTACTGCCGAACCGGTACTGGACGACCCTCGCGATCGGCCTGGCCTCGGACTACCCGTCGGTCGGCACGGACGACGTCATCCTGACCGCGCAGCCGTTCCACTACATCGATCCACAGTGGAACGTCGCGCTGGGGCTCGCGGGCGGCGCGACCCTGGTGGTGCTCGACCGGTTCCACCCATCGACGTTCTGGGACAAGGTCCGCGAACACGGCGTCACCTGGTTCTACTGCCTCGGCCTGATGCCCACCCTTCTGCTGCGCCAGCCGGAAAGCGAGCTGGACAAGGCGCACCAGGTCCGCGCGATCTGCGCTTCGGCCATCCCGCGGGACCTGCACGCCGCGCTCGAAGCACGCTGGGGCGCGCCGTGGTACGAGGCCTTCGGCATGACCGAGACCGGCGGCGACATCCGGATGTACCCGGCGGATCACGACGAGACCGTCGGGACCGGCTGCCTCGGCAGGCCGACACCCGCCCGCGAGGTGGTGATCGCCGGCGAGGACGGGAAACCGCTGCCGCGCGGGGAAACCGGTGAGCTGCTGATCCGCGGGGTCGGCCTGATGCACGGCTACCACGACGATCCCGAAGCGACCAGGCGCGCGTTCGACGGCGGCTGGTTCCACACCGGCGACCTGGCCACAATGGACGCCGAGGGGCGCGTGTACTACGTGGGCCGCACCAAGGACATGATCCGCCGCAGCGGCGAGAACATCTCCGCGGACGAGGTCGAACGGGCGCTGCAGCTGCATCCGGCGGTCAAGCTCGCCGCCGTCGTCGCGGTGCCGGACGACATCCGCGGCGAGGAGGTCAAGGCGTACATCGTCCTCGACGAGAACGAGGGGCACCAGTGCGAACCGGCCGAACTGGCGGAGTTCTGCTCGGCGAAACTGGCCTACTTCAAGGTTCCCCGGTTCTGGTCCATCGCGGCGGAACTGCCGATGACACCGTCGGAACGGGTCGCGAAGGGCGAGCTGAAGAAGGCGGGCGACCTCCGCGCCGGTGCCTGGGACAGGACCACCGGAACATGGCTCTGAACATGGACCCTCGGCGGGAAAAAGAACCTCGGGTCGTGAGCACCCGGGAGAGAGTCCGCCAGGCGGCGGTGAAACTGTTCGCCGCCAAGGGGTTCCACGGCACCGGCATCCGGGATCTGGCGCAGGAGGCCGAGCTGTCGTCCGCCAGCCTGTACCACTACATGGGCACCAAAGAGGATCTGCTGGTCGCCATCATGAACGAGTCGCTGCGGCGCCTGCTCGACGCGGCAGAGCGGGCGACCGCCGGGCTCACCGATCCCGTGTCGCGGCTCGGCTCCCTGGTGGCGCTGCACGTGCTCGCGCACGCCATCCAGCCGGATGACACCCGCGTGGTGGACAACGAGGTCCACGCGCTCACCCCCGGCGCCAGGGCCGAAGTGGTGGGGTTGCGCGACGCCTACGAAAGGCTGTGGGCGGATGCCATCGAGGACGGTGTCGCGGCGGGTGTCTTCCACACCGACCAGCCGTCGGTCACCCGGCTCGCACTGGTGGAGATGTGCAGCGGGGTCGCGCGCTGGTATTCGCCGTCGGGACCGCTCACCCTGGATCAGCTGGCCGCCCATTACGCGGAACTGGCGCTGCGGGCGCTCGCCTGCGAAGGCCGGCTGGACGTCAGGGCATTGCAAAACTGCCGTGAAGTGGTCTCGGGAGTGTGGCGAGTGCCCGTTTAGCGGCGACTCATACCCCTTACGCCTTGCTCAGACGGCTTCTCTGGGGGACGCTCGAAGGGTGACTGAGCAAACGATCCAACTCGAACTGGACGACTCGGGTCTCTCGCCGGCGTTGCCGGTGCCTTCGAACCCCCGTGATCAGGTGCAGGACGTCCCCTACCGCCCGGTGGGCTTCCGCGACGACGACCTGCCCACGGCGCTCGAACGGTGCGCGACATGGCTACGCCAGGCTCAGGAGTGGCTCGGGGAACCGGTCGATGTGCTGGCCGTCCATCTCGACTACGACGACCGCAAGGGTTCGCCGTACTACGACGTGAAACTTCTCTGCAACGAGGAGGACCTCGCCGGGGTCCCGATCGCGATGCGGAACCAGAAGGACGAGGACGAGGACTAGAGAGACCGACGCGATGAAGGGGCCTTTCCTCGCGAATCTTGCGAGGAAAGGCCCCTTCATCGCAGATGCGGGCAGTGCCGGCGAGCGTCGGTCAGCGTCAGCCCAAGGTGCCGCCGACCTTGACGTGCCCCTTGAGCAGGTTGCGCGCGATGGTCCGGCGCTGGATCTCGTCGGTGCCCTCGTAGATCCGCAGCAGCCGCAGTTCGCGGTACCACCGCTCGACCGGCAGTTCCCGCGTGTAGCCCATCCCGCCGTGGATCTGCAGGACGCGGTCGACGATCTCGTTCGCCTTCACGCCGCCGTACAGCTTCGCCATCGACTGCGCGTGCCGCGAGTCCAGCTTCTGGTCGACCTGCCAGGCGGCGTGCAGCACCAGCCAGCGCAGCGCCTCCAGCTCGGTGCCGGAATCCGCGATCATCCACTGGATGGCCTGGCGCTCGGCGATCTTCTGCCCGAACGTCTCCCGCGTGTTCGCGTGCTCGATGGCCATGGAGATCAGCCGCTCGCAGGAGCCGATCGCGCGGGCGGGCAGCAGGTAGCGGCCGGCGCCGATCCACTGCATGGCCAGATCGAAACCGTGGCCGAGCTCGCCGAGGATCTGCGTCTCCGGCACGCGGACGTCCTCGAAGACCAGTGACGCCGGACCCCATTCGCCCATGGTGTCGATGTACTCGGACTTCCATCCGGCGTCGCGGTCGACGAGGAAGCACGTGACGCCGCCGTTCGCGCCCTTCTCGGGGTCGGTGATCGCGAAGACCATCACGAAGTCGGCCTCGTTACCGCCGGTGATGAAGGTCTTCTCGCCATTGATCACCCAGTCGGTGCCGTCCTTGCGGGCGGAGGTCCGGATGGCCTTGGCGTCCGAACCCGCGCCGGGTTCGGTGATCGCGAAACACGACTTGCGTTCGCCCGAGATCGTCGGGAGCAGGTAGCGCTCCTTCTGCTCGTCGTTGGCGTAGTACAGGATGTTGTCCGCGGCGCCGCCGAAGCGGAACGGCACGAAGGTGCGGCCGAGTTCGGCCTCCAGCAGCGCGGTCATCACCGCGGACAGGCCCATGCCGCCGTACTCCTCGGGCGTCTGCACCCCCCAGAAGCCGGATTCCTTGGCCTTCAGCTGCAGTTCGCGCAGCTCGTCGGCGGTCAGGCCGGGCTGACCGGCGCGTTCGCGGCGCAGCACCTCCTGCTCACGCGGCATGAGGTCGCGCTGGACGAACGTGCGGACCCAGTCGCGCACCTCGCGTTCCTCGACGCTCAGAGAGAAATCCATGGTCAGCCCGCTCCTGTTCGACAGTGCCCTAGCGCTGACTAAGCGCTCGCTTAGTCCAGGGTACCGCTTCGGTTGTCGTTCGCCGAGGAGTTGTCATAAGTTTTCGCAATCCGTCCCCACCTCGTCGAAGGGCACCCATGAGCACGGCAGCACCCGCGGCGAAGCGGGATCGCACCCATTACCTCTACCTCGCCGTCATCGCGGCGGTGGCGCTCGGCATCGCGGTCGGCATCCTGTTCCCCGAGGTCGGCAAGGAGTTGAAGCCGCTCGGGACCGGGTTCGTGAACCTGATCAAGATGATGATCTCGCCGATCATCTTCTGCACGATCGCGCTCGGCGTCGGCTCGGTCGCGAAGGCCGCGAAGGTCGGCCGGGTCGGCGGGCTCGCGCTCGGCTACTTCCTGATCATGTCGACGGTCGCGCTCGTCATCGGCCTGGTCGTCGGCAACATCCTCCAGCCCGGCACCGGGCTGCACCTGACGCCCGAGATCGCCGAAAAGGGACAGGACCAGATCGCCAAGAGCGAGGGCACCGTCGATTTCCTGCTCGGGATCATCCCGAAGACGCTGGTCTCGGCGTTCACCGAGGGCGAGGTGCTGCAGACGCTGCTGGTCGCGCTGCTCGCCGGGTTCGCGCTGCAGAAACTGGGCACGAAAGGCGAGCCGATCCGCCGCGGCATCGAGCACATCCAGCGGCTCGTGTTCCGCATCCTGGCGATGATCATGTGGGCGGCCCCGGTCGGCGCGTTCGGCGCGATCGCCGCCGTCGTCGGCGAGACCGGCTGGAAGGCGCTGCAGAGCCTCGCGGTGATCATGCTCGGCTTCTACATCACCTGCGCGTTGTTCGTGTTCGTGGTGCTCGGGCTGATCCTCGGCCTGCTCGCCAGGGTCAACATCTTCAAGCTGCTGAAGTACCTCGGCCGTGAGTTCCTGCTGATCCTGTCGACGTCGTCGTCGGAGTCGGCGCTGCCGCGGCTGATCGCGAAGATGGAGCACGCGGGCGTCTCCAAACCGGTCGTCGGCATCACCGTGCCGACCGGGTACTCGTTCAACCTCGACGGCACCGCCATCTACCTGACGATGGCGTCCATCTTCATCGCGGACGCGCTCGACAAACCGCTGACCATCGGCGAGCAGATCTCCTTGCTGGTGTTCATGATCATCGCGTCGAAGGGCGCGGCCGGGGTCACCGGCGCGGGGCTCGCGACGCTGGCGGGCGGGCTGTCCTCGCACCGGCCGGAACTGGTGGACGGCGTCGGGTTCATCGTCGGCATCGACCGGTTCATGTCCGAGGCCCGCGCGCTGACGAACTTCGCGGGCAACGCCGTCGCGACCGTGCTGATCGGCACTTGGACCAACGAGATCGACCGCGAGCAGCTGGACCGGACCCTGAACGGCCGATCACCGTTCGACGAGGCGACGCTGCTCGACGAAAACGCGAGTGATGCCAGTGCCGGATCGGGTATGAAGGACACGTGATCGAATGTGCGGTCCGCTGGTCCCCGCCCCTGCCCGCCGAACCCCGGTTCCTGGCTCTGCTCGACGAGCTGGAGCAGGGCCGATTCGGAAACTACCGCCAGGACATCGACAAACGCCGGTTCCTGACCGGCCGGGTCCTGGCGAAGACGGTCGCCGCCGAGCGGCTCGGCATGGCCGTCGAGGACGTGAGCTTCGACGCGACCTGTGACGACTGCGGCAAACCGCACGGACGGCCCAGGGTCCCCGGCGCGCCGCTGATGCTGTCGATCTCGCATTCCGGCGACCTCATCGGCGTCGCGGCCACCGCGGGGACGCCGGTCGGCCTCGATGTCGAGACGGCCACCAGGCGGGCCGAGGACTCGCTCATGGAGTACGCGCTGACCCCCGCGGAGCTGGCCGCGATCTCGGGGCTCCCCGACGACGAGCGCACGACGGCGTTCTTCACCTACTGGACGCGCAAGGAAGCCGTCATGAAAGCGACCGGGAAGGGCCTCAAGATCCCGCTGCAGAGCATCACGTTCTCCGGCCACGACGAGCAGGCACGGCTGGTGCGGTCGAGCCACCAGGCCCTCGACCCGGACCGGACCCGGCTCGCCGACCTGAAGGCGACCGAGGGTTACCGGGCCGCCGTCGCACTGCTGACCTCGGACGACATCGCGGTCACCGAAACCTTCGCGACCCTCTGACCCTCGCAATTCGTCACCTACTTGCGTGGGCGCTTACCGGCGCCGGGCACCGATCGGGCGCAAGTAGGTGACGAATTGCGGGGGTTCTAGATTTCCAGGCCCATGGCGGCCAGCAGGGTACGGAACTTCGCCGAGGTCTCGTCGAGTTCGGTCCGGGGGTCGGAGGCGGGCACGATGCCGCCGCCGGCGTACAGCCGCATGGAGGTGTCGGCGATCTCCGCGCACCGGATCCCGACGGCCCATTCGCCGTCCCCGGCCGCGTCGACCCAGCCGACGGCGCCCGCGTAGTACTCGCGGTCGAACGGCTCCAGCTCCTGGACCAGGGAGCGCGCGGCCTCGGTCGGCGTGCCGCACACGGCGGGGGTCGGATGCAGGGCGGCGGCGAGGTCCAGCGCGGTGACGTCCTGGTCGATCAGCTCCCCGGTGACGGTGGTCGAGAGATGCCAGATCGCCGGGGTCGAGACGAGTTCCGGTCCGCGGACGTCGAGCGTGCGGCAGAACGGCCGCAGGATCTCGACGACGGATTCCACCACGACGGCGTGTTCGACGTGGTCCTTTTCGGACGCCAGCAGGGCCTCACCGTTCGCCTTGTCGATCGCCGGGTCCGCGGACCGGGGCATCGACCCGGCATGCGGGCGGGACACGACGGCGCCGCCGGTGCGGGAGAGCAGGAGTTCGGGAGTGGCGCCGACCAGGGTGCGCCCGCCGGGCAGCTGCGCGGCGTAGGTGGTGTGCCGGGGGTTCCCGTTCGCCAGGTTCCGGACCACCTCGGCGACCGGGACGGCGTCGTCGAAGTCGAGATCGAGCGCGCGGGCCAGGACGACCTTGCGCAGGTCACGTTCGCTCAGTGCGGAGACGGCGGCGCGAACGGCGGCCAGATGCGCCTCCGGCTCGGGCACGGGAGTGACCTTGACCGGCCGCGGAAGCGCGGTGCGCGGCGGGACGGCCGCGTGTTCGGAAGACGCGCGATGGAGCGCACGGGGCAGGACCAGATGCCCCGGCATCGAGGTGGTGTCGAAGGGCAGCACACCGACCGCGATCGACGCACCCGAGTCGGTGAACAGCCCGGGAAGCGCCCCGGACAGCCGCGACGGCTCGGCCTCGGTCGCGGTGGCCACGACCCCGCTCGCGAGGAGCGCGTGCCGTGCCGTGGCCAGGAGGAAGTCGCCCCGCTCGTAGCGGGCGGCCAGGTCTGCCGGGGTCGCCGGTGCGGTACTGGTCGTCACCCCACCAGCGTCCCAGGCTCCGGCTGAGACCAGGGGAAAGTGTTGCCCGGGCAACAGCCTCTCAGGCAACACCTTCCCCCGGACAGCCCGTGACCTGGGCGGAAGCGTTACTTCAGCGCCTCGAGAAGGGCTTCACGCTGCCGCTCGCCCAGGCCGGCGGCACGCCGGTCCGGGTCGATCCCGGCCTGCTCCAGCAGGGCGGCGACCTTGACCGCGCCCAGGCCGGGCACGGCCTTCAGCAGCTGCGTGACCTTCGTCTTGCCGATGGTCTTGTTCTCCTTGGCCTGCTTGAGCACCTTGTCGATGCTCTCCTTGCCGGACTTGATCGACGCAAGCAGCTCGGAGCGCGCTTTGCGAGCCTCAGCCGCCTTGGCGAGGGCATCGGCGCGCTGCTCCGGAGTCAACGTGGGCAGAGCCAACGTAGTAGTCCTTTCATCTCAGGTCTCCGCTTTCGCGGCCGACGGCCTTTAAACCATGCTTGCAAGAGCAAGCGCTGGCCAGCCGTCTCTGTACCACGGCTCCAGTAAACGCCACCCGTTCCTCGGCCGTGAAACCGACACGCACTTATTACCCCTCGACCACGCCGCGGGCAACCCGCCCCAGCCTGCGGAAACACGCCGTTCGAGCGGCGATTCGTTCGCGTTCATCACCCTTATGAGCGATGCCATCACTTCGCACAGTCGGCCATTTTTCGTTTCATGGCAGGAAAAATACGAATTATTGATGATCTTGATCCGAACCGGCGAACACCCGTTAGCGCGACACTGTGACCGAACGGTTGCCTGCGATGTTACTGACCGGTTCACCCCTCCCGGATTAGAGTCGGCGCAACCCCAGTTCACCGGAGAACGAGCACCACGGGAGTACGCGATGTTGAGCACGATGCAGGACGGACAGCTGTCACTGGGCAGGCTGCTCCGCCACGGCACCACGGTGCACTCCGAAAGCGAAGTCATCACCTGGACCGGTTCAGAAGCCCGCCGGGAGACTTACGGCGAACTCGGCAAGCACGCCGCCCGCCTGGCCAACGCGCTCCGGAGCCTCGGCATCACCGGTGACCAGCGCGTCGGCACCTTCATGTGGAACAACGCGGAGCACATGGCCGCGTACCTCGCCATCCCGGCCATGGGCGCGGTGCTGCACACGCTGAACATCCGGCTGTTCCCGGAGCAGCTCGTCTTCGTCGCCAACCACGCCGAGGACCAGGTCGTCATCGTCGACGGCACCCTGATCCCGCTGCTGGCCAAGCAGCTGCCCGAGCTGAAGACCGTGCGTCACGTCATCGTGGCCAACGGCGACGCTTCCGCCCTGACGGCCCCGGACGGCGTCCAGGTGCACTCCTACGCCGAACTGCTGTCGGGCCAGCCGGACACCTTCGACTGGCCCGACGTGGACGAGCGCTCGGCCGCCGCGATGTGTTACACCTCGGGCACCACGGGTGACCCGAAGGGTGTCGCGTACTCCCACCGGTCGATCTGGCTGCACTCCATGCAGGTCACGATGTCCGACAGCATGCGGCTGGCCCAGCACGACAAGGCCCTCGCGATCGTCCCGATGTTCCACGCGATGGCGTGGGGGATGCCGTACGCGGCGATGATGGTCGGCGCCTCGCTGCTCATGCCGGACCGCTTCCTCCAGCCCGCGCCCATCGCCCAGATGCTCGAGGCCGAGAAGCCGACCTTCGCCGGCGCCGTCCCGACGATCTGGCAGGGCCTGCTCTCCCACCTCGACGCGAACCCGCAGGACATCTCGCATCTGCGCGAGGTCGTGGTCGGCGGATCGGCGGCGCCGCCGTCGCTGATGCACGCGTTCGAAGACCGCTACGGCGTGCCTATCCTGCACGCCTGGGGCATGACCGAGACGTCGCCGCTGGGCAGCGTCGCGCGGCCGCCCGCCTCCGCGACCGGCGAGAAGGCCTGGGAGTACCGCTACACCCAGGGCCGGTTCCCCGCGTCCGTCAGCGCCAGGCTGATCGGCGACAACGGCGAGGAACTGCCGTGGGACAACGAAAGCGTCGGCGAGCTCGAGGTGCAGGGCCCGTGGATCGCGGCGTCGTACTACAGCGGCACGACCGGTGACGAGCCCGACCCGGAGAAGTTCCACGACGGCTGGCTGCGCACCGGCGACGTCGGCAAGATCAGCCCGGACGGTTATCTCACGCTGACCGACCGCGCGAAGGACGTCATCAAGTCCGGTGGCGAATGGATCTCCTCGGTCGATCTGGAGAACCAGGTGATGGCGCATCCCGCGGTGGCCGAGGCGGCCGTGGTCGGCATCCCCGACGAGAAGTGGGACGAGCGCCCGCTGGTCGCCGTGGTGCTCAAGGAGGGCCAGAAGGTCACGGCCGAGGAGCTGCGCGAGTTCTTGTCCGACAAGGTCGCGAAGTGGCAGCTTCCGGAGAACTGGACCTTTGTGGACGAAGTCCCGAAGACCAGTGTCGGCAAGTTCGACAAGAAGCGGCTGCGGGCGTTCCACTCCGAAGGCAAACTCGACATCAGTCAGCTCTAACGGGTTAATCTCCCGCGCGCCTGCCCTTCCGTGAAGGCCATCTTGAGGGACGCTGTTCCCCGAAGATGGCCTTCACTGCGTTCGGCGAAGGGTTTTGTTGGTGCGTAAGACAAACAGGCGAACGTTCCTGGCGCTGGCGGGGACGACCCTGCTTTCCGCCTGCGGATCCAACACCGTCCAAACGGGAAACCCGCCGCCCTCGACGGCCTACTCCGCCGGGGTGACCAGGCCGAAACCGAAACCGGTGGACCTCGCGCAGTGGTACCACCCGTATCCCGAGGCCGGTGTCCAGGAAGCCGTCACGCGGTACGCGGCCGCGTACCAGAAATCCAAGGTCGCGGTGCAGTGGAATCCCGACGACTACGAGACGAAACTGAACGCCGCGCTGCAGGCGGGCCCGGTGCCCGACGTCTTCGAAGGCCAGGTCACCGTCGATCGCGTCCGGCAGAACCTCCTCGTCCCGCTGGACGACGTGATCGGGCCCGTGCGCGGGGATTTCAACCCTTCGGTACTCGCGGCGCAGACGGTCGACGGCAAGACCTACGGCATCCCACAGGCGCTGGACACCCAGGTCCTGTTCTACCGCAAGAGTTTCCTGCAGGAAGCGGGAGTCCAGCCGCCGCAGACACTGGACGAACTCGTGGACGCGGCGAAGAAACTGTCCAAGGACGGCGTCAAAGGACTGTTCGCCGGCAACGACGCGGGCGCGGCGGCGCTCGCCGGGCCGCTGCTGTGGTCGGCGGGGCTCGACTACGTCAAGGACGGCAAATCCGTCGGCTTCGACGATCCGCGTGCCGCCACGGTGTTCGCGAAACTCCACGAGCTCAACGGCTCGCTGCTGCTGGGCGCTTCGACGGACTGGGCGGATCCGCTCCCGTTCATCGACGGGCTCACCGCCATGCAGTGGACCTGGCTGTGGAATCTGCCGAAGATCCAGGACACGCTGAAGGACGACTTCGGTGTCCTGGCGTTCCCGAGGTTCGACGCGGCGGGCGCGCCGTCCGTCCCGGTCAGCGGGTTGAGCGCGATGGTGCATTCCAAGAGCCTGAACCCCAACGCCGCCAAGGACTTCGTCAAATGGCTGTGGCTGGAGCGGGTCGACTTCCAGCAGGAGTTCGCCACCAGATTCGGTTTCCACCTGCCCGCACGGCTGAGCGTGCTCGACAAGGTCACTGCGGCGGCCGACGCCGCGAAGCTGGTCAAGGAGAACGGCCGCGCCGCCGGTCCATTGTGGACACCGACGGCGAACACGGCGCTCGTCGACGCGCTGGGCCGGATCGTCCGCGACGGCGCCGACCCGGTCGCCGAGACCAAGGCCGCCGTCGAGGCCGTCAAAGCCGAACTGGGTCGCCTGGCCGCGTGACGCGCCGCGCGCGTACGTAAGCGACGATCAACACGATCGACAGGATCACCGCGCCGCCGTCGGTGACCAGGGACGGGAGCACACCCGGCCAGCCATGTTCGGTGATCGCCGCCCGGTGCACTTCGAACGGCACGACATACACGCCGAACGCCTGTCCGACGTTGACCGCGAGCACCGGCCAGAACAGCCATGGCCAGCGGAACCACACCAGCAGGCCGAGCGCGTTTCCGACGATGAAGACGTTGCCAACCAGCCTCAGCGCGCCGAGATACGCGGGTGCGTCGCCGGTGTCCACCCCCTTGAGCCGCATGCTCGACTCGATCAGATCCACATCGATGATCACGTAGTTCTGCAGCGTCGTCCCGGCGACGAAAATGATCGAGCACAGCACCGTGACCAGGCGGATCTTCGATGTCCAGAGCATCACCATCCCCATCCCTATCAGTGATAGAGACAAATCTATCACTGATAGAGTCCTCGGGTGGCTCGCAAAGGCTCGCTCGACCTCGTCCAGATCACCGAAGCCGCCGTCGAACTGCTCAATGAGGCCGGTCTCGCGGAACTGAGCACCCGACGGCTGGCGGCGAAGCTCGGCGTCAGCTCGCCGACGCTGTACTGGCACGTGCAGAACAAGGCCGAACTGCTGGACCTGGTCGCCGAGGCGATCTGCGCCGACGCTTTCGAGATCGACGCCGACCTGCCGTGGCGCGAACAGCTCGCGAGCGGGCTTCGCCAGTTCCGCGCCCTGCTGCTGCGTCACCGAGACGCGGCCGCGCTGCTGCGCCAGCGGCCACCGACCGGACCGCACCGGCTCGGCCACATCGAGACGACCGCGCGGATCCTGCTGGAGGCGGGTTTCTCCGAAGAGGACACCGCGGGGATTTCGCGTCTGCTCACGGCGCATGTCCTGGCGTCGGTCGAAACGCTCCCCGCGCGGAGGCCGGACGAAGGGTTCCTCGCCCGGCTCGAGGCGTATCCGCATGTCGGCAGACTGGGTCCGGCTTTCGCGGCGCAGAGCGGCGAGGAGCTGTTCGAGCTGGGCGTCGAGGTGATCCTCGACGGGCTCGCGGCCCGGCTGTAGTGGGTCGCGATTCGGGTTGACTCGCGTGATCAGGCACGTAACTCGCGTGATTGGATGCCGCACTTGATGTTCCGCCTCTGATCACGCGAGTTTCGTCCTTGATCACGTGAGTTCCGGCTTCGATCACGCGAGTGCGGTGCCACGTCACGAACGCGCCCGAAGCACCAGCGTCGAACTCGGCCCGCAAACCTCGTGAGTGGCGCTCGGGTTAGAGCGGACCGGCATTTACCTACCTAAGCCTGACCGGGCGAAAGTGGTGGTTCCGCGGCCGCCAGGGATGCCCGGTCTTGGACTTGATCAACGGAAGGTTCGGGACACTCAACGTCCCCGACCCTCCGTTGATCAAGGTCGCGCCAGGCGCGACCGGTGGCAGACGAGGCCCCCGTCGACCGCCGATCACACCAGTGGGTAGGTAAATACGAGTCCGTCAGAACACGAATCGCCACTCACGACCACCTGAACCGGCCCTAGTCCCCGGAGACGCCCCAGATCGCCAGCTCGACGGCGACGTCGTTCTCGTACAGCAGCGCGCAGTTCGCGCTCCAGCGCGGGCGGCGTTCGTACGGCAGCCGCCCCGCCTTGTCGAGTTCGTCGAAGTCGGCGACGGACGGCTCCTCGGAACCGAAGGCGGCGACGAGTTCGGCGTCGGTCAAGGGGCGGATCGTGCCGAAGTCGTCCTCGCCCATGGCGCTGATGAACTCGTGGACGTCCAGCACGGAGTGGGTCCCCGACTCCTGGACGCTCTCCACCTCGTACAGCTCGTCGATCGAGTCCGGGCGGCCGAGTTCGTCTTCCTCCCAGAGGTAGTCGCCCTCCTCGAAAACGCGCGCCTTCATCGCGTCCAGCGCCGCTTCCGGATCGCCGTCGAACCGGCCGCGGACGGACCATGCCGAAGCACCCACCTGGCCACCTCCCACGCTCGCCAAGCGGCCAGCGTAACCAGCCCGCTTGGCTTCCCGACGACTCCGCCGAACGTGACAAATTTTCGCATTACCCTTTTCTGGCGTTCACCTCCCGGCTAACGTCTTGCGGCATCGTCCTTCCGCGACATCCATCCGCGACGACTGGGGGCACCGCCATGTCCGTCATCTCGAGGCGCACCTTCACCGCGGCGGGCGCCGCCGGCGTCGGCCTGCTGCTGTGCACGCCGACCGCCAACGCGTTCGACCGGGCGCTGGCGCGCACCGCGAGCCGCGCGGTGCGGACCGCGGGCACCACGCTCGAAGCCGCGGCGGCCCCGTTGACCAGCGGACCGGGTTATACGCGGCTGACCGCGGGCCCCGGCTGGCCGCTCGTCGTCCGCGGCGACCTGGCCGCGCCGAAGTCCGGCCGCGACGACCGCCGCCGCGCGATGGCGTCCTTCGCGCAGTTCACCGACCTGCATTTCACCGACGCCGAAAGCCCGGCGCGGTTCGAGTACCTGCACCCGTTCGTCGGCTCGGCGCACCGGCCGCAGGAAACCCTCGGCCCCGTCGCGACGACGGCGCTGGTGGAGCGGGTGAACAGCCTGAAGGCGGGCCCGTTCACCGGACGGCCGATCGACTTCATGGTCACCACCGGCGACAACACCGACAACCACGAGCTGATCGAGCTCGAATGGTTCCTCAAGGTGCTCAACGGCGGCACGGTGAACCCGACCTCGGGCGACCCGGACGTGCACGAAGGCGTCCAGACGTCCGGGTCCTCGCACTACTGGAACCCCGGCAAGACGCTGGACGACGCGTACACGAAGAAGGGCTTCCCGCAGCTGCCCGGCCTGCTCGGCGCGGCCTCGAACACCTTCACCTCGCCCGGCCTCGACGTCCCGTGGTTCTGCACCTTCGGCAACCACGACGACAGCATCGTCGGCACCGTGCCGGACTTCCCGGGAATGGACGCCTGGTACACCGGCCGCTTCAAGGTGATCGGCAAGGACGAGACGACGTCGCGGAAGCTCGCCAAGGCGATCGGGTCCGGCTCCGGCGTCCCGGTCACGGAGCTGTTCGGCGGCTCGGGCACGATCCGCGAGATCACCCCGGACGAGCGAAGGCGGCCGTTCAGCACCGCGGAGTTCGTGCGGCACCACCTCGACTCCGCCAACACCGGCCCCGGCCCGGTCGGTCACGGGTTCAGCGAGAACAACGCCGACGGGCGGAACGTGTACTACACCTTCCGCATCGCGCCGGGCGTCGTCGGCATCAGCCTCGACACCACGACGATGGCCGGGCTGGCCGACGGGTCGATCGGGCTCGGGCAGTTCACCTGGGTGGAGAACACGCTCAAGCGCAACAGCTCGACGTACTACGACTTCTTCGGGCGCAAGGTCACGCAGAACGTGACGGACGAGCTGTTCATCCTGTTCAGCCACCACACGAGCGACACCATGGGCAACGTGCTGCCGGACGCGCGCCACCCACTGGAGCTCCGGCTCAACGGCGACACGTTCGTCTCGCTGCTGCACCGGTTCCCGAACGTCCTGGCGTGGGTCAACGGGCACACGCACCACAACAAGATCACGCCGCACGTCGGCAAGACCGCGAAGCAGAGCTTCTGGGAGATCAACACCGCTTCGCACATCGACTTCCCGCAGCACGCGCGGATCATCGAGGTCGCCGACAACGCCGACGGCACGTTGTCGCTGTTCACGACGCTGATCGAGGCGGAAGCCCCGTATGCGGCGTTCTACTCGGACACCTCCACGCAAGCGCTTGCGTCGCTGTACCGGGAGTTCTCTTACAACGACATCCACGCCTCGCTTTCCGCCGTCGGCACCGCCCAGGACCAGAACACGGAACTCCTCCTGCCGAACCCGCTCGCCTGAGTCACGTCTTCGACCACGCGAGTCACGTGCCCGGCGGCGGCACTCGTGCGATCGGGGGTAACTGTTTACATACCTCGCGCGACCGGCGAAAATCCCTTCCCTACTGGGTGGACACGAGGGATGGAGCGCCGGATGCGGATACGAGGGCTGGTCACGCTGCTGACGATCGCGACGATGACCGCGGTGACGGCACAGACGGCGGAGGCCGGTCCCGGCCACGCCGACGACGAGTCGATCGACTACCGGGAATGGTCCGGTCACCACGGATTCCGTGACGGCAGGCTCGAAGGGCTCGGCCTCGACCACGGCGCGCTGCGCATCGACCGCCCGATCGGCACGATCGAGCACACCGAACCCACGCTCGGCACCACGAAGACCTACGAGTACGGCCAGTGGACGTCGAGGAGCCACACCCAGGGCTTCGACGCCTCCCAGCTGGTCGCCTCGTGGAACGCGAAGACGCCGGCCAAGACGTGGATCAAGGTCGAAGCCAAGGGCCGCACCGCCACGGGCACGGAGACCTCCTGGTACGTCATGGGCCGGTGGGCGAGCGGGGACGCCGACATCAAACGCACCAGCGTCGACGGCCAGAGCGACGCCAACGCCGTGGTCGACGTCGACACGCTGGTCATGAAGGCCGGTGTCGCGCTCCGCTCGTACCGGCTGCGGGTCAGCCTGTACCGCGAGGCAGGCTCCCGTGCCACGCCGTCGGTGACGTCGGTCGGCGCGATGACGTCGCTCGTCCCGGACCGCTTCGAGGTCAAGGCGACGAAACCGGGCCGCGCCACCGGCATCGAGCTCAAGGTGCCCGCCTATGCGCAGAACCTCCACAAAGGACAGTTCCCCGAGTACGGCGGGGGCGGCGAGAACTGGTGCAGCCCCACGTCCACCGAGATGGTCGCCGAGTACTGGGGCAAACGGCCCAAGCCCGAGGACATGACGTGGATCCCGGAGGGTTACGTCGATCCAACCGTCGCGTACGCCGCCCGCTACACGTTCGACTACGCCTACGACGGAACAGGCAACTGGCCGTTCAACACCGCGTACGCCGCTTCACTCGGACTGCGTGGGCACATCACCCGTTTGCACTCCTTGAACGAACTCGAAAACTACATCGCGCGCGGCATCCCGGTGATCACTTCGCAGTCGTTCAAGGCCGAGGAACTCGACGGCGCGGGCTACGGCACCGCCGGGCACATCATGGTCGTCGTCGGCTTCACGAAGGACGGGGACGTGATCGCGAACGACCCGGCCGCCAACAGCAACGACCGGGTCCGAAACGTCTACAAACGACACCAATTCGAGACGATCTGGCAGCGTACCAAGCGGTACAACACGAATGGCGGCGTTTCCAGCGGCCCCGGCGGCGTCGCCTACATCATCACTCCTGGGCGCTGAATCGGTACCGCACCCGAGCGGATGTCGCGATCCCGGTCGTCTTCGTGGCAAGCTGCGAAGTCACAGACTCGGAGGTGGGCATGCCGTACGAGGTCCAAGGCGTCGTTTCCCGCGCCAAGGGTGAACCGGTCTCGCTGGAGTCCGTGACGGTGCCCGACCCCGGGCCCGGCGAGGCCGTCGTCTCGGTCAAGGCGTGCGGTGTCTGCCACACCGACCTGCACTACCGCGAGGGCGGGATCAACGACGAGTTCCCGTTCCTGCTCGGCCACGAGGCCGCGGGTTTCGTGGAGGCCGTCGGCGACGGCGTCACCGGCCTCGAACCGGGCGACTACGTGATCCTGAACTGGCGCGCGGTCTGCGGCACCTGCCGGGCCTGCCGCCGGGGCAAGCCCTGGTACTGCTTCTCGACGTTCAACGCCGCCCGGCCGATGACGCTGGCCGACGGCACCGCCCTGTCGCCGGCGCTCGGTGTCGGGGCCTTCCTCGAGAAGACACTGGTCCACAGTGGACAATGCACGAAGGTCGACCCCGCCGCCGAACCGGCCGTCGCCGGGCTGCTCGGTTGCGGGGTGATGGCCGGTCTCGGCGCGGCGCTGAACACCGGCGCGGTGAGCCGC
The DNA here is from genome assembly GCF_019330265.1 of Amycolatopsis sp. TNS106. Lineage (NCBI taxonomy): Bacteria > Bacillati > Actinomycetota > Actinomycetes > Pseudonocardiales > Pseudonocardiaceae > Amycolatopsis > Amycolatopsis sp. TNS106. The sequence goes on along the minus strand of NZ_CP024972.1, from coordinate 7,336,828 downwards.
GGTGATTCCGTCGCGGTCATCGGCTGCGGCGGCGTCGGTGACGCCGCGATCGCCGGGGCGGACCTGGCCGGCGCGAAGACCATCGTCGCCGTCGACACCGACGACCGGAAACTCGCCTGGGCCAAGGACTTCGGCGCCACGCACACGCTGAACAGCAAGGACTTGAGCGAAGACCAGGTCGTCGAGGCGATCCGGGAGTTCACCGATTCGTTCGGCGCGGACGTCGTGATCGACGCGGTCGGCAGGCCCGAAACGTGGCGGCAGGCGTTCTACGGCCGCGATCTGGCGGGCACGGTCGTGCTCGTCGGCGTCCCGACCCCGGACATGCGGCTGGATCTGCCGCTGATCGACTTCTTCTCGCGCGGCGGCTCGCTCAAGTCGTCGTGGTACGGCGATTGCCTGCCCTCACGCGATTTCCCGATGCTGATCGACCTCTATCTCCAGGGCAGGCTCCCGCTCGACAAGTTCGTCACCGAACGGATCGCCCTCGACGGCGTCGAGCAGGCCTTCGAGCGGATGCACCGCGGCGACGTACTCCGCAGCGTGGTGACGTGGTGAAACTCTTCACCGACGCCGATTTCCCGGCCGATCCGTACCCGGGCGCGCGGCCGGGGCATTCGTTCGTCCACTTCGACGGCGTCGGGCACAGCCTCGACACCGCGCCGGAGGGCTGGCGCGAACGCCAGGCCGTGCTCGCGTACGGCTCGAACGCGTGCCCGTCCAAGATCACCTGGCTGCGGGAGAACATGGGCCTGACCGGTCCGGTCGTCGTCTGTCACGCGCGCTGCACCGACCTCGCCGCGGTCTGGGCGTCCGGCCGGCGGTTCCGGGACGGGCAGCGGCCCGCGACGCTCGCCGCCGCGCCGGGTGTCGTCGAGGAGCACTCCGTCTGGTTCGCGACGCCGGAACAGCTCGCCGTCCTCGATCGCTGCGAGGGCAAAGGACAGCGCTACAACCTGGTGCGCTTGACCTCCCCTGCCATCACCCTCGACGACGGCACGGTGCTCGACGACGTCGTGGCGTACGTCGGCGCCGCGGACATCCGGCTGCCGATCCTGGTGGACGGCAGGCATATCCGCGTCGCCGACCTCGAACAGCGCCGGGCCGCGGCACTGGACGGGATCCCCGCCGAAACGCACGGTCTGGACTGCACGCTGGTCGAGGCCGGGACGCTGCTCAGGCAGTCTGCCGGTGAACCCGCGTCCGCGATCGACGTCGGCAGGGCGGGATCTGGGCTTCCAGCTCACGAAGGTGCCGAAGGCGCCCTGCCACCGCGATAGCGGGGCCTTCGGCCGGGCGGGTTCACGCGTCGAGTCACTTTCCTTGAGGGGTAAGGCAAACGTGGCGTGTCCGACGCCTCTACGACGAGCGTTCTCTCGAAGCCGGCGCTCGGTGCTGATGTCGCGAAAGCCACTTTCGGGACACCAGACGTCGCGAAAGTGGCTTTCGCGACACGCCACCTTGACCTTCCCCTCAACCGAAAGTCCTCGGCTCCGCCGACAGGCTCAGAGAAGCTTCCCGGGATTGAGGATCCCGGCCGGGTCGACGGCCTTCTTCGCCGCTCGCAACACGTCGATGCCGAGCGAACCGATCTCCGCCGCCAGGTAGCGAGCGTGGTCGACGCCGACGGCGTGGTGATGCGAGATCGTGCCGATCCCGGTGATCGCTTCCGACGCCGCCGCCTTGGCCCGTTGCCATTGGCCGACCGGGTCGGCCTCGTCGCGGGCGGTGAGCACGGTGAAGTACAGCGACGCGCCGGTTTCGTAGGCGTGCGAAACGTGGCACATGATGATGGCGTTGCCGAGCGTCGCGGTGAGCGCGGCACGGACGGCGTCGCGCAGGTCGCTCAGTTCCGCCCAGTACGCGGCGGTTTCGAGTGTTTCGACGCAGACACCGTTGTCCATCAGGGCATCCCGTTGCCGAGGGCCGGAGAACCGGCCGCGGCGCCAGGATTCGCCGAGCGCGGCCCCGATCCGGACGGCGCCGAACCGCCCCAGGACGCGGGTGGTCTCCTGACGGCGCCGACTGACCTCGTGCTTCGACGCGCCCTCCCAGCCGACGATCAGCAGGCAGGGTGCGTGCACTCCGCGTGCCTTGAGGTACCGGCGGAGCGCCTTGGTCTTCAGACTGTCGTTGAGCGCCAGGGAAACCTCGCTCTCGTCCACATCGGACAGCCGGGTGACGTCCGCCAGGACGTGCCGCTGGGCGAGTTCGCGGACCGCGTCGGCACCCTGCTCCCAGCCGTCCAGGACATAGCCCTCGTAACGGCGCACTTCCGGCACCGGGCGGACGCGGAGGGCGACCTCGGTGATCACGCCGAGCGCGCCTTCGCTGCCGACGGCCAGCTGCCGCAGGTCGGGTCCCGCGGCCGACGCCGGCGCGACACCCAGTTTCCATTCGCCGCGCGGAGTCGCGAGCCGGACACCCGTGACCATGTCCTCGAACCGGCCGTAACCCGACGAGGCCTGCCCGGCGGACCGAGTGGCGGCGAACCCGCCGATGGTGGCGCGTTCGTAGGACTGGGGCACGTGCCCGAGGGTGAAGCCGTGCGCGGCGAGCAACCGGTCCGCCTCCGGGCCGGTGACGCCCGCCTGGAGGACCGCGATCCGGGAGACCGGGTCGACGGAGACCAGTTCGCCGAGCCTGGTGAGGTCGAGCGCGATCACCGCGCTCTTGTCCCCGCGCAGCGCCGAAACCCCGCCGACCACCGACGTCCCGCCGCCGAACGGGACGACGCCGACGTCGTGCCGTGCACAGATTTCCAGTACCGACTGGACTTCGGCGGGATTCTCCGGCAGGACGACGGCGTCCGGCACCGGAAAATCACCGAACCCGCGCCGCCGCACCAGGTCCAGATAGGACAGACCGCTGGCCCGCGCGAGCCGTTCCCCCGGCGCCAGCAAAACTCGGCCGGCGCCGACGAGGTCCTCGAGGTCTCGTTTCGGCTGTTCTCGCAGCGCCGATTCGGGAACGGACAGCGCCGAATCGGGCGCGAGGGGCGCCGCGGAGCCCAGTGGACCGATACGCTGGACGAGCCACCGCAAGGCCTTCGCCGGAAGGTGGGCCGCGTCACCGCCTTCGGGCGTCCAGGATCGTCTTAACCGGTGGTCAATAAGCTCGGTCACGACTACAGTGTTACATATGGACGTAAAACGTCACTCACCTGCGGAAACAGGCGTTTCGGCGCTGGCGGACACCCGATCCCGTCAGGCCTCCACGCGTGTGTCCGACGACGTTCTGCTCGACGCCGCGAAGAAGTGCGTGCTCGCCGTCGGCGTGAGGCGGACCACCCTCGCCGAGATCGCCCGTACCGCGAAGGTCAGCCGGATGACGGTCTACCGGCGGTTCCCGGACGTGCGCAGCGTGCTCGCGACCCTCATGACCCGCGAGTTCGGCGGACTGCTTCAGGGCGCCGCCGAGCCGGAGGTCGAGCCCGCCAACTTCCGCGAGAAGCTCGTGCAGAGTTCGGCCGCCGCCGTCGCCGCGCTGTCGGGTGACCCGTTGTTCCGCACCCTGCTGGACCTCGACTCCGAACTGGTCCTGCCCTACATCGTCGAGCGGCTGGGCAAGACCCAGCGCTTCGCCGAAGGCGTGATCCTGCACCTGCTGAAGTCGGGCCAAGAAGACGGCTCGATCCGCAAGGGCGACCTGCCCTCGCAGGCGCGCACCCTGCTGCTGCTCATCCAGTCCTTCGCCTTCTCCTACCGCCCCGCCACCGCGGACGTGAACGAGAAGGAGCTGATGGCGGAGTTCGCCCACGTGCTCGACGCGGCGTTGCGGCCGTGACGCCGGGCTCGCTCAACGCTCTGCGGCGCGACCGGGAACTCACGGCGCTGGCCGGCGGCGAGCGGGTCGATCTGGTGGTGGTCGGCGGTGGTGTCACCGGCGCGGGGATCGCACTGGACGCGGCCGCGCGCGGGCTCTCGGTGGCCCTGATCGAGGCGTACGACCTGGCGTACGGGACGTCGCGCTGGTCCAGCAAGCTCGTTCACGGCGGCCTCCGGTACCTGGCCAAGGGCGATCTGGCGCTGGCGCACGAAAGCGCCGTCGAGCGCGGGATACTGATGACCCGCACCGCCCCGCATCTCACCAGGGCGATCCCGCAGCTGTTCCCGATGTACCGCGAGACGTCCCGCGGCCAGCAGGCGTTCATCATGACCGGCCTCGTCGCCGGTGACGGCCTCCGCCGGGCGGCCGGGACCCCGGCATCGGTGCTGCCGCGGCCGAGGTCGATCCCGGCCGCGGAGGCGCTGGCGCTCGCACCCGGCCTGTCCCCGAAAGGCCTGCGCGGCGCGCTGCTGGCCTACGACGGCGCGCTGACCGACGACGCGCGCCTCGTCGTGAACCTGGCCCGCACGGCGGCGTCACGCGGCGCGAAGATCCTGACGAAGGTCGAGGCGCTCCGGCTCGACGCGGAGTCGGTGCTGGCCAGGGACCGGCTCACCGGGCAGGAGATCGAGATCCGCGCCCGTCAGGTGATCAACGCGACCGGCGTCTGGGCGGGCGAACTGGCGGAATCGGTACGGCTGCGGCCTTCCCGCGGTTCGCATCTCATCCTGGCTTCGGGCGCGGCACCGATCGGCGCGACGTCGGTCAACGTGCCCGTCCCCGGTGAGAACAACCGCTTCGTCTTCCTGCTGCCGCAACCGGACGGCCGGGTGTTCGTCGGGGTCACCGACGAACCGACCGACGGGCCGGTCCCCCGGGTGCCGTCCGTGCCGGAGTCCGATGTGGATTTCCTGCTGGAAGTGGCGTCGACGGCGTTCACCCGCCCGCTGACGCGGGCCGACGTCGCGGGTTCGTTCGCCGGGCTGCGGCCTTTGGTCGAGGGCGGCGGGCGCAGCGCGGACCTCTCGCGCAAGCACGCGGTGGTGACCGGCGCCGACGGCGTGCTCACCGTCGTGGGCGGCAAGCTGACGACGTACCGGAAGATGGCCGAGGACGCCGTCGACGCGGCACTGAACCGGTCCGGGCTTCTCGCCGGGCCGTCGACCACGTCCCGGCTCCCGCTGCTCGGCGCGACACCGCGCGATCGTCTCTCCACTGTGGACGCTCCACCTCGGCTCGTCGCGAAGTACGGCACCGAAGCTCCCCGGGTCGCGGCGCTCGGCGAGGTCGATCCGGAACTGGGCCTGCCCCTGTTCGACGGGACCGAGATCAGCGCGGCGGAAGTCGTCTGGGCCGTGCGGCACGAGGGCGCTCTCGACGTCGAGGACGTCTTGGAACGCCGCACCCGGCTCGGCCTGGTCACCCCGGACGCCGAGGCCGCCCGCGGCCGCGTCCGGGAACTTGTCGACAAATCCCTCGCCGGCCTCGCCTGACCCTTCGCAATTAGTCACCTACTTGCGGTGAAGCGCGCCCTCAACTTGACGAGTCGTTGGGTTTTTGCAACAGTATGTTCCATGAGCCCGGTCAGACGCGGCAAAGAGCTGCCGATCTACAACCGGCTACCCGTGCTCCGGGCGGAGCGCGGACTGAGCAGGGCCGCCCTCGCGGCGGCCGTCGAGGTCAACCCGCAGACCATCGGCGCGCTCGAACGGGGGGACCACTACCCGAGCCTGGACCTGGCGTTCCGCATCTGCGCGGTGTTCGACCTCCCGGTCGAGGCCGTGTTCAGCCGTGAACCATTCACGCCGCTGTCCACTCAGGTCTACCGGGAGGGGGGAACATGAGCGAGGAGCGAGGACGTCTCGCGGCGTACTGGGAGCGCCAGCAGGAACGGCTGGAGAAAGTGGAACGCAAACGGGCGCTGAGGCTGCCGACCTGGCGCACGAGGAAGCGGCGGCGGACGTTGAGCGTGCTGGTGCTGGCAGGCGATCTGATCCTGATCGTCGGGGCCGCCATGTTCCATCGGCAACCGGAACCGGTCTTCGCCGTGTGCTGGTTCGGTGGTGCGGTGATCGCCGGCGGCGCCCATTACCTGCTGCGGATCCTCACCGGCAAGATGAGCGGCGGGTTCTCGCTCCGGCTCGACGAACGCGAGCGGGAATGGCGCCACCGTGTCACCTTCGTCAGCTACCAGGTCCTGGTCGGGCTGATGATGATCGCGGTGCTCTACGGCCTGGTCATCTCCAGCACGGAGGACGGCGGTGCACGTGGCGCGATGATGGCCTGCGCGCTGCTGGTCACCGGTACCACGCTCTCGGGCGTCATCCTCGGCTGGTCGCTGCCGGACGACGACCCTGAAGACTTCGAAGAGGTGAGCCCCACGTGACCGTCACCAGGACGCGATCGGACCGCCGCCGCCTCGCCATCGCGGCCGTGATCGGCCACCTGGTCGTGATCGCCGGCGCCGCGCTGCTCCGCGAGCCCACGCTGTGGTTCGCCGTCGGCATGATGGGCCCGGGGCTGTGTCTCTGCGTCGGCGCCGCGGCGGTGCTGCGCAAGGCCGTCGGCAGACCCGGCTCCGCGGCGAAGGACCTCGACGAGCGCGAACTGCTGCTGCGCGACCGCGCGCACTACGCCGCGTTCCAAGGGATGTGCGCGCTCATGCTGGTGGATCTCGTGTACGGGCTCTACGCGGCAGGGCAACCGGACTCCGGTTCCCTGCTTTCTTCGATGACAGCGGCGTTGTTCGTCTTCGGGACGTCGCTTCCGGCACTTTGGCTCGCGTGGCGGCTGCCGGACGACGACCCCGAAGACTTCGAGGGGGTGACTCCGGCATGACCGGGGACAAGAAGCGGTACAAGGTGTCCATCGGCGTGGTCGCCGTCGTGCTGGTGGCGGGTGGGGTCCTCGCCGGCGCGGGCCGGGCGGTCCTGGTCTACCGGGCCACCTCGGTGATGAGCAACGTCGAGCTGGACGGGCTGATCCAGCGGAACCGCACGGTTTCCGGCGTCCATCGGGGATTCACGGCGCTGGTGCGGTATTTCGAAGAGGGGAAGTGGAAATGAGCGAGGGGAAGCTGGAGATCGACCGGATCTCCAAGAGGTACGGCGCGAAGGTCGCGCTCGACGAGGTGAGCTTCGAGGTCCAGCCCGGTGAGCTGTTCGGGTTCGTCGGCAGCAACGGCGCCGGCAAGACCACCACGATGCGGATCGTGCTCGGGGTGCTCGCGGCCGACTCCGGCCAGGTGCGCTTCGACGGCGCCCCGATCACCCACGAGACCCGCACCCACATCGGGTACATGCCGGAAGAACGCGGGCTGTACCCGAAGATGAAGGTGCTGGAGCAGCTGGTCTATCTCGCCGAACTGCACGGGATGTCGACCAACGACGCCCACCGCAGCGCCGAGAACTGGATCGCCCGCCTCGGGCTGACCGAACGGCGCAAGGACGAGGTCCAGAAGCTGAGCCTCGGCAATCAGCAGCGCGTGCAGCTCGCCGCGGCGCTGGTGCACGATCCGAAGGTGCTGGTGCTGGACGAGCCGTTCTCCGGTCTCGACCCGCTGGCCGTGGACGTGATGAGCGGCGTGCTGCGCGAGAAGGCCGCGACCGGCGTGCCGGTGGTGTTCTCGAGTCACCAGCTGGACCTGGTCGAGCGGCTGTGCGACCGGGTCGGCATCATCCGAAGTGGACGGATGGTCGCATCCGGTACCGTCGCGGAGCTGACCGCCGGTGCGGGGAACGGTCTCGTCGTCACCGCGCCCGCCGCCGCGCCCGGCTGGGCTTCGTCCGTTCCCGGTGTCCGGACGGTCGAACAGAACGGCCCGACGACGATCCTCGAACTCGAGACGGGCGCCGACGATCAGGCCGTGCTCGCCGCGGCGCTGGCGACCGGCCCGGTCACCGAGTTCACCAAACGCAGGCGTTCGCTGACCGAGCTTTTCCGCGACGCGGTCGCCGAGAAGCCGGCGGCACAGGGAGTTTCCGCATGAACACCGTATCTTCGTGGCGCGCGGTCTGGCTCATCGCCAAACGCGAGCTGAACACCCGGCTGCGCACCAGGTCCTTCGTGGTCGGCACCGCCGTGCTGCTGGTCATGCTGATGGGGTACGTCCTGCTGCAGTCCACGTTGATCAGCAACGAGGACAAGAGCAAGGTCGGGCTCACCGGCCAGACCGCCGGGATCGCGCAGCAGCTCAAGACCGCGGGCGAGGCGATCGGCGAGAAGATCGAAACCGTCACCGTCGCCGATCCGGCGCAAGGCCGGACGCAGGTCGAGAACGGCGATCTCGACGCGTTGCTGTCCGGCAACGCCACCGAGCTGAAGGTGCTCGTCAAGTCCGAATTGGACACGAAGCTGCGTTCCCTGCTGAACGGCGTGTCCCAGCAGGAAGTGCTGAACGGCATCCTTTCCGAGGCCCAGAAGTCGCCGGACGAGGTGATGCGCACGGTCCACCAGACCCAGGTCGAGGTCGACTCGATCAAACCGCCGGACCCGGAGAAGTCGCAGCGGATGGTGATCGGGCTGATCGTGGCGGTGCTGCTGTACATGAGCATCGTGACCTACGGGACGCTGGTCGCGCAGGGCGTGGTCGAGGAGAAGTCCAGCCGCGTGGTGGAGATCCTGCTGTCCACGGTCCGGCCGTGGCATCTGTTGCTGGGCAAGGTGATCGGGCTCGGCCTGGTCGGGCTGACGCAGCTGGTGATCATCGGCGGCGCCGGGTTGATCGTCGCGTCGGCGACCAACGTGCTGACGCTGTCCGGGGTCGCGACGAGCGCGCTGCTGTGGGGTGTGGTCTGGTATCTGCTCGGGTTCCTGCTGTACGCCACCGTCTACGGCGCCATGGGTTCGCTGGTCTCCCGGCAGGAGGACACCCAGTCCGTGATCGGCCCGGTCAACATCGTGCTGATCCTCGGCTTCGTCGTCGGGTTCAATCTGTTGACGCAGGCGCCGGACGGCACGGGGACGAAGGTGCTCTCCCTGGTTCCGTTGCTTTCCCCGGTCCTGATGCCCGCGCGGATCGCGGCCGGAACCGTCGAGACGTGGGAGATCGCGCTGTCGCTGGGCCTGACCGTGGGCGCCATCGCCCTGTTCACCTGGCTGGGCGCGCGGATCTACCAGAACAGCGTCCTGCGGGTCGGCAGCCGGATCAAGCTCTCGGAAGCCCTTCGCCGCGGCTGACCGCTTCGCGCGTGAAGGCCCCCTTCCCTCGGCTGAGCCGAGGGAAGGGGGCCTTCACGCGCGTTCAGGAACCTTTGATGGCGCCGTAGCGCTCCAGGGCGACTTGGCGTTCGTGGGCATGGTCGACCATGGGCGCCGGGTAGTCCTTGACGTCCTTCGGTTTGTGCACGGCTTTGCCTTGCACGGAGCGGAGTTCGGGAACGTAGCGGCGGACGTAGTCGCCCGAGGGATCGAACTTCTCCCCCTGCGTGGTCGGGTTGAAGATCCGGAAGTACGGCGCGGCGTCGGTGCCGCTGCCCGCGACCCACTGCCAGTTCAGCTGGTTCGAGGCGAGGTCGCCGTCCACCAGATGTTTCATGAAATGCCGCGCGCCGAGCCACCACGGCAGATGCAGGTCCTTGACCAGGAAACTCGCGACGATCATCCGGACGCGGTTGTGCATCCAGCCCTCGGCGAGCAGCTGCCGCATCCCCGCGTCGACGATGGGGAATCCGGTGCGCCCCTCGCACCACCGCCGGAAAGCCTCGTCGTCGCTCTCGTGTTCCATGGCGTCGAAGCGGGAATCGTAGTTCTTCCGCGCGGTTTCGGGACGGTGCCAGAGGACGTCGGCGTGGAACTCGCGCCAGGCGAACTCGCCGCGCAACGCCTTGGCGCCGTTTCCCTCGTTCCCGGCGAGATCGGCCAGCAGGGTGCGCGGGTGGACGCAACCCCAGCGCAGGTACGGCGAAAGCCTTGTCGTACCGGGGCGATCCGGCCGGTCACGGTCCTCGTCGTAGGTCTCGAGGCCGTCGTCCAAAAACTCGTGCCAGCGTTCCAGCGCCGCTTTCTCACCGGGCTCAGGCAGTTCCATTCCCTTGAGCGACGGGGACTTCGGGAGCTTGACGGATCGCGGCGGCTCCACCCAGTCCACTATGGACTTACCGGTGTCCGCGGGCCGCGGCCAGCCGTGGCGCACCCACGCGCGGTAGAACGGGGTGAACACGCGATAAGGATCGCCGTCGGGTTTGGTGACACGGCCCGGCGTTATCGCGTACGACGAACCTGTCTCCACCCACGCGATGTCGTGCTCCGCCAACGCCTTCTCGACCTCGTCGTCGCGGCGGCGGCCGTACGGGCCGGTGTCCGCGCTGACGTGCACCGCCGCGGCGCCGATCTCGCGCGCGGCCTTGACGACCTGCTCGGCCGGGTCGCCCTTGACGAGCATCAGCCGTCCGCCGAGCTGATCGTCCAGCGCCTTCAGGCAGCCGTGCAGGAACGCGACGCGCGGGGCTCCGGAGGGCTTGAGGAGCGCGTCGTCGAGGACGTACAGCGCGAGGACGTGCTTGCTGTGCTTCGAGGCCTCCAGCAGGGCGGCGTGGTCTCCGAGCCGGAGGTCGCGACGGAACCACAGCACTACGGGGGCTTCTCTGGTCACTCTCGGAACCCTAAACGCCCTCGCCTCCCCCTGCATGCCCGGATGCGATGAAGGACGCTTTCATAGCAAATTTTGCTATGAAAGCGTCCTTCATCGCACTTGAGAGAGGGGGATCAGCGCTCCGAGATGGGCGCGTAGTCCCGCGACGCGTAGCCGGTGTAGATCTGCCGCGGGCGGCCGATCTTGGTGGCCGGGTCCTGGATCATCTCGCGCCAGTGCGCGATCCAGCCCGGCAGGCGGCCGAGCGCGAACAGCACGGTGAAGTACTTGGTCGGGAAGCCGAGCGCCCGGTAGATCAGACCGGTGTAGAAGTCGACGTTCGGGTACAGCTTCCGCTCGATGAAGTAGTCGTCCGAGAGCGCGGTCTCTTCGAGCTTCTTCGCGATGTCGAGCAGCTGGTCGCCGCCCTTGAGCTTGGAGAGGATCTCGTCCGCGGTGTTCTTGATGATCTTCGCGCGCGGGTCGTAGTTCTTGTAGACCCGGTGCCCGAAGCCCATCAGGCGGACACCCTTTTCCTTGTTCTTCACGCGGGTGACGAAGTTCGCGACGTCGCCGCCCTCGGCCTGGATGCCCTCGAGCATGTCCAGGACCGCGCTGTTGGCGCCACCGTGCAGCGGGCCGAAGAGCGCGTTGATACCGGCCGAGATCGAGGCGAACAGGTTCGCCTCGGAGGAACCGACGAGGCGCACGGTCGAGGTCGAGCAGTTCTGCTCGTGGTCGGCGTGCAGGATGAACAGCAGGTCGAGCGCCTTGGCGACGTCCGGGTCGACCTCGTAGGGCTCGGCCGGGAAGCCGAAGGTCATCCGCAGGAAGTTCTCGACGAGGCCGAGCGAGTTGTCCGGGTACAGCAGCGGCTGGCCGACGGACTTCTTGTACGCGTACGCGGCCAGGGTCGGGACCTTGGCCAGCAGGCGGATGGTGGACAGCTCCACGTTCGCTTCGTCGAACGGGTTGAGCGAGTCCTGGTAGAAGGTCGACAGCGCGGATACGGCGCTGGAGAGCACCGGCATCGGGTGCGCGTCGCGCGGGAAGCCGCTGAAGAAGGCCTTGAGGTCCTCGTGCAGCAGGGTGTGCCGCTGGATCTTCCCGGTGAACTCCTCCAGCTGAGCCTGAGTCGGCAGCTCGCCGTAGATGAGCAGGTACGAGACCTCGATGAAGGTCGACTTCTCGGCCAGCTGCTCGATCGGGTACCCGCGGTAGCGCAGGATGCCGGCGTCACCGTCGATGTAGGTGATGGCCGAGGACGCGGCGCCGGTGTTCACGAACCCCGGGTCGTGGGTGATGTACCCGGTCGTCGCCAGCAGCTTCCCCAGCTCGATGCCAGGCGCGCCCTCGACCGGGTGGATCACCTTGAACTCGTGCTCGCCGTTGGGCAGGCGCAGCGTCGCGGTCTCGCCGGACTGCCCCGCAGCCGTCGTCGCGTCGGACATGTAAGTCCCTCTCACGTTCAGCACGGGCCGGCGGCGCCTGTAGGTTCCACAGGTACGCCCTCTTTCACGCGCGTGACCCACGGCCTCGCTGCACACCGCCCCGCTGGGGTATGAATTCCCCTCTACGCTAGTCGAGAATGGGGTCAACGCGCAGCGGGTGAGTTGCTCACAACAGCCCCTTTGGGACCAGGTTCACACGGCGGATGCCATATCGCCCGCCGTCGGCGGTTCCGCCCCGCTCCGCGAGACGGTGATCGACGCCGCTTTCGCCGCGAATTCGAGCGCCGTACGCCAGCCGGCGGCGTCGAGAGTGGACAAGTCGCGCACCCCGTTCGAGTACAGCCACGCCAGCAGGGCACCCTGCACGGTGTCGCCGGCGCCGATGGTGTCGACGACCTCGACCCGGCGTGACGGGACCTGCGCGATTTCGCCCGCTCGTGTGATGACGGACAACCCCTGCGCGCCCCTGGTGAGCACGACCGCATCGACCCCGCAAGAGGTCCAGACCTTTGCCGCGTCGACCGGGTCGGCGCCCTCGGCGAGCCATTCCGTGTCGTCGTCGGAGATCTTGAGCAGGCGGACATGCGGCAGCCAGGACTCGAACCTCGCCCGGTAGGCCGCCGGATCGGTGATCAGCGCCGCACGGATGTTCGGATCGAGCACGGTCAGGACGCCGCGGGCGGATTCGCGGCGCAACACGGTTTCGTACGTGCTCGCGCCCGGTTCCAGGACCATGCCGAGGGTGCCGAGCGAGAGCGCCGTCACATTCTCCGGCAGCGGGCCGGGATCGGCGACCAGCCGGTCCGCGGTGCCCTCGGTGTAGAAGGTGTACCGCGCGGACCCCTTCTCATCGAGCGCGACCACCGCGAGTGTCGTCGGCTCGTTTCCCCGCTGCAGCAAGGTGGTGTCGACACCGGAGGCGTGCAGCCGGTCCACCAGCGCGACCCCGAAGCGGTCGTTCGAGACGCGGGAGAGGAAGCCCGCCGGGACGCCGAGCCGCCCGGCGGCGAGCGCGACGTTGTAGGGACCACCACCCATCCGGGGCAGCAGCGCGTGCAACCCACCGTCCACAGTGGAATCCAACGGGGCACCGGGAACGAGGTCGACCAGCGCCTCTCCACCTACGACGATCACGGGCGCGATGCTAGCCGAGACGGTGGTGAGACCACCAGAATTGTCATTTCAGGACATTTTGGGCTCAAGGCCGCCGAGTAGCACTTCCGACAAAGCGGTGAACGCTTCGGCGTCGGTCACCCCGGTGCGCTGACCGATGACACCGGTCTGGATTCCCTCGATGATCAGTCCCGCCATTTCCGCGATCAGCCGCGCGTGCACCTCACGGAAAACACCGTCGGTGACGCCGCGATCGATGAACGACCGGATCCGGGTGGCCGCGACACGGCTGTTGAGCTGATACGCGTCCCGCGCCGGCGCGAATTCGGCGATGTCGGTCATGAAAGCGGCCGAAGCGCGATTCAGGTACTCGGAGATCCCGGCGAGGTACTCCCCGAGGATCTTGCGGGCGTCGTCGATCCCGTCGATCCGCTCCTCCAGCAACTCGGCGGCACCCTTGAAAAAGTGGGTGACGACCTTGACCGCGAGCTGCTCCTTGCTGGGCGCCAGCGCGTAGAGGGTCGACTTCGAGCAGTGGAGCCTGGCGGCCAGGTCGTCCAGCGTGAACTGGGAGAACCCTTCGGCGAGGAAGACCGCTTCGAGTTCCGAGAGCAGCGCTCTCTGACGCGCGGTGGGCTGGCGGCGCGAGGTCATCGGATCACTATCCCCTACGCGAACGGTATCCCCCCAGCGCCGTCTACTGTACGCTGAATCAGCCCACAGTACTGTTTTTAGTACAGCTCAGCTCGGAGGAGCCATGCCGGCGGACCGTCTGCTGCCCAGCACCGAGGCCCAGGATCTGATCGACCTGGCCAAGGAGATCGCGCGCGAGGAGCTCGCCCCGATCGCGAGCAAGTACGAGGAGACCGCGCAGTTCCCGCGCGAGCAGTTCCGGTTGCTGGGCCAGGCGGGGTTGCTCGGCCTGCCGTACTCGGAACGCTGGGGCGGCGGCGAGCTGCCGTACGAGGTGTATCTGCAGGTTCTGGAGGAGATCGCGGCCGCGTGGATGTCGGTCGGCGTCGGGCTCTCCGTGCACACCATGTCCTGCTTCGCGCTGGCGCACCACGGCACCGACGAGCAGCGCGACCGCTGGCTGCCCTCGATGCTGGAAGGCGGCTTGCTGGGCGCGTACGCACTCTCGGAGACCCACGCCGGCTCGGACGCGGCCGCCCTCTCGACCCGCGCACGGCTCGACGGCGACCAGTACGTCGTGAACGGCACGAAGGCGTGGATCACCCATGCGGGTGAGGCCGACTTCTACACGACCATGGTGCGCACCAGCGACGACGGCGGTCAGGGCATCTCCTGCCTGCTCGTCGACGCGGCGACGCCGGGCCTGTCGGCCGCGCCGCCCGAGCGGAAGATGGGCCTCACCGGGTCGACCACGGCGCAGCTGATGTTCGAAGACGCCGCCGTCGACGCCGACCGGCGGATCGGCGAGGAGGGCCAGGGGCTAAAGATCGCGCTGTCGTCGCTCAGCTCCGGACGGCTGGGCATCGCCGCTTGCGCCGTCGGGCTCGCGCAGGCCGCGCTGGATGAGGCGCTCGAGTACGCGAAGGGCCGCACGCAGTTCGGGCGGCCGATCATCGAGTTCCAGGGGCTGGAGTTCCTGCTGGCCGACATGGCCGCGACCGTCGAGACGTCTCGCGCGATGTACCTCGACGCCGCCCGGCGCCGCGACCGCGGGCTGCCGTTCCAGCGGCAGGCGTCGATCGCGAAGCTCGTCGCGACCGACGGCGCGATGAAGGTGACCACCGACGCCGTACAGGTCCTCGGTGGCGCCGGGTACACGAAGGACTTCCCAGTGGAGCGGTACATGCGGGAGGCGAAGGTGCCGCAGATCTTCGAGGGCACGAACCAGATCCAGCGCATGGTGATCGCGCGAGAACTCCGGAAAGGCTGACACTCCGCGCTGATACACGTGAGCGGCCAACTGATCCCCAAGCTCGGTCCGTGAAGGCCTCCTTGAGGGACCCTGGGTCCCTCAAGGAGGCCTTCACGGACTTGATGATCGGTCAAGAGCGCCAGCGGTCACGAGTCTCCGTGCCCCGGCGGGCCGAACTGCTGTGGCGGCGGACCGGCCTGCGGCGGGTAAGGCTGCTGCCCCGGCACGGGCTGCCACTGGGGCTGAGGCGGGGGCTGGAATCGTGCGCCATGCGCCTGCTGAAAACCCTGCTGCGGGAAACCCGGCGGTTGCTGAAAACCCTGCTGCTGCGGGAAACCCGGCTGAGCCTGCCACTGGGGCTGCGCTTGCCATTGCGGCTGCGGCTGTCCACCTTGCGGCGCCGCCACACCGGCCCGCGACGCGCGACGCTTCCTGCGGATCAGCATCGTCGCGCCCAGCCCGGTCAGCCCGGCCCCGACCCCGCCCACCCACAGACCATGGTTTCGAAAGGCCCTCTCGCGGGTTTCGGCGCCCTTCTTCATCTGGTCGTAGGTCTCCGTACGGACGGTGCGGCCACCCTTGGTGGTCTCGCAGACGTCGCCGTACGACATGAGCCTGCCGTCGCATTTGATGGCACTCGAGTCTTCGGTCGCCCACAACAGGCAGACACCCAAGAAGCCGAAGCCGATTACCAGGACAAGAACCCAGCGCTTCATGTGTTACACACCCTCCCCAGTGTGTCACACATGAGAGCACAGGTAGGTCCGTCCTGGCAAGGCCGACGTCAGCCTTCGCGGTAACGCCGTTCCTCGGTGACGCCGACGCCGGTTTCCTCGTCGAAGTGGTAGACCTCGCGCCCGCGCACGAACACGCGCATGGCCCGGTTCATCACGTCCAGCGGGTCACCCGACCAGATGACCACATCGGCGTCGAGGCCGGGCTTCAGCGCGCCGACCTGGTCGTCGAGGTTTAGCATCGCGGCCGGGTTGACGGTCAGCGCCTTCAGCGCGGTCTCCGGGTCGAGGCCGTCCTTCACCGACAGCGCCGCTTGGTACACCAGGAAGTTGATCGGCACGACGGGGTGGTCCGTGGTGATCGCGATCCGCACACCCGCCCTGGCGAGGATCCCGGGCGCGCGCAGGGTGCGGTTGCGCAGCTCCACTTTGGACTTGGTGGTGAACAGCGGGCCGAGGATCACCGGCACGTCCCGCTCGGCGAGCAGGTCCGCGATCAGGTGCCCTTCGGTGCCGTGGTTGATCACCAGCTTGTAGCCGAACTCGTCGGCCAGCCGGATCGCGGTCACCATGTCGTCGGCGCGGTGGACGTGCTGGTCCCAGTACAGCTCGCCGTCGAGGACCTTGGCCAGCGTCTCCTTGGTCAGGTCGACGTCGAACGGCTTGCCCTCGCCGGCGGCGTGGTCGCGCTGGGCGGCGTAGTTGCGGGCGGCGGTGAACGCGTCGCGGATGGTCGACGCGACACCCAGCCTGGTCGACGGCGTCTGCTTCTTCTCGCCGTAAACCCGCTTCGGGTTTTCGCCGAGCGCGCTCTTCACGCTGACGCCCTCGGCGAAGATCATGTCGAGCACGGTCCGGCCCCAGGTCTTGACGCCGATCGTCTGCCCGCCGATGGGGTTCCCGGAGCCGGGCTTGATGACGACGCTGGTGACGCCGCCCGCGAGCGCGTCGTCGAAGCCGGGCTCGTACGGGTCGATGCCGTCGATCGCCCGGAATCGCGCGCCGTTCGGATCGGTCATCTCGTTCGTGTCGTTCCCCGACCAGCCTTCGCCGTCCTCGTGGACACCGAGGTGGGCGTGCGCGTCGATGAACCCGGGCAGCACCCAGCTGCCCGCGGCGTCGATCAGCTCGGCGTCGTCGGGGACGTCGACGTCGGCGTCCGTGCCGACCGCGGCGATCTTCCCGTTCTCGATGAGGACCGTGCCGCCGTCGATGGGATCACCGTCGACCGGGACGACGTAACCACCGACGATGGCCTTGACCTGTGCTTTGTCAGACATACTTTGACACGCTAACGAACTGGGCCACCGGGCCGCACGCGGGGCTTTTCGAAATGGACGAGTTCGTAGTGCTTCTCGGGCGTGCGATGCGTCTCGACGTAGCCGAGTTTTCGGTACATCCGCAGCGGACCGGCGCTCCGCTCCCCGGTGAACAGGCGGAACACGGTCACCGAGGGCGGCGCGGCGGCCTCGGCGGCGAGCAGCAACGAGCTGCCGAGGCCGTGGCCCTGCCGGTCCGGGGCCACGATGAGCCTGCCGACGAGACCGGCCTCGCCGTCCACGACGATCCGGACGCTCGCCACCAGCCGCCCGGATTCCCTGATGCCCCAGGCGAAACACGCGGGGTCGCCCAGGGCCTCCTTGGCCTGCTCGAAGGTCTCCAGCAGCGGCGGGAGGTCGAGGTTCTCGTGCTCCCTGGCCTCCGGGACGTACGCCGCACGTTGCAGCGTCAGCACTTCACCCGCGTCCACAGGGCCGAGCCGGAGCGGCGCCTCCATCAGCGCACCCGGATTCCCCAGCTCCCGGTCCACGACGACGCGGGCTCCAGGTCGATCAGGTCGGTGCCGGTGTTGAGCGCGTCGGCGGGACAGGTCATCGGCTCGATCGCCACCGCCCGGCCGCGGCCGACCAGGTCGTCCGGGGTGAACACCTGCGCCCAGCGGAAGTCGGGCCCGGCCCAGACCAGCAGCTCCCGCTCCCCGTGCGAGAGGACGTGGTGGTGGTTGCCGTCCTCGGCGACACTCAGCCCGCCGAATGCCGTGTCGAGGTCGACGCCTTCGAGCACCTTGCCGGACCGGAAGTCGTACTCGGTCCCTTCGACGTCCTGCTCGTCGGCATACGGCATCTGCTCGTCGCCGCGATACGGGCGGACCCGGCTCGCGGGCAGCGTCAGGGTCAGCTCGTCGGTGGGCACGTCGCCGATGCGGAAGTAGGGGTGCGTGCCGAGCCCGACGCCGATCGGGCTCTCGCCCTCGTTGCGGATCTCGTGCGTCACGACCAGTTCGCGCGGCGAGATCTCGTAGGTGATCGTCGCGCGCAGCGGCACCGGCCAGCCCTCCTGCGCCGGAACGTCGATGGCCAGCGTGATCGACGACTCCGCGTGCTCGAGAAGCTCCCACTCCTCGTGCCTGGTCAGGCCGTGGATCGCGTTGCCGCGCGCCTCCTCGGTGATCGGGAGCTGCTGTTTCTCACCCTGGTGCACCCACTGGCCGCCCTTGGTGCGGTTCGGCCAGGGCAGCAGCACCTGCCCGGCGCCCTTCGGCGGCTTCTCGTCCTCGGCGAACGCCTCGACGTAGGGCACGCCGCCGACCTCGAACGCGCGCAACCCGGCACCGATCTCGGTGACGACGGCGCGCGCGTTGCCGCGGGTGATCTCGAACTGCTCTCCGGTGGGATTGGCCATGCGACGAGGTTACTGTGGGAATGCCAGGCCCGGACGAAGGAGACCGCCGCGATGACCGTTCCCGGCTACCCCAGCACCGTCGGCCGAGTCCTGGAACGGAGCGCGCGACGCGTCCCGGGCAGGATCGCGCTCACCTTCGCCGATCGCGTGTGGACGTACGCGGAGCTCGACCGCGCGGCGGGCCGGGTCGCGGCGAAACTGCTCGGCCGCGGGCTCGTCCACGGTGACCGCGTCGCGGCCTTCGGCAAGAACTCCGACGCGTACCTGTTGCTGTACCTCGGTTGTGCACGGGCCGGGCTGGTGCACGTGCCGGTGAACTTCAACGCGCGCGGTGAAGAACTCGAGTACCTGCTCACGCAGTCCGAACCCGCCGTCGCCTTCGTCGACCCCGCGCTGGCCGAGCACGTCGGCGTCGAGCACGTGTCCACACTGGACGTCCTGGACTGGGCGCTGGACGAAACCGTCGCGCCGCACGAGGAGTCCGGGGTCGCGGACGAAGACCTCGTCCAGCTGCTCTACACGTCCGGGACGACCTCGCGGCCGAAGGGCGCGATGCTCACTCACCGCGCGCTGGTGCACGAGTATTCGTCCTGCATCGCGGCGCTCGACCTGAGCGACCGTGACGTGCCGCTGCACGCGCTGCCGCTGTACCACTCGGCCCAGCTGCACGTCTTCCTCATGCCCGGCCTGGCCGTCGGCGCGACGAACCATCTCGTCGAGTCGCCCGACCTCGGCGACATCTTCGCGCGGATTCCCCGCCAGGGCATCACTTCCCTGTTCTTCCCGCCGACCGTCTGGGTGGGACTCGCGAACCATCCCGGTCTCGCGGACGCGGATCTGAGTTGCCTCACCAAGGCCTACTACGGCGCGTCGATCATGCCGGTCCCGGTCCTGAAAGTACTGCGCTCACGGCTGCCGGAAGTCGGTTTCTACAACTGCTTCGGCCAGTCGGAGATCGGTCCACTCGCGACAGTGCTGCGGCCGGAAGAGCACGACGCGCGGCCGGATTCCGTCGGCCGCCCGGTCCTCTTCGTCGAGACACGGGTGGTGGACGCCGAGCTGAACGACCTCCCGCCGGGCGAGCTCGGCGAGGTCGTGTACCGCTCTCCCCAGCTGTGCACCGGTTACTGGGGCAAACCCGAGGAGTCGGTGGAGGCGTTCGCGGGCGGCTGGTTCCACTCCGGTGACCTGGTGCGCCAGGACGAGGAGGGTTACCTGTTCGTCGTCGACCGCATCAAGGACGTCGTCAACACCGGTGGCGTCCTGGTCGCGTCGCGCGAGGTGGAAGACGCGCTGTACGCGCATCCAGCCGTCGCGGAAGTCGCCGTCGTCGGCCTGCCGCACGAACGCTGGATCGAGGCGATCTCGGCGGTCGTCGTGGCGAAGGAACCCGTCGAGGAACCGGAACTGATCGAGTTCGCCAAGAAGTCGCTGGCGGCGCACAAGGTGCCGAAGTCGGTGCATTTCGTCGGCGAACTGCCGAAGAACGCGTCCGGGAAACTGCTCAAACGCGAGCTGCGGCAACAGTTCGGCGGGTCAGCGTCCGCGATCGGCGGCTAGCGTTTCGGCGTACGCGGCGAACTCACAGGCCGCTTCGAGGCTGCCCGGACGCGGCGGATCTTCCGGGTCCCAGCCGAGTTCGCGATCCTGAAGCACTTGCGTGAGCAACGGCCGCCATCGCGGATCGAGGTTCTCGCGCGCCCATTCGAGCGCGCCGCGCTTCGACTCGACCTCGGCCGTGCGCAGCGTGTAGAGCACGCGGCAACAGGTAGACACGAGGTAGCGCTGGGTCCACGCGACGTCGAAGGGCGCCCACGCCCGGACGCCGTCGACCAGGCCGTGCAGTTCGTCGCGCATCGCCGCGCGCATCGCGTCCGGTGGCGGTTCGTCGACCAGGCTCGCGATCGGCGGGCCGTCGAGCACGATGCCGCGATGACGCAGGATCCAGCGCGTGTGGAGGCTGTTGCAGTGGGTGTCCCAGATCAGGACACGATGACCGTGGTCGCAGTACAGCCACAGGATGCCGAGGCCCTGGCTGGTTTTCAGCGACGCTATGTCCGCGTAGGAGCCCTCGATCTCCTTGCACCAGAAGCCGTCCCTGGTGGGAAGTTCGTCGTGGAGCACGCGGAGGTCCGCTTCGGCCCTGCCGCTCGGCGGTTCGGTGGTCGCGATGATGAAGTCGCAGTCGCTGTGGAGGTCACCTGCGCCGAGCGCGAAGGAGCCTTGGACGTACGCACCGACGTAGGTGTCGCCGAGGATCTCGCGAGCTGAAGCGACCAGATCGGTGAGGACTTGGTCGAGTTCGGCATAGGGCGTGAACACGAGCCGGACGCTACCGGACTCGTGAGTGCAAGGACGGTTCTAACCGTCCTTGCCACTCACGAGTCCCGCGCAACTTACTAGACCGGTCGTCATAGTTTGGGCTACAGTCGGCCGCATGGTCCGCCGCACCGACACCCGGCAGCGCATGCTCGACTCCGCCGCCGAGCTCTTCCACCAGCAGGGTTACCACGCCACCGGGCTCAACCAGCTCGTCGCCGCCGTCGGCGCGCCCAAGGGATCGCTCTACTTCCACTTCCCCGGCGGCAAGGAACAGCTGGCCGCCGAGGCCATCCGCCAATCCGCCGGCCGGCTCTGCGATCAGTTGCGCACGATCGCCGCGAACGCGCCCGACATCGTCACCGGGATCGAGAACGTGGTCGAGGCGCTGGCGACCTCGCTGGAGGAGTCGGATTTCCAGCGCGGCTGCCCGCTCGCGACGGTCGCGCTCGACGCGTCGGGGGACAGCGAGGCGATCCGTCAGGCTTGCGCCGATGGCTACAGGTCCTGGCACACCGTCATCGCCGACGCGCTCGGCACCGACAAGGCGGACCACCTGGCCACCGTCGTCCTCGCCGCCATCGAGGGCGGTTTGCTGCTGGCCAAGACCTTGCACGACACCGCGCCGCTGCGCGCGATCGCCCCTCACCTCCGTGCCACCCTCGAACGGGAGCTGTCCTGATGCGCGTCCATCACCTGAACTGCGGAACCATGCGGCCGATCGGCGGCAAACTCATCGACGGCAGGCCCGGCCTGTTCCGTCGCGCCGAGCTGATCTGCCACTGTCTTCTGCTGGAGACCGACAGCGGGCTCGTGCTCGTCGAGACCGGCGTCGGAACGCCGACCGTCACCCGTCCGGTCGAATGGCTCGGCGCCGGTTTCGTCCGGCTGGTCCACCCCGACAGCGACGACGACCTCAGCGCCACCACCCAGATCCGCAAGCTCGGCTTCGACCCGGCCGACGTGCGCGACATCGTGCTCACCCACCTCGACCTCGACCACGCGGGCGGGCTCGTCGACTTCCCTCAGGCGCGGGTCCACGTCCACGATCGCGAACTCCAGGCACTGGAGAAGCCGATCGACCGCAAGGAGGCGAGCCGCTATCGGAAGGTCCAGTTCAGCCACGGTCCACTGTGGAGGTCGTACCGAGCCGACGGCGAGCCGTGGTTCGGTTTCGACGCCGTCCGCGAACTCGAAGGCGTCCCGGACGTCCTGATCATCCCTCTCGCCGGGCACACTCGCGGGCACGCCGGCGTCGCGGTCGACACGGGTGACGGCTGGCTCCTCAACGCCGGTGACGCCGTCTTCCACGGCGGCGAGCTGGAACGAAAGCCGCACATCCCTCCGGCCTTGGGCTTCTTCGAGTCGTACATGCAGACGGAGAAGACCGCACGACTGGACAACCAGCGCCGGCTGCGCGAACTTGTCAGTAACAACGGTGACGAGGTGACGGTCTTCGCCGCGCACGACGCCACCGCATTCGAACGGCTCAGCCAGAGGAGCAGGCTATGAAGGTGCACCACCTGAACTGCGGCACGATGCGCGCACCGGGCGGCAAGCTGCTCGACGGCCAGCCCGGCCTGCTGCGCCGCTCGGAGCTGGTGGCGCACTGCCTGCTCATCGAGACCGGCGACGGACTCGTACTGGTGGACACCGGTTTCGGCCGCAAGGGCGTCGAGAATCCCGGCGCGTGGCTCGGCACGCCGTTCACGATCATGGTCGGCGCGAAACCGGTCGAGACGGAGACCGCGGCGCACCACGTCGAAGCGCTCGGCCACAAGCTCGAAGACGTCCGGCACATCATCTGCACGCACCTCGACGTCGATCACGCGGGCGGGCTCGCGGATTTCCCGAACGCCGTCGTGCACGTCCGCACCGCGGAGCACGACGCGGCGACTTCACCGGCCAACCAGAGCGAGAAGCTGCGGTTCCGCGCCAACCAGTTCGCCCACCGTCCACTGTGGAGCATGTACGACGAGGCCGGGGACGACTGGTTCGGTTTCCAGGCCGTCCGCGAGCTGAAGGGCCTGCCGCCGGAGATCCTGCTGGTACCGCTCGCGGGGCACACCAAGGGCCACACCGGGGTGGCCGTCGACACCGGCGACGGCTGGCTGCTGCACGCGGGCGACGCGTATTTCTTCCACGGTCAGCTGGATCCGGTGAAGCCGCACTGCCCGCCGGGGATGACCGCGTTCCAGAACATGGTGCAGACCCTGCGCAAACCGCGGCTGGAGAACGTCGAGCGGCTGCGGGAGCTGAGCCGAGAACACGCCGACGAGGTCACCGTGTTCTCGGCCCACAGCCCGGTGGAGTACCAGTCGCTCAGCCGCGGTTGAGGGTCAGCCGACCGGCGGCTCGATGGGCTGCCGGTCCTCTTCCTTGTGCGTGGCCCGCATGACGAGCCAGTTGATCCCCCACAGCACGATACCGACGCCGAGCAGGATCGCGGCGACCTTGTAGTCGCGCGCGGGCCGTCCGGACAGCGGCGTCACCAGGTAGAGGCAGAAGATCGCGGCCAGGACCGGGATGATCGTCGGCGCGCGGAAATGCCGGTGCGCCGCCTTCTCCTTGCGCAGGACCAGGACGGCGACGTTGACGATGGCGAACACCGCCAGCAGGAGCAACGCCGTCGTACCGCCGAGCACACTGATGTCCACAAAGGACACGAGGCCGATGGCGATGACACTGGTGAACACGATCGCCACCCACGGGCTGCGGCGGAACGGGTGCACGGTGCCCAGCTGCTTCGGGATGATCCGCTGGTTCGCCATCCCGTAGAGCAGGCGGCTGGCCATCAGCATGTTGATCAGCGCCGAGTTGATGACCGCGAAGAGACCGATCGCGGAGAAGATCTCGCGCGGGAACCCGGGGGCCCCGACGTCGAGCACCTTCAGCAGCGCGCTGCTCTTGGCGGCCTCCAGTTCGTCGGCGGGCACCAGCAGCGAAGAGGTCACGGAGACCAGGATGTAGATGGTCGCGGCGATGACCATGCCCCACAGCATCGCCTTCGGGAAGATCCGGATCGGGTCCTTGCACTCCTCGGCCATGTTCACCGAGTCCTCGAAACCGACCATCGCGAAGAACGCCAGCGACGTCGCCGAGGTGATCGCCACCAGCATCGTCTGGTTCTCGGTGTCGAACTCGACCAGCCGCGACGCGTCCCCGCTGCCGTTCAGCACCGCCCACACGCCGACCCCGATGATGATCAGCAGACCGCCGATCTCGATGCAGGTCAGCACCACGTTGGTCTTCACCGATTCGGAGACCCCGCGGAAGTTGATCAGCGCGAGCCCGATCACGAACAGGATCGCCACCAGCGGCATCGGCGCGGTGATGAATTCCTTGAGGTAGGTGTCACCGAAGGCCTTCGCCGCCGACGAGGCCGACGTGATCCCCGAGCACATCACCGCGAACGCCACCATGAAGGTGAGAAAGCGGAGCTTGAACGCCTTGTGCGCGTAGAGCGCGGCCCCTGCCGCCTGCGGGTACTTGCCGACCAGTTCCAGGTAGCTGAACGCGGTCATGATCGCGACCACGAACGCGATCAGGAACGGCAGCCAAAGCGCGCCGCCCACCCGGCCGGCGACCTGTCCGGTGAGCGCGTAGACGCCCGTCCCGATGATGTCCCCCACCACGAAGAACAGCAGGAGTTTGGAACCCATCACCCGCTTGAGGCTCGGTTGGCCGGCCGGGCCGGCCTGTTCTGTTGTCGTCGTGTCCGCCATGCGGCAAGAGTGTGCCGTATCACCTCTGGGGCCGACAGTCCGGTTTGGTCAGTTCTTCGTCACGGGTTGACGAAGCACGCCTTTGGGTAATTCCCTCAGTTCGCGTCGACCGCGGTCTTCACCAGCGGAAGCATCATTTCCTGCGTCATCTTCAGCGGTCCGGTGTAGTTGACCAGCACCGGGACGTTGTCCACGAGTTCGGCCGACGCGAGCGTCGCGGTCTTGTTCTCGTCGGTGTAGTAGATGGCACCGTCGCCGACACCGGCGACGTCCTTCGCGTTCTGCTTGGCCTTCTTCAGCGCGGCGACCATCTCGGCGGGCTTGATCTTGTTGCCTTCGAAGCGGGTCACCGCGAGCGCGCCGATCTGCTTGCCGGCGGCCGAGTAGACGCAGCTCTTGGCCTTGCCTCCGTTGGCGGCGTTGTCCTGCACCGGACCCGGCGCCGACGTCACACCCTGGATCGAGACCGCCTTGCCCACGGCCTCGGCGGGCAGCAGTGCGCAGGGGTCCTTCGCGCCGGCGCCACCGGTGGGAGCGGCCGAGGAACTCGGCGCGGCGGAAGGAGCGGGAGCCTGGCTCGACGGCTTGGCCGCGTTGTCCGTCTTCTCGTCCCCGGACGAACAGGCGGAAAGGGTCGCGATGACAGCGGCGAACAGGATGATCGCCCGTGAAATACGCATGGGCCCGACGATAGACCGAACGGCTCAGTCCACCGGGGCCCGGTACCGCCAGAACGACGGGATGAGCAGCGCCGCGCCGATGACCAGCACGATGACCAGCACTCCGCCACCGGAGGCCGCGGCGGCCGTGCCGACACCGGCGGCGGCCCAGCCGTGGGTGAGGTCGGCGATCCGCGGGCCGCCCGCGACGACGACGGTGAACACGCCCTGCAGCCGTCCGCGCATCTCGTCGGTGGTGGCGAGCTGGAGGATCGACATGCGGTAGATCGCGCTGACCATGTCGGCGGCGCCGGCGAGCGCCATGAAGAACACCGCGAGCCACAGCGAGTTCGCGAGCCCGAACCCGGCGACGGCGGCGCCCCAGACACAGATCGAGACGATCACGCCGACGCCCTGTTTGCGGATCCTGGTCAACCAGCCGGAGAAGAGGCCGATCAGCATCGCGCCCGCGGGGAGCGCGGCGTACAGCCAGCCCAGCGCCGGGCCGCCGCCGGGCGGGTCGCCGAAGGTGCGCTCCGCCATCTCCGGGATCAGCGCGCGCGGCATGCCCGCGACCATCGCGATGATGTCGACGAGGAACGAGGCCAGCAGGATCTTCTGTGTCGCCAGGTATTTGAAGCCGTCGATGATGTCGCGGATCCCGGCCCGCCGCGCGATCTCGCCGAGCGGCGGGATCGGAGGGAGCTTGTAGACCGCGATGAGGGTCAAGGTCAGCGCGACGACGTCGATCAGGTAGAGGGTCGAGAGGCCGAGGATCGGGATCAGCGAACCGGCGAGCAGCGGGCCGAAGACCGCGCCGAAGGTGGACATCGTGCTGCTCAGCGCGGTCGCGGGCGCGATCAGGTTGTCCGGGACCAGCCGGGCGACGACCGCGCCGCGGGTCGGCATGTTGATCGCGAAGAACGCCTGGTTGACCGCGAGCAGGCCAAGGACCAGCCAGACGGAACCGAGGTTCAGGAACGCCTGGAGCCACAAGACCGCCGAAGTGAGCGTGACCCCGACATTGGTGACCAGCAGGAGCTTGCGGCGGTCGACGGCGTCCGCGATGGCGCCGCCCCAGAGACCGAAGACGAGCAGCGGGACCAGCGCGACCAGACCGGTCAGGCCGACGTAGGCCGACGAGCCGGTGAGGTCGAAGACCTGTTTGGGGACCGCGACGGCGGTGAGCTGGCTGCCGACGGCGGTGACCGCGGTGGACAGCCACAGACGGCGGAAGGCGGGGATCTTGAGTGGCCGGGTGTCGACGACGATCGAGCCGAACAGCTTGCGAACACCTTTGCGCTGGTCAACCCCCACGTCGTCACTCACAACCCGACAGCTTAGCCGCGCTAACTAACCATCCGCGCGCGATTTATGTCACCGGGCGACCGCTGGGACGACCCTCCCCACGGCTGAGCCGCGGCCTCGGTGACCCAGCGGTCTCCCGGGAGCGCGCCAGCGCGACGGGGAGACTTCACCGCCGCGCGCCCTCTTTGGGCCGAAGGCCCCCGGAAACGCGATGAAGGGGCGCCTCTCCGCTCAACGTGACGTTGAAGCGGAACGACGCCCCTTCGGCGCGTTTGCGGAAGCGCGCTGGCAAAAATTACGGCGCGACGCGCTCGATCTGCCAGCCGTCGTCGGTGCGGACGTAGCGGAGCCGGTCGTGCATGCGGTCCTCACGGCCCTGCCAGAACTCGACGACGTCGGGCCGGATGCGCCACCCGCCCCAGTGCGGCGGGAACGGGATGTTTTCGACGTCGGCGAACCGGCGCTCGATCCCGTGAAGCGCGTTCTCGAGGGCGCGGCGGCCGTCGACGACGCGGGACTGCGGCGACGCCCAGGCCCCGAGCTGCGAACCCCGCGGGCGGGAAGCCCAGTACTCGGCGGTCTCGGCGACGTTGACCTTCTCCACCTCGCCGCGCACGTGGACCTGACGCTGCAGGGCGTACCACGGGAAGGTGACCGACGCGTAGCGCGTCGCGGTGAGGTCATGGCTCTTGGTCGAGGTGTAGTTCGTGTAGAAGACGACACCGCGCTCGTCGAGGCCCTTGCACAGGACGGTCCGGGAGGACGGCCTGCCTTCCGGGTCGGCGGTGGCGAGCACCATCGCGTTCGGTTCGGGGATCCCGGCGGAGACGGCCTGGTTCAGCCAGTCCTGCAGCTGGGCGGTCCAGGTCTCCGCCAGCGCGGACTCGTCGAAGGCCGCCCCTTCGTAGGCCACCCTCATCCCGGGCAGGCGAACGACGGCGTCGTCGGCGCCCTCTTTGATCTCCGGCATCATCCGCCAAACCTCCGTACCCGATCGGGGCCATGACTTCGGCTTTGCCGCCGACGGTATTGCCTAGAAGGCGGCGGCGAAACCCACTGAACGGTGACACCCGCCACCCCTGCCAGATCATCTGTGTGTAGCCACTGGACCGCAAGCCGTCACCTCTCCGTTACCCGGCCGGACCTGATCGATCAAGGCCGGACGTCGGCCCACCCGGCGCCTTGCTTCGAATCCTTCCGGCCGCCCGCGAAATCGCGCCCGGCTTCACAAAGACGGAAAGCGCCTGGACAGACCGGGTAGGTAAGAATTGACGGCCATCCTTTCCGCTTTTGTTTCATCGAAGTTTCGGCGCTTCGCGAACAATTCTTCCGGCTTTCACGACGGCACCCGGCCCGGCCCGAGCCAATTCTGTCGGTTGACAGAAATTACCGGCCGGAACATCTCCGCGAGATGTGCCAGCGAAGGCGGGCTCCGGGACGGCAATTCGCGCCCCGAAACCGGCCTTCGCGCCTTCTGCCGTGCTGTCAGTTCGTGACAGTGAACTCCGCGCGGACGATCCAGCCCCAGCAGTCGTACGACGCCGTGTATCGCCCCGGCACCGTCCCGGCCGGACCGTCGCCGCGCAACGCGACGCCGCTGCCTCCGGTGCCGCCGTCTCCCGCCACCCGCAAGGGAATCGGCGCGGCGAGTCCGTCCGCGTCGAGCGTCGGCATTGGATCTCCGCGGTGACCGTCCCACCTGCGACGACGGTGCTCGGGCTGATGACCGGACTGGACGGTCTGGTCGCGTTCGCCTGCCCAGCGCCGGCCAAGGTGGACAAGTTCGCCGCCCCCGCGCCGCACGACCCGGCCGCACGAAATTTCCTCCTCCACTCCCTCCGGATTTTTCCCTCGCCACCCGATGGACGTACGGCGCGCGGCACCGGGTCGCCCACCGAAGGAGAGTCCGTCCTTTGGGGCGCACGGCCGGATTTAGCAGAATGTGACAGCGAATCGTGCAAGAGCCGATGATCACACTAGGTAGACCTTGCGCCACTCGATAGGATCGCCGCCGAGAGCAACGGGGTGATCACCTCTATCCAGAGTGTTCAGAGGTTTTGATGGGACGGCCGGGTGTGCGGTCGCGCCATCGTCATTACCGGCCGGGCTTCCGCGAGGGAGTTCGACACCGGTCGATCAGTCCTGCGCTCGAACAGCCGGAACTTTCCACGCCCGAGTTACTCCCCTTCCCCAGGAGTGCGTTGTGATTTCCCGTTCCCGCCGTCTCATGACGGCGTTGTTGTGCGCCCTTTCGCTGGCAGGCGTGACCGCCCTTTCGGCTTGTTCCGACAGCACGGCCGCCTCCGGCACGAAGGTCACCATCGGTTACAGCGCCTGGCCGGGCTGGTTCCCGTGGGCGGTGGCCCAGGAGAAGGGCCTCTTCGAGAAGAACGGCGTGAACGTCGACCTGAAGTGGTTCGACAGCTACACCGAGAGCATCAACGCCCTCTCCTCCGGCGCGATCGACGCGAACAGCCAGACCCTGAACGACACGCTCGCGTCGGTCAGCGGTGGCGCGAAGCTGTCGGTCGTGCTGGTCAACGACAACTCGACCGGCAACGACAAGGTCATCGCCCGCCAGGGGATCACCAGCGTCGCCGACCTCAAGGGCAAGAAGGTCGCCGTCGAGCAGGGCACCGTCGACCACTACCTGCTGCTGCTCGCGCTGCAGGAGGCGAAGCTGACCGAGAAGGACATCGAGCTGGTCCCGCTGCTGACCGACGCCGCCGCGGCCGCATTCGTCGGCGAGCAGGTCGACGCCGTCGCCGCCTTCGCGCCCTTCACCACGAAGGCGCTCGAGCGCCCGGGCAGCCGCGCGATCGCGACGTCCGCCGAGTTCCCCGGCGCCATCCCCGACCACCTGGTCGTCTCCGAGCAGATGTCGAAGGAGCGCAAGAAGGAGGTCCAGGCGCTGGTGAACACCTGGTTCGAGACCATCGAGTGGATCAAGCAGAACCGGGACGAGGCCGTGCGGATCATGGCCAAACGCGGCGCGGTGTCGATCGACGAGTACAAGACCTACGACGCGGGCACCACGATCTTCACCAAGCAGCAGAACCTCGACGCGTTCACCCCCGGCGTCACCCCCGCCCACCTGAACTTCCAGGCGGGCAAGATCGCCGACTTCATCGTCTCCAACGGCCTCGCCCAGAGCAGGCCGAACTTCGACGGGCTGTTCGACGACCAGTACGTGAAGGCGGTGAAGTGAGCGCCACGGACGCGTCGGGGCGGGCCGCTCAGCGGACGGACGCCGCCGACGAGGCCGAAGCGCGCCGCCTCGAAGACGAACAGCGGCTCGCCGAGGCGCAGGAGGAACGACGCGGCACGCGACCGGACTGGTCGCCGCTGCCCCGCCGGGCGGGCCTCAAGCCGAACGCCTCACCGCTGTTCTCGCTCCGGACGCCGATCCCCGCGCGCTGGCGGTGGACGCTGGCGGTGGCCTCGTTCGTGATCCCGCTGCTGATCTGGGTGACGCTGAACGCGCTGGGCACGATCAAGCCGATGTTCCTCCCGACGCCGGTCGCGGTGTTCGACGCGCTGCTGAAGATGATCGAGTCGGGCGAACTGTTCAGTGACCTCTGGGCCACCACGCAGCGCGTCCTGCTCGGCTTCGGGCTCGCGATCCTCGTCTCGGTGCCGCTCGGCATCGTGATGGGGACGTTCGACGCGGGGCTGGCGCTGTTCGAGCCGGTCATCGCGATGCTGCGCTATCTGCCGGCGAGCGCGTTCATCCCGCTGCTGATGATCTGGCTCGGCCTCGGCGAACCGTCGAAGGTCGCGGTCCTGTTCCTCGGCACGGTCTTCTTCAACACGCTGATGATCGCCGACGCCGTCCGCGGGGTGCCGCGTTCCCTGCTCGACGTGTCGTACACACTCGGCGCGCGACGCGGCGAAGTGCTGCGCAAGGTGATCGTCCCGCACGCGCTGCCCGGCATGATCGACGCGACCCGCGTCAACGCCGCGGCCGCGTGGAACTTCGTGGTGGTCGCCGAGCTGATCAACGCCACCGCCGGGCTCGGCCTGCGGATCATGCGGGCACAGCGGTTCACCCAGACCGACCGGATCTTCGCGCTGCTGATCGTGATCGGCCTGCTCGGGCTGGTCATCGACATCGCCTTGCGGCTCCTGCGGGCCCGGGTCGGGAAGTGGGCGGCATGACGCTTCAGCTCAAGGCCGTCGCCAAGGACTACACGGTCCGCGGCGAGACCACCCGGGCGCTCGACGGGATCGACCTCGACGTGGCGCGCGGCGACTTCGTCTGCGTCGTCGGCGCGAGCGGGTCCGGCAAATCGACCCTGCTGTCGCTGATCGCGGGGCTGACCGAGCCGACCGAAGGCCTGATCACCCTCGACGGCGACACCGTCACCGGACCGGGCCCGGAACGCGGGCTGGTGTTCCAGCACGGCGCGCTGTACCCGTGGCGCACGGTGGAGGCCAATGTCGCGTTCGGACTCGAACTGCTGAGTCTCGACAAGGCCGAGCGGGCGCGCCGCATCGACTGGTATCTCGACGAGACCGGCCTCGATCACCTGCGGAAATCGTTGCCCAAACAGCTTTCCGGCGGGCAGAAGCAGCGGGTCGCGATCGCGCGGGCGCTGGCGTGCGAGCCCGACGTGCTGCTGCTGGACGAACCCTTCGGCGCGCTGGACGTCCAGACCAAAGAGGACATGCAGGTCCTGATCCGCCGGATCTGGACCGACACGCACACCACCGTGCTGATGGTGACCCACGACGTCGAGGAGGCCGTGTTCCTCGGCCGTCGCGTCGTGGTGCTGGCCTCGGACCCGGGCCGGGTGGCCGCCGACATCGTGGTCGACCTGCCCGCCGAACGCGACCTCGCGGTCAAACGCGCGCCGGAGTTCGTCGCACTGCGCGCGTCCATCGAAGACCTCGTCCGGGAGCAGCACCGCGGACACCTCGGGCGGAGCCGGGGAGAAAGGTGACCATGAGGCACGGGAAGACCCGGCCCGAACGCGGGCCGCGGTCCGGATTGCTCGGCAGACTCGGCATCCGGGGCAAGCTCAACCTGCTCCTGATGCTGCCGCTGACCGCCGTGGTCCTGGTGTCGGTGCCTTACGTCGCCGGAGAGATCGACGACGCCCGGTCCGCGCGCACCACCGCCGACGTCGCGTCGCAGGCCCGCGCGCTCGGCACGCTGGCCTGGGAACTCCAGCGGGAACGGCTGCTGACGGCGCACTACATCGCGTCTTCGTCGGCGAGCAGTTCGGCGATGCTGAAGCAGCAGAGCGTCGTCGCGGACACGGTGAACCAGGTGCGTTCGCAGCTGAGCGCCGACGCGCCGGAAGAACTCGCGGCGGCCCTGGTGCGCATCGGATCGCTGAACGAGATCCGGGAGAACGCGCTCCGGCGCGGCGCCTCACTCGACAGCGTGGCCCGGACCTATCACGCGGTGATCGACGCGGTCATCAACTCGCTCCGCCTCGTCCCGCAGCAGACCAGTGACGCGGCGGGCACCCAGCAGCTGACCGCGCTCGACGCGCTGCTGCGCGCGAACGAGGAGAACTCGTTGCGCGGGATGGCGTTGATCATCGTGCTGGTCACCCCCGAATCGGGCGCGCCGGTGCTGGCCGACGCGAAGCAGCAGTCGTCGCTGTTCCTCGAACGGTTCGTGCAGCAGGCCGACGTCGCCCAGGCCACGCAGGTCGTCGCGGTCGAGCAGGGCGAGACGGGCCGCCGGGTCGACGCGCTGGAAGCCAGGCTCGCGGAAGCCCGTGGCCCGCAGGCCGTACAGAGCCTGCTGCCGGACATCCTCGGCGCCGTCGACGCCCAGTCGAACCAGCGACGGCTCGCCCAGGACGCGGTCACCACCGGCATCACCGACGCCGCGACCGCGCGAGCCGACGCCGCGCAGAACCTGGCGTGGACGATCGGTATCGGCGCCGGGGTGTTGTTCCTGCTGGTCGGTGGTCTCGCGATCGCGGTCAGCCGGTCGATCGCGGATCCGCTGCGGAAGCTGACCACGGCGGCGACGTCGGTCGCCGACCTCGCGAGTACCGAACTGGTCCGCGTCACCGACACCGAGCAGGCCGAAGAACTCGCGCCGCGGCTCGCCACCATCGATGTGTCCTCACAGGACGAACTCGGCAAGCTGGCCGAGGCGTTCAACCGGGTGCAGGCCACCGCGGCCGAACTGGTGGAACGGCAGGCCGTCACGCGGCGCAACGTCGGCCTCATGTTCGCCAACGTCGCGAAACGCACGCAGAACCTGGTGGGCAGGCAGCTCGCGCTGGTCGACGAACTGGAGCGCAACGAGCAGGACGTCGCCCTGCTGGCCAGCCTCTACCGGCTCGACCACCTCTCCACCCGCCTGCGCCGGAACGCCGACAACCTCCTCGTCGTGTCGGGGAATCGGGACGAGGCGAGGATTTCCGGTCCGATCGAGCTGTCGACGGCGCTGCGTTCGGCGCTCGCGGAGATCGAGGACTACCAGCGGGTCCGGCTCGGTTCGATGGGCGACGTCCTGCTGTCGTCGCCGTTCGGCTCCGATCTGGTGCTGATCTTCGCCGAGCTGCTGGAGAACGCGACGTCGTTCTCCCCGCCGGAGTCCTTTGTGGACGTCGGGACGAAGATCCTGCCGGACGGCTCCTGCCTGATCGTGATCGTGGACCAGGGCATCGGCATGACCGCCGAACGGCTCGCCGAGGAGAACCGGCGGCTGGTCGAACGCGAGCGGCTCGAACTGGCGCCGACCAGTGTGCTCGGGCTGTTCGTGGTCGGGCGGCTCGCGCGGCGGCACGGGCTCAAGGTCGAACTGGCCGAGACCGAGCCGGGAGCCGGGGTCACCGCGCGGATCACCATCCCGCCGAACCTGCTGACCTACCGGCCGCCCACGCCGAAATCCGTCCCCGCGCCGCCGGTGTGGCCGACGGCGGAACCGAGCGACGAGCCCGCGCCGCTGCCCCGGCCGGAGCCCCGGGAAGCCACGCACGAGCCGCCGACTCTGGCGATCGCCGGCATGATCCCGCGCGACGGCATGCGTCCCAAAGACTTCCGATGGTTCCGCAAGACCGACGGGGAGATCGCCGAACCCGCGCCGGCTCCGGTACCGCTGCCGGCGCCGGTGCCCGAACCGGCGCCCGTGTACCAGGCTCCCGCGCCGACACTCACCGCCGCCGATTCCGGCGAGACCCGCGGCGGGTTGCGGCGGCGGGTCAAGGGCGCGCAGCTTCCCGGGGCCCCCGAAGCGCCTTCGCGGCAGAAGTCCAGGCATGATCCAGAAGCGGCCAAGGCGGCCTTCGACGGCTTCGAGGCCGGGCTCGCGAAGGCCACCGCGCCGCCGCCGGCAGCCGCGGCGCCGGTGTCGATGCCGACCCCGACACCGGTGCCCGCCGCCTCGCGCGGCGGTCTCACCCGAAGGGTCCCCGGCGCGCAGCTGGCGCCGGGACTCGCGAAAGGTCCGGCCGCGCGGCACCAGACCGCGCGGGCGGCGCTGAACACCACCAAGCCCAAGGGCATGCGTGACCCCGAGGCCGAGCGTGCCGCGTTCGACGCCTTCAGTGACGGGTTGGAGAAAGCCGTCAACCCGGAGATGCAACAGAGAGAGAAGAGCAAGAGATGACGACCGGAGTCAGCGTCGAAGCCCGGAACTTCAACTGGTTGGTGACGCGCTTCGCACAGAACACGGCGAGCGCGATGGGCGCGATCGCCGTCTCGGCGGACGGCCTGCTGATCGCGATGTCGTCCGAGCTGGAGCGGGCCAACGCCGACCGGCTGGCCGCGATCTGCTCGGCGATGCTCGGCCTCGCGCACGGTGTCTCCGAGAGCCACCCGCTCGGTTCACCCGACAAGATCATCATCGAGCTGGAGCAGGGCTATCTGCTGGTCTGCACGATCAGCATCGGATGCTCGCTCGGCGTGCTCGCCACCAAACAGGCCAGCCTCGGCACCATCGCGTACGAGATGGCGATGTTCGCCAACCGCGCGACCGAGGTGCTCACCCCCGCGCTGATCGAGGAACTCAAGAAGAGCGTCGGCAGCTGAACTGACGAGGGGACAAGGGAATGAGCGACGACCAGGTACCTCAGCCGCGGGGCGCCGAACAGGGCATCTCGCCGCTACGCCCGTATCTGCTCACCGCCGGCCGCGCGCAGCCGGTGGACGGCACGCTCGAAATCGAGGCTCAAGTGCTCACGAGCAGGCTCGGCGCGGCGTCTCACGCGAGGCTGACCTTCGAACGACGAGAGATCGTTTCCCTTTGCCGGGAAACGAAATCCGTCGCCGAAGTGGCGGCGATGCTCGGCTTGCACATCGGCGTGGCCAGGGTGCTCGTGGCGGATCTCGCCGCGCTCGGCTACGTCGTGCTCCGTCGCCCGGCCGGCGCCTTCACCCAGGACCTCGGCATGATCGAAAGGGTCATTCGTGGACTCGAAGCAATTCGCTGAACCGGCGCCTGCCAAGCCGCCGACACCGGTCAAGATCGTCATCGCGGGCGGATTCGGGGTCGGCAAGACGACCACCGTCGGCGCGATCTCCGAGATCAAACCGCTGACCACCGAGGCCGCCATGACCTCGACCGGCGCGGCCGTCGACGGCACCGGCGGGAACGTGCCGTCGAAGACCACCACCACGGTGGCGCTGGACTTCGGCTGCATCACCATCGACGAAGAGGTGAAGCTGTACCTCTTCGGAACGCCGGGCCAGGACCGGTTCGGGTTCATGTGGCACGACCTGGTGCTGGGCGCGCTCGGCGCGCTCGTCATCGTCGACACCCGGCGGCTCGACGACTGCTACCCGGCCGTCGACTACTTCGAGAAGGCCGGGTTGCCGTTCGTGGTCGGGGTGAACGTCTTCGACGGCTCGCTCAAGCACGACCTCGAAGACGTGCGCTGGGCCCTCGCGGTGGGCGAGGACGTCCCGCTGATCACCTTCGACGCGCGGCAGCGCCTCTCGGTACGAGACGCGCTGCTCGCCGTGCTGCACAACACCTTCCGGCGGGCGTCGGCGGCGTCTTGACCCGATCGCGCACAAGAAGTGACAATTAGCCCCTGAACGTCACACCATCCTGTTATCCTCGATCGCATTCCCGCCCATCCGGCCGCGGGAATGCGAACCGGGGGTGGATGCGATGTCCGGCGACTACATGAGCGGAAGCGAGTATTCGGCGACGCTCACGGCGGCGCTCAACAGCTACTGGCAGACGCTGGAAAAGCGCTGGCTGCACGACGCCGGGCAGCTGTTGAGAGGCGGGGTGAGCCAGTTCCCGGGGTCACCGGAACCCACCCGCTGGCAGGCTCCGACCGACTCGTGGGGCCATCTGACGACCTGCCCGATCGTCGAGTGGGCGGTCAATGACGGCACCCCGGCGACCCGGCCGGCGGCGGAGGCCTGCGACGGCTGGAGCGTACGGGACGCGAAGTACGTCGAATGCCGGGCGTTCGACGTCTTTTCCCAGGTCGGGGACTGGGCGTGGCGGAAACGGGAACAGCTGGCGACCGGCATCCCGGATCTCGCGGGCGGGCCGGAACTGTCGTCGCTCGAAGAGGCTTACAGCGCCTTCTCGTCCGTCGAGAAGAAGATGCGGGTCGGCAACGCGATGGGCGACCACGACCTGGACAACATGATCGCGCTACTCGCGGGCAGCAACACCGAGTCGGGCACCCGGGCTTGGATGACCGGCTGGATGGGGCTCGCGGCGAACAGCCTCCAGGACGGTTTCCTCGCGACGGTCCTCCCCACCCTCACTCATCAGGACCTCCTCGTGCAGTGGCTCGGCAACAGCTACTCGTGCCGGGCCACGATCATCCACGCCGCCAGGAACAACATCCTGAACCTCATCGCCGAGGCCACCACCGCGCTCAACGAAGCCGCCCCCGCTCCGACGGAACCCCCCAAGGAGAAGCTGGTACTGAGCGCCGTCAGCGACAAGTGGGAGTACGCCAAAACCGTCATCGGCGCCTTGGGCCGCACGGCTCCGAACGGCGTCGGCAACGCGCTGGTCCTGCTCGAGTTCGCGATGAACCTCACCGCACGGCCGTTCAACTCGGACCTGCGGTTCCCTCAGCTGGACGCGTTCTTCACCCATGTGGACACCGGCGTCCGCGAACTCCACAGCGACCTGGACAAGGCCGAGAAGGACTACCACGACGCCATCAAGGCCATCGAGAACGAGATCGCCGGGGTCGACCGCATCGATCTCGAGCTCTACGACATGACGCAACCTCCGGCCAAAAGCGGAGCCAAACCAGGATCCGACGGCTCCCAGAAATACGCCGTGGACGTCACGGTCGTGCTGCAGCTCGCCGAGGCCTGCTACGGAGCGGCCGAGATCTACTCGGGCCTGCTCGGGGAACTCGCGAAAACGTCTTACGCCGACGGCCAGCTCGTCGGTCGAGGGGTCGTCCCCACCGAGGCTGACACCGCCTTGAAGCAGTTGCGGAACGACGTCGAGTCCTTCTTCCAGAAGACGACCGCGCGGTACCTGGCCGCGGGCGACCGCATCAAGGAAGCCGCCGAGAAGTACGCGCAGACCGACGCCGAGCAGAAGGAGCGGCTCCAGTCGTCGATCGGCACGCTCGGCGATTGGGCCAAGGAAGAGCCAGGCAGGAAGCCCGAGGGTGAAAAGCGGGACCGGATCGACCTCGACCCGGACAAGGAAGGCGCCCAGAACTGACGTTCAGGCGGGCCGGGTGATCGCGGCCAGCATCAGGGCCCGGAGTTCGGCGGCGACATCGGCGACCGGGAGCGGCGGGGTGTGCGCCTGCCACTCGCGCAGCAGACCGGTCGCCGCGCCGACGAGCGCGATCGCCGTCAGGCGGTAGTCGCGATCCGGCGCCACCCCGTGCGCGGCGGCGTGCCGGGCCTCGGTTTCGATGAACGCGGCCCACCGGTCGACCCATTCCTGGTGCTGTGCCTCCAAAGCGGCGCTGACGCCGACGGCCTCGACGTAATTCAGCCGCGGCATCCGGGGATCCGAGGTGACCGTGCCGACGAAGACGTCCAGCAGTGTCCCGATCCGGGTGACCGCGTCGGCGTCTTCCAGCGTCTCCAGGGTGCCGGTGACGTGCTCCAGCGCGAGCGCGTTGATGCGCTCGTGGAGCGTCAGCAGCACCTTCTCCTTGCTCTCGAACTCCTCGTAGAAGTTCCGCGTCGAGACGCCGGCGCGGGTGCACAACTCGGTGATCTTCGCCTGCCGGTAACCCGTCGAGGTGAACAGGTCCAAGGCAGCCGAGAGCAGGCGTTCACGCCGCTCGGCGCGCCGTTGCTCGGGCGCGACCCCGCCGTAGGTGCGGGCCACTCGACCTCCCCCGATTCGGTAACAGGGATTGCCAGATGCTAGCAACACCGCCTACATTGCGAAAATCTCGATTACCAAACTGGAGGCAACGGTGCTTCGGACAGTTCTGGTTTCAGCCCTCGCAGCCACCCTGATCGGTGCGCCGGCCGCGCAAGCCGCGCCGAGCGCCCCAGGGGATCTGGTCGACTACAAATCGGTCGTCGCCACCGCCCCGGCGAAGGCCTGGAAACTCCACTACCGCTCCACCTCGGCGACGGGACAGCCGAACACGGTGTCGGGCATCCTGCTGGTCCCGCACGCGCCATGGACGAAGGGCGCGCGCCCGCTGGTCAGCTACGCCGTGGGCACCCACGGCCTCGGCGACCGCTGCGCGCCGTCGACCCGGCTGACGAACGGGTCCGAGAACGAAGTCCTCCTGATGAGCCAAGCGCTTTCGCGCGGCTGGGCGGTCGTCGTGACCGACTACGAAGGCCTCGGCACCCCGGGCACGCACACCTACGCCGTCGGTCAGTCCGAAGGCCGGGCCGTCCTGGACGCCGCCCGCGCCGCTTCCCGAGTCCCCGAAGCGGGCCTCTCCAAGACCGGACCCGTCGGCGTTTTCGGTTACTCGCAAGGAGGTCAGGCCGCGGCATTCGCCGGTGAACTGCAGCCGTCCTACGCGCCGGACGTCAACCTGGTCGGCGTCGCGGAGGGCGGGGTCCCGGCGGATTTGAACGCGGTCCTGAAGTTCAACGACGGCGGGCCGGCGTTCGGCCTCGTGCTCGGTGCCGCCGTCGGCTACGCGACCGCTTATCCGGAACTGCCGTTCAACGAGGTGCTCAACGCGAAGGGCGAGCGGGCCGTCGCGAAGGTCAAGGAAGCGTGCACCGTCGAGCTCGGCGCGGCGGCGCCTTTCGCGCGGCTCAACGACTTCACGACCGTGCCGAACGTTTCGTCGGACCCGCGCTGGCAAGCCCGGCTCGGCGAAAACCTGGCGGGCAAGACCAAACCCGGCGCGCCGGTGTTCCTCTATCACGCGTCGCTGGACGAACTGATCCCGCTTTCGGTCGGCAAGGGACTGCGCGACCGCTACCGCGCCCTCGGCGCCGACGTCACCTGGCAGGAATTCCCGCTGCTGGAACACATCGGCGGCGTCTCGGCGGGCGGCCCGGTCGCGATGACCTGGCTGGGCACCAAGTTCTAGCCAACCGGGGGGGGGATGACGCGAAAGCCACTTTCGCAACCTTGAAGGTTGCGAAAGTGGCTTTCGCAACGTCTTCGGCCGCCACACGAGCCCCACCAGCCACTCCTGAGGGAAGCAAGGGACCTTTAGTACCGCTAGGTTTTCTAGCGACGCTAGCGACCGACGCCACCGACACGTGACCAGACGGACAACTCACGTGACCACACGGACGACACGACCGAGGCCGGATTTCGCCGCGTGTCGTCCGTCCAGTCACGCGTGTCGTCCGTCTGATCACGCGTGTCGTCCGAACACGACCGGCATCAGACGGTGCCGAACACCCGGAGCGCGGTCACGGCATCCGGAGCCAGCGATGTCGTGAGCGTTCCGCCCGCGGCCAAAGGCGTACGCGACCACCACTCACCCGAGGCGGCGGGCAGCACCGGCCCGCCCACGACGAGGTCGGTCGCCAGCACCCGCCGCCCCGCCAGATGCGCAAGACTGGAGTCCAAAGTGGAGTCTCCGATCTCCAGCGTCTGCCGCAGCACCGACACGTCCCCCCGCGTGACCTGCTGTGTGGTCACCAAAGACCCCGGCCGCTCACCCGCGCGCCCGAGAACCAGTACCTCCCGCGTATGCAGGTACGCATCATCCGCCAATGCGGCCCGGAACTCGGCGGTGTGCCGAGCACGAGCGGTCACCACGGTCGGCTCCGGCAGATACTCCAGTGACCCGCCCGAATCCACGACGATGTCCACAAGGGACGAACTGCCCTCACCACGCGGCCCCGGCAACGCGATGGTCGCCGCGACCCCGGAAAGCCGCAGCGAAGCACCTGCGCCGACACGGATGGTCAGCTTCAGCTCGTCACCACCCAAGGGCGAGGTCGCCGAATTGACCAGGTGCACCACCGCCGTCACACCGGTGCCCCGCTTGGGAAGCAGCGTGAGCGGCGCCATCGAGCGCAGCTCACGCAGTACGGTCCGGCCGCCCTCGAAGCGGGCGGCCAGCCGTGCGTGCGCCTTCACCCCGCG
This sequence comes from Amycolatopsis sp. TNS106, assembly GCF_019330265.1. Classification (NCBI taxonomy): domain Bacteria; kingdom Bacillati; phylum Actinomycetota; class Actinomycetes; order Pseudonocardiales; family Pseudonocardiaceae; genus Amycolatopsis; species Amycolatopsis sp. TNS106. The sequence goes on along the minus strand of NZ_CP024972.1, from coordinate 7,297,103 downwards.
CGGACCGGGAGCAGCGAGCGGACCCAGTCCGCGACCGCCGGCGCGTTCGGGGTGTCCACAAGGGACTGGGTGATCACGGGCAGCTCACCCCGCATCCGATGCGCGTCCGAGGTCATCACGTCCATGTCCGCGCCGACCAGATGCGCGATGTCGATCTTGTTGATCACCAGCAGATCCGCCGTCGTGACGCCCGGCCCGCCCTTGCGCGGCACCTTGTCGCCGCCCGCGACGTCGACCACGAACACCTGGCTGTCGGCGAGCCCGCGGCTGAACACCGCGGTGAGGTTGTCCCCGCCGCTCTCGATGATCACCAGGTCCAGCCCCGGGAAGCGCTCCTCCAGCCGTTCGACGGCGTCGAGGTTGGCGGTGATGTCGTCGCGGATCGCGGTGTGCGGGCACGCGCCGGTCTGCACGGCCTCGATCCGCGCCGGATCGAGCACTCCCGCCTTGCGCAGGAAGTCGGCGTCCTCGGTGGTGTAGATGTCGTTGGTGACGACGGCGAGGTTCACCTCGTCGCCGAGCGCCCGGCACAGCGCCGCGGTGAGCGCGGTCTTCCCGCTCCCCACCGGCCCGCCGATCCCGATCCGGTACGCGCGCCCCGCGGTCGGCGCCTGCTCGTAGTGGTCGGGTTCCGCGGCGGTCGGGTCGAAGTTGACCGGGTGCACATGTCCGTGACCGTGACCATGTTCAGCTGGCAAAGAGACGCACCTCTTCCTGATGATGCCGGGCGTGTGCCTCGGCGAACAGATCGAGCGCCGGAGACCCCGGCGCCGGGAGATCGGCCGGATCGTCGCCCGCGACCTCGGCCGCGCGCAGGGAGACGTCCCGAACCTCTTTCGCGAGCCTCGCCACGACCGCGTTGACGGCGAACGGGTCGAGACCGAGCAGCCGTACGGCCGCGCTCGCGGGTCCGCTGATCGCGAGATACGCCACCGCCATCGCCGCGTCGAAGGGCACTCCGATCAGCGCTCCGGCCACCACCGGATGATGCGGTCGCGGGGTTTCCTTCAACAGCTGGGACAGCACCGGCGACGGCCAAGCCGCCTTGCCCGCCCTTGCCGTCCCGCGGCCTTGCGCACGGGACGCCTCGCGCTGGGCGAGCGACGGCGTCCTGGCGTCGAGTTCGACGTCGAGCCGCCGCCAGTGTCCACTCTGGACATTCCGCGCGGCGGCGTGCGCCGACGCGGCGGCGAACACCGCGGCCAGCGAACCGGCCGTGCGCAAGCGTCCGGACAGGAACCCCGGCAGATCGCGCTCATGCGTGATCAGCTTCCGGGTGACGGCTTCTTCGAGTCCGCCGGAGTGGACGTGCCCACCCCCGGGGAACCGGGAGTCGGCGATGATGAGCGCGGCGAGGTCCATCAGAACAAGAAGTACCTTTGCGTCATCGGCAGTTCGGTCACCGGCCGCGGCTCGATCAGCTCGCCGTCGACGTGCACGGCGAAGCTGTCCGGATCCACCCGGATGTCCGGCGTCGCGTCGTTCAGCACCATGTCGGCCTTGCCTCGCGAGCGCGTGTTCGAGATCGGCACGAGCTTCCGCGTGATACCGAAGCGCTCCGCCACCCCGCTTTCCAGTGCTTCCGGTGCCACGAAATGGAAACCGCTCGCGGCGGCGACCACCGGGGCCGCGCCGAACATCGGCCGCGCGAGCACCGGCTGCGGCGTCGGGATGGACGCGTTCGCGTCGCCCATCGCCGCCCACGCCGGGAAACCGCCCTTGAGCACCACATGCGGCCGGACACCGAAGAACTTCGGCTCCCACAGCACGAGATCCGCGAGTTTCCCGACCTCCACCGAGCCGATCTCGCGGTCCATGCCGTGCGCGATCGCGGGATTGATCGTGTATTTGGCGACATAGCGACGAGCCCGCAGATTGTCGGCCGCGCCGTCGCCGGGCAGGGTGCCACGCCGCCGTTTCATCACGTGCGCGGTCTGCCAGGTCCGGATGATCACCTCGCCGATACGGCCCATCGCCTGCGAATCCGAGCTCATCATGGAGATCGCGCCGAGGTCGTGGAGGACGTCTTCGGCCGCGATGGTCGTCGGCCGGATCCGGCTTTCGGCGAACGCCAGGTCCTCGGGCACCGACGGGTTCAGGTGGTGGCAGACGACGAGCATGTCGAGGTGCTCGTCGAGGGTGTTCGCGGTGTGCGGACGCGTCGGGTTCGTCGACGACGGCAGGATGTTGGGCAGCCCGGCGACCTGGATGATGTCCGGCGCGTGCCCGCCGCCCGCACCCTCGGTGTGGTACGCGTTGATCGAGCGGCCGCGGATGGCGTCCACTGTGGACTCCAGAAAGCCCGCTTCGTTCAGGGTGTCGGTGTGGATCGCCACCTGGACCCCGGACTCGTCGGCGACGGTGAGGCAGGCGTCGATCGCGGCCGGGGTGCTGCCCCAGTCCTCGTGCAGTTTGAACCCACCCGCACCGGCGGCGAGCTGTTCCCGGAGTGCCTCGTGCCGGACGGTGTTCCCCTTGCCCAGCAACAGGACGTTGACCGGCTGGCCGTCCATCGCCTGCAGCATCCGGCCGAGGTTCCACGCGCCGGGGGTGACGGTGGTGGCCTTGCTGCCTTCGGCCGGGCCGGTCCCGCCGCCGACGAGGGTGGTGAGGCCGGACGCCAGCGCGGTCTCGGTCAGCTGCGGGCAGATGAAGTGGACGTGGCAGTCGATCCCGCCCGCGGTGAGGATCTTCCCGTTGCCGGACAGCACCTCCGTGGACGGGCCGACGACCAGCGCGGGGTCCACGCCGTCCATGATGTCGGGATTGCCCGCCTTGCCGATGCCGACGATCCGGCCGTCGCGGACGCCGACGTCGGCCTTGACGATCCCCCAGTGGTCCAGGATCACGGCGCCGGTAATGATCAGATCCGGCGCGCCTTCGGCCCGGGTCGCCATCCCCTGGCCCATGGACTCGCGGATGACCTTGCCGCCGCCGAACAACATTTCGTCGCCGCTGCCGGACGGCCCCATACTGCGGTCTTCGGTGACTTCGATCAGCAGATCGGTGTCCGCGAGGCGGATCCGGTCGCCGGTCGTCGGGCCGAACAGTTCGGCGTACCGCTCGCGATCGATCGACGGCATCAGTACCCCGTCCGCAATCCGGGCACCGCGCGGTTCCCGGCCAGCGGGACGAGATCGACTTCGCGTTCGACGCCCGGTTCGAACCGCACCGAGGTCCCCGCGGGCACGTCGAGCCGATGTCCACGCGCGGCGTCGCGATCGAATTCGAGTCCCGGATTCACCGCCGCGAAATGGTAGTGCGATCCGACCTGGACGGGCCGGTCGCCGAGGTTCCGCACGAGCAACCGGACCCGCGGCCTGCCCGGATTCAGCTCGACCGGCCCATCGCCGGTGATGATCTCCCCTGGTCGCACTCGCGGCCCTCCCTAAACGATCGGGTCGTGCACGGTGACGAGCTTCGTGCCGTCCGGAAAAGTGGCTTCGACCTGCACGGAATCGACCATCTCCGGTACTCCGCCCAGTACCTGCGCCCGGGAGAGCACCGAACGCCCGCTCGCAACGAGCTCACTCACCGTCCGGCCGTCGCGGGCGCCCTCCAGGACGTGGTCGGTGATCAGCGCGACCGCCTCGGGGTAGTTCAGCAGGACCCCTCGTTCCAGACGTTTGCGCGCTACGTCCGCCGCGACGTGGATGAGCAGTTTGTCCCGCTCCTGGGGGCTCAGGTGCATGGGAAAGGTCTATCACCGGAAACCGCCCGCCGCCGGTTCTCGAAACACAGGATTTACCTCGGCCCCCGGTACACGGAAAGTGAACGGAACCGTAACTCTTCGCGTACGAGCACCGATTTCACTGAATCGTTCTCGTAATCGTGACCGAAAGCACCACATCTTTCGATTGCCCCGCGCCGCGACGTGGAGCAAAGTTTGTCCATCCGTGCGATGAGGCGCGCCTTCGCTGCGTGCAACCCGTCCACGCATGAAACACAAAGCCGGGGAATGCGCATCGAAAGGTTTCACCACAGTGAGTGCCTCCACGATCAGCACCAAGCCGTCCGACCAGGTCGACGACGGTTTCCGACCCGGTCTCGAAGGCGTGGTCGCCTTCAAGACCGAAATCGCCGAGCCCGACCGTGACGGTGGCGCGCTGCGCTATCGCGGTGTCGACATCGAGGATCTCGCCGGCAAGGTGACCTTCGGTGACGTCTGGGGACTTCTCGTCGACAGCCGCTTCGGCCACGGGCTACCGCCCGCCGAGCCGTTCCCGCTGCCGGTGCACACCGGTGACGTCCGCGTCGACGTCCAGGCCGCGCTGGCCATGCTCGCCCCCATCTGGGGCTACCGGCCGCTGCTCGACATCACCGACGACGAAGCGCGCGACCAGCTGGCCCGCGCCTCGGTGATGGCGCTTTCGTACGTCGCCCAGTCCGCTCGCGGCATCGGGCAGCCCGCCGTCCCGCAGACCAGGGTCGACGAGGCGAAGTCGATCACCGAACGGTTCATGGTCCGCTGGCGCGGCGAGCCCGACCCGGCCCACGTCAAGGCCATCGACGCCTACTGGGTCTCGGCCGCCGAACACGGCCTCAACGCCTCCACCTTCACCGCCCGGGTCATCGCCTCGACCGGCGCCGACGTCGCCGCGGCGCTGTCCGGCGCGATCGGCGCCATGTCCGGCCCGCTGCACGGCGGCGCGCCGGCGCGGGTGCTGCCGATGATCGAAGAGGTCGAGAAGACCGGCGACGCGGTCGGCCTGGTCAAGGGCATCCTGGACCGCAAGGAACGGATGATGGGCTTCGGGCACCGCGTGTACCGCGCGGAGGACCCGCGGGCGCGCGTGCTGCGCCGCACCTGCCAGGAGCTCGGCGCGTCGCGTTACGAGGCCGCCGCGGAGCTGGAGCAGGTGGCGCTGAAGGAGCTGCGCGAGCGGCGTCCGGACCACCCGATCGAGACCAACGTCGAGTTCTGGGCGGCCGTGATCCTGGACTTCGCCGAGGTGCCGCCGCACATGATGCCCGCGATGTTCAGCTCGGCGCGCACCGCCGGCTGGGCCGCGCACATCCTGGAGCAGAAGAAGACCGGGCGCCTGGTGCGGCCGTCGGCCAAGTACGTCGGCCCCGAGCCGCGGAAGCCGGAAGAGGTCGAAGGCTGGGACCTGGTGATCAAGCAGTCCTGACAAGCGCTACGAACGGGCCGTTCCTTGCGAAATTTGCCAGGAACGGCCCGTTCATAGCAGCTGCGGGACCGAAGAATCGTGGGCGGCGGTCGCCGAGAGCATGGCCGTGAGCTGGTCGACCAGCCAGCCGTCCAGCACCTCGCGTGGCACGGCGCGCTCCTGCAGCCAGCTCAGCAGCGAACCCTCCACCACCGCGGTCCAGCAGCGCAAGGTCAGCAGCACCATAGGCGAGGGCTCCGACACTCCCAGCGCGTCGAGGATCAGCTCGACGGCCCGGTTGCGGACCTCGTCGATCGCGGCGTCGGTCTCCGAAGTCGCGATCACCGAGCCGCTGCGCAACAGCGCGACATAACCCGCTCGGTAGTGATCGGCGACGTCGATCAGCCCGCGGACGGCGGCCCGCAGCCGGGTTTCGGGCGGGCCTTCTTCGAGTCCGGCCAGGCCGTCGATGAGCCCTTCGGTGACCGTCTTCAGCGCCTCGACCTGCAGTTCACGCAGGCTCGAGAAGTACCGGTAGAACAGCGGCCGCGAAACCTCGGCGCGGGCGATGATGTCGTCGACCGTGACGAGTTCGGGCGCGCGCGAGCCGAACAGGTCCAGCGCGGCGCGGATCAGGTCCTCGCGGCGCGCTTCGGGCGACATCCGGCGAGGGCGCCGGGTCACGGGGTGACGTCCAGTTTCGCCGCGGCCCGCAGCAGTCCGGGGGTGAGCCGGGAGAGGACGAGCGCGGCCTTGGCCTCCGGCGTCGACGGCTGGATCGCCTTGTCCTTCTCGACCGCGCGCAGGATGTCGCGCGCGACCTTCTCCGGGCCGAAACCGCGTTTCGCGTACAGCTTGCTGCTCGACTTCTGACGCCGCTTCTGCTCGATCTCGTCGACGCCGACGAAACGGGTGGTGCTGGTGATGTTCGTGTTCACGATGCCGGGGCAGATCGCGGTGACACCGATGTGCTCGGCGGCGAGCTCGGCCCGCAGACAGATGCTCAGGGTCAGTACGGCGGATTTCGTGGTGGCGTAGGCGGAAAGGATCTTCGACGGCAGATAAGCGGCGGCCGAAGCGACGTTGACGATCTGGCCGCCTTCGGCCCGCTCGCGCATCTGCTCGGCGAAGACGCGGCAGCCGTGGATGACGCCCCACAGGTTCACGTCGATGAGGCGTTCCCAGTCCTCGACCGTCGTGTCGAGGAACGGGCCGGACAGGCCGATCCCCGCGTTGTTGACGACGATGTCCGGGACCCCGAACTCCTCCTTGACCTGATGGGCGAACTTCTCGACCGCCTCGGCGTCGGAAGAGTCCACTGTGTACTCGCCGACGGTGGCGCCCTTGTCCCGCAGGAGTTTCGCGGTGTCCGCCGCGGCCGAACCGTTGATGTCGGTGATGATCAGGTCGGCGCCCTTGTCCGCGAACGCGAGCGCCGTCGCGCGGCCGATCCCGCTGCCGGCGCCGGTGACGACGACGAGCTTGTGCGCGAAGCCGCCGGACCGGGCGCGTTTGAGCGCACGACTCTCCTCGCCGCCTTCGACGTGGTCGATCAGCTCGGCGGTGGCGTCGGCGATCACCTGGGGCTTCTCGCGGACCACCCAGTGCGTGCCGACGATCCGGCGGATCCGGAGGTCCGGCGCCCAGCGCTCGATCTCGGTCTGCAACGGCGTGGTGACGAACTTGTCGCCGGTGGGCGCGAGCACCTGCACCGGGATCTCGGCGGGCCGCGGTCGTGGCCGGGAAAGGCGGGTGAACATGTTGGCGCGGTAGAGGTTGAGTCCGTACAGACCATCCGAAGTGGACGGCGCCGCGGCCGCCGGGTCCATCCGGCCGATGAGCGCGCCCATCGCGCCGGTGCGCCAGAGCAGCTGCGGGATCAACGGGATCTGGAAGCCGAGGATGTAGGTCGAATGCGCCCCTTGGACGAGGGCGTTCTTGAGCCTTTTGGGGCTCGGTCGCACCTGCGCGCGGAACCACGCGCCGGCGTGGTCGAGGCTCGGCCCGGAGATCGACGTGAACGACGCCAGCCGTCCGCGCAGCCTGTCGCCGGTGACCGAATGCCAGGTCTGGATGGAGCCCCAGTCGTGCGCGAGCAGGTGGACCTTACCCTCGGGCTGAACCTCGTCGACGACCGCGGCCAGGTCATCGGACAGCTGGTCCAGCTTGTAGGACGCACGTCCCGAAGGCTTGTCCGAACGGCCCGCGCCGCGGACGTCGTAGACGACGACCCGGTAGCGGCGTTCCAGCTGGGCGGCGATGCCGTCCCACATGGACCCGTTGTCCGGGTAGCCGTGGACGAGCACCACCGTGGGCGCGTCGTCGACGCCGGTCACCCGGACCGAAAGGCGGACACCGTCGCTGGCCGTCACCCACTTGTGAGACATGCTGTCATGTTAGACAACTTGTCAATAAGGCCGCTTTTTCAGGATCAGGCGCCCGATGGTCCACGCCGTGTCGATCACCAGGATGAAGGTCCAGATCCGGCCGATGTTCAACAGCCAGTGACCACTGGAGTTCCAGTACCAGTCGGCAGGGCGAGAGCCGCCGAACAAGGCTTCGACGGGCCAGCTGTAGCCGGCGAACGTCAGCGCCACCTGCGCGACGACGTACACCGCGACATGGACCGTCCAGTTGCGGAGCGGGTTCGCGCGCTTGTTCGGCTCCTCCGTCACCGATTCGGCCGCTTGCGAACTCTCCTCGACCGTGCAGATCACCGGACTTTCCTTTTGTGACACCGTTTTTCGTGGTTCCACGGGAAACTCCGCAACTCCGACACGCCGTACGGCGCCGCGAACCACAAAGGATCCGAAGAGCAGGAGAGCCGCCGCGCCGAAGCAGGCGACACGCCATCCGGCGTCCGAACCGTAGAGCTGCCCCGCCCCGAAGGTGCCGATCGTCGCTCCGAGTAGCGTCGCGCTCTCGTAGATCCCCATCGCACGGCCGAGACTGAGCCCGGCCGCCTCGGCGACCACCGCCTGCTCCACCGGAATGGCTGCCGCGAACGCCGCCGCGGACAGCACCCACATGACCGCGAGTACCGGCGGACTCGGCGCGAAGGACAATCCGACGGCGAAGATCGCGCTCGCCACCATCGCCAGCGCGAGCACCCGCGTCCGGCCGACCTTGCGGACGAAGCCGTGCAGGTAATCCGGCAGCAGGCTGTACACGATGAAGCCGGGGATGAACACCGCGGCGATCTCGCCGAGTTGCAGCTGATGCCCGCGTTGCAGGTGCATCGGGAGCAGGAGGGCGACCCCGGCCTCGGCCATCGCGGTCAACGCGACGAGCCCGAGCATCGGGCGCATCCTCTTGCCCAGTTGCAACAGCCGCGGCGCGCCTTCTTCGCGTACGGGCGCGGATTTCGCGTTCAGCAGGACCACCGCGGCCACCGCGCAGGCCGCCGCGCCGAGCCAGAACACGCCCCGGTAGTCGATCCAGGCGATGGCGGCGAGCGCGACCACGAACGCGATCCACGTCCCGCCGCCTTCGGCCGCGAACAGCTTGCTGAACGCGCCGTCGTCCCTCGCGAGCCCTTCCCCCACGCGAGCCCGCAACGCGACCCAGAACAGCGCGCCGCCCGCGCCGCCGAGAACCGCTGCCAGATAGGCGATCCCGATCCCCGGTGTCACCGCGTAGACCACAAAGGACAGTCCATAGAGGACAGCGCCGACGGCGGCGATCCGACCGCGGTCGAACCGGTCCGCGAGGGAACCCGCGATCGGCCGGACCACGAACGACACCAGTGTCTCCAGCGCCGTCAGCGCCCCGACCTCGGCGGCCGACGCGCCGAGCTGGCTCCCCACCCACAACGGCAGGAGGAAATCGAGAACCTCCGCCGGTCCTTTGGTCAGCGCGGCGGCGAGCTGGTTCTCCTCCGCCCTGCGTTTCTGCGCTACTTCATCCACCCAGTACCCCCTGTTCGAATACGACTGTATTCTAAAGGGCGTCGGGCGGGCAAGCGAAGCGGAGGGGTGACGCAGAGTAAGAGCTGTGTGGAAATAGGGACGCTCAACGTCTCTATTTCCACACACCCCCTCGCGATAGGGACCGTGTGGATTTCAGTGCGTTGGACGACCTGAAAACCACACGGTCGCGGTCCGACCGCCACGGGAGAGGAGGATGCGTCCGTGCCGAAGATCGTGGACCGCGCCGAACGTCGCCGCGAGATCGCCGGCGCCCTCCTGCGCATCGTCGCACGCGAGGGCGTCGAGGCCGTGAGCGTGCGTTCCGTCGCCGTCGAAGCCGGAGTGTCCGCGGGCGCGGTGCAGAAGTACTTCTCCACCAAGGAAGACCTGTTCCGGTTCGCCCTCGACATGACGAGCGAGTTCCTGGAACAGCGCTGGAACACCCTCGATCAGTCCGGCAACCTGCTGGACCTGCTGCTGCGCCTGCTGATCGAGGCGATGCCGCTCGACGAGCAGCGCCGCGCGGAGGTGATCGTCATCAACGCCTTCACCGCCCGCGCCGCCGTCCGGCCGTCGTGGGCCGAGTTCATCCGCACCGGCTACGACGAACTCGCGGAGATCACGACGCAGTACCTCTCGAAAGCGCAGTCGGCGGGCCATGTCCGCGACGACCTCACGGCCGCCGACCTGGCCGATGCCGTCCTCGCCCTCACCGACGGCTTCGCGAACCGGATGCTCACCTCCGCCGACCCCGCCGCACTCCTTCCTTCCCTCGAAACCTCCGTACGCACCCTGCTCACTCCCCGCAATTAGTCACCTACTTGCGCCAGGTCAGACGAGTTACGCACAGGCGTGGGCCGTTGTGGACAACTGAGCCGAAGTCGATCTTGGGACGGCCTTGGTGTCAGCGACGGATGTCATCGTCGGATCATGTCCAGAAGCCACTACGCGGAAGTCGCCGACTTCAGCGGTCCCTTCCTTGGCAGCCGCGCCATCAGCGAAGGTGACATCACCCGTTCACAGCTCCGATCGGGGCCCTACAACCGGCTGTTCCAGAACGTCTACGTGCCGATCCGCATCCCGCAGGATCATGTGCTCCGGTGCAAGGCGGCGATCCTCGCCGCACCCTCCGGCGCGGTACTGACCGGCTGTTCGGCCGCGACAGTGCGCGGTTTCCCGTTCGCCCTCGACAACGATCCGGTCGAGTTCGTCATACCTGAGGAGGAAGGGTTCCATTTCCAGCGTGGGATGTACTTGAAACGATCCCGGTTGATCGGTGAGGATTTCGAGCCTTGGCGAGACGGCCGGATCGCGAGCCCGCTGCGCATGACCATGGACATCTTGTCCAACACCCGGCTCCATCGCTCGTTTCCCCGGGCGGTCGGTCTGGTCGACGCGCTGCTTCATGCCGGATTCATCGAACGCGAACAGCTCGAAAACTACCTCGGGCATCGTCACGACCACGGCATCGTCAGGGCGCGGAAGGCGCTGGCGCTTTCCGACGCGAGAGCCGAATCCATCCCCGAATCCGAGGTCCGGGTCTGGCTGTGGATTCACGACATCGAGGCGGAACCGCAGGTGGAGGTGTACCGCGATCGACGGTTCCTCGGACGCCTCGACCTCGCGATCCGGAAGGCGAAACTCGCCATCGAGTACGACGGCGCTTGGCATTTCGAAGGGGAGCAACCCCACTTCGACTCCGAACGACGGGCACTCATGGAAGCCGACGGCTGGAGATTCGTCGTGATCACGAAAGAGGAGCTGTACGGGGATCCGAAGGGCATGGTCGCTCGCGTCAAGACCGCACTCCGGGCCGGCCGACGCAAGTAGGTGACTAATTGCGAAGCAGGGGGTACACCGGTGTCCATCGATCGGTTGACAACCGGGTTCAGTCCAGCGGACGTCCCGCGCGACCGGGCCCGCACAGCACGATCGAGGTATGAAAACGGCAGTGAGAGTGCGCGGCCTGCGCAAGGAGTATCCGGGCCACACGGCCGTCGGGGGTATCGATCTCGACATCGAGCAGGGCGAAGTGTTCGCGCTGCTCGGCCCCAACGGCGCGGGCAAGACGACGACGGTCGAGATCCTGGAGGGTCACCGCGAACGGACCGAAGGCGAGGTCGACGTCCTCGGCGAGGATCCCGGCACGGCGGGCCGGGCTTGGCGGGCGCGGCTCGGGATCGTGTTGCAGACGGCCAACGACGCCGCCGAACTCACCGTCGCCGAGACGGTCCGGCATTTCGCCCGCTATTACCCGAATCCCCACGACACCGATGAAGTGATCGAGAAGGTCGGACTGACCGAGAAAGCCGGCGCCCGCGTCAAAAGCCTTTCCGGCGGGCAACGGCGTCGTGTGGACGTCGCGCTCGGGATCATCGGGCGGCCCGAGCTGGTGTTCCTCGACGAGCCCACGACCGGGTTCGATCCGGCGGCCCGCCGCCAGTTCTGGGAACTGATCAGGAATCTCGCCCGCGAAGGCACCACGATCCTGCTCACCACCCACTATCTCGACGAGGCCGAGGCGCTGGCCGACCGCGTCGCGGTCATCACTCGCGGGGAGATCGTCGCCGAAGGGACGCCGCAGACGCTCGGCGGCCGGGCGACCGCGGAGGCCACCGTCCGCTGGACCGACGAGCGCGGCGGCCACCAGGAGCGCACCCACTTCCCGGCCAAGCTGATCCGCGAGCTCTCCGCCGACGGCCGCGAGCCGCCGGAGCTGACCGTCCACCGCCCCACCCTCGAAGACATCTACCTCGACCTGATCGGAGAAGCCCGATGAGCACGCTGACCCTGCCGGGCACCTTCTCGCTCGGTCTCGCCCGGGGCGCCGCGGAGATCAAACAGTTCTTCCGCATCCGGGAGCAGGTGATCTTCACCTTCGCCTTCCCGTCGCTGCTGATGATCCTGCTCGGCTCGATGCTGAACACCTCGATGCCCGGCATGGCGATCACCACCGGCCAGGTGCTGGCCGCGGGCATGATCGGCTCCGGCATCGTCTCGACGTCCTTCACCAGCATCGGGATCAACCTCGCGTCCGATCGCGAGCTCGGCGCGCTGAAACGGCTGCGTGGCACGCCGATGCCTGCAGCGTCCTACTTCCTCGGCAAGATCATCCTGGTCGGCTTCACCAGCATCGCGCAGGTGGTGCTGATGTCGATCGTGGGCAGCCTGCTGTTCGATCTGGAACTGCCCACCGATCCGGCGAAACTGCTGACCGCGCTTTGGGTCTTTCTCCTCGGCATCACCGGTTGCACGCTGCTGGGGATCGCCCTCGGCTCGGTCACCAGGACGGTCAGCGGCGCGGTCGCGGTGACCAACCTGATCTACCTCGCGCTGCAGTTCATCTCCGGGGTGTTCGTCACGCCGATCACCACTCTTCCGAAGGTTATGGTCGACATCGCTTCGTTCTTCCCGGTGAAGTGGATCTGCCAGGGCTTCCGCTCGGTGTTCCTGCCGGCCGAAGCCGCGACACAGGAGATGGCGGGGACATGGGAACTTCCGATGGTGGCACTGGTGCTGACGGCGTGGTGCGTCGCGGGGTTGCTGCTGGCGAAGCTGACGTTCCGCTGGTCGAACGAGGGCAGGTGAACGCCTGGGAGCGGTTCTACTGGCTCTGGGAAGTCCTCTTCGGGGTCACCTTCGTCGCGACGACGGCCTTGGTCCTTCTCGAAGACGGGGCGACGACGGGCAAAACGGTCGCGCTCCTGTGCCTGGCCGGGCTCGGCGTGACCTACCTGGTCCGGGGACGCCGCCTCGTCAAAGGCCCGGATTACGACCACACACCTTGGTTGTTCGCCGGGGTGATGATGCTCTTCACACTGGGGGCCGTGTTCGCGTCGGGCACCTCGAGCTTCGTCCTGTTCCTGGTCTGCCCCGTGCTGTACATGACGATGCCGACGAAGACCGCGTCGATCCTCACCACGGCTGCGGTGCTGTCGAGCCCGGCTTCCCTGCTCGTGCGGGGCGGGCTCGACGAACAGCCGGTCTTGCTGCCGATGACGGCGATCCTGATCATCTTCAGCCTCCTCGCCGGCCGCTACACCACCCAGATCATCCAGCAGAGCAAGAGCAGGGCGGCGCTGATCGAACAGCTGAAAGCCAGCCAGGCGGAGGTTTCCCGGCTCTCGCGGGAGGCGGGGACGGCCGCCGAACGCGAGCGCATGGCCCGCGAGATCCACGACACGCTCGCGCAGGGCTTCACCAGCATCGTCACGCTCACCCAGGCGATCGAGTCCGAAATGGACACCGATCCGAAGGCGGCCCGCCGTCACCTGGAACTCGCGGCCCGGACGGCGCGGGAGAACCTGGCGGAGGCGCGGGCGATGGTCGCGGCGCAGGCACCGTCGGCGCTGGCCGCCGCTTCGCTGGAAGAAGCGTTGCGCCGTCAGGCGGAACGGCTGACCGAGGAGACCGGTATCGAGGCGTCGATCGACGTCGACGGCCCGCTGCCCGCGCTCCCGATGGCCACCGAGGTCGTCCTGTTGCGAGGAGCGCAGGAGGCGCTGAGCAACATCCGCAAGCACTCCCGCGCCACCACGGTCTCGCTACGTCTGTCCGTTGTAGACGGACGAGTCCGCCTCACCGTGACCGACGACGGCGCCGGATTCGACCCCGTGGCGCCCGCCGGCGGCTTCGGTCTGCCGGGGATTCGGGCGCGCACCGATCAGGTCGGTGGCATCGTGAGACTGACGAGTCGGCCCGGCGCGGGGACGACGCTGGAACTGGAGGTGCCCGCGTGATCACGATCATGCTGGTCGACGATCACCCCGTGGTGCGGGAAGGCCTGCGCGGCATGCTGGAGGCCGAGCCGGACCTGAGCGTCGTCGGCGAAGCGGGCTCCGGCGACGAGGCCGTCGCGCTGAGCCGGGTCAAGCAGCCGGACGTGATCCTCATGGACCTGCGGATGCCCGGTCTCGACGGCGTCGGCGCGACGCGGAAGATCCTCGCCGACCGGCCTGGCCAGCGGGTCGTCGTGCTCACCACCTACGAGACGGACGCGGACATCCTGCGCGCTGTCGAAGCAGGCGCCTCCGGGTACCTGCTGAAGGACGCTTCGCGCGCGGAGCTCGCCGGTGCGATCCGTGCCGCGTCACGCGGCGAGACGGTGTTGGCGCCTTCGGTGGCCGGGAAGCTCGTGAACCGCGTGCGCAACCCGACGGCATCGCCGTTGTCGGCGCGCGAGATCGAAGTGCTCCGGCTGGTGGCGCGGGGAAGCACGAACGCCGAGATCGGCCGGACGCTCCACATCAGCGAGGCGACGGTCAAGACCCACCTGCTGCGCACGTTCGGCAAACTGGACGTTTCGGACCGCACGGCCGCTGTGACCACCGCTATGCGACTGGGCCTGCTCGGGTAGGCAGAATGCGTCCCATGCTTGCCTCGACCGAATTGGCGCTGCTACGCCGCCTCGCGCACGAGCAATCCTCGTGCCGCGCCCCGTCGATCGTCGCCGCCGTCGTCCGCGACGGGGAACTCGCCTGGTCAGGAGGGCGCGGACGCGTCGACGGCGAGACACCCGGCGCCGACACGCAGTACCGGCTCGGCTCGATCACCAAGACACTCGTCGCGACGGCGGTCATGCGGCTGCGTGACGAAGGCAAGCTCGACCTCAACGACCCGCTGGAGCAGCACCTGCCGGGCACCGCGTTCGGCTCGGCCACCATCGCGCAGCTGCTGTCGCATACCTCCGGGCTGACCGCGGAATCGCCCGGCTCCTGGTGGGAGCGCACGGTCGGCGCCGACTGGGACGCGCTCGTCGAGAGCCTCAAGGACGGCGCGACGCGGCTGCGGCCGGGCAGCAAGTTCCATTACAGCAACGTCGGCTACGGCGTGCTCGGCGAGCTGGTCGCCCGCCACCGTGGTCAGTCGTGGCTCGACGTCGTCCGCGCCGAGATCCTCGGCCCGCTCGGCATGACCCGGACGTCGCCGCATCCCGAAGGCGCGCACGCGAGCGGATTCGCGGTGCACCCCTTCGCCGATCTCCTCATGCCGGAGCCGTCGCCGGACGCGGGCGCGATGGCACCCGCCGGGCAGCTGTGGTCGACGATCACCGACCTCGCCCGCTGGACGTCGTTCCTCGGCGGCCACACCGGCGGCGTGCTCAGCGAGCAGACCGTCGCGGAGATGCGCGAAATGGTCACCGTGGACGACGGCGACGCCTGGACCACCGGGTTCGGCCTCGGTGTCATGCTGGTCCGCACGGAGGGCAGGCGGCTGGCCGGGCACACCGGGTCGATGCCGGGGTTCCTCGCCTGCTCGCTGGTCGACGCGAACGCGGGCATCGGCGCGCTGGTGCTGACGAACTCGACGGCGGGCGTCGGCATCACGCAGCTCTGCCTCGACCTGATGAAGCTGACCGAACAGCACGAGCCCGCCATGCCCGCGGAATGGCAACCGTCCACTGTGGACCCGAAGCTGCTAGAGCTGACCGGGCTGTGGCACTGGGGGCCGACGCCGTACCACCTGCGCCTGCTCCCGGGCGGCCTGTTCTCCCTCGCGCCGACCGACGGCCCCGGCCGCGCGTCACGGTTCGCACCGGTGGGCGAGGACACCTGGGTCGGGCTCGACGCCTACTACGCGGGCGAAACGCTGCGAGTCGGGCGGGACTCGGCGGGGAAGCCGAACCACCTCGATCTCGCGACGTTCATCTTCTCGCGGACCCCGTTCGACCCGGCCGCGCCCATCCCGGGCGGCGTCGACCCCGAGGGCTGGCGCTAACGAAAGCGGATGGCGGCGGTCGTGAACTCACGGCCGCCGTCCGCGCATACGAGGACGTCGCCGTAGTAGGCATCGCCGACGACCCACATCCGGCGCGTTCCGCGCAGTGATTGGGCGAGTTCGTCCGCACAGTCCTCGATGACGAACTTCGCCGGACGGCCGTCGAGAACGACCCACCCGCGCGCGGTCTCGGCGTGCGGGTCCAGCGTGGCGGTGGCCAGCGCCCACGGCCCGAGTACCACGTCGAGGACACGTTCACGGCGGCGGATCGTGTACCGCAGCGCCGCCCACCACTGGCGGATCCTCGGCGAAGAGCGCTCCCCCGGGAGGTCTCCGTGCATCCAGGGCGGCAGGCCCGGGACGAACACGAGCACGAGCGCGCCCACGAAACCGACGATCGCGCCGATCGTGGCGGTGTCGTCCCAGTCGCGGAAGATCCAGTGCCCGCCGAGCCCGAGGAAGTACAGGAGCAGGAAACCCCATCTAGGTCTCCACGGGCCGGGCATCAGGCCGCCGGGGTGTGCCCGACCGCCGCGCCGACGGCCGCGATGAACTTGCGGGCGATGCGCTTGCCCTCGCCCCAATCGACGAAGCCGAACTTCAAGCTCGTCTGGATCGCCAGACCGGAGCCCTCCGTCGTCCGCTCCACCTTCACGGTGACCGTCTGCCCGTAGCTGAAGAAGCCGAGCTTGGTCGAGAAGGTGACATACCCGGCCGCCGCGTCGTAGAACGGGGCCTGCCCCTTGACCGCGTCGACCCCGTTGGGAAGGGCCTGCCACAACGCCTCGGGGGGCACGGGGAAACGTTCGTGCACTGTCGCCATGAAGCGAGAAGCTACCCGCCGGTCGGCGCTGCCGGGAGCCGGTCCGCGAATCCCACATGCCGGACAGGCCGCACCGACTTTCAGCAGGCCCGTCCCGACCTGAGAGACTGGGCACATGACCGACGCACCTGAGTTGACCCTCCCCGCGGACCTGAAGCCTGCCGATGGCCGCTTCGGCTGCGGACCGTCCAAGGTCCGTGACGAGCAGCTCGCCAACCTGGCGAAATCCGGTGCCACCTACCTCGGCACCTCGCACCGTCAGAAGCCGGTGAAGTCCCTCGTCGGCCGCGTGCGTGCGGGTCTGTCCGAATTGTTCTCCCTGCCCGAAGGCTACGAAGTGGTCCTCGGCAACGGCGGGACGACCGCATTCTGGGACGCCGCCGCCTTCGGGCTCGTGCGGGAACGTGCGCAGCACTTCACCTACGGCGAGTTCTCCTCGAAGTTCGCCACGGTGACCAAGGGCGCCCCGTTCCTCGCCGACCCGATCGTCGTCAAGGCCGACCCGGGCAGCGCACCCGAGATCGCCTACGAAGCCGGCGCCGACCTGGTCGGCTGGGCGCACAACGAGACTTCGACCGGTGTCGCGGTGCCGGTGCGCCGCCCCGAAAACCTCACAGCAAGCGATGACGCGTTGATCGCCATCGACGCCACCTCCGGCGCGGGCGGCCTGCCGGTCAAGGCCGAGGACTTCGACGTCTACTACTTCGCGCCCCAGAAGTCCTTCGCCTCCGACGGAGGCCTCTGGATCGCGCTGGCCTCGCCCGCCGCTGTCGAGCGCATCGGCGAGATCGGCGCGAGCGACCGCTGGATCCCCGAGTTCCTGTCGCTGACCACCGCGCTGGACAACTCCCGCAAGGACCAGACGTACAACACCCCGGCGGTGTCGACGCTGTTCCTGCTGGCCGACCAGATCGAGTGGATGAACTCGAACGGTGGTCTCGAGTGGACCACCTCGCGCACCCGCGACTCGTCGACCCGGCTGTACGAGTGGGCCGAGAAGACCGGCTACACGACGCCGTTCGTCAGCGACCCGTCGCTGCGCTCGCAGGTCGTCGGCACCATCGACTTCGCCGACGAGGTGGACGCTTCGGCGGTCGCGAAGGTGTTGCGCGCCAACGGGATCGTCGACACCGAGCCGTACCGGAAGCTGGGCCGCAACCAGCTGCGCGTCGGCCTGTTCCCGGCCATCGACCCGGACGACATCACGAAGCTGACCCAGAGCATCGAGTACGTCGTCGAGCGCCTGGGCTGAGCTAGCTAGCTGTCCGTGAAGGCCTCCTTGAGGGACTCTGGGTCCCTCAAGGAGGCCTTCACGGACAGCAGCACCAGCAGTAGCAGAAGGCCGTACAGCACGAAGGACTCCGTCGCCAGCCACCAGCCGAAGCTCCCGGCGGGCCGCGGCGCGAGCCACATCGGCGCGATGACGAACAGCGCCACCGTCACGGCCGCGAGGGCGTAGGAAACGACCGATCGCGCCCAGATCAGCAGCGCGAGGATCGGCACGCACCAGATCCAGTGGTGCGTCCAGGACACCGGCGACACCAGCAGCCCGCCGATCGCGCACGCCGTCAGCGCGAACACCGGCTCCGCGACGCGCACGATCACGAACGCGGTCAGCGCGACCACGGCGATCGAGGCCAGCACCCACACGACGTCTTCCGCCGAGCCGAGCCCGAACCGCGCGAGCATCCCGCGCAGCGATTGGTTGCCGACGTAGCCGCGATCGCCGATCCGGCCGGTGTCGAAGAGGATGTTCGTCCAGAACTTCGCGGACGCGGCCGGCGCGACCAGGAACATCAGCGCGCCCGCCCCGAGGAATCCGGCCACGACCCGGGCCGCGGAGCGGAAGTCCTTGCGGAACAGGAAGAACAGGATGAAGAAGGCCGGGGTCAGCTTGATCGCCGCGGCGACGCCGATCAGCAGGCCCTTCGTGCGGGCGCGGCCCGGCAGCAGGGCGTCGAGGACGACGATCAGCATCAGCAGCGTGTTGACCTGGCCGAAGCCGAGCGTCGAGCGGACCGGCTCCATGATGCCGCCGACGGCCTGCGCCCCGATCGCCGCCAGGACGGCGATGGCGCGACCCCTTACCGCGGTTCGGTCGGCGAGCGAGCCGTTGAGCGTCGCCACGAAGACGTACACGACGATGCCGCCCGCGATGATCGACGCGAGCCCGACCAGTCGCGTGGCCAGCGCGGCGGACAGCAGCGTGCCGGGCAGGAACACCGCGGCCGCGAACGGCGTGTAGGTGAAGGGCAGCCAGCCCCCGTGCGTCTGCACCCACGCGCCGTAGGGGTCACCCGACTCGACGAGGAGCCGCGCGCCGCCGATGTAGACCTCGAGGTCCTGGCCGTCGAACACCTTGAGGGTGAACAGCACGCCGACCACGACGACTTCGAGCGCGATCAACGCCCCCGCGAGTTTCCGCCCCGACAGTCCCACCAGCACCCGGCGAGATTACCCACCGCTACCCCGCAATTCGGCACCTGGTTGCGGTAGTACGCGCTGCGCACTTTCGCAACCAGGTGCCGAATTGCGTGGTCAGGCCAGGGCTTGGGTCGGCGGGAGCCGCGCCGCGCGCATCGCCGGATAGGCGCCGGCGACGGCACCGACCAGAGCCGAGACCCCGACCCCGCCGAGCAGGGCGCCGACGGGGAGCACCGCCGGCCAGCCCTGGCTCAGCGCGTACCCCGACGTCACCAGCACGCCGACCAGGACACCGGCGATCCCGCCGAGCCCGGACAGCAACACCGACTCGGCCAGGAACTGGCCTCTCACCTGCCGTTTCGTCGCGCCGAGCGCGCGACGCAGGCCGATCTCCCGGCGTCGTTCCAGCACCGAGATCACCATCGTGTTGGCCACCCCGACGCCGCCGACCAGCAGCGCCACCCCGCCGAGCCCGAGGAACAGCGCGCTGTAGGTGTCCTCCGTCAGCTTCTGCGCCTCCAGCGCCTCCGACGGACGGCGCACCTCGACCTCGTTCGGCGCCTCCGGGTTCATCGTCTGCGCGAGCACCGAACGCACGTTCTCGACCTGCGCGTCCTTCGCCCGCAGGTACACGGTGGTCGGATGCCCCTCGAAGTCGAGGAGCCGCTTGGCGGCGTCCCAGCCCACCAGTACCGAGCGCTCGATCTCGGGCGCCAGCGGCGTCGGCCCGAGGATGCCGCCCACGGTGAACCACTTCCCGTCGATGAACACCTGCGGCGGCTTGGCCGGGTCGATGTGGTCGATTCCGAGCCGCGCGGCCGCGACCGACCCCAGCACGACGACCGGGTAGTCGCGAGTGGCGTCACGGAGGAACTGCCCGTCGCGGACGGCCCCACCGATGACGTCGAGAAGGTCCGGGGTCGCCGCGTAGACACCGAGACCGGACGTCTCGTCCTTGTCGATCTTGTCGGTACGCCGCACGGTCGCGCTGGTGATCCCGGTCGCGGAGGCCGCCGTCACCGGGGCGATCCGCTTCGCCATCGGCACCGCGCTGTCCGGCAGGGTCGCGTCGCCGCCGAACATCGTCTTGCCCGGCCCCGCGGTGAGCAGGTTGGTCCCGAGCGCGGCCAGCTGGTCTTGCAACGCCTTCGCGCCCGACGCCGGTATCGCGAGCACCGCCACCATCGCGGCGATCCCGATCCCGATGCCGAGCGCGGACAGCACCGCCCGCATCGGCCGCGTCCGCATCCCGTGCGCGCCGAGATTCAGCACGTCATGCGGGCCGAGCCTGGCCGGATTCGGCGTCGGCGTCTTGTCGGCGACGGGCGCGCTCACACCAGCACCCCCGTCCCGGTGTCGAGCCTGATCCGGCCGTCCCGCAGCTCGATGCGCCGCGGGATGCCCGCCGCGATCTCCCGGTCGTGCGTGATGATCACGACCGTCGTCCCCTGCGAGCTCAACGTGGCCAGCAGATTGAGGATCGCCGCCCCGTTGCCCGTGTCGAGGTTCCCGGTCGGCTCGTCGGCCAGCAGGATCGACGGCGAGTTGACGACCGCCCGCGCGATCGCCACCCGCTGCCGTTCCCCGCCGGAGAGCTCGTTCGGGAAATGGCCGGCCCGATGCGCGAGACCGACCCGGTCGAGCGCGGCCAGTGCGCGCTCATGCCGTTTCCGCCGCGGCACCCCCGCGTACAGCAGCCCCGTCGCGACGTTGTCGACCGCGCTCACCCCCTCGCTGAGGAAGAACTGCTGGAACACGAACCCGATCCACCGCGATCGCAGCGCGGAAAGCTTGCGGTCGGGCAGTTTCGCCACGTCGTGCCCGCGCAGTTCGATGACGCCGCTGGTCGGCCGGTCGAGCGTGCCCATCAACTGCAGCAGGGTCGACTTGCCGGAGCCGGACGGGCCGACGATGGCGACCATTTCTCTGTCCTGAATGGACAGGGAAACCTCGTGCAGTGCCCGGACCCCACCGGGATAGGTACGCGAGGCGCCGCGCACGTCCAGCACCGGGGTCATGAGGTCGTCACCACCCGCATCCCGGCGACGAGGCCGGCACCGCTGATTTCGACGCGGCCGCCGGAGAACAAACCGGTCTTCACCGCGATGAGACGCCGGTTGCCGCCTTCGTCGACCTCGACGGCGTATCCACCTTCGGCGAGCGCGAGCAGCGCTCCGACGGGAACCGCCAACACTCCATTGTGGACTTCCTTGGTGAAGCGCACGGACACGGGCGTCGAATCGAGCGATCCGACGGCGGCGGCATCGTCCAGCTTGATCTTCACCTTGATCTTCGGCTTGCCGTCGTCCTGTCCGGCGCTGTCCTTGCCGGTTTCCGCGACCTTGCCGACCTCGGTGATCGCACCGGTCGTGCGCTTGCCGCCGGTGATGTCGACCCCGACCTTGTCCCCCTCCTTCGCGATGGCCTGTTTGGCGGCGTCGAGCTTGACCTCGACGAGGCGCTCGGTGCCGGTGTACTTCAGGAGTTCGCCGCCGCCGGGACCGCCGAGTTGCGCGGTGACCTGCGAAACCCGGATCTCGCCGGGCGCGAGGACGACGTCGCCCTGTCCGAACGCCCCGGTCTGCTCCAGGCCCAGCGACTTCTGCCACTTCTTGAGCGCGGCGGCGGTGGCCGAGGTGAACTTCTTGTCCGGGGTGCCGAAACCGCCGAAACCGAGCGCCTTCAAGTTCTCTTCCAGCTGCTTGACGTCCGGGCCGTCCGCGGCCCCCTCCGCGAGGTCGCGGAAGAACGGCAACGTGCCGTAGAACAACGGCACCGGTTTGGCGTCGACGCCGTACACGGTCTTGCCCCGGGTGAGCACCGCACCCGCGTCCGGCAGGGACGTGATGGTGCCCTGTTTCCGGCCGGCGAGGGAGTTTTCCGCACCGTAGCCCAGAGTTCCGTTCGCTTCCTCTTCCTCCTGCAGGTCGGTCTTCTCGACCTTCGCGGTCTCGACCGGCGGCGGCGCCTGCCCGACCTGCTGGGCCTCCGACGTGACCCTGGTCAGCACGACCACGGAGATCGTCCCGACCACGACGACGAGTACCGCCGCGATGACGAACCAGCGCGTCCGGCGCGAACGCCGTGCGCCGCCGGGTCCTTCGTGTTCGCTCATTTCGCCGGGGCCGCCCTCATCGTCATGCCGAGACCGCAGGCCTTCGCCGCTTCTTCGAACTTCTTGGGATCACCGCTCGCGTCGCCCAGCGCGATGGCGGCGCCCTTGCCACTGGGCTCGGGATCCGGGAAATCGATGCCGTGCTCGCGCATGCACTTGGCTTCCTTGCGCATCTTGTCGAGCTCTTCCGGCGTGGGCGGCTTGATCTCGCCACCGTTCGGCAGCAGCTTCCGGCACGCGTCGCTCGCGGCCTTCATCTTGTTCTCGTCCGGCCTGCCTTCGCCCGCCTCGATGGTGATCGAGTTCTGCCCGTCGCCATTGGTCTGGGGGTCCGGCATGTCGATCCCGTGCTCGCGCATGCACTTCGCGAAGTTGCGCATCTTGTCCTCGTCGGACACGTTGTCGGCCTGCTTCCCGTCACCGGCGGCGCCGGGCGCCTGCGGCGACGAGATCGAGGCGACCTTGTCGCCGCCGTCCCCGCCACCGCCACAGCCGGCCACCAGCGCGAGGACCGCTCCGGCGATCAGTACCGCCATCGGTCGTTTCCGCATCGCTGCTCCTTCGGTCGTCTTGGCGCACCGATTTCTACGGAGCGGGCGATTCCGGCGCGGTAAGCGAAGTCGCTTATGCCGCGCTTACCGTCCCAGTCAGCGGAACAGCCCTACAGCGAGGAGACGTGTTCGAAGTCGTAACTCGCGTGCTTGGAGCCGGATCACGCAGTTACGGCTCCGATCACGTGAGTTACGACTTCAAGCACGCGAGTTACGGCTCCGAACACGCGAGTTCCGTCTTCGACGCCACCCATCGGCTGATCCACGCTCACCGGAGCCGGCGATGTCGCGAAAGCCACTTTCGGGACATCTGACGTCCCCAAAGTGGCTTTCGCGACACCACAGATCGGCACCCCTTGGCGTGAAACGGGACTTCCGCCGCCCGCGCTTATCCCGCGCTTACCTCCCTCCGGGGCAGACTGGGCAGGTGAGAGTGCTGGTGGTGGAAGACGAGCGGCTGCTGGCGGACACGATCGCCGAGGGCCTGCGACGGTTCTCCATGGCCGTCGACGTCTGCTACGACGGCGCGCAGGCCCTGGATCGGGTCGGCGTGCACGGCTACGACGTCGTCGTCCTCGACCGGGATCTCCCCCTCGTGCACGGCGACGAGGTCTGCGCCGCGGTGATCGGGACCGGCGGCGAGGCGCGGGTCCTCATGCTGACGGCCGCGGCCGACGTCAACGACCGGGTCGCCGGGCTGGGTCTCGGCGCCGACGACTACCTGACGAAACCGTTCGCGTTCGCCGAACTCGTCGCGCGGGTGCAGGCGCTGTCGCGGCGCGCGCGGCCGGCGCTGCCGCCGGTACTGGAGCGCGGCGGCGTGGTCCTCGACCTGCCCCGGCACCAGGCGTCGCGCGACGGCCGGTTCCTTCCCCTGTCCCCCAAGGAGTTCGCCGTACTGGAAGTGCTCATGCGCGCCGAAGGGACCGTGGTCAGCGCGGAAGACCTGCTGGAGAAGGCCTGGGACGAACACGCCGATCCGTTCACGAACGCCGTCCGGGTGGCGATGATGACGTTGCGGCGCAAACTCGGTGAACCGCCGCTGATCGAGACCGTGCCCGGCGCCGGCTACCGGTTCGGATCGTGAAACCGCTCCGGCTCTCCGTCCGCACCAAGCTGACGGCGCTCTACGGCGGCGCGTTCCTGCTCGTGGGGCTCGCCCTGCTCATCGTCAACTACCTGCTGGTGAGTTCGACGCTGCCGGATACGGCGTCGTTCGCGAGCGACGCCGCCGGCATCGCGGTCCAGCGCGCGTACCCCATGGACACCACGGCCTTCCTTCCCGTGGAGCGCGCTCAGGCCACCCAGCTGGTCGCGACCTCGATCACCGAATACCGTTCGGATGTCCTCTCGACCCTGCTGTGGCAATCACTGGTGGCGCTGGCGATCGCCGGCGGCCTCGCGGTACTGCTCGGCTGGCTGATGGCGAGCCGGGTACTGCGGCCGCTGCACGCGATCACCTCCACCGCACGGAAACTCGAGGTCGAAAACCTCGACCGGCGTATCGATCTCGACGGCCCCGACGACGAACTCAAGGAACTCGCCGACACCTTCGACGGCATGCTCGACCGGCTCGCCGTGTCGTTCGACAGCCAGAAACGCTTCGTCGCCAACGCCTCCCACGAGCTGCGGACCCCGCTCGCGGTGCAGCGCACGCTGGTCGAGGTGGCCATGGCCGATCCCGACGCGAGCCCCGAGGTCCGGAAACTCGGCGAACACCTGATCTACACCAACGAACGCAGCGAACGGATGATCGAGGGCCTGCTCGTGCTCGCCCGCAGTGACCGGGGCCTGGCCGCGCGCGGGCCCGTCCGGCTGGACGAGGTCGCGGCGACGGTGATCCGGTCGGCGTCGGCCATGGCCGAGGAAGCGGGCGTCACGGTGGAGTCGAGGCTGCGGCCGCGGACGGTGTCCGGCGATCCCGTCCTGCTGGAGCGGCTGGTCACGAACCTGGTGCACAACGCCATCACCTACAACCGCGAGGGCGGCTGGGTCCACGTCGACATCGGCGTCGATCCGGCGCTGGTCGTGCGCAACACCGGCCCGCAGGTGCCGCTGGACGCCGTGCCCGCGCTGTTCGAACCGTTCCGGCGGTTGTCGGGCGACCGCACCGGCGACTCCCGCAACGCGGGGCTCGGGCTGTCGATCGTCCGGTCCATCGCGAAGGCGCACGGCGGGACCGCGGGCGCCGAGCCCGGCGGACGCGGCGGCGGACTGGCCGTCCGGGTGCGCCTGCCGTAGATTCCCCCGATCGTGACTGTGCGTGTCCGGCGCGTCACGCGGCGAGCCGCCCGTCGCTCCCGCAGAATTCCCCTTGCCGTCATGAACAAAATAGTGAGCAGGACACATGACATCGGCGCGCCTCACACGTCAAGGCGACGCGCCGTTTTAACGTGGACACCCACAATGGTGAAGAATCGGGGAGGCGAGAATGCGAGCGCTACGGGTGGTCGGGCTGCACGAGGACGGTAAGTCCATCGTGTGCGAAGACCCGGCGAGCCGCACGCGCTTCCTGCTCCCCGCGGACGAGAGGCTGCGAGCGGCGGCGAGGGGTGACATCACCCGCCTCGGCCAGATCGAGATCGAGTTGGAGAGCCAAATGCGGCCACGCGAGATCCAGGCACGAATCCGGGCCGGTGAGTCCGTGGAGCAGGTCGCGAGCAGCGCCGGCGTCACCGTGCAGCGCGTCGAGCGGTTCGCGTACCCCGTCCTCCTCGAACGATCCCGCACCGCCGAACTGGCCCAGCGGGCGCATCCGGTCCGCGAGGACGGCCCCGACGTCCAGACGCTCGGCGAGGTCGTGGCGCACTCCTTCGGGCAGCGCGGCCACGACTACAGCCAGGCGACCTGGGACTCCTGGCGAGGCGACGACGGCAAGTGGGTCGTCGTGCTGAGCTGGAAGGCGGGACGCTCGGACAACCGCGCGCACTGGGCGTTCGCGCCCGGCGCGCACGGCGGCACCGTGCAAGCCCTCGACGAGAACGCCGAAGTCCTGCTCAACCCCAACGCCTACCGCGCCCCGCGCACGGTTCGGGCGCTGGACCCCGGCAAGGAAGCCGCCGTCCAGCCCACCCTTGATTCGGCCCCCGAAGAGCCGGTCGCGAAGGTGATCGACGCGCCGATCGCGGAGCCCGAAGAAGAGACCGAGCCACCACTTCCGGCTGACGAGCCGGAGGAAGTGGCCGAACCCGCTCCACGGGCGAAGGGGAAGAAGAACCACCCCATCGTCCCATCCTGGGAAGACGTCCTTCTGGGCGTCCGATCACAACGAGGTTGAATCCGCACGTAATGGCCCCTTCCGGTGGAGGGGCCATTACGTGCGTCCGGGGACCTGCGCGATCAGGGATTTCGGCGCAACGAGGCAATACGCGTCGGTGACGATCCGCCCGATCTCGGCCCAGTCGACGTCCACGTCCAGCCGCACTCCGAGCCACCCTCGATGCCCGACATACGGCGGACGGAAGAACCGCTCCGGCTCGGCGCCCACCAGCTCCTCCTGCGCCCCCGGCGGCGCCGGGCACCAAAACGCGACCTTGTCGTCGTGATGACGGTCGGCGTACATGACGAACGTCTTCTTGCCGCGGACGAACCACGTCGGCTCGCCGTGACTGAGCCGCTCGGAGGTCTCCGGCAACGCGAGACACAGCCGTCTGAGTGAATCGAGCGGGTCACCGGTCATGGATCTCAGTATCGTCGGCATCCTCGGGCCAGGGGGATTCATGCAGGATTGGTACGCACGCGCTGTCCGATTGCGTTTACAGGTTTTCACCGGTACGCCGTACACACATGTCTCACCGATGGAATGGCGGATCGATCCCGACGCTCTCCGAGGTATCGCCCACAGCCGCGGTTACCTGGAGATCGCGCCGATGTTCCAAGGCTGCCTGAGCTTCCAGTTCGCGCCGCAGCACGTCCAGCCGGTCCCTGCCTTCGACGGGCCGGACAGACCGGACAAAGACCGCGAACGGTGGCTGCTGAACCACCTCAGCGGCTCCGACCGGATCTGGATCAGCCTCAAGCACGCGAACCTCTCCGCCCGGCGTGTCGCGGAGGTCGCCGAGACCGAAGGCCTGCGTGTCGCGGCCGACTTCACCGATCCGAGCGACCGGGTCCTCCTGCTCAGCCGGGATCCGTCACCACCGCGGCTTCCCCTGCCCGCACCCACGGGACTCCGGTTCCGCTACGCCTGGCTGAACTACATCGCACCCGTCACCGTCTTCGTCCTTCTCGGCGCGGCGGCGGCGATCGTCGGAATGCCGTCGGGCCACGAGGCCCCCATCGTCAGCCTCCTGTTCATGGCGGCTTTCGCCGGCGCCATCCCGGCCGCGTTCACCACCACCCTGTTCCCGCGTACCACCCGCGTCGGCTGGCTGGCCCGGGAATTCGACGGCAGCCCGCACGTGCAATTCGCGATGCGCTCCTATCAGATCCCGGCCGACCTGGTCGTGCAGATCGCCGCGTACCACGGTTATGAGCTTTACGGGCAGTCCGCGACACAGGCGGGCGGGCCGAGTCTCAGTTTCTACAAACGCGTGTGACTCGGTTACCCTCGGCGCCGGGGAGGGTGATCATCGGTGTATCTGTCGCAACAGGGCATCCAGCCGGTCTCGCTGGGCGTCGAGTGGGCGTGCCGACTGGGCTCACTGCGGTATCTGCACTTCGACGGCCGTCCCGTCGTCCATGTCTCGCCCTCGATATGGGCAATGGATCCGCAGGTGATCCGGCAAATGGCCGCCGATCGGCGGTATATCGAAATCCCGCCTTCCGATCCGAGCCTCCTGGGTTTCCAGTACGCGCCGGACAGCTTTCCGGGGCGCCTCTATGACCATTGGCAGCCGAAACCGGACCCCGCCGGGCAACGCGCCCTGCTCCGGCGGATCCGCGGCGAAAACGAGGTTTGGCTCAGCCTTCGGCACGTGAGGCTGGCTCGCCGGTACGTCGCCGAACTCGCCCATCAGAACGGCATGGTCATCACCCGGGAACTCGTGACCAGTGCCGACAGGCTTCTCCTGCTGCAGCGCGACCCGGCCGCACCGCCCCGGCACCGAAGCGGGTTCTACCCGGGCTCCCCACAGTTTCCCCTGTTCACCGGCGTGATCGCGGCTCTGCTGTGCGGCGTCCTCATGCTCGTGGGCAAGCTGACCCCGCACGAATGGCTGTTCTACCTCGGCGTTGCGCTGTTGCTCCCCGCAATCGTGGTCGCCGCGCTCTGGATTTACCTGGTGCCGCGTTCCACTCGCGTGGGGTGGCTCGCGAACCGGTTCACCGCCGGAGACCCGGCAGTCCACGTCAACACGATCGTCAGCGGACTCGATCCCGAGCTCGCGGCGCAGCTGGCCGCCGGTTTCGGCTACTTCTACACCGCCTGGCGCCGGGGCAAATACGAATGGCAGAACGAAATCGTCTTCGTCCGGGGAACGCGGATGAACGAACGATCGTCGGATTCCGGAACGGTCGAACGGCCCTGAGCCCTTCGACACCGATTCACAGGGGAGGACGGCATGGCCGGGTACGCAGTGAAGATCGCCGAGCTGGGCAAGCTCATCGGTGATCTCGAAACCGGCGCCGGCCGGATGGCGGACGCGAACAGGAAACTCGCCGGCGGAGGCGTATGGGGTGCGCTCGGCAACCCGGATCTCGCGAAATCCGGCATGGAGTTCGAGGAAGCCTGGGAATTCGGCATCGGAAGGCTCGGTGAAGCCGCGGAAGGCGTCACCGAAAGGCTGAAGACCGCTCAGCAGAAGTACCGGAAGATGGAAGAAGAGTTCGGCGAGGGCCTCGGCAAGCTCGGTGACCTGATTCCCGATCCTGCCGACGGCCCGCCGAAACCCAGTGGCACCGGTGGCCCCGATCCCTCGTCTCGATTTCCGCTCGGTGACGACGGCGGCCCGGTCGGCGGTGGCTACACCGGCGGCATCACCGACATCCTCGGAGGCGGCAGGTGACCGGGAACCCGTACCCCGCGCTCGGCTTCGACCCGGCTCCCGGTGACGTCGGGGGCGTCGGCGAGCTGGCCGAGAAGTACCGCACGGTCAGCCGCGACCTCGAAGAGGCCGACACCATGCTGCGCCAGATCGTCACCAAGCAGGGAATCTGGACCGGTGAAGCGAGCGAAGCGTTCGCTCGCCGGCTCGGCCCACTCCCCGAGTACTTGGACGGCGCCGCGCGGTCCATGGCGCAAGCCGCGTACGCACTCGAAGGCTGGGCTCGCGACCTCGGGGAAATGCAGCGTCGAGCAGCGGACTTGGAGCGCCGGGCCCAGGCTGCCGCCCAGGCCGCCGAGCAGGCTCGTGCCAACCCGGACTTCGCGCTGGCGAGCCAGACGTTCACCGACCAGCAGTCCCTGCAGATCGCGCAGGCGCTTCTCGACAACGCCGGACGTCAACTCCAAGCGGCCATCGACGGCTGCACGGAGGTTCAGGAAGCCGCAAAGGAGCTGTTCGCCCAGCACACCTCGGTCGCCGCTCGCGTCGCGGACTTGCTCCGGAAGGCGAAAGAACTCGCCCCCGACGAGCCTGATCTCCTGGACGACGTCGTCGACGCGGTCACCGGCGTCGTCAAGGATCTGGTCAATCTGACCGCCGACGTGGTGGACGCGGTCTGGGACGCCGTTCAAGACAACGCCGAGGTCCTGTCGAAGGTCTCGGACGTCGTGGGCGACGCGGGCAACCTCCTGGGCCTGGCCGGGGAGTTCATTCCGCCACCTGCTGGTGACGTCGTCTCCGCCGTGGGGACCAGCCTCGGGGTCGTCGCGACCGCGGGTCACGCCACGGCCGCCTTCGCCGGGGCCGACGTCTCGCCGGAGACGATCGCGTTCGACCTGGCCGGGGTGGCCACCTCCGGCCTGGGCGCCCTTTTCCCGAACAGTCCATGGATCAAGCCCCTGGGCCTGGGTTTGGTGGGCGCGCAGTTCCAGACCGACGCGGGTACCGAAGTGGCCGGGTTGAGCTTCGAAGGCCCGATCGACGACTTCAAGAACTACTGGTGGCCCAAGGACGCCGGGCAAGCCGCCATGGCATCGGCGTCGATCTTCAACGGGCTGCCCATCCTGTGGGGAGCCGTCGCGGTGGGCAACGCCGCCGAGGCGGGGGTCGCCGCGGACAACACCCCGGAGCGACGACGTGAACGCGCGGAAGACAAGGCTTGGAGCTGATCCATGACCTCGACCGAGACCGGCCTGCTCCTGGATCTGCCGCCCGGCTTCATCGGCATGCCGGTGACGGCCGACGACGGAACGAACGCGGGGATCGCGAAGGCCCTCGGCCAGAAGGTGGCCGAGGCCACCGGGACGGATGCCGAAGAGTTCAGTGCTCACCTGAGGTCGTTGACCCCTTACTTCAAGAAGAACGGCGTCTGCCTGTTCGGCAGGTTCGCCGTCGGCGAAGGCCCTGAGCACGTGGCCACACTGGCCCTCGGGACCGTCCGCTTGCCGTCCGTCCGCACCGGGCCGGCCGAACCGGACGGCGAAGTGATGACGAGTGCGTTGCTGAACGTCTATCGGCGAAATCACCCGCAGGCGGACGTTCGTGCGGTCCGGCTACCGCTCGGTCCCGCGCTGGCGGCGATCGAGGTCGGCGAATTCCGGCTTCCGCCCGAGCTCACCGGACGGGCGGACCAACTGGTCCAGCCCCGGATCAAGGCGGAGTTCCAGGTTCCACTGCCCACCGGCGACGGCGTCGTGATCCTTGCGGTGACCGCGGATTCGATGGAGGCGTGGCCCGCGGTCGCCGAGGCCGCGTCCCGCGTGGCGCGAAGCCTTCGCCCGGGCACCACGGAGGAATGACCATGGCGGATCTCAGCAATCCCCAGCTGATCGAGGAAATGCGCTGGCAGCTGCGCGAGATCGAGGCGCGCAAGGCCGAGAACGCCAAGGCGCTGGCCGCGGTGGGTGAGGTGACCGAGGTGACTTCCCCCGACGGGGTGGTGACGGTGACCGTCGAGCCCGGCGGGGTGATCGGCGAGGTCCGGCTCACCGACAAGGCGCTGGCGTCGACCGCGAGCGCACTCGGCGAGGTCATCACGGCGACCATCCGGCGGGCGCTGACCGGGGAGCCCGCGCCGCGGCCGGATCCCGTCGAGGATGACCACGACGAGCCGATCGACACGGTTTTCGATCTTTAGAAGACGACGATCAGCACGCCGATCCACGCGATCACGATGCCCGCCGCCGCGCCGAAGGAAGCCCATCGCACGATCGGCACCCGACGCGCGAGCCACAGCGACGGCGTGATCCCGGCGGTCACGACGGCGGACGCGAGCAGCGCGAGCCAGCCGTTGGTCTCGCGCGCGAGGGTGTTCGCCAGTGCCAGCATCGCCACGACGACCAGGGCCGCGGCGAACGCGGAGACGGTCAGCCCGGTCAGCCACGGTGTCGGTTCCCCGGCGGGGTCCGGCGTGCCGAAGAGCCGCCGGGCGAGTTCGTTGCGGGGTGCGGGGGCGGGTGGGTCGATGATGACGCCGTCACCGGAGACGGGATCGACGAACCGCACCGACGTGCCCATCGTGGCGGCGACCCGCTGGGCGAGCTGGCGGCCTCGCTGGGAGACCACGGAAGCCGCTTCGGTACCGGTGCCGCCGACGGCGGACGCGACCCTGGCCCATTCGTGCAGCGCCTGAGCGAGATCCGAACCGATCGCGAGTGAATGCGGGTCCACTTCGCGCGCGCGTTCGCCGCCCGGACCGGCCAGCACCGCGCGTCCCTCACGGATCCGCAATTCCATCGGTTCTCCTCGTGATCGCTCGGGTGCTCACGATAGCGGTGGACGGGTCTCGTAGAACGCGATCGCGCCCGCCGTGGCGACATTCAGCGAATCGACGCCCTCCGGCATCGGGATCCGCACCGCGACGTCGGCGGCGGCGATGGCCTCCTCGGTCAGGCCGGGGCCTTCCGCGCCCAGCATCAGCGCGACCTTCTCCGGCGTCTGGTCCCGCAACTGGCGCAGCGAAACGGAATCCGCACGAGGAGTGAGGGCGGCGATACGGAAACCGCGTTCCCGCAGCGATTCCAGGTCGCCGGGCCAGGAACCGAAGGTCGCGAACGGCACGCGCAGCACGTGCCCCATCGAGACGCGGACGCTGCGCCGGTACAGCGGGTCCGAACAGCCGGCGCCGAGCAGGACCCCGTCGACGCCGAGCGCGGCCGCGTTGCGGAACAGCGAGCCGAGATTCTCGTGGTCGCCGACACCTTCGAGCACCGCGAGCACGCGGGCACCGTCGATGACCTCCTCGACCGTCGGCGGCGGGACCGGCCGGTCCGCGACGGCCAGGATGCCCCGGTTCAGGTGGAATCCGACCACATCGGCCATCGTCTCGGCCGAAGTCACATAGCCGGGGACGTCGACACCGTCCAGATCGCCGCCCAGTTCGCGGAATCGCCGTTCCACGCCGAGCAGGGAACGGACCGGATAGCGGGACTTGAGCAGGCGCTCGACCACGACGGTGCCTTCGGCGATCACAAAGCCACGCCCACCCGGCCTATCGGGACGCCGATCGGCTGTGGACAAGTCGCGGAAATCGTCGAGCCGCGGGTCGTCGCGGTCGTCGATGGTGATCAGTTCTGCCACCAGGAGAGTGTGTCATCCGCCCGCTGCGCGCCGTTTGCGTCCGATCGCCTGCGGGTAAGTAGTACGAATGGCGGTATTTTGCTTTCGGTTAACCCCTGGTGACAGAGAGCACCAGTTTGGCCGCTAGCCGGGCGACAGCGATGCGTGAAACCGTTGGGCCGCCTGGCAGTCCCGCCTGGATCCCGCGGAGCGTGGCCAATGAGGAGCTCGACGAACATGGGTAAGAATCTTTCGGCGGACCCCTCCGAGCCGCAGGATCGCGGCCGCTATCGCCGAAAGGTCCAGCGCTGCCTCGACACCTTGGCCCGTATGCTCACCGACGGAAGCTTTTCCTTCCCTCGCAAGAACATCGGCCTCGAGGTCGAACTCAACCTCGTCGACGCGGAGCTGCGCCCGTCGATGACGAACACCACGGTGCTCGAAGCGCTGAACGACCCGTCGTTCACCACCGAGCTCGGCCAGCACAACCTGGAGCTCAACGTGCCGCCGCGGCCGCTGGCCGGCGAGTCCGCGCTGCAACTGGAGGACGATCTCCACGCCTATCTGGGCGCCGCCTCCCGCAAGGCCGAGGAATCCGGCGCCTCCCTGGCGATGATCGGCATCCTCCCGACGCTGCGGCACGAGCACTTCGACCAGAAGTGGCTGACCAACAACGCCCGGTATTCGCTGCTCAACGACCGGATCTTCGCCGCGCGCGGCGAGCGCACCGTGCTCTCGATGGAGGGCTCGCCGCTCCCCGGCCGTCAGCCCGAGCGGCTGCGCAGCTACTCCGAATCCATCCTGCCCGAGGCCGCCTGCACCTCCGTTCAGCTGCATCTGCAGGTCGCGCCGGAGGAGTTCGCGGCGCATTGGAACGCGGCGCAGGCGCTGGCGGGCGTCCAGGTCGCCGTCGGCGCGAATTCGCCGTTCCTGCTCGGCAAGGCGCTGTGGCACGAAACCCGGATCCCGCTGTTCCTGCAGGCCACGGACACCCGGCCCGAAGAACTGAAGAACCAGGGCGTGCGGCCGAGGGTGTGGTTCGGTGAGCGGTGGATCACGTCGATCTTCGACCTGTTCGAGGAGAACGTCCGGTACTTCCCCGGCCTGCTTCCCGAGACCGACCGCGAGGATCCGATCGAGGCGCTCGACTCCGGGCAGGCCCCGAAACTCACCGAACTGAGGATGCACAACGGCACCGTCTGGCGCTGGAACCGGCCGGTCTACGACGTCGTCGACGGCCTGCCGCATCTGCGGGTGGAGAACCGCGTGCTGCCCGCGGGCCCGACCGTCGTCGACATGGTCGCGAACGCGGCCTTCTTCTACGGCGCGCAGCGGGCGCTCGCCGAGGCCGACCGTCCTGTGTGGACACAGATGTCGTTCCAGGCCGCCGAGGAGAACATGTACGCGGGGGCGCGCCGGGGTTTCGACGCGCAGCTGTACTGGCCGGGTATCGGCTGGATCCCGCCGGACGAGCTGGTACTGCGGGTGCTGCTGCCGCTGGCGCACGAAGGGCTACGCCGATCGGACGTCTCGGACGAGGCGAGAGAGCGCTATCTGGGCATCATCGAGCAACGGTGTCTCACTCGGCGGACCGGCGCGGCGTGGCAGCGGGAGTACGTCTTGCGCGCGGAGGAGCGCGGCGCCGAGCGCGAGACGGCGCTGAACCGGATGCTGGGCCGGTACCTGGAGCTGTCGGCCACCGAGACGCCGGTGCACACCTGGTCGCTGGAGGCTTAGAGTTTCCCTCCAGGGAGGTGGCTCGTGCCCAAGATCATCGGCCGGTCGCTGGAGGAGCACCGGCGCGAGGTCCGCAGCAGGGTGTTCGACGTCCTGCGCGGGCAGCTGTACGAGCGCGGATTCGACGCGATCACGCTCGCGGGTGTCGCCGCCGAAGCGGGCCTCGGCCGCACGGCGATGTACAACCACTTCCCCGACAAGGAAAGCCTGCTGGTGGCCTTCGTCGAGGACGAGGCGACCCGGTACGTCGAACGGCTGACGGCGGCCGTCGCGACCGCGGACACCCCGGTCGAGAAGCTTTCGACCTTCGTCCGGCTTCAGCTGCGGGTGCTGGCCGAGTACCACCTGCCGCCGGGGACGGCGCTCGCGTCGGCGCTGGCGCCCGCCGCGTACCGGCGGATCAGCGCGCACGCCGATCCCATCACCGGCCAGTTGCGCGAGATCCTCGCCGAAGGGGTGCCGGACGAGGACCCCGACGTGCTGATCCCGATGATCACCGCCGCGCTGGGCAGCCGTCAGGTGGTCGACGTGCCACCCGAACGGCTGGACGACGCGATCGAAGGAGCCGTCCGCTTCGTGCTCAGAGCGGTCGGGATGACCGGGAAACCAGAAAAATTAGGGTAGCCTAACCCGCAGTTGTGCCTTACGCTCTTTCTGACAGCATGTCAGATCGATGCTTGGAGGCTCTGTCCATGCCGGTGACCACCGACGTCGAATCCGGGCCGTTCTCCGCGACCCTGCGCGCCTCCACCCTGCCCGCCCACGAGCGGGCCAACCACTCCGAGTACATGAACGCGCTGCTCGGCGGCGAGCTCACGCGCGACGGGTACACCCGGCTGGCGATCCAGTACTACTTCATCTACCAGGCCATCGAGCAGGCCGCCGACCAACTGGCGAAGGACCCGGTGGCGGGCAAGTTCGTCTTCGAGGAGTTGCGGCGGCTGCCGAGCCTCGAACGCGACCTCGAACACCTCGTCGGCCCGGACTGGCGCGAGACCGTCCGGCCGCTGCCCTCGACCGAGCGCTACGCGCGGCGCGTGGCCGAGGCGTCGGACTGGTCCGGCGGATTCGTCGCCCATCACTACACGCGCTACCTCGGCGACATCGCCGGCGGCCAGGTCATCCGGCGGCTGCTGGAGCGCAAGTACGAGCTGACGGACGCGGGTTCGCTGTTCTACCACTTCGATCAGCTGGGCAGCGCGCCCAAGTTCCGGGACAACTACCGCGAGCAGCTGAACTCGGCGCCGTGGACCGAGGACGAGCGCGCGCGGCTCATCGAGGAGGCCATCGTGGCCTTCGAATGCAACATCGCGGTGTTCGACGAGCTGGCGAGTGAGCTGGACGAGTACCGGGCCGCCTGACCTCGTGCCGGTCGCGGGGTAGGGCAGGCCCCACCTCGCGATCGGCGGCCCGCCGGATCCCTTCTCCTCGGGGAAATCCCTAACTTTCGGGATATGTTCCGGATCGCGGCCACCGCCGCCCTGCTGACCGTCGCGACGGCCCTGAGTGCCCCGGCCGCCCAGGCCGCGACACCCACCAGCGTCTTCGACGAAATCCTCCCGCGAAGCCTTGCCGAGCATCACATTCCGGGTGCCGCCGTGGTGGTCGTCAAAGGCGGCGAGACCGTGTTCTCGGCAGGCTACGGGGTGTCCTCAGTGGACACTCAGGCCAAGGTGGACCCCGCACGCACCGGGTTCCTGATCAACTCCGTCGGCAAGTCGATCGCCGCCACCGCCGCGATGCAGCTCGTCGAACAGGGCAAGCTGGCGCTGGACGCCGACGTCAACACGTACCTGAAGTCGTTCAAGATCCCCGAAACCTTTCCCGGCCGGCCGGTCACCCTGTTCTCCCTCTTGACCCACACCGCGGGTTTCGAGGACCGCGTGTACCGGATGTTCACGCCACGGGACGAAAAACTGCCGACCCTCGCCGAGCACCTCGCGAACGAGATACCCACCCGCGTCCGCCCGCCCGGCGATATCGCCATCTACTCGAACTACGGCTTCGCGCTGGCCGGGCATCTCGTGGAACTCGCGTCCGGGCAGTCCTATGCGGACTACGTGCGGCAGCACATCTTCGAACCGGCGGGAATGAAGGACAGCAGCGTCGCCCAGCCCACCCCGGACGTCCCGCTGGCGACCGGCTACCGCTGGGACGGGTCCGCGCAGGTCGTCCCGCCCGCCAACTTCGGTCCTGAACCACCCGCCGGTGACGGGAACGTCGCCACCCCGGCCGACATGGGCCGTTACCTGTCCGCGAACCTCGTCCCCGGCGTGTTCAGCCGCTCCCTGCTCGACCAGCTGCACGGCGCGCGGTTCCGCAACGACCCCCGACTGCCCGCGATGGGGTTCGGCTTCTCCGAGCGGTATCTGAACGGCCTGCGCATGGTGGAGAAGACCGGCGACTCACCGGGCTTCTTCAGCGTGCTGGAGCTGATCCCCGATAAGAACATCGGTGTGTACCTGGCGTTCAACGGCGGCGCGTTCTCCGGCGACGCCGCCGCGGTGACCGCCGAGGTGCTCAAAGCCTTCGTCGACCGGCTCCAGCCCGTCACTCCCGTTCCCGCGCCCGTGACGCTGCCGGGAGACGTCTCACGGTTCGAAGGCAGCTACACCAACACCCGGTTGGACTACGACAGCTTCACGAAGGTTCGTGCGCTCGCGGGCGGCGTCACAGTGACCGCCGACGGCGATGGAGCGCTGACGACGTCCGGCCTCGGCGAAGGGACCCGACGGTGGACACACACCGACTCGGGGTTGTTCATCGACGCGGCGGGCGAGCGGCTCGCGTTCCGCGAATCCGGCGGCGAGATGCTGCTCTTCGCGGGTGACGACCCGAACTCCTCCTACCAGCGCACGTCGTGGCTCGGATCGTCCTCCACCCACCTGCTGATCCTCGGTATCGCGCTGGTGCTCCTGCTGGGCGCGCTGGCGTGGTGGCCGATCCGCGCGTTCGTCCGGCGAGGCCGTGAGCGGAACCCGTCGGGTGCCCGGTTCGCGACCGTCGCCGCCTGGTCCGCGGCCCTCGCGGTCCTGCTGTTCACGGGCGGTTTCGCCCTCCTCATGAGCGACCTGAGCGCCGCGGCCGTCGCACTGACCTCCGGGCACTCTCCCTTGCTGAGCGTCACGCTGCTCCTGCCGAACGTCGTCCTGCTCCTGACCGGCGCGGCCGTCGTCTGCACGGCGCTCGCGTGGCTCCGCCGCTGGTGGTCCACCCCCGCCAGGATCACCTACACGGTGGTTTCCGTGGCCCTGGCGGCCTTCCTCGGGGTGATCGCCTCCTATCACCTGGTCGGGCTGCCCTACCTCGCTTGATGACCGCCGTCACATCGCCTTGACCTCCAGCTAACTGGAGCTAGCAGGGTGGGTTTCAGGCGGTGGCCCCACCGGGTACAGCCGCTACGAACGGGTCGTTCCACCTGGGGAGAAACGCGGCGCCCCCGGTCGCCGCAAACGGGTGAAGACGACTAAGTTCGTCCTTGGAAACTTGTGTCGAAGACAGAAGGAGGGCCGATGGCCCGCTACGTGCTCCCCGATCTCGACTATGACTACAGCGCTCTGGCGCCGCACATCTCGGGCGAGATCAACGAGCTGCACCACAGCAAGCACCACGCGACCTACGTCAAGGGCGCGAACGACACGCTCGACAAGATCGCCGAGGCCCGCGAGGCCGGCAACTTCGGCGACATCGTCGGCCTGCAGACCACGCTGGCGTTCCACCTCGCCGGGCACGCCAACCACGTCGTGTGGTGGAAGATCCTCTCCCCGGAAGGCGGCGACAAGCCGACCGGCGAGCTGGCCTCCGCGATCGACGAGGCGTTCGGCTCCTTCGACAAGTTCAAGGCGCAGTTCACCGCGGTCGCCACCACGATCCAGGGCAACGGCTGGGCCGCGCTCTCCTGGGACCCGATCGGCAAGACGCTGATCACCCAGCAGCTGCGTGACCACCACAACAACCTGGTCCTGCCGACCACGCCGATCCTGCTGGTCGACGTGTGGGAGCACGCGTTCTACCTGGACTACAAGAACGTGAAGCCGGACTACGTCAAGGCGCTCTGGAACATCTTCAACTGGGCCGAGATCTCCAAGCGGTTCGACAACGCCGTCGCCGGTGGCAACGGCCTGCTGCTCGGCTGACCTCTCGTCACAAAGCGGGGCTCTCCTTCACGGAGGGCCCCGTTTTTCGTTTCTTGACCTCCAGCGAAGTCGAGGTGTCAAGGTGGACTCATGGACGTCGCCGCATACCTCGACCGCCTCGGGCTCGACCGTCCCGCCACCGCGGACGTCGCCGCGCTGCGGACACTGCAGGACCGCCACCTCGCGGCGGTCCCGTTCGAAAACCTGAGCATCCACCTCGGCGAACCGATCGTCCTGGACACCGAGGCGCTGTTCGACAAGATCGTGCTCCGGCGCCGCGGTGGCTTCTGTTACGAGCTGAACGGGCTCTTCGCCGCCTTGCTGCAGGAGCTGGGGTTCGACGCCGGGTTGAGGTCGGCGAAGGTGTTCCGGCCGGACGGCACCCTCGGGCCGCCGTTCGATCACGCGGTCGTCCACGTCGAGCTGGAGGAACCTTGGCTGGCCGACGTCGGCTTCGGGAAATTCAGCCGGTTCCCGCTGCGACTGGCCGCCACCGAGGCGCAGGCCGACCCGGAAGGTGAGTTCCTGGTCCTCGACGCACCCCACGGCGACGTCGACGTCCTGCTCGACGGCGCTCCCCAGTACCGGATCGAGCGGCGGCCGCGGGCGCTGGACGAGTTCGTCCCGACCGCGTTCTGGCAGTCGACGTCGCCGGAGTCGCATTTCACGCGGGGGCCGACCTGCTCGCTACCGGCCAAGCACGGCCGGGTCACGCTGGCGGGTGACAAGCTGATCGTCACCACCCACGGCGGCCGCGAGGAGACCCGGCTTTCGGGTGACCTGGAGATCCTGGACGCTTACCGGAAGGAGTTCGGGATCGAACTCGACCGGGTGCCTTGACCTGATCGGCGTGGTCATCGACCATGAACCCTCCGGAATGAACGAAGCCCCGCCTCCGGGGGTGACCCGGTTGCGGGGCTTCGTCCGTTCCCGAACTGACTGCCGCTCCCACCACGAAGCGGACATGTATGAGGTTAGCCTAACCTCATCTTCCCGGACAAGGGGTTCGGCCGAGAGATGCCGATCTCACTCTTCCGGGTGACGGCCCCAGAGTCTGGGCAGGGCTTTCGCCCGCCCATGCGGCCGTCGTGGTGAACGACGTCGAAGCGGGGCTCGCGGCGGAGATCCGCAGCCGTTGGGTGCGCCCACTGTGGCATTGGAGACGCTGAGAGTCCCCAATGCCACATTGGGCGCACCGAATCGAACCCGTATGAGGTCCGGATACGCGAAACCCGGCCCACCCGCGAGTGTGGGCGTTTCGCCGGACAGCGAGCCTCCGACGGGCTAGCTTCACCCCGTGGCCACCCCGAACGACTACCGCGCCATCGCGCGCAGAACCGACCGTCCGATGTGGATCTGGGCGGGCTGCGCGCTGGTGAGTGTCCTGCTGCTGTTCGGCGTGGGTATCGCCGTCGCGATCACCCTGCTGAACCGGGACGACACCGGCACCGAAGCGGAGCTCCCCGAAGTCTGGCCGTCCAAGTCCGGACAGGCGCTCCGCCCGGTCCTGATGCCGACGGGCGAGATGATCGCCGCGCTGACGGCCGAAACCGGTGCGCAGGTGCTGTGCCAGGCGATCCCGGAGCAGCGCTGGGAGGAGATCCTCGGCGACCGTACGCTCCGCGAGGCGGGCCGGTCCTGTCACGCGGTCACCACGAAACTCGACGTCAGCGCGCAGATGGTCCCCGCGCTGCCCGAGGACACGAGCCGGGGCCTGCCCACGAAGACCACGGTCGCCGGCAAGCTCGCGGTCATCGCCACGGACAAGGACGGCACCAGCCTGAGCGTGGAACTCGTCGACGTCGCGCCCCGCAACGGCGCGTCGCCGGTGCTGTACGTTTCGCTCCGCAGCAGGATCGTCAAGGGCCCCGAAACCGAAGCGAAGGCGAGGGCACTCGCCGAAGCGCTGATCGCCGGCGTGACACCGCCGGGCCCGAAGTTGCCGAAAATCGGCGAGGACGGCGAGATCGCCCTGGAGAAGACCGAACCGGGCCCCATCAAGGACCGGCCGCTTCCGGTGATTTCGTGGCTGCTGTGCGGAGAACTCGGCCGCGCGCTCGGTGTGCCCGCCGACAACGCGAAGCCGACCTTCTTCGCCGCGTGCGAGCTGAACGGCGTGACCGCGGACTACAGCGAGCTGTCCACCGTCGTCACCCCGACCACGACCATCGCCGGACTGCCCGCCCAGATCGACGGACGAGGCCTCTTCGTGCAGCTCACCGGCGATCCGGCCGGGCAGACGCTCAAGTTCAAGGGCACCGGCGATCTCGTGGCACTCGCCGAGAAGATGGTGCCGCCGCTGCTCGGCCGCTAAACCCGGTAGTTCGACAGCAGGTCGCCGAGCAGCGTCTCGTACGCCTTCCGGTCGAACCTCGCCCCGGTGAACCCGTCCTCGTCCAGGCCGTCGAACGGCTCGTAGTCGGTTTGCCAACCGAGGGTCCGCCATTCGACCACGTCGTCGCCGAAGACGACCTCGACGCTGTACGCGCCACAGCCGAGGTCACCGCACGCCGGGCACACCAGCAGCGCAACCCTGCCGTCGTCGAAATCACCCGGCAGTTCGCCCAGCAGACGGCGAAGCGTCTCGACAGCGGCCTCACGCCACACGTCGTCGTCCAGGAACAGCGGTGTCTGCTGCTCCGGCATCTCAGAAACCATCGTGCGCAGCGCGACGCCGTCGATCGTCCAATCGAGGAAGCGGGCCTCGCCGTCGGTCCACCGAGTCACCGACGGTTCGACGCCGAGTCTGTTCACACCCGCTCCCGCTTCAGCACCCGCAGACCGTTCCCGAACCGCCGCACCGGCAGGCTCACCCCGCCGCGCCGGATCAGCACGACGGCACAGGCTATCGCGGCGAGCGCCGAGACCGCGCCGCCGATGTAGAACGGCGAGCGGCCGCCGAAGGCGTCGGCCATCCAGCCGGTCATCGGGCCGCCGATGGGGTTGCCGCCGATCAGGACCAGTACGTACAGGCCCATCACGCGGCCGCGCATCTCCGGGCTGACCGCGGTCTGCACCAGCGCGTTCGCCGTGTTCAGGAAGGTGATCGTGGCGAAGCCGAGC
Organism: Amycolatopsis sp. TNS106; assembly: GCF_019330265.1. NCBI lineage: Bacteria > Bacillati > Actinomycetota > Actinomycetes > Pseudonocardiales > Pseudonocardiaceae > Amycolatopsis > Amycolatopsis sp. TNS106. Next base: position 7,255,976 of record NZ_CP024972.1, on the reverse strand, counting down.
GGAATCAGCGCGAGGCCGAAGGTCAGGTAGGTCGGCATGAAAGCGGTGATCACCTCGAACGCGCCGAGCAGGAACGCGGAGATCAGCAACAGCCGCACCCGAGGACCGCCGCGGGTGTTGCGGCGGGCCGACATCAGCGCGCCGGTGAAGGTGCCGACGGCGACCAGTGTCGACAGCAGGCCGTAACCGTCGGCGTTGGTGTGGAAGACGTTCGCGGCGACGATCGGCAGCGACGTGAAGTACGTGATGCCGAACGTGCTCACGAAGAACACCAGCACCATCACGGTCATCAGGTCGCTGCGCCGCCGCACGTACCGCAGCCCCTCGACGAGCTGCCCCTTCTCGCGCGGGATGGCCGGGCCGCGGAAGAGCTTGTCCGGGTTCATCATCACCAGCGCGGCGATGACGGCGCCCGTGCTCACCGCGTTCGCCATGAACAGCCAGCCGGTGCCGACCCAGGTGATCGCGAAACCCGCGATGGCCGGGCCGACGATCCGGGCCATGTTGAAGATCGAGGAGTTGAGCGCGACGGCGTTGGTGACCTTGTCCCTGCCGACCATCTCGGCGACGAACGACTGCCGCGCGGGCACTTCCAGCGACGCCGTCACGCCGAGGGTGAAGCAGAGCAGGTAGACGTGCCAGAGCGCCGCGATCCCGCTCAGATCGAGCGCGCCGAGGACGACCGCCTGCGCCAGCACGGCGATCTGGATGCCGATCAGCAGCCGCCGCTTGTCGACGCGGTCGGCCAGCACCCCGGCCCACAACGAGAGGAACAGCGTCGGCAGGAACTGCAGGGCGACCGCGATGCCGAGCGCGATCGGGTCGTTGCCACTGAGGGTGAACACCAGCCAGTCCTGCGCGATGCGCTGCATCCAGGTGCCGATGTTCGAGATGACCTGGCCGGTGAAGAAGAGCCGGTAGTTACGGACCTTCAGCGAGGAGAACATGCTCCCGCGCGGCTTCTCGGGCGCGGGAGGCGGTGGTGGAGCGGGTTCCCGGGTAACGGTGTTCTTGGAAGGACACTGTGTTTCGTTACCCGTGGTCGTCACCGCTGTTAGTTCCCCGCCATCCTGTCGATGATCTCGGAGGCGCGAGAGAGCACTTCACGTTCTTCGGCGCTCAACTCCGCCAATTGCTTGTCCAGCCAGATCTCCCGCGCGGTGATCTGCTCGATCACGTAGGCCCGGCCGCGGTCGGACAACTCGACGATGGCCTGGCGGCCGTCCGTCGGATGCGGCCTGCGCTCGACGTAACCCATCTCCTCGAGCGCGGCGATCACCCTCGTCATCGAGGGCGGCTGGACGCCTTCCTTCGCGGCGAGCTGACCGGGGGTCAGCGCACCGCATTTGTGCAGCGTCGACAACGCGGACACCTGGGTCAGCGAGATGCCGTCACCGGCACGCTGGGCCCGCAGCCGTCGATTCAGCCGCACCACCGCGAGACGCAGGCGGCTCGCCAGTGAGCGCTCGTGCGTGTCTCCGGACATATAGTTAGCATACCTCACGATCGGATCAACGGCCCGTGAGATCGCCCACGGGTGACATAACCGCTGGTCAGTTGAACGCGGCTTGGATGGGACCGACCGCGAAGTAGGCCACGAACATCACCGCGATACCCCACATGAGCGGGTGCACGCCCTTGGCCTTGCCGGTGACCGCGCGGATGACGACGTAGCTGACGAAGCCGGCGCCGATGCCGTTGGCGATCGAGTAGGTGAACGGCATGACCACGATGGTCAGGAACGCGGGCAGCGCGACGGTGAAGTCGGCGAAGTCGATCTCCTTGACCTGGCTCATCATCAGCGCGCCGACGACGACCAGCGCCGGAGCGGCGGCCTCGACCGGGACGACCTGATAGAGCGGGGTCAGGAACATGGCCGCGATGAAGAGCACCCCGGTGACGACGTTAGCGAGCCCGGTCCTGGCGCCCTCGGCGATACCGGACGCGGACTCGACGAAGACGGTGTTCGAACTCGAAGACGCGAACCCACCCGCCACCGCGGCGGTGCCGTCGACGAACAGGGCCTTGCCGACGTTCGGGAGCTTGCCGTCCGGCGGGAGCAGGCCACCCTCCTTCGCCAGGCCGGTCATCGAGCCCATGGTGTCGAAGAAGTCCGCCAGCACCAGGGTGAACACCAGCAGCACGACGGTGATGATCGGCAGCCGCGTCCAGGCGCCGAAAGAGATGTCGCCGAGCAGCGAGAGGTCCGGCACGCCGAGGACCTGGTCGGGCAGCGCCGGGTAGCCGAGGTTCCAGCCCTGCGGGTTGACGCCCTTCGACGGGCCGACCTTGGTGATCGCCTCGATGACGATCGCCAGCACGGTCGAGGCGAGGACACCGATCAGGATCGCGCCCTTGACCCGCTTCGCCACCAGGATGCCGGTGATGAGCAGGCCGACGACGAACACCAGCGTCGGCCACGACGCGATCGAACCGTTGATGCCGAGCCCGACCGGCACGGTGGTCTTCGCGTCGTCCGGGACGCGGCGGACGAAGCCGGCGTCGACCAGGCCGATCAGGCAGATGAACAGGCCGATGCCGACCGCGATCGCGGATTTCAGCGGCGCCGGCACGGCGTTGAACACCGCCGTCCGGATACCGGCGAAGACCAGCAGGACGATGACCAGGCCCTCGATCACCACCAGGCCCATCGCCTCGGGCCACCTCATCTGGGAGGCGAAGGTGACCGCGATCAGGCTGTTGATGCCGAGCCCCGTGGCGATGGCGAACGGGTAGTTCGCGACCAGCCCCATGACGATGGTCAGCACACCGGCGACCAGCGCGGTCACCGCGGCGACCTGGGGGACGGGGAGGATGTTGCCGAGGACGTCCTTGTGCGCACCCGCGTCGTCGGCGGAGAAGCTGCCGAGGATCAGCGGGTTCAGGACCACGATGTAGGCCATCGTGAAGAAGGTGACGACCCCGCCGCGGATCTCCCGCCCCGGTGTCGAGCCGCGCTCGCTGATCTTGAAGAACCGGTCCAGTGTGGACCGGGTGCGCTGCTCCGCCATCGCTTACCACCCTTCGCCCGTTGCCGGGTACCCTTCCCCACGTGGGCGAATCGATCAATTCCGGGGAAGTAAACGGTTCATTGCGGCCAACGCCGGAACTGCCGAAGCGGCTGACCGACCTGACGCCGGTCGTGATCGTAGGTACCTCGCTCTGGGCGGTCGCGACCGTGGTCCTGTTCTTTGTGACCGACGGCATCTGGGTGCAGACCGCGTTCTCCGGCCTCGTGCTCGGCTTCATCGGCCTCGCGATCATCGCCTGGCAGCGCGCCGCCGCCCGCCGGGGCTCGAAGGGCGCCCAGCACCTCTAGCCCCCCACCCCCGCAATTCGTCATCTACTTGCGACGTGTGCGCTTCGCACCCATCGCAAGTAGATGACGAATTGCGTCAGTTCAGGAGGGCGGAGGGCGAGGGGTCGTCGAGCAGGGCCGTGAGGACGTGCCGGTCGGCCCAGCGGTCGGTGGCCCAGGCGAACGCCCGGCCGAGGCCTTCGGGGGTGTCGGCGGCGTGCAGCCTGCCGTCGGACCACCAGGCGACCTCGTGCTCCGCGTCCTCGAAGGTCACCGTCAGCGCCTCGTGCAGCAGCACCCCGCCCTCGGGCAGTTCGACGCCCAGCTGATCGGCGGCCGATCGGAGCGCGGACAGCTCCGCCCACGGCACGAATTCGCCGTCTTCGGTGACCTTGGCGTCGAGACCGCTCGCCACCGGCAGGTCCAGCAATTCCGCCAGCGCGGCGGCGCCGCTCGCCGCGACGACCATCCGCTCCGGCGTCAGCACGGCGGCGAACCACGGCACGTCGAGCACGACGGCGTCGCGAGCGTCGACGGCAGAACCGTCCGCGGCGCGGACACGATCCGGCGGCGTGACGTCCACTGTGTACTCGGCGAGTGCCGCGTGCGCCCGGGAAGCGAGTCCAGGACTCACCTTGCGCTCGGGATCACCCAGCCGCTCCAAGAGATCTTCGACGTCTTCGGCGTCCGTCCCCAACTCCGTCCGAACCCCGGCGGCGAGCAGGATCTCCTTGCTCAGCCCCGAATCCGGGACGACGTCGTAGAGCCCGGCCAGCGTGGACGCTTCCGGCATCCGCCAATCGAGCGGCGCGTGCCCGTCCAGGAGCGCGTACCGCGCGAGCCACCAGCCGGTGTGCCCGCCGGGTTCGGTGAGGGCACGCCAGGTTTCGGGACGGGACGCGAGCAACCGCAGCGCCTCGGGCCAGGCGTCGTCGCCCACGAGGTCGAGATCGCGTACGGCGAGCACCCGTGACGGCGGACGCTCCAGCGAATCCCACCAGTCGTGCTCGTCGGGCAGGCCGTGCTCGGGTTCCAGCGGTTCGTCGTCGGTGATGATCGCGAAGGAATCCAGCACGCCGACCGCGACGAGCGTGGCCGCCGGCCAATCCTCGGCGAACTCCTCGTCCAGTACGGACAAAGCGCCGTCTTCTTCGAACACTTCGGGATCGAAGATGTCGCCCAGCGGCGACGTGGGCAGGACGAGTTCGTCCGCGCGCCGCCAGCCGTCCTCACTCGGCAGGGCCAGCGCACCCGCCCATTCGGGGGCTTCGTCGCCGACCTCCGCGATCAGGCGGAGCACCGCGCCCGCGAGGGCCATACCGTCCAGACCGGACCGGACGTCTTCGGCGCTGCGTTCGACGGCGGCGCTCAGCGCGTCGGCTTCGAGCAGGTCACCCGCCTCGGCGTGCTTGGCTCCCAAGCGTTCCAGCAGCGGATGCGCCGCGGCCGGGTGCACGAGCCGCAGGCCGATGATGTCCACATCGGACAGAAGTTCGAGCAGTTCCGCCGAGCCGCCGACGAGCAGTGCGTCGCGAACACCCGGCAAGGTACGGCCGTCCGACATCGGCACCGGCAGCGCGCCGAGGTCGTCCTTGGTGAGGTCGTGTGCTTCGAGTGCCGGGAGCAGCACGTCGTAGAGCGAACGCCACCACGAGGGCTCGCGCTGCGCCCCGGTCAGCAGATCGATGGCCTCGGCGGGCGAAAGCGACTGCGCGCCGACGGCGCGAAGGTCCACACCGGACAGTGAAGTCAGCCCGGGCACGAGGTCCGCCAGCAGCGGCGCCAGGCCCGGCACGTCCACCGACAGGACACGCGTCCGACGCCCCGGCAAGTCGTCACCTGATTGCGCGGGAAGCCAGGGCGAATCGGCGAGATTTTCGAGGATGGCCTCCCGCAGCGTTCCGTCCACAGTGGAACGCGGGAAGCCCGCGCCGGGTACGAGCGCCAGACGTTCCTTGCCCGGCAAGGAACGGACGAGTTCGACGTACTCCCGCGCGGCGTTCTTCAGCGCCGCCGTCAGCTCCGGACCCGGCAGCGCGCGGCGGCGGGACGGCTCGATCGGCAACGTCGCGATCAGCCTGGCAGGCAGGGAAAGCTCGTCGTCGGTGGGCGTCGGCGCGTGCAGGACGTCGTCACCGAGCGGCCGGGGCGAACCGGCCCCGTCCAGCGGGACGGCCCAGACGACGTCGCCGCGATGGACCTGCCAGTGCTCGGAACCGTCCGGCGACGCGAGCTCGACAACGCCGTCACCGAGCTCGGACCGGCGCCAGGTACCGCCCTCGACCTCGATGCTTTCGAGCCAGGACAGGGTGAGCAGGAGATCGCCGATGTCGTTCTTCAGCTCCGCCAGCAGGGCCTGGCCGTCGACGCCCTCGCGCAGCGGAAGCCGGACCTCGGTGGTGAAGTCTTCGGGCACGGGAGGTTCGGCGTCGGCGACCGGCCACGGAAGCCGGAGCACGGGAACGTCGCCGGTGCGGCCGGCTTCGGCGCGCGTGCGCTCCGCGGAGAAGGCGACCCCGCCGGTCACCGAAACGATCCTCGGCTCGGCGGAAACCGTGAGTACGGCGGCGAACCCGACGCCGAAGCGACCGACGGTCTCCTCGCCCTTGCCGGAAGCACGAAGGGAGGCAAGGGATTCGACCCCGCGGGCGTCCAAAGGCGCGCCCGTGTTGGCAAACCTCAGTTCACCGTCCACGATGGACACCCGGAGCCTGCCGCGTTCACCGGCGGCCAAGGCGGCATCCGCGGCGTTCTGCGCCAGCTCGACGAACAGCCGGTCACGGTAGCCGCCGACCCGAAGGTCGTTCTCGGTATTCGTGTCCTCGGTGAACCTCGTCGGCGAATCCGCCCACGCCCGCAGGACGGCGGCGCGGAGCCGCTCGGTGCCGAACGGGTCAGTGCTCACTGGCGCTTTCGGCCTCGACCTGTGCTTCGTCGGCGGTCTCCTGCACGGCGGCCTCCGGCTCGACCTCCGGCTGGACCTCGGCGGTCTCCGGCGTCTCGGCCACCGGGGCCTCGGACTCGTCGACGACCGTGGCCTCGGCGGGCTCGGGCTCGGCCTCGGCGGGTGTCTCCGGCGCGGGCTCGAAGTCGATCAGCGAGTCGTCGTAGACCAGTTCCGCCACCGGCACCGACGAGGTCACCTCGACCTCGATCTCGGAATGCGCGCCGCAGCCGTACTCGACGTCGACGACGTGGCCGTCCGCCGGGGAGATGTCGTTGGTGCACGCGCCGAAGGCCGCGCTCAGCGACCCGGCGAGCGGCACGAAGAACCCGCAGCTTCCGCAGACGTCCGGCGCGCTTCGCGCCATGTCCGACCGCGGGCCGAACTCGCCGCTGTGCCAGCGGGCGGCGGCGTCGAGCCTGCCGTGCCGCGACAGCACGTGGACCCGCCCGAGACCGGCCTCCATGGCGACCTCTTCGACCGCGGGGTCGTCGGACTCCAGGTACGCCGGGACGAGCCGCGGATCGTCCTTCTCCACCGGGAAGATGTCGCCGACGCCGAGGTCGCCCGCCTGGACGCGGCGGTCCCACGGCACCCACGCCGGGGCGACACGCGCTTCCGGGCCGGGGATCAGCACGACCTCGCTGACCGTGATCGGCTCTTCCTCGCCGGCGAGCGCGACCGTGACCGACCAGCGCCAGCCCCGATAACCCGACACGGTCGCCTCGAACAGGTGGCTCGCGGAAACCGCGTCCTCCCGGTCCACGCCGACGTGCGCGCCGACCTGTTCGGCACCGGCGTCCTCCAGCACCGCCGCACGGGCGAGATCGACCGCCTCGGCGAGTTTGCGCTGGATGGAGCCGTCGTCCAGGGTCAACAGCAGGGTCATGCCCCCATTCTGCCGCACGCGATATCGCGGTCCGTGTCAGGCTGTCCGCGTGCGCACGCTGATGACCCTGTCGCTCCTGCTGGCCGCCGTCCTCGGTGGCTGCGCCGCCGCGCCGGTGAGCGACGCCGCCCCGCCCGCGCCCGAGAAGCTCAAGGTGCGGGTGGTCTCGACGCTGCCCCACGACCCGGCCGCCTTCACCCAGGGCCTCGAGTTCTCCGGCGAGACGCTGTACGAGGGGACCGGTCTGGTCGGCAAGTCGTCGATGCGGGCCGGGCCCGCGGGCGCGGCGCCGTCGGTCCGGCAGGACCTGCCCGGCCTGTTCGGCGAGGGCATCACCGTGCTGGGGGCGACGGCCTGGCAGATCACCTGGAAGGACGGCGTCGCGATCGAACGCGACGCCAAGACGCTGGCCGAGCTGAGGCGCGTGAAGTACACCGGCGAGGGTTGGGGGCTGTGTCACCGCGACGGGCAGCTGGTGATGAGCGATGGGTCGTCGAAGCTGACCTTCCGCGACCCCGTGACCTTCGCGCCGACAGGCGGCGTCGAGGTGGGCCGGGACCAGCTGAACGAGCTGGAATGCGTCGGGGGCTCCGTGTACGCGAACGTCTGGCAGACCGACCGGATCCTGCGCATCGACGCCGCGACCGGGCGGATCACCGGCGAGATCGACGCGTCCGGGCTGCTCGCTCCCGGGGAACGGAGCTCCGCCGACGTCCTCAACGGCATCGCGGCGGTGCCGGGGACCGACGAGTTCGTGCTCACCGGCAAGCTCTGGCCAAGGATGTTCCGCGTGAAATTCGTCCCGGCGACCTAGAAAGCAGTGGTGAACGCGCGAAGCGAGACCCGCGTAAGGCAGGATTGAAGCGTGGGAATCTTCGGCTCGAACTCTGGCCCCGACGGCACGCCTTCCGGCAGGCCGGGCAAAGAGCGTGGCCGCAAGAGCAAGCGGAAGTGGACGCCGGAGCCGGGGGCCGCCCAGGCGCGCAACTGGTCCGCGCCGCCGCCGACCCGGGTCGACCAGCAGCCGGTGCCGCCACCGCCACCGCGCGCGGCCCGTCCGCAGCCCCAGTACCAGCCGCATCCGGCCGGGCCGACCGCCGACGAGGCGCGCACCAGCGCGATCCCGATGGGGCACCACCAGCCACCACCGCCGCCGCCCCGGACCCCTCCCCGCGGCGCGCGACCGTATCCGGATCCTTCGCAGCGGCAGACCGAACCCGTCCGGCGTCGTCCGGGCGGGTTCTACGACGAGCACCCGCCCGGCAGCGGCGAGTACGAGCACTACGACACCGGCGGTTACGCGGGTGAGCCGCGCGTCGCCCAAGAGCAGCCGCACGAGCACCCGACGACCGCGGCCCCGCCACGCGCGGGCTCCCTGCCGAAGATGCCGAAGAAGATCACGGTCACCCGGGTCGCGGCGATGCGCAGCCGTCAGCTCACCGGGCAGGCCGTCGGAGCCTTCCAGCGCGCGACAAAGGCGGACGGCGCCGACAAATCGGGCCTGACGTCGCTGACGTACGCGGTGATGCTGAACTACGCCAGCGACGCCGCCATGGCGATCGCGCTGGCCAACACCTTGTTCTTCGCCGCCACCAGCGGGGAGAGCAAGGGCAAGGTCGCGCTCTACCTGCTCATCACGATCGCCCCGTTCGCGCTGGTCGCCCCGGTGATCGGCCCGGCGCTGGACAAGATCCAGCGCGGCCGCAGGCTCGCGATGTGCGTGTCTTCGGCGGGCCAGGCGCTGATGGCGATCGTGATGGCGCTGCACTTCGACGACTGGCTCCTGTACCCGGCGGCGCTGGGCATGATGGTGCTCTCGAAGTCGTTCACCGTGCTCAAGGCCGCCATGACCCCACGGGTGCTGCCTCCCGAGATCACCCTTTCGAAGACGAACGCGCGGCTGACCGTGTTCGGCCTGATCGCCGCCGGCGCGTTCGGCGCGCTGGCGAGCGGGGTCAACGCGATCTGGGGTTCACAGGGCGCGCTGTGGTTCACCATGCTGATCTGTGTCGCCGCCGCGGTGCAGTCGATGCGCATCCCGTCCTGGGTCGAGAAGACCGAGGGCGAGGTGCCGGCGTCGCTGTCCGCGCATCCCGAGCGACGGGTCAAGAAGCAGCGGCAGCCGATGGGACGGCAGATCGTCGTCTCGCTGTGGGGCAACGGCACCGTCCGCGTGCTGACCGGCTTCCTGATGATGTTCTCCGCGTTCGCGGTGAAGGCGCAGGCCGAAGGAAGCGGACAGAGCCCGTTCGAGCAACTGCTGCTGCTCGGCATCATCGGCGCCGCGGCCGGTGTGGGCGGTTTCCTCGGCAACGCGCTGGGCTCGCGGCTGCACTTCGGCAAACCGGATCAGGTGATCCTGGCCTGTGTCGGAGCCTGTCTCGGCATCGCGATCATCGCCACGGTGGCGGCGGGGCTGGCGACGGCGGCGATCGTGGCGCTCGTCGGCGCGACCGCGAGCGCGCTGGCGAAGATCAGCCTCGACGCCGTCATCCAGGAGGATCTGCCGGAAGAGTCGCGCGCGTCGGCGTTCGGGCGGTCGGAGACCGTGCTGCAGATGTCCTGGTGTTTCGGCGGTGCCGTCGGCCTGCTGCTGCCGCCGACGTACTGGATCGGCTTCCTGGTGCTTTCGATCCTGCTGGCCTTCGGGTTCACGCAGACGTTCATGGTGCGGCGCGGCACTTCACTGATCCCGGGCCTCGGCGGCGACCGGCCGCTGCGCCCGGAGCCGACCAGCGAATCGCCGATCCCCTCGCAGCCCGGTGACTCCCGGTGGCGGCCGGGCTCGTAATCTTCACCGTATGCGGCGACTTCGTATTTTGGCCCTACTCGCGGCGGGTGGTTTCGTGGTGGCCGGTTGTGCGGCCCCCGGCCCCGAAGAGGTGACCTTCTTCGCCGACGGGAAGACGGTGAACGTCGCGCCGCTGGCGTCCTGCGACATCAAGAGCGCGCAGTGCACCACCCGGCCCGACGCCGCGGGCAAACTGCGCATCCGGCCGGGGAAGCCGGTGCAGATCTCGGTGCCGAGCGCGATCGCGGAGACGCCGTGGAAGGTCACGGTGCAGTACGTGAACGGCAAGGGCGAGCCGCAGGAACTCAAGCAGGACATCATCACGTCGCTGGACCGGTTCGCCTACACCGTGACGACGCCCCGGCCCGACGACCAGATCCTCGTCGTCGAGGTCGCGCAGGCTTCGGTGATCAGCCAGACCGGGCGTCCGGAGGACGCCGAGGCGGTCACCACGGCGATCTGGTCGCTGCAGGTCGAGCCGCCCGCCGCCTGAAGTCCGTGAAGGCCTCCTTGAGGGACCCAGAGTCCCTCAAGGAGGCCTTCACGGACTCGGGGGCGGATCAGGGATCGAGGTCCCGGGCGACGGCGCGCATGATCTCGGCGATCTGCTTCGTGTTCTTGCGGTCCGGGTAGCGATTGCGCCGCAGGTCCGGCTGCACCTTCAGCTCGAGCAGCTTGATCATGTCCTCGATGAGCCCGTGCAGCTCCTCGGCGGGACGGCGGCGCGCCTCGGCGACCGACGGCGGCGGGTCCAGCAGCCGGACGGAGAGCGCTTGCGGGCCGCGGCGGCCGTCGGCGACGCCGAACTCGAGGCGCTGCCCGGCCTTGAGTCCTTCGACGCCCTGCGGCAGCGCGGCTTTGCGGATGTAGACGTCGGCGCCCCCATCCTGGGTGACGAAACCGAAACCCTTCTCCGCGTCGTACCACTTGACCTTGCCGGTCGGCACTTCCCTCACCAGTCCTTTGCTGTCCTGCTCACAACGAACGCGCCCGGGGCGTACCCAGGGCGCGCGTCCCATAAGCGTATCTCGCCACACGCCCTGTGGAGAAGCGGATACCGGCGGATACCCTCTGCTTCATGGAGACCGCAGTAAAGGAGGCCGCTGTGGCCGTCCCCGAAAAGCCCGGCAAACCGATCCTCATGCGCGTCGGCATCGGCCTGTTCGCGCTCGGCATGATCGCCGTCACAGCGGTGTTCGTCCTGTTCGCCGCCGGACTGGAGAACCTGCCGGTGTGGCTGTCCGCCGCGGCGGGCGTGATCACTCCGCTGGGGCTGGCCCTCGGACTGATCGCCCTGATCCGCGAGGCTCGCCGAAAGAGCTGAACCAGCCGGGGAACTCGGTCAGCGAGTCGAACACCACGTCGGCCCCTTCCGCGAGCAGCTCGTCCTTGGTGCACGGACCGGTCGTGACCCCGACCGGGACCGCGCCTGCCGCCAGCGCGCCGCGGATGTCGCCGAGGTGGTCCCCGACGTAGACACGGGCGCCGTGCTCGATGAGCGCGGCGGCCTTCTCCGTCGACCACAGCTCCCCGACCAGGACGTCGACCTCGAAACCGAGCGCGTCCAGGTGGAGTTTCGCGTTGGGCCCGTACTTGCCGGTGACGACGACCGTGCGCCCGCCCGCCTCGCGAACCGCGTGCAGGGCTTCGGCCGCGCCGGGCATCGCGACCGTCACGGGCACGACCGTGTCCGGGTACATCGCGCGGAAACGCGCCACCAGTTCCGGGATGCGCTCCTCCGGTGCCCCGAAGCCGCGCAGGCTGGCGTCGAGGGGCGGCCCGAGGTTCGCCGCGAAGAACTCGCCGTCCAGCGGCAGGCCGGACTCCACGCCGAGCGCGTTCATCACCGCGACCATGCCCGGCCGCGGATCGATCAGTGTCATGTCGAGGTCGAACCCCACGTTGATGCCCACCCGGCCACGGTAGCGGCCACCACCGACTGATTTACATCATCTGGCCGCCCGTCAACTTCTTTGACATGGACGCGATCTGTGTCAAGCTGGGAATGTGGGCGAGATCACGAGCTTCTCCGATCGGACCAAGGCCTCTCTGCGGGAGGCGCTGCTCGACGCGGCCACCGAGCTGCTCACCGAACGCGGCTACACGGCCTTGCGGATGGCGGACGTCGCCGCCCGCGCCGGCGTGAGCAGGCAGACCGTCTACAACGAGTTCGGCACCAAGGCCGCGCTCGCCGAGGCCGTGGTCCTCCGGACGACGGCTGAGTTCCTGGAAGGCATCCGGCTGCGTGTGCAGGACGCGCCGGACCTGCGCGCCGGGATCCGCGAGGCCGTCGTCTACACGATCGAGCACGCCCGGGAGAACCGGCTCGTCGCCACCACGCTGGGCACCGAAGCGGGCGAGGACCTCCTCCCCCTGCTCACCACCAAGGGCGAGCCCATCCTCGCCGCGGCCACCGAGGTCGCGGCCGGGCAGTACCGGGAGTTCGAGCCGTCACTCTCCCCGGAATCCGCCACGCTGCTGGCGGAGACCGTCGTGCGGCTTTCCCTGTCCCATCTCGTCATGCCGACGCATCCGGCCGACGAGGCGGCGGCCTCCGTCGTCGCCGTGCTGGCGCCCGCGATCCGGGCGCTGACCACCGATTCGTCCACAATGGAGTGACACGAAGGGTACGTCATGACCGATACGCTCTCCGAACTGCGGACCGGTTTTTCCTCATTGCGCAAGGGCGGGCTGAACTGGGACTCGTTCCCGCTGCGGCTGTTCGTCAAGGGCAACAAGAAGTTCTGGAACCCCGCCGACATCGACTTCTCCCGTGAACGCGAGGGCTGGGACTCCCTCAACCCGGAACAGCAACGGTCGGCGACCTATCTGGTGGCGCAGTTCATCGCGGGCGAAGAGGCGGTCACCGAAGACATCCAGCCGTTCATGCGGGCGATGTCCGCGACGGGCCGCTTCGGCGACGAGATGTACCTGACGCAGTTCTGTTTCGAAGAGGCCAAGCACACCGAGGTGTTCCGCCGCTGGATGGACGCCGTCGGGCTGACCGGGGATCTGCATCCGTACGTCGCGGAGAATCCGCACTACCGCAAGCTTTTCTACGAGGAGCTGCCGCAGTCCTTGCGCGCGCTGGAGGACGATCCCAGCCCGCTCAACCAGATCCGCGCGAGCGTCACCTACAACCACGTCATCGAAGGCAGCCTCGCGCTGACCGGGTACTACTCGTGGCAGCTGATCTGCACGCAGCACGACATCCTGCCGGGAATGCAGGAACTGGTGCGCCGCATCGGCGACGACGAACGCCGCCACATGGCCTGGGGCACCTTCACCTGCCGCCGTCACGTCGCCGCGGACGATTCGCTGTGGGACGCGGTGCAACAGCGGATGGGCGAATTGCTTCCCCACGCGCTGGGCATGATCCAGTGGGTGCAGGACCAGTTCGAGGAGATCCCGTTCGACAACGATCCCGAGGAGATCATCCAGTACGCGGCCGACCGGGCGCAGCGGCGCCTCGGCGCGATCGAGTCCGCGCGCGGGATGCCGGTGGAGCAGATCGACCTCGACTACTCGCCGGAGAGCCTCGAAGAGACCTTCGGCGAGGAAGACGCGAAGGCGATCGCCGCGGCCGCCACCACGGCGGCCTGATCGCGCGTGAAGGCCCCCTTCCCTCGGCTGAGCCGAGGGAAGGGGGCCTTCACGGACTTACCCGGCGGGCCAGTAGACGGCGCGCGTGCGGCCGTTCTCGTTCTCGGACACGCCGATGATCGTCCCGTTCGGAGCGATGTGGGTGGCGACGCTGTAGCCACCACCCGGCAAAGCACCGAGCACCGTCCGGGTGCCGTCGGCGGCCCACTTCGCCGCGATGTTGTTCTCCAGGCCCACGACCGTCCCCAACCGGTCGATGTCGTAGCCCAGTCCGCGTTCGGTCGAAAGCGTCGTGCGGGTTCCCGCCCGGTTCCACTTCGCCGGGCTCTCCGTACCGAACACCAGGTAACCGCCACCGGCGGCGGCACCGGCGTTGTTGACCGCCTTCGCCCAGGCCGGCCCGCTCTCCGGGTACTCCAGCCAGGTCATCCGCCCGTCGCGCTCCCAGCGCACGGGTTTGGGGTTGCCGTTCAGCTCGGCACTTCCGACGATCACGCCGAAGTCGTTCATGTCCTCCGGGGTGCTGTACGGATTGCCGGGGGAAAGATCGGTGATCGCGCCGGCGAGGTTCCAGCGCACGACATGGTTGTTCCCGGCGGCGTCGGAAGCCGTCCCGGCGACGGTCCGGCCGTCCGGGGTGATCCATTCCGCGGTGGCGTAGGCCCCGCCGGGCAGGCCGCCGAGGTCCACCACCGTCCCGTCCGGATTCCACCGCACGGCGTGGATCTTCCCGTCCGCGGCCCGTCCGGCGCCGACGACGACCCCGCCGTCGGTAATCGCGTTCGCGATCGCGTGATCCCCGCCGGGCAGGTACGGCAACGCGGTGACCGTGCCGTCCGGCGCCCACCTGACCGCCGTCTGGTTCCACGTCGCGGCCTTGAGGGCCCAGCCGACCGCGACGCCGCCGCGGTTGACGTCCGTCGCCTTGCTCTGGTCGCCGCCGAGGCCCGGCAACGCGGAGATGCGCCCCTGCGCGTCCCATTTCGCCGCGTGGTACTTGATCTGGCCGTCCAGCGGCGTCGAGGAGCCGACCATCATGCCGCCGTCGTTGACCGCGTTGACCATGCTGTACTGATCCCCCGGCAGGGCTCCGAGGTCGATCGGGGCGATCGCGCCCGGAGTGGCCGCGGCCACTCCGGGCGCGATCAGCGGCAGGATGGCGAGCGAGACACCCAGGGCAAGAACTCTTCCGCTTCGCTTGAGTTTCATTTTTCTCCCCTTCGCGGCGGTTCGGATCCGCCACGAAGGGAACACGCACCGGGGTTGTGACAGGTTGCCCTGAAGTGTCAGGCGTGCTTCGCCGTCGCCGCCTTCTCCAGCCCGAGGATGCTGATCGACTCCGCCCGCATCTCGACCTTGCGCACCTTGCCGGTGACCGTCATCGGGAACTCGTCGACGACGTGGACGTAGCGCGGGATCTTGTAGCGCGCCAGCTTTCCTTCGCAGAACTCCCGCACGGCTTCGGCCGTCAGCGGCTCCGCGCCCTCGCGCATGCGGACCCACGCCATCAGTTCCTCGCCGTACTTCTCGTCGGGGACGCCGATGACCTGAGCGTCGAGGATGTCCGGATGGGTGTAGAGGAACTCCTCGATCTCGCGCGGGTACAGGTTTTCACCGCCGCGGATGACCATGTCCTTGATCCGGCCGGTGATGTTGACGTACCCGTCGGCGTCCATGATCGCGAGGTCGCCGGTGTGCATCCACCGCGCCGCGTCGATCGCCTCGGCCGTCTTGTCGGCCTGCTCCCAGTAACCGAGCATCACCGAGTACCCGCGGGTGCAGAGTTCGCCGGGGTCGCCGCGCGGCACGGTCAGCCCGGTCTCCGGATCGACGACCTTGACCTCCAGATGCGGCCCGACCCGCCCCACCGTCGACACCCGTCGCTCGACCGAATCGTCCGCGCGGGTCTGCGTGGACACCGGCGACGTCTCGGTCATGCCGTAGCAGATCGACACCTCCGCCATGCCCATCCGGTCGATGACCTGCTTCATCACCTCGACCGGGCACGGCGAGCCTGCCATGATCCCGGTGCGCAGCGAAGACAGGTCGTGGGAGGCGAAGTCCGGGTCGGCCAGTTCGGCGATGAACATCGTCGGCACGCCGTACAGCGACGTGCATTTCTCGGCGGCGACGGCTTCGAGCGTGGCCTTCGGCTCGAACGCGGGCGCCGGGATGACCATGCACGCGCCGTGGGAGGTCGCCGCGAGATTGCCCATCACCATGCCGAAGCAGTGGTAGAAGGGCACGGGGATGCAGATCTTGTCGGCTTCGGTGTAGTTGCAGAGTTCGCCGACGAAGTAGCCGTTGTTGAGGATGTTGTGGTGGCTCAGCGTGGCGCCCTTGGGGAAACCCGTGGTGCCGGACGTGTACTGGATGTTGATCGGGTCGTCCGCGGACAGCTCGCCCTGGCGCTCGGCGAGCCGCGCCGGATCCGCGCCGCGTCCGTTCTCCAGCAGCGACGTCCACTCCGCGCTTTCGAGCAGCACGACATGGTCCAGCGCCGGGCATTTCGGTCCCGCTTCGGCGATCATGCCCGCGTAGTCCGAGGTCTTGAACGACGCCGCGGCCACGATGAGCTTGATCCCGGCCTGGTTCAGCACGTACTCGAGTTCGTGCGAGCGGTACGCCGGGTTGATGTTGACCAGGATCGCGCCGATCTTCGCGGTGGCGTACTGGACGCAGGTCCACTCCCACCGGTTCGGCGACCAGATGCCGACGCGGTCGCCCTTGGCGATCCCGAGGCCGAGCAGGCCCAGCGCGAGCGCGTCCACCTCGGCGGCGAGTTCGGTGTAGGTCCAGCGTTTCCCGGCGGCGCGGTCGACGAGCGCGTCCCGGTCGCCGAAGGCGGCGACGGCGCGGTCGAAGTTGTCCCCGATGGTGTCCCCCAGCAGCGGGGTGTCCGAGATTCCCGATGCGTAACTCGGCAAGGCGGGGGCGTCGGGCATGGAGACTCCTGCGTTCGGCGGCATCGACGCGTCGAGTCTAGGAACGCGGCGTGACAGCGGCCACCTGCAAGTGGAGAGGTCCCTCCGCCCGGCTCGGCGCAACACTTCCACAACATTCCCACTGACGCCGGCGCGCACCATCGGGCTCCGACGTCCGGCTGAGGACAGCGTGCCTGTCCCTTTCCGCGACGCGTTTCGAGAAAGGGAATGGAAATGGCTGCACCCCATCCTGCTCGCCGTCGTGCCGTTTCGCGGCGAAGAGCGGCCGCCTCGGCCGTCACGGTCGTGGCCACGGTTCTGGCGAGTGCCCTCGCCGGGCTTTCGGCCGGTCCGGCGTTCGCGTCGAGCCACCGGGAAGCCCCGCTGATCTCGGGCGACCCACCGGTGGACAACACCGACGTGTACGCGTTCGTCAGTCCGGACAGACCGGACACCGTGACCCTGATCGCGAACTGGTATCCGTTCGAGGAGCCGAACGGTGGACCGAACTTCTACCCGTGGGCGACGGACGCCCACTACGACATCAACATCGACAACAACGGTGACGCGAAGGCGGACCTGACCTACCGGTGGAACTTCCGCACCGACGACCGGCGAGGGAACAACACCTTCCTCTACAACGACGATCCGGTCACTTCGCTGGACGACGAGGACCTGTTGTTCCGGCAGTCCTACACGCTGTCGGTGATCGACAGGGGTACCGGACGGGTCACGAACCTGGTCACCAACGGGAAGGTCGCGCCGTCGAACGTCGGCCCGGCCTCGATGCCGAACTATCGCGCCCTCCGGGACCAGGCGATCACCGCGGTCCCCGGCGGGAAGACGTTCGCCGGGCAGGCGGACGACCCGTTCTTCCTCGACCTGCGGATCTTCGATCTGCTCTACGGCAAGGACCTGTCCGAGGTCGGGCAGGACACGGTGGCAGGCTTCAACGTGAACACCGTGGCGCTCCAGGTGCCCAAGAGCACGCTCACGCTCGGCGGCAACCCCGCCCGCAACCCCGTGATCGGGGTCTGGAGCGACACCGAACGCGGTTCGATCACGTTGCGCACCCCCGGTGCGGAGCGCTCGCTGGGCGCCGACGTCCAGATCTCGCGTCTGGGCAACCCGCTGGTGAACGAGGTCGTCGTGCCCGCCGGGTTGAAGGACCGGTTCAACTCGCTCCTGCCGGAGCAGGACCGGACGGTGCCCGCGCTGGTGAACAAGGTGAGCAATCCGGAGGTACCGGACCTCGTCCAGCGGTTCTACGGCATCCCCGCGCCCGCCAAGCCGCGCGACGATCTGACGGAGATCTATCTGACCGGGATCACCAGGAAGTCCGGTGACCGGATCGATCTGACGCTCAACTCGCAGCTCGACAACGCCGACGTCGACCCGGCGCGGTTCGCGCCGTCTGAGCAGCTTCGGCTGAACACGGCGATCCCGGTCACCGCGCGGCCCAACCGGCTCGGCGTGCTCGGCGGTGACCTCCAAGGGTTCCCGAACGGCCGGAGGCTGGCCGACGACGCGCTCGACATCAGCGTCCAGGCGCTGGAAGGCGCCGCGATCAGCGGCATCGTCAAGGCGCTCGCCGCGGGAGACCGGGTGGACCGGAACGACGTTCCCTTCGAGGCGGCGTTCCCGTACGTCGCCCTGCCCAACAACAAGGCGGTGAACTCGTCGTCCGGCGGCTGATCCCCCTCCCCCCGGTGGCCGCCGCGACGGCGGCGGCCACCACACCCACTTCCGAAAGGCGGACCCGATGTCCCGCGAGATCTCCGAACGCACGACGACTCCCCAGAGTCCCCGATTCGGGAAACGCTCTCGCCGGGCCGTTCTCCCGATCGTTTTCGGCGCGAGCCTGCTCATCCTCGGTATCGCCGCGCTCGTCCCGTCCGATCCGCCCCCGGCCGTCACGGAAAGAGCGCGGGGTGGGGCGAGCACCCTCGACCGCGCGATCCGGACAGCGGAAGCCAAGCTGGCGAGGGGCACGCGGGATCCGCAAACCTTGGCCGAACTCGGCGCCGCCTATGTCGAGCTGGCGCGGGCCGAGGCGGACCCGGCGCTCTTCCCGAAAGCCGAGGAGGCGTTGCGGAAGTCCTTGGCGCAGCGACCCGACGGCAACGGGATCGCGTTGGCGGGCATGGGAGCGCTCGCCAACGCGCGGCACGACTTCGCCGCCGCTCGCGACTGGGGTGAGAAAGCGAAGGCCGTGCTTCCGGACAACGCCGAGGTCCACGGCGTGCTCAACGACGCCTACACCCAGCTCGGGGACACCACCGCGGCCACCGCCGCGTTGCAGCGGATGCTCGACCTCAAACCGGGCGTCCCCTCGTTCACCCGCGCCGCCTACGAGTTCGAAATCCACGGCCACGTCGACGACGCGCGGCGCGCGCTCGAGCGTGCGCTCGCGGACGCCATCGATCCGGGGGACGTCGCGTTCTGCCGCGGCCTCCTCGGCGAACTCGCCTTCGACAACGGAGACTTCGACACCGCGGAGCGCCATTTCGAGACGGGCCTGCGTGCGGCGCCGGAGGACACCTCCCTGCGGCAAGGAAGGGCCAAGATCGCGACGGCTCGCGGCCGGATCGGCCAGGCCATCGCGGACTATCAGGATCTCGTGACCCGCCAGCCGAACGTCGGAAACCTGCGCGAGTACGCCCTGCTGCTGACGTCGGCGGGCATGCCGGACTCCGCCGAACGCCACTATCGGCTCTTCGAGGAAGAGCGTCGCCTCGAAGAGTCCTCCGGCTCGAACGTCGACCTCGAAGCGTCGCTGGTCGCCGCCGACCGCGGCGACGCCGGGCAAGCGCTCAAGTACGCGCAGGCGGAATGGGGACGCCGGCAACCTGTGTTCGTCGCGGACGCCCTCGCCTGGGCGCTGCACCTCAACGGGCGGGACGCCGAGGCCCTGACCTACGCCGACCGCGCGGCGAGCACCGGCTGGCGCAGCGCTTCGTTCTCCTACCACCGCGGCATGATCCTCGCGCGGCTCGGCCGGACCGCCGAGGCCGCCGAGGCACTCGCCGAAGCCCTGCGCATCAACCCGCACTTCTCCGTGGCCGACGCGCGGACGGCAAGGGACATGCTGGCGAAACTGGGCGGTGCCCGATGACCGGGCACGCGACCACCGAACGGGCTCCGCGCCGATTCCGCGGAACGGTCCTGGGCGCACTGCTCCTCTACGCCGTCGTCACGGCGTGTTCCGGTGCGGCTCCCGATCCCGACCCCCGGTTCGACGACGAAACCACCGGCGGCGTCGCGACCGAGCTGACCTGCATGAAGCACCAGCCGCGGGCACCCGGCCCCCGCTACACCGACGAAAAGCTCCGGCGCACCGACGAGACACTCGCCCTGCTCCGCTACTACACCGCCAACGGGGCCAAGCCCTACTGCGACGGCAGCGGCCCCACCGACATCGACCGGCAGTGGGTCGACCTCTACGTCGGGCTGGGCGCGGACGCGGGAAATGTCGAGCGCCGGTGACCGCGGCCACGCCACCTCAGGGGAAACCCGGAGGCCGGGTCCGGCCATGGCCGATATCGTCGAGACCATGCGCCTCTACATCGTCGACGCCTTCACCTCCGAGGCCTTCGCCGGTAACTCCGCCGGCGTCGTGCTGCTGGACTCGCCGGGTGACGCGGGCTGGATGCAGTCCGTCGCCGCCGAGCTGAAGCACGCCGAGACGGCCTTCGTCGAGGTCGACAGTGTCGACAGTGTCGACAGTGAAGGCCCCAAGTCGCTTCGCTGGTTCACGCCGGAGACCGAAGTCGACCTGTGCGGGCACGCGACGCTGGCGACCACGCACGTCCTCGGCGGCGAGCAGACCTTCACGACGAAAAGCGGCGAGTTGCGCTGCCGCGCCGAAGACGGCTGGGTGTCGATGGACTTCCCGTCGGATCCGCCCCGCGAATCGGACGACGATCTGTCGTCGATCCTGCCGGGCGTCTCCTTCGAGTACGTCGGGCGCAGCAAGCACAACCTGTTCGCGGTCGTGGACGACGCGTCCGTGGTGCGCTCGCTCGCCCCGGACCTCGCCGCGCTGCGCGCGCACTGGAACGGACGGCTGATGGTCACCGCACCGGGTGACGTGGACGGGATCGACTTCGTCACCCGGTTCTTCGCGCCGGGCGTCGGTATCGACGAGGACCCGGTCACCGGCTCGGCGCACTGTGTCCTCGCGCCGTACTGGGCCGCCCGCCTCGGCCGGGACAAGCTCGTCGGCGAACAGGCTTCGGCCCGCGGCGGCATCGTCCGGATGAACCTCGAAGGCGACCGAGTCCTGCTGTCAGGGCAAGCGGTCACCGTGGCCAGCGGGGAGTTGCACGTCTGAT
Organism: Amycolatopsis sp. TNS106; assembly: GCF_019330265.1. Classification (NCBI taxonomy): domain Bacteria; kingdom Bacillati; phylum Actinomycetota; class Actinomycetes; order Pseudonocardiales; family Pseudonocardiaceae; genus Amycolatopsis; species Amycolatopsis sp. TNS106. The sequence goes on along the minus strand of NZ_CP024972.1, from coordinate 7,235,193 downwards.
GCGCCTGATCCTGAACGTCATCTGGCTCGTGCTGTGCGGCCTGTGGATGGCGCTCGGCTACGTCGTCGCCGGCGTCATCTGCTGCATCCTGATCGTCACCATCCCGTTCGGGCTGGCGTCGTTCCGGATCGCGGCCTACGCGCTCTGGCCGTTCGGCCGCACCGTGGTGGACCGGCGCGACGCCGGGGCGGCGTCGACGATCGGCAACGTCATCTGGTTCCTCTTCGCCGGGCTGTGGCTCGCGATCGGGCACGTGCTGACCGGCGTCGCGCTGTGCATCACGATCATCGGGATCCCGCTGGGCGTGGCGAACTTCAAGATGATCCCGGTCTCGCTGATGCCGCTGGGCAAGGAGATCGTGGAGCTTCCCTGACGATCAGTCTTCGGGTTCCCAAGGCAGCGACACGATGAGGCAGGGACCGCCGACGAACAACCCGCCGTCGATCCCCAGCGCCTTCCCGCCCGCGTAGAGGTACGGTCCCTCGATCTGCGCGGGATGGATTCCGAGCTGATCGGCGATGACGCTGTGCCCGTGCACGATCCGCACGCCACCGAGCCGGTCCATGACCTGCTGCGCGACGTCCGCGCCGTCCGGGCCGCGGAAGGCGTAGCGCGTGGTCATCCGCCGCCAGACGTCCCACCAGGCCTGGATGTCGCTGCCTTCGAGGATTTCGCGGCCGCGCGCGTTGATACCGTCGATGTCCTCGCCCCAGTCGAGGTATTCGAGCGTGTCCGAATGCATCAGCAGGTGGTCCGCGGCCAGCGTCAGCATCGGGCGGGAAGTCAGCCATTCGATATGCTGGGGAGTGAGCCGGTCCTGGTCTTCGAGCAGCCCGCCGTTGATCTCCCAGCTGCGGGCGAAGCTGCGCGGACCGAAGTCGGACGGCACCTCGGTGTCGCCGAAGTGGTACATCCCGAGCAGCAGGATCTCGTGGTTGCCCAGCAGCGTCCCGCAGTGCCCGCCCGCCTTCGCGGCCTGCCGCTCCAGCCGCATCACCAGGTCGATGACGCCGACGCCGTCCGGCCCGCGGTCGACGAAGTCCCCCAGGAACCAGAGGGTCGCTTCCCCGCCGGACCAGTCGTCGTCGGAGTCGATCAGCCCCTTCTCCCGGAGCGCTTCGGCCAGCTCGTCCCGGTGTCCGTGCACGTCACCGACCACATAGGTCGGGGACGCGGGCTGATCGTCGTGCATCGTCTGACGATAAGCCCTCCGCATGCGACCGTGCCGCTCAGCCTTCACCGAACGGGTCGCCGGTGCGCCCGACCAGATCGGCGATGGAGTCGATGATCTTGGTCGGCCGGTACGGGTAGTGCTCGGCACTCTCCCGCGTGGAGATGCCGGTGAGCACCAGGATCGTCTGCAATCCGGCCTCGATTCCCGAGTGGACGTCGGTGTCCATCCGGTCGCCGATCATCAGCGTCGACTCCGAATGCGCGCCGAGCCGCCGCAGCGCGGAGCGCATCATCAGCGGGTTCGGCTTGCCGACGTAGTACGGCGAGCGGCCGGTCGCCTTCTCGATCAGCGCCGCGACCGAACCGGTGGCGGGCATCGAGCCCTCCATGCTCGGGCCGGTGGCGTCGGGGTTGGTGGCGATGAACTTGGCGCCGCCCTCGATGAGCCTGATCGCGCGGGTTATCGCGCTGAAGCTGTACGTCCGGGTCTCGCCGAGGACCACGTAGTCCGGGTCGCGTTCGGTCAGCACGTAGCCGACCTCGTGCAGGGCCGTGGTGAGCCCGGCTTCGCCGATCACGAACGCCGAGCCGTTCGGCCGCTGCGACGCGAGGAACTTCGCGGTCGCCAGCGCGGAGGTCCAGATGGCCTCCTCGGGGATGTCGAGTCCGGTCCGCTCGAGCCTCGCCCGCAGGTCGCGCGGGGTGTAGATCGAGTTGTTGGTCAGCACCAGGAAGCCGATGTCGTTGGCGCGCAGTTCCTTGAGGAACTCGTCCGCGCCGGGTACGAGGTGCTCCTCCTGGACCAGCACGCCATCCATGTCGCTGAGGTATGTCCAACGGCGCTCGTTCATGCCCCCACCCTAATGATCCGAGACGGCGTGGACAGCCACGGACGCCGCCTTGACCGAAAGATCGACCGGTGTCCCGGGTTCGAGCGCCAGTTCGGCGACCGCGGCCGGGGTGAGGTCGGCGGCGAGACCCGCCGCCCAGCCGTCGCCGCGGGCCCGGACGCGGATCACCGGTCCGTGGGGTTCGAGCGCGTCGACGATTCCCTCGACGGTGTTGCGCGGGCTGCCCCGGTGCGCACCGTCCCGCGGGTACACCGCGACGGCACTGGGTGCGAAGACGGCGACGGCCGCCTCACCCAGGACGACGTCCTCGGCCGGGATTCCGGCCAGCTGCCCGCCTGACGTCCGCAAACCGCCCTCGGCGGCGATGCCGGGCACCAGGTTCAGCCCGGCGATCCGCGCGGTGAACGCCGTGCGCGGCGCGGAGAGGACCTTGCGCGTCTCGCCGCGTTCGACGATCCGGCCGCCGTCGAGAACGGCGACGTGGTCGGCCAGCGCCAGCGCGTCGAGCGGGTCGTGGGTGACGAGCACGGTCGGCGGTCCGGAACGCAGGACCCGCCGGAGCAGTCCCCGGATGGCGGGCGCCGCGTCGACGTCCAGAGCGGCGAAGGGCTCGTCGAGCAGCAAGAGTCCCGGCTCGGCCGCCAGCGCCCGCGCGATCGCGACGCGCTGCGCCTGCCCGCCGGAGAGCTGGGCGGGCCGCCGTCCGGCCAGTTCGAGCGCGTCCACTTCGGTCAGCCACTCCCGCGCACGCTTCTTCGCCTCGGCGCGGCCGGCACCGGTCGAACGCGGAGCGAAGGCGACGTTGTCCACTGCGGACAGATGCGGGAAGAGCAGCGCGTCCTGGGAGAGCAGGCCGATGCCGCGCGCGTGCGGCGGCAGGCCGGCCAGGTCACGGCCGTCGAGGGTGATCCGCGCCCGGCCGGGCGCGAGCAGCCCGGCGAGACAGCCGAGGACACTGGACTTACCCGACCCGTTCGGGCCGAGCAGCGCGAGCACACCACCGTCGGGGACTTCGAAGCCGACGTCCAAGGTGAACTCGCCGCGCCGGAGGGCAAGCTCGGCCGAAAGGGTCACGACCGGACTCCTTCGAGCGCGCGCGGCCGGGCGAGCGCGATCACCGCGACGGCGACCAGGATGAGCAGCAACGCGAGCGCCACCGCGCTGTCGACGTCGACCTCGGCCTGGGTGTAGACCTCCAGCGGCAAGGTCCGGGTCACCCCTTCCAGGCTGCCCGCGAAGGTGATCGTCGCGCCGAACTCGCCCAGCGCCCGCGCGAAGCTCAGCACGATGCCCGAACCGAGCGCTGGCAGCAGCAGCGGCAGCGTGACCCGGCGGAACACCGTCCACGGTTTGGCCCCCAGGGTCGAAGCGACCCGTTCGTACCGGTCGCCGGCGCCGCGGAGGGCTCCTTCGAGGCTGACCACCAGGAACGGCATCGCGACGAACGTCTGCGCGATGACGACCGCTGCCGTGGTGAACGGCACCTGCTCACCGGTCAAAGTGGTCACCAGGATTCCGAGGAAACCCTTGCGGCCCAACAGGTACAGCAGTGCCAGGCCGCCGACCACCGGTGGCAGCACGAGCGGCAGCAGCACCACCGCGCGCAGCACGCGGACCCCGCGGGCCCCCGAGCGCGCGAGCACCACGGCGAGCGGGACACCGAGCAGCACACAGGCCACAGTGGACAACCCGGCCGTGATCAGCGAAAGCTTGAGCGCGTTCAGCGAAGACGTCGAGGTGATGAGGCTCGGAAAGCGGGTCAGATCCGAACGCACCAGAAGGCCGACGACCGGCAGTACCACCAGCGCCAGGGCGCAGATCGCCGGCGGCCACAGCACCCACGGTACCCCCGCGTTCCGTCCTCCGAACGCGGGGTCAGGGCGAGCCAAAACCGACCTTCGCGAGTTCGGTCTTGCCCTCGGCGCCGAGGACGAAGTCCCTGAACAGCCCGGCGAGCTGAGCCTGTGGAGCGTCCTTCACCACCGCGATCGGGTAGTCGTTGATCGCGCCCGCCGCCTCGGGGAAGTCCACCTTGTCCACCTTCGCGGCCGCCGATGTCGCATCGGTGACGTAGACGAGTCCCGCGTCGGCGTCGCCCGTCTGCACCTTCGCGAGCACCGACTTGACGTCCTGCTCCTCGCTCGCCGGCTTGAGCGCGACCCCGGACGTCTGCTGGACCTTCTTCGCCGCCGACCCGCACGGCACCTGCGGCGCGCAGACGACGACGGTCAGCCCGTCCTTCGCGAGATCGGCCAGCCCCTTGATGCCCTTGGGGTTGCCCTTGCCGACCGCGATGGCGAGCCGGTTGGTGGCGAACACCGACGGTTGCCCGTCGATCAGCTCGGCCTTGGCGGCCTTGTCCATATTGGCCTTGTCGGCGGAAGCGAAGACGTCCGCCTTCGCGCCTTGGGTCAGCTTCTGGACCAGCGCCGAGGAGCCCTCGAAGCTGAACTTCACGGACACCCCGGAGTTCTGCGCCTCGAACCGCTTGCCCAGCGCTCCGAACGACTCGGTCAGCGACGCGGCCGCGAACACGGTGAGCGTCTTGGCCTCCGCGGCCGGCTCCCCGGACCCACAGGCCGTCGCGGCCAGCACCAGCGCGGCCAGGACGGGCGCGAGCTTCCTCATCGGCTTCCTTCCGGGGTCTCGATCACGACGGTGGTCGCCTTGACGACGGCGACCGCGAGCACCCCCGGCCGCAGTCCGAGTTCGCGGACGGCCTCGGCGCTCATCAGGGAGACCACGCGATGCGGGCCGCACTGCAGCTCGACCTGTGCCATCACCTTGTCCGTGATCACCTCGGTGACGAGCCCGACGAACCGGTTCCGCGCGGAGCGGCCGACGCTCGACGGGTCCTCCGGCTGTTCGGCCTGAGCCTTGGCGAACGCGGCGAGCTCGGCGCCGTCGACGACCTTGCGGCCCGCCGAGTCGTCGAACGCGGTCAGCTGGCCGGCGCGCACCCAGCGGCGGACGGTGTCGTCGCTGACGCCGAGCAGACGAGCGGCCTCGGATAACCGGAATTGCGGCATGGTCGGAAGGTTACTTCCGCAGATGCGGAAAAGCTATGCGTCGCCGGTGAGTTCGTCGCGGAGGCCGTCGAGCACCGCGCTCTGGAATCGCTCCAGCACTTTCCGTTCTTCTGGCGAGAATTGTTCGAGCACCGTCTTCATGGTCGTGTACGCGGATTCGAAGAGCGGCGCGTGCCGCTCCATGGCGCCGGGGACGACCTCGATCAGGACCTTCCGGCGGTCGGCGGTGTCGCGGACGCGGCGGGCGAGGCCGGTCTTTTCGAGCCTGTCCATGACGCCGGTCACAGCGCCCGTCGACAGCCCGGTCAGTTCGGCGATCCTGCCCGCTGTCAACGGTCCCGGCGCCTGGCCCGCCAGTTCGAGCACCTTGTGGTCGGTGGCCGACAGGCCCATCCGCTCGGCGATCCTGGCGTGCCGGAGAACGGTCAGCGTGCTGCTCTCCCTGCCGAGATGGGCGAACCTGGCCAATTCCTCCGCCGAGAGCGGATATTTCGCCATCCGGAAATCCTTCAGATCGGGTGCGTGCGGAATTCTAGACAGTCGGTTTTCGCCCGCTTCGGGGTTAGTCTGGTGTCAATGACAGCAGTCGATCTCGGGTTTCCCCGTGTCCCCGGCACACGAGGGCGTTCCAGCGTGCCCAGGCCGGACAACCCCGCCCTGATCGACACCTTCGGCCGCGTGGCGACCGATCTGCGGGTGTCGCTCACCGACAAGTGCAATCTGCGCTGCACCTACTGCATGCCCGCCGAAGGGCTCGAATGGATGCCGAGCGCGGACGTGCTGACCGACGACGAGCTCGTGCTCCTGCTGCGGATCGCCGTCGAGCGGCTCGGGATCACCGACATCCGGCTCACCGGCGGCGAACCGCTGCTGCGCCAGGGCCTGGAGAAGATCGTCGAGCGGGTCGCGGCGCTCGAACCGCGGCCGCGGCTTTCCATGACCACCAACGGGATCGGGCTCGCGAAGCGCGCGAAGTCGCTGGCCGACGCGGGGCTGGACCGGATCAACGTCTCGCTGGACACCGTGGACCGCGCGCTGTTCGAGACGATCACGCGCCGCGACCGGCTTTCGCACGTGCTCGTCGGTATGGCCGCGGCGCGTGAGGCCGGGCTGGACCCGGTCAAGGTCAACGCGGTGCTGATGCGCGGGTTGAACGAGGACCAGGCCGTGCCGCTGCTGAAGTTCTGCCTCGCGGAGGGCTACCACCTGCGCTTCATCGAGCAGATGCCGCTGGACGCGCAGCACGGCTGGAACCGCGCCGACATGATCACCGCCGAGGAGATCCTCGGCATGCTCGGCGAGGAGTTCACGCTGTCGCCGTTCCCCGCCGCACGGGGCGGGGCCCCCGCCGAACGCTGGCTGGTCGACGGCGGACCGGGTGACGTCGGCGTGATCGCGTCGGTGACCCGCCCCTTCTGCGGCGCCTGCGAGCGCACCCGGCTGACCGCGGACGGCGCGGTGCGTTCATGCCTCTTCAGCAACGACGAGACCGACCTCCGCGCCCTCGTGCGCGCGGGCGCGCGCGAAGAAGAGGTGGCGGACGCCTGGCGGGCGACCATGTGGGGCAAGCTCGCCGGGCACGAGATCAACGAGGCCGGGTTCGCGCAGCCGATCCGGCCGATGAGCGCGATCGGCGGCTGACATGGTGACCATCGTGGTGCGGTACTTCGCCTCGGCCCGCGCGGCCGCCGGGCTCGACGAGGAGAAGGTGACGCTGCCGGACGGCGCCCGTGTCGCCGACGCCGTCGCCCGTCTGCGGGAACTCCACCCGGAGAAGCTGGCGAAGCTGCTCGACGCGGTCTCCTACCTGCTGGACGGCGTCGCGGTGCGGGATCTCACGCGGCCGCTGACCGAGGGCGCCGAACTGGACGTCCTGCCCCCGTTCGCCGGCGGCTGACCCGCTGTCGCCCGCCAGAGCGTGTCGCGAAAGCCACTTTCGGGACACCTGACGTCTCGAAAGTGGCTTTCGCGACACACTGGCGGCCCGCCGACCGCCGCTGACCTGCGCGAACGGCGAAAGTGGTAGCAAAGGTCCCTTGCTCGCCGTCTCGAGTTCACCGTCCGGTCGCCGAAGCAGCCGAGGATGCGCCAGTGATCACTCCCCGCCGTATTCTCGCCGCACTGCTCGCTGCGGTCGCCGCCACGAGCCTCGCGACCGCTCCGGCGTCCGCCCACGAACGCGGCGTCCGGCCGCTGCCGCAGGCGCACAGCCACAACGACTACGAGCACACCCGGCCGCTGCACGACGCGCTCGAACAGGGCTTCACCAGTGTCGAGGCCGACATCTTCCTGGTCGACGGGCAGCTCCTGGTCGCCCACGACTTCGCGGACACCCGCCCGGACCGCACCCTGGAGTCGCTCTACCTGGAGCCGCTGCGCAAGCGCGTCCTGGCCAATCACGGGGTCGGCGTGTACCGGCAGCGCGCGGAGTTCCAGCTGCTGATCGACGTCAAGGGAGACGCGAACAGCACCTACGCGGCACTCGAGAAGCGCCTGTACGACCCGCGCTACTCCTTCCTCTTCTCTCTGTACGCGTTCGGTCACGTGAAGAAGCGGGCCGTCACCGCGGTGATCTCCGGCGGGCGCCCCAAGGAGGTGATGCTCGGGCAGAAGTTCCGGCTCGCCTTCTACGACGGCCGGATCAGGGACGAGAACGACCTCGGCATCGGGTCCGACCCGCGGGTCACGCCGCTCGTCTCGGACTCCTGGAGCGGCCTGTTCACCTGGACCGGCGAGGGTCCCTTCCCCGCCGGCGAGCGGGCGAAACTCCACGATCTGGTCAAGCGGGCCCACGCGGCGGGCCAGCGGGTGCGCTTCTGGGCCACGCCGGACGCCGCCGGCCCCGGCCGCGACGCGTTGTGGAAAGAGCTGGTCGCCGCCGGGGTCGACCACCTGAATACGGATGACCTGCCAGGACTGGCGAACTTCTTGAGGGCTCGCTAAAGTGCGCGGCCCATTCGCGCGCGAAGGCGCACGAATGGGCCAGTCATCCCTTAATCCACGTGATGCAAGCCTCACGATCCGTGAATTATCTCGGTCAGGAAACGGCCAGATAACGGCGCCCTGAACTGCACAAACAGCCGAATCGTTATGAGTTGCGTGCTGTTACTGTGATGTAGGTCACAGCTCGAATAATTTCCGATCAGGCCGTTCGTTACGTACCGTCGCTTTTCGGTTGGCCCCGACCGACCACGCAACACCGGGAACCCGTAGCGCCGAGCCCTGTCCAACGGATTCCCGGACCCAACCCCGAGCGAAAGCATTTCCGGACAGGGACGAGGGGACCGAGCCGACGCGTCGTGCGTCAGGCGAAGTCAGCCGGCCTGAGACGGCCGGCCAGGACCCACGGGTCTTTTCCCTCAGCACAGGCTCGTAGGCGCAGGGAGCGAGATTTACTCACATGTCTTACCGAGGCAAGCACCGCAAGATGTCCGCCGCCACCCGTCACATCGCCCGCGTCGCCATTGCGGGTGTCGCGGTCGGCGCTCCCCTCGCCATCGCCGCGACCCCCGCGTCGGCGACCAACTGGGACGCCATCGCGCAGTGCGAGAGCAGCGGCAACTGGAGCACCAACACCGGTAACGGCTACTACGGTGGTCTGCAGTTCTCGCAGAGCACCTGGCGTGCCTACGGTGGCACCGGCAGCGCGCACAACGCGTCGCGTGAGCAGCAGATCGCCGTCGCCGAGCGCGTCCTCCAGGGCCAGGGCATCGGCGCGTGGCCGCACTGTGGCAAAAAGGGCGGCTCCGCCAGCCCCGCCAAGGCGAAGTCGACCGCCCCGAAGGCCACCAAGAAGGTGACCCCGAAGAAGTCGACCGCTCCGGTCACCAAGCAGCAGGCCCCGGCTCCGGCCCCGGCCGCCGCCAATGTCGCGAACTCGAACCCGGCGGGTGACTACACCGTCGTGGCCGGCGACACGCTGTCGAAGATCGCTTCCAAGTTCAACGTCCAGGGTGGCTTCCAGAAGCTGCAGGAGCTGAACAAGGAATACGTGCCGAACGCCGACTTCATCGTCGTCGGCCAGAAGCTCGCCACCAAGTGAGCTCTTGAGCACCGGTAAGTCGTGATGCCCGCGGGATTCCCCGCGCGGCCACGTCACGACTGACAAGGCCCCACCGCGCCATTCCCCCGGCGGTGGGGCTTTGTCGTGTCCGGGGTGCGGCGCGCCTCAGGCCCGCCCCGTGCAATGAAGGGGCCTTTCATCGCGAAATTTGCGATGAAAGGCCCCTTCATTGCGGCTCGATCACCTCGCTACGGCGAGTTGACCCACTCGTCGCTGCCGTCGCTGAAGTGCTGGTGTTTCCACACCGGCAGCCGCGCCTTGACCTCGTCGACCAGCTCCGAACAGGCGGCGAAGGCCTGGCCACGGTGCTCGGCCGCCACGGCGCACGCCAGCGCGACGTCACCGATGGCCAGTGCGCCCAGCCGATGGCTGACGGCGACCGCCCGCACGCCCTCCCACTTGCCCGAGAGGTCGGCGACGACCTCCGCGAGGACGTCGGCGGCGCTGGGGTGTCCCTCGTAGGCGAGCCGGTCCACCGACCGGCCGCCGTCGTGGTCCCGCACGACCCCGCCGAAGGTGACGACGGCACCCGCGGCCGCGTCGTCCACCAGGCGGGCGTGCTCTTCGACCGAAAGCGGCTCGTCGACCACCGCGATCCGTGCGACCCGAACGCTCACTGCTGTGCCTCCCGTGGGTGGTCGCCGCCCGCCAGCTGGTCGACGGCGTGGTCGAGGATCCCGTCCAGTACGCCAAGGCCGTCCTTCACCCCGCCACGCGAGCCGGGGAGGTTCACCACCAGGGTCCGGCCCGCGACGCCTGCGACGCCGCGCGAGAGCACGGCTGTGGGCACCTTGGGCAGTCCGGCGGCGCGGATCGCGTCCGCGACGCCGGGGAGCTCGTAATCGAGGACGGCGCGCGTGACGTCCGGGGTGCGGTCCGTCGGCGAGATGCCGGTGCCGCCGGTCGTCACGATCACCTGCACCCCGGCCGCGACGGCGTCCCGCAGGGCTTCGCCGACGGGTTCCCCGTCCTCGACGACCACGGGCTCCGGCACGTCCCAGCCCCGTGCGGTCAACCACTCCGTGATGACCGGGCCCGTGGTGTCCTCGTAGACGCCCTTCGCGGCACGGTTCGACGCCACGATCACCCTCGCGACCCGGTTCACGGCCGCTCCCAGGTCCCGGTCTTGCCGCCGTCCTTGCGGAGCAGGCGGACGTCGTCGAGGGTCGCCGCCGGATCGACGGCCTTGATCATGTCGTGCAGGGTCAGCCCGGCGACGGCGACGGCGGTCAGCGCCTCCATCTCGACGCCGGTCCGGTCGTTCGTCTTCGCGGTCGCGGTGATGTGCACGGCGGTCTCGTCGAGGACGAACTCGACCTTCACGCCGGACAACGCGATCTGGTGGCAGAGCGGGATCAGCTCGGGCACCTTCTTCGCGCCCATGATGCCCGCGATCCGGGCGGTCGCGAGGGCGTCGCCCTTGGGTAGCCCGTCCGTCGCCAGCAGGCCGAGCACCTCGGCCGTGGTGTGCACGGTGCCGCCCGCCAGCGCGGTGCGGGCGGTGGGCGTCTTGCCGGAAACGTCGACCATACGGGCGGCGCCCGTATGGTCGACGTGGCTGAGTTCACTCACGCCCAGCAGGCTAGTCCTCAGAACATCCGCTGCTTCGAGCGAACCTCGTCGAGGGCCTTCTCGCGTTCCTGCCGCTGTTCCGGCGTCATCGACGCGAAGAGCCCGCCCTTGTCCGCGGCGCAGGCCGTGTCGCGCGCGGGGCGCTTGCCTTCCACGAAGAACCGGTTGACGGCGTTGTTGCCGCAAGCGTTCTCGTCGCTCAGCCAGACCCCGTGCCCGCCTTCGTCCACGGTCACGATCCGAGCCCGGTCACCGAGGGCGCGGCGCATCTCCTTGGCTCCGCTCAGCGGCGTCGCCGGGTCACGCAGGTTCTGCACCATCAGGATGTTCGACGGCCCCCGGTCGCCGATCCGCACCGGCGGCTCGATCGGCTCGGACGGCCAGTACGCGCAGGCCCAGATGTTCGCCCCGGCGGCACCGAACATCGGGTACTTCACCCGGTCCTTCGCGACGTTGCGCTGGTAGGTCGCGACGTCCTCAGGCCAGTCCGCGTCGTTGCAGACCACGTGCAACTGCCCGGCCAGCAACTGCGCCGGATCGATCTGCTGGGCCTGCGCGGTCTGCTTCACGGTGCCTTCGGTGTCGAGCGCCTGCCACTGCTGTGCCAGCGCCGGGAAGGACTTGGTCGCGTAGAGCGCGCCGAAGGTGCCCATGCGGAACGCCGCGCCGTCGACACCGGGGACGGCCCCGCCGTCGAGTTTGGCGACGAGGTCGTAGAACTTCGCCGTCACCTGCTGCGGGGTGCGGCCCAGCCCGTAGCTCGCGTGCCGTGCCGCCGCCCATTTCGCGAAGTCCGGGAAGCGGTCCTCGAACCCCTCCGCCAGGCGTCGCGAGGTGACCGGATCGAGCCCGCCGGGACCGGTCACGCTGTCGATCACGACGCGATCGGTCTGCCGCGGGAACAGCGTCGAATACACGGCGCCCAGGTAGCTGCCGTACGAAACGCCGTAGTACGAGAGCTTCTCCTCGCCGAGGGCTTCCCGGACGCGGTCCATGTCGCGGGCGGTGTTGGCCGTGGTCATGTACGGCAGGTTCGCGGCGGTCTTCGAGGCCCCGCACTGCTTCGCGACGCCCTCCACGTCCTTCGCGCGCTCCGCCACCGCCGCCGCGTCACGCGCGTACGGCGGGACGTTGCTGACCTGCTGTTCGGGCTTGAGGTCGCAGGTGACCGGCGTGCTGCGCCCGATCCCGCGGGGATCGAAGCCGATGATGTCGTAGGCGTCGAGCACGCTCGACGGCATGCCCGCCGCGCGCAACCCGGCGGGCATGGTCAGCCCCGGCCCGCCGGGGCCGCCCGGGTTGGTCAGCATGATGCCGCGCCGCTTCGCCGGCTTGGTGCTGGCGAGTTTCGAAACGGCGATGTCGATGGTCTTCCCGCCCGGATCCCGGTAGTCGAGCGGAACCTTCAAGGTGGCGCACTGCACGCCGGGCGCGGCCACGTCCTCCGGACACGGCCCCCAGCGCACGGACGAAACCGCGGCGGACGCCGTGGCCGGTACGAGTACCGCCATCGTCACCGCCGCGGCCGTGAGTGTCCCGATCCTGCTCAGGACAGAGCGATTCATCCCCAACCCCCGTCATGATCGACTTCTTGGTCGGAGCCGAGCCTAGGAGCGGGGCAGCGGTGGAGTCGTCACCCTGAAGTCGGCCGCGAGGTCGGCCTCAGTGATGACGACACCCCCGAACGGAGCAAGGGACTGTGTTGATCTGTCGCGTACGCGCTGGCTACTCGCTCTGCTTGGCCGCCTTTGCGGCCCTCTTGACGGCCTCGGCGACCGCGGGGGCGACGGCGCTGTCGAACACGCTCGGCACGATGAACGAAGCGTTCAGCTTGCCGTTGTCCACGACGTCCGCGATGGCGTCGGCGGCCGCGAGGAGCATCGAGTCGTCGATGTGGTGCGCCTGCGCGTCGAGCAGCCCGCGGAAGACGCCGGGGAACGCGAGCACGTTGTTGATCTGGTTCGGGAAGTCGCTGCGGCCGGTGGCGACCACGGCGGCGTGCTTCTGCGCCTCCAGCGGGTCGATCTCCGGGTCCGGGTTGGCCAGCGCGAACACGACGGCGTCGGATTTCATGGTCGCGACCTGCTCGGCGCCGAAGAGGTTCGGCGCGGAGACCCCGATGAACACGTCGGCGCCGACGAGCGCCTCGTGCAGCGTGCCCGCCTGCTGCTCCTTGTTCGTGTGCTCGGCGATCCAGGTCAGGTTCTCGTCGAGGTTGCCGCGCGCGGAGTGCACGATGCCGTCGATGTCGGCGGCCACGATGTCGCCGGGGTTCTTGCCCAGCAGCAGGCGGATGATCGCCGAACCCGCCGCGCCGACGCCGCTGACGACGATCTTGCAGTCTTCGATGTTCTTCCCGACCACGCGCAAGGCGTTGCGCAGCGCGGCGACCACGACGATCGCGGTGCCGTGCTGGTCGTCGTGGAACACCGGGATGTCGAGCTGCTCGCGCAGGCGCTTCTCGATCTCGAAGCAGCGCGGCGCGGCGATGTCCTCGAGGTTGATGCCCGCGTAGACCGGCGCGAGCGCCTTCGCGATCATGATGATCTCTTCGGTGTCCTGGGTGTCCAGGCAGACCGGCCACGCGTCGACGTCGGCGAACTTCTTGAACAGCGCCGCCTTGCCCTCCATCACCGGCAGCGCGGCGGCCGGGCCGATGTTGCCCAGCCCCAGCACCGCGGAGCCGTCGGTGAGCACCGCGACGGTGTTGCGCTTGATGGTCAGGCGGCGCGCGTCCTCGGGGTTCGCGGCGATCGCCTGGCAGACGCGGGCGACACCCGGTGTGTACGCGCGGGAGAGGTCGTCACGGTTGCGGAGCGCGACCTTGGGGGTGACCTCGATCTTGCCGCCGAGGTGGATCAGGAACGTCCGGTCGGAGACCTTGCGCACGCGGACGCCCGGCATCGAGTCCAGGGTCTGCGTGATGTCCTGAGCGTGGTTCTCCGACAGGGCGTTGGCGCTGATGTCGACGACGATCGAGTCGGGATGCGACTCGACGACGTCGAACGCGGTCAGCACGCCGCCGACCCGGCCGACGGCGGTCGTCAGATCACCCGCCGCGGTGGATGACGCGGGGGCCTCCACCCGGACGGTGATCGAATATCCGGGACCGGGAACCGGCATGGCACTACCCCCGCTGAGGAACGCTCGAATAGGTCGATCGAAAACCTACTCCCGTGACGACCGCCACGAACCCTCGCAGGGGGTAACCGGCCAGTAGCTTTCTACCGGTTGATCTCGGTCTCGGGGTGCACGTAAGGCACGCTCTCGAGGGGGAAGGTCACGTCGCCGAACGGGGACAGTGCGCCCTGCCGGTCGGACGCGAGCTCGGTGACGGGGTGCTCCCCGTCTTCACCGGGCCACGTGGGGTCGATGCCCGCGCGCTTCTTGTTATCGCCCTTCGCCACAACGTCCTCCAGAGCATGGTCAAGCCGTTCTCAGGGGACAGTCTGCCCGAACGCGGCTGCCGGGCCACCACCCGCCCGGTATCCTGGTCCTCTATGCCCGCGCCCTCCCTGGCGGACTGGCTGCGCCAGGAGTCCGACGACGCTCTCGCGGCACTGCTGCGCACTCGTCGCGACCTGTCCACGCCGCCCCCGTCCGACACCATCGTGCTCGCCACCCGGGCAGGCACGCCGGGCTCCGTCGCGCGCGCCTGCGAGGACCTCGACACCTTCACGCTCGCCGTCCTCGACGCTCTGCTGCTGGCGGGTGCGGACACCGAGCCGGTCGCCTCGGCGGAGGTCACGCGGCTCGTGGGCAAGAAGATCGGCGAGCCGCTGGCGCTGTTGCGCAAGCGGGCCCTGGTCTGGGGTGAGGACGACGCGCTGCGCGTCCCGCCGTCGGCACGCGACGCGCTCGGCCCCTTCCCCGCCGGGCTCGGATCGTCGTTACCCTCGCTCGCCGGAACGGATATCGAGGCCGCGCTCGCGGAGGTCGGCGAGGACGAACGCGCCGTCCTGACGACCCTGGCGGCCGGTCCGCCGATCGGGCGGACCCGGGACGCGGCGGCGGACGTCCCGCTGGAGCGGGCGCAGAACCCGGTCCAGCGGCTGCTCGCGCGCGGCCTGCTGCTGCGCCGCGACGACCAGACCGTCGAGCTGCCGCGGGAGATCGGGATCGCGCTGCGCGGTGGCTCGGTGTTCGACCCGGCGTCGCTGCGCGAACCGGAACTCCCCACGCATCCGCATCAGCCGTCCACAGTGGACACAACGGCGGCGGGCGAGGCGATGGAGTTCTTGCGCCAGACCGAAAGCATGCTTCGCGCATGGTCGGAGACGCCGCCGCCGGTGCTGAAATCCGGCGGTCTCGGGGTCCGCGAACTCAAGAAGCTCGCCAAGGATCTCGACGTCGACGAGACGCGGGTGACCCTGCTCGCGGAGATCGCGGTCGGCGCCGGGCTGGTGGCCGACAGCGAAGCGACCGCGCCGGAATGGGTACCGACGACCCTCACGGATTCGTGGCTCGCGTCGCCGACCGCGCAGCGCTGGATGACCCTCGCACAGGCCTGGCTCGAACTGCCCCGGCTGCCCGGCCTCGCCGGCGGGCGGGACGTGAAGGACAAGCCGATCGCGCCGCTTTCGGAAGACCTGCGCCGTCCGCTGGCACCCACGTCGCGACGGCGGATCCTCCTGGCCTTGGCCGCGCTTCCCGAGGGCGCGGGCGTGAAGAGCACCGACGAACTGGTCGCCGCGCTCGCCTGGCGCGCGCCGAGGCGGGGCGGGCGGCTGCGGGACGAAACCGTGCGCTGGACGATGGCCGAGGGAGCGGCGCTCGGCCTGATCGGGCTCGGCGGGCTCACCACGGCGACGCGGGCGCTGCTGGCCGAGGACCGGCCGGGAGCGGTCGAGGCGATGATCGACGCGCTGCCGCGTCCGGTGGACCACGTCCTCGTCCAGGCCGACCTCACCGTGGTCGCGCCCGGGCCGCTGGAGGCCGGCCTCGCGGCCGAGATGACCGCCGTCGCCGACATCGAATCCTCCGGGCACGCGACCGTCTACCGGATCACCGAGACCTCCGTGCGGCGCGCGCTCGACACCGGGCGGACCGCGGGCGAACTGCACCAGCTGTTCTCGACGCGGTCGGCGACGCCGGTGCCCCAGTCGCTGAGCTACCTGATCGACGACGTCGCCCGGCGCCACGGGCGACTGCGCGGCGGGGCCGCCGAATCGTTCCTGCGCTGCGACGACGCGTCGCTGCTCGCCGAGGTCATGGGCAGCCCTGTCGCGACCGAGTACGGCTTGCGGATGATCGCGCCGACAGTGCTCATCAGCGCGTACCCGCTCGCCGAAGTCCTCGACGCGCTCCGCGCCGCAGGGTTCGCTCCGGCCGCCGAAGGGCCCGACGGACGCGTCATGGACATCAGGCCTTCTGGACGTCGTCTTCCCGCGAAGGCACGTTCCGCGCGTCGCGCGCCTGGCGAGCCCGCCGGGCTGACCGACGACCAGGTCGGCAAGATCGTCGCGCACGTCCGGGCCGGTGACGCCGCTTCGGCGCGCCGCCGGGGTGAGACGGTGCGCGCACCGCAGGGTGGTGGCTCCGGGGACACGTCCGCGACCCTTGCGCTGCTGTCCCAGGCGACCATCGAACGCCGTGAGGTGTGGATCGGGTTCGTCGACTCACGCGGGACGGCGAGCCAGCGGGTGGTGCGGCCGCTGCGCGTCGGCGGCGGGGTCCTCGAAGGGACCGACAACGAGCGCTACCCGCTGCACCGGATCACGTCGGCCGCCCTCGTCGAAGACTGACCGACGCCGCATTCAGTCGCCTACTTGCGGCCTTGAACGCGCGGCCGCCCGGCGAGGCTGAGTGTTCCCAATGTCGCATCAGGGACGCTCAGCGTCTCAAATGCGACATTGGGAACCCTGGCCGAGAGCCACCGGAACGCATTTAGAGGACTGAATGCGGGAGGGTCAGAGGGCGCGCAGGCCCTGAAGCACCCGCTCCATGAAAGCGCGCGAAGAGGTATCTCCGAGGATCAGCTCGGTCTGGTGGACCAGCACCAGACCGGCGTCCGCCATGTCGCCCACGATCACCTTCACCACACCCAGCGGCAGCCGCAGATGCGCGGCGATCTCCGCGATCGATCGGGTGTCCAGGCAGAGGTCGCAGATCTGGCGGTGCTCGGGTGTCCGCACGCCGCGGTACCGGCGACCGTCGTCGGTGGTCGACACCAGCGCCTCCAGCGCCAGGTCATGCGCGGTGCGGGTGCGCCCGCCGGTGCGGGTGTAGGGCCGGACCCGCGAGCCCGAAGTCGGCAGGTAGACCGAAGCGGGTGCGACGTCAGCGGGCGCGGGACGCGGCGGCGACTGACGGATCGGCGAGGGTGCCGAAGGCGGCTCGGCCGGGCGTCGCGGCATGACCGTGCTGATCGAGCTCAGCTCGAAGCGGCTCGGCGAGTCGAAGGCTTCGCGTTCGGTGCCCTGATAGAGAGAGTCCCAGCCGGACGGTTCCGGTTCGGTGAATCCGGTGATCTTCATCGGTCACCCACGTACGCCGCCCTGGAGCTGCGCGCGCAGCTCTGGCGTGATCTGCTGGCCGACCCGCTCGACGAGCAGCGTCATCTCGTAGGCCACGGTGCCGATGTCACAGGTCGGCGCGGCCAGCACGGCGAGTGACGAGCCGTCGGCGACCGACATGAGGAAGAGGTAGCCGCGTTCCATCTCGACGACGGTCTGGTTGACCCCGCCCGCGTCGAAGCAGCGCGCCGCGCCGGCGGTGAGGCTGATCAGCCCGGAGGCGACCGCGGACAGCTGTTCGGCCCGTTCCTGCGGCAGTCCGTCCGACGGCGCGAGGAGAAGCCCGTCCGCGGAGACCAGCACGGCGTGCGCGGCGCCGGGAACGCGGCGCGCGAAATCCGTGATGAGCCAGCCGAACGAGCTTTGCTGCCCGGATGCCGTCACAAGTCCCTCCTCGCTGCTCAAGACCACCTGGGCGGCGTGGTCCGGGCGTCTCGCGCCGACCTGCACCGATCGCGGTGCCGTCGAGCCGAAAGACGCCTCCACCCAGCGTATTCGTCCCGTCGATCGTGTCGAGCCCGCCACCCGGCCGTCAGCGTTAACCGAACGTAAACGTCCAGCCGCTCACCGCGTCGACCCATCGCGAACCACGCATTCGTGGGTCACCCCGTGGTGGCCGGGTGCGACCAGGTGTGAACCGGTGTCCGCGCAGGTCATCGGCGTCACGGTCGCCCGATCGGGTGGCGCCGGGGCCGGATCGCGTGAAAGGGGTCACCCCGCGGTCGATCCGGCTGGTGACGCCACTCCCCGAAGCGGGTGAAGCCTGCCGAGTTCACTCCAACGGCCGCATCCGCTCCGGGCTTTCGTCCCTTTTACCCGGCGCGCAACGCCGAATCGTGCGCGATGGCGTGCTGCACGACCGAGATCAACACCTGCTTGGCGGACTCACGTTCCCGGGCGTCACAGGCCATGATCGGCACGGACGGCGAGATCGTCAGCGCGTGCCGGACGTCCTCGATCTGGTGGTGCAGCAGCCGGTCGAAGCAGTTGATCGCCACGACGTACGGCAGCTTCCGGTTCTCGAAGAAGTCGATCGACGGGAACGCGTCGGCGAGCCGCCGCGTGTCGACCAGCACGACGGCACCGATGGCGCCGACCGCGAGGTCGTCCCACATGAACCAGAACCGGTGCTGGCCCGGCGTACCGAACACGTACAGCACCAGGTCCGAGTCCAGCGAAATCCGGCCGAAGTCCATGGCCACGGTCGTCGTCGACTTGTTCGGGGTGGCCGAATTGTCGTCGACGCCGGTACTGGCCTCGGTCATCATGGCCTCGGTGGTCAGCGGATCGATCTCCGAAACCGCTCCGACCAGCGTGGTCTTCCCCGAACCGAATCCGCCAGCGACCACGATCTTGGCCGACGAAGTCGGTCCGGTCACCTGCGGCGCATTCGCGTCGGAGTCAAATTCTCCGAAGCCCACTGAGCACCCTCTCCATGAACTCGATACTCGGCCGGTCACCCACGTTCTGGCTGGCGGTGTGCACCAGGACCAGACCGAGGCCGGCCACGTCTCCGATCAGCACCCGGACCACGCCGAGCGGCAGGCGCAACAGCGCCGCGACTTCGGCGACGGACCGGGTGTCCAGGCAAAGGTCGCAGATCGACCGGTGTTCGGGGACGCGTACCCGGTCGAGCACGCGTCCCTGTTCGCTGGTCGAGATCAGCGCCTCGATGGCAAGGTCGTACGTCGGCTTGGTCCGTCCCCGCGTGCGGAAGTACGGCCGGACCAGGCCGGAGGATTCGACGTCGGTGGTGTACTGCTCGTCGACGTACTCGTTCTGCGCCTGCTGCGGCAGTGCCGCGGCGAGCGGGTCGGCGGCGGCCGCCGCCCGGCGCTCCTCCTCCTTGTCGAAGGAGAATTTGGCGAACTCGCCGGAATCGTAGAGCGGACCGCTGCCACCACCGAACAGTTCCGCCCCGGGGCCGCCGAGGAGGCGTTCCCGGTAGTCCGAAACGCTGAAATCGGCAGGTCCCTGCCCCGCGTTCGAATCGGTCAGCCAGCGGGAGGCCTCGTCCGGGGACACGGGGTCGTTGTCCGACCCCTGTGCCCGCCGCGATCGCCATTCGCGGTCGACCCGGTCCCGGAAGGACGTCCAGTCCTCCCGGCCGTCGTCACGTTCCGACCACCCGCCGGAGAAGTCGTCACCGAGCCGGCCATCGCCCCTCAAGCGCCCGTCGTCCACGGCATTCTCCTCGGTTCCCGGTCGCTCAGCGGCGGACCGACGCGCCCTGCAGCTGCGCGCGCATCTCCGGTGTCAGCTGTTGCCCCACCCGTTCCACCAGCAGGGTCATCTCGTAGACGACCAGGCCGATGTCGCTCTCCGGCGAGCCGAGGACCGCCAGGCAGGACCCGTCGGACACCGACATCAGGAAGAGGAAGCCGTTGGCCATCTCGACCACCGTCTGGGCGACCGTGCCACCTTCGAACACCTTCGCCGCGCCGCGGGCGAGGCTCGTGAGCCCCGACGCGACGGCGGCCAGCTGATCGGCCCTGTCCTTGGGAAGTCCCTTCGACGAGGCCAGCAGCAAACCGTCCGCCGACACCACCACAGCATGCGCCGCGCCCGGGACCCGGTGCACGAAATCCGTGATCAGCCAGGCAAAGCTGCTCGTGTGTCCTTTACCCTGCGCCTGGCCGCCAGGCTGCGCCGGACCACCCGGCTGCATCGCACCCGCCCGTGTCACTGTCACTCCTTACTGCTGTCATCGGCAGGGGAACCCGCATCCCCGCCAGTCACCGGAACGCCGTTGTCATCCAGCGCGTCGATCGGACGTTCCTTCAACGCGTGCCGTCCCGACTTGTAGCCCTGCTGGAAGCTTGCCATCCGACTCCGCGCCGCCGTCGCCGAGCGGGCGATCGCACCCGTTCCCGGCATTCCGGAGGTCTTGTCGGCGAACGAGTCTTCCTTCTTCGGCTCGTTCCCGCCGATCGAGCCGGGGACGAGGTACTGGTTCGGCACCCGTTTGGGCAGGCCCGCCGGGGTGATCTCGTCGTTCCGGTCTTCGTACAGGACCTGCGCCGCCTGCCAGCCGTCGTCCGACGCGCTGCGCCAGCCATTGTCCTGGAGCACCGTCTCCGGCGGAACACTCCGCGGCGTCCGAGTGGGCAATGCCTCCCCGGAAGTGTCCTCCGCGGCCGGTTCCTCCGCTTCGGCACCACCGTTGCGGGTCTGCGTGGACGCGTCGGATTCGACCGGCTCGGTGTACGTGGTCGGGCTGTCGCCCCCGGCCTCGTCGCCTTCGCTGAACCAGCGCGAGAGCACCGACTGGTAGATCGGCAGCCGCCGGGTGGGCACGTCGTCGTCGAGCGCCGACTTTCCGGCGTCCGAGTGCTCCTCGGGCTGGCTCTGCGGCTCGACCGGGGTGTACTTCGGCTCCCGCTTCGGCAGCACCAGCGACGCGAACTGCGTCTCGGTGCCGCTGGAGGCACCGTCGCCGTTGGTGGGCGAGATGTCTTCGGCCGTCGGCCACGCCGGGGTCTCCTCGGCGGGCTTCGCGGGGCTGAGGAACGGCCCGGCCGCGTTCTTGCCCGCGACCAGGTCGTCGAGGCTGATCGGCTGGTCGAGCGGGACGAGCCCGCCCTGCTGCGCGACCGGTTGCGAAGCCGGGGGCTTCGACGGCGGCGGTGGCGTCATCTCCAGGCCGCGGTCGGAAGCCGGGATGTTCGGCAGCGAGGTCGACATCTCGGACACCGACGGCATCGAGGGCATCGACGTTTCCGAGCGGTTCGCCGGCGGCGGGGTGTTGCGCACACCGGGCCGCATCTGCGTGAGCAGTTCGGCGGGCACGACGACCCGCGCGATCACGCCGCCCTCGATGTCCTCGTTCTCCCGGAGCCGGACCTCGATGCCGTGGCGGCGCGCCAGGCGCGCGACCACGTACAGGCCCATCCGCCGGGTCACCGAGACGTCCAGGTCCGGCGGGTCGGCGAGCCGCTGGTTGACCTCGGCGAGGCGCTCCTCGGTCATGCCGACACCGTGGTCGGTGACCTGGATGGCGAGCGCCTTCTTGCGGGTGATCACCGCGCGGACGGTCACCTTCGTCTCCGGCTCGGAGAAGTAGGTGGCGTTGTCCAGCAGTTCCGCGAGCACGTGCACGAGGTCGTGGATCGTCAGGCCCTGGACGGCGACCTCGGGGACGATCCCGATCTCGATCCGGGCGTACTGCTCGATCTCCGAGACCGCGGCGCCGATGACGTCGGCGGCGGGCACCGGCTTGGGCACCGACTTCGCGAGACCGGCGCCCGAGAGCACCAGGAGGCTTTCACCGTTGCGGCGCAGCCGCGTGGCGAGGTGGTCGAGTTCGAACAGGCTGGCCAAGTGGTCCGGGTCCTGCTCGTCGGCCTCGAGCCGGTCGATGACGCCGAGCTGGCGTTCCACCAGCCGCTGCGACCGGCGGGACAGGTTCACGAAGATGCCGTTGACGTTCTCGCGCAGGAGAGCCTGCTCGGCGGCCATCTTGACGGCCTGTTCGTGGACGACGTCGAACGACCGCGCCACTTCACCGATCTCGTCACGCGAAGTGACGGGCACCGGCTCGACCGACCGCTTCGAGGCGTTGACCGGGTCCGGGTCGTCGAGGATGGCTTGCACGGTTTCCGGCAGTCGTGTGTACGCGACGTCGAGCGCCGTCTTCCGCAGCACCCGCAGCGGGCGGAGCATCAAGCGGGCGATGACGAGCATCAGGAACAGCGCCGCGAGCAGGGCCAGCAGCACGATCGCGCCGCCGATCCAGGCCGAGTTGATCGCGTCGGTGGCCAGGCCGTCGGCCTGTGCCCGCAGCTGGCCGAGGAGGTTCGTCTCGACCGCGCGCAGCTTGTCCAGCGCTACCCGGCTGTCGTTGCCGAGCGCGACGTTGTCGATCGACGGCGGCTCGTTCTGCTGGTGCAGCGAGAACGCCATCGTGGTGATCCGGCGGCGGTCGTCGACCTCGGGGCCGGAGAAGGTGTCCGAGTAGAGCTGCCGCTGCTCGGGGCTGGCGTTGGCGACGAAGGCCGCCGTCGAGGCGTCGCCGCTCGCGACCGCGGAGCGGGCCTGGTCGAACAGGTCGCCGGGGAAGCCGGAGCGGAAGGAGGCGATCAGCAGCGCCGCGTCACCGCGGGCGATGAACTCCTTGCTCTCACTGATGGCCTGCACGGTGACACCGAGCCGGAGCACGTCGCGGTTGGCCACCGCGGTGGTCACCTCGCGGCCGAGCTGGACCAGCGAGTCGAGGATGCCGGAGTAGGCGATGAGGACCGGCGTGTCGCCCAGGAGCGAGGTGTTCATCGCGCCGCGCAGCGGGCGCAAGGCGTCGAGCCGCTGCAGACCACGCGAGTAGCGGTCCCTGGTGTCCTGATCGTCCGGGTTGATCTGGTTCGCCGAGGCCCGCAGATCGTCGATGGCGCGGTCGACCTTGGCGATCTGTGCGTCGAGACCGTTCTGGCGCGACGGGTCACCCGAGGCGATCTTGGCGACGGCGAGCGCGCGTTCGCTCTGCAGCTCGTGCACCACGAGCGTGATCTTGTCGGCGAACGCGACCTGGTCGGCGGTGTCCTGGAACCTCGCCGCCTCGCTGCTGTCGTCGATCACGCGCAGCGTGCCGAGCGCGAGCGCCGTCAGCGTCGGAATGATCAGGATGGCCGCGAGCTTCGATCGCAGACGCCAGTTACGCAGGCCCAGGAACGACCCGGCCTTCCCACCAGGACCGTCTCCGGTATCCCGCGCAGGGGCCCCTCCCACCCCCGCGGTGTCTTCGTTCGGCACCGCCGCACCACCATCATCTTCATTCGGGCCGGGAAAGCCCATTTTGGACATGCCGTTCTCGAGCTGGCCGTACTGCTGCTGTCTGGGTCGGTTGTCGGAGACCACTACCCGCACGCTCCCCTCATTCGGGAGGGATGCGCACGGCGTGAGTATCCACTCATCCGAATGAGGAAGTCTTCTTCGACGTGATCTCTCAAGTGCACTTGACCGAAACCCTGCTCGGTGCCATTGGTCTGTTCGGCCTAACCCGCCAGTGCGCGGGCGCGCACCAGTGAAGCACGGACGTGTTCACCGTGTTTGACGTGTGCGACACAGAGTGCCTTGCACCTCGGGAAAGGTCCAGAGCGTTCGGCCATCCAAGGCACTCTCTTTCACTACATCAGTGGTCCACACCTCACTACCGGTGCATGAGGGTAGCGAACGGGCGCGCCAGATGTAACCCTTCGGTCAAGACCTCCGAGAAAGCCCCGGACGGGTCTTGACCCGTGGGCGCTCAGTTGTCAACAAGTCCCCGGCGCGAACACGCCCAGTTGTGTTCACTTCTGACAAACAACCTGTTCGGGTGATCGTTACCACTTGGGATCATGGGATGACCACCCATTGTGAGCACAGTGTGTGTTCTCTACAGTGGGCCCTGACTTGAGACAAAGAGTCACTTCCGAATTCCACATCAGGCCACGTCATCACGTGTCCCTCCCTTGATCAGGAGCATCCCTTTGCTTGGCTCTGCAAGCTCGAAGAAGGCCTTGAGCGTCAGCCTGGGTCGGCGTGGAGCCCTCGCCTTCGCGATGGCGGCCGTCGTTTCGGTATCGGTCAGCGGCTGCGGCCTCCTCGGCGGCGACGATTCGTCCTCCTCCGGCGGCTCGGGCAACCTCGAGAAGTCGAAGATCAAGGTCGCCGTGATGTCGACCATCGACCTGGCCCCGCTGCGTCTCGCCCAGGACGGCGGCTACTTCAAGAACGAAGGCCTCGATGTCGAAGCCATCGAAGCCGCGACCGGTCAGGTCTCGCTGACCAAGCTGATCGGCGGCGAGGTCGACATCGCGTACGCGAGCTACACGCCGTTCTTCATCGCGATGAGCAAGAACACCGCCGACATCAAGCTGGTCGCGGACGCCTCCTCCGCGGGCCCCAAGAGCACGATGCTGGTCACCCTGCCGACGTCTTCGGTGAAGAGCGTCAGCGATCTGGCAGGCAAGAAGATCGGCATCACCGCGCCGAACACCGTGTCGGACACGCTGTCCAAATCGGTCATGAAGGACCACGGCGTCGACGCCAGCAAGGTCCAGTGGGTGCCGATCCCGCTGCCGAACGTCGGAACCGCGCTCAAGAACGGTGACATCGACGCCGGCTTCCTGACCGAGCCGTTCATCACCCAGACCGCCAAGCAGGCGGGCACCGTCCCGGTCGTGGACACCGCCACCGGCGCCACCCAGGACTTCCCCACCGCGGGCTACGGCTCGCTCGGCAAGTTCGTCTCGGAGAACCCGAAGACCGTGGCCGCCTTCCAGCGCGCCATGCAGAAGGCCACCCGCGACGCGGCGGACCGCTCCAAGATCGAGCCGCTGCTGGTCAAGTACGCCAAGATCGACCAGGACACCGCCGCGCTGACCACGCTGCTGACGTTCCAGTCCACCCTGGACCCCCGCCGCATCCAGCGGGTCCCGGACCTGCTCCTGCAGATGGGCGCGATCCCGACCAAGATCGACGTCGGCCCGATGATCGCGGCGCAGAGCACGAGTTGATGACTCGCGGTTACTCCGAATTGCCCATCCACGCGGAATTCAGTCACTGAAAGTAATGATGTCCAAGCGGGTGATCAAGTGATCGGGCGAATGGCCTAAAATGATCACCCGCTCACGACACCCATTGTGAGCAGGTGGGCAAATCTCTAAGGTGACCGCGTGCCTGGCGGAATGAAGCCACGACACGGATGAAAAAACCCCAACGGTGATTCATTGTTTCCGAGGAGCTGGCTTTGTTTCGAAACGCCATGAGCAGGAACGGTGCACGGAGAGGACGGGGTGCCCTCAGCGTCGCCCTGAGCGCGCTCATGCTGGCCACGTTGGGCGCCTGCGGCGCACTCGGCGGCGAGGACACGTCGAAGGCATCGGGTGGCGAAGGCGGGCTGGAGAAGCCGAAGATCAAGGTGGCCCTGCTGCCCGTCGTCGACCTCGCGCCGCTGCGGCTGGCGCAGGAAGGCGGCTACTTCAAGGCCGAAGGTCTCGAGGTCGAAGCGGTCGACGCCCCCAGTGGTCAGCAGGCGATGACCAAGATGATCGGTGGCGAGGTCGACATCGCCTTCTCCACCTACATGCCGTTCTTCGTCGCGAAGAGCAAGGGCGCGGCCGACATCCGGCTCGTCGCCGACTCCGTTTCGGCCAGCCCCAAGAGCAACGCCGTCGTCACCGTGCCGACCTCCTCGGTCAAGACGATCAACGACCTCGCGGGCAAGAAGATCGCGATCACCGACAAGAACACCGCCTCCCACCTGCTCACCGTCTCGGTGATGAAGGACCACGGCGTGGACACCAGCAAGGTCCAGTGGGTGCCCATGCAGTTGCCGAACATCGCCGCGGCGCTTTCCTCGGGCCAGGTCGACGCGGGCTACCTGCCCGAGCCGTTCCTGACACAGGCCTCGAAGGTCGTCGGCGCGACCCCGATCGTCGACATCTCGACCGGTGCCACCCAGGACTTCCCCCTGGCGGGCTTCGGCGCGCTCGGCTCCTTCGTGGACAAGAACCCCAAGACGCTGGCCGCGTTCCAGCGTGCACTGGCCAAGGCCGTGCGCGATTCGGCCGACCGTTCCAAGATCGAACCGATGATCGTCAAGTACGCCAGGGTCGACGCCGAAACCGCTTCACTGCTCACGCTGCCGACGTTCGGGTCCACATTGGACGCCCGTCGCCTGCAGCGAGTGCCGGACCTGCTGCTGCAGACCGGTGTGATCACGGCCAAGCTCGACGCCGCTCCGATGCTCGCCCCTCAAGCTGGATAAAGGTCAAGGTGCCACGACTTCTCCGTGCCCTGGCCGGTCTGGCCGGTTTCTTCCTCGTCTGGGAAGTGATCGTCCAGGCCGGCCTGGTCCGTAAAGAGTTCCTCCCCCCGCCGTCCGTCGTCCTCGTGACGATCTTCGAACAGTTCGGCGAGACCCAGTTCATCCGGGACCTGGTCGCCACGTTCCTCGCGTGGGCGATCGCCCTGCTGATCGCGGTCGCCATCGCCGTGCCGGCCGGCCTGCTGCTGGGCAGCATCCCCGGCCTGCGCACCGCGACCGCGGTGGTCATCGAGTTCCTGCGGCCGATCCCCGCCGTCGCGCTGATCCCGCTGGTGCTGCTGCTGATCGGCGGCGGGCCCGAAGCGAAGATCACGCTGGCCGTGTACGCGTCGTTGTGGCCCATCATGTTCAACACGATCTACGCGCTCGGCGAGATCGACCCCGTGCTGCAGGAAACCGCGAAAGCGTGCGGTACCAGCAAGTTCCGGACGTTGACGTCGGTGGCGCTGCCGCACACCGCGCCGTTCGTGTTCACCGGGGTGCGGCTGTCCGCCAACATCGCGCTGATCGCGGTGGTCAGTACCGAGTTCCTCGCCGGCGCCAAACTCGGCATCGGCAACTTCATCATGCAGGCCAGCACCGGTTCCACCAGGTTCGACCTCGTGCTCGCCGGCACCGTGGTGGTCGGCGCGCTCGGCTTCCTCATCAACGGCGGGCTCGAGATGATCGGCAGGCGGGCGTTCCGCTGGAGCACGGTCGACCGGGAGGCGGTCTCGTGACGACCCTCACGCTGACCAGCCGCGTCGGCAGGCGCGTGGGCCGGGGTATCGGCATCCTGGTCCGCAACTGGCTGCTGTTCTTCGCCCTGATCGGGATCTGGGAGCTCGCGACCCGGCTCGCGGAAAGCCCGTTCTTCCCGCCACCGACCGAGATCCTGTCCGCCTCGGGGAAACTGTGGTTCACCGGCCCGGCCTCGCAGCTGTTCCTGACCGACACCGTGTTCGACAACGTCCTGCCGAGCCTCGGCCGGACGCTCGGCGGCTGGCTGCTGGCCGGCGCCCTCGGTGTCGCGCTGGGTGTCCTGTTCGGCCGGTCCAGGACCGGGATGGACTACGTCGGGCCGCTGTTCGCGTTCTTCCGCTCGGTGCCGCCGCCCGCGCTGATCCCGGTGTTCATCGTCCTTTTCGGACTCGGGCCGGGAATGCAGACCGGGTCGATCATCTTCGGCGCGATCTGGCCGGTGCTGCTCAACACCGTGGACGGCGTCCGGTCGGTGGACCAGGTGAAGATCGACACCGCCAAGTCGTTCCGGACTCCCCGGTCGTACTGGGTGCGCTCGATCGTCCTGCCCGCCGCCGGGCCGAAGATCTTCGCGGGCCTGCGGCTGAGCCTGTCCATCTCCTTGCTGCTGATGGTGATCTCGGAACTGGTCGGCTCCTACAACGGCATCGGCCGGTCCCTGATGGACGCCCAGCAGGCGTTCGACTTCCCGCTCATGTGGTCGTGGCTGGTCCTGCTCGGGCTCCTCGGCTTCGGGTTCAACGCGGCCTTCCTCGCGGTGGAGCAGAGAGTGCTTCGCTGGCAGCCCACCCGCAACGGCCGTCTCTAGTTTTCGAAGGGTCAGCAAGATGTCAACCATGCTCGAAGTCTCCGGGCTGAACCACCGGTACGGCGCGGGAGAAAAAGCGCACGTCGCGGTCAACGACCTGTCGTTCACCGTCGAAGCGGGACAGCTCGCGAGCATCGTCGGCCCGTCGGGCTGCGGCAAGTCGACGCTCCTGCGCTGCATCGCCGGGCTGATCAAGCCGACGTCCGGCCGCGTCAGCCTGCACGGCGACGACGTCTCCGGCGTGCCGGAGGATCTGGCCGTCGTGTTCCAGGATTACAGCCGTTCGCTGTTCCCCTGGCTGTCGGTCGCGAAGAACGTCGAGTTCCCCTTGCGGTGGCGCAACTTGAGCCGCTCGGAGCGGCGCACGCGGGCGCAGGAGGCGCTGGAGTCGGTCGGCCTGTCCGGGGTCGGCTCGAAGTTCCCGTGGCAGCTCTCGGGCGGTATGCAGCAGCGCGTGTCGATCGCGCGGGCGCTGGCCAGCAGGCCCGCCCTGCTGCTGATGGACGAGCCGTTCGCGTCGGTCGACGCGCAGACGCGGTTCGAGCTCGAAGACCTGACGCGGCGCGTGCAGCGCGAGAACGGGAGCACGGTCCTCGTCGTCACGCACGACATCGACGAGAGCGTCTACCTGTCGGACCGGGTGCTGGTGCTGTCGAAGTCGCCGGCGAAGATCGTCGCGGACCTGCCGGTCGGGCTGCCCGCGGAACGGGACCAGATCACCACGCGCGAGTCGGCGGAGTTCGTGACACTGCGCGGTGAGGTGGCGCGGCTGCTGCACGGCGGTGCCCCCGAAGCCGTCACCGCGGCTTCCGACGCGGCCGAGTACGAACTGGCGCAGCAGGAGGCCGCCGCCACCGATGCCGAGGCGCGCGCGAAGAGCTGAAAGTACGTGAAGGCCCCCTTCACTGCGCTAGGCGCAGTGAAGGGGGCCTTCACGTACTTCTCGGCGGGCGAGCTGCCCGGTCAGTACAGCGTGCGCGGGTTCGCGTCGATGCGGACGTGCACCAGATGCGGCCGTTCGTCCGGCAGCGCGGCCTCCAGCGTCGGCTTGAGGTCCTCGGCCTTCTCGACGACCGACGTCCGCAGCCCCAGGCTCTTCGCCAGCGCGGGGAAATCGATGCCGCCGAGGTCGACGCCCGGCACCTTCTCGCCGCCCGCCGCCTCGCCGAGGATGCGCACGGCGGCGTACTGCGAGTTGTCGAAGATCACGAACGTCACCGGCAGGTTGTGCTGCGCCGCCGTCCACAGTGCCTGGACGCAGTACATGCTCGACCCGTCGCCGAGGATCGCGACGACCTTGCGGTCCGGACGGGCCAGCGCGGCACCGACGGCGGCCGGGAGGCCGTAGCCGAGGGTGCCGCTGGCGACCGTGAGGAAACCGGTGTCGGTGGACTTGATCGGCAGGTGGTCGTGCAGTTCGTTGCGGTGGCTCGGGGTCTCTTCGACGACGATCGCGTCGGCGGGCAGGACTTCCGAGATCACGGCGTAGGCGTAGGCCGGGCTGATCGGCGTGACCGCGGCGGGCTTTTCCAGCCGGGTACGGGGTTTCGGCGCTTCCCGCGGCGCGGCGCGGTCCAGCAGCGCGCGGATCGCGAGCTTCGGCGTCGCGCGGACGCCGGTGCCTTCCGCGGCCCTGGCGAGGATCTGTTCGTCGTCGCTGACCAGGAACAGCGGCGGCAGCGCGGTTTCCGACTCGCCCCGGTACACGTGGTAGGTGAACGCCGGGGCGCCGATGACGACCACGAGATCGTGCTCGGTCAGCGCGCTCGCGAGCGCTTTCCGTTCCGGCTGCAGGAATCCGAAGAACTGCGGGTGATCCTCGGGGAACGAGCAGCGCGCGCC
Organism: Amycolatopsis sp. TNS106; assembly: GCF_019330265.1. Lineage (NCBI taxonomy): Bacteria > Bacillati > Actinomycetota > Actinomycetes > Pseudonocardiales > Pseudonocardiaceae > Amycolatopsis > Amycolatopsis sp. TNS106. The sequence continues at coordinate 7,205,796 of NZ_CP024972.1, read as the reverse complement.
CATCGGCGGCGCCCAGACTCCGGCGCCCACCTTTTCGGCCAGTTCGACGACGTCCGGCACGGCGCCTTCCCCGTCGATACCGGGGCCGACCACGATCGCCGGGTGCTCGGCGGCGTCCAAGGCGGACACCAGTTCGTCCAAAGCGGACGGATCGGGCGCGAAACCGGGGATCCGCGGCCGGGAGACGATCGGCTTCGTGGTCTCGACGTCCCAGTCGTCCACGGGCACCGAGACGAACACCGGGCCCATGGGCGCCTGCGTCGCGATGTGGTACGCCCGCGCCAGCGCCGCCGGGACGTCCTCGGCCCTGGCGGGCTCGCAGCTCCACTTCACGTACGGCTTGGGGAAGTTCGCCGCCTCGACGGCGCCGAGGAACGGATCGTCCGGCAGCAGCGACCTGGTCTGCTGGCCCGCCAGGATGATCAGCGGGGCGTTGTTGCGGTACGCGGTGAAGATATGCCCGAGCGCGTGGCCGACCCCGCCGGCGGAGTGCAGGTTCACCAGCGCCGCCTGCCTGCTCGCGCGGGCGTACCCGTCGGCCATCGCGACGACGGACGCCTCGTGGAGCGCGAGCACGTAGGTGAAGTCGTCGGGCCACTCTGTGAGGAAGGCGATCTCGGTCGTTCCGGGATTGCCGAAAACGGTGGTCAGGCCCAGATCGCGCAGCAGTTCCCTGGTCGCGTCACGTACGGTGCGGGTAGCCATGGCCACACGCTATCTCGTCCACACCCGATAGTTGAAGATGCAACCTCGTATCACCGTATGTGGTCTGGACCTGACCCCGTGTTCACGGCTCCGGTACGGGAGTCCCGAGTGGAGCGAAGGCCTCCGCGACTGCCACCGGCCAGGTGAGCCGAGAGTGGCGTGCAGGTTCTCGACTGTCCATAAGGAACACCGGCCGGGATAGGAGTGGCCGGTTCGAGCGCTTTGCACGGCTTTGCGGCCGGGTCGTGCGCTGTCGGTCACTCCTCGGACCAGATCGCCATGAGCGCCGCGCCCTCCCGACCTGCTGCCCGAGCCGGCGCTGAAGGCCTACTCCTTGACCAGCGCCGCCCACTCACGAACGGCGGCGACGTCCACAGTGTCCATGCCGGACTCCCAGCCGCCCGGGCGGACCGCACCGCCGACGTGGAACGCGCCGACCCCGCCCGCTCGCAGCAGATGCACCTGCTGTGCCCGCAGACCGCCGCCGACCAGCAGCCGGGGCCCGTCCTCACGCCGGGCGAGCCGCTGCAGCACCGAAAGCCCGTGCGCGACGCCGTGCGGATGCCCGGCCGCGAGCACCGTGTCGCAGCCGAGGGCGGCCAGCTGGTCGTAGGCGCGCAACGGGTCCCGCGCGCGGTCGATGGCACGGTGGAAGGTCCACGGCAGCCCGTCGAGTTCCTTGACCAGGGTCTCGCAGGCTTCGACGTCGATTTCGCTTTCCAGGTCCAGGAAGCCGAAGACGAACTCCCGCGCGCCCGCGTCGATCAGCCGCGCGGTGTCCGCACGCAGCCCGTCGAGGTCACCGGCGGCGAAGGACATGTTGTCGCGCAGCATGACCCGCACCGGGAGATCGGTGGCTCCCAGCACGTCGCGCAGCGTCTCGACCGACGGCGTGAGCCCGTCGCTGGCCATGTCGCTGACCAGTTCGAGGCGATCGGCCCCGCCCTCCTGCGCGCGCTCCGCGTCCACCGCGGTCAGCGCGATCACTTCCAGCAGGCCGGTTTTCGGGGTCATGGACCTTCCAATTCGCTCAATCCGAGGGGTTGTCGTCACCCCTGGCGTGGCGACCGCGCCGGAATCCGCCTTGCAGGCTGGTCATCCGTTCGCGGACCGCTTCGGGGGAAAGTGAGAGTATCGGCCTCTCCCCTCGCGGCTTCTCCGGCCTGTCGTCCTGCGACCGGGCCTCGGGGACGACGGCGGGCAGCACCGGCCAGGTCTCCTCCGCCCCGTCCTCCTGTTCCAGTTCGGCGGGCGTCGGCCAGGCGGGTTCCGGTTCCTTTTCCTTCGGCTCCACCGGTTTCAGCGTCGGTTCGGTCGGTTCGTCCGGGTCCTGCGCGGGCTCCTCGGGTACGGCGTGCTTCACCGGCTCGAACGAAGGCAAGGAGGGCGGGCCGGGTTCCGCGGGCGAAGGCCCTTCGCGCGGGCCTCCGTGGTCGAACCACTGCGAAAGCACGCTCTGGTACTTGGGCATCCGCTCGGTCGGCGAATCCAACTCGAGATGGTCGACGGCGTCGTCGTCCGAAGACGGCCATTCCGGCGGGTTCTCGCGCTCGACGACGGGGGCGCGCCGCAGCGGACCGGGGTCCAGGACGGGCGCGAACCGCGACTCCTCGGCGCTCTCCTCCGGCTCGGGCAGCGGCGGGACCTCCAGCGGCGGCTCGGGTTCCGGCTCCGGGACGACGACGGTGACGGGCACGTGTTCCGGAACCGGGGCGGACCGGGGCGCTTCGACGATGAGTCCGGCGGGCACGACGACCACCGCGGTGATCCCGCCGCCGTCGGCGGACCGGAGGCGGACGTCGATCTGGTGCCGGATCGCCAGCGTCGCGACCACGAACAGGCCCATCCGCCGGGAGACCTCGACGTCGACGTCCGGCGGGTTCGCCAGCCGCGCGTTGGTCCGGTCGATCTCCGCCTGCGGCATCCCGGCGCCGTGGTCGGTGATCTCGATCTGCCATTCCCCGCGGTCGGTCTCGTGCCCCTCGACCTGCACCATCGTGCTCTGATCCGAATAGCGGGTCGCGTTCTCCAGCAACTCGGAGACCACGTGCACGAGATCGTTGACGGCCTCGCCGCGCACCGCGATCCGCGGTTCCGGGCCGAGTTCGATCCTCTGGTAGTGCTCGACCTCCGAGAGCGCGGCGCCGATGATCTCGTCGGCGACGACGGCGCCACCGTCCTCACGGACGACGTCGGTTCCGGACAGCACCAGCAGGTTCTCGCTGTTGCGGCGCATCCGGGTCGCGAGATGGTCGAGTTCGAAGAGCCCGGCGAGCGTGTCGGGATCCTGTTCGTCGGCCTCCATACGGTCCAGCACGGACAGCTGCCGTTCGACGAGATCCTGGCTTCGCTGCGACAGGTTCACGAACATCGCGTTGATGTTCTCCCGCAGCATGGCCTGTTCCCCGGCGAGCCGGACGGCCTCGCCGTGCACCGCGTCGAACGCGCGCGCCACCTGGCCGAGTTCCTCGCGGCTGAACACCGGGACCGGGGCGACGGCCAAGCGCCGCCGCAGGTTTTCCGGCTGCGGTTCGGGGTCGCTGAGCAGTCCTTCGACGGCCGCCGGCAGCTGGTGCTCGGCGACGTGGAGCGCGCTGCGACGCAGGATCCGCAGCGGCCGCAGCAGCGATCGCGCGATGATCACCGAGAGCACCCCGGCGACGACCAGCACGGCGAGCACGATGCCGCCGTCCCAGATCGCGGACGTCCTCGCCCGTGCCGCGAGGGCGTCGGTGCGTTCCTGGAGCTGGACGAGCAGCGCCTGCTGCACCTGGTGGGCGAGATTGACCGTGTAGGTGGCCGAGGTGTCCCACTGGTCAGGGTCCAGCCCGCCGAGCCCCTGGTCGTTCTCCGCGCGGATGAGCGCCGATTCGACCATGTCGTTGCCGATGTCGACGATCAGGCCGATGACCGTGTCGTCGTACATCCGCTGCTGCTCGGGGGTAGCGAAGGTGCGGTAGTCGTTGCGGGCGGCGGCGAGTTCCGCCTCCGCGCCGAGCAGCGCGCGGGTCCGGTCCCGGTTGAGGCCGCCCTGCGCGAGCGCGGCCGCCATGATCGCGCGTTTGACCGACATCTGGTCCTTGACCCGCGCGAGGGCGTTGCCCGCGAGGCGGAGCTTCCCCAGATCCGGATCGGAGACGTCGGCGGCGGTGGAATCGCTGATGTCGAGCAGGCCGGAGATCAGGTCGCTGTAGGAGCGCAGCACCGCGTCGGCGGGAAAGGCGGAGTGTTCCGCGGAAAAACGGAGGCCGGTCAGCACGCGCAGCCGGTCGCTGGTCTGCTGCAGGCTGGTCGCGGTCTTGCCGCCGAGCCTGCTCTTGCTCTCGCCGAGCGTGCGATCGAACGTGCCGATGGCCTCGTCGACACGCTTGCGCTGCTCGGTCAGTTCGGAAAGGTCGCCTTTGCGATCGCCCGCGACGAACCGGACGGTGAGATCTCGTTCGCGCTGGAGCTGGTGCACGGCCTCGGCGACGGTGCTGTCGACGCGGCCGCGGGTGGCGAACTCGGCCAGCTGCCTCGCGTCCCGCAGATCGGAGTTGACCCGGAGCCCGACGAGGGCGACCACCGCGAGGGCGGGAATCAGGAGTACCACGAAGAGTTTGGTACGCAGGTGCCAGTTCCGCAGCCGCCAGCGTCCGCCGACACGAGGATGCCGTTCCGCCGCGTCGCCCCCACGGGGACGCTTGTCGCGACGGGCCACCTGGTTTCCTTTTCCCACCACGGGACCCTTTCCCATGGCTGACATCGGGGACGAGAGCCCGAACCTACTGTAGAGTAACAAGGTTCGAGAACGATCGAAAGCCGCGCCATCGGGCGCCTCCCGCAGGCGATCGTATGGGGCCCGGACCATACGATCCAGAAGGAGGAGCACATTCTCTCGGTAGGTGAGCGGTGACGAAGATGCGCGTCTTGGCGATTCCGCTGGTAGCGGCGCTGCTGGCGACGGCCGGTTGCGGAGTGTTTTCCAGTGGTGACGCAAGCACCGACGCGCCACTCGAACGGACGGAACTGCGTATCGGCGTCGGCAGCCCCATCGACACGGCGCCATTGCGGGTCGCCGTCGCCGACGGGAAGTTCACCGCGGCCGGTCTTTCGGTGACCCTCGTCGAAGTCCCCGCCGACCAGGCGATCGGCAAACTCTCCGCGGGCGAGATCGATCTGGCGTTCGCGAGCGACGTGTCGATCTTCCGTGCTTCCGCGGCCGGGACGGCGCTCCAGTTGCAGGGCGAGGCGTACACCGCCGGCCGCAACACCATGGCGCTCGTCACACTCCCCGGCTCCGACTACACCGAGCCGACCCTCAAGAAGTCACCGAAGATCGCGGTGAACATGCTCGACGACGTCGGCGTGCTGGCGGCCCGCTCGGTACTGGGGACCGCGGGCGTCGACGTGAACCGGATCCAGTTCAAGCAGCACCCGTTCGACCGGATGCCCCAGGCGTTGCAGGCGGGCGAGGTCGATGCCGCGTGGATGGTCGAGCCGTACATCACCAGGGCCGAAAAGGAACTCGGGGCGAGCATCCTCGCCGACGGCGCCCGCGGCGCGACACTGGACTTCCCGATGTCGTCCTACGTTTCGACGGGTGCCTTCGGGCAGGGCAACGCCCGCGCGCTCGCGGTCTTCCGCAAGGTGCTCGGCGAAGCGCAGGTGCGGGCGGCCGATCCCGCCGTAGTCCGCGACGCGCTGCCGTCGTTCTCAGACATCGACCGGACCACGGCGTCGCTGATCTCGCTCGGGACGTATCCGGTGTCCCTCAACGGCATCCGGCTGCAACGCGTCGCCGACCTGATGCACAACTCCGGCCTGCTCGGCGCGCGGCTCGACGTGCAGTCGATGGTGGCGCGCCCCTAGATGTTCTCCCCGGTCGGCCTGAGGCACACGGTGCGCACGGGCGGCCCGGTGTAGCGCAGTTCGGTGTCCTCCGGCATGCAGACGGCCGCCGATCCCCGCATCACGGTCGCGCGCGCCTCCGCGCTGATGTCGCTGCAGCGGACCTTCGCGATCCGCGTCTCGTGCACGACGTCGCGCAGGCAGTCCCCGCTCTCGACGTTCAGCGCAAGGCAGAGCGTCTTGTCCGCCCTGGTGCTCGACGAACCCCCGTACAGCTCGAACTGGATGTAATCGGCGCTGCGGCAGTCCGACGAGCCCGACCGCACCTCGTCGACGCGGAAGGTCGCGCGATCCGACGAGCAACTGGCCGTCGTGTAGCTCTGTTTGCCGCCCGCCTCGTCGGTCAGGTACAGGCACTTGCCCGCCTCGACCTTGGTGAACCGGCTCGACTGCGAGAGCCCGAAAGCGGCCAGGCTCCCCAGGCCCAGCGCGGCGACGACACCCAGCACGATCGAGACCTTGGCCAGCACGCTCAGCGGCGGCGGCTTGGGGAACGGCGTCGGCGGTACCGCCTCGGGCATCGAGGGCAGCGGCGCGGGCGCGTTGAACGGGTCGTACTCGGGTGTCCCGCCGGTCGGTGTAGTCGTCAAGGTCCCCTCCAGTCACCTGCCGCATATCCTTCCACCAGCGGTGCCGCGGCGGGAGCCGGTGTGGCCGGAACGTATAAAGGACGATGTGACCGATGGCCCGCTGATCGTCCAATCCGACAAGACCGTGCTCCTCGAGGTCGACAACAGCCAGGCCGACGACGCGCGGATCGCCATCGCGCCGTTCGCCGAACTGGAACGCGCGCCCGAGCACGTCCACACCTACCGGATCACGCCACTGGCGTTGTGGAACGCCCGCGCGGCGGGCCACGACGCCGAACAGGTCGTCGACGCGCTGACGACGTACTCGCGCTTCCCCGTCCCCCAGCCGCTGCTCATCGACATCGTGGACACGATGGGCCGGTTCGGGCGGCTGCAGATCGCGAACCACCCGGCGCACGGCCTGGTGATGTCGACCATCGACCGCGCGGTGCTGGAGGAGATCCTCCGCCACAAGAAGATCAGCCCGATGCTGGGCGCCCGCATCGACGAGGACACCGTCATCGTGCACCCGTCCGAACGCGGGCGGCTCAAGCAGGCGCTGCTGAAGGTCGGCTGGCCCGCCGAGGACCTCGCCGGTTACGTCGACGGCGAGGCGCACCCGATCGACCTCGCCGAGGTCGACTGGGAGCTGCGCGACTACCAGCGCAAGGCCGCCGAGGCGTTCTGGGCGGGCGGCTCCGGCGTCGTCGTGCTGCCGTGCGGCGCGGGCAAGACGCTGGTCGGCGCCGCGGCCATGGCGCACGCGAAGGCGACCACGCTGATCCTGGTGACGAACACCGTCGCCGGACGGCAGTGGAAACGGGAGCTGGTCGCGCGGACCTCGCTCACCGAGGAGGAGATCGGCGAATACTCCGGGGAGAAGAAGGAGATCCGGCCGGTCACCATCGCGACCTACCAGGTGGTCACGCGCAAGACCAAGGGTGAATACAAGCATCTGGACCTGTTCGATTCGCGGGATTGGGGCCTGGTCGTCTACGACGAGGTCCACCTTCTGCCCGCGCCGGTGTTCCGGATGACCGCGGACCTGCAGTCGCGGCGCCGGCTCGGGCTGACCGCGACCCTGGTGCGCGAGGACGGGCGCGAGGGCGACGTGTTCTCCCTGATCGGCCCGAAGCGGTACGACGTCCCGTGGCGCGACATCGAGGCGCAGGGTTGGATCGCGCCGGCGGAATGCACCGAGGTCCGGGTGACGCTGACGGACGCCGAAAGGCTCGCGTACGCGACCGCCGAGGCCGAGGAACGGTACAAACTGGCGGCGACCGCGGACACCAAGACCAAGGTGATCAAATCGCTGGTCGACCGGCATCCCGGCGAGCCGACCCTGGTCATCGGGGCCTATCTCGACCAGCTGGAGATGATCGGCGACGAACTCGACGCGCCGGTGATCCAGGGCGCGACACGGAACAAGGAACGCGAAGAACTGTTCGACGCGTTCCGTCGCGGAGAGATCAGGACCCTGGTCGTTTCGAAGGTCGCGAACTTCTCGATCGACCTGCCGGAGGCGTCGGTCGCCATCCAGATCTCCGGGACGTTCGGCTCGCGGCAGGAAGAGGCACAGCGGCTGGGACGGCTGCTCCGGCCCAAGGGCGACGGGCGGCAGGCACATTTCTACTCGGTCGTCTCGCGGGACACCGTGGACACGGAGTACGCGGCGCACCGGCAGCGGTTCCTGGCGGAACAGGGGTACGCGTACCGGATCGTGGACGCGGACGACCTGCTGCGCCCCATGTAGGGACAGCCCTCGGTCCGGGTGTACTGGGGAAGGTGCGAAGGCCCCCTTCCCTCGGCTGAGCCGAGGGAAGGGGGCCTTCACGCGCGGCTGGTGCTTATGTGACAGCAGGGGCACCTGAGGCGCCCGTCCTTGGATCCCGCAAACGGGGTATCGAAAACTGTCGGTGCTTCGAACTAGTGTTCGGGTAGTGTTGACCGAACACCAGTTCGAGGGGAAGCCGATGACGATCGCACCGTTCCGTCCGGGTACGCCGCCCGTCCAGACCCTGCCGCCCGGCCGGTGGCACGGCCGGATCTGGGTTTCGGATCTGCCGTTGGCCAGGCCGGAGCGCTACACCGGCTGCGTCGCCGAGTTCGACCGCTCCGGTCTGTGGCCGGTGCTGATCCCGCACGACCAGCGCTTCGCCGCCAACGGCGAGGACTGGATCGACGACCGCGGCAGGCTCGCCCCCGCCGACCACCGGATCGCCTCGGTGGATCCGGCCGAGGTGCTGGCCCGCTGGTGGGACACCTCGTGCTGCGACGGCGCCTGCCTGCGCCCGTTCGGCGCGAAGTTCCCGGGGCTCGCCCGTCGTCCGGCGCGCCGGGCGGATCCGCTGGCCGAAGCGGGCAACACCGGGTCGATCCTGGCCGCGCGCGGGCCGCATCGGCTGGCGCTGGTGCAGACGGAGCGGCCCGCCGACATCCCGGCGATCCTCGGCTGGACGGGCATGATCAAGGCGACCGACCAGGTCCACGAGCTGTCCGCGGTCCTGCGCAGCTGGGAAGACCGTTTCGGCGCGACGCTCACGGTGCTGGGCTTCGACTCGATGGAGCTGTCGGTGGCCGCGCCACCGCGCACCCAGGGCCGCGCGCTCACCGTCGCCGCCGAGCACCGGGCGTTCTGCCTGTCCTCGTTCGCCGGTCAGCCGGGCAATCTCCGCGAATTCGCCTCCAGCCTGGTCCAGACCCGCCGCTGGCGGTTCTCGTGGGCGTGAGCGGGCGTTTGCGCCGGCCGGAGAGGGGGAATCAGGGCGACGCGGAAAGGCGGTGATCGACGTCGCGGAGCTGAGGATCGGCACTTCGGGCTGGCGCTACCCACCGTGGCGCGGGGACTTCTATCCCCGCGGCCTGGTGCAGCGGCGCGAGCTGGAATACCTGTCGTCCCGGATGAACTCGGCGGAGATCAACGGCTCGTTCTACTCGTTGCAGCGTCCCGAGCGATACCGGTCGTGGGCCGAAGAGACACCGGACGACTTCGTCTTCGCCGTCAAAGGCGGCCGCTTCATCACGCATATGAAGCAACTGCGGGACGTCGAGACGCCGCTGGCGAACTTCTTCGCGTCCGGGGTGCTGGCGCTCGGCCGGAAACTGGGGCCGTTCCTCTGGCAGCTGCCGCCCCGGCTGGCGTTCGACGCCGAGCGTGTCGAGGCGTTCTTCAAGCTCTTGCCGCGCACCAGCCACGCCGCCGCCAAGCTCGCGGGCAAGCACGACGACAAGCTGAAGGCCGAGCCGCACACCGATCCGAAACCGCGCCGGAAGCTGCGGCACGCCGTCGAAGTACGGCATCCGAGCTTCGCCGAGCCCGAAAGCCTCGAACTCTTCCGCGAACACGGTATCGCGCTCGTGGTCGCCGACACCGCGGGCAAGTTCCCGTTCATCGACGAGATGACGAGCGACGAATTCGCGTACGTCCGCCTGCACGGCGACGAGGAACTGTACGTCAGCGGGTACAGCGACAAGGCCTTGGAGAAATGGGCCCGGAAGATCAAGGGCTGGGACCGCGACACGTACGTCTACTTCGACAACGACGTCAAGGTGGAGGCCCCGAAGAACGCGATCGCCCTCGCGAAACTGCTGGCTTGACCCGCGCACGCTGCACAGTCAGCGCGCAGTGAGCGGTGTCCTGTTAGGTGACATGTGCGGGCACGGGCGTACTCGCGTGCTGCGACTGGGGGTCGGCACGCCGGGCGCCCGTGCCTCACTCGGCCTTGGCCGTTTCGCCGACGAGCGAGGCCAGCTTCGTCCGGACGTCCTCGGCGTCGGGATGCGCGAGCTCGGTCAGCACCCGGACCGAACGCAGCCAGCACTCCCGCGCCGACGAGGGATCACCGAACCGAAGATGGATTCCGCCGAGCTGGGCCAGCACGTCGGCCGCCTCGTAGAGCTCACCGTGGGCGAAGAACATCTCGACGGCGCGCCGCATGCAGGTGATGCCCTCCTCGCCGCGGCCGAGCCCGACCAGCGCGGTGCCCTTGGTGTGCAAGGTGAAGCGGGCTTCGTCGGGGAGCGCGTGCGCTTCCAGCGCCAAGGCTTGATCGGCGAAGTCGAGTGCCTGCTCGAAGCGGCCCGCCTTGGTGCAGATGTCGCCGAGAGCCTGCAGCGCGCTGGCCTCCATGCCGGCGCCGACGTTGCTCTCCCGGATGAGCCGCAACGCGCGCGTCCCGTATTCCCATCCGGTGTCGGGGTCCTGGCTGGCCAACGTGAGGTTGTAGAGGGCCCGCGCCTCACCTTGCCGGTCCCCGACCTGCCGTTGCAGTTCGACGACCTGCTTCAGGTAGCCGACGCAGTCGTCGTACTGGCGGGCGACGCCGCAGGCCACACCGAGTCCGCTGAGGATGGCGGCCTCGCCGGAGCGGTCTCCCAGGTCGCGGGCGGCGCGGAGCGCCACGCCGAACACCGAACGCCAGTCCTCCAGCCGCGCCCGCACGATGAAGTACGACTGCAGCAGCCACGCCAGCTGCCAGCACTCCCGGTACCGCCGCTCCCGGTACGCGACGTTCACCGCGGCGATGAGGTTCCCCGCCTCCTCGTCGAACCAGTCGAGCGCCTGCTCGTAGTGCCCGAACCTCAACCCGCCACCGTCGAACCGCTCCGGTTCCACGAGCCGGTAATGCCGTTCCGGACGCAGGAGCCTCGACGCGTTCAACGCCGAAGCGAGCGACGCGTGGAGCAGCCTGTCCAGCACGGCCGTCCGCGCTTCGGGCCCATCGATCTTCGCCGAAAGCTCGGCGGCGTAGGCCCGGATCAGGTCGTGGAACTGGTACCGGCCGGGCCTGGACCGCGCGATCAGGTGCGCGGACGCGAGTTTCGCCAGATCCTCGTGCGCTTCGGCGATGTCGACCCCGGCCACCGCCGCGGCCGCGGGCACGCTGAAGTCGACGCCGGTGGGCAGGCCGAGCAGCCGCAGCAGCCGCGCGGCCCGTTCGTCGAGCGCGCGGTACGAGTACGAGAAGACGGCCCGGATGTTCGTCTCGTCGCCGTCGGCGAGGTCGAACGAGCCCAGACGGTCCTGTTCGGCTTCCAGCAGCCGGACGAACTCGCCCAATCCGAGGTCCGGGAATTGCGCGGCCCGCACCGCGAGGATCCGGATGGCCAGTGGCAGCCCGCCGCAGTACCGGACGAAGCGTTCGGTGGCCTCGGGATCTTCGGCGACGCGATCCAGCCCGATCGTCGACGCGAGAAGGGCGATCGCGTCCTCGTCCGGCAGTTCCTCCAGCGCGACGCGCCGCGCGCCGTGGGTCGCCACGAGCGCCTGCAACTGCCAGCGGCTGGTCACCAGCACCAGGCAGCCGGGGCCGGGCAGCAACGGCCTGATCTGCTCGGTGCTCCCCGCGTTGTCGAGCAGGATCAGCATCCGGCGGCCGGCGCTGTAGGTGCGCCAGGTGGCCGCGCGCCCGTCGACGTCGGCGGGGATCCGGTCGGCGGGGACACCGACGGAGACGAGCATGGTTTCGAGCGCGGCGGCGGCTTCGACCGGTTCGCCGGGTCCGTAGCCGCGCAGGTTGAGGTACACCTGCCCGCCGGGGAAACGGTCTCCGACCTCGTGCGCGAAATGGACGGCGAGCGTCGTCTTTCCGATCCCGCCCATCCCTTCGATCGACGCGATCGACGTCGAGCGCTCGGTGTCCAGCGCCTCCGGGACGAGTCCGTGCAGCGCCTTGAGGTCGCGCTGGCGGCCGGAGAACACCCGGAGATCGGCGGGGAGCTGCCGCGGGATCAACGGCTCGGCGCCGAGCCGGTACCGCGTCAGTCCGGAGTCCAATGTGGTCTCGGCGGACTCTTCGCCGGTCAGGATGGCCTGATGCGCCCGCTGCAGCGACGCGCCGGGGTCGAGGCCGAGTTCTTCGGCCAGCACCGCGCCGATCCGGCGGTAGACGTTCAGCGCCTCGGCCTGCCTGCCGGAGCGGTAGAGCGCGATCATCAGCTGCTCGTGCAGCCGCTCCCGCAGCGGGTTCTCACGGCACAACCTCGTCAGCTCGGGAACGACGGTGGCGTGATCGCCGAGGGCGATGAGCGCGTCGGCCCACTGCTCACGCACGCGCAACCGCTCTTCCCCCAGTTGGTCGGCTTCGTCCCGAAGCAGCGCTTCGGAGTGGACGTTCTGCAATGCCGGGCCACGCCACTCGGACAGCGCGGCGGCGAACCGGTCCGCGGCCCCGCGCAGGTCACCGTCCCGCGCGGCCTCCGTCCCGGCCGTGGCGAGTGACCGGAACCGGGCGAGGTCGAGCAGCTTCTCGTCGAGTTCGAGCAGGTAGCCGCCGCGTTCCGTGCGGATCGTGACCTCGTCACCGAGCGCGCGGCGGACCCGCAGGATGTAGGTCTGCAGGGCCCCTTTGGAGCGCCGCCGGTCGTCCGGCCACAGCCAGCGGCCCAGCTCCTCGACCGGCACCACCGTGTTCGCGCGCAGCAACAGACCCGCCAGCACGATGAGCGGCCTGCTGCCGCCCAAGGGCACCGGCAGCCCGTCCGCCGTGACCTCCGTGGGCCCCAGCACGCGAAAGTCGAGTGCCACGTCGCTCATTCTGTCCGGAACCGAGACAAACGGCACGTGATTCCCACAGTGGCATGATCGGTGCCGATGGATGTCTACGCTATCCCCCTGCGCACGCGGTTCCGCGGCATCACCGTCCGTGAAGGACTGCTGATCCGCGGTGAAGCGGGCTGGGGCGAATTCTGCCCGTTCTCCGACTACTCCGACGCGGAGAGCGCGCCGTGGCTGGCGTCCGCGCTGGAGGCGAGCGAACGCGGCTGGCCGTCGCCGGTGCGGGAGAGCGTCGAGGTGAACGCGACCGTCCCGGTGGTGTCCCCGGACAAGGCGTACGAACTCGTGTCCGCGTCGGGTTGCCGCACGGCGAAGGTGAAGGTCGCCGACCCGCGGGTGAGCCTCGCCGAGGACTGCGCCCGGGTGGAGGCGGTGCGGTCCGCGCTGGGACCGCGGGGCGCGGTCCGTGTCGACGCGAACATGGCCTGGGACGTGGACACCGCGGTCAAGGCCATCGGTGAACTGGACCGCGCGGCGGGCGGGCTCGAATACGTCGAGCAGCCGTGCCCGTCGATCGAGGAGCTCGCCGACGTCCGGCGCCGGGTCGGCGTGCGGATCGCCGCGGACGAATCGATCCGCCGGGCCGAGGATCCGCTCAAGGTGGCCGTGGCGGGAGCGGCCGACATCGCCGTGCTGAAGGTCGCGCCGCTGAGCGGGGTCCGGCGAGCGCTGGAGGTCGCCGAAGCGTGCGGGCTGCCGTGCGTGGTGTCGTCCGCCGTCGAGACGAGCGTCGGTCTCGCCGCCGGGCTGGCGCTCGCGGGCGCACTGCCCACTTTGGACTTCGCCTGCGGCCTGGGCACGATGTCCTTGCTGACCGGGGACGTCTGCGGCGCCTCACTGTCCCCTGTGGACGGTCGACTGCCGGTGCCGCTCCAGGCTCCCGCTCCCGACCTGTTCGCGGCTCACGCCGCCGCCCCGGACGTCCGGGACGCCTGGGAAGCCCGCCTCACCCGCGTCCGCGCCCACCTCCGGATGCCATGAACGGTCCGTTCCTTGCGAAATTTGCAAGGAACGGACCGTTCATGGCGTTCGGGTGACGATCAGGTGCAGTGCTCGAAAGGCGATTCGTAGCTGTTGGAACCCGCCGAGCCGCCCCACCGGACGCACTTCGCGCCGGCGGCCGCGCTCACCGGGCCCGCGTAGTACTCGAAGCTGCCGGAGTCGGTCTTCCTCGACGAACCTTGGACTTCGAGGAAGGCGGAAACCGCGCTGCCCGTGCCGACCGAGGTCGACTTGATGGTGGTGACGCAGTTGTTCTTGGTCGTGCCGTTGTACAGCAGGTACGCGGTCGCGGCGCTGCCGAGCGCCTGTGAGTCGATCACCTTGTAGCCGTCGCCGCACACCTCGACGGCGTCGTACGGGTTGGGATTCCCGCTGCCGCTGCAGGTGTTCTTCGAAGTCACGTTGGCGTTGGGGTAGCCGAACTTCACGCCGTTGAAGTACGCGGGCTTGATGTTGCTCGGCCACGACGAGTCGTTGGTGCGGACCTCGTAGTGCAGGTGCGGGCTGATGTTGTTGCCCGGCTTGGAGGTGTTGCCGACCTCGCCGATCTTCTGCCCCTGCGCGACCTGCGCGTTGAGCGCGACCGAGCGGACCTTCAGGTGCGCGTAGTAGGTCGACCATCCCCCACCGTGGTCGATCTTCACCAGGTTGCCGAACCCGTTCTCCGACCCCTGGTGCGCCGAGATGACGACCTTGCCCGCCGCCGCCGCGACCACGGTGTCGCCAAGGTCCGCGTCCGCGGAGCCGCCGCGGTTGAAGTCGATCTCGTAGGCCCGGTGCGCGCTGCTGTTGTCGTTGTCGCCGTTCCACACCTGGTTGCAGGGGAACGGGAGCTGGAAGTTGGGACGCGGCCCGACGGCGGCCTCGGCCGACGTCGCGGTGATCGCCAGCCCGGCCATGCCCAGCAAGGCGGTGGCGGCCGCCGTGACCACTCGTCTGAATCTCATCGGAAGTCCTTTCTCGGCGTTTCGTGAGAAGCGTCCCGAAAGGGCGTACAAGCGAGATACAAACGACCACGAGCCCTCCTGGCCGAGGGGACCAGGAGGACTCGTGCCGCCTCCGCACCGGACCGTCCGCGTCTTCCCCGTCCCGGTGCGGGTGTCTCAGCCGACCCGCTCGATGGTGGCCCGGCGGATCAGGAACTTCCCGGGTTCGCGGACCTGCTCGAAGGCCGCGTCGTTCAGCAGCGCGCAACTGCCGGAAACGCCGGTGACCTCGACGGTCGTGGACTTGTCGTTGTCCAGGTTCGTCACCTTCAGCTGGGTGCCCACCGGGAACTCGCTGCTCGACGCCGCGGGTGCGCCGCCCTCGCCGGACAGCGTCACCGTGGAGCCCTGGCAAACGACTTCGCCTTCCCCAGCCGCCTGCTCGACGGCCTCGCCCGCCACGGCGTCGGCCTGGACGTCCTCGGTGCATCCCGCGGCTTCGCGGCGCTGCTGGATGAGGTCGACGACGGCCTGCCGGTTCGCGATCCGCGCCGCGGACTGCGCGTCCGGATCCGCCCGCTGGCCCGCGATGAAGCCGAGATTGTTCCGGAGGGCGGTGTCCAGTCCCTGGCAGCTTTCCGCGGCCTGCCCGTCCGGAGTGCTGATCGCGAACATCGCCGCGGCGATGGCGGCCACCCCGAGAACGGACGCGATGCCGATCGTCGCACGCTTGCGGTGTTTCCCGGCACTGTTCATCATCGGTGCTTCCTCCGGTCTGGTTCCTCCTCACCCACATCCAGGGATACGGCCGGGTAACGGAAATGGTTCAACCGATTTCAGCCGAGCCAGGGTTTCGCGATCCGCGCGTAGGTGCCGTCGTTCAGCGCGAGATGCAGCCACTGGTCGGCCCACTCCTTGAACACGGCGTCGCGCGGCATCAGGTACGCCTTCTCCGAAAAGGTGAACGGCTCGTCGGGGTGCACCGCGCACAGACGCGGATTCCGCTTTGCCTGCCAACGGGTTTCGGTCGCGTCGGTGATCATCAGATCGGCCCGGCCCGCGAGAATCTCGGCGAAGATGGTGTTGTTGTCCGGATGCCGCACGATGGTCGCGCGCTTGAGATTGGCGTCGGCGAACTGTTCGTTGGTACCGCCCGGGTTCACGATCGCCCGGACGCCCGGCTGGTCGATCTGCTCCAGCGTCTGGAACCGCTTTTCGTTCTCGCACAAGGTGATCGGCGTCTTGCCGTCACGGAGATAGGGAACGGTGTAGAACCCCTTCTTCGCGCGGTCCAACGTCACCGACACCCCGCCCATCGCCAGATCGCATTTCCGCCCGACGTCGTCGGCGATCGCCTTCCACGTGGTCTGGACCAGTTGGAGCCGGACACCGAGCCGCCGCGCGAGATCGCCCGCGAGGTCGATGTCGATCCCGCTCCACGCGCCCGCCGCGTCGCGATAGGTGAACGGCCGATAGTCGCCCGTCGAGCACACGCGGATCTCGCCGCGGGCCTGAACGACGTCGAGCCTGCTCTGCGCGCCATGACCTTCGGGCGCGGCGCCGGCCGTACCGATTCCCAGCACGGTCAGCACCGCGACCCCGAACGTGAGTACCTTCGCCTTGATCGTCATCAAGGCATTCTCCCCGCCCCTCAGGGTCGGATTCCAGGGTCGGGTCGGGGCCGTTCCCCGATGTGCCGGGGGTCGTCCCGGGGCGAACATGGAGCCATGACCAACAGCGTGTACACCCCCCAGGCCACCAAGAAGCTCTACCGCAGCCGCACCGACAAGATGCTCGCGGGCGTCGCCGGCGGCTGGGCCGCCTACCTCGGCGTCGACGCCGCGATCCTGCGCATCGCCCTCGTGGCGGGCGTCTTCTTCACCGCCGGCTTCGCGATCCCGCTCTACGCCGCCGCGTGGCTCCTGACTCCGGAACAGCCGGGCGAATCCTGACGGGGCGGGCGTCGCGCGCAGGGGGCGCGGCGCCCGTTGGGGCAGGGGGACAAGGGAAAGGCCCGGGCATGGGGATGCCCGGGCCTTTCCTTTCGCCGTAACTCGCGTGACTGAGGCCGTGACTCGCGTGTCCAGAGGCGTAACTCGCGTGATTGGAGCCGTATCACGCCCGGTTGGCGAGTTACGGCTTCAATCACGCGAGTTACGTCCCCAAACACGCGAGTTACGGGCAAAGGAAAAGCCCGGACGCGCGAGGCGCGTCCGGGCTTTCCGGTGGTGCTACAGGCTCGAACTCAGAAGTCCATGCCGCCCATGCCACCGGACGGGTCGGCGGGAGCGGCCGAGGCCTTCTCCGGCTTGTCCGCCACGACGGCTTCGGTGGTCAGGAACAGCGCCGCGATGGAAGCGGCGTTCTGCAGCGCGGAGCGGGTGACCTTCGTGGGGTCCGGCACGCCGGCGGCGAGCAGGTCCTCGTAGACACCGGTGGCGGCGTTGAGGCCGTGGCCCTGCGGGAGGGACTTGACCTTCTCCGCCACGACGCCGCCTTCGAGGCCGGCGTTGATCGCGATCTGCTTGAGCGGCGCCTCGACGGCGACCTTGACGATGTTGGCACCAGTGGCCTCGTCGCCCTCGAGCTTCAGACCGGCGAAGGCGGCCTCGGCGGCCTGGATGAGAGCGACGCCACCACCGGCGACGATGCCCTCCTCGACGGCGGCCTTGGCGTTGCGCACCGCGTCCTCGATGCGGTGCTTGCGCTCCTTCAGCTCGACCTCGGTGGCGGCACCGGCCTTGATGACGGCCACGCCGCCGGCCAGCTTCGCCAGCCGCTCCTGGAGCTTCTCGCGGTCGTAGTCCGAGTCCGAGTTGTCGATCTCGGCGCGGATCTGGTTGACGCGACCCTGGATCTGGTCGGCGTCGCCCGCACCCTCGACGATGGTGGTCTCGTCCTTGGTGATGACGGCCTTGCGCGCCTTGCCCAGCAGGGAAAGGTCCGCGTTCTCCAGCTTGAGGCCGACGTCCTCGGAGATGACCTGGCCACCGGTCAGGATCGCGATGTCCTGCAGGATCGCCTTGCGGCGGTCACCGAAGCCCGGGGCCTTGACGGCGACGGACTTGAAGGTGCCACGCATCTTGTTGACGATGAGGGTGGCCAGGGCCTCGCCCTCGACGTCCTCGGCGATGATCAGCAGCGGCTTGCCGGACTGGATGACCTTCTCCAGCAGCGGCAGGACGTCCTTGACGGTGGAGATCTTGGAGCCGAAGAGGAGGACGTACGGGTCCTCGAGCTCGGCTTCCTGACGCTCCGGGTCGGTCACGAAGTAACCGGAGATGTAGCCCTTGTCGAAGCGCATACCCTCGGTGAGCTCGAGCTCGAGCCCGAAGGTGTTGCTCTCCTCGACGGTGACGACGCCTTCCTTGCCGACCTTGTCCAGCGCCTCGGCGATGAGCTCACCGATGGTGCGGTCCGCGGCGGAGATCGACGCGGTGGCGGCGATCTGCTCCTTGGTCTCGATCTGGACGGCGGCCTTGTGCAGCTGCTCGGTGATGGCCTCGACGGCCGCCTCGATGCCGCGCTTCAGGCTGATGGGGTCGGCCCCGGCGGCGACGTTGCGCAGACCCTCGCGGACGAGAGCCTGGGCGAGCACGGTGGCGGTGGTGGTGCCGTCACCCGCGACGTCGTCGGTCTTCTTGGCAACTTCCTTGACGAGCTCGGCCCCGATCTTCTCCCACGGGTCCTCGAGCTCGATCTCCTTGGCGATGGAGACACCGTCGTTGGTGATCGTCGGCGCGCCCCACTTCTTTTCGAGCACGACGTTCCGGCCCCGCGGGCCGAGGGTCACCTTGACGGCTTCGGCGAGGGTGTTCAAGCCGCGCTCAAGACCGCGGCGGGCGTCCTCGTCGAACGCGATCAGTTTGGCCATTGCGGTGTGGTCCTCCGGTATTGGGCGCCGCCGCACGCCTACTACAGCGCGGCGGCAGGACTCTTCCTCGGCCAGGCTCGGTGCCCGCGACGGACGACCCACCCGATCAAGGGTGCGGCCTCACCGTCCCGACCTTCAGGCGAGCGATCGGTGACCGCTCTGCCTGGCACTCGACGGCGTCGAGTGCCAATGTCGTGTTTAGCACTCTCCAGGGGAGAGTGCAAGAACCGCAGGTCAGCGCGGTGGTATCAGGTGCTCGGCTTGATGGAGATCGACGACGGCGGCGGCTTCAGCGACGATCCGGGGGCCTGCGACTGCGAGCCGCCGGGACCGACCGGGATGTTCGGCGCGGTGGTCTGCGGGCCGTTGCCGCTGCTCGAATCACCGAAGACGAAGATGGCGGCGACGATCGCGCCCGCGACCACGAGGGCTCCGACGATGATCCAGATCCACTTGGCGCCGCCGCCCTTCTTGGGCTGCTGCTGGAAACCGCCCTGCTGCTGCGGCGGGCCGTAGCCAGGAGGTGGCCCCTGCTGGAAGCCACCCTGCTGGAAACCGCCTTGCTGCGGCGGCGGGCCGTAACCCGGAGGCGGCCCCTGCTGGAAACCGCCCTGCTGGAAGCCACCTTGCTGCGGCGGCGGGCCATAGCCGGGCGGCGGGCCTTGCGGCGGCGGACCCTGCGGTCCCGGTCCCTGCTGGCCGTAGCCGGGCTGCTGTCCTCCGTACGGGTGCACGGGGCCCCCCTCTCCCTGTGGCGGCGTGTTCTGCCGTGGCGCCTGCTGCGGCGCGGTCTGCTGGACCGGCGCCGCGGCCCCGGGCGGGCCGGGGGGCTCGTTCGAAGTCGCGAGCGGACCGAGCGCGCGCCTGGCGGCCGCGATCATCTCAACACAGTTGGGGTAGCGATCGGCGGGATTCTTCGCCATTCCCCTGCGGACGACCTCGTCGATCCCGGCGGGCAGGCCGACGATCCGCGAGATCGCCGGGGGCTCGCCGTTCAGGTGGCCCTTGATGACCGTCTGCACGTCGCCCTTGAAGGGCGGGCTGCCGGTCAAGCAGGCGTAGAGGACGCAGGTGAGCGCGTACTGGTCGGTGCGGCCGTCGAGCGGCTCGCCGCGCAGGTGCTCGGGCGCCGCATACGTGGGCGAGCCGAGGAAATCGCCGCCGCGGGTCCGGTGCCCGGTGGCGCCGCGGCGGGTCAGGCCGAAGTCGGCGACGTAGACGTGCTCGCGCGAGGTCTCCTTGCTGGTGACCAGGACGTTCGCCGGTTTGACGTCGAGGTGCACGAGACCCCGGTTGTGCAGGGTGTCGAGCGCGTCGGCGACCTGGTCGAGCATGTTCAGCGCGCGGGCGGGCGCGATCGGGCCGCCGGAGATCAGACCGGCGAGGTCGCCGCCGTCGACCATCCGCATGGCGATGTAGAGCATGCCTTCGAGCTCGCCGAAGTCGTACAAGGGCACGACGTTGGCATGGTCGATCGCGGACGTGTTCCGCGCCTCGTCGACGAAGCGTTCCCGGAACTCGGCGTCGGCCCCGAGGTGATCACCGATGACTTTCAGTGCCACCTTGCGTCCGAGCCGCACGTCCGTGGCCTTGTAGGTCACGCTCATGCCGCCCTTGCCGAGCACTCCGTCGATGCGGTAGTTGCCCAGCCGGCGACCGGTCAGGTCCCCCGACTCATCGCCTGTCACGCAGCGCAGCCTAACGCGCCAGTTCCGGAGGCCGCCGGGGGTCGGCCGAAGTCTCGTTATGAGACCTTGCGTACGTCCGCTGCCTGACTCCGCCCGTCACGGCCGGACTGGACTTCGAATTCCACGCGGTCACCCTCGTCGAGCGTCCGGAATCCGTCGGCCTGAATGGCCGAGTAGTGGACGAAGACATCGGGCCCTTCGGTGGATTCGATGAATCCGTAGCCCTTTTCCGAGTTGAACCACTTGACGGTGCCGACTGCCACGGCGCACTCCCTCAGCACAGGATCCGTCGGCCTTCTCTGCCCCGGCCGGCGGTTTCGAGTGCAGTTCACGCTACCCGAATTACCGGCGTCGGCAATGCTCAATTCGTCCCAAGGTCATCCGCGGGAAAGCCGCCTATTGCGCGCTTGCACGAGGACGCGTCCTGGTCCCGCGAAGTCCAGTGCGAGCCCTTCGCCGGTGCGGATCGACTGCGGTCCGGACTGGTCGACCGCGCGGAGACGGCACTGCACGGTGTCCGGGTAGGCCAGCAGGAAGTCCGGCCGGACGGTGACCAGTTCGCCCGCGGCGAGCTCGAAGGCGTCGACCGGGCCCTGCGCGGCCAGCACGAGCGGCCCGGTCCCGCTGTAGTGCTCCAGGAAACCGGAGTCGGACCCGAAGAGCGTTTGCAGCGGCGCCCAGCCGGGATCGTGCCGGACGGTCGCCGGCCGGGCGAGGATCGCGTCCCGGCTCACGCACCAGCCACCCGCGCCGGTGAATTCCAGCGGGTAGACGTCGCCCGCGGCCAGTGGCGCGAAGTCGATCCAACCGCCGCCTTCCGGCGCGCTGAACACCGACGGCGCGCCCTTGCCCGCCCGCGAGCCACCTCGGGAGGGAACGGTTTCGGTGATGCCGAAACTGCTGGCCAGCAGGGTGTCCCCGGCGGCCTGGACGGCCTCGCCGGGGGACAACAGCACTCGTGCGACCCCGAAGTTCGGGGTGTGTCTCGTCTGGACCCGCATGGGCTCAGCGGGAGGGGACCTGGGCGATCACCCAGGCGGACAGCGCCGACGGGTTGCGGGTCTGGGTGAGCAGCTGACCAGGACCGGCGAAGTCGAAGACGAGGCCTTCACCGCTCTTCATCGACTGGATGACGCCAGTGGCGACCTTGCGGATCTGGTACTGCAGGGTGTCGGCGAACGCGACGACGTGCCCGGTGTCGATGGTGATCACCTCGCCCTGCTGCAGGGTCACCGTCTCCAGCGCGCCGTAGCAGGCCACGACCAGCGGGCCCTGCCCCGTCGCGTGCGTCAGGAAGCCGCCCTCACCGCCGACGAGGTTCTTGAGACCGCCCCATTTGGTCTCGGTCTGCACGCCGTGCGACGACGCGAGCCACGAGCCGCGGGTGACGCACCAGCCGGTGCGGCCGTCGAGGTTGATGATCTGCATGTCGCCCGGCAGGTTCGCGGCGACGTCGACCCAGCCGCCGTTCTGCGGTGCGGTGTAGGTGGAGATGAAGAACGACTCGCCGGAGAGGAAGGCGCGGCCGAGGCCCTTCATGATGCCGCCCTGCGCCTGGGACTGGACCTGCACGCCATAGCTCGTCGCCATCATCGCGCCCGACTCGACCTGCGCCGGCTCACCCGGGGCGAGCATGAGCCTCGCCACCGCGAACGAGGGCTGGTGACGGATCTGAACCTGCATGTCTTCTTCTCCCCGGTGATGGTTGTGACGCGCAGAGTCTTGCATGCGACCCCCGACCGAGGAGGATGGTCCGGTGATCTCCGTCGACGCCCACCGTGAGACCGTCACCGGCCTGCTCGGAAACGCCCCTGTCATCCGCCTTCCGCTCGCCTCCGCCGCGGGGCTCGTCCTTGCCGAGGACGTGCGCGCGGGGGTCTCGCTGCCGCCGTTCGACAACTCGGCGATGGACGGTTACGCGGTCCGCGCCGAAGACATCGCCGAAGCGCCGGTGACCCTGCCGGTCGCCGAAGACATCCCCGCGGGCCGGGTCGACATCACCAAGCTGGAGCCGGGCACCGCGCACCGGATCATGACCGGCGCCCCGCTGCCGCCCGGCGCCGACGCCGTGGTGATGGTGGAGCACACGGACGGTGGTGTGACAGACGTCCGGATTCTCAGGACGGTCGTCCCGGGCACGCACATCCGGCGCCGGGGCGAAGACGTCGTCGAGGGCACGGTAGCGCTTTCGGCCGGAACCGTGCTCGGCCCGGCGCAGCTGGGGCTCGCGGCGGCCGTCGGGCTCGCCGAAGTGCCCGTGTTCAGGCCGCTGAAGGTGCTCGTCGTGTCCACCGGGACCGAGTTGGTCGACGCGCCGGAACCCTTGCGGCACGGGCAGATCTACGAGTCGAACAGCATCATGCTGGCGTCGGCGATCCGCGCGCTCGGCTGCGAGGCCGAGGTCGTGCGCAGCGTGGTCGACGACGTGGCCGAATTCCGCTCGGTGATCGAGCCGCGGCTGGTGGACGCGGATCTGCTGGTGACCTCGGGCGGGGTCAGCGCGGGCGCGTACGAAGTGGTGAAGGACGCCCTGAGCGGACAGGGCGTGGAGTTCCGGAAGGTCGCGATGCAGCCGGGCGGGCCGCAGGGCTGCGGGCACTGGAACGGCGTGCCGGTGGTGACCCTGCCGGGCAATCCGGTGAGCGTGCTCGTCTCCTTCGAAGCGTTCCTGCGGCCCGCGTTGCTCGCGGCGATGGGGCACGCGGGCGTCGACCGGCAGCAGGTGCGCGCCCGGCTGACCGAGGCGATGACCTCCCCCGCCGGACGGCGCCAGTTCCGGCGGGGCTTCTACACGCATTCCGAAGGCGAGGTCACCGGGGTCGTCGGTCCGCGCGGCGGGCCGGGCTCGCATCTGCTGGCGTCGTTCACGCAGGCGAACTGCCTGATCGTGCTGCCGGAGGACGTGGACTCGGTCGAGCAGGGCGACGAGGTGACCGTCCTGCTGCTCTGATGCCCTCCCGACCACGCAATTAGTCACCTACTTGCGTGGTCGCTTACCTGCGCCGGTGTCGTTGTCGCGCAAGTAGGTGACTAATTGCGTGGTTCCGTGGGGAAGTCGCGGCACCGGCCGATCGGCGTGAACAGCAGGGCGAAGACGGCGACGACCTCCAGCCCGGCCATCAGGCCCAGCGTCTGCCGGACACCGGCGGTCTCGCCGAGGATTCCGCCGAGCAGGCCGCCGAGGGCGATCGCCCCGAAGCTGAGCACGGACATGCTCGCGGTGACCCGGCCGAACATCGCCGAGGGGACGTACCGCTGCTTGAAGGTGGCGTTGAGGACGTTCGAACCGACGACCCCGGCACTGAGCGAAAACCCGGCGGCGACGAAGAAGGCGAGCCCCCAGCCGTCCCGCGCGAGCGGGCCGAGCAGCATCATCAGCGCGCCGAAGGCCTCGCAGAGCACGAAGGCGCGGGCGGTGCCGATCCGCGCGGCGAGTTTGCCGGACAGCGCGGCGCCGAAGACGCCGCCCGCGCCGGCGAGCGCGAGGACGAGGCCGGTGGCGCCCGCTCCCACGCCGAGGTCGCGGACGAGGAAGACGACCTCGATCGACTGGTAGCCCATGAGCGCGACGTTCGAGATCGCGCCGAAGACCGCCAGGACCCGCAGATACGGGTCGTGGACGACGAAAGCGAGGCCGTCGCGGATCTCGTCCCGCAGCCGCGACCGTGTCTTCGCCGGGCGTTCGGGTTCCCGGTGGCGGATGGCACGCAGGCACAGCGCGGAGATCCCGAAGCTGATGGCGTCGGCGAGCACTCCGGCGACCGCGCCGAACCCCTGCGCGAGCAGACCGGCCAGCCCGGGGCCGCCGATCTGCGCGGCGGACTCGCTGCCCTGCAGTTTTTCGTTGGCTTCCTGGAGTCGGTCCTTCTCGACCAGCGAAGGCAAGTACGCGCGGTATGCGACGTTGAAGAACACCTTCGCGACGCCGCCCGCCAAGGCGACGACGATCAGCTGGGTCATCGTGAGCAGGCCGAACCACGCGGCGACCGGGACACTCAGGAACACCAGCAGGGAAATGCCGTTGCACACCAGCATGACCGGGCGTTTCGGCCGTCTGTCGACCCAGGCGCCGGCGGGCAGGCCGATCAGCAGCCACGGCAGCCAGGCGGCCGCGGTCAGCAGCCCGACCGCGAACGTGCTCGCCTGGAGGGTGACCACCGCGACGAGCGGCAGCGCGACGACGGCGATGGAACTGCCGAGCACGCTGGTCGTCTCGCCGGTCCACAAGAGCCGGAAATCCCGGGAGCGCAGCAATCCGCCGCGTTCGCGGGTGGTCACGGGCGGGCCGGGACGGCGCGGGTGGCGATGAAGACGGGGCGGCGTTCCTGGCCGTCGTCCGGGATCTCACGGCCGCTGTAGGACTTGATCAGCTCGTGGACCTTCTGTTCGAGTTCGGCCAGTTCCGCGACCGACATCTTCGCCCAGCTGTCGGTGGCGAAGGCGGCGCGGTGCCACTCCTCCGGATAGGTCTCGCGATCGGCGAACCATTGGCGCGCCATGGAAACCTGGCGTTCGAGGGCGAGGGATTCGGCGGCGGCCGCGACCGGATCGTCGGGGAAGTCCGACGGCGACCAGGAAACCGCGTAGCCGATGCGGCGCCACCAGCGCTCGCGGCGGTCGCGGGCGAGTTCCGGCGCCTCTTCGACCAGATCGCTGGCGGCCAGCACCTTCAGGTGGTGGCTGACGTTGCCGACCGCCTGCCCGGTCCGCTCGGCGAGTACGGACGCCGTGCACGGTCCGTCCAGGCGGAGGACGTCGAGCAGGCGGCGCCGCAGCGGATGCGACATCGCGGCGAGCACCTTCGAATCGTGGACTTCACGGACTTCGCGATCGGTCATGACGCACAACGGTAGTTGCACAATGACTCTTGTACAAGTTCTCTTGCGTTTTTGTCCCGGCGCGGCGCGGGTCACAGGGGGTGACGACGCCACCAGGCGGACTCGCGCCGTCCACGTAATCTCGACGGCATGGGTTTCTTCTCGTGGATCGTGTTCGGCGCCATCGCGGGGTGGCTGGCCAATGTCGTGGTGGGCGGCCCGGACCGGCGGGGCGGCTGCCTGTTCAGCATCCTGGTCGGCGTGCTCGGTGCGGCGCTGGGCGGTTTCATCTACCGTCTCGCGACGGGCACCGAGAGGACCTTCGAGTTCGACTTCCCCAGCTTCGGCGTCGCCATTCTCGGATCGATCGTGCTGCTCGCCCTGCTGCGGCTGGTGCGCGGCTCCGGGCGGAGCGACTCCTATCGCCGATGACCGATGGAGTAACCGTTGGTAACGGTTTTCTCGCGACGGGTGATCACGTGTGTCCGGCGAACTAGAGTGGGAGTTTCGCTCAGTTCCAGTGGCCGCGTCCGGTCGCATGTGCCGTCGGGGGGCATATGCGACCGGACGCGCGTGCCTCGGCGATGACCGAGACGGCGCGGACGGGATCGATGAGCGGAGGCATCGGCGCCGCCGAAATGTCCCTCTTCCAGGCGCGGAACAGCTCGGCGAGTCGCTCGCCTGCGGGGTCCGGGCTGGCGGGCATTCACGGGTCCTCAAGGTCGGCGATCGACATCAACTACCTAGAGTTATCGCGTATTTCCACCTACCGTTACCGGGATGTGGCCCCTCCCACCCGGCCCGGGGAAACCCTTCCGGGGGAGGCCACGGCCTGCCTCCGGACAGGGCGGTAGCGTGGTGACTCTTCCTGTCCCGACCCCCCGACACGAACTGCGGTGAACCCGACCAATGAGCGGCAACCGGCCGGAAGCCACTGGCAACCCCCTCGCGCACGCCGTGAAGCTCGCCCGCGAGACCGTCCCGCCGATGCACCCGGCCGGCAGGCCGTTCGTGTTCGGTGGTCTCGCCGCGACACTGGTGCTGCGGAGGTTCTCCAAGCCCCTCGGCGTCCTCGGCGCGCTCGCGACGGCCGCCACGGCCGCGTTCTTCCGTGAGCCGAAGCGCGTCCCGCCCGCCCAGTCCGGCCTCGCGGTCGCGTCGGCGGACGGTCTGGTCTCGCTGATCGAGGAGGCCGTTCCGCCGCCCGAGCTGGGGCTGCCCGCCGAACCGCGGATGCGGGTGAGCGTGTTCCTGTCGGTGTTCGACGTGCACGTCCAGCGGATCCCGGCGTCGGGTGTGATCGAGCGGGTCGCGTACCGGCCGGGGAAGTTCCTGTCCGCGGACCTGGACAAGGCGAGCGAGGACAACGAGCGCAACTCCGTGCTCATGCGCACCGAAGACGGTCACGAGCTCGTCGTGGTGCAGATCGCCGGGCTGGTGGCCCGCCGCATCCTCTGTGAGATCCGTGAGGGTGACAAGGTCGGCGTCGGCGCGACGTACGGCATCATCCGCTTCGGCTCGCGAGTCGACCTGTACCTGCCGCCGGGCAGCAAGGTCCTCGTCTCGAAGGGCCAGCGCACGATCGGCGGCGAGACGCCGATCGCCGAGCTGCCCACGGCGCCGCACCCGGAAGGCTGATCCATGGTCCGCGTGACCACTCCCGGCGTGCGGCTGCTGCCGAACGCCATCACGGTGCTCGCCCTGTGCGCCGGTCTGTCGTCGGTGCAGTTCGCGCTGATCGGCAACTATCCGATGGCGATCGCGTCGATCGGGATCGCCGCGGTGCTCGACAGTCTCGACGGCCGGATCGCGCGGTTGCTGGACGCGACGTCGAAGATGGGGCAGGAGCTCGACTCGCTGTCCGACGGGATCTCGTTCGGTGTCGCGCCCGCGCTGGTGCTGTACGTCTGGCACGCGGAGGGCGAGCGGATCGGCTGGGTGGCGTCGCTGATCTTCGCGGTCTGCATGATCCTGCGGCTGGCGCGGTTCAACACGCTGATCGAGGACACCGAGCAGCCGCCGTACGCGGGCGAGTTCTTCGTCGGTGTGCCCGCGCCGGCCGGTGGCCTGCTGGCGATGCTGCCGCTGATCCTGGAACTGCAGTTCGGGCAGGGCTGGTGGTCGCACCAGTACGTGGTGTGGGTGTGGACGATCGCCGTCGCCGCGTTGCTGATCAGCCGGATCCCGACGCTGTCGCTGAAGACGGTGAAGGCGCCGCCCAAGGCGATCGCTCCGCTGCTGGTCGGGGTGGGCCTGCTGGCCGCCGCGATCATCCAGTTCCCGCTGGTGGCGCTGGCGATCGCGCTGGTCCTGTACCTGGCGCACATCCCGTACTCGGTGTACCGGCAACGGTGGCTGGCGAACCACCCCGAGGCGTGGATGGCGCCGCCGCGGGAACGGCGCGCGATCCGGCGGCGTTCGAGCCGCCGTCGTCTCGGCCTGCGCCCGCCGCTGCGGCGGGTGGTGGCCGGCGCCGCTCAGCGCGTCCGGCTCCAGCGGGGCGAACAACACGTCGCTCGGACGCCGCGCACCCTCAGCACCGACAAGGACCGGGACAACGGCCGGGGCCCGCGGCGCCGCTCATGGCGCCGCATCGGCCTGCGGAAACGCTGATCCACTCGACTGACCGCCCACTCCCAGCCCCCCGCCCGTCCCTGGGGGACGGCCCCGCGCCCAGCGTACCGAGGGTGTCCGACGGGCCCCGGAGGAAAGAGGGTCGGAGACCGTAGTTGTCCACAAGTGGGTGAGCTTGTGGACAACCTGCGGATCGCTGGGTGCGGAGGGTGTCGCGAAAGCCACTTTCGGGACGCTGGATGTCTCGAAAGTGGCTTTCGCGACATCCGCGCGCCACCCAGCGCGACGTCTCCCCCGGCCGTCCGGCGACCCACCGGGGAGTTCCTGTCCTTCGACCGCTGGGAGCACGCCGCGTGGATAGGGTGACGGGGTGAGCGCACCCCAGATCACGCTGACCGTCCGGCACACCCCGTCCGCACTGGACTCCCGCCGCGGCGTCGTCCGGCTGCACCCCGAAGTCCTCGACGCGCTCGGCCTGATGGCCTGGGACGCCGTCCGCGTCACCGGCGCGCGCGTCAGTTCGGCGCTGGCCGCCCCGTCGGACACGGAGGGGATCCCGGGGGTGATCCTCCTCGACGACGTCACGATGTCGAACCTCGGCGTGACCGAGGGAGCGGAGGTGGTCGTCGCGCCGGCGGAGGTGTCGGCCGCGAAGACGGTCACCGTGTCGGGTTCGAGGATGGCGAGCGTGTCGCTCTCCCCGCACACCCTGCGGCTCGCCCTGATCGGCAAGGTGCTGACCGTCGGCGACGCCGTTTCCCTGCTCCCCCAGGATCTCGCGCCCGCACCGGGCTCCGACGTCTCCGCGGTCCGCGGCCAGTTGTCCCGCGCCATCGGGATGACCTGGACGAACGAGCTGCTCACCGTCACCGCCACCGAGCCGTCGGGACCGGTCGCCGTCGGACCGTCCACTGTGGTCAGCTGGCGTGATGGCGCCCGCACCGGCGAGGCCGCGCCCGCCGCCGCCCCGGCCCGCGCCGGGACGACGCTGGTGCGAAGCACGCCCTCCACGCCACACGAGGATTTCATCGACGCCGAGATCGTCGAGGATGAGCGGATCGACGAGATGACCGAGGAATCCGTGCCGCCGTTGTCGGACCTCGCCGGGTCCGAAGTGGCCGCGCGCAAGCTCGCCGAATGGTTCGACCTGGCCTTCCACCGCCCGGAGCTGCTGGCGAAACTCGGGACGTCGGCGCATCTCGGGGTCCTGCTGTCCGGGCCGGAAGGCGTCGGGAAGGCGACCTTGGTCCGCGCCGTGGCGCAGGCCGAGAAGGTGCGCGTGGTGTCGCTCGCGGCGCCGAACATCGCCGTCCTCGAACCGAACGTCGCCGCCGCGCGCCTGCGTGAGGCGATCGAACAGGCCACCCGCGACGAAGACCCCGCTGTCCTGCTGCTCACCGACATCGACGCGCTGCTGCCCGCGTCCCAGCCGCCGCCGCTCGCGACGGTCGTCCTCGACGACCTGCGCAAAGCCTTGCGCAACAAGGGTTTCGCCGTCGTCGCCACCACCGGGCGGGCCGAGTCCACCGATCCGCGGCTGCGTGCCGCCGACCTGCTCGACCGCGAACTCGGCCTGCCGCTCCCGGACTCGAAGACCCGCACGGAACTGCTGCGCGTACTCCTGCGCGAAGCCCCGCTGGACTCCGGCGTCGACGTCGGCCCGATCGCCGAGCGCACTCCCGGCTTCGTGGCCGCGGACCTCATCGCACTCCGCCGCGACGCCGCCCTCCGCGCCGCGCTGCGGCAACGCGAAGCCGACGAACCCCGGATCTCCCAGCAGGACCTGCTCGACGCGCTGACCACCGTCCGCCCCATTTCGATGTCCACTTCGGACAATCTCGCGACCGGCGGGCTGACGCTGGACGACGTCGGGAACATGACCGACGTCAAGCAGTCGCTCACCGAGGCGGTGCTGTGGCCACTGCGCTACCCGGACTCGTTCGCCCGCCTCGGCGTCGATCCGCCGCGCGGCGTGCTCCTGTACGGGCCGCCCGGCGGCGGCAAGACGTTCCTGGTCCGCGCGCTCGCGGGCACCGGCGCGCTGAACGTCTTCGCGGTCAAGGGCGCCGAGCTGATGGACAAATGGGTAGGCGAGTCCGAACGCGCGGTGCGGGAACTCTTCCGCCGCGCCTCCGAGGCGGCGCCGTCGCTGATCTTCCTCGACGAGATCGACGCGCTCGCCCCGCGCCGCGGCCAGTCCTCGGACTCCGGCGTCTCGGACCGCGTCGTCGCGGCCCTGCTGACCGAATTGGACGGCGTCGAGCCGATGCGCGAGGTAGTCGTCCTCGGCGCGACGAACCGGCCGGAGCTGGTCGACCCGGCACTGCTGCGACCGGGACGACTGGAGCGCCGCGTCTACGTCCCGCCGCCGGACGCGCACGCGCGCGAGGCGATCCTGGCCGCCAGCGCCAAGAACACGCCGCTCGCGTCCGATGTGGACCTGGCCGCCTATGCGGCCACTTTGGACGGTTATTCGGCGGCGGACTGCGCGGCGCTGATCCGGGAGGCCGCGCTGACCGCGATGCGCGAATCACTGGAAGCGAAGGAAGTCACCGCCGAGCACCTGACGAAGGCGGCCCAGGCCGTGCGCCCGTCGCTCGACCCGGCCCAGCTCGCGGCACTGGAGGCGTACGCGCAGACCCAGGTCTGAAGTCCGTGAAAGGGCCCTCTTCCTCGCGAGGAAGAGGGCCCTTTCACGGATCGGCTAGGAGCCGTCCTTGTCGTTGGTCTTGTAGTCCTTGGTGAGAATGACGATCACGCCGGGGCCGATGTTCTCGATCTCCTTGAACCGGGGTTCGGCGCGGAAACCGAACTCCAGCGCCAGCGCCTTCGCGGCCGCTTCCTCGTCGGTGCCCGGCCGGTAGTAGGCCACGGTCTCGGGGAGCCTGCCCGGATAGCCCTTGACCTCGGAGACGTTCCAGCCGGAGGCGCGGAAATCCTTCGCGGCCTGCTCGGCGAGCCCCTGGATCGTGCTGTTGTTGTAGACGCGCACCGTCACCCACTTGTGCGACGCCTGCTGATCACCGCCGGGCTGCCCCGGACCGGGCTGGCCTGGCTGACCCGTCTGCCCCGGCTGGCTCGCCGGCGGCGCGGAACTCGCGGGCGCGCTAGACGGCGGCGCCGACGACGCGGGCGGCGTGCTGGCGGAGGGCGAACCCGGCGCCGGCGACGAAGGCTGCGTCGCGCCGTCCGAGGTCGCGGGCGTGCTGCCCGGCGGCGTCGCGGTGTCCGAATCACCGCCGCCACTGGTCAGGGTGATACCGCCGATCACGGCGGCGATCACGGCGACACCGACCAAGGCCAGTCCGGCGGCCTTCATCGGCCGGGACAGACCCGAAAACAGACTCATGAGAGATCGATCCCCAGTCGCCGGGCCGCGCGATTGCGCTGCCGGGCCGCTCGCGTCTTTCGCAGGCGCTTCACCAGCATCGGATCGGCCTGCATGGCTTCGGTCTTCTCGAGCAGCCGGTTCAGCAACTGGTAGTAGCGCGTCGACGACATAGAGAAGCGTTCGCGGATGGCCTGTTCCTTCGCGCCGGCGTACTTCCACCACTGACGTTCGAACGCGAGCATGTCGAGCTCGCGCTCGCTGAGGCCGTTCACGGTCTCCGACGGGGACGGCTGGTCGGGCTCAGCCATCGACTCCGCGGCGTCCATCCGACTCCTCGCAATCAGGTCAGTGCTCGGCGGGCGTGAAACCACAGGCTTGTCATTCCGCGGCGCCATTAGACCACGGATGCGGCGCCCGGCCTCGGCAACGACGTCGGCGCGTCATGGGTAAGGGTGTACCAGAAGGGTCCGACTAAACTGCGCGCGTGACCGTCCATCCCATCGTGATCGCCGGCGAGCCCGTGCTGCACAACCCGACTCGGGAGATCACCGAGTTCGACGACCAGCTGCGCACGCTCATCGACGACATGTTCGAGACCATGTACGCCGCCGAAGGGGTGGGCCTCGCGGCCAACCAGATCGGCCTCGACCTGCGCGTGTTCGTCTACGACTGCCCCGACGACGAGGGCACGCGCCACAAGGGCGTCGTGGTGAACCCGAAGCTCGAGACGTCGGAGATCCCGGAGACGATGCCGGATCCGGACGACGACTGGGAAGGCTGCCTGTCGGCGCCCGGCGAGTCGTATCCGACCGGCCGCGCTTCGTGGGCGAAGGTGACCGGCTTCGACGTCGACGGTAATCCGATAGAGGTCGAAGGAACCGGTTACTTCGCGCGCTGCCTGCAGCACGAGACCGATCACCTGGACGGCTTCATCTACCTCGACCGGCTGGTCGGGCGCCATGCCCGCGCGGCGAAGAAGATGCTCAAGGCGAACAAATGGGGCGTTCCGGGCAATTCGTGGCTGCCGGAGGCTCAGCCCTCGGACGACTGACCTCGTGAGTGGTAAGGACGGTTAGAACCGTCCTTACCACTCACGAGACGCGAGGGTCAGCAGCCCAGGAAGTGGCACCGCACCACCCGCGGCTGTTCGATCACCTTCCCCGCCTGCACCGACCACGCGAGCCGGAGGTACTGCGCGTGCGTCCACGCCAGCGGCGTCGCGGACGCCGTCGGAGTGCCCGCCGGGAAGCCTGGCTGCCCCGAAGGCGCGTTCTCGTCCCAGACCTGCTCCGGCATCGTGTCCCCGGAGCTGCTGACGCGCCCCAGGTCACGAAGGCGCTTCGCGGCCGTCCCCCGGTCACCGTTGGCGAGGTCGTACTCGCCGCGTTCACCCGCGAGCAGCGGCCACAGTCGCCCGAAAGTGGTCCGGCTTTCCGCCGGGAACGTGTAGTCCCACGGTGATCCGTCGGCCTTCTCGCCGTAGCCGTCTTTCGTGTACCGATGCCAGAACTGACCCGTCGGGGTGGTGAAGGCGATGTCGGCGTCGGTGACCTTGACGCTGTTCCTGATCACCGGATCGTCGGCGCGGTAGATGCCCAGCCTCACCAGTTCGAGGAACCCGGCGTCGGTCACGGCACGCTGGTCCATGGTCACGCTGGAGTTGCCGAGGTTGTACTTCGTGCCGTTGTTCGCGTTGCCGTCCTTGGTCAGTCGGACGAAGTACGGGTCCTTCGACAGCGGGCCGTTCGTGGTCACCGTCCACTGGGCGAGCTTCGCCTTGAACGCGTCGGCGGTGTCGAGGTAGCGCTTCGCGTCGGCGGCGGCGCCGTTCGCCTTGGCGATGTCGGCCGCGCAGACCAGTCCGGCGATCACCGCGGCGATCGTCGAAGGCGAGTAGCCGTCCTGTTCTTCCCAGCGTTCCTGCTGGCTGTACGGCGACGCGTGCCCGTTGTCCGCCTTGTAGGACAACAGGAATTCCGCCGCCTTGCGCACGCCCTGCCAGGTTTTCGCGTCGGTGCGGCCGAGCTGCTGGGCGAGCACGATCGGCAGCGCGGTCTCGTCGAGCTGGATGGACGTCCAGTACGGCGTGCCGTCGACGTGACTGTTCTGCGGCAGATGGCCGTCCGGCAGCTGCTGCGTCCCGAACATGTAGTCGATCGACCGGTCGGCGGCGTCGCGATCGCCGGCGGCGAGCAGGCCGGTCGCGATCTGGTAGAGGTCCCGCGGCCAGACCAGGTGATAGGTGCCCGACGGCGACCATTCCGGGTCGTTGTTCCCGAACCGCCACGGCATGCTCGGCGACGCGATGAGCGCGCCTTGGTGGATCTTGTCCTCGCTCGCCGCGAGCATGAGCACGGACGCCTGGTAGAGGTCCCGTTCCCGCTTGGTCTTGAGCGACGACGGCGCGTCCTTCAGCCGGCGGAGGTACTGCTTCCAGCCCCGGTCGTACGCGCGGGCGGCGTCGGCGAATCCGCGCCGTAGCGAGGCTTTCGCAGTGGCGAGCGCGTCGGAATCCTTCGTGCCCATTCCGAGTGAAAGCGTGAAGTCCCGCGAGCGGACACCGTCGGCGGACGTCTGCCCGGTGATCAGCACGTTGCCCTTGGCCGCGGTCCCGTAATCCTTGAGAGTGAAGGACTTCGTCAGCTGCGTGATGCCGTCGGAGGCGCCCGCGTAACCCACGGACGTACGCGAGAACGCCGGTTCCGCCACCAGCGCGGCCGCGGCCTTCGCGTCGGAAGCGACCGCGTTCACCCCGTCGGTGCGTGCGGAGTCGTCTGATCCTTCGTTCGTGAGATCGGGGTCCGCGACCGCGTACACCTGATACGGACGGCCGGTCAGCGAAACGAAGTCGACGTCGATCAGCACGCTCGCGCGCGCCGGGTCGGTGACGTAGGTCTTGCGGAGCTTCCAGCGGTGCTGGTCGTCGGTGATCGTCTGTTCGTAGGTGAGGCCATCGGTGCGGCGCACCTGCTGTGCCTTCGCCGAGGAATCGACGGTGGCGAAGCTCGCCCCGTCGGTGACGACGAGGTCGAGCGCGCGGACGCTCGGCGTCGACAGATCCGGGTAGTAGACCTCCGACATCCGGCCACCCTGGAGGGTGAACCAGACGTTGCTCGCCCGTTCGCGGGCGGTGCCGAAGCCGGTCTTGTCCGCCGGGAGCCAGCTCGGGTGGGCGCCGGGCGCTCCTGGCGCCTCACCGCCCTGTGCCGCGGCCACCGCCGGGACCAGCCCCGCGATCAGCACTCCTGCCAGTGCCGGGAGCACGAGTTTTCGCATATCCACCCCAGACTTCTGTAACGGTGCAGAACCTCCGGGATTCTGTCGTGAATCCCCGGCGCGCACATGCTCCAAACCGGTGAACCGCTAACGCTGTCGACATGTCGGCCCGGAAATCGCGTTGCTCGCGGCAGCGCTCGTCCCCGACGATCGGGGAATGCCGAACCTGTTGGCGTTCATCCCCGCCGCGTTCCTCATGGCGATGGTCCCCGGCCCGGCCACGGTGATGCTGATCAAGCAGTCGGCGAAGGGCTCACGCCGGAACGCGTTCGCCACCGTCGCGGGGATCGAGGCGGGCGTCGCGTTCTGGGGACTCGCCGCGGTGTTCGGCCTCACCGCGCTCCTCATCGCCTCCCAGGTCGCCTACGACGTCTTGCGCATCGCGGGCGCGGTCTTCCTGATCTATCTCGGCGTCAAAGCGCTCTTCTTCCGCAAGGGCGCCGACGACGTCGCCGAGCCGGCCGGGCGCGGCTTCCGTTCCGGGTTCCTGATCAACGTGAGCAACCCGAAGGCTGGCGTGTTCGCCATCTCGTTCCTCCCCCAGTTCGTCCCCGCCGACGGCGGGCCGTGGTCGCTGCTGCTGTGCGTCGCGGTATGGATCGCCGTCGACATCGTCTGGTATTCGTCGCTCGCCTTGCTGGTCACACGCCTGGGCGAGTGGCTGCGCCGCGACCGCGTCAAGCTGTGGCTGGAGCGCACGTCCGGTGGTGTTCTGGTCGGCTTCGGAGTGACCGTCGCCTTGGAGGGTTGATTGTCCGCGCCCCGGCGTGGCATGGTCGGGGCACAACCAAACAACCGCGGGAGCTCGCGCCATGGCGGGCTGAGAGGGCGGCTGGTGTCTTTCCAGGAGACCCGGCGCCGCCGACCGCATGAACCTGACCGGGTAATGCCGGCGTAGGGAGTGAACGTCGTTGACGACGCTTGAGAATGCCCAGGGCATCACGCCGACCGTGACCACCGGGCCGATCACCGGTTCCCGCAAGGTCTATCACCAGACGGAATCCGGTCTCCGGGTCCCCGCGCGGCGGATCGACCTTTCGAACGGCGAGCATTTCGACGTTTACGACACCTCCGGCCCGTACACCGACGACGACGCGCAGATCGATGTCCACAGTGGACTCCATCGGCTGCGCGCCGGCTGGGCCGACGGTCGTGAGCACAACACCCAGCTCGGCTGGGCGAAACAGGGCGTCATCACCCGCGAGATGGAGTACGTCGCGGCACGCGAGCGCTGCTCGCCGGAATTCGTGCGGGACGAGGTCGCGCGCGGCCGCGCGGTGATCCCCGCCAACCGCAAGCACCCGGAGACCGAGCCGATGATCATCGGTAAGAAGTTCCTGGTGAAGATCAACGCCAACATGGGCAACTCGGCCGTCTGGTCCTCCGTGGAGGAGGAGGTCGACAAGATGGTGTGGGCCACCCGCTGGGGCGCCGACACGATCATGGACCTCTCCACCGGCAAGCGGATCCACGAGACACGCGAATGGATCATCCGCAACTCGCCGGTGCCGGTCGGCACCGTGCCGATCTACCAGGCGCTGGAGAAGGTCAACGGGGAGCCGGAAAAGCTGTCGTGGGAGGTCTACCGCGACACGATCATCGAGCAGTGCGAGCAGGGCGTCGACTATGTCACCGTGCACGCCGGGGTGCTGCTGCGCTACATCCCGCTGACCGCGCGCCGGGTCACCGGCATCGTCTCGCGCGGCGGCTCGATCATGGCGGCGTGGTGCCTCGCGCACCACAAGGAATCGTTCCTGTACACCAATTTCGCCGAACTCTGCGAGATCCTGCGCGAGTACGACGTCACGTTCTCGCTCGGCGACGGCCTGCGTCCCGGCTCGATCGCCGACGCCAACGACCGCGCGCAGTTCGCCGAACTCGAGACGCTGGGCGAGCTCACGCACATCGCCCGCGAGCACGACGTCCAGGTGATGATCGAGGGTCCCGGCCACGTGCCGATGCACAAGATCAAGGAGAACGTCGAGCTCGAGGAGAAGCTGACCGGCGAGGCGCCGTTCTACACCCTCGGCCCGCTCGCGACCGACATCGCGCCGGCGTACGACCACATCACCTCGGCCATCGGCGCGGCGCAGATCGGCTGGTACGGCACGGCGATGCTCTGCTACGTCACGCCGAAGGAGCACCTCGGCCTGCCGAACCGCGACGACGTGAAGACCGGCGTCATCACCTACAAGATCGCCGCGCACGCCGCCGACCTCGCCAAGGGGCACCAGTACGCGCAGGAGTGGGACGACGAGCTTTCCAAGGCCCGCTTCGAATTCCGCTGGAACGACCAGTTCAACCTGTCGCTGGACCCCGACACCGCCCGCGCGTACCACGACGAGACGCTGCCCGCGGAACCGGCGAAGACGGCGCACTTCTGCTCGATGTGCGGGCCGAAGTTCTGCTCGATGCGCATCACCCAGGACGTCCGCAAGTACGCCGAGGAACACGGACTGTCCACTGTGGATGCCATTGAGGCGGGCATGGAGGAGAAGTCGAACGAGTTCGCCGAGCAGGGCAACAAGGTCTACCTGCCGGTGGTCAATCAGTGACACGCGCCGACGTACTCCCTCCCGCGGAGGCGCCGTGAACACAGCGCCCAGGACCGCCCTCACCATCGCCGGATCGGATTCCGGTGGTGGTGCGGGCATCCAGGCCGACCTGCGCACCTTCTTCGCCAACGGGGTGCACGGGATGGTCGCGCTGACCGCGGTCACCGTGCAGAACTCGCTGGGCGTGCAGGGTTTCAGCGAGATCCCGGTCGACGTCGTCACCGGGCAGATCAAGGCCGTCGCCACGGACATGGGCGTCGACGCGGCGAAGACCGGCATGCTCGCGACGGCCGAGATCATCAACGCCGTCGCGAAGACCCTCGACGAAATCCACATCGGACGCTCGTCGGACACGCCGTTCGTCGTGGACCCCGTCGCCGCTTCGATGACCGGGCACGCGTTGCTGCGCGAAGAGGCACTGGAGGCGATCCGCACCGAGCTTTTCCCGCGCGCCACGCTGATCACGCCGAACCTCGACGAGGTGCGGCTGCTGACCGGCGTGGAGGTGACCGGGCCGGCGACTCAGCGCGAGGCGGCGGAGGCGTTGCTGGAGTTCGGTTCGGAGTGGGTGCTGGTGAAGGGCGGGCACCTCGACGCCGCTCAGGACTGCGTGGACCTGTTGTCCGACGGCGAATCCTGGGTCGAGCTGAGCGGCCCGCGCTTCGACACCCGGAACACGCACGGCGGCGGGGACACGATGGCTTCGGCGATCACGTCTTCGCTGGCGAAGGGGGCCGACGTGCCGACGGCCGTCGCCGAGGGGAAGCGGTTCATCGAGCGGTGCGTGGCGGAGTCGTATCCGCTGGGGGCCGGGGTCGGTCCCGTGTCGCCGTTCTGGACGCTGCGGTAGACGCCGAGCTGTCCGTGAAGGCCTCCTTGAGGGACTCTGAGTCCCTCAAGGAGGCCTTCATGTACTGCGAGTCCTGCTGGACGAAGCGCCCCACCGGGAGGTTGCGAAAGTGGCTTTCGCAACGTCGGCCGCGGCCGTTACCGGGCGCTGAGGCGAGGAGCGTCCACCGCCCAGTACCAGTTGTTCCCCGCCGCGTAGAGCCGCCAGGTCAGCTTCACCGACCGAGCCCCGGCGGGCACCTTGACCGAAGCCGACGTCGGCACCGAAAGCACGTCGCCACCCTTGTTCGCCGTCCCGGACTCCGGCCCGTAGGCCAGCACGTTCTGCTCGGGACCACCGTCGAACGACGCCGTCAGCGCACCACGCTGCGTCCCGTCCTGCCGGTAGTGCGAAACGAACGAGACGTCCACAGTGGACTTCCCGGAGACGTCGAGCGAAGGCGACATCAGAGAAGAGTCGAAGGTGCCGCGCGAAGAGGGCGAGCCCTTGTCGTCCCACTCGTCCGGATCCGCGACCGCGAACACGCCACGCGCCCTGGCGTTCGCCTCGCGCTGCTGACCGGGGGCGGTGCGGGTCCAGAAGTCATCGGTGGTGAAGGACCAGCCCTGCCACTCCGTCACACCGGCGGGCATGCCGGACGCGTTGCGCACGCTCCAGCCGCCGGGCGCGTCGTGCGTCCAGCCGAGTACTCCCGCCGGGACACCGGTTTCGTCTTGCCTGGGCTTCAAAACGGCCGTATCGAAGACGTCCGAAGGCGCGGCGCCGAGCGCGTAGCCGTCGTAGACCGCCGGAGCCGCCACCCCGAGGTGCCGCAACACCGTCGGCGCGATGTCGACGATCTTCGACGCCACGGCGGGGGTTCCGGCCGGGACCGCACCACCGGCGGCGATCACGAAGGTCATCCGTTCCTCGGGGGTGTCGCCGCCGTGCCCGCCCGACGGCGTGTGGCCGTGGTCCGAGGAGATCATGATCAGCCAGTCTTCGTTCGCGCGGTCCGCGCGGGCGTCGACGGCGGCGAGCAGACGGCCGATCAGCGCGTCGTCGGTGCGCAGGCTGGCTTCGTACTGCGGGGAATCCGCGCCGTGGTCGTGGCCCGCGATGTCCGTCTGTCCGAAGTAGACGAACGAGGCGTCGGCCTTGTCCTGCTTGAGGTGTTTCTCCGCGTCGACGGCGACCTGCGCGTCGGTCTTCTCATAACCGGCGCTGTCGCCGTTCAGGACGAACTTGCGATCCTGGCCGGTACGCAGGATCCGGTCGCTGATCGGCGTCCAGTCGACGGCCGCGTAGGTGTCGAGCGCCGGGTTCGCGGTTTCGGCACGGGCGAGCCAGCTCGGATGCGAGGCGAGGTCGTTGCCGGTGAAGGAGTTGTCCTTCACCTTGTGCTTGTCCGGCCAGACGCCGGTGAGGATCGTGGACCAGCCGGGACCGCTCACCGTCGGCGCCATCCCGCTGCCGTACAGCGAACTGCGCGAGGCGTACCCGCGCTCCACCAGCGCGTGGACGTTCGGGGTGTCGGCGGCCATCAGCTTGTCGAACCGGGCGCCGTCCAGGCCGATGACCAGCACTTTCGGCGTTTTGGCCGCGGCGGTGGCCACACCGGACGTCAGTCCGGCGACGGCCACCAGTGCCGACAGGAGGGAAAGCGTTCTGCGCACGTAAGCCTCCAGATAACTTGTTCGAACCAATTGTCCGTCAAGTTAGTGCGCAGAACTGTCTTCCCGATGAAGTCCGCGTGCCGCCGCGGCGGACTTCAGCCGACGGGCTCCATCACCCGCGAGTCGTACTCCTTCCGCGACTCGAGGATCCCGTCGAAGTTGGCGACCGACCACTCGCTGACCGCCATGAGCAGCTTGCCCGCGGAGGCGCCGCGTTCGGTCAGCGCGTACTCGACGGTCGGCGGCGTGGTCGGGAAGACCGTGCGCGTGACCAGGCCGTCGCGTTCGAAGGCGCGCAGGTTCTGCGTCAGCATCTTCTGGCTGATCCCGCCGACGGCGCGGCGCAGTTCCCCGAACCGGTGCGGCCGCCGCGACAGCGCGCCGAGCACGAGCGCGGTCCATTTGTTGGCGAGCAGATCGAGGACGTCTCGGCACGGGCAGTTCCGCAGGTAGATGTCCCACGGGGATTCCGGCACTTCACAGGTGGTTTCCATCAGGTACCTAGTTTACCTTCAAGTGCCTTCTAGCGAAAAGAGACCGAGCGGCCGAGCATGGACAGCACCAACAACGAAGGAGCTTTCGATGCGCGTCGTGACCCAGCAGCGGCTTGGTGGCCCGGAAGTGCTGGAGGTGACCGAAACCGATCGGCCGTCCCCCGCCCCGACGGAGGTGCTCGTGCGCGTGCGCGCGGCCGGGATCAACCCGGTCGACTGGAAGACCCGGGCGTACGGCGTCTTCATGGGTGAGCCGCCGTTCGTCCTCGGCTGGGACGTCTCCGGGGTGGTGGAGGAGCTCGGCGTCGGCACCACGCGGTTCGCCGTCGGCGACGAGGTCCTCGGTTTCCCGTGGTTCCCGCGGCAGGCCGGCGGTTACGGCGAATACGTGACGGCGCCCGCCCGCCAGTTCGTGCGCAAACCCGCGAGCCTCACCCACGAGCAGGCCGCGGGGCTGCCGCTCGCCGGGCTCACCGCCTGGCAGGGCCTCGTGGACATCGCCGACGTCCAGCCTGGCCGGCGTGTGCTGATCGACGCGGCTGCGGGCGGTGTCGGGCACCTCGCCGTCCAGGTGGCGAAGGCGCGCGGCGCGTATGTCTTGGGCACGGCGAGCGCCGGGAAGCACGCCTTCCTCCGCGAACTCGGTGTGGACGAGCCGATCGACTACCGCGACGAGACGGCGATCGTGTCCGATGTGGACGTCGTGTTCGGGCTGGTCGGCGAGCAGAGCGACCTCCGCTGGCTGGACGCGGTGAAACCCGGCGGCCTGCTGATCGCGGTCCCCGGCGGGCCGGGTGAGGCAGTCACGGCGAAGGCGGAGCAGCTCGGTGTGCGGACGTCGGGGATGCTCGCCGAACCCGACGAGATCGGTCTCCTGGCACTGACCGGCCTGATCGAGAAGGGTGAACTGCGCGTCCACGTCGACCAGACCTTCCCTCTCGAAGACGTCGCGAAGGCCCACGAAATCGGCGAAGGTGGCAGGGTCACCGGGAAGCTCGTCCTGACCCTCTGAGATCGCGCGTGGAAAATGAACCTATGAGCGAGAACCCGAGCCCGCCGTCGGCGCTGACCATCGCGGGGTCCGACTCCGGCGGCGCCGCCGGCCTCCAGGCGGACCTGCGCACGTTCCTCACCTGTGGCGTGCACGGTCTGGTCGCGGTCACCGCCGTGACCGTCCAGAACACCCTCGGCGTCCACGACCGCACCGACATCCCGGCGAGCATCGTCGCCGGGCAGATCGAGGCCGTCGCGGCCGACATGGGCGTCAACGCGGCGAAGACCGGCATGCTCGCCTCGGCCGAGATCATCCACGCCGTCGCCGCGGCGTGCGACAAGGCCGAGATCGGCCGCGACAGCAAGGTGCCGTTCGTGGTCGACCCGGTCGCGGCGTCGATGCACGGGCATCCGCTGTTCGACGAGGCCGGGCTGGTGGCGCTGCGGGACGAACTCCTGCCGCGCGCGACGGTCCTCACGCCGAACCTCGACGAGGTCCGCCTGCTGACCGGGATGACCGTCACCACCCGCGAACAGATGCATCAGGCGGCCGTCGTCCTGCACCGGCTCGGGCCGAAGTACGTGCTCGTCAAGAGCGGTCACCTCGTCTCCGACCCGGAGTGCGTCGACGTGCTCTTCGACGGCTCCACGTTCGTCGAACTGCCGGGCGAGCGGTTCGCGACACAGCACACGCACGGCGCCGGGGACACGATGGCGTCGGCGCTGACGGCCGGTCTCGCGAAGGGCATGTCCGTCGTGGAGGCCGCCCGCTACGGCAAGTGGTTCGTCTCACACGCGGTCGAAAACGCCTATCCCATGGGTGCGAAGGTCGGTCCGGTTTCGGCGTTCTGGCGGCTTGCGCCGGAGCACTGAGCACCCGTCCGGTTACGATCTGCGCCGTGACGGGACGCGAAACGGTGGCCAGGGTCGTCGAAGACCGCCGCTTCCAGAACTTCATCATCACGGTGATCGTCTTCAACGCCGTCACCCTCGGCCTGGAGACCTCGACGAGAATGCTCGCGGAGTACGGGCCGCTGCTGCACACGGTCGACTACGTCGCGCTCGGGATCTTCGTCCTCGAACTGGGCGCGAAGCTGTACGCCTATCGCGGGAAGTTCTTCCGCGACCCGTGGAACATCTTCGACCTGGTCGTCGTCGGGATCGCGGTGATCCCCACGACCGGCCCGTTCGCGGTGCTGCGGGCGTTGCGGGTCCTGCGTGTACTCCGGCTGATCTCGGTCGTGCCGTCGATGCGGAAGGTCGTCACCGGCCTGCTCGCGGCGATCCCCGGCATGGCGTCGATCGCCGCGCTCCTCGCGCTGATCATCTTCGTCGCGGGGGTGATGGCGACGAAGCTGTTCGGCGCGATCTCGCCGGAGAACTTCGGGGACCTCGGCACTTCGCTGTTCACCCTGTTCCAGGTGATGACCGGCGAGGCTTGGCCGGACATCGCCAAGGAGGTCATGCGGGAAGCACCCATGGCCTGGGTGTTCTTCGTGGTCTACATCCTCGTGTCCAGCTTCGCGGTGCTGAACCTCTTCATCGCCGTAGTGGTCAGCGGGATGGAGGACGAGCTTCGCCAGGACATCCGCGAGGAAGAAGCGAAGCAGGCCGAAACCCAGGCTGTGGCGAACAAGGAGATCCTCGACGAGCTTCGCGCCCTTCGCGCCGAAGTCAGCGCTCTTCGTCGGCAATAAGCGCTTCGAGCGCCGGGAGGGCCGCCGCCAGGGCCGCCTGGTGCTCCGGGCTCAGCCGTTCGAGGCGTTTGCCCAGTTCGTTCACCCGCGTCGACCGGACACCGGAAACCAGCCTCGCGCCCTCTTCGGTGGCCTCCGCGAGCCAGGCACGCCTGTCGATCGGATCCGATTCACGGCTGACGTAGCCCGCTTCGACCAGCGAAGCGACGATCCGCGACATGGTGGCCGCGGCGACGCCTTCCTTCGCCGCGAGGTCACCCAGGCGGAGCTGGCCGTAGTGCACGAGCGTGGCGAGCGCCGAGATCGCGCCGTGGCCGGGCCCGGGTACGCCTGCCTGGCGCAATGACCGGGACAGCCTGCCCACCGCCAGGAACAACCTGCCCGAAACGTCCTGGACCGCTGTCGTGGTCACCACTGGCTCCTCTGGGTACACGGCGGCGAGTGCGCCTCCGGAAAGGTGCCGTCAACCATACGGGCTTCCGGTGCGAACTCGCCGTGAAGGCCGTGAACCGTACAAAAGGGTTACCGGGGCGGGCTCGACGCGTGCGCCCAGAACCGTTGCGGGATCCGCCCCGCACCGGCGGCCAGCCGCCCCGCGGTGACGGCGGCCCGCATCGCCGACGCCATCCGTTCGGGGTCCGCGGCCCTGGTCACGGCGGTGGAGAGCAGGACCGCGTCGCAGCCGAGCTCCATCGCCAGTGTCGCGTCGGAAGCCGTGCCGATCCCGGCGTCGAGGATCACCGGGACCCCCGCGCGCGACACGATCAGCTCGATGTTGTGCGGATTCCGGATGCCGAGACCGGTGCCGATGGGCGCGCCGAGCGGCATCACCGCCGCGCAGCCCGCCTCCTCCAGCCGCAGCGCCAGCACCGGGTCGTCGTTGGTGTACACGAGCACGGTGAAACCGTCCGCGGCGAGCTGTTCGGCCGCTTCGAGGGTCTCGAACGGGTCCGGCAGCAGGGTGCGGTCGTCGGCGTGGACCTCCAGCTTGATGAGGTCGGTTTCGAGCGCTTCGCGGGCGAGCTGCGCGGTGAGGACCGCTTCGGCGGCGGTCCGGCAACCGGCGGTGTTGGGCAGCAGGCGGATACCGAGGCGGCGAAGCAGTTCGAGGACGCCGGAGCCGCCTTCGGCGTCGGCCTTGCGCATCGCGACGGTGGTCAGTTCCGTCCCGGACGCGACCAGCGCGCGCTCCAGCACGGCGAGGTTGCCCGCGCCGCCGGTGCCGATGATCAACCGCGACGAGAGCTTGTGCTCGCCGATGACGAGTTCGTCACCGTTCATGTCAGCCTCCTTGCACAGCGGTGAGGATGTCGACGCTGGCGCCCTTGCGCACCACCGCTTCCGGCCATTCGCCGCGCCGGACGACCACGCCGTCCACCGCGACCGCGACACCCTGTGTCGCCGTGCCCAGCGCCTCCAGCACGCCCTCGACGGTGGTCCCGTCGGGGAATTCGCGCCACTGGCCGTTGACCTGGATCTCCATCACACCCGCTCCTCGCTTCGCCGCGACGGCGTGGCCGCCGCGACCTCGTCCGGCAACGGC
The DNA here is from genome assembly GCF_019330265.1 of Amycolatopsis sp. TNS106. Classification (NCBI taxonomy): domain Bacteria; kingdom Bacillati; phylum Actinomycetota; class Actinomycetes; order Pseudonocardiales; family Pseudonocardiaceae; genus Amycolatopsis; species Amycolatopsis sp. TNS106. Next base: position 7,161,801 of record NZ_CP024972.1, on the reverse strand, counting down.
ACTCCGTCCAGCCAGGCGACCGCGGCGTCCGCGGTGACCGGGGCCATCAGGAGACCGTTGCGATGGTGACCTGTCGCGGCGAAGACACCTTCGCCCAGCTCACCGATGAAGGGCATCGTGTCGACACTCGCCGCGCGAAGCCCGGCGGCGGTCTCGACGAGTTCGTATTCGGTGAGTCCCGGGAAGACGCGCTCCGCGCCTTCGAGCAGTTCACGAACGCCCCGCACGGTGACGGTCTCGTCGAAACCGGCCTCGTACTGGGTCGCGCCGAGCACGAGCTGACCGTCGTCGCGCGGGACGAGGTAGATCGGGCGGCCTTCGACCATCGCGCGGACGGTGCGTTTCGGGGGCGGCAGGCACCCCCGTCGCGGCCGGAGGCGGAGGATCTCGCCCTTGAGCGGGCGCACGGCACCTTCGAGCGCGGGGTGCAGGCGTCCGGTCCAGGCGCCCGCGGCGAGGACGACGTCGCCCAGCCCGTTGAGGTCCGTGATGGTCTGGTGGCGGAATTCGACGCCGTGCGCGCGGCAGGCGTGTTCGAGCGCGTGCAGCAGCCTTCTGTTGTCCACGGCCAGATCCCCGGGCACCAGGAGTCCACTTCGGACGGATCCGGCGAGACCGGGCTCGGCGCGGCGGGCCGCACGGCCGGTCAGCTGCTCGACTTCGCGGCCGAGCTCGGCCAGGTACGCGGCGAGCATTTCGAGGTTGCCCGCGTCGGCGCTGTCCAGCGCGACGACGAGCGTGCCGTGCGGCGAAAGCCCCGGGTCGACGCCCTCTCCGGCCAGGTCACGGGCGAAATCCGGCCAGCGCCGCAAGGACGCTTCGCCGAGGGTGAGGACGTCTTCCTCGCCGGGCCAGGCCTCGGTGACCGGCGCGAGCATGCCGCCCGCGAGCCACGACGCGCCGCGCCCCGGATCGGGGTCGTGCACGGTGACGCGATGGCCGCGCGCGGACGCGCGCCAAGCGACCGAGAGGCCGATGACCCCGCCGCCGACAACCGAAAGTTCTCCCATGAACGCACGCTCCCTGCGCCGGCATGACCCGGATCAGGTTCCACGGTCGGAGCGGTCCCGGCTCCCTCTCAGCCCGTCCTCGGGCTCCCGTGCGGACCACCCCACCGTAGCGCGCGAGTACCGTCGCCGCCATGCCCACCCTGTCTGGTTCGCTGATCCGCGCCCGGCTCGCGGACGCCCGCCTGTACCTCTGCACCGACGCCCGGTCCGGTCGCGGTGATCTCGCCGAATTCGCCGACGCCGCGTTGGCGGGCGGGGTCGACATCATCCAGCTGAGGGACAAGACCGGCGGTGCGCCGATCGAGGCGAAACACGAGATCGCCGCCCTGGAAGTGCTGGCCGAGGCGTGCGACAAGCACGACAAGCTGCTGGCGGTGAACGACCGCGCGGACGTCGCCCTCGCCGTCGGCGCGCACGTGCTCCACCTCGGCCAGGACGACATCCCGGTGTCGCTGGCACGCCGGGTGCTCGGGGACGACGTGGTGGTCGGCCGGTCCACCCATTCGGCCGAACAAGCCACTGCCGCCGCCGAAGAGCCCGGCGTGGACTACTTCTGCACCGGCCCGTGCTGGCCGACGCCGACGAAGCCGGGCCGGTCCGCCCCGGGGCTCGACCTGGTGCGCTCCACCGCGGGCCTGGGAACGACGCGGCCATGGTTCGCGATCGGCGGGATCGACGCCGAGCGGCTGCCCGAGGTGCTGGACGCGGGGGCGTCACGGATCGTCGTCGTCCGTGCGATCACCGAGGCCGAAGACCCCGAGGCGGCCGCTCGCACCCTCCGCTCCGCCCTGCCCTGACTCACGCAATTCGGCACCTGGTTGCGATAGTCCGGAACGCGAACCATCGCAACCAGGTGCCGAATTGCGGGATGGGAAGGGGGTCAGGGCGCGGGGGTGTTCGAGGCAGGCGGGGCCGAGGGGGTCGTCGGCGGCGCCTGGGTGGTCGAAGGCGGCGTTGACGGCGCTGTCGGCGTCGTCGGTGGCGCCTGCGTAGTGGTGGGCGTCGTCGAGGGGGTCGGCGTGGTCGACGGCGTCCTTTCGGGCTGGTTCTCCCGTGTTTCCGAAGGGGTCGTCGCCGGCGGGGTGTCGTGCTTGTCCTGCCGCTCCTGGGCCTGGTCGCCGCCGCCGATGATCTTCCCTATGGTCGTCCCGGTTCCGCCGCCGAAGGTCTTCCCGGTCGCCCCCTCGAAGCCGGTGATCGCGACGAGCGCCACCGCGAACGCCACCACGCTGACGCCGGCGATCACCGCCCAGCGCGGTTTGAACTTCCGCTCGGACGGCTCTTCCTCCTCCGCCGGGGTGATCCGGACGGTCTCCTGCTCCGCCGGGTCGAGCACCTTGCGGCGGGTGGGGACGGTCAGCACCACTCGCGCCTTCAGCGCCGCGTCCTTCGTCCGTTGCAGCGAACGCAGGTACAGCTCGCCGCCGAGCGTCGTGATCACGCTCGCCAGCCCGGCGCCCGCCACCGTTCCGGCCACGCCGAGGGTGGAACCCAGCAGTGCCGCGGTGATCGCGGCCATCGCGGCCGCCGTCACCTGGATGATCCGGCCCTGCTTTTCCGTCTTTTCGGTTTTCTCCGTGCTCTCCTTGGTCATGATCCCGTTCTGCAGCTAGTCGGTCCTCACCGGTCCTAACGAATAAGGCGCATGGGATGCTCCCCGCGTTGTCCGCACGTGAGGAGCGCCACGCTATCTGTCCAAAAAGGACTGTCCATGGCTTACGACTCCTTGACATAATCGGCGTATGAATCTGGTCTCGATCGAGGAAATCCGTGACGCGGCAAGCCGTGTCAAAGGCGTCGCGGTGCGCACCCCGTTGCTGGAACAAGGGTGGGCGCCGTTGTGGCTCAAACCGGAAAGCCTCCAGCCGATCGGTGCTTTCAAGGTGCGCGGCGCCTACAACGCGATCGCCGCATTGGACGAAGATCGGCGCGCCCGCGGCGTCGTCGCGTTTTCCAGTGGCAACCACGCGCAAGCGGTCGCGTACTCGGCGAAGCGATTCGGGATCCCCGCGGTGATCCTCATTCCGGACGTCGCCCCGCGCGCCAAGGTCGAAGCCACCAAGGCGCTCGGCGCCGAAGTCATCGAGGTCCCGATCGACGCGCAGGAGTCCTCCGCGCTCGCCGTCGCCGTCGAACGCGGGCTCACCATGATCCCGCCGTTCGACCACCGTGACGTCATCGCCGGGCAGGGCACCGTCGGCCTGGAGATCGCCGAAGACCTGCCGGACGCCGGTGTCGTGCTCGTGCCACTCAGCGGCGGCGGGCTGGCTTCGGGCGTCGGCACGGCGATCAAGGCACTGGTGCCGGACGCGAAGGTCATCGGTGTAGAGCCGGAGCTGGCGGGCGACACCGCCGAGGGCCTGCGCGCGGGCAGGCGGATCGAGTGGCCGATGGACCTGCGGGCGCGCACCAGTGCCGACGGCCTGCGCGCCCAGCCGTCGGACCTGACCTTCGCCCACCTCCAGTCGGTGCTCGACGACGTCATCACCGTTTCGGAGGAGGAGATCCGGGAGGCCGTCCGGACGCTGGCGCACCGGGCCCGCCTGGTCGCCGAGCCGAGCGGCGCCACCGCGACCGCCGCGTTCCTCTCCCACCGGGAGGCGCTGCCGCCGGGCAAGGTCGTTTCGGTCGTTTCAGGCGGCAACCTGGACCCGGCGACCCTGGCCGGCCTATTGGCGTAACTCGCGTGACTGGCGCCGTATCTCACGTGATTGGAGCCGTAACTCACGAGTTACGGCTCCAATCACGTGAGATACGGCTTCAATCACGCGTGTGCCCGCTGGGGCGGACGTGTGTCGGGGGCGAGTCGACCCCGCAATGGAGGCATTCGCCGGGGTGCGGTGACTCCTCGGCGCTGTCGCCGGAGGACGTGTCGAGGACGCCGTTGTGGATGCCGAGCGCGATCAGCCCGCCGCCGATCGCCAGCGCCGCGCACACCAGCAACGCCGTCCGCCAGCCCGCGGTCAGCGCCACCGGATCGGTGTAGGCGGCACCGGACAGCCCGGCGACGGCGGGCAGGACGGCGATCGCGAGCAGGCCACCCGACCGGGCGATGGCGTTGTTGACCCCGGAGGCGACGCCGGCGTATCGGTCCGGCGCGGCGGCCAGCACCGTCGCGGTCACCGGCGCGACGACCGTCGCCAGCCCGGCGCCGAAAACGACGACGGCGGGCAGCACCGACCCCAGGTACGACGACCCCGGCCCGACCCGCATCAGCAGGAGCATGCCGACGCCGACCAGGATCGGGCCTGCGACGAATTGCGCACGCGGCCCGATCTTCTGCGCGAGCGCGCCGGACCGGCCGGAGAACAGCAGCATGATGACGGTGATCGGCAGCCCGGCGAGCCCGGCCGCGGTCGGCGAGTAGCCCAGCGACACCTGCAGCTGCATGACCATCAGCATCATCACGCCGCCGAGCGCCGCGTAGACGACGAAGGTCAGCGCGTTGGCGAGGCTGAACGTCCGGTCGCGGAACAGTTTCGGCGGCACCAGCGGGTCGGCCGAGCGGTGCTGGATCACCAGGAACGAGCCGAGCCCCGCGACGCCGAGCACGATGGCGACCAGGACGACGACGTCGCCGATACCGCGTCCGGGTGCTTCGACCAGCGCACCGGTCAGCCCGGCGAGCCCGATCGCGCCGACGGCGGCCGCGAGGAAGTCGGGATGCCCGGTCGCCTCCTCGTCGCGGGACTCGGGCACGTAGCGCCGGGCGAGCAGGACGCAGACCGCGGCGAGCGGCAGGTTGATCAGGAACGCCAGCCGCCACGACCACACCTGCACGAGGACGCCGCCGAGCAGCGGGCCGATGGCCGCCGCGATACCGCCGAGCCCGGACCAGGCACCGATCGCGCGGGCCCGGTCTTCGTGGGCGAAGGACGCTTGGAGGATCGCGAGCGAGCCGGGCGTGAGCAAAGCTCCCCCGATCCCCTGGAGGATCCGGGTCGCGACGAGCAGCTCGGTGGTCGTCGCGGCGGCGCACAGCCCGGAGGCGACGCCGAACCAGACGACGCCGACGATGAACATGCGGCGGCGGCCGTAGCGGTCCCCGAGGGATCCGGCGACGAGGATCAGGGCGGCGAGCGCGAGCAGATAGCCGTCGAGGATCCATTGAAGGCCCGCGACGGAAGCATCGAGTTCGTCGCCGATCCTCGGGAGCGCGACGTTGATGATCGTCCCGTCGAGCATCGCCATGCCCGAGCCCACGATCGTCGTGGCGAGCACGCCGCGCGCCACCGGCGTCCCCCACCGAATTCCCGCCGCCGTGTCAGTCATGGAACGACTGAATCACGACGACCGGGACCGGGCCACCGCGAAATCGGCGGTGATTCCGGGAAAGCGATCTTTCCCGGAATTACCTGACTCGTCAGGGAAGCAGCGTGGTGACGAATTTGTAACGGTCGCCCCGGTAGATCGCGCGCGCGAACTCGACCGGTTTTCCGTCGGTGGCGAAGGAATGCCTCGAAAGGAGCAACATCGGCATTCCGACGTCGGCGCCGAGCATCTCCGCCTCGTGCGGTCCGGCGAGGGCGGTCTCGATCGTTTCCTCGGCCCTTTCGAGCTCGACGCCGTAGTGCTCCCTCAGTACGGCGTACAGCGATCCACCTGCGGAAACGTGTTTGCGCAAACCGCGGAAGCGGCCGAGCGGGAGATGCGTGGTCTCCAGCGCCATCGGCTGCGAATCGGCCAGCCGGAGACGGCGAAGGCGAAGGATCTTCGCGCCGACGCGGATTCCCAGCAGCTTCGCCAGATCGGCTTCGACGGGCAGTTCGTCGATCTCCAGCAGCTTGGACGACGGCTTGAGGCCCTGCTTGCGCATGTCCTCGGTGTAGGACGACAACTGCAGGCGCTGCGCGAGTTTCGGCTCGGCGGCGAAGGTGCCCTTGCCCTGCACGCGGTGGAGCCTGCCCTCGGCGGTGAGGTCGGCGAGCGCCTGCCGGACGGTGGTGCGCGAAACGGTGAATTCCCCCGCCAGCGCCCGTTCGGTCGGAATCGGCGAGCCGGGCGGCAACGCGTCGAGCAGATCGAGCAGATGCTGTTTCAGCGCCCAGTACTTGGGTTCGCGCTGTCCGCGCATCCCTGCCGTAGCGCCCGCCTCACTCGCGGTGGTTGTCTCCAACATGACCGACTCCCTAAGCCTTCCCACTCAAACGCGCACCGTCCCCGCTAGGAAACGTACCCTTCACCACAAACGTCCATTCGGGCTAGCATTGGTCTAGACCTACTCGGGGGACGAAGTACGTCCCGGTGGAAGGGAACGAGATGACCGAACAGCGCCCCGGCGAGCACATGGCCGCGGAGATCTCCCAGCAACCCGCCATTCTGGCAGGAATCGTGGAGCGACAGGCCGAAATCGCCGAGGTGGCCGAAGCCATCTCCAAGCGCCCGCCCAGGTTCGCACTCCTCGCCGCCCGGGGCTCCAGCGACCACGCCGCCCTGTATGCGAAGTACCTGATCGAAGTACTCCTCGGTCTCCCCTGCGGTCTCGTGTCACCCTCCACCGCGACTCTGTACGGCGCCCGTCCCGATCTGCGGGACGTTCTCTTCATCACAGTAAGCCAAAGCGGTGGATCCCCGGATCTCATCGAGGTCACCGAAACCGCGCGTCGCCAGGGAGCGCTGACCGTCTCGGTCACCAACACCCCGGAGTCGCCGCTTCGCGCCGCCGCCGAACTCGGTGTCGACATCGGCGCGGGACTGGAAAAGGCGGTGGCCGCCACCAAGACCTACTCGGCCACCTTGCTTTCGCTTTACCTTCTGATCGACGCGGTCCGCGGCGGCAAGGGCGCGGACGCGGAGAAGCTGGGCGAGCTCGCACAGCAGACCCTCGACGGCTCCGAAGAAGGCGTGCGGCGCGCGGTGGACCGCTACCGGTTCGTCGACCGGGTGCTCACCACGGGCCGTGGTTACTCCTACGCCACGGCACTGGAAGGTTCCTTGAAGCTGGCCGAAACCAGCTACCTCGCGGCCCGCGCGTACAGCGGCGCGGACCTGTTGCACGGTCCGGTCGCCGCGGTCGACGGCGAGACCGCCGTGCTCGCCGTGACGAGCCAGGGGCACGGGGTGGGCGCGATGCAGGAGGTCCTCGAAGCCGTCGGCAAACGCGGCGCGGACGTGCTCGCGGTCGGCTCCGCTTCGGCCGACGTGCCCGCGGCGCTGCGGATCGGTGTCGCGCCGTCCGCCGAAGAGGTCGCCCCGATCCTGGAGATCCTGCCCATCCAGCGGATCGCGCTCGGCCTTTCGCTGGCGCGCGGCGGTGACCCGGACAGCCCGCGCGGGCTGCTCAAGGTGACCAAGACCCGGTGAGTCACGTCGTAGGTGTGGACGCCGGAGGCACGTCGACGCGAGCGATCGCCGTCGACGCCTCCGGCGCCGTCCTCGGCATCGGGCGCGCGGGCGGGGCCAATCCCAATTCCCATCCGCCGTCGGAAGCCGCGGCGCGGATCGCGAGCGCGATCACCGGCGCGCTCGGCGGGCTCGATCCGGCCGCGACCGCGGCGTGCGTCGTCGGCATGGCGGGCGTCAGCAAGCTGAGCGATCCGGCGATCGCCGAGATCTTCGAAGCGGCGTGGAAGAACACGGGGATCAGTCCGGTGCGGACGGTCCCCGACCCCGAGGTCGCCTACGCGTCCGCGACTTCCGCGCCGGACGGTTCGGTGCTCGTGGCGGGCACCGGGTCGATCGCCGGCCGGATCCGCGGCAGGCGAATGGTGTCCACCGTCGGCGGCTACGGCTGGTTGCTCGGTGACGAAGGTTCCGCGTACTGGCTAGGCCGTGAAGCCGTTCGCTCCACTTTGGATGTTCTGGGCCGCGGCGGCGAACCCGGTCCGCTCGCGCGCGCCGTGCTCACCGAAGCGCTCGGACCGTCCGCTGTGGACCCGGCGGGCGACCGGGCGCCGCTCTGGCGCGCGCTCATCACGAGCGCCAACGCCGAAGCGCCGATCCGGCTCGCCAGGTTCGCCCCGTTGGTCAGCGAGGCCTACCGCGAAGGCGATGCGGCGGCGGACGAGATCACCACCCGCGCGGCCACCTTGTTGGTGACGAACGTCATGGCGGCCCGGGATCCCGGGGAGGACACGCCGGTCGTCCTGGTGGGCGGCGTGTTGTCGCCGGAGGGACCCGTGGGGGCGAAGGTCCGTGCCGCACTCGACGGCATCGAGGTTCTGACCAGCACCGACGGCGTGCTCGGAGCCGCTTGGCTGGCCGCCGTCGACGCCTATGGAGAAGGGGCACCGCGGCCGGTCCCACCCTGGAAAAACACCAAAAACGAGCCCTGAAAGACCAAACCATCGACTCCGGGGCCGAACTCCGGGTACCGTAGGACCCGGCCCCCGGACCCTCCCCCCTCGCCGGGGGCCGCCTTATGTCCTGGGCAGCCCGCCGGGCGCGGAATCCGAGGGATCCCCGTTCTCCTCTACCACCCGCAGGCCGGGATGTTCCGGAGGCAGCGTGCGGTACAGCACCCAGCCGCTCACGGCGACCGTCACCGCGACCAGCGGCCAGGAGAGCACCGTCCGCGCGATGCCGAGCGCGACCACCTGCCCGCTCCACCACAGCGAGCCGTACACGACGACCCGCAGCGTGTACTGGAGGAAGACCCACACCCAGCTCGCCCGCGAATACGCGCGCAGCAACGCGGGATCACGGCGCCATCGGGTCTTCTGCCCGATGACCAGCCCCACCACGACGCCGAGCAACGGCCACCGGACCACGATGCTGGCCGCCCACAGCAGCGCGCTGGCCACATTGGACAGCAGCTGGATGAGGAAGAAGTCTTCGGCGCGGCCGGTGTGCAGGGCGATCAGCGCGGCGGCGATCACCGCCGCGAGGCTCACCACGACCGCGCGGGCCTTGTCACCGCGCGCGACCCGGTACCCGCCGAGCAGCACCGCCACCCCGATGGCCACCCCTGCGCCCCAGGCGATCGACTGGCCGGCGATCAGCCAGCCGAGGACGAAGGCCGCGGGCGGGATGCTCGCGTCGATGGCGCCTCGCCGCCCGCCGAGGATCTGGGCGAGCGACTCGCGCGAGGGTCGTGAGGTCACCCTCACAGCCTGCCGGATCTATGAGCCCGAACACCCGGGCGGGGAGATGTTCGCCACACACCCTGTCCGGTTTACCCCCACTTGAGGGGAATCCACGCAGCCCAGGAGTGTACATCCCCGTAATGGAGATGCATGGACGTCCGACAAAATAAGAGACTGTGTCAACGGGCTGAACCAAGGGTTTCGGTCAGGTGGGATTGCAGGGGCGCTCTCAGCTGTTAGTTGTGGTGTACAAGTACCAACCGGGGGCACACGGACGGAAGGGGACCCAACGTGTACGGATTCGACAGCTACGTGGCGATCGGTGACAGCTTCACCGAAGGACTCAACGACGGCTTGCCCGACGGCACCTTCAGGGGCTGGGCGGACAGGCTGGCGGAGATCCTCGCCGAAGGCAGGCCCGACTTCCAGTACGCGAACCTCGCCCTCCGCGGGAAGATGCTCGACGAGATCCTCGAAGAGCAGCTCCCGATCGCCCTCGCGGTGAAGCCCGACCTGGTCACCCTGTGCGCGGGCGGCAACGACATCATCGTGCCCGGCGCGGACGTGGACGCCGTCGCCGCACGGCTGGAGGCGGGGGTCGCCAAGCTGCGCGAGGCCGGGATCCCGGTGCTCATCTTCAACGGGCCGGACACCAAGTACCTGTCCGTGATGCACGTCCTGCGGGGGAAGGTCGGCATCTACAACGCGCATCTGTGGGCGATCGCCGACCGGCACGGCGCCAAGATGGTCGACATGTGGGCGATGGCCCCGCTGCACGACCGCCGCGCCTGGAGCGACGACCGGCTGCACTTCACCCCCGAGGCACACCGGCGGATCGCGCTGCGCGCGGCCGAGGTCCTCGGCGTCCCGGTCGCCGACGACTGGCGTGAGCCGTGGCCGGCGTCCGAGGAGCCGAGCACCTGGATCACTTCGCGCCGCTCGGACCTCGAATGGACGAAGGCGCACCTGCTGCCGTGGATCCGCCGTCAGCTCAAGGGCGAGTCCATGGGCGACGGCCTGTCCCCGAAGCGCCCCGAGCTCGCGCCGCTGCTCCCGCTGGAGCAGATCGAGCCGACGGGCGTCACCCTGCCCGCCACGGATCTGCGGGAGATCCACCACCACGCGAGCTGAAGCCTCGGCAAGTCCGTGAAGGCCTCCTTGAGGGACTCTGTATCCCTTAAGGAGGCCTTCACGGACTTCCCGATCGCGGATCGGTGTCACCCAGAAGGGTCATGTACTGACCGCCCGGTACACCGGCGCGGCATCCGGGGCCCGCGAGGGAACGCGGCCGACGTCGCAGGCCAGACCGGGTGCGCGGCACCTCGCGAAGAGCGCGGGACGTGGGACCGGACGTGCCGAAAGCCGGTTCGCCAACCGGTCGGGCGCGGCTTACAGTCCCTTCATGCCCGGTACACGCTGGAGCCGCTTGCTGCCTACAGCGCTGCTGGTCACGCTCGCCTTGACGGCGATCACCGTCTGGTCGACCTCGGACGACATCGAGGCCGAGCTGACCGCGCGCGCGAAGGACGCGCTCGCCGACGTCGGTGTCTCCGGTGGCCAGGTGAGCTTCTCCGGCCGCGACGCGAACCTCACCGGCTTCCCGCCGGACAAGGCCGCGCAGGCGATGGACGCCATCCAGCGGGTCGACGGGGTCCGGACGGTCGAGATCTCCGGCGACACCGCCCCGCCCGCGGGACCGGTGACGACCAGCGGCGAGCCGCCGAGCCGGCCGCCACCGAGCCCACCTCCCAGCCCTGCGCCGACGTCGGCCAAGCCGGTGGACAAGGCGGGTTTCCAGACCGAGATCGACCGCCTGCTGGCGGCCACGCCGATCACGTTCGAACCGGACACCACCGAACTCACCGCCGACGGCGAACGCGGCGCGCTGGAGATCGCGAAGCTGCTCACGGACGCGCCCCGCGAACTGCGGTTCCGGATCACCGGGTCGGTCGCGACCGGTTCGGACCGGAAGCTCGCGCTGAACCGGGCGCTGACGGTCGAGCGGCTGCTTGAACGCAACGGGGTCAAACGCGACCAGGCGTACTCCACCCAGCGCAGGAACTCCGACGGCGCGAGCGGCGAGGGCCGCCGCGTCGACATCACGGCAGAACAGAGGTGATGGCCTGATGCTCTGGCTCTTCGGGCAGATCTGGCTCTGGCTGCTCATCTCGTTCGCTCTCGGCTGCGGCGTCACCTGGCTGCTGATGCGCGGCGAACGACGTGAGCGACCGGCCGCGGAACCGGTGGCCCGCGAGCCGGAGCGGCCGGCACCGGTCCCGGCCGAGCCGGAGCCCGAACCCGTGCCCGAGCTGCTCTCCACCGAACGGACGCAGTTCCTCCCGCCCGCGCGGATCCAGGACGACGACGAGCCGTACGACCAGGAGGCGGAAGGCCACCGCGAGGGCCAGCTGACGCCGGAACCGGTGCGGGCCTACCACCCGGAGCCGCCGGGACCGGCCGCCCGGAACGGCGAGGGCGGCCACGAACCCGAACCCGTCTGGCCGAGCGACGAGGACTGGCCGCCCGCCGGGCACCGGCCGGGGCAGGGCGGCTGACACTCGCCTGGTAAATTCGGCTACGCACTGTGAGCGGGACGCCGGGTACGTTTCTTCGATCGGGAGCTCCGGCACACGAAGGAGGCTCCGATTGGCGCTCCCCTATTGGACGCCGCACAACCTGCTGCCTCCTGGCCGCCATCCCGCCGATCTGGCCGACGTCTACGAGCGGCTGGTCTTCGACGCGCCACACCAGAACGACCGTGAAATCCTGTTCAGCGCGCTGAACAGCTACCTCGGTGTGGCCCGGCGGATCATGCCGACCGGCCGCGCGTGGATCGGCGGCGATCTGACCGCCAGGACCCCGCACGCGCCGCTCGGGCTCGACGTGGTGCTGATCCCGGACGAATGGGGCGCGCTCAAACGGCTCGACGACGCGGGCCGCTCGGCGCTGTACGGGTTGCTGACCTTGCGCGGGGTCATCGTCGGCCAGCCCGCCATGTACCTGGACCAGGTCCAGCCCGTCGGCGGCATGCTCGACGGCTTCCTCTGCCGCCCCGGCGACGAGGAGATCTGGGAAGAAGTGTGGGCATCGGGTGGCAGGGGAATTCCGGAAGTGATCTGGTGAGGAACGAATTCCGGCGTATCGCCGACGAGATCCCCGGCGGCACCTGGCTCGACGACCTCGCGCGCGCGTCGGCGATGGCCGCGTACGCCAAGTTCGAGCGCACATCACGGTCGCCGCTGCTTCGCGTGTCCGTGCTCGGCGAGTCGCATCTGGACGCGTACACGTTCTCCGACATCAGCCGCGCTTTGCAGGACGCGACGGCGAAGATCGGGCACATCATCCGGAACCCGTCGGGCGAGGTGACCTTCGTCCAGCCCGCGGACCGCGAGAAGGCCCCGCTGATCCAGCGTGGACAGGCGGGCAACGCGATCTTCTTCGGTTTCCCGGAACCGGCGCTCGACGACGCGCTCATCCACGACGGGATCGAGTCGCTGTCCGAACGCGCGGTCAAGGAACTGTGCGACTTCCTGCCCGCCAACGGCTCCGACGACGGCGCGCTGGACGCGGTGCTGCTGCAGCGCGACACCGTCCGCAACGCGGTCAGCGACATCGTCAACGCGGTCAGCAAGCACGCCGGGATCGGCATGGCGCTGACCCCGACCGCGGGCGACGAGCTGACCCGCAGCATGACCACCGAGCAGGCTCGGATCCTGTCCGGAAGCCTGCGCGAGTCCCGCGAGGCCGTCGGTTACGAGACGGTCAGCGGCAGGCTGGACGGCGTCCGCACGCGGCGCCGGATCTTCTATCTCGAACGCGAATCGGGCGGCACGATCCAGGGCGCGGTCGCGCCGGATCTGCTCGACGAGATCAAGGAGAATCTGGACCGGCCGGTGACCGCGCGGCTGCGCGTCGTGCGCACCACGACCATCGACGGCCGCCGCGGCCGCCCGGTGCACGAACTGCTGGAGATCACCCCGGAAGTCAACCTGTTCGATCAGTGATCGGGTTTCCGACATTCGGCGATACCGCAATTCTCGTCAGAAAATATCGGCGACCGCTTGATCATCGTTGAATGATGACTTTTTCCGGCAGGTAACAATTTCGGCCATTGCCCCGAACGATGGGTTAACGTCTTCGGACGGAAGCCTCCGAAAGGGCATGTATGCCGACCGATCCACCTCTCCCGCACCCGCCTGCCACCCGCTACGGCCCGGGGTTCGCCGCGCACGGAACACGCCACCGCAAACCCAAGAACGGCCTGGTCATCGCGGGTTTCCTGGTCGGACTGGCGGCACTCGGGGTCGCCTTCGTCCCGGTCGCCGGCGTCGCCGCATGGCCGCTCGCCGTGACCGGTTTGATTCTTTCCGTGATCGGTTTGACCAAAATCAAGAAGGGTGAAGCGGACAAGAAGGGAATGGGGATCGCGGGGCTCGCGCTTTCGATCGCCGGACTGCTGGCCGCGGGCGGGTTACTGGTCTACACCAGTTTCTTCGCCACCGGTGAGTCGGGACTGCACGTCCCGGCGGTCGCCGGGGACAAGAACACCGTCGAGTTCGTCGTCAGCGCCTCCGGCGGCGCGACCATCCGGTACGGCTCGCTCAACGACCAGCGGACCGAGACGACCCCGGCCAGCACCGACGAATGGCGCGGCACGGCGTCCTTCAACTCGGGCGACTACCTGCTCACCGTCACCGCGGACACCCGGAACTCGACGGTCAGCAACCAGATCGCCTGCACGATCCTGGTCAACGGCAAGAAGGTGGCGGAGAACAAGGGCCAGACCATCGCCCTGTGCACCGCCGGCACCGGCTGACCCTCCGCGTTTCGCGCCGCCTGGCGGCCGGCCGGTATCGCCCCCACCTCCACCGGCCGGACCGCCACGAGCCGCTCCTGGCGGCTCTTCAGACGGACCCGGAACGAGCCCGCCCGAGCGCCGATCACTACGGCGTGCCCCTCCCCTAGGGCTCGATCGACACTGAATCGGACCCTACGCGCGTGCGCGGCGAGGCCACTAAGAATCCGCTAAGGATCACTCACGGACTTTCGTCGAGGTCGGTGAGTTCCGCACGGACCAGGGTGGCGAGCTTGGGGTTGACGTCCGAGAGGATCTTCAGCGCGAGCGCGAATTGCTCGCGGGCACCGTCCACATCCGACCCGGCCCGCAGCACCCGGCCCAGCGTCAGCCGCAGGACACCCTCCTGGAGGACGAACCGCCTGCTGATCGTCAGGTCCACGGCTTCCCACACGTACCGCTCGGCCGCCGCGAGTTCGCCGATCCGCATGCTCAATTCGGCGAGATTGTTCAGCGAGACGACGACGTAGCTTTCGTCGCCGAGCGTCCGGTCGATCTCCAGGGAGGCGACCTGATGCCCGATCGCCTCGATGAACCGGCCTGCCCGCTTTTCGGCCTCGGCGCAGTTGTTGAGCGCCTGCCCGCGCAATTCGAGATCGCCGGTCCGCTCGGTCTCCTCCACCGCGCGCCGCAGCGTCCTGATCGCCTCGTCGTGCCGTCCCAGCAGGGTCAGCGCGGAGCCGAGATGGATGTTCGCCGAGACGATCAGCCGGTCGTCGCCGATCGCGGCCGCGAGTTCCAGCGCGCGTTCGGCGTCGGCGAGGCAGCCCTGCGGCAGCTCGAAGGTGAGCGCGATGGCGCACCGGGAGATCAGCATCCAGCAGCGGCCGAGGACGTCGCCGGACCGCTCGGCGGCCTCCAGGCCGATCTCGACCAGCCGCGTCCATTCGTCCAGCAGCGGATAGACCGCGCGATAGGTGTGCGCGACCCTGGCCAGCCGCCAGACGTCGTCGTGCCGTCCGGCGGCGCGGGCGGCTTCGAGGACCTCGATCAGGTTCTCCCACTCCGCGGTGAACCAGTCCTGCGCCTCGTCGAAGGAACCGATCGGCGGCGTCTGCGCGTCGGTCAGCGCCCCGGTGAAGTCGAGCGGGTCGACGATCCGCAGCATCTTGCGCCGGGCCCGGTCGGCGACGGCCTGATAGAACCGCACCGAGCGCGACAGGACGTCGTCCCGGTCGGCCTCGTCGAGTTCGTTCTCCGCCAGTTCGCGGAGGAACAGGCGGACGAGGTCGTGCGGGACGAAGGAGTCGCGGCCGGTTTCGGCGAGCAGGTTGTGCGCGGTGAGCACCCGCAGATGCCGCCGCGCCTCGGCGACGGTGATCCCGCCGATCGCCGCCGTCAGATGCGAACCGGCCGAGACGCACTG
Source organism: Amycolatopsis sp. TNS106 (assembly GCF_019330265.1). Taxonomy (NCBI): domain Bacteria; kingdom Bacillati; phylum Actinomycetota; class Actinomycetes; order Pseudonocardiales; family Pseudonocardiaceae; genus Amycolatopsis; species Amycolatopsis sp. TNS106. Next base: position 7,146,546 of record NZ_CP024972.1, on the reverse strand, counting down.
GACCACGCCGAGCCGCAGGAACGTGTTCGCGACCTCCGGCGGCAGCCCCCGGAACGAGACGTCGAACGCCGCGCGGACGCCGTCGTCCGGGCCTTCGACGTCGAGTGCGGCCAGCCTGGTCCGTTCGTTGCCGAGTTCGTCGACCAGATCCTGCGCGGACCACTGCGCGCTGGCGGCGAGCCGGGCACCGGCGATCCGCAGCGCCAGCGGGAGATAGCCGCAGAGCCGGGCGAGCGCGTGGTTGAGGTCGAACCCGGCGGGCCCGGCGAGTTCCTCGATCAGCCGGACGGCGTCGCCGGGAGCGAGGGTGCCGAGCACCCGCAGTTTGGCGGCGTTGGACACGGCGAGCCCGTCGAGCCGGGAGCGGCTGGTCACCAGCGTCATCGACCGCGAACCGGGCGGCAGCAACGGCCGGACCTGCTCGGCGCTCCGGGCGTTGTCGAGGATGACCAGCATCCGGCGTCCGGCGATCATCGAGCGGTAGAGGGCGACGCGTTCGTGGACCTGTTCCGGGACGCCTTCGGCCGGGACGCCGAGCCCGAGCAGGAACTGGGTGAGCAGGTCGGCGGGCTCCAGCGGCGGATGGTGCGGGTCGAAACCCCGCAGCGAGGCGAAAAGGATGCCGTCGGGGAAGCGGCGGCCCGCACGATGCGCCCACCACACCACCAGGCTGCTCTTGCCGATCCCGGCCGTCCCGGTGACCACGCCGACCGCGGTCTCACCCGCTTCGGCGCGCTCGGCGAGTTCGTCGAGCCAGGCCAGCTCGGCCTCGCGTCCGGCGAGGTTCGGCACCGCGGGCGGCAACTGCTGGACGGGCGCCGCCTCGGCCTTCGGTTCCGCCGCGACCTTGACCGGCAGATCGTCGTTGAGGACGCGTTCGTGCAGCCAGCGCAGATCCGCGCCGGGTTCGACGCCGAGCGTGCGCAGGGTCGCCCTGGACACCGTGCGATAGAGCTCGAGCGCGTCGCCGCGGCGGCCGGCGTGGTAGAGCGCGCGCATCAGCTGACCGGCCGTGCGCTCGGCGAGCGGGTTCGCCCGGACGAGCGGACTGAGCTCGACGATCAGTTCCGCGTGCCTGCCCAGTTCGAGGTCCGCGTCGACCCTGGCGCCGTGGACGGCGAGCCGCAGGTCCTCCAGTTCGGGAGCGCGGACCGACCCCGGCACACCGGCGAGCGCGGGCCCCTGCCAGAGCGCGAGGGCCTCGGTGAGCAGTTCGGCCGCCTTCTCCGGCTCTTCCGCGGAAGCCCGCTCCAGCAGGGCCCGGGCGCGGTGGACGTCGATCCGCTCGGGTTCGACGGTGAGCTGGTAGCCGGGCGGCGCGGTGAGGATCCGGGCGCCGTGCGGATGATCGCCCTGGATGCCCCGGAGCACGCGCCGCAGATGCGAGACGTTGCCGTGGACGATCGTGCGGGCCGTGGCCGGCGGGTCGTGCCCCCAGAGCGCGTCGATGATCTCGTCGAGCGCGACGACCTTGTTGACCTTCAGCGCCAGCAACGCGAGGAGCCCGCGGACGCCGGGACCGCCGACGGGGACCGGCCGTTCGCCGTCGAGGAGCCGGACGGGACCGAGGAGTTGGAAGCGGGCAGGGGAACCGCTTTCGCCCATGACAAGCCCCCTCCTCCGATCTCTCCCCTTACCGGAGTAGCCAACCTACCGCGCGAAGAGGCCGCCAACCAGGACGCGCGAGGTCGTGAAGGCCCCCTTCCCTACTTTCAGGGTAAGGAAGGGGGCCTTCACGACCTCGCGATACGGACAAATGCCCCACGGGACTCTCTGTCCACTATGGACTTACGTTCCGGAGCACTCCTCATGACCTGAAGTCCGTGAAGGCCTCCTTGAGGGACCCAGAGTCCCTCAAGGAGGCCTTCACGGACCGAGCCTGGACACGAGGAAAAAGAAGAGGCTCCGTGCCATCAGTCCCGATCTGATGGCACGGAGCCGGGAGATGTCCGATTTGGGCCGCCTGGGGGCGCGACCCACACCGGACATCGGCGTCCACGTCCGTCCGGGTGGGCTCACCCCGAGCGAAGAACCCGTTCGGTCGTCGACAACACCTACGTGAGCGAGCCCACTGGCCCGCACGCGTGGCGACAACGTAACAGGGCGCACACCGACGGCTACAAGCGCCCCGCCATGGCCTTCGCGACCTGCGGTTTCGTCAGCGCGACAGCGGGGTCGAGTCGCGGCCGGCGATGAACGCCGGACGCGGTTCGATCGCGGCGAACGGCTCCCGCAGCGCGTTTTCGACGCTGTTGAACACGACGAAGATGTTCGACCTCGGGTACGGCGTGATGTTGTTCGACGAACCGTGCATCACATTCGAATCGAACCAGAGCGCGGAACCGGCCTGCCCGGTGAATTGGTCGATTCCGTATTCGGCGGCGAGCGCGGTGATGTCTTCCTCGCTCGGGACGCCGACCCGCTGCTCTTTCAGCGAACTCTTGTAGTTGTTCTCGGGGGTTTCCCCGGCGCACTGCACGAAGGTCCGCTGCGAACCCGGCATCACCATCAGCCCGCCGTTGAACGGATAGTTGTCGGTGAGCGCGATGGAGCAGCTGACCGCGCGGGGCGCGGGCATGCCGTCCTCGGCGTGCCAGGTCTCGAAGTCCGAGTGCCAGTAGAACCCGGTGCCCTTGAAACCGGGCATGTAGTTCACGCGGCTCTGGTGGATGTAGACCTCGGAGCCGAGGATCTGCCGGGCCCGGTCGAGCACGCGCGGGTCCCGGACGAGTTCCGCGATCAGCTCGCTGGTCTCGTGGACGTCGAAGATGGAGCGGACCTCACCGGTCTTGGCCTCGGTGATGACGCGCTCGTCGCCGCTGTGGTCCCCGGAGGACATCCTGACGAGTTCCTGCCAGTAGGCCTGGACCTCGCCGGGCGACAGCAACTGGTCGACGACGGTGTAACCACGCGTTTCGTGGTTGGCGAGCGTGGCCGCGTCCATGGGACCGTCGGCCTCGGCGCCCCAGACGGTGGGGTGCGTCCTGGGCAGGTGTTCGGGCTTACCCGTGATGCGGGTCGGGTAACTGTCGTCGACTCGGGTGTCGGTCAGCGTCAATGCGGTCGCCTCCTCGAGCGATTTCTAGGGTTCGGTGACGAGCGGGTACACGCCGTTTTCGTCGTGGACCTCGCGGCCGGTGATGGGCGGGTTGAACACGCAGACGCACTTGATCTCGGTCTTGGGCCGGACCTGGTGCTTGTCGTGGTCGTTGAGCAGGTACAACGTGCCCGGCTTCAGCTGGAAGACCTCGCCGGTCGCGGTGTTTTCGAGCTCGCCCTCACCAGAGGTGATGAACACCGCTTCGATGTGGTTCGCGTACCAGAAGTCGTTGACCGTCCCGGCGTACAGCGTGGTCTCGTGCACCGAGAAACCGACGCCCTCCTTGGCCAGCACGATGCGCTTGCTGCGCCAGTTCGGGGTCTTGATGTCGGCGTCGGTGTCGGTGACCTCGTCGAGTGTTCTGACAAGCAACGGAAAACTCCCTCTCGTTCCTGGTGGTGGGTCAGTTCAGGACAGTGGCGACGGCCTCGTCGATGATCGACAGGCCCTTCGTGAGCTCGTCGTCCGTCAGCGTGAGCGGCGGGAGGACCTTCATGACCTCGCCGTCGGGGCCGGAGGTCTCCATCAGCAGCCCGCGTTCGAACGCGGCGGCGCAGACCTTGCCCGCGAGGTCGCCATTGGCGAACTCGATGCCCCGGGCGAGGCCGCGGCCCTTCGCGAACAGGTTCGCGTCCGGGTACGCCTCGACGATGCCCTGGAAGGCGGCGCCGATGCGCTCGCCCTTGGCCTTGGTCGACTTCTCCAGCTCGTCGTCGCTCCAGTAGACGCGCAGCGCCTCGGTCGCGGTGACGAACGCCGGGCTGATGCCGCGGAAGGTGCCGTTGTGCTCACCCGGCTCCCAGACGTCGAGGTCCGGGCGGATCAGCGTCAGCGCCATCGGGATGCCGTAGCCGCCGATGGACTTCGACAGGCAGACGATGTCGGGCTTGATGCCCGCGTCCTCGAAGCTGAAGAACGGGCCGGTGCGGCCGCAGCCCATCTGGACGTCGTCGAGGATCAGCAGGATGCCGTGCTTCTTGCACAGGTCGTCCAGGGCCTTGAGCCACTCGACGCGCGCGGCGTTGATACCGCCCTCGCCCTGCACGCCCTCGACGATCACGGCGGCGGGCTCGTTCAGGCCGCTGCCGGAGTCTTCGAGCAGCTTCTCGAAGTAGAGGAAGTCCGGGATGGAGCCGTCGAAGTAGTTGTCGTACGGCATGGGGGTGGCGTGCACCAGCGGGACACCCGCGCCGCCGCGCTTCATCGAGTTACCGGTCACCGACAGGGCGCCCAGCGTCATCCCGTGGAAGGCGTTGGTGAAGTTGATGACCGATTCCTTGCCGGTCACCTTGCGGGCGAGCTTCAGCGCGGCCTCGACCGCGTTCGCGCCGCCGGGGCCGGGGAAGACGACCTTGTAGTCGAGCTCGCGCGGCTTGAGGATCTTCTCCTGGAACGTCTGGAGGAAGTCCCGCTTGGCCACCGTGAACATGTCGAGCGCGTGCGTCACGCCGTCACGGGCGATGTAGTCGATCAGCGCCCGCTTCAGCGCGGGGTTGTTGTGCCCGTAGTTGAGCGCGCCGGCCCCGGCGAAGAAGTCGAGATACGCCTTGCCGTCCTCGTCGTACAGGTAGCTCCCCTGCGCCCGGTCGAACACGACGGGCCAGCCGCGGCTGTAACTGCGTACCTCGGATTCGAGTTCCTCGAAAATGCTCATCACGTTTTCTTTCTCCCTGGGATCCCCGGATTTACGTTCTATTGACTGCTGAGCGGACCGATTCGATACAGGTCCTCCTGCTCATGCGTTCCTTCCTCGGCCGGGAAATCCGTCGCGGAGAACAGATCCTGGCGTTCCACGGTGGCGTCCCACCGCTTGGCGAACGAGGCGAACAACCGGATCGAAGCCTCGTTGTCCGGGGTGATCGTCGTTTCGAGGTACCGGACGCCCTGGGCGGTCAACCGGCCGAACAGCTCGTCGAGCAGAGCTCCGGCCAGGCCTTTTCCTCGCTGGGACGCGTCGACGGCGACCTGCCAGACGAAGCCGGTGTCCTGCTTGCGGTATCCGATCACGAAGCCGACCGGGGTCCCGTCGACTTTCGCGACGACCGAGGTGTCGGCGAAATCGTGGCACCACAGCAAATAGGCGTAAGGCGTATTGAGATCCAGCTTCTTCGAATCGCGGGCGATTCTCCAGAGCGCGGCACCGTCTGCCTTGGTCGGATTTTCGATCAAGTGCTTTCCGGACATGTCCAAGAAACGTACCGGAGGATTCGGGCGCGGTCAGATCAGCGCGGCGGCGGCAACGCGGCTACCTGCAACAACCCCGAAACACACGTGACAAAGGTAACGGTAACGTTTGAAGCGCAGCACTTGTGGGTAAGGCCGCTTCGTCGCGGTCTCACTGCATGTGACGATACCAACCGTTACCGCTTCGTCGCAGGGTCAGGGCGCTATTCGACGCCCGGTTCCGCTATTCACGCCGTCGCTTGCGACCCCCGAGCGAGCCGAGCGGCGTCCAGATGGCGGGTAGCACGAGCAACAGGCAGACCACCAGCCACCAGACCGGCGCCTCGCCGCGCCGCCAGCCCGCGACGACGTCGCCGAGCCAGCCGAACAGCGGGTCGCGCACCGGTGGCAGGAACGCGGCGAACAGCAAGGCCGCCACCACGAGCACACCGAGCACCGTCAGCACCATCCGCCACGTCTTGCGCAGCGTCATCAGGCTCACCACCAGGAACACGATGGCGCCCGCGGCCACCGGCACGCCGACCCACTGCAGGACGGGGCCGCCCTGTCCACCGAGGACGAAACCGGCCAGCACGGTGATGAGTGCGGCGAGCACGTTCCACGGCGACGGCAGGGTGGCCGCGCCGCGGGTGATCCACCACGCGCTGCGCCCGGCGGCCTTGGCGAAGGTCGCGGCCGGCTGGACGGACTTCGGTACCCGCGTCGCCCCGGCGGCCGCGTTGAGCCCGGCGGCGCCGGCTTTGACCAGCGTCTTGGTGAGAAGCATCGTCCCGCGTTCGTGTTCGAACCGTTCGCCGGAGACCTGGCACGCCTGGAACGCGCGCTGGGTCTGCTCGTCGGTTTCGGGCTCGTTCTCGACGAGTTTCCTGAACCGTTCCGACGGTTTCCCGTTGCCCTTGGCCGTTTCCGCGTCGTGCCCGCAGTGGAGGCCGACACACGGCAGCTCTTCGCGGGCGATCTCCAGTTGCCGCACCCTGGCGAGCACCATCGCCGTCACCGGCATGCTGATCGGCAGGGCGGCTTCGGTTTCCACGTCGGCGAGTTCGCCGTCGAGACCGAGGAAAGCCAGCTCACCGGCCAATTGCGCGCGCAGGGCCTCCGCTTCCTCTTGCGACAGCCCGTCTTCCGTACCCGGCTGCCGCCAGCCGATCGCCTTGAAGGTGTCCCGCACCCGCGTCCGGAACGCCTCCCGTCCAACGACGTCGCGCAGCAGGCGCAGGCGTTTCGGGTCCAGCAGGCACTGCACCAGCCAGCCCGCGCCGTCGACCCGGCCCCACATCCAGTCGTTCGCGCGCCACGACGCCTTGTAGAACGCGCCGAAGTAGTCGGCCTGCATCCCGGTGAGCTTGTCCCAGGAACGACGCCGTTTCATGTCCATCAGCGTCCGCGAATCCGCGCTCACCTGGACGAGGTCGACCCGCTGATCGACCGACGGCGCCTGCGCGAGCAGCCCCCGGGTCGCGATGTGCAGGCGCACGAGCCGCGAGGTGACGACGGGATCACCGGCGCTCTTGTCGTCCGCAGTGAGGCCCGTCCAGGCCAGGAGCGTGCTGACCGTGTCGGCGGCCTCGGTGCCGGGTTTCGCCCGCGCCAGCGGCAAAAGGATCGGCGTGGCCTGCCGGAGGGCGGCGACGACCAGCGGCCACGCCTCCTTCAGGGTTTCCGAGCGGCCGAGCGCGGCCCAGTCCTTGGCGAGGCCTTCGATCCAGGCCGCCAGCGTGACGTCGGAGGCAGGCGGCTCCTGTTCGGTGATCCAGCCCGCGAGCCGCTGCCCCCGCGCGGCCTTGTGCCGCGCTTCGTGCAGCAGCACCCGGCAACGGTTGAGCTGCACGGCCTGCTCCGGCGACGGGTCGAGCCGGAAGCCCGCGTTCACCAGTTGCAGCCCGGTGGCGACCGAATCGTCGAGCGCGGTGGTGCGGAAGGCGACCAGATCCGCGAGTTCGCAGGTGTCCTTCGGCGGCTCGACCGGCAGGCCGTCCCGCAGCCCGGCCGCCGCGGCCGCGCGCAGCTGCGCCGCCGTGCCGGACGCCCACTGACGGCCCTGATCCTCCACATCGGACAGGGAGAGCCTGCGGGTCGCCTCACGGACGAGCGCGGTGGCGTCCTCCTGCACCCGCCGGTCGCGGTAGTCGTTCATCAGCCGCTGGTCGACCAGAGAGTCCGGGCCGCCGCGAACCCCCATCGCGGCAAGGGAAACGCGAGTCCCCCTGGTCCGGACGACGGCGTCGTTGTGCCTGGTCAGATCCTCCAGCTCGGCGCTGATCGTCTGGCTCAGCACGGTGCCGACGACCTTGCTGAGCGCGCTGCCCAGCAGCGGTGGCCGCTCCGGATCGACCGTGACCCGCTCGGCCTCGCGTTCCGCCGTCGGCACCACGTACAGCAGCAGGCGCCGGACGTCCGAATGCGACTGCCGCTCGAAGATCTCCCGCAGCGCCGGGCGCAACGGTTTGTTCAGCAGCACCCCGCCGTCGGTGAGCCAATGCGACCGCGTGACGTCGGTGTACTTCGTCATGTCCGGATGCAGCGGTCCGGTCTTCTCGCCGATCGGCATCCGGGAAAGTTCGAAGGCGCCCGGGAACGACGCGGTGGACCTCGCGGCGAGCGCGAGCGGCCCGACCACATCATCCGTCCACAAAGGACCATCGAAGCGGAACAGGAGCCGGTGTTCGGTGTCCCGCACCAGGTTGCCGAGCGCGTCGTCGAACCTGGTCGTCTCGCCGTCGATCATCGTGCCGGTGAGCAGCACCGTGATGTCGGGACAGTCGGGTTTCACGGTCGCCTTGTCGGTGATCCGGTGCAACGCGTCCTTGAGATCGCCGAGCAGCACCTTGTCGCCGTCGAGCAGCGACCGCGGTTCCTTCTCGCCGGGGTCGCGGATCAGATTGTCGAGCGATCCCGTGCTGATCCACGTGTCCCGCAGCACCTGCGGGCTCGACCGGAACGCCTCGGCCAGCCCGAGGCACGCCGCGTTGATACCGCCCGCGCTGGTGCCGGTGAGCACGTCGAGCGAGACGGTGGCGTTGAGCAGATCGAGCAGTGCCCGGTACGGGCTTTTCGATTCCGGCGTTCTCGACGCCTGAAGCAGATGCGAGGTCTCGGTGGCGACCCCGCCCATCCAGACCGCGAGGCTCGCCCCGCCCACCATGGTCATCGCCAGCCGGATCTCCTGCGGCCACGGGCTCCCCGCGTCGGCCATGTGCGCCCTCCCCCAGGCTTTGTGCAGAGGGCACTCTAGACCGGACGGGCCAGCCGGTGTACCGCCGATGAGGCAGCCATCCGCGCAATTCGTCACCTGCTTGCGATGGCCGGGAACGCCGGGATGTCAGGCGGCGAAGTGCTCCAGCAGGAGGACCTGGGCCTCACCGACGGCGAAACCCAGGACGGCACCGGTCGCGATCAGGATCCATTCGTCCTGCTGGAACGCGGGCCGCAGGAGACCCTCGAACTCGCGCGGCGACAACTCCTTCATCTTCGTCACCAGCACGTTCCGGATGTCCATCGCGTCGGTCGCGTAGTCCTCGATGTACCGCATGGTCTCCGGCAGCTTGTCCATGATCTTCTCGGCGATGTTCAGCTTCATGTCCTGATACCGCTTGCTGCCCACGGCGAACACCACCAGCGGTTTGCCGACGCCGACGCGACGGCCGAGCTGTTCGTCGAGCTGGCGCTGGATCAGCCCGAGCACCCGGTCCGACAGCGGGCCGTACAGCACCGCCTCGATCACGTTGTGCGGGGTGATGATCTCCTTCGCGATCAGCGCGCCGTACGCCTCCGCGACCTCGCCGCGCCGTTTCAGGAACAGGCCCTGCCAGCGCACACCGAAATACCGGCGTTCCTCGATCGGGTAGAAGATCATCCGCAGCGCGAGCCAGTCGGTGAACCAGCCGGTGAAGAGCCCGAACAGCGGCATGATCAGCGGGAACTTGAACAGCACCCACGCGACCATCTGGATCACGCCGATGAGCCCGCCGAAGAAGATGCCGGAGCGGGCGATGAACTTGAACTCCTTGTCGCCCGCCTCCTGGAAGATCCGGTTCAGCAGCCGTTTGTCCTTGACCAGCGCGGTGACCACCATGCCCTTGAGGTCGAACACACTGTCCACATCGGACTTGATCAGCTCCAGCACGGCCGCGACCATCCGCGGCGTCTCGGCCTGCACGCGCTGGATCACCAGCCGCTGCATGCCCACCGGCAGCGATTCCCACAGCCCCGGCTGGTAGTGGGCGGCGACGTCGCGCACGATGTCCTCGACGGCCGCCTGGAGCGGTTTTTCGATCTCCTTGGCGATTCTCTGCGGATCGAGCCTGGCGACGATCTCGGCCGGTTTGATCAGCTGCTCGGTCATCGTGTCGCAGGCGATGCTCGCCATCCGCGCGGCGCGTTTGGGCACGATGCCCTGCCAGCCGAGGAAGGGTTTGATGCCGACGAACTCGACCGGCTGGAACATCATCCGGATCGCGACGAGTTTGGTGGTGTAGCCGATCAGGGCGGCGACGATCGGGATGGAGACGTAAAGCGGCCAGTGCGCGCCGAAATCGGCGAGGATCCCGTCGAGGAACGCACCCATGCCGAGGTCAGCCGGCGCTCGGGTCGCAGGCCTGCCAGAACTGGGCGCCGAGCCGGGAAATATGGACCGTGCGCTTCACGAACTTGACCCGTTTCACCGACTTCTCCGCCTCGCGGACGGTCTCGTCGGTCAGCAGGATCTCGTACTGCGTCTCCAGCGCGGGCACCTCCTCGTCCAACTCGACCAGGCCGAGCCCGATCAGCCTGGTGAGGTAGCCGGGCACCTGGTCCGGCAGCGACACCCCGGCGGCCTTGCCGACGGTGGAGGCGTTGCGGAGCACGAACCGCCCGGCCGCGCCGAGGCTGGTCCGCTCGGCGACGTCGACCGAGGGGAACGGCGAGCCGTCGGAAAGCGCGGAAAGGATGCGGGCCTCGTCCGGCGTGAGCTGCCGCAGGATGATCGCGTAGAGGTATTCGCGGGCCCGCTCGCGCCCGAAGCCGATCGAGTGGTTGAGCAGTTCGGCCATCGCCGCGCGGAGCGGTTCGAGCTGGGCGCGGGTGTGCACGAGGGTGATCGTCGCCTCGACCGGCCGCGAACCGTTGGTGTCGGGCCGGTTCATCGCGGACGCGGCGGTGAGCGCGGCGTGGTACGGGTCGTCGACCTCGTCGAGACGGCGGCGCAGCTCCGAAAGCAGCTGCCGCTCGCCCTGTTTGACGATCTGTTCGGCGATCTCGACGCCGGGGAGTTTGCGGGTGAACTCGAAGCCCGTGCGGGCGGCCCAGCCCGCCAGCTGTCCCGCGCGTTTGGCGAAAGCGGCCAGGTCTTCACCGGCGGGTCGGTCGTCGCTCACGGGCACTCCCCTCACGTTCGCGCTGATGCTACCTGCGAGTAGGCCGAATGGCCGAAAATGTGACGGACGTGAGTGTTTGGATGGTCGCCATGAGCTTCACGCGCTGGGGTCCGCCGATCGACGTCCTCCCGCTCTTCGCGCGAGAGGAGCAAGCCCTCCTCGACGTACTGTCCGGACTCGACGCGGACCAGTGGGCCGCGCCGACGGTGTGCACGGGCTGGACGGTGCACGATCTCGCCGCCCACATCCTCGGCGACAAACTCGGCAGGCTGTCCCGCGACCGTGACGACTACCGGACCACCGCGCCGCGCGAGGGCGAGCGCTTCGGGGACTTCATCGACCGGATCAACGACGAATGGGTGGTCGCGTGCCGCCGGCTGTCCCCCGAAGTGCTGTTCGCGATGCTGGTGGACAGCACCTCGCAGATCGCCGAGCTGTGGGGCCGCGCCGATCTCGACGCCATCGGCGAGCCGGTGAGCTGGGCCGGGGACGAACCCGCGCCGGTCTGGCTCGACGTCGCCCGCGAGTACACCGAGTTCTGGGTGCACCAGCAGCAGATCCGCGAGGCCGTCGGTGCGCGAACGCTGGGCGAGACCGAGTTCCGCGGACCGGTGGTCGACACCTTCATGCGGGCGATGCCGCACACCCTGCGTGACATCGACGCGCGCGTCGGCAGGCAGGTCGCCTACACCGTCACCGGTCAGGGCGGCGGGAAGTGGACGGCCCGGCGGACCGCCGACGGCTGGGAACTCGACCGGGTCGCGCCGACGTCACGCTCGTCGCTGGCCTCGGTGACGACGGACGCGGACACCTTCTGGCGGCTGTGCACCCGGAACCCGGCGGACCGCGGCCGGGTCACCGCCGAGGGCGACGAAAACGTTTGCGCCGCCCTGCTCGGGATGACGTCGATCATCACATCGAGTAACGGCTGACCTTCTCCGGCCGGATGACGAGCCGCACGAGATCGAGGGTCTGGATCCCGGCGAGTTCGCCGGCGTGGGCGGGGTCGTCGAGGTCCCAGTAACGCGCGCCGAGCCGGGCGGCCAGTTCGTGCGCCCCGTCGGGCTCCACCGTGGCGCCGCCGGTGACCGAGACCCAGCGCTCGCGTTCGCCCACCGGCGCGGCCACGATGATCGAGGCGCGGGGGTCGTCCTTCAGGCGCCGCACCTTGGGTGACTCGCGGGGCGTGAAGAGCTGAATCGTGCCGTCGTCGGCGGCCTCGAACCAGACCGGCCGGACCGGGCCGCCCGCCACGGTCAGGAACCCGTGCAGAGGGCGGCGGAGGAATTCGAGGTCGTCAGTGGTCAGCATGAGCTCGATCCAACCCGGCGGACTTGGACGTGCCCATAGGTGAAAGCCCGGATCGCCTGTGTATTCGTCCAACCCGGCGGCCGGCCGTCTGCGGTGACCGCGTCGCCGTGGGCCTTCCACCGGTCAGCCCAGCCTCTCACCGAGGTTGGCGTCCCCTTCTCTACCCTCGCCGGGGTGGACGTGTTCAGTGACCTGATCCGCGGGATGCGCTCCCACGGCTCCTTGTTCGGCAGTTCGACCCTGTCCCCGCCGTGGAACCTGCGCTTCGTGGACGGCGCGCCCCTCACCCTGTGCGCCGTGCTCACCGGCGCGGGCTGGATCGTGCCGGAGGACGGCCCGCCAGAGCCGCTTCGCGCGGGCGAGTCGGTCATCGTGCGCGGCCCCGCGACGTTCGCCTTCGTCGACGAGATCGGTACCGCGGCCGAACCGATCGCGTGCGGCGAGCACTGCGCGACGCCCGAACTGGGCGGGACCCGGCACCGGCTCGGCTGGATCGGCGACCCGGGCGGCGAGACGACCTTGATCGTCGGCGCGTACCCGGTGCGCGGCGAGATCGGCCGTCCGCTGCTGGACGCGCTGCCCGTCGTGCTGCGGGTGGACGCCGGCGGCCCGGGCGACCCCGTGCTGGAACACGTCGCCGCCGAGGTCGCCATCGACGCGCCAGGACAGCAGGTGGTCCTCGACCGGCTGCTCGACTGGTTGCTGGTGTGCTCACTGCGCGAATGGTTCGACCGGCCGGGCGGACGGCCCCCGGCGTGGTGGGCCGCGCAGCGGGATCCCGTGGTCGGCGACGCCCTGCGCCTGCTGCACACGGAACCGGCGGCACCGTGGACCGTCGGCACGCTGGCCGGGCGGATCGGGGTATCGCGGTCGACGCTGGCCAAACGGTTCGCCGACCTGGTCGGCGAACCGCCGCTGACCTATCTCACCCGCTGGCGGATGACCCTCGCGGCGGATCTCCTCACCGGCCCGGAGCCCGCGACCCTCTCCGAGATCGCCCGCACCGTCGGCTATTCCGACGCGTTCGGGTTCAGCGCGGCGTTCAAACGCGTGCGAGGCGTCAACCCGAGCGAGTTCCGGCGAGGGGTCCTTCAGCGCAGCTGATGTCGCGACTTCTTGGCCTGCTTGCGCAACTGCAGGATCCGCGCGCCGCCGACGAGCGCGACCAGCACGCCACCGGCGATCACGGAGAACAGCATCGCGACCGCCAGCGGCATGCTCCCGGACATGCCCAGGAAGTGCACGGTGGCCGTGTCCTGGTTCTGCAGGATGAACACGAGCAGGAACACCAGCACGATCAGCGCCACGATGACGGCGATCCAGGTGCCGCTCACCCGCGTCCGTTTGAGCTTCGGGGCGGCTTCGAATTTACCGCTGTGGCGTGCGCCGCCCGCGGTGTCGGACGGCTTGACGGGAACCTCGGCGGCGCCCTCCTGCGGCTGCGTCATGCAGGACAGTGTCCGCCGAAGCGGGCTTGATCGCGCTCTCAAGCGTCCGAACGGGTGACCTCGTCGGCCGCGCGCAGCACGCGCAAGGTGTTCTTCCCGGCCAATTTCGCACAGTCCTCTTCGCTCCAGCCGCGTTCCAGCAGCGCGGCGAACAGCACCGGGTACTTCGAAACGTCTTCGAGGCCTTCGGGCAACGTCGCGACTCCGTCGTAGTCGCCGCCGAGTCCGATGTGGTCGACGCCCGCCACTTCGCGCGCGTGCTCGATGTGCGCGACGACGTCGTCGATTCCCGCCTTCGGCTTCTCCGGGCCGCCTCGTTCGGCGGTGAACTTCGTGCGCTGGTCGATGTTCCGGTAGTCCTTGCCCGCGGCTTCCATGTCCTGCCGCAACCGGTCGTCCCACTCCGCGACCTTCGGCGAGATGAAGCCCGGCACGAACGTCACCATGGCGACGCCGTCCTTGGCGGCCAGGGTTTCCAGCACGTCGTCGGGGATGTTGCGGGGATGGTCGTTGACCGCGGTGCAGGAGGAGTGGCTGAAGATCACCGGCGCGGAACTGACCTCCAGCGCGGCGCGCATCGTGCTCGGCGCGACGTGCGAGAGGTCGACCAGCATGCCGATCTTGTTCATCTCGCGGACGACGTCCCGGCCGAAGTCGGTGAGACCGCCGTGCGCGGGTTCGTCGGTGCCGGAGTCGGCCCAGGTGGTGTTGTAGTTGTGCGTGAGCGTCATGTAGCGGACCCCGAGACGGCGGAGGATCCTCAGCACACCAAGGGATTCGGCGATGCTGTGACCGCCCTCGGCGCCGAGCAGTGACGCGATCTTGCCGTCACGGAAAGCGCTTTCGGCCTCGTCGGCGGTGTCCACGAGGGCCAGGCGATCGGGGTAGCGCTCGGCCATCTGGTGCACGATCTCGATCTGTTCGAGCACCGCCGTCACCGCGCTGTGGCCCTCGAACTGGCAAGGCACGTAGACGGACCAGAACTGCATCCCGAGCCTGCCCTCGGCGAGCTTCGGGAAGTCGGTGTGCAGATGCGGCTGACGGACCGTGAGATCCGTGCCGGCCACGGCCTCGACCGGATCCGGCCCGGTCGTGACCCGCAGCTCCCATGGCAGATCGTTGTGCCCGTCCGCGAGGAGGACCCTGTCGAGCAGGGCCTGGGCGCGGACGAGGTCCCCGTTAGTCATCGGCCGATGTTACGTTCGCGTGCTTTGCTCTCCCCGCCATGGGTTGAGCCACCCCGCGGCCGCTACCAAACCGTTGCCGGTCACCTGGTGCCCGCCGGGATGCCGGTGGGCGACGACGTCCGCGCCGCGCTCGCGCAGGTCACGGACGAGCGTCTCCGCCGAAGCCAGCGGCGCCATCGGATCGTGGTCGCCGTTCGACAGGAAGACCCTGGTTCCGGACAGGTCGTTCCGGGGCGGGGAAGGCACCGGGGACATCGCCGCGAACAGCGCGGCCTCCCGGACGGCGTCCGGGCGGAGCAGGGACACCGCGGCGGCGATGTTGGCGCCGTTGGAGAACCCGATGGCGACCAGCCGCCGGTCACCGAGGGCGTATTCCTCACGCGAGGCGAGCACGAAATCCGCCAGCTGGTTCGCGCGGTAGACGACGTCCTCGTGGTCGAAAACGCCTTCCGCCAGCCTGCGGAACCACCGGGCCGCACCGTGTTCCGACACCGGCCCGGCGGGCGCGAGCAGCGCCGACGCCGGGCTCAGCTGCCGGGCGAGCGGCACGAGATCGTCCGGGCCACCGCCGGTGCCGTGCAGGAGCAGCAGCACCGGCTCGTCGGGCGCCCCTTCGACGTACTTGTGCTCCAAGGTGCTCATCGCGGGTTGTTCTCGCTCGGCAGGTCCAGCTTCGGCAGCATGGCTTCGATGTCCTCGCGCTTGGGCTCCAGCCACGGCGGCAGTTTCAGCGCGCGGCCGAGTTCCAGCAGCGGCTCGTCGATCGCGAATCCGGGTTCGTCGGTCGCGACCTCCAGTAGCGTTCCACCCGGCTCACGGAAGTAGATCGAGCGGAAGTACTGACGGTCCAAAATGGACGTCACGTTCACGCCGTCGTCGATCAGCTCGTCGCGCCAGGCGGCCTGGGTGTCCTCGTCCGGCGCGCGCCAGGCGACGTGGTGCACGGTGCCCGCCGCCACCAGCCCGCGCGGAGCGTCGGGCGTGACGAGGACGTCGACGAGCGCGCCGGGGCCGCCTTCACCAGCGGAGAACCGCAGGCGGTTGTCCTCCTGGTGGACGAAGGCAAGGCCGAGGCCGTCGGTCAGCATCCCGGCGGTCGCGTCCTCTTGGGACACCGACAGCGTGACGGAGTGCAGCCCGCGGATGGCGTGCTCGGCGGGGACCAGCTTCGTGTCCCACGGGTCACGCGGGTCGCCCTGCGGATGCGCGACGAGCGCGAGTTCGAGGCCGTCCGGGTCGAGGAAGGTGAGCGTCTCCTCACCGTCGGCGTTGCGGACCTGGCCGGTCTCCACGCGGTTCTCGGCGAGGTGCGCCTTCCACCAGCCGAGAGAGGTCTCCGGCACGGAGAAGGACGTCCTGGTCGCCTGGCCGGTGCCGTGACGGCCCTTCGGCGCGTCCCGCCACGGGAAGAACGTCATCAGCGAGCCGGGCTTGCCGGACTCGTCGCCGTAGTAGAGGTGGTACGTGCCGGGGTCGTCGAAGTTCACGGTGGTCTTCACCAGCCGCAGGCCGAGTGCCCGGGTGTAGAAGTCCGCGTTGCGCTGGGGGTCGCCACCGATGGCGGTGACGTGGTGCAGGCCCGAAGTCTTGATCGACATGGTGCCCCTCCTCTGGAGCCGGTGAACTCAAGCTAACCCGATAACCTCTCGCGCGCAAGATATATTCCAGGAAGAGTTCTTGGTGTACCCTCGCTCGCGTGGCAGTGGTGAAATCGGAGGAACCGAACGACGACGAAGTGGTCACGTGGTGGGGCTTGGTGATCGAGGGCTACCTGGCCACCCAGAACAAGCTGATGGGCGAGATCGCCGAACGGTTCGGCCTGGCGCCGGCGTCGTTCGACATCCTGCTACGGCTCGTGCGCTCACCCGAGCACCGGATGCCGATGACGCGGCTGGCCGTCGAGGCGGCGCTGTCGAGCGGCGGGTTCACCAAGGTCGCGGACCGGCTGGTCGCCGCGGACCTGATCTGCCGCGTGCCGAGCCCCGACGATCGCCGCGTCACGTTCGCGGCGCTCACCGACCACGGTCTCGACGTCGCCGAGAAGGCGAGAGAAGCGTGTGCCGAAATCCTGCGGCGCATCGTCCTGACCCCGCTCGGTGACGGCGCGCACGATTTGGCCGAGGCCATGCGGACCCTGCGCACCGTCAACGGAGCTTGATCCGCCCCGGTCACGCGAGTTACGCCTTCGATCACGCGAGTTACGGGTCTGAGCACGCGAGATCCGTCTCTGCCCACGTGAGCTTGGCGTGCGGAGTCGGCGAACAGGCGGATCAGCCGGGCAGGGGCGACGTGGGATCCGGCTGATACGTCCGGACCTCGTACATGTCCCGCACCAGTTCCCGGATGACGTTGCGCCGGATCTTCCCGGTCGCCGTCTTCGGCAGTTCGCCCAGCTCGACGATGCCCCGCGGCCGCTTGAACGACGCCAGGCCCGCCCGGCAGAACTCGATCAGCTCGTCCGCGTCGAGCCTGCCGCCCGGTACGCCGACCACGCACGCGACCGGTTTCTCGATACCGTCGGCGTCGAAGGCGGCCACCACCGCGACCTCGGCGACCGCCGGATGCTGCCGCAGCCTGTCCTCGACCTCGGCGGGCGACACCCAGATCCCGCCGGGTTTCAGCATGTCGTTGAAGCGCCCGAGGCAGGTGTAGCTCCCGTCGGCGTTGCGCACGAAGCTGTCGCCCGTCCGCAGCCACTCGCCCTGGAAGACTTGCTTCGTCGTTTCGTACCGCGCCCAGTAGCCGGTCGCGATCGACGGCCCGGCGACGAACAGTTCACCGGGCTGCCCGTCCGGCACCGGCTCTCCCTGTTCGTCGCGCAGCGCGATCTCGTAGCCCGGAACCGGCACCCCGGTGCTGCCGGGGTGGACCTGGCGGGGCCGGTTGGACAGGAAGATGTGCAACGCCTCGGTCGAGCCGATCCCGTCCAGGATCTCGACGCCGAAGCGGTCGCGGAACCGTTCGTACAGCACCGCGGGTAGCGGCTCCCCCGCCGAAACGGCTTGGCGCACCGAGGAAAATGTGTCGTCGGGAATGTCACTGGCGAGCAGCGCCGCGTAGAACGTCGGGACGGCGAAGAACAACGTCGGCAGCTCCGCACGGACCCTGGCGGCGATCAGCCCCGGGGTCGGCCTCGCCGGTTCGAGCAGGGTCGTCCCGCCGGCGGCGAGCGGGAAGAAGGCCGAATTTCCCAGGCCGTAAGCGAAGAAAAGCTTCGGGACGGACAGGAACCGGTCGTTCGGCCCGATGTCCAGCACGCCGCGCGCGTACGTCTCGCAGACCGCGCGGATACTCGCGTGCCGATGCATCGCGCCCTTCGGCTTGCCCGTCGTTCCCGACGTGTACAGCCAGAGCGCGGGCGAATCCTCCCAGGTCGGCGCCGTTTCGAAGCCGTCCTCGTCCACAGTGGACAGATCGCCCCATTCGTGCGCGCGGACCCCGGACGGCAGTTCGGCCACCTTGGCGCGATCCAGCACGACGTCCGTGACCTCCGGCGCCAGCCCCAGCGCGACCGTCGCCTGCGCGGCGAACTCGCCCGAAACACACAGGACCCTGGCCCGCGAATCGGCGAGCAGCTTGCCGAGGTCCAGCCCGGTGACCATGGTGGACACCGGTACCGCGACCGCTCCGGCCAGCATCGCGCCGAGGATCCCGGTGAGCAGTTCGACGTCGTCGACCATGCAGAAAAGGACCCGCTCCTCCGGGCGGACGCCGATCGCCTTCAGCCCCGCCGCGACCCTGCGGCTTTCGGCCGCCAGCCCCGCGTACGTGAGGCTCCGCCTCGGGGAAACGACCGCGTCCTTCGCCCCGCGTCCTTCCGCCAGATGCCGGTCGAGCAGGTAGCTCGCTGCGTTGAAACCGGTGGCAGCAGCGGACACAGGCACACCTTCTATCGGCTCAGCTCAGGTAAACGTATTCATAGTCGAACGGTTTCCCATTGATGCCCTGACGTGGCGGTGCCACCCAGCTCGCGATCTTTCCTCGCTCGTACACCGGGTGCATCAGCGATCGGACGAAGGTCAGGTCTTCGGGAGTGGGCAGCCACTTGCGTTTGCCGGCCAGCCAGGTCCGCTCGTCGACAACGGTGCCGTCGGGCGTCACATGGTGGCCGGAGTTTATGCCGACTTCGCGATTGAATCCAGGGTGCGGGAGGACGAATCGGAAGTCGATGCCCGCCTCCTCCAGGATCCTGTTCCAGCGGTTGACGCCGGTCTGGCAGTCGGCGCGGTACTCCTCCCGCAGGTCGAGGTTCAGCAGCAGGATGGCCGCGAGTTCCTCGGTCTCCCAGGTGCCGTCGGCCCGCGGCCGGGACAGCGAGCCGGCGGCGTCGGTGAGCTTGTGGTCGTCCTTGCGGCGAGCCTCCTGCCAGCGGCCTTTCAGCCCGGCGGTGTAGTAGTTCGCCGCGTTGGTCGACGTTTCGCCACCGAACAGGTCGAGCGACACGGTGTAGTGGAAGTTGAGGTAACGCTGGATGACGTCCAGCGGGATCCCGCCGTGCCCGGCGATGTCGAAGGTGTCGTGCTCGCGGATCAGCTCGGCACTGCGGGTGACCACCCGGTCGACCCCGGTGGTGCCGACGAACATGTGGTGCGCCTCTTCCTTGAGCATGAATTCACAAGTGCGGGAAAGCGGGTCGAAGCCGCTTTCCTTGAGGGTGCCGAGCTGATATTTGCCATCACGATCGGTGAAATAAGTGAACATGTAGAACGCGAGCCAATCCGCGGTCTCCTCGTTGAAGGCGCCGAGGATCCGGGGTGCGTCCGGACTTCCGGAATTCCGGAGCAGCAATCCTTCCGCTTCGTCCCGGCCTTCGCGGCCGAAGTAGGCGTGCAGCAGATACACCATCGCCCACAGATGGCGGCCTTCTTCGACGTTGACCTGGAACAGGTTCCGCAGGTCGTAGAGGCTCGGCGCGGTGAGCCCCAGCAGCTTCTGCTGCTCGACCGACGCGGGTTCGGTGTCACCCTGGATCACGATGAGCCGCTGCAGGTCGGCGCGGTATTCGCCGGGCACCTGCTGCCAGGCGGGCTCGCCCTTGTGCTCGCCGAAGCCGATGACCCGGTCCGGATCCGGCTCCGCGAGGAAGATCCCCCACCGGTAGTCGGGCACGTCGACGTGGTCGAAATGCGCCCAGCCGTCCCGGCCGACGCTGACCGCGGTGCGCAGATAGACCCCTTGCGTCCGCAGCGCGGGGCCCATTTCGCCCCACCAGTCAAGGAACTTCGGCTGCCAGCCCTCCAGTGCCCGCTGGAGGCGGCGATCGCCGGAGAGGTCGACGTTGTTGGGGATCTTGGCGTCGTAATCGATCTTGGTCGGCATGGGCTGTTCAAACCCGCTTCCTGTCGAAGACGGCCTTCTGACCGGTACCGTAGCGACGCAGCGCGCCCTCGGGGCCGGATGCGTTCGGACGAGTGAAGATCCAGTTCTGCCAAGCGGCCAGGCGGCCGAAGATCTTGCTTTCCAGTGTCTCGGGGCCGACGAACCGGTGGTTCGCCTCCATTCCGGTCAAGGCGTCCGGGCTGAGCGAAGCCCGTCCTTCCAGCGCGATCCGGATCTCGTCCTCCCAATCGAGGTCGTCCGGGGCGTCGGTGACCAAGCCGAGTTCGTTCGCCTCCGCCGGGCTCAGCGGCTTGCCGCGGAACTTCGCGAGCCTCGTGACGTGATCCGGGTCGCCGAAGAACCGGGATTCGAGGCGCGTCAAGCCGTTACTCATCGGGAAGCGGCCGAAGTTGGCTTCGGACAACGTGATCGACGCACGTTCTTCACTGTCTTCGTCGTCGACCAGCGGACCGTCCAAGATGTACTGCCGGTCCGCGGCGAGCGCGAGCTCCAGCAACAGCCCGGCATAGCAGCTACCAGGCTCGACGAGGGCGATCAGGCTGCGGCTGGTGACGTCCAGCCGCTTCAGCGTCCGTTTGAAGTAGTGGACGATTTCGTTGCTCAGACAGTCTTTCGCGTCGAACACGACGCGTTCGTGTTCGAGGACCTTCGCCGGATCGCCTTCGGTGCGGAGCACCCACGTGCCGAGTTCAGGTTCGTTGGTGCGCAGGCGAAGGATCGCGTCGTCGAGTTCGCGGGTGACGTCCAGGAGCCAGCCGTCGTCGCCGTCCGGACCCTTGACGGTGATCGTCGCATCGGTCTTGCCGAGGCCGATGTCGACATAACGATGCTTGAGTGGCTTCAGCTCGACGCCTTCGCCGTCGAGCCGCTCGCTCGTCCGCGCGATCTCCTTCGCCCTGGCCAGCACGGCTTCGCGGAAGCCCTGCCGCGGTACGAGTTCGTCGACGAGCCGCCAGTCGACCGCGGTCCGCCCCTTCACCCCATCGGGGCGGGTGGCGAAGACGTCGGCGAGGTCCCGCCGCACGCCGCGTTTGTCGACCACCCTGGTGAGCCCGCCGGTGCCGGGCAGGACGCCGAGGAGCGGCACCTCCGGCAGCGCGACGGTCGAGGAGTTGTCGTCGACCAGCAGGATCTTTTCGCAGGCGAGCGCGATCTCGTAGCCACCGCCGGCGCAGGTGCCGTTGACCGCCGCGACGTAGATCTGCCCGGAGTGCGCGGCGGCGTCCTCCATGGCGTTGCGGGTCTCATTGGTGAATTTGCAGAAGTTCACCTTCCACTCGTGCGACGACGAAGCCAGCATGCGGATGTTCGCGCCCGCGCAGAAGACGTTGTCCTTCGCGCTGGTCACGATGACCACGCGGACCTCGGGATGCTCGAACCGCAGCCGCTGCGTCGCGTCGTACAACTCGATGTCGACGCCGAGGTCGTACGAGTTGAGCTTGAGCTCGTAACCCGGTACGAGACCCCCGTCGGCGTCGACATCGAGTTCGAGCCACGCGACGTCGCCGTCGGTGGACAGTTTCCAGTGCCGGTAGCCGCTGGGATGACGTTCGAACGTCACCGATGTGGTCCGCGTCACCCTACTGATTGTCTACATGGCACTGATCAGCGTCAATGTTGTGTAGAAAGTTGGTCACGGAGCGCGGGCTCCCGGTTGAGTTTCGTTGCCGCCCAGGTCACGAACGCCCACAGCACCAGCGCGGAAGCCGTGTCGGTGTAGATCGTGGCGAACCAGAAGGCCGGGATCTGCGGCACGGCGACCAGGAAGTGGCCGAGGCTCGCGAGCCCGGACAGCGAATAGACCATCAGGAAGGCGAGCGCCCGCCAATAACGTCCGCGCAGGTAGTCGCGGTAGCCGAGCACGCCGAAGACGGTGAGCAG
Source organism: Amycolatopsis sp. TNS106 (assembly GCF_019330265.1). Lineage (NCBI taxonomy): Bacteria > Bacillati > Actinomycetota > Actinomycetes > Pseudonocardiales > Pseudonocardiaceae > Amycolatopsis > Amycolatopsis sp. TNS106. Next base: position 7,124,738 of record NZ_CP024972.1, on the reverse strand, counting down.
GACGTACGCGACGACGACCAGGGTGGCGGCCATGCCCACCGAGATGCCCTCGACCTGCGGATAGTCCGCCGCCCTGAGCACGTTGTGCGCGTAGTGCAGCGTGGTGGACAACAGCGTGAAGGCGAGGATCAGCCGTAACGCGGTGAGCCCCCGGCCTTGAAGAGTTTCCATGTTCGCCCCCTTTGCGACTTGATAGATCGCTCTAGCGAGAGAGTAGCCCATGGCGGGCGAGAGATGAAGGGACCTTTGGTCCTGCGCGTGACAGGAGGGGCGCCGCGGCTGACCGTGTGGATTTCGGTGCGTTGGACGACCCAAAACCCACACAGTCACCTGGAGGAGCAAGGGACCTTCACCACCGCGGGGCGTGACCGGGGATAGAGACGTTGAGTGTCCGTATCTCCAGACACCCCTCATGTAGCGACCGTGTGGGTTTCGGGACGTCGGATGTCCTGAAACGCCACAGTCACCCGTAGGAAGCAAGGGACCTTCGCTACCGCGGGGCGTGACCGGGCCGGAGACAGGAGGGTGTGCGGGGATAGAGACGTTGAGTGTCCCTATCTCCACACACCCCTCACCCCGCGTAACGACCGTGCGGGTTCAGGACACCAGGCGTTCTGAACCCCCAGTCACCGAAAGGAAGCAAAGGACCTTCGCTACCGCGAGCCGTGACCGGGCCGGAGACACAACGGTGTGCGGAAATAGAGACGTTGAGTGTCCCTATCTCCACACACCCCTCACCCCACGTAACGACCGTGCGGGTTCAGGACACCAGGCGTTCTGAAACCCACAGTCACCTTCAGGAAGCAAGGGACCTTTGCTACCCCCAGCCGCCGAACGCGGGTCGCGAACCATCGCGTCACCGTCAGCTCAAAAATGTCGGTGGGTGCGCGTAGAGAAGGAGGAGTGCCCGAATCGACCGTGCCCCTGATCGGGGTCGAGAACCTGAAGATGCCCGACTGGGCCACCCCCGACGAGACTGTGGCCGACGCGGGGATGGTCAAGGCCATCCGCGCGCTCCCGTCCGCCGTGGCGATCGTGCTGCGGCTGGCCTGGCGGACGTCGGCGCGGCTGACCCTGCTCGCCGGCGTCGTCCACGTTCTTTCCGGTTGTGTCACGGCGTTCGGCCTGCTGGCGACGGCGAACGTGTTCACCGCACTGCTGGAGAGCGGGCCGACACCGGACAGGGTGCTGGAATCGCTGCCCGCGCTGATGATCGTCATCGGCTCGTACGCCTTGCGCGCGCTGCTGGACACGGCGGTGGCCGCGGTCGAGGGCACGCTCCGGCCGCGGGTCGTGACCTCGGCGGGCGACGAGGTCACCGCCGCCATGGTCAGGGTCCGGTTGCTGGCCTTCGAGGACGCCGATTTCCGGGAACTGGCCAGGCAGGGCGCGCGGGACGGGGTCCGGTCGATCGAGATGAGCCTGCGCTGGATCGCGGATCTGACGTCGGCGCTGATCTCGCTGATCGCCGCGCTGGTAGCGGCGGGTCTGCTGAACCCTTGGCTCGCGCCGGTGCTCCTGCTCGCGGCGGCGGCCGACGGCTGGGCGGCGGCCAAGGTCGCGCGGCTGAACTACCGGCACTACCTCGACACCGTCGGCCGGAACATCCGGAAGAGGATCGTCGAAGAGGTGGCCACCTGGCGCCAATTCGCCCTCGAACGGCACGCCCTCACCTTGCAGGAGCCCTTGCTCGACGAGTACCGCCGGATCACCGAAAGCCTGATGCGCGAGGAGGTCCGGCTCGCGCATCGCAGCAACATGGTCCGCCTGACCGGTCGCGCGGCGGCCGGGGTGGGCACCGCGATCGCGTATCTGGTGCTCGGTCTCCTGCTCTACGGCGGGCAGATGGAACTCGCCCTCGCCGGGACGGCCGCGCTCGCCATGCGGACGGCGTCGAACTCGCTGTCCGTCACGATGCGCGCGGTGAACGCCATGTACGAGGAGTCGTTCTACATCGCCTTCTTCCAGCGGTTGCTCGTGGAATCCGGGAAACGCGGCCCGGTGAAGGACGGGGTCTCCGCGCCGCCGGATCCGGCGGAGATCCGGTTGGAGAACGTCGGTTTCACCTATCCCGGCCAGGAAACCCCCGCGCTGCGCGAGGTTTCGCTGACCATCCGGCGTGGTGAGGTGATCGCCCTCGTCGGGGAGAACGGTTCGGGCAAGACCACGCTGGGCAAGCTGCTCACCGGGCTCTATCCGCCTTCGGAGGGAAAGGTGTTCTGGGACGACGTCGATCTCGCCGGTGCCGATCACGAGTCGGTGCACGCCAACATCGCGGTCATCGCCCAGGATCCCGCCGAATGGCCGATGACCGCGGAGCACAACGTGACCGTCGGCAGGCTCGGCCGGGAAGACCCGGAGCGCACCGCGTGGCATGACGCGATCATCTCTTCCGGCGCCGACGAAGTGATCGATTCCTTGCCCGCCAAGGAGAAAACGGTGCTGTCCAAGAAGTTCAACGACGGGCAGGACCTTTCGGGCGGGCAGTGGCAGCGGATGGGCATCGCCCGCGGGATCTACCGCGACGCCGCCGTCCTGGTCGCCGACGAGCCGACGGCCGCCCTCGACGCGAAGGCCGAGGCACGGGTCTTCGCGGGGCTGAGGCACGCGAGTGTTTCCGGGGCGGGCAGGCGTACGACGATCCTGGTGACCCATCGGCTGGCCAACATCCGCTCCGCGGACCGGATCCTGGTGCTGGAGAAAGGGCGGCTGATCGAGCAGGGCACGCATGCCGAACTCATCGAGGAAGGAGGCCTCTACCACGAGCTTTACGAAATCCAGGCCCGTGCGTATCGCGGCGAGTGAGCGGGTAACCGGTGGACGGCAAGGACCCGATCCACCGGAGGAACCATGTCCGACCAGGAAGACCGCGAAGCAGCCGACGGCCCGAGCCCGGCCGACGTCTCCGAAGAAGCCGTCCAGCTCAGCAGGCCCGACGGCGGCGAACCGGGCGACACCGAGCCGGAGGAGATCGCCGAAGACGAGGGCACGCAGCGAACCGCCGGGCCGGAGAGCCAAGCCGTCCACATCGAGGAGGCGTAGCCGATTTCGCCTTGGCCGGTCACACTGTCCTGATGCCGGAGAAGATCGCCGAAGTGAACGGCATCCAGCTGTGCCACGAGACGTTCGGTCCGTCGGACGGCAGGCCGTTGCTGATGATCATGGGTTTGGCGTCGCAGATGATCTGGTGGGACGACGAACTCTGCGAGGACCTCGCGGCCGAGGGGTTCTACGTCATCCGTTACGACAACCGGGACGCCGGCCGGTCCAGCCGGATGTCCGGCCGGGCGAACCTGCCGCTCGCGTACGCCCTCCGCACGGCGCCGTACTCCCTGGCGGACATGGCGGGTGACGCCGCCGGGCTGCTGACCGCGCTCGGTGTCGAGAGCGCGCACGTCGTGGGCGCGTCGATGGGCGGGATGGTCGCGCAGACGCTGGCCATCGAGTATCCGTCGCGGGTGCGATCGCTGACTTCGATCATGTCGACCACCGGCAACCGGTTCGTCGGGCGGCCGAGCGCCAAGGCGATGGCGATGCTGCTTTCGGCGCCTCCTCGCGGCCGCGAGGAGTACGTCGATTCGCTGGTGCGCACCTTCCGCGTCATCGGGTCGCCCGGTTACCCCTTCGACGAGGCCAGGATGCGTGAACGCGCGGAGCGGTCGTTCGACCGCGGCGTCAATCCCGGCGGGACCGCGCGGCAGCTGGCGGCGATCGTTTCCAGCCGGGATCGCTTCCGCGCGTTGCGGAAACTCGAAGTGCCCGCACTGGTCGTGCACGGTTCGAAGGATCCGCTCGTGCACGTTTCCGGCGGCCATGCGACGGCCCGCGCCCTGCGGGAGTCCGAAGTGGACATCGTCCCCGGGATGGGACACGATCTCCCGCGCGCGATCTGGCCCCGGCTGACGCGTGGTCTGGTCCGGACGGCCGACCGCGCCGACGTCAAGACCCGGCGAGCGTGATCGAACCCAGATGCGAGAAATGCGCCGCCACCCGTGAACCCGGGCGCACGTCGACCGCGTCGGTCATCCCGCCGGTGAGCACGATCCAGCCGGGCTCCAGCGCGAGCCCTCGGGCACCGAGGGTGTTGGCCGCCAGCGCCAGCGCTTCCGCCGGATGTCCCTGCACGGCCGCACCGGTGGCGGTGTCGACGATGGCACCGTCGACCTCCAAAAGCGCCGCCTCCAGCGAAAGGTCCACTGCAGACGGTTCGATGCCGACCGGACCCAACGTGAAATACGCCGAGAAACCGTTGTCCGCCACGGCGTCCGGGAGCTTGCCCCGGTAGTCACGGTAGCGGCTGTCGACGATCTCGATGCCGCCGTGGACCCGGTCCACCGCCGCCATCGCGGTCGCCGCGGTGACACCGGGGCCCGCGAGCCGGTCGCCCAATACGAAGACCAGCTCGGGTTCCGCCCGCGGGTGGATCAGCGACGGCACGGGGACGCCGGCAGGCAGCACCATCGCGTCGGTCAGCCACGCGAGCAACGGCGAGTCGATCCCCATCCGCCGCTGCATCACCCGCGAGGTCAGGCCCAGCTTGACGCCGATCACCGTCTCGCCGCGTGCCCGCCGAAGCCGCAGCGCCTCGTCCTGGATCGCATAGGCGGTATCGACGTCCAGATCCGGCCAGGCGTCGGTCAGCGGTTCGCGTTCTTCCCCGGACAGCAGCGCTTCCGCCGCCTCCCGCACACCAAGGCTCACGGCCGTTCCTCCCCGGAGAACTTCGCGGTGACACTGCCGAGCCCCGCCATCGTCGCGACCACGGTGTCGCCCGGACTCACCGGGATCGCCCGCGTCATCGAACCCGGCAGCACGACGTGCCCCGGTTCGAGCGCGACGCCGAGCGGCCCGACCGTGTTCGCGAGCCACACCAGCGCGTTCACCGGCGAGCCGAGCACCGCGCCGCCCGCGCCGGTCGCCGCGATCTCGCCGTTCTGGTGCAGGACACAACCCACGAGCCGCAGGTCGATGTCGCCGATCGCGGTCGGCCTGCTGCCGAGGACGACCCCGCCCGAGGACGCGTTGTCCGCGATCGTGTCGACGATGCTGATCTTCCAGTCCTGGATACGGGAATCGACGATCTCCAGCGCCGGGACGACGAAGTCCACCGCCCGCAGCGCGTCCGCCACCGTGACGCCGGGGCCGCGCAGCCGCGAGCCGAGCACGAACGCGATCTCCGGCTCGATCCTCGGCTGGAGGAAACCGCCGATCGGGATCGCCTGGTGTTCGAGGTGGAACATCGAGGCGGTCAGATGGCCGTAGTCGGGCTGATCGACGCCCATCTGCCGCTGCATGGCGGCGGACGCGAGACCGACCTTGTGCCCGCGCACCTCGTCGCCGCGTTCGGCCCAGTGGCGGACGAGCCGCTGCTGAATGCGGTACGCGTCCTCCAGGGTCGCGGCGGGATACGTCTCGATGAGGGGCGCGATCGGCTTGCCGGTCTCGTACGCGCTGAGCAGCGCGGCCGCGGCCTCCTGCAGCGTGCTGGCGTCCATGGGCTCCTTCCGACAGCCGAACTCTGCCCCGTCGCCTGGGCCCGCACAAGACGCCCGTTCCACTGGCCGGTACGCACGGGGTCGGGCCGAGTCCTGGCCGCCGCCGTACTGATTAGGCCGAAAGGGTCTCGCACGACCCCGATCATCACCTAGCCTGCTCCCATGTCCGATTGGGCGCTCTCACGGGCGAAGGCCAGGATCGACCGTCGCGAAGAGCTCGACGAGCTCACCGCGCGCATCCGCTACGAGGTACGGGTGCACCTCAACGAGCCCACCGCGCACAACGCCTACGACGAGCTGACCGACATCTTCGCTATCGGACACGCGGAGTGTTCGGCGCTGCTGAAGCACCGCCGTGTCCTGCCGCTGTGGGAGCGGCTGCTGCTCCAGCGCTACACCCGCCGCCTCTACGGCAAGGCGGTCTCGGCGACCGTCGGTGACCTCCCCGCCGACGCGGGGCCCGCGCCCGCGACCGCGTTCGGCCAGGAGATCGCCTCCCTGGCCCCGGATTCCGGTGACACGGGGGCGAAATTCGATCTGCAGGGCCGCGGCCTGGTCAACGTCTTCCGGATCGCGGCCGGTCGGCACGGCGCGAGCTGGCCGGACCGCCACGACGTCGCGACGACGTCCGCGCGCAGCGTCCTCACCTGCTCCGCGGTCTTCCTGCGCCGCCGCGCCTGGCACGTCGTCTGGCCGGTGTACCGCGTGCGGGGCCTGCGGCTCTGGAAGCTCTAAAGCTGCCACGCGTGACGGACCTCTACAGGAATGCGGGGCCACCCGTCGTCGTTGAAACCGGTATGACCGATCGCGCCACCGAGATCCTCGCCGGCTCGAAGACGATCGCCGTCGTGGGGCTGAGCCGTGACCCGGCCAAGGCTTCGCACGGGGTCGCCGCCGTGCTGCAGGCACACGGGTTCCGGATCATCCCCGTCCACCCCTCGGCCGACGAGCTGCTGGGCGAGAAGGTCTATCGCTCGCTCACCGACATCCCGGAGCCCGTCGACCTTGTCGACGTCTTCAGGCCGGCCGAGGACACCCCGCCGATCGCCGAACAGGCCGTCGCGATCGGCGCGAAGGCGCTCTGGCTCCAGCAGGGCATCGTCTCCGCCGAGTCCCGCCGGATCGCCGAAGAAGGCGGTTTGGCCTACGTCGAAGACCGCTGCACCGCCGTCGTCCGAGCGGTCGCGAATCTGTCTGTGCGTTAGAAACGCACTTCGCACCGAACCCTCGCCGCGATTTTCCGGCGGGGGTTCGTTCATATCCGTGAACAAAAGAATGACCTTTGAAGTCATACACCGATTCCGATCAGCCGAACGGATTGGTCCAAACCGGTGATCTTGACCAGAAGCCTCCGAGCAGGGAAAACTTGTCCGGTCGCCAGTTCGTTAAGAAACCTTCCCAAGGATCGGGTGAACTGTTAACGTCCGAATCCGCTTAACGGAAACAGGTGCCGGCCATCGGTACCCCGGTCCAACGGAGGGGCGAAGTGGGCACACCACGCGGCCTGGATTCCAGTGGCACACTCGAGCGCGGGCTCGCGGTTCTCGAGCATGTCGGTCAGAACCAGGAGATTTCCACCAACGCGATCGCACGAGCTCTGGGTCTCTCCCGGAGCGCCGCGTACCGCATCGTCGGCACCCTCAAGAACCTCGAATATCTCGAAGCCGATCGTGCCACCGGCCGCGTGCGGCTCGGCACCCGGCTGGTCGAACTCGGCGCCCGCGCGATGGCGGCGACCGACCTCCACCGCTGCGCGCCGCGCTATCTCGCCTCGCTCGCCGAACGCAGCGGCGAGACGACGTATCTCGCCGTCCCCGACAACGACACGATGGTCTACGTCGCCACCGAACGCAGTGCCAACGCCGTCACCCTGGCCTGCCGCCTCGGCACCCGGCGTCCGCAGCACGCGACGTCACTGGGCAAGGCGTGGCTGGCGGCACTGCCCGAACAGGACCGCGTCGAACGCATCCGCCGGATGAAACTCGACAGTCTCACGCTCAAGACGATCAACGATCCGGCCCGGCTCCTCGACGACCTGGCCAGGACCAGCCGTCGCGGCTGGGCCGTGGACGACGTCGAGAACGAGCCGGACGTGGGCTGCGTGGCCGCGGCCGTCCGCGACCACACCGGACGGCCGATCGCGGCGATCAGCATCGCGGGCCCCGCCGGCCGGGTGCTCCGCCGCACCGAGGAACTGGGCGCGACGGTGGCGGGCACCGCGGCCGCGCTGTCGCTCCGGCTGGGTTACGTCCGCGCGCAACGGGGCTGATGTGGGCTGGATCCAGGACTACCAGCCGGCGGGCGGGCTGTGGGTGTCCGCCGCGCTGGCTGCGCTGCCGATCGTCGTGCTGCTGGTGACGCTGGGAGTCCTGCGCAGATCCGCGCATCTCTCGGCGGCGCTGGCGCTGATCACCGCGCTGCTGGTCGCGGTACTGCTGTACCGCATGCCCGCCGGGCTCGCCTTCGATTCCGCGGCCATGGGGCTGGTGTTCGGGGTGTGGTCGGTGGCCTGGATCGCGTTCCACGCCGTGTACTTCCACAATGTCACCGTCGCGACGGGACGCTTCGACGACATCAAGGCGGTCCTCGCCGGGTTCAGTGAGGACCGCCGCCTCCAGGCGCTGCTGATCGCGTTCGGTTTCGGCGCGCTGCTGGAAGGGATCGCGGGCGGTGGTTCACCGATCGCGATCACCGCGGCGATGATGGCCGCGCTCGGTTTCCCGCCGGTGAAGGCGGTCGTGCTCGCGTTGCTGGCGAACACCGCGCCGGTCGCGTTCGGCGGACTCGGCAATCCGCTGATCGTGCTGGGCAGGCTGACCGCGCCGATCCTCGACATGAAACAGGAGCAGGCGACGGAACTGTTCTCGTCGATGGTCGGCCGCCAGCTCCCGGTGCTGGCACTGATCGTCCCCGGATTCCTGATCGTCGTCCTCGCGGGCTGGAAACGGATGATCGAGGTCTGGCCCGCCGTGCTGACGGCCGGGCTGTCGTTCGCGGTCATGCAGTTCGTCACCTCGAACTTCATCAGCCCGAGCCTCGTCGACGTCGCCGCCGCGCTCGCCGCGATGGCCTCGCTGTGGATCTTGACGCGGTTCTGGCAGCCGCCGGCGATCTGGCGTTTCGACGGCGAAGAACCGGTGCGGGCCGGGGCGAGCCTCGGCGCGGCGAAAGCCGGACGCGGCACGCTGTACGCGTGGGCGCCGTACATCGTCCTGATCGCGGCGATCTTCCTGTCCCGGATCGGCACGATCTTCAAGAACCTGCCCGAATGGCTGGACCTGACGAAGCTGCTGCACAAGGCCGACTGGGTGTTCGCGTGGCCGGGGCTGCACAAAGAGGTCGTCCAGCACGCGCCGATCACGCCGAAGGACACCCCGTACGCGGCGACGCTGACCGTCGATTTCCTTTATTCGCCGGGAACGGTGGCCCTGATCGCGGCGATCGCGGCGGGTTTCCTGATGGGCGCGAAACCGCGGCTGCTGCTGGCGACCTACCGCCGGACGCTGCACCAGATGCGCTGGGCGCTGGCGACGATCTTCATGATCCTCGCGATCGCGTTCGTCATGAACTACTCGGGTGCGACGCAGACTCTCGGTCTCGCACTGGCGACCACCGGGGTCCTGTTCCCGTTGTTCTCCGCCTACATCGGCTGGCTGGGCGTCTTCCTCACCGGATCGGACGCGTCGACGAACAGTCTCTTCGGGCCGATGCAGGTGATTTCGGCTCAGCAGCTGCACGTCGACCCGATCCTCGCCGGGGCGACCAACACCTCCGGCGGCGTGATGGGCAAGATGATCTCGCCGCAGAACCTGTCCATCGGCGCCACCGCGATCGGGCGGTCCGGACAGGAGGGCGCGCTGCTGCGGCAGACCTTCCTGTGGTCGGTCGTGCTGACCGCCGTGGTCGGGGGTATCGCGTTGCTGCAGGCGACGGTGCTCGACTTCATGATCCCTGGTCGTTGAGCCGGATCAGGCCCGCTTCGGTCGGCCGGAAACCGCAGGCGCCGAAGTAGAACGGACCCAGTTCCGGCACGAAGTCGACGTGCAGCCATTCGCAGCCCGCCGCCCGCGCGTGGAGCACGGCCAGCCGGACGACAGCCGTGCCGACGCCCCGGTGCTGATGGGTCCCGCGGGTCTTCGTGTCGAGCAGGAAGGCGTGAGCGCCGCCGTCCCAGGCGACGTTCACGAAGCCGACCAGTGTTCCGGCGACGTCGCGGGCGGTGACCCAGCCCAGGCTGTGCCGCCGGATGCCGTTCCACCAACCGGGTACGGGCTCCCCGCCGTGCGAACGGACGAGATCGGACATCTCGTCGTCGGTGACCGGGTCACGCCAGCGATAGGAGAAGTCGGTCATTCCACCAGCATCCACGAAATGATCATTCCGCGCCAACCCTTTTGAAGGTCGCCGAGAATGTCCACAATGGTCACCCTATCTTTACCGGCCATTGGGCTGGATGGATGAACACCAGGTTCGTTCACCGGAATGGGAACTACCGTTGTCCTCATGCCCATGACGCTGATCAAAGGTACGTTCCAGCTCGTCGGAGCCTCACCGGACGGCGATTCGGTCCGGTTCTATCCCGAGGATCCACAGGCGACCAAGAAGGCGGGCCTGAAGGTCCGGCTCAATTCGCGGGGCGGCATGCAGCTGCGGCTCGACGCGATCGACGCGCTCGAAACTCATTACCAAGCCAGGGGAACCGGCGGGATGTGGCATCAGCCCGCGGAATTCGCGGACGCCGCCGCGGCCAACCTGCTGAAGGCACTCGGCTTCAAGAAGGTCGAACGCGATGAACGGGGAACGGTCACTTCGTCGACGCCGATCAAGGTACCGGGTCACATACTGACGCGATTCGCCGACAAATACGGACGGGCGGTGGCCTTCGCCTTTCCCGGACAACGGCCGGGACGGTCGGCCGACCTTTCCAAGGTCCATCTCGACGTCAAAACGCTGAAGAACTCCGCGAACTACCGGCAGGTCGCGGACGGGCTCGTCTACCCGACGTTCTATTCACTGCTTTACCCCGATCTGCGTGAAGCCTTGGCCGATGCGGCGGTCAAAGCGCGTCAGAACGGGCTCGGGCTGTGGCCGCAGGACGTCACGAACTCCGGGTTCAAGCTCTCGTCGCGGCGGCAACTGGCCGACGAACTGGTGATCCTGCCGAAACTCTTCCGCAGGCTCGTCGACTACCTCGCGCTCGACGAGAGCGGCGGGGTCTCGCTGAGCGGCTTCTCCGATTTCCTCGACTCCCGCAACGACCGCCTGTTCACCGTCCCGGACGGGCACGCCACGGAGTTCGAGACGCTGGTGAGCGTGAAGCGGCAGACCGTGAACCTGACGATCGAGCCCGAGCGGATCGTCTTCATCGAGGCCTGAGCCGTGCCCGGTGTCGGCAAAAACACCGTACCTCCCTCCCCCTCCGCCGTGCTCATCTGAAAGGTGGGAGAGGGAGCCGATGCGAGGACACGGTTCACGGCGGCCGGAGGAGGCCGACGGGCGGATGGAGACGGCTTCGAAACTCGTCGACGCCATCCGCGTCCTGGTCGTGCGCTACTGCCGGGCGCGGATCGGCCGCCGTTCGGGTACCTACGACATCGCCGACGCGATCGCGAAGGACAGCTGCCGCGAGATCTTCGCCGGGGCGGCCGGCGCTCCCGCGCTCCTCAGGTTCGCCTACGACGTCACACACGGCCTGGTGGACGACTTCCACCGGACCACCGCCGAGCTGCCGAACCCGCTATCGGGGCTGCCGGGCCAGCAGCGCGAGATCATGGTGCTGCGGACGCTCGTCGGGCTTTCCGCCGACGACACCGCGCTGGCGCTCGGCTGCTCCGTGCAGGCCGTCCGGCTGGGGCAGCACCGGGCGCTGAGCACCCTGCGCCCGACCCCCGCCTGACGCGTTCCTTCGCAATTAGTCACCTACTTGCGTTCGATCCCGCGCGTACCGGCCGGTATCCGGCGCAAGTAGGTGACTAATTGCGGCATTCGGCGGCCCGGTTCAGCAGCAGGGTGCGCTCGCGGTCGTTCCCGGTCATCTCGGCAGCGCGCTCGAACTCGGCGCGAGCCTCATCGAGACGGCCGAGCTTCGAGAGGAAGTCGCCGCGCACACTCGGCAGCAGGTGATACGACTTCAGCGCGGGCTCGGACACCAGCTTGTCGACGACCTCGAGCCCCGCCTCCGGCCCGACGGCCATCGACAGCGCCACGGCCCGGTTCAGCTCGATCACCGGTGACGGGTTCAGCTTCCCGAGCCCTTCGTACAGGACGGCGATGCGGGCCCAGTCGGTCTCGTCGCCCGTTCGCGCCCGTGCGTGACAAGCGGCGATGGCGGCCTGTGCCGCGTAGACGCCGAAAGCGCCGTCCGCGAGCGACTCGGCGAGTTCCAGCGCGGCGAGACCGCGGCCGATCAGGAGCCGGTTCCATTTCGTCCGGTCCTGATCCATCAACAGCACGGGTTCGCCGCTCGGCCCGACTCGCGCGGCGGAACGTGACGCCTGGATCTCCATCAACGCGACGAGGCCGTGCACCTCGGGTTCCTTGGGCATCAGCCCGGCCAGGATCCGGCCGAGCCGCAGCGCCTCTTCGCATAACGCCGGCCGCATCCAGTCTTCGCCCGCCGTCGCCGAATAGCCCTCGTTGAAGATCAGGTAGATGACTTCGAGCACCGAGGACAGGCGTGCGACCCTGTCTTCCCCCTCGGGCACCTCGAACGGCACCTTGGCGTCGCCGAGCGTCTTCTTCGCCCGGACGATCCGCTGCGCGATGGCGGTCTCCTTGGCGAGGAACGCCCGCGCGATCTCGTGCGTCTGGAGCCCGCCGATCATCTTCAGCGTCAGCGCCACCCTGGCCTCGGTGGAGAGCACCGGGTGACAGGCGGTGAACACCAGCCGCAGCAGATCGTCCTCGATGTGGTCGTCGAGAGCCGCGGTGAAGTCGGGATCCTCCTCGAACTCCAGCTCGCGGCCGATCTCGCCGAGCTTCTTCTCATACCGCTCGTTGCGCCGGAAGGTGTCGACGGCGCGGCGTTTCGCCGTGGTCATGAGCCAGGCGCCCGGGTTCCTCGGGACGCCCGACTCAGGCCACTGTTCGAGCGCGGCGACCAGCGCGTCCTGCGCCAGTTCCTCCGCGAGTCCGACATCGCGCGTCATCCGCGCGAGGCCGGCGATGAGGCGGGCCGATTCGATCCGCCACACCGCGTCGATCGCCGAACGGGGGTCTGCTGTTGCCGTCACGCCGACCAATCAACATCGTCGGCGCGACGACCGCAACCACTAGTTCGCCTCGGCCTGCTCCCGCAGCCGCTGCTCGTGCTCGACGATCTCGGGGGTCGCGTTGTCGAAGTCCTCCATCTCCGCGATCCGGCGGATCTCGATCTCGCCCTCGCGGAACGGCGCGCGCTTCATCCATTCGATGACCTCGGCCCTGTCCTTGACCTGCAGGATCCAGAAACCCGCGATGAGCTCCTTGCTCTCGGCGAACGGCCCGTCGACGACCCTGGCCTCGGTGGCGCCGGAGTACTGGATGCGGAAACCCTCGGAACTGGGGAGCAGGCCCTCACCCGCGAGCATGACGCCGGCCTTCACCAGCTCCTCGTTGAACTTCCCCATCTCCTGAAGGTCCTCGGCGCTCGGCTGCGCACCGGCCACGTCGCTCTTCTCGTCGCTCTTGACGATCACCATGAACCGCATCTCGCGTCTCCGTTCCCGGCGGGGCTCGTCCCTGCCACATCTACGCGTCGATCGGGCTTACCCGGTTTCGACACGGTCCCCGAACTTTCTTCCGCGGATATTCGAGCAGCCGGAAAACCGCAGGTCAAGGACCCATGAGAGAATGAGCCCTCGTGGCCTCACTCCCCGAAACCCTCCGCTCCGCCCTCGACGAAGAGCTGGGCAAGTACCCGCAGAACAGGCTGACGCAATCCGTCGAGCGGCTCAGCACGCGCTACCGCGAGAACAACCCCGCGAGCGCGCCCATCCTCTCTTCCGAGGTCGACATCGCGGCGTACGCGGGCTACCGGATGCCCGCCACGTACGCGGCCGTACACGCCGTTCTCGCCGAAGCCGCCCTCCGCGCTCCCGGGTTCGCTCCGCGGACGCAGATCGACGTCGGGGGCGGGACCGGTGCCGCGATCTGGGCGGCGGCCGACGTGTGGCCGTCGCTGGAGGAGAGCACCGTCGTCGAACAGGTCCCGGGCGCGATCGCGCTGGGACGGCGGCTCGCGGGGAAGGCCGGGGACAAGGCCGTCCGGGGTTCGACCTGGCGACGTGGCCTGATCGACCCGGCCGCGCCCGCGCCGGAGGCCGATCTGGTGACCCTCTCCTATGTCCTCGGCGAACTGCCCGAAGCCCGCCGGTCCGACGCCGTCCGCTGGCTGTCGGCGAAGGCCGGGACGCTCGTCCTGATCGAGCCCGGCACCCCCGCGGGTTACGAACGGATCGTCGAAGCGCGGGATCAGCTCGTCGGACTCGGGCTCTCCCTGGTCGCGCCCTGTCCGCACGAGGGCGCGTGCCCGATCCCGCGTGGCAAGGACTGGTGCCATTTCTCCGCGCGGCTCCCGCGCACCGGCCTGCACCGCCAGCTCAAGTCCGCGACGCTCGGCTTCGAGGACGAGAAATTCTCCTACGTCGTCGCTTCGCGCACGGCACCGGAACGCGCCGAAGCCCGTATCCTGCGGCATCCGGTCAAACGCAAGGGCATGGTCGGCCTCTCGCTCTGCGCCGGAGCCGGGCTCACCGAAACGATCGTCACCAAACGGCACGGCACGGCCTACCGCGCGGCCCGTGACGCCGAATGGGGCGACGCCTGGCCCACTCAGTCCACAGTGGACTGACGAGCTCGTCGCACCTGGTTGCCGACGGCGGCGAGCAACGCGCCGAGCGCCGGATTGTCGTTGCTCCGCCGCCACATCAGTTCGAGTTCGACCGGGCGGTTCTCGACCCCGTCCACCGGACGGAGCACCACTCCCTCGAAGCGCAGCACGGCGGCCGCGGCCGGGACCAGCGCGACCCCGAGTTCCGCCTTCACCAAGGCGAGCACCGTATGCACCTGACAGGGATATTGCGTGTACTCCGGCAGCACCCGGGCGGAGCGGAACACCGCCACGACCAGGTCGTGGAAGTAACGGCCCTCCGACGGCGAGTACATGATGAACGGCTCGCCGTCGAAGTCGCGGACATCGGGATTCTTCTTGCGCCGCGCCAAAGGATGCGCCGACGGCAACGCCGCCAGCAGCCGCTCCCGCCACAGCGGCAGGGTCACCACGTCGGCTCCCGCGACCGGCGGCCGGATCAGGCCGAGGTCGATCCCACCCGCCAGCAGCTCCTCCACCTGCGCCGCCGTCACCAACTCCCGGAGCACCAGATCGACACCGGGCACTTCGGCGTTCGCCACGGCGATGACGCGTTCGAGAGAGGAATACGCCGCCGTGGCGGTGAAACCGAGCGAGACGACCCCGGCCTCGCCCTTCTTCGCCCGCCGGGCGTACAGCGTCGCCTCTTGCGCCGAACGAAGGATCTTTCTCGCCTCGGCGAGGAAAACCCGGCCGGCCGGGGTCATCCGGACCGCGCGGTGCGTCCGGTCGAAAAGCTCGACCCCCAGTTCGCGCTCCAGCAACTGGATTCGCCTGCTCAACGGCGGCTGGGTCATCGAGAGCCGCTCCGCCGCCCGGCCGTAGTGCAGTTCCTCGGCCACCGCGACGAAACTCACCAGCTGCTCCAAGGAAAACACCCAGCCAGTCTAGGTATCGCCGAAGGGCGGACAAGCGCCGAATCGGTATCGTTCAGCGTGGGATTTCCACCTTGCGGTCGACAATCCCGTTCGCCACGGAAAGGATCTTGCGATTGTTGCTCCGCGCGTAGGCGCGCAGTACGCCGAACGCGTCGTCCACCGAAACCCGGAGCCGTTCGGCGAGCACGCCTTTCGCCTGCTCGATGCGCACCCTGCTGTTCAACGCGGTCTGGAGCTGCGCGGTGACGATCTCCTGCCGCTGCCAAGTCCGGTGATGCAGGATGCCGATCGTGGCGATGTCCGCGAGCGCTCGCGCCAAACACAAGCCGTCGTCATCGAGCGACGCGGGGCGGGAGTCGAAAAGGTTCAGCGCACCGATCACGTCTTCACGAAGCCGCATCGGCAAGGCGTACACGGAACGGAATCCGGCGTTTTCCGCCTCTCGGGAGAACTTGGGCCAGCCTTCGCCCGCGCGCGCCAGATCCGGGCAGACCACCGGCTCGGCGCTCCGGTGGCAGTCCAGGCCCGGCCCCTCCGAGTTCCGCAGCTGGAACAATTCGAGCAGGCGGGTCTTTTCATCGGACGCGGCGACCATCGTGAGGGCGCCGCGCGCGTCGGCGAGCAGCAGGCCGGCGGTGCCGACACCGAGCAGTTCGACGCATCTGCACGCGAACAGATCGAGGAACTCGACGAGGTCGAAGTCGTCGACGAGGGTGTCCGCCAACTGGACGAAGGTCTCGCGTAAGCCGGCCGTCAGGTCGGTCATCGTCTCTGCTGTCTCCTTGGGCTCACGTCCGTCAGGGCTCGGGCCGGAGGGTGACCCGGCGAAGCACCACGTCCGTGGCCACCTCGTCGAGCTTCCGGTCGTTGGCGTAGGCGTGGGCACGCAAACGCGCGAGCGCGTCCCCGAGCCCGATGCCGAGCTGGACCGACACCATGCCCGCGGCCTGATGCACCCGGTCGCGCCTGCCGTCGAATGCTCGATCGATCATTCCGGCCGGTCCTGGCCCGCCGGCGGCCTCCGCGATGGCGATGGCGATCACCGCTTCGGCGCAGACGAGTGCTTGCGCCCGGCTCTCCCTTGACGGGGCCCCGGCGAATTCGCGATAACAGTCGACAACGCCCACCTTGATCGCACCGGCCTGAATCGGCACCGCGATGATCGATTTCACGCTCCGGTCAATCGCCTCCGGCGTGAATATCGGCCATCGGAGTGATGCCTCCGAACTGGTCACATCGGTTACCACGACGAGCATACCGCCGCGCGCCACCTCGACCGCGGGACCTTCGCCCAAGGTGAATTGCAGATCCTCCAATTCGCGACTGCGTTCGTCGGTGGCGAAGACCGGCTCGGCGAGACCTCCGCCGCCGATGAGCGCGAGCCCGACACCCGCCGCGTCGAGGACCTCACCGCAAATGACGCAGGCGTGTTCGATCGAGATCGGTGAATCGGTCGCCGAAGCGAGAAAACACATCTTCGCCCAGACCGAAGCGGCGCGATCATGCCGTCGAATCTCCATGGCGGGACCATTCTTCCCTGTTCCGGTGACGAATCGCTCGCGCTCAATGGTCCGTTCGGCCGGTTCCGGTTCTCCGGTCCACGCCTAGGGTGGAATCCGAGACCGCTTGTCCCCGGCCCCCGGCAACGGCACTCGTCGGCGAGCTCTGGAGGGGCCATGTGCGTTCGCATTCTCGAAACCCGTGCCAAACGGGAGAATCCGTTTGTCCGGCTGTTGATCCGTATTCAGCTCAAGGCGTCCTGGCGCTGAGCGCAGGCGCGCAGCCTGCTGATCGCGCGGTGTTTGGTCACCCGCACCCGGGACGACGTCGTCCCGAGCGCCGCCGCGGTCTCGTTCGACGTCAGCTCACCGATCACCCGCATTCCCAGCACCTCCCGGTGCGAGGTCGGCAGCGTCCGCATCAACCTGCCGAGCCGTCGGCCGAGATCGGTCCGCAGGGCACGTTGCTCGGGTTCCTCCGCGGCCCCCGCCGGACGTTCGGGGAGCTCGCCGGTCAGCACCTGCCTGCTCCGCGCGGCCTTCCGGAAGACGTCGGCGACCTTGTTCGCCGCGATGGCGCGCAGGAGGAAGAGGAAGGAGCCGCCGCGCCTGCCGTATCCGGGGATCGCGACGAAGACCGCGAGGCAGATCTCCTGTGCCACGTCGGCCGGTTCGAGATAAGTCAGCTCATGGCCGCCGAGGCGGGTTTCGGCGTACTGCCGCGCCCACGGCACGAGGGCGGCCATGAGGTCGTCCATGGCGTTCGGCTCGCCGTCCACCGCGGCTTTGGCGAGGCCGTCCCAGGAGGCGGGGGAAACCCACGTCTCTCCGCCGCCGGTTCTTCGCATCGGAAACTCGTCGCTCATGTCCCGCTCCCCACGGATGAGAAAACCCGGCCGCCGGGGTCCAGGACGGAACCCAGCCCACGGTAGTCGACGATTCCGGCCGTCTCAATCGGCTAAACCGCCCGCGACAAATTGTCCGGCCAGGCGGAAAATCGGACAGATTCCCACCAGTGGTCTGGACATCTCCGCGTCCGGCGACGTAACTTCCCGTGCTGAGACCCCTCGCCAAGGTCACGCCCAGGCCGGGAACGCGCCCCCGGCCGACATCCGCAAGCACCGCCGCGGCGCGTCCACGCTCCGCGGCGGGATTCCGCCGAGGAGTGAACTGTGCGCATCCGCAAGAAGATCCGGCGCGTCTTGACCGCGTTGACGGTCGCCCTCCCCCTGGTCACCGGAGTATCGGCCCTCTCGGCACCCACCGCGGTCGCGGCCGGTCCCGATCCGCTGCCGCTGACCGTCACCAACAATTCGAACCGCTCCGACGCGGTCCACCTCTACGTGCTCGGCACGAACCTCAACACCGGGAAACTCGGCTACGTCGACGCCGGCGGCACCTTCACCCCGTGGCCGCCGGGCGCGAACCCGCCGAGCCCCGCGCCGGACGTCTCGATCGCGGGCCCCGGCAACGGCGGCTCGACCACGCTGCGGATCCCGCGGATGCTCTCGGGCCGCGTCTACCTGTCGTTCGGGCAGAAGATCAAGTTCTTCCTCACCCCGGACGGGCTGGTGCAGCCGGCACCGTGGGCCGACGGCGACCCGAACCGGGACATCCTGTTCGACTGGAGCGAATTCACCTACGACAACGGCGGGCTGTTCATCAACAGCTCGCAGGTCGACATGTTCAGCGTGCCGCACGCCGTCGGGCTCACCAACGGGGCCGGGACGAACAAGGAGGCCGGACGGCTCAAGGCGGGCGGCCGCGAAGCCATCTTCAACGCCGTCCAAGGACAGTCCGGTTTCTCGAACCTGGTACGCGACCGGTTGCGGGTCCTCGCGCCGGGCAAGGGTCTCGACACCGGCAAGTTCAGCGGGACCTACCTCGACGGCTACGTCACGAGCGCTTGGAACGCCTACAAGTCGACACCGCTGACCGTGGTCCCGTTCGAGGCCGAACCCGGCAAGAAGTTCACCGGCCGGACCGGCGGGGACGACGTCCTGCGCTTCACCGACACCTCGGGCGCCACGGTCGCGTCGTTCACCAAGCCGAGCACTCGCGACGTCTTCAACTGCGACGGACGGCTGCACGCGCCGAACGACCAGGTCGTCGGCCCGATCGCGCGGACGCTGTGCGCGGCGCTGCACCGCTCGACCCTCGGCACCCTGCACACGCAGCCGACCTATGACGCGAGCCAGTTCTACAAGCAGTCCGTGACCGACCACTACTCGCGGATCGTGCACGAGCAGATGGTCGACGGGAAGGCGTACGGATTCGCCTTCGACGACGTCGGGCACTTCGAGTCGCTGGTGCACGACGGGGACCCGCGGACCGCGCGGATCGTCCTCACCGCGTTCTAGGCCTGGGCGAGGGGCTTTTCCCGCATCGGATGGCCGGGAAAGGCCCCCTCACCCCCTGGTGCGCTTTGGGTTTTCTTGCCGCGAGCCACTTTCGGGGCGCACTTCGGCAGCGGCGGGGCGGCTGGCGCCGGGATCGCATGTCGCGAAAGTGGCTTTCGCGACACACCCCGACAGCGGCGGGCGGGCTGGCGCCAGGCCCACGTGTTGCGAAAGCCGCTTTCGCAACGCTCAAGGTTGCGAAAGCGGCTTTCACAACACACCCACCACCAACAGACCCCCACCAACGTCGCGAAAGCCACTTTCGAGACACCCAACGTCGCGAAAGTGGCTTTCGCGACACACCACGGGCCATGGCCGCAGTGAGCACCTACCGCGCCCCACTCCCGATCCGCCAGGCCGACATGCCGATCCCGCTCGGCACGAGCGAGAACGACGGCGGCGGCGCGGGAGTGCTGAGGCGCTCCAGCTCCTCCGGCGTGTACCGCACGCATTTCCGGTGCCATTCCAGGATTCCGGCCATCCAGTCCTTCATGTTGTCCGCGTATCGGGTCAGCACCGCGCGGACGTCGTCGTCGAGTTCGAGGTCGTCGCACATCCGCGGCAGGCCCTCGTCGGCGAGCTGCTCGAACTGGTCCATCCGCGCGTTCATCAGCCGGGCCGCGATGTCACGGGCCTCGATCCGGCCGACGTCCAGGAAACGCTCGACGACATAGACGAGGTTGTGCACCTCGCCCTCGTACTCGACCTCCTTCTGATAGGAGAAGAGATCATTGGAGAAAGCCGCGTAGTCCTGTGCCGCGGTGTCGAGTTCGAACAGCACCCGGTTCTGGTAGATCTCCGGGGGTACGACCTCGCCGAGCCGGAGCCGGGCGAGGCTCTTCGTCAGGTCCGAACCGAACGTCCGCCGCCGCATCTCCACGTAGTCGACCGGGTCGGGGACCCGGTTCTGCGCCTGGTTCGCCACCTCCCAGACCCAGCTCGCCGTCATCCTCTCGATCGCCTGCCGGAACTCCGCCCGCGCGGGTGGCGCCAGCGGTCCGGCGGTGCGGTTCCACAGGTCCTCGAGCCCGCGCTCGACCGGGTTCGACGGCTCCGGCATCGGCTCGCCGTCGAGCGGCATGAAGAGGGAAAGACGGTCACTGCACAGTTTCGCGGCGACGGGGTCCCTTCTCATCCCGAAGACCAGCGGAAAGTAGTCGTCGCCGTAAGTTCCCCAGGTCAGCCAGTCCGAGGACAGCTTGAGCTGGTCGAGATCCGAGTCCGCGTGGATCATCGCGGCGCAGTGCGGCAGGTCGATGCCGCGCATGCGGCGCTCGTCCCAGATCCCGCCTTCCTCGAACATCCCCATCTCCCGTGCCCAGCCCGGCGCGTACTCGCGGGCGGCGGCGAGGTGGGGGCTGGTGCGCACGGGGTACGGCATGCGGAATTCCGGCAGGGGCAGCTGCCCGACCTTCGCGAACGGCGGCGGTGCCTGCTGCCGCACCCGCTGGACGAGGCCCAGCCCATGGCCACCGGAGGCCGCGCCCTCGTTCATGTACCGGCTCGACCGGATGTGCCATTCGTGCCCGCCGGACTGCCAATCCTGCAGACCCTTGACGTAAAGACCGACCGCGATCTGCTCGGACAGCGAGACGTCGCGTTCGGCCAGCAGCGCGGGAACCTCGACGAGCGCGGTGTTCTCGAACTGCTGCAGCCGCGAGGTCAGCAGGGCGTTGGTGAGATCGGCGGCCTCCTGCGTCGGGCAATCGAGGAATTTCTCCAAGACGAGGACCGCGTTGGAGTTCTCCCCCTCCTCGCGCACTTCTCGTTGGTAGGAAAAGAGATCGTTGCGAAGGTGGACGGCGTCGGCGAACGTGTCGCGCAGGACCTCCATCGGCCTGGTCGCCGCGATCCGGTCCGGCACCTCGGCGCCGACGGCGTACTCGATGAGGTTCGCCGACCACGGCGCACCGCCGACCCGCCGACGCATCTGGACGTATTCGATCGGGTTCGCGATCCGGCCGCGGTCGATGTTGTCCAGTTCCCAGAGCGATTCGACCATCAGATTGTGCGTACTGGTGACGAAACGCCGTCGCCATGCCTCCGACATCGAGGGAATGGTGCGCGCCCAAAGATCCTCCAGCCCGGCTTCGGCGGGATTCCCCGGCGCCGGCGACGTTTCCCCCGGGCCGGTCATGAACATTTCCAGGCGGTCCAGATAAGCCTTCGCGCCTTCGGTGTCCCGGGTGTACTTGAATTGCGCGAGGAAATCGTCGTCGAAGAAGAACACCCAGACGTACCAGTCCGTGACCAGATCGAGGGACGGCCCGTCACAGTCCGGATGGGTATGCGCGCAGAGCAGCGCGTAGTCCATTTTCGCCAGTGCCTGTTCGGTCCAGACGACATCGCCGGACGGCGACGGTGAATCGAGCATCCCCATTCGCCTCGCCCAGGCCATACTGTGCGCCCGCGCCGCTTCGAGGTGCGGATTCATCCTGGCCGGATGCGGCACGTAGAACTCGGGCAAGGTGAAAGCCTGCATCTGCGAGTGCCTCCCGGGCCGGTGTCGGATCCGTTCCGACGTTTCCAGCCCGCGACCGCACCGGGCAACCGTCCACCCGAGCGATTCGGTGCGCCATGGAGTGAATCAGTACCAGAGGGACGCCGAATCGACATACGGCGCGAGCAATCCGGTCAAGATCCGGTCGCCGTTCCCGTTCAATTCGTCCTCGGCGATCCGGCGGGCGGCACCCACCAGGAAATCGGCGGCCTGCACCCGCGGATCGGTCCGTGAATCCACGAACTTCACCCCGGCCAATCCGGGACTCGCTTCGATCCTGGCGAGCCGGTCCCCTTTGAGCGACGGTTGTTCGTCGTGGACGAGAAACACCTGCTCCCCGCCCGCGCTCCAGTATTCGACGGCGCGGAGGATCGCGGGCACCAGCGGATCGAGGGCCTTGGCGTCACGCGCCTCGGCGACCTTCGCCCTCAATTCCGCGGTGTCCCCGGCCATCGCGAAGAACGACCCCGTCGCCGGATCCCGGCGATTCCTGGCCCGCAGCACGTCGTTGAACGCGGCCAGGAGTTCGTCGTCCGGCCGGAGGCCGGGACCGGCGAGCGCGCGCAGTTCGTTCGCCAGCAGCCGCTTCTTGTCCACGAGGTACACGTGCGCTCGCCCGTGGACCGGGCCGAGCGGCCCGAGGAACCATTCGAGGACCCGCCGGTGCTTCGTCCGGAGAAGATGGTTCGCCTTGTACTCGACCGCCGGCGAACGAATCCTTCGCCGCAGTTCGACCAGGCAGGCGGCGGCCTCGTCGAGGCTCAGCCGGACCCCCGCGTGCGCGAACACGCCGGTCTGCCCGCCGATCAGTTTCTCGCCCTCGGACCCGGACTCGTCGCAGGCGATCTCCAGGGGCACGCTGCGCATCGTGCCCGATCACCCCGTCGACGTCGACCCGGTTACGCGGGATCGGGCAGCGGCTCTCCGGTCTCGAGCAACGTCTTGAGGCTCGACAGGATCGACGGCCAGCCGCCCTTGACCATTTCCAGCGCGGTGCTGCCCGGGTCGAAACCGTCGTGCACCACGGTCAGTTTCACCGTGTCGCCGACGGGCTCGAGATCGAAGGTGACCTTCGACCGCGATTCGGCCTGCAGCTTCGCCGACACGTCGTCGTCGAGGCCCACCGACTTCGCGAACTCCGGCGTGAAGGTGTGCCACGTGTAGGACAGCCGCCGGTACGGGTCGGATTCGAGGATGACCTGTTCGGGGTCCTCCAGCTTCACGCCGAGCTGCTCCCAGGCCATCGCCGACCCGGGCTTCCAGTCCGAAGTGAACTCACAACCCCAGTACTGCTTGGTGAAGACCGGATCGGTGAGCGCCCGCCAAAGCCGCTCCGGCGTCGTCCTGATGTAGCTGGTGTACACGAATTCGTCGGTGCTCATGGGTTCCTGCTCCAATGCCTTCTTGAGGTCGGCGAGCGCGTCGACGCGGCCCTGGTGGTAGCGGTCGATCCAGCGCTCGGCGATCGCGTTGATCGGCTCCGCGTTCACGTAGTGGAACTTCTCGCGGCCACGACGCACCGTGGTCACCAGATTGGCCGCCTCCAGGACGTCCAGATGCTTGCTGACCGACTGCCTCGCCATGTCCAGCCCGGCGCACAGCTCGCGCAGGGTCTGCCCGTTGCGGGTGTTCAGGTCGTCGAGCAACCGGCGACGGCTGGGGTCCGCCAATGCCTTGAAGACCTCGTCCATTGCCGCACTCCCTGATATGCAGCCTCGCGGCTGCCTTTTGCAGATTAGGCAGCCACATGGCTGCATGTCAAGCCGTCGGCTCTTTCCCGCGCACGACTGTCACGTTTCCGGTGGCTCCCTCGTCGACGTGGGGACACTTCCACCCGAAGGAGTTCCCATGCCGACCCCGTTGCGCGTCGCGATCGCCGTGCAGACCCTGGCCGTCTTCCTCACCCCGATCTCCGCCGGTCTCCTGCTGACCGTGCCGAGCGGTCAGGCACTGCACAGCGCCACGTCCTACACGCTGTTCATCGTCGCGACGCTGCACGTGCTCACCGCGATCCTCGTGTGGCGCCCGGGCGGCGGCTCCCCCAAGCCGATCCTGCCGTCGGCCGTGTTCCTCGGGCTCACGCTGGTACAGGTGTTCCTCGGGCTGGCGCACGTCACCGCGGTTCACGTTCCGCTCGGTGTCCTGCTGTTCGGCTTCAGCCTCCTGCAGCTGAGCCGGATCCGCCCGGCGCGGGAAGCGGCGGTCCGGAACACCTGACCTGGCGTCCGGCGGCGGGCGTCACGTCTCGAGAGGAGCAGGCCTAGCCGGTCCAAACGCCCTCGGTCACCGGGGAACGGTCGCGCAGCGGCTCCCACCAGTCACGATTGTCCGCGTACCAGCGGACGGTCTCACGCATTCCGGCCTCGAAGCCCACCAAGGGTTTCCAGCCGAGTTCGCGGCGGATCTTGGTGGAGTCCAGCAGGTAGCGGCGGTCGTGGCCCGGCCGGTCGGGCACTTCCCGTTGCAGCGACGCGGGAAGTCCGAGTTCCTCCAGCACCAGGTTCGCGATCTGCCCGACACTGGCCTCGTCTCCGGTGCCCACGTGATAGGTCTCGCCGATCCGGCCCCGGTCGAGCACCGCTTCGATGGCGCGGACGTGGTCCAGGGCGTGGATCCATTCGCGACGGTTGTCCTTGGAGGCGTAGACGGGCAGCGGCCTGCGGTCCAGCGCGTGGGTGGTGAACAGCGGCAGCACCTTCTCCGGGAACTGATGGGAGCCGTAGTTGTTCGCGCAGTTGGTGATCGTGACCGGCAGCCCGAAGGTCTCGTGATAGGCGCGGACGGCGTGATCGGCACCCGCCTTGCTGGCGTTGTACGGCGTACGCGGCCGGTACGGCGACTCTTCCGTGAAGGCTTGTTCGGCGTCCAGCGCGAGATCCCCGTAGACCTCGCAGGTGGAGATGTGGTGGAAGCGTCCGACACCGGACTGGCGAGCGGCCTCCAGGAGGGCCTGTGTCCCCAGCACATTGGTGCGGAAGAACCGGCCCGGATCGAGGATCGCGAGACTGTTGTGGGACTCGGCGGCGAAGTTGACGATCACCTCGATGTCGTGCTCGCGCAGCACCTGTTCGGCGTCGGCGATGTCGGCGTGCACGAAGGTGATCCGTTCGCGCACGTCGGCCAGGTTGGTTTCGGTGCCCGCGTAGGTCAGCGCGTCCAGCGCGACGACGCTGTCGTCCGGATGCTCGCGCACCCAGTGGCGGACGAAGTGGGAACCGATGAATCCGGCCGCTCCGGTGACGAGGAGACGCATGTCAGCCTTCCTGTTCGGTGGGGATGATCGGGGCGACCCCGGGCGGTTCGGCGACGGCGGTGGCAGGCCAGCCGCGGAACTCGACCTCCAGCCGGAACCGGTGCCCGAGATAGCGGTGCTCGGACAAGGCGATCGGCCGTTCGTCCGGCCCCACCGCGAGCCGGCGGACCAGCAGCACGGGGGTGGCGGGCGGAACGTCGAGCAGCTCCGCGACGCGCGGCGAGGCGGCCGCGGCGGCGATGCTCTGCCGGACGACGGCGATGCGGTGACCGTGGCGGCGGAGGACCTCCCAGATACCCGGATCCTCGGCGTCGGCCCGGCTGATCGGCGCCGCCTGCGCCAGCGGAACCCATTCGGTGACCACGTCCAGCGGCGTCGCCCCGGCCCGCCGTAACGCCTGGACACGCAGCACTTCCGCACTGCCGGGCAGCTCCAGCAACCGGGTCACGCTGCCGGGCGCGGGGACGTAGCCGTATTCGGCGACCGCGCGCACGAGCGGGACTCCCGCCTCGGCGACCGCCGAACCGGCGTGCTGGAAACTGCCCAACGCGAGCGATTGCCCGAACGAGGCGTCGGAAACGACATACCAGCCCGCTCCCTTGCGGGAGACCAGCAATCCTTCCGCGCGAAGCTGCTCCAGAGCGCGCCTCACCGTCACCCGGCTCACTTGGTACCGGCGTCCTAATTCCGCTTCGCTCTCGAGACTCCCGGAAGGCCCGTAATCGGCGAGCGCGATCCGTTCCCGCAGTTCGCCGATCAGGCGCTCGGACCGAGAACCTGTCATAAGCTGTATAATACAGGACCGACAGCCGGTCGGCTGAGCTGTTCGGGCGACAACGGGCACAAGTTTATGTTGACACCGTAAACTACGCAACGTGGTGACATCGGAACCGATCGCACGCGAGCACCCCGCCGCAGTGCTGGCCGCGGAGATCCGGCGCGTACGGGAATCCCACGGAGGCCTCGTCCTGGTCACGGGTGAGGCGGGAATCGGCAAGTCGACGCTGGTCGCCCACGCCGTCCAGGGTGCCTCGGCCCCCGAGACGCTCCTACTCGACAGCGCCTGCTGGGGCGAGGAAGGGGCACCGGACTACTGGCCGTGGATCCAGCTGATCCGCCGCTACCGGCGTGCCCGTCCCCGGGAATGGGCCGACACCGAGGCGGCGGTGCTCAAGCCGCTTTCCGCCCTCCTCGGCGAAAATCCCTCGCCGAGTGCCGGCGACCGGGGATTTCGGCTCCACGACGCGGTCACGACCCTGCTGACCGCGGCCTCACGACATCGGCCGGTCGTGGTGGTGATGGAGGATCTGCATTGGGCCGACCGAGCTTCGGTCAAGCTGCTCCAGTTCGTCACCCAGCACATCGGCCTCTACCGCGTGCTGGTGATCGGCACCTATCGCGACGCCGAGATCGAGCCGCCGGGACACCGGCTCGGCGCGTTGCTGTCCGAACTGGTCGCCAGAGCGACCGTGCTCCCGCTCGCCGGGCTCGACCAGAGCGGGGTGAGCGAACTGGTGGCCCGCACGACCGGCCGCGCCCCGGACGCCGCCACGGTTTCGGAAATCCACCTGCGCACCGGCGGCAACCCCTTCTTCATCGAGCAGGTGGCCCATCTCTGGCACAGCAACGGTTTCCTCACCGGCGTGACACCGGGAATCCGGGCGGCACTGGACCGGCGGCTGGCTTCCCTGCCTCCAGAAGTGACCGTAACGCTGACCAGGGCCGCGGTACTCGGCCGCGAGTTCTCCCGCAAGCTCCTCAAAGCGGTGAAGGCGGAGCCGCGGCTCGACGCCTTACTGGACCAGGCGGTTTCCGCGCGGCTCATCGTGCACGCCGGCGAAGGCCGTCACGCGTTCGCACACGATTTGGTGCGAGAGCTGCTTTACGACTCCCTCGACGAGAAGTCGCGGCGCGAACTGCATGCCGCGGTGGTTCGCGGGCTGCGCAAACGTCCTTCGCTGGCCAGAGAAGTCATGCCGGCGGATCTGGCCAAGCACGCCACTCGGGCCGCCTCCTTGCTGACCGCGGCCGAAGTGGTCGGCATCCTTCTCGACGCCGCGGAGGACGCGTCACGCAGATTGGCTTGGGAGGAGGCGGCGCGCCACTACCAACGAGCGCTCGACACCCTCCCTGAAGGCCACCCGAGACAATGGATGCGGATCGCCCTCGACCTCGGCACCGCGCAATATCTCTCCGCCGAACTCGAGGGCGGACGGCGCACCTTCGAGAGCGTCATACGCCGCGCCGGGGAGCTGGACGAACACGAGCTGCTGGCCGACGCGGCGCTGACCCTGCTCGGCCTGAGCCATCCGACCAGAAAGGACAAGATCGAGGTCGACCTGGTCACGATGGCCTACCTCAAACTCGTCGGCGACGCCGGCGAGCCCGGCGGTCTCGACCGCGCCGCCAGGGAACTGAGCGCGCACGCCACCTCGGCGGCCAGGGCGGGGCACGACGACCAGGCGCTGGCCAAGTGCCTGATCGCCAGGCACGACGCCATCCTCGGCCCCGGCACCGCGACCGAGCGGCTGGCCATCACCGAGGAGGTCACCGTGCTCGCCCGGCGCACCGGTGACCTCGCCCTCGAACTCCAGGCCTCGCAGCTGCGGGTGGGCGCCTTGCTCGAACGAGGCGATCCCCGCTGCCGGGAAGAACACCGAGGTTTCGTCGCCATGGCCGAGCGCTCCGGACTGGCCTGGTTCCGGTTCGAAGCGGGCTGGAGCCAGGCCACCTTCGCGACGCTCGCCGGACGCTTCGACGATGCCCGCGCCGCCATCGACGCCGCGATGGCCAGCAGCGACCAGCCCTACGTCAACAGCATCCGGGTCAGCAGACATCTCCGGTGGGCGCTGGAACTGGCACAGGGCCGCTTCGACGAGGCCGAACGCCTGCTCGCCGACATGGGCGACGACACCCATCCGTATCCGCGGTTGATCAAGGCGACCACCGCGATCCAGAAGGGCGAGCTCGACCACGCCCTGCGGTATCTCGAGGAATTCGCCGCCGAAGGGGCACAGGATCACCACCATGGCTGGTTCGCCCCGCTCTGGATCCGGTTCCAGGCCCAGACCGCCGCCGCCTCCGGGGACGCCGCACTGTGCGCGGCCGCCCGCGACACGCTCCGGCCACTGCTCGGGCAATGGGCGGTCACCGCCGGAGCCACGGTCGACGGTCCCTTTTCCTTGTGGATGGCCAAACTCGACGCGTCGGAGCACCGATGGGACGACGCCGTCCGCGGGTTCACCCAGGCCAGGGTGGCGGCCGACCGGCTGCACGCGCGGCCGTGGTCGCTGGAAGCCCGGCTCTCGCTCGCCGGCGCGCTGCGCGGCCGGGCCGGGCCGGGGGACGAGGCCACCGCGGCGGAGCTGGTCGCGACGGCCACCGCCGAGGCGGCGGAGCTGGGCATGACGGGCTTCGCCGAACGGATCAAGGCTCCGGCGCCCACCGGTGGCGCGAACGTGTTCCGGTTCGACGGCGACGTGTGGACCATCGGCTTCGACGGCCGATCCGTGACCTTGCCGGACGCCAAGGGATTGCGCGATCTGCACTACCTGCTCAGGCATCCGGGAAGCGACGTACCCGCGGTGCGGCTGCTCAACCCGGCAGGCGGCGAACTCGTCACCGCCGCCCGGGGGCTCGGCGGCGATCCCGTCCTCGACGAACAGTCGAAAACCCGGTTCCGCGAACGTTTGCGCCTGCTCGACGACGAACTCGAACGGGCCACCGAGCTGGAGAACGACGTCCTGGCGGCGTCGCTGGACCGTGAACGTGAGGCCCTGCTCGACCAGCTTCGCCGGGCCACCGGTCTCCACGGCCGGACCCGCCGTCTCGGCGACGAGGCGGAACGCGCCCGCAAAGCGGTGACCGGCCGGATCCGGGACTCCCTGCGGCGGCTGGGAGAACGGCATCCGGCCGCCGCGGAGTTCCTCCGCGCGTCCGTCCACACCGGAGCTAACTGTGGCTACCGGCCGGGAAGGGAGATCGCCTGGAAGCTGTGAGCCGCGTCCCGCCAGACGCCGCCAGACGCGTTCTGGCGGCGGTGAAGCCGGGCTTCTGGCGCCTTCCCGCCGAGGCCCGGCGCGAGCGGGGAACATCCGCTCGATGCCGGATCACGACGACGTTCGGAGGAGAAACGATGACCATTCTCGTGACCGGGGCGACCGGAACCGTCGGCAGGCACCTGGTCGGCCAATTGGTGCGCGGTGGCCACGACGTCCGGGCCATGACCCGGGATCCGCTGCGCGCCAAGCTGCCGGAAGGCGTGCAGGTGGTCGCGGGTGACCTCACCCGTCCGGAGACCTTGCCCGCGGCTCTCGACGGCGTCACGGCGCTGCACCTGATCACGTTCGGCGGGGAGGGTTACGCGCCACTGGAGAACGCCGAGCAGGTGCTGGGCCTGATCAAGAAGGCGGGGGTGCGGCGGGTGACCGTGCTGACCGGATTCGAGCCGGGGCCCGTCGAGGCCGCCGCCGAGAACAGCGGCCTGGAGTGGACGCATCTGCAACCGGTGGAGTTCATGTCCAACATGCTGGAGTGGGCGCCTTCGGTCCGCGAGGACCGGCCGGTGTCGTTGCCCTTCGCCCACTGCCCGAGCGCGATGGTGCACGAAGCCGATATCGCGGCGGTGGCCGCGGCCGCACTCCTCGAAGACGGGCACGACGGCAGCGCCTACACGATCACCGGACCGCAGTCGCTCACTCCGGTCGAGACCGCCCGCCTGCTCTCCGAAGCGCTCGGCCGCCCTTTGAAGACGATCGAGGTGGGAGTCGAGGAAGCCCGTCGTGAGCTGCGCGAATCAGGTCTCGCGGAAGACGAGGTCGAGGCCCTCGTGCGGCTGGGCACCAATCCCCCGGAACGGGCCCGCACCGTCCTGCCCACGGTGGAGCAGGTCACCGGCCGCCCGGCAAGGACCTTCGCCCAGTGGGCCGCCGAGCACGTGGACGCCTTCCGCTGACCTGGCGGGACCGCCGGGGAAGCGGGTCAGCCCACCGCTCCCCCGGTGGCCGCCAGCGCGTCGGCGAGCTGCCAGGAAGTGCTGGTGTGGAAGACGGCCGCGGACGGGATGATCCGGCGGCACAGCCTGCCGACCACCTGTCCGTTGCCCACTTCGACGAACCGCACCGCCCCGGCCGCGGCGACGGCCCTGACCGTCTCGGTCCACCGGACCCGGCTGGTGAGCTGACGCCGCAACACCGCGGCGGCCTCCTCACCCGTGCGGACCAGACCGGCCGTCACCCCGGAGAACACCGGAAGCCGGGGCGCGGCCGGCGGGGTCGCGTCCACCGCCGCGGCGAACGCGCGTTCGGCGTCGGCCATCAGGCCGCAGTGCACGGCGGCCGAAACCCCCAGCCGCCGCACCCGGCCCGCGCCGGCGGCCTTCGCGGCCTCCTCCATCGCGGCGATCGCGGACAGCCTGCCCGCGACCACCACCTGCCGCGGTTCGTTGTCGTTGGCCACCTCCACCGGTTCCCCGACGGTCGCGGTGACTTCGGCGCACAGTTTCTCCACCGTGGCGAGATCCAGTCCGACCACGGCCAGCATCGCGCCGGGCGCGCGACGGCCCGCCTCGGCCACCAGCAGGCCGCGCCGCCGGACCAGGCGCAGCGCATCGCGCCAGTCGAGCGCGCCCGCGGAGACCAAGGCGGCGTACTCGCCGAAACTGTGCCCCGCCACCACATCCGGCCGGACCCCTCGGGCCCGCAGCACGGTCAGCGCGGCGACGCTGGTCATCAGGACCGCGGGCTGGGTGACCGCCGTTCCGTCGAGCCTCTCGGCAGGCCCTCGCAGGCACCATCGGGACAGGGGCAGCCCGAGCACCTCGTCCGCCTCCTCGAACACCGCGCCGACCAGGCGCGGTTCGGCACGCAGCAGATCGGCTCCCATGCCGACCCGTTGCGCCCCTTGACCCGGGAAGACGAAAGCCGTGCCGTCGGCCACCATCAGCGCAGCAGTTCGGTCAGCCGCGCGGAGACCTCGGAGCTACGCGGCATCCCCGCCATCTCGGCGGCGACCTCCTGCGCGGCGATCCGGTACGAAGCCCCGCCCAAAATCTCGCCGAGCGCCTCGCGGACCACCTCGCCGGTGGCCTCCGCCGGGGGAACGACCAGTCCCGCCCCGCGCTTCGCCGCGATCTCCGCGTTGACCGAGGCGTTCCCGATGTGCGGGATGCCGATCTGCGGCACTCCCGCGGCGTAGGCGGAGAACATCGACCCGGACCCGGCGTGGTGCACGATCGCGGAACAACTCGGCAGGATCGATCGCAGCGGAAGCCATTCGACCACCCGGACGTGCGCCCGGCTCGCCTCCGGCAGCGCCTCCAGCGCCGTCAGCGTGGCACCTCCGGACGTCAGCAACAGCTCCACGTCCATGTCCGCGGTGGCGGCCACCACCTCCGTGAGCAGTTCACCGCCGCCGACCGTCACCCCGGACGACCCCAGCGTGGCGATCACCCTCGGCCGGGCGGGTTCGCCCAGTGCCCACGACGGCAACTCGGCGCCACCGTTGTACGGGGCATGCCGCAGATCCACCATGGCGGTGGCGATCGGCTTCTCCGGCAGGTCCGGATTGAACTTCTCCAGCGAGCTCGGACTGATGTTGATCTCGACGTCGGCGCCGTCGAGCAGGTTGTCCACCCCACGCTCCCGCGCCACCGGATCCATCGCGGACAACGCCCACAGCAGCGGGTTGCGGTGGCCGATCCCGTGCACCACCGCCTTGGCCCCGGCGAGCCTGGCGGCGGCGAGACCGGCGAAGCAGATCGGCATGTACACCACCGCGTCGGCGCGCCAGCGGGTCGCGGCGTCGACCAGGCCGTCGAGCATGATCCCGCCCATTTCCGCGAAGGTCGCCCCGACCGCGGCGAAGGCCTCTTCGTCGGTCAGCCCGCCTTTGGCCAGCCTCTCACCCAGACGCAGGCCTGGCTCGTCCACGTCCTGACCCGGTGCGACCTCGAACGCGGGCAGTCCCGCGTTGATCGCGGCCTTGACCGCCGGGCCGTTGGTGGCCACCAGGACCTCGTGTCCTTCGGCCTGCATCGCCTGGGCGAGCGGAACGAGCGGGAACAGATGGGAGATCCCGGGCAGCATGGTGTAGAGGAACCGCATGAGCGTGCCTTTCTCTTGGTGTGCGAGGAATCCGGTCAGTGGACCGGGGCGAGGGCCGCTCGTGGGCGACCGGAGGTGTGCTCCCAGAAATCGTCGACCGATTCGCGCAGGGACCGGCTGGGCCGCCAGCCGAGGCGGCGCTGCGCCGGGCCGGTGTCCACCTCGATCCAGTCGTGCCAGGCACGCGCGGCCGGACGGTCCGCTTGCTCGATCAGCCGGGTGCGGACCCCGCTGGCTTCGATGAGCAGGTTCACCAGCAGGCGCACGGGCACGGCGTGCCCCCGGCCGATGTCGAAGGCCTCCCCGCTCACCGGCGCCGCGGCGGTGGCCACGACGGCTTCCGCCACGTCCCGCACGTCGACGTAATCGCGATAGGCCTTGAGCAGTGACAGTTCCACCACCGCGCCGCGCTCCGCCGCGGCGGACGCCGCCAGCTCCCTCGCCACCCGGCCGAGCAGGCTGACCTCCGGCGAACCGGGCCCGGCGACGTTGGCGACGCGCAGCACCGTGCCGTCCACCACGCCGGCGGCGGTGGCTTCGAGGACCAGCCGCGTGGCCTCCGCCTTCGCCCGCCCGTAGGCGTACTGCGCGGGCACCGGTCCGGGGCTCCCCGGAGGCCGGTCCGGGGTGTGTTCGAGCACCGAACCGAGGTGCACCAGCCGTGGCAGGCCCGGCATCAGCGCCAGCGCGTCCAGCAGCCGCCGCGTCGGGGTCAGGCAGCGTTCGACCATGTCCTCCGCGGAACCGCCCCAGATACTGCCGACGGCGTTCACCACGATCGCCGGTGCCGCTTCGCTCAGCCTCGTGGCGAGCTCTCCGGCGGACACGGTGGTCAGATCGAGCGCGAGGAAGCGGCCCCTCTCCGGCGCCGACCGCGCCACGGCGACCACCTCGTGACCCCGCCGCGCGAAAGCCTCGCAGACATGTTCGCCGACAAAGCCGGTGCCACCCAGTACGACCACATTTCCCTTTTCAGTCAACACATCCCCCTAGACGAAATCCGCGTCCGGTCAGCCCCGCAGCACACCGGTGAACAGGCCGCGCCCCGCGTCCGGCACGTACTCCACGTCGAACCCGGCCCGGTCGAAGGCGGCTTCGTACTCCTGCCGGGAAAACAGCGAGTAGAGGTGCTCTTCCTGGAAGTGCCGCACGCCCGAGTCCTCTTCGGCCACCAGGTAGTGCACTTCCATCCGAGATCCGGCCGGGATGCGCGAAGCGTGCGACACCCGGCTCACGGTGCGCCCGCCTTCCCGGACCACGTCGGCCGCGATATAGCCGGGCGTGAACCGCTCGGGGAACCACCACGGTTCGACCACCGTCACCCCGCCGGGGGTGAGATGCCGCGCGAAACCGCGCAGGGCCTGCTCCAGCTCCCCGGTCGAGCGGACATAAGCGATCGAGCAGAAGAGGCAGGTGATCACGTCGAATCGTCTGCCGAGCGAAAAGTCCCGCATATCCGCCTGGGTCAGCTCCGCCTCCGGCAGCCGGGCGCCCGCGAGGTCCAGCATCGCCGCGGACAGGTCCACGCCCGCGACCTGGTCGAAGCGTTTGCCGAAGACCCGGAGATGCGCGCCGGTCCCGCAGGCGACGTCCAGCAGCGAATCCGCGGCCGGCCGTCGTCCGAGAGCCAGTTCCAGCACCGCCTCCGCCTCGTCCTCGAAGTTCTTGCCCCTGGCCCGGTGCAGCAGGTCGTAGACCTCCGCCGCTTCGGTTCCGTACATCGGCGCACTCCTTTCTCGGGTCGGTTCAAGCGGGCGCGCGGTAGGTGCCCGCGGCCACCCGCTCGAGCACCGCGACCAGTTCGGCGGGCCCCGGCAGGGCGGCGATCTCCTTGGACAGCTGCGCCGACCTGTCCGAATAGGACGGTGTGGACAGCAGCTGCCGGGAGGAACGGACGATGTTCTCCGGAGTGGCCTCGCCCGGCAGGAGGACGTCGGCCGCGCCGAAGGCCGCGATCCGGCGCGCGGACAACGTCGAGTAGGCCACCACCGGCAGGATCAGCTGCGGGACCCCGGCGTTCATCGCGGTCATGCCGGTCACCCCGCCGCCGTGGTGCACGATCAGCGAACAGGTCGGCGCGACCACGTCCAGCGGGATCCAGCCGACCCGCACCTCGTCACCGAGCGCCTCGTGGAGTTCCGCCTCGCTGCTCTCCGGGACGGGGATCACCACCTCCACGTCGAGCGCGGAGACGTCTTCGGCGAGGCGGCGCACGAAGTCGATGTCGTGGGCCAGACCGACCCGGTTCCCGAGCGTCACACAGACCCGGCGCCGTTCGCCACGGGTGTACATCCAGCGCTCGAGGCGGCGCTGTTTGTTGCCGGGAATCCACCGCATCTGCTCGGTCGGCGCGGCACCTTCGGGCCGCAGGCTCGGCGGGCAGACGTCCAGGAAGGCCACCGGATCGGGAATCCGGTCCAGTTTCAGGCGGTTCAGCTCGGGCTGGAGCTCTTCCAGCGCGCCGGGATCGCTGCCGGAGTTCATGTCGTTGATGTCGTAGGCCTGCACCAGGAACGGCACATCGAGGTAGGCGGCGAGGAGGGGCGCGGCGTAGGAGATCGGGCCGCCCACGATCAGATCGGGGCGCCAGTCCTGGGCCAGCTCGATCAGGGCGTCCAGGGTGACCGCGCCCATCCTGGCGAAACCGGCGCCGATCGCGCGCATCTGCGCGGCCGGTTCACGCGGGATCTCGACGGGCTGCCCCGCCCTGTCCTTGCCGATGAAGTAGTTGAACGGCAAGGAACTCACCGGGTAAGCGGGCAGGCCGACGCTCACGACGGCGGGGACGAGGTCCTCGGTCGCGGTCATGAAGACCTCGTGGCCCGCGTTGCGCGCGGCCATGGCCAACGGCACGAAGGAGAAAATGGTGGCCTGGCTTCCGGCGGGAATGAACAGGATCTTCATCGCACTCCTCGGTGGTTTCGCTCGGTGTGGTTCGTTCCGGCCGGACCGAACCAGTGGGACAGGGCCTGCTCCAGTTCGACCGGCCCCTCGTCGGCCCAGATCACTCGCCCGTCGGGCCGGATCAGCACGGCTTCGTCGACCCCGTCGATCCGCGCCTCGGCCAGTGCGACCCGATCCGCCCAGGACGCGGCGGTGGCCCGGAACACGTCCGCCCGCGCGGTACCCGGAGCCGACAGCAGCACCGCGCGGCCGGACCGGATCGGCTCGACATCCACGACCGGCACCGGGCGGCCGAGCAGCGGATGGTCGCCGCCACCGACGGGGTAGCGGACATCCAGCCCGCTGATCGCCCCGGCCAGCAGCGGGACGGTGCCCGGGAGTTCCAGCAGTTCGGCCAGTACCGCCCGCATCGGGTCCACTTCGGACCCGCCGAGCAGCACCATGGCCTGTGCGCCGATATTGGCCAGTGTCCGCGCGCCGACCGGCCGCCGTTCCCGGTCGTAGGTGTCGAGCACCCGCTCGGGTGCCCGGTCCCGCACCCACGCCGCGAGCTTCCAGCCCAGGTTCATCGCGTCCTGCAGACCGAGATTCAGCGCCTGGCCGCCCACCGGCATCTGCTGGTGCGCGGCGTCACCCGCGAGCAGCACTCGTCCCCGGCGGTAGCGGGTGGCCTGCCGCCGCGCATCGCCGAAAGCGTTGACCCACAACGGTTCGCCGTCGCCGATGTCCTCCCCGGTGACCCCGCGCCAGGCGGCGGCCACGGCCGGGAACCCGGGATCGGTTCTGCCGCCGGGTTTCCGTCCGTACTCGTGGACCATCACCCTGGTGATCCCGTCCCGGGTGGACGCGATCGCCAGCCCTCGTTCGTGCCGCTCGAAGCGCCGATCCGGCACGGTGATCCCGGTCAGGTCCGCGCGGAAGATCTCGCGTTCCGCGGCCGGGCCGGTGAACTCGAAGCCGGCCAGCGAGCCCACCACGCCGTTCTCCCCGTCACAGCCGACCAGTGCCTTGGCGCGCACGCGAAGCGGGCCGCCCGGCCCGGAGATCCGCGCTTCGACCCGTTCGCCGTCGTCACGAAGACCGGTGAGCTCGTGGCCGCGCCACAACCGCGCGCCCGCTCCGGTCGCCCATTCCGCGAGCACCCGCTCGATCGCGGCCTGGGGGATCTTCCACTGGCCGGGGTACCGGCTCCGCACTCTCCCCAGATCCAGCGGCAGGCCGCCGAAATGCCCCTTCGGCAGGTTTTCCGGGGTGCCGAACCGGCCCGACAACCCGCGCAATGCCAGCAGTTCCATGGTGCGGGCGTGCACCGTGGAGGCACGGGATTCGGTGGTGGGCGAGGGAAGCCGGTCCACCACGAGCACCGAGGCACCACCCAGCCGCAGCTCGCCCGCCAGCAACAGGCCCACCGGCCCGGCGCCGACCACGAGCACGTCCGCGTCGTTCCACGGCTTTCCGCTCATCGGTCGCCGCGCAACCGCTCGGCGTAGTCCTTGGCATGGCCCAGCGTCGCGAGACTGTTGGCACTCAACGCCGCACGGACGAATTCCTTCGCCTCGGCCGTCCCCTTGTGCGGGCCGAGTACCGACGCGATGTTCTCGGTGTTGATCACGACGGTGTGCTGGGAACTCGCGGTGCAGCCGGTAGCCGTCGGGCCGAGTGTCCAGCGTCCGGTGTGGAGACTCATCAACGGCGGCAACGTGGTCTGTTTGTAGACCAGCGTGTGATCGGGGAAACCCACCCGGACCGAGCGGGTGGTGTGGACGGATCCGTCCTTGGTGCGGGTGTCCATCTCCAGCACCTGCAGCCCGGGCACTTCCTCGGTGAGCACCACACGGCCGACGTGCGGAAGCCGGTCCGGCCAGCGCCCGGCGTCGTTGAGGAACCCGTACACGTCCTTCGCGTCGCCCTCGATGTCCACGCTGTCGGTGAACGAAAACAGCCGCTCGTCGGCGCCGGCGATCAGCTCGGCGTTCTGTTTGAGCGCGGCCAGTTCCGCCCGGCTGTTACGGTCCACCGCGTCGTCGATCCAGCGCAGTTTCGCGGGGTCGTCGTCCACGGCGCGGTAGTCGTGCAGCAGCCCCACGACGGTCTGTCCGTCCGCCGCGGGTTCGAGCAGCCACGCGCCGCCCATCCTCGCCACCGGCGGCGAGGAGATCTCCTGCCGGAAGTCGATCCGCCATCCGGCCGGATCGAGTTCGCGCCGGGACGTCCAGCTCTTGGGCTCACCGTTGGCGGTGGCCCAGATCCGGATGCGTTCGCTCGATCCACCGCGCTCCACCACGTCGACGTGCACGGTGGGCGGGAACAGGGTGGGCCAGTGCTCCACGTCGGCGAGCAGTCGATAGATCGTCTCCGGCGCCGCGGCCACGGTGATCTCGTGCCGCACTTCCCGGTTCGTCATGCTGTCTCCTCGTTTTCGGCGCGCGGCTCAGAAGTTGCCGAGCCCGCCGCAGACGTTGATGGCCTGTGCGGTGATCGACGCGGCCGTGTCCGACGCCAGGTAGCCGACCAGGCCGGCCACCTCCTCCGGCGTCGAGTAGCGGCCGAGCGGGATCTTGGCTTGGAATCGCCGCAGGATGTCGTCCTCGGTGGAGTTCCACGCGGCCGCGTAACCCTGCCGGACCCGTTGGGCCATCGGGGTTTCCACGTAGCCGGGGCAGACGGCGTTCACCGTGATCCCGGTGCCGGCCAATTCGTTGCCCAGTGATTTGGTGAACCCGACGACTCCGTGCTTCGAGGCCGAATACGGCGCGGCCAGCACCACTCCCTGTTTCCCCGCGGTGGAAGCGATGTTGATGATCCGTCCGCGGTCGCGGTGGCGCATGCCACCCGTGTTGAGCACCGCCCTGCTCACCTGGAAGACGCTGGTCAGGTTGGTGCTGATCACGTCGGCCCAGAGCTCGTCGGTCAGGTCCGCGGTCACCCCGCCACCGCTGCGCCCGGCGTTGTTCACCAGTACGTCGATCGGCCCGTAGCGGTCGACGGCGGCCCTCACGAGCGCATCGATCTGCGCGAGATCGGTGACGTCGCAAGTGGTCCCGTCCGCGTCGTAGCCGCTCTCCCGCAGTCGTTCGATCGTGGATTTCAGCTTCTGCGCGTCTCGCGCGCAGAGGAAGACCCGGTGCCCCTGTGCGGCCAGCAGTTCGCCGACCGCCAGGCCGATGCCGCTGGAGCCGCCGGTGATCAGGGCCACGCGCTTCCCGTCCGTCATGGTGTTCCCCTTTTCGTCCGGTCAGACGGCCGCGGCGCGGCCGAGCTGGTCGTTCACCAGCGCCAGCAGTGCGGCGGGCGTCCTGGCCTCCGCGACGGTGGAGTCGTCGAGCCGGATACCGAACTCGCGCTCGATCCGCGTGGTGGTTTCCAGCAGGGCCAGCGATTCGTAACCGAGTTCCTCGAAGGGCACCTCGGCGATTTCACCGTCGAGATCGACACTTTCGTCTTCGCCCGCCGCGTCGCGCAGGATCCGTCGCAGGTCGTCGATGGTCAATTCTGTCGCGGACAAAACAATTCCCTTCCTCGGAAGAACCGTCATCCCTCACCGCGCACGACCATCGCGGCGTTGAAACCGCCATGCCCGCGTGCGAGTACCAGCGCCGCGCGGACCTCCGCCTCCCGTCGCTCGCCGGTCACCAGGTCGAGTTCGTGGCGCGACGGTGGCCGCGCCTTGGTCATCGGCGGGATCACTCCGTCGCGAATGGACAGCAGCGCGGCGGTCACGTCGAGCGCGCCACCCCCGGCGGTCAGCCGTCCGGTCAGCGTCTTGGGCGTGGTCACCGGGACCCCGCCCGCGCCGAACACCGCGGTGATGGCCTCGGCCTCCACCCGGTCCAGTTCGGGATCCGCGGCCGCGTCGGCGAAGACCACGTCGATCCGGTCCGGGGTCAGCCCGGCATCGGCCAGCGACAGTCTGATCGCCCGTTCCAAGCCGGGCTCCCGGCCCTGCCCGGGCTTCGGGTCCATCGTCGCGCCGTAGCCGCAGATCTCGCCGTAGCTCCGGACACCGCGGGCGCGGGCCGATTCCGGGTCCTCCAGCACCAGGATCGCCCCGCCCTCGCCCGGCACGTACCCCTTGGCCCCGGCCCCGAAGGGCTGATAGGCCGTTTCCGGGTCTTCGCCGGCACTCAGTCGCCCACCTGCCTGCTGGGCCACCCAGCCCCACGGGCAGAGCGCACCGTCCACCCCGCCGGAGAGCACCAGCCGCGTGCCCTTGCGGATCTGCCGCCGCGCCTGTGCCAGCGCGTCGAGCCCGCCGCAGTGATCGGAGACCAGCACACCGCTGGGTCCCTTCATCCCCTGGCGGATGGAGATCTGTCCGGAGTTCACCGCGTAGAACCAGGCGAAGGACTGGTACGCGCTGACATACTGGTTTCCCTTGGCCCACAGGTTCTTCAGCTCACGCTGACCGAACTCGAAGCCGCCCGCCGCGGCCGAGGTGATCACGCCCATGTCGAAGGCGTCCAGTTCGGACGGTCGTACTCCCGCGTCCTCGACCGCCCAGTCCGCGGCGACGAGCGCGAGCCGGGTCATGTGATCGGTCTGCGGCATCAGCCGGTTCGGCAGATGTTCGGCCGGGTCGAAACCGGGTACCTCGCCGGCCAGCTTGGCCGGATAGGAGGCGGCGTCGAACCTGGTGATCGGCCCGATTCCCGCCTCGCCCCGGCGGGTGGCCGCCCAGAAGTCGTCGAGGCCGAGGCCGTTCGGCGCGGTCACGCCGATACCGGTCACCGCGACGGCGGTCTTCGTGCTCATCGTGCCCCGCTCCCCGGTTTGGCCAGCACCATCGCGCTCTGGAACCCGCCGAACCCGCTGCCGACGGTGAGCACGACGTCGGTCGCCCACTCGCGGGCGGTCAGCGGCACGTAGTCGAGGTCGCAGCGCGGATCCGGTTCGGTCAGATTCGCCGTCGGCGGCACTACGCCGTTCTCGATGGCCAGCACCGAGGCCGCGATCTCGATCGAACCGATCGCGCCGAGCGAATGCCCGACCATCGATTTGATCGAACTCATCGGCGTGCGATAGGCGTGCTCGCCGAGGACCTGCTTGACCGCCGCGGTCTCGTGGATGTCGTTCTGCTGGGTGCCGGAGCCGTGCGCGTTGACGTAGTCGACCTGGTCCGGATCGAGCCGCGCCTCGTCCAGCGCGGTCCGGATCGCCTCCGCCATCTCGTTGCCGTCGGGGCGCAGGCCGGTCATGTGGAAGGCGTTGCTGCGCGAGGCGAACCCGGCGATTTCGGCGTAGACGCGGGCATTGCGCCGTCGCGCGTGGTCCAGCCGCTCCAGCACGAACACCGCGCTGCCTTCGCCGAGCACGAACCCGTTGCGGGTGCGATCGAACGGCCGCGACGCGTGTTCGGCGTCGTCGTTGCGCGGCGAGGTGGCCTTGATGGCGTCGAAACAGGCCACGGTGATCGGCGAGATCGGCGCGTCGGTCGCCCCGGCGATCATCACCTCCGCGCTGCCCTCGCGGATCAGTTCGCAGGCATGCCCGACGGCGTCGAGCCCGGACGTGCACCCGGTCGAGATCACCGCGGCCGGTCCTTCCGCGCCCACCGCCCAGGCCACCTCGGTGGCGAAGGAGCTCGGAACCAGGTGGTCGTAGAGCTGCGGCACCGCGTACCGGTGATCCACGGTGTCCAGCCGCCCGTCGTCGCTGACGACGCGGTATTCGGCCTCCAGTGCCATGGTCGCGCCGACCGCGCTGCCCACGGTCACCCCGGTCCGGGTGGGATCGAGCTCGGCGGGCTCCAGTCCGCTGTCGGCCACCGCCTCCCTCGCGGCGACCACGGCGAACTGCGCGGCCCGATCCATCCGCCGGATCTCCTGACTGCTCAGCCCGTGTTCGGCGGGGTCGAAGTCCACCTCGGCGGCGATCCGCGAGCGGTAGGCCGAGGCGTCGAAGAAGCTGATCGCCCTGGTGGCGGTCCGGCCGTCACTGAGCAGGCTCCAGAAGGACTTGGCGCCCACCCCGCCCGGAGCCAGTACGCCGACCCCGGTGATCGCCACCCGATGCCCGCTCACGACCCGGCCTGCCAGTGGTAGAAGCGGGTCGCCATGGCATCGGCGGGACTGCGCCAGGTCTCCGGGTCGTACGCCTGGATATGGGGTCGCAGATCCGCGCTGATCCCGCGGAAGAGCGGATGTTCCTTCGCCTTCTCGATGGTTTCGGCGCCCTCGTCGGACTCGAAGTCCTGGAGGTGGAAGTACAGTCCGGCGTAGGAGAACAGCTGCCTGCGCCGCGTGCCCATCAGGCCCGGCAGCTCGGTCCGGTCGAACTCGCCGAACAGATCCG
Source organism: Amycolatopsis sp. TNS106 (assembly GCF_019330265.1). Classification (NCBI taxonomy): domain Bacteria; kingdom Bacillati; phylum Actinomycetota; class Actinomycetes; order Pseudonocardiales; family Pseudonocardiaceae; genus Amycolatopsis; species Amycolatopsis sp. TNS106. The sequence goes on along the minus strand of NZ_CP024972.1, from coordinate 7,083,568 downwards.
CGACGGCCTCTCCGGAGCCGGACGCCATCCTGGCCACGATCAACGTGCTGAACATGAATTCCCTCCTGTGGATTGCCCTTCGCTCACGCCGGGCCGAACCAGCGGGTGAGTGCCGTGGTCAGGGACTCACCGGGGGCGGCCGCGACCCAGGCGACGTAGCCGTCCGGGCGCACCAGCACGGCGCCCGCCTGGCGCAGGACGTCTCCGGCGTCGTCCTCCGTCAGTGAGGCGGTCACCACGTCGACGCGATCCGCCCACGGGCCCGCCTGCGCCCAAGCCCCCGCCCCGGCCCCCGCTCCGACGTCCAGCAGGATTCCGCGGCCCTCGCGCAGCAGCTCGGTGGTGCCGGTCTTCTCGTCCGCGACCACGAGTTCGCGGGGCGGCAGGCGGCGGCCGAGCAGCGGATGCTCGCCCGGGCCCAGGTCGTACCGGATCTCCAGTCCGCTGATCATGCCGACGAGATGGCGGTTCACCTCGTCGATGGCCATCAGCTCGCCCATCACCTCGCGCAGCGGCTCGACCTCTTTCCCGCTGAGGAACAGCAGCCCCTGCGCCTGCGTGTTCATCAGCAGCCGTTCGCCGACCGGATGCCGTTCGCCGTGATAGGTGTCCAGCAAGCTCTCCGGCGCGCGTCCGCGCACCACCGCGCCGAGCTTCCAGCCGAGGTTCAGCGCGTCCTGGAGACCGACATTGAGCCCCTGCCCGCCGGCGGGCAGATGGATATGCGCCGCATCGCCGGCCAGCAGCACCCGGCCACGCCGGTACTCGGTCGCCTGCCGCGCCGAATCGGTGAACGAGCTGGTCCACAGTGGATCGCCGCCGCCGATGTCCTCGCCGGTGAGCCGCGACCAGGCCTCGGCGATCTCGCCGAAGGGCGGCGGCCCGTCCCGCTCCACCGGCGGGTCGCCCCGCTCGCAGACGATCACCCGGTCCACCCCGCCGCCGATGGGCGCCGACATCGCCATCCCGCCCGGCACCCGCTCACCGATCGGCCGCGGCCTGAGCGCGCAACCCGCGACGTCGGCGAGGAACATCTCCAAGGTCGGTTCGCTGCCGGGGAACTCGAACCCGGCGAGTTTGCGGACCGTGCTCCGGCCGCCGTCGCAGCCGATCAGGTACCGCGCCCGCAACCGCCGTCGGCCGTCGGGTGTGTCGACCTCGGCGGTCACGGCGGTGCCGTCGTCGGACAGTCCGGTCAACTCCCAGCCACGCCGGATGTCGGCGCCGAGCCCCGTCGCCCACTTGGCGAGGATCTCCTCGGTCTTGGCCTGGGAAACCCCGTTCGCGCTGAAGTGGATCCCGTCCAGCACGCTGAAGTCCACCGGCAGGCCGCCGAAGTGGCCGTGAGGACTCGTGACGATCTCCCCGTACTCCGCCAGCAGACCGCGCTGGTCGAGGATCTCCATCGTCCGTGCGGTGAAGCCCAGTCCGCGCGATTCGCCGGTGGGCCGCTCCAGCCGCTCGATCAGCACCACCGGCACGCCCGCCAGCCGCAGTTCCCCGGCGAGCATGAGACCGGCCGGGCCCGCCCCGACCACGATCACGTCGGCATCCATCGCTACCTCCTTCTGCTCGCCGGTGCTTCCGGTCTTCGCGTTCACAACCGGGCCAGCACCGCACGGACGGCCCGGATCACCTCGTCCTGCTTTTCCGCGCTCAGTGCCGGATACATCGGCAGCGAGAAGATCTCCCCGGCGAGCCGTTCGGTGACCGGCAGACTGCCGGGTTCGACGCCGAGCTTGGCGAAGCCGCGCATCGTGTGCACCGGCCACGGGTAGCTGATGTTCAGCTGGATGTCGTACGCACGCAGCGCTTCGATGATCTCGTCGCGGCGCGGATGCCGGACCACGTAGACGTAGTGCACGTGGTCGTTGCCCGGATTGGTCGTGGGCAACAGGATTCCGGTGTCGCCGAGACCCTCCGCGTAACGCCGCGCCACTTCGCGGCGGCCCTTGAGGTAGTCGTCGAGGCGGGTCAGCTTGCGGCGCAGGATCTCCGCCTGCACGTCGTCGAGACGACTGTTGTGGCCCGGCGTCTCGACGACGTAGTAGACCTTTTCCATGCCGTAGTACCGCGCACGGCGGAGGTTCGCTTCGACGGTCGCGTCGCCGGTGATCACCGCGCCGCCGTCGCCATAGGCACCGAGGACCTTGGTGGGGTAGAAGGAGAACGCCGCCGCGTCGCCGAAAGTGCCCGCCCGGCGGCCGCCCTGGGTGGCGCCGTGCGCCTGCGCGCAGTCCTCCAGCACCTTGAGGCCGTGCTCCGCGGCGATCCGCCCGATCGCGGCCATGTCCACGCACTGGCCGTACAGGTGCACCGGCAGCAGGCACCGCGTGCGTTCGGTGATCGCCGCTTCGATCTGCCCGGTGTCCATCAGGAAGTCCTCTTCCCGGATGTCGACGAACACCGGGACCGCACCGATCGCGTCGATGGCCACCACCGTGGGCGCGGCGGTGTTCGACACGGTGATCACTTCGTCACCGGGCCCCACACCGAGCGCCTGCAGGCCCAGTTTGATCGCGTTCGTCCCGTTGTCCACCGAGACGCAGTGCGCGATCCCGTGGTAAGCGGCGAATTCCTCCTCGAAGCCGCGTACGCTCGGGCCCAGCACCAGCTGTCCCGATTCGAAGACGGTCTCCACCGCGTCCAAGATGTCGGCACGCTCGTTCCGGTACTCGGCCAGGTAGTCCCACACCCGAATGGTCATTCGCCCTCTCCTTGGAGAACCCCGACGAACAGGCCGGGCCCGTACTGGACCCCTTCGATGTACTCGACGGTGAAACCGGCCGCGCGCAAGGCGTTCTCGTACTGCTCGCGGCTGAACAGCTGATACTGATAGCGCTCGTGAAAGTGCCGTGCGCCTCCCTCGGGGCTGGCGACCACGTAGTGGACGTCCATTTTGGACTGATCGCCTTCGCGCCAGGCATGGGAGATCCGCGCGATGGTGCGCTCGTCGGGGGTCAGGACGTCCGAGCTGACGTACCCGTCGATGAAGTTGTCCGGGAACCACCACGGATCGATGGCGACCACGCCACCGGGATTGAGATGTGCGGCGAACCGGCGCACCGTCCGCGCCATCTCCTCTTCGCCGCCGACATGGCTGATCGAAGCGAACATGCAGACCACGACGTCGAACCGGCGGCCGAGGTCGAATTCCCGCATGTCACCGTGGTGCATCGGGATTCCGGGGAGCCGTTCCCTGCCGATCTCCAGCATTTCTTCGGACAGTTCGAGGCCCTCGGCCTCGCCGAACAGCTCGTCGAAATAGACCAGATGCCCGCCGGTGCCGCAGGCCACGTCCAGCAGCGAGGACGCCCTCGGGTTGCGGGCACGGACCAGTTCCGCGATCTGCTTGCTCTCGGCCGCGTAGTCCTTGCCCCGTAAGGTGTAGACGACGTCGTAGATTTCGGACGCTTCGGTTCCGTACATCTGTTTCCCTTCGGCGACGGGTACCTTCTTCGGGCCGGCGACCGCGCGCCGGTGCATCACCGCGACGGTGTGCCGCAGGCCCTCCGCGAACGGCAGCCGCGGCTCCCAGCCCGTGATCGTCCGGAACGCGGCGGGATCGACCGTGAGACTGGTGAAGTCGGTGATCGGCGTATGGGCGGGCGGGGGCACCCGCCGCACCGGGACCGGGTCCGAACCGGTGCGCTCGGCCACGGTGGCGGCGACGCGTTCGAACGCGTCGGCGAGATCCCACCCCTGGCCGGAGCCGATCACCCAATGCCCTCCGACCAAGGCGTCGGCGTGGTCGAGGGCGGCCATGAAAGCGGCCGCCACGTCGGCGACGTGCAGCAGGTCACGGCGGACGATCCCGCTGTGCCACAACGGGAGTTCGGCACCGTTCAGCGCACGCCGGATCATCGTGCTGATCACCCCGAGGTCGGGCACGTCCGGTGCCGGATCCGGCCCGTAGACGGTGGGCAGGCGAAGACTGATCCCGCGCAGCACCCCCTCGGCGGTGGCCGCCATGAGCAGTCGTTCGGCCGCCAGCTTGTGCCGGTCGTAGACGCTGCCGGGGCGGTCCGGCTGGGAACCGTCGGCCGGTTCGTCCAGCACGCCGGCCTGTGAGGCGGCGCCGCTGTGGAGCACCAGCGGTGGCGGCCCGGCCGATCGCCTCGACCGCAGTACCTCCACCAGGTTCCGGAGCACGCCGACGGTCACCCGTTCGCAGCCGGGGTCCTCCTCCGCGGTCCGCCAGCCCGCGCTGTCCTTGACCAGATGGAAGAGCACGTCGGCGTCGGCGACGACCTCACGCAGCCGCTCCGGATCGGTCAGGTCCGCGCTGTGCACCTCCACCTCGCCTGCCCGGACGGACGGAATCGCCGTCCGGCGGCGGGCCACCGCGCGAAGCCGGACCGGACGGCGGGCGAGCGCCGCGGTGACGGCGGAACCGATCAGCCCGGAGGAACCCAGTACGACGATCTTCGGCTCGGGTTTCGACTCGGGAAACCTCAACACCGCCACCCCTCCCTCGTCTCCGGATTCCCTTGTGGATTCATGTTTTTCCTGCCCCACAACGTCTCCACCGAGTCTGCCGGTCCGTGGTCCAGCTGCGATCCAACGAGGCTCGGCACCGGTGCCTCACCGGGCGGCCAGTGCGGGCGCACTGGGGAAGCAGCTGAGCAGGCACCGGGCCGCCACGTTGACGTGGTTGCCGTACCGCAGGAACCCGGTCAGCTGACGCGGGGTCATCCAGCAGTAGTCCTCGGGCACGTCCAGACCGAAATCCGGGCCGACGTCGGCGACCACGTAGCGGTTCTCCGCGTGGTAGAACCGGCCGCCCTCCTCGGAATGCACCACGTCCACCAGCGCGCCGCGGGCCGCCGCCTCCTCCAGGTCGCGCAGATACCGCGGACGGCGCGCGGCGGGCAGCCCGGCGTAGCTGGCCGGGATGCAGGTCACCGTGGGCGCCATCTCCACGACGTCCTGCGTGCCCGCCTCGGTCCTGGCGTGCACCAGCACATGGAACACTCCGTCGATGTGACGGCCGAGGAAGCCGATGACCCCGCGTTCCACCGGACGCAGCATCGGCTGCGACCACGACCCGACTTCCCGGCTGGACGCCTCGACCCGGACACCCGTCACCGAGAAGAACCGCTTGCCCTCGTCGATGATCTCGCCGCCGATCCGGCGCCAGCCCGGCAAACCCGCGAGCGGCACGAAGCGGCGGTTCAACTGGTAACGGGCCCGGCATCCAGTGAACCAGCTCAGCAGTCGACCGGTGGTGTGCAGCGGACGGCCGTCCTGTTCGGCGGGCAGTCCCTCGGTCAGCTCCGGAGCGTGGAAGAACGGCAGCCCGGAAAGCACGGTGCGCGCGTCCATGTTGACCAGATTGGGCACTCGGAGCAGTTCGGCGATCTGGCTCGTGGAGAGCCAGCAGAAATCCTCGCGGGGAACCGGATCCTCCGGTACCTCCACGATCATGTTGCGGTTGCGCTTGCTGAGGAACCACGAGCCCTGTTCCGATTGCAGCACGTCCAGCGCCACCCTGCCTTCCCGTGGCGCGACGAAATGCTCCAGATACGGCACCGCGTTCCCCTTGTGCACCCGGGTGTAGTTGCTTCGCGTGGCCTGTACCGTCGGGGAGAGCTGGACCAGGTTGATGTTGCCCGGCTCCATCTTGGCCTGCAGCAGGCACCGGACTTCACCTCGCACGACCTTGACCACGATGCCGAGGATGCCGATCTCGGGCTGGTGGATGATCGGCTGCGTCCAGGCCGCCGTCTCGCGATGGTCGGTGCCGACCTCCAGGCCGCGGACGGCGAAGAACTTCCCGGTGTGATGCACCAGATCGCCGGTTTCCGCCTCGGTCCGCCAGCCCTCGATCCGGTCGACCGGCACGGCGGACACCTCGTAGTGATTGGCGGCCCGCCGTTCGGCGAACCAAGTGTGGAAATCAGCCAGGTCATCGAACACTCGGCACACCTCCGGAATAGGACTCAGCCGTTGTCTTAGCTGCATCATTTCCCGGCCGGGTGGTACGCGAATGGGATTTCCCTGGTGTGAACGGAAACGGGCTCAGCGCACCGCGCGCAGCAACGGGGCGGGCGCCGCGATTTCCATCACATACTTTCCGTAAGGCGATTTCGAGAGCCGTTCACCCAGCCGGTAACAGGTCTCCGCGTCGATGAAACCCATACGCAGAGCGATTTCCTCGATACACGCGATGCGGACGCCTTGCCGCTCCTCCAGAGTCTGGACGTACAGGCTGGCCGAGGTGAGCGACTCGTGCGTCCCGGTGTCCAGCCAGGAGAAACCCCGGCCGAGATCGACCAGGCGCGCTTTTCCCCGGTTCAGGTATTCGATGTTGACATCGGTGATCTCCAGCTCACCGCGCGCGGACGGAGTCAGCCCGCGCGCGATTTCCACGACGTCACCGTCGTACATGTAGAGACCGGTGATCGCCCGGTTCGACCGCGGCCGTTCCGGCTTTTCCTCGAGCGAGACCAAGCGGCCCCGGTCGTCGACCTCACCGACCCCGTAGCGTTCCGGATCCCGCACCGGATAACCGAACAGGACACAGCCGTCGAGCGCCTGTGCCGCGTCCCGCAGCAGATCCGGGAAACCCGGACCGTGAAAGATGTTGTCCCCCAGGATCAACGTCACCGGGCCGTCGCCGATGTGGTCCGCGCCGATCAGGAACGCGTCGGCCAGTCCCCGAGGTTCGTCCTGCACCGCATAGGTGATCCGCAACCCCAGGTCGCCACCGTCGCCGAGCAGGCGCTCGAAGTTCCCCAGCTCCGCCGGGGCCGAAATGATCAGCACCTCGCGGATCCCGGCCAGCATCAGTACCGAGAGCGGGTAATAGATCATGGGTTTGTCGTAAACCGGCAACAGCTGCTTGGAAGTGGTCAGCGTGACCGGGTACAGCCGGGTTCCGTTCCCGCCGGCGAGGATGATGCCCTTCACTGGATTCCTCCACACTGGATTTCCGGAACGGAAAGGCCCGTCCCCGAAGTCCAGTCTGGCCCTCGGCGTTCCACCGGAAGTCCAGTATGAGTACAGCTTCCCCCAACCGGTCCGTGGTGGACTGTAAGGGCCTTTCAGGACATCGGTCGCCCTGAAAGGCCCTTACCGTCCGAAAAACCGGGCCACTCAGTCCGCGGTCAGCAATTCCTGGTGCAGCCGCCGCAGTTCGGCGTTGGGTTCCAGCCCCAGTTGCTCGACCAGTGCCGAGCGGATGTTCTGGTAGGTGTCCAGCGCGTCACCCCGGCGGCCGCTGCGGCCCAGCACCCGCATCAGCTGCCCGTGCAGTCCTTCGTCGAGCGGATTGTCGGCCGCCAGCGACCGGAGTTCGCCGATCACCTCGTGGTGCATACCCGCCTCGATCTCGGCCTGGATGCGCAACTGGCGGACGTTCCGGCGCTGCTCGTTGAGATCCAGCACGTGCGCGGTGAGCAGCGGCCCGCAGTTGACGTCGGCGACCGGTTGCTCCGACCACAGGTCCAGCGCCTCCCGGAACAGCCGGGCCGCGTCCTCGTGGCGCCGGTCGTCCATCGCGGCCCGTCCCCTGGCGGCCAGTGCCCGGAAGCGGTACACGTCGATCCGCTGCTCCGGGATCCGGAGGATGTACCCCGGCGCCTTGGTGACCAGCAGCTCGTCACCACTGCCGGGCAGGCCACTGGTTTCCAGCGCCCGCCTCAGCTGATACACGTAGGTCTGCGCGGTGGACCTGGCGCTGCGGGGCAGCCGCTCCGGCCAGAGCTCGTTGATGAGCATGTCGGTGTGCACCACCCGGCCTGCCCGCAACAGGAAGAGCGCCAGCAGCTGATGCACCTTGCGTGCCCTGGGGATGAACGGCCGTTCCTGGCCGAGGATCTCCACCGAACCGAGCACCCGGAACAACGGCGGCCCGTCGTCGTCGAGCACGGGCGACGCCGTGCCTCTCGTACTTCGGTATTCACCGAACACTTTCTCCACCCTCTCCCGAAGAATTCTGCCCGTCCGGCGCTTCGCGCGCGGACGAACCGTTGGTGAGAAACCGGCCGCGACCGGGATCAGCGCTCAGCCGCGGCCGCGGAAACCCCCAGCACCTCCTTACGGCTCTCCAGCACACGGCCGACGATGTCGGACGAATGCGTTCCCGAACGGAACTCGGGATCGTGCAGGACGTCGCGGAGGAATTCCGAGGTGGTGCGCACCCCGGGCCCTTCGACGCGGAACTCGGCCAGCGCACGGTCCATCCGGCGCACGGCCTCGGCCCGGGTGGGCGCCCAGACGATCAGCTTGGCCAGCAGGGAGTCGTACCCGGCCGGAACCCGGTAACCGGGGAACCCGTGCGTGTCCACCCGGACGAACGGCCCGCCGGCGGGCACGAACTCGGTCAGCACCCCCGGTGTCGGCACGAAACCGCGGGCGGCGTCCTCCGCGTTGATGCGGCATTCGATCGCCGCGCCCGGCGGCCGGGTCCCCGGTGGGCGCACGGTGAGCGGCTCGCCCGCGGCGATCCTGATCTGCTCGGCGACCAGGTCGACGCCGGTCATCATCTCGGTCACGGGGTGCTCCACCTGGATCCGGCAGTTCACCTCCATGAAGTAGAAGGCCCCGTCGGGGGCGAGCAGGAATTCGAAGGTGCCCGCGCCGACGTATCCCGCGGCCTTGGCCCCGGCCACGGCGACCTGCTGCATCCGGTCGACCACTTCGGCGGGCAGCCCGGGCGCGGGGCTCTCCTCGATCAGTTTCTGATGCCGCCGCTGGACCGAACAGTCGCGCTCGCCGAGCGCGATCACCTCCCCGTACTGATCGGCGAGTACCTGGATCTCGACGTGACGGGAGATCGGCAGGTACCGCTCCACGTACACCCGGGAATCGCCGAAGAGCAGCTGCGCACCAGCGGCGGTTTCGCGGTAGGCCGCGGCGAACTCGTCCGCTTCGTGCACGATCCGCATCCCCCGGCCACCGCCGCCCGCCGCGGCCTTGATGATCACCGGATAGCCGATCTCGTCGGCCGTCTCCTGGGCGGCGGCCACCGTCGGAAGCGGGCCGAGGCTGCCCGGCAGCATGGGCAGGCCTACCTCGGCCATGAGCGTCCTGGCCGCCGGTTTGTCCCCCAGCCGGGCGATCACCTCGGCCGGCGGTCCGATGTGGACGATTCCGTTCTCCCGGCAGACCTCGGCGAAATCCGGGTCCTCGGAGAGGAATCCGTAACCGGGGTGAATCGCGGTGGCGCCGGTGCGCCGGGCCGCTTCGATGAGCGCGGGGATGCTGAGGTAGCTGTCCCTGGCCGCTTCGGGTCCGATGTGGACGGACTCGTCGGCGTACCGGACCACCGCGGAGTCCCGGTCGGCCGTGGAGTACACGGCCACCACCCCGATGCCCAGCTCCCGGCAGGCGCGCGCGACCCGCAGGGCGATCTCGCCCCGGTTGGCGATCAATACCTTGCTGAACACGGCCGCCCCCGATCAGTCGCGACGGAAGGAGAGCAGCGGCTGGCCGAATTCCACCGATTCGCCGTTCGCGGCGAGCAGTGCGACGGCCGTCCCCGCCTCGTCCGCCGTCACCGCGACCATCAGCTTCATCACCTCGATCACCCCGATCTGCTGTCCGGGCTCGATTCGATCGCCGGGCTCGACGAAAGGCGGCGCGCCCGGTTCGGGCGCGTGGTAGAAGACGCCGACGGTGGTCGAGCACACCTCACCGAGGCCGGTGTCCCCGGCGGGTTCCGTGACGGCCACCGCCCGCGGCTCCACGGCAGGCGCCGGGACCGGGGCGAACGAGTCCGGCCAGTCCATCTCCACCGACACCTCACCGGCCCGCAGCCGCAGTGACCGCGGCGGAACCGGGGTGGCGGTCACCAGGCGCAGCGCGGTTTCCCGCACCTGCTCCAGGAGTTCGCCGTGACTCTCCCGTCGCTCGTCCAACGCTCCGAGACCGGCACCGTTGCCCATGCGGCCGCCGAACTCACGCGCCAGATGTTCGGTCCAGCTCTGTGTCATCGCTCCGCGCTCCATTCCTCGGTAACCGCAGTACCCACCGCACCGTCGAAAGCCCGGAACCGGGCGCGACGTCCGCGCACCAGCTCGTCCGGACCGTGCCCGGCCAACCGCCGGATCGCGGGGACCAGCGCGCCACGAAGCCGCTCCGCCGCCATCGCCGGATCGGCCTGATTGCCGCCTTCCGGCTCCAAGATCACCCCGTCGACCACTCCGAGCCGGAGCAGCTCCCGCGCGTCCACGCGCAGCGCCCTCGCCGCGGCCGAGGCCATCGACGGGTCGTTCCAGAGAATCGCCGCGCAGCCCTCCGGGGTGATCACCGAGTACACCGCGCCGGAGAACATCAGCACCTCGTCGGCGACGGCCAGGGCGAGCGCGCCGCCACTTCCGCCCTCGCCGGTGATCACGGTGATCACGGGGACCGCGAGGCCGGACAACAACCTCAGGTTGTCGGCGATGGCGAAAGCCTGGCCGTCCTCCTCCGCGGTCAAGCCGGGATAGGCGCCGGGAGTGTCCACCAGGGTGATCACCGGGAGCCCGAGCTTCGCCGCCAGGCGCATCAACCGCGCGGCCTTGCGATAACCCTGCGGGGAGGGCATGCCGTAGTTGCGGGCGGCCAGCTCGGCCGCGGTGTGTCCCTTCTGCTGGCCGACGACCATCACCGGCGTGCCGTCCAGCCGGGCGGGCCCGCCGACCACCGCGGCGCAGTCCCCGCCGAGGCGATCCCCGCGCAGCTCCTCGAAATCGGTGAAGACCCGGCTGATCAGGTCCAAAGTGGTCGGCCTGCCGAGATCACGGGCGGAGCGCACCGCGGCCCACGGATCACCGGCGGCCAGTTCGGTGTGGTCGCGGATGACCACGGCGCCGCCCGTCCCGGGTCCGGGCTCCGCGGCAGGCCCAGCGGCCGCCAGCAGCCGCGTCAAGCTGTCCCGCAGCGCGTTCCGTGACCGGACGCCGTCGATCAGCCCGCGCTCGGCGAGGAACTCCGCGGTCTGGAAACCGTCGGGAAGTCGCTGGCGGATCGTCTGCTCGATCACGCGGCGGCCGGCGAACCCGAGGCGGGCGCCCGGCTCCGCCAGCACCACGTCCGCCAGCAGCGCGAACGAGGCCGCGACACCTCCGTAGGTGGGATCGGTGATCACCGACAGGGTGAGGATCCCGGCCTCGTCGAGTTCGGCCAGCGCCTGACTCGTCCGCGCCATCTGCATCAGGGCCAGCGCGCCCTCCTGCATGCGGGCACCCCCCGAGGCGCACACCAGCAGCAGGGGAATCCGTCGCCGCAGCGCCGTTTCCGCGGCCGCGACGATCAGCGTGCCGACTCCGGCGCCCAGACTTCCGCCCAGGAAGCGGAAATCCATCACCGCGGCGACCAGCGGCCTGCCGTTCACGGCGGCCTCGGCCACCACGACCGCCTCGTCCAGCCCGGTGCGGGCCTTGGCCGCGGCCAGGCGTTCCGGATAGGGGATCGTGTCGGTGAATCCGAGTACGTCGGCGCTGGGCACCGGCTGTTCCAGTATCCGGACCGATCCTTCGTCGAACAGCTGGCCGATGCGTTCGAGTGCGGTGAGCCGCTGATGGAAACCGCATTCGGGGCATACCAGCGATTCTCGCTCAAGCCGCTTGCGATAGACCACCCGGCGACAGCCGGAGCAGAGCGACCAAGAACTCTCCCCGGCCACGCCGTCCGGTGCCGTCACTTTCATCGCCACAGGATCCCCCTATCCCAGAAATCCGCACGCATTAACGAAGCAACCTCGTGTCCACCCAGGCCACATCGGTTGTTTGCTATGGCAGATCGACCGCGAATTACCCATCCGGCACACCATTCGAGGACATCTCGAACGTCCCCCAGCACCTCGGGCAGCAACCCGGGGAACTTGTGCCGCTCCCAGTTAATCCCCGAGCCCCATGGGTTCCCCGGGGGAAAGATCGAATACGCTGATTACATCGTACACAGGCTTCGGCCCATGGCAACCCCGAACTTCACGGGGCATCCGCCGAAGATCATCGAGCACGTATCCCAGTGAGCGGGAACGACACGTCGACGCTCCCCACGTGTGCTACCGCGAGGTGACAGCCGGAAATCGAGCGACCGATCGGCTCGTTCCGCGCGCCACCCATACCGCCCCCATTCCACGGCATCGAAACTAGCAGCACGGCCGATTCGGCCGCACCTATTTTCGGATGGTGGCCGATTCCCGGCCGGAGCCGGTAGGCTCTTCCACAGCAATGGCCATCACCGCCGACCACCTCGGCAAGCGCATGCGGCGACGTTCGGCGCGCTTCTTTCGAAACGCGCCGCGAGACGTCGGCGCCGCGACTCAGCCTCGGCTGTCGAGGTAAACCTGAATTCCGTCGAGCACCCGCTGGAGGCCGAATTCGAACTCGTCGTCGATGTATCCCTCGGAGGCCGGACTCGCCCCCAGTGACTTGGTGACCTCGAGCAACCGCGAATACCGCGGTGACGTCTCGTTCGCTCCCTCACCGGGAAGATTCGCCATCCACCAGTCCGCGGCATCCTCCCGGTCTTCCCCACGGGAAAGAAAGCCGTGGCCCCAGCTCAGCGCCAGCCCCTGACCATAGGAATTCACCACGCCGAGCAGATAGAGCTTCTCGGCACCCGAAAGCCCGAGCCCGTCGAAGGTCGCCAGCGACCACTCCATCGAAGCGAGCATGTTGGGCCCCATGGGCGGTTTCGCCGTCGCCGTCGCGGCCAGCATCCAAGGATGGGCGAAGTAGGAACGCCAATCCTGCCGGGCCGCCGCCTGCAACGCGTCGCGCCAATGCTCCGGCCTGCCCTCCGGATAGGCGAACTCCTTCACCACTTGATCGATCATCAACTCGATCAGCGCTTCCCGGTTCGCCACATGGCGATAGAGCGCCATCCCCGTGGCGTTGAGCCGCTGCCCCACCCCGCGCATCGTGACCGCTTCAAGGCCGCCTTCGTCGGCGACCTTGATCGCGGTCTCGACGATCAGCGACAGCGACAGGGCCGCCCGAACCTTCGATGCCACCGTTCCTCACATCCTGTTTGCGTGATCCCGAGGGTTCAGTATACATTGTCAACGTCCTTGTTTACGTTGTAATCAAGTAGGGGGATCCATGACTGCACCACCACCGCCGACGGGCTCCGAACGAGCCACCGGCAAGCAGTGGCTCGGCCTGGCGGTCATCGTGCTGCCGTGCCTGGTGGTCTCGATGGACCTGTCGGTGCTCTTCTACGCCTTGCCGTTTCTGAGCGCGGACCTGGCACCGAGCAGCGCCGAACTGTTGTGGATCCTGGATCTCTACGGTTTCGTGCTGGCCGGTTTCCTGATCTCCATGGGCACCCTCGGCGACCGCGTCGGCCGTCGCAAGGTGCTGCTCGTCGGCGCCACGCTGTTCGCCATCGCCTCGCTGATCGCGGCATACTCGAACTCCACCGAGATGCTGATCGCGGCGAGGGCCTTGCTGGGAATCGCCGGCGCCACCCTGGCGCCGTCCACGCTTTCCCTGATTCGCAACATGTTCCACGACGCACGCCAACGGCAGGTCGCGATCAGCGTGTGGACACTGGGCTTCGCCGGCGGCGCCATCGTCGGGCCGATCATCGGCGGGCTCATGCTGGAGTACTTCTGGTGGGGATCGGTCTTCCTGCTGAACGTGCCGGTGATGGTGCTGCTGCTGATCCTCGGCCCGATCCTGCTTCCGGAATTCCGCAACCCGGGTGCGGGGAGGTTCGACTTCGCCGGCGCCGTGCTCTCGCTCGCCACGGTGCTGCCGGTGATGTTCGGCGTGAAGAAGATCGCCGCCGACGGATTCTCCTGGGGTTACCTCGGTTCCGTGGCGCTGGGCCTGGCGTTCGGCGTGTTGTTCGTCCGGCGGCAGCTGACCGCCGAGCATCCGATGATCGACATCAAGCTGTTCCGGCGCGCGCAGTTCAGCGGCGCGGTGGCCGCGTGCGCGTCCACCTTCCTGGTCCTGGCCGGGCTCGGCATGTTCATCTCGCAGTATCTCCAGCTGGTGCTCGGTTTCAGCCCGTTCCAGGCGGCGCTGTGGAGCTTGCCCGGCATCGCCGGGATGCTGATCGGCGTGAGCACCGGCACCGCGTTGGCCGTCCGGGTCAAACCGTCCAGGATCGTCGCGGTGGGCCTGGCCCTCGGCGGCGTGGGTTTCGTCCTCTTCGCTCAGGTGGACGTCGCGTCCGGAGTGGGCTGGGTGGTGGCCTCGCAAGTGGTCATGTCCAGCGGTATCGGCGCGGTGGCCACCCTCTCCACGGACCTGGTGCTGGCCACCGCCCCCAAGGAGAGCGCGGGCGCGGCCGCCGCCATCTCCGAGACCGCCAACGAGTTCGGCGGCGCCGCCGGTATCGCCTTGCTCGGCAGCCTCGGCGCGGTGGTCTACCGCGGCGAACTGGAGAACCTCGTCCCGCCGGGGCTTCCGGCGGACGTGCTCGCCAGCGCCAAGGAAACCCTCGGTGCGGCTTTCGAAGCGGCCGCCCAGCTACCCGCCGCCCTGGGCGACGGGCTTCGGGCGGCGGCGAGTCAAACCTTCGTCAACGGCTTGCACTGGGTCGCCTGGATCGGCACCACCGGGTGCTTCGTCCTCGCCGGATTCGTGCTGGTCGCCCTCCGCCGCGTCCCGCCGACCAGCCAAGCGTCCGTCGAAGAGCAGGACAGCAGCCCCGCTGCGCACCACTGACCCCCCAGCAGCGGTGCTACGCAGCCTTATCGCGGACGCGCGGTCGCCCTCCCAGGCGCGACCGCGCGTCCGCCTCGTCGCGGCACTGCTTTCACTCCTTGTCCGGCACCAGGTACAGCTCCTGCTTTCCGAGGGTCGGCGCCTCGAGCGTCCAATGCGCGAGCGCGTCCGGCGGCGGGATCGCCAGCCGGCGCAGCACGAGTTCGGGACGGCGTGGCTTGACGTCGAAGTCGAAGAAGGCGTAATTCACGCGGAGTATCGCGCGGATCCAGCGATTCTCCTCGCCGCGCGCCGCGATCGCGGCAGGCAACAGGCCACGGTCGGAGAAGACGTCGACGATGGGGCAACCGCAATGGTAGGCGAGGACGCCGATTTCGCCCGCGCTGCCGACGATCCGGCCTCCGGCGAGCGCACCCAGTTCCGCTCCGATACGGGCGTACTGCGCGCTCGACGTGTAGTTCGACGTGAGCGGCGCGTACGCGCGGGGAAGTCCGGCAGCCGCGTACGCGATCAGACCGGCGACGATCAGCGCGAGTACCCCGATGGCCGTGATCCGGCGGGAAACCGCGACGGCACAGACGAAAACGGTCGCCGCGGTGAGACCAGGGCCGTAGTACCAGTGGTAGGGCGGAACCGCCAGCACCACATAGCCGACGTGGTAGAGCAGGCCGCCTAGGGCGAGGAGCGCGAACGGCCGCAGCCCCGCGGGGATCGTGCGCCGCCGGACGGCCAGTGTCACCACGGCGAGGACGGCGAGCACGGCGGGCAGGAACGCCAGCGCGGTCATCACCGGCGAAGTCCGCGCGTAGAACAGCGGGCCGTTGCCGAAGTTCCAGGCGCCCCAAGCATGTCGCGATCCCTGGAGCGTCTTGATCACCACGGTGTCCGGTACCGCCGCGCCGAGCACCACCCAGCTGAAGCCGAACCACGGCACCGTGATCAGCCCGGCGCCGAGCAGCGCGCGTCCCGCGCCGGGACGGAGGAAGACGAAGAGCACCACCGCGAACACGATCAGGTCCAGCCGAACCAGGGCCAGCAGGCCGGCTGTCAGCCCGAAGGCGAAGGAGGTCTTTTCGACGGCGAACACGGTGAGCCAGCCCAGGACCGCCGCGCCGAGGGCGACCTCGAGCCCGATCGACGAGAGCAGAAGCGGGTTCGCGGTCAGCGCGGCGAGTGTCAGCACAGGGAACCGGGGCGGTAGCCCGGCCGCCGCCCCGAGCCTGCGCAACGCCAGAGCGAGAAAGACCTGGCACAGCACGAACAGCACTCCGGCGGCGAAGACGGCGTCGCGGACGAAGACGGTCAGAGCCGCCAGGATGAGCACGTTCGCCGGCGACGTCGCGGTGTTCGACGTCGCATCGGCGAGCAGGCCCCAGTGGCCGTGGAAGGCGACGTTGCGCGCGTACGCCAGCGTGATGAACGTGTCGTCGATCAAATGCGGGCGGGCCAGCAGGAACACCACCGCCGAGAGCACCGCCACGGACAGGGGCATCCGCCAGGACGTCGCCTGGTTGTCCGTCGTCCGGACCTGTTCCATGATCATGGCCTGACATGGCTTCTCCGCCCCCGAAAGTTGCGCGCAACGTTCGGCCGGTGCCGGCCACAACCAGGGTGTGAGCAGTCTTGCGATCGGGGCGGGGGTACCGGTGGAAAAGACCGGTGACCGGGAACTGTGGGCCCGCGCGGCCGACGGCGACGAGGGGGCGTTCGGTGAGCTGTTCGAGCGGCACGCCGAAGCTCTGTGGAACTACACGTATCGCCTGACCGGTTCGTGGAGCAGCGCCGAGGACCTGGCGTCCACGACGTTCCTCATCGCCTGGCGGCGGCGGGCCGAGGTGACCCTGGTACGGGACAGCGCCCTGCCGTGGCTCTACACGGTCGCGGCCAATGTCGCCCGTGACGAGCACCGCGGTGCTCGCCGCCGGCTGCGGCTGCTCGGGAAGATCCCCGCCCAGCCCGCCGTATCCGACCACGCCGATTCGGTGGCCGAGAAGATCGACGGCCAGCGACGGCTGGGGCGAGTCGCCGAAGCCGTCCGGTCACTGCCGAAATCGCAGCGCGAAGTCGTCGAACTCTGTCTGGCCGCCGAGGTGAGCATCGCCGACGCCGCGGAGTTGCTGGGCATCGCCGAGGTCACCGTCCGCGCCCATCTTTCCCGGGGACGAGCCCGGCTGCGTACGTTGCTGGAGGAGAAATGAGCGGCGAACCCGTGTACCCGCCTCGCCAGGCGATGCCGGACGACGTCCGCGCCCGGATGCGGTCGTCCGTCCGCGAGGGGATCGCGAAGCCACGGCGGACGGCACGCACCTGGTACGCCGCCGCCGCGGCGGTCGTTCTCGTCGCGTCCGGTGTCGCCGCCGCAACGCAGTCACTTCGTCAGCAGGGCACGGACCCCGGCCCCGCGCCGGCCGCCGGGGAGCTCAAACTGGACCTCGGGCTGGCGGCGTCCTCGCTCGACCGCTGCTGGGCCGCGGTGCGGGCCGCGGGCAAGACGGACCGAGTGGCCCCGCGCGAGGAATGGGTCCCCCACTTCACGGACGTCATGCTGGACGTTTCGGTCGTCGCCGCGACGGCGGCGGGCAAGCCGATGTTCTGCGAGACGACGCCGACCACCGTGACCTTGTCCGACCCGAACGCCGCCCCCGCCTATGCGCCCGGCACCCGCACCGGACTGCTCCTGCAAAGCTCGACCGGACTGATCGGCGGGGTCCTCGACCCGGCCTGGCAGGGAGCGGGTCTCGCGTTCCAGGCCGAGGATTCCGGCGGCGGGGACACCGTGGAAGCCTCGCCCCTGACACATCAGTTCGCCTCGTTCACCTGGACCGCCCCCGAGAAGACACAACTGTCCGTCTACGAACCCGTCGGAGCGACGACCACGAACCTGCCGCCGGCTCCGGCGCCACTGCTTTCGGCCGTCGATCGCCCGGCCGCTCCAGCCGACCGGAACTCGCCTGCGGGACGTGCGCTGGGCGAATGCCTGTCCGGCGCGGTGGACGCCGTCTCCGACGCGGCGGGCTACCGGCCGGGCGCGCTGCTGGAGAAGGACGGCTATCGGGTCGTTCTCGCTCGTTTGGGCGACCGGAGCCTGGCATGCACGACCATCCCGGACCCTCGGCACCCCGGCCGGTTGAAGATGCGTGTCTACCAAGACCATTTCGAGCTCCCGCCGGAGCAGCCCCGGACGATTCCGATGCAGCCCCTGGGTGGTGTGGAAGACGGCGGTGACCGGGGCAACGCCCGGACGCCGTACGCCGGGACGCGGCTTCCGTCGACGGCGGTGACGGTGACCTGTGACTTCGGCGCCGGACTGACCTCGACATCCGATGTGGTCGACGGGACCTTCGTGGTCTTCGTGCCGAAAGAGGTGAAGGATCCGTTCCCGCGGGAGGTCCACACTCGAGCGCGTGATGCCAACGGCACCGTCGTGTTCGAAGGGACTCTGTAGCCGGGGTATCAGCAAGGTTTTACCGGCCGATACCCATTCACCCCATCGATGCACTCTCGCCATTCGGCCGAGCACCGTAACGGACTTCTTGATCGACCCGTCCGGAACTCACCCGATGCCACGCAGCCCGCGGACAACCGCCCGCCGAACCGGCCCAAACCACCGAAGTTCCCTCCCCCGGACTAGGAAAGCGTGCTCAAAGACGACGGCGCGACCGGCGTGGCTGCCTTGCCGGGGATCAGGTCCGAAACACGGCCTTCGGTAGCGCGGGAAGTCATCCTCCGAAACAGCCGACCGGGCCGACCCATCCGGGTGCCGGATATCGCTCGGCCCGGTTCCGCTGGCCTCCGGAACCGCCGACGCGCGGCGAACCTCACCGGCCAACGGCTGTCCGCGTTGCTGGAAAAGCTGCTTAACCTCGGATGGGTCACCGACGGATTCGACGAGGCCTCTCCGGACCGCCCTGACCGTTTGCCGTACTACGTGCTCACGGACGTCGGTCGGCGCGAGCTGACCAGGCCGTAGCCCACTCAGCTCGAACGCATCGAAAGCCCCCACTTCCCGCAGGACGCGGATGCGGGGGCTTTCGATGTTTACGCGCCGGAAATCGGTAGCAGCGTGGCGTCGTTGTCGTCGCGCGGGTCGGCAACCGGCCGCTGGCAACAGCCGAAGACGAAAACACCAGGTAGATGGGTGTTTTCGATGGAATAAGAAGTGAGCCGCCAAGGGGGCTCGAACCCCTGACCTTCTGTTTACAAGACAGATGCTCTACCAGCTGAGCTATAGCGGCCGCGCCCAGGGCAGCCCGGGCACGGCCAGTATATCGGCGCCCGTTCAGCCGTCCGCAGGGCGCACCCGGGGGTCCCCGGCCACCGTCCGGAAGGCGTGCGCGAACGTCACGGCGGTCGCCGGGTCGCGGCGGTCGGCGACGTAGTACCAGTTCATCCGGACGGCTTCCGGGGTCACCTCGAGGACGCCGGGGCCGTGCGAGTCGAGCTCGACGAAGCGCACGTGCGGGTTCAGCGCGCGGATCGCCGCCTCCACCTTCAGCGAGCCGGTCCGCGGCGGGACGCCGAGCTGCTCGTCGATGTTGTCCGAGGTGACCGACGGGCAGACGAACTCCACCGCGACGCTCGTCCCGTCCCGTGGCACGTCGTTCGCCCACGACGAGTGGACGTCGCCGGTCAGGAACACCGTGTTGCCCCGCCCCTGCGCGGCGATGGTGTCGAGGACCTGGCGACGGTCGGCGGTGTAGCCGTCCCACTGGTCGGTGTTCACCGTGGTCGGCTGGCCTTCGAGCAGGTCGTCGAGGGCGAGCCGTTCACGGGTGGGCAGCGCGGGAATCTTGATCGGCGTGACCATCACCGAGTTCCCGATCAGGTTCCAGGACGCGGTCCCGCGCGCGAGGCCGTCGAGGAACCACCGCCGTTGCTCGGCGCCGAGGATGGTGCCCTCCGCCGAGGCCGGGCCGGGCTGCCGCGTCCGGTACGTCCGCAGGTCCAGCATGGTGAGGTCGGCCAGCGTCCCGAACTTCAGCCGCCGGTACAGCCGGTCGCCGCGGTGCCGCACCGGCATCCATTCGAAGTACGCCTGGTGCGCGGCCCGCATCCGGTCGTGCCAGCTTCCCTCGGTCGCCGGGTCGTGTGACGGCGACCCGCCGGACCAGGCGTTGTCGGCGGCCTCGTGGTCGTCCCAGGTCGCGACCATCGGGTGACGGGCGTGCAGCCGCCGGAGGTGCTCGTCGGTCTTGTACATCGCGTGGCGTTGCCGGTAGTGCCCCAGGGTGATCAACTCGTTGGGCGGTACCGAAGGCCGAAGATCACCCGCAGGGTTGGGATTCCCTTCGTAGAGGTAGTCACCCAGGTGAATGAAGGCGTCCAGATCGTCGCGGTCGGCCAGGTAGCCGTAGGGGGCGAAGTGACCGACAGCCCAGTTGGCACACGAGACCACGCCGAGCCGCAGGCTCGCGACGTCCTCGTCGTGCGAAGGCGCGGTGCGTGTCCGCCCGGACGGCGAGACCCTCCCCTGTGCCGTGAAGCGGTACCAGTACGCGGTCGACGCGCACAGCCCGTCCGCCGTCACCTTCACCGTATGGTCGCGTTCCGGCCCGGTCCGGACGTGACCGCGAGCGACGACTCGCGTGAATCCGGCGTCTTCGGCCACCTCCCACCGGACGTCCGCCGTCCCTCCTTTTCCGGATCCCGGAATCGCCTCGGGCGAGGGCGTGACACGGGTCCAGAGAAGGACCGAATCGGACATCGGATCGCCCGACGCGACCCCATGCGCGAAAACCGGGGCCTCCGCCCCGCTAGATGCACCCGAAAGGGTGAACGTCGCCGCTGTTCCGGCGGCGGTGACACCCGCCGCGCGAAGAACGGATCTCCTGCTCACAGAGGACGCCATGGCATGCAGTGTGCCGCAAACCGGCGGGCCCGCGATGATCTTCCTCGGACGTGGTGGACGCCACTTCGGATTTCCTGCAACGGTCGAGGCACCGGCCCCGATGCTCCTCGGGAAAGTCCCTCGAACCAGAGTGAGGAGGTGGATCGATCATGAAGATCAACGAGCACACCAAGAGGGCCCAGCCGGGCGAACAGAGCGAGCACAGTGCCGAAAAGAACCAGGACGAAACACCCGAACGTGGCGGATGGCTGCTGGAAGCGCCGCGCCAGCGTGACGGAGAGCGATCGATCCCCCAGGCTCGCTCGCACCGGCCGAATCTGCTGCGCCGCCGCGCCTGGCAGATCCTCGAGGCACCGACGGCGGAGCAGCCCGCCGTCGAGGCCGACGAGGCGATGGGACCGAAGCCGCCCGACGACTCGACGGTCAACTTCGTCCTGGACCTCGCCCTGCGTATCGGCGAGGTCCAGATGTCGAGCGGCGCCGGCGCCTCCGACGTCACGGCGACGATCATCGCGCTGACCTCCGCGCTCGGCCTCCCGCACTGCGAGGTCGACGTGATCTTCACGTCGATCACGGTGACCTGCCACCGCGGCACCGACATGGCCCCGGTGACGGCGCTCCGGGTGGTCCGCTCACGCAGCCTCGACTACACGCGGCTCACCCAGACCGAGACGCTGGTCCGCCGGATCGTCCGCGGCAACATCGGCGCCGAAGAGGCCCAGCAGGAACTCCAGCGGATCACCACCGCGCCGCATCCGTACCCCCGCTGGGTGGCCACGGCCGCCTGGGGCGGGCTGGCCGCGTTCATCACCCTGATCCTCGGCGGCAGCATCGACGTCGCGCTGGTCGCGCTGGTGATCAGCGCGGTCATCGACCGCCTCGGCCGCTTCCTCAACCGCTTCGCCCTGCCGTTCTTCTTCCAGCAGGTGATCGGCGGCCTGGTCGCGACCCTGTCCGCGATGGCCATAGTCAGCAGCAACCTCCTCACCACGGACAAACCCACGCTGGTCGTCGCGGCGGCCGTCACCGTGCTGCTGTCCGGCCTGTCCACGGTGTCCGCCGTG
The DNA here is from genome assembly GCF_019330265.1 of Amycolatopsis sp. TNS106. Lineage (NCBI taxonomy): Bacteria > Bacillati > Actinomycetota > Actinomycetes > Pseudonocardiales > Pseudonocardiaceae > Amycolatopsis > Amycolatopsis sp. TNS106. Next base: position 7,062,041 of record NZ_CP024972.1, on the reverse strand, counting down.
CAGGACGCCATCACCGGCTACTACGTCACGGCGGCCGGCCGCACGATGGAAACGGCGCTGATGAGTGCCGGGCTGATCGCGGGCGTGGTGCTGGCGCTGAAGATCGCGCTGCTGCTCGGCCTCCCCCTGACGCCGCTGCCCGAGGTCGTCTCGTCGACGCCGCAGGATCTGCCGATCATCATCCTCGGCAGCGTTGGCGCGTCGGCCTGCTTCGCGCTGGCCTCGTACTCGACGCTGCGCGCGATGATCGTCGCGGGAGCGGCGGGCGCCATCGGCGGCGCGGTCTACGGGGCCTTGATGCTGACCGACTTCCAGGCCGTCAGTTCGTCCGCCGTCGCCGCCACGCTGGTCGGTTTCTGCGGCGGAGTGCTCGCGAGGCGGCTCAAGGTGACGCCGCTCGTGGTGGCTGTGTCCGGCATCACGCCCCTCCTCCCCGGCCTCTCCACCTATCGTGGTCTATACCAATTGGGCGTCGAGCCCGGCGGGAACATCTCGACGCTGATGACCGCGGTCGCGATCGGGCTTGCCCTGGCAGCGGGTGTGGTACTCGGTGAATACCTCGCGCAGCCGGTGCGTACCGGGCTCGGCAGGCTCGAACGCAAGTTCGCCGGGCCGAGGATGGCGGGCCCGATGGAACCCGCCGAACGACGCTTGGAGTGATCGCTCGCCGACCGGCCGCGGCCTCCTCGCGCGATAGGGTTTCCGCTTAGGGCAGCGACCCGCGAATCGAGGGAGCGGCTGGTGGACGAAGTGATTGCCGAGACGAGCAGAACGGCCTCCGCGGATTTCGTCGTGGTGGCGAACAGGCTCCCGGTGGACCTCGAACGGACCGCCGACGGAAGCAGGCGCTGGACGGCGAGCCCCGGCGGGCTGGTGTCCGCGCTCGAACCGTTCCTGCGGTCACGCAAGGGAGCCTGGGTCGGGTGGCCGGGTGTACCCGACGTCGACGTCGAGGAATTCGACGACGACGGCCTGGTCCTGCACCCGGTCTCCCTGACGTCGGACGACGTCCGCGACTACTACGAGGGCTTCTCCAACGCGACGCTCTGGCCGCTGTACCACGACGTGGTGGAGCGGCCGGTGTTCGACCGGAGCTGGTGGGAGTCCTACGTCCGGGTGAACCGGCGCTTCGCCGAGGCGAGCGCGAAGGTCGCCGCCGAGGGCGCGACCGTGTGGATCCAGGACTACCAGCTGCAACTGGTACCGGCGATGCTCCGCGAACTGCGTCCCGACCTCCGGATCGGGTTCTTCCTGCACATCCCGTTTCCCCCGGTCGAGTTGTTCATGCAGATGCCGTGGCGGACCGAGATCGTCCGCGGCCTGGTCGGGGCCGACCTCGTCGGCTTCCACCGGCCGGGTGGCGCGCAGAACTTCCTCTGGCTGGCGCGGCAGCTGGCCGGCCTCGAGTCCAGCCGCGGCGCGGTCGGCATCCGCACCCGCCCCGGCCTGATGCAGGTCGGCGACCGCACGGTGCGGGTCGGCGCGTTCCCGATCTCCATCGACGCCATCGGCCTCGACAAACTCGCCAAGACCAAGGGCGTCGCCGAACGCGCCGCCCAGCTGCGGCGCGACCTCGGCAATCCGAAGAAGGTCCTGCTCGGCGTCGACCGGCTCGACTACACCAAGGGCATCGACCTGCGGTTGCAGGCGTTGCACGAGCTGCTGCACGAAGGCCGCGTCCGCCCGGAGGACGTCACGTTCGTCCAGCTGGCCACCCCGAGCCGCGAGCGCGTCGAGCACTACCAGCGGATGCGCGGCGACATCGAGCAGATGGTCGGGCGGATCAACGGCGAATTCGCCCGCGTGGGTCACCCGGTCGTGCATTATCTGCACCAGTCCGTGAACCGGACGGAGCTGGCCGCGTTCTTCTCCGCGGCCGATGTCATGGTGGTCACTCCCCTGCGTGACGGGATGAACCTCGTCTGCAAGGAGTACGTCGCCTGCCGCCACGACCTGGGCGGTTCGCTCGTGCTTTCGGAGTTCGCCGGCGCCGCGGCGGAGCTCACCAGCGCGCTCCTGGTCAACCCACATGACCTGGACGGGGTGAAGAACGCCTTGGAGACTGCCATTACGCTCGACCCCGCAGAGGGACGCCGCCGTATGCGCGCCATGCGTCGACAGGTCCTCACGCATGACGTCGACCGCTGGGCGCGCTCGTTCCTCCAAGCACTCGGTGCCGAACCGGCCGACTGATTCCCCAACCCCCGCTACGTTCCCGAGGAGAAATCGTTGACCGCCGAGGCACTGCCCGCCGAGCTGCGGCGCGCGATCGTCCAGGTCGCGCGCACCCCGCGGTTGCTGGTCGCCTGCGACTACGACGGCACGCTGGCTCCGATCACGGCCAATCCGGACGAAGCCCGGCCGCTGCCCGAATCGGTAGGCGCGCTGAGGTCGCTGGCCGGCCTGCACGAGACGACCACCGCCGTCATCTCCGGCCGCGCGCTGCGTGATCTCGCCACCCTGTCCCGTCTCCCGGCCGAGGTGAACCTGGTCGGCAGCCACGGGTCCGAATTCGACATCGGCTTCATCCACGCGCTCGACGACAAGGCCCGCGAGCTCCACAGACGGCTCGAAGCCGAGCTGGAGAACCTGGTGCTCGACGTGCCGGGCGTCTCGCTCGAGGTCAAGCCCGCCAGCATCGCGGTGCACGTCCGCCGCGCCGAGCACGAGGCGGGCCGCCGGGTCCTGCGCGACGTCCACAATGGACCCGCGCGGTGGGAAGGCGTGTCCACGACCGACGGCAAGGAGGTCGTCGAGCTCGCGGTCGTCCAGACGGACAAGGGCCGCGCGCTGGACACCCTGCGCCACCAGGTCGGCGCGACGGCCGCGGTCTTCCTCGGCGACGACGTCACCGACGAGAAGGCGTTCGCCCGGATCTCCGGCCCGGACGTCGGCGTGAAGGTCGGCGACGGGGAGAGCCTCGCGCAGTACCGGGTCCCGGACACGGTCGACGTCGCGATGGCGCTCGCCTTCCTCCTCGAAGAGCGGCGCAACTGGCTGTACGGCGAGCAGGCGCCGCCGATCGAGCGGCTTTCCATGCTGGCCAACGAACGTTCGGTCGCGCTGGTCACCCCGGACGCCCGGCTGACCTGGCTGTGCCACCCCGGTCCCGACGCGCCCGCGATCTTCGCGGACCTGCTCGGCGGGGCCGGCGCCGGACACTTCTCGATCAAGCCGCACCGCAACGGCCTGCCGCTCGGGCAGCGCTACCTGCCGAACACGATGACGGTCGAGACCCGCTGGTCCCGGCTGCTCGTCACCGACTACCTGGAGCCGGAGAGCCCCTCGCACCGCACGGATCTCGTCCGGGTGATCTCGGGTGAGGCGGCGGCGGAGATCGTGTTCGCGCCGCGGCCCGAATTCGGTGGTGTGCCGGTGAAGCTGGTCGCCGAGGGTGACGGGATCCTGGTGCAGGGCACCTCGGAACCGTTCGCGCTGCGCTCGCCGGGCGTGGAGTGGGAGATCACCTCCGACGGCATGAACGACACCGCGACGGCGCTCGTCACCCCCACCCCGGACAACCCGGTGGTGCTCGAACTCCGTTGCGGCACCTCGGATCTCGGCGCGCACGAACTGTCCGAAGTGGATCGGCGGGCCCGTGCGGGCGACTACTGGAGCACCTGGGCGCGGACGCTCAAACTGCCCGGCGTCCAGACCGACCTCGTCGGCCGCTCGGCGCTCACGCTGCGCGGGCTGGTGAACACCGACACCGGCGGCGTGCTCGCGGCGGCGACCTCCTCGCTGCCGGAGGAGATCGGCGGCGTCCGGAACTGGGACTACCGCTACTGCTGGATCCGTGACGCGGCCATGACCGTGCGTGAACTGGTCCACCTCGGCTCGACCGAAGAGGCGGAAGGCTACCTCCGCTGGCTGCACGGCGTCCTGTCCACTTTGGCCGGTCCGGAACGGCTTCACCCGCTGTACACGTTGGCGGGCAGCGTGATCGGCGCCGAAGCGGTCATCGAGTCGCTGCCCGGGTACGCCGGCTCGCGACCGGTCCGCGTCGGCAACCTGGCGAACCACCAGGTCCAGCTGGACGTGTTCGGCCCGGTCGTCGAACTCGTGCAGACGCTGGCGGCGGCGCGCGGCGAACTCCGCGACGAGGACTGGCAGATGGTGCGCGCGATGGCCGAGGCCGTCACGCGGCGCTGGAACGAGCCGGACCACGGCATCTGGGAGGAGCGGCACGTGCCGCGCCACCGGGTGTACTCGCGGGTGATGTGCTGGGTGACCATCGACCGGGCGATCAAACTGGGCGAGGTCTACGGCCGCGAGGTACCGGGCGCGTGGCCTTCGCTGCGTGACGAGATCGCCGCGGACGTCCTGGAGAAGGGCTGGAACGAAGAGGTCCAGGCCTTCACGACCGCTTACGACGGAACGGATCTCGACGCCGCGTCGCTGTTCGTCGGGCTGACCGGGCTGATCGATCCGGCCGACCCGCGCTTCCAGTCCACGGTGACCGCGATCGAGGCGGAACTGCGCAGTGGGTCCACTGTGTACCGTTACCGCCGCGACGACGGCCTTCCCGGCGGCGAGGGCGGTTTCCACATCTGCGCGGCCTGGCTCATCGAGGCGTACCTGCTCACCGGGCGGCGCACCGAGGCCGAGGAGCTGTTCACGCAGATCGTCGACGCCGCGGGCCCGACCGGGCTGCTGCCCGAGCAGTTCGACCCGATCGCGGAGCGCTCGCTGGGCAACCACCCGCAGGCGTACTCGCACATCGGGCTGATCCGCTGCGCGAACCTGCTTTCCCAGTAGCGCGCCCACGCAATTCGGCACCTGCTTGCGGTAGTTGCACACGCAAGAATCGCAAGCAGGTGCCGAATTGCGAGTTCAGCCGCCGGCGACCGACGGGATGATCTGCACTTCCTTCGCCTCGGCGAGGGAGGTCTTGGCGCCGTCGAGACGGCGGCACTCCTCACCGTCCACATAGAAGTTCACGTAGCGCCGCAGCGCGCCGGTTTCGTCGCGCAGACGGCGTTCCAGCGCGGGGAACCCGGCGCCGAGCGAGTCCAGGACGCCGTCGAGCGTCGACGCCTCGACTTCGAGCGTGCCGCGGCCGTCCGCGAGCGGCCGCAGCATCGCGGGCAGCAGGACCCGGACCACCTAGACCACCTGGGCCCGCACGCACAGCACGTCCGGCAGATGCGCGGCCACCTGATGCCAGGTGTCGCCTTCGTCGGGGCTCGCCCACACTTCGCCGGATCGCGTGCCGAAGTAGATGCCGTCCCGCGTATCGACGCACATCCCGTCCCGCAGCACTCCCGCGTAGAAACCCTTGTCCGGTAAGCCGTTCCCGAGCCCGGTCCAGGTCTCGCCCGCGTCCTCGCTGCGGTAGACCCGGCAGCGGCCCTCCGGCGGGAAGCGGAGAACGTCGGCCACCAAGGGGAAGTTGTAGATCGTGTCCGGCTTGGACGGATGGACGACCATGGCGAACCCGAAGTCGTTCGGCAGGCCGCCGGCGATCGACCGCCAGGTCTTCGCGTCGTCGTCGCTGCGGTACACGCCGCCGTGGTTCTGCAGGAAGAACCGCTCGGGACGCGACGGATGCATCGCGACCTTGTGCACGCACTGCCCGAACTCGGGCTCCTCGTCGGGCAGGAAACCCGCGCTGATCCCGCGGTTCGACGCGGTCCAGCTCTTGCCGCCGTCCTCGGTGCGGTAGACCCCGCCGGTCGACATGGCGACGGTGATCCGCCCGGGATCCGTGGGATGCGGCAGGATCGTGTGGATCATCTGGCCGCCGCCACCGGGAGTCCAGTGTGGACGGTGCTCGTGGTCCCAGAGCCCGCGGACGAGTTCGAAGGTCTCGCCGCCGTCCTCGGAGCGGAACAGCGCCGACGGCTCGACACCGGCGTAGACGACGTCCCCGGCGAGCGCGATCTGCCAGATGCCTTCGAGCGCGGTCTCCGTGTCGGCGGGGAAGGCGACCGGCGCGTGATCGGGCTGGGACCAGGTCTCGCCGAAGTCCTCCGACGTCGCGATCGTCGGGCCGAAATGCTCGTTGACCGCGGCCGCGTGGATCTTCGAGGGAGCGAGCGCGACCGCCCGGACGGCCTCCATGGGGAACTTCGGTTCGGAGATCTCCCAGTTCTCACGGTCCTCGCTGCGGGCGAGGAACAAGCCCTTCCTGGTACCGATCCCCAGCTGGAACTCCACGACGCCATCCTCTCGGCCGATACTGTGACTCAGGTCACCGTACTACCGGAAGCGCGTGAAGGCCCCCTTCCCTCGACTGAGCCGAGGGAAGGGGGCCTTCACGGGAAATGGAGGCGTCGCGCCGGCTGCTGTCCAAGGGGTCGTGGCCCTCGCCTTCTCGGGAGAACGAGGGTCACAAACGAACAGCCGGCGCGACGGGTTTCGGGGGCGGTCAGGTCCCGCTGATCAGGCGCAGCGCCAGATCGGGGCTGAACTGACCGGCTTCGACGTTCGGCGCGATCCCGCACTTGCCATCGGAGTCACCAGGCACCTTGACCCACAGCAGCATCTCGGCGCCGCCGCCGGTCTGCGAGGTCGCCCCGAGCTTGCGCCCGGCCGGGTTGCACCACTCGGAGCCCAGCGGGCCGTTGCCGTTGCGGCTCGTGTCGATCACGAACGGCTTGGTGTAGCCGTACTTGCTCGACAGGGCGGCGCTGACGGCCTTGCCGTAGTTCGCCGAGTCGGTGGTGGTCTTGTAGTTCGACACGTTGATCGCGAGACCGCGGATCGACTTCACCCCGACGGCGTTGAGCCGGTCGGCCATGGTCGCGGCGGGGATCCAGGTCGAGTTGCCGCCGTCCATGTACGCCCAGGTGTTCGGGGCCTTGGCGGCGAACTGCTCGGCGGCGTACTTGAGCAGGTCGAGGCGGGTCTGGCGCTCGCCGACGGGCAGGCAGTCGACCTGCGCGAGGGCGTCCGGCTCGATGACGACGACCGCGGGCTTGCCGCCGATACCGTCGGCGAAGTTCGAGATCCAGGTGCGGTAAGCCTCCGGGCTGCCCGCGCCACCACCGGAGTGGCCGCCGCAGTCACGGCCGGGGATGTTGTAGGCGACCAGGATCGGCAGCTTGTCGGCCACGTCGGCGGCGTAGGTGTAGCCGTCGACGGCCGTCTTGACGTTCCCGCTCCAGTTGCCGAACCAGCGCGCGCCCGCCTTGGTGGAGATGGCGGCCTTGATCTTGTCGGCGGTGCTGCCCGGGTGGTCCCGCACCCAGACCGCGGGGTTGGAGTTCGGGTCGACGTAGAAGCCGTTGGTCTTCTCAAGGGGGTTGCCGTCGGCGGCCTGGGCCGGCGCGGCGATGAGGGCCAGCAACGAGGCGGCCAGCAGACCGAGCGTCTTGATGCGCATGACCGACAGCTTCGAGCCCTCCCGTACAAGATTCGTACAACCCACGCCATTCGTCACCTGCTTGCGGCGCGCGGGCGCCGCAAGCAGGTGACGAAACGCGAAGAGGGTCAGGCCGAGTAGCCCTTCGGCGGGATCAGGGTGGCGAGCTGGTTGAAGGTGAGCCAGTAGATCTGGTTGCCGCCGAAGTTGGCCGGGTCGGCGATCTTCACCGTCATGTTGTCGCTGTTGTAGCCGATGATCGTGAAGTAGTGGTAGATCGTGTAGTTCGGGTAGCCCGGCGGGTGGTTGTTCGCCGGGGCGACGATGTTCGCGACGATCGCGTAACCCTTGTCGACGTCCAGCACGATGTCGCGCCACAGGAGATCGCGCTGCGCCTGGGTCGGCGGGTCGTTCGGCATCTCCTTGGTCTCGTACCAGCCACCGGCGACGTGGTTGTTGAGGACGCGGGTGACCTGCCCGATCCAGTCGGTGCCGTTGGTGCTGGTCGGGAGCTCGTTGGCGAGCTGCTGCTGGCTCGGCGGGTTGCCGTTCTTGGCCGAGATGGCGATGCGGGTGGCGGCCGGGCCGCACCAGTACCCGGTCTCCTGGATCTGGTACTGGATGTTGAGCTCCGCGGCCGCCCTGACCCCTTCCACCTTGGCGGGCGGCGCCATCGACTTCACGAAGTCGGGCGCGGGGACGACGTACTCGCCTTGGGCGACGGCCGCCGCCGGAGCGGTGATCAGTGCGGACACCGCGAGCGCGGCCACGACCGCGGTCCTGAGTCGACGCATGGTAACCCTTCCCCAGTTTCACTTTTGGATGGTGAATCCTGAACAGGATCTCGGCTCCCGCGTCTTTTGTCTGCGGTGTCACCTGCGCTTTCCCCGTTCGGCCCACGACGAAAGTAGGATCGGATGAACGCTCCGGGCGTCATCGGGCAATAGCGATCGTGCAGGTGATGAAAGACGATCACGAGCAGGCCGGCACGCGCGGGCTGGACAGGCCGGATCTCGGTGGTCCGGATCCCGCACCCGTCTTCGGCCTGCTCTTCGACGCCCACGCGGCCCCGCTCCAGCGTTATCTGGCGCGCCGCGTCGGCACGGAGACCGCGCACGACCTCGTCGCCGAGACCTTCCTCGTGGCGCTCCGGCGACGCGAGACGTATCGCCCCGAGGCCGGCACGGCGCGCGCGTGGCTCTACGGGATCGCGACGAACCTGCTGCGCCACCACGTCCGCACGGAGACCAGGGCGCTCAACGCCACGGCCAGGCTCGCGGCCGCCGACCAGACGGTCTCGGCCGGGCACGACGGCCGCGTCGCCGAGCGGGTCGACGCCCAGTCCCGTGCGGCCCTGCTGGCGGGAGCACTGGCCGAACTGAGCGTCGCGGACCGCGACACCCTGCTGCTGGTCTCGTGGGCGGGGCTGGATCCCGGCGAGGTCGCCGAGGCCTTGGGAATTCCCGCCGGAACGGTCAGATCGCGTCTGCACCGGATCCGAAGATGGTTGCGCGCCAACGCGCCGGAGTCCACAAAGGACGATTCAAGGAAAGAGGAGGAGGGCGAAAGTGCACGGCGGTAGCATCCGGAAGGTGTGGTCCGAGGCCGAACTCGACGAAGCGCTGGCCTGCCTCCACGCCGAGCCGGAAACCCGGCAGGACGAACTTTCCCGCGCCAAGGCGGCGCTCCTGCGCGCCGCCGGTGACGTCGAGGACGAACTCCTTCCCATGACCACGCCCCCGGTGAAGAAGCGGCCGGGTTCGTGGCGATGGATCGCGGCCGCGGCCGCCGCGGCGCTCGTGTCCGGCGGCGGGATCGTGGCGACGAACGTCTTGACCGTCGACGACGGCCCGGATCCCGCGGCCCACTCGACCGTCACCCAGGGCCAAAACGCCCTCGAAGGCCTCCACGGCGACGACTTCCCGATCCGGGACGACCAGTTCCGGCTCGTCACCGAGTCCACGTGGACCACGCATGTCACCAAGACGGGGCTCGTCTACCAAACCCACGAGATCCTCGAACGATGGCTGCCGCCGCGCAGCTGGATGCGGATCAAGACGCGCTTCACCGGAACCGGCGAGATCCGCTGGGTCAAGGGCGACTACCAGACGGCCGTGTCCCACGGCGAAACGCTTCCGGGCCCGTCTTCCCACGTCACCGTGGCGGAGGCCCGGTCGCCGCGGACGACCACCACGTCACCGGTGCCACCTCCGCTGAAGACCTCCGAGGACCGGCTACCGTCGGAAAGCGGGTGGACCGACCCGACGCCGGAGTTCCTCGCCGAACTGCCCGTCGACCCGACGAAGCTGTCCGAGCGGCTCCGCCGTGACGGCCTCTGGCCGGACGGCCGCTCACCGGAGCAGGGGAACTCCACCCCCGAGATGTTCGAGATGGCCTTCAAAGTCCTCCGTTCCTCCCAGGGCTTCGGCGCGCTGCGAGTGGCACTGTGCGAAGCGCTCGCGAGGATGCCCGGTGTCGACGTGACGAGCGTGGTCACTCCCGGCGGACGGCCCGCGGTGGCCTTCACGGTCGCGTTGCCGGACCGGACGCGCACGTTCGTCGTCGACAAGGCGACGGCCGCCGTCGTCGGGAACCGCGCCGTCCGGTCCAACGGGCAGCACGAAGGCTGGCCGGGGCTGACCTTGTTCGACACGTCGATCTCGGTGGTGATCACCGACGACGGCGGCCCCAAGCCCAGCTAGCGCGCGTGCTTGGCGGCGTTGAGCGCGCTTCCGACGTCCGGGACCTCCAGCACCCGGATCCCCGGCGGGATCTTGCCGGAGTCCGGCGGCACCAGCGCGTAGGTGAACCCGAGCCGGGCGGCCTCCGCGAGCCGCCGCCCGACGCTCGGCACCCGGCGGACCTCGCCCGACAGCCCGACCTCGCCCATCGCGACGAGCTTGGGCGAAAGCGGCGTGTCCCTCGCCGAGGAGATCAGGGCCAGCACCACCGCGAGGTCGATCCCGGGTTCGGTGATCTTCATGCCGCCGACCGTCGCCACGTAGACGTCCTTGTCGCCGACCTTGATGTTCGCCCGCTTCTCGACCACGGCCAGCACCATCGCGACGCGCGCCGAATCGAGCCCGCTCACCGCACGCCGGGGCTGCGGTGACTGGGTCGCCGACACGAGCGCCTGCACCTCGCCCAGCAGCGGCCGCTTGCCCTCCATGGTCACCGTGACCGCGGTGCCCGCGACCGGCTCCGCGGTGTGGCTGAGGAACAGCCCCGACGGGTCGGGCACGCCGACGATGCCCTCCTCGACCAGTTCGAAGCAGCCGATCTCGTCGGCGGCGCCGAACCGGTTCTTGATGCCGCGCAGCATCCGGAGCGTCGAATGTTTGTCCCCCTCGAACTGCAGGACCACGTCGACCAGGTGCTCCAGCACGCGCGGCCCGGCGACCGAACCGTCCTTGGTGACGTGCCCGACCAGCACGATCGGCAGCCCGCGCTCCTTGGCCAGCGCGACCAGCCCGGAGGTGACCGCACGGACCTGGGTGACACCGCCCGGCGCGCCCTCCACCTGCGGCGAGGCCATGGTCTGGACCGAGTCGACGATCAGCACCCCCGGTTTGACCGCGTCGACGTGCCCGAGGATCGCGGAGAGATCGCTCTCGGCCGCGAGGAACATCTCGTCGTGGACGTTGCCGGTGCGTTCGGCGCGCAGGCGCACCTGCCCCGCCGACTCCTCGCCGGTGACGTAGAGCGCCCGGCCCGCGGTGGCCGCCCATTGGTAGGCGACCTCCAGCAGAAGGGTCGATTTGCCGACACCGGGCTCGCCCGCGAGCAGGATGACCGCGCCCGGCACGAAGCCGCCGCCGAGCACCCGGTCCAGCTCGGAGACGCCGGTGGGCTTCGCCCGCGCCGTCTCGACGTCGACCTCGCCGATCGGGCGCGCCGGCGCGCTGGGCGCTCCCGCCGCGACCCTGGCTATCGCGGGACGGGCGTCGCCGCGTTCCTCGATGGTCCCCCACGCCTGACATTCCGGGCAGCGCCCGACCCACTTCGGCGCCTCGTATCCGCATTCACCGCAGCGGTAGGTGCTGCCTTTCTTGACCACCCCGCGAGGCTAGCGGCCACCACCGACAAACCCCGGCAACGACGCAAGTACGTGAAGGCCCCCTTCACTGCGCCAGGCGCAATGAAGGGGGCCTTCACGTACTTATGAGGACTTAGTGCCCGCCGCCCTTGGGGGCTTCCTTCTCCGGCGCGGGCGCCCGGCTGCCCGGGTGCGACGGCGCCGCGACCGGCAGGTCGACCGTGATCGAGCCGGAGTTCTTGAAGACGAAGGTGACCTTGATGGTCTGGCCCGCCCACACCGGCTGCTTCAGGCCCTGCAGCTCGATCGTGGCCTTGCCCACCTGGTCCGGCGCGTTGGTCGTCTCCGGGCCCGCGGACGGCGTGACCGTCCCGGCGGAGCTCGACGGGGCACCCGACGACGAGGGGGCACCCGACGACGGTGCGCCCGAGGACGAAGCCGGCGCGGAGGACGGGGCGACCTCCTTGGTCGACTCGACGGTGTCGGAGGGGCCGATCACGAGCGCGTGGCTCGCGGCGATGACCTTGGATCCGGTGATCTTGGCGTCACCGGCGGCGGCTTCGGAGGAGACCGAGACGAGCTCGTCGTCCTGCTTGCCCTGGTTCACGATGGTCAGCGTCAGCGGCGCGGCGGAACCGGCCGGGTACGCCTGCCCCTCGGTCGGGAACTGGAGCGCGGCGTTCCGCAGCACCAGGTCCTTCGCCTGCGCGTACGTCCCGTTGACCGCGGGCTGCTGCGAGTCGGTCTGGGTGATCTGACCAGCACCGCAGCCGGCGAGCACGAGCGCGGCGCCGAGCGCCAGCACACCTGCGCCGAACACGCGACGATTCTGCAGCCTCACGTCGGAGTCCTTCCATCTCACGGCCTCTTCACCGCGAAGACTAGCCGGGCGCCTTCGCGGGCGGAGAACCCGGTGCGTGTTGACACCCCACCAATGCGGTGACGTGCCCAAGATCAACCGTCCACAAAGGATTTGGAAATCGTTCGCTTCTCACCAGCGTGAGCATGGGCGAATTGGGTTTGTCAACCCCCGGGCGGAGCACCGTCAGGCCGCTGACCTGCGACGACGATCGCGGGCCGCTAGGTGGGCCTCGTCGGCACGTGCTAAGATGAATTCAGCGAAAGGGGCAGAGGACACATGGTTTTCAAGGTCGGAGAGACCGTCGTCTACCCGCACCACGGTGCCGCACTCATCGAAGCCATCGAGACCCGCGTGATCAAGGGCGAGGAGAAGAAGTACCTCGTCCTCAAAGTCGCGCAAGGGGATCTTACGGTTCGCGTGCCCGCTGACAACGCCGAGATCGTCGGCGTTCGTGATGTCGTCGGGCAAGAAGGACTGGACAAGGTTTTCGACGTTCTGCGTGCTCCGCACACCGAAGAGCCCACCAACTGGTCTCGTCGGTACAAGGCCAACCTCGAGAAGCTCGCCTCCGGCGATGTGAACAAGGTGGCCGAAGTGGTGCGCGACCTCTGGCGGCGAGAGAAGGACCGCGGACTTTCAGCCGGCGAGAAACGCATGCTGGCGAAGGCGCGGCAAATTCTGGTCAGCGAGCTGGCGCTCGCGGAGGGCACCGACGAGGACAAGGCTGAAGTCCTCCTCGACGAAGTTCTGGAAACCGCGGCAGTCTGAACCGGCGGGTGTCCCACGCCAGGTGAGGCTGCGGGGGATACCTCTACGATCGCGCACATATGAGCACCGTCCATATGAGCACAATCGTGTTCGTCACTGTCGTTCGTCACCATGCCTCCGACGCGGAGCTCGCTCTCGCGCCGGTCAATGGTGAAGCGCTACTCACGCACACTGTGCGGGGGCTGCTCGCTCTGCCGGATCTCGATCTGGTGGTCGTAGCGGCCCCCGAGCGGTGTGCTGATTTGTTTTCGGCCGCTTTGAGCGGGTTCGAAGAGCGTTGCCGGATAGTACCCGGCGCGTCACTGAAGCATGCTTTCGACACCGTCGAAAAAGAGGTCACCGGAAATCCGGTCTTCCTCGTGCACGACGCCCTGCGTGCCTTCACCCCCGCGGACACGATCCGTGCCGTCGCGGACGCGGTCCGTGCGGGCTCGTCTTTCGTGGTTCCCGTCCTGCCGATGGCGGACACGGTGAAGGTGACCGACGCGGCGAAGGTGATCACAGGCACCGAAGACCGCGCATACCTGCGCACGGCCCAAACCCCGCTGGGCTTCACCCGTGAGACTTTTCTCTCGTATGCCGCCGAACCGTCTCTCGACGGCGCGCACACCGTCCCGGGACACCCGGACGCGATGCGCGTCACCACCGCGTTCGAACTGAACCTGGCCGAGGCGATCGCGGTGGCCGGGAAAGAGGAAGTGCTGTGATCCGTGCGGGTCACCTCCCCCGATTCCCGGGATGAGTCGCTAACGTGATCGCGGTCGCGCGCGAACGGTGAGAAAGAGGAAACCCCTGTGAGGATCGGCAACGGCGTCGACGTCCACCCCGTCGAGGCGGGCCGCGAATGCTGGATCGCCGGTCTTCTCTGGCCCGGCGTCGACGGCTGCGCGGGCCATTCGGACGGCGACGTCGCGGCGCACGCTTTGTGCGACGCGCTCCTGTCCGCCGCCGGGCTCGGTGATCTCGGCGCGGTGTTCGGCACCGGCGACCCGCGATGGGCGGGTAAGCACGGCGTCGAGTTCCTCGCGGAGGCGCGGCGCCTGGTCGAGGCGGGCGGCTGGACCGTCGGGAACGCGACCGTCCAGATCGTGGGCAACGCGCCGCGCGTCGGGAAGCGCCGCGAAGAGGCGCAGAAGGTGTTGAGCGAGGCCGTCGGCGGGCCGGTGAGCGTCTCCGGGACGACGACCGACGGGCTCGGCCTGACCGGACGCGGCGAGGGCATCGCGGCGTTCGCGACGGCGCTGCTCCTGCCCTCGCAGGAATAGCCGCCGCCGGGAGCCGGTTCGGCCTGTCATGGCAGTCACACTTCCCGAACCGGTTCGCGAACTGGTGGACGGCAAGAACTTCGCGACCGTGGCCACGCTGGACGCCGACGGCGGTCCGCAGACCTCGGTCATCTGGGTGGGCCTCGACGACGGCGATCTGGTCTTCAGCGCCACCGAAGACCGGCTGAAGGTGCGGAACCTGCGTCGCGATCCGCGCGCGAGCGTGTCGATCACCGACGCGGAGAACCCGTACCGGCACACGCAGCTGCGCGGCACGGTCACGATCACCCCGGACCCCGGGAAGACGTTGCCGAAGACGCTCAGCCACAAGTACCTCGGCCAGGACCCGCCGCCGGAGGCCGACGACGTCCAGCGGGTGATCGTCCGCCTGCGGGTCGAACGGATCGCCGGGAACGTCCGGTGATCAGGCTGCTTAGGATTCAGCCATGGGTGTGACCTTCAACGACGCGACCAAGAAACTCCTCGACGGCAACAACTTCCCGGTGCTGGCGACGATCAACGCCGACGGCTCCGCGCAGACGTCCGTGCTGTGGGCGAAGCGGGACGGCGACACGGTGGTCTTCGCCACCGTCCGCGGCCGTCTCAAGGAGCGGAACATGGCCAGGGACCCGCGGGTGTCCGTCTCGGTTTTCGACCAGGAGAACCCGTACGACTACGTCGAGATCCGCGGGACCGTCGAGATGACCGACGAGGGCGGGCGCGAGCTGATCAACGAGCTCTCGCACAAGTACCTCGGCAAGGACTACCCGGAGGAGCCTGCGGACGTCGTCCGCGTGCTGGTCCGGATCACGCCCACCAAGATCACCGGCAACGCCGCCTGACAAGCGCCATGAAAGGCCCCTTCATCGCAAAATTTGCGATGAAGGGGCCTTTCATCTCACAAGCGGAGGGCGGCGAGCACCCCACGATCGTGGCTAATGTGGTGCTCGTGACCTTTCGCGCTGTGTTGTTCGACTTCTCCGGCACGGTCTTCCGGCTCGAACAGGACGAGACCTGGCTCGCCGACCTCACCGACCACGAAGGCGAGAGCCTCGACATCGAGGCCCAGACCGAACTGATGCGCCGGATGACCGCGCCGGTCGGCCAGGTCGTCGATCTCGACGAGGAGCACCTGCACGCCTGGAACCACCGCGACCGCGACCCGGTGCTGCACCGGAAGGTGTACCTCGAGGTCCTCAAGCAGTCCGGGGTGCCGCACGCCGACCAAGCCGTCGCGCTCTACACCCGGCTGATCGATCCCACCCAGTGGACGCCGTACCCGGACACCGAAGCGGTCCTCAAGGGCGTCTCCGGCAAGGGCGTGAAGCTCGGCGTGCTGAGCAACATCGCCTTCGACATCCGGCCCGCCTTCGGCCGCCGGGGCTGGGACGCCTACGTCGACGAGTTCATCCTGTCGTTCGAGGTCGGCGCGGTGAAGCCGGAGCCGGAGATCTTCCGCGCGGCCGTCGAGCGGCTCGGGGTCGACCCGGCGGAAACGCTCATGGTCGGCGACAGCGAGGAGGCCGACGGCGCCGCACGCGAGATCGGCTGCGCGTTCGCGCTGGTAGAGCCGCTGCCGACGACCGAGCGGCCGGACGCCCTGCTCACCGTCATGCGCGCCCATAACGTGCTGTAATACGGTCACTGCGACACCGCTCACGCCGACCCCGTACCCTTTTAGGGTGGCACTACACCTCTATGACACGGCGACCCGGAGCGTGCGGGAATTCCATCCCGCCCGTAGCGGAACGGCGTCCATGTACGTGTGTGGTGCCACCGTGCAGGGTGTTCCCCATATCGGCCACGTCCGCGGCGCGCTGAACTACGACGTCCTGCGCCGCTGGCTCGTCCACAGTGGACTCGACGTGCTGATGGTCCGCAACGTCACCGACATCGACGACAAGATCCTCACCAAGGCCGCCGCGGCGGATCGTCCCTGGTGGGAGTGGGCGGCCACGCACGAGCGCGCCTTCGAGTCGGCGTACGAGGCCCTCGGCTGCTTGCCGCCCTCGATCGCCCCTCGGGCGACAGGGCATGTCACGCAGATGGTCGAGCTCATGCAGCGGCTGATCGACGGCGGGCACGCGTACGCCTCGGGCGGCGACGTGTACTTCTCGGTCAAGGCGTTCGACGGCTACGGCGATCTCTCCGGCCAGAAGCTCGACGAGGTCCAGCAGGGCGAGAGCCTCGGCGAGGGCAAGCGCGACGCGCGCGACTTCACGCTGTGGAAGGCCGCGAAGCCGGGTGAGCCCTCGTGGCCGACGCCGTGGGGTTCCGGCCGTCCCGGCTGGCACCTCGAATGCTCGGCGATGGCGACGGCTTATCTCGGCGCGGAGTTCGACATCCACGGCGGCGGCGTCGACCTGGTGTTCCCGCACCACGAGAACGAGCGCGCCCAGTCGAACGCGGCGGGCGACCCGTTCGCGCGGTTCTGGCTGCACAACGCCTGGGTGACCATGTCCGGCGAGAAGATGTCGAAGTCGCTGGGCAACACGGTCTCGATCCCGCAGATGCTCAAGGACTACCGGGCGCCCGAACTGCGGTACTACCTGGTCCAGCCGCACTACCGGTCGACGATCGAGTACTCCGACGGAGCGCTCGCCGAAGCCGCGCAGGGTTACCGGCGGATCGAGCAGTTCCTCCGTCGCACGGCGGGCATCGCCGGCGCGGTCCACCTCGGTGAGATCCCGGACGGGTTCGCCGCCGCGCTCGACGACGACCTGGCCACTCCGCAGGCCTTCGCAGTGCTGCACAACACCGTCCGCGACGGTAACGCCGCCCTCGACGCGGCCGACAATTCCAAGGCACTCGAAATCGCCGCCTCCGTGCGCGCGATGACCGACGTGCTCGGCCTCGACCCGCTCTCCGCGCGCTGGTCCGAGGCGGGCGGCAATGAGACGCCCACCCGGCAGGCGCTGTCCGAACTCGTGGAAGGGCTGCTCACCGAACGGCAGCAGGCCCGCGCCGAGAAGGACTTCGCCCGTGCGGACGCCGCGCGTGACCGCCTCCAGCAGGCGGGCATCGTGGTGGAGGACACCCCGAACGGTCCACAGTGGACCGTCAAGGACGTCTGACACTTACTCGGTTTCTAGCTCAAGGATTCTCACTGATGGCAGGCAACTCCCGGCGCCAGGGCGCTATTCGCAAGCCCGGCACGAAGAAGGGTCAGGTCGTCGGCTCCGGCGGCCAGCGCCGGAAGGGCCTCGAAGGCAAGGGCCCGACGCCCAAGGCCGAGGACCGGCCCGGCCACAAGGCGTACCGGATGGCCAACGCGCGTGACCGCAAGGACCAGGCGCGGCAGAAGAAGGCCGACAAGCCGGAGCTGATCGCCGGGCGCAACCCGGTGGTCGAGGCGCTGCGCGCCGACGTGCCCGCCACCGCGCTGTACGTCGCGATCAACATCGAGATCGACGACCGCGTGAACGAGGCCGTCCGGCTCGCCGGCGACAAGGGCATCTCGATCCTGGAGATCCCGCGCGAGGAACTGGACCGCAAGACCAACCGGGCCATGCACCAGGGCCTCGGCCTGCAGGTCCCGCCGTTCGTCTACGCCGATCCGCGTGACCTGATGGCCGTGGCGAAGGACTCGGGGCAGACCCCGCTGTTCGTCGCGCTCGACGGCGTCACGGACCCGCGCAACCTCGGCGCGGTGATCCGCTCGGCCGCCGCGTTCGGCGCGCAGGGGGTCCTCCTGCCGGAGCGGCGCAGCGCGGGCATGACCGCGGTCGCGTGGCGGACCTCCGCCGGCACCGCGGCCAAGCTGCCGATCGCCGTCGCCACCAACCTCACCCGCCAGCTGAAGGCGTGGAAGGACGACGGCCTGATGGTCGTCGGCCTCGACGCGGACGGCTCGGTGGACATCGACGAACTCGACCTCGCGGCGGATCCGCTGGTCATCGTGCTCGGCTCGGAAGGCCGCGGTCTCTCCCGGCTGGTGCGCGAGACCTGCGACGCGACCGTGTCGATCCCGATGGCGGCGGGCGTCGAATCGCTCAACGCGTCGGTCGCGGCCGGGGTGCTGCTGGCCGAGGTGGCTCGCCGCCGACGGCTCGCGGGACGTGTCTGACCCGCACTTCGCCACACGGTGCGGGGGCTGTGTCTTTCGGTGAACCGGCGACAGCGGAGCCTCCGGCCGTGCGGGTTCATGCGCGTGGTCACTTTCCGAGGCCATTTCAGCTCCGCCAACGGGTACGCAGGCTAAGGTCACCAGCGCATATCGCGTAACCGCCCTGGGGGACCTCGCACCGATGTCGTTCATTTCACCGCTGTTCCTGTGGTACTTCATGCCAGCGGTCCTGCTCGCCGTTCTGGTGTGCCCGCGCAGCTGGCGGAACGGCATCGTCGCGGTCGGCAGCCTGATCTTCTACGCCACCGGCGCGGGGCCGTACACGCTGGTCCTGCTCGGCTGCATGGTGGTCAACTACCTGGTCGGGCCCGCGCTGGAACCGAACGCCTGGGACCTGCGGAACAAGCGGCGCAAGCGGCTGCTGCTCGGGGTCATCGGCCTCAACGTCGGCATGTTGCTGATCTGGAAGTACGCGGGGTTCGCGACGCAGCAGATCGCGGCCGTGACGCACTGGTTCGGCGGCGATTTCCCGGTGGCCGACCTGATCATCCCGATCGGCATCTCGTTCTACACGTTCCACCACATCTCCTACGTGGTGGACATCTACCGCGGTGAACGCCGCGCGCTGCGCGACCCGGTGTCCTTCGCCGCGTACATCGCGATGTTCCCGCAGCTGGTGGCCGGGCCGATCGTGCGGTTCCGGGAGATCGCCGACCAGCTGCCGCAGCAGCGGTCCCACCGCCTCGACGACATCGCCGCCGGTTTCCCGCGGTTCGCGCTCGGGCTCTGCAAGAAGACGATCATCGCGGACTCGCTCGGCCCGATGGTGGACGCCTGTTTCAGCACGCCACCGGACCAGATGACCTTCGCGATCGCCTGGCTCGGCGCGATCGGGTACACCCTGCAGCTGTTCTTCGACTTCTCCGGGTACTCCGACATGGCGATCGGGCTCGGCCGCATGCTCGGCTTCCGGCTCCCGGAGAACTTCGCGAGACCGTACTCGTCGGTGACGATCACCGAGTTCTGGCGGCGCTGGCACATGTCGCTGTCGCGCTGGTTCCGCGACTACGTCTACATCCCGCTGGGCGGCAACCGCGCCGGCGCCGGGCGCACCTACCGGAACCTGTGCATCGTGTTCGTGCTGACCGGGTTCTGGCACGGCGCGCAGTGGACGTTCCTGATCTGGGGCATGTATCACGGCGCGATCCTGATCGTGGAACGCGCTTTCGGCTACGACGTCACCCCCGAGTCGAGGGCCGCCCGCATCGGCCGCCGCGCGCTGACACTCGTGCTCGTGGTCTTCGGCTGGGTGTTGTTCCGCGCCAAGGATCTGCCGCACGCGCTCGGCATGATCGGGCATATGGTGCTGCCGGACTTCACCGGCCTCACCGACGTCGTCGAGAGCGCGGTGACCAACCAGCGGCTGGTCATCCTGCTGTGCGCGCTGGCGATCGTGTTCCTGCCCGCGCATCCGGTGACCGGGCCGCTGCTGGAGTCCTCGCGGAGCCGCACCGCCACGGCGCTGCGGATCGGTGTGATGACCGTCGGGCTGGTGTACGCGGCCATCCTGATCGCGACCGGGACGTTCAGCCCGTTCCTCTACTACCAGTTCTGAGGGAGCCCGGAAGATGACCGAACCGACCGATCTGGCCAAGCTGCCCGGCGTGATCCCGTACGTCGACAACCACGACGGTCCGCGGCGGCTGCTCACCATCGAGATACGCCCGTTCCCGTCGTCCATGGTGCCGTACGCGCCCCTCGTGAGCATCGACGGCAGGCAGTTCGTGGTCTCCTGGGGCGCGGTCACGTTCGAGATCCCCGCCGACCGGAACGTGCACGTCAGCGCACACCTGCACACCAACTACGGGTCACAGGCCGCCGCGACGCCGTTCGCCTCGATCGTCCTGGCTCCGCATCAGGAGCCCGTCCGGCTGACCACCCAGTTCACCGGCAAGGGTGGTTCGATCTTCCCGGTCGGTTAGCTTGGCCGCATGATCGACGACTGGAAGCGGGATCGGATCGGTTCGGCGTTGCGCGGGGAGAACCCGACGGTGCTTCGACGGCTGGACGCGGGTTTCGCGGTGATCGGCGATACGCAGTTCCTTCCCGGCTACTGCGTTCTGCTGGCCGATACCCCCGCCATCGGCAGGCTGACCGACCTACCGCGACCGCGGCGGTTGGAGTTCCTGTCGGACATGGAGTTGCTCGGCGAAGCCGTCGAAAACGTCTGTGCGCGCAGGGATCCGGGTTTCCGCAGGGTGAATCTGGAGATCCTGGGCAACACGGATCCGTTCCTGCACGCCCATGTCTGGCCGCGGTACGACTGGGAACCGGCCGACGTGGCCGGACGGCCGGTCTGGCTGTATCCGGTGGAGAACTGGGCCGCTTCACTGGGACCTCAGCACGACTCGCTGCGTTCCGAGCTCACGGAGGAGATCGACAGGCTGCGAGCCTGACGCGTCCCCGCCGCCGAAACCGGCGGCGGGGACGCTGTCTCAGACGAGATCGACCAGCAGTTCGGCGAAGATCCCCGGCCGGCTGAAGTAGCCGACGTGCGACGAGACCAGGGTGCGCACCTCGAACGGGTTGTGCGGAGTCAACTCGTCGGCCTTGCGGATCATGTAATCCTGCACCGCCGGAGTGATGCTGAGGTCCTCGGCGAGCCGGACGTAGGTGTGCGGGACACGCCCCCACCTGTCGGCCTGAACCAAGGCGCCCGGCTCGAGTACCGCGTAGCTCTCGTCCGGATCCAGGGAATCCAGCAACAGCCGGAACTGGTGGTCGGTGGAATCGGCCATGATGGCGGTCTTCAACTCGGCGAACAAGGCCGGGTCGCCGTGGGCACCGCGCCAGTTCAGCCGGGCCACGCCGGGTTCGTCCACCTCAGGCACGGTGATCCGCGCCGCCAGCGCGTCCAGCAGGTTGTCGTCGACCACGTCCCACGGTTCGGTGAGCATGGCCGGGTCGCTGAGACAGAGGGCGGAGAGGTAGACGACGCGGCCGAGCAGTTCGGGCGCGGCGTTGGCGACGGCGCTGATCGTCAGCCCGCCGAGGCTGTTGCCGACCAGGACGACCGGCCCCTGGCCGTCGAGCCGCCGCAGGGTGTCCACGACGTGCCGCACGTTGTCCTGCAACGTGATTCCGCGCAGCGGGGAGGGCGCGGAAGCCAGTGCGGTGAGGTCCTGGGGTTGGCGGTAGTAGGCGGCAGGGCTGTCCGCCCGGTCGCCGTGGCCCGGCAGGTCTACGGCGTGCGAACGGTAGCCGAGCAGAGCCAGTTCGTTCTGCAACGGGCCCCACGCCCGTGCATTACTGGAGCCGCCGTGAACGAAGACGAAAATGGGGCGCGAAAGTGCGCGCATGGTGAAAGATCCTTGTCATCCCTTGGCGAACGGTGGACGTGTGGACCTTGACGCCGACGAGGGCGGCACCAGGGTCAGCGCGTCGACCGGGTACGAACGGCCTGCCAAGTGTGGATGACGGAACACATGCCGATCATCTTAGCCGGGGGCGGCGCCGGGCGCCTCCGATTTACCGGAGATCGACAGGCCGCGGGCCGCCTCGAGCATCAGCAGCGAGAACTCCTTGCCCCGCACCATCGGCAGGTAGTGCCCGGCTTTCGGCACGGTGACGAGGCGCCCGTCGGCGCAGGCGTCGAGAAAGCGGCGTTCGTGGCGGCGGAAGTGATCGCGTGCCCCGTTGACGATCCAGGCGGGGCCCGGATAGGCCGCGAGTTCCGCCAGCACGTCGAAGTCCGCGAAGGCCTTGGCGACGTCCGGGATGACCTCGGTCGCGATGCCGCCGCCGATCACCGCTTCGGCGAGTTTCGGTGGCAGGGCACTTCGGAACTGCCATCGGCTGAGGCCTTCACCCCGGTCCGGGAGCCGCATGAGCAAGCGGTGCGCTACGCGGAACGGTGTCTCCAGCGTTCTGCCGGGCAGGTAAGTCGAATTCGCGACGACGAGGCCTGCCACGCGCTCCGGATACCGCGCGGCCGCGGCGATGGCGACGTAGCCACCGAGGGAATGCCCGACGACCAGAGCGGGCTCCTCGACGGCATCGGCGACCGCGTCCGCCGCGGCCGCCAGGGTGAACCGCTCGCCTCGCCGGGCGCCGTGTCCCGGCAGGTCGACCGCTTTCGCGGGATGCGCCGAGCGCTCCAGCTGCTCGGTCCAGGCGGCACGACTGAGCCGGATGCCGTGGACGAAGACGAGGGGGACCATGGACTACCTCCTGAATACAACGCACCGTTGCGTTGCAACGTACGCCTGCTCGCCGCACAACGCAACGGTGCGTTGTATTGTTGCCCGGTGAGCACCCGGAACGGCCCGCGCAAGGCCGAGGCGATCTTCGCCGCCACCCTCGAGCTTCTGGCCGAGCACGGCTACGACAAGCTCGCCATCGAGGCCGTCGCCGCCCGGTCCGGCGTCAACAAGACGACGTTGTACCGATGGTGGCCGTCGAAGGACGCGCTTCTGGCCGCCGCGCTGCGCGATTCCGACCTGTTCGCCGTCGACCTCCCCGACACCGGCAGCCTGCGTGGCGATCTTCTCGCCGTGGCAACGCAAATCCACCGGCTGCTGACCTCGGACCGCACCGCACCGGTCGTCACGGCGACCTTGACCGCGGGCCCCCGGCGCCCCGAACTCGGTGACGTGGCGAGAAGTTTCTTCGCCGACCGCATGGCACGCGAGGAGCCGATCTTCGAACGAGCCACGGCGAGAGGCGAGCTGCGCGACGGCGTCGATCCGGTTCTGGTGATGGATCTGCTCGCGGGAGCGATCTGGTTCCGGCTGCTGTTGCGCGGGGGCGAAGCCGGTCCGAAATTCCTCGAAGAGGTCGTCGACACGGTATTGGGTGGCGCCACGTGAAAATCGCACTGAAGATCGAATCCGAGCGGCTCGACGACTATCTCGCCGCCGACGCGATCGTCGATCACGATCACCCGCTGATCCGCGAAACGGCTGACGGACTGTCACCGACCGGTGGCACCGAAGTCGACGTGATTCGTTCGATGTTTCACTTCGTGCGCGACGAGATCGACCATACGGTGGACGCCGCCGATCCCCGGGTCACCCTTATGGCCTCCGAGGTTCTGCGCGAGAGAGTCGGGCTCTGCTACGCGAAGGCCCATCTGCTGGCCGCCTTGCTTCGCAGCCAAGGCATCCCGGCCGGGTTCTGTTATCAGCGGATCGGCGTACTGCACGGGCTCAACGGCGTGTACGTCGCCGGCCTGGACCGATGGATCCGGCTCGACCCCAGAGGCAACAAAAACGGTGCGGACGCGCGCTTTCCTTTAATACAAGCGGGCCTGCCGGAAGAGGAGCGGCTCGCGTGGACTCTGGACCCGGGCAAAGGCGAGATCGACTTCCCCACGGTGTACGCCGCACCGTCTTCGGCGGTCGTCGAAACCTTGTCGTCGGCGAAGCCCGGACCCGCGTGGTACGAAGGAATCCTTCCGCACGCTCCGTGAGTGGTTTTTCCGCGATCCGGCGAAACCTCCGATGCGAAACCGGCATCGCGGTGCGTCACATTCGTTGTTGGTAGCTTTCCCCCGAATTTCTTATTTCGACATTGTCACGATGCGCGTAGAGTAACTCCCCGCACTCGAACAGATACGCACTGCGTTCTTCCGTTCGAGTGCCGATCAAGGAGGTGACCTTCGTGCCCGCGGAAGCCGATCGGCTCCGCCGTACCCCGTTGCAAGAGATCTTCTGGACCAGGACGAGTCTGCTGCTCACCGTACTGGTCGTCGTCGCGGGCTTCAGCCTGTGGATCTCCAGCATGATGGATCCCGGCGCCGGCAAGACGCTGCTCACTTCACTGGGCACCGGCACCCTGATCTCCGCGGTGGTCGGCTTCGGCCAGACCCTGATCACCGCCACCGCGTCACAGCGCGCGATGGTGACCCCGGTGATCGAGGAAAGCCGCCGGGCGCTGGAAGCGCTCAGCGCCGAATATCGTTCGCTCAACAAGGAATTCTTCCCCACCCACGTCTTCGAGGCGACCACCGATCCGGATCCGTTGTTCAACCGGGTCATGACCGAAGACCTCGACATGACCAGGCACTACTTCTTCCGCGGGTTCTCCGGCAGGCACGCCGCGGCTCGATTGCTGTTGTCCCGCACCGAACGGGAGCTTCGCGTGGTCATCGCCGATCCCCGCGACGACGGAGCGATCGGCGGCAGGGCGCGCTATCTGCTGCGCAGCGAAGAAGCGGGGATGGACTACGAGACGATCCGGAAGCGGCTCAACGACGAGATCAGCATCGGTCTCGTCGGATTGTTCCTGGCGCGCAGCCGGTGCTCGCTGGTGGACATCACCGTCGTCGCGGATCCGCCACTGGACCGGCTCGAAGTGTTCGACGAGAGCGTTTGGGTGACCTTGTACAGCGACATCCGCGGCGCGACCACGTTGTACCCGCGTACGCTGCGGTTCAGCGAAGGTTCGTTCCTGTACAACAAGGAACGTTCCGAGTTCCTGCGCGTGTCCCAATCTCGTTCCGGACGGCACTTTCGCATCTCGACCACGACGACGAGGGCGGATTTCCTCGCCCTGTACGAAAAGATCACCGGCTCTCCCCTGTCCGAAGAGAACTTCCTCGAACTGGAAGGGAAATTCCACACCTTCCGGAAGGAGTTCACCACACTCGCCGGGTTGAACCCCTGACCTCTCGGCGTCGCACGGCACTAGATTTGAGGAGCTGAAGTTGCTCACTCGCTTGTCCCCCCTCACCCAGCTCTCCACGCTGCTCCGGACCACGGATCTGCCGCTGACCCAGCACTGGCAGATCGTCGACGGGATCTTTCGCGACTGGACGTCGAGACCAGCGCTGCGCGACGACCTCCGGCGGCATTTGGCTTCGCTGAGCCCGGACGAGGCGAGCGCGGTCCTCGAGCGGTCCCGGGAGACCACCACCCATTTCGCCTGGTGCCTGCTCGATTGCCCGACCGACCCCTTTTCGATCTGGCTTCACGAGTACAAGGCGCCGTCGGACTGGCGTGAGGGGTACGCCGATTCCGTCCACAATCACAGATATCACTTCTGCACCACGATCCTCCGTGGCAACTATGTCCACGAGCGTTATTCGACCCTGCGAGATCAACTTTCCGGATTGATCACATCGGTTCGGTTACGACGGAGCACGCTGTGCCAGACGGGTTCGGCGGGCGTCATGTACGCGGACGAGTTCCATCGGATTCCCGAGGCCACCGAAGGGACTATGACCTTTCTGGTGAAGTCACGGCCGGTGAGCGAGTTCAGTCTTTCCTATGACCCGAAGACCGGAATCGGACATCGTCACGTTCCGGTCGAGGTCCGATTGGGGGACCTGGCAAGCCGCATCTGACTACACACCGCCGCCGAAGGCGCATACCCTTACTCCACCCGTCCGTAAACGGGATCGGAGAGGTGTATGCGCGCGCGAAAGAACACGATTCCTTCCCATACCATCGAAGCCGTCGATCACCACGTCCGGCGATTGTGCTGGCGTTATGCGGACAAACTGCAGTTCCACGGCTGGCACCACGTGAGTTTCGTCCGGGCCAAGGCCGCGGGGTTCGCCGAACACAACGGCGCGGATCGCGCCGTCGTCGAGGTGGCGGCGCTGGTGCACGATGTGAACTACATCGTGCACCGGAACTCCCCCGCGGCCGCCGGACGAGACCTTCGGATGAGCATCCTGCGGGAATGCGGTGTCGAAGAGACCGTGGCCCGGTGGATCGACGACATCATCGACGAAGCCGAGATGGCCACCAGGGGCCGGCACATCTCGCTCGAGGCCCAGGCATTGAGCGACGCCGACACGCTGTTCAAGGCGCTGCCGGTGACGCCCGTCGTGCTCGCCCACCGCTATCTGCGGGAGAACGGGTTGAGCCTCCGCGAGCTGGCGCACAAGATCGTCGGCGAGCAACGCGATGTCCACGACAGTGGCTACTACTTCTACAACCCCAAAGCGGCGGAGAACTACTCCCGCTGGGCGCTGGCGAATCTTCAGTTGTGGCAGTGCATCAAGGAAGCCGTCGACGATCCGACGGTCGTCGAGCTCCTCGACGCGGTACACGCCACGGACTTCGAGGCCGAGCCCGCCGCTTCCTAGCGCCGTCAGCGCTGGCCGTAGCCGCGGAGTTTCTCCACGACGTGCTCGATCTCGGCGGGCGGGAGCAGGTTCGGTGTTCCCGCCGCCCGGGCCGTCAGCCACACCTGGCAGACCCACTCGAGCTGCTGTGCCCGGCTGTACGCGGAGGCGAGGCTGTCGCCGAAGGTGATGGTGCCGTGGTTCGCCAGCAGGCAGCCACGGCGGCCCTCCAGGGCTTCCAGCATCACTTTGGCGAGCTCTTCGGTGCCGTATGTCGCGTAAGCCGCGACGCGGGCTGTCGGGCCGATCGCGGCGAGCATGTAGTGGATCGGCGGCACTTCGGTGACGAGGGTGGAGACCGCCGTGGCGTGCACGGAATGCGTGTGCACCACGGC
Source organism: Amycolatopsis sp. TNS106 (assembly GCF_019330265.1). Taxonomy (NCBI): domain Bacteria; kingdom Bacillati; phylum Actinomycetota; class Actinomycetes; order Pseudonocardiales; family Pseudonocardiaceae; genus Amycolatopsis; species Amycolatopsis sp. TNS106. The sequence goes on along the minus strand of NZ_CP024972.1, from coordinate 7,035,269 downwards.
GGAGACCGGTTTGCCGTCGGGATCCGCCGCCTGCCGGTACACGGTGAGGTGCATCGGGAGTTCGCTCGTCGGCTTGAGTGAGCCTTCGACGGTTTCCCCGTCGAGGCCGACGACCGGTACGTCCTCCGGCCGCAGCGCGGCGTAGTCGACTCCTGTCGGGGTCACCGCGATCAGCTCGCCCTGCCGCGCGGACACGTTGCCGGAAGTGCCGACCACGAGCCCGTCGGTGGTCATCCGCCGGGCGAATTCGCAGACCGCCAAGCGTTCTTTGGCCAGGATCACCGTCACAACCTCCAGAGTCCGCGGGCCGCGGCCAGTGAGGCCTGATAGTCGGCGTAGCCCTGCTCGTAGAACTCTACGTTCCCGGGCCGGACCTCGACGACACGTGCGCTTTCCGCCCAGAGTTCCCGGTCGACCGGTTCGCCGAGGGCGTCCGCCGCGACGATCACCGCTCCCCGGGCGCCGACCCCGGGATCACCGGGGATCACGATGGGCCGCCCGAGAACGTCGGCGAAGATGCGCGTCCATTCGAGCGAGCGAACCCCGCCGCCGCAGGCGTACAACGTGCCGGTCAGCCCGGCGGCGTCGAAGCAATGCCTTGCCGCGTATGCGATCGACTCGCACAGCGCCCGGACGATGTCGCCGCGCTCGCTCTCCAGGCTCAGTCCGGAGAACTGCGCCCTCGCCGAAGCGTCGACGAACGGCGCTCGCTCCCCCGACGCGGAGAGGAACGGCAGCGCGCGAACCCCACCCGCCCCCGGCCTGCTCGCGTCGAGCAGCGGGCCGATCTCCTCGACCGCGATGCCGAACAGGCGGCACACCCAGTCGATGCCGGCGGTGCCGACCATCGCGGGCATCGCCCGCAGGAACTCGCCTTCTTCCGGCGTGCAGAGGAACATGCCCGCGGGCTCGCCCTCCGGATCGAAATCCGCCGAATCCGTCAGGACCTGGCACGCGAGGGTGGTGCCCGCCGTCAGGATGCCGTCGCCCGGGCGTCGTACACCGGCGCCGATGGCACTCGCGGGCAGGTCGAACGGCCCCGCGGTGACCGGCAATCCGACGGGAAGACCGAGCAGCGCGGCTCCGTGCTCGTCCAAGCGGAAGACGGTCTTCGGCGCCGCGGGTTCCACGAACAGGCTCCGGCGATGGGAGAGCCCGACGGCCGCGATGGCGTCTTCGTCGTAGCGGCGGGTCGCCGGGTCGAGGAAGGGCAGCGAAGCGTCCGACGCGTCGACGGTGATCTCGCCGGTCAGCCGCTGGAGCACCGCGTCGACGCAGTAACCCGCCACCGCCGCCCGGTCCAGCGACTCCGGTTCGTGAGTGTCCAAAAAGGACATGATCGCCGCGGCACAACCCGGGAACATTCCCGACGCGGTGCGGCGGAACACCTCCCTGGTCACTCCGTCGGCCTGCCATCGGGCGAGCAGGGAGTTCGCCCGTCCGTCGAGCCAGGAGATCGCCGGGCGCACCGCCTCACCGGATTCGCCGCGAAGCCACAGGCCGTCGCCTTGACCGGTGAGGGCCAACGCGGTGACCGGGCCGTCGAGACCGGCGGCGACCTCGCGCACCACCGTCGCGACGGTGCCGAGCACCTGGTCGAGGTCTTGTTCGACCAGCCCGCCCGGCAGGTGGTGCACTTCGGACGTGGTGCACGCGCTCGCCACGGACATCCCGGCCTTGTCGAAGACGACCGCCTTGGTCAGTGACGTGCCGATGTCGACGCCGATGATCATGGCCGCAGGACCTCGGGATTCGCCGGATTCGCGAGCGCTTCCCCGCGAACGTACCGGCCGACCTCGGCGGCGACGATGTTCGCCGCCCGCTCCGCCGTCTGCCTGCTGGCTCCGGCGAGATGCGGGGTCGCGATCACGTTCGGCGCGTCCCGCAGTGCCCAGTCCGCGGGCGGAGGCTCGACGTCGTACACGTCGAGCGCGAGCGCGCCGAGCCGTCCCGAACGCAGGGCTTCCGGCAGCGGGGAGTAGTCCAGCAGGCCGCCGCGCGCGGAGTTGACCAGTACTGCCCCCTTCGGCAGCAAGGCGAGTTTGGCGGCGTCGATCAGGTGCCGGGTCTCCTCGGTGAGCCGGGCGTGCAGGCTCACCACGAAACTGCGGCGCAGCAGATCGTCCAGCTCGACGAGCTCCGCGCCGTCGGCGGCGATCTTGGCCGGGTCGGCGAACGGGTCCGAGACCAGCACCTTCGCGCCGAACGCCACGAGGACCTTGGCCACCCGCGCGCCGATCGCGCCGTACCCGACCAGGCCGACGGTGGTCCCGTCGAGTTCGAGACCGGCCTGGTCGTAGGCGTAGTAGTCACCGCGCCACGTGCCGCCCAGCAGTTCGGCCGAGGACGTCGAGATCCGGCGCATCGCGGCGAGGATCATCCCCACCGCGAATTCGGCGGCGGCGCCGGCGTTGCGGCCGGGCGCGTACGTCACCGCGACCCCCGCCTCGGTGGCCGCCGCGAGGTCCACGTTGACCGGTCCTCCCCGGCACACCGACACGAGTTTGAGCCCCGGCGCGGCGGCGAACACCTGCTTGGTGAAGGGCGCCATCTGGGTCACCGCGACCTCGGCTCCCGCCAGCGCCTCGATCACCTGCTCCTCGGTGCCGCTCGCTTCGTGCACGTTCGCGACCGGGCCGAACGGCTCCACCGGCCACGGCAGGGTCAGTTCCGAGAGCTCGTGCCCGGCGCCGATCTCGGCACGGACGGCGTCGGCCAGCAGGCCGCTGCCGACGAAATGGTCTCCCGCAGCGAGTATCCGCAACTCTGCGTCCTCTCTCCGTGCCCGTGATGGGCGATTCTCAGTGAGCCTGCTCGTATTCGGTGATGTGCGCGACCTTGCTCGCGCTGGCCGAGGCCGGGTCGAAGCGGTAGCCGACCCATTCGGTGACGATCTTCTTCGCCAGCTCGGGACCGATCGCCCGGGCACCGAAGGTGATCACCTGGCAGTCGTTCGACTTGACCGAACGCTCGGCCGAGTACGAGTCGTGCGCGACCGTGGCCCGCACGCCCGGGACCTTGTTCGCCGAGATCGCCATGCCGATCCCGGTCCCGCAGACCAGCACGCCGCGATCCGCCTCGCCCCGCGCGATCGCCTCCGCCGCCGCGAGGCCGAGCAGCGGGTACGCCTTGTCGTCGGAGCCATCGGCCACACCGAGGTCGGTGACCTCGTCCACCCGGTCATCGGCGAGGAGCAGGTCACGCAACTGGTCCTTGAGGGCGACCCCGGCGTTGTCCGCCGCCACCACGATCCGCATTCAGTCTTCCTTTCCCAAAGCCTGGCCGACCGCGGTGACGAGCAACGCGAACGAAGTGGCCCCGGGATCGGGATGCCCTTCGCTCCGCTTCGCCAACCGCGCCGCCCGTCCCTTGGCGGGCAGCAGGTCCGCCGTGGCCTCGGCCGCGCTCACCGCGACCTGGGCCGCCTTCCGCCAGGCCTCCGGGACGTCGGCGCCCGCGTCGGCCTGTTCGCGCAACGCCAGCCTGAACGGCTCGATGGCGTCGAGCATGGTCTTCTCGCCGGGCTCGGCCTTGCCCAGTTCGACGAACGCCTGCACCGCGCCGTCCACCGCGCCCGCGAGAGCTTCCGTGGTGACCTCTTCTCCCGCCAGCCCCCGCAGCCCCGCGCCGGTCTCGGCGAGCAGGACTCCGTACAGCGCACCGGACGCCCCGCCCGCCGCGTCGGCGAACGCCGTCCCGGCGGCCAGGAGCGCGGTGGACAGGGAGCCTTCGTCGCGTCGCGCGGCGGCCACCGCGGCCCGCATCCCCCTGGTCATGCCCAGACCGTGGTCACCGTCCGCCGCGACCGCGTCCAACCTGCCGAGTTCGGCTTCGTTGGCCTCGATGTCGTGCAGGGCCGCCGTCAACGCCCGGTCCACGATGCCCCGGCCCGGCGCGGTCTCGGCCAGCAGCGAGTCAACTGTGGACTCCAACGGCACCTGTGCCAGCGCCGCACCGGTGCTCCGGTAGCCCGGGGTGTCGCAAGGGGCCGCGTAGAGCTCGGCGAGTTCGTCGTCGAGCACCAGGATCGACAGCGAGACACCCGCCATGTCGAGCGACGTGACGAATTCGCCGACCTCGGTGTGCAGCGGGCTGAGCCCCGCCGCGGCGAGCCGTTCGTGCACGCGGGTGTAGGTCGCGAACATCTCCTCGTACTTCGTGCGGCCCAGCCCGTTCAGCAGGACCACCACCCGGCCGTCACCGGCGGGCAGCTCCGGGAGGAGGCCGTCGACCAGTTCGTCGGCCAGCTCCCGTGCGCTCAGCCTGCCGACCGTGCGCACGCCGGGCTCGCCGTGGATGCCGAGCCCGAGCTCCATCTCGCTCTCGCCGACGGTGAACAGCGGGGCGGAAGCGCCGGGCAGGGTGCAGCCGCCGAACGCGACGCCGAAGGTCCGGGTGTTCGCGTTCGCCTTCTCCGCCACCGCGTGCACGGCGGCCAGATCGTCACCGCGTTCGGCGGCGGCACCCGCGATCTTGAAGACCAGGAAGTCGCCCGCGACCCCGCGGCGCGTTTCCGGCGCGTCGGCGGGACCGCTGGCGATGTCGTCGGTGACCAGGATCGTCCGGCTTTCGACGCCCTCCGCGGCCAGCCTGCGCGCGGCGAGCCCGAAATGCAGCACGTCGCCCTGGTAGTTGCCGTAACCGAAGAGCACGCCGGCGCCGCTCTCCGCGGCCCGCGCCGTGCGATAGACCTGCTCGGCGCTCGGGCTGGTGAACACGTCACCCACCACGGCGCCGTCGGCGAGGCCGGGGCCGACCAGCCCGGCGAACGCGGGGTAGTGCCCGCAGCCGCCGCCGATCACCACCGCGACCTTGGGCGCGGAAGCCTCCCGGCGCAGCACGCCGTAGGCATCGGGCACCTTGCGCACCGAACGCCCGTAGGCGGTGACGAACCCGTCCAGCCAGTCGCGTTTGAACGTCTCCGCGGCGCCGAGGACGGTCATCGTCGGCTCGTTTCCGCGAGTTCACCGGACAGGTACGCGAGCAGCTTGCGCCGCACGTCGTCGTTGTCCTCCGCGACCTCGGCGGCCAGCTGGAGCGCGTCCGGCTTCGGCGGGTACACCGGGTTCGGCAACGCGATCACGGTGAGCCCGGCCGCGGCGGCGGCACGGATGCCGTTGCTGGAGTCTTCGACGCCCAGGCATTCCTCGCCGGACCGGCCCAGCCTGGCCGCGGCTTCGAGGTAGACGTCCGGGCTCGGCTTGCCCCTGGCGACCTCGGCGCTGGAGACGGTCGCGGAGAACTCACCGGTGAGCCCGTGCTTGCCGAGTACCGCGTCGATCACCCGGCGGGCGGCCGACGACGCCAGCGCGACCGGGACCTTCGCGCTCACTTCGCGGACCATCTCACCGGCGCCCGGCAGCAGGGGCGCCTCGCCCGCCTCGATCGCGGCGATCATGCCGTCCACCACGGCACGCTCGACCTCGGCCGCGCTTTCCGGGGTGCCGGACCGCTTCGCGAGGTACGCGGCCCATTCGGGCGCGCTCATCCCCTGCACGGACGCGGTGTCCTCAGCCGTCCATTCGGTGTGGTGCCGGGCGGCGTACGCCACCCAGTTCTCCTCCCAAAGGTGTTCACTGTCGACGAGGACACCGTCCAGGTCGAACACCACCGCGGCGAGTGCCATCCGGCATCTCCTTTCACATCGATGCTGTTAAGTTAACATCGTGGATGTGATCTGGACAAGCCCTGAGGAGGGATCCCGTGGTCGCAAGGTTGTTATTGGCACGGCACGGCCAGACCGAATGGCACGCCGAGAACCGGTACGCGGGCAGCAGCGACGTCGCGCTGACCGAGGAAGGGTTGCGCCAGGCGGACGAACTCGCCGGCTTCGCCGCGGTGGTCAAGCCGTCGGCGGTCTTCTGCTCGCCGCAGAGCCGGGCTCGTCGCACGGCGGAACCTTCGGCCGAGGCGCTCGGCCTGCCCTTGCGAGTGGTCGACGGGTTGCGCGAAGTCCACTTCGGACTGATGGAAGGACGCACTCGGGACGAACTGGCGGCGGCGGATCCCGAAGCGGTCGCGCGATTTCTCGCCGATCCCGTGGCCGGCGCCTTCCCCGGTTCGGAGCCACCGGAGGAAGCGGCCGCACGCGGAGCCGGGGCCTTGCGCGGGATCGCCGCCGAGGTCCCGGGCGAGACGGTGCTGGTCGTCGCGCACAACACGCTGATCAGGCTGACCCTGTGCGCCCTGCTCGGCATCCCGCTCGAGACCTACCGCACCGTGTTCCCGCGACTGGACAACGCGGCCGTCACCGAGATCGCGATCGACGGCACGCGCACCGGCCTGCTGCGCCTCAACCAGCCGGCGCACACGCGATACTGAGCGGTATGAGCGATGAGAAGACGGCCGGTGCGAGCGCACACTCTCGTAACACGCGTCAGCAGCTGATCACCGAATACGTCTTCAAGACCGGCTCCGCGAGCATCGCCGAACTGGTGGAACTCACCGGCGTCAGCACCATGACGGTGCACCGCGACGTCGACGAACTGGCCCGTCGCGGCCTGCTGCGGAAGTACCGGGGTGGCGTCTCGGCCATGCCGTCGACCGTCTTCGAAAGCAACGCCGACTACCGGATGAACGTGCATTCGGAGGAGAAGATGGCCATCGCCGCGCACGCGTTCGCCCGCGTCGAACCGGGGATGTCGATCCTGCTCGACGACTCCACGAGCGCCCTCGCGCTGGCGAAGATGCTGCACCGGGTCACCCCGCTGACCGTCGCGACCAACTACCTCGGCGCCATCGAACTGCTCAAAGGCGTCCCCGACCTGCGGCTCATCTGCATCGGTGGCGACTACTCGGCGACCCACGACTCGTTTCTCGGCATGCAGAGCCTCGAGGCGATCGAGCGGATCAACGTCGACGCGACCTTCGTCTCCACCTCGGCGATGAACACGCGGATGACGTTCCACCAGGAGCCGGAGATCGTGATGCTGAAACGCGCGATGCTGGCCAGCGCCCGGATGAAGGTGCTGCTGATGGACCACAGCAAGACCGAACGCACGGCGCTGCACCGGCTGGCGCCGTTGAGCGACTTCGACGTGCTGATCGTCGACGACGGGGTGGAAGAACACCTGGCCGAGGAGATGCGGAGCCAGGTGGAAGTGGACATCGCGGAGCTCTGAGGGGTTCGGCGGGACCCGAAGTACGTGAAGGCCCCCTTCATTGCGCCTAGCGCAGCGAAGGGGCCTTCACGTACTTGGACCGGCGCCCGCGGGCTTGGCGGGCCGTACGTGTTCCGGGTCGTTATCGAGGGGTACGGCGACCGCGGCGTGTTGCGAAAGCCACTTTCGAGACGTGTGATGTCCCGAAAGTGGTTTTCGCGACACGAACGCCAGCGGGCCACGAGCGAGTGCCTACCCACCACCAGACACGTTCGCCCCACCTCGATAACGACCCGGAACGTGGCCCCTCCACGAGTCGTCCGTCCGTGAAGGCCTCCTTGAGGGACCCAGGGTCCCTCAAGGAGGCCTTCACGGACTTGGGCGCGCGAGGCTAACACGAAAATCCACTGATGTAACATCTTGAAAGTTAAGTTAACACGATCCATGATACGCTGAACACGACGTCATGGAGGCGTGCATGAACCAGATGACACCGACGTTATCGCGATCCGGGAGCGAGTTCGCCCGCCTGCTGAACCGTTGGGGGCTGCCCGCCCCGCTGTTCCTCGGCTACGCCGGGCTGCTGCTGTTCATGATCGGCGACGGGGTCGAGTCGGGCTTCATCGCGCCGTTCATGGCGGACAACGGCGCGGGCACCGAGATCAAGGCCTCGTACGTGATCACCGTGTACGGCGTCGCCGTGATGCTGGCGTCATGGTTGTCGGGCGCGCTGTCGGACCTGTGGGGGCCGCGGCGCGTGATGATGATCGGCCTGGCCATCTGGCTGGTGTTCGACGTGCTGTTCCTCGCGGTCGCCGTCTCCGGTGAGAGCTACCCGTTGATGCTGGTGTTCTACGGTCTCCGTGGTTTCGGCTACCCGATGTTCGCGTTCGGTTTCCTGGTCTGGATCACCGCGGTGGCGCCGGTCGCCAGGCTCGGCGCGGCCGTCGGCTGGTTCTACTTCGCGTTCACCGGCGGGTTGCCGACGCTGGGCGCGCTGGTCGCGAGCTTCACGAACCCGGTGCTGGGCCAGTACGGCACGCTCTGGTTGTCGGTGGCGCTGCTGGCGCTCGGCGGACTGCTGGCGATCTTCGGGGTCCGGCAGCGGACGGGGTACACGCGGCTCGCGCCGCCGGACGTGAAACCGGTACAGAGCCTGATGTCCAGCGTGTCGATCGCGTGGAAGAAACCGCGCGTCGGCGTCGGGATGCTCGTCCGCGTCATCAACACCGCGCCCGAGTTCGGGATGCTGGTGTTCTTCCCGACGATCTTCATCGAGGACATCGGGTTCGGGGAGAGCCGCTGGCTCCTCCTGGTCTCGGTCATCTACGGCACCAACATCTTCTTCAACCTGATCTTCGGTGTGCTGAGCGACCGGATCGGCTGGCGCACCACGATCTTCTGGTTCGGCGCGATCGGCTGCGCCATCTCGATCCTGTTGCTGTACTTCGTCCCGATCGCCATGGGCGCCGAGTACTACTGGCTCGCGCTTCTCGTCGGCGCGCTGTACGGCGCCACGCTCGCCGGGTTCGTGCCGATCTCGGCACTGCTCCCTTCCCTCGCCCCGGAGAACAAGGGCGGTGCGATGGCGCTGCTGAACCTGGGCGCGGGCGCGGCGGCGTTCGCCGGGCCGGCGATCGTCAGCGTGTTCCTCGGCCCGCTGGGCGCGGCCGGAGTGGTGATCGTCTTCGCCGCGCTGTACCTGGTCGCGGCGGTCATGGTGCGCTACCTGAAATTGCCCGATGAGACGGCGAAGGCGATCGAAGAGGACAAGAGTCTGCAAGAAGTCGGAAAGAAGGTCGTCACCACGTGAACCATCCCGTCACGATCGGCATCGACGTCGCCACCGCGGGGGTCCGCGCCCTCGCGGTGGGCGGCGGAACCGTCCTCGCTTCGGCCGCCGCGCCGCTGCCCGCACCGGTCCGCGACGGCCGCGGGCGCAGCGAGCAGGACGCCCGGTCCTGGTGGCCCGCGGTGAAGACGGTGCTGGCGGAGGTCACCGGCGAGCTGCCGGGCAGGGGCGGCGAGGTCGCCGCGGTGGCCGTCGCCGCGACGTCGGGGACGATCGTCGGGGTCGGCGCCTCGGGCGAGCCGGTCACGCCCGCGCTGATGTACGACGACAGGCGTGGCGCGGAACTCAACCGCAAGGCCACCGAGCTCGGCGCGGACCGCTGGCGGCGGCTCGGTTTCGGCGTGTCCGCCACGGCCGCGCTCGGCCGCATCGCCTGGCTGGCCGAGCACGTCCCCGGCGTCGCCGGGATCCGGCACACGCCGGACCTGATCGCCGCCGAACTCACCGGCGGGCCGGTGGCCGCCGACTGGTCGCACGCGTTGAAGAGCGGCTACGACCCGCTCGCCCTCGAATGGCCGGGCGAGGTCTTCGATGCCATGGGGGTGCCGGGAAGCCTGCTCCCGCCGGTGGTCGCGCCGGCCACCGTGCTGGGCAGGGTGGCACGTCCGGTCGCCGGGCTCCCGGCAGGCTGCCCGGTCGTGGCCGGGATGACCGACGGCTGCGCGGGCCAGCTCGCGGCCGGGGCGGTCACCCCGGGGACCTTCGTCGGCATCCTGGGCACGACCTACGTGCTCAAGGGCGTCACCGAAGAACTGGTGCCGGATCCGACGGGCGCGATGTACAGCCACCGTCATCCGGACGGCTGGTGGCTCCCGGGCGGCGCGTCGAACACCGGCGGCGAGGCCGTCGCCGGCCAGGAGCGCCTCCCCGAACTCGACGCGGCGGCGGCCGCGCTGGGCCCGGCGAAGGTCGTCGCGTATCCGTTGCGGCGCAAGGGCGAACGTTTCCCGTTCGCCAGCGCGGACGCCGAGGGCTTCGTGTCCGGCGAGGCCGGCGAGGTCGAGCTCCACCGGGCCAGGCTGGAGGGAGTTGCCTTCCTCGAACGGCTGGCGTTGGACCACCTCCGCCGTCTCGGCGTCACGATCACCGATCCGCTGCTGGCGGCGGGCGGCGGCAGCAAGAGTCCTTTGTGGACGCGGATCCGGGCGACCGTCACCGGTCTCGGCCTGCGGGTGTCACCACAGGCCGAAACGGGGTACGGCGCCGCGCTGCTCGCCGCGGCGGGTGTCCTGCCGGGCGGGCTCACGGAGGCTTCCGCCGGGCTCGGCCGAGGCGTGCTGGTCGAACCCGACGAGCGCGAAAGCGCCGCGCTCGCCGAGTCGTACCGGCGGTTCTGCACCGAGCTGCACACCAGGGGCTGGATCGACGACGAGTTGTTCGCCGTCGCCCTGCGGTGAGAGATCAGGAAGGACGTGGGCCGTTGGTCTTGTCAGGAGTGGGCTTCGGTGCTTCGGCGTCAGGAGCGGGAGCCAGCAGCTTGATGGCCTCCTGGACGGCGGCGTCCGTGGCGGAAAGCCGCTCGGCGACCTTCGACCGGAGTTCCAGCGAAAGCTTCCGAGCCTGCTGAGCTTCGGTCTGCTGGGTCTTCGCGTCGGCGAGGGCTTCCGCGACCTGTTCCTGCTTCGCGGCGATGTCCTCCGCGGAAGACTTCTCCGCCTTGGCGATCTTCTCCGCCGAGATCCGTTCGGCTTCGGCACGTTTGGCCGCGGACACCCGGTCGGCTTCCGCGATCTTGTCCGCGGACGCCTTCTCCGCCTCCGCTCTACGAGCGGCCGATGCCTCCTCGGCCTTCTTGTCCGCCGCGGCGCGGGCCCGGACGCTCTCCAGGTCCAGCTCCTTGCGCTTCTGCGCCGCCTCGGAGTTCAGCCGTTCGATCTCGGCCTTGGCGTCCGCGAGCAGCTTCTCGCGTTCCGCCTGCGCGTCCTTGGCCGCCTTGTCGATCGCGCGCTGTGTCTCGTGGGCGTACTTGTCCGCTTCGGCCCGCGTCGCCTTGGCGTCGGCCTCCGCGGCGGCCTTGAGTTCGGCGATCTCCTCCTCGGCGAGCTGCATCATCATGCGGACGCGTTCGGCCATCGCGCCGGCGCCGGACGGGCTCGAGCTCATCCGGACGAGAGCGGCCTTGGTCTCGTCCAGTTCCTTCTGGGCGTGACCGAGCGCCTTGGTGAGCTCGCCGGCGGTCGCCACGGCCTCGTCGCGGCTGCGTGAGGCCTGCTTGATTTCGGCCGCCAGCTCGGCGAGACGCTCGTCGACCTGACGCTTGTCATAGCCCCGCACGGAGCCCGCGAATTGGGGCGATTTCGCTGAGGGCGCCTGAGGCGCCGTCTTCTCAGGAGCGACCATGGCGGCCACCTTAATGAGCGGGGACCCGTCGGGCAGTACCGCCAAACGGCTGCACTCGGCGTACGACGGGTCGATCACATGGCATCCTGCATTGTTGACAGGTCGTAAGCAGAGGAGGCCCGGTTGGACATCTCGGCGATCCTCGAAGACATCCGCGAGCACTGGCACGTCTACGCCACGATGCCCTTCATCGCCGCGCTCATCGGGTACATCACGAAACGCGTCGCGATCGAGATGATGTTCCGGCCGCTGGAGTTCGTCGGGATCAAACCTTTCCTCGGCTGGCAGGGGGTCATCCCGGCCAACTCCCGCCGGATGGCGACCACCGCCGTCGACCTGCTGACCAAGAACCTCGTCGATCCGCAGGAGATCTTCTCCCGGCTCGATCCCGAAGAGGTGGTCAAGGAACTCGAGGAGCCGCTCCTCAAGGCCGTCGAGGACGTCACCCGCGAGGTGATGGAGCAGTACCAGCCCAGATTGTGGGAACTGCTGCCGACCCGGGCGCAGCGCATGCTGGTCGACCAGGTCCGGGCGCAGGCGCCGAAGGTCGTCGCGAGGCTGATGCGCGAGGTGTCGACGAACGTCGACGAGGTCCTCGACGTCAACGAGATGCTGATCAACGCGATGGTCCGCGACAAGTCGCTGACCTGCCGCCTGATCAAGGAGGTCGCGACCCCGGAGCTCCGCTTCATCGCCCGGTCCGGCATCTGGTTCGGTTTCGTCATCGGCCTGATCCAGTTCGTCGCGTGGGCGCTGACGAAGCAGCCGTTGATCATGCCGATCTTCGGTTTCGTCACCGGGTTCGTCACGGACTGGCTGGCCCTGAAGATGATCTTCTACCCGCGTGAGCCGCGCCGGTTCCTGTTCTTCAGCTGGCAGGGCATGTTCCAGAAACGCCGTCAGGCGGTCGCCAAGGACTACGGCGCGCTGATCGCGGACGAGGTGCTCACCGTGCGGAACGTGATGGAGGCCGTGCTCACCGGGCCCAAGTCGGACAAGCTGTTCACGATGATCACCCGCGAGGTGCAGCGCACCATCGACGCGCAGGCGAGCATCGCGAAACCCTTGGTGGCGCTGACCGTCGGCGGGGTCCAGTACCAGGAGATGAAGAAGGCCGCGGCGGAGAAGGCGATCGCGTATCTCCCCGAAACGGTGAAACACGTGGAGAGCTACGCCACTGACGCGCTCGACGTCCGCAACACCATCGTCACGAAGATGCAGCAGCTGACCCCGCTCGAGTTCGAGGGGATCCTGCGACCCGCCTTCCAGCAGGACGAATGGAAGCTGATCGCGGTCGGCGCGGTGATCGGCGGACTCGTGGGTGAACTTCAGGTCCTGCTACTCCTCCACTGAGGACAGGCGGCTAGGTTGCCCCTCAAGCGCGACGCGGGAGGGGCTGGAAAGTGAACGCCGTCATCGCCGATCTCGGCGAGCACTGGCCGGTGTACGTCACCATGCCGTTCATCGCCGCGCTGATCGGCTACGTCACCAAACGCGTCGCCATCGAGATGATGTTCAAGCCGGTGGAATTCGTCGGCGTGAAGCCGTTCCTCGGCTGGCAGGGGGTGCTGCCTGCCAACGCCGAGCGGATGGCCGCGACCGCCACCGAGATGCTGACGACCAACCTCGTCGACCCGAAGGAGATCTTCGCCAGGCTCGACCCGGCCCAGGTGGCGAAGGAGATCGAGCAGCCGCTGCTGCGGATCGTCGAGGACGTCACGCGCGAGGTCATGGAGCAGTATCAGCCCAGATTGTGGGAAGTGCTCCCGAACACCGCACAGCAGCTGCTGCTCAAACGGGTGCAGGCCGAGGCGCCGCGCGCGATCACGAAGATCATGGGCGAGATCGCGGAGAACATCGAGGACGTGCTCGACCTCAAGCACATGGTCGTGACGAACCTGGTGCGCGACAAGGCCTTGCTGAACCGGCTGATCCGCGACATCTCGCGGCCGGAGATGCGGTTCATCGCCCGGTCGGGGATCGTGTTCGGGTTCTCGCTCGGCTGCGTGCAGCTGCTGGTGTGGGCGCTGACGAAGTCGCCGATCGTGCTGCCGCTGTTCGGGATCGGCATCGGCTGGTTCACCGACTGGATCGCCCTGAAGATGATCTTCCTGCCGCGGGAGCCCAAGCGGTTCTTCGGCTTCTACACCTGGCAAGGCGTCTTCCAGAAACGCAAGGACCAGGTCGCCGCCGACTACGGCGACATGATCGCGCGCGAGATCATCACCATCCCCAACCTGCTCGAAGCCGTGTTGAGCGGGCCGAAGTCGGACAAGCTGTTCACGATGATCACCCGCGAGGTGCAGCGGACGATCGACGCGCAGGCGAGTGTCGTCAAGCCGTTCGTGGCGCTGGCCGTCGGGAGCAGGCGGTTCCAGGAGATGAAGCAGACGGCCGCGGCGAAGGCGGCCGCACGGATCCCGGAGACGATCCGCCACGCCGAGAGCTACGCGATCAACGCGCTCGACGTCCGGAACACCATTGTGGACAGAATGCGGCGGCTGAACCCGCTCGAATTCGAGCAGCTGCTGCGCCCGGCGTTCCGGCAGGACGAGTGGAAACTGATCGCCGTCGGCGCGGTGATCGGGGGCCTTGTCGGTGAACTTCAGGTGCTCCTACTGCTCCACTGACGGCGACCCGATACCGTTTCCCCTTTCCTGAGCGAAGCGAGGAGGTCGTGTGGACACCGTCCTGGACGACCTCGCCCGGCACTGGTGGCTGTACGCCGCGATCCCGTTCGTCGCCGCGCTGATCGGCTACGTCACCAAACGCGTCGCCATCGAGATGATGTTCAAACCGCTCGAGTTCGTCGGGATCAAACCGTTCCTCGGCTGGCAGGGCGTGGTGCCCAAACACGGCGGACGGATGGCCGCCGTCGCGACCGAGCTGCTGACGTCGAATCTGCTGGACGTCAAGGAGGTCTTCCGGCGGATCGATCCGGCGATCATCACGCGCGAGATCGAGCAGCCGCTGCTGCGGGCCGTGGACGAGGTAGCCCGCGAAGTGCTCGAAAAGCACCACCCCAGGCTCTGGGAGGTCATGCCGACGATGGCGCAGGAGCTGCTGATCAAGCAGGTCCAGGCGTCGACGCCGCGGCTGGTGCGCGAGTTCATGGCGGAGATGACCGAGAACCTCGACGAGGTGCTCGACTTCCAGCACATGACCGTGCAGCGGCTCACCAGGGACAAGAAGCTGCTCGTCCGGCTGATCCGCGAGACGTCGCGGCCGGAGATGGCGTTCATCGCGCGCACGGGGATCTACTTCGGCTTCGGGCTCGGCATCGTGCAGGCGATCGTCTGGGCGGCGACCAAGGAACCGTGGGTGCTGCCGATCTTCGGCGGCTGCATCGGGCTGTTCACCGACTGGCTCGCGATCAAACTGATCTTCGTGCCGCGCGAGCCGGTGCGGGTCGGCCGGGTGATCCTGCAGGGCAAGTTCCAGCGGCGGCGGGCCGACGTCGCCCACCAGTACGGCGAGATGATCGCGAACGAGATCCTCACCGTGCCGAACCTGCTCGACGCTGTGCTGCGCGGGCCGCGGTCGGATCGGCTGTACGCGCTGGTCGAACGGCTCGTGGCGCGGGCCGTCGACGAGCAGGCGAGTGTCGCGAAACCGATGGTCGCGATGGCCGTCGGCGGGCAGCGGCTGCAGGAGATCAAACAGGCGGCCGCACGGAAGGCGCTGGAGCGGCTGCCGCCGACGATCCGCCACGCCGAGGGCTACCTGACCGAGGCGATGGACGTCGCGAAGATCGTCGAGCGGCGGATGCTCGGGCTGACGCCGCTGGAGTTCGAGGGGCTGCTGAGGCCGGCGTTCCGGCAGGACGAGTGGAAGCTCATCGCGGTGGGCGGGCTCATCGGGTTCCTGGTCGGTGAGCTGCAGGTCCTCCTGATGCTCCACTGATCGCGTTCAGCCCGCTAAACGCAGGTGCGCGCCGACCTGCGTTTAGCGGGCTAAACGCGATTTGAGCGGGCCGCATCCCGGGGTGCCCAATGTGGCATTGGAGACGCTGAGTGTCCCCAAAGCCGCATTGGGGACATCGGCCCCGGAGCGGCGGATCGCGTTCAGCCCGCTAAACGCAGGTCCGCTAGCGCAGGGCGGGCTGCGCCGTCGGCTCGACGCGGACCCGCGACGAACGCCCGCGCAGCCACGCGATGAGACGGCAGACGAGGTAGATCACGAACGAGATCGTCGTGACGAACGCGCTCACCGGCTTCCCCGGCGCCAGCGAAAGGATGATCCCGCCGAGCGCGGCGATCTCCGCGAACACGATCGACAGCACGGTCGCCTTCCACGGGCTCGCCGTGACCCGCGCGGCCGCGGCGGCCGGGGTCACCATCAGCGAGACCACCAGCAGCGCGCCGACGATCTGCACCCCGAGCGCGCTCGAAATCCCGACCAGCACCGCGAAGATCAGCGACAGCAGCCGCACCGGCACGCCGCGCGCCGTCGCGACCGCCGGGTCGACCGTCGCGAACAGCAGCGGCCGGTAGATCACCGCGAGCACCACCAGTACGACGACCGAGGCGCCGACGAGCAGGTTCAGGTTGGTCGAGTCGATGGTGATGATCTGCCCGACCAGGATGCCGAACTTGTTGGCGCTGCGGCCTTCGTAGAACGACAGCAGCAGGACACCCATGCCGAGGCCGAAGGCGAGGATCACGCCGATCACGGAGTCGCGTTCGGACTCGCGGCCGCCGAGGAGCCCGATCAGCAGGGCGGCGATGACCGCGCCCGCGAGGCCGCCGAGTTCGACGCCGACTCCCAGCAGCAGCGCGCCCGCCGCGCCGGTGAAGGCCAGTTCGGCGGTGCCGTGCACGGCGAACGACATCCGCCGCATGACGACGAGCGGGCCGAGCACCCCGGCGACCAGGCCGAGGACGGCGGCCGCGAGCAACGCGGTCTGAACGAAGTCGAGACCGAGGAGTTCACCGGTCAGGGCGAAGTCGAACATCTTGTCCACGGTGTCTATCCAAGAACCCGCGACCGGGATCGCGTCGCCAGGGCGCTGGTTCGCGCCGTCGGTCGAGCCGGCCTGGACCCCACGAATGACCTCACTTCGTCTGCCACGGCGTCAGCAAGCCTGTTCGTCGATGTGGTGGGGTTCGTCCTCGCACAGCGCGCTCTGCGCACCGGCGACGTGGATCTGCCCGCCGACCTTCAGCACCTCGATGCGGGTGCCGTACAGCTCGGACAGGGTTTCCGAGTTCATCACCTCGTCCGGCTTGCCGACCCGGAACTGGCCGTTCACCAGGTACAGCATCCGGTCCACATAGGACAGGATCGGGTTGATCTCGTGGGTGACGAACAGGACGGCCGTCCCGGCGGAGCGCCGCCGCTCGTCGATCAGTTCGCTGACCGCGCGCTGGTGCGCGAGGTCGAGGGAGAGCAGCGGCTCGTCGCAAAGCAGGACTTCGGGGTCGCCGACCAGGGATTGCGCGACGCGGAGCCGCTGCTGCTCGCCACCGGAAAGCCGCCCCACCGGCTGCTTCGCGTACGCCTGCGCGCCGACGGACTCGATCGCCCGCGACACCAGCTGACGCCGCTTCGAGATCCCGAAGAGCCCGGTTCCCCACCGGTGCCCGTCCAGGCCGAGGCCGACCAGGTCCACCCCGCGCATCGTCAGGCCCTCGTCGAGGGCGCGCTGCTGCGGGATGTAGCCGATCCGCCGGTTCGTCCCGCCGGGGCGGCGCCCCGCGATCTCGACCGTGCCCTCGGGCAGCCCCTGCTGGCCGAGCAGCACCTTGAGCAGGCTGCTCTTCCCGGAGCCGTTCGGCCCGAGGATCGCGAGGAACTCGCCGGGCTCGACGTCGAGGTCGAGCCCGGACCAGAGGGTCCTGGTGCCGAACGCGAGGCTCGCCCCGCGGACACGGACCGCGGGGCGAGCTCCGGCAGGTACGGAGGTCACTACTTCAGTGCTCCCGCCAGCGCGTCCACTTCCTTGGTCATCCATGCAATGTAGTCGGTCACACCCTGGGGCAGCGTTTCGGTGACGTCGACGACCGCGATGCCGGCGTTCTTGGCGTCGCCGACGACCTGCTGGGTGACCGGGGTGGTGGTCTGCGCGTTGTTGACCAGCGCCTTGACCTGCTTGCCGGAGATCAGCTGCTTGACCTCGTTGAGCGCGGCGGCGGGCACGTCCTGCTCCGCTTCCACAGCCTCGGCGAAGGCCGGCGGCGTCGCGTCGGTGACCTTCGCGCTGTCGAGCAGGTAGTGCGCGACGGGCTCGGTCGCGACGACCTTCGCGCCCGAGCCGCCCAGGCCCGAGACCTTCTTCAGGAGCTCCTGGGTCTTGCCCTTGAACGCGGCCGCGTTGGCGGTGAAGGCGTCCTTCGAGGCGGGCTGGATCTCACCGAGCTTCGCGGCGACCTGGTCGGCGATCTTCTCGACGCCGGGCAGGCTGTACCAGACGTGCTCGTTCTCGTTGCCGGTCGCGGCGATGTCGACGGCGACCAGTTTCTGCGCGCCGGTGGCCTGGTCGGCGAGCTTGGAGAAGAAGTCGTCGTAGCCGCCGCCGTTGGACAGCGTCAGCTTCGCGTTCTTCGCGGCGATCGCGTCGCTCGCGGTGGTCTCGTAGGAGTGCGGGTCGGCGGAGGGGTCGTGGATGATCGAGGTGACCTCGACCTTGTCGCCGCCCACGGCGGTCACGACGCTGCCCCAGACGTCGGTCGAGGCGACGACCTTGATCTTCTCGCCGCCGCCCGGGTTCGCGGCGGACGCGTTCTGCGAACCGGAACCCGTCGACGCCTTGTCGCCCGACGCGCAAGCCGTCGCGCCGAGCGCGAGGACGGCCAGGGCCGACACGGCCGCGAAAACACTCTTGGTACGGCGGGAATTCATTTACTGCACTCCTGCGGATGCCCTGGCCAGGTGTCCCCAATGCCGGGTAATGGAAACCGTTGTCAGATTCAACTGTACCCCATCCGGATGACGCCGCCTCCGGTCCAGGTCCGAGCTGTACCCAGGGTCACTCTGAATCGAGACCTGCCACACGTCGGGTGATGCTTCTGCAAAACGTTCTGAACCGTTACGGTTTGCGGATGGGCCGTCCTATCCGCACCAGGAGGCAGGCGACACTGGCGTCGTTGGCCGCAGAGCTCGGTGTGTCGAGGACCACCGTCTCGAACGCCTACAACCGACCGGACCAGTTGTCCCCTGAGCTGCGCCGTCGCGTCCTCGAGACCGCACGCCGCCTCGGCTACCCGGGCCCGGACCCGGTGGCCCGTTCACTGCGGACGCGCAAGGCCGGCGCTGTCGGTCTTCTGCTCACCGAGAACCTCTCCTACGCCTTCCGCGACCCCGCCGCCGTCGGCGTGCTCGAAGGGCTGGCGCTGGCCTGCGAGGACGCGGGCGTCGGCCTGCACCTGGTCCCGGCGAGCCCGGGCCGGGAGGACGTCGCGGCCGTGCACCGCGCCGGTGTCGACGGCTTCGTCGTCTACTCGGTGCCCGACGACGACCCGCATCTCGGCGCCGTGCTGGAACGCCCGGTGCCGACGGTGATCGTCGACCAGCCGCGCGTCGACGGCGTCGACCGCGTCGGCCCGGACGACGCGGCCGCGGTCACCGCCATGGCCGAACACCTCATCTCCCTTGGCCACCGGCAGATCGGCGTGCTGTGCATGCGGCTGGCCCGCGAGCGCAACGACGACTTCGTCTCCATCCAGCGGCAGAGCGCCGCGCATTTCCACGTCCAGCGGATCCGGCTGGAGGCGCTGGCCGCCGCGTTCTCGGCGGCCGGGGTCGACTGGGCGACGGTGCCGGTAGTCGAGCGCTTCGACCACACCGTGGACGACGGCGCGTCGGCCGCACGCCAGCTGCTCGACGCGTATCCGCAGGTCACCGCCGTGATCTGCACCTCGGACATCCTCGCCCTCGGCGCGCTGGCCGAAGCGGAGCGCCGGGGCCTGCGCGTCCCGCAGGATCTGACGGTCACCGGCTTCGACGGCATCACCGAGGCCGAGCGCTCCGGGCTCACCACGGTCCACCAGCCGGTGCTCGAAAAGGGCAAGGCGGCGGGCAAGCTGCTGCTCAGCTCGGCCGACCGGGTGGGGCCGAAGGTGATCACCCTGCAGACGGAACTCCGGGTCGGCCGCACGTCGGCGCCGCCACGAACGGCGGAAGAACGCTGGTTCGGGCCGTGATCTGTGCCCGCACACGTTGCTCTCCCCCGGCGTGTCGGTTCCAATGAACGCGTGACCTCAATCGACGTACTGCTCAAGCGCAACCAGGAGCTGGGTGATGTCACTCCTGGTGACCGCTCGTCGCCGAGGCCATCACTCCAGGTGGCGATTCTGACCTGCATGGACGCCCGTATCCGGGTGTTCGAGATCTTCGGCCTGATCCAGGGCGAATCCCACATCCTGCGGAACGCGGGCGGGGTCGTCACCGACGACATGATCCGCTCGCTCGCGCTCAGCCAGCGAAAACTGGGCACCCGCGAGGTGCTGATCGTGCAGCACACCGACTGCGGCCTCTCCATGGTCACAGAAGACGACTTCAAGGACGAACTCGAAGCCGCCAGCGGACTTCGCCCGACGTGGTCGGTCGAGGCGTTCCGGGAGGTGGAAGACAGCGTGCGCCGGTCGGTGCAGCGCGTCCGGCGCAGCGACTTCCTCCCGCACACCGACAGCGTGCGCGGCTTCGTCTACGACGTGAAGCTGGGCCGCCTGACCGAGGTCGCGTAAGGGTTTTAAGCTGGCCCGGTGGGCGTCGACGCGGATGTGCTGACCGAGTGGTTCGACGAGGTGGGGCGCGACCTCCCTTGGCGTGAGCCGGAATGCACCGCCTGGGGTGTGCTCGTCAGCGAGATCATGTTGCAGCAGACACCGGTCGCGCGCGTACAGCCGATCTGGCTCGAATGGATGGCGCGCTGGCCGGTACCGTCGGCTCTGGCGGCGTCGTCGCAGGGCGAGGTCGTGCGCGCCTGGGGCAAACTCGGCTACCCGCGGCGCGCGTTGCGGCTGCACGCCGCGGCGGCCGTCATCGCCGCCGAACACGGCGACGTCGTTCCGTCCGATGTGGACACTCTGCTCGCGTTGCCGGGTATCGGCGCGTACACCGCGCGCGCCGTCGCCGCCTTCGCCTACGGCAAGCGGGCACCGGTGGTGGACACGAACGTCCGGCGCGTGGTGGCCAGGGCGGTGCACGGCGCGGGTGATGCCGGGCCGCCCTCGAACACCCGCGACATGGCCGACGTCGAGGCCCTGCTGCCGGCGGAAGACGCGCCCGCCGCGAAACTTTCGGCCGCGCTGATGGAACTCGGCGCGCTCGTCTGCACCGCGCGTTCGCCGCGCTGCGCGGACTGCCCGATCTACGACGACTGCGCGTGGCAGCACGCGGGAAGGCCCGCGTACGCCGGTCCCGCGAAGCAGCTCCAGAAGTTCGCCGGCACCGACCGCCAGGTGCGCGGATTGCTGCTCGACGTCCTGCGCGGCAGCGAAGGCCCGGTCGAGAAGGCGCGGCTCGATCTCGTCTGGCACGAATCCGGACAGCGCGACCGCTGCCTCGACTCCTTGCTGGTGGACGGGTTGCTCGAACAGACCAGGGACGGCCTGTTCGCCCTCCCTGGCGAACACTAACGCATTACGACAAAAGTTGGTCAATGGTTGTCATCGGCGCGATGGCGGGTTAGTTTTCCGGCCAACGCGCATGATGGGAGTTTCGCCCGTGGCCGACTTCGACCGACGTACCGCGCTCAAGGGCGGCCTGACGGCAAGCGCCGTCGGGCTACTGGGGACAGCAACGATTTCCGCCGCCGACGCGGCGTCCGGGGTGACAGAACCGAAGATCCACGGCACGGCCGCGTGGAGCGCGCGGCCGCCGAACGGCGCGATCGAGGTGCAGAACCACAAACCGACGTACATCGTCGTGCACCACACGGTCGAGCCGGGGAACGTCACCGACTACACACTCGAACACGCCTTCTGGGCGTCGCGCTCCATCCAGAACTTCCATATGGACACCCGTGGCTGGATCGACACCGGCCAGCAGTTCACGAACAGCCGCGGCGGGCACATCACCGAAGGACGGCATCGCAGCCTGGAAATCCTGCGTGGCGGGACCCAGCACGTGCTGGGCGCGAACGTGGGCAACAACAACAGCACCTGCATCGGGATCGAGAACGAAGGCCTCTACAGCACAGAGGACGTCACGCCCGCGCTCTGGGACTCGCTGGTGAAGCTGGTCGCGTACATGGCTTCGCAGTACGGGATCTCGCCGGAATTCATCAAGGGCCACCGCGACTTCAACTCCACCGAATGCCCGGGCACCGTGCTGTACAACCGGCTTCCGGAGCTGCGCACCGAGGTCGGCAAGCTGCTGGGGACCTCGTCGCCGAAGGCTGATCTGCCGGAGTGGCCGCTGCTCAAACCCGGCGACAGCGGGCCGCGAGTGCGGATGGCACAGGAACTCCTGCGGGCACGCGGTTTCGCCGTGCCGACCGACGGCCTGTTCGGACAGTCCACAAAGGACGCGGTCGCCGCCGTGGCGGCACGGCACGGGCTGGAGCGCGACACCTGCGGCGCGACCGCGGCGACCGACGAGACCGGTTTCCTCGGCTCCGACGTCTGGCCGCTCATCGTCGGGTCCGGCACCGATCTCCGGGCGCTGAAAGCACGACTCGCCGGCTGAACAGCAGCGGCGACAAGATCACCAAGGCGGCACACCAAGGGAGCAGCCCTGTTCCCAGCGGCAGCAGCAGGCCGCCGATGAGCGCGCCACCGGCGACGGCGCCGTTCCAGGCCGCGATCGTGAGCGACTGGGCGGCGTCGGCCGTGGGGCCCGCGAGCAAGGCGGTGACGGCCTGGAAAGCGGTCGGCGCGCCGCCGAACCCCAGGCCCCACAGTCCGGCGGCCATCAGCACCAGACCGTGGACACCGTCGCTGATCCCCAGCAGGACGACGGCGGCGGCGGTGACGGCGGTGCAGGACAGCAGTACCGCGCGCGGATGGCTGTCGAGGGCGGAGCCGACCGCGGCCATCCCGCCCACCGCGGCACAGCCGAACACCAGCAACACCGCGCCCAGCAACGATTCCGCGTCCAGACCGGCGAGCACCGGTCCGACGTAGGTGTAGGCCACGTTGTGCCCGAACGAGAACAGCGCCACCGTCGCGAGCACGGGACGCATTCCCGGCAGCCGTGACGCGGCCAGCGGGCGGGTGGGACCTGCCGGATCGGCGGGCACAGCGGGCACCGCGACGAGCACCCAGACCAGCAGCGGCACGGTGATCAGCGCCATCACGGCGAACGCCCAGCGCCAGTCGGCGAGTTCGCCGAGCGCGGTACCGGCGGGCACACCCAGGGCGAAGCCGACCGGCGTGCCGGACATGGCCACGGCCAGCGCCCGTCCGGTGAGTCCCGGCGGGGCGAGACGCATCGCGTAACCGGCCACGAGGGACCACATCACCCCGGTCAGCGCCCCGGACACGACCCGCGCCGCGAGGATCACCGGGTACGACGAGGACACGGCGATCACCAGGTTGGTGACCAGGAAGCCTGTGATCAGCGCCAGTAGCAGGCGTTTGCGCGGTACCCGGAGGGTCGCGCCGGTGAGCGGAACGGCGGTGAGCGCGGTGGTGATCGCGTAGACCGTCACCAGCTGCCCGGTGGCCGACGGGGAAACACCCAGATCCTCGGACATGCCCAGCAGCAACCCGGCGGGCAGCACTTCGGTGAGGCAGCCGAGGAAGACCGTCGTCGTCAGCGCGAGCAGCGCCGGGAGGGGCAGCATGCCTCGACGATCTCCTCCCTCTCGCGGCACGCGATAGTCCCTGGCGGGTATGCCGAGGGGTTATCGGCCGGGATAACCCGGCGGCATGACCGGCTGGCAGTGCCGCGCGCGGCGGGCACGTACGCACGATGACCGGACATCCTCCCCCTGAGAGAGAAGGCTCGTTCATGACAGTGCGGCTTCGGTGGCAGGAGCCACTGTGCACCGCGTTGCTCGCCACCACGATGATCGGCGCCTGCCCGGCTTCCGCGGCGGCCGAGCCGGCACCCGGCAGCGACGGATACGTGCACGTCTCGCCCGACGGGACCGTCCTCGGCCCCGATCCTTACTACCCGGAGGACGGCAACGGCGGTTACGACGTCGGAAAGTACTCACTCGCGCTGCAGTACGCGCCGTACTCGATGCTGCTGAGCGGCAGGGCGACGATCACCGCGACGGCTACTCAGGACCTCAGCCGGTTCGACCTCGATCTGCGCGGGCTCACCGTCCGATCGGTCACCGTCGACGGCGTGGCCGCCACGTTCCGGCGGGCGGGCGAGCACGAGCTGGTGATCACCCCGCGGACCCCGGTGGCCGAAGGCAGGCCGTTCACCGTGGTGGTCGAGTACGACGGCCGGCCGGAACCGATCCCCACCGCGCGTGGCCGGGTCGGCTGGCTCGCCGCTTACGGCGATTCCGCCGTGGCCACCGGGCAGCCGCGTTCGGCGATGACCTGGTTCCCCGTCAACAACACCGAAGCCGACAAGGCGGCCCTGCACGTCTCCGTCACCGTCCTGAACGAATTCTCCGTACTGGGCAACGGTTCCCAGGTCTCCGACGTACCCGCGGGCCCGGGACGGCACACCGTCACCTGGTCGGAGGAGACCGCCCTCGCGCCGAGCACGGCGATGCTCGGCATCGGGCGCTGGGAGGTCGAGCGGATCACTCTTCCCGGTGGCCGGACGGCGGTCAACGCCTACCACCCCTGCGCCGTGGACAAACGGCAGATCGGCGGGCGGCTGCCCGAGGTCCTGGAATTCCTCACCGGGAAGTTCGGCGACTACCCGCAATCGGCGGCGGGCGGGCTGTTCCTCGACCGCTCCCTCGGCTACACGCACGGCGCGCAGACCCGGCCGGTGTACGGCCGCACGGCCACCATCGCCGATCTGGTGTACGCCGTCGCGTACCAATGGTGGGGAGCCGGGGTGAGCGGCAAGATGTGGCGCGACGCACTGATGCCCGAATCCGTCGCGCGGTACGCCGTCTGGCTGTGGGACGAGGCCAAGAACGGTGCCGACCTGGATCGCCGCTACCGGGAGAGGGTGGCCGAGGTGCGCGACGACCCGGCCTTCTGGGCGCCCAAGCTCACCGATCCCGGCAAGGGTGCCGAATTCGCGCCGACGGCCAAGGCGGTGCTGATGGTGCACGCGCTGCGCCGTCACATCGGCGACGACGCGTTCTTCCAGATCATGGCGGGCTTCCCGATGATCAATCCGCAGGGAAACCAGAACTGGCACGACTTCGAGCTCTACGTCTCCGCGATGACGCAGCGCGAGCTCGGCGAGTTCAACCAGGCCTGGCTGGACGGCACGGTGCGGCCGCCGGACGAACTCCTGTTTCCCGGGATGTAAGGCCTCGTGAGTGGTAAGGACGGTTCTAACCGTCCTTACCACTCACGAGTCTTCGTGGCTCTGCCGGTCCGTTCGCCCAGCAGGTCACGCGTTTCCGTCCAGGTACTCGGCGTAGACGGGCGCGGTCCTCGCTTCGGCCCAGTACGCTTCGACCACGGCGGAGAGCAGTTCCTCCCGCCGTCCCGCTACGAAGGTCTCCCTGTTCCACGCGAGAATGTGCCTGCGCGGCAACACGTCCCCGCGCAGCGGCCGGGGCACGATGCCGTGGTTCCCCGGATCGCAGATCGGTTGTGACAGCCCGATCGCGCCCGCCTTGACCACCAGCAGCGCCACCTGCTGCGAAGTCACCTGATGGGTGAACGACGGGCTGAAGCCGTGCCGCGCGCAGGTGTCGGCGAAGTACTTGGTGAACGTGGCCGCCGACGAATCGGACACCGTCACCCACGCTTCGTCCCGCAGGTCACGCAGGTCGACGACCTTCTCGCGCGCCAGCGGATGGAACTCCGGCAGCAGGACGAAGGTCGGCTCCGTCACCACCACCGCGGTGTCCACGTTCGCGGGGATTTCGAGCTCGTATCCCGGATAATCCTTGACCAGCCCCAATTCCGCGCGCCGTTGCGCCAGCAGCGGCAGCAGTCGTTCGGGGTGGTCGTCGTGCACGACCTGCACCTCGGAGACCTCGGGCCACAATCCGGTCACCAGCGAGGGCAGACGCGCCACCAGCGCGCTGGCCACCGCCACCACCCGGACCACGTCGGGCGGACCGCTGGGGCAGACGCGCTGCTCGATGTCTTCGAGCAGTTTGTCCAGCTGTGGCAGCAAAGCGGCGGTGCGGCGTAACAACAGTTCGCCCATCGGCGTCGGGGTCACGCCGCCCTCGCACCGGTCGAACAACCGGTAGCCCAGCATGTTCTCCAGCCGTTTGAGCTGCGCGGAAACCGCGGGCTGGGTGACACCGAGCGCGATCGCGGCCCGGGAAAGGCTTCCCGTGTCCGCGATCGCCCTGATCACCCGCAGGTGGTGGACATCCAGCTGTACGACGTCGAACTCCTTGGTCACGAACGGGTTTTCGACCCGCCGGAAGAAGTCATGGCCGTGGAGGACACCGCGGCCGCGGTCCGTCTGCCGAGCAGAATATACAGGAGGAAAGCACCCAAAACGGAGTTCACGGTGGGGATTCCCCACGGCAGCCAGGCCCCCACCGCCGCCCCGGCCACCCAGCAGATCAGCGCGGACGGAACCCAGGACGGGCAGGTGGACGGCAGCTCTCCGGACGCGCGGGTGGCGTCCAGCTCCGGTTTCCAGCGACGGACCACGTAGTACTCGGCGATCACCACCCCGGCCACCGGTGGCGTGAGCACGCCGACCCACGTCAGGAAGGTGGTGAAGTGGTCGAGGATGCCGATCGCGGAGAGCACCGTGCCGAGACCGCCGAGCAGCAGGGTCGCGGTGGTGCGGTCCAGCCGCCGGGACAGCAGCACCTGCACGGTGTTCACCAGCCCGAGCGAGGACGAATAGAGGTTCCAGTCGTTGATCTTCAGGATCGCGGTGACCAGGATCAGCGTGCCGAGCACACCGGACGACGAGGTGATGATCCCGACCACGTCGGCGCTTTTCGCCGCGTGCGCGAGCAGGACCCCGATCAGGCCGATGAGGTACTGGCCGAGGGTGACGCTGACCAGGGTCTGCTTCACCACGTCGGACGCGGTCCGGTTGAACCGGGTCATGTCCGGCGTCATGATCGCGCCCATGATGAACGCCCCCGCCACCAGCGTGGTGCCCTGTGCCAGCGACATCGACGGTCCCGGCGGTGGCTCGGCCATCAGCGCGGGCAGCGAATGATCACCGAGGGCCGAGACGATCGAAAACCCCGCCAGCGCGAGGAAAGCGGGCACCGTCAGATAGGCCGTCCAGGCCATCGCGTGAAAGCCGAACACGACGATCGCGGTGACCAGCGCGCCGCCCGCGAGCGCCCACACCCACACCGGCGGGCCGCCCATCAAGGCATGGAGACCGTGGGCGAAAACGTCGTTCTGCACGCCGAACCAGCCGGCCAGGCTCAGTGTCATCAGGAGACCGACGAGCGAGGACCCGCCGGTGCCGAATCCGGTCCAGCGCGCGAGTACCGACGTCGAAAGCCCCTCCCGGGTGCCCGCGACGCCCATCAGGATGGTGATGATCTCCAGCAGCACCGAACCGATCGTGATGGCCAGTACCGCTTCCCAGAAGGTCATGCCGAAGCCGAGCACCGCGCCGAGCAGGAACTGGTGGAACGAGGACACCTGCCCGAATCGCTGCAACGCGACGGAAATCCAGGAGTAGCGGCGGTCGGCGGGTACCCGGCGGAGGGAGAAGTCGTCGTGTTCCACGGTCACTCCACTCGTTCCGGGACGGCTTGTTCGAGGACGACGAAACCTTGGCCGGGCAGCGGCCGCCACGAGAGTTCGCCGCGGTAGAGCCGTTCGAGGAAGGCGACCCGCTGGTGATAGGCGAACACGGAGCTGCCGACCCCGGCCACGGCGACGGTGCCGACGAACATCGGCAACTCGGCGAGGAAGTACCGGACCGCGCTGCGCAACTGGTCGCGCGTGGGATGTTCGCCCTCGGGCAGCCGCCGGTCCAGCACCCAGCCCGTGGCGCCGAGGCACTGCTCGGCGAACTCCGGGTCGGTGGCGAATCGGTGGTGTGCCTCGGAAAGCAGGCCGAGGTACGCGCTGTCGGCTTCGAGCGCCGCTGCGTCCAGGATCAAGGCGTGCGGATCCGGCACGCAGATCTGCCCCAGCGCGCGGACGATCTTGTTCCGGGTGTAATTGCCCTGTCGCTGTGCCTTTTGCGCGGCGCGCACCGGGTCGTAGCCGAGCGCTTCGAGGGTGAAGGCGGACGGGCCGTCGGGGACGAAGAAATGGAAACCGCGAAAGGCCGACATGGCCCAGCGGGCGAGATCGGCGATACGGTCCACCGTGAAATGGCTGTTGAACGGGCTGACACCCAGGCAAACGTGTTCGGCTCGCGCCAGCGGATCAGCGCAATGCTCCGTGAGCGGCAATGGTCGCGGCAAGACGGCTCCTGATTCGCGTGATATGCGGGGCGTCGACCGAACGTAGCCACGGCCGGCTGGCACGGGTATTGCCACCGAATGTTGTCACCGGGTTATGAGAAATCGGGTGTCTCGACTTTCGGGGGTGCCGGGCGCGAACGGGTCGCGGTATACGAAGTCATGGAGATTCAGGTTCGGCATCTTCGCGTGATCTGTGAGATAGCCGCCTCCGGCAGCCTCAACCGGGCCGCGGCCGGGCTGGGGCTCGGGCAGCCCGCGCTCAGCCACCAGCTGCGCCGGATCGAGCGCATGGTCGGCGGCCCGCTGTTCCACCGCGACCAGCACGGGGTGCGGCCCACCGAACTCGGCGCCCTGATCCTGCGGCGGGCGCGGGCGATCGTGCTCACCTTCGACGAACTGGAGCACGACTTCCACCGGCAGGAACCCGAGACGGGCGAATCGATCAGGATCGGCTGGAACGACAGCGCCATCACGGGTTCGCTGCTCGGCGGACTGCGCGACCTGCGCCCGGGCGAGCCGTTCCGCACGCGCGCGGACACCTCCCGCACGCGGCTGCTCGCGCAGGTCGCGAACCGCGGCATCGACCTCGCGCTGATCATGATCTGCGGCGGACGCGGCCTTCCGGTGCCGCCGGAAGTGCGGACCATGACGCTGGTGGAGGAGCCGTCGTTCGTGGCGATCCCCGCGGAGCACCCGCTCGCCGCCGAAGAGGAGATCGAACTCGCCGAGCTGGCAGGCGAGGACTGGATCGTGTCGAGCGGCGGCGACGGCTGCCGGGTGGTCTTCCGCGAAATGTGCCTGGCGCACGGTTTCGACCCCCGGATCACCCACGACGCCGACATCGACACCACACGGGAGGACCTGGTCAGCGGCGGATACGGCGTCGGGCTGATCCAGCCGACCCGGCCGTCGGCGGACGGGCTGGCCATCCGGCCGCTCGTGGGCGCGCCGATGAGCGTGCGGCATGTGCTGGCCTGGCGGGAGGACGGCCGGTGCGCGCCCGGTGTCCCGGAACTCGCCGCTTCGGCGAGGGCCGGATATTGGCGGCTCGCCGGGCGGACGGCGCCGTACCGAGCCTGGTTGCACCGCCACGGCAGGCTGACCGCCGGATAACCCTTCGGCATGCCGATGCGGCACTAGAGCGTGTCCCGCGAGCGCCCCGACGATGGGAATCGTCAATCACGGTCGCCGAAAGAAGGGGCACCATGCTGCCGTTGATCACCCGTACGGAACTGCTCTCCCGGATGGAGTCCGGATCGGTGGTCGTGGTGGACACGATGCCGGTCGCCTATTTCTCGAAGGAACATCTTCCGGAGGCACGCAACATTCCGGGTTTCCCGTACGAACGGGCGGCCGAATTCACCGATCGGCTGGCACCGGAAGTGCTGCCGGACAAGGCCGCCGAGATCGTCGTCTATTGCGCGAACACGCCGTGCCGCAACAGTGAATTCGTCGGGCGGCGGCTGCTGGAGCTCGGGTACACGAACGTCCGCAAATACCGCGAAGGCATCGAAGACTGGGTCGCGAACGGCTTGCCGACCTGGTCTTCGTCCTGAAAGGAGATCGTCTTGTCCAAGTGCAAACGGTTCGTCTGCGTGCTGGCCGGCGTGCTGGCGCTCATCACCGGTTTCGGCAATGGCGTGGCTTCGGCCGCGCCGGCGGCGGAAAACGTGATGACGGTGACGTCGGCCAACTACGCCGAGGTCATGAACATCTCGCGGCAGAAACTGGTCATCATGGACTTCGGCGCGACCTGGTGCCCGCCGTGCCGCCAGATGAAGCCGGTGATCGAACGGCTCGCCGGTGAATACGGCGGCCGGTTCCTGCTCGGTGAGGTCGACGTCGACCAGAGCCGGGACCTGTCCACCCGGTACAACATCCGCTACCTCCCGACGCTGGTCGGAGTCCGCAACGCCGCCGAGCTGCCGTCCTCGCGGAACATCGGCTACCCGGGCGAGGCGCGGCTGCGCGCCTGGATCGACGCTCAGCTCGCGAAGGGCTGACCGAGGACGTCGGAGAGGAACGCTTCGACCGCACCGAGGTAGGTCTCCGGCGCTTCGTCGTGCACCACGTGCCCGGCGCCTTGGACGACGATGTGCCGTCCGAGGCCGCCGGGCACGCGTGCGGCCAGCTCGGCCTGCTGGCCGTGGGGCATCGCGGTCCGTTCGCCTTCGATCGCGAGCAGCGGGCATTTCACGCGTTCGACGAATTCCCAGAAGTCGCGCCTGCCCCATTCGGCCGCGATCTCGTACAGGTCCGGGAGGGACGCGATCAGGTGGTAGCCGTCTTCGCGCTCCTCGACGCATTCGATGAAGTAGTCGCCGGTGTCGCCGAAGAACTCGCGAACGTGGGCCAATGAGCGGAACGGGACCGGCCACGATTCGAAATACCCGCGCCAGGTGTCCACGGTCCGGCCGCGCTGGTCCGGCGCGAAATCCTCGCAGACCACGGCGCGGACGAGCTCGGGATACGTGGCCGCGGTGACCCAGGCGTGCAGGCCACCCATCGAATGTCCGATCAGGACGGCGGGTTCGCCGAAGGTCCGCAGCACCGCGGCGACGTCGTCGGCGAACCGCTCGGTGCGCCATGGCCCGCCGCGCGGACCGCGCCCGTGACCTCGCGCGTCGAGACCGTGGACACGCCCGTACGGCTCGAGCCTTCGCGCGACCCGCCACCACGTCGTCGCCCTGCCCATCAACCCGTGCAGAAGGACGATCGGCGGCCCGTCACCGCCGAAAGTGATCAACCCGTCGCGCTGGATCACCACTAAGCTCCCCTCCATGCGCAGCCGTGTCCCCGCCGCCGGTCTGGTACTGGGGGCCGTCTGCGCCCTGATTATCGGCTGCACCGCCGATCCGCCGCCGGCCACGCCCCCACCGCCGCCGCCGATGAACCCGGCTCCCGGCGCTTCCGGCGCGGGCGACCCGTACTACCCGATGGACGGGAACGGCGGTTACGACGCGACCGAATACCAAGTGGGGATCACGTACGACCCCGCGAAAGGGCGGCTCGACGGCGACACCACGGTGATCGCGAACGCGACCCAGGACCTCGATCGGTACAACCTGGACTTACGCGGCTTGACCGTGCAATCCGTCGAAGTGGACGGGAAACCGGCGAAGTTCGCGCGCGAGGGCGAATTCGAACTGGTGGTGACGCCCGCCGAGCCGATCCGGAACGGGACCGTCTTCCGCACGAAGATCGTCTACGGCGGCGACCCGTCGGCGACGCCCAAGGCGGGCGGCAGCGAGAACGGCTGGCAGAAGTCGAAGGACGGCGGCGCGTTCATCGTCGGCGAGCCGCATTCGGCGTCGTTCTGGTATCCGGTCAACGAGACCCCGCGCGACAAGGCGATGTTCACCCTCACCGCACGGGTGCCGGACGGCTGGACCGTCATCTCGAACGGGCGTGAGATCCAGAAGACCGCGGCCAACGGCTGGACCACGACGTCCTGGCAGGAGCGCACGCCCGTGGCCTCCTATCTGACCACGGTGGCGATCGACAAGTTCACCGTCGACCGGATGGCGCTCCCGGACGGGACCCCGGTGGTCAACGCGTACGCGCCGGGCGCCGAGGACCGGCGCGACACCGGCAGGCGGCTGCCGGAGATCATCGGTTTCCTGAGCTCGAAGTTCGGGCCGTATCCGGTGGACGCGGCGGGCGGCATCTATCTCGACGAGGACATCCATTTCTCGCTGGAGACCCAGACCAGGCCGACCTACGCGAAATGGGCCGACCTGATCACCGTGGTGCACGAAACCGCGCACCAGTGGTTCGGCGATTCGGTGACGCTGAAATCGTGGTCCGACATCTGCCTCAACGAATGCCTCGCGTCGTACGCGCAATGGCTGTGGCAGGAGTCGCGGGACAACGAGAACCTGGACGACCGCTACCGCGCCGCCCTCGAGATCATGCGCGGCAGCCAGGATTTC
Organism: Amycolatopsis sp. TNS106; assembly: GCF_019330265.1. Lineage (NCBI taxonomy): Bacteria > Bacillati > Actinomycetota > Actinomycetes > Pseudonocardiales > Pseudonocardiaceae > Amycolatopsis > Amycolatopsis sp. TNS106. The sequence continues at coordinate 7,003,649 of NZ_CP024972.1, read as the reverse complement.
TGGACCCCGAAACTGGTCGGCATGGGGGCCGGGCAGGAGTTCCATGGCGTCTACGACAAGGGGATCCTGGCCATCCACGCGCTGCGGCGGAAGATCGGCGAAGGAGCGTTCACGCGCCTGCTGAAGGAATGGCCGGCGGCGTACCGCAACGCCAACGCCTCCTGGGCGGACTTCGAGGCGTTCACGATCAAGCTTTCGGAGCAGAACCTGCGGCCGTTCTTCGACGCGTGGTTCCACGGCACGACGATCCCGCCGGACGCCGAGCTGCTGCCGGGGACCCTGCGAGGCTGACCCCCACGCATTTAGTCACCTAAATGCGTCCGGCGCGGTCGCTCCCGACGCGAGAGCGTTGCGAAAGCCACTTTCGCAACGCTCAAGGTTGCGAAAGTGGCTTTCGCAACCCTTCCCGGTTCGCACGCTGGGGGCGGGACACTGGATGTCGCGAAAGCCACTTTCGGGACATCCAGCGTCTCGAAAGTGGCTTTCGCGACACGGCCCGCGGGGCGATCGTGTGCCCGGCCCCGCGTTTAGTCACCTAAATGCGAGAGGCGGGGTAGTCCGGCAGGTCGATGCCGTTCACCACGTCCCGCATCTTCCGCGACGCCAGCGCGGCGAACGGCTTGAGCCGCATGACCCGCATCATCACGTAGCGCATGCGCAGCGCGGTACGCGATTTCGCGAAAATCGACTCCGCGTTCTCCCGCCCCATCTCCTGCGTCTTCTCGACGAACTCGCGCATGACCGCCTCGTAGCGCTTGAGCCCGGTGTCGAGACCGGCGGCGAGTTCCCCGGCGAGGACGTACGCGCCGACGAACGCCAGGCTCGTGCCCTGCCCGGAAAGCGGCGAGGGGCAGAAAGCGGCGTCGCCCAGCAGCCCGACGCGGCCACGCGACCAGGACTCCATGATCACCTGGGCGCACGAATCGAAGTAGAAGTCGGGGGCCTCGTCCATCCGGTCCAGCAGCCAGGGCGCCTCCCACTCCATCCCGGCCGCGAACTCGCGCACCAGCGCCTTCTGCGCCTCGACGTCGCGATAGTCGTAGTCCACCTTCTCCGCGGCGAACCCGAAGTAGGCCATCGCCTCGTCGCCGTCGCGGATGGCGCGGATCCCGGCGGACCGGCCGACGTCGTCGTAACCGACGGCCCAGTTCCGCAGGCCCAGCCGGTTCGGCACGGTGAAGAACGCCAGGTAGGAGCCCAGATGCCGGACGAACCTGGACTCTTCGCCGAAGGCCAGCGCCCGCACTCCCGAATGCAGCCCGTCCGCCCCGATGACCATGTCGTAGGTCCGCCGGGCACCGACGGCGAAGGTGACGTCGACGCCGTCGGCCCGCTCGTCCAGCGCGGTGATCCGGTCGCCGAAGACGTACTCCGTCGTCTCCTTGGTCGCCTCGTAGAGCACTTCGGTCAGGTCGCCGCGCAGGATCTCGATCTCGGCGACGACGCCGTCACCGTCGAAGTCGTCGGCGCGGATCGTGGCCCTCGTGCGGTTCTTCCGGTCGACGAGCGTCTCGCCCTTCGTGTCCGTGCAGGCGGCGCGGATGCGTTCGTCCAGGCCCATCCGGCGCGCGACCTCCTTGGCCGTTCCGCGCAGGTCGACGGCCTGGCCGCCGGGGCGCAGCGAAGGCGCGCGCTCCACGACGGTCACCTGGAAGCCGTACCGGGCTAGCCAGAAGGCCAGTGCGGGCCCGGCGACGCTCGCCCCGGAGATGAGGATCTTGGTGTCAGCCATCCTCTGGAAGGTCCCACGCATCACATCGCGGCGCAAAAGAGTTTCGTCGTAGGCTGGCGGCATGGCTGTCGTGAAGATCAACGCGATCGAGGTCCCCGAAGGCGCAGGCCCCGAGCTGGAGAAGCGGTTCGCCGCGCGGCTGCACGCCGTCGACAATCAGCCCGGCTTTCTCGGCTTCGAGCTGCTCCGCCCGGTCTCCGGCGAGTCGCGCTACTTCGTCTACACCAAGTGGGAGTCCGAAGAGGCGTACCAGGCGTGGGCGTCCGGCCCGGCGCGTGAGGCGCACGCGGGCGAGCGCGCGAAGCCGGTCTCCACCGGCGCGAATCTGCTGGAATTCGAGGTCGTCCAGGCTTCGAAGCCGGGTGAGTGAGCTCGAACGAGCCGCGGAACTGATCGACGGCGCCGGCGCGCTGCTCGTCTGCGCCGGTGCCGGGATGGGTGTCGACTCCGGCCTGCCCGATTTCCGGGGCGACGAAGGTTTCTGGAAGGCGTATCCGCCGTACGAGCGGCTGGGCATCAGCTTCGTCGAACTGGCCGACCCGCGGCATTTCGCCGAAGACCCCGAGCTGGCCTGGGGTTTCTACGGGCACCGGCTCGCGCTGTACCGCGCCACCGTCCCGCACGACGGGTTCCGTCTCCTGCGGTCCTGGGGAGCGCGCACACCGGGCGGCACGCGCGCGTTCACGTCCAATGTGGACGGACAGTTCCAGAAGGCGGGCTACTCCCGGGTCGCCGAGGCGCACGGGTCCATCCACCACCTGCAGTGCCTCGCCAGGTGCACCAAGGAGATCTGGCCCGCGGACGACATCGACGTCCCGATCGACGAGGACACGATGCGCGCGCCGGAGCCGTTGCCGTCCTGTCCACGCTGTGGCGGCCTCGCCCGGCCCAACATCCTGATGTTCGGCGACTACGACTGGCTCGGTCAGCGCAGCCAAGCCCAGCTCGACGAGCTGAACGCGTGGCGTCGCGAGCATCGCGACCTCGTGGTGGTGGAACTCGGCGCCGGACAGGCCGTGCCGACGGTGCGGCGGTACTCGGAGCTGGCCAGCGCCGCGACCGGCGCGCTGGTCCGGATCAACCCGCGCGAGCCAAAGGTCCGGCACGGCCGCGGCGTTTCACTGGCAGGCAACGGCCTGGAAACGCTCAGGGCGCTGGACGCGCTGCTCAGCTAGGGCGGATCCACAGGTCGCGGTCGCCTTTCAGCATCACCCGCCCGTCGTCGAGGGTCGCCGCGGCGATGAGCCGATCCGCCGGGCAGCCCAGCTCACCCCGCTGCCAGCCGCCGTCGGCGACCCACACCACCAGGCACGACCGGTTCGAGGTCCGGGCCCGGTCCCACTCGGTGCGGTCGCCGAACAACACCGGCTCACCCGCCTTGTCGACGGTTCCGCCGAGGATCCGGCCGTCCCCGAGGGAAACGGTCTCCCAGGCGCCGGGCTCGCCGGTCACGATCAGCGCCCCGGCCGCGGAACCCCCGGCCAGCAGCCATTTCCCGCCTGTCCGGAGCACCGTGGAAAACCAGAGGTCGCTTCCCCGCACGTGCACCGGCGACACCGTCCAGGAAGTGCCCGCGTCGCCGGAGGCCCATACCCGTACGTCGCCGCCGAGGGCTCCGGCCACGAGAACCCGATCGCCGTCGGCCGCGATCGCCGCCGGCGCCCAATGCCCCGGCCTGTCCTGCGGCAGCACGATCTCCCGCACACTGCGGCCTTCGTCCCCGGACACCCAGGCGATCGGTTCCCACCGGCTTTCCCCGGGGAACTCCCGGAAGCCGACGCCGATCACGTTCCCGCCCGCGCGGGCCAGCGCCACTCCGGTCCGGCCGGGCCCCGGCCGGAACAGCCGCTGGATCTCGGTGACCGGGTCCTGGAGGCCGAGGGACCGTGCCTCACCGGGCCGGGCGGCGAAACCCAGCGCGCTCTTCGCCTCGGACGGTGGCAACTGCCCCGGGACGCACGCCGCGACCAGGGAAAGCGCGAGCACTCCCCAGAGCTTCTTCATGAGCGGGAAGCCTGCCAGCGGAAGGTCACTTTCCGGGCAGGACGATTTCCGCGTAGACGGCGTCGTGATCGCTGCCCGGCGTCTCCAGCACCTTGAAGTCCGCGATGGCCGTCCGTTTGTCCGCCAGCACGTGGTCGATCGGCACCGGCGGCACCAGCCCGTTCGTCCAGGTCCCCGCCAACGCCTTCCCCAGCTGATCGGCCGCGTCCACGTATCCCCTGGTCAGCAGCTCGCGGAAGAGCGCGTGGTCGAGGCTCGCGTTGAAGTCGCCCGCCAGGATCCGGATGTCGTGCTCGGCGTCGGCGTACGGCAGGTCCTTGGCCTCGCCGACCCACGCGTGCCGATCCCACATCGGCGCCGCCGGATGGACCGCGACGACCTCGATCCGGACGCCGTCCCCGAGGTCCACGCTCGCGCTGGGCTGCTTGTAGTCCGAATTGCCGCTCAGCTTCAGCGGTGTGAGGGGATACCTCGACACCAGCCCGGAGCCCGACGCCCACTCGGCCGGGTGCAGCACGTGGTAGGGCAGGACCTGGAACAGCCCGGCCCGTTCGAGCCCGGTGATCGCCTCGGGCGTCATCTCGGTCAGGCTCAGGACGTCGACCCGGTGCTCCTTCACGTAGCCGACGATCCGGTCCGGGTCCGCCTGCCCGCCGAGCATGTTCGACGCCAGCACGCGCACGTGTTTCCCGTCGAGCGCCTTCTGTTCGTTCGCGAACGCGCGGGGAAGGACCAGGGCCGCGATCGTGCAGGTCAGCACCAGCGCGACCACTCCGGTCCACCAGCGGCGGAGTCCCAGCGCGAGGACGCCGAGGATCAGCGTCGCGATCCCGGCGTACGGCGTGAGCGCGAGCGCCGCGATCGTGTACGTGTTGCCGTCGTAGCCCACCAGCCGCAACGCCGTCAGCACCGCGAACGGCACGACCGCCCCGATGAGCAGCCCGCTGACCAGCTTTCGCCCGGCGCCTCGGGGCACCACGCGTTCTTCGATCACCATGCCGTCGAGTATGCCGATCAAGAGCGTCTTGGCGGCCGTCTCCACAACACCTTCACAACCTCCTCACACCGCGTCTACCAGCGCTTATCAGGTCCTGTCAGCCGCTGCCAGCGCACTGTGCGCGGTCTGCCAGGCACCGGGTGCACCTTGGTCGGCGGGGCGAGATCCACAGGAGGAAACGATGACTCACGCGATCAGGGCCGAGGGCCTGGTCAAACACTATGGGGAGACGAAGGCGCTCGACGGGGTCGATCTGGAGGTCCCGGCGGGCAAGGTGGTCGGGGTGCTGGGGCCGAACGGCGCGGGGAAGACGACCGCCGTCCGGATCCTGGCCACCTTGATCCGGCCGGACCGCGGCCACGCGAGCGTCTTCGGGTACGACGTCGTGAAGAACCCGATGGCGGTCCGGAGCATGATCGGGCTGACCGGGCAGTACGCGTCGGTCGACGAGGACCTTTCCGGTACGGAGAACCTCGTCCTGCTCGGCAGGCTCCTGGAGTTCTCGCGAGCGGACGCGAAGAAGCGCGCGGCCGACCTGCTGGAGCGGTTCGAGCTGACCGGCGCCGCCGGCCGCGCGATCAAGACCTACTCGGGCGGGATGCGGCGGCGGCTCGACCTCGCCGCGAGCCTGGTCGGGCGTCCCAAGGTGCTGTACCTGGACGAGCCGACCACCGGGCTCGACCCGCACGCCCGCAACGAGGTCTGGGCCGTGGTCCGGACGCTGGTCGCCGACGGCACGACGGTGCTGCTCACCACCCAGTACCTGGAGGAGGCCGACCAGCTGGCCGACACGATCACCGTGTTCGACCACGGGCACGTCGTGGCGAACGGGCGCGCCGACGAGCTCAAGCGGCGGACCGGCGGCCAGACGCTGCAGGTCCGGCCGTCCGCGCTCGCCGACCTCGACGCCGTCGAGCGCATCCTGGCCGGGCTCACCGGCGTCCGGCCGAACCGGGACGACGACACCGGGCTGCTCACCGCGCCCGTCGCCGACCCGGTCCTGCTGTCCACTTTGGTCCGCAAGCTGGACGAGGCCGGGATCACCGCGGACGAGCTGGCGCTGCGGCTGCCCAGCCTCGACGAGGTGTTCCTCGCGCTGACCGGCAAGAAGACCGACGAGTCCACAAAGGACACCACTCCGGAAGGGAGCCTGGTATGACGACCATCGCGATGCCCGCGCCACCACGGCGCGTTTCCCCGTCGAGCAGCGTGCGGCACGGGCTTTCCCTTGCCTGGCGCGGTGTCCTGAAGATCCGCAAGAACCCGGAACAGCTGGCCGACGTCACCATCGCGCCGATCATCTTCCTGGTCATGTTCGTCTATCTGTTCGGCGGCGCGCTCGCCCCGAGCATCGACGACTACCTCCAGATGATCGTGCCCGGCATCATGGTGTTCAACATCCTGCAGGCCAGCATGACCGTCGGCGTTCAGCTGAACACCGACGTCACGAAGGGCGTGTTCGACCGGTTCCGCGCCATGCCGATCGCGCGGTCCGCACCGCTGATCGGCGCCGTACTGGCCGACATCGTGCGGTACCTGGTGTGCCTGGTCGTCCTGATGGTCGTCGCGACGATCATGGGCTACCGGATCCAGACCGGACCGGCCGAGTTCGCGCTGGCGATCGTGCTCGTCATCGCGTTCGCGCTCGCGTTCTGCTGGGCTTCGGTGTTCGTCGGGATGCTGGTGAAAAGCCCCGGCGCGGTGCAGGGCCTGATGTTCGTGGTGCTGATGCCGCTGACCTTCGGCAGCAACGTGTTCGTGGGGACGAGCACCATGCCGGGCTGGCTGAAGGCGTGGGCGGACATCAGCCCGGTGACGCAGATGTCCGACGTCCTGCGCGGGCTGATGAACGGCGGACCGGTCGCCGGGCCGCTGACCGGGGCGCTGATCTGGATGGCGGCCGCGGTCGCGGTCTTCTTCCCGCTCGCCACTTGGGCTTACCGGAAGCGCGTCTGACGGGGGTCAGGGGAACGCGCGTGAAGGCCCCCTTCCCTCGGCTGAGCCGAGGGAAGGGGGCCTTCACGCGCTCGCTTCCTGGCGGATCCAGGCGACCAGGTCCGGTCGCGACAGGCCGGCGTCCTGGACGAGGAGTTCTTCGTAACGCTGCTCGCCGAAATGCTCGCGAAGGTCGTCGATGAGCTGGCGGATGCCGGGTTCGCCGAGGTCCAGCCTGCCGCGCAGCAGCTTCGCCGCGCCGAGCAGCCGGACCGCCGTCTCCGGCTTTCCCTGCCGGAATCGGATCAGGCCGCAGACCTCGACGATCCGGCCCAGATCGGGCATGTCGCCGCGTTCCGCGGTGGACTTCACGACGATCGCGGCACCGCGCTCCGCCCCGTCCAGATCTCCGGCGGCCAGCGCGATCTCCGTGTCGATGTACCCACCGAACTCGTCGCCGAACATCCCCGGCATCGGCACCGTCGCCATGAGCTCACGGAACCGGGCGCCGACCGCGCGTGCCTCGTCGATCCGTCCGGCGCGGCTGAGCAGATCCGCCTTGCCCACCAGCACCATCACCGCGAGCTGGTCGTTGCCCGTGTCGATCGCGTAGCGCTCCGCGTCGCGCATCTCGCGCATCGCCGTCTCGAGGTCCCCGGCCCGCGCGTACTCCGTCGCGAGCCGCCAGCGCTGCTGGATCACGTCGTCCTGCGACCCCAGTTCGAGCGCGAGGGCCAGGCCTCGCCGGTACAGCGCGAGCGCGGCGTCGTGATCGCCCGACATCGAGATGTCGCTCGCCTTCATGCCCACGGCCATCGCGGTGCCCCAGCGGTCGCCCACGGCCGTGAACCCCTCGTAGGCCTTGTCCCTGGCCCGGTCCGCGCCGTCGAGGTCGCCGTCGTCGGCGAGGATGAAACTGTGCGCCCACGACCCCGCCGACCTGGCCCACGGGTCCGGGCTCGCCAGCGCCCGTTCCGCCTCCCGGTGCGCCAGTTCCTTGTTCTGGCTGAAGAAGGCCAGCATGGGCAGGCCGATCGCCAGCCCGGCGAACCGAGTGTGCGCGTTCGTCCGCACACAGTCGTCGACGAGCTCCCGCACGGCGTCGGGATCGCCGACGCCCGGCACGATGCCGGTGATCGCCCGCATCGCCCGGAACGCGGCCGCGAAGTCGTCGTCCAGGCGGTCCCCGAAGGTGAGCACTTCGTCGACGAAGGACTCGCCCCGGTCGCTGTCGCCCTTGACCAGCCAGTACCAGAAGGTGCTGCCGAACAGTCGCGACGCCATTTCCACGTCGTCGCCGTCGATGGCCTGCCGGAGCGCTGTCACGATGTTGCCGTGTTCCGCGTCGTAGCGTGAGATGGCGACGAGCTGCTCCGCCGTCCGCAGCATCGGCTCCAGCCGTTCGACGAGCTGGGCGTAATAGCGGTGGTAGGCCTTCGTCAGCGGTTCCCGCTCCCCGGCCTCGTCGAGACGTTCCGCCGCGTAGGCGCGGATGGTCTCCAGCATGCGGTACCGCGGCTCGCCGTGGTCTCCGGCGACGGCGTCCACAATGGACTTCTCGACGAGCGAGCCGAGCACGTACAGGACGTCTTCGGCGGGCAGGGCGTCACCGGCGCAGACGCTTTCGACCGCTTCCACCTCGGCACCGGCCCCGAAGACCGAGAGCCGCCTGGCGAGCACGCGTTCGGCGTCGTCGAGCAGGTCCCAGCTCCACTCGACGACGGCCCGCAGCGTGCGCTGCCTCGGCAACGCGGTCCGGCTGCCGGAGGTCAGCAGGCGGAACCGGTCGTCCAGGCGCTGCGAGATCTGCGCGACGGTCATCGACCGCAGCCGCGCGGCGGCCAGTTCCAGCGCCAGCGGCATCCCGTCCAGCCTGCGGCAGATCTGCGCGACGCCGTCCACAGTGGACTCGTCCAGCACGAAGTCCGGGCGGACGGCCACCGCCCGGTCGACGAACAGCCGGATCGCGCCGGCCTCGGCCGCCTGGGAAACGGTCGGGGTGCCTTCCGGGACGGACAGCGGCCCGAGCGGGCACAGCGTCTCGCCGTCGATGGCCAGCGCTTCACGGCTCGTCGCGAGGATGCGCAGAGCCGGCACGCGGCGCAGCAGGGTGTTCGCCAGCTCCGCGGCCGCGTCGACCAGATGCTCGCAGTTGTCCAGCAGCAGCACCGATTCACCGGCGCCGAGCGTCTCCACGGCCCTGGCCAGCGCGTCCACCGGGCGGCGCATCGGATCTCCGCCGTGCGAAAGACCGAGATCCCACAGCTCCAGCGCGGCGAAGACCGCGCCGGGCAGGTCGCCCGGGTCGCGCACGCCGGCGAGCGGCACGAACCAGACGCGACCGCGCGCGTGCGCCGGATGCCGCGTCGCGACCTCGGTGGCCAGCCGCGTCTTCCCGGCGCCGCCGGGCCCGACGAGCGTCACCAGCCGCGCCCCCGCGAGAAGTTCGGCGACCAGCTTCAGCTCGTCGTCGCGGCCGACGAAACTCGTCAGCCGGACCGGGAGATGATCGGCGACCGCGGGCGGCGGGCCGAGTTCACCGCGCAACGCGGCGAGATGGATCTCCCGGAGCTCGGCCGACGGGTCGACGCCGAGCTGATCGGCCAGCGCCGCCCGGACGTCCTCGTAGACGGCGAGGGCGTCGGACTGCCGGTCCGCCGCGCACAACGCCCGGATCCACAGCCCGGCGAGCCGTTCACGCAGCGGGTGCCGCGTGGCCGCCTCCTTGAGATCCGCGAGCACCCGGTCGTGCCCGCCCGACCGGATCTCCGCCTCGAAACGGTCTTCGGCGGCTTCCAGGCGCAGATCCTCCAGCCGGGTCGCCGGCGCCTGCGCGAAAGGGGCTTCGAGCACGTCGGACAGCGCCTGACCACGCCAGAGACCGAGAGCTTCGGTGAGAATGGCGGCCGCACCGGCGTCCCGTCCGGCCGCCAGTTCCGCGCGGCCCTCGGCCGCCAGCCGCTCGAAACGGAACACGTCGACGTCCTCGCGAACGAGGTCCAGGCGGTAACCACCAGGCCCGGAGCCGAGGGCGACGTCGTCGGCACGCAGGACCTTGCGCAACCGCGAGACCAGGGACTGCAGCGCGTTCGCCGCGTCGGCGGGCGGCTCCGCGCCCCAAAGACCGTCGATGAGGGCCGTCGCCGGGACGGCGCGGCCGGGCTCCAGCGCGAGCCTGGCCAAGAGCATGCGGAGGCGGGCACCGCCGATGTCGACCGGGGTGCCGTCACCGGCCTCCGCTCCGACCGGGCCCAGCAGCGTCACACGCACGACCCCCAGCTTTCCAGAAGCCACGAACGGATAGCCCGTCCAGGCTGTGTCTCTCAGAGCGTGCTCTCGGACTCCGGACCCCGTTCAGGCGACGGAAGTGGGGATTATCCGGGCACGAAGGATCTTTCCGGGCGGACGGCCCAGGTCACGGCGCTACGTTCGTGACCGAGTCACCGCCGATCGACTGGGAGCGTGAATGAGGTACCGGAGTACGGCCGTCATCGCCGCCGTTCTGGCCGCGAGTGTCCTCGGGGGCGGGACCGCCCTCGCCGGCACCGGGACACCCGGCGCCGACGGCGCGGGCGACAGCTACTACCCGCAGGACGGCAACGGCGGCTACGACGTCGCCGACTACAACCTGAAAATCGGCTACGCGCCCGCCACCAAACAGCTCACCGGCCTCCAGACGATCACCGGCCGGGCCACCCAGGCGCTGAGCTCGTTCAACCTCGACCTGCACGGGCTGACCGTCGACTCGGTCAAGGTCGGCGGGCGGAAGGCGACCTTCACCCGCACCGGTGACCACGAACTCGTGATCACCCCGGCGCGTCCGCTGCGGAACCACGAGCGGTTCACCGCCGAGATCGCCTATCACGGTGTCCCGCAGCCGATCGAGGATCCGGCGCTGGGCGAGAACGGCTGGCAGTACGCGAAATCCGGCGGCGCGTTCGTCGCGGGCGAGCCGAGGTCCGCGACCACCTGGTATCCGGTCAACGACACCCCGCGGGACAAGGCGACCTTCCATCTCGCCGTCACCGTCCCCTCGGAATGGGGCGTCATCTCGAACGGCCGCGAGCGCGGGAAGTTCGCTTCGGGGAAGGACACCACCTACGTCTGGGCCGAAGAGACCCCGGCCGTGCCGTACATGACGACGGTCGCGATCGACAAATGGGAGTTCGAGCGGACGAAACTGTCCGACGGCACCCCGGTCGTCAACGCCTACGCCCCCGGCACCCCCGCGTCGACCAAGCAGGCCGAGGCGCGGCTGCCGGAGATCACCGACTTCCTGGCGTCGAAGTTCGGGCGCTACCCGGTGGACGCGGCGGGCGGCATCTTCCTCGCCGAGCCGATCGGGTTCTCGCTGGAGACGCTGAGCAGGCCGATCTACTCGGGCGCGGCGGGCAACGTCCCGACGATCGTGCACGAGAACGCCCACCAGTGGTGGGGCGACTCGGTCGCCGTCGACAAATGGAAGGACGTCTGCCTCAACGAATGCTTCGCCTCGTACGCGGAATGGCTGTGGTCGGAGGCGAAGTCGGGCCAGGACCTCAAGGCGCGTTACCTGAACGCCGTGCAGAAGGCGACGGACCGCTTCTGGGCCGGGAAGCTGTACGACATGGGGCCCGGCAACGAGTTCACCTACGTGTACTCGAAGGGCCCGGTGGCGCTGCACGCGCTGAAGAACTACATCGGCGCGGCGGCGTTCGACCGCATTCTGAAGACGTGGCCCGCCCTCCACCGCGACGGCAACGCGAGCCTGCCGGAGTTCCAGAAGTTCGCCGAACGCGTCGCGCACAAGAACCTCCAGGGCTTCTTCGACGCGTGGTTCTACGGCAACACCAAACCGGCGCCCGAGTTCCTCTACCCGGGGGACCTCAAGCCGGCCGCCTGAAGCGCGTCACACGTTAGGGTGAGGGCATGACGTCAGTGCTCCTCACCGGTTTCGAACCGTTCGGCGGTGAGCGGGTGAACCCGTCGTGGCAGGCGGTTTCCCTGCTCACCGGCCGTCGGCACGACACCGTCGCCGTCGAACTGCCGTGCGTTTTCTCGCGTTCGCTGGTCACCCTGCGCGACGCGATCGACGAATACCGGCCGGAACTGGTGATCTGTGTCGGGCAGGCGGGCGGGCGTCCCGACGTCACCCCGGAGCGGGTCGCGATCAACCTGATCGACGCCCGGATCCCGGACAACGCGGGCTCGCAGCCCGTCGACGTCCCGGTGATCCCCGGCGGGCCCAACGCGTACTTCACCACGCTGCCGGTGAAGGCGTGTGTCACGGGGATCAAGGCCGCAGGGCTTCCGGCGTCCGTCTCGCACACCGCCGGGACCTACGTGTGCAACCAGGTCTTCTACGGGCTGATGCACTTGCTGGACAACGACTTCCCGGGCGTGCGCGGCGGTTTCGTGCACGTGCCGTACACGCCCGAGCAGGCCGCGCGGACGACCTCGCCGAGCCTGGCCGTGCACCGCGCGGCCGAGGCGCTGGAGATCATCGTGGAGACCGCGCTTTCGGTGACCGAGGATCTCTCGACCCCGGCGGGCACCCTGCACTGATCAAGGCTTGAGCTGCGCCGTGAAGAACTCGACCATCTCCGCGGTCGTCCGTGCGGAGCCGTCGCTGCGGGTCGAGACGAGCATCGCGCTCAACGGCGCGTCTTCGGTGCCGAAGAGCACGATGCCGCTTCGCGTGCCCACCCCCGCCAAGTAGCGCCCCCGGAGCCCGTCGGCCGCCCAAGTGCCCTCTACGGGCTTGCCCCTGGTCATGCGCTGCCGGACGCCGTCCTCCAGGCCGGTCATCGCGACACCCTGGTAGTAGTTGATCGCGTTCGACCCCTTGCCGTCCTTGAAGACGCAGGTGACCGCCGAAGCCGCGCCCACCGTGGCGGCCGCGTCCGGTGCGTCCCGGCAATCGTCCCGCTGCGGGATGACGGCAGCGATCCGGCGGAGACAGTCCGTGAACCCCTGCGCGTCCTTCGCTCCCGGCTGAGCGCAGCCGCCCGGTTTCGCCGGCGCCGGTCCGGCGACCGGCTCGTCTCCGCCGCCGCTGAGCAGGACGATCGTCGTCACGATCGCCGCGAGAGCGAGCACGACGACGCCGTAGGCCGTGGGCTTCTGCCAGTTCCGGCCCGGCGGTGGCGGTGGCGGTGTCCAACGCGGTGGTTGCGGGCGGCGCGGCGGCTGTTGTTGCACCGGTTGTTGGGCCGGCTGTTGGTGCACCGGCGGCGCGACCGGCGCGAAGGCGGGCACCGTCAGCTGGGAATCCTCGCCACCGGCCGGCACGTGGAGCAGCCCGAACGCGACCGCCGTCTCCGGCTGGTCCTGCGTCGTCGGCGCGATCCTGAGCTGATTCGCCAGCAGGCTCGCCAGCAACGGCATCCGGCTCGGCCCGCCGACGAGGTAGACGCCGCCGAGGCGGTCCGGGGACAGCCCGGCACGGCGGATCGTGGTGGCCAGAAGCTCGGCACTGCGCAGGAAACTCGGCCGGACGAGCGCCTCGAGCTCCATCCGCGTCACCCGCACGTCGCCGAACGGCTCCGGCATCGGGATCTCGGTCTGCTGGTGGCGGGACAGGCTTTCCTTGGCGTCACGGACGTCCTGCAGCAACGACCGGCGCGTCCGGCGGTCGCTGACCGACTGCGGGCGCAGGATCCGTTGCCAGCGCGCGGGTTCGGAATGCGAAACCTCGCGGCCGATGTGCACCAGGAGTGCCTGGTCGATGTCGAGACTGCCGAGATCGGGCAGGCCGTCCTCGGCCAGCACGGCGAACCCCTGCGCGCTGACACCGACCACCGCGCAGTCGAAGGTGCCCGCCCCGAGGTCGTACACCGCGATCGGGCCGGGCGGCCGGTGACCGTTGCCGAGGGAGGCGTAATGCGCGGCGGCGGCGACCGGCTCGGGAATGAGCGTCGCCGTACCGAAACCGGCCTTGAGCGCGGCGTCGCGGAGGATCTGCTTGCGATCGGGGCCCCAGCCCGCGGGATGCGAGATGCGCACCTGGGCGGGCGGACGCTGCAGGAGCAGCTCGGCCTCTTCGCCGACCCGGCGCAGGACCGCGGCGAAGGCGTCGGCGATCGGAAGCGAGACGTCACCGAGCTGGAGGGCGCCCTCGTCGATGCGCCGCTTCGGATTCGCCTCGAACCGGCTCGGATCCAGCCGGGCCCGGCGCTCGGCGTCACGGCCGACGAAGACCGTGCCGTCCTTGTCGGCGTAGATCGCGGACGACATCGTCACCGACCCGTCGATCTCGACGACCTGCGTCCCCCTGCCGTGGATCGAAAGCACCCCCACCGTGCTGGAGGTACCGAAATCGATCGCCAGAACGTCCACCTGACCCCCTCCCGGACCCGAACGCATCGTCTCACGCCCCCGATCACGCGAGTTCCGCGCCCAATCACGCGAGTTACGTCCCCAGCCACGCGAGTTACGCCCCCGATCACACGAGTTCGCCGTGCAATCACGCGTGCCGTCCGTCTGAGCACGCGAGTCGTCCGTCCAGTCACGCGAGTTCGCCATCCACGCACACTGGCTCCCTGTGCGGAAACGGCGCCCTCGCGTGGTCAGGGCCGGAACTCGCGTGATCGGGGACGTAACTCGCGTGATCGAACGCGTAACTCGCGTGATTGAACGCGTAACTCGCGTGATCGGAAGGCGAACTCGCGTGATCAGACGGACGACTCGCGTGATTGGACGGACGACACGGTGCCCGGACGCGAAAGTGCCCGCCGCGGGCGAACCGCGACGGGCACTTTCGGAACCGAGAGGGACTTACTCGCCCTCGGCTTCACCGTTCTCTTCGGTCGAGCCGGCGCCGATGCTGACCGGCGGGGCGTCCGGGACCGACGAGGGCCGGGCTTCGCCGCGGAAGACGAAGTGCGCCTTGTCGTCCTTCTCGCCCTCTTCGTCGTTCCAGCCTTCGACGTCGACCAGGATGATCTGGCCGGGCTGGACCTCGCCGAACAGGATCTTCTCCGACAGCTGGTCCTCGATCTCGCGCTGGATCGTGCGACGCAGCGGCCGCGCGCCCAGCACCGGGTCGAAGCCGCGCTTGGCGAGCAGCGACTTGGCCTTGGGCGTGAGCTCGAGCTCCATGTCCTTGGCCTTGAGCTGCGTCTCGACCCGGGCGATCATCAGATCGACCATCTGGATGATCTGGTCCTTGGTCAGCTGGTGGAAGACGATGATGTCGTCGATCCGGTTCAGGAACTCGGGCCGGAAATGCTTCTTCATTTCCTCGTTGACCTTTTGCTTCATCTTCTCGTACCGGTTGGCGGTGTCGCCGCCGGACGAGAACCCGAGCGAGACGGACTTGGAGATGTCCGAGGTACCCAGGTTCGAGGTGAAGATGAGCACGGTGTTCTTGAAGTCGACCGTACGACCCTGGCCGTCGGTGAGACGGCCGTCTTCGAGGACCTGCAGGAGCGTGTTGTAGATCTCCTGGTGGGCCTTCTCGATCTCGTCGAACAGCACCACCGAGAACGGCTTGCGCCGCACCTTCTCGGTCAGCTGGCCGCCCTCTTCGTAGCCGACGTAGCCCGGAGGGGCACCGAAGAGCCGCGAAGCGGTGTAGCGGTCGTGGAACTCGCCCATGTCGATCTGGATGAGCGCGTCGTCCTCGCCGAACAGGAACGCCGCGAGCGCCTTGGACAGCTCGGTCTTACCGACACCGGACGGGCCGGCGAAGATGAACGAGCCGGAGGGGCGCTTCGGATCCTTCAGGCCGGCCCGGGTACGGCGGATCGCCTGGGAGACGGCCTTGACCGCGTCCTCCTGGCCGATGATCCGCTTGTGCAGCTCGTCCTCCATGCGGAGCAGACGCGTGGTCTCCTCCTCGGTGAGCTTGAACACCGGGATACCGGTCCAGTTGGCGAGGACCTCGGCGATCTGCTCCTCGTCGACCTCGGCGACGACGTCGAGGTCGCCGTCCTTCCACTGCTTCTCCCGCTCGCCCTTCTGGCCGAGGAGGGTCTTCTCCTCGTCGCGGAGGCGGGCGGCGCGCTCGAAGTCCTGCGCGTCTATCGCGGACTCCTTGTCCCTGCGCACGTCGGCGATCTTCTCGTCGAACTCGCGCAGGTCCGGCGGCGCGGTCATGCGGCGGATGCGCATCCGGGCGCCGGCCTCGTCGATCAGGTCGATCGCCTTGTCCGGGAGGAAGCGGTCGTTGATGTAGCGGTCCGCGAGGGTCGCCGCCTGCACCAGCGCGCCGTCGGTGATCGAGACGCGGTGGTGCGCCTCGTACCGGTCACGGAGACCCTTGAGGATCTCGATCGTGTGCTCGAGCGACGGCTCGCCGACCTGGATTGGCTGGAAGCGGCGCTCCAGCGCAGCGTCCTTCTCGATGTACTTGCGGTACTCCTCGAGCGTGGTCGCGCCGATCGTCTGCAGCTCACCACGGGCCAGCATCGGCTTCAGGATCGACGCGGCGTCGATCGCGCCCTCGGCGGCACCCGCGCCGACGAGCGTGTGCAGCTCGTCGATGAACAGGATGATGTCGCCGCGGGTCTTGATCTCCTTGAGCACCTTCTTGAGGCGCTCTTCGAAGTCACCGCGGTACCGGGAACCGGCGACCAGGGAGCCGAGGTCGAGGGTGTAGAGCTGCTTGTCCTTCAGCGTCTCGGGCACCTCGCCCTTGACGATGTTCTGCGCGAGCCCTTCGACGACGGCGGTCTTGCCGACGCCGGGCTCGCCGATCAGGACCGGGTTGTTCTTGGTGCGCCGCGACAGCACCTGCATGACCCGCTCGATCTCTTTGCCCCGGCCGATGACCGGGTCGAGCTTGCCTTCGCGGGCCTGCACGGTCAGGTTGCGGCCGAACTGGTCGAGCACCAGCGACGACGACGGGGTGCCTTCACCGCGTCCGGAGCCGGTCTCGGTCGACTCCTTGCCACCCTGGTAGCCCGACAGCAGCTGCAGGACCTGCTGACGCACCCGGTTGAGGTCCGCGCCGAGCTTGACGAGCACCTGTGCGGCGACGCCCTCACCCTCGCGGATCAGCCCGAGCAGGATGTGCTCGGTGCCGATGTAGTTGTGGCCGAGCTGCAGCGCTTCGCGCAGGGACAGCTCAAGCACCTTCTTGGCCCGCGGGGTGAAGGGGATGTGCCCGCTCGGGGCCTGCTGCCCCTGGCCGATGATCTCCTCGACCTGCTGGCGGACGCCCTCCAGCGCGATGCCCAGCGATTCCAGCGCCTTGGCGGCGACACCTTCACCCTCGTGGATCAGACCCAGGAGGATGTGCTCGGTGCCGATGTAGTTGTGGTTGAGCATCCTGGCCTCTTCTTGGGCCAGGACGACCACCCGCCTCGCGCGGTCGGTGAACCTCTCAAACATGTGCACTCCCTCGACTGCTGCGACGGCGGCCCGTTTCCATCGTGCTTTCACCGCGATGGATTCAGCACCGTGAGACCACTCTAGTAGCCATGCGGTCGCGCTGGCGTACCACTACGGCTGATTGCGGCCCGTTCGCGCCCGGTCCGTTCTCCGGCCGTGCGCTCTTTCATCTTCCGGTTGCCCTGCACCTTTACGTCAAGCCCAACGTGCGAACGCGCGCTCGGATTCCGCCGGACGAGGGTTGTCCGCTGAGCGCGAACACGGGTCTGCCCAGTGGTTGGACACCCGTCCGGAGTAGTCACGGATCGTATGTAAGGTAAGGCGTACCTAATGACGGGAGGTCGGCGTGTCGCATCCTCGGACGCTCGCGTCACCCGAAGGCGGACTCGGGGCCTCCCTCTCCAGGATGCCCGAGGACGCGCGGCTCCGCTCCGACGTCCCGGCGGACGAGCCGGGCTGGGTCCGCTGCGGCGACCTGCTCGGTGAACCGGCCCGGCTCGTGCGGTGGCGGGAGCGGCTCACCGGCTGGCTGGCCGAGACGTATCCGGAGGCGCCCGTGATCCCCGAGCGGACTCCGGCGAGCTGGATCCTGTCCTGGTACCTGCACGTCCCGGCCCTCGCCGGCGCGATGCTGCTCCATCACGCACGCCGGGTCCCGTCACTGGCGCCGTCCGCGCTGGCGTTCCGGATCGGCGCCGACCGGCCCCATCCCGACTCCGTCGCCGTCCTCGACCCGGATCTCCGCGGTTTCCACTGCCTGCCGACCGATCCGGGCTCGGCCCATCCGCGAGCCTTCGTGGTCCCGGACGAGCGGGCGCTGGCGACGGTGCTGCGGGGCAGGTTCGTCGCCCACGCGAGCCGGTTCATCGACGTCTACGGGCCGCTGACGAGGCTCGGGCGACGGCAGTTGTGGGCGGCCGCCACGGACGCGCTCGACAACGCGCTGTGGTCGGCGGGGCGGCTGGGCGGGACGCCGGAATCCGAGGGCGCCGGCGTGGCGGACGCCGCCTTGGTCCTCGAAGCCCGGTTCCCGCCGCTGACATCGCCGTCGAAGCTGACACTGGCCACGGGAGCCGACGGCCGCCGCGAATGGACGAGAAACCGCGAAGGCTGCTGCTTCAACTATCTGCTTCCCGCGGAATCGGAATGCGGAGGTTGCCCGAGAGTGCGCTAAGGCGTCCAGCCGGGATCACGTCCCGAGGCGCCCAAAGCGCGCTCGAACGGCGTCGCGTCGTCCGCGACGGCCACCTCTTCGCCGTACACCTTCATCGCGCGCGCCTGATCACCGATCTCCAGCGCGATGGCGTACACGGCGTCGGCGACTTCGGGGAGAACGGCGAACTCGGCGCCGGTCGCCCTCGCGAGGTCCCAGCCGTGGAAGACGAACTCGTCCAGCACCATGTACCCCGCCATCGACGCGGGCATCGGGTTGCCGCCGAAGGTCGTCTGCCCCTGCCACGCCTCCGGCGCCCCGAAGACGTCCACGAGCCGCGCGGTCTGCTTTTCGATGTCGGCGAGCCATTCGCCGCCGACGAGATCCGCCTCGGTCTCGCCGGTGGACACCTCGGGCGGCGCCGTCTTGCGCCCGGCGGCTTCGAGCCACGGGCCCCAGTAGAGAAGGTGGTTCAGCAACGCGCGGACGTCGTATTCGGCGCACGGGGTACGGGCGGAGAGGTCGGACGCGCCGATCCCGCGCAGGATTGCGGCGAATTCCGCGGCGGCGGGGGCGATCAGGGCAGTGTGTTCGGACATGAGGGCATCAGTTCACGGGAACCGGCGCGCTGTCTTGAAGAAACGCGACAAGGTTAGGTTGATCCGGTGAGCGGGCACCGGATCCCGGCGGGGATCGTCAACGCGCGGCAGGCGAAGTTCAGCCTCGTCCGGCATCGCCCCGCGCCGGAACTGCGCCCGTTCGTCGAGCACCACTGGGTGCTGCGCTGGAACCTGAGCGGCCGTCCGCCCCAGGAACAGGTGGTTCTGCCCAATCTCGCGGTGAACGTCACGTTCTTCCGCGACGCGGCGGGCGCGTTCGGCCCGGGGAAACGACCTTTCCGGTACACCGTCGCGGGCATGGACCACGGTATCGGCGTGCGTTTCCGGCCGGGAGCTTTCCGGGCATTCCTCACCGGTCCGGTCTCGATGATCTCCGATGGTTCCGTTCCGCTCACCGATCTCTTCCCCGGCGCCGGACCGGTGACGGAATCGGTACGGAATGCGACGACCGACTCCGAAATGGTCCGCCGGTGCGAGGAACTGCTCCTCGCGA
Organism: Amycolatopsis sp. TNS106; assembly: GCF_019330265.1. Taxonomy (NCBI): domain Bacteria; kingdom Bacillati; phylum Actinomycetota; class Actinomycetes; order Pseudonocardiales; family Pseudonocardiaceae; genus Amycolatopsis; species Amycolatopsis sp. TNS106. The sequence continues at coordinate 6,984,401 of NZ_CP024972.1, read as the reverse complement.
AAGATCCCGTGCTCACCGCCGCGGCCAGGACGGCCGTCGACGCGGTCGAAACAATCGCGGCCGATCCGGCCATTACCAGAGTCGGTGAGCTGTCAAGCCGGACGGGCCTGTCTCACCGGAGCCTGCAACGCCTGTTCGCCGAACATGTCGGCGCCGCCCCCAAATGGGCGATTCAGGTATACCGCTTGAACGAAGCGGCGGCACGGATCGCTACCGAGGAACGGCCGGACTACGCGGAACTGGCGTTCACGCTGGGCTATAGCGACCAAGCGCACTTCATCCGGGATTTCCGCACCGTGACCGGATGGGCGCCCGCCGAGTACGCCCGCTTGAACCGTGTACAAGAACAAGAAAGCCGCCGGGAACGGATTCCCGGCGGCCGTCAGGTCTGAAAGACCTCAGTTCTTCTTGTGGTAGGCCTCCACGACCTCGGACGGGATACGTCCGCGGTCGGAAACCTGGAAGCCGTTCTTGCGGGCCCAGGCACGAATGGCCTGGTTCTGCTCGCGGTCCACGGTCGCGGGACGGGCGGCGGCCTTCACGCCGGCGACCGGACGAATGGCGGTGCGCTTACGGCCACCCGCGCGACGGGCGTGCTCCACATACTGGGCCAGCGCGTCACGAAGCTCTTCCGCGTTTTCCGCGGAAAGGTCGATCTGGTAGCTCACACCGTCCAAACCGAACTCGACGGTCTCTTCCGCCTCAGTGCCGTCGAGGTCGTCGACGAGCGAGACGAGCACCTTCTGTGCCATCTGTTTCCTCCTGCTGGGGGCTTACACGAATGATCTGGTACGGGGCATGCCCCGGACAGAAGACTTTGTCTAGCGACATTAATACCCGCTACCGAGACATAACGCAAATCTTGTTTACGAGAACGATCGAGGTATCTGTCACGCGGACGGGTTATTCGGGTCGGACGAGCGGGAACAGGATGGTCTCCCGGATACCAAGGCCGGTCAGGGCCATCAGCAACCGGTCGATCCCCATTCCGACACCACCGCTCGGCGGCATTCCGTACTCCAGCGCACGGAGGAAATCCTCATCCAGGTTCATGGCCTCACTATCACCCTGCGCACCCAGCCGAGCCTGTTCCACCAGCCGCTGACGCTCCACGACGGGATCGACCAGCTCGGAGTATCCGGTGGCCAGTTCGAATCCGCGCACGTACAGATCCCACTTCTCGGCGACCCCCGGCTTGCTGCGATGTTGCCTGGTCAGCGGGGATGTCTCGACCGGAAAATCACGGACAAAAGTAGGTTCGTGGAGATGATCGCCGACGAGATGTTCCCAAAGTTCTTCGACGAGTTTGCCGTGGCCTAACTTTGGGTCGAGCTCCAGCTGTCGTGCTTCGGCATAGGAACGCAGCTTGTCCGCCGATGTCTCGGGAGTGACCTCTTCCGACAACGCCTCGGACAACGACTCGTACATTCCGAGTGTGGTCCACTCGCCGGACAGGTCGTACTCCGAACCGTCGGCGAGAGTGACCACCTGAGTACCGAGAACGTTCTGCGCCGCCTCCTGGATGAGCTGGCGCGTCATCACCGCGTTGGAGTCATAGGTCGCATACGCTTCGTAGTACTCGAGCATGGCGAACTCGGGCGAGTGCGACGAGTCGCTGCCCTCGTTCCGGAAGTTCCGGTTGATCTCGAAGACCTTCTCGATACCGCCGACCACACAACGCTTGAGGTACAGCTCCGGCGCGATCCTCAAGTAGAGGTCGAGGTCGAAGGCATTCGAATGCGTGACGAATGGCCTGGCCGCCGCGCCGCCGTGCAGCGTTTGCAGCATCGGGGTCTCGACCTCGAGGAATCCGCGGCCGTGAAACGAGTCACGCAGGGAACGCAGGACACCGGCGCGGGTGCGGACCACGTCCCGCGCCTTGGGACGCACGATCAGATCGACATAACGCTGCCGGATCCGCGTTTCCTCGGCGAGATCTTTGTGTGCCACGGGCAACGGGCGCAATGCTTTCGACGTGATCCGCCACGAGTCGGCCATCACGGAAAGCTCACCGCGCTTGGAGGTGATGACCTCGCCGGAGACGAATACGTGATCACCGAGATCGACATCGGACTTCCACGCCGCGAGCGCGTCCTCGCCCACCTTCGCGAGGCTGAGCATCGCCTGCAACTCGGTGCCGTCGCCTTCACGGAGACTCGCGAAACACAGTTTGCCGGTATTGCGCATGAACATGACCCGGCCGGTGACACCCACGATCTCGCCGGTGGCGGTGTCCGAGGGAAGACCGGAATGCTTCTCGCGCACTTCGGCCAGCGAGTGCGTCCGGGGCACCTCGACCGGATACGGATCGATACCCTCCGCGATTATCCGGTCGCGCTTGTCCCGGCGCACCCGCATCTGTTCCGGCAGGTCTTCGTCGGGGCTCACGCCCTCGGATGCGGGGATTTCAGTCATGGCGCACAGCGTACGAACCCGCCGGTTCCCTACGCCAACCGGATTACCTTTTCCGGGTCCGGACCGGCCGGTTTTCTCTCCATTAACCTGGATCCCGTGAACTCATCCACACCCGGCATCGAACCCGAACTGCACGCACGCCGCGCCGCCTCGTTCGGCGCGAAGGCCGCCGCCTATGCCGAGCATCGGCCGGATTATCCGGAAAAGGCACTGGCCTGGGGGCTGGACGGCGCCCGGAACGCGCCGGAACGGGTGCTGGACCTCGCGGCCGGGACCGGCAAGGTCAGCGAAGGGCTGCTCGCGCTGGGAGTCGAGGTCACCGCGGTGGAGCCGGACGACCAGATGCTCGCGGAACTGAAGAAGGCACTCCCCTCCGTGACCCCGCTCATCGGCACGGCCGAGGAGATCCCGCTGCCCGACGGTTCCGTGGACGCCGTGGTCGTCGGCCAGGCCGTGCACTGGTTCGACCTCGACCGGGCGTATCCGGAGATGGCCAGGGTGCTGAAGCCGGGAGGCGTCGTGGCCGCGCTGTGGAACCACGACGACGAGTCGGTGGAGTGGCTGGCCGAGTTGAACGACCTGATCAAGTCGTCGATGAGCCGTCGCTGGCTGAGCGACTACGAATCGCTGCCGGAACACGAAGCCTTCGAGCCGTTCGAGAAGAAGACGTTCGGCCACAAACAGCCGAGGACTGCGGAGAGCCTGGTGGCGACTCTCGCCACCCATTCGCACATGCTGGTGGCCCCGGCGGAGGAGCGCGAAGCCAAACTTCGCACGGCGCGGGAATTCCTCGACCGGAATCCGGAAACCGCCTCGGGGGAATTCGACCTGCCGATCACCACCACCGTCTTCCGGGCGGGTAAGCGATGACCGACTGGAAGGCGACGTTCACCGCGACGTTCGGCGCTCCCGCGTCGGCGGTGTCCGCGCGGATCTGGGCCGAAGTGTACGGCGACGAGTACCCCGCCGAGCTGGACACCTACAGCTTCGTGACCCGGACGGACCTGCGCCGCATCGCGGCCGAAGCGCGGCTCGAACCGGGCGGGCGGCTGGCCGACATCGGCTGCGGGCGCGGCGGGCCCGGGCTGTGGGTCGCCGCGCGGACCTACGCGACGCTCACCGGCGTCGACATCGCGGAGACGGCGCTGGCGTCGGCGCGGCGACGCGCGGAACTGATGGACGTCGAAGCGACCGAGTTCCTGGTCGGCGATTTCCAGGACACCGGCCTGGACGACGCGTCGTTCGAAGCGGTGATGAGCGTCGACGCGCTGCTGTTCGCACCCGACAAGCGGCGTGCCTGCGCGGAGTTCGCGCGGATCCTCGTGCCTGGCGGACGGCTGCTCGTCACGACCTGGGATTTCGACGGGCAGCCGGTGAACCGGCCGCCCCAGGTGGCCGACCACCGGCCGCTGCTGGAAGCGGCGGGATTCGACGTCCTCTCCTACGAGGAGACGCCGGACTGGCGAGCGCGGCAGCGGCGGACGATGGAGCTTTCACTCGCGCAGGTGGCGGAACTCGCGGCGGAATCGGGGCAGGATCCGGCTCAGCTTCGGGCGAGCCTCGAACAGACGCTGCGGAACCAGGACCTCATGACGCGTCGCGTGCTGATGGTCGCTTCCCGTCGCAATTAGTCCTCTGGATGCGGTCCTTGCGTGTGCAACTACCGCATTCAGAGGACTAAACGCGGTGGTTCCGGTCGTAGACCAGCCGCAGGCCCAGCAACGTCAGATCCGGGACGTGCTCGGTGATCGTCTCGGACTCCTCCAGCACCAGGGGCGCGAGACCGCCCGTCGCGATCACCGCGACCGGCTCCGCCCCGGCGGGCGAGAGCTCGCGCTTGATCCGCTTCACCAGGCCGTCGACCTGGCCGGCGAAACCGTAGAGGATGCCGGATTGCAGGCATTCCACGGTGTTCTTCCCGATCACCGACCGCGGTGGCACCAGCTCCACCTTGCGCAGCGCCGCGGCCCGCGCGGCCAGCGCGTCGACCGAGATCTCGATGCCGGGCGCGAAGGCACCGCCGAGGAACTCGCCCTTGGCGGAGATGGCGTCCACATTGGTCGAAGTCCCGAAATCCACCACCACACAGGCGGTGGAGGGATGCAGATGGTGCGCGGCGAGGGTGTTCACCAGCCTGTCCGCGCCCACCTCCTTGGGGTTGTCGACCAGGAGCGGCACGCCGGTGCGCACCCCCGGCTCGACGACGATCTTCGGCACTTTGGCGTAATACCGCGAAAGCATGACGCGCAGCTCCCGCAGCACGGCGGGAACCGTGGACAACGCGCTGATCCCGGTGACCGCGTCCGCGTGCGAACCGAGGAGCCCGCGCATGGTCAGCGCGAGTTCGTCGGCGGTCATACGCGCGTCGGTGCGCATGCGCCAGTCGCTGATCAGCTCCGAGGTACTCTTTCCCGCCGAGGAGCCATCGGCACGAGCGTTTCCGGAGTACAGCCCGAGAACGATATTGGTGTTGCCGACGTCGACCGTGAGCAGCAAGGGCTCAGCTTTCGGCGTGCAGCAGCGCGTCGAGACGGCGGGCGTCGGCGGTTTCGGCGACCGGGAAGGTCATCGTGTCGTCGTCGGCCAGCGTCACGGTGCCGCTCAGCAGACCGGAACCCTCCGGCGCGTGCCCGGGGTTGGCGCCCTTCTCGACGATCCGGTTGTCCGCGTCGACGAAGACGACCCGCGGCCGGAACGAGGCCGCCTCGGCGTTCTCCATCTGCGCGTACGAAATCAGGATCACCAGGTCGCCGGGGTGCACCAGATGCGCCGCGGCGCCGTTGATGCCGAGCACCCCGCTGCCGCGTTCACCCGCGATCACGTACGTTTCGAGCCGTGCGCCGTTGGTGACGTCCACAATGGACACCTGTTCGCCCGGCAGCAGATCCGCCGCGTCCATCAGGTCCTCGTCGACGGTCACCGAGCCGACGTAGTGGAGGTCGGCCTGGGTGACCGTCGCCCGGTGGATCTTCGATTTCAGCATCGTGCGGTACATCGTGGACTCTCCCTATTCCCCTGCGTCCAGCGCGTGTTCCGGATGGTCGGCGGCGGCGCCGAGCACCACCGGGACGTTGTCGATCAGCCGGGTACTCCCCACCCTGGCCGCGATCAGCAACCGCGCCTCACCGTCCACGGGCGCGGGCCCGAGGTCGGTTCCCCTCAATTCCAGATAATCGACCTCGACCGCGGGACGCGCGGCGAGGGTCTGCCTGGCGGTCGCCAGCACGGCTTCCGCGCCGTCGCGTCCGACGAAGGCACCCGCGGTGAGTGCCGCCGACAACACGATCGCGTCCTCGCGCTGTTCCGGAGTCAGGTAGACGTTGCGCGAGGACAACGCCAGCCCGTCGCGTTCCCGGACCGTCGGCACCCCGATGACGCGGGTGTCGAAGTTCAGGTCACGCACCATCTTCTTGATCAACACGAGCTGCTGGTAGTCCTTCTCCCCGAAGAAGGCGTAGTCCGGCCGCACGATGTTGAACAGTTTCGCCACCACGGTCAGCACGCCGGCGAAATGCCCCGGCCGAACCGCGCCTTCCAGCTCGTCGCCGAGCGCCCCGGGATGCACCGTGACGGTGGCCCCCTCGGGATACAGATCCGACGCCTTGGGCAGGAAGCCCAGCTCGACGCCGTCCTCCTTGAGCACCTCGAGGTCCTTGTCCAGCGGACGCGGGTACGCCTCGAAGTCCTCGCCCTCCCCGAACTGCAGGGGGTTCACGAAGATCGACGTCGCGACCACCGTGTTGGGCAGCCGCTTCGCCCGGCGGATCAGCTCGCGGTGACCCGCGTGCAGGGCGCCCATCGTGGGCACGAGCGCGACCTTGCGGCCGACGCCGTGCAGGGCACGCGTCACCTGGCTGACCTGCTCGGGCGGCTGGAAGGTGTGCAGCGTGCCTCGGGCGAATTTCGGTGTGGTCACTGGTTTTGCTGCCCTTCGGCGGGATCTGCGGGATCACTCAGGAGTTCGGTGAGCTCGGCGGCGGCCGAAGCGTCCAGGAGCCCGGCGGCGTCGCCGCGAGCCAGCGTGCGCTTGGCCAGCGCGCGGTAGCTCGGGGCGATGTCGGGGCCACGTTCGGCCAACACCGCGAGATGCTTACGCACGGTGCCGAGATCACCACGGGCCACCGGCCCGGTCAGCGCCCGGTCCCCGTGTCGCAGAACATTATCCAACGCCGCCGACAACAACGGAGCCACCAGGCGTTCGGGCTGGGCGATTCCCGCCTCCCGCAACAGTTCCGCGCAGTCGGCGACCAGGGTCATCAGGTGGTTCGCGCCGTGGGCCAGTGCCGCGTGATAGAGCGCTCGCGCCTCGTCAGGGACCCGGACGGGCTCCGCGCCCATCTCCACGGTCAGCGCCTCGCCGACGTTCCACGCCGCTTCGTCACCCTCTGTCGCCGTGACGCCGATGCTGCAGGTGGCCAGCCTGTCGAGGTCTTCGGCGCGGCCGGTGAAGGTCATCACCGGGTGCAGGGCCAGCGGCAGGGCCCCGGCCTCGGCGGCGGGCGCGAGGACGTCGATACCGTGCGCGCCGGAGGTGTGCACGACGATCTGCCCCGGCCGGAGGGATCCGGTGGCGACGAAACCGTGCACCATCCCGGCGAGCGCGTCGTCCGGCAGGGCCAGGAGGACCAGGTCGGCGCGGCGGGCGACCTCGTCGGGCGGCAGGAGGGGCACGTCGGGGAGCAGTTGCTCCGCCCGGCGCACCGAAGCGTTGGAAAGGCCCGAAGCGGCGACGACCGTGTGCCCGGCCCTGGTGAGCGCGGCGCCGACGACACTGCCGACGCGCCCCGCGGAAACGACGCCGACGGCCAGGCGAGCGGGCCTCATCATGGCGTGCGCCAGTGGACGCTCATGGTCGAAAACTCCTCAACTCGTTCCAGTCCCGCTCTGCGGTCGCGGGTACCAGACGACGGCGCGAGAGTAACCCTCCGGTCCGCGTCTGAACCGGCCCCCGTGACCAGCTTCACCTGACAGTGGTCACCCGCGCGGCGCGCCGTCGGCCAGCCGCACCGCGTCGGCCCGCGAGGTCTTGAGCACCTGGAGCAGCTCACGTTGCCGCTGTTTCGCGTCGTCGGTGAGCTTCCGTCCGCGCCGGAGGAACGCGAGCTCGGTCACACTGGCCTGGTAGCGGGCGACGGCCTTCGCCGCCTCCCGTCCCGACTGCTTCCGCGCCTGCTTCCGCCACGACCGCCGCCCGGAGAGGCTGGCCAGCAACGAGACCTCGGACGGGGCGATCCAGCGCGCGTCGACCATCATCGGCAGGGCCGCCGCGACGATCCGCTGCTCACGGCGCCGCTGCATGACCACCACCGAGAAGACGCCGATGAACAGCGGCACCATGATCAGGAAGTAGACGTTCAGGAAGGTCTTCGCGCCGCCGAGCAGCGCGGCGCCGTTCCACAGCGCGTGCAGCAGCACCGCGACGACGTAGCCGCCGATGGGCGCCAGGATCCGCAGCGAGCGCACCTTGCTGCTCGCGGCGACACCGAGCCCGATCCCGGTCATCACGGCGAACAACGGATGGGTGAACGGCGAAAGCACGCCGCGCAGGAAGAACGCCGCGAGCACGCCGGCGCTCGTCCCGTCGCCGAAACCGTGCTCGGCGAAGGCGCGGCCGAAGTAATAGATGTTCTCGGTGAAGGCGAAGCCCGCCGCGGTGAACCCGGCGTAGACGATGCCGTCCACGACACCGTCGAACTCGATCGGGCGGCGCCACCACAGCAAGAGAATGAAAGCCGCCTTCGCGGCCTCCTCGACCAGCGGCGCGGAGACCAGTCCACTGATCTTGCCGCCGACGCCGGTGCCGAGCAACAGGTCACCGACGGCTTCGGCGCCGCTGTTGAGCAGCAGCGCGATGATCGTCGCGACGCAGGCGCCCCAGACGAAGGCCAGCAGGAGGAGCTTCGGCGGTTCCGGTTCCCAGCGGTCGACCCACAGGAACGCGGTGACCACCACGGCGACCGGGACCAGCGCCGCGAGCACACCGATCCCCACCGCGAGCGGGCCGACCTTTTCGGTCACCGTGCCGAAGACGAACAACCCGCACAGCGCGACGGCGATCAGCCCGAGCACCGGCAGCAGCACGGTGATCGACCGAGGCCGGCGGATCCGGTCGGGACCGGGCGCCGGGGAGGAAGGCTCGCTCACAGCGGGTCACCCTACCGTCGGTACGGGACACGGGCGGGACGTGGAGCTGAAGTCCGGCACAGCACCGGCCACACGCGTGAACACCGCGTCGATTTCACGACGGGCGCACCTATCCGGATACGGTCAGTCTTCGGCACGCCGCCTGCGCCGCGGAGTGGACTCGTTCGCGCCGTTGGCGGCGAGCAGATCCATCACCGACCGGCCGGACGCGTGGGAACCCGCCTCGGAAGTCTCCGGACGGCTGTGCGAGGACCCGGACGAGCCACTGCGGGACGGCGTCTCGTCGTCCGGCTTCGCCCGCCTGCCGCCGTGACGACCGCCGGTGGACTCGGTTTTCTGCCACGCCGGGGGCTCCCCGTCCGGACGACGGCGACGGCCGCCACCGGTGGGCTCGGGAACGTTCGGGGCCGGGGTGAGCGAAACCGAGGAATCTTCCGCCGCGCGGCGACGGCGCCCGCCGCCGCCGTTCTGCGCCAGGCGGATCTCTTCGGGCAACGTCGGGTTGACCGCGGGCGGCTCCTCGGCGGGCGGCGAGCTGTGCCGCGACGGCGCCTCGGCCGCCGGGCGGCGCACCGGCTCCGGCTCCGGTTTCCGCACGGGCTCGGCCCGGCGAGGCGGCTCGGACACGGCCGGGATCGACGGCGGCGTCGGCGGCTCCGGCTCACGGCGCGGCTCCGGCCTCGGCTCGGGGCGCGGTTCCGGCCGGGGCAGGGAGGCCGAGGGCTGGGGCTGCTGGGGTTTAGCCGGCGGCGTGGGACGCAGCCGGTCCTGGAAGTCGTCCTTCCTGGGGAACGCGGCGCTCAGGTCGGAGACCGGGCGCTCCTGCGTCCACGACGGCTTCCACTCGCCGGTGGCCTCCATCGGCTCCGGCGCGGCGGGCTTGTTCGCGGGCGGTGGCGTGCCACCGGCGGGCCGGGACCGCTCGACCGGCTTCATACCGGGACGGGTCAGGCCGAGCTCGCGGTTCGGGCGAGGACGATCCGGCTCGACCTTCTTGACCGGCTTCGCCTGCACGGGGGGCTTCACCGGCGGCGTCTGCTTCCGGGTCTGCTCTTCGGGCCGCGGCGCGGGAGGACGCTGCACGGTGCCGGCGTCGAGCCGCTGCTGCAGCGAAGGCTGCTGCGGGCGACGGGGCGGTTCGTTGCGCTGGGGCTGCCGGGCGACCGTGGGCATCGAGGGCTGCGAGACCTCCGAGCGCGACACACCCGGCATGGAGGGGCGGGACACCTCGGCCGGGGTCACCGGCGGCGGGGTCTGGCGCTGGGGGTCGACCCTCGGCATCGGCCGGGAGACCTCGGCGGGCGACATCCCGGGGTTCGACATTTCGAGCCGCTCGCGACGGGCGGCTTCGGCGGCGAGCGCTTCGGCCGCCTTCGAGGCGCGGGCGTCCGCCTTGCGCATACTGCGGCGAGTCGACTCGTCGACCGGCTTCGGCCGCTGGACCTGATTGTTCTGGCCGTAGCCGTTGTTGCCGTTGACCTGGCCGTTCGCCGGTTTGCGGCGGGCGGCGGGCGGCGTCCCGGCCCGTGTGGAGACGGGTTCGAGGACGCGGTCGATCATCTCGGTCGGGCGGTCGCGCTCACGCTCACGCTCGTCGACGTCGATCGTGGTGCTCTTGGCCGCCATGAGCTGGGGTTTGCCGTTACCGTTCTCGGACCCCGCGCTCATCAGCTGCTTGTTGTCGAGGGACCGCATCCGGGTGGCCTGCGCGGTGAGCGCGACGCGTTCGAGGAGGACCTCGCCACCGAAGAGCGACTGGAGGCTCTCACGCAGAGCGCTCACCTCGGCTCTGAGCGCTTCGAGTTCTTCCTGGGAGCGGCTCTCGGCGGCCTGCCGGGTCTCCGCCTCGATCTCGAGCTCGAATTCGCGGCGGGCGGCGATCTCGCGTTCCAGCTCCAGCTCGTAGACGGCCTGCGCCTCGGCGACGGCGTCCTCGCTCTGTGACACGTGCTTGCGGTAGCGGACCGCCAGGAACGCACCGATCAAGGCGGCCCACAGCGCCGCGACGATCCCCAGACGCAAGTAACGGAGGTCGTCGGAAAGCACCAATGCGAGAGTCGCGCCGACCGCGAGAACCAAGCCGACGACAAGCCACGGCCTACCCGCAAGGCGGCCGCGCGAGTCGTCACCCACCCCGGTCATGCCCAACACCGTACCTTCTAGTAATCCGAACGAGACCTAGTCGGTACTTCGAGCGGTGGCTCCCGAGCGTTAACCGGTCGGCTCGGGATCGCTGCCCCGATCACCGCCCTCAGGGGTCCGGCAACAGTGTTCGAGCCACAAAGCCGCAGCTACCAGCGCCGCCGAGCTGACGATCCCGACCGTCGCCGAGCGGAGATCACCGCTCGCCGCGAGGAGTTCGTCACGTCGCGGAAAAAGATACGCGAAAGCCGCGAGCCAGACGCCCGTCATGGCGGATCCGGCGAGCGAGGAGGCCTTGGCGAGGGCCACCGATCGGGCGACGGAGATCGCGGAGAGCACCCGGCCCTCCTTGATCCGCGATCGGATGATGAAGGCGAGCACGAACTCGCAGAGCGCGAGGACGAGCAGCGTGATTCCGGCGAAGAGCGGAAGCGCGGGGATGGATCCGTAGGCGACCTGGAAGAGCAGATAGGCCAGGACCAGACCCAGGAGGCCGGCCACCGCCAGCTCACGTGGCCGGGTGAAGTGCATGGTCCAACGCTACCTGGCAGGCTTGACTCTCCACCAACTGGAGAGTCGACGATGAGGCATATAGGCACCGCAGCGGTTTTCACCATCGGGGAGCTGGCCAAACGGACCGGCCTGCCGGTGAAGACCATCCGCTTCTACTCCGACGAGGGGCTTCTGCCCCCGACCGACCGCACTGATTCCGGCTACCGGCTCTACGACGCCACCGCGATGGCGCGCCTCGAACTGGTCCGGACGCTGCGGGAACTCGGGCTCGGCCTCGCCGACGTGGAACGGGCGCTGACCAGGGAAGCGACCATCGGGGACCTCGCCGTCCAGCACGTCGCCGCCCTGGACGAGCAGATCCGGCGGCTGAAGCTGCGCCGGGCGGTCCTGCGAGCGGTGGCCAAACGGGACTCACCACTGGAGGAGGTCGAACTGATGAACAAACTGGCGTCGATGTCGGACGAAGATCGCAAACGTTTGCTCGACGAGTTCTGGGCGGACATGGTCGAAGGGCTCGAACTGGACCCGGAGTTCTACGAGCGGATGCGCTCGGCGAAACCGGAACTGCCCGACGACCCGACGCCCGAGCAGCTGGAGGCGTGGATCGAGTTCGCCGAACTCGTGCAGGACGAGGAGTTCCGCGCGTCCATCCGCCGGATGAGCGAGTGGCACTCGCAGCTCCGAAAGCAGGACGGAGCGGACTTCGGCGCGAAGCAGCAGGAGCTGTGGATGGCGTGGAGCGCGAAGGCGACCGAAGCGCTCGAAGCCGGCCTCGCACCCGACTCGGCCGAGGGCCGCGAGCTGGCGGAGACGATCTTCACGCAGTCTTCGCGGAACGGCCGGGACCCGGCCGACCCCGCCTGGCGGAAGCGGCTGACCGACGGGATGGCGATCAGCTCCGACCCGCGCGCCGAGCGGTACTGGATGCTGCTGGGGAAGATCAACGGCTGGCCGTCGTTCCCCTCGCAGATGGCGCAGGCCGAGTGGATCATCGCCGCTCTGCGCTCCGCGCTGGGGTAGCAAGGGACCTTTGCTACCACCTCTCGCCGCTCCCGCAATTAGTCACCTGCTTGCGAGGCCGGTGGACCGCCGGGCGCGCGAGAGGGGGCGTTGCGAAAGCCGCTTTCGCAACGCTGAAGGTTGCGAAAGTGGCTTTCGCAACCTCGGCGGGTCGCCCACCCCCGCAATTCGTCACCTCAATGCGATGGTTCGGATTACGAACCACCGGGGGGGGTTGACCGTGACCGGGTGGATTTCGGGTCGTCAGGTGACCAGAAATCCACACGGTGCCCACGGGACCGGGCGCGAGGGGTGCGTTTCGTCCTCTGGATGCGGTGGTTCGCGATACGTATTACCGCATTCAGATGACGAAATGCGTGAGGCGGACGGAGTCGCGGTCCGAGGCGGGACGGGCGGCGAGGAGGTCGGCGACCGGACCGTGGCCGGGAAGCACCGCGCCGGGCTCGATCTCCAGCCAGGGGATCAGCACGCTCGCGCGCTCCGGCGTGCCGGGATGCGGAAGCAGCAACTGGGGGTCGTCGGAGCGAACCCCGTCCACGGTCACTATGTCGACATCCAGCGTGCGCGGACCCCACCGGAGTTCACGCACGCGCTCCGCCGCCCGCTCGGCGGCCTGCCCGGTGCGCAGCCAGTCCCAGTGATCCCGCGCCGGGTCGTCGACCAGGACGACGGCGTTGAGGAAGTCCGGCTGGTCCTCGACACCCCACGCCTTGGTCTCATAGACCGACGACACCGCGACGACGACGGGCCGGACCGCGTCGACGGCGGACCGGAGATACGCGAGCCGGTCCCCCAGGTTGGAGCCGAGCGAAAGCAGCGCGCGGCTCATCGCTCCCGCCGCACCGTGACGGCGACGTCGTCGAAGTTCAGCGGGATCGGCGCGGACGGCTTGTGCACCGTCACCTCGACGGCGGTCAGCCGCTCGTCGCGCAGCACCTCGTCGGCGATCTTCCCGGCGACACTCTCGATGAGGTCGTACGGTTCCCCCGCCACGATCCCGGCGGCCAGCTCCGCCAGTTCGCCGTAGTGCAGCGTCTTGGTCAGGTCGTCGGACGCGGCGGCCGGGCCGAGATCCAGCCACACCACGATGTCGACGACGAACTCCTGCCCGTCCCGCTTCTCGTGGTCGAAGACGCCGTGCCTGCCGAAGACCCTCAATCCGGTCAACGTGATCCGGTCAGACAACGGGACTCCCCTTCCGCCAAGCCGCCGCGACGGTCACGGCGTCGATACTCGCGCCGACTTCGTGCACCCGCACTCCCCAGGCACCGGCAGCCGCGGCGAGCGCGGACACGGCCGCGGTCGCGTTCTCGCGACCGTCCGGCGGGGCGGGCGTTCCGTCCTTTCCGGACAAAAGACGCCCGAGGAACCGTTTGCGCGAGGCGCCGACGAGAACCGGAAAACCCAGTGACAGAAAAGAATCCAGCCCGTTCAGCAAGGCCCAGTCGTGTTCGGCGTTCTTCGCGAACCCGAGCCCGGGGTCGAGCACGATCGCGCCGCCGTCGACCCCCGCGGCGAGCGCTTCGTCCACTCGGGACAGCAGTTCGGCACGCACGTCCGCGACGACGTCCTCATAGGACGCGAGCGCGTTCATGTCCTTGCTGTGCCCGCGCCAGTGCATCAGGACGTACGGGACACCGGTCTCGGCGGCGACCTTCGCCATGTTCGGATCGGCCAGCCCACCGGAGACGTCGTTGATGACGGACGCGCCCGCCTCGACCGCGGCGAGGGCTACCTCGGCCCGCGTGGTGTCCACGGACATCGCGACACCGTCGGCGGCGAGCGCGCGGATCACCGGCATGATCCGGGAGATCTCGGTCTCCGCGTCCACCCGGGACGCTCCCGGCCGCGTCGACTCCCCGCCGACGTCGATCAGATCCGCGCCCCGCGCCCACATCTCGTGCGCGTGCTCCAGCGCCTGCTCGACGCCCAGGTAGCGGCCACCGTCCGAAAAGGAATCCGGGGTGACATTCAGGATGCCCATCACCGCGCACCGGCCGGGCCGGGGCAGGGCGGTCATCGACGGCCCTTGATCAGGTCCAGCGCCTCCGCCCGCGAGGACGCCGAAGTCTGCAACAGACCGCGCACGGCGGACGTCGTCGTCCTGGCGCCGGGTTTGCGGATACCGCGCATGGCCATGCAGAGATGCTCGGCCTCGACCACGACGATCGCGCCGCGAGGCTCGAGTTTGCGCATGAGCGCGTCGGCGACCTGGGAGGTGAGGCGCTCCTGGACCTGCGGGCGCTTGGCGTAGAGGTCGACGAGACGGGCCAGTTTGGACAGACCGGTGACCTTGCCGTGGCCGTTCGGGATGTATCCGACGTGGGCGACACCGTGGAATGGCACGAGATGGTGTTCACAGGTGCTGAACATCGGAATGTCCGTCACCAGCACGAGTTCTTCGTGTGCCTCGTCGAACGTGCGGTCCAGGACGTGGTCGGGTTCGGTGTAGAGCCCGGCGAACATTTCCCGGTAAGCGCGAGCGACCCGGGCCGGGGTCTCCAAGAGACCGTCCCGGTCCGGGTCCTCACCACAGGCGAGCAGGAGTTCGCGTACGGCTTTCTCGGCCCGGTCCTGGTCGAAGACCGGGCTTGCGCCGTTACCGCTTGGTGTCGTCCTGTCCGTCGTCACGCCGTTGCTGTCCTTCGTCCTGCTGACCGCCGGGCTGGTCAGCGAACCAGCCGTCGCGCGGGCGGTCTTCGGCGGGACGCCAGGGCTGGTTCGGCTGGCCACCCGGCTGCGTGGCCGGGGTCCATCCGGGAGGAGCCCCGTAGTTCGGGGGACCGCCAACGGGTCCACCCTGGTAACCGCCTGCCGGACCGCCCGGCTGCTGCCCACCATATGCCTGGGGCCAGTGACCGGTGCCGTTCGGCCCACCGTTGGGGCGACCACCGTTGGGGTAGGCGCCCGGCGGCGGCGGAGCGTACGGGTTCGCGTTCGGGTCCGGCGGCGGAGCGGGCTGGCCGTACGGCGGGCCACCGGGAAGGTCGCCGCCGCCCTGCGCGGTGCCGACCGGGGTCGGCGCCGGCTGCAGCACCGGCTGCTCCTTCTTCTCCTCCGGCGGGGGCCACGGCTCGCCGCGCTCCATCGCCAGCTCGCCGGGGGTCTTGATCGGCGGCTTGTCGGACGGCTTGCGGTCGCCGAACTCGTTGAAGATGGTGATGTGCGGGCGCTTCTCGACGGTCGCGAAGATCCGCTCGAGGTCCTTGCGGGTCAGCGTCTCCTTCTCGAGGAGCTCGATGACCAGCTCGTCCAGCACGTCGCGGTAGGTGCTCAGCACGTGCCACGCCTCGGTGTGCGCGGTCTCGATGAGCTTGCGCACCTCCTCGTCGATCTCGTGCGCGACCTCCAGCGAGTAGTCCGCCTGGCGGCCCGCCGAGCGGCCGAGGAACGGGTCGCCCTGCTCCTGGCCGTACTTGACCGCGCCGAGCCGGGCGCTCATGCCGTACTCGGTGACCATCGCGCGGGCGATCTTCGTCGCCTGTTCGATGTCGGAGGAGGCACCGGTGGTGGGCTCGTGGAAGACGAGCTCCTCCGCCGTCCGGCCGCCCATCGCGAAGACCAGGCGCCCGATCATCTCCGAGCGGGTCATCAGCTCCTTGTCGTCCTCCGGGACAAGCAGGGCGTGACCGCCGGTGCGCCCGCGCGGCAGGATCGTCAGCTTGTAGACCGGTTCGATGTCCGGCATCGCCCACGCGGCGAGCGCGTGCCCGCCCTCGTGGTAGGCCGTGATCTTCTTCTCCTTCTCGGAGATGATCCGGCTCTTGCGGGCGGGGCCGCCGACGACGCGGTCGACCGACTCCTCCAGCGCGGCGTCGGTGATCACGTGCCCGTTCTGGCGGGCGGTGAGCAGCGCGGCCTCGTTGAGCACGTTCGCCAGGTCCGCGCCGGACATGCCGACGGTCCGCTTGGCGAGGCTGCTCAGGTCGGTGCCCTGCGCGATCGGCTTGCCCTTGGCGTGCACCTCGAGGATCGCCTTGCGGCCGCGCATGTCCGGCGCGGACACCGGGATCTGGCGGTCGAAGCGGCCGGGGCGCAGGAGCGCCGGGTCGAGGATGTCGGGACGGTTGGTCGCGGCGATCAGGATGATGCCGCCGCGCGCGTCGAAGCCGTCCATCTCGACGAGGAGCTGGTTCAGCGTCTGCTCGCGTTCGTCGTGGCCGCCGCCGAGGCCGGCGCCGCGCTGGCGCCCGACCGCGTCGATCTCGTCGACGAAGATGATGCAGGGCGCGTTCTGTTTGGCCTGCTCGAACAGGTCGCGGACTCGCGAGGCACCGACACCGACGAACATCTCGACGAAGTCGGAACCGGAGATCGTGTAGAACGGCACGCCCGCCTCGCCGGCGACGGCTCGCGCGAGCAGCGTCTTACCGGTACCGGGCGGCCCGTAGAGCAGGACGCCCTTGGGGATCTTCGCGCCGAGCGCTTGGTAGCGCGCCGGGTTCTGCAGGAAGTCCTTGATCTCGTACAGCTCTTCGACGGCCTCGTCGGCGCCCGCGACGTCCCCGAAGGTCGTCTTGGGCATGTCCTTGTTGAGCTGCTTGGCCTTCGACTTGCCGAAGTTGAGGACGCGGTTCCCGCCGCCCTGCGCGTTGTTCATCATCCACATCAGCAGGCCCAGCACCAGCGCCAGCGGGATGGCGAAGATCAGGATCTGGGTGAGGACATTCTGCTGGGTGACCTTGGTGGTGAACTTGACCGGATTGTCACCGCTCTTGAGGCCGATGAGCTGGCCGTAGATGGTGCCCGCGACGTTCGCCGGGTACTGCGCGATGATCTGGTCGACCTGCTGGCCGTCGACCTCGATCTTCTTGTTCAGCAGCAGCTTGATCTGCTGCTCCTTGTCCTCTTGCGAGGCTTCCTTGACGTTGTTCGCGGTGATCTGCTGGTTCGCGATCGAGATCGGCACCTGGGTGTAGCCACGATCACTGTCGAAGATCGTGTTGTATGCGAGAAACGCCAGTACCGCCGCGAGAATCCAGAGCACTGGGTTCTTGAGCACGCTCTTCCGGTTCATACGACTCGGCCCTGGTGGCCTCGACCCTTCCTGGTTGGGCGGCTCCTGTGATACCCGCCATCACGATCTTGACGACCCATGGTGCTCCGACACCCGCCCCTCAGGATACCGCCCGCCTGGACGGATGAGGGGGGTGAGCCTCTCGGACGTAAACGGCGGACGTCGCGCGAGGGTTCCCGGAGCGGAGGCCTAGCGTGTGTCCACCGCCACACCGGCGGCCATTTCACCCAGCCGCATCCGGATCGTCTTGACGTCGGCGGGTGAGACGGTGACCCACTCGCGTCCGTCCGGACCGGCCTGTGACGTGCTGAGATAGCGGCCG
Organism: Amycolatopsis sp. TNS106; assembly: GCF_019330265.1. Lineage (NCBI taxonomy): Bacteria > Bacillati > Actinomycetota > Actinomycetes > Pseudonocardiales > Pseudonocardiaceae > Amycolatopsis > Amycolatopsis sp. TNS106. Next base: position 6,966,828 of record NZ_CP024972.1, on the reverse strand, counting down.
CTGGCGGTGTCGAACCAGCCGAGGACACGGGACCGCTGCTTGGCGCCCACGTGGGACCGGCTGTTCGCTGCCAGCTGACCGCCGCGCAGCCTCGGCTGGCCGGTGAGCTTGCCGAACGCCTCGCGCGGGTCCGCGGTGATGCGTTCGCTGAGCGAGACACGCGGCTTGTCCTTGCGGCGGCTCTTCGCCGCTTCGGGCTCCTCGGCCTGCTTCGTCGGGTTGATGGCGGCGCGGATCGGCTCGGTGCGGCGGGCGTCGTCGATCGGCAGCGTGACCGACGCCTCCGAGCCGCGCTGCCCGGGAGGCAGCAGGTCGACGACCGCTGTCGGGAGCCCGTCGGCGGGTGCCTCACGCAGCCAGATCCCGGACTGGTCCTGGATCGCGATCACCGCGTCACGGCCGTCGGTGGCACCGAGCACGGCGATGGTCGGGGCCTGGAATTCGGGGATGTGCAGGGCGTCGATGGTCAGCGAGCCGCGGGCGAGGAGGTACAGCCAGTCCTCGATCCGCCGCTCCAGCCTTCCCCGGCCGTCGCGGATGCCGCGGGCCTGGAGTTCGTTGTCGACGCGCTGGCGCAACGCCCGGCGTTCGAGCTCGGTCGCGCCGTGCGACCGGACGCGCAGCGGATATGGCAGGTCGCCGAGCTCGGCGGACTCCCAGAGGAAGTCGAACGCCATCGGTGTGAAGTGTTCCTGGTGCATTGTGCTCCGTGCCCTCCCGGCACCTCGGCTTCCTGGGCCTCGGGACGCCCAGAGGTTCACGATAGCGAAGGGGTACGACGGTCGGTGGCCGGATGGGCCTAGGCGCTGTCCTGTAAGTCGTGTTCGCCTGAGAGGTCAGTGCGCGGGTGAGGACTCGGCCGCGATCTTCCCCAGCAACTCCGTGAGCCGCTGCCGCAGCGTCGCCGGGTCCGCGGGCGCGACGGTGATCCAGTCGCGGCCGTCGGAACCGCGGGTGGCCTGGGTGAAGTACCGGCCGGACTGGGTGTCGAACCAGCTCAGCACCGAAGACCGGCTCCGCGTGCCGTGTTTGCTGCGCGCGTTCGCACCGAACTGGCCGCCGCGAAGCCGCGGCTGCGCCTGGAGCCTCGAGAGGGCCTTGCGGTCCTCGTCGGACGTCGCCGAGCCGTCGACCTGCGGCTGGCGACGCTGGAGGAAGTCCGCGCCCGAAGCGCCGACGAGCCCGTCCAGCGGGAGGGTGATCGACTTCTCCGTGCCGCGCGAACCCGGCGGCAGCAGGGAGACGATCGCGCTCGCGAGGCCGTCCGGGGCGATGGGGTGGAAGTGGAAACCGCGCGGGTCCTGCACTGTCAGCAGGCCTTGGCCGCCGAGCAGCGACGCGACCGCGAGCAGCGGTTCGGTGTTGGGATTGTTGAGCTGGACGCAGTCCAGGCTCAGGTCCGGCCTCGCGAGGACACCGAAGTAGTCCTCGATATGCGGCTCGGGCCTGCCTCGCTCGTCGGCGAGACGACGGTGGTTCAGCGACTGGAGCGTCTGCGTCCGCAGGGCGCCGCGCTCGTCCATGGTCGCCCCGTGCGAGCGGAGCCGCAGCGGGTACGGCAGCTCTCCGGCGTTCGCGGTCTCCCACAGGAAGTCCAGCTCGACCGGGGTGAGCAGTTCACCGTTCGCCATATCCGCCCCTAATGTCTGTTGGTGAACCCGCGTCCGCGATCGGCGTCGGCGGGACACCGGGTGGTCAGCTACCTCACGACCGCGGACAGGGTGTCCTGCCATGGCGCGCACAAGTCAGCGGGCGCGCGGCCGGATCGGCCGCGCGCCCGGTGAAAAACCGCTCTAGCGTTCGTCGTCTTCGGTCCAGGCGCCGATGACCGGCGGCGGGGTCGCCTCGTTGGCGCCGAAGGCGTCGTCCGGGTCCGGCTCGATGAGGAACGACGCGTGCGTGTGCTCCTCTTCCTGCTCGGCCTGGGCCCCGTGCGCGCCCATGCCCATGCCGCCGCCCATGCCGTGCATCGGCGGAGTGGCGCCACCGATGGTGCCGCTGGAGGACACGATGCCCTGCTGCGGAACGGCCTGGGACGCGGCGCTCTGCGCGGGCCCGCCCTTCTCGGTCGCGGCGGCGTCGGTGCTGTCGGTCTCCTTGGCGCCGGACTTGTTGCCCTGGCCGAGCGCCTTGGCGCCCGCGTAGCCGAGGCCACCGCCGAGCGCGGCCGCGGTGAGGGCCTGGCCGAGCCCGTTGCCGCCGCTCGCCGGGGCGTGCGGGGTCATCGGGGCACCGGCGCCGGACGCGACACCCGCACCCGGCGCGACACCGGCGGCCGGGCCGGCGGCGGGGCTGTAGCCGGCCTGCGAGAACACGCCCGAGTCCGGACCGGCGTGGACGGGAGCCGCACCGCTGCCCTGCGCGCCGCCGTAGCCGTGCGTGCCGGCGAAGACGGGGGTGCCGGAGACGGCGCCGGAGTTGAGGCCTCCGCCGCCGATGTTGCCGACGCCGCTGAACCCGGCGCTGTTGTGCGTCGCGGTCGGCTTCATGCCGAGGGATTCGGGGCCGAAGCTCGGAGTCGAGCTGTCGACCTCGCTCATCTCCTTGGTGTAGGCCTCGAGGAACCTGGCCTGCTCCGCCCGCACTTCCTTGTCCTGGTCGGCGAGGGGCTTCTGGTCGGTGATCATGCCGATCGGGCCCGCCGCCAGCGCCTGGCCCATGGCCTTCTCGGGGCTGTAGTCGGTCGGCTTCGGCATGAGCTTGACCTTGGTGGCGGCGTCGGCCTGCTTCTGCAGCCTGTCCGCCATCGTGTTCGCGGCCTCGGAGGCCTGCGAACCCGAGTTCGCGATGGCGACCAGCGAACCCTGCGCGGCCGCGGCGCCCTGTCCGATCCAGGCGGCGCCCAGTTCGGAGATCGCGTTGTAGAGGTCGTTCGACGCCTGGCTCAGCTTGCTGCCGTGCGAGCCCCAGGACTGGCTGATGGCGGTCGCCGTGCTGGGGTCGTTGCCGATGTTGGCCTGGTTCCACAGGTCCTGGCTGCTCGGCGCGCTCTCCCAGTTCGGCGGGTTGGTGATGGCGCGGTCGGCGCCGATGTCGAACCCGTCGGAACGGCCGCGCGCGGACGAGACGATGCTCTCGGCGTGCGAGTTGTCGCCGAGCTGGACGGGCGTGGTGCTGCTGCTGCTCTCGCCGTAAGAGTCGGCGCTGTGCTTCGGTGGCATGGCTTTCTGACTCCCCCTCAGACGTTACGGAACGGCTGGGCCGCGGCCTGGTCGATCTCGTGATAGCGGGCCATCGCGGTCACGATGCCGGACTCGGCGGCCTCGTACTGCTGGTAAAGGTTCTGGAGCGCGGCCGCGTACGAGTCGCCCCCGCCGTCGGCACGGTTCGCCACCTTCGCGGCGATCGCGTTGCCGACCGGGTTGTTGCCCAGCTTCGGCGCCTGCCCGAGGTCGCCGGCCCGCTGCAGGAGGGCCTCGATGGCGTCCTTGCCGGTGCGGATCTTGTTCAGGACGGTCTGGGCCGCGTCAGGGTCGATCCCGACCTGACCCTGGGCCGCGGCGTTCTTGAACGCGTTCGCGTCCGCCAAGCTGTTCCCCATCTGAGCTCTCTCCGTTTCCCCCGGGCCAGGCCACGACGGCTGCGTGGCAAAGGTCTTCGCATAGGTTAACGCACTCGATCGCAGCCTATGACGCGTTCTGCGTGCTCAGGGTTCCGTATTCCCGCACACCCGGGCAAGCGGTTCTCAGGACGTGTAGACGTGGGGATCCAGAGTTCCGATGTAGGGCAGGTCCCGGTAACGCTCCGCGTAGTCCAGGCCGTATCCGACTACGAATTCGTTGGGAATGTCGAACCCGATGTACTTGACCGGTACATCGACCTTGACCGCCTCCGGCTTGCGCAGGAGCGAGACGACCTCGAGCGACGCGGGGTTCCGGCTCGCGAGGTTCTTCAGGAGCCAGGACAGGGTCAGCCCGGAGTCGACGATGTCCTCGACGATGAGCACGTCACGGCCGGCGATGTCGCGATCGAGGTCCTTGAGGATCCGCACCACGCCGGACGACGACGTCGCCGAGCCGTAGGAGGAGACCGCCATGAACTCGAGCTGGCAGGGAAGGGGGAGCGCCCTGGCGAAGTCGGTCATGAACATCACCGCGCCCTTGAGCACGCCGACGAGCAGGAGGTCTCCCTGCCCGGCGCCGGGGCCGTCGGCCGGGTAGTCCGCCGCGACCTTTGCCGCCAGCTCGGCGATCTTGTCGTTGATCTGCTGCTCGGTGACGAGCACGGAGGCGATCTCGCCTTCGTACACGGGACGATCCCCTCTAGGTGGTGGACTGGGGTGCTTCGAGGGAGAGCCTGCCATGCGCCCGCGCGGCCACCAAGTCGCCGGGTAGCCAGACTCCGCCCTGACCCCGCCAGTTCCCCACGAGAGCGTCGACCGAACGCAGGTGGGCGTCGGTGAGTTCGCGGACGCCGGAGTCCAGCAGCCACCTGCGGAGGACGCGTCGCCGCAACGCGGGCGGTTCGGTGGCGAGCACCGCCACGTCGAGCCCTTCGCCGGTGAAGGCGCGCAGGTGGACCTCACCCGCGAGTGTGTCCAACGCCTCGGTGTCTTCGCGCAGTTGCGCCGCCGTGCGGGCGAGCGACGCCGCGACACCGCCGGACAGCACATCCTCCAGGAGGGGCAGTACTTCGGTCCGTAACCGGACACGGGTGAACCGCGGGTCTTCGTTGTGCGGGTCCTGCCACGGGTCGACACCGAGCGCCTGGCAGGCCCGCCGGGTGGTGGCACGGGTGACGCCGAGCAGCGGCCGTCCCCACGGCGGGTCGTACGGGCGCATCCCGGCCAGCGACCGCGGCCCGGAACCCCGGCCGAGGCCGAGCAGCACGGTTTCGGCCTGGTCGTCGAGGGTGTGGCCGAGCAGGACGACACCGCGTCCGTCCGGCAGCGCCGAGCGCAAGGCGCCGTAGCGGGCCCGGCGGGCCGCCGCTTCCGGCCCGCCCGCGCCCTCGACCCGCACCTTCAGGACTTCGGCCGTGTCGGCGCCCAGTTCCCGCGCGGTGTTCGCGGCGCGGGCGGCGGTTTCGGCGGAACCGTCCTGGAGGCCGTGGTCGACGACGAGTGCCCGCACCTTCAGTCCCGCGCGGCCGCCGGTGAACGCGGCCGCTTCGGCCAGCGCCAAGGAGTCCGCGCCGCCGGAGACCGCGACGCACAGCTCCTCGGCGGCACTCACCGACGTCAGGAAGTCCCGCACGGCCGTCCGCACGGCCGCGATCGCCGGATCCGGTCCGCTCACCCGTGCAGGCGCCGCACCCAGGCCGCCGGATCACTGATCTCGGCCCTGGTCGGCAGCGTGTTCGGCGACGTCCACACCGCGTTGAAGCCGTCCATGCCGACGGCGTCGACGACGTGCTTGGTGAACTTCGCGCCCTGTTCGTACTGGCGCAGCTTCGCGTCCACGCCGAGGAGGCTGCGCAGCACGCGGTCGATGAGGCCGCCGCCCTTGCGCCGGGCGGTGAACCGCGAACGGATCAGTTCGACACTCGGCACGACCTGCGGCCCGACGGCGTCCATCACGAAGTCGGCGTGCCCCTCCAGCAGCGTGGAGAGGGCGAGGAGCCGGTCGAACACCGCTCGTTCGCCCGGCGACTGCAGGAGTTCGGCGAGCCCGGCGCCGCCCGCCTTGCCCTTGCCGATCTGCTTGATGGTGTCCGGCAGGCGGCCGACCAGATCGCTCAGCCCGTCCGCGTCCCGGCCGGCGAGCCCGCCGATCAGGCGCTCGACCTCGTCGGCGAAGTAGTCGCGCAGCCAGGTGACCGCGGTGAACTGCAACCGGTGGGTGCATTCGTGCAGGCAGACCCACAGCCGGAAGTCGTGGCCGGGCACGTCCATCGCGCGCTGGGCGGCGACCACGTTCGGTGCGATAAGCACCAGCCGCCCGGCGCGGTCCGGCCCGCCGAACGGGTCGTACTGGCCGAGCACGCGGGAAGCCAGGAAGGCGAGCACCAGACCGGTCTGCACACCGGCGCCGCCGGCCAGCACGGGCGCCAGCGGACCGCCCTGCGCCTCCGGCAGCGCACGGCCGGTGAGCGCGTCGAGACCGGCCGCGGCCGAACGGACCCAGCCTGGCCGGTCGACGACTTCGGCGGGCAGCAACGGCAGATCGAGGCCGAGCCCGGTCAGCTCGCGGACGTGTCCCTCGGCCTCACCGGTCAGGTCACGGAGATCGGCGACGGCTTCTTCGGCCTCTTCGCGGTCGACCACCGGACCACCGCGCACCAGGAGGGCACCCGTCGAGGCGGCCAGGGACCAGTCGACCATCGAACGTGTCTTGGTCGGCGTTTCCTCAGTCACTCTTATGACGCTACCCGCTGGAAGACCGAATTCCGTCCCGACTTCCTCACGCTCCGATTCCGGTCGCTCACCGGATCATCTGCAGCCGCACTTGTGCAGGGTCGCGGCGACGACGTCGAGCGCGGCCCTGCCCTTGTTCTGGTCCGAACCGGACGACATCAACGCGAACACCAGCATCCGGCCGTCGGTGTCCAGCACCACGCCCGCCAAGGTGTTCACGCCGGACAGCGTGCCGGTCTTGCCGCGCACCCAGCCGCGGCCCGCGGCCGACGCCGGATCGCCGTAGCGCTTTTCCAGTGTCCCGCTGCCGCCCGCGACGGGGAGACCGGCCAGCAGCGGCCGCAGTTTCGCGGTCCTCGGGTCCTTGCCGTCCGGCGCCGCCGCGACCGCGAGGATCTCGCTGAGCACCTTCGCCGGGATCTTGTTCTGGTCGGACAGCCCGCTACCGTCGTTGATCTGGACGCCGGTGAGGTCGAATCCGGCCTCCTTGAGCACGTTCATCGTCGTGGTCGCGCCGCCGGTGAACGACGCCTCGGCGCCCTTCGCGAGCGCGAGCTGACGGGCGAGGACGTCGGCCATCAGGTTGTCCGAAAGCTGCATCAGCGAGTTGGCGAACTCCGCGAGCGGCTGGGACTTGACCTCGCCGAGCACCTTGGCGTCCTTCGGCGCCGTGGTCGTACCACCGGCTTGGGCTTCGAGCTTGCCCGCGATCTTCTGCGTCAGCGCGGCCGCCGGATTCGCGACGCGGGGCGCGTGGTCGTTCTTCGGGTCGGCGCGGCCGCCGTCGGCCATCACGGGGAGGACCGGCGCCATGTAGGTGTTCCCGGCGGCGGTGTCCTCCGGGTCCCAGCCCTTCGCGGACGTCGGCCCCTTGAACAGGCTGATGTCCAGCTGGACCTTGGAGATCTTGCCGCCCGCGGCCTTCTTGACCTGGGCGACGAGGTCGTCGACGTGGGCCGCGCCCGGGTACAGCGGCGAGTCCGTGCCCAGCGGCAGCGAGGTCAGCGACGGGTCTCCGCCCGCGACGAGCACGACCGTGCCCGGCTCGGCGCCCTGGACGATCTTCGTCGAGAACTGCGTGCCGTGGTCCATCGACAGGAGAGCGGCCGCGACGACGAGGATCTTCGTGGTCGACGCCGGGGTCAGCGGGGTGCCGGAGTTCTTGTCCCACAGGACTTCACCGGACGCCGCGTCCACGACGGTGCCGGTGAGCGTGCCCAGGTCCGGCGAACCGGCGGGGCCCGCCAGCGCGGCCGCGAGCCCTTCCTTCGTCGGCCCGGCGCCGTTGATGTCCGGCCCGTGCAGGACCCGGGTGATACCCGCGGGTTTGGGGATCTCGCCCTTCGGCGCGTTCGGCGCCCAGGGCAGGCCGAGGCGGTTCGACACCTTCGGCATCGCGGCGGCGCCGCCCATGCCGGCGAGCAGCAGGATGACGACCAGGGTCGAGATCAGCAGGACCTTGCGTTTGCGCTTGCGCTTCGGCGCGGGGGCGGCCTCGGTCGCCGGGGGTTCTTCGGAAGGCGGCTCGGGCCGCTGGATCCCGACGGTCGCTTCGGCGTCGAAACGCTCTTCGGCGGGCTCGATGCGGACCGGACGCGCGTGCATGGTCGCGGACGGGACCGGCGCGGGAGCAGGCGGCTCGACCCGGCTCTGCTCGGGACGGCGCGGCTGCTCCTGACGCGGGGGTTCCTGACGCGGGGGTTCCTGCCTCGGCTCCGGCCTCGGGGGCTCGGCTTCACGCGGTGGAGTGGCGGCGCCCCGGTCGAACTGGTCCCAGTCCGGTTCGTCCTTGTGCTGGGGCTGGACGGGCTTGACGAAGAGCGTCTTCGGCTCTTCGCGCTGCTCCGGCTCGACCGGCGTCACCGGTTCGAAGGCGGACCACTTCGGCGTCGGGGTCTCCGGAACGTCCGGTTCCTCCTCCACCTCGACGATCGGCTCGAACCAGGAGCCACTTTCGGGTGTGACCTTCGGCACTGACAGCTCTTCGGTCTTGCCGTTCGCCATCCCCGACATGGGCAGCCAGATCGTGGCCTCGCCCTCCCCCTTGGCGGCCTTGGGCTCGGCGGATGAGGTGTCCTTGTCGTCCGACGGCCACCGCGGGGCATCGTTTTCCGGCACTCAACGCTCCTTCGTCCACCGTCCGGGGAAGGGGCCAAGCTCACATACGACCACATCGATGCGACCGCCCGGGACCCCGTGGTCCACACTAGTGAAGACAAGACCATGAACTCGGTGAGCCGTCCGCGACGGCGGGGCGTACCAAAGACGAGAGCAGCGAGGCCGGCGTGGAATTCGACGTCACTATCGAAATCCCCAAGGGGGAGCGCAACAAGTACGAGGTGGACCACAAGACCGGTCGGATCAAACTCGACCGGACGCTGTTCACCGCCACGCAGTACCCCGCCGACTACGGGTTCATCGACGACACCCTCGGCCAGGACGGCGACCCGCTCGACGTGCTGGTGCTCGTCCAGGAGCCGACCTTCCCCGGCTGCCTGATCCGCTGCCGCGCGATCGGCATGTTCCGGATGACCGACGAGAAGGGCCCGGACGACAAGGTCCTCGCCGTGCCGACGAACGACCCGCGGCTGGAGCACCTGCGCGACATCCACCACCTGAACGAGTTCCACAAGCTCGAGATCCAGCACTTCTTCGAGGTGTACAAGGACCTGGAGCCGGGCAAGAGCGTCGAGGGTTCGAGCTGGGTCGGACGGTCCGAGGCCGAGGCCGAGATCAAGCGTTCGCTCGACCGTGAGACCGACCGGCTGGCCAAGGAGGCCATCGACGGTCCGGCGGCTCACTAGTCGCTTAACGCCGAAGGGCCCCTTCACCGCATCTCGTGCGGTGAAGGGGCCCTTCGTGTACGTCCGGTCCCCCGGCAAGTCCGTGAAGGCCTCCTTGAGGGACTCTGGGTCCCTCAAGGAGGCCTTCACGGAACGACCTACGCCGAGTAGCCCGGGATCGGGAACGGCGCCAGGAACTCGCGGATCTCGGCGGCGACGGTGTCCAAAGCGGACAGTTCTTCGCCTGCCGCCGCGGTGATCGTGCGGTCGATCCACTCCGCGACCTGCGCCTGGTGTTCCGGCTTGAGCCCGCGGGTGGTGATCGCGGAGGTGCCGAGCCGGATGCCGGACGGGTCGAACGGCTTGCGCGGGTCGAACGGCACGGTGTTGTAGTTCAGTTCGATGCCTGCCCGGTCCAGCGCCTGCGCGGCGGGCTTGCCCGGCACGTTCTTGTTCGTCAGGTCGATCAGCAGCAGGTGGTTGTCAGTGCCGCCGGACACGAGGTCGTAGCCGCGCTCCACCAGTGCCTCCGCCAGCGCCCGCGCGTTCGCGACGATCGTGTGCGCGTACTCGGAGAACTCCGGCTTCTGCGCCTCGCCCAGAGCGACGGCGATCGCCGCGGTCGTGTGGTTGTGCGGCCCGCCCTGCAATCCGGGGAACACCGCCTTGTCGACGGCCTTCGCGTGGTCGGCGTCGGAAAGGATCATCGCGCCGCGCGGACCGCGCAGCGTCTTGTGCGTGGTCGTGGTGATGACCTGCGCGTGCCCGACCGGCGACGGGTGCGCGCCACCGGCGACCAGCCCGGCGATGTGGGCGATGTCGGCGACCAGGACGGCGTCGACCTCGCGGGCGATCTCCGCGAACGCCGGGAAGTCGATGGTGCGCGGGATCGCGGTTCCGCCCGCGAAGATCAGCTTCGGCCGGTGCTTCAGCGCGAGTTCGCGGACCTGGTCGAGGTCGACCCGGCCGGTCTCCTTGCGGACGCCGTAGCGGACCGGGGTGAACCACTTGCCGGTCGCGGACACGCTCCAGCCGTGCGTGAGGTGGCCGCCGTCCGGCAGCGCCATGCCGAGCACGGTGTCACCCGGCTGCGCGAAAGCGAGGTACACCGCGAGGTTCGCCGGGGAGCCGGAGTACGGCTGGACGTTCGCGTGGTCGACGCCGAAGACGGCCTTCGCGCGCTCGATGGCGAGGTTCTCGACCTGGTCGATGAGCTGCTGGCCTTCGTAGTACCGCTTGCCGGCGTAGCCCTCGGAGTACTTGTTGGTGAGGACGGTGCCCGTCGCCTCCAGTACGGCCTGGGAGACGTAGTTCTCGGACGCGATCAGGCGGATCTTGTCGTGCTGGCGTTTCGCCTCGTCCTCCACGAGCCCCGCGATCTGCGGGTCGGCGGCGGCGAGCGCGGAAAGTTCGGGCTGGTGTGTCATCGGACGTACTCCTGCCAGAGACGGCCGGACCCAGGCGCGCGGTACCGGCCTTGTCGTCGCTTCCCGGTGGTGCTCCACCTCAAATGGCGCCAGTCGCTGGTGCGGACCAGACTAGAGCACTCCGCTCGAGCGGGGCTCGGCGTGCGGACGATGCCGGGCGCACCATCGGCGGCTGCATCCGGCCGTGCGATCACAGAACGCCTGCGCGCAGACGGCGCAGCGTTTGATCCGCCGCCAGCCGCCGAACACGACGAGTTCCGCCAGCCCGGAGGCGCCCGCGACCAGGTCCCCGCAGCCCGGCCACGACGGCACCTGCACCAGGCGCCAGCCGTTCACGGCCTCGACCAGCCGGGGCGCGGCACCGTTCCCGGCGAGGACGCGGTTGAGCCGATCGGCGGCGGCGTGCTCGTCGGGCAGCGCCGACACAACGCCGGTGAGCCAGGGATTCCCTTGCGCCAGCAGCCTTTCCGCGACCTCGAGCGCCGGGTCGAGGTCGCGGAACGGCGGGACGATCACGTGCTTGCGCGTCACGGTTCTTCGATCGCGACACCCATCGAGCGCGCCGTGCCCGCGATCGTGCGCATGGCCGCCTCGATGTCGCCGGTGTTGAGGTCCGGCAGTTTCCGTTCGGCGATCCCGCGCAACTGCTCCTGGGTCAGTGCCCCGGCGACCTCATGCCCCGGACGGCCGGACCCCTTGCCGCCCAAGGCTTTCTTGATGAGGAACGACGCGGGCGGGGTCTTCAGCCGGAGTTCGAAGGAGCGGTCCTCGAACACCGACACGACCACCGGGACGATGTCGCCGCGTTGCGCGGCGGTCGCGGCGTCGTAGGCCTTCTTGACCTCGACGAGGTTCACGCCGGTCTGCCCGAGCGTCTTCCCGAGGTCGACCACCGGCGCGTTGCCGGCGGTCAGCTCGAGTGTCGCCTGATGGGTCTTCTTCTTGGACTTCGGTGCCATATGCCCGAAGCTATGGTCTCCAGTTACTGGAGAGTCAATCGATCGGTTTGACGCTTTCCGCGTGACGGCGCGCCAGCTCCTGGTAGATCGCCGCGTTGTGCTCGACCCAGCCTCGGGCGGTGCCGTCGAGCGGGACGTGCTTCTTGGCCGGGCTGCCCATGGCGACCGTCTCCGGCGGGATGATCATCCCGGGCGTCACCGTGGCGCCGGCCGCGACCAGCGCCTTCGCGCCGATCTGCGCCTTGTCGAGCACGGTCGAACCGTTCCCGATCAGCGCCTGCTCGCCGATCGTGCAGTCGTGCACGAGGCACTGGTGCCCGACGGTGACGTTCTTGCCGACCTCGGTCACGCCGCCGTTGACGTGGATGACCGAGTTGTCCTGGATGTTGGCGCCCTCGCGGACGAGGATCTTCCCGAAGTCGGCGCGCAGCACGGCGCCGTACCAGACGGAGGCGCCCTTCTCGACGACGACGTCGCCGATCAGGGTGGCGGTGGGGGCGATCCACGCTTCGGGATCCACCTGGGGACGGTGTCCCTCGAATTCGAACATCGGCATGCCCCGCACCCTATGCGTCCTAGCGCGTGAAGGCCCCCTTCCCTCGGCTGAGCCGAGGGAAGGGGGCCTTCACGCGCTGGAAGCAGTATCAGCCGATGGCGGTGTTCAGGAGGAGGTCCACGGCCTTGTCGTTACGGGTGGTTTCGCGGACGATCACCTCGTCGGGCGGGTAGAAACCGGGGTTCGACCCCCGCGGGTACATCTCGAAGGTGAAGCTCAGGATCTTGTGGGTGCCCCACATCCAGTCGTCGATCGTCCCGTCCGTGATGTACAGGTCGCTCGACTGCTGCGGCGTGTAGCCGTTGGTCGCCGCGAGCTGCCTGCCCACCGTCTGGAACCGCTGCGCCTCCGCGGCGGTCATGCCGGGAGCGGTGTCGTTGTAGGTGAAGCCGAACGGCCACAGCACGAGCTCCGAATAGGTGTGGAAGTCGATGCTCGCCTTGATCTGCTGGACGCCGCCGATCTTGCGCGAGTTGACGAAGTTGGACACCGCGCGGGTCTCGGGTGCCGAGAACGCCGACGGGCCGCGGTAGGTCTCGCTGGTGGTCGAGCCCGACGAACCGCCGCAGCAGCCCCAGTTGTAGGCCCAGTTGCGGTTGGGGTCGGTGCCGTTGCCCTGCCGGTTCTTGCGCCAGTACTTGTAGCTGCCGCCGGAGATGTCGTACTCCGAACCGTCCGGGTTGACGTTCGGGATCACGTAGATCTCGACGCTGTCGACGAACCGTTTGATCGCCGGGTCGGAGGCGTAGCCCTGGGTGAACCGGTTCACGATCCGGAGGCACATCTCGGTGGTGAGGTGCTCACGGGCGTGCTGGTTGCAGGTGAAGAGGACTTCGGGCTCGTTCTCGTCCGTGGCGACGTTGTCGCTGATCTTGAGCAGGTTCAGCGCCCGGCCCTGGTACGAGTTGCCGACGCTGCTCAGCCGGGCGATCGAGCCGAAGTTCGACTGGGCGTTGCGGAGTTCGGTCGTCACCTCGGCGTAGTTGTGGAAGCCGGAATCCGACGGCGGGAAGTCGTTGATCGCGTTGGTGCCGACCTTCTCCGACCTGTCGACGACGCCGCGCTGCTCGACGCGGTAGCCGAGCGAACGGATCTTCGCCGCGTCGCGCGCCTCGCCGATGAACGTGGTCGTGCCACCTGCGGAGCCGAGGACGTCGACACCGAGCCGGGAGATCTGGGTGCGCTGCTGCGAGGTCCCGGTGCCGAAGACCTCGTAGATCTGCACCTGCGCGTCCTCGGCCTGCTGGTCCGCGGTCGCCGGACTCGCGGCGACCGGGATGGTGAACGCCGCGACGGCCGCGATCGCCACGGCCATGCACCGTCTTATGCGCATCGTCGTCTCCTAGCTCTCAGGCAGGGAAGGGGAACCTCACCATGGCCGGAGCGGGAAGACCGAACAATCCGTAACGGTACGGATCTAATGCGTATTTCTACCCGTAGTTCGCGAAACAGAGAGCTTCGATGTCGCCACGCAACGCGGCGAACGGCCGCCGCCGGACGCGCTGCTGGACGATCGCGCCGAGCAGGTAGGACAGCAGTGCCCGCGCCCGTGCCCGCGGGTCTTCGACGTCGAGCGGGGCGAGCAGTTCCGCGAGCAGTTCGGTGATCGACGTCAGCATCACGTCGATGGCCTGAGGATGCTGCGCGCGGCCCGCGGCGATCCAGTATTCGAACCAGAGGAAGGCCGCGTTCGGGCGGCCGGAGAACTCGCCGAGGAAGGCTTCGAGCGCGGCGAAGAGCCGCTCGGACGGGTGATCGTGCTTCGCCGAAATTTTGCGCAAATCGGCGATGAACGTTGTGATGTGCGCCGCCATCGCGCGATCGATCAGGACGTCGATATCCGCGAAGTAGTAATGAATCGCACTCTTCGTGAGCGGTCCGGCGTCCGCGATCGCGCGGACGGTGCAGCCCGCGAGCCCGTCCCTGGCGAGCACGACACGCGCCGCTTCGACGATCTGCTCCTGTTTCTGCAGCTGATTGGGGGAGAGCCGCGCGCTGCGGCCGGGAACGGCGGTCACGAAGTTCCTTACACCAAGTAGTCAGGACAGGAGCCCTGAAGCTTAGGGCAACCGTCCTGGCCGATCACAGCGGGTGAAAAATCTAGGTGGCTAGCCGCCGATCCGTAGCGGACAATGCGCGGCATGGTGACCTCAGGGGACAACGGGTTCAGCCCGGCCGCGCGACGGCAGCTGGAGAAGGAACTCGCCGATCTGCGTGCGCAGCGCGACGCGATGGCGCCGCTCGTCGGCGAGCAGGAACGAACCGGCGACGCCGCGGATCAGGCGGAGGTGCTGGACCGCGCGGAGGCCGCCGCCTACCTGGACCGGCGCATCGCCGACGTCGCGGCGAAGCTCGAGCACGGCGGCCGGAACAGCAAGGGTCTGCTGCCCGACGGCACCACCGTCACCCTCAGGTTCGCCGACGGCGACGAGGACGAGCTCCACATCGTCACGATCCCGGGCGAGGACGCCGACGCCTCCACGGTCACGTCGGACAGCCCGCTCGGCCTGGCGCTCGTCGGCGCCAAGGAAGGCGACGAGATCACGTACCGGACGCCGCGTGGCGAGACCAGCGCCACCGTCGTCACGCTGAAGCCTCCTGCCTGACTCGTTCGCGCGTGAAGGCCCCCTTCCCTCGGCTGAGCCGAGGGAAGGGGGCCTTCACGCGCGTTGTCGAGGGGGACGTCGAAGGCGGCGTGTTGCGAAAGCGGCTTTCGCAACGTCAGCGGCCTGCCCAGGTCGTCTGGACGCATGTCGCGAAAGCCACTTTCGCGACGCCTGATGTCTCGAAAGTGGCTTTCGCGACACCCAAGCGCAAGGGGGGCGGCAAAGGGCACCTCACGTACCCGGACGGCACAGCACCGGATTCGCCAGCTCGGCGCACGGCCGGTGCCCGTGCGACCGCACGATGTCCTTGCCGACCTGATTCGTCAGGTACCGCAGGAAGCTCGCGGCGAGCGAGTCGGCCTTCGGCTCGCCGAAGGTGTACGCGTACTCGGTTTCCCAGAACGGGTAGGCCGCGTGGATCGCGCCCTCCAGGGTCGCCTGGTGGCCGTCGATCCGCACCGGCAGCACGTCCTCGCGTTTCGTGGCCGCGCCCAGTTCGCTGTAGCCCAGCGCGCCCGGCACCCGTGACACCGCGTCGAGAACGTCGCTGGTGGACGGCTTCGCGCACCGCACCACTCCCGGCTGTGCGCCCCGCGCCGGTTTGAGGCAGTCGTCGGAGTTGTCGCCGGGTTCCCGTTTGCCCGCCAGGATCCGGGCCTCGAACGTCCGCCGCGTGCCCGAGTCCGAATGCCGGTCGACGAGCCGGACCGGCTGGTCCTTGCCGCCGATCTCCTTCCAGTTCGCGATCTTGCCGTCGTAGACGTCGTGGATCTGCGCGAGCGAAAGGTCCTGGACCCCGGCCTCCTTGTTGATCACGAGCGTGAACAGCGAGAACGCGACCGGACGCGGCAGCAGTTGCGGAAACCCCTCGCCCTTCGCACCGTCGGAGAACGCCAGCGTGCCGTCGTTCGCCGCCTGTTTGAGGCTGCCCAACCCTTCGGCGCTCCCCCGGCTGTCGAACACGAACGACGCTCCCGGGCACGTCTTCGCGTACGAAGCCGTCGCTTCCTTCAGCACGGGAGCAAAGGCCGTCGACCCGGTGATCGTGAGCTTCCCGGACGCGCAGTCCAGCGGCGGCGGCTTCTCGTCGAAGAACAGTGAGCGGGTCAGCTGGAAGATGCTGATCACGACGAGGAAGAGGATCAGCGCCATCACCGAACCCGTCGGCCCGGTGCGGCTCTTGGTCTCTCGGAGACTCCCGCCCTTGATCTCGCCGATGACCTGAGGATCGTCGAAGGCGTCCGGCGAGCCGTTGGGGACGCGGTCGAGGACGGCGAGGATCTTGTAGTGCGCGCCGCGGTTCAGCGGCACCCTCGGCAGATCGATCACCCCGGTGGGGCGTTCGGGATTCTCGTCGCGAGCGCCCCACCCGGAGTCGTCACCGAAGCATTCGTGCAGATGCGGCGAGCTGAGCTCGGTCACCACCATCCCGGCCACGGTGCGGCCGGGGAACTTCACGCGGATGCCGACGCGGTCGTTCTCGTTGACCGCGTAGTCGTCGGTGTCGATGTCGGTGGTACCGCTGTTCTCGATGCGCAGCAGCACGAACGACGGGTCGACGAGCCGTTCGCCGTTCTCGTGCTGGAGTTGCGCCAGCGCGTCGGCCGTCGGCGCGAACCCGCGCCCGGACGCCGTGGGGGTGTCCATCTGCACGCGGTAGCCGAGCCGTTTGCGGCCGACGAGCACGAACTCCCACAGGAACGCGACAGCCGGGACGGTGATCCCGACCACCGCGAGCAGGACGTCCCAGGGAAACCCTTCCAAGACCAGCCTCCAGGTTCGGGGTATCGAACCTATGGCTCATCCCGGCGGACGACGGCGGACTTCAGCCAGTGTTCACCGGCCGTCCGCGAAGGCGTAGTCGTCGAGGTCGAAGAACCGGCTCGTCACCATGGTTTCCAGGGTGGGCGAGGCGCGGAAGGGCACGTCCCCGTTCGCGTCGAAGTAGTAGCTGTTGGCCAGGGAACAGCTGTCCTGGAAGAAGACCTGGTGCTTGCGCCGCTCCAGCATGGTCCGGAAGTACCGGTCGTTGGCCTCGTGCGTGACCTCGACGCGGGTCGCGCCGGTCTTCCTGGCGTTGCGCAGGCAGCGGACGATATGCGCGGTCTGCGTCTCGATCAGGTTGAAGTACGAGGAACCGTTGTAGCCGTACGGCCCGAGAATGGTGAAGAAGTTCGGGAAACCGGGGACGCTGACGCCCTGATACGCCTGGAACCGGTTCTCCGCCCAGAACTTCTCCAGATCGGCGCCGCCGGATCCGCGCACGGTGAAGGCGGGCATGTTGCCCTTCTCGAACACTTTGAACCCGGTGGCCAGCACCAGGACGTCCACCGGATGCTCGGTGCCGTCGGTGGTGCGCACCCCGGATCCGGTGATCGCGTCGATGCTCGTGGTCTCCAGCGTGACGTTGTCCCGGTCGAACGTCTGGAGGTACTCGTTGGAGAAGCTCGGCCGCTTGCAGCCCAAGGCATAACGCGGGGTGAGCTTCTCGCGGGTCACGGGGTCCTTCACCGCGCGGCGCAGATGCGCGCGCCCGATCCGCTCCCCCGCGCCCGCGGTCGGCAGGAGGTTGTGGAAATGCGCGGCCAGCGGGAAGGTCACTTCGACGAGCGCCTGGCTGGCCAGGCGGGACACCAGTTTCGCGCCCGGCAGCCGCCGCAGCGCGAGCCGCGCCGGCCGCGGCAGGACGGCGTCGGGTTTGGGCAGGCACCAGATCGGCGTGCGCTGGAACACCGTCAGATGGCCTGTCTCCGGCGCGATGGACGGGATCACCTGCACGGCCGAAGCCCCGGTACCGACGACCGCGACGCGTTTTCCGCGCAGATCGACGCCGTGGTCCCAGCGCGCGGTGTGCATGACCGTGCCCCGGAAGCCGTCGAGCCCGGCGATGTCCGGCGGTTTCGGCTGGGTGAGCACGCCGGTGGCGCCGACCACGAACCGTGCCGTCATCGACCAGCCGTCGGCGGTTTCGAGGCGCCACAAGTGCGTTTCGTCGTCGAAGGCCGCGGAGACGACCTTGCTGCCCAGGCGCGTGCGGCGGCGGATGTCGTACTTGTCGACGCAGTAGTCGGCGTAGGCCTTCAGCTCGCGGCCCGGCGCGTAGACCCGCGACCAGCCGGAGATCTGCTCGAACGAGAACTGGTAGCTGAACGACGGGATGTCGACGGCGACGCCCGGATAGGTGTTCCAGTGCCAGGCGCCGCCGACGCCGTCGCCCTCTTCCAGCATCAGGAAGTCTTCGAAACCGGCTCGGTGCAGCAGGATGGCGGCACCGATACCGGAGAAACCCCCGCCGATGATCGCGATCTCGTGGTCCGGCGTCATGCGGGAAGTCCTTCCTTGGCGAACAGCGAACTCGCGCCGAGCACGACGACGTCGGCCTGGTGCTCGATACCTTCGGCGGTGCGGATCCCGTCGGGCGCGAAGGCGTAGATCGGCCATGTGACGAGCTTGCAGCCCGGCCGCCGCAGTGCCCCGTAGTAGCCGAGACCGGGTGCCGTCCGCCGCGAGCCGAAACGCCGGTCGGGCGTCAGGAGCCTGCGGATCCAGGGGTCTTTCACCTGCCAGCGCAGGAAAACCCGGGCTACGGTGATGCCGAGGACGTGCGGTCCGGGGACCGGCATCGGCACGACCCAGTCGGGTTCTTCCTGGAACACCTTCACCGAACGTGCGGTGGCCGCCACCTCGGGCACGATCTGCGCCGCCTCGCGGCCGGGCGCGACCACGGCCACCCGCTGCCCGGAGAAGTCGTGCCCGAACCACTCGGTGCCGCGCAGCACCTCGCCCCGGAATTCGCCGAGCGTCATGACGCGACCGGCTCGTGGGTGATCTCCTCGGTCCACGACTGCGGCTTTCCGAGTAGCCGCGCGGGGATCAGGCGGGTCATCTTCACCATCGGGTCGGCGAGCAGCCGATGGTAGACGTGCGAGCGGTCGACGATCATCGCCGCCTGCGCCTTGAGCACGTGGTACGCCGGGATGCGTCGGGTGAACTCGCCTCGGCCGCCGATGGTGGAGAATCGCTTCACGGCGTTGTACAGCTTCTTCTCCGGCAGGCCCATCGCGACGATGTTGTCCCGCATCTTGTTGATCAGCGGGACGAACACCACGATCAGGCCGAGCACGATCTGGGGTTTGAGCGAGCCGACGGATTCGGTGATCAGCTTGGTCGTGGATCCGGCACCGATCAGCTCCAGTACCTCGAAGTCGGCCGTGATGTGCCGGGCCTCGTCGGAGTTGATATGCCGGAACACCTGGTGGCACACCGGATCGGAGACCTCGTCGAGCAGGAACTTCACCAGCGCGCCGTCCAGCGCGCATTCCAGCAGCGGGATGAGCGTGGCCAGCGCCGTCAGCGGGAGCGTGTCGCCGTAGTCGTCGAGGACCTTGATGGCGAGCTTGACGTTGATGTTCGGCTCGGGCATCGACCCGTGCTCGTCGAGCATGCCCCAGCGTTTCATCAACGCCAGTTCCGCGTTGGCGTGTTTCTGTTCCTCCGCGTGGAAGTAGCGGTAGATCTCCTGGATCACCGGGGTCGGCGCCTTCTTGGCCAGCGAGGCGAACCCGCGCGCGCCGACGTGCTCGATCCACACGAGATCGGCCATGAACGGCCGCATCTTGGCCCGGAGTTCGTCGGTCATCGTCTCCGCGCCGGGCGCGTCCCAGTCGATGTCGGCCAGCGACCACTGCTTGTCCTTGATGGTCCGGAGCATCGCGTCGAAGTCGTAGGCCATCACTTCTCCTTTTCGGCGGGCAGGAACCGGCCGAGCAGACCGGCGATCCGCGTGTACGGAACGGGCACGAAACGCTTGGCGTGCCAGAGAAGCTGAGCGTCGGGCTGCGGCACCACGTACAGGCGTCCGCGATCGTGGGCGTCGAGCGTCATCCGCGCGACGCGCTCCGGCGAAAACCCGACCACGTCGGAGACCCGCTGGGCGAGCCCGCGTGCCCCGTCTTCGATGAGCTCGCCGCCGAAGATGTTGGTGCGCACGAAGGTCGGGCACAGCACGGTGACCGCGACGCCGGTGCCGGACAGTTCGGCGGCCAGCGTCTCGGAAAGACTGACGACGCCCGCCTTGCTCACGTTGTACGCGGCCATCCTCGGCGCGGCGGTGAAGCCGGCCGCCGAAGCGACGTTGATGACGCCGCCCGCCTTCGCCGCGCGCATGGCGGGGACGAAGGTGTGGCAGCCGTGGATCACGCCCCAGAGGTTCACGCCGAGGGTGCGCTGCCAATCGGACAGCGGGCTCTCCCCGACGAGTTTGCCGCCCGCGCCGATCCCGGCGTTGTTGACGACGAGATCCGGCTCGCGGCCGAACCAGGACCGCGCCTGGCTCGCCAGGTCGGCGACTTCGTCCACATCGGACACATCGCAGGCGATGGCGACCGCGCCCTCGATCATCTTCGCGGTCTCTTCGGCCGCTTCGAGGTCGATGTCCGCGCAGACGACCCGGCTGCCGCGCCGGACGAGTTCGGCCGCGATGGCCCGCCCGATCCCGCTTCCCGCGCCGGTGACGACGGCGTGTGCTCCGTGGGTCCGTTTCGTCATGCCGCCCTCACGATCGCCGGAAGGTTGCCGGTGAGGAAGCGGCAAGCCCGCTCCATCGCCGGTGCCGCTTCGGGGATGAAGCGGGTCAAGGCCTGGAAAACGTGCATCTGGCCGGGGACCACTTCGAGTTCGCAGTCGGCCCCCGCGCGACGCAGGGCCCTGGCCAGTTCGATGGCGTCCGCGGCGAGCATTTCCAGCCCGCCCGCCTGGATGATCGTCGGCGGGAAACCCTTGATGTCGTCGAAAGCGAACCTCAACCGTGTCGAAGCGAGGTCGGCGTCCACCGTGTACAGACCGACCAGCCGCGCGGCCGCGGCGGCGGAGATCATCGGGTCCGGGCTCATGCGTTCTCGTTGGGCGGCCAGCGAAAACGTCACGTCGAACAGCGGCGAGAAGAGGGCCAGCGCGGCAGGAGGTTCCCGGCGTTCCCGGATCAGCTGCGCGGCGAGGTCGACCGCGAGATGCCCGCCCGCGGAGTCGCCGGCGACGAGGATCCGCCGATACCCCTGGTCGAGGAGCCGGTCGTAGGCCGCGCGGACGTCTTCGGCGGCGCTCGGGAACCGATGTCCGGGCGCGAGGCGGTACTCGCAGGCGAAGACCGGCAGCCCGGTGCCGCCGGAAACCCGTGTGGTCAGCCCTCGATGGGTGCGCGGAGAGCAGAGCACGTATCCGCTGCCGTGGATGTACAGGACCACGGCGTCGCCCTCGGTCACCTCGGGCGCGCGGACCCACTCGCCGCGGATGCCCGGCTCGACTCGGCTTCCCTTCAACGGCGGCGAAGCCAGCCACAGGCTGCTCGCGATGAAGGCGCGGGAAAAGGCGACACCCGCCCGGTTGGCCGGGATCGCGTTGGCGATCGGCCGCACGAAAGCGGACGTCAGCGCGGCGGCCAAACCAGTACGCAGGCCATTCTGCGGTCGCATGCCCTCAGAATGAATCCGAGGGCATCTGCTGTCAAGATGAGGAGGTGACCGCGTCCCGCCGCTACAGCGGCAAGACCGCCGACGAACGCCGCGCCGAACGGCGGCTCGCCCTCCTCGGCGCCGCACTCGACATCTGGCAGGAACAAGGCTGGGCCGCGGTCACCATGCGGGGCGTCTGCGCACGGGCGAACCTGACCGACCGGTACTTCTACGAGAGCTTCGCCAACCGCGACGCGCTGCTCGCCACCGCCTGGGAACAGGTCCGCGACGAGACCCTGCGGATGGTCCTCGACGCCGTCGCGGCCCACATCGAGCGACCAGCCCTGGAGCAACTCCGCGCCGCCGTCGACGTCGTCGTGCACCACGTGCAGGAAGAGCCCGCCCGCGCGCAGATCCTGTTCGGCGACCACGCCGGCAGCGCGGTGCTGGAGCAGCTGCGGCGGCAGACCGTCCAGGACACCACCGGCCTGCTGATCGAACTCGCGCGGCCGCATCTGAAACCGGACGTGGACGGACTGGAGTTCCGGGTCAACGTCCTGCTCGGCATCGGCGGCTTCGTGGAGATCATGCTCGCGTGGCGCTCCGGCCTGCTCGACGCGGACGCGGACACGCTCGTCGGCCACCTCACCGGTGTGGGCACTTCGCTGTCGCGGATGTTCCTCAAAAGCTCCGCCGAAGGGGAAATTCCGGCGGATTGAAGCGGCCCCGGCCGGAGTGTTCACTGATACGCAGGAAGGCGGCGGTGGACATTCAGGGGGAAGTGAATGCAGGTCATTTCGGCACTGATCGGCGTGCTCGTGGGAGGCGCGATCTCGTTCACGGTCCAGCGACTGGAATCCCAGCGAGCCACCCGCGTGAGCAGGACACATCGGCTGTACGAGACCTGGCAATCCGCGGAAAGCCTGGTCCACCGGGTCAAGGCGGTCCATGTCCTGCGCGACAACATGGACTCGCCGGATCCCGTGGGATTCATTTCGCTGATGAGCGACGAGTCCTCGCTGGCGGCCGACGACCAATTCGCACTGACGCGTATTTTGCATTTCTTCGAAGAGTGCGGCACATTGCTCGAAGTCAAGGCCATCGACCAGAAACTGTACAAAAAGCTCTTCGAGAGATATGTCGTCTACTGGGTGGACGGCTACCTGCAGCCGCTCCACGAGGTGTCCTCCAGGACGGAGAGCGAGATCGAGACCGGCTGGTTCCCGCACGTGGCACGTCTCCGGTCCGCGATGGACGCGCCTCGAGGGTTCCCCGGAACGGGTGAACTTGACCAAGCCGCGGACCCGGCGGCTTAGTCACTCGGTCAGTCACTCAGCCAAAGGGTCAGGGCCCCACCCGGGTGTCCGGATGGGGCCCTGACCTGCGGAGCCGCCTAGGGGAATCGAACCCCTGACCTATTCATTACGAGTGAATCGCTCTGGCCGACTGAGCTAAGGCGGCGGACATCGGGCTCGCACCCGATGACGGAGACAAGTGTAGCGGAGGCTTGAACGTCACCTTCGAGGGCCACCGTCGTTAGGGTCCTATGACGCCGGTCTCAGTCCCCCAAGATCGGCCCATCCCCACTGGAGGACCTGTTCATGCGGCAACGACTGCCCCGTGTGCTGGCGCTTCCGGCCGCCGCGGCCCTGCTTCTGCTGACCGCGGCCCCGGCGACGGCCCAGACGATCCCGACCACGCCGATCCCCGATCCGGCGAACCCGGGACAACCGCCGATGTCGGCGCCGATCGGTCCGCAGCCGCTGGGCAAGGCGGTCGGTGACGCGGGTGCGGCGCTCGGCGTGCTGCGGCTGCTGCCGAACGCGGTGCCGACCAGCGCCATCCTCCCCGGAGCGGGCGAGATGCTGCCGAAGCAGTCCGCGCTCGAAGCCGGAATGGGGCTTTCCAGCGCGCAGGCCAACTCCGAGGCCTACCTGAACTACGAAAAGGCGATCGCGCAGTCGTCGCCGTTCGGCTTGTCCGCCGCGGGCAACGCGCCGCAGACGCCGGGCAGCCTCGTGCAGACGGCGCTGCCGGACAACCCGAAGCCGATCAGCGGCGGCCTCAACGCGCCGAAGAACCCGCTGTTCAATCTGGGCCTGCTCAACGGCGAGGCGCACGCGCGCTGGAGCCCGACGCTCGGCCCGTGCGTCGGCACGATCGCCGACTCGAGCACGTCGATCGCGAACCTGGCCTTGCTGCCGACCATCCCGAACATCCCGGGCGCCGACCAACTGACCCAGGCCTCGGAGCAGCTCACGGCCGGTTTGAAGGCGCTTCCCGGCCCGCTGGCGAACCTCGGCGGTCTGCTTTCGGGGAACAGCACCAGCGCCGACGGCAAGGGCGCCGTGCTGAGCCTGCCGAACACGCTGTCGTCGCGTTCGGTCGTGCGGCTGGTCGACATTCCCGGCTCGAAGAACAAGGCCGTCGAATCGACGTCGACGTTGCAGGCGGCCAACATCGAACTGCTGAAGGGCACGCCGCTCGGCCTGACGATCAAGGTCGCCAGCCAGCCGACCCTGCGGGTCACCTCGACCGGCGACAAGAAGACGTCGAAGGTCGAGTACACCGCGCCGGTGCTGCAGATCGTCCGCGGCGACAAGGTGCTGTTCACCCTCGACGCGAACAACCCGGCCAAGGACATCCCGATCGGGATCCCGCTGCCGTCGCTCAAGCAGGTCCCGGGCTTCGAGCAGCTGAAGAACGTGCCGGTCGTCGGCGGGCTCGCCGAGATGCTGGACGGTGCCACCAAACAGCTTCCGGGCGGCGAGGCCGGGAACGGGCTCACCCTCGACCTCGGCGTGCTGAAGCTGTCGATCGCCGGGCTGAACCAGAAGTCGAGCGACATGACTTCGCCGTTCAAGGGTTTCCAGATGGGTGCCTCGGCGCGGCTGCTGGACCTGCAGATCCTGCCGACGACGGCCCTGCAGAAGGCGCTGCCGCCGGAGGCCGCGAAGAACCTTCCGTCGTCGCTGGCCCAGGTCTCGCTCGGTGAGCAGATCGCCCGCGCGTACGCGCCGGCCGGCGGTGTCGAGTGCGGCACGGCCACTCCGCCGCCCGCGGGCAACAACGGTGGCGCGGCGCCGAAGGGTCCGGTCAAGAACCTGGCCTACACCAACGCGGCCTACGACACGGTGCCGATGTTCTGGACGGGTACGGCGATGCTGCTGATCGGTGTCGTTCTCGTGGCCGCCATGCCGGGACGCCGACGGCTCGCGGTCGTTCCGGTCGCGAAGAACTCGCCGGGCTTCAAGCCTTCGCCGCGGCCGCGTTCGCTGGATTCGGAGGACTAGACGGGTGATGAACGGTCCTTTCACGCCTTGCCCGGCGTGAGAGGTCCGTTCGTCGCTTTTAGACAGTCAGGGGCCTTCGCCGCTTTGAAGCGGCGAAGGCCCCTTTGCTTTGGCCTCGGGCAGACTCGGCGTGGCCGCTCCCGATTCCTCGCCTGATGTCCCCAATGCCACATTGGGGACACTGAGCGTCTCTAATGCGACATTGGGAACACTGCCGCCCCGCGAACCCGAAGCGACTTCACTTACCCACAGCACTTGTCCACAACCATCCCCACCTGTGGACAACTCCCGCGACCAGCCCTTTTCCCCCTCCACCCCCGGTAGACTGGACTCGGGGTCGCCCCCCTGGGACGGGCGGGGGGCTGGGGTGGTGAGTGAAGCGCGTCAGCCTTGGCGCAGGGTGGTGACCATGGCTTCGACGGCGATCCTCGGTTTCACGTTCAGGTCGATGGCCTCGCGGCATTCCAGGACGGCTTCGAGCCGCCGCAGGATCGAGTCCGGCGCCCAGGCGGAGGCGGCCTGCGCGATTTCCGAGGCGTGGTCGGGGTGGTTCAGCGTCGCGCCCGCGCCGCTCGCGGTCACGAGCACGTCCCGGTAGAACGCGGCAAGGTCCACCAGCGCGAGGTCGAGAGTGTCCCGCTGGGTTCGGGTCGCGCGGGACTTCTGGCGCTTCTCGAGCTGCTTCACGGCGGCTTCGGCGGCTCGTTTCGCCCCGGCGACGCCCTTCCCGATGCCGTCGCCGCCCATCGCGGTGCGGAGTTCGGAACGTTCGGCCTCGTCGCGGACCTTGCTCTCCTCGCCCGCGTCGGCCTCCGCGGCGCTGATCAGCTGGTCGGCGCAGGTGAACACATCGGCCGGACGGCGCAGGCCGAGCGGGATCCGCAGCACGGTCGCCCGCCGCTGCCGGGCCGCCTCATCGGTCGCGAGCCGCCGCGCGCGCCCGACATGTCCACTGGAGACGGACGCGGCCCACCGCGCGCGTTCGGGATCGATGCCGTCCCGCTCCATGAGCACCTGCGCGATCGCCTCCGGCGGCGGCGTCCGCAGCGTGACCAGACGGCACCGCGAGCGAATCGTCACCGACACGTCGTCCGGGTGATCCGACGGCGCGCACAGCAGGAACACCGTGCGGTCCGGCGGCTCCTCGACGGCCTTCAGCAACGCGTTCGACGCGCCTTCGGTCAGCCTGTCGGAGTCCTCGATGATCACCACCTGCCACTTCCCGGTGGTCGGGCGGCGGGCGGCGGCCTGCACCAAGGAACGCATTTCCGCGACCGAGATCGAAAGACCTTCGGGCACGACGAGCTTGACGTCCGCGTGTGTCCCGGCCAGCACGGTGCGGCAGCCGGGGCATTCGCCGCATCCGGTGCCGGTGCCGCACTGCAACGCCGCCGCGAAGACCCGCGCGGCCGTCGAGCGCCCCGAACCCGGCGGACCGGTGACCAGCCAGGCATGGGTCATCGCGCCGGGCGCGACGGGCTGGTTGTCGACGATCCGCGCGGCCGCGGCCGACGCCGTGGAAAGCGTGCGCGCGGCGGGCTCCTGGCCGACGAGCTGCTTCCAGACACCGATCAGCGCAGGGGCTTCCGTCATCTCACCTCGACCTTTTCCTCCGCCGGGGCGAGCCCGGCGAGCCTGCCGACGAGCACCGCGCGGATCGCCGTCCGCACCCGGTCGCTCACCTCGTCCTCGGTGCCTTCCGCGTCGACCACGACGTACCGGTCCGGGTCGGCGGCGGCCATTTCCGTGAGCAGATGCTGCACCCGCCACTGCGCGTCCAGCGACGGGGACTTCCGCATCACCGTGCCGGGATCGGCGTCGAGCAGGATGGTGATGTCGGGCCGCAAGCGCCCGGTCGCCCAGTCGGCGAGCCCTTCGAGTTCCTGGCTGTCCAGCCCGGCGACCGCGGACAGATGCGCCAGCGGCGAGTCCACGAACCGTTCCATCACCACGACGGACCCGGCGTCGAGCGCCGGCTGGATGTCCCGTTCGACGATGTCCGCCCGCACCGCGGCGGCGGCCAGCGCCTGCGCCCGCGCGCCGGACAGCGAAGCACCGGAGACGAGCTTCGCGAGCCGCTGATCGTCCAGCGCCGGGTCGGCCGCCAGCACGACGGGACGCGTCCCCGCGCGCAGCCATTCGGCCAGCCGCGCGGCCTGCGTCTCGGTGTTGATCGCCCGCGTGCCTTCCAGCGCGATCAGCAGCCCGTTCACGCGACGCGGGCTGCGGCGCAGGGCGTTGCGGAGGTCGGCGAGGATCGGCTCGGCCCGCCGGTCGTCCATCTGCCGGTACGCGAAGATGCCGGCGAGCAGCGCGAGGATGCCGCCGCCGATCATCACCGGCCGCGTCCCGTCGATCGTGATCGTGCTCCCCCACACGGAGATCGCGGTCGGCTGCACCAGGCTGATCAGCACGGGCACCAGCACCGTCGAGCCGAACAGCACGATCTTCATCAGCGACTGGTAGATCGCGTTGATCCGGCCGCGGATGGAGTCCTCGATCCGCGAACCGATGATCGTGACACCGGTCAGGAACGCCGTCCCCGCCCAGACCCCGACGGCGGCGACCGCGACCAGCGAAACGGCGAGATGCGGCGAGAGCGCCACGACGACGAGGCACAGGCCCGCGGCGACGATCGAGATCCCGAACAGCCGGTCGTGCGCGAGCCGCCGCGCGAGCTTCGGGGCCACCGCCATCCCGGTGGCGAGCCCGAGGAAGACGGCGAGGACGAGCAGGTTGAACGCCGCGTCACCGGCGAGCAGGCTCGACGAGTACGGCTTGGCGGAACCGATCACCGCGCCACCGGCGGCGAACGCGCCGAAAGCACCGATCATCAGCCCGCGGACCAGCGGCGTCGTGCGCACGAAACGGGCGCCGTCGGCGATCATCTGCCGGAAGCCGAACTTCTCTTCGTCGGCGGCCTTGACCTTGGGTTTCTCGACCGAGTGGACGTTGCGCAGCGACAGCTCGGGGATCCGGGTGGCGATCACGATCGCGCTGGTCAGGTACAGCAGGCCGGTGATGACGACGGCGACCTTGGCGATGCCGAGCTGGGCGTCGCCCTGGAAGAAGTGGAACGTCGTGTTGCTACCGGTGAGCACGGCGTTCGCGCCGGCCGCGGTGATCACCGCGAGGCCGTAGGTCATCACCATGCCGAGCTGGTTGGCCGTCTCGACCTGGTCCGGACGGCGCAGCAGGTTCGGCACCGCCGCGTCCTTCGACGGGATCCACATCATCGAGCAGCAGCCGACCAGGAAGTTCCCGACGAACACCCACCACGGCGTGCCGACGAACGCGATCGACAGCAGGAACCCGCACCGGCCGAGGTCGCAGAGCACCATCACCTTGCGCCGGTCGAACCGGTCGGCGAGCAGCCCGCCGAGCGGGGCGAACAGCAGCCCCGGCAGCAGCGAGGTCAGCACGACCCCGACGAACGCGAAGTTCTGCGCGGCATAGTTGTCGGTCAGTTTGGTGACCAGACCGGTCAGCGTCAGGAGGTTCAGCCAGTCCGCGACGCTGCACAGGTACGAGACACCCCAGATCCGGCGGAACGGCTTGATCGCCAGCACCCGCCGCACGCGGTGCATGGTCGAAGCGTCACGCCCCGACGAATCACCCGTGCCCGCTTCGGGCACCGACCGCACGCCCTCGCTGATACGCCCACCCCACTAGTCACGCGGCGCCGAGGTGCGACCCGGGTCAACACCGGGTACCCCGACCGTACGGCCAGGGTATCCCGATGGGTGAGGTATGGACGGACGGGCCCGTCCGGCGCTATCCGCCGGACGGGTTACCCGAAGATCCCTGCGATGCTGTTGAACAGGCTGGCCAGCAACTGGATGGCCAGGACCGCGAAGACGATCATGAGGGCGATCGCGATCATGACGCCCGCCGTGTTCGACGACGGTTTGCCGAGCCGCGGCATCTGCATGGAGCGCTTTGCCCGCCGTACTTCGACTTCGGCCTCTTCGTCGATCTCGACCGGCTCTTCCTGCCTGACGCGCCGTGGCTGGCGGATCAGCTGGGAAGGCCTCGACGGCCAGGTGCGCTGCTGGGGCAGGATCCCGATCGGCGCAGCGCCCTGCTCACCGACCGTGCTGACGATCTTCGACGGCGGCTGCGCGGCGGTCTGCTCGGGGCCGGGGCTCTCGGCGGGCCGCTCGTCCGCGAGCATGGCCGCGTCGACCATCCTGCTCACGACTTCGGGGTCGTGCTGTACCGGTCCCGGCACCTGCACGCGGACGTCGTCGGCTCCCGCCGACGGGGCCGCCGGGGCCGTCGTGACCAGCCCGGACAGCGGGTCGGCGAACCTGTCGCCCGGAGGATCTGCCTGAGTGCCGTCGCCTTTCACGAAGTCGGGGGCATCGAAGAAGGGAGTTTCGCCCTTCCCGCTCATGGTGACCACCTCACTACGGAATGTCCTCTGCTTCCAGGGTAACCACCTCGGCCCGCCGCACATCCGCCCAATGGGCCAGATAAATGTCACGCGCCGCGAGGCTGATCTTCACATCCTCCAGCAAAGGTTCGAAGAAAGAACGCCGGTACCGGACATCTGTCGCGGTCGATGCGGCGAAGTACAAACCGGAGAAGACGGCCAGGAAGACGGAGACGTTGACGAGCGCGGAACTCACCGGAAGAGGGACACCCAGCAGTGTTCCCGGCGCCGATTCACGGCCGGCGAACTCGGTCACGACCTCGGGGCTGAGGATCAGCACCCCGAACACGACGAAGAAGGCGAACACCAGCACCCCGAACGCCACGATCTGCACCGCCTGGGCGAAGAACAGCACCAAGGCGATGTTCAGGCGCTCGGTCTTCGTCAGCGCGCGCCGGTCCGGTGGAGGCGTGTCGTCGTCGAACGGCGTGCCGCGCAGAACGGCCGCCCCGGGTTCCACGGTCCAGGACTTCAGCTCCTTGATCTCGTCGGACAGCATCGACGCCAGGAACACCGCACCGATCAGGACGAGGAAGCCCGCCACCAGCCACAACCGGCCGGGGGTCAGCCGTTCGACGGCCTGCCACAGCTCGGCGGTGAAGAAACTGAACATCACCACCAGCAGGAGCAGCGGCAAGGCCCGGGACGCCAGCGTGCCGATGGCCCTGACCTGGGCGACCGCGCTCCGCGCCGCCCAGGTCAGGATCGAACCGACGCCGATCCTGACCAGCAGCATCAACACGCCCAGCGCGGCGAGGTTGGCGAGCACGGCGACCCACAACGGGTTGTCCCACGCCACCAGCCCGGTGAGCCGCTCGCCGAGCGGCAGCACGAACAACCAGAAGCCGATCGTCGCCGCCATGACGGCCAACCGGACCCTGGTGCGGCTCGGCACGCGGAGCAGCTTCGCCATCAAGCGGCCGGCGATCACCGGGACCACGACCACGGCGAACGTCAGCGCCAGCACGCCGAGGACGTAACCGACACCGCTGTCGCGCATCCTGGCCGCGAGCACGTCCTCGGGGACGTCGAGCAGCTTCAGCAGCCCGGCCAGCAGCAGGTCGAGCAGGCACAGGAACACCAGCCCGGGCGTGGACCGGCGCACCATGCCCGCCCCGCGCCTCCGCCGGTGGATGACCATCGGCAGCCCTCGCCGCCGGAACCACGCGTCGGCCGCGCGCCGGTCCAGGTCCATGCCCGTCCTCCCCAGTCGTTCATCGCTCAAGGCGCCAGGAACACTAGGTACGACTCAAGTCCACCGCCTCGTGCAGCCAGCCCGCCAGTGCCCGGCGGTCCATTCCACCGAACATCAGCCACCCTTCGGAAGGGGCGGCGTACAACACGAACCTCCCCAGATCGTTGTCGACGATCACGAAGCCGTAGTCCGGGTACTCGGCGTTCAGCCCGCCGAAGGCGACCAGGTCGAGGATCGCCGTGCCGGTCCGCGGGTGGCTTAGTGTGTCGGCGACCAGGCCGACCTCTTCGTCCTGGCCGGGCAGCGGCACGCCGTGCCCGTCGATCCTGATGCGCATCAGCTCGGTCTCCCCGGCGGGGACGTGCGGGAGCCCACCGAAGACGCGGGCGCCCAGCTCGCCGAAATCGCTCAGGCTGAACGTGGTCCGCCGCCCCGACCGCATCCGCCAGACGACCGCCTGATGCCCGTCGCCGTAGCAATCGACGCGCACCGAACGAGGCGCGGACGCGAAGACGCCGGTGAGGACGCCTCGCACCGAACCCCGCAGCATCACACCGTGCATCCGGACCGCCGCGGGATGGATTTCGCCGTTCTCCATCAGCCCGGCCTCTTCGAGCATCGCCGCCTTGGCCGCGTACCGCTCGGCCTGGGTGACGAGATCCGCCGGCTCGTCGTACGACGGGCACAGGCGGCGGATCTCGTCGTCGGTGATCTCCGGGTCGTAACCCAGGTACACGCTCCGCCGCTCGGGCACGGCGCGCAGCACCGGCTCGGCGGCGCGCCTCATCAGTTCCTTCACGGTCGCCGGTTCACGCATGGTTCTGCACCGCCTTCACGATCCATTGCTCGGCCGTCGACCGGCTGGCCGGGCCCCAGGTGAGCGTCCAGCGGCCGTCGCCGTCCATCGCCGCGCTGAACTGGTACCGGCCGAGGTCGTTGTCCACCAGGCCGAACGCGCCGTGCGGATACTCGGCGAGGATGGAGTTCCGCACCGCGAGATCGACGAGGACCGTGCCGTGCCGGGGCCGCGAAGCACCCTCACGGATCACCTCGACGGCTTCTCGCGCCCGCAGCGGGATCAGCCCGCCCGCGTCCGTCTCGATGCGCACGGTCTCGCCGGTGCCGGGCGGATGGTCGGGCAGCCCGTCGAACACCCAGCCCGGCAGCGCGCTGAGGAAGCCGGACCGCAGCCGCGCTCGCCTGCCGAGCTTGTTCAGCACCGTGGTGTAGTCCTCGTCGCCGAAGAACCGGACCTCCCACGGCTCCGCGCGCGAGGGGAACACCCCGGTCACCACGCCGCGGATGAACCCGCCGCGCAGTGCGCGATACAGCCCGACGGCCTCGGGCGTGACCTCACCGCCGGGGGCCAGCCCGATGGTCGCCATCCCGCTCACGAACCGGGTGTACTGCTCCACCTCCTCGGCCAGGGTGAGCCCCGGCGTCGGCTCCTCGTCGGCCAGGACCGGCGGCACGGAAAGCTCCGGATCGTAGAACTCCATCACCGAGGGACGCTCCGGAACCTCGGCGGCCAGCGGGGCGATGACCTCGTCGATGACGTCGAAGACAGCGGTCGTTGAAGTGCTCACCTGACCATTGAACACCCTGGTACCGACAATTTTTAGAACTTTTGTTCGAACGGGTGAGGTCGTTCGGCGAGCGGTCGGTGAGCGGTTTTCGTGCGACTGTGAGCGATATCTGTCACTTGTGAGCGCTTGTTGTCACAAACGCGGACGGGTAGGCGCGATGAAGGTTCCGTGGTCGATGGCGTGTTCGAGTTGGGCTCGGTAGGGGTCGAACGCGTTGAGCAGGTCGAAGACGTGCTTGTTGCGGTCCTTGCCTTTGCCGGTCAGGAACTCGAACATCAGGCGGTGGGTCAGGCTCGCGAACCGGTCGTCCCGCGGTCTGATCTGGGTTCGGTTGCGGAACAGGGAGGCCGCGCGGTAGTCGCCGTTGGTGATCACAGTCCAGAGCAGCAGCGAGGTGATGTGGCGTTTGCGGGGGCCGAAGTCCTTCGCTGGGCGGGGCAGGCGCTGGAGTGGTTCGGTGACGGTCTCCCAGACGTCTTCGGGGATCAGCCATCCGTCGAGCGCTCGTCTTCTTCGTTGATAGTCGATGGTCGGCGGGGAGCTGTTGAGTCTCTCGATGACGTCCTGGACTGCTGTCACGATCTCGGTTGAGGCGTCGTTCAGTTTTGTCCATCTGGTCCAGTGGGCGACGGCCTTGTTGGCGCGAGTTCCCCAGCCGTAGGGCAGGTCGAGTTCGGCGGTGGCTGCCTCCGTGGAGAGTCCGGCGGAGCGGATCGCGGTGATGGCCGCGAACCGGTGCACTGTGCGCCGTTGTATGGCGGTTTCGGGGATGAGCATGGTGAGCGGCCGAATGTGATCGTCGTCCAGGTAGTGCGGAATGTGGCGGCGATCGATGGTCAGCCGCCACTTGAGCTTGGGCATGGACTCGATTAAGGCGAGTCGTCGTCGCGGCGGTGCAGCATTGCGTCGTCTTGTCGTCGGTGCGTCACTGCGTCGCTTTGCTGGGACCTTCGACAGCTCTGCCTTCACGTGCGGCTCGGCGGCCGCTTGTGTCGTTGCTGAGCAGTGGCGGAGGAACACCTCGAGTTCGCGTCCCCAGACGCTGCCGCCGCTCACCGATGACACCAGCGTGCGGAGCTGGTCGTGATCCTGGCGCAGGTGTCCGGCGAAGGCCAGCAGGTGCGCGGAGGCGCGCGGGTCATCCGGCGGGCCCGCGCGCAGCAGCTTGTTGTGGACCGGTTTGCCCGCCTCCCGGGCCTGGGCCATCTCGCGCCGGAGTTGGTCGACGTGGTCGTCGAGGACGTTGAGGTCAATGCCTGGTGGGGCGAGCTGAGCAGCGAGCGGCCAGGATCCGCGAATGAGCCGCGTGATCAGGTGCAGGTCGTAGAAGTAGCGATTCCCGCTGTCGGGGTGCGTGGTCGCCTCGTCGCGGTCGAGCTGTAGCCGGGTCAGTAGTTGATCCTGGAACTCGAACAAGCGCGGGGCTGTTGTCCGGCTGGGCTCGTCCGGCTGGGCGATGTCGTGATCGAGCCGGTGCCCGCAGGCGGGCGCTCCTGCCGTGGAGGTGCTGCGGCATTGGGCGGGGTGCTGGACCAGCGACGGCGCGGCGAAGATCCGCGGGTTGACTCGGTTGCGTTGGAGAGCGGGAACCTTGCAGCGCGGGCAGTCGTAGCGCAGGAGCCGATTGTGGATGGGGCAGGCGAAGACGACGGACAGTCGCCATGTCTTTCGCCAGGATCCGCCGTGAAGTTGCTGGACCTCGCTGCCGTCGCCGGCGAGGCAGTCCGGGCAGTAGCGCGTCGCGCTGGTGAGAACCCAGCCGGGGACGCTCGGTAGGTTCTTGCTGCGGCGGACAAGGTTGCTGTCGGTGTATTGCAGCTCCAGCGGCGGGTAGCGCTCTCGAAAGCTGTCCAGGCAGAGCCTGGCGATCTCCGTCTGTGTCAGCCGGGTCGCCCGCGCGAAGTCTAGCGCGTTCGCCGCGGGGATCCGCAGCTGATGGATCGCGATGGTGATTCCGGATGTCCTGCTCAGCCCGGTCAGCGTCGCGAGGCGAGTGGGCGGCAGTTCGAGCCGGTGAGACAGTCGCAGCATGAACCCGATCAGGGATTCGTCGGGGAGCGGATCGAGACTGCGTGGCAACGCCTGGATCATGCGCTGGCCTCTCCGGCGGATGGCGTGCCGGTGTCGTCGAAGACGGTGTTCCGCGGCTTGCGTCCGCGCCGCTTCCGCGTGCCGGGCGCGGGGACGGCGGGGACTTCGCCCGCGGTGGGATCGCGGGTCGGGTCGTTGCCCAGGTCGATCAGGATGCCGTCGAGCAGGTCCTCGGTGAGCACTTCGGTGCCGGTGTCGACGGCGTCGGCGCAGCCTTCCTCGACGAGTCGTTCCAGCAGGCCGACGACTCCGCTGGTGCGGCGGAACAGGTATTCGGGCATCGTGCCGCCGGTGAGCATGTCCGGGCCGGCGTGGAAGAGCCGCAGTTCGTCCTGCAGCCCGGCCAGGTGCGCGGTCCAGGCGGCGATGCCGTCCGGGGTGTCATAGGTGAACGGTTCGAGGTGGATCAGGTCGAAGCGGCGTTCGGTCTGCGTGGACGGGTCGTCGCCCAGGTGTCCGCGCGGTGGCGGGAACACCCAGTGGCCGGTGCGCGGGTCGTGCCGTCCTTCCCGCAGCAGCCCGGAACCGGGGATGTTGACCCCGACCAGCACCAACGTGGTGTGCATGCTCATGAACGCGCGCATCAGGTCGAGGGTGTCCTGGTCGTCGGCGCGGTGCATCTTCAGGCGGGTGATGTCGTCCAGCAGCAGGACCCGGTTGCCGTGATCGTGCAGTGACGTCCGGACCGCCCGTGTGAGCTGGGGAAGCGTCATTCCTTTGTGGTCGGCGCCGAAGAAGTCCAGGATCGCCTGGCAGGTGCTTTTCGGCTTCGCGGTCACCGGGGTCTGGACGTAGGCGACCGGGGCGTGCAGGTCGCGGGTTCCGGGAACGGCGTTCGGGTTGAGCTGGGCGTGCATGGCCAGCCAGGTGTCCTCGAACGCGGCCGCGATCTCGCAGGTGGTTTCGGTCTTGCCCTGATAGCCGCCGCCGGTGATCATCAGCCCGGCCCGGGTGGTCGGTTTGTGCTTGAGCGCGTTGGTCTGCAGTCGCGACCGCATGATCCGCCCGACCGCGCGCGTCATCGGCGTCTCCAGCAGCGGCAGGTTCGCGTGCGTGGCCGCGCGGTGCAGGTCGTGCAACTGTCGCTTCCGAGGGCTCAGCGCCTTATAGGCCGCCAGATCCAGTTTGGGCGCCGGGACGAACTGGTGACGAGTCAGCCGCCACTGTTTCCAACCCTCGACGGTTTCGCGGTCTGGAATCTGTCCGGGAAGAACAAATGAGCTGGCGCTGGGATCGGGGGCTGGTGCTCACGAATCACCTTCCGCGGTGTCGGCGGTGTCCGTCGGGTCGTCGGCGAGCAGGAACAGGTTGCCGCGCCGGAACGCATCCCCCAGCCGCGCGGGCCGGGCCGGGGGCTCGGCACCGAGCGCCTCCCGCCGTCGACGCCGGTCGCCGTCGACGACCTGCTCGACGGTCCGAGAGTGCTCAGGCCAGCTCGCCGGGCCCGACGCTGGAGCGGGAGCAGGCGTGCGTCGGCGCGCCGCGGTGGCCTCTCGCAGCGGCCGTGCGCTGGCCCGGTCCGCGGTCGCCGCGCGGCCTTGGGTGGTGTCGCGGGCCAGGTCGGTGCGCTGGGCCTTGGCCAGCGTGGGCCAAGACTCGACCGGAACGTGCGCGCCGAGCAAATCCAGCAGCAGCGGCAACAGCTCGGTGTCGCTGCGTGGCTTCAAGCCGGCCGCTTTCGCGGCCGCGAGCAGGTCGCGGGCGCGGGCGTCGCTGAAGGCGGGGACCTCGTCCTCCGGTGGCAGCCCGGTCCAGCGCAGCGTGTGCCAGGCGTGCGTGCGCGGGTCCTGGAAGAACACTGTCCGTGCGTCGCGGGGATCCCGGCGGATCTGCCACTTTCCCTTGTGTCGTCCGCCGCGCACCGACTTCTCGTGCCGGTAGGGCTCCAGTGCCGGGCCGTCGTAGAACAGGCCCCGGATCTTCACCCCGCGCAGGCCGTGGATGACGACGTAATGCGCGGGCAGCAACTGGTAGTAGAGCTCTGGCGCCGGGATCTGCATGGCGAAGCCGCCCTGGTTCATCGCGGCGGCGAACAGGGTGTTCGGGCTGTGGTCCCCGGCCGGGTCCCAGCTCGGGGCGTGCTCGCCGAGCCGCCGGTTCTGCCAGACCGAGACGATCCAGGTCGCGATCAGATGCTCCATCGCGTCGATCGTCAGCGTCGCGTCGGCCTCCGGATCCGCGCCGCGGTCATAGACATCGACCCCGGAATAGCCGGGCAGGACCTCGAACAGCAGCGATCGGATTGAGCCGAACGCTCGCTCGACGGCCTGCTTGTCGGTCGGGCGCAGCACCCGAGCGGGCAGGATGTTCGCGCCGATCACCCGCTCGACCTCGACCAGATGATGGTTGCGATAAACCGATCCATGATCGGTGGTGACCGTCTCCGGCGCGAAGAACGGCAGCCCGGCGACCCGGTGCCCGGCGAACTCGGCCACCACGTTCGCCGGCAACCCCGGATAGGGCCATTCCAGGTCATCGCCCCAGTCCGGGCGCATCGGCAACGGCATCATGATGTCCCGCAGCACCATCGCGACGTCGACCGAGCTGTCCGAGACCAGCGTCAGCCGGAACGCGACCAACGACCTGGTGTGAACATCCAGCGCCAGCGTCAGGTGAACCGACACCGGATCACCGAACACCGTCTCCCGGACCTTCACCGGCAAGATCGTGGTGTCCATCGCGACGACCTGCCCCGGCCGGTGGATCACCACGTGCTGCCCGCTCGTCGGCTTCGCCGCCGACCGGACGTAGCGCTGCCGTCCACCACCCGAGCCGAACCAATCCGCCCAGACTGCCCGCAGCGTGTAGTAGCCCGGAATCTGTGCTGTCGCGTCCGGGCCGTGCAGCTCGCGGACGTACTGATGGATCAGGCGTTCCTTGGCCCGCAACGACATCCGCGACCGATGCAGCGTCTCGGCGTGGACGGCGAAGATCGCCTCGCGAACCAGCTCGTTTACGCTGGGATGACCGCCGCCCGGCCGAAGCCACCGATCATCGGCGCAGCCGACCGCGCCGACCTGGCGGTGCCGTGCCGCCCATCGGATCAACGTGCGGTAACCGACCTTGTCCAAGCCCAGCAACCGAGCCTGCTCACGATCCATGGCCGCCAGCTCCGCCGCCTTCGCCTGCCGCCGCTGGGTCAGCGTCGTGACCGACGGATCGAACTCCGGCCGCGGCTCTCCTGAGCCCGGCCGCAGCGGGTCGCCGCCCCGGAACCCTGTCTCGGCCTCCAGCAGATGAGCCAGCCGAAGCTCGACCACGACGCGCTGGTGCTCGGTCAGATCCGCCAGCGTCGGCTGTTGCCGTCCCCGCCCAGCCGCGAACTCGCCCGACGTCGACGACGACCGGCAATCGGGGTGGTTCACCAAGAACCGTATGGACACCGGAAGCCGACGGCCGCCACGATCGAGCAGCACCACCCGCCCGAACTGCGGCTCGGCCCGCTCTACTGTCCACTCCTGCCCGTCCAGCACCACCGTGGCCCCCGGCGCCAGATTCAACGTGCCAGTCACCGAACCGCCCCGGTGACCAGCGTTCGATCGGTGAGCGGAGCGGACAGATCCATGCCCAGCCTCCGATGCCAAAGCAGATGCAGCAGGAAAGCCCGTCCGATCACCGGTGCCGACGTCGCGGCAGCCAGTTCGCCGAATGGTCTGCTGCCCTCACCGACGTCGTCGAGCAACTGCGCCGCGATGCCGAGCGGGTCCGCCAACGGCCGCCGCTGTGCCGAGAACGCGTCGACCGTCGCCTCCGCCGGCTGACGCCAACCCGTCACCACCACATAACCCCAGCCCAGCAGCAACGCCACTTCGGCGGTCGCGGCGAACGCGACTTCGTCTCGCGCTGCGATCCGGCCCGCCGGGCGAACGTCGATCAGCCATCGTCCTGACCGCGTGTCAGCATAGAAATCCGGGATATGCTCCCGAGGGCCGTCAGAGGTCTGGAACTGCAGTTTCATCGGCTGCGACAAGACGTCGTTCAGCTCACCGGCGAAGTCCAGCATCAGTAACAACCGTGACTCGGCCAGCGACTCGAAGCCGTGCAAGCGGCCGGTGCTTACCAGGAACTCCAGGCCAGGACGATGCCGCTGCGCCCGGCTCCAGGAAAACCGCCGCATCGGCTCTCTGCCTACCAACGGCAACGACGCCAGATCTCGCACCGGGACGACGACTTGGTCCCCCCTGAATGACGCAGACGCACTCCAGCTTCGAGACCAGCCGCTCCCCAAACTCAGGTGGCTCCGACTATGAGCGAACCCCGTCTCGGCCAGGGCGAGATCCGGCCAGCGACACACATGCGACCAGAACACCCGCCCAAGCTCGACAGCCACCGCGATATCCAAGCGCAACCCCACGCCCCAGCACGCAGTGGGTGACCGCAAACGCTCACACTTCGGCTGTGACCGGGTTCTTGTGGTCTTGCAGGTGAATGCCCACGGCGCCAAGGAGGTCAAGGGGCGGGTAGTTCACCGGGTGAGGTGCCGAACAGCCAGCGGTTTCCTTCTGGGTCTTGGAGTTCGCAGTCGCGGGTGCCATGCGGGGTGTCGTAGGGCTCGCGGACCACGTCGGCTCCGGCGGCGATGGCACGGAAGAAGAGCGCGTCGGGGTCGGGTTCGACGACGTAGCACCGAATCGGCGCCACGGGCATCCGCTGTCGTGGATCGACGTAGTCGTTACCGTCCAAGCCCAGCATGATGCCACCACCGCGAGGACCGGCGAGTTCGGCGTGAACGAGTTGCCCGGTGTGGTCGGGATAGGCGACCCCGGCCCGGAAACCGAATGCCGCTTCGTAGAAGCCGATCAAAGTGCGAAGGTCACGGCATCGCAGGGTGGGCCAGATCTGGGGGCCAGCCGGGGTGAGCCCGGCCGTGTTGCTTGTCGTCATGAGGACCAGACGCTACGAGGCGACTCCACTGCGGGGAAGACCTTGACCTGGTGGCAACCGTCACACAATTTCACTAAGCTAGTTAGTGACTTATCTAGTAGTCTATCTGTCATGACTTCCTCTGCTCGCGCGTCTCGTCTCGCCGACATGCCGCCCGCCACCGGGCCGGACCACTTGTCTGGCCGGCGACCGGTCGAGTCCCCTGGCGTGGGCAACGCGGTGATGGAGCGTCTGCAAGAGGTAGGAGTGCTGACGCGGGTGGTCGAGCAGCGGCTGAGCGGCGCACTGGGGATCAACGCCACCGACCTGGCGGCGATGGAGCACCTCACGACCGACGGACCGCTGACCGCCAAGGACCTCGCAGACAGGCTGCGGGTCTCGACCGCGGCGAGCACGCACATCGTCGACCGGCTCGAGAAGGCCGGGCACATCGTCCGCCGCCCGCACCCGACCGATCGCCGCAAGGTGATGGTCGAGCCGGTCGCGGAGTCGATGGACCGGCTCTTCGGTCATCTGCATCCGCTGCTGCGCGGCGTGGAGGGCCTCGTCGAAGCGCTGGCTCCCCGCGACAGGGATGTCGTGGAGGCCTTCCTGGCCGGAGTCGTGCAGGTCTACACGGACACGGCGGATTCCTTCCCCCAGGGCTGACATCTCGCTGCGGCCGGCAAGCCGCCACACCTACCCAGCGGGGGCGCGTTCGTTCCGCGCGGATGTCCTCCGGCGTACGAACACGCCCTGAAACGGGCGCTATCACCAGAATCCGGAGAAAATCATGGCTGTATCAGAGAAGAAGATATCGCCGAGGGCGGTGTGGTGGCTGCTGGCCACGGTGCTCGTCGTCGAGCTGATGGATCTGCTCGACTCGACGATCGTCAACGTGGCGGGCCCGTCGCTGGAAAAGTCGCTGGATTCGAGTCCGGTCGGTTTGCAGTGGGTGATCGGCGGCTACGCCCTGACTCTCGGCGCGGGCCTCGTGCTGGGCGGGCGGCTCGGCGATCGCTACGGACGCCGCCCGATGTTCCTGTTCGGGCTCGTGGCCTTCACTCTCGCGTCGTTGCTGTGCGCGATCGCGCCGAGCATCGAAACGCTGATCACCTTCCGGCTGGTCCAGGGCGTGGCGGGGGCGATGATGCTGCCGCAGGGCCTCGGCATCCTGCGCGACAACCTGGCTCCCCGCGATCTCACCAAGGCCCTGGCGATCTTCGGGCCGGTGCTGGGGCTCGGCGGTGTCCTGGGCCCGGTACTGGGTGGCGCGCTGGTCGACTGGGACCTGTTCGGTCTCGGCTGGCGCCTGGTGTTCCTGGTCAACGTCCCGGTCGGTCTCGCGGCGTTGGTGTTCGCCTGGCGGCTGGTGCCCCGCGGCGTCGGGACCAGGACCCTGCGCGTGGACGTCGTCGGAGCCGTGTTCGTCGCCGCCGCGTCCGCGCTGCTGGTCCTTCCGCTCAACGAGGGACAGGCCGCGGGATGGCCGTTGTGGACGTGGCTTTCGCTGTCCGCCGCCGCGCTCGGCTACGTCGGATTCGCGCTGTGGCAGCGCCGGGTCGTGCGCTTGGGCCGCGATCCGCTGGTCACCCCGGCCCTGTTCGGCAAACCCGCGTTCACCGTCGGGCTGGTCGCGGTCGCGTTGTTCTTCGGCGGCATGATCGGCACCCAGCTGGTGTTGACGTTCTTCCTGCAGATCGGCCAGGGGTTCACCGCCGGACAGGCCGGGCTGGGCAACCTCCCGGTCGCACTGGGAACCGCCGTCGGCGGCACGATCAGCGGAGGCCTGCTCGCCGCCAAACTCGGCCGCCGGGTGTTGCAGGCCGGAGCCATCGTCCAGCTCGCCGGTGTCGCCTGGCTGTGGCTCGCCCTTGCCGACACCACCGACTTCACGATCTGGCGGATCGTGCCCGGCAGCGCCGTCGCCGGCATCGGCTCGGGAATCGTGATCGCCGCGGTGTTCAACACCGTGCTCGGTGCCGTCGACGATGACGAGGTCGGCTCCGCCTCCGGCGTCCTGTCCGCGGTCCAGTCCATCGGCGGCTCGGTCGGTGTCGCGGTGTTCAGCACCGTGTTCTTCGCCGGCGCCCTCAGCGGCGCGGTCACCGAGAGCTTCCGTGACGCCCTCGTGGTCCAGGCGATCGTCATCGGACTGTTCCTGCTCATCTCACCGCTGTTCCCCCGACGCGCCCGCCCGGACGACGCGGACCTCGCCGCCGGTACCGACGCCACGACACCGGCGGACATCGTGGACGCGGACACCACGCTGGCGAGCGCCGCGCCAGCGTCCCGGACCGCCGAAGGCTCCCGCTGATCATGAGCACCGCACCGGTGCCCATGATCAGGCCCCGCCACCGCTTCGCGAGGAGGACACCCATGTCCCGCACCGTCCTGATCTCCGGCGCCAGCATCGCTGGACCCGCACTCGCCTACTGGCTCCACCAGCACGGCATGACCGCGACCGTGATCGAACGCGCACCGGAACTACGTCCTGGCGGGCAGACCGTCGACCTGCGCGGCGCCGGTCGCACCGTCATCGAACGGATGGGCCTCGAGCAGGCCGCCCGCGACCGCGTCACCCACGAGGAGGGAGTGCACTTC
This sequence comes from Amycolatopsis sp. TNS106, assembly GCF_019330265.1. Classification (NCBI taxonomy): domain Bacteria; kingdom Bacillati; phylum Actinomycetota; class Actinomycetes; order Pseudonocardiales; family Pseudonocardiaceae; genus Amycolatopsis; species Amycolatopsis sp. TNS106. Next base: position 6,925,686 of record NZ_CP024972.1, on the reverse strand, counting down.
GTCGACGGCCGCAACCGGATCCGCGCGTCGTTCGGCACCGATTCCCTTGATGGCGACGGGTTCGTCACCGAACTGGAACTCCTGCGCGGCGAACTCGCCGGCCTGCTTCACCAGCGCACCCGAGACGATGTCGACTACGTCTTCGGCGACGAGATCACCGGGTTGACCGACACCAGCGACGGCGTGGACGTCACCTTTCGAAACGGCGCGGACCGGCGATTCGACCTCGTCGTCCTCGCCGACGGCCTCCGATCCCGAACCCGGGACCTCGTCTTCGCCGACATCGCCCGCACCCGCTCGTTCGGCCTCTACACCGCCTACTTCACCATCCCCCGCGCCGCGTCCGACGGCCGCTGGGCCCGCTGGTACAACGCCCCCGGCCGCCGCGTCGTCCTCCTGCGCCCCGACAACCAAGGCACCACCCGCGCGTCACTGTCCTTCCTGTACCCGCAACGCGGGCTCGAACGGCTGCAAGCCCTTGCACAGCAGGACTTCCTGCGCCGCCACTACGCCGACGCCGGTTGGGAAACCCCACGCGTGCTCGACACCATGGCCGACTCCCCGGACTTCTACTTCGAATCCATCGGCCAGATGCATCTCAAGAAGTGGTCACGCGGCCGCATCGCAGCCGTCGGTGACGCCGCCTACTGCGCCTCCCCGCTCAGCGGTATGGGCACCAGCCTCGCTCTCGTCGGCGCCTACGTCCTCGCCGGCGAACTCAGCCGACACACCGACCACAGCGACGCCTTCCGCGCCTACGAAACCATCATGCGGCCCTACGTCGCACAAGCACAGAAAGTCCCCTGGATCGCACCCCGGCTGGCCTCCCCGAAAACCCGCACCGGCATCCGGCTCCTCAACACCATCGCGAACCTCGCCACCAACCCCAAAATCAGCCGCCTCGCCACCCGATTCACCAACCCACCCTCAGACGCCATCGACCTCCCCACCTACCCCCAGACCCAGCCGCCCCCGCCCTGAACAGCGCACGACCCACCCCATACAGGACGGCGCCCCGCCCCCACCAAAGTGCCGGTGGCACAGCATCACTGCGCCACGTGACCGATGTGACTCCCCTCGGCCCAGGAGCCCTTCGACGCCCCGTCACCCACAAAATCAACCCATGTACGCACTACTGACAACTAACGCTCACAACTAGTGACAGAAACCCTTCACTACGCGCGGTCCCCCTCCAGCTCACCATCGTTTACATGTGACAGGTACCGCTCACAGTCACATTTCGGTCACCGAAAGTGCGCGATGCGCACAGCCAGTGACGACTGTCATTGGGTCGATCGCCGAGTTCGGCTACCCCCGCACGCCAGGCGAAACCCGCTTCGCGGACAAGGAGGAACTCGTCCGAGAGCGAGGCGCCGCGGGCGCACCTGGAGCCGAACCTCGGATTCGCCGCCGCGCTAACGCACCCGGATGCGCGCGTCGCTGAAGATCTTCCTCGGCGGCGCCTCGACGAGGATCCGGTGTCCGGTGGAGGCCGGTCTTTCCTGCTCGCCGGAACGCCCGGCCGTCCTGTCGGGTGTCGGTTGACTCCGTTCCCGCCCTCGGCATCGCGCTCGAACAGTCGCCGGGCGAGGCGCGGAAACGTCTTTCGGCGCAGATGATCGCGTACTGGACCACCTTCGTGCGCCTAAGTGATCCGAACGCGCCCGGATCACCCGCTGGGATTGGGAGGCCGTGCCGCAGCTCGCCCCGGACGCACTTCGTCCTGTCTCGCCTGCGGCCGATCACCGGGCCGCTTCCTGCCCCCGGACGAACCTTCGCTTCTGCCCCCGGATGCTATGAACGGGCCGTTACTTGCAAATTTGCAAGTAACGGCCCGTTCTAGCGCGCTAAGGGAGCTACTTCGTCTTCGTGGCCGTCGAGCGCGTCGAGGGCTTCTTCGCCGCCGCGGTCTTGGTCGCCGTCGACTTGGCCGCGGTGGTCTTCTTGGCCGCGGTCGACTTGGTGGCCGTCGTCTTCGACGCCGCCGTCTTCCGCGCGGGAGCCTTGCGCTTGGGCGCCGGGCCCTTCGCGCGCTTCTCGGCCAACAGTTCGGCGCCGCGCTCGGCGGTCAACTCCTCGATGCTGTCCGACTTCCGCAGCGTCGCGTTGTACTCGCCATCGGTCACGTACGGACCGAATCGGCCGTCCTTGACCACCATCGGCTTACCGGACACCGGGTCGTCGCCCAGTTCCTTGAGCGGCGGCTTCGCGGTGGCGGACCGGCCACGCTGCTTCGGCTCCGAGTAGATCTTCAGCGCCTCTTCGAGCGTGATCGAGAACAGCTGATCCTCGGTCGTGAGCGAACGCGAGTCCGTGCCCTTCTTCAGGTACGGCCCGTAACGCCCGTTCTGCGCGGTGATCTCGTCGCCGGATTCCGGGTCTTTGCCAACCACGCGCGGCAGCGAGAGCAGCTTCAGCGCGTCTTCGAGGGTCATCGTCTCGATCGACATGGACTTGAACAGCGAACCCGTACGCGGCTTCGGCTGCTTCGCCTTCGCGGCCTTCTTCTGCGCGGCTGTGGCGCCTTCGGGCAGCGGCTCGGGCTCAGGCAGCAGCTCGGTGACGTACGGGCCGAAGCGGCCTTCCTTCGCCACGATCTCGTGTCCGCTGACCGGATCCTTGCCGAGTACGCGGCCTTCCTGCGGCGTCGCGAACAGCTTCTCCGCGATGTCCTTGGTCAGCTCGTCCGGCGGCAGATCCTCGGGCAGGTTCGCCCGCTGCGACGTCCCGTCGACCTCGCGCTCGAGGTACGGGCCGTAGCGGCCGACACGCACCACGACGGTGTGCCCGTCGGCGTCGGTGAACAGGGGGATCGAGTTGATCTCGCGGGCGTCGATGTCCTCGACGCCCGAGCCGACCAGCTTCTTCAGCCCGCCGAGACGGCCGACCGAACCGTCGACGCCCATGTCTCCGCCGAAGTAGAACTTCGACAGCCACTGCGTGCGGTGCTCGTCACCGGCGGCGATGCGGTCGAGCTCGTCCTCCATGCCGGCGGTGAAGTCGTAGTCGACCAGCCGCTCGAAGTGTCGCTCCATCAGCCCGATCACGGCGAACGCGACCCAGGACGGCACCAGCGCGGAACCCTTCTTCCACACGTAGCCGCGGTCCTGGATGGTCTTGATGATCGACGCGTACGTCGACGGGCGGCCGATGCCCAGCTCTTCGAGCTTGCTGACCAGGCTCGGCTCCGAGTACCGCGCCGGCGGGGACGTGGTGTGCCCGTCCGGGCTCAGCTCGGTCGCGGTCAGCGCCTGGTCCTTGACCAGCTGCGGGAGACGGCTCTGCTTGTCGTCCGCCTCGCCACCGCTCTCGGTGTCGACGGCCTCGACGTACGCCTTCAGGAACCCGGCGAAGGTGATCGTGCGGCCCGACGAGGCGAACGTGACCTCCTCGCCGCTGGTGGCGGTGCCGACGATGCGCACCGACATCGTGGTGCCCTTCGCGTCCGCCATCTGCGACGCGATCGTGCGCTGCCAGATCATCTCGTAAAGCCGGTACTCGTCGGTGTCCAGATCCTTCGCGACCTGGCCCGGCGTGCGGAAGACCTCGCCGGAAGGACGGATCGCCTCGTGCGCTTCCTGCGCGTTCTTCACCTTGCGGGTGTACTGGCGCGGCGACGGCGAGACGTACTCCTTGCCGTACAGCTGCGTCGCCTGGCTGCGCGCCGCCGAGATCGCCGACTCCGACAGCGTCGTGGAGTCGGTACGCATATAAGTGATGTACCCGTTCTCGTACAGCTTCTGCGCGATCCGCATGGTGCGCTCGGAGGTGAACCGCAGCTTGCGGCCCGCTTCCTGCTGCAGGGTCGAGGTCATGAAGGGCGCGTACGGCTTCCGCGTGTACGGCTTCTCCTCGACGCTCGCGACCTTGAAGTCACGGTTCTTCAGCGCTTCGGCCAGCCGGACCGCGTCGGCCTCGGCCAGTACGCGGATCTCGTTGTTGGACGCCTTCAGCTGCCCGTCGGAGCCGAAGTCACGGCCGGTGGCCAGTCGCGCGCCGTCGACGGCGATCATCCTGGCCGGGAAGTTGCGCGGAGACGCGTCGGCGCCGGCGTCCATCGTCGCCGAGATGTCCCAGTACGACGCCGAGGTGAAGCGCATGCGCTCGCGCTCCCGCTCGACCACGATCCTGGTCGCGACGGACTGCACGCGGCCCGCCGAAAGCTTCGGCATGACCTTCTTCCACAGCACGGGCGAGACCTCGTAGCCGTACAGGCGGTCCAGGATGCGGCGGGTCTCCTGCGCGTCGACGAGGTCTCCGTCGAGCTCGCGGGTGCTGTCGGCCGCGGCGCGGATCGCCTGCTCGGTGACCTCGTGGAAGACCATCCGGCGCACCGGGACCTTCGGCTTGAGGGTCTCCAGCAGATGCCACGCGATGGCTTCGCCCTCGCGGTCGGGGTCCGTGGCGAGGTAGAGCTCGTCGACGTCCTTGAGGAGGCTCTTCAGTTCGGTGACCTTGGACTTCTTGTCCGGCGTGACGACGTAGAGCGCCTTGAAGTCGTTGTCGACGTCGACACCCAGCCGTGCCCACGACTCGCCCTTGTACTGGGCGGGGACGTCGGCCGCGCCGCGAGGGAGGTCGCGGATGTGTCCGACGGAGGACTCCACGACGTAGTTACCGCCGAGGTACGGGGCGATCTTGCGGGCCTTGGTCGGCGACTCGACGATCACCAGCCGACGACGGCCCGCGCCGTCGTCCGACGCCGCGGTCTTCTTCGTCCGTGCTCCTGCCACGCTGTCCTGCTCTCCGCTCATCTTCGGCGCCTTCGCGCCGCCTCTCGACCCGTCAGTGTGCACGCTCGCACCGCCCGGACCACGGCTAGGTGGTGCAACACGCCGCCGATCGTGTGTCCAGCGCATCGCCGCTGACCTCGTCGATGTTTCCTTTCAACACCTAGCACGTGATGTCGGACACGTCCGCCTGGGGTCCCGCGTGACGGGGCGAACACCCTCCGTTCGACGGTGGTGGCTCGCCGCCCGCCAACGCTTCACTTGATGTCCACGCCGACCCGAAAGGACTCCACGTGACCCGACGACTCCTCGGCACGCTGTTCGCCATGCTGACCGCGTCCGCACTGGTCGGCACCGCGCCGGCGCAAGCGGCCACGACCACTTTCGCCGGAACCGTGGCGTTGTCGAACTGCTCCGGGTCGGTGGTCAAACCACCCGAGGCGAGCCTCGACGACCCCGCCCTCGTCCTTTCCAACGGCCATTGCCTGCAAGAAGGTTTCCCGGACCCCGGAGAAGTAATCGTCGACAAGCCGTCGTCGCGGACCTTCAGCCTGCTGTCCAAGGACGGCCGCTCTTCGCTCGGCACGCTCAAGGCGAAGAAGCTGCTTTACGCGACGATGACCGACACCGACGTCTCGCTCTACCAGCTCGACACCAGCTACGCCAAGATCAAGTCGGCCTACGGTATCGCCCCGCTGACGCTCTCGCCGACCCGTCCGTCGGCGGGCATCGGGATGGACGTGGTGTCGGGTTACTGGAAGAAGATCTACTCCTGCAACGTCGACGGCTTCGTCCACGAGCTGCGCGAAGCGAACTGGGTCTGGAAGGACTCGATCAGGTACACCTCGGCGTGCAAGACGATCGGCGGGACTTCGGGTTCGCCGATCGTCGAGAGGTCGACGGGCAAGGTCGTCGGCGTCAACAACACCGGCAACGAAAGCGGCCAGCGGTGCACGATGAACAACCCGTGCGAGGTCGACGCGGCCGGGAAGGTGACCGTGCGGAAGGGCATCAACTACGGGCAGCAGACCTACCAGCTGACCTCCTGTCTCTCTCACAGTGAACTCGACCTCTCGAACCCGAACTGCCGGGCGCCTAAACCCTGACGTCTCACCCCCTCGTGAGCGGCTAGTCGGTTCTGACCGTCCTAGCCACTCACGAGGGCTTTGTGCCGTCCAGCCCGCGCGTGACCAGACGGCCTTTTCGCGTGATCAGGCGGACGGCACGTGTGATCAGGCGGACGACACGCGTGACTGAATGGACGACACTCCCGTACTCGGGTCAAGCGCACGTGTCGTCCGTCCCATCACGAGAGTCGGCCGTCTGAACACACGTGTCGTCTCCCCACTCACGCGAGCCGTCCCCAGCACGCGAAACCGCTCGGCAGCGGACACCAAGCCACGGCTGTCCTGACCGTCCTCACCACTCACGAGTTCAAACCGCACGGACCACGGGCACCAGGCTCGGCCAAGCGGGCTCGGCACCCGCCGGCGCGTCTCCGATCAGCTCCAGCACATGCGCGAGCCGCCTTCGTCCGGTGACCCGAAGCAGCGCTTCTTCACCCTTCTGCGCCTTCGCCGGCACGCCCAGCTGGGCCAGCGCCGTGATCAGCCGCTCGTGCGTCTCCGGCGCCTCCGGATCGAGCGCGAGCAGGTAGCCGTTGCCCTGGGGACTGCCCGCCGCGAGCGCCCACATTCTCAACATCGCCCCGTCGAGCCGGAAGCCCTCCGGCAGGACCTTCTCTTCACCACGGTTCCAGCGCTGCTCCAGGGGCAGCAGGTCGACACGGAACGGCGTCCTCACGAGCGGCCGCCCGCATTCGGCGGCCGAGACCTGCGCCTCCGCGCCGCGCCGACGGCATTCCCTGGCGAGGGCACCCGCCCGCCACGGCTCGTCGACCACGGCGGACAGCCGCGCGGCCGTCCGCCCGAAACCCGTCATCCGCCCGGGCCCGCACAGCACACCGGCGAGGTCGGCGAGCCCCGGCCCGCTCGCCTCCGCCGAGAAGAGCGAGATCGTCCCGTCCACCCGGACAGAATAGAACACAAGTTCGAGTCATGGCCAGTGATCGCGGGGTGACTCAGCGAGGTTGTTTGACCAATTCCTGGCAAATCGGGATCCGGCTGCTCGCCGCAGCGAGCTGAGGAACGTCGTTAAGGCCCCTGAGAAGGTCGAGGCGGTCTAGTTCGTCGAGGGACGTCCTCGCGTCACGAAGCGCCGTCTTCGTCGCTTCGGGGTCGCTTGAGGAGCCGAGGCGGTGACGGACGTCGTCGGCGCGGGCCCGGATGCCTTCAAGCTGGGCGACGGCGGACGTACGCGAAGAGTCACCGCCCGCGACCGGCGCCGGACCGAGGTTCTCGAAGGCCGCGGACGTGCGATCCAGCCCTTCGACCACCGAGGTCATCAGCTCGCTGGACGTCCGGGAAGCCTGCTGCGGCGTGCTCGGATCGACGCTGGGCAGCGTCGCCAGCGTCCGGACGAGGCCGCCCGCCGCGCCGCAGTATCCCTCTGTCCAAGCGGAGGCGGGGTCGGCCTCCGACGCGCTGACCGTCGCGAGACCTTCTTGTCTGGCGTGGGAAGTCACCGCGGGCTGGTGCCCGCACCCGGCGAGGCCGAGTCCGATACCTGTTGCTAGCGCGGCAAGGACGGTGAACCGCGGCCGCACGAAAACACCTCCCGACCTGACGACTTCCCGGCTGGCCCCCGACGGTACCGATACCGGTGGGCAATGCAAATCAACGCGGCGGAAAGAAGCGTCAGGAAGGCAGCTTCTTGCAGTTCGGGGCCTGCGCGGCCAGTGTTTTCAACGAAACGTTCGTTTCCAGCTGCTGGAACGGTTCGGGCATGTCGTTGATGTCGGATCCGATCTGCCGGAAGGAAACCGCGGCGGCCGCCACGGCGGCCTTGTCGTCCTTCGGCGCCGCGTCGAGCGCGGCCTTCGCGGCGAGCACCTTGTCCCGGATCGGCGTCAGCGCGGCGACGATGCTCTCGCGCGCCGCGTCGGCTTCCGCGCTCGGCGCCTGGCCGAGCTTCCCCAAACCGGTGACCGCGTTGTCGAAACCGGGCGCGAACACCCCGAAGGCCTCGTCCATCACCTTCCGCGCGCCGGCGACGTCGTCCTGCTCGAAATCGGGCATCCTGAAATCGCCGATCTTGGCGAAGTCGATCAGCGAACCGCAGAAACCGTCCATCCAGGAACTTCCGGCCATGGGCGCGGGAGAAGAAGGAGAAGGAGCGGCCGCCGGCTCCGCGCCACCACAGCCCGCCAGCAGGAAAGCGGCGGCGAACAGGATGATCGAACGCCTCATGGCAGGGACTCCCCGGATCGGATCGGTGTGACGCGCAGACATTAGCCCTCGCCGGACAGACGCCGGGCCCGCCACGGGAGATCGTGGCGGGCCCGGCGGGCGGAACTTTCGGAGTTACGCCTTCGCTTGCGCGGGGTTGTCGGAAAGAACCGACTCGCGCCGCTTCGAGACGACGATCGCGGCGACGATGATCGCGACGGCGACCAGCGAAATCCCGATCCGGACGGCGACGTTCGCGTCCGCGCCGATCGAGAACTGCACGACCGCGGGGGCGATCAGCACCGACACCAGGTTCATCACCTTGATCAGCGGGTTGATCGCCGGACCGGCGGTGTCCTTGAACGGGTCACCCACGGTGTCACCGATGATGGTGGCCTCGTGCGCGTCCGAACCCTTGCCGCCGTGGCTTCCGTCCTCCACGAGTTTCTTCGCGTTGTCCCAGGCGCCACCGGAGTTGGCGAGGAAGATCGCCATCAGGGTGCCGGAAGCGATCGCACCGGCCAGGTAGCCGGCGAGCGCGCCGGTGCCGAGGCCGAAGCCGACCGCGATCGGGGCGAAGACCGCGAGCAGACCGGGCGTGGTCAGCTCACGCAGCGAGTCACGCGTGACGATGTCGACGACCCGGCCGTACTCGGGACGGGTGGTGCCCTCCATGATCCCCGGGATGTCCCGGAACTGGCGGCGCACTTCGTAGACGACCGCGCCGGCGGCACGGGACACCGCGTTGACCGCGAGACCGGAGAACAGGAACACGACCGCGGCACCGATGATCACACCGACCAGGGTGTTCGGGCTGACCACCGAGTTCACGAAGAAGTTCACCGCGCTCGTGCTCGCCTCGGCCGCCTCCGGGATCGACTTCAGCGCCTTGCTGATCGCGTCCTGATAGGACCCGAACAGCGCCGTCGCCGCGAGGACCGCCGTGGCGATCGCGATGCCCTTGGTGATGGCCTTGGTGGTGTTGCCGACCGCGTCGAGTTCCGTGAGGATCTGCGCCGCGTCCTCGTCGACGTCACCCGACATCTCGGCGATGCCCTGCGCGTTGTCCGAAATCGGGCCGAAGGTGTCCATCGCGACGATGACGCCGACCGTGGTGAGCAGACCGGTACCGGCCAGCGCCACAGCGAACAGCGCGACGCCGCCACCGAGCAGGTACGCACCGAACACGGCCGCGCTGATGACCAGCGCGGTGTACACGGCGGACTCGAAACCGACCGAGATTCCGGCCAGGATCACCGTCGCCGCACCGGTTTCGGAGGACTTGCCGACCTCCTTGACCGGCTTGTGCTCGGTGCCGGTGTAGTAGCCGGTCAGCTTGAGGATGACCGCCGCGAGCACGATGCCGATGATCACCGAGATGGTCGCGATCAGCGCCGGGCTGCCGGACTCGTTGGTGGCACCGCTGGTCAGCTCGGAGAACGAACCGGGCAGGTAGACGAACGCGGCGATCGTCGAGAGCACCGCGGAAATCCCCGCGGAGATGTAGAACGAGCGGTTGATCGTGACCAGGCCGCCTTCACCCGCTTTGGCCTTGGTGATGTAGACACCGATGACCGCGGTGATCACGCCGATGGCGGGAACGATGAGCGGGAAGATCAGGCCGTGCACGCCGAAGGCCGTGCTACCCAGGATCAGCGCCGCGACGAGCATGACCGCGTACGACTCGAAGAGGTCCGCCGCCATGCCGGCGCAGTCGCCCACGTTGTCACCGACGTTGTCGGCGATGGTGGCCGCGTTGCGCGGGTCGTCCTCGGGGATGCCCTGCTCGACCTTGCCGACCAGGTCCGCGCCGACGTCGGCGGCCTTCGTGAAGATACCGCCGCCGACACGCATGAACATCGCGATCAGCGCGGCACCGAAACCGAAGCCCTCCAACACCTTCGGGGCCTGTCCGGTGTAGACCAGGACGACCACCGCGGCGCCGAAGAGGCCGAGACCGACGGTGATCATGCCGACGACGCCACCGGTGCGGAAGGCCAGGCGCATCGCCTTCTCGCGACCGCCTTCCTCGCGCGAAGCGGCCGCGACGCGAAGGTTCGCCTGCGTCGCCAGCCACATGCCGAGATAGCCGATCGCGAAGGAGAATCCGGCGCCGACCAAGAAGAAGATGGACCTGCCGATCTTCTCGTTCCAGTCATCGGCCGGCAAAGCGAAGAGCAGCACGAACACGATTCCCCCGAAGATCACGAGGGTGTTGCGCTGCCGTTTGAGATAGGCAGCCGCGCCTTCCTGCACTGCCTTCGCGATGTCCTGCATCTTGGAGGTGCCCTGGCCGGCGGCCAAGACCTCCTTGAGCAGAACGTAGCCGATGACCAGTGCGGCAAGGGCGACCACGGCGATCACACCGACGATGGTGTAACCACCTCCGGAGAGCGTGAGTTCGCCCTCCGCGAGGAACTGCCGGGACATTCGTCCTCCTGGAGACGTCGCCGTTGGCCAACGACGATCCGCCGATGGAACCGGCGTGCCGACGTTGGCATGGGGATCTGAGCCGAACGTCACGCTAGTCGCACTGCAAGGCACGTCTCACATGACGCTCGCCACAGACGGTGTGGATTGCGGGAGTGTATTGGTAGTGGGATGGCGGGCGGCAAGGCGTCCCCGCCACCGTACGTTCCGTAATCTTGTGAGGCTGGTCACTGTATCGATCATCGGGGGCCGCTTCCAGTGCCTGTTCTGTCCGGCGGCGGACCGTTTCTGTCGGTGCGCTGTGCCAAGCTTCCGAAGGTGGACGGCACGGTGCGATCCGGCAAGGGCCGGCGGCTTCTCGACCGCGCGACGGCGGGGATCCCGGCTTCGCTGTACCCGGTCACCCATGTGGCCGAGTTGCCGGCCCGTCCGGCGGATCGCGTGGACTGGCCGGAGTGGGCGGCGGGTCCGGTCGTCGAGGCGCTGAAGGCGAACGGGGTCGAGGCGCCATGGCGGCATCAGGTGGAGGCCGCGTCCCTGGCTCGCGCGGGCAGGCACGTCGTGATCTCGACCGGCACCGCCTCGGGCAAGTCGCTCGCGTACCAGTTGCCGGTGCTCTCGGCACTCGTCGAGGACGAGCGGACCACGGCGCTGTACCTGTCGCCGACCAAGGCGCTCGGCGCCGACCAGCTGCGCGCAGTGTCCTCTTTGGACATCAAGAAGACCCGGCCGGCGTCGTTCGACGGCGACACTCCGCTGGAGGAGCGGGACTGGGTCCGCGCGCACGCGAACTGGGTGTTCACGAACCCGGACATGCTGCACCGCGGGATCCTCTCGTCACACGCGCGCTGGTCCCGGTTCTTCCGACGGCTCTCGTTCGTCGTCGTCGACGAATGCCACAGCTATCGCGGTGTCTTCGGTTCCCATGTGGCGCTGCTGCTGCGCAGGCTGCGAAGGGTCGCGGCGTACTACGGCGCTTCGCCGGTCTTCGTCCTCGCGTCCGCGACGACGGCGGACCCGGCGGCGTTCGCGTCGAAACTCACCGGACACGACTGTGTCCCCGTCACCGAGGACGGCTCGCCGCGCGGCGAGCGCACGGTCGCGCTGTGGGAACCCCCGCTGCTGTCGGAACTCTCGGGCGAGAACGGGGCGCCGGTGCGGCGTTCGGCGGGGGCCGAGGCTTCCCGGATCCTCGCCGAACTGGTCATCGAAGGCGCTCGCTCGCTGGCTTTCGTCCGGTCGCGGCGGGGCGCGGAGCTGACCGCGCTCGGCGCCAGGCGCATTCTGTCCGAAGTGGACGGTGCGCTGGCGGAATCCGTCGCCGCGTACCGATCCGGATATCTCCCGGAGGAACGGCGAGCCCTCGAAGCGGCGTTGCTGTCCGGGCGGTTGCTCGGTGTCGCGACGACGAACGCGCTCGAACTCGGTGTCGACATCGCCGGGCTGGACGCGGTGGTACTGGCAGGCTATCCGGGGACGCTCGCTTCGTTCTGGCAACAGGCGGGCCGGGCCGGGCGCGCGGGCGACGCGGCACTGGTCGTGTTCGTGGCCCGCGACGATCCGCTGGACACCTACCTCGTGCACCATCCGGCCGCGATCCTGGACCGACCGGTGGAGGCCGCCGTCCTCGACCCGTCGAATCCGTATGTGCTCGGACCGCAACTGGCCTGCGCCATCGCCGAACTCCCGCTGACCGAACCAGAGGTCGCGGCCTTCGGCGGTGACGCGGCACGCGCCGTACTCGCCGATCTGGTCAAGGAGAAGATCGTCCGCCGCCGCACGAGCGGCTGGTACTGGACCTCGCGCGACCGGCCGCACGCCGAGGTCGGCATCCGGGGTTCCGGTGGCGAGCAGATCGCCGTGGTGGAAGCCGATTCCGGCCGGATGCTCGGCACCGTCGACCCGGGTTCCGCCTGTTACGCGGTCCATCCCGGCGCGGTGTACCTGCACCAGGGTTCGTCCTACGTGGTCGACGAACTGGATCTGGAGACCGGGCTCGCCCTGGTTCACGCGGAGGACCCGGACTGGACCACGTCACCGCGCGAGATCGTCGACATCAGCGTGTTGCGCACCGAAGAGAAGCGAGTGCACGGCGGGGTCACGGTGAACCTGGGCGAGGTTTCGGTGAGCTCGCAAGTGGTCGGCTACTTGCGGAGACGTCCGTCCGGTGAGGTGCTGGACCAGACTCCGCTGGATCTGCCGGAGCAGAGCCTGCACACGCGTGCCGTCTGGTACACGATCTCCGCCGAGCTGCTCGGCGCGTCCGATGGCGTGGCGGGGACCGGGGGCCATCGGTCGGGGACCGAAGTTCTGGAGCCGGTGGGGACCGGAGGCTCCAGGGTGGGGACCGAGGAACTTGGCGGGGCACCGGGGACGGGCGCCGAGTTGGATCCGGCGCGCGTCCCCGGTGCCCTGCATGCCGCCGAGCACGCGGCGATCGGCCTGCTACCGCTGTTCGCTACTTGCGACCGCTGGGACATTGGCGGGGTGTCGACCGCGTGGCACGAAGACACCGGGGAGGCGACGGTGTTCGTGCACGATGGCCATCCCGGGGGTGCGGGATTCGCCGACCGCGGGTTTGCCGCGATTGTCCCTTGGCTGGCCGCAACGCGGGAGGCGATCGTTTCCTGCGAGTGCCCGGCCGGCTGCCCGTCCTGCGTCCAGTCGCCGAAGTGCGGGAACGGCAACGATCCGCTGGACAAGGCGGGGGCGGTGGCCGTTCTGGACACCGTGCTCGGGGCTTTGCGTCAGCACGGGTCCGTGTCCGGCCACTTGGTGGTTTGAAATTGTGGGTTGATCAGGCGGCGGTGCTGAGGCTCGCCACCGGGGCGACGGCCTGGTCGCCGGCCAGCGCACGGACGAGCACGTCGTGCACCTCGGCGGCCTCGGGCAGCTGCCAGCCCCAGACCTCGGGCTTGACCCGCCAGTGCACGACACCGTGCTGGAACGGCGACGGGGGCAGCGGGATGTAGCCGTTCGCACCGTGCCACTGGATCGAGGCCTGGTCGGCCAGTTCCCGCGGGATGCTCGCGGCGACGGTGGTGAGGAACAGCCAGCGGCCGTTCGGCATCGCGACGATCGGGGCGGGGTGCCCGGTGGCGCGCAGCAGGCGGGCGGCGGCCTTGCCGAGCTCGTCGTCGACCTCGATGGCGTCGAGCACGGTGCCGGTGGCGACGAGCAGGCTGTGCGTGTCGTCGCCGAACCAGGTGGCGACCTCGTGCGGGTGGGTCTCGGTCAGCTCGCGCCAGTTGTCCTGGGCCGGGACGGGACGCCGCCAGGTGAGGTCGTCTCCTTCGGCGGTGAGCGCCGCGGGCTCGGCACCCGGGAGCACCGGCCAGCCACGCCAGGCGAGACCGATCGCCTCCGCACGCATTTCGATGCGGAAGGCGCCCCGCCAGCTGTCCGGCCAATTCGCGTCCAACATTACTGTCCCTGCCTCAGGTCAACTCTGTCCTGTGTCTGTCTCTGTCCGCACCGGCCTCGGCGAGCTTTCGAAGTGGCGCACATCTCAATAAACGGCAAGTTGCACATCGGGAGAAGACCTCACGCGACAACCGGCGGTTACTTAGCGATGAACGCGCGGTAGTGCGACCGGACGGACCGAACGCCGGACGTCCGGTTAACGGGCCCGCGCGACCGGGATGGAGCCGCTGGTCGCAGCCGACCTGGGCTTCCCGCCTGCGTGACGGCGCTCAGGATGAGCGGCGGGCGGCCGTTCGGCGGCGAGCTGATCATGGGTTCGACCGCTCGCCGCGCCTCAACGACCGCTGCTCGCGCCCAGCGGTTACTCGCGCGTACTACCGGCCGGTCACCGCCCGGCGACCGTTCACCGGGCGACGTCCGTCACGGTGGCCGGTCGACCGGACCCGCCCGGGCCCGTGCCTCCGCCCGACCGGCGACCGCCGGCCGGCCCGACGGCTCAGAGCGCACTTCGACCAGGGCGTCGCCGCGTTCCCACCGGCAGCTCAGCAGCGTGACCGACATCCGGACGGCGACCTGCCGCGCCCGTTCGCAGGCCGCGGCGGGACCGTCCGACGCGTGTGATGCCGCCGCGAGCGCCGCCAGGTCCGCGGCGGCCTCGGCACGGTGCCGGGTCGTGACGGCCGCGCCGATCCAGAAGGCGACCGCCGCCGCGGCGACCAGGACGGCGACGAGCGAGGCGGTCCACACGGTCGCGACGCCGCGATCGTCGGCGGTCACGGCCCGCTCCCCGGCTCGGCGATGGCGAAGGCGCTGGAGCGCAGCCGGATACCGGGCAGGAGCCCGGCGACCGGTTCGGCCTCGACGCCGGCCGTGATCGTGTCGCCTTCGCGGACGATGTTCAGCCGGGCGCCGGGCGGCGCGATCTCCCGCACGGCCTGTTCGGCACGGGCGGGCTGGCCGCAGGCGAGCAGCCTGGCGGCCTCGCGGGCCGCGTCCGTGCAGCGGAGCTGGTCGGAGGCGACGCCGATCCCGGCGAGCAACAGGGCCGAGACGAAGGTCAGCGCGCCGATGCCGAGCGCGGCCTCCACCGTGACGGAGCCGCGATCCTCCCCGCGCATCAGAACTTCACCGACAAGGCCCGCTCGATGAGCGCGGTGAGCCCGGCGCGGACGGGTTCGCTGTCGATGACCAAGTAGAGGAGGGTCGCCAGCGCGGCGGCGGCCAGGGTGGCGATGGCGTATTCGATCGTCGCCATGCCGTCGTCTTCACGGAAGGTGGGGAGCTTGTTCAAGGGAATCGCCTTTCAGTGATAGCCGGTCGGTGAACCCGCGACCGCGATCGACGCGGCCGTGTTCACGTCTTTCGATCGCTTCTCGCGCTTTCTTCAGCGCCGCTCTCCGGCGCTCAGAGGACGCCGTCGAGCCGCCCGGCGAGGCCGAGCACGACGGGCAGGACACCGAGGCACAGGAACGCGGGGAGAAAGCACAGGCCGATCGGGGCCGCCAGGAGCACTCCCGCCCGTTCCGCGCGTTCCTCGGCCTCGGTGGAAAGCGACTCGCGCAGTCTTCGCGCGAGGTCCTTCGCGTGCGTGGCGAGCGCGGTGCCCGCCCGCGCCGTCCGGACGGCGGCGACGGCCAGTTCGGTCAGGCCAGGCCGGTCACGGACCGGCGCCCAGGCTTCCGCCGGCTCGACACCCACGGCGAGGTGCGACGCCACCGAACGCAAAGCAGCCGCGGTCTTCGGAGAGGCGGTCGGCACGACGGCCTCGAGCGCGACGGGTACTGGCAGCCCGCCGGCCAAGCAGGCGGCCAGCAGATCGAGGGTGGCCGCCGACCGGACGAGTTCGAAGGTGCCTTTGTCCCGGGGCGGGCGTTCCCGAAGCCGCGTGAACAGCCGGCCTGGCCGCGCTACGCCTCCGGTCGCCACGTACGGCCAACAGAAGACGGCACCACCCAGCAGGATCAACGCCGCGCCGGTCAGCATGACGCCACCCGACCGGTGAGGGCCCGGCACCATGCCGTGCCCGCCCAGACGAGTCCGCTGCCCACGACGAGCAGCAGCTGCCCGGCGCCCGTCCCGGTGAGGACTTGGACGGGGCCCGCCCCCATCGCCTCGCCGAGCGGCAGGCACACCAGCGGGAGAGCCGCGAGCACGGCGGCACTCGCCCGGGGACCGGCCATCTTGGCTTTGAGCCGGCGGCGGAAACCGATTTCCGCCTCCGCGTCCTGCCGCGCGGCATCGAGCACGTCGGCCATCGGCAGCCCGAACCGGTTCGCGAGCGTCCACGCGTTCACCAGCGCCGGTGGCGCGTCCGGATCGGCGACGGTCTCACCACCGAACCGGGCGGCCGCGATGAGTCCGCGCAGCCGCTCGGACGCCGCGGGGATCGCCTCCGCGGTGGCTTCGGCCGCCGTCACCGGATGGGCGCCGGCGCGGAGTTCACCGATCATCGTCCGCAGCACGGACGCGCTGAGCTCGGCTTCGGCCAGCGCCGCCTTCGCCCGTGCCCGCGACCGGACCTCCTGGCGGACGGTCACGGTGAACACGAGTACGGCCACCGCCCAGCCGATCCCGAGGAACGGCAGGACGAGCAGCGCCGGCAGAGGCCACCAGCCCGTCCGAACCACCCGGGGCGAACGCCAGGCGATCGGCGCGCGCACCATCGGCTCAGGCCAGCAGGCCAGCCCCGCGCCGCAGGAGAGCAGGAACCAGGGATTCATGCCGCCAGCTCCTCGAAGGGCGTCTCGTCACCGATCCAGGTGCCTTTGCTCCACACCGGAACGACTTTGGCCTCACCTCGGAAGGACCGAAGGACACCGACCTCGTCCAGCCGCCGGATCCCGCTCGGCAACCGGACCATGTGCAGGACCACCCGCACCGCCGCCGTCAGCTGGCTGTGCAGCGCGTCCCGTTTCAGGCCGCCGAGCGCGGCCAGCGCCTCCATGCGGGCCGGGACCTCCTCCGAGGAATTGGCGTGCAGGGTGCAGCCGCCGCCCTCGTGCCCGGTGTTCATCGCGTTGAGCAACGCGATCACCTCTCCACCGCGCACCTCACCGACGACCAGGCGGTCCGGGCGCATCCGCAACGCTTGCCGCACCAGTTCGCTCAGCCCGATCTCGCCCGCACCCTCGACGTTGGCCGGGCGGGTGAGCAGGCTGACGAACTGTGGATGGTCCGGTTGCAGTTCTCCGGCGTCCTCGACGCAGACGATGCGCTCGCCCGGCGGCACGGCGCCGAGCAACGCGGCGAGCAAGGTCGTCTTGCCCGACCCCGTCGCGCCGGAGACCAGGAATGCGAGCCGTCGCCGGATGACCGAGTCGAGCAGCTCCGCACCGCTGGTGCCGAACACCCCGCGCAGCCGGAGCTCGGCGAGGTCATGGGTGGCGGGCCGGAGAACGCGGAGCGAGAGGGAGGTCCCGGCGGGCGCGAGCGGCGGGAGTACCGCGTGCATCCTGACCCGGCCCTGTGGCCCCACTCCAGGCAGCCAGCAGTCGGCGAACGGTTGCGCGTCGTCCAGCCGCCGCCCGCCGGCGAGGGCGAGCCGCTGGGCCAGCCTGCGGACCGCCTCCTCATCGGCGAAACGGATCTCCGTCTTCTTGGGGCCTGTGCCGGTGTCCACCCAGACCTTGTCGGGAGCGGTGACGAGAATGTCGGTGACGCCGGACTTTTCGAGAAGCGGCGCGAGCGGGCCGGCGCCGACGAACTCGTCGCGGGCCAGCCGGACCGCTCCGAGTACGGCGTCCTGACCGAGTGCGCCGCCCGCTTCGGCGCGGACCGCCCGCGCGACGCTCACCGGATCCGCCGGGGCCGCCGATCCGGCCAGCCGCCGCCGGACCCGCTCGACCAGATCTTCGGTCATCGCGCGGCACCGGCCAGGTTTCCGCGCGCGGCCGCGAGGACCTCGGTGGCGGCCGTGGCCAGGTGCCCGCGATGTCTCGGGACGAATTCGCCGCGGTCGAGCGCGACCGAGAGAGCCCGCTCGCGGCCCATCGACGTGATGAGCGGGACGCCGACCGCGTCGGCGATCTCCTGCGGGATCAGCCCGGCGGGCGACGGCCCGCGGACCGCGACACCGATCCTCGTCGCGTGGGGTTCGAGCCTGGCGATGACCTGTTTCGCCGCGGCACAGGCACGGAGTTCGGCGGGTACGACGACCACGACGAGATCGGCCAGTCCGAGCACGGTGGCCGTCTCGGCGCCGAAATACCTCGGCAGATCGCAGACGACCGTCCGTCCCGCCCGCCGTCCGGCGTTCAGCACACCCTCGATCGCCTCCGGCCCGGGGCCGCGGCCTTCCCTGCCATAGGACACAAAGGACAGTGAGCCGGTCGAGTATTTCTTTCGCGGCAGGGCTTCGCTCAAAGCGGCCATGGACACCCTGCCGCCGAGGTCGAGCTCCGGCCAGCGGGGCCCGCGATCGCGTTCGGCGGCGAGCAGGACGTCGACCCCGCCACCGAGCGGGTCGCAGTCGACCAGCAGCCCGCCGGTGCCGGACTTTTCCGCTTGGTACGCGACGGCGGCCGCCAGCACGGAAGCCCCGGCACCGCCCCGCCCGCCGATGATCCCGATGACGACACCGTCGTCACGCGCGGGCCCGTCGACGACGTCGGCGAACTCGCCGATGAGGTCGCCTTCCTCGTCCGGGAGCGACAGGACCTTCTCCGAACCGGTGTTGAAGGCACGCTCCCAGGTCACCGGCGTCGGCGCGCCCTTGCAGACCAGCAGGACCTTGTTCCTTCGCAGCAAGCGGTTCGGCGCGCTCGCGGCTTCCTCGTCGAGCACCACGAGCGGCGCGCGGGCCCACCTTCCGCGGGCGGCGGCCAGATCGGATGCGCGCTCGACCTCGCAGCCCGCGGCCGCGGCCACGCGCAGGATCTCGTCGAGCAGGATGTCGTCGCCGGCGACGACGAGCGGATGTTCCGCGGTCATGGCTCCCCCAGTGATTCGGTCGGACTCGGGTGATGACTCCACGGTCGCGCCGGCCCCCGCCGCGCACAACGCCATTCCGTCCCGCCTGTGGACAACCGGGGTGTTGTGGACAACTCCGCCACGAGAAACCGGTTTTCGTCGGTCCTTCACCGCACGGATCCAGGACACCTCTCACCCTGGGGCGAGAGCGCGAAAAGGGTTGAGAGAAAAGAAAGTTAACGAACTCCCGGCGAGTTCAGCCTTGTCCTGGCACGCTTTTCACGAGAAACGAGGTCTGAACCATTGGCACCGCAAGGGATAAGGAGGCGGCCCTCGCCAGGGGGGAGGGACGAGGGCCGCCTGGGGTTCAGCCCCGGGGGGTCGGACTGAACCTGGGCCCGGTGCAATACCGGACAATCTCACTGTAACTCCGGTACCGGCCCGTTGCGGGCGACCTCCGTACCCACAATTCGATAACGGCACGACACGCCGGAGCGGGTACGCGGTCGTGGATTTTCCACCGCGGCATCCCGATCGTGGTCGACCAACGGGCGCGCGGCCGTCCGGCTCTCCTATCCTTGGCGAGTGGACCGACCCAGTACGACGCCCAGCCAGGTCGCGGCGTTCTTCGATCTCGACAAGACGATCATCGCGTCATCGAGCGCGTTGGCCTTCAGCAAGCCGCTTTTGCGCGAAGGCCTGATCAACCGCCGAGCCGCGCTTCGCAGCGCGTACGCCCAACTCGTCTTCTCCCTCGCGGGCGCGGACGCGGCGAAGACCGAGCGGATGCGGGCCGAGGTTTCCGCGCTGTGCGCCGGATGGGATGTCGCGCAAGTCTCCGCGATCGTCCGCGAAACGCTGCACGACGTCGTCGATCCGCTTGTCTACGCGGAGGCGGCGGAACTGATCTCCTCGCATCGCGCGGACGGGCACGACGTCGTGGTGCTGTCGGCGACCGGCGAGGAAGTCGTCGCGCCCGTCGCCGAAATGCTCGGCGCGACGCGCAGCGTCGCCACGCGGATGCAGATCGTGGACGGTCGCTACTCGGGCGAAGTCGATTTCTACTGCTACGGCGAGAACAAGGCCGTCGCGGCGAAGCAGCTCGCGGCGACTTACGGCTACGACCTCGCCCAGTGCCACGCGTACACCGACTCCAGCACCGACATCCCGCTCCTCGAGGTCGTCGGACGGCCGCACGCGGTCAACCCCGACCGCGTGCTGCGCAAGCACGCGACGGAGCAGGGTTGGGAGATCCTCGCCTTCGAGCACCCGATGTCGCTGCGGACCCGGATCCCGGCGCGCTCGGCCGGCTTAGTCGCGCTCGGCGCCGTCGCCGCGGGGGCCACTTGGTACGGCTACAACCGGCGCAAACGTACCCGCTGAGCGCACACCCACACGGCGGTACCGAACCGGTTTTCGCAGTCAGGGCCGCGAATTGTCCGTCGCGGAGGGTGCCCGTGTCACTAGATCGAGCCTCTGTACCGGTGCACCCGTCTGCGCACTTGAAGTGACCCGGCTCACGGCGTAGAAAGTAGGTGCGGACGTTCGGTCGGCCAGGGAACAGGTAGAAGAGAAGCCTGTTCCACCCCGGCGAATCTCCGTGTGCGGACACCGGGTACCCACGCGCAGCGCGCCGCGGGAGGCTCGTCGTCTAGGGACTGCGTACCGGGACGCCGGACGCCGAGTCCATGAAGGTACGACCAGAGTTGCACGCTTGGTCGCCCGAGTGGTCCGCACCGACTGGCGGCGCCCGCCGGCTTCTTGCCGACGGGCGCCGCCAGTGTTTTGCCCCCGTTTTCAAGCGTGACAGGCCCCTTCGCGTCCCTTTGTGTATGAACGGACCGTTCGTGCGGGTGGCCGATGGACAAGCAAAGTGCTCGTGGGTAGCTTCCGGATATCAGTGCTTCCAGGTGGACTTCTTTCCATCTGAGAGTCAGGCACGAATCTGGGAGGCTTGAGGTGACGACCCGAACCGCGCACGCCCGTCATCGGAGGATCCATGCGCTCGCCCTGCCCCTCGCGGGCCTGCTCACCCTGGGTGCCGGAGCCTCGGTGGCGGTTCCGGCGACCGCGCAGCCGGTGACGGCGGACGTGGAGGCGCAGCGGACGCTGCGCGGGCTGACCCTGGAGCAGAAGGTCGGGCAGCTGTTCGTCACGTGGGTGAACGGGAAGTCCGCCGACGAGGTCAACGCCAAGAACAAGGCCGACTTCGGCGTCGACACCCCGGCGCAGGTGATCGAGAAGTACCACCTGGGCGGCGTCATCTATTTCAACAACGACAGCCGCGACAACTTCGACGACCCGGTGCAGGTCGCCAAGCTCTCGAACGGGCTCCAGCGGGCCGCGCTCCGCAGCGGCGCCCGTATCCCGTTGCAGATCGCGACCGACCAGGAAGGCGGCACGGTCACCCGGATGGGTGCCCCCGCCACCGAGCTGCCGAACGCGATGGCGATCTCGGCGGGCCGTGACACCAAGGCCGCGCAGGAAGCCGCCCGCATCCTCGGGCACGAACTGCGCGCCGTCGGCATCAACCAGGACTTCGCACCCGACGCCGACGTGAATTCCAACCCGGCCAACCCGGTGATCGGTGTCCGGTCCTTCTCCGGTCGCCCGGAGCTGGCGAGCCAGTTCGTCGAAGCGCAGGTCAAGGGCTTCCAGAACTCCGGACGGCGCTCCGAGACGGTGTCCGCCGCCGCGAAGCACTTCCCCGGTCACGGTGACGCGGCCACCGACAGCCACCACGAGCTGCCCAGGATCGACCGCAGCGAGGACAGCTGGCGCGCGACCGACGTGCCGCCGTTCAAGGCCGCCATCAAGGCGGGCATCGACTCGATCATGAGCGCGCACATCCAGTTCCCCAGCCTCGACCCGTCGGGCGAGCCGGCCACGCTGTCGAAGCCGATCCTCACCGGCAAACTGCGCGAGGAACTCGGTTACCGCGGCGTCGTCGTCACCGACTCGCTGTCGATGGACGCCGTGCGCGAGATGCACACCGACGCGGAGATCCCGGTGCTGGCCCTCAAGGCGGGTATCGACCAGCTCCTCATGCCGGTGAACCTCGAACTCGCGATCAACTCCGTGCTCGACGCCGTCCGCAAGGGCGAGCTGACCGAGCGCCGCATCGACGAGAGCGTCCTGCGGGTGCTCAAGCTCAAACTGAACCGGGGCATCCTGACCTCGCCGTTCGTCGACCCGGCCAAGGTGATGTCGAAGGTCGGCACGCCGGCCAACCTCGCGACCGCGCAAGGCATCGCCGACCGGTCGGTCACCGCGATCCGCAACGACGGCGGTGTCCTGCCGCTCGAGCAGCAGCCCGCGAAGACACTCGTGACCGGCTGGGGCGTGAGCACGACGACGTCGCTGGCCGCGAAGCTCACCGCGCACGGAACGCAGGCGACCGCGTTGCAGACCGGTCAGACGCCGACCGACGCGCAGATCTCCCAGGCCGTCGCGGCGGCGAAGAACGTCGACCTCGTCGTCGTGCTGACCAACAACGTCGGTACGTATCCCTTGCAGGGCAAGCTGTTGCAGGCGCTGGCCGACACCGGGAAACCCGTCGTCGCGGTCGCCGCCCAGATCCCGTACGACGCCGGTTACGAGAACCCGATCAAGACGTGGCTCGCCACGTACGGCTACATCTCGCCTTCGCTCGAAGCGTTGGCGAAGGTGATCCTCGGGAAGGTGAAGCCGCAGGGCAAGCTGCCGGTGGACGTTCCCGCGGGCAAGGACGTAGGCACGGTGAAGTACCCCTTCGGCCACGGACTGACCTGGTGAGCCTCAACCGCCGCCACTTCCTCACCACCGGTGTGCTCGCGGTCCCCGCGCTGACGGCCGGGTCCTCCGTCGCGGGGGCCCAGCCGGAAAGCGAGAGCAAAGGTCCCCCGCTCACCCGCACCGGAGCGGACGTGCTCGCCGCGAAGGGCTGGGCGCCGCTGTCCGGCCGCAAGCTCGGTGTGCTGTCGAATCCGACGGGAGTACTGGCGAGCGGCGACCACATCGTCGACTCGATGGTCGCCGCCGGGGTCCGGCCGCTCGCCGCGTTCGGGCCGGAGCACGGTTTCCGCGGCAGCGCGCAAGCGGGCGGCTCCGAAGGTGACTACACCGATCCACGCACCGGCGTACCCGTCTACGACGCGTACGGCGCCGACGCGACGAAGCTCGCCGGGATGTTCACGAAGGCGGGCGTCGACACTGTCGTCTTCGACATCGCCGACGTCGGCGCGCGGTTCTACACCTACATCTGGTCGCTGTACACGGCGATGGTCGCGGCGGCGAAGGCCGGTGCGGCGGTCGTCGTGCTGGACCGGCCGAACCCGTTGGGCGGCAAGGCCGCCGGGCCGATGCTGAACCCGGCGTTCGCCTCGGGTGTCGGCCGGAAGCCGATCGTGCAGCAGCACGGCATGACCGTCGGCGAGCTCGCGCGGTTCTTCGCCGCCGAGTTCCTGCCCGCCGAAGGTGTCACGCCGGGCAAGCTCGAAATCGTCGAAGTGCGTGATTGGCGCCGTGATCAGCTCTTCGCACGCACCGGGTTGACGTGGGTCCCGCCGAGCCCGAACATGCCGACGCCGGATACCGCGCTCGTCTATCCCGGCACCGGGATGTTCGAGGGCACCGCGTTCTCCGAAGGCCGGGGCACCACCAGGCCGTTCGAGATCGTCGGCGCGCCGGGCCTCGACTGGCGCTGGCGCGAGAAACTCGGCGAACAACGGCTGCCCGGGGTGAAGTTCCGCGAGGCGTACTTCGTGCCGACGTTCGGCAAGTTCGTCAACGAGCCCTGCGGCGGCGTGCAGGTGACGGTCACGGACCCGCGGGCCTTCGACGCCATCCGCACCGCGGTCACCATGTTCGTCACCGCGAAACAGGTGCACCCGGACAAGTTCACATGGCGGCCCGACAACTTCCTCGACAAGCTCTCCGGCTCCGACAGGTTGCGCACGATGATCGACAAAGGCGCGGGAGTGGACGAGATCGTCGGGTCCTGGCAGGCCGAACTGGCCGAGTTCGACCGGAAACGCCGTCGCCATCTCATCTATCGCTGAGGGGAACGACCTTGCGTGTTAGGAAGATCCTGATCGCGGCCGTCTCCGTACTGGTCGCGGCGACCACGCTGTCGACGGCGGGAGCACAGGCGATTCCAGGGAGCGAGCAGCAGCGCGACCGCGCGGCGGGCCGGTTCGACAAGCCGCGTGAAGGTTTCGCGCCCGCGGCCACCGTCCTGCGTGACGGCGCACCCTCCGACGTCGGTCTCGACCCGGAGCCGATCAAAGCGGCCGAGCGGTTCATCGAGAGCTGGACGAAGCCGGACGCCACCGGGCATCCGCACTTTTCGGGCGCGGTCGGCCTGCTGGCGCACGACGGCGTGGTCGTCGAGCGGCAGGCCGTCGGCGGCGCGGTCCGCTACGCCGACGCGAAGGGCACCGAGTTGCCGCCCGAGCAGCAGGTGCCGATGCGCGCGGACACGATCTTCGACATGGCCTCGATCTCGAAGCTGTTCACCTCCATCGCGGTGATGCAGCTGGCCGAGACGGGCAAGCTGGACATCTCGGCGCCGGTGGCGCGGTACCTGCCGGAGTTCGGGGTGAACGGCAAGGAGGCCGTCACCGTCCAGCAGCTGCTCACCCACGTCTCGGGCTTCGCCGCGACACCGCTCCCGTCGCTGTGGGAGGGCTACCCGGACATCCCGTCGCGCCGGAAGGCCGTCCTCGACAGCCCCCTGAAGAACGCACCGGGCAGTACGTACCTGTACTCCGACATCAACCTGCTGACCCTCGGCTTCCTGGTCGAGAAGGTGGCCGGGGCACCACTGGACAAGGTGGTCCAGGACCGCATCGCCACCCCACTGGGCCTGGCCGACACCGGGTACAACCCGCCCGCGTCGAAGCTCGCCAGGGTCGCGGCGACGGAGTACGCCGCGAAGCCGCCTCGGGGGCTGGTACGCGGCGAGGTGCACGACGAGAACGCCTGGTCCCTGGGCGGCGTCGCCGGGCACGCGGGCGTGTTCTCCACGGCCGCCGACATGGCGGTGCTGGCGCAGGCGATCCTCAACGGTGGCGCGTACCGAGGCCACCGGATCCTGCGCGAGGAGACCGTGCGGGCGATGCTGACGAACTACAACCACAAGTTCCCCGACAACGCGCACGGCCTCGGCTTCGAACTCGATCAGCCTTGGTACATGGGCGCGCTGTCGGCGCCCTCGACGGCCGGGCACACCGGGTTCACCGGGACCTCGCTGGTGATCGACCCGCTGTCGCGGTCGTTCGCGATCCTGCTCACCAACCGCGTGCATCCGACCCGGAACTGGGGCTCGATCAACATCGCCAGGGAGACCTGGGCGAGCTCGCTGGCGAAGGCGATGGCCGTCCGCCCGGTGCGCGGCAACGACGCGTGGTTCAGCGGCGCCGGGGATGTCTCCACGGCCACGCTCACGACTCAACCGTTACAGACGCGTGGCGGGCCGCTGAAGGTCTCCTTCGACACCTTCGTGGACACCGAGGGGCCCTCGGACTCGCTGTTCTTGGAAATAAGTACCGACGGCGGAGCGACCTGGAAAACGATTACTCTGCGTGCAAACGGACCAGGCGCTCCAGCCGGGGACCAAGCCGGCCTCGGCGGGCACGGTCATCGGGCTTGGTGGCGCGCGGCGGCCGAGGTGCCACAAAGCTCACAAATCACCCTCCGCTGGCGTTACACGACCGATGCCCGTTACACCGGACGGGGAATTTCCTTGGACGGTGTGAAAGTCACTGAACGCGGCCGCACACTGCTGGACAGTGAGCATAATCCGCCTACTTTCGTCGCTACCGGCTGGAAGTTGAGCCGTAGGTAACCGGCCAGCTCCGATGCGCTGACCGGACGCCCCGTTGACCGGGACACATCCCCTTGCATCGCGACACTAAGTTGCCAAGTCGTTAGCTCGACCTCGTTAACGGCCTCGACCTGGTTAGCGACTTTCTGGTCAACGATTAATCGCAAATCGAATCCGCAGACACGGATAGGTTGCGATCTTCCCGAAGGGTGTGGGTAGCCTTGTCGCAGATGCCAACGGTTAGTAACTTTCCCACGGTGGGCGATACCGATTCCGTAATCGCGGCCGCACCGTCCGAGGCCGTGCCGGCGCAGCCGACACGGGACGCTGACGCGAGCCCGCTCGTCCGGATTCGCTCCCTCCTGCCCGGGCTCGCCCGGGCCGAGCAGCGTGTCGCGAAGGTCGTCCTCGACGACCCCGCGACGGTCGCGCGGCGCAGCATCACCGAGGTCGCGCTCGCGGCCAACACCAGCGAAACCACCGTCACGCGGTTCTGCAAGGCGGTCGGCGTCGGCGGGTATCCGCAGCTCAGGATCGCACTGGCGGCCGACACCGCGCGGTCCGAGGCGCGGTCGTCCCGCAACCTCGGCGGCGAGATCGGTCCGGAGGACGACCTGGCCGCGGTCATCGGCAAGGTGAGCTTCGCGGACGCCCGTGCCGTGGAGGAGACCGCCGACCAGCTCGACATCCCGTCGCTACAGCGGGTGATCGACGTGCTGGCCGGCGCGGGCCGCGTGGACGTCTACGGGGTGGGCGCGAGCGCGTTCGTCGCCGCGGACCTGCAGCAGAAGCTGCACCGCATCGGGCGGGTCAGCTTCGCCTGGTCGGACACGCACATCATGCTGACCTCGGCCGCCGTGCTGAGCCCCGGAGACGTCGCGATCGGCATCTCGCACACGGGCGCGACCACGGATACCGTCGAGGCGCTGCGGGTGGCCCGCGAGCACGGCGCGATCACCGTCGCCGTGACGAACTTCCCGCGTTCGCCGATCACCGAGGTCGCCGACCACGTACTGACCACGGCCGCGCGGGAGACGACGTTCCGCTCGGGTGCGACCGCCAGTCGCATCGCGCAGCTGACCGTCATCGACTGCCTGTTCATCGGTGTCGCGCAGCGGCACATGGACGCGTCGGTCAACGCGCTCGACGCGACCAGGGACGCGGTGGGTTCGCACCGTCTGGGCGTCCGGCCCGACGGCAGGCGGCGGCCGCGGGAAACCGGCAAATGAGCGAAAAAGTGAGGCGCATGATGACCGTCCCACGCCAGGTGGTGCACGTCGATTCGCCAACCGAACAGCGCAATCCACGGACGACCGACATCGACCTGATGTCGACCATGGGCATCCTCGGCGCCATCAACGCCGAGGATCGCCGGGTCCCCGAAGCCGTCGCCGCGGTGCTACCGCAGGT
The DNA here is from genome assembly GCF_019330265.1 of Amycolatopsis sp. TNS106. Classification (NCBI taxonomy): domain Bacteria; kingdom Bacillati; phylum Actinomycetota; class Actinomycetes; order Pseudonocardiales; family Pseudonocardiaceae; genus Amycolatopsis; species Amycolatopsis sp. TNS106. The sequence goes on along the minus strand of NZ_CP024972.1, from coordinate 6,898,693 downwards.
GGCTCGGGCGGTCGACTTCGCCGTGGAAGCGCTGCGGTCGGGACACCGCGTGCACTACTTCGGGGCCGGCACGTCCGGCAGGCTGGCGACGTTGGACGCGGCGGAGCTCGTGCCGACGTTCAACGTGCCCTCCGATTGGTTCATCGCGCATCACGCGGGCGGCGCACGCGCGCTGCGCCAAGCCGTCGAAGACGCCGAGGACAACGCGAAGGCCGGAGCCGCCGAGGTGGCCGAGTCCGTCGCACCCGGTGACTTCGTGCTCGGGCTGACGGCTTCCGGCCGGACGCCCTACGTCCTCGGCGCGCTGGCCGCGGCCAGCCGTCGCGGCGCCCGCACCGCCTTGGTGTCGGGCAATCCGGCCGCGGTGACGCCGCCGGGTGTCGATGTCCTCATCGCGGTGGACACCGGCCCCGAGGCGATCGCCGGGTCGACGCGGATGAAGGCGGGCACGGCGCAGAAGATCATCCTCACCGCGTTCTCCACCGCGACGATGATCAAGCTCGGCCGTACGTATTCGAACCTGATGGTCAGCATGCGGGCGACCAACGCGAAGCTGCGCGGACGGACCATCAGGATCCTGCGCGAGGCCACCGGGATGAGCATGGCGGACTGCTCCGACGCGCTCACCGAGGCCGACGGCGACCTCAAGGTCGCGCTGGTCCATCTGCTGTCCGGCGAGGACGTCGCGAACGCGGCGAACGCGCTGGCGGCCAACGATGGCCACGTACGCAAGGCTCTCGACTCCTTGCGGGTGCGCGCGAGCTGATCGATTGCCCAGTTCCGGCGGACAGACCCGTTCATCCCGACGCCTCGCCCTCACGCGACGCGAACGGGTGTCCGTCGCCGGGATGGCCGGGTTCATCCTGCTGCTCAACGTCATCGGCTGGGGGGTCCTGACACTTTTCGTGGCGCCGCGCCACTACGAGCTCGGCGCCACGGGCGTGTTCGGGGCCGGCCTCGGTGTCACGGCGTTCGTGCTCGGGATGCGGCACGCGTTCGACGCGGACCACATCGCCGCGATCGACAACACCACCCGCAAGCTGATGGCCGACGGGCAACGGCCGCTTTCGGTCGGTTTCTGGTTCTCCCTCGGCCATTCGACGATCGTGTTCGTCCTGTGCCTGTTGTTGTCACTCGGCGTGCGGGCGCTGGCCGGCGCCGTCGAAGACGACTCGTCGGCGCTCCACGAGGTGACCGGGCTGATCGGGACGTCGGTTTCCGCGGCGTTCCTGTACCTCATCGGGATCATGAACCTGGTCGTGCTGGTCGGCATCGTGAAGGTGTTCCGGCGGATGCGGCGCGGCGAGTTCGACGAAGCGGCGCTGGAGCGGCGACTCGACGACCGCGGCTTCCTGAACCGCCTGCTCCGCGGTGCCACCAAAGCAGTGCGCAAGCCGTGGCACATCTACCCGATCGGCCTGCTGTTCGGCCTCGGCTTCGACACCGCGACCGAGATCAGCCTGCTGGTGCTCGCCGGCGGGGCGGCCGCGTTTTCGCTGCCCTGGTACGCGATCCTGGTACTGCCGATCCTGTTCGCCGCGGGGATGACGCTGTTCGACACCGCCGATGGTTGCTTCATGAACTACGCGTACGGCTGGGCCTTCGCGAAGCCGGTGCGGAAGATCTATTACAACCTCACCGTGACGGCGCTTTCCGTCGCGGTCGCCTCGCTCATCGGGACGATCGAGGTCATCTCGATCATCACCGAACGGTTCGGCATCACGACCGGACCGCTCGCGGCGATCGGATCGCTGAGCCTGGACTACGTGGGCTACGCGGTCGTAGCGCTCTTCGTGCTTACGTGGGTCTTCGCGCTCCTCGTGTGGCGCTTTGGGCGTATCGAGGAGCGCTGGTCCGTCTCAAAATAGCCCCTGACCTGCGGCCGGAGAGCAAGGGACCTTTGCTATCGCTGCGCACGGCCCCAGGGTGACCCAGCGTCCCCCATGCGGCCACGCACTATTTAGCGTACTCACGCTAACGAGAGCAAAGGTCCCTTGCTCCCACTTTCGGTCAGACGGGCTCGGGCACCTTCGCCCGCGAAGACACCGAAAGCGCGAAGCCCAGCAGGGCGACGAAGGCGGCAACAGGACCGACCCACCCGACACCCGCCGAGGACAGTACGACGCCGCCCAGCGCGGCGCCGAGAGCACCGCCGCCGTAGATCGCGGAGCCGTTGAGTCCCATGGCGACCGTCGGCGCGTCGGGCGCCAGAGAGAACAGCCGGTGTTGCTGCGGCACCATCAGCATTCCGCCGAAGATCCCCGATGCCAGCGCGAGGACCAGCGCGCCGGGCAGGCTTAGCACGGCGACGTCGAGCAGCGCGAAAGTCACGACCGTCCCGACGAGCGAGATCGACCGGACGCGCGCGGGGCCGAGTGAGTCGGTGGCCGGGCCCGCGAAGGCGTTGCCCGCGATCTGCCCGATCCCGAAACCGACGAGCAGCCACGAGATCATCGCGCCCGCCGCCACCGGAGCGACCAGCACCGGCAAGTACACGAAGGCCGCGAAGGCCGCGGCGGTTCCGAGAACGCTCACGCCGAGCACGCGCGCGATCGGCGGCCGCGCGACGACGGCCAGCCTGTCGCGCAACGACACCGTCGGCATCCGGACACCCGGCAGAAGTGGCACGAGCAGCATCACGATCAGCGCCACCGCGCCGATCCCCCACACCACCGCGCGCCAGCCGAACCAGTTCCCGGCGAGCACGCCGATCGGCACGCCGAGCACCATCGACACGCTCATCCCGGCGGAGACCGTGGCCAAGGCGCGGCCGCGGCGCTCGTCCGACGCCAGCGCGCCGGCGAGGACGTAGGCGTTGGACTGGAACGCGGCGGCGCCGAGGGCGGCCAGCACGCGTGCGACGGCGACCACGGCGAAGGACTCGCCGAGCGCCTGACCGGCCATGCCGATCGTGAACAGCACCATCCCCGCGCCGAGCACCCAGCGGCGGTCGAGCCGTCCGGTGAAGGCCGCGATGATCGGTGAGGAAACCGCGTAGGTCACCGCGAAGACCGTGGTCAGCTGGCCCGCGACGGCTTCGGAAACGCGCAGGTCGGCGGCGATGGTGGGCAGCAGCCCGTTCAGGACGAAGCCGTCGGTGCCGACGGTGAACGTCCCGACGGCGAGTACCAGCAGAGCCCCCAGAGCGAGCCGATCATTAGATGATCGTCGAATCGTCATGGGAGGTATAGTGGCGGGACTATTCGATGACTGTCAAATAGTTTGGAGTGAAGTGAGCAGCACGCTGCCGCAACCGTCGATCGACGAGATCGAGATCGTGCCGGTCCTCCAAGCGCTCGCGGACCCCGTGCGCCTGGAGCTCATCCGCGCGCTGCGAAGCAATCCTTCACCGCGAAGCTGCGCCATCACCGAGTACGACGTCGAGATCAGCGCACCGACGCTCTCCCATCACTGGAAGGTGTTGCGCGAGGCCGGCCTCACGACGACGTTCGTCGAGGGCCGGACCCGCTGGGTCGAGCTACGCACCGAAGACGTCCACTCGCGCTTCCCCGGGCTGCTGGACGCCGTCCTCGCCTAGCCGCCACTTCGCCGCGAGCTCGGCCGCGGCGCACACGCCGACGTCCAGCAGATACGGGCCCGCCTGCCCACATCCGGCTCCCGGCGCGATCGGCTGACCGTGCCCCATGCCGGTGACGGCGTGCGTGTCGACGGCGGCGCCGACGTCGGTCCACTGCTCGGAAAGCTCGCGCATGTTCAGCGGAACGACCGTGTAGTCCGCGGTCCCGTGCCAGGCGCTGACCGGCGAACGCGGCCCCGTGCCCGCCGCGCGCACCTTGTCGCCCCACTGCTTCGGCGTCAGATCCTTGCCGGGATTCATGCAGGAGTACGCGTCGATCATCGAAGTCGCGCAACCGTAAGGAAGCCCCGCGACGACACCGCCGCCCGAGAACAGCTCCGGGTACGCCGCCAGCATCACCGACGTCATCGCACCACCCGCCGACAGACCGGTCACGTACGTCCGGCTCCCGGCCGAGAACCGCGCCATCTGCGCGATCGACTCGGCCTCACCGGATCCTCGCTTGATGTCGCCTGCCTGGAACCAGTTGAAGCATTTGGTGAAGTTGTTCGCCGAAACCTGCTGTGGCAGAACGAGTTTGAACCGCAGCCTGTCCGCGAGGCCGACCCAGCCGGAGCCGCGCGCGTAGCCGGCCGCGTCCTGGGTGCAGCCGTGCAGCACGACCACCGCCGGACGTCCGGACGGCAACCCGTCGGGAACGTATTCGAACATCTGCAACGCACCGGGATTGCTCCCGAACCCGGTCACCGGGCGGATCTCCGCCGCCTGTGCCGGAGTCGCGAAAAGAAGGGCCAATGCCGAAACCACCGCGCCGATGAGGAGTTTTCGCATCATTTCAGGATAAAACCGACGGCATCCGCTTCCCACGTGGGAGAACACCACAGCGGCGGCCCGTTTTGTGTGGCCGCGCCCGATACCGGCGCACGAAGCCGCCGCTTACCGTCGTCCGATGCGGCTCTTACTGGTCCTCGCGATGATGCTGGCCCTGGCCACCCCCGCCCAGGCGGCGAGCGGCTGCGCGAACGTACGCGTTCCCGGGGCCGCGAAACAACAACTGTCCTGTTTGGACGATTTGACGACCACCGGCACCCTGGTCACCGGGCACACCGTCCAGGCCGACTGGGCCGGGCTCACCTCCGCCGGTTTCCCGGCACCCAAGGGTGTCCCCGGCATCCAGATCGACGGCTACTTCCCGGATTCGTCGACGGCCAACACGACGCACGGCTGGAACCACGACGCGCAGTTCGTGCTGCGGCTGCCCGATCGCTGGAACGGCGGCCTGGTGGTCTCGGGGTCGCCCGGTGTGCGACGGCAGTACGCGAACGACCGCGCGATCGGCGACCAGGTCCTCGCCGCCGGCTACGCGTTCGCCGCCACCGACAAGGGCAACACCGGCGCCGACTTCCACAGCGACGGACGCCGCCCCGGTGACGCGCTCGCCGAATGGAACGCGCGGGTCACCCAGCTGACGATCGCCGCGAAGGCCGCCGTCGCGCATCGCTACGGGCGCCTGCCGAGCCGCACCCTCGCGGCCGGGATGTCGAACGGCGGCTACCTCGTCCGCTGGCAGCTCGAGAACCGGCCGTGGCTCTACGACGGCGGCATCGACTGGGAGGGCACGCTTTGGCACGAAGACGGGCCGAACCTGTTCACCTTCCTGCCGCCCGCGATCAAGGCCTACCCCGCGTACGTCGCCGGTTCCGCGCAAGCCCAGCAAGAAATTCTCGACGCCGGTTTCGCGCCGGGCTCGGAATTCCTCTGGCCGTACCACAACGACGTCTACTGGGGGCCTACCCAGCGCATCTACCAGGCCGAATTCGATCCCTCGTTCGCCGGAACCGACTACGACTACGCCACTCGTCCGCCGTCGGTGCACCGCGCGGTGGAACGGATCTCACTGACCGGCCGGATCGGCAAACCGCTGATCACCCTCCACGGCACCCTCGACACCCTGCTGCCGATCACCCGCGATTCCGACGTCTACCAGCGGATGATCGCCGACCAGGGCCGCGCCGGGCTCCAGCGCTACTACCGGATCGTCGACGGTAACCACGTCGACGGGCTCTTCGACGCGTATCCGGACAAGCTGCGGCCCATCGGCCCGTGTTTCCGCACGGCGTTCACCGCGCTCGAAGGCTGGCTCGACGGCGTCCGCCCGCCCGCTTCCGCGACGATCCCGCGCGCGAGCGGTGACCTGGCGACCAGGTGCGCTCTAGGCTGATCGCATGGAATTCCAGGACGTCGTACGACGCCGTCGCATGGTCCGGAAGTTCACCGGCGAGCCCGTCGCCGAGGCCAGCCTGAAGCGCATCCTGCGCAACGCGCTGAAGGGGCCATCGGCCGGTTTCTCACAGGGACAAGGATTTCTCGTCCTCACCGGCGAGGAGCTCGCGAGATTCTGGGAGTTCGGGGCGAGCTGGGCGCCGGAAACCGTGACCACGGCACCGGTCGCGATCGTGCCGCTCTCGGTCAAGAACGCCTACCTCGACCGCTATGCCCAGCCTGACAAGGGGTTCGCCGACCGTGACGACTCGTGGTGGCGCGTGCCGTACTGGGACGTCGACACCGGGATGGCGACGTTGCTGATCCTCCAGACGGCCGTCGACGAGGACCTCGGCGCCGTGTTCTTCGGGCTGGCACCCGAAAGCGTGGAACGGCTGCACAGCGAGTTCGGCGTGCCCGAGGATCACGACCCGATCGGCGTCGTGGCGCTCGGGCACGGCGCGGAATCCGGGCCTTCGCCCGGTTCTTCGGCGACCAAGATCGCTCGCCGCGACTTCGACGACGTCATCCGTTTCGGTCACTGGTGAGGCGGTGCAGCCTGAGCGCGAGCTGAAGTTCCAGCGCGCGCTCGGGCGCTTGCCACTGGTCGCCCAGCAGGGACGCGATGCGGTCCAGCCGCTGCACGACGGTGTTGACGTGCACATGGAGCAGGTCTTTGGCCCGCGTCAAGTTGCCGCCACAGGCGAAGTACGCGCGCAGGGTGCCGATCAGATCCGTGCCGCGGCGTTCGTCGTAGTCGAGCACCGGGCCGATCGTGGCGGTCACGTACGCGCCGAGGTCGGCATGCTCGCCGAGCAGCAGCCCCACGAAGCCGAGGTCGGCCATGCTCGCCCCTTCTCCCGCCCTGCCCAGCGCCAGCAGCGACGCGACGCATCGCGCGGCTTCGGCGTGCGCCACGGCCAGCTCCCGCGGTGACGCCGCCGGCCCCGCCGCGCCCACCGTCACCGGGCAGTCCATTGTGGACGACAGGTCGGCCGCGACGGACCGGGCCAGCACTCCGGGGTCCGCACCGCGGACCAGAAGGACCACCTCGTCGGCGTGCACCCCGACCAGGTCCGCGTGCCGCGAAGCCGCCGCGGCCAGCCTTCGCCGGGAGGCGCCGTCGGCATGCGCGACCAGCACCGCGTGCGATGTCGACAAGTCGACTCCTAAGCGACGTCCGCGGGCCAGTAGCGCGGCGGGATTGCGGCCCGGCGCGGTGAGCAGGTCCGACAGCAGCTCCCCGCGCACCTCGTCCTCGGCGCGCGCGACGGAACGCCGCTGCATCAGCAGGACGGCGGTGACCACACCCGCCCGTTCGAACAGCCGCCGGTCGGCCTCACCGAGCGACCGTCCGCCGCCCAGTACCAGGCTGCCGAGGAATTCCTGCCCCGCCTGTACCGCGCACAGCCAACCGTCCTCAGTGGACACAGCGCGCCCGCTCGTCCTGGAGGCCGAAACCGCCGCACGCGAAAGATCCAGCTCGCCGTCGGTCCTGGCGAGGACGACGCCGTCGGCGTCGTAGACGGCGATCGCGCCGCCGAGCACATCCGCGACCGCGGCGGCGACCTCGGCCAGGTCTCCACCGCGCAGCACGAGATCCATCAGCCGGTCGTGGGCGTCCTCGGCGCGGCGCATCGCGTCGTTGTGCGCGCTGATCGTCGCGTTGGCGGCGTTCAGTTCGGCGACCGCGCGGCGCGTCTCGTCGAGCAGATGCGCGTTGTCCAGCGCGATCGCCGCGTGGTCGGCCAGCGACGACAGCAGTGCGACCTCGTCGGGCGAGAACTCGCGGGTGGTCCGGTCGGAGGCGAACAGCACCCCGATGACCTTGCTGCCGATCGCCAGCGGCACCCCGAGGATCGCCGTCAGCCCCTCGTCGAGCACGCCGGTGTCGATCGCCGACGTATGGCGGAACCGCTTGTCGTCGAAGTAGTCCGCCGTCGCGTACGGCCGCGCGGTCTGCGCGACCAGCCCGCCGAGCCCCTCGCCCATGCCCAGCACGATGTCCTGGAACAGCGCGGAAACCGAGCCGTCGGTCACGCGGACGTAGGTCTTGCCCTCGGTTTCGTCATTGAGACTCAAGTACGAGACGTCCACGCCGAGCAACGCCCGCGCCCGCCGCACGATCGACCGCAGGACGGCGTCCGGATCGTCCAGCCGGGCGAGGTCGCTGGCCGTGTCGAACAGCGCGGCCAGCTCCGCCTCTCGCCGCCGGTGCTCGGCGACGGTGTCCCGGATCCGCAGCGCCAGCTCGGTGGCCTTCGGGTCGACGGGGACGTGCGCCAGCTGCTCGCTGCCCGCCCCGGAGGCGAGCAGTTCGAGCAGCCGGCGCAACTGTGCGGAACTGTCCACAAGGGTCATGCTGACACGTGGCTGCGCTCCGTGAGAACTTCGGAGTGCAGGGACTCGCCCTTGGTCTCACGGGCGGCGAGCAGGGCGATCACGGTCAGCACGCACATCGCGACCACGTAGAGCGAGACCGGGATCGTGCTGCCGAACTCCTTGAACAACGCGACCGCGATGAGCGGGGCGACCGCTCCGGCCGCGATCGACGACAGCTGACCGCCGACCGAGAGGCCGGTGTAGCGCACCCGCGTCGGGAACTGCTCGGAGAAGAACGCGGCCTGCGGGCCGTACATCGCGCCGTGCAGCACCAGCCCGACGGTCGCCGCGAGAATGATGACACCGGAATTCTTCGTGTCGAGCATCGCGAAGAACGCGAAACTCCAAGCCGCCATGCCGATCGCGCCGAACAGGTACACCGGGCGGCGGCCGATCCGGTCGGAAAGCATGCCCCACAAGGGAATGGTCAGGAAGTGCACGGCCGAACCGATGAGCACCGCGTTGAGTCCCGCCGATTTCGGCAGGCCCAGCCCGGTGGTGACGTAGACGAGGATGAACGCGGTGATCACGTAGTACGAAACGTTCTCCGCCATCCGCGAGCCGATCGTGATCAGCACCGCGCGCCAGCTCTTGCGGAACACCTCGACGACCGGGGCCTGCGTGGTCGCGTTGTTCTTCTGCGCCGCGAGGAAGACCGGCGACTCACTGACCGCGAGCCGGATCCACAACCCGATCACCACGAGGACACCGGAAAGCAGGAACGGGATCCGCCAGCCCCAGCTGAGGAACGCCTCGTCGGACTGCGTCGCGGCGAGGACCGCCAAGACCGCCGTCGCGAGCAGGTTCCCGCCGGGAGCTCCGCATTGCGGCCAGGACGCCCAGAATCCGCGCCGCTTGTCGTCGCCGTGTTCGGAGACGATCAGCACCGCGCCACCCCATTCGCCGCCGAGCGCGAAACCCTGCACCAGCCGCAGCAGCGTCAGCAGGATCGGCGCCAGGACACCGACGGAGGCATACGTCGGGAGGATGCCCATCGCACAGGTCGAACCGCCCATCAGCAACAGGCTCAGCACCAGCAGCTTCTTGCGGCCGACGCGGTCACCGAAGTGGCCGAACACCAGCCCGCCGATCGGGCGGGCGAGGAAGCCGACCGCGTAGGTCAGGAACGCCAGCAGCGTGCCGGTCAGGGGATCGTTGGAGGGAAAGAACAATTTCCCGAACACCAGCGCCGCGGCGGAGGTGTAGAGGAAGAAGTCGTACCACTCGATCGTCGTGCCGATCAGGCTGGCGCTGACGACCTTCGCGATCGAACCACGGTTCTGGGTGGTCACCGGGGACGTCCTTTCTTGGGGGTTCACGCGGCGGTCCAGCCGCCGTCGAGGGGGATCGAGGTTCCGGTGACATGGGCGGCGTGCTCGCCGGACAGCCAGAGCACGCACGCGGCGACGTCGGCGGGTTCGATGAGCCGCTTGATCGCGGACCGGCGCAGGAGGACCTGTTCGATCACCGCGTCGCGTTCGAGGCCGTGTTCCTCGGCCTGCGCCTGGAGCTGGCCGGTGACCAGCGGCGTGCGGACGTAGCCGGGGTTGACACAGTTGCTGGTCACGCCGTGCTCCGCGCCTTCGAGCGCGGTGACCTTGGAGAGGCCTTCGAGCGCGTGCTTCGCGGTGACGTACGCGGATTTGAACGGGCTCGCGCGCAGGCCGTGGACGCTGGACATGTTGACCACGCGCCCCCAGCCGCGGTCGTACATATGCGGCAGCGCGCGGCGGATGAGCAGGAACGGCGCGGTGACCATCAGCGCCTGGATCCGGGTGAACGTCTCCGGCGGGAACTCGTGGATCGGCGCGATGTGCTGGAAACCGGCGTTGTTGACGAGGATGTCGATCTCGGCCGGCAGGGTCCCGACGGCTCGAGCGTCGGTGAGGTCGACGACGTGCGCGATGCCGTCGACGTCGGCCGCCGCCTTCTCGACGGCGTCGTCGATGTCGGCGAGGTAGACCTTGGCCCCCGCCTCGGCGAGCGCTCCGGCGCAGGCCAGGCCGATCCCGCTCGCCGCGCCCGTGACCAGCGCGGACTTACCGGCCAGATCGCTGTGATACGCACCACTCATGCCGGACGACGTTAGGTCGCTCTCGGCACTTAGACCATGTGGTTAGGCCCTACACCGCCCCAAGATCCCATGTGCGCTCCCCACACCCCCGCAATTCGTCACCTGGTTGCGATGGTTGCGCGTGCAAGCATCGCAACCAGATGACGAATTGCGGGCGTTTAGCCGGCGGCGTCGGAGATCGACTTCGCCTCGCGGGCGCCCGCCTCGAAGGCTTCACACGAAAAGAGCAACCAAGCCCGGACGCCTTCCGGAGTTCCGCCCGCGAACGCCGAAGCGGCTTCGAGGTACTTCGGCACCCGCCGGAAGTACGCGACCTCCGGCACCGTCAGCGCCTTCGGGTCCAGCCCGGTCGCCACCGCCGAAAGCCGCGCCGCGGCCCGCGCGACGACACCGTCCGCCGAGCCGAAAGGCTTCAGCGCCAACAGTTCCCCGTGCACGACGGCGGTCAGCACCGGCCCCGGCACCGACGTCGCGCCGGTGACCAGCTGCGCCAGCATCTCCAGCCGCGGCCCGACGTCACCGGACGACCGAGGCCGCCCCAGCGCGTCGGGATCCGTCACCAGATCCGACGCGGCGAGAACGTGCAAGCGCGCCAGCGCCTGCGACGGCGCACGCCGCCACGTCGGGAGCAGACCCTCCAACGCTTCCGCGACCCGCAGCGCGCCCGCCAGCACCGGATCGGTCACTTCACCGGATTCGGGCAGCTCGGGTGCGGCGCCTTCGATCCCGGCCGACGCCCGCGCCGACCGCACGGAGGCTTCGGCGGCCGTCGCCGCGCCGCCGCGCAGGTTGGCGGGCAGCCGGTGGACGGCGAACACCGCGTCCTGCGCCGATTTCGCGGCCGCGGCGACCCCTTCGAGGTCCAGCAGCGGCTTCAGCGGATCCGTCACGCGTCCAGCACCTGGCCCTCGCGGCGCACGACCGGCGCCTGCACCGACCACGGGAAGTTGATCCAGCGGTCGGTGTGCTTCCAGACGTACTCGCATTTGACCTCGGAGCGCGGCTTCTCGTAGACGACCGCGCAGCGCACCTCGGCGACGTGGTCGGCGCAGAAGTCGCGGACCAGCTTCAGGGTCGCGCCGGTGTCCGCGACGTCGTCGGCGACGAGCACCTTCTTCTTCGTCAGGTCGACGACGTTCGGTACCGGCGGCAGCATGACCGGCAGGTCGAGACGCTGATCGACGCCGGTGTAGAACTCGACGTTCATCACGTGCAGGTTCTTGACGTCCAGCGCGTAGCCGAGCGCGCCGGCGACGAACAGCCCGCCGCGCGCGATCGACAGGATCAGGTCCGGCTCGAAGCCGTCGTCGGCGACGGCCTGCGCAAGCTCCCTACTGGCCGTCCCGAACAACTCCCAAGTGAGCTCTTCCCGCTCTTCGGCCATGCCGCCTCGCCTTCGTCGATCGTTCCCGCGAGCATAGGCAACGCCGCAGTGGCCTTCTCGAATGCTTCGAAACTGGCTATCCAGTAAGGCCATTGCCATCCGTAGCGTCGAGCCTATGACCGACTGGAACAGCTGGAGTGTCCATGCCACCCTGACCGGCGAACGCGTCCGCCTCGAACCGCTCTCCCGCGACCACGCGAAGGGCCTGTTCACGGCGGGCTCCGACCCGGCGATCTGGACGTGGCTCAGCCTCCGGCAGCCGAGGGACCTCGCCGCGGCCGAAGCGATGGTCGACGACATCCTCGCCGACACCGACCGCCGCGCCTGGGCCCAGATCGACGCGCGCACCGGCGAGGTCGCCGGCACGACGTCGTTCTACGCGATGAGCGCGCGCCACAAGATCGTTTCCGTCGGCTACACCTGGATCGGTTCCGAATGGCAGCGGACCGGACTCAACCGCGAGTCGAAACTCCTGTTGCTGCGCCACGCTTTCGACGACCTCGGCGCGAACCGCGTCTCGTGGGAGACCGACATCCGCAACCTCAAGTCGCAGAAGGCGATCGAACGTCTCGGCGCGCAGCGGGAAGGGGTGCTGCGCGCACACCGCGTCCGCCCGGACGGAACCGTCCGCGACACCGTCGTCTACTCCCTCACCGGACCAGAATGGCCGGCGGTCCGTACCGCTTTGTCCTCAAGCGGATGAATGCCGCGCGCAACCACGATGCAACCTTTTACTTCGCGTCGTAACGTCGATAGCGTGCCAACGGGCGTGAAGACACGCGAATCACAGGAGGCATCGCACCATGACCGAGCAGTCGCCGGCGCTGGACAATTTGCTCACGGAGAGCAGGACCTTCCCCCCGAGTGAGGCTTTCAGCGCGCAAGCGAATGCCACCGCCGACTTCTACGCCGAAGCCGACGCAGACCGGGAAGCGTTCTGGGCCAAGCAGGCCGAGCGCCTCCACTGGGAAACGAAGTGGTCGCAGGTACTGGACTGGACCAATGCGCCGGTGGCGAAGTGGTTCGTGGGCGGGAAGCTCAACGTCGCGTACAACTGCGTCGACCGCCACGTCGATTCCGGGCACGGCGACCAGGTCGCCATCCACTGGGTCGGCGAGCCCGGCGACAGCCGTGACATCACCTACGCCCAGCTGAAGGACGAGGTTTCCCGGGCCGCGAACGCGTTCGAGTCCCTCGGCCTCAAGGCGGGCGACCGCGTCGCCATCCAGATGCCGATGGTGCCCGAAGCGATCTTCGCGATGCTCGCGTGCGCCCGGATCGGTGTTCTGCACAGTGTCGTCTTCGGTGGTTTTTCCCCGACAGCCCTGCGTTCCCGGGTGGACGACCAGGCGGCGCGGATCGTCATCACCACCGACGGCCAGTACCGCCGCGGCAAGGCCGCCCCGATGAAGGTCAATGTCGACGAAGCGCTCGAAGGCGCCGAATCGGTCGAGAAGGTCATCGTCGTCCGCCGCACCGGCGAAGAGGTGCCGATCACCGAAGGCCGCGACCTCTGGTGGCACGACTTGGTCGACGGCCAGTCCGCGGAGCACGCGCCGCAGGCGTTCGACTCGGAGCACCCGCTCTTCATCCTCTACACCTCCGGCACCACGGGGAAGCCGAAGGGCATCCTGCACACCTCCGGCGGATACCTGACGCAGGCGGCGTACACGCACCACAACGTCTTCGACCACAAGGCAGGCGAAGACGTCTACTGGTGCACCGCCGACATCGGCTGGATCACCGGGCACACGTACATCGTGTACGGGCCGCTGGCGAACCGGACGACGCAGGTCGTCTACGAAGGCACGCCGAACACCCCGCACGAGGGCCGCCACTGGGAGATCGTCCAGCAGCACAAGGTCTCCATCTACTACACCGCGCCCACGCTGATCCGCACGTTCATGAAGTGGGGCAACGAGATCCCGCAGAAGTACGACCTCTCGTCGCTGCGCGTGCTCGGCAGCGTCGGCGAGCCGATCAACCCCGAAGCGTGGATCTGGTACCGCGAGAACATCGGCGCGAACTCGGCGCCGATCGTCGACACCTGGTGGCAGACCGAGACCGGCGGGATCATGATCTCGCCGCTGCCGGGCGTCACCGCCACGAAGCCGGGCTCGGCGCAGAAGGCGCTGCCGGGCATCTCGGCGAAGGTCGTCGACGACCAGGGCGTCGAGGTCGGCAAGGGCGGCGGCGGATACCTGGTGCTCGACAAACCGTGGCCGGGCATGCTGCGCGGCATCTGGGGCGACGAGCAGCGGTTCCGTGACACCTACTGGTCCCGCTTCGCCGACCAGGGCTACTACTTCGCCGGCGACGGCGCGAAGTACGACGCCGACGGCGACGTCTGGCTGCTGGGCCGGGTCGACGACGTGATGAACGTGTCCGGGCACCGCATCTCGACCACCGAGGTCGAGTCCGCGCTGGTCTCGCACCCGACGGTCGCCGAGGCCGCCGTCGTCGGTGCGACCGACGCGACCACCGGGCAGGGCATCGTCGCGTTCGTGATCCTGCGCGGCAACGCCGTGGATGGTGGAGACGAGGCCGTGCAGGAACTGCGCAACCACGTCGCCAAGGAGATCGGGCCGATCGCGAAGCCGCGGCAGATCCTGGTCGTGCAGGAACTGCCGAAGACGCGGTCGGGCAAGATCATGCGCCGCCTGCTGCGCGATGTCGCCGAGAACCGCCAGGTCGGCGACGTGACCACGCTGGCCGACTCGTCGGTGATGGACCTGATCTCGTCGGGCCTGAAGTCCGGCAAGACCGAGGAGTAACCCACCTCGAGCGCTATGAGCGGTCCGTTCCTCGCAAATTTCGCAAGGAACGGGCCGTTCCTCGCATCCGACACGCCTACCACACCCCGGTTCGCTCTACTCGAACGCCTGTTCTAGGATGTGCCGGGTACCACCCCATACCCGGGCAAGGAGACGACACCGACGATGACCGTGGATGCCTTGACACGCACTGACGCCGTGTCCGAAGAAGCGGCTACCGAAGCGCCCGTCGACTCGACGCCGCAGGCGGAGACGGCCGAAGCCCCGGCCGAGGCGAAGACCGAGACTCCGGAAACCCCGGACACCCCCACCGACGAGAACGCGGTGGAGTCCCCCAAGCCCAAGCGTGGCCGCCCGAAGGTCGCCACGACGGCGAAGAAGACCCGCACCGTCGAGCTGACCCTCACGGTCACCGGCACCGCCGACGGCGAGTGGCAGGCCGAGCTCAAGAACGGCAGCAAGTGGGTCACGAAGGGCCTGGAGATCCCGGCCGCGGCCGTGTCCCGCGCCGCCAAGGAGCTGCACGCCGACCTGTCCGGCCCGATCGACGAGGTCATCAACGCCGCCCGCGAGTTGCAGGCCGCGAAGGTCGCTCAGCTCGAAGCCGAGCTGGAGAAGGCGAAGCTGGCGCTGGCCGAGCTGGACGCGTAAGACTTTTCTCCCGACCGGGGCGGACGCTGGATATCAGTGTCCGCCCCGGTTTTTTTCATTCCGCGATCGGCGGCCGCGCGGGCAGTGGCGTCTTGAACTCGATCCACTGACTGTCCACAATGGCCTCGACACTGTGCGGGACACCGCGCGGGTGGACGATCGTGCCGCCGGCTTCGAGCGTCACCTCCCGGCCGTCGAGCGTGCCGCGGAGGGAACCCGAAACCAGGTACACGATGCTGTCGTGATCGTGGCTGTGCACGGGAGAAGCGACGCCCGCCGGGTAGGAGATCTCGTACGCCAGCCCGCCTTCCGCCGTGGCGAGCGTCCGGAACCGGCCCTGCCCGCCGATCAGCGGCAGACCCTCCACTGTGGACATCGTCGTCCAGGTCATCGCACGGGCTCCATGGCGGCCGCCTCCTCGCGGTCCGGGTCACGGGCGAGCAGGACACCGACGACGGTCACCACCGCGGTGGCGAGCAGATAGACGCCGATCGCGACCCAGGTGTCGAAACCGGCCAGCAGCGCCGTGAACAGCAGCGGCGCGGGCGCACCGCCGATCACGCCGGCGAGGGTGTACGCCAGCGAGCTGCCGGTGTAGCGCAGCCGCGGCGAGAACTGCTCGGTGACGAGCGCGGCCTGCGGCCCGTAGAGCGCCGCGTGGATGACGAGCGCGAGCACGATCCCGATCGCCAGCATGAGGAACGAACCGCCGCTGACCATCGGGAAGAACACGAACGGCCAGATCCCGGCGGCGATGGTCGCGACCAGGTACATCTTCCGCCGCGAGATCCGGTCCGAGAGCGCGCCGAACAGCGGCATCAAGATCAGCTGGAACGCCGAACCGATCATCACCGCGGCCAGCCCGGCGCCGCGCGAGAGGTCGGTATGCGTGGTGACGTACGTGAGGACGAAGACGGTGAACAGCGCGTACAGCACGTCCGGGCAGACGCGGATCAGCACGGCCGCGACCAGCGCGCGGCGTTCGGTGCGGAAGACCTCGGAGATCGGCGCCGACGGACGTTCGCCGCGCTCCTGGATCTGCTTGAAGACCGGCGTCTCCTCCAGTTTGAGCCGGATCCACAGGCCGAACCCGACCAGCGCGCCGGAAAGCAGGAACGCGATCCGCCAGCCCCAGCTGTTGAACTGGTCCTCGGTGAGCAGCCCGGCCAGCACGGCGAGGACACCGTTGGCGAGCAGGTTGCCCGCGGGCGGGCCGATCTGCGCGGCGGACGCCCAGAAACCGCGTTTGTTCGGATCGCCGAACTCACTCGACAGCAGGACGGCGCCACCCCATTCGCCGCCGATACCGACACCCTGCGCGAACCGCAGCGCCACGAGCAGCACCGCCGCGAAGCCGCCGATGGTCTCGTACGTGGGCAGGACACCGATGAGGAACGTCGCCACCCCGGTGAGCACGAGCGTCATGACCAGGATGCGCTTGCGGCCGAGCACGTCGCCGAGGCGGCCGAACAGGAACCCGCCGAGCGGCCGGGCGAGGTAACCGACGGCGTAGGTGGAGAACGCCGCCATCGTGCTCGCGAGCTGGTCTTCCGAGGGGAAGAAGAGATTCCCGAAGATCGTCGCGGCCGCCACCGAGTAGGCCGCGAAGTCGTACCACTCGAGCGCCGTGCCCGAGAGGCTGGCCGCGAAGGCCTTGTGCAACGAACGCCGGTCACCGGCTGGTGAGGTCATGTCCACATCCGTCCGTAGGAGATCCGCAACCCCGCCGGGAGGGGTTGAATTGCGGATATACTCCTTGTATACAAGCTGTATGCGCAACCCCCAATCTCGGAGGACAAATGCCTGAGCTGCGTTTCACCCTTCCCGACGGCCAGGAGCGGCGGACCGAGGTCCACACGCTGCTGAACGCCGGATACGCCGGTCGCAGCCAGGAGGACGTCGCCGCCCACGTGGCCGAACTGGCCGAACTCGGCGTTCCCGCGCCTTCGGTGATCCCGGCCCTCTACCCCGTCGCGCCGTACCTGGCGAGCCAGACCGACGAGGTCCCGGTGCAGCACGAGCGGACCTCCGGCGAGGCCGAATGGGCCATCGTCATCACCGGCCCCGCGCCCGAGGACGTCCTCCTGACCGCCGCCTGCGACCACACCGACCGCGCGCTCGAAGCGCACGGCGTCGCATGGAGCAAGAACGCCGGCCCCGACGTCCTCGCCACCAAGGCGTGGCGGCTGCTGGACGTCCAGGACCGGCTCGACGACCTCACGCTGTCCGCCTGGGCCGGGGAAACCCTCATCCAGCAAGGAAAGCTCGCGGAACTGCTGCCGCCGTCGTACTGGCTGGACGTGCTGCGCGAGCGTGACCTCTACGCCCCCGGCACCGTGCTGATCTCCGGGACCATCCCGATGGTCCACGGCGTCGACCAGTTCGCCGGCTCGTGGCGCGTGGAACTGGGCGACCCGGCGACCGGTGAGACGATCGACCTCGCCTACACCGTGCGACGGCTGCCCGAACCGATCGGCTGAAGCAGCTCGCCGAGGAAGGTCCGGTACTCGTCCTTCATCGGCAGCTCGCGGTCCACGCGGACGCGGCGGCGGGTCGCGGAGACCTCGACCTCGCGCACCGGATCGAATCCCGTGCGCTCGTGGGATTCCCAGTACAGCCCGACGCCGCGCCGTTGCCAGGCGGGGACTTCGGCGAAATTGACGCCGTGCGCGAAGAGCAGTTCGTTCTTCTCGGAGACGCTGGCGCCGTCGAGAACGGCTCCGGCTTCGGTCGCCGATTTCCCCGCCTTGCGGAGGATCCAGTAGCACCAGCCGTTGAGCGCGCACCGGGCCGCGTCCGCCTGGCGCCAGGAGAAGTAGTCGACGACGTCGTCCGCCGACGTGCCGAGCCAAACGCGGCCGTCGAAGTGCGCGGGCACGCCGGCCGCGTGCGTGAACGCGGCCGAGGCGACCCCGGCGGAGATCGACACGAGCTTTTCGACGCCCCGGCCGAAGAGGTCGGCGGAAGGGGCGAGCACGAGCGAGATCTCGTCGCTTTCCGTGTATACGTAAGGTGAAGCGAACTCCGACAGCAACGCGCTCGCCGTCTCGGCCATACAGTCCGCGAACCGGGGATCGAACGGCTTCTCGAACCGCGCTTCGGTGAACTTCGAGAACCCCCGGCCGTCGACGCGGAGCACCGTCCACGCTCCCGGTGGCACGGTCAGCCCGTGGAACCATTCGCGTTCCCGTTGTCGCGCCTCGAAATCACCGGCGTCCATGACTCACCCCCGCTCGACGACGAAACCGCCCTCACCGTCGAAACCGACGGTGTACAGCTCGTCAAAACCGTCTTCGGCGCTCGGACGCCTGAGGCGTTTCAGCGTCGCATACAGACCGACGTCGGGCACCCGGGTTTTCCCTTTCCGGCGCGCGTTGCGCACTCGAGAGCCTTCGAGATCCGGCGGGAACCAATACCCGAGGACCCGCGCGCCGTACCGTCTGGCGACTTCGACCAGCGGGGCCCATTCCTCCGGCGAGGGGTTGGTGTTGTCCACGACCACCGACCGGCCGTCCTCGAACGCTTCGGCCAGCATCCGCAGTTGCCGAGCCTGCGGCCGCCGGGCGTTGGGGAAGGTGTCCTTGCTGACGTGGACGTGCGTCCCCACGAACTCGCGCCGGAAGAACGTCGACTTCCCGGACGCCTGGAGCCCGATCAGGATCACCATCTCCGCCACGGACACAACGTAGCCGATGAGTTAGGTAAGGCAATATTCAATAAGGATTGCCTCTATTCACCGAAACGGTCTTCGCTCGCCGGATAGCGTTCTTTGTGTTTCACTGAAAAGGTGACCGATACCGTATCGACTTCACATCCTCACGAACCGCACGAGGACCTGAGCGGCAAGCTGAACTGGCTGCGCGCCGGGGTTCTCGGCGCGAACGACGGGATCGTCTCGGTGGCGGGCATCGTGGTCGGCGTCGCGGGCGCGACCACCGACTCCACCACGATCGCCACCGCGGGAATCGCGGGGCTCGTCGCGGGCGCGCTTTCCATGGCGGGCGGCGAATACGTCTCCGTGAGCACACAGCGCGACACCGAACGCGCCCAGTTGCGACTGGAAAAGCGCGAGCTGAAAGAGATGCCCGAGGCCGAAGAACGGGAACTCGCGGAAATCTACGAGGAGAAGGGCCTTTCCCGGGAACTCGCCGCCGAGGTCGCCCGCGAACTGACCGAAAAGGACGCGCTGCAGGCGCACGCCGAGGCCGAACTCGGCATCGATCCGGACAATCTCACCAGTCCGTGGCAGGCGGCGTGGGCGTCGCTGGTGGCGTTCACCGTCGGCGCGCTGCTGCCGCTGCTGGCGATCGTGTGGACGCCGACCTCGGCGCGGGTGTGGGCGTGCGCGTCGGCGGTCGGGGTCGGGCTGGCGCTGACCGGGTTCATCAGCGCGAAACTCGGCGACGCCCGCGCCGGCCGCGCGATCGCGCGCAACGTCGGCGTCGGCGCGCTGACGATGCTGGTGACCTACTACGTCGGCGTGCTGTTCGGGACGACCGTCGGCTAGACGCCGTTTCTCGTGCTCGAAGGCGTAACTCGCGTGATCGGACGGCGATCTCGCGTGTTTGGAGGCGTAACACACGAGTTACGCCTCCAAACACGTGAGTTACGGCTTCCATCACGTGAGTTCTGGATAGCGAAAGGGCCCTTCACCGCTCCTCGGCGGTGAAGGGCCCTTTCAGCACGTTCGAGGATCACTCGTCAGTGCGGCATGAAGCGCGTCAGTGAACGCCCTTCATCAGCTTGCGGATCATCGGCGTCGCCACCAGGAGCGCCACACCGACCACGATGGCCACCCCGCCGACGATGCTGAAGTACGGCGCCTCGTCCTCCACCGAGTAGAACTCGGCGAGCTTTCCGGACATCGCCGTACCGAGCGAGATGGACAGGAAGTTCAGCGCCACCATCTGCGTCCGGAACGCCTCCGGCGCGAGTTTGGTCGACAGCGAGAGACCGACCGGCGAAAGCATCAGTTCCGCCATGGTGAACACGAACAGGATGCCGGCCAGCGCGAGCAGCGGGCTGGCGTTCTTGCCGCTGCCGACCATCGGGAGGAACAGCAGGAACGCCACGCCCATGGTGACCGTGCCGAGCACGAACTTGATCGGCGAGGACGGCTGCCGCGAACCCAGTTTGGTCCAGATCGCCGCGATCACCGGCGCGAACAGGATGATGAACACCGGGTTGATCGAGTTGACCCACGCCACCGGCATCTCCCAGCCGAAGATCGTCCGGTCGAGACGTTCGTCGGTGTAGGCCGCGACCACGGTGAACTGCTGCTGGTAGAGCGAGAAGAACGCGGCGCTCGCGATGAACATCGGGATGAACGAGTACACCCGGCTGCGTTCGTCGGAGGTGATCTTCTTGCTGCTGATGATCACCACGAAGTAGATCACCGAGATGACCGCGACGGCCCAGACGACGACGTCGACCAGGTTCGCCGGGTTGATCACGCCGAAGACGACGAGCAGCACGATCGCGGCGACACCCACCGCGGTACCGCCGAAGACCAGCGGCCGCTGCGACGCGGGCAGCGGGTTGGGGATCTCGCTCGCCTTCTCGCCGAGGTTCTTGCGGCCGATCGTGTACTGGATCAGGCCGAGCGCCATACCGAACGCGGCGAGCCCGAAGCCGACGTGGAAACCGATCTCGCTCTGCGCGAGCCCGGTCAGCAGCGGGCCGACGAAGCCACCGACGTTCACGCCCATGTAGAAAATCGTGAAACCGCCGTCGCGGCGCTCGTCGCCCGGCGCGTACAGCGTCCCGACGATGGCCGTCGCGTTGGACTTCAGCCCACCGCTACCCACCGCGACGCAGACGAGGCCGACACCGATACCCGCCAGACCGGGCAGCACGGCGAGGCTGATGTGGCCGATCATGATCAGGATCGCGCTGTAGAACAGCGTGCGTTCCGAGCCGAGCACCCGGTCCGCGACCCAGGCGCCGATCACCGCCGACAGGTAGACCATGCCGCCGTACGCGCCGACGATGCCGAGCGCGGAGGCCTTCGGCAGCGCCAGGCCGCCCTGGCTGACTTCGTAGTAGAGGTAGATCGGGAGGATGCCGAGCATCCCGTAGAACGAGAAACGCTCCCACATCTCGACGCCGAAGAGGTTCGCGAGCCCTCGTGGGTGCCCGAAAAACCTCGTGTCTCGCTGGACCTCGGTAGAGGTACTCACCATGCCGTCCTTAGTGAAGACATCGTTGTCGGTTTCCGGTTGACATGCTAGAAGCCCACAATGTGGACGGGACACCGACGTCCGCATGATCTCTGTGGCAGCTGTCATGAAGGCGAGATTTCCGCAGCTTGAAGCGTTAAAATCGTGTCAAGGTGCGCCGGGAAGTCTGGTCGGCAACAGTATTCGTCGTTGCCGAAACCCGGAGGATGCCTTGTCCGGCCCCACCCGCCCCGCGAAAGCCGTCGCAGAGTTCGCCCGCTACCTGCGCACGGAGACGACCGGCGGGATGATCCTGCTGGGCGCCACCGCGATCGCCCTCATCTGGGCCAATTCGCCCATCGACGACATTTACCGCGCGATCCGCGATTTCCGGCTGGGTCCCGAATTCCTCCACCTGAATCTGACGATCGGCGACTGGGCGAAGGACGGCCTGCTCGCGCTGTTCTTTTTCGTCGCGGGGCTCGAACTCAAACGCGAACTCGTGGTCGGCGAACTTTCGCGGTTCAAGCAGGCGATCCTGCCGGTGGTCGCCGCGATCGGCGGCATGATCGTCCCGGCGCTGGTCGCGCTCGCGGTCGGCTGGGGAACGCCGGGCATCGAACGCGCGTGGGCCATCCCGGTCGCCACGGACATCGCGTTCGCGCTGGGCGTGCTCGCCCTGACCGCGTCGAACCTGCCGAGCAGCGCCCGTGTCTTCCTGCTCTCGCTCGCGGTGGTCGACGACCTCGGCGCGATCCTGGTCATCGCGATCCTGTTCACCGCGAAATTCGACCTCGTCGCCGCGGGCGTCGCCGTCGTCGCGCTCGCGCTGTACGCCTACCTACAGAAGCGCCGCGTCCGCAGCGCCTGGATCTACGTGCCGCTGGCCTTGATCACCTGGGTCGCGGTGCATTCGGCGGGTATCCACGCCACGATCGCCGGCGTCGCGCTCGGCCTGCTCACCCGCGTCCGCGCCGACGAGGGCGAGGAGCACGCGCCCGCGATCCGGCTCGAACACCGGTTGCAGCCGTGGTCGGCGGCGGTAGCGGTGCCGTTGTTCGCGCTGTTCGCGGCCGGGATCAAAGTGGACGGCGAGTCGCTCGGAGCGGTGTTCACCACCGCGTTGCCGCTCGCCGTGCTGGTCGGTCTGGTCGGCGGGAAACTGATCGGGATCTTCGGCGCCAGCCTGCTCGCCGTGAAGTTCAAGCTCGCGGAGAAACCACGGGGCATGGGCTGGCGGGACATCGGCGCGTTGTCGATGCTCGGCGGTGTCGGGTTCACGGTGAGCCTGCTGATCGCCGACCTCGCGCTCGACGGCGAAGCCGTGGACCAAGCCAAGATGGCGGTCTTGATCGCCTCGGCCATCGCCTCGCTTTCGGCCGCCGCGATGCTGCTGCACCGCAGCCGGGTGCACGCGCGCGAAGATTGAGAATGCGACACTCGCCGGTCCGCCGCGCCCGTGATCGGGGCACGTGGCACGATGACCGGTGTGAGCAGCCCCAAGCACGAACGTACCGGCCCCGACGGCGTGGGGGCCGTGCCCTACCTCCCCCTGTCGAGCGATGACGACGTGGTAGCGAGCGAGCAGTCCCTCGGGAAACTCGTCGGCGATGCCACACAACACGTCTCGACGCTGATCCGCGCCGAGGTCGAGCTGGCCAAATCCGAGGTCGTCGCGGAGGCGAAGAAGGGCCTCAAGGGCGCCATCTTCTTCCTGGTCGCGCTGGTCATCGGCCTGTACAGCTCGTTCTTCTTCTTTTTCTTCCTGGGCGAACTGCTGTCGGAGTGGCTGATGCGCTGGGCGGCGTTCGCGATCGTGTTCGGGCTGATGCTCGTCGCGACGGCGGCCGCGGGCTTCCTCGGCTACCGCAAGGTGAAGAAGATCAAGGCGCCGGAGCGCACGATCAACAGCTTCAAGGACACCGCCGCCGCGTTCAAGCCGCGTCACAGCGCCGAAGACGACGCGCCCGCGGGCCGCGACTGAGAAGTTTTCGAGTCGGTGCAGGCGACACCGGATCCGTCGATCGTCCGGATCGACGGTCCGTGGACCCATCGTGACGTCTCGGCGAACGGCATCCGGCTGCACGTCGCCGAACTCGGTGACGGACCGCTGGTCGTGCTGCTGCACGGCTTCGCCGAGTTCTGGTGGGCCTGGCACCACCAGCTGAAGGCGCTCGCCGGCGCCGGTTTCCGCGTGGTCGCGGTCGATCTGCGCGGCTATGGCGACTCCGACAAGCCCCCGCGCGGCTACGACGCGTGGACGCTCGCCGGCGACGTCGGCGGGCTGATCAAGTCGCTCGGCGCGCGCAAGGCCCATCTCGTCGGGCATGCCTGGGGCGGCATGCTCGCCTGGACGGTGGGCGCGCTCCACCCGCGGCTGGTCTCGTCGGTCAGCGTGCTGGGCGGCGCGCATCCGCTGGCGTTGCGCCGGTCCGTCCGGCGGCCGGGACAGCTGCGGGCTTCGGGACATCTGTTCCGCTTCCAGGTGCCGATGGCGCCGGAAAAATGGCTGGTCAAGGACGAGGCGCTCGCCGTCGAGGAGCTCTTCCGCACCTGGTCCGGTCCACAGTGGACGGATACCTCCGACTTCACCGAGACGGTGCGGACGTTCCGGCAGGCGATGCTGGTGCAGGGAGTGCCGCACAGCGCGCTCGAGTACTACCGATGGGCGTTCCGCGCGCAGTTCCGCGGCGAAGGACGCCGGTTCGGCGAAGCACTGCAAGGCCGCTTCGCTCCTCGCGTGCTGCAACTGCATGGCGAGGAAGACCGGTGCGTCCTGCCGGAGACGGCGGCGGCGTCACGTCGCTGGGCCCCTGAAGCCCGTCTCGAACGCTGGCCCGGCATCGGCCACTTCCCGCATCTGGAGGCCCCGGAGCGCACGTCGGCCGCGCTGCTGGACTTCTTCCGTATCTTGGAAGCATGACCGAGCGCAAACCGACGGGCGTGTCGTTCGAGTCCTGGGTGGACAGGCAGATCAGCGCCGCGGAGGCGAGGGGCGAGTTCGACGACCTCCCCGGCGCGGGAAAACCGCTGCCGAAGACCGACGGCAAGGACACCGCGCTGGCCTGGGTGGTGGACAAGGTCCGCGCCGAGGGGCACGACGTTTCGGCGCTGCTGCCGCCGTCGCTGGCGATCGCGAAGGAACTGGACGACCTGCCGGACACCCTGGCTCGGGTACGTCGCGAGGCGCGGGTGCGGGAGATCGTCGAAGACTTGAACGAACGGATCCGCGCCGAGCACCGGCGTCCGGCGGGCGGCCCGGTGCTGCGGGCACGGCCGCTGGACGTGGACGAGGTCGTGGCCTCCTGGCGCGAAGGCCTCTCGTCCTCGTGAATGGTAAGGACGGTTCTAACCGTCCTTACCATTCACGAGGCTAGTTGGCGCAGGGCCCCGTCGACGTGTTCGCGCTCAGCGCGGGAGCCGTCTCCACCACCGGCCGCACCTGCTCCGAGGTCAGCGTGAAGCCGGTCTCCGGATCCTCGACCGCCGCACCGAAGACGACCCCGATGACCTCGCCTTCGGGGTTGATCATCGGCCCGCCCGAGTTGCCGCTGCGCACCTGCCCGCGCACGGTGAACACGTCGCGCTGCACGGTGTTGGCCTCGTAGATGTCCGGTCCGCGCAGGTTGATCCGGCCGCGCACTCTGGCGGGCGTCGCGGTGTACGGGCCGTCGAGCGGGTAGCCGAGCACGATCGCGTTGTCGCCTGCCCGGGCGACCCGCGGCGTGAACGGGAGGACCGGCGCCTGGAACCTCGGCACCGCGAGCACGGCCACGTCGGCCTCCGGGTCGAAGTACACGACCCTGGCCGGGAACTTGCCCGAAGTCGATTCGATGGCGACCTCGTCGGTCCCCGCGACGACGTGCGCGTTCGTCATCACGCGCTGCGGCGCGACGACGAATCCGCTGCCCTCCAGCGCCCGCGAACACGAAGTCGCGTTGCCGCGGATCTTCACGACACTGCGGTGCACCTGTTTGACGATCGCGCTCGCCTGCAGCGCGGTGTCCGGCGGGCTGGTGTCCTCGACGTTCGGCTTCTGGAAGGGGTCCACAATGGACGGGAAGCCGGAGGCGTCCAGCAGTTTGCGCAGTTCGCTCGGGAAGCCCTGCGCCGCCTCGGGCATGACGTTGTTCACTTCGCCGAGCACGACCGAGCTGTTGATCGACTTGGCCAGCCCGGGCACTCCCGAAACGGCCGTCAGCGGCGTCGCGATCAGCCACGCGACCACGAACACCACGGCGGCCTGCACCACCGCGCCGAGCGTCTTGTCGACGCCGGAAAGCTTGTCCGGGTTGATCTTCTGCCGCAGCTTCCGCCCCGCCCAGACCCCTAGGGTCTCGCCGAGCGCGACCAGGAACACCACGGTGGCCACCGCGAAGGCCACCTTCGCCGCCGGGTGCTCGAAGAGTTCGACGATCAGCGGCGCGATCTTGATCCCCGCGAGCGCGCCGAGCACCACCCCGACCAGCGAGGGGAGGGCGATGATCACCCCCTGGAACGCGCCGGACACGCCCGCCAGCAGCGCGAGGAGGATCACCAGTACGTCGACCCAGTTCACCGGCGCCTACTCCTTCTCCGGCACTTGCCGCCCGTCGACCCGCGCCTGATGTTCGGCCAACGCTACGTCAAGCTCCCGGACGTCGCCGTGGTCCCAGTCCCGTTCCCAGCCGCCGAGCGACAACGTCATCGCCAGCAGGCCGCCCGTGAACCCCCAGACGAACATCCCGCCGACGTCGAACGCGGGCCCTTTCCAGTCGTAGCCCGCGCGTTTGACCTGGAACCGGTTGGCCGGGTCGGTGAGCTCGGCGATCGGCACCCTGGCCACCGCCGCGGTCTCGCCGGGATCGACGGCGTGCACCGGCGACGGCGTCCGCCAGTAGGCGAGCACCGGCGTCACGGCGAAGCTCGACACCGGCACGAAGAGCTCCGGGAAGACCGCCACCGGCAGTACGCCCTCGGGTTCGACGCCGGTCTCCTCCTCCGCTTCGCGCAACGCGGTCCCGACCGGGCCGCCGTCTTCCGGTTCGGCGCCCCCGCCGGGGAAGCTGACCTGCCCGGCGTGCGAGCCGAGCGTGTCGGCGCGGCGCTGGAGCAGGACGTCGGGCCCCTGCGGGCCCTCGCCGAAGAGCATCAGGACGGACGCGGACCGGTAGGTCGCGTCCCTCGGCACGCTGAACCGGCTGAACGCGTCCGCGCCGACCTCGCCGCTGATCTTGACCAGCGGCTGCAACCAGGCGGGCACGGCGTCCGGGTCCACGAGGGGGCCGGTCATGGTGTCCCTTCCACAGCTGCGCGCACCTGCTCAGTGTTCAGGAAGACGCGTGGGTTCTCGATGAGCCGGACGTCGCCACCCGCCGTGACCAGGTACGTCGAGGGAAGGGAGGAAGGGACCTTCAGTGCCGTCCGCACCGGCCCCGACTGCCCGTCACCGTCGAACACGGACGGCAGCCGGACCCCCAGTCCGGCCAGCATCGCCAGCCCGTCGGCCCCGGAACTCGCGACCTGGACGAGGAGCACGCGCGCGGCACCGGGCTGTGCGGCGTACTTCTGGAGCAGCGGCAGTTCGGCGCGGCACGGCTCGCACCACGACGCCCACAGGTTGACCAGCACGGGGCCACCCGAAACCACCTTGGCGAGGTCGACCCGGGAGCCGTCACCGAGGCATTCGACGTCGACTCCGCGCAGCTTCGCCACCTCGCCCGGCCCAGGCGGCGGGCAGGGGGCGAGCGCGGCCTTCGCCCGCGCGGCCGTGAGATCCCCCGACGTCTTGGCGGGCGCCTGCCCGTCACGCGTCGTGAGCAGCGCGACGATCAGGGCCACCACCAGCACGGCGGCGCCGACGGCCAGTTTGGTGACCCTGGTCACCGGCGGGCCGCCAGTTCCAGGATGTGGTCGCGTTCTTCGCCCTTGACCAGCTTCGCGGCCTCTTCGAAGCCCGTCGGGCCGATTCCGTACGAGGGGCACATCTTCGCCAGCGGGCAGGCGCCACAGGCGGGTTTACGGGCGTGGCACACGCGACGGCCGTGGAAGATCGTCCGGTGCGAGAGGAGCGTCCACTCCTTGCGCGGGATCAGCTCGCCGACGGCGTGCTCGACCTTGACCGGGTCCTCCTCCTCGGTCCAGCCCCAGCGGCGGACGAGACGGCCGAAGTGCGTGTCGACGGTGATCCCGGGAACCCCGAAGGCGTCGCCGAGCACGACGTTGGCGGTCTTGCGGCCGACACCCGGCAGCGTGACGAGGTCTTTGAGCTTGCCGGGCACTTCGCCGTCGTAGCGCTCGACCAGGGCGGCGCCCAGCCCCATCACCGAGTTCGCCTTGGCGCGGAAGAACCCCGTCGGACGGAGGTACTCCTCGAGTTCGGCGCGGTCGGCGCCGGCGTAATCGGCGGCCGTCCGATAGCGGGCGAAGAGCGCGGGCGTGACCTGATTCACGCGGACGTCGGTGGTCTGCGCCGAAAGCACGACCGCGACCAGCAATTCGAGCGGAGTGGTGAAGTCAAGCTCACAGTGCGCGTCCGGGAACTCGTCGTCGAGGCAACGCTTCATCCGCCTGGCGCGTCTCACCAATGCGAGCCGGCTTTCACCCTTGCCACCCGCACGGGGGGCGTTGGTGGGGGCAGGAGGCACCCCGATAGCCTACGGGCGCCATCGGACGAGCCAGTGGGAGCACCCGCCGGTCGACGGCCGACACGCCAGAGCACCACCTCGGCGCTTCGATCGAGGACGCCATGAGCGAGGATCTGGAGTAATGCACAACTTTTCGGAATTCCCGGGGCAGGGCGCATGACCGTCTGGTTCGTCATCCTGGTGCCACTGGTGATCATGTTCTTCGCGCTGTTCATGGAACGCGTGGAGACCAGGCTCAAGCACGTCGCGGTACAGGAGAACGAGGTCGAGGAGTTCCTCGAGCAGGCTCAGCCCAACGAGGTCAGGGCCCTTTACGGGCACGGCATCGGGCGCGCGCTCGAGCTTTTCCGGCTGCGCAGGCTGGGCGGGAAGGCGGCCAGGCTTCGCGCGCGACGCGTGCGGAGTTAGGCTCCACGTTCGAGCGAGATCGTTCCCCGGCCACGCGCACGTTCGGCGTGCCGACGAGCGATCTCGCGCGCACGACCTAGACTGACGCGAAAAGTGATCGACGACACGGTCCTCGGCAGAATGAGGATCGACGTCGTATCTCGATGAGGAGGCACCCGAGGTGGACGAAACCCTGGCCCGAGCGGGCATTTTCCAGGGTGTTGAGCCGGCAGCCGCCGAGGCGCTGGCACAGACCTTGGAATCCGTGGAGTTCCCTCGCGGGCATGTCATCTTCAACGAGGGTGAACCCGGCGACAAGCTTTACATCATCCAGTCCGGCAAGGTGAAGATCGGCCGCAAGTCACCCGACGGCCGCGAGAACCTGCTGGGCATCTTCGGCCCGTCCGACATGTTCGGCGAGCTGTCCATTTTCGACCCCGGCCCGCGGACGTCCAGCGCGACGACCGTGACCGAGGTCCGCGCGGTGACGATGGACCGCCCGGCGCTGCGGCAGTGGATCTCCACCCGCCCGGAGATCGCCGAGCAGTTACTGCGGGTGGTCGCCCGCCGGCTGCGCCGGACGAACAACATGGTCGCCGAGCTGATCTTCACCGACGTTCCCGGCCGCGTGGCGCGTGCGCTGCTGCAGCTGGCGCAGCGTTTCGGCAGCCAGGAGGCCGGCCTGCTGCGGGTCACGCACGACCTGACGCAGGAAGAGATCGCCCAGTACGTCGGCGCTTCGCGCGAGACCGTCAACAAGGCTCTCGCCGACTTCGCGCACCGTGGCTGGCTGCGGCTCGAAGGCAAGAGCGTGCTGATCCTGGACCCGGAGCGTCTGGCCCGCCGCGCCCGTTGATTTCAAGTACGTGAAGGCCCCCTTCATTGCGCTAGACGCAATGAAGGGGGCCTTCACGTACTTGCGCTGAGCACAGTGCTCGACACAACGAAGAGCCGGGCGCCACCCCCGACGTGGCGCACCGGCTCTTCGCTGTGCGCGGACCATCCCCCGACGATCCGCGCTCCCCGCCCTCCGGAACAAGGCCCCGACCCGTACGCCGGAGGGAGCTGGAGACTGTGTGTTTGTCGTTCAACCATCCACGGCCATCGGCCGTGAACTCAAGCTCTTTCACTCTCAAGGACGCCAAACGCGTCGATTTGTTGCCCCGAATGACCCAGAATGGACCGACTGTTACCCGATCGTGATGAACCGAGGGCACTTCGAACCCCCGTAGTACCCAAAACCGGTGGTGACCAAACTTACCGCCACAGATCTGGTACTCGCGTACCAAAGTCTTCATACTGGTACGCGTGTCCCAGTCTGTGTCCGCTTCCGCCGAGAGCCACCGCACCTCCCTCGCCGACTACCGAGCCGCGCTGACCGCGCCCGGATCCCGCGGGGCGGTGATCGCGTCCCTGCTCGCCCGCCTGCCGATCGCGATGATCGGCATCTCCGCGCTGCTCTACGTCCAGCGCGAGACGGGCTCCTTCGCCTCGGCCGGGCTGGTTTCGGCCGGGTCGCTGGTGGGCGTCTCCGTCGGCGCGGTCGTGCAGGGACGGCTCATCGACCGCTTCGGGCCGACGAGGCCGCTGCTGACCACCACGGTGCTGTTCGCGCTGGCGATGACCGGGCTGGTGTTCGCGATCGAGGCGCACGCGCCGACCCTCGTACTGGTCCCGCTCGCCTTCGGCACCGGAATCACGGAACCGATGGTCGGTTCGGCCTCGCGCGCGCTGTGGACACGGCTGTTGCCCGCCGGGCCGACGCGGAACGCCGCGTTCTCCTACGAGGCGATCAGCATGGAGGTCTTCTTCATCCTCGGCCCCGGGTTCGCGGGACTGCTGATCGCCGCGCCGTGGGCGGGCACCGGCATCGTGACCGGCTCGCTGACCATGATCGCGGGCGCGGTGCTGTTCGCGCTGAGCCCGACCGTGCGTGCCTGGGGTCCGTCGCCTTCGTCGGGCGGCAAACTGCTCGGCGCGCTGGCCAGCCCCGGGATGCGCACGCTCGCGGTCGCCGCGCTGGGCTTCGGCGCCGTGATCGGGTTCGTCGAGGTCGCCGTCCCGGCGGCCGCCACCGAGGCGGGGAACACCTCCATCGGCGGCCTGCTGCTCTCGGCGTGGTCGGTCAGCTCGGTCGCGTTCGGGGTCGCGTACAGCCTTCGCCCGTGGCCGCGTCAGATGGGCCTGCGCTTGCCGGTGCTGCTGGCCGGATTCGGCGCGCTGGTGGCGCTGCTCGCGCTGCCCGGCTCGCTCTGGGGCCTCGCGCTCGCCATGCTCGCCGCGGGGGCGCTCATCACACCGCAGTCGACGACGCATTCGGCGGCCATCGAGATCGCCGCGCCGAAGGGCACGGCGGCCGAGGCGTTCGGCTGGGTGCTCACCGCGGTGACCCTCGGTCTCGCGTTCGGGCAGTCGATCAGCGGCTACCTGGTCGAGCACGCCGGGCACGAAGCGGCCTTCCTCGCCGCCGGCGGTGTCGGGTTCGCGCTCGCCGCGGTGGTGTGGCTGTTGCGCGGCACGTTCCGCCCGCAGCCGGCCGGAGCCGTCGCCGAAGCTCCCGAACTTGTCGGTGCCGCCCGCTAGCTTGCGGGCATGGACCTGACTGCCGCCACCCGCTCCCTCTCGTCCGCCGTTTCCGCCGCCGCCCGGCTGCTCACGGCCCGCTCCGGTCTGCTCCTGCGCGCCGGGAAGGACGGGCTGACCGTCGGCGGCAGCGACAGTGAACGGGCGGTGCTCCTCACCGGTGACGCCATGGTCCACACCGACGGCGAGGTCATCGTCCCGGCCGGGCCGCTCGCGGAAACACTCCGGATGCTCGAAGACGACCTGGTGCGCCTGGTCGTCGAAGGTTCGAGGCTGGCCGTGCGGGTCGAAGGCGGCCGTTTCGCGCTTCCGTTGCTGAGCCGGGAACTGCATCTCCCGGACCTGCCGCCGAAGGTGTCCGAAGTGGACGGTCAGGCGCTGGTGACCGCGTTGCGCACCGTCGCGGGCACGGCGGCGAAGGACGACGCCCTGCCGATGTTCACCGGAGTCCGGGTGCAGAGCTTCAGCCGCGAACTGCGGCTGACGGCGTCCGACCGGTACCGGATGGCCGTGGCCACCCTGCCACTGCGGTCCGAAGGCGAGCCGATCGACGCGCTCGTCCCGGCAGGCCTCCTCGCGGAGACGGCGAAGCAGGCACGCGGCGTCGTCGGCCTGCACGGCGACAAGACCCGCTTCGGGCTGAGCTGGGCCGGAGTCACCGTCACCACCGCCGTACTCGACGCGGGATTCCTGTCGGAGAAGCTGATCGAGTCGTCCACCGTGGACACTACCGTCGAGGTCGCCGCCGACGCGCTGGCCGCCGCCGTGCGCCGGGTGGGCGTCTACGCGGACGATCGCCGGGTATTGACCTTGGAGGTCGGTGACTCCCAGGTGCGGCTGGCCAGTTCCAAGCAGGACACCGGGGAGGCGGAGGAGACTCTGAAGGCCGAGGTTTCGGGCGGCCGGACGTCGCCTTCGTTCCAGGCGCGGTACCTGCTGGACGCGCTGCAGGGTTTCGCCGGGGAACGGGTGCGGCTCGAGATCCAGCCCGGGATGCGGGCCTGCGTCATCCGGGCGGTGGAGCCGGGCGATGTGGAGCTGACGTACTACGTGATGCCGATGCTGGCGCGCTGACCCTGTCCACAAGGGACTCGTGTCGTGGCGCCGTGTCGCGAAAGCCACTTTCGCGACGTCTGGTGTCCCGAAAGTGGCTTTCGCGACACCGGCCTCGGCGCCCCAGCTCGACGCGCCGCCCCGTCCCGCATGCCATGAACGGTCCGTTACTTGCAAAATTTGCAAGTAACGGACCGTTCATGGCATTGGCGACTCAGGCGGAGGCGGCCTTCACGGCGGCCTCGATCTCACCGAACGAGGGATTCACCATCGCCTTCGAGCCCACGAAGACCGTCGGCACGACCTCGTTCCCGTTCGCCACCGAACGCACCCGCGCGGCGGCGTCCGGGTCCTCCCAGATGTTGACCCGCTTCACCTTGAAACCGCTCTTCGACAGCGGCCGTTCCAGCGCGGCGCAGAACCCGCATCCGGGGCGCCAGTAGAACTCGACCTCGACGTCACTCATTCGCCGTCCTCCGACCTCAAGTAGTCCAACTGTGCCTGCACACTCCACTCCGCGGGCGCCCACAGAGCCTTGTCGACGTCGGCGTAGACGACCTCGACGACCTGGCGCGGGGTGGCGTCGGCGCCGAGCTTCTCCAGCGCCGAACGCACCTGGTCGAGCCGTTCTTCCCGGTGCGCC
Organism: Amycolatopsis sp. TNS106; assembly: GCF_019330265.1. NCBI lineage: Bacteria > Bacillati > Actinomycetota > Actinomycetes > Pseudonocardiales > Pseudonocardiaceae > Amycolatopsis > Amycolatopsis sp. TNS106. The sequence goes on along the minus strand of NZ_CP024972.1, from coordinate 6,866,178 downwards.
AGGTATTCGCGCGCGGTCGCGGCCAGGTCGGGCAGTTCGGGGCCGTGCCCCGGTAGTCCGATGGTGCCGCCGGGGAGGCCGATGAGTTTCCGCAGCGAGCGCAGGTAGTCGCCGAGGTCGTGCAGCACGGTGGTGCCGCGGCCGAGGATGGTGTCGCCGGTCAGGATCTGCCCGTCGGACACCAGACAGATCGAGTCGCCGGTGTGGCCGGGCGTGTGCAGCACCGACAGCCGGAGACCGGCCGCCTCGATCACCTCACCGTCCACAAGGGACTTCCCGCCGATGCAGAGCGCCTCGTCGAAGGCCCGCACCGGAGCACCGGCGCGCTCGGCGAACCAGGGCGCGCCCTCGGCGTGGTCGGGGTGGTGGTGGGTCAGCACGATCAGCTCGACGGCGCCGGTCTCCGCCAGCAGTGTCAGATGCTCGACGTCTTCGTGACCGGGGTCGACGACAACGGAGCCTGCCGCGCCCGGTGCGCGCAGCACCCAGGAATTGGTGCCCTCCAACGTCATCGACGACGGGTTGTGCTCCAGCAGCACGGACGCCGTCGGCGTGACCTGGCGCAGCACGCCGTACGCGGGGGCGCTCATGCCGGGTCCAGGACGACGCGGACCTTGTCGCCTTCGCGCACCAGCGTCGGCATGATCTTCGAGATCTCGCGCTCGACGGCCTGAGCCGCGGCCGCCGAGCCGAACTCGCCCAGTTCCGCGAGCGTCATCCAGGTCGGTGGCATGAGCATGCGGCGCCCTTCCTTGGCATCGGCGATGGCCTCCTCGGGCCGCTGCCAGCCGGAGCTGACGGCCTCGGAGGTGGCGCCGTCCGCCTGCTGCCCCTCGGGCAGCACGGCGACGAAGAAGCAGGTGTCGTAGCGGCGCGGTTCCTGCGGCGGGGTGACCCAGTTCGCCCACGGGCGCAGGAGATCCGCGCGCAGTGTCAGGCCGTTGGCTTCGAGGAACGCGGCGAGGGAGAGTTCCCGGGAGACCAGCTTCGCGCGCGCGTCGTGGTAGGGCGTCGTGTCGGTGACGACGGCGTCCCCGACGCTCGCGAGCAGCACGCCCGACTCCTCGAACGTCTCACGCACGGCCGCGCACACCAGGGCGCGAGCGAGCGATTCGTCGCAGCCGAAGCGTTCCGCCCACCACGCGGGCTCCGGGCCCGCCCAGCTGACGGAGGTGTCGACATCGCGGGAATCCACGCCACCGCCAGGGAAGACGGTCATCCCGCCGGCGAACGGCATGCCCTTCACCCGGTGCTGCAGGAAGACCTCGACGCCGTCGGTGCCGTCGCGGAGGAGGATCACGGTCGCCGCGTCCTTGGGTGTCACCGGCACGCCGTCGGCGTTGGCGCGGGTGCCCACCCCGGCCCCCACCGGGATGTCGAATGTCAGTTCTTCAGCCACACCAGCAACCTAACATCGCAATTCGGCACCTGGTTGCGATCGTTGCGCGTGCAACTACCGCAACCAGGTGCCGAATTGCGTGGGACTCGCTAGGACCAGCTCGAACCGCTGCTGCGCGAAGCGCCGTTCAGCCGGATCTTCGCCGCTTCGGCGCGCTCCCGTTCGGCGAGCTCGGCGTGCAGCTCGCGCAGGAGCGCGCGGTCGCGCTCGCTCAGGCTGGGGTCGTCGAGGTCGAGAGCGGGCAGCTCGACGACCTCGTGCATGCTCGGCTTGCCCGTGGCGATCTCGCGGCCCTTTTCGGGGTCCTCCTTGAGCGCCTGGCGCAGCTGCGCCACCTCGGCCGGAGTCAGGTCGGCCGTGCGCTCGGCGCGGGTCTCCGCCCGCGACTTGCGCGGTGTCGCCGACTCCGACGACGACGGCGTCGCCGCGGGCGCCTGCTGCACGATCGGCACCACCGGCGCGATCGGCTCGACCGGTTCGTGCGTACCACCGCCGACCGGCCGCAGCCCGTGCCTGCTCGGCTGCTCCTTGACCGGCTCGGGAGCCGGGGCGGGAGCGGGCGGCGGAGTCACCGGCTCGGACCGAAAGTCACTGGAGTGGGTACTCCCGGTGACCCAGACAGGACTCGCGGCCGACGACGCGGCCTGGTGGTACGCGGACCGTGCGACGCCGGGTCCCGCGACCTCGACGACCGAACGGATGCCCGCGCGGCGAAGCGCGGTGTCCACGCGGAACGCGACCGCGGGCGGGTTGCCCTCCGGGCCGATCTCGACCAGGACCACCCGCTGCGGTAGCGCGCCGGGCACGCTGCCCGCCGGCGTGTTCCGCCACACCGCGTGCACCGACCGGACGTCCGGCAGCACCTGCAGGGTGCGGTCGAGCGCCTCGACGAGGCCGAATTCGGGCTGGTTCTCACCGGTGAACCGGTGGGTGAGCACCGGCTCGTCCTCCTCGACGACCAGCAGGTCGTTCGCCAGGGTGGCGTCGGACCTGCTCATTTCGAGGACGAGCGCGAGTTCACGCTGTTCGGCCGAGCTCACCGGGATCTTCCCCGCGATCAGGGTGCCGGTGGTGAGCTCCACCGCTTCGTCGATGTGCGCACGCGCGATCAGCTCACGCGCTTCGGTCAAAGCACTGTCGTCGATCCGACCCGCCAAGGCCAGTAACAGGTTGTGCAGGCGCAGGGGCACCGAGAACCCGTCCATGGGCGGGCCGTCGTGGACCTCCACCATTGCTCTGCTCCCTCCCGGCTCGCCTGGTGGAGCGAGCGTTAAGCGGCGACCAGCCGACTTCCGGTGTCCACCGCGCCCACACAGATCAGCTCGGAGTTGGCGAGCGCGGTGCGGTGATAGCCGGTGAGGTCGATGCTCGGCGGGAGAACCTCGACGCCGGGCTCCTCGTCACCCAGCACGCGCAGGACGCGTTGCAGTTCGCCGGTCAGCCTCGGCAGCCCGTTGAGCGCCGTGACCAGGAGGACTCGTTTCGCCCCACCCTCGCCGACCACACCGAGGTGTCGCCAGCTTTGCCGCACTTCACCCACATCCGGCCGTCCCCGCAACGTCGCGTGGATCAATACGGACACAGAGTCGACGGAGTTCACCCATTCGGGCGCACTCTGCGTGAATGTGTACCTGGTCTCGGTGACGTCGTCTACCCCCAGGGTGGAACTCACCTGATGCCAGTCGGCTCCGTGAGGGATGAGCCCGGCGACTAGCAGGCGATACTCGGTTTGATCGAGGTCGATCCTGTGCTTAAGCAAAGACCTGGGCAGGGTTCGCGCGAGCGTGCCCATCGCGCCCTCGCCCAGCCAGTCACGGAACCGCCACAAGAGCTGGTCCGGCAGCCGTCCGGCCAGCCGGAGCAGGAGCTCGTGCGAGGACCGTTCGATGTCCGGGTCCATCACTTCACCTCCACGATCAGTTCGATCTCGACCGGCGCCCCGATCGGCAGCTCGGCGACCCCGACGGCCGAGCGGGCGTGGATACCCGCCTCGCCGAAGATCTCGCCGAGCAGCTCGGACGCCCCGTTGATCACCGCGGGCTGACCGGTGAAGCCCTCCGCGGACGCGACGAAGCCGACGACCTTGACCACCCGCACGACGTTGTCGATGCCGACGACCGAGTCGACCGCGGCGAGGGCGTTGAGGATCGACGTCCGCGCGTACTGCTTCGCCTCTTCGGGGCTGACCTCGGCGCCGACCTTGCCGGTCGCTTCGAGCTCACCCTTCACGAAGGGCAGCTGCCCGGCCGTGTAGACGTGCGAACCCGTGCGGACGGCGGGCACGTAGGCCGCCAGCGGGGCGGCGACGGCAGGCAGCTCGATCCCGAGCTCGGCGAGTCGATCGCTCCAGGTCATGGCTTCAATCCCTCAGTTCTTCGCTCGTTTGAGGTAGGCGACGTGCTGCTCGCCGGTCGGGTTCGGGAGCACGGTGACGAGCTCCCAGCCGTCCTCTCCCCACTGGTCGAGGATCTGCTTGGTGGCGTGGATCAACAGGGGGACGGTCGCGTACTCCCACTTGGTGGCGCTCATGCCCGGGAGCGTAGCCAAACCGGCAAGCGCGCCCGACACACATGCGGAAAACCCTCTCGCGGACGGTTCGCCGAATTCCCGTCGATGTGGTTCACTTCACACCTACTCGGGAGTAGATAGGACGCCGACATGCGGACGACGAAGTCCCTCGCCGCCACCTTCCTGGCCGCGGCCCTTGCCCTGATCTGCGCTTCACCGGCGAACGCCGAGGAGGACCTCCCCGTCCCGTGGACCCTCGCCGCGGCGCTGCCCGCGCAGGCGGCGAATCCCGGCGGCCCGCCACCCGGCGCGAACGACTTCGACTGCCGTCCGAGCGAGGCTCATCCGAATCCGGTGGTGCTCACCCATGGCCTGAGCGCCAACCAGACGGTGAACTGGCAGACCTTCGCCCCGCTGCTCAAGAACAACGGGTACTGCGTCTTCTCCCTGACCTACGGGGTCCCGGGGAAGCCGCTGCCGATCTACCAGCCCGGCGGCCTCCTGCCGATGGAGCAGAGCGCGAAGGAGCTTTCGGCGTTCGTCGACAAGGTGCTCGGCGCGACCGGCGCGTCCAAGGTGGACCTCCTCGGCCATTCCGAAGGCACACTGATGCCTTCCTATTACGTGAAATTCCTCGGTGGCGCGTCCAAAGTGGACAAGTACGTCAGCCTGACCCCGCTCTGGGACGGCACGACCTTGTTCGGTGCCTCTCATCTGTACGCGCTCGCCGTCGCGCTGGGGCTCGCGCCCGGGTTCAACGGCATCCTCGATCCCGCCTGCGGTTCATGCCGCCAGTTCCTGCGCGGCTCGGAATTCCTCACGAAACTGCGGTCGGGCAACGGCGTCTTCCAGCCGGGCGTGACCTACACGAACATCATGACCCGCTACGACGAAGCCGTCGTCCCGTACACGAGCGGCATGGGCTCCGGACCGAACGTGAAGAACATCGTCCTGCAGGACAGCTGCGTGCTGGACCTGGCCGAGCACGCCGGCGTCGCCGCCGACCGCAACGCGGCCGGGCACGTCCTCAACGCGCTGGACCCGGCGCACGCGAAGCCGGTCCCCTGCGTGCCCGCCACCCCCATCGGGAGTTGACCCAACGACCCAACGCGCGTGAAGGCCCCCTTCCCTCGGCTGAGTCGAGGGAAGGGGGCCTTCACGCGCGTTGGACAGTGCTAACCCACGCGCTAACGTCACCCGCATGGAGACCTGGCGTGTGGTCGCGACCGTCCTGCTCGCCGCGGCCGGGCTGCCGCTGGTGCTGGTCCTGATGGCGAAGGCACGGGACCGCACGGACCGCTCGTCGACGGTCGCGATCACCGGCGCGGTGGCCTCCGTGGTCCTCCTCCTGCTCGGTGTGGTGATGCTCACGGTGCTGCCCGGCGCTCTGACCTGGGGTGTCGTCGCGGTGGTCGCGGCCGCGCTCGGCGTCATGATGCTGGCGGGCTGACCGCTCAATTAGGGTGGGACCGGTGAGCACATCCCTTGCCGGCTGGACCGACGAACTCGCGAGAGCCAGGCTGCATTTCGTCACCGGTAAGGGCGGGACGGGCAAGACCACGCTCGCCGCCTCCCTCGGCCTCGCGCTCGCCAAAGGCGGGCGCCGGGTGCTGCTGATCGAGGTCGAAGGCCGCCAGGGCATCGCCCAGCTCTTCGACACCGAGCCGCTGCCGTACGCCGAGCAGCGCATCGCCGCCGTTCCCGGCGGCGGCGAACTGCGCGCCCTGCACATCGACGTCGAGGCGGCGCTGCTCGAATACTTCGAGATGTTCTACAACCTCGGTTTCGCGGGGCGGACGCTGCGGCGGATGGGCGCGATCGAGTTCGCGACCACGCTCGCGCCGGGTCTGCGCGACGTCCTGCTCACCGGGAAGATCAAGGAATGCGTCGGCCGCACCGAATCGGACGGCCGCCACACCTACGACGCCGTCGTCGTCGACTCGCCGCCCACCGGCCGGGTCGTCAAGTTCCTCGACGTCACCAAGGCGCTGACCGATCTCGCCAAGACCGGCCCGATCCGCGGGCAGGCCGACGGGGTCGTGCGCCTGCTGCACTCCGGTGAGACCGCGGTCCACCTGGTGACGCTGCTGGAAGAGATGCCGGTGCGGGAGACCGTCGAAGCGGTCGCCGAACTCGACGGCGCCGACCTGCGCCCCGGCGCGGTGCTGGTCAACCGGGTCCGCCCGCCGCGGCTGCCCGCCCGTTCGGTGACCGCCGCCGCGGACGGCCGCGTCGACGCCTCGCGCGTCCGCGCCGGCCTCGCGTCGGCCGGGCTGAACCTGCCCGACAGCACCCTCGACGCGCTGGTCGAGGAGACCGTCGAGCACGCCGTGCGGGTCGCGGCCGAGCAGCGCGCCCGCGAGCAACTCGCCGAAGCGGACTTGCCGGGCCTCGAACTGCCGGACCTGACCGACGGGGTCGACGTCGCGGCGCTCTACGACCTCGCCGAAGCGCTGACCGAGCAGGGGGTGCGCTGATGTCGGACATCCTGGAGGTCGACCGCCTGATCGACGATCCGGAAAGCCGGGTCATCGTGTGCTGCGGATCCGGCGGGGTCGGCAAGACGACCACCGCGGCGGCGCTGGCGTTGCGCGCGGCCGAACGCGGGCGGCAGACGGTGGTGCTCACCATCGACCCGGCCCGGCGGCTGGCGCAGGCGCTCGGCCTGCGGGAACTGGGCAACCACCCGAAGCAGGTGCAGGTCGAAGGCTTCGAGCCCAAGGGTGAGCTCTGGGCGATGATGCTCGACATGCGCCGCACCTTCGACGACATGGTGCGCGTGCACGCCGGCCCGGAACGCGCCGAGCAGCTGTTGCAGAACCCCTTCTACCAGACCATTTCCACGTCGTTCTCCGGAACGCAGGAGTACATGGCGATGGAGAAGCTGGGGCAGCTCGCGGCCACCGACGAGTGGGATCTGATCATCGTCGACACGCCACCGAGCCGGTCGGCGCTGGACTTCCTCGACGCGCCGACGCGGCTTTCCAGCGCGCTCGACGGCCGGATGATCCGGCTGCTCACCGGTCCGGCCAAAGCGGGCGGCTGGGGTTTGCGCAAGGTCGTCAACGCCGGGTTCTCGATGTTCGCGAAGGCCGTCTCGACCATCATCGGCGGCCAGCTGCTGACCGACGCTTCGGCGTTCATGCAGGCCTTCGACAGCATGTTCGGCGGCTTCCGCGAACGCGCGCGCAAGACCGCCGAGCTGCTGCGGTCCGGCGGGACGTCGTTCCTCGTGGTGGCCGCGCCGGAGCCGGACGCGCTGCGCGAGGCGTCCTACTTCGTGGAGCGGCTCTCGGAGGAGAGCATGCCGCTGGCCGGGCTGGTCGCGAACCGGACGCACCCGGTGCTGGCGCCGTTGTCCAGCGCCGAAGCCATCGCGGCCGCCGAGCAGCTGGCGAAGGGCGGGGCCAGCGCTCCGCTGGCCGAAGCCGTCCTTCGCCTGCACGCGGACCGAGTCGCGCTGGCCGATCGAGAGACGCGGCTGCTCGCCAGGTTCACGCGGGCGCATCCCGAGGTCCCGCTGGTGCGGGTGCCCGCGCTCCCCAGTGACGTGCACGATCTCGAAGGCCTGCGCGACATCGGCACGCGTCTGGCCACCCAGTCCTGAATCTCCGTGAAGGACCCCTTCCCTACCTTGGACTCAGGGAAGGGGCCTTTCACGAAGCCATGATCACGAGACTCGGACGCGTACGTCTTCCTCTTCGTCGATCCCGGTGAAACTGCGCTTCGCCGCTTCAAGCAGGTCCGCCCAGCTGGAAACGTCCGGCCGCCGCCGCAGCAGCGCCCGCCGTTCCCGTTCGGTCATACCTCCCCAGATGCCGAAGTTGATCCGGCCATCGAGCGCTTCGGCGAGGCATTCCGTCCTGACCGGGCAACCGAGGCAGACCGCCTTGGCCCGGTTCTGTTCCGCCCCCCGGACGAACAAACCGTCCGGATCGGTGTCGCGGCACGACGCATTGACTCGCCAGCTCGACTGGTTGGTTTCCATACCCCCAGCTCCCTACCCTGGTGTTCGACACACCACGGGGGGACGAAAAGCCTGCGCTCCTGCCCCCATGAGCGTGTCTCCCTTTGTGCTCACGTCGGTTGAGCCGGCACCTCCCCGGTGCCGGTGCCTCCGTTCGGTCGAATGCGACTGCCGCTCGCACTCACCCGTCTGTCGGCTTTTTCATACGTGAGACGTTGACGGACTGTAGGGGCCCTCGGTTCCCCCCGCCAAGCCCTAGAATGCCTGCCGTTACCGAAAGTCACCTCATGGGGTCGATTTCGTGACCGAATCCCCACTGACAGCGAGGTGACGTCACGGTGGGCTAACGGGATCCGCGTACCCTGGTCCGCGTGCGCAAAACGGACGGTCTGCTGAAGCTCATTGGCCTGTGTGTGCTCGCTGGGGTGCTGGTCGCGGGGATGTTGTTCCCGGTGGCGGGCGCCGCGGGGGTGTTGTCGAACCAGGCGAGCGAAACCGTCGACAAGACATCTTCGGACCTTGCGGACATACCGCCGCCGTTGGTGACGACGATCACCGACAACACCGGCAAGCAGATCGCGACGCTGTACAAGCAGTTCCGCATCCCGACGAGCGAGACACAGATCAACGACGCCATGAAGTGGGCGCTGATCTCGGTCGAGGACAAGCGCTTCTACGAGCACAACGGGGTGGACTGGAAGGGCACGCTGCGCGCCGCGGTCAGCAACAGCACCGGCGGGGACACGCAGGGCGCTTCGACGCTGACCCAGCAGTACGTCAAGAACTATCTGATCAACGTCGTCTACCGGGACGACAAGCCGGGGCAGAAGCGCGCACAGGAACAGTCGGTCGCCCGGAAGCTGAAGGAAGCCCGGATCGCGATCCAGCTGGAAACCAAGCTGAACAAGATGCAGATCCTGACCGGCTACCTGAACGTCGTCGAGTTCTCGCGCGAGATCTACGGCGTCGGCGCTGCCGCGACCGCGTACTTCAACACGCCAGTCGAGAAGCTCACGGTGCCGCAGGCGGCGCTGCTGGCCGGTCTGGTGAACAACCCGATCGTCAACGACCCGTGGAAGAACCCCGCGAAGGCGACCGAGCGCCGGAACCTGGTGCTGGACCGCATGGTCGACAACCAGAAGCTCGCGAAGGTGGACGCGGAACGCTTCAAGGCCGAGCCGCTCGGCGTCGTCGAAGGCGGCCCGCAGAAGCCCGCGTCGAACTGCACCGGCGCCGGTCCGGAGAACGGTTTCTTCTGCCAGTACGTCGAGGACTATCTCCTCAAGTCCGGGATGACGAAGGACGACCTCTACACCGGCGGTTACCAGATCAAGACCACTTTGGACGAACGGGCGAACCACGAAGCCAAGATGTCGGCCGAAGCCCAGGTCAAGAAGACCCAGGACAACGTCGCGAACACGCTTTCCCTGGTGAAGCCGGGCAAGCAACGGCACGAAGTCGTGGCACTGGCGGCGAACCGTGACTACGGGCTCCACGAAGACCAGGGACAGACGACGTTCGCGCTGCCTTCCGGCGTCTACAACACCGGTGGCGCCGGGTCGGCGTACAAGGTCTTCACCGCCGCCGCGGCGCTGGAAGCGGGCGTCGCCGGGATCAACTCCCCCCTTCCGGTGCCCGATTTCTACACCTCCCACGTGTTCGCCGGTGGTGGCCCCAAGTGCGCCCCGACCGGGCCGCCGTTGCGCTCGCGTTGGTACTGCCTCGGCAACGCGGGTGACTACAACCCGGCGGGCGGGACCATGTCGATGCAGCAGGCGCTGGCGACTTCGCCGAACACGGCGTTCGTGGCCCTCGAAGAGAAGGTCGGGAGCACAGGCCCGATCGTGGAGATGGCGCGCAAACTCGGTATGCGCGACACCATGGCCAGCAACCTCGGCGGCGGTGCCGTCGACCCGAAGTCCGACAACCCCGGCGCCAACGCCAGCCAGCTTCAGGCCTTCGGCCCGCGGCCCGGGTGGCCCGGAAACGCTTCGTTCACCCTCGGCCCCGCCCCGTTGAGCGGCCTGGAGCTGGCGAACGTCGGCGCCACGATCATGAGCGGTGGCGTCTGGTGCCCGCCGACGCCGCTGTCCGGCGTCACCGACCGGGACGGAAAGCCGGTGCCCGTCAAGGAAGCCGCCTGCGAGCAGGTGGTGCCCGAAGGGCTCGCCAACACCCTCGCGGTCGGCATGAGCCGGGACAGCCAGCCCGGCGGGACGTCGTTCGGCGCCGCGAGCGGTGCCAAGTGGAACCGGCCGGTGATGGGCAAGACCGGGACCACCCAGAGCAACGGCTCGGGGACATACCTCGGGGCCACTCCGCAGCTCGCGGGCGCGGCGATGGTGTTCCGTCCGAAGGGTGGAAACGGCGGTCTCTGCTACCTCGGGCCGGGTAACGTGACCACCCGCGGCTGCGAAAACATGTTCGGCGGGAAGACGCCGGCGCAGACCTGGTTCGGGGCGATGTCGAAGATCCTCGAAGGCCAGGAGCCGCTGCCGCTGCCGCAGCCGGACCCGAAGTACATGGGTGGCGGACGCTGACCATGTTCACCAGCGCAAATTACGATGTGTCACACGAATCTAACTTTGAGTGAGCGCCTGGCGGCCTAACGGGGAACAGCGGTCGACGGGATCGTGCCGGTTCATCGCGACACTCCGCGCCGACCACGGAAGGTGAAGAAAAGAGGCCATTCCAGCGATTTACCGAGATCGCCGGAATGGGGGCGAACGATCACCACCGAAGAGCACGTAAACTGGACTTTGTGAGCACGCTCAGTAACGAAAGCACTTCGGGGGCGACGGTACGGCGCTTGGCCGTGGGAACCGTCGCCCTGGGAGCCGCGACCCTCGGTTACGCGGTCGGCATCGAAAGGCGCCGGTGGACGCTTCGCACCGCGGAGCTCCCGGTCCTCGCGGCAGGGGCGAAGCCCTTCACGATCCTCCACATCTCGGACCTGCACATGCTGCCCGGTCACGTGAGCAAGCAACGCTGGGTAGCGGCGCTCGACGAACTCGAACCGGACCTCGTCGTCAACACCGGTGACAACCTGTCACATCAGCAGGCTGTCCCGTCCGTGCTACGCGCACTCGGCCCCCTGCTCGAGCGGCCCGGCGTGTTCATCTTCGGCAGCAACGACTACTACGCGCCGAAGCCGAAGAACCCCGCGCGCTACCTCATGCCGAAGGGCAAGAAGAAGCGCATCCACGGCGAGCACCTGCCGTGGCGCGACCTCCGCGCGGCCTTCGTCGAACACGGCTGGCACGACCTCACGCACGTCCGGCGCACCATCGAGGTCGCCGACCAGTACGTGTTCACCGCCGGCGTCGACGACGCCCACCTCCGCCGCGACCGCTACGCCGACATCGCCGGCCCGGTGGACACGGCGGCCGCCGTCCGCATCGGCGTCACGCACTCCCCGGAGCCCCGCGTCCTCGACGAGTTCGCCGGCGACGGTTACGACCTCGTCCTCGCCGGGCACACCCACGGCGGGCAGCTCCGCGTCCCCGGCTACGGCGCGCTCGTGACCAACTGCGAACTCGACCGCACCCGCGCCCGTGGCGCGTCCCGCTGGGGCGCCCAGATGTGGCTTCACGTCTCCGCCGGGCTGGGCACGTCGCCCTACGCCCCCGCGCGCTTCGCGTGCCCTCCCGAGGCGAGCCTGCTGACCCTCGTCCCACGGGGTACGACCAGCGGCAATCGCCGGAACGCGGCCCCCCGTAAAGCCCGGAACACCGTCCGCTAGACTTCTCCACGACCCGTTAAGCAGTACCCCGGGGTGTGGCGCAGCTTGGTAGCGTGCCTCGTTCGGGTCGAGGAGGTCGTGGGTTCGAATCCCGCCACCCCGACGTTGGATCGAAAGAGCCTTGTTCGCTTTGGCGAGCAAGGCTCTTTCGCGTTGGTCCGGCTCTGTATGTCCTGAAGGGCACCTTTGAGACGTTGAGCGTCTCAAAGGTGCCCTTCAGGACAGGGGTTCCCGTCGGACCGAGCACGAACGACGCTAAGCGCCGCGGACCGGGCAGCCCCGCACACCGGGCGGCCGTGCCTGCCTGGAGCGCCTTCGCAAAACTCCTGCCACTGCGTGTCGCCAGCCTCCGGCCCCGGTAGCCCAGCCCATCGGTCAGCCGCCGCGCACCGGCCAGCACCCGGCCATCGGCCAGGCCCCTCCATCAGGCAGCCCCCTCCACTCCCAGGGGGGCGACCCCGGGTCCAGCGTATCGCCGAGGGGCGTCGGGGGCGGGCGAAAGCGGGGGTGTTGGGGGGTTTTGTCCACAACGGCGGGTGGGTGTGGACAACCGGAGGGGGCGCCGGAATCGGGGTTCCCAATGCCGCATTGGGGACACTGAGCGTCTCCAATGCGGCATTGGGAACACCGACGGAGGGCGCAAGCAACCGGACGGCGAGCGGCGGCGGAGCGCAAGCAACCGGACAGCGAGCGGCGGCGGAGCCGAAGCAACCGGACAGCGAGCAACCAGAGAAGACGAAGCAGGCCTCAGCGGGTGGCGAGGAGTTCGGTCCAGCATTGCGCGAAGTCCCCATCGCCCGAGCGCGCCCACGACCACGCCGAGCGGGCCGCCGAAGCGAGCTGATCGCGGTCCGGGGTCGTCGCGGTTTCCAGCGCCGTCACCAGCCGCGCCTCCACGGAGGTCGCCAGCGCCCGGTATGTCGTATCCGTGCGGTAGCGGATTTTCGTTCGCACGTCGGCGAAACCCGCGGCCGTGACCGCGGCGGGCAGCGAGCGTCCGGCGAACGGGTCGCCGCCCGCGCGGCGCCACAGCAGATAGTGGCCGCGGAGGGCGGCGTCGACGTTCGCCGTCTTCGGCCGCAGCCGCGCCCGGCTCCAGTCCGATGTGGACAGTGCGAGCGTGCCGCCCGGTTTGAGGACCCGCCGGAATTCCGCCAGCGCGGCGCCCGGTTCCCTCAAATGCTCGAAGACGGCGTGCGCGAAGAGCACGTCCACCGACGCCTCGGCGAACGGCAGCGCGCACGCCTCCGCCACCAGAAAGTCCACTGTGGACTTTCTGTGCCCGCTGTCGATACCGAGGGTGATCGAACCCGGCCCGCAGCCGACGTCGACGCACCCCATCCCCGGGCCGAACAGCGGTTGCGCGAACACGGCCCGCTCGACCGCCTGACGCGCGAACCGCGCGGACGCCGCGGCGCGCGGCGCGTTTCCCTCCAGCACCCCGCACACAGTACGGCTCCGGAGTGGCAGGATCGAGGGGTGAGCACGCAGCCAGGCACTGAATATCCGTCCGCGGCGGTCCCGGACCGCCTGTTCGACGACGCCGAAGCCGAGGCCAGGTGGCGGGCCCGCTTCCGCGCGCCGCGCATCTCGGTGCCCGAATGGGCCATCGACGCCCCCGACGCCAACGTCTACGTCTCCAACGCCAGCGGCGTGTGGGAGGTCTACTCCTGGGACCGGTCGACGGGCGAACACCGCCGCGTCACCGATCGGCCCAACGGCACCCTGCACGCGACCCCGTCTCCCGACGGCCGCTGGATCTGGTGGTTCAACGACACCGACGGTGACGAATTCGGTTCCTGGGTCCGCGAACCGTTCGCGCCGGGGGCCGCCGCCGAGCGCGCGGTGCCGGGCGTCCACGACGGCTATCCCGCCGGGCTCGAGATCGGTACCAAGGTGGTCGCCGTCGGTGTCTCGACCGACGACGGAACCGAACTTTTCGCCCATATCGACGGCGAAACCACGTCCTTCTACCAGCATGAGGACGACGCCGGGATCGCCTCGCTGTCCCGCGACGAGTCGCTGCTCGTGATCTCCCACTCCGAGCACGGTGATTCACGACACCCCGCGCTGCGCGTCCTGTCGACCGACGGCTTCACGGCGGTCGCCGACAAGTGGGACGGCGAAGGCAAGGGCCTCGGCGCGCTGGAGTTCTCGCCGGTCGCGGGTGATCAGCGGTTGCTGGTGCTGCACGAGCGGCGCGGTCGCGAAGAACTCCTGATCTGGGACACCGCCGCGGACACCGAGCAGGAGATCGAGCTGGACCTGCCCGGCGAGGTGGTCGCCGGCTGGTACCAGGACGCGCGGGCACTGCTGGTCGTCCATTTCCACCAAGGCCGCAGTTCCCTGCACCGCTACGATCTCGCCAGTGGCGAATTGTCCTCTTTGGACACCCCGCTCGGCCGGATCGGCGGCGCGGGAGTGCGGCCCGACGGCACCGTCGAGTACTCGTGGTCCAGTGCCGCGCAGCCGACGGCCGTGCGGGCGCGGACGGCGGACGGCACGGACTCGGTGCTCCTCGAACCGCCGGGCGAGCGCGCCCCGGGGTCGGTACCGGTCACCGACGCTTTCGTCGACGGGATCGGCGGGCGGATCCACGCGCTCGTCTCGCGTCCGGCCGACGCGCCGGAAGGTCCGCTGCCCACGGTCTTCTCGTTGCACGGCGGGCCGCATTCGGCCGACGAAGACCGCTTCTCCGCGTACCGCGCGGTGTGGCTCGACGCGGGATTCGCCGTCGTCGAGGTCAACTACCGCGGTTCGACCGGCTACGGGTCGGCCTGGCGTGACGCCATCGAAGGCCGCCCCGGCCTTACCGAACTCGAAGACGTCGCCGCGGTGCACGACTGGGCGGTCCAAAGTGGACTTTCGGACCCGGAGAAGTGCGTGGTGAACGGCGCTTCGTGGGGCGGATACCTGAGCCTGCTGGCGCTGGGCACCCAGCCGTCGCGCTGGGCGGCGGGGATCGCCGGAGTGCCCGTCGCGGACTACGTCGCCGCGTACGAGGACGAGATGGAGCAGCTCCGCTCGTTCGACAGGGCGCTGTTCGGCGGTTCGCCGGAGACGGTGCCGGCGGTGTACCGGGAATGCTCACCGATCACCTACGTCGAAGCCGTGACGGCGCCGGTGCTGGTGCTCGCCGGGGACAACGATCCGCGCTGCCCGATCCGGCAGGTCGAGAACTACCTCGACAGGCTCGCGAAGCGGGAGATCCCGTTCGAGTTCTACCGGTTCGACGCGGGCCACGGGTCGCTGGTGATCGCCGAGACGATCAAGCAGACCGCGATCGAGGTGTTCTTCGCGCAGCGGGCGGTCGGTCTTCGCTGACCCCGGCGAGGGGTCAGCGCTCGGAGAAGAGAGTCCCGCCGGACGCCCAGTGTTCGGCGGGAATCTCGGTGATCGTCACCCAGACTCCTTCGGCTTTGCCGCCGCAGGTGCGGACGAAGGCGTCGGTCACCTCGCGTACGAGGGCCTGCTTCTGTTCGGCCGTGCGGCCGGGGAACATCGAAACACTGATCATCGGCATGGCCGGAACTCTAAAGGCCACGGTCGTGCTTCCGGAGCCTGTCCACCGCGTAAGCGTCACCCTCGAAGGTGAGACGGACCGCGTCGCGGCCGAAGACGAACAGCAGCAGCTCGATCGGCTCACCGACCACGGTCACCGTGTCCGGGCCTTCCTTCACCCGCGCTTCGCGGCCTTCGGGAGTCTTCAGGATCACGCCGACCGGTGATTTACGCAGGTTGAGCTTCGAGGCCTGCTTCGCCGACTTCCACGCCGCCGCGTCCCGCGTGGCGTCCGCCGGACGCGGTTCCCAGCCGGGCTGTCCTCGGCGGACGTCCTCATGGTGGATCAGGAACTCCGCGCTGTTCGCCAGCTCGTCGAGCGCGGCGATCGACGTCGGCCAGTACCAGGCGGGGCCGGACCGCACCTTGCCGACGACGTCGGACCACGGCCGCGCCGCGTAGGAATCCTGCACACGCTGCGTGTACGACGCCAGCGCCGGGACCAGGATGCCGGGCGCCGCGTCGGGCCGCCGCTCGCGGACCAGCAGGTGCGCCGCGAGATCCCGCGTCTTCCAGCCCGCGCACAGGGTCGGCGCGTCCGGGCCGACCTCTTCGAAAAGCTCGCTCAACGCACGACGTTCGTCTCCGGCGACTCCCATACCCCACGACGTTACGCGCCGGTAGGACTCGGGGAAATCCGGCGTGACGCAGGGCACCCGGCTCAGTGATGGAACGCGGTGCGCTGCCGGGGGCCGCGATCGAGCTCGGGCAGCAGGCGCCGGAGGTCGGCGAGCAGCAGATCCGCGAGGTCGTGCGTGAAACCGTTGCGCACCACGATCCTCAGCACCGCGAGATCGGTCCGGTTCTCGGGGAACGTGTACGCCGGGACGAGCCAGCCACGCTCGCGAAGCCGCCGTGACACGTCGAAGACGTCGAAGCTGTCGACACCCGCCTTCGTCGTGAAGGCGAACACGGGCAGCTGATCACCGCGGGTCAGCAGTTCGAACGGCCCCAGCTCGGCGATCCCGTCCGCCAGCTGGGTCGCGACATCACGCGAAGCCTGTTGCACGGCACGGAAACCTTCGCGGCCGAGCCGGACGAACGTGTAGTACTGCGCGGCCACCTCGGCGCCGGGGCGGGAGAAGTTCAGCGCGAAAGTCGGCATGTCGCCACCGAGGTAGTTGACGGTGAAGACGAGCTCCTCCGGAAGCGCCTCCTTGTCGCGCCACACCACCCAGCCGACACCGGGATAGACCAGCCCGTACTTGTGCCCGGAGGTGTTGATCGACGCCACCCTCGGCAGGCGGAAGTCCCAGCACAGCCCGGGGTCGAGGAACGGCGCGATCATCGCGCCCGACGCGCCGTCGACGTGCACCGGGATGTCCCAGCCGGTTCGTTCCCGCAAACCGTCGAGCGCGGCGGCGATCTCGGCGACCGGCTCGTAGCTGCCGTCGAACGTGGACCCGAGGATCGCGACGACGCCGATCGTGTTCTCGTCGCAGCGGGCGATCGCCTCGTCGGCGGTGAGGTGGAAACGGTCACCGTCCATCGGCACCAGCCGCGGCTCGACCTCCCAGTATTCGCAGAACTTCTCCCAGCAGACCTGGACGTTCGCGCCCATCACCAGATTCGGCTTCCCAGTGCGGCCCAGTTTCGACCAGCGGCGCTTCAACGCCATCCCGGCGAGCATGCAGGCTTCCGACGAACCGGTCGTGGAGCAGCCCATGATCGCGGCGGGATCGGGCGCGTGCCACAGGTCGGCGAGGATGTTCACGCAGCGCCGCTCGAGTTCCGCGGTCTGCGGGTACTCGTCCTTGTCGATCATGTTCTTGTCGACGCATTCGGTCATCAGCTCGCGGGCCTGCGGCTCCATCCACGTGGTGACGAACGTGGCGAGGTTGAGCCGGGCGTTCCCGTCGAGCATCAGCTCGTCGCGCACCAGCTGGAGCGCGGTGTCCGGCGGGAGCGGGTCTTCGGCGAGGCTGTCGTGCGGGAGACGGATGTTCGCGGCGAGCGCGGGATACGCGCCGGCGTGCAGCGGGTTGGCCCCGCTCTTGCGGTCCGGATCGGACGCGGTTCCCTTGTGCAGCACCATGAATCGAACGGTAGCCGCTCGTGAGTGGTAAGGACGGTTAGAACCGTCCTTACCACTCACGAGGTGGAAGGTCAGGCCTGCTGCGCCTGCCACATCCAGTGCGCCTTTTCGAGCTCCTGGGTGATCTCGATGAGCAGGTCCTGGGTGACCAGGTCGCTCTTGTCGGTCTCGTCGATGCGCTTGCGCAGCCGCTCGATCAGCGCCGCGAGGATGTCGACGATCGCGGCGACCGTGGATTCGACGGACTGCCAGTTGTCGGGGTAGTCCGGCAGGCCGGAGCTCTCCACGACGGCCTTCGCCTGGCCGTTCGGCGAGATGCCGATGGCGTTGGCGCGCTCGGCGACCTCGTCGACGTACTGGCGCGCGGTGGCGACCAGCTCGTCGAGCTGCAGGTGCGCGCTGCGGAAGTTCGCCCCGACGACGTTCCAGTGGGCCTGCTTCGCGATCAGCGACAGATCCACCAGATCGACCAGCGTGGCCTGCAAGGCGTTACCGGTGATCTCCTTGTCGGCGTCGCTCAGCGGACTCTTGATCGGAGACTTGCCCATCTTCGGTCTTCCTTTCGGAAATCAGTCGGTTCGGGAATGGACCTGCCGCGGCCGGGATCAGACCGTCGCGGACAGCGCGACCTCGATGTTGCCGCGGGTCGCGTTCGAGTAGGGGCACACCTGGTGCGCCTGCTCGACGAGCTGATCGGCCTGCGCCTGCTCCAGGCCGGGCAGCGAAACGTTGAGTGCCACGCCGAGACCGAAGCCCTCGCCCTGCTTGAGCACGCTGACCTCGGCGGTCACGGTGGAGCCGTTCAGCGTCACCTTCGCCTGGCGCGCGACGAGCTGCAACGCGGAGTGGAAACAGGCGGAATACCCGGCGGCGAAGAGCTGCTCGGGGTTGGTCTTGTCCCCGCCCGGCCCGCCCATCTCCTTCGGGATCGCCAACGACTCGTCGATGACGCCGTCAGAGGACGTGACCTCACCGTTGCGGCCGTCGCCGCGAGCGGTGGCCACAGCGGTGTACAGAGCCTCAGCCATTCTTCGCCTACCTCCTGGTCTCAAGACACGCCCCGTTGAGCGTCTCTTCGGTGTCAACGTCCCGCAACCGCGAAACCTTGCCACCCCATGGCAGGCATCACGTCCGGGAACTACCCGGACGAAGACCGGAGCAAACGATTAGTGACCAGCGCGACTCAGCGCGAACTCGGCGACCTGGGTGCCGATCAGGCGAAGCGTGCGGACGCTCTTCTCGTCCGAGGCGCCGCCGGCTTCGTCGAACTTGGTCTCCGCGGTGTTGATCGAACCACCCAAAGGGGTGGCCCAGCCGCGCAGCGCGTGCGTGATCGTGCGCAGCTGCTCCAGCGTGGTGACCGCCGCCTGCCAGCCGTACGCGACGGCGGCGAGGCCGACCGCGCGGCCGTCGAGGTACGGGCGGGCATCGTCGCGCAGGTCTTCGACGTAGTCCAGGGCGTTTTTGACCAGGCCGGACAGCGCGCCGTGGTAGCCGGGCGAGACGACGACGATCCCGTCGGCGCGACGGATCGCTTCGACCAGCCGGGTGGCCCGCTCGTGCCGCTCGTCCAACGCGGTGTCGTAGAACGGCAGCACCAGCTCGGGTCCGGCGATCAGCTCCGTGGTGACTCCGGTTTCGGCCGCGGCGCCGAGCGCGATGCGCAGCGCACGCTCGGATTGCGAGCCCTCCCGGAGGGAGCCGCCGATACCGAGGACATGCACCGCGTTCGTCGAAGTCACGCTTTCGAGGCTAACCCCTCTACTTAAGTGGAGGACCAGGATCTGGAACGGAGGCCTGCATCACACCCGTTCGCCGCAACGGCCCCGGTCCCGCTGGACGGCATACCTACTCGAAAGTAACCTGGCGGGAAGCCCCCAGGAGGAAGCATGGCGATACCGCTCCAGATCCGTGCCGAGGCCGCGTTTTCGCAGCTGGCGTTCTGGCTCCCGAAGCCGGTCAGACGGGCCATCGCGGGACCGCCCCTCCGCTTGGACGGACAGGAACTCGCGCTGGACGCCCAGCTCCTGCTCCGCCTGCAGAAGCTGGCGAAAGCGTCGCTGGTGCGGGGAACCGTCGAAGAGTCGCGCACCATGCTCCTGGCGAGCAGGCATCTGGTCAGCGGGCCGACGATCGAACCGGTCGCCACCAGGGAACTGCTCATCCCCACGGGTGACGGCGACGTGCCCGCCACGCTCTACACCCCCGCCGGGCTACCGGATCCCTCCGGGCTGCTGGTGTTCTTCCACGGTGGCGGCTGGGTGGTCGGCAGCCGCGTCTCCCATGACAACACCGTCCGCTACCTGGCGAAACAGGCGGGCGTGCGGGTTCTTTCGGTGGAGTACCGGCTCGCGCCGGAGACACGGTTCCCCGGCGCCACCGAAGACGCGATCGCGGCGTTCGAGTACGCCTTCGCGAAAGCGCGGGACCTGGGTGCCGACCCGGCGCGCATCGCCGTCGGCGGTGACAGCGCGGGTGGGAATCTCGCCGCGGTGACGGCGCAGCAGGCGGTCAAACGCGGCGGCGGGATCCCTGCGTTCCAGCTGCTGTTCTATCCGGCGACCGATTTCACCGTGCGGCGCCGCTCCCGGGAATTGTTCGCCGAGGACCTGTTCCTCACCGATTCGGATATGACCTGGTTCGAAGGGCATTACGTGCCGAAGGGCACCGATCTGTACAACCCGAAACTGTCGCCGTTGCACGGTGACGTTTCCGGACTGCCGCCCGCGTATATCGCGACGGCGGGTTTCGATCCGCTGCGCGACGAGGGCGAGGCGTACGCGGAGAAATTGCGGAAGGCCGGTGTCCCGGTGGCGCTCAGCCGCCAGCCGGACCTGATTCACGGGTACATCAACTTCCTCGGCGTCGGACGGCGGTTCCGCGAGGCGACGGCCGAAGCGGCGGGAGCCCTGCGGCTGGGTCTCGCGCCGAAGTGAAAGCCAGAGCCCGAGTGAGGAGAAATGTCCCCACTCGGGCTCCGGCCCCCATATCGTGGCCCGCCGCCCTGCACGGCGGAACCTGACGATTCTCGATCAACTCGACCGCTCTCGGCCGACCCAACGACTGTCTCTCGGTAGCGCGTCAGCGCGAAGAGAGACTTCACCGCGCGCCTCTTTGGCCGGAGGCCACGGAAACCTTTCGTAGGGCGCCCCTACCTGCCTGCGTGAGCGGGCCTCGCTCCCGCGCCCTGCGAAAGGTTTCCGTCAGCGCGCGGCGATGTCACGGCGTGGGAAGCGGTACGGGCGGGACCGGCAGCGGCGGGACAGGGAGTCCGCCGAGCAGGCCCGCGAGGATGCCGGTCACAGCCGTCAGCAGGGCTTTCACCAGGTCGCTGACGATCTTCAGCGGTCCGGGAAGGTCCGGAAGCGAGGGGATCGGCACCGGCAGCGGCGGCAGCTGTCGCGCCTTCGCCGTCGGGTCGGCCAGCAGCCTGCTGGACTCGACGGAACGACCCTGGGCCAGGTCGCCGAGCTTCTGGGTTTCGGTCTGGATCTGGTAGCGCTTGCCCGCGGCGATGTCACCGAGGACGGGGCTGAGCTTGTCCAAGTCCGCCCGCGTCTTGGCGACGTCGCCGGCGTAGGCCACCTTGGTGAGGCCGTCTCGCATCTGCAGCACCTGCGCGGCGAGCGCCTGTGTGTTGGACGAGCCCTTCCCACCATCGGTGCTAGCCGTAGCGGCGCCGGCTGAGGCCACCGCCAACAGACTGCCTGCGGCGACCGCGGCAATCGTCCGGGCAATGTTGCCTTTCATTCCCTTACCTCCTGGCCTCTGGGACCTGACGAGGTAAATCGATACCCGCCGTATCGGCCGAACACCACCCGATCACCGGTTGGAACACTTTTCTAACCCTTACGTGCCGGATTCATTCCCGGAGAAGACCCCCGCAATTGATTAACGTCGAAATCTTGTGCTTCCCCCTGAAGATCATCCTTTTCCCGCCGTTTTATGACCACCCGTGACCGATCGACACGGTGGTGCGGCTCGTTCACCCACAGCGGTGTAAACGGTGATCGTTTGGCTTGATCACTCCGTCGGACAGGCGTGTCGCACTGCTCCACTCGGGTTGTCCCCCACGCACGCCACGCCCACTTCTGGTTTCACATGCGAGTGGGGACATGGGAACGCCCCCGGTGCGCGCACCGGGGGCGTTCCGTGGTGGGAGCAGCCTCTCGAAAGAGGTCATTACTCGCGGAAAGCGTCCGCGACCTTGTCGCCGAGGTCCTTGTCGACGTTCCGCCAGTACTCGAAGACACGCTCGAGCACCGGGCGCGAGACGTCGTTCGAGGCGTGGCCGATGATGTTGCTCGCGAGCCGCTCGCGCTGCGCGTCGTCCATCACGTCGCGGACGAGCGTGCCCGGCTGGCCGAAGTCGTCGTCCTCGGCGTGGAGCTTGTACGCCGACCGGATGACCTCGTCCTCGACGCCGTAGCCCGAAGCGGTCTCGGCGGCGATCTCCGCGTTCGCGTGCGGACCGCCGTAGGAGTTCGGCGCGTACACCGGGTCGCCCGGGTTGTTGTAGCGCATCGCGCCGTCGCGCGAGTAGCTGTTCACCTGGGACTTCGGCGCGTTGACCGGCAGCTGCGTGTAGTTCGCGCCGATCCGGTAGCGGTGGGCGTCCGGATACGCGAACAGGCGGCCCTGCAGCATCTTGTCCGGCGACGGGCCGATGCCCGGCACCAAATTGGACGGCTCGAACGCGGCCTGCTCGATCTCCGCGAAGTAGTTCGCCGGATTACGGTCGAGCACCCAGCGGCCGACCTTGATCAGCGGGTAGTCGCCCTTCGGCCACACCTTGGTCAGGTCGAACGGGTTGAAGCGGTAGTCCGCGGCCTCGGCGTAGGGCATCACCTGGACGTACAGCGTCCAGCTGGGATGGTTGCCCTGCTTGATGTTCTTGAACAGGTCGCGGATGTAGTAGTCCGAGTCCTCGCCGGCTATCCGGTCCGCGTCGGCCTGCGAGAGGTAGCCGATGCCCTGGTCGGTCTTGAAGTGGTACTTGACCCAGAACTTCTCACCGCCCGCGTTCTCCCACAGATAGGTGTGCGAGCCGAAACCGTCCATCTCACGCCAGTTCGACGGGATGCCGCGGTCGCCCATCAGCCAGGTGACCTGGTGCGCGGACTCGGGCCGCAGCGTCCAGAAGTCCCACTGGATGTCGTGGTCGCGCAGGTGGTTGTCGGCGCGGCGCTTCTGCGAGTGGATGAAGTCGGGGAACTTGATCGGATCGCGGATGAAGAACACCGGGGTGTTGTTGCCGACGAGGTCGTAGTTGCCCTCGGAGGTGTAGAACTTCACCGCGAAGCCGCGCGGGTCGCGCCACGTGTCGGGCGAACCGTTCTCACCGGCGACCGAGGAGAACCGGGCCAGGCTCTCGGTGCGCACACCCGGCTGGAACAGCGCGGCCTTCGTGAACTGGCTGACGTCCTCCGTGACCTCGAGGAAGCCGTGCGCGCCGCCGCCCTTGGCGTGGACGACGCGTTCCGGCACCCGCTCACGGTTGAACTGGGCGTTCTTCTCGATCAGGTAGTGGTCCTGGAGCAGGATCGGGCCGTTGGCGCCTACGGTCAGGGAATCGTTGTCGCTCGCGACGGGGATGCCCACGTTGTTCGTGGTCGGCAGGGTCACGCCGATGCCTCCTGGTTCGTGGTGGTGAGCGGTCGGTCCTCCCCCACCCTCTCGCCTAATCTGGAATCAGTCAAGAAAGCACCCCGGACCGGGTGACCCGGGCCTCGCGAAAAAAACTTGCACGCGCGTACCAGGTTACGTTCTCATCGGACGTATGGCCCTCGCTCCGTATCGTCGTGTGTTAGCCGTGCCCGGAGTTCCCAGCTCGATGCTGCTGATGTTCCTGGCCCGCCTCCCGATGACGGCCATGGGCGTGACGATGACGCTGTACGTGGTCAACGACCTTGGCCGCGGCTACGGCGCGGCCGGGCTGGTCGGCGCCGCCACCACCCTCGGCAGCGCGATCGGGGCACCGCTCGTCGGCCGGTACGTCGACCGCTACGGGCTGCGGCCGGTGGTCGCGATCTGCGGGCTGGCCTCGTCGACGTTCTGGATCAGCGCGCCGCATCTGCCGTATCAGGTGCTGCTCGTGGTCGCGCTCCCCGCCGGTGTCCTGTCGGTGCCCGCCGGGACGCTCGCGCGACTGGTGCTCACCGCGCTCGTACCGCTCGAACAACGGCGGGCGGCCTACTCGCTGGACACGATCCTGGTGGAGGCGTCGTTCATGATCGGGCCGTCGGCCGGGATCATGGCGATCACGCAGCTGCCCGCGGTCTACGCGCTCACCGGGATCGGGGTCTGCTTCGCGATTTCGGCGACGCTGATCTACCGGCAGAACCCGCCGATCCGCGCCGAGGCCGACGCCGAGGTGTTCACCGGGGAGCGGCCGTCCGTGCGGAGCTGGCTCACCGGACGGCTCGTGATGGCGATGTTCATCGCCGCGGGCGCGCTGTTCTGCCTGGTCGGCATGGAGCTCGCCGCGCTGGCGACGCTGCGCGCGAGCGGTGACATCGCCTGGTCCGGGCTGCTGATCACGCTGATGTGCGTCGCGTCGGTCCTCGGCGGGGCGATCCACGGCGCGGTCCGGCGGTCGCTTTCGCAGGGCACGCTGATGCTGCTGCTCGCGGTGCTGACCCTGCCGGTCGGGCTGATCTCGGAGCCGTGGTGGCTGCTGGCCATCGTGCTCTTCCCGAGCAACGTGCTGTGCGCGCCGACGCTCGCGGCGAGCACGGAGACCGTCAGCGCCGCCGCGCCCGCCCGCGTGCGAGGGGAGGCGATGGGCCTGCTGGACGCGGCCAGCCGGATCGGGCTGGCGATCGGGAGCCCGGTCATCGGATTCGCGATCGACCACTCCAGCCCCGGCTGGGGCTTCGCGGCTTCGGCGCTGGGAGCGCTGGCGATCGCCTCGGTCGGCCTGTTCTGGCGCCGCTCCCACACCCCGGCCCAGGTGCCCGCGCTCACTTCCTCCTGATGCGCGTGAAGGCCCCCTTCCCTCGGCTGAGCCGAGGGAAGGGGGCCTTCACGCGCTAGGGGATGATGCCGGGCTAGGCGCAGACCTTCCGGAGGGCTTCCAGCTGTTCGAGGTTGCGCTTGGTCCAGTCCGCGACCTTGCCCGCGTCCTGGATGTTCTCCTTCTGCACCTGCAGGTACGAGTCGGCCATGCCGGTGAGCGCACCCGCCACGTTCTGCTCGCCGACGCTGCCCGCCAGCTCACGCAGGCGCTTCTCCTTGTCCGCGGCGCGCTCCTTGAGCGTCGCCGGGTCCGGATTGAGGTCGGCGAGGCTGAGGGCCTCGGCGCAGGCGCTGACCTTCGTCGCCGCCTTGTTCGTCTGATCGACCGCGTTCGTGACCTCGCTGCAGCCCGCCAGCGCGAGCCCGGCGGCCGCCAGGAGCGCCGCGATTCCCAACCTCTTCATGAGAACCACAGTAGCGAGAACGTGGGTGGTATGTCGGGTTCCCCCGGCCACCACCCACGAACCGCCCGGTAATTCAGCCCTTCACACAGACGACCTGCTTGAGGTGCGCGACCACCTCGACGAGATCCGTCTGCGCCTTGATCACCGTTTCGATGTCCTTGTACGCGGCCGGGATCTCGTCCACCACACCGGAGTCCTTGCGGCATTCCACGCCGGCGGTCTGCGCGGCGAGGTCCTCGGCGGTGTACAGCTTCTTCGCCTTGTTCCGCGACATCCGGCGGCCCGCCCCGTGCGACGCGGACCGGAAGGACGACTCGTTCCCGAGGCCGCGCACGATGTACGAACCGGTGCCCATGCTGCCCGGGATGATCCCGAGATCACCCGAACCCGCGCGGATCGCGCCCTTGCGGGTCACCAGAAGGTCGACGCCGTCGTAGGTCTCTTCGGCGACGTAATTATGGTGGCAACTGATCGCGTCGTCGAACGTCGTCTGCGGCACGACGTCCTTCAGCGCCTGCTTCACGAGCGCGACCATGGTGGCGCGGTTGCGCGCCGCGTAGTCCTGCGCCCAGAACAGGTCGCGCCGGTACGCCTGCATTTCGGGCGTGCCCGCGACGAACACCGCGAGGTCCGGATCCGGCAGGTCCGCGTTGTGCGGCAGCTTCCGCGCGACGGCCATATGCCGTTCCGCGAGTTCCTTGCCGATGTTGCGGGAACCGGAGTGCAGCATCAGCCACACGCGGCCTTCGTCCTCGCCGCCCTGTTCGAGGCAGACCTCGATGAAGTGGTTGCCGCCACCGAGGCTCCCGATCTGGCGCGACGCGCGGTCGTGCAGGTCCTGGACACCGGGATGCAGCTCGCCGAAGGACTTCCAGAACGCGTCCCAGCCACCGACACCGTGCACCTTCGCCGGGTTCACCGGGGTCTTGTGCAGGCCGAACCCGACCGGGACGGCCGATTCGATCCGGCGGCGGAGCTTCAGGAGGTCGTCGGGCAGATCGGCGGCGGTGAGCGAGGTCCGTACCGCGCTCATCCCGCAGCCGATGTCCACGCCGACGGCGGCCGGGGACACCGCGTCGCGCATCGCGATCACGCTGCCGACGGTCGCGCCCTTGCCGTAGTGGACGTCGGGCATGACCGCGACGCCGTGCACCCACGGCAGGTTGGCGACGTTGTGCAGCTGTCGCATGGCTTGGTCCTCGACCGATGTGGGGTCTGCCCACATCCGGATCGGAACCCGCGAGCCTTCGACCGCCGTGTACATGATTTTCCCTTCGTGGAAACGTTTGTCGCCACAGAGCATGCACCGGCCGAAGGCGCCCCACAACGCAATTAGTCACCTACTTGCCTGGACGCCTTCCGGCGCCTGACCACGCTCGGGGGCAAGTAGGTGACTGATTGCGGGAGAGCGTCAGGAGTTCGCGGCGACCAGTTCCGCGATCTGCACGGCGTTGAGCGCCGCGCCCTTCCGCAGGTTGTCGTTCGACACGAACAGCACCAGACCGCGGCCGCCGTCGACACCCGGGTCCGTCCGCAGGCGCCCGACGTACGACGGGTCCTGGCCGGCGGCCTGCAGCGGCGTCGGGATGTCCGACAGCTCCACGCCGGGGGCGCCGGTCAGCAGTTCGGTCGCGCGGGCGACCGAAAGCGGCTGCGAGAACTCGGCGTTGATCGAGATCGAGTGCCCGGCGAACACCGGCACCCGCACGCAGGTGCACGAGACCAGCAGCTCCGGGATGCTCAGGATCTTGCGGCTCTCGTTGCGGAACTTCTTCTCCTCGTCCGTCTCGAACTCACCATCGTCCACAATGGACCCGGCCAGCGGGAGGACGTTGTGCGCGATGGGGCGCGCGTACTTCTTCGGCTCGGGGAAGGCCACCGCCGAGCCGTCGTGGGTCAGCGCGCCCGCGTTCGCCGCCGCGGCGGCGAGCTGGCCTTCCAGCTCCTCCACGCCGGCGAGCCCGCTGCCGGACACGGCCTGGTAGGTGCTGGCGACCAGCCGCACCAGGCCCGCTTCGGCGTGCAGCGGCTTGAGCACCGGCATCGCGGCCATGGTGGTGCAGTTGGGGTTCGCGATGATCCCCTTGCGCGCCTCCTTGACCGCCTCCGGGTTGACCTCACTGACGATCAGCGGGACATCCGGGTCCATCCGCCACGCCGACGAGTTGTCGATGACCGTGGCACCGGCGGCGGCGAACCGCTCCGCCTGCGCCTTGGAGGTCGCGCCACCGGCCGAGAAGAGCGCGATGTCCAAACCGGACGGATCCGCGGTCGTCGCGTCCTCGATGACGATCTCCCCGTCACGCCAAGGAAGCTTCGAACCGGCGGACCGCGCCGAGGCGAAGTACCGCATTTCGGCGACCGGGAAACCCCGTTCGGCCAGCAGACGGCGCATCACGCCGCCGACCTGACCGGTCGCCCCGACCACGCCTACCCGCAAACCTTCCGACATCAGCGACCACTCCCCGCGTAGACGACGGCTTCTTCGTCGCCGCCGAGTTCGAACGCCTCGTGGATCGCGCGCACCGCGTCGTCGAGCTGCGCGTCCCGGATCAGCACCGAGATCCGGATCTCCGAGGTGTTGATGATTTCGATGTTGACGCCCGCCTGCGCGAGCGCTTCGCAGAACGTCGCCGTGACACCGGGGTGCGAACGCATCCCCGCGCCGACGAGCGACACCTTGCCGACGTGGTCGTCGTAGAGGACCGACTCGAAGCCGATCTCGTCCTTGATCTTCTCCAGCGACTGCACGGCCTTGGCCCCGTTGGCCTTCGACAGCGTGAAGGTGATGTCGGTGCGGCCGGACGAGGTGCTGGACACGTTCTGCAGCACCATGTCGATGTCGATCTCGTTGTCGGCGATCACGCGGAAGATCCGGGCGGCGGCACCGGTCGTGTCGGGCACGCCGGTCACCGTGATCTTGGCTTCGGAGCGGTCGTGCGCCACACCGGTGATCAACGCTTGTTCCACGGGGATCTCCTCGATAGAACCGGTCACCGTGGTGCCCGGCTTGTCACTGTAGGAAGAACGGACTCGGATCGGGACGCCGTAGCGGCGCGCGTACTCCACCGAGCGCAGGTGCAGGATCTTCGACCCGCTCGCCGCCAGCTCCAGCATCTCCTCGTAGGCGATGGTGTCGAGCTTGCGCGCGTCCGACACGACCCGGGGGTCGGCGGTGTACACACCGTCCACATCGGAATAGATCTCGCAGACGTCGGCGTTCAGCGCGGCGGCCAGCGCGACGGCGGTGGTGTCCGAACCCCCGCGGCCGAGGGTGGTGATGTCCTTGGTGTCCTGCGACACGCCCTGGAAACCCGCCACCAGCGCGATGTAGCCCTGGTCGAGAGCCTCCGTCACGCGGCTGGGGCTGACGTCGATGATCCGCGCGTTGCCGTGCACCGACGTCGTCACCACGCCGGCCTGCGAGCCGGTGAACGACCAGGCCTCCGCGCCCTGCGCCGAAATCGCCATCGCCACCAGGGAGTTGGAGATGCGCTCACCCGCGGTGAGCAGCATGTCCATCTCGCGTTCCGGCGGCGCCGGGTTGACCTGCTGCGCCAGGTCGAGCAGTTCGTCGGTCGTGTCGCCCATGGCGGAGCAGACGACGACCACGTCGTTGCCCGCCTTCTTGGTGGCGACGATGCGTTCCGCGACGCGTTTGATCCGGTCGGCACTTTCCAGCGACGAACCGCCGTACTTCTGGACCACGAGGGCCACGCCCGAACCTCCTCGACGGGCCGGGCGTGCTCCTGGTGGGCACCGAGGAGCCCCCGCGTCCCTTATTTGGGCGAAAGCCTACCGGGGTGACGCGCGCTCGCCACCCTCGTAAGTGGTCCTGACCACCACTTCGAGGACTCCTGGAAGTAAATCTTCCTTAACACCAACGAAATAGTCGGAGGGCTTTCACTTTAGTGACGGAGAGCACGCCTTGTTAGGGTCCGGCCGTGGACAAACCCGCCGAAACGAGTACCCCGATCGCGCCGCTCCTGGCCGCGAGGTGGAGCCCGCGCGCCTACGACGAGTCAGCGATCGTCACCGAAGACCAGCTCCGCGCGCTGCTCGAAGCGGCCCGCTGGGCGCCGTCGTTCGGCAACACCCAGCCGGCCCGCTACCTGGTCGGCCTGCGGGGCACGCCGTCGTTCGACCGCATCCTCTCGACGCTCAACTCGGGCAACCGCGCGTGGGCCCATCGCGCCGGGCTGCTGCTGATCGGCGTGATGGTCACCACGAACGAGAAGGGCGAAGTCCCGTACGCCGAGTACGGGCTGGGGCTGGCGAGCGAGAACCTCGTGCTCCAGGCCGTCGACCTCGGCCTGATCGCGCACCAGATGGCGGGCTTCTCCGCCGAGGCGGCGAAGGACTTCTTCGGCCTCCCCGACGACGTCGTCCCCAAGGTCGCCATCGCCGTCGGCTCGCCCGCGGACCCGTCGGTGCTCGAAGAGGACTGGCGCATCGAGCGCGAGAAGGCGCCGCGCGAACGAGTTCCGCTGGCTGAATTCGCCTACGCCGACGCTTGGGGCACGAGCGCTTTCGACGGCTGAGGGAGCCAGCGCAGGGCGAGGATCCCGAGCCCGACGTGCAGCAGGCTCAGCACCGCGACGGCGATGTGGAGGCCCGCGACGAAGGCACCCTTCGCGTCAAGGGCGGCCGCCGGCGCGATCTCCAGGGTCTCACCGAGTGTCGGCGCGAGATCCGGGCCCGCCAGCCGGAACACCAGCGCGGCGAGCGAACCCATGAGCGCGATCCCGAGCGCGTTGCCGATCTCGTTGCTCGTTTCGGCGATCGCGCCCGCCGCTCCCGCTCGTTCGGCGGGCACCGCGGCGACGGCCGTGTCCGCCACCAGGCTGAACGAGATGCCGTAGCCGGCACCGGCGACCACCGTCGACGCGACGTACCAGCCCGCCCCGCCCGTGACCCCGGTCATGAGCAGCAGCGCGAGCCCGGCGGCGATGGAGAAGGGGCAGGCGATCAATGCCGCGCGTGCGCCGATCCGGTCGACCAGCGCGGGCGTGAGGACGCACATGATCGTGAGCACGGCCGCGCCGGGCAGCGCCAGCAACGCCGCGTGCAGGACGGGCAGGCCGAGCACGGACTGCAGGTGGATCCCCGATAGGTACGCCGCCGCCGACCACGCCGCCAGTGGCAGCAGCCCGGTGACGATCGCGATCGTGAAGACGCGGTCGCGGAACAGGGAGAACTCGATCAACGGGTACTCCAGACCTCGCTGGCGCCGGGCGAACCACACCAGCAGCCCGGCCCCGGCGATCGCGGCGGAGACCGCGGTGACGGACGGTCCGCCGGCGGCCGCGTGCTTGATCCCGTAGATCGCGAGCAGGAGCCCGGTGGCGGAGAGCGCGACGCTCAGCACGTCGACACGCCCCTTCCCGGTGGCCCGCACCTCCCGCAGCAGTACCGGCGCGAGCGCCAGGAACACCGCGATCACCGGCAGGTTGACCAGGAAGACCGAGCCCCACGCGAACCGTTCCAGCAGGACCCCGCCGACGACCGGGCCGATCGCGAAACCGGCGGCGAACGCGGCCGCGAAGATCCCGATGGCCCGCGCCCGGCGTCGCGCGTCGGGGAAGAGCTCGCTCAGCACCGCCAGCGCGGACGGCAGGAGAGTCGCTCCCGCCAGCCCCATCAGGGCACGGAACACGATGAGCAGTTCCGGGTTCGGGGCGAACGCCGCGCCCGCCGAACCGATGCCGAACACGGCGGCGCCGATCATCAGCAGCTTGAGCCGTCCGTACCGGTCGCCGATGTTGCCGAACGCGATCAGCAGCGAGCCGACGGCGAAGCCGTAGACGTCGAGGATCCACAACGCCTGATCGGCCGTGGGGGTGAGCGCCTGGCTGATCCTGGGCATCGCGAGGAACAGGATCGAGCCGTCCATGGAGACCAGGAACACCGGGCAGAGGATCACCAGCAGGCCGAACCAGGCCCGGTTGTGCTGTCGTGTCATGCCTTCGACGCTCTACCGGCTTCGGGACAGCAGCCATCCCCGCGCCGTGGGTACACCCGGCAGGTACACCCACGCGACGCGCGGAGAATTTAGGCTCGGAGTCATGGAAAGCCTCGGCGTGTACCTCAAGAGCCGTCGTGACCGGGTGACGCCAGCCGAGATCGGCCTGCGCACCTACGGGACTTCGCGCCGCGTGCCGGGCCTGCGCCGCGAGGAACTCGCCCAGCTCGCCGGGGTGAGCGCCGGGTACTACACACGGCTGGAGCAAGGACTGGCCGAAACCGCTTCACGGCAGGTGCTCGACGCGCTCGCCCGCGCGCTCCGGCTCGACGACGTCGAGACCGGCCATCTGCACAACCTCGCGCGGCAGCCGTCGCTCCCGAAACTGTCCGACCCCGGCCCCGAAGACCCGCATCCGCGGGTGCTCGCGCTGCTGGAGAACCTCGGCGAGGCCGTGCCTGCCCTCGTCTTCGGCCGTCGCGGCGATGTGCTCGCGTGGAACCACGCCGGCCACACGCTCATGGCCGAACACCTCGATTTCGACGCGCCGAAGGATCCCGAACGGCGGCCTTCGCTGCCTCGCATGTTCTTCCTCGACCCGCTGACCCGCGAGCTGCACCGGAACCGGGCCGAACTCGCGCCGATCCACGTCGCCTACCTGCGGTTGACCGCGGGCCGGTATCCCACCGACGCCCGCCTTGCCGCGCTCATCGGCGAACTTTCGATGCGCAGCGACGAATTCGCGACCCTGTGGGCGACCGGCGACGTCGCCGACTGCACCGTCGGGCCCATGCATCTGCGGCACCCCACCGTCGGTGCGGTGAGCGTCGACTATCAGGTGTGGCTCCAGCCCGACAGTCCCGACCACCGGCTGGAGATCTACACGCCGAAGGATCCGGGATCCGCCGACGCGCTGAAGATCCTGACCCACTTCGATCGCTAACCTGGAGACATGGGGGCATTTCGGAGCGTTCTCCGCAACGAATCCCGCACGATGGCCGGACTCTGGCTCTATCTCAGGCGCCGGCAGGACGGAATCGACGGGGACGCCGTCGCGGTGCCGTATGGCGCGAACGGCAAGTCGATCTTCATCGTGTTCGCGGTGGTGAGCGCCGTCGAAGCGGGTCTCCTCTGGCTGATCGACTTCGGCCTCGTCGTCGACATCCTGCTGCTCGCCCTCGGCGTGTACTCGGCGCTGCTGGTGTTCGGGGTCTACGCCGGCACCGTCGTCCGGCCGCACGTGATCTCGTCGCGTGAGGTGCGGGTGCGCTACAGCTCCTTCTACGACGTGCGGATCCCGCGAGAGAACGTGGTCGGCCTGCGGCACGTCGAGGAAAGCCACGATCCCCTCAAGGCGAAGGCCTTTCGCGACGGAACCTGGGTCAGCCACGACAACTTCTACGAGACGAACCTGGTCGTCGAACTGCGCGAGCCGATCACGGTGACCCGGCCGCTCGGCGCGACCGAGACCGTCCGCGTCGTCAAGTTCCAGGCGGACGACCCGAAAGCCGCCGTCGAGGCCTTCGAACGGCTCGGCGTCAGCTGAGCCGGTACGTCCTGGCCACGATGGCTTGGGCCAGCTCGGTGACGCTCAGGTCCCGCGCGAAGGCATGCGCGCGGATCAGGGCCAGCGCGTCCGAGGCCGTGCAGTCGCGGCCGGCCATCACCACCCCCGTGGCCTGGTGCACCACGACCCGGAGATCGATGTCACCGAACAGCGGATGCACGGGGAGCCCGTCTTCGCCGTCGAGCCGCACCTCCGGGTTCAGCGCGGTGGTGGTCAGCACCTCGGCCAGGCTTTCAAGGGAACGGGCGATCTCGATACCCGGTTCGGGCTCGGACCGGTACGCGGTGAGGGTGCCCATCGGTGCTCCCGCCACGCTCAGCCGAGCGGAAATCACCGCCCGTACCCCGACTTCCCGCACAGCGGGACCGAACTGGGGCCATCGGCTCACGAGGTCGCGCTCGACGCAGACCCCCGGTCGCAGAGGCTCGCCCCGACACGCGGAAACCGCGCCCTTGCCGGTCGCCGACCTGCGGCTCGCGGTCGCGCTCGTCGACGTGGCGACGATCGGCATGCTCAACCACCGCGCGATCACCGGCCTGACCAGGACCTCCGAGCAACTTCAAGGCGCACTGGACAGCCGGGTGATCATCGAACAGGCGAAAGGCCTGGTCTCCGCTCGGCTGGAGATCGACCCGTCCGACGCGTTCCGCGTGTTGCGGCACTACGCGCGCGCGAACAACCGCAGGCTCAGCGAGTTGTGCGAACTGCTGGTCGACCGCCATATGTCGGCGTCCGATCTGGTCGGCTCGGTTTCCCACCGCGCGAAACGCACCGGCTCCCGGCGCTGAATCACTCGCGCAGGCGCCGCTCCATCATCAGGACGACCCCGCCACCCGGTCCGCTCAACGGCGAGCAACTGACCACGGCGACGAGCCGCCTGCCTTTCCGGTCCACCGCGTCGATCTCGACCTGGCTGGCGCGTTGCCCGGTCTCGTTGCAAAGGCCGACGACGTCGCGGAAGCCGCCGGTCGGCAGGCCGAAGTCGAGGGTGAAGAACTCCTCCATGCGCACTTCTTCGGCCCGCAGTCCCCAGAGGTCCTCCGCGCCGCGGTTCCAGCTGCGCACCCGGAGATCGCCGTCCAAAACGACCATCCCGGCTTCGATGCTGGACAGGACTCCTTCGAAGAACATGCGCGTCTCGTCCAGTTCCGCGGTGCGGATGCGCATCTCCTCGTTCATCGTTTCGAGTTCCTCGTTGCCTGACTGGAGTTCCTCGTTGGTGGTCTCGAGTTCCTCGTTCGTGGACTGGAGTTCCTCGTTGGTCGTCTCGAGTTCTTCGATGCTGGACTGGAGTTCCTCGTTGACGGTCTCGAGTTCGGCGTTCGTCGATTGGAGTTCCGCGTAGGCCGTGGCCAGGTCTTCCTGCACGCGTTTCACCTCATGCTGGAGCCTGGTGGCCTCGGTGGTGTCGACGAAGGTGATCGCGGCGCCGATGTCCTCGCCGTCGATGGTGAGCAGGGGCCGAACGATGATGTCGAAGTACTGGGTCTCTTCGGTGGTCTTCTGCCGTCGCACGGAATCGACCCGGATGCTGCGGCGTTCGTTGTGCGCCTGGTCGACCACGGACCGGAGTTCGATCGGCCGGTAGGAAATCTCCAGGTCGTGGAACGGCCTGCCCACGTCGTGCGAGGAAAGCCCGAAGTGCAGCCTCGCCGAACCGTTGATCAGGGCGACCGTGCCATCACGATCGATGCCCAGTACCGAATCGGGCGAGGACGCCAAGGCGAGTTCGCTCACGTGGCGCCGCCGATTGGCGTCCCGCACCCCCGCCCCCGCCCGGACGTCGAATCGGCCAGGACGCCCGGTGGTACCGCCCGTCCGCGGTTTGAACACCCGGTTCCGGATGTCGGCGACATCGAACCGGACACCGTCGGAAAGCAGCATTTCGGCCTTCCCCAGGAACAGGTGGCCACCTTCGTTCAGCGCGAAATGGAAGCGTTCGATGATCTTCGCCTGCGCCTCGACGTTGAAGTACATGAGGGTGTTGCGGCAGGCGAGCAGATCCACCCGGGAGATGGGGGCGTCGCGCGTGATGTCGTGCCTGCCGAAGATCACCCGGCGGCGAAGGTCTCGCCGGAACGCGAACAGATTCCCACTCGGCTCGAAATACTTCTTCTTCAGCTCCTCCGGCAGCCGCTCCAGCGACTTCGACGAATACAGTCCCGTCCTCGCCTCGCGCAAGGCTTCCTCGTCGACGTCGGTCCCGTAGATCTTGACCCGCCGGGTGGCCTCCTCGACGCCTAGCTGTTCCGCGAAGATCATCGCGAGGGAATAGGCCTCCTCGCCGCTCGAACAACCGGCGCTCCAGATCCGGATCTCTTCGTGGGGCGGCACCTTCGCGACGAGTTCGGGCACGACGGTCTTCTGCAGGAACGTCCAGGCTTCGGGGTCGCGGAAAAAGCCGGTGACGTTGATCAGGATGGTGTTGAAGAGCTGCGGGAACTCCTCGGCGTTGATCTCCAGGAAATCCCGGTATTCGGCGTACCCGTCGATGTTCACGGTCTGCATCCGCTTCTGGATCCGGCGGGCCAGCGAAGTCCGTTTGTAGCCGGTGAAATCGAAACCTCGGGAATCCCTGATGAAGGTGAGGAGGTCTTCGAGGTCCTCACCGTGGCCGATTTCGCCGTCCGGCGTGCTCATAACGTCCTCGTTCCCTCGACCAGGCCGACGAGCGCCGCGGCGATCTCGTCCAACGGGAGCACCAGATCGACCGACACGGACTTCAGCACGGCCTGGGGCATACCCTTGAATTCGGCGGTCTCCGGATCCTCGGAGAGGACGGTACCGCCCCGCGCCTTCACCATTCCCGCGCCCACGGCCCCGTCGGTCCCCGTCCCGGTCAGGACGCAGGCGAGCGCCGCCGGGCCGTAGACGGCGGCGACGGATTCGAAGAGCAGGTCGGCCGACGGCCGGACGAATTTGACCTTGTCCACCGTCGACAGGCTGAGCGTCCCGCCGGGTTCCACCAGGAGATGACGGTCCGGCGGTGCCACGTGGACGACGCCGGGTTCGAGGCGTTCCCCGGCCTCGGCCAGCTTGATCCGCAGCTTCGACTGGCGGTCGAGGATGTCGGCGAGAATCGTGTCGTGACGCGGGTCGAGGTGCTGGACGATGACCAGGGGCAGGGGAAAATCGGCGGGCAGGGCACCGAGCACCGCGAGCAGTGCCTTGACTCCGCCCGCCGAAGATCCGATGGCGACGATCTCGTAAGGCGCCGCCCGAGGACGGCTGAGGCCGGACATCTTCCGAGCGTAGTGCTCCCGGGCTAGGCCGAACCGCCGACGCGGCGGATGATCTTGGCCAGGATCCCGGTGACCACCATCCAGAAGACCGCGGCGATACCGTAGTTGATCAGCACGCGGAGCTTGGCGTCTTCGGGCATGAAGAGGTCCTTGAAGCCGAGCAGCAGCCCGTCGGCCCAGCCGCGGACGAACGACACGATGCCGTTGTCGGGGTTCGCCTCGCCGATCACGAAGACGACGTGCAGCACGAGGATGGCCGCGAAGATCAAGCCGACCCAGCGGACCACGCTCGCCAGTATTCCGGCCGCGCGACCACCGCCCGCGCGCCAGTCGACCTTGCGTCTGGTCGGCTGATCAGCGGTTTCCTTCTCTTCAGCGTGCTCGCCCATGCCGGGCAGTGTGGCACGCCGCCTGGTCCGATTGCTACCCGCGAGTAACCCGAATGGGCGCCACTGTGGTCACGGTTCGATCGCGGCCCGGGTTTCCTTTCGAGAGATCTCGCGGTTAAGGTGACGTCGTGGCTCGAGCTCTCCTGCTTCGCTGCCGCGACGGGGCCTGATCGGACCGGCTCCCCGTCGCGGGGCTTCGTGGTGCCGGTCGTCGCACCCGATTCTTCAGGAGAACCGACCCCTCATGAGCATCCGCAAGCCCACCCGTCCTGCCCCTTCCGAGCAGGCTTCGTGGAACACCCAGCGCGGCACTTCGATGCCCGTGCACCGCTATCGCCCCTGGTACGACCTGGTCGAGGACATCTCG
The DNA here is from genome assembly GCF_019330265.1 of Amycolatopsis sp. TNS106. NCBI lineage: Bacteria > Bacillati > Actinomycetota > Actinomycetes > Pseudonocardiales > Pseudonocardiaceae > Amycolatopsis > Amycolatopsis sp. TNS106. The sequence goes on along the minus strand of NZ_CP024972.1, from coordinate 6,830,018 downwards.
CTGCCCGACCGCACCTGGCCGGACAAGCGCATCGACACCGCGCCGCTGTGGTGCGCGGTCGACCTGCGTGACGGCAATCAGGCCCTGATCGACCCGATGTCGCCCGCGCGTAAGCGCAAGTTCTTCGACCTGCTGGTCCGCATGGGCTACAAGGAGATCGAGGTCGGCTTCCCGGCGGCATCGCAGACGGACTTCGATTTCGTCCGCGAGATCATCGACGAAGGCGCCATCCCGGACGACGTCAGCATCCAGGTGCTGACCCAGTGCCGTCCGGAGCTGATCGAGCGCACCTTCAAGGCACTAGAAGGCGCGCCGCGCGCGATCGTCCACATCTACAACTCGACCTCGATCCTGCAGCGCCGCGTCGTGTTCCGCGAGGAGCGCATCGGCATCACGAAGATCGCTTCGCAGGCCGCTGAGCTGGTCGTCGACTACGCCGCGAAGCAGCCGGACACCGACTTCCGGTTCCAGTACTCGCCGGAGTCCTACACCGGCACCGAGCTGTCATACGCGCTCGAGGTCTGCAACACCATCACCGAGATCTGGCAGCCGACACCGGCGAAACCGGTGATCCTGAACCTGCCCGCGACAGTCGAGATGGCGTCGCCGAACGTCTACGCCGACTCGATCGAGTGGATGCACCGCAACCTGGAGCGCCGCGACTCGGTGATCCTGTCGCTGCACCCGCACAACGACCGCGGCACCGGTATCGCCGCCGCCGAACTGGGCTTCCAGGCGGGCGCGGACCGGATCGAAGGCTGCCTGTTCGGCAACGGCGAGCGCACCGGCAACGTCGACCTGGTCGCGCTGGGCATGAACCTGTACAGCCAGGGCGTCGACCCGCAGATCGACTTCTCCGACATGGACGAGATCAAGCGGACCGTCGAGTACTGCAACCAGCTGCCGGTGCACGAGCGCAGCCCGTGGGCGGGCGACCTGGTGTTCACCGCGTTCTCCGGCAGCCACCAGGACGCGATCAACAAGGGCCTCGACGCGATGAAGGCCGCCGCCGACAAGGCGGGCACGCCGATCGACGAGCACCCGTGGGAGGTCCCGTACCTGCCGATCGACCCGAAGGACATCGGCCGCAACTACGAGGCCGTGATCCGGGTGAACTCGCAGTCCGGCAAGGGCGGCGTCGCCTACATCATGAAGGCCGAGCACCAGCTCGACCTGCCGCGGCGCCTGCAGATCGAGTTCTCGAAGGTCGTCCAGCGTCACACCGACACCGAGGGCGGCGAGGTCGACCCGACCACGATGTGGAACGCGTTCTCGGCCGAGTACCTGGAGCTGAAGACGCCGCTGGAGCTGGTTCGCCAGCACGTCAGGGACAACGGCGACGGTGAGTACGACATCACCGCCACCGTGCGGGTCGAGGGTGACGAGCACGAGGTCACCGGCCGCGGCAACGGCCCGATCGCGGCGTTCTTCGACGCGCTGTCGACCGTCGGTTTCGACTTGCGGCTGCTGGACTACAGCGAGCACACGCTCTCGCCGGGCGACGACGCGCGGGCCGCGTCGTACATCGAGTGCGCGATCTCCGACCGGGTGTACTGGGGCATCGGGATCGACCCGTCGATCGTGACCGCTTCGCTGCGGGCCGTCGTCTCGGCCGTGAACCGGGCTCACCGGTAGTTTCCCGCGTTCCGTGAAGGCCTCCTTCACTACCTTGAGGGTAGGGAAGGGGGCCTTCACGGCTTTTCCGGCTTTGTCGTAACTCGCGTGATCACAGCCGTAACTCGCGTGCTTGAAGGCGTATCTCGCGAGTTACGGCTCCAATCACGTGAGTTACGCCTTCAAGCACGCGTGATCGCTGTTTTCACGGCGGCCAGGATGTCGGCCGGATCGGTGCGCGTGGTGTAGTCCGGGTGCACGTCGATGTACCGGATGACGCCCTCGCCGTCCACGACCAGGACGGTCGGATAGGGCAGCTCCCATTCCGCCACCCCGTTGATCTTCTCGACGTCGCCGATGAGCGTGTCGAAAGCCGGCTTCGTCTCCGGAGCCAGCCGGAACGTGATGCCGAGCGCGCGGCCGAGCTCGTTGTCCACATCGGACAGCACGGTGAACTCGAGCTCCTTCGTGGACAGGGAATCGTCCGGGAGCTGCGGGCTGACCGCCACCAGCTTCACGCCCAGGTTCTCCAGCTCCGACACCAATTCCTGCTGATACGTGCGCAGAGCCAGGTTGCAGTACGGACACCACGCGCCGCGGTAGAACACCACGACCGCGGGCCCGTCCGCGACCCGGACACGCTCGCCACCGGCGTCCGGCAGCGCGAGGTTCGGCATCGCCGTCCCCGGTTTCGCGGCCGCCTCGGCGACCACCCCGACGAACGCCGCCCGGTCGGCCTTGAGCACCTCGGCGACCTCGGCCGGGACGTGGCTCGCGACGGATTCCCGCAGCTCGGCCAGGTCGGTGTTGAGATCCCCCATCGTCAGCTCCTTCGGTTGTACTGATCGGTACAGTGAGGCCGACTGTACTATTCGGTACATGAGCGGTCAACCGGCGAAGACCCCGCAGGGGCGGATGACGAGGGACGCGATCGTCGACGCGGCGGCGGAACTGATGTACGTCAACGGCGTCGCCGGGACGAGCGTCGACAAGGTGCTCGCGGCGAGCGGCGCCGGGAAATCGCAGATGTACCACTACTTCAAGAACAAGGATCAGCTCGTCGAGGCGGTCATCGTCCGCTTCCTCGAAAACATCCTCGGCAATCAGCCGACCATCTTCGAGCTGCACGACTGGGCCGATTTCGACCAGTGGGCCCGCGAGATCCTGGCCATCCAGAGCACGCCCAAGGGACCGATCGCCTGCCCGCTGGGCAACCTCACCGGCGAACTCGGCGACGACCCCAAGATGGCGCCGCTGCTGGACAAGGCTTACCGCGAATGGGAGTCACATCTCCAGCGCGGACTGGAATCGTTGCGGGAACAGGGAAAGCTCGCCGCGGACGCCGACCCGGCCAGGCTCGCGCAGGCCGCGATGAGCTGCGTCCAGGGCGGCCTGCTGATGGCCCACCTGCGCCATGACGTCACGCCGATCGCCGACGCGCTCCAGATCGCGTTGGCCCACCTGAAGAGTCACGCTCGCCCGTGAGCACCGCGACCTCGTCGGCGAGCGCGTCGAGCACCTTCGCCACCGCCGGCCGGGAAGACGCCCCGAGCCGGTAGACCGCCTCGACGTGCCGCGCCGCCTTGATCCCGGCGAGCGGGCGGCAGACGAGGCCACTGCCGCGTCGAGTGTCCATTGTGTACCGGGGCAGCAGCGCGATCCCGTGCCCGGCGGCGACGAGCCGTTCGGTGATGCGGAAGTCGTTGATGCGCTGGACGACCTGCGGGCGCACCCCGGTGCGGATGATCAGCGACTGGAGGATGTCGTCCACCGGGAACCCGGAGTTGACGCTGATCCAGCGTTCGTCGGCCAGCTCGGCCAGCTCGATGCGGCGCCGCTTCGCGAGCCGATGCCCGGCGGGGAGCGCGACGTCGAGCGGTTCACGCAGCAGATGCCGTGTCTCCAGCCGATCCGAACCGAGCGAGGGCGCGTGCTCGTCCCGGTGCGCCACCACAATGTCGTAGTCCGCGACGAGCCCGGGAACCTCCGGCGGGGTCATGTCGACGTCACGCACGATGACGTCCAGCCCGTCGAACTCCGCCGTCCGGTGCAGGAGCCCGGGCAGCAGCATCAGCCCGGCCGACTGGAAGATCGCCACCCGGACGCTGCCACGCGGGGCGCTCCGATAAGTGTCCAATTCGGACTCCGCGCGCTCGAGCGCGGCGAGCACGTCGTCCGCGCGGGCGACCAGCGCGCGGCCCGCGTCGGTCAGCCGCAGGCCCCGGCCGGCAGGCTCGGTCAACGCGAGACCGACGTCACTCTGCAAGGCGCGCAGCTGCTGGGAAACCGCGGACGGCGTGCAGTGCAACGCCTTCGCGGCCGCCGTCACGCTGCCGCGATCGGCGAATTCCCGCAGGGTCCGCAACCGGCCGATGTCCATATCGCCAGCATATGTGAAGCCGAACTGAACGATCGCTGCAAATATTCTCGCTGGTCCTAAAGGGTCGTTCCCCGTAAGAGTGAAGACATGCCCGCCCGCGATCGTCTGCTCGCCCTGCTCGTCGCCGTCCTCTGGGGCTGCAACTTCCTCGCCATCCACGCCACCCTCGGCCAGTTCCCGCCCGTCTTCGCCGGCGGGCTGCGCTTCGCGGTCATCGCGATCCCGACGATCCTGTTCGTGCCGTGGCCGAAGGTGAAGATCCGCCACCTGCTCGGCTACGGGCTGGGCTTCGGCACCGGGCAGTTCGTGTTCCTCTTCATCGCGATGGACACGGGCATGCCGACCGGCCTCGCGTCGCTGGTGCTGCAGGCGTCGGCCCCGTTCACCGTCCTGCTCGGCGCCGTCTTCCTGCGCGAACGCGTGTCCGGGCGACAGCTCACCGGCATCCTGCTCGCCGTCGCCGGGATGGCGACGATCGCCTGGCAGCAGGCCGGGAACGCCGCCCTCCTGCCGGTGATCCTCACCCTGCTCGGCGCCTTGAGCTGGGCGTTCGGCAACCTGAGCACCCGGCAGGCGGCACCGGACAACCCGCTGAACTTCGTCCTCTGGATGTCGGTGGTGCCGCCGCTGCCGATGTTCGCGCTGTCGCTGGTCATGGAGGGCCCCGCCGAGATCGGGCACTCGCTGAGCACGCTCGGCACCAGCACCGGGCTGATCGGCCTCGGCGGCCTGGCCTACGTCGTGCTGTTCGGCACGATCGTCGGCTCCGGGATCTGGACGTCGCTGATGCGCCGCAACCCGGCGGGCGTGGTCGCGCCGTTCTCGCTGCTGGTGCCGGTGGTCGGACTGTCGATGGCGTTCCTGGTCCTCGACGAACGCCCTTCACCGGTGGAGATCCTCGCCGCGGCCGTGGTCATCGGCGGGGTCCTGTTCGGTTCGACGAAACGCCGCGTGCGCGAGCCGGACTTCCTAGCCGAAGCCGAAACGCCTCAGCCCACTGGTGTGCGGTGAGACGTTTGGGCACGACTTCCTTGCCGGGGCGGGTGAACACCCGCCGTACGAAGTCCTGGTAGCGCTGACGATCCGCGTCTTCGACGAGCGGACGCTCGCGGCGGGTCATGGTCAGCAGGCCGCCGTCGACCCCGGGTTTCGGCCGGAACGCCGTGGCGGGCACCCGGCCCGCCAGCCGGAAGTCGAACCACGGCCACCATTGCGCGGTCATCATGGTCGCGCCACCGACCCCGGCCCGGCGGCGCGCCACCTCCCACTGCACGAGCAGGACGGCGTCCGTCCAACCGAGAGCGGCGAGGACGTGGCGCAGCGTCGCCGTGGTCAGATGGAACGGCAGATTGCCGACCAGTACGTGGGGCGTCTTCGGCAGGGGGAACCGCAGGAAGTCCGCGGTGACGATCTCCGTGGACGCCCGGACGCGGCGCGCCAGCCGGGCGGCACGACGGTCGTCGATCTCGATGCCGGTCAGTGGCCTGCCGAGCCGTTCCAGTGGCAGGGTGAGCGCGCCGTCGCCCGTGCCGAATTCGATGATCGGCCCGCCGGTCGCGGCGACGAGCTTCACGACGGTTTCGATGGTGTTCCGGTCGATGAGGAAGTTCTGGCCGAGTTCGTGACGGCCAGGACGCTGTGTGCGCAAGGGATCTCCGCGGCTTCGAGGTGAGCCGGGCAGCACGGGGCAGGCCCGGCGATGACTCGCTCGGGCGGCGGTTCCTTGCTGGACGCTGGGGATCCGCCGCTAGGCGCGGCGGGTCCTGGTGAACGCGGAAGCACACATGGCGGCGAAACTACCTCGGGCGCGAGGCCGCGTGCCAACCGTTTTCTACGCGCCGATCCGGCTGGTGCCGAGGTGCTCGACCGGGCCGGACAGCGCGGCCTTGACGTGGCGGGTGAGGTCGTCGGTGAGCACCTCGGTCTCACCCTTCTCCAGGCCGTCGACGACCTGACGGGCGACGTCACGCGGGTCGTTCTTGGGGATGTCGAGGCCCTGCGTCATGTCGGTGTCGGTGTAGGCGAGGTGGACGCCGACGACGTGGGTGCCCTGCTCGGCGAACTCGATGCGGAGCGAGTTGGTGAGCGACCAGAAGGCGGCCTTCGACGCGCCATAGGAACCCGAGCCCGCAGCCCACGACAGGATCGAGTGCACGTTGACCAGCGCTCCGCCATCCCTGAGCTGCGGCGCAAACGCTTGCGCGACGCGCAGTGCGCCGAAGACGTTCGTCTCGAAGACCGGGCGGTGCGCGTCGACGTCTTCGGTGAGCAGCGAACCGAGGCCGAGGATCCCGGCGTTGTTGAAGACGATCGTGGCGTCGCGCGCCTTCTCCGCCAGTGTGCGGACGGATTCCGGATCGGTGACGTCGAGCGGGAGCGGGACGATCCGGGGGTCGGCCTCCGCACGCGGCGACCTGGCGGTCGCGTAGACCTTGGCGGCGCCGCGGTCGAGCAGTTCGGCGACGAACGCCTTGCCGAGTCCCCGCTGCCCGCCGGTGACCAGGACGACGGCGCCTTCGATGGAGGTCATGACATGCTCCCTTGACAGAAGTGTTCTTGGTTTGCCTCTGTCGTCAGCATGGCGACGTGGGACGACAGAGTCAAGTACGCTTGACCTATGTCATGGACCGCGACGGACCGCTACCGGTTACGCACCGCCCCCTCGGGGCTGGCGCTCGTTCAGGACTTCCTCAACACGAAGGCGATCAAGACGTACGGCCTCGACCTGCTGAGCAACGCCGACCTGACGCGGCCCTGGGCCACCGAGGCGCTGGCGGAATGGTCGCTGGCCCGGGACGCCGAGGTGCCCGAGATCCCGCTGGGGCCGGGTGACCTTCGCGCGCTTCGCGACCTGCGGGAGACGTTCGTTTCACTCGTGGAAGGCGGGGACGCGGACTTCGGCAAACCGGTCAAGGCGGAGCTGACGCTCCGGGACGGTGTCGTCCGGCTGTTCCCGTCCGGCACCGGACGGCAGTGGCTCGCGTCGGCGCTGTGGACGGAGACGCTGCTCGCGCAGCAGGCCGGGATCTGGCCGCGGCTGAAACTGTGCCGTCTCGACGGCTGCCGTTCGGCGTTCTACGACGTCTCTCGCAACAACAGCGGCGTCTGGCACGACGTGCGTACCTGCGGGAACGTCGCGAACCTGCGGGCGTCGCGGGAGCGGAAGAAAGCGCTCAGCTGAACGAAGCCAGCGCCGTGGGGATCGGGATATCTCCGCCGATGACGTCGAAACCCTGGTTCTCGGTGAGCGGCTCTTCGAGGGTGGCGACCAGGACGGCGGCGACGTCCGCGCGGGAGACGCGGCCCGGTTCGAGATGACCGGCGATCTTGACGTGGCCGGTGGGCTGGTCGTCGGTGAGCGTGCCGGGCCGGACGATCGTCCAGTTCAGGCTGGAACGCTGGAGAACGCTGTCGGAGATCTGCTTCGCCATCAGGATGGACCGCACCAGGCGATCGCCCTGGTCCGGCGAATCCGCGAACTGCGCGGAAAGCTGTACGAACCGCGAGACACCCGCCTTCTCGGCGGCGCGGATCGCGGTGATCACGCCGTCGCGGTCGACGAGGTCGACCGAGGCCTGATCGGGATCGGGCGCGCCGATCGCGCTGATCACCACCTCGGAACCGGCGAGTGCCTCGACGAGGTCGTCCGCGTCCGCGGTGACGTCCGCGACGACGGTTTCGGCGCCGAGGCCGGCGACCTCGTCGGCGCGGCGGCGGCTGCGCAGCCCCGCCCGCACCTGATGACCCCGCCCCCGCAGAAGCCGGACCACGTGGATCCCCGTCCGCCCCGACGCTCCCAGCACTGTGACCCGCATGACACCGAGTCTGCCCGATCACGCCCTTCCGCGCCTGCCCGCAATTCGTCACCTAATTGCGGGCGAAGCGCGTGAAGGCCCCCTTCCCTCGGCTGAGCCGAGGGAAGGGGGCCTTCACGCGCGTTCGGAACGAACTAGAGGATCTCGACCGCCGAGCCGATGTCCGGCAGGTCGCCCTCGTCGGGGTTCAGGTCCCGAACCAGTTCCGCCTTGACCTCGTGCGGTTTGATCCGCCCGTCGCGGATGTCCTCCGCGTAGTGGCACGCGACCCGGTGCCCGGCGCCGATCTCCCGCAGCTGCGGGCGGTCGGTGTCGCACAGGCTCTGCTGCTTCCACGGGCACCGCGTGTGGAACCGGCAGCCGGACGGCGGCCGCGCCGGCGAGGGCAGGTCTCCGGCGAGCAGGATCTGCTCCCGGTTGTCCTCCACCTCGGGGTCCGGCACGGGGATCGCCGAGAGCAGCGCCCGCGTGTACGGGTGCAGCGGGTTCTCGTACAGCGTGTCGGCGTCGGCCTCTTCGACCAGCGAGCCGAGGTACATCACGCCGATCCGGTCGGAGATGTGCCGCACCACCGCGAGGTCGTGCGCGATCACCAGATACGTGAGCCCGAGCTTCTCCTGCAGATCCTCCAGGAGGTTGACCACCTGCGCCTGCACCGAGACGTCCAGCGCGGACACCGGTTCGTCGGCGACGATCAGGTCCGGCTCGACCGCGAGCGCCCGCGCGATGCCGATGCGCTGACGCTGGCCGCCCGAGAACTCGTGCGGGTACTTCCGCAGCGAGGACTCCGGAAGACCGACGGCGGCGAGGAGTTCGCGCAGCCGCTTGGCCGTCGCCTCCTTGTCCTTGGCGAGACCGTGCGCCTTCATTCCTTCGGTCAGAATGGATTCCACCGACTGCCGAGGGTCCAAAGAGGACATCGGGTCCTGGAAGACCATCTGCATCCGGCGGCGGGCCTTGCGCAGTTCCTCGCCCTTGAGGCCCGCGACGTCGGTGCCGTCGAAGACGACGTTGCCGTTCGTCAGCTCGGTCAGCCGGAGGATCGCCCTGCCCAAAGTGGACTTCCCGCAGCCGGATTCCCCGACCAGACCGTAGGTTTCACCCTTGCGGATGGCGAGATCGACGCCGTCCACGGCATACACGTACCCGACCGTCCGGTCGACCACGATGCCGCGTTTGATCGGGAAGTGCACCTTGAGGTCGTTGACCTCGAGCAGCACTTCCTGCTCCGGTACCGCGTGCGTCATCGGGCCCCTCCTCGTGCGGCCACGGCCGGGATCACCGGGTTGTGGCAGCGCAGCAGTCCACCGCGGTCGGGGGTCAGCTGCGGTGAAACCTCCCGGCACACGCCGAGAGCGTTCGGGCAGCGGGGCGCGAAGGCGCAGCCGCCGTCCCACGGGATGTTGTCGGAGACGGATCCCTTGATGGGGATCAGTTTCTCGCCGCGGCCCGCGTCGAGCCGCGGGATCGAGGCGAGCAGGCCGTGCGTGTACGGATGCCGCGGCTCGGCGAACAGCGAGTGCCGCTCCGCCCGCTCGACGATCTTGCCGCCGTAGAGCACGTTGACCTCGTCGCAGAGACCGGCGACGACACCGAGGTCGTGCGTGATCATGATCAGCGCGGTCCCGGTGTCCTGCACCAGTTCCCGCAGCAGCGCGAGGATCTGCGCCTGGATCGTCACGTCGAGCGCGGTGGTCGGCTCGTCGGCGATGAGCAGCCGCGGACGGCACGCCAGCGCGATCGCGATCAGCGCGCGCTGCCGCATTCCGCCGGAAAGCTGGTGCGGGTACTCGGAAAGCCGCCGTGCCGGGTCGGGAATACCGACCTTGTCCAGCAGTTCCGCCGCCTCCACCGACGCCACCTTGCGCGACATCCCGCGGTGCCGCTCCAGCACCTCGGTGATCTGAAGCCCGATCGGGATGACCGGGTTCAGCGAGGACAGCGGGTCCTGGAACACCATGCCGAGGTCACGGCCGCGGCGGTCCCGCATTTCCTTGTCCGACAGGCTGAGCAGATCCGTGCCTTCGAACGACACCGAACCGCTGACGTGGTTGCCGCGTTTCGCGAGCAGCCGCATGATCGCCAGCGAGGTCACGGACTTGCCGCACCCGGACTCACCGACGAGACCGACCGTCTGGCCGGGTTCGACGTCGAAACTGACCTCGTCCACCGCGGTGAACGGCTTCTCGCCGCGTCGCTGGAAAACGACCTTGAGGTCGCGTACTTCAAGGAGAGCCATGAAAGATCACCGCCTGTTCTTCGGATCGAGGGCTTCCCGCAGGGACTCGCCGAGCAGCGTGAACCCGAGCGCGACGATGATGATCGCGATGGCCGGGTAGTACGCCAGCTCGGGGCGGATGTCGAGGAACTGCCGAGCACTGCGGCTCAGCATGATGCCCCATTCCGCCCGGTTCGGGTCCGGGTCGCCGAGACCGAGGAACGACAGCGCCGCCGCCTCGAGGATCGCGGTCGCCAGGGTCAGCGTGGCCTGCACGATGACCGGGCCGAGCGAGTTGGGCAGCATGTGCCGCAACACGATCGCCCCGCGTTTGACGCCGAGTGACGTCGCCGCGAGCACGTGGTCGCTGTTTCTCTGCGCGAGCATCGAACCGCGCAGCAACCGCGCGAAGATCGGCACGCTGACCATCGACACCGCGACGATCACCGTCCACTGGCTCGGCTTCTGGAACAGCGCGGCGACCGAGATCGCCAGCAGCAGCGACGGCACGGACAGCATGACGTCGACGAGCCGCATCAGCACGGTGTCGACCCAGCCGCCGAAGGCGCCGGCGAGGCCGCCGATGATCATGCCGACCACGACGCCGATGATCGTCGCGAGCACGCCGACCAGCAGCGTGTTCTGCGCGCCGACCAGCAGCCGCGAAAGGTAGTCGCGGCCGAAGTCGTCGACACCGAGCGGGAATCCGGGCTGAGCGCCCGGGATGATGCCCTGGCCGAGGATGACCTGGCTCTGCAGATACCGCTCGTAGGGATCCTTCGGCGCCAGGAGCGGCGCGAAGATCGCGACCAGCAGGAACAGGCCGGTGATCACGGCGCCGGTGATCGCCACCGGGCTCCGCATCATCCGGCGCAGCGCCTCGCCACCGAGGCTGTGCCCCTTCGCCGAGGAAGCCGCGAGCCGGTCGATCGGCTCCTTCTTCTTGTTCAGCAAGGTGTTCATCGGACACGCACCCTCGGGTCGATGAGCCCGTACGAGATATCGACCAGCATGTTCACCAGCACGTAGACCAGCGCGCCGAACAGCAGCAGCGCCTGCAGACGTGGGTAGTCACGCCGCTCGATGCCTTCGGCGAGCAGGAAGCCGAGGCCGCGGAAGTTGAACACCCGCTCGGTCAGCACGGCGCCACCGAGCAGCGCGCCGGTCTGAAGACCGATGACGGTGACCACTGGAAGCAGGCCGTTGCGGAGCACGTGACGGCGCCGGACGATCGGCTGGGTCAGGCCCTTCGAGTTGGCCGTGCGGATGAAGTCCTCGTTCAGCACGTCCAGCACCGAAGCCCGGGTGATCCGGACGATGACCGCGAGCGGGATCGTGGCCAGCGCGAACGCCGGGAGGATCAGGTGGGTGATCGCGTCCCAGGCGGCGTCCCATTCCTGGGTGATGATGCCGTCGAAGACCGCGAAACCGGTGACGGTGGTGGCGTCGAGACCCGCCATCTGACGGCCCTGCGAGGGAAGTCCCAGCGGGGCGGCCAGCAGGTCCTGCATCATGTAGCCGAGGAAGAACACCGGCACCGCGACGCCGACCAGGCTGAGCACGATGATGACGTTGTCGACGGCCCCGCCGCGGAAGCGGGCGGACAGATAGCCGAACGGGATGCCGAGGCCCACCGCGATGAGCATCGCGCAGAAGCCGAGCTCGATCGTGGCGGGAAGGAAGTTCCCGATCTCCGACATGACCGGCTGGGCGGAGACCAGCGAGTTGCCGAAGTCGCCGGTGATCGCCCGGCCGAGGAACTTGAAGTACTGGACGAAAATCGGATCGTCGAGGCCGAGAAGCTTGTTCAGGTCGGCGATCTTCTCCGGGGTCGCCTTGTCACCCAGGAGGGCGCCGGCGGGGCCACCGGGCAGGGACCGGAGCCAGGCGAAGATCAAAATGGACAGGATCAAGAGCGTCGGTATCGCTTGTAGCAGCCGACGCACGAGAAAACGGAGCACGTGCGTTCCTTTGTTGCCAGCCCGGGAATGGGCCACAGGGGGCGGGCGCGGTAGCGCCCACCCCCTGGTGGCTCAGTGGTGGTGGATCAGTTGACCGTGACGGTGTAGAAGCGCTCGTCGGTCAGCGGGCTGGCCACCAGGCCCTTCACCTTCGGGCCGACGACGATCGCCGGGGGGCCGTAGGAGATCGGGATGGCGGGCAGGTATTCCATGATCTTCTGGTTCACTTCCTGGTACGCCTTGGTGTGCGCCTCACCGGCGGGCGCGGCGTCCGCGGCCGAGATGGCCGAGAACAGCTCCGGGTTGCTGAAGCCGAACTCCGGCTTCTCGCGGCCGAAGAAGGTACCGACGAAGTTACCGGCGTCGTTGTAGTCACCGGTCCAGCCGAGCAGGTGCACGTCGTGCTTGCCCGCCTTCTGGACGTCGTCCTTGTAGCCACCGTTCCACGGCTTGGCGATCGGCTCGACCTTGATGCCCATGGCCTTCATGTCCTCGGACAGCGAGGTGAAGATGTCGGCCGGGTTCGGCATGTACGGCCGGGTGACCTCGGTCGGGTAGTAGAACTTCAGCGTCATGCCCTCGGCGCCGGCTTCCTTCAGCAGGTCTTTCGCCTTCTGAAGGTTGTATTCGTACTTGGTGACGTTCTCGTTGTAGCCGTCGATCGCCTTCGGCACGAACTGCGTCGCGGTCTCGGCGCCCTCGGGGAGCTTCGACTTCACGAACTGCTCACGGTTGAGACCGTAGGCCAGCGCCTGGCGGACCTTGGGCTCCTTCAGCTTCGGGTTGTTCTTCTGGTTGATGCCCAGGTACAGGATGTTGAACGACGGGCGGATGAGCACCTGCTCGCCGTCGTTGCGCAGCAGGCCGTAGTCCGCGGGCGACGGGTAGTCGTAGCCCTGGATGTCACCGGCCTTGAGCGCCTGCTTGCGGGCGTTCTCGTCCGGGATGACCTTGAAGACCAGCTTGTCGAGCTTGGCCGTCTGGGTCGGCGAGTCGGTGGCCTTGACCAGCGTGATCTCACCCTTGGCCTGGTCCCAGCTCTCGAACTTGAACGGGCCGGTGCCGGTCGGGTGCTTCAGCGCGTACTCCGGGTAGGAGAACGAGTCACCGCTCTGGGTGACGGCGTCGGCGTTGTACTTCTTCAGCGCGTCCGGGCTCTGGATCGAGAACGACGGCAGCGTGAAGGCCGCGGGGAAGGCGCCCTTGGCCTTGTTCAGGTTCAGGACGGCGGTGGACTCGTCCTTGGCCTGGCAGTCCTTGAAGACCGGGTCGCCGGAAGCGTCGCCCTCGTTCTTGGCGAAGCCCTCGAAGACGTCGCCGTAGTAGATCATCTGGCTCTGGGCGGCGGCGCCCTTCATGTTGAACATGCGGTTGAAGTTGAAGCAGACCGCTTCCGCGTTGAACGGGGTGCCGTCGTGGAACTTCACGCCCTTCTTCAGGGTGAAGGTCCAGGTCTTGCCTTCGTTGCTGCCTTCCCACTTCTCCGCCAGACCGGGCTCGAGGTCCGCGGTCCCCGGCTTGTTCATGATCAGCGTGTCCATCATCTGGCGGATGATGCGGAAGGTCTCACCGTCGTCGTTGAAGAGCGGATCGAAAGTCTTCGGGTTACCGGCGGCACCGAAGACCATGGTGCCTCCCGAGCCACCCCCTGCGCCTTCTTCACGCTTCGATTCGGCACAGGCGGAAATGGAGACCGCGAGTGCGCCGGCAAGCCCGATCAGGGCCACACGGCGTGCTCGGGTCACCCGCAGTTGCTGCATCTGGCACCCCTTGAGGAGATTTTCGGTGTTTAGGCACCGTCCGGTCGGTCGGAAAGTCGAGCTCCACGGACGATCGGTGTGCCCGCCGACACTAGCGGGAACTCAGCCCGCACTTAAGCACGCGAGGTTACGATCGCGCTACACGACGGCCAATACGACCGCAAAGTGTCCGCAATTCCGGACGGAGTGTAATCAATTCCCGACCACTAACGCGCAGAGTGCCGGGTCACTGACTCAAATGGGTGTCCACCACTACGACCAATGGGTGCCGGACAAAACAGGACATTCGCGGGTATCGGGTCGCGTCTCGTGAGTGGTACGGACGGTTAGAACCGTCGACAAAGGGGGTCGCGCCGGATCGCGCCTCATCGAGAGGTAGCGATGGCCTCCTTCACTACCTTCACGGTAGGCAAGGAGGCCTTCACGGCCAGGTGATCGGACGGCACATGTCCGGTCACGCGAAACCGCCGTCCTCACCACTCACGAGAGGTGACCACTCGATCCGCCGCGGCCCGGGTGCCGTCGACGGCGAACCACCCTCGTTCGAACAGCTGCCAGCGCCGCAGTTCCGCGCGGGAGTCCTCACCGTCACGCTCGACGCCGCGGTCCAAGCGTTCGGCCTCGCTCCCGCCGTCCAGCCAGGTCAGCAGGGACAACGAAGGCCTCATCCGCGCGCGGCCGCTGGAAACACCTTCCAGCACCAGCACTTCGGGGACCGGGATCTCGACCTCTTCACCCGGCAGTGGGACACCACTGGACCAGTCCACCCGCCGGTATCGGCCGGGCCTGCCCGCGCGCAGCGGTTCCAGGACGCCGGTTTCCAGCCGCGGCCACCACGAAACGGGTTCGTCCCAGGTGGCGAACTCGTCGGTGCTCACCAGCGCCACCCGGACGCCGCGACCGGCCAGATCGGCCACGATCTTCCCGGCCAGCGTGGACTTCCCGGAGCCGGACGGGCCGTCGACGGCCAGCACGCGGACGGCGCCCAACCTCGGCGGAGCCGCGAGAAGGGCGTCGATCAGCGTGCGCGTGCGGGGCTCACTTCGGGGAGCCCGTTGACGTTGTCGGGAGCCGCGGTCTTGGCTTCGAGTGCCGCGACGCGTTCTTCCAGCTCACGCTGGGCGTCGGCGAGTTCGCAGCGGAGCAGCGCGATCTCCTCGACGGAGGTCCGGACCTCCTCTTCGAGGTGCCCGACCTCGGTCGACAGATGCAGCGCGACCAAGGCCAGCACCACACCGGCCATCAGGAACACGAAGTTCGACGGCGTCTGCATGCCGGTGACGTCGGCGAGGAAGTCCGCGGCCTGCGGAACGAGCGCGAGCACCACCACGCCGACGGCGAGGAAGAGCCAGACGCCCGCGTACTTCTCGCGCAGCTTCCGCCGCCGCATCATCTCGAGGACGACGAACAGCACCAAACAGGCGATGACGATACTGAGAATGCGCCAGCCAGCCATGAAAGCTCCTTTACGCCGAATCCGACGAGTCGACAGCCGGTCGACGGCGCATGAGCGCCAGCAGCAGAGCGAGCCCGGCCCGACCGAGATAAACGGCCGATTTCACCGGCGAATGGCTCGGCGTGCCACCCGCCCGCTCCCGCATGATCACGGGGATTTCCTTGATCTTCAGTTCGGCACGGATCGCCATCACCAGCGATTCGACCGTGTCCCCGAGGTACTCGGCGGGGTAATACGCGGCGAACAGCCTGATCGCGCGGGGGCCCATCGCCTTGAAGCCGGAGGTGACGTCGGTGAGCCGCGTCTTGCCGAGCCTCGAAAACACCAGGGACAGCGCGACCATCGCGTATTTCCGCGGGCCGCTCGCCTTGTAGGAGCCCTTACCCGCGAACCGCGACCCGATCACGATGTCCGCGTCGTTCAGCCCGTCCAGCAAAGCCGCGACCTCGTCGGGGTCGTGCTGGCCGTCCGCGTCCACCTGGACCACGACGTCGTAACCGCGGGCGGCCGCGTACCGGAAACCGGTGCGCATCGCCCCGCCGACGCCGAGGTTGACCGACAGACGCGCGACCTCGGCACCCGCGGCGCGGGCGAGGTTGGCCGTATTGTCGACGGAACCGTCGTCGACCACCAGCACGTCCATCCCCGGCAATGACTTCTTGACCTGGGAAATGACCGCGCTGACACTGGCCTCCTCATTGAGAGCAGGCATCACGATGAGTACGCGACGGGTGGTCACGGACGTACTGGACACTGGATCACTCTATCCTCTTACTGGCCGTGAGCGGTGTCGGCCCCGGTGGTGGCGGCGGAATCGACCACACCTTGCTGACCTTCGATTTCGTAGATCGACGCGTCCGCGTTACGGAAGACACGCTTGAAACCCGGAGTGGTTTCGATGCGCTCGAAACCGACCGGGGTCTGCAGTTTGGGGGAAACCTTGCCCTTGCCGACGAGCACGTACCGCACCTTCAGATCGGTGAGTGTCTGCCGGACACGTGGCTCTTTGTCGATGTCGTTCAGGAACACGCTCAGGTAGCCGGCCTTCGTGGAGAACGCGGCCCCGTAGTTGGACCATTCGACCGGCTGGACCCCGGTGAGGGCGTAGAGCCACACCGATCCGTCGATCTTGTTGTTCATGACGCGCTCGCCGGGCACGGTGTGCGCGGCGAGCCAGTTATAGGCCTCCACCTCGCCCTTGCTGACCGAAGGACCGTCGCCGTAGTGCATCGCCACGCGGGCGGAGTTGCGGCCGATGTACCCGCCCCTGCTCAGCACGCTCACCACCAGTCCGATCAGGACCGCACCGATGACGGTCAGCATGACCGGGTTGAGGCCCGGCTTCCGCTGCCCGATCTTCTCGGCGACCTTGGTGGCCGCAGCGTGCACGAACACACCGAACCCGACGGCCCCCGCCAGCGGGACGAGCGCGCCGAGCCGCCAGTGGTCGTTGTAGAACGGCCCGGTCAGGGTGTGGATCAGCGGGGTTTCGAGCGAAACGGTCGCCGCGAACAAGCCGCCGAGCACGACGTAAGCCCCCACCAGCCACACCATCTGGCGCCGGCGGGCGAGCAGGAACACCCCGATGATCGCCGGGACACCGATCCACCACTGGGGGAACGCGGCCATCGGCGAGAACGTGATGGTCTGCCCGACGGCACCGGACACGGTGGTCTCCGACGCCCAGGAGGCGGCGGTCACCCCGCTCGCGTTGTACAGCGCAGGCAGCACCGTCGGCAGGCCGAACGCGGCCGCGAGCACGATCGTCGCCACCAGCGAGGACGCGCTGCGGCGCCAGTCGATCGCCTCGAAACGGAACAGCACCGCCAGGAGGATCAGGACGAAGTAGACCAGGATGACGAAGATCAGGCTGGTGTGCAGCCCGGCCAGTCCGGCGACGCCGACACCGATCGCGACCGGCCCGGCGATCCCCTTCGGTTTGATCAGCAGGCGGGTCAAGGCGAGCATCGCGGGCACGAGCGCCACGCCGGCGACGTACGGCCACAGCGGGCCACGCCACAGCGAGTCGTACGGGAAGGCGGTGAACCAGGTGGACACAGCCGCCGCGGCGGCGGTCGCGAGGACCGGCAACCCCCACGCGCGGCACATCGCCGCGACACCGAACGGCAAGGTCAGCACCACCATGAGCGCCGCCAGGTTCAGCGTCGGCATGATCGTCAGGCCGCTCTTGCCGAAGACCAGCGCGAGCAGTGCGTGATAGGTGTCCGGATAGAAGTAGTCGGTCTGGTTCGGCAGGTTCGCGATGGTGCCGACGGTCGAGGGCCGGGCGTCGCCGTGCTCGGCGATCCAGCGCACCAGGTTGGCGTGGAACGGCGCGTCCCAGTCCTGCTGGATGTTGTTCAGGCTCCGGTTGCCGCGCAGGAACGTCACCGCGCCCACGACGAGACCGGCCAGCACCCCGCCGCCGATGAGCAACTGATCGCGGACAGAGCGCGCGGGCCGCTCGTCCTCTTCCCAGTCGGGATGGCGCCGCCGCGTGAACCTGGCCGCGGCGTAAGCCAGCCCGAAGCCGACGGCGGACACCACCAGCGTCCAGAGCGCCACGTTCAGCATGGTCCAGCGGATACCGAGGGTGCCGAGCACCGGGACACCGATCGCGACGACGCCGAAGGTGAGCAGTGGCGCGGCACCCGCGAGTGTCCAGCCTCGAAGCCGGATCGCGGCGCCGAACAGCAGGCCCGGCAGCCAGAACGCGAGCATAACGAGGAGCACGTTCATCGAATTCGCTGTCCCAATCTCACCGGTGCCCGGCACCGTCCTGTCCGATTCGGCCCGGTGGGTCGCACCTTACTGGGCCGCTATGAAGACGTTTCAGCGGCGCCCGAGGTTGTCCCCTGGGCCTTGCGGAGCACGAACGCGACCACGACCGCGAGGCCGAGCGTCGGCGCCACGGCCAGCGCGACGACCGCGCGGAACACGGTGTCACCGGGCAGGAACAGCAGGAACAGGGAAGCCGTTCCGGTGACCACGGTCCAGGTGATCAGCACGAGACGCGCCTGCGTCCTTGCCACGAGCACGGCCGTGAGCAGCTGCATCGGCACCAGCACCACCGAAGACCAGACCAGCCCCGCGACCGACCAGCCGTCGACGTCGTAACCGGGACCGCTGACGAACCGCACCGCCCACGGACCGAGCCACAAGCCGACCAGCGCGCCGAGCGCGGCGAGCGCCAACGAGGCCACGACGCCGAGGGCGAGCACCCGTTGCAGGCGGTTCCGGCCCTCGTCGGTGGTCGACAGCCGGACGACGAACGGCACGACCAGCGACTGCACCGGCCCGATCAGGGTCAGCGGCAGCCGGGCGATGACCAGCGCGGCGAACAGGGCGCCGACCCTGGCGCCGTCGTCACCGGGGGCCAGCAGACCGACCAGCGCGGGGTAGCCGGTGATGACCGCGGACGTCAGCGCGGCGCCGACCAGCAGCATGCCCATCCGGCGGGAGGTGACCCCCCAGCCGTCGCCCTCCGCGTGCGGGTCGATCAGGCGGCGGGCCGGGCGGGCGAACAGCAGCCAGGCGAACGAGCCGGCGGCGACCGCGATGGCCAGCGTGACGACGTTGTAGGCGACGGCCACGAACAGCACGCCGAGGACGAGTGCCCGTACCGCCGGTTCGGCGATCACCAGCAGGGAGAAGGGCTTGACCTTGTGCTGGCCGATCAGAAGCCCGCGAGTGCCGAACTGGCAGGCGAAGGCGACGCCGCCGACCAGCACGATCAGCCCCAGCGTCCAGTCCCCGTGGAACAAGCGGTCGTTGATCGGCGGGATCAGCAGGGCCAGTGAGAAGACCGCGGCGACGACCGCGCCGACGGCGACCGCGCGCAGCGCCGGGCGGCCTGCCCTGCCCCCGTCGAGTGCCGCGACCGCCGACTGGCGGGACAGCTCCTGTTCCAGCGGCGAAAGTGTGCTGCCGAGGCCCATGAGCAGGCCCCAGAAGGTGACGAAGACCGCGTATTCCTGCGGGGGCAGCAGGCGCTGGCAGGCGACGGTCAGGACGTAGCCGAGACCGATCGACACGAGCAGCGAGCCGCCGAGACTGCCCGCCGTCGTCCGGCCGCTCCGTGCTCCGGCCTTCGCGTCCGCTTCCTCCACGCCCGCGGAGCTCATCGGCGCCGGAGCCTGGCCCGGACGGCCATGGCCAGACCGCGCAGGACACCGGCACCGAACCCACCGGCGAACACCGGGAGCAGCTTGGTGACCGCCTTGGCCTCCGGGCCGGTCGCGCCGCACTTCTTCACGACTTCACCCGCCGCGACGGCGCCGAGCACTCCGGCGGCCAACGTCGTCTTCGGCTTCTTCGCCGCGAAGGCGAGCCCGGCCACTCCGGCGGCCAGCGCGCCGAACAGGGCGTTGCGGGCCGGGCCGGGCGAGCCGATGTAGGAGTCCACATAGGTGGTGCCGCGGAAGTAGGCCTGCTGGGCGAACTTCTTGAACGAGTCGCGTCCGTTGTAGACCGCGTTGAATTCGGGAGCCAGCCAGATCCGCTCGCGTTCGGCGATCCAGCGCAGCATGCGGGTGTCGTCACTCGCGAAGCGAATGTCGTCGAAGAGGGAGACGAATGCGGTGATCGAACCTTCGAGGAGTTCACGCCGCGCGCAGAAGAATGTCGTCCCCTTGGGATAGACATCGAATTCCTCGATGCCATAGGACGTCAACCGCGGATTCGCGAAATACGCGCGCCAAGGGACCTTCACGAGCCCCGCCATGAAACCGGCGTACGGATTGTTCTCGGAGGCGACGTCGATGTGGCCGTTCCACACCGCGCGCTCGGGGTGGCCCGAGAGCTGTTCGCGCAGGAAGGTGAGACTGCCCAAGCCGACGATGACGCGGCTGTCGAGCAGCGCGATCCACTCGCCGGACGACTTCGCGATACCCGCGCTGCGCGCCTCGAAACGGCCCGAATTGACCTGGCTGAGCACGGTGATGCCGTGCCGTTCGCGCAGCTCTTCGAGCTTCGCGGGCGTGGCGTCGGTGCTGCCGTCGTCCACGACGACGACCTCGATCGGCCAGCTCGCCGCCTCGGCCGAGGCGAGCAGCGCGCCGACACTGCGTTCGATCCAGTCCTGTTCGTTGTAGACAGGGATCACGACACTGAGCGAGGGGACGAGCGGATTCGCACTCACGGTGCCGAGGCTACCCGGCAGCTCCGGCGGCGGGTCGGTCAGTATCCTTGGGCCCACCGCACCCGACTCGAGAATGGGCACTCACGGTGATTTCCTTCATCCTCGGCACCACCGCGGAACTGATCAAGATCGCGCCCGTCTACCACGGAATCGTCGAGCGCGGTATGCGGCCGAAGATCTGGTTCACCGCGCAGCACGTCGACGAGGTGGCCGACGTGGTGGCCGACCTGAACCTCCCGGAACCCGATCTCTGGATGGTGCCGCGGGACAAGGCCCACAATCTCGAGTCGCCCGCGCAGGTGCCGGGATGGGCCGCCCAGGTGCTGCGCACCGCGTGGACCCGCCGGGAAGAACTGCGTGCCGAGCTGACCGCGGACGGCCGTCCGCCGCTGGTCCTCGTGCACGGCGACACGTTCACCACGCCCTACGGCGCGCTGATCGGGAAGCGGATCCTCAAGTCGCGGGTCGGGCACATCGAGGCGGGCGCGCGGTCGGGCAGCATCCTGTCGCCGCTGCCCGAGGAGCTGAACCGCAAGATCGCGGCGAAGGTCGTGGACATCCACTTCGCCCCGACGTCGCGCGAGGTGAACAACCTGCGGAACACCCGCGGCGTCGTGATCGACACCGAGGCGAACACCGCGATCGACTCCATGCGCCTCGCCATCGGCCAGCCGCTGGTGGTCGAGGACCTGCCGGAGAAGTTCGGCCTCGCCACCCTGCACCGTTTCGAGCTGCTGTCCCGGCCGGACAAGTACCGCGAGGTACTCGAGATCCTGCGTGAGGAAAGCCGCAAGATGCCGGTGCTGTACATGGCCGGCGCGCCGGAGCGGGAGAAGCTGCGCGCCCTCAAGCTCGAGCATCTTTTCGACGACCGCTTCATCATCCGGCCGAAGCTGCGGTACCTGAAGTTCCTGCCGCTGGTCGCGCGCGCCGAGTACGTCGTGACCGACTCCGGCGGCCTCCAGGAGGAATGCGGTTACCTCGGCCTGCCGTGCGCGGTGCACCGCAACCGCACCGAGCGGCATGTCGGCATCGGCGCCAACATCGAGCTCACCGAGATGAGCGGCGACAAGCTGCGCAACTTCCTCGACACCTACGACTCGCGGCGCGGCGACAACTGGATGGACAAGTACCACCCGTCCGAGATCGTCGTGAACACGCTGGCTCAGCTCGGCTACTGCTGAGCCCTCCGGCCACGCGCTCCAGGCGCGTGGCCGGTTCCGCCCGCCTCAGCCAGCCGGCGCGTCGCAGGCCGTGATCCGGTACAGCTTGAACGTGCCGCCCTGGTCGATCTGGCGGAAGCCCTCACCGGTCGGGTAGGTCAGCCCGTCCCACAGGTTCCCTCGCGGGATGTCGTTGGTCAGCAGGTAGCGGACGTTGAGCCTGCCGGCGATTTCGCAGACCCGCGGATCGGTCGCCGCCTTGCTGAGATTGCGGGCAAGGTAGATCTGGTCCGCGGTGAGCCTGCCGATGTTGAGCTGCGGGAACAGCACCTGGCGACCGGTCAGCGCCATCACCACGGGGCTGCCGTTGTACGGCATCTGGGCCACGATCGTGCCGGGTTCGGTCCGCTCGCCGATCCGCTCGAACAGCGCGTGTTCCTCCTGGCTGACGAGCGGATCGACCTTGGGATACGCGCTCAGCACCCGGTTGCGGTGGTCGAGGAGATTCAGTCCGCCGGTCGTCACCAGCGCCAGGACGACGACCACGGGGAGCGCGGCGGCGGAAGCCCGCGCGGCCATGACCCGCCGGTGCTCCAGGAAGCTCACCGACGAAAGCCACGCCCGGACCGCGGCCACCACCGCGATGATCCCGATCACCGCGAGCGGGACCCCGGTGATCGGGATCATCGCGGCGAGCCGGTGGGAGTCGGTGTACCAGAACCCGGTGAACACCCGGCGTCCCGCGCCCGGCACGCCCGCGGCCAGCACGTAGAGGCCGATCGAGATGGCGTGCGAGGCCACCAGCCACCGCCGGAACCGCTGCCGGAAGCACGAGACCGCGCCGATGATCACGAGCACGGCCAGCACCCAGCCCGCGCCGCGGCCGTTCGTGGCCCCGGTCAGTGCCTCCCCCAGCGCGTGCGAAGGTGACTCGAACGGCGGCGATTCCGCGTTCATGGTGCCCGCGAACAGCCCGGATTCGACAACCACCAGCCAGTAGGCCGGAGCGGCCAGCACGATCGGAACCGCCATCAGGGCGGCGGTACCACGACGACCGGCCCGGTACCGCCGGATCGACGCCCTGGCGAAACCGACGAACACCACCGGCACCGCGACCGCCGCCAGGCTGATCACCGCGTTCGGGTGGGCGATCGTCACGGCCACGCCGAACATCGGTACGAGCAGCCACGCCCGGCCGCGCCCGATGGCGTCCTCCGTGGCGAGCTTCGCCACGGACAGGAGAGCGGCCAGCGCGGCGGGCACGAGGGAAAGGCCCAGCAGGTTGGGCCAGAGGATCCCCCAGCCGAGCATTTCCCACGGGAACGCGCCGAAGGCGATGCTCATCAGGCCGGCCAGCCCCAGCGCCGTCCGCGACGGCCCGGCGAGCTGCCGCATCAGCAGGACACAGCCCAGCGGCCAGATGACCAGCGCGATCGAGATCGACAGGATGTTCGCGGCCGCCGGCACCGATCCGCCGGTGATCATGACGAACAGCGAAGCCAGGTCGTGCCAGGCGGCCGGGTAGAACCCGTGCGCCCGGCCCGGCACGCCAAGGGTGTCGATCATGAGCGTGGACGCGTCACCGGTGTTGAGGATGTTCGCGATCGCGTTGTAGTGGAACGCGGAGTCATCGGTTTGGATCAGCTCTTCGGGGCCGCGGATCGACAGGCGCACGGTGAGCGCGCCCAGGAGGGCGGCTCCGGCGAGGCCGAGAACCGAAGCGCCGACGACCGGCCAGCCGTCGCCCGCCGCCGGCCGCGGCAGCCGCTTGCGGAGCGGGATGACCACACAGGCGATCACCACCGTCAACCCGGCGAAGACGCCGAGTACCGGCAACGGAGACCAGGCTATGCCGAGTTTCGACGCGGCCATCGCCGTCAGCACGACCACGGCCACCACGACGACCGGCGCGAGCGCGACGGCCGTCAGCCGGCGCAGGCCGAGCAGGTACGTGATCGGCAGACCTGGCAGTACCAGCAGCGACGCGCACAGCAACACGGCAGGTATCGCGGCAAGCCAATCCATGGCGGAATTCCTCGCTTATCGGCCCTGACGCACGCATCCGGATACACGGCGAACTTTCGCCGTCCGATCGGCAGGCCGACGCAGATTTTTACACACGGCGCCGGGCACGGGTTTACCGGGATCTTGCCTTTCACACAGCGTGGCGACCCGTGCCCTCCGCGAACACCACTAGCACTTGCCGAAGTCGCCCGGCGGAACCCAGGGCGTCCCCGGCCAGAAGATCCGGCCCTGCGGCCGGTATTGCTTACCCATCACGTTGTCCCAGCTGGTGGGGCCCATCTGGTGGTCGAAGGGCTTGTAGCGATTCCAGATCTGGTGCTTGCGCTCACGCCAGTAGCCGCTCACGTTGTCCGGGAAATCCGTGATGATGTAGCCCTGGTATTCGTCCCTGCGGATCACCGTGTCGCCCGCCCCGTCGACGTTCGCGTCGGCGACGAGGATCGCCCCGGCGACATGGTCGACGTTGTCCGCCACCCCGTCACGCCGTCGTTCCCGGTGACCGATGGTGCTCTGCGTCCGCAGGTAGTCCGGCCGGACGTGGTCGATGATCGACCGCAGCATGCCGACGAAGGTGGCCTTGGTGTACGCGGGCCGATGGTCGATCGGCCGGGCCACATAGGAGTCGTCATGCACCATCCGGTAGAGGTCCCCGCAGTTGTCCTCCGGTCCGGCGGCCGCGTGGATGTAGGTGAAGACGAGGTGCACGTTCGTCCCGTCGAGGTGGTTGACGGCGACGGGGTGGCCACCGAACCGCATTTCCTGGTACGTCCACGCGTTCGGCACACGTGCCGCCTCGGCGTAAGCGGCGCGCACACCTTGGATCCGCGTGTCCGCGTAGTCCATACCGCAGGGGTGGTGGCTTTCGCAGGGCAGCTCACCCGCGGTGAGATAGGTGACCCAGACCTGGTAACCCGCCTGGATGTCCGACGCGATGTCGGGGTTCATGAAAAGCAGGTCGTCGTCCTGGTGCGCCGCGAAACTCAACGTCGTCGTGGTGTCGTCGGCGACGGCCGCCGGACTGTGGGCCGCGACGAGGGTCGCCGCGATCAAGGCCGTCGCGACCGCGGACCGCGCCATTCGTGCTCGCATGACGTCTTTCCTCCCGGTTCAGTGGTCATCGGCCCGTTCGGGCAGATGGCTGACGCGCGTGAAGGCCCCCTTCCCCGGCTGAACCGAGGCAAGGGGGCCTTCACGCTTGAGAAGCTAGAGAGCCCGCCGGCCCGAGAGTGCCCGGCCCAGTGTCAGTTCGTCCGCGAACTCCAGGTCACCGCCCATCGGCAGCCCGGACGCCAGCCGCGTCACGGTCAGGCCGGGGAAGTCGCGAAGCATCCGCACGAGGTACGTCGCGGTGGCCTCGCCTTCGGTGTTCGGGTCGGTCGCGATGATGATCTCGCTGATCTCCGCGCCACCGATCCGCGCCAGCAGCTCCCGCATGCGCAGCTGCTCGGGCCCGATACCGGACAACGGGTCCAGCGCGCCGCCGAGCACGTGGTAGCGGCCCTTGAACTCGCGCGTCCGCTCGACGGCGAGCACGTCCTTCGGTTCCTCGACCACGCAGATGACCGTGAGGTCACGGCGGGTGTCGCGGCAGATCCGGCAGGTCTCCTGCTCCGAGACGTTGCCGCAGACCTCGCAGAACTGCACGCCTTCCTTGACCTTGCCGAGCACTTCCTGCAGGCGCGCGATATCCGCGGGATCGGCGGCCAGCAGGTGGAAGGCGATCCGCTGCGCGCTCTTGGGACCGACGCCGGGCAGTCGCCCGAGTTCGTCGATCAGATCCTGGACGACACCCTCGTACAAGCTAGCCGCCGAGCCCGGGGAAGCCGCCGAGGTCCGGCATCCCGCCACCGAGGCCGCCGGCGAGCGGGCCGAGCTTCTGCTCGGTCAGCTTCTGCGCGTTGGCCGAAGCGTCCCGCACGGCCGCGACGACCAGGTCGGACAGGGTCTCGACGTCGTCGGGGTCGACCACCTTGGGGTCGATGGACAGCGACTTGAGCTGGCTGTCTCCGGACACGGTCGCGGTGACCAGGCCGCCGCCAGAAGTGCCGGTCACCTCCGTGTTGGCCAGCTCTTCCTGGGCCTCGACCAGCTTCTGCTGCATCTGCTGAGCCTGTTGCATGATCTGCGACAGGTCGAAGCCGCCACCGGGTTGCACCATGATCCGATCGGTCCTCTCCTGGAAAATCCCGTGCCGCCTACCAGCCTAGCCGTCACGCGTGTGGCACCGTGGGCGCCGTGCGACGACGGCTGGGCCTTGTGGTGGCGATCGGATTGACGCTGTTCACGGCGTGCGGGGTGGACACCCCGGCGTCATCGCCGTCGAGTCCGGCTCCGCCCGGCACCACGACGGTCCTCACCACCCTTCCGCAGCCGAGTTCCACGACGAGCACACCGTCTTCGAGCGCGCCGCCGCCGAGCACGCGGCAGCCGAAAACGGGCAAGGTCGTCGTGCTCGATCCCGGTCACAATGGCGGGAACTCCGGCAAGCCCGGCGAGATCGGCAGGCAGGTCCCGGCGGGACGCGGCAAGACGAAACCGTGCAACACCACCGGGACCTCGACGAATTCCGGCTACTCCGAGCACGCGTTCACCTGGGATGTCTCGCAGCGGATCTCGCAGGCGTTGGCGGCCAAGGGAATCCGCGTCGTCCTCACCCGGCAGAGCGACACCGGGGTCGGGCCCTGCGTCGACGAGCGCGCCGCGATCGGGAACGAAGCGCAGGCGGACGCGGTCGTGTCGATCCACGCGGACGGCTCGAATTCCGCCGGGGCGCACGGTTTCCACGTCGCCTACTCGGCCCCGCCGCTGAACGCCCAGCAGGGCGAGCCCTCGGTGAAACTCGCGACGGCGTTGCGGGACGGTCTCCGCGCGGGCGGTTTCCCGACGTCGACGTACCTCGGGTCGAACGGGCTCGCCCCGCGCGCCGACCTCGGCGGACTCAACCTCTCGACGCGGCCCGCCGCGCTCGTCGAGTGCGGGAACATGCGCAACGCCGCCGAAGCCGCGGCGATGGCGAGCGAAGAAGGACGTCAGCAGTACGCGGCCGTCATCGCGAAGGCGATCGAGGACTACCTCGCCGGTTAAAGCTTGAGCAGCGCCTGGCTGTCGGAGTTCCACGGTACCCGGGGCGGCCGGCCGCGTCGCGATCCTCCCCACGACGTCTCACGCGCCGGTGTCCCCGCAGGTCGGCGCCCGGTTTCCATCCCACCCTCCCGAAGTGGGCCGAAGGGCTTGTCTCGGCACGCCCGGCGCGTTTGAGTTACCGGCGGAGAAGAAAATGCCGTCTTGAGGGGGACGTGGCATGACTCTGCGCATGATCTTCGATCGCCAGGATCTCCAGGGGATCCGGATAGCCGAAGCACCCGACCCGCTGTGGGAGCTGGTCCTCGGTTCGCATCAGCTGAGAGAGGACCGCCCGTCGGCCTGGCGGCAGCAGGTCCGGCTGAACCTGCGCCGGCACGAAGGAGCGGCACGATCGCTGAAGACGCTGTTCACGCTGGTTCCGCCGAAGGGGAACTTTCCCGACTTCCTGACCCCGCCCACCTCGGCGGGTTCCGTCGACAGCGGTCTGGAGGCAGTGGCGTGCACGCCTCGCGGGCGGCTGCGCGCCGACCTTCGGACCGTGTTCACCGGCGCCGCGCCGACCTGGGTGAAAAGGCTCGCCGACGGTGATCGCGAGGAGGTCGGCGGCGTCGTCGGCGCCCTGCGGGACGCGTACGGGCTGGTGATCGAGCCGTTCTGGCACGGCATGCGCGAGACCGTCGCCGCCGATCGCGCGCGCCGGGTCCGCACGCTGGCCGCCGAAGGGGCGGGCGCGATGATGCGCGGTATCCCCGGCGTCCGCGGCTGGGACGGCGAGGTGCTGGAGATCGCGTATCCACGGGACCGGACCGTCCATCTCGACGGCCGGGGGCTGACCTTGATCCCGAGCCGGTTCTGCGCGAACACGCCGGTCACGTTCATCGATCCGGCGCTGCCGCCGGTGCTGCTCTACCCGGCCAGGGCGACGGGCCCCCGGCCGCCGGACGTGTCCCCCGGACTGGTGGCGCTTCTCGGCCGGACCCGCGCCGAAAGCCTCGGCGCGCTGCGTGTCCCGCGCACGACCAGCAAGCTGGCCGCCTGCCTCGGCACCTCGATCGGCACGGCCAGCAAACAGGCCGCCGTGCTGCGCGAGGCCGGGCTCGTCACCAGTGCCCGGCAGGGCGGCGCCGTCCTGCACCACCTCACCCGGCTCGGCACGGCACTGCTCACCAGGGAACTCCACGAAGAGCCCGCTCCCTGAAGCCGGCACTCGCGACCCGCTGACCCGCGTTTCGTCCTCTGAATGCGGTACTTGCGCGTGCAAGTACCGCATTCAGAGGACTACTTGCGCTCGTCGAGCGGGCGGGCGTTGAGGTGGTCGGCGAGCAGCTTCCTGGCGATCTCTTCCGGGTCCTGCTCGGGCGGGAGCGGCGGAGGCGGCGGGGCGGGGCTCGCGTCCTCGTTGTAGAGGTCCTCGTCCTCCTCGACCGGCTCGGGCGGGAGCGGGATGTCCGGCTCGGAGGTCGTCACCTTCGGCCGCTGGGGCTCCGGCTTCGGCGCGGGAGGCTCAGGAGGGGCGGCGGGCGCTTCGACGGACCGGCGCGTGAAGGACCGCTCGGGCGCCGGCGGCTGCGGCGCGGCCTTGGGCGCCGTGGCCTGCCGGGCCTGTGCGGCGCCGTGGACGCAGCGGACCTGCCAGTCGCCGCCGAAGACCTCCTTGAACGCGGTCGCGACGCGCTCCGCGTTGTGCGGCTCGGAAAGCCGGCGGGCCAGCGGCTCGGCGCTGTGGGTGAGGGTGACGGCGTTGCCCTCGACACTCACCACGCTCGCCTGCGTGAGCATCGCTTCGGTGCTGCGGCCGCCCGGGACCTTGCGGATCGCGGCGAGTACCTGCGGCCAGCGGCCGCGGATCCCGTCCACATCCGATGCGGGCGCTGCGGGCGCTGCTGCGCCACCCGAAGCCACGGCGAGCTCGGCCGGAGGCGGGGTGGGCGCGGAAGGCCGCTGAGGGGCGGGCCGTTCGGCGACCGGCTCGGGCCGCGCGGTGGGCTGTGGTGCGGCTTGCGGAGCCGGTGTGGCCTGCTGGGCGGGCGCGGTGGCTCGTTGCGAAGGCCGCTGGAATTCGCGCACGGGCTCACCCGCCGGAGCGACAGGGGCGGACTGCGCCACCGGGGCCGCCTGTGCGGCTTGAGCGGACGGCGCGGGAGCGGCGGCGACGGGCGCCGGAGCCGAAACGGCACGGCGTTCGAGCCGTTCGAGCCGGGCGAGCAACGCGTCGGTGCCCTCGGCGACCGACGGCAGCAGCATCCGCGCCGTGAGCAGTTCCAGCACCAGCCTCGGCGAGGTCGCGCCCCGCATCTCCAAGAGTCCATTGTGGACGATGTCGGCGTAGCGCGAGAGCGTTGCGGGCTCCAGTTTGCCCGCCTGCTCCGTCATCTTCTTGAGCTCGTCGTCCGGCGCGGCGACCAGGCCGCGTTCACCCGCGTCCGGCACCGAACGCAGCATCACCAGGTCGCGCAGGCGGTCGAGCAGGTCGGTGGCGAACCGGCGCGGGTCGTGCCCGGCCTCGGCGAGCCGCTCGACGGTGCCGAACACCGCGGCGGCGTCGTCCGCGGCCAGCGCGTCGACCATGCCGTCGATGAGCGCCACGTCGGTGACACCCAGCAGCGACACCGCGCGCGAGTAGTCGACGCCGTCCGGCCCGGCCCCCGCCAGCAGCTGGTCCAGCACCGACTGCGTGTCCCGCGCCGAACCGCCGCCCGCGCGGATGACCAGCGGGTACACCGCGGGCTCGACCTTCGCGCCTTCGGCGGCGACGTTGCGTTCCAGCAGCTCGCGCATGGAACTGGGCGGGATCAGCCGGAAGGGGTAGTGGTGCGTCCGCGACCGGATGGTGGGGAGCACCTTGTCCGGTTCGGTGGTCGCGAAGATGAAGATCAGGTGCTCCGGCGGCTCTTCCACGATCTTCAGCAGGGCGTTGAAGCCCTGTGTGGTGACCATGTGCGCCTCGTCGATGATGAAGACGCGATAGCGCGAGTCGGCCGGGGCGTAGAAGGCCCTGTCCCGCAGCTCGCGGGCGTCGTCGACGCCACCGTGGCTGGCGGCGTCGAGTTCGGTGACGTCGACGCTGCCGGGGCCTTCGGGCGCGAGGTTGCGGCACGAATTGCACTCGCCGCACGGATCCGGCGTCGGGCCCTTCGCGCAGTTCAGCGACCGCGCCATGATGCGGGCGCTGGACGTCTTGCCGCAGCCACGCGGGCCGGAGAAGAGGTAGGCGTGGTTGATGCGCCCGGCGGCCAGCGCCGTACGCAGCGGATCGGTCACATGCTCCTGCCCGACGACCTCGGCGAAGGTAGCCGGACGGTACTTTCGGTAGAGAGCTAATGCCACGGCCGCGAGACTACCGGGAGGGCCCGACAGGTGAGACCGGCACCGACCCCAGGCAGGTATCCGGTCCGCTTCGGCACCGCCGAACTGCTCCGGGACGCCGACCGCCCCAACGCCTGGGTGATCTCGGTCGACGGCGTCGCCCAGTCGCACGTCAACCTCGACGACCCCCGGGATCTCGAGTTCGACTACATCCGCCGGATCGCCGACGTCGTCGACTGCCTCGGCGAAGGTCCGCTCGACGCGCTTCACGTGGGCGGGGCGGCCTGCACGCTCCCGCGCTACATCGCCGCGGCCCGGCCACGCTCACGGCAGCTGGTCTTCGACGCCGACGGCGAACTCGTGGCGCTCGTCCGCGAGCAGCTGGGACTGAAGGGATTGAAGGTCCGCGTCGGCGACGGCCGCGAAGGTGTCTCCGGCAGGTACGACGCTTCGGCCGACCTGGTCATCGTGGACGCTTTCGAACGCGGAGTCCTGGCCGGCGGGCTCGCGACCGTCGAGTTCACGAGCGAGATCGCGCGTGTCCTCCGCCCGGCCGGGACCTACCTCGCCAACGTCTCCGACGGGCCGAACCTGCCGTTCCTCCGCCGGTTCCTGGCGACACTGGCGAGTTCCTTCCCCCACCTGGCGATCCTGGCCGAGCCAGGCGTCCTCCGTGGCCGCCGCTTCGGCAACATCGTGGTCGCCGCTTCACGCGCCGGACTGCCGGTACCCGAGATGACCCGCCGGGCCGCCTCATCCGCCTACCCGGCGCGCTGCGTCGCGGGAGAGGACCTCCGGCAGCTGCAGGGCAAAGCGAAACCCATCGCCGATGCGGAAGCCCTGCCGTCGCCTGTGCCGCCGAAGGATGTCTTCGGGATCTTCTAGCCCCGAAAAAAGGGGATCCCGCGCACCCGTCAGAGCTTGCTTATCCTTGCTGCCTTCCGGCCCTGGGGAGGTTCACAAGATGGACGCCGCGCGGGATCCGAGGACCAGTGTAGTCACTCCCGCCCCGGCATGGAGGACAGTGGGGGGTATGAGCACTCCGACCTGGGAAGATGTCCTCAAGGCCACCGAGGCCGTTCATCCGTTCGTGCGGCGCACGCCGCTGCTGCGCGCCGAGGTCGACGGGCGGCCGCTGGTTCTCAAGCTGGAGCATCTGCAGCGGAGCGGATCGTTCAAACTGCGAGGCGCGGTGAACGCGCTGGTGAGCGGGCCGTTACCGGAGCGGGTGCTGACGGCGTCCGGCGGCAACCACGGGCTGGGTGTGGCGACGGCGGCTTCGCTGCTGAATCTGCCCGCGACGGTGTACGTGCCGGAGTCGGCTCCGCAGGCGAAGACGGCCCGGATCGAGGCGGCGGGCGCGAAGCTCATCCGTCACGGAGCGACGTACGCCGAGGCCGCCGCGAAGGCACTCGAAGCGGCCTCCGAGCCGGGTACGCGGTACCTGCACGCGTACGACGATCCCGCCGTCGTCGCCGGTCAAGGCACCGTCGCGGCCGAAGTGGTCCAGGACGCGCCGGACGTCGACGCGTTCTTGGTCGCGGTCGGCGGTGGTGGGCTGGTCGCCGGGACGTCGCTGGCGGGGTTGCCGACGTTCGCCGTCGAACCGGAGCGGTGCCGAGCGCTCGGCGCGGCGTTGGAGGCGGGCGAGCCGGTGGACGTGGAGATCGACTCGGTGGCCGCGTCCGCGCTGGGCGCGACCAGGATCGGGAGCGTCCCGTTCGCCGTGCTCCGCGATCGGGTGACGTCCGTGCTGGTCAGCGACGCGGAACTGCTCGCCGCGCGGGACCGCCTCTGGGAGGAGTTCCGCCTCGCCGTCGAACCGGCCGCCGCGGTCCCGTTCGCCGCGTGGCTGGCCGGCCGGACCGGGGGTGAGCTGCCCTGCGTCATCCTGTGCGGCGCTAACAGTGATTGGACGCCCTGAGCTCGACCCGGAATTCCGTCCGCCCCGGACGGCTGACGACCCCGACCCGCCCGCCGTGCGCGGCGACGACGGCCGCGACGATGGCCAGGCCGAGGCCGGTACTGCCCGCGGCCCGCGAACGCGAGTCGTCGCCGCGGGCGAACCGTTCGAAGACCTCCGGGAGGATCTCCGGCGGGACCCCCGGCCCACCGTCGACAATGGACAGTGTCACCGTCGAGTCCACTATGGACAAAGCGGTGGCTACCTCGGTCCCCGCCGGGGTGTGCGTGCGCGCGTTGCCGAGCAGGTTGATCACCACCTGGTGCAGCTGATCCCCGTCGCCGAGGACGGTGATCGGCTCCGGCGGGACCTCCAGCAGCCATTTGTGCTCCGGCCCGGCGACGTGCGCGTCGGCGACGGCGTCCGCGACCAGCCGGGAGAGATCGACCGGCTGGTGCACCACCGGACGTCCGGAGTCGAGCCTGGCGAGCAGCAGCAGATCCTCGACCAGGCCGGTCATCCTCGTCGATTCCGATTCGACCCGGCCCATCGCGAACGCGATGTCCGGCGGCACCTCGGAGCCGGAGCGCCGGGTGAGTTCCGCGTAGCCGCGGATGGCCGCGAGCGGCGTCCGGAGTTCGTGACTCGCGTCCGCGACGAAGCGGCGCACCCGGCTTTCACTGGCCTGGCGGGCGGAAAGCGCGTTCGAGATGTGGCCGAGCATGCGGTTGAGCGCGAACCCGACCTTCCCGACCTCGGTCCGCGGATCGGTGTCCACTTCGGACACTCGCTCGGACAGGGCGACCTCGCCGCGGTCGAGCGGGAGTTCGGCGACCCTGGTCGCGGTGGCGGCGAGGCGATCGAGGGGTTTCATGGTGCGCCGCACGGTCACCGCGCCGAGCGCGCCCGCCAGCAGGATCCCGCCGATGGCGACCCCGCCGAAGATGAAACCGAGGTTCCACAAGGTGTCCGTGACGTCCTTCGTGGGCAGCCCGGTGATCGCGACACCACCGTTGGACGCCTGCTTGGCCACCACGCGGTACTCCCCGAGCGAGCCGAGGTCCACGTCGGTGGGCTTGTCGGCCGGCGTCGACCGCAACAGGGCCGAGAGCTGGGCCGGGCCGATCGGATCGTGCGGGAACGGGTCGGCGACCTTCGCGTCGTAGCTGGATCGCAGCACCGCCGCGACCACCCGCCCGTCCGGGAGGATGTTCACGAACAACGAACCGGTGCTCTGACCGTACGCGCGCAGGCCTTCCGGCACCCGTTCCCCGCCGGGGCGCCCCGGCGGCGGCGGACGGCTGGCGCGTTCACTGGTCTCGGCGATCCGCGCGTCGAGCTGGTCGATCAGGAAATCCCGCAGCGCCAGTTCGGTCACCACGCCCACCACCAGGCAGACGAGCGCGAGCAGCCCCGCGACCTGCGCGATCAGCCGCCGTCGCAGGGACCACGGCCGCCTACCCCGCGGGTTTGAGGACATACCCGGCGCCGCGCATCGTGTGGATCATCGGTTCCCGGTCGGCGTCGATCTTCTTGCGGAGATAGGAAATGTACAGCTCGACGATATTGGCCTGGCCACCGAAGTCGTAGCTCCAGACGCGGTCGAGGATCTGCGCCTTGGACAGCACGCGTTTGGGATTGCGCATGAGATAACGCAGCAGTTCGAACTCGGTCGCGGTCAGCGGCACCGGATCGCCGCCGCGGTGCACTTCGCGGCTGTCCTCGTCCAGGGTCAGGTCCCCGACGACCAGCATCGACCCACTCGGCCCGGCGACGCCGCCCGCGCGCCGGAGCAGCGCGCGCAGCCGCAACGCGACCTCCTCCAGGCTGAACGGTTTGGTGACGTAGTCGTCGCCGCCCGCGGTGAGCCCGGCGATCCGGTCCTCCACCGCGTCCTTCGCGGTCAGGAACAGCACCGGCAGGTTCGGCACCTCGGACCGCAGGCGGCGCAAGACCTCCAGGCCGCTCATATCCGGCAGCATGACGTCCAGCACCACCGCGTCCGGCCGGAATTCCCGCGCGACGCGGGCGGCCTCGGTGCCGTCGGCCGCGGTGCGGATGTCCCAGCCCTCCATGCGCAGCGCCATCGACACGAGTTCGGACAAGGTCGCCTCGTCGTCGACGACCAGCACCCGCACGGGGCTGCCGTCGGCACGGCGCAGGCCGGCCTTCGCGGAACCGGACGAAGGGACGTTCACACTGGTCATGCTGCCATCCTGGGCGACCCCGATGAGGCTTCTCTGTGTCCCGCCTGTGCGTTTCCTGTGAACGATCACCCTGCCGGGGAGCGAAACACAGCGCGTGCCCACCGGCGGCACAGCTTCCGCACAGCGACGGCGCCGACCATGGCCGCAACCGACCACACGGAGGCGACCAGAATGACCGAACCGACCAAACCCGCCGACCCCCCGGCGGCCGAGCCCGCCACCTGGGGCGCGCCTGTCCCGGCGGGTGAACCGAAGAAGACCTGGTCGGGCCGCAAGACGGCGATCGCGGCCGGGGTGGCGGTGGTGATCGCCGTCGGCGGCGGGGCCGCGATCTGGGCCGGAACCGCCGCCAACGGCGCCGTACAGGGCGGGATGACGGGCGGCCCCGGCGGCGGCCGGGTGCTCATGGGCCCTGGCGGTGGCATGCCGCGCGACGCGCTGCACGGCGACTTCGTCGTCTCCGACGGCAAGGGCGGCTACAGCACCGAACGGATGCAGACCGGCGAGATCACCGAGATCAGCGCGACGTCCGTCAGCCTGACCAGCAAGGACGGCTACAAACAGGTCTACACGATCGACGCGTCGACGAAGAAGACCGGTGATCCCAAGACCGGCGAGACGGTGACGGTGCACGCGAAGGTCACCGGCGGCACCGCGACGGCGACGAGTATCGGCAAGCCCACGCAGAACCAGCGCGGTGGGCCGCCCGGTCAGGGCCAGGACGGCCAGCGGCGCTACTGAGCCAAGACGGCGAGCAACGCGGCGGCCGTTTCGGCGGGTTCCTGTCCGGAGGTGTCGAGGACGACGCGATCGCCGCCGGAGCGCCGCATCCGGGCGGCCTCGGCGACCGCGCGCGCGGCCACCCGGTCCCGTACGCCGGGTGGCGCGCCGCGTAGTTCGTCGCCTGCCAGCAACGCGGACTCGCCCTCGGCCCGGCGACGGACCCGCTCGGTGAGCGTCGGTTCGTCCGCGTCGAAGTGGACGACGGTGACCGCGCCGAAGACCCGCCGGTGCTCCGGGCGGAATTCCCTGGCCACGACGATCAACCGCTTCGCCCCGGCGTCGCGATAGCCGCGCCACACGGCCGACAGGTGTGCCGCCTCCAGCGCCGGATCCGGGGCGGGGTGTGCGAACCCGAGTTGCGCGAGATCGACGTACGCGACGGGCAGGTCGCGCTCCCACAGGTCCCGCAGCGCGCTGAACGCGGCCGTCGACTTGCCGACCGCCGTCGGGCCGGTCACCACGGTCACCGGCCCGGGCAGCGGCAGGCCGGGATCCGGCGGCCGGACGCTCCCGGCTTCCACGGCACAGCGGTGGAACAGCGCTTCCACGGTGTCCTCGGGCCGCTGCCCGGTCGTGTCCATCTCCTCGCCGAAACCGGCGCGGTCGTAGGCGTCCGCCACCGCGAAGAGGTCGGGCAAGGCCGCGGCGGGTGACCCACGGCCGAGGAACCGGCGCTCGAGTTCGTCGCGGTCACACGTCAGGCGGACGAGCGTGAGGTCGAAGTCTCGGCTCTCGATGTACGGCTTCGCCGGGTCCACCACACCGGACACGACGAGTTGCGCGGTACCCCGCAGGTTTTCCAGCACCCGCAGCAGGTTGGCCGCCTTGATCGCGTGCGAGGCGTCCCCGCCGCCGGGCGGCGGGCCGATCAGCCCGAGCTGGTCGATGTCGACGTACGCGACGTTGCCGCCCGCTTCCCCGATGCGGCGGTACAAACCCCAGGCCGTGGTGGATTTCCCGGTACCCGGCGCGCCGGTCGTCCAGAGCACGGGCGTCTTGGCGGTCCCCATGGCTTTCGATCTTAGGAACCCCTGTCCAGCGAAATAGGGCAGAGTTGGTCGCGTGCGGGACATCAGTGGTTCGCTGGCGAGGCAGGCCTGGGCGGTCGCGGCCGTCTGCCTGGTCGCCGACGCCGGGCTGTTCCTCATCGCCGGCCCGCCGCTCTCGCTCGGCTGGCAGGCGTGGGTGGTGCTGCTGGGCGGAATCCTCGCGAACATCGCGCTCGCCGGGCCTTCACGGTATTCCGGCTGGGTTTCGGCCGCGCACGGCGCGCTGCTCACCGCCGCGCCGCTCCTGCTGTATCCGTACGACGATTACCTTCAGGCCACCAACGCGGGCGTGCTGATCGCGGGTTATCGCGCGGGCGCCTGGCTTTCGACCAAACCGGCGCTGGCCGCGCTGGCGGCGATGCTCGCCGGGCTCGTCGCCTGCAACGTCATCCCGGTCGACCGGGCTGACCGGGACTGGCGGCTGCTGCTCATCGATGTCGGTGTCAGCGGCCTGCTGCCCTGGATGGTCGGCCGCTACACGACCGCGCGGCGCGCGTACATCGCCGACCTCCAACGCGCGGAGGAACAACGGCGGCAGCACGAAGCCGAAGCGGTCCGCCGTGCCGTCGCCGAAGAACGCACGACGATCGCCCGCGACCTGCACGACGTGATCTCCCACCATGTCAGCGCGATCGGCGTGCACGCGGGCGCCGCGCGGCTCGGGCTGCCGGAGGGCGAACCGGCCGTCCGGCGTTCGCTCTCGGCGGTCGAATCGTCGAGCCGGGCCGCGATGGCCGATCTGCGGCGTCTGCTGGATCTGTTGCATGGCAGGGAGAACGGCGACGCGCAGCGGCAACCGGGGCTGGACAACCTCGACGAGCTGCTCGACAACCTCCGCACCGCCGGGCTGCCCGCGCGGCTGACGAGCCACGGCGGGCCGCGGGAACTCCCGGGTTCGGTGGACATCGCGTTGTACCGCATCGCGCAGGAGGCACTGACGAACGCGCTCCGGCACGGCTCCGGCGGGATCGTCGAGATCGATCTCGCCTACCGGCAGACGGAGGTGGTCCTCACGATCACGAACGAGATCGGCCACGCGAACGCGGCGGCCGAGTCGACGAAACGCGGCCTCGCCGGGATCCGGCAGCGGGTCGCGTTGTTCGGCGGACAGGCGGAATGCGGACCGCTCGACGACGGCAGGAGCTGGCGGGTCCGCGTCGGTTTTCCTTTGGAGGCACAGTGATCCGGGTTCTGCTCGCCGACGACCACGCGATGTTCCGGTCCGGCATGCGCGCGGTGCTGGACACCCAGGCGGACTTCGAGTGCGTCGGCGAGGCGGCCGACGGACGCGAAGCCGTCGCTCAAGCGGCCGAGCTGCGCCCGGACGTCGCCGTGCTCGACGTCCGGATGCCCAAATTGGACGGTCTGGCCGCGACCGAGGCGATCATGTCCGCGCCGGGGAACGACACCCGCGTCCTCGTGCTGACGACCTACGACTCCGACGAGTACGTCTATCGCGCGCTTCGAGCCGGCGCGAGCGGGTTCCTGCTGAAAAGCCTCGCCCCCGAAGAACTCGTCTCGGCCATGCGGGTGGCCGCGCGCGGCGACGCGCTGATCGACCCGACGGTGACCCGGCGGCTGGTCTCGACCTTCGCCACCAGCATCGAACCCGCGGCCGCCGAACCGGCGGAACTGGAACGGCTCACCTCGCGCGAACGCGAAGTCCTCCTCCTCGTCGCCGACGCCTCCAGCAACGCGGAGATCGCCGCGCATCTCCACGTGGGCGAAGAGACGGTGAAGACCCACGTCTCCCGCATCCTGGCGAAGCTCGGGCTGCGGGACAGGGTGCACGCCGTCGTCTACGCGTACCGGAACGGGCTCGTCGGCGGACGGTGATCGGTTCGCCCGGCGGGGCTCGTGGTGCCAGAATCGCCACAGGGCACGTTCGAGGCGGGGAGCTGTGGATGAAACGCTGGGTCGGGCTCACGGTCGGGCTGGTCTTCCTGCTGGTCGGCGGCGTCTGGGTGCTCCAGGGCGCCGGCGTGCTGACCGGCAGCTTCATGACCGGGCAGAAACTGTGGTTCCTGATCGGACTGGTCGCGTTCCTGGTCGGGGTGGTGCTGGTGGCCGCCACGGCCCGCCGCGCGCGCCGGGCACCCACCGACGACTAGCCCGCGGCTCTCCGCTTTCGGCCTCCTGCGGTTGCCGCCACAGCCCCGTCCCTCGTGCCCGGACGGCCGACACACGTGACTGGACGGCCAACTCGCGTGACTGGACGGCCGACACGGGGCGAGGGCCGTTCACGGGTGTGTCGTCCACCTGATCACGCGAGTTGGCCCCCTGATCACGGGAGTTCGCCATCTGATCACGCGAGTCGTCCGGTCAATCACGCGAGTCGTCCGTCTGGGCACGCGTCGGCAGCGGGCAGTCGACGCGTGACTCGCGTGATTGGGGACGGGACTCGCGTGATTGGGGGCGTCACTCACGTGATCGGAGGCGTGACTCGCGTGATTGGAGGCGCGACTTGCGTGATTGGGGGCGTAACTCACGTGATCGAAGGCGTGACTTGCGTGATTGGGGGCGTGACTCGCCGCATCAGGCGAGTTTGAAGATCGGGTAGCCGGGCGCGATCTCCAGCAGCTTCTCGTCGGACGCCTTCGCGTCGACACCGTCGAAGAACACCCCGACCTCGAACTTCCAGCGCTTGAGGTACGCGCGCAGGATTTCGGGCTTCTCGGCGTCGGCGAGTTCGGTGTAGGTGAACGTCTCGGTGCGGCGCCCGACGCTGAGCTGTCCTTCGCCGGCGACGCGCAGGTTCCGCACCCACTGTGTGACACCGCGAGGCGCGACCAGGTAGCGCTCACCGTCCAGCTTCAGGAGGTTGACCGGGACCGAGCGCAGTTCGCCGCTTTTGCGGCCGCGGACCGAAAGCACCCGGCTGCCCAGGACGCTGACGCCGAGCCTCGTCAGCTTGAGCACGAATTCGTTGAACGCGCTGGTCGCCTTGGCCGGCTTGAGGTAGCGGGTCGTGGCGGCGGAAGCGGTGGTGGTCATCTCGTCTCCTCGAAGTCTTCGAGAGCAGTGCTCTCTGTTAAGAGCAGTGAACACCAGAGCAGTGCATCGTGTCAAGAGCAATGCTCTCGTTTAGGTGCGATGCTCTAAGGTGAGAGCATGGCTGCCACTCAGACCGCGCGCGAACGCGCCCGCGCCGAGCTCACCCGTGAGATCAAGGACGAAGCCCGCCGCCAGCTCGCCGAAGTCGGCGCACTCGGGCTCTCGCTCCGCGCGGTGGCCCGGGAGCTGGGCATGGTCTCGTCTGCGCTCTACCGATACTTCTCCAGTCGCGAGGAGCTGCTGACCGCGCTGATCGTGGACGCCTACAACGCCGTCGGCGAGGCCGCGGAGGCGGCCGACAACCCGAAGAAGACCTCGCTGGAGCGATGGGAGTCGATCTGGCACGCGGTCCGCGCCTGGGCGAAGGCGCACCCGCACGAGTACGCGCTGATCTACGGTTCGCCGATCCCCGGCTATCAAGCCCCGCAGGACACCGTCGCCCCCGCCGGCCGGGTGGCGTTCGCGCTGGTCGCCGTCCTCCGTGACGCGAACCTCCGCGTCGAGACCGAGGTCGGCGAGATGCCCGTCGCGCTACTGCGCCAGCTCGACACCCTCGCCGGGATCCTCAAGATCAATCTGGGCCCCGAGACGGCCTCCCGGCTGATCATGGCCTGGACCCAGCTGTTCGGGATGATCAACTTCGAGCTGTTCGGCCAGTACGTCGGCTCGGTGGATCCGGCGGACGACTTCTTCGCGCACGGGATCCGACAGATGGCCGAGTTCACCGGGATCAGGATGACCGGCTGAGCGCGGTCCAGGACCGCATCAGCAGCTGGACGGCGTCCACCACGTCCTCGTCTCCGGTCCCCTCGGGGCTGAGGAAGCGCTGCAACAGGAGACCGTCCTCGAGCGCGTGCAGGATCAGCGCGAGAAAGGCCGGGTCGGCGGGCGGTTCGACACCGCGCGCGGCGAGTTCGGTCCGGACCGAGGTCTCCAGCAGCGCCCTTGTCGACTTCTCGCCCTCGCCGACCAGCGGTCGCGCGTCGGGATTCCGCAGCGCGTAGAGGGCCAGCTCAGTACGCAGGGTCAGCCAGCCGGCGAGGTGCTCGGCGCGCTCGACGTTCCACGCGCGCAACCGGTCCATCATCTCGGCGAAGGAGCCGACACCCTCCCGCAGCGCCGCGACCTCCTCGACCTCGCGCTGGGTCCTGCGGCGCAGCAGTTCGACGACCAGCTCGTGTTTGCCGTCGAAGTTGCCGTAGAAGGCACCTCGGGTGAATCCGGCCCGTTCGGCGATCTGTTCGACGGACGTGCCGTTGACCCCTCGGTCGGAGAACAGCTCGGCGGCCGCCGCGAGCAGGCGCTGCCTGGTCTGCTCACGGCTTTCTTCCCGCGTCAAGCGTTTGGCCGTCACACGGCGATCTTAGAGTTCGGTGTTCGCCTTCCGGCCGGTCAGCCACACCCCGCCCGCGAGGACGGCGACGGCGACCACGACGGCCAGTGCGGTGAGCGACCACAACGCCTGGCTCGCCAGGAACGCGGGGAAGGCGCCGAAGAGGACGGCGACGAGGAGCAACGGCGTGGTCCGGACGGCTGCGGCGGCGGGGACGGTGGCCATGGGAGCTTTCCCTTCGGGGTGGGGCGCGGAACACTCGGTTTTCGCGGAGGAGACCGCGCCGGACGGGTGGCCTTACGCCGAGCAGGGCACGGATCACCCTTCCGGGCGAGATATCGGCGTGGCGGCTAGCGTCACGCCGGGAACGACATCGAGGGAAAGGCGGCTCGCGGTGGAGAAGTGGGCGGAGCAGGTCGGCAGGATCCGGGTCATCGGAACCGGGGTGATGGGCCGGGGCATCGTCCAGCTCGCCGTGACGGCGGGACTCGAGGTCGAACTCGCCGACGCCCGGCCCGACGCGGTCGGCGAGGCCATCGAGCAGGTCGGCGCGATGCTCGGCAAACTCGCTTCGAAGGGCAAGATCACCGAGGAAGCCGCCGAGGCGGCGAAGGGCAGGCTGATCGCGGCCGAGGGTCCGCTGGCGCCCGCCGACGGCGTCGACCTCGTCATCGAAGCGGTGCGCGAGGATCTGGAGATCAAACGCACGCTGTTCGCCGAGCTGGAGCGCGTATGCGGGCCGGACACCGTGTTCGCCACCAACACCAGCTCGCTTTCGGTGACCGAGATCGGGGCGGCGCTGACCGATCCCGGCCGGTTGCTCGGCCTCCACTTCTTCAACCCGGTCCCGTTGATGCGGCTGGTCGAGGTCGTGCCCGGCGCGCGGACCGCAGCCTGGCTGCCCCCCGCCGTGACGGAACTCGTCCGCGGCTGGGGACACGAACCCGTCCTCGCCCGCGACGCGCCGGGCTTCCTGGTCAACCACGCCGGCCGCGGGCTGGGCACCGAGGCATTGCAGATCCTCGCCGAAGGGATCGCGAGCCCGGCCGAGGTGGACCGCGTCGCCCGTGACGTGCTCGGCCTGAAACTCGGCCCTTTCGAACTCCTCGACCTCACCGGTCTCGACGTCTCGCACGCCGTGCTCGAGAGCATCTGGAGCGGCTTCCACGGCGAACCGCGACTGCGGCCGTCGTGGCTGACGCGTCCGCGCGTCGCCGCCGGGCTGTTCGGCCGCAAGAACGGCGAAGGCTTCTACTCCTATGTGGACGGACAGCAGCAGGTCGAGCCGGAACCGGCCGCGCCGGAAGCGCCTGCCACGCCGGTGTGGGTCGACGACGAACGGCTCGGCACCCTGCTCTCGGCGGCGGGCATCCAGGTCGTGCACTCCGCGTACCCGGACACGGTCCTGATCGTCAGCCCGATCGGTTCGTCCACTGTGGACGCAGCACGCGCGGCAGGCCTTCCGGCGGAACGGGTCGTCGGCGTCGACCCGCTCGGCGGCTACCGGAAACGCCTGACGCTCTCGGTCCACCCCGCGCTCGACCCGGCCGCCGGCCGCACCGCCTGGGGCGCGCTCGCCGCGACCGGCCTGCCGGTGACCGTGGTCCGCGACGGTCCCGCGCCGATCGCGCAGCGGCTGCTGGCGTCGATCGTCAACACCGCCTGCTTCATCGCCGGGCAGCGGCTCGCGACGCCGGAGGACATCGACACCGCCGTCCGGCTCGGCCTCGGTTACCCGCGCGGGCCACTGACCTGGGGCGACGAGGCGGGCGCGGATCTCGTGCTGCGGGTGCTGCGCGGACTCGCCGCGAGCACCGGCGACCAGCGCTACCGGCCGAGCGCCTGGCTCACCGAACGTGTCGCGCTCGGCCTGCCCCTCACCTCGACCGGCACCACCCCCGCTGATCTGCTGCGCTGACACCCGAAGCGTGTGAAGGCCCCGGTCCTGGTGTGGAAGGGGCCTTCACCCGAGATCACCAGCGGCGGTCGGTCACCGCACCGGTGGTGCTGTTCCAGAACACGTACCCGCCCTGGAAGTTGTTCTGCCGTCCGCCGGAGACGGAGACCTCGTCCGTCGTCGGGTAACGCAGGTACGACCGCTCCCA
Organism: Amycolatopsis sp. TNS106; assembly: GCF_019330265.1. Lineage (NCBI taxonomy): Bacteria > Bacillati > Actinomycetota > Actinomycetes > Pseudonocardiales > Pseudonocardiaceae > Amycolatopsis > Amycolatopsis sp. TNS106. Next base: position 6,787,662 of record NZ_CP024972.1, on the reverse strand, counting down.
GCCGAGCGCCGCCCAGCGCTGCCGGATCGCCCCGTAGACGGCGTGCGCGTCGGTCTGCGTCGTCCAGTAGACCGATCCGCCCTTCGTGAAGTGGTTGTACCGGCCGACGCCGTCCGGAGTCGCGGTCTCGTCGGTCGACGGGTATCCGAGGGGACTCCTCTCCCAGTCGAGCTGCGCCCACTTCGCACGGATACGGCCCCAGATCGCCTTGGCGTCGGTCTGCGCCGTCCAGTAGATCGACGCCTTCTTGCTGAAGTGGTTGTAGCGGGCGACGCCGTCCGGCGTGCCCGTTTCGCCGGTGGTCGGATATCCCATCGGCCCGCGCTCCCAGCCGAGCGCCGCCCACTTGACCCGGATCCGCCCGTACACCACGTGCGCACCGGTCGACGGGGTCCAGTAGATCGACGACTGCATCGGGCCCGGCCGGTGCGGGAAGTGGTTGTACCGGCCGATTCCGTCCGGTGTGGCGGTCTCGTCGGTCGCGGGCGGCCCGAAGGTCCGGTGCCCGCCCAGCGCGAGGTATCTCGCCAGGATTTCGCCCTCCATCTGCTTCACACCGGTCTCGGCGCTCCAGTAGAGCCTGCCGTTCGTGTACGGCCGGTAGCGCACGGTCCCGTCGGCGACCTCCGGCCCGGTCGGCACGCCGAGCCGTTGCCGCAACGCGGGTTCCGCCTGGTAGCGCCGGTCGATCGGGGTGAGGTAGTTCGCGGTCAGGGTCAGGTCGCCCGCCGGGACGGTGACGGTCACCGTGCGCGTGGTCCTCCCGTCGGACCAGTTCGCGAACGTCGAAACACCGTCCGCGGCGATCTCCTCCGCCACGACCTCGAACGTCGCCCCCTCGGTGACCATCGCGGTGCTGACCCCGCCCTCGGCCGGGATGCTCAGCGCCGCCGGGACGGCGGATTTCAGGGTCAGCCGGTGCTCACGCGGCATGGCGACGTAAGTCCTGCTCGCCGTCACCCCGGCGCTGTCCGTCACCGTCGCGGTGATCTCGACCCTGGAGTCCTGGTGATCGGTGAAGGGCACCGTGAAAACCGGCCCGCCGCCCGGTGAACCGGGATGCGCGTGGCAGGTCGCCTCCTCCGGGCAATGCCGGATCAGCGTGGTCCACGCGACCGGCAGCGCACCGTCCTCGGCGTCGGTGGCCGTGACCTCGGCGACGACCGGTTCCCCGACGGCGAACGTCCGCGAACCGGGATCCGTCATCGCGAGTTCCGGTGAATGGTTCCCCGGCACCACGGTGACGTCGGCGCTCGCGGACGCGCCGAGCCGATCGGTGACGGTGAGGCGCGCTGTCGCCCGTTCGACCTCGGCGCCGTAGGCATGGGTCACGCGGACACCGGTCTGACTCGTGCCGTCGCCGAAATCCCAGCGGTACGCCAGCGGATCGCCGTCGAAATCGTAGGAACCGGCGCCGTCGAACGTCACCGTCCTCGTCGACGGCTCGGTGCTCGACGTCGCCACCGCCACCGGTTCCGCGTTCGTCCCCGGATAACTGAGCCGGCGCAGGTTCCCGGTATGGATGTCGGCGAAGACGATGTCGCCGTTCGCCGCGGCCGCGAACTTGACCGGGCCGCCGACGCCGGTGAACTTCGGCGGCCGCTCGGGGGCGCGGACGAGCCTGCCCTGGCTGTCGTACGTCATCGTCCAGATCTTCTGCGTGACATAGTCGCCGAAGAAGAACGCGCCCCGGTATTCGTCCGGATAGGACGATCCACTGTAGACGATCCCGGCGGTGACGCTGTTCCCTTCGTCGGCACCGGAACCGTGGTGGTACGCGGTGATCGGGGGCGTGTTGACCACGCCCGCGCACCCCGCGAGGCCGGAATACCCCGGCGTCGGGGTGTTTCCTTCCCAGCAGGGCCAGGCGTGGTTCGCCCCCGGCCGCACGATGTCCACTTCTTCCCAGGTGTTCCAGCCGACGTCCCCGACGATCGGGAGGCCGAGCCGCGGGTCGAGGGAGAACCGGAACGGGCTGCGGTAGCCACTGGAGAAGACCTTGGACCGATTGGCGTTCGGTGTGGCGGCGGAGAAGTACGGGTTGCCGGGGACGCCGGCGCCGTCCGGGGTGACGTGCAGGATCTTGCCGTAGAGCTGATCGAGGTCGAGTGAGCGCAACGCGCCGGGATCCATCCTGGTGAAGTCGGCGGCGTCGCCGATGGAGATCCACAAGGTCCCGTCAGGCGCCGCCACGAGCCCGCTGATGCCGTGGACGTTGTGGAACCCCGGAAGGTCGACGAGCACTCGTTCGTTCGCGAGACCCGTGGGGACGTCCGTGCCGGTCACCGTCCAGCGCGCCACCCGCATGGTGAACGCGCCGCCGCTCGTGTCGAACGACCACGCGAGGTAGAGCCGGCGGGAGGTGGCGAAATCCGGCGCGACGGCCAGTCCGACAAGGCCGAGGTCGCCGTCGTCGTGGACGGGAAGGTTCGCGATCGTCCGCGCCGGACCACCGGTGGGCACCCAGGCGACCTTGCCGCTCTTGCCGATGCTGAGCACCGAACCGTCCGGCAGATAGGCGAAATCGGTCAGATCGAAGGCGGCTTGACCGCTCGGCTGGTCGCGCAGGACGAAACCGGAAGGCAGGGTCGGCGCCGCACTCGCTTCCGGTGCGCCCACCCATCCCGGGAGAAGCAGGATGGAAACCGACAGTACGGCGAACAGGCGAACGAGTGCCCGGCTTCTGACCATCTGCGCTTCCCTGCTTCCGGCGTGTCATGGCACGTCGCCGGAGGCGGGGAAGTCATTGCCGCCGGGAGCTTTCATTTATCTCAAAGCAATCGAACCGCAATGATCGTCACGCGGTGGAGCGGTCAGGCCACGACCTGTACGACGCCGCCCTTCTGCAGCATCGTGAAGTACTTCTGCGAAGCCGCCGCGGACAGGTGGATGCAGCCGTGCGAGTACACCGAGAGGCTGCCCGTGTGGAAGGCGATACCCGGCAGGAAGAACACGGAGTTCGGCATCGGCGCGTCGAACTGCTTCGAGTGGTAGTTCTTGACCTTGGCCGAAACGTGGAAGACACCGGTCGGCGTGGCGTACCCCTTCTTGCCGGGCAGCTGCTTGACCGGGCCGTAGATGACCTTGCCGTCCTGCAGCAGCCACGTCTTCAGCGCGGAAAGGTCCACACAGGCGCTCACGCCCGGCGAGGCCAGCGCGGCCTTGCAGGGAACGTCGGCGGCGTTCGCGGCGGGCTTGGGCGTCGGCTTCGGCGTGGGTTTCGGCGTCGGCTTGGGCTTCGAGGACGTCGGCTTCGGCGTGGAGCTGCTGCTGCTCGGCGTCGGCGTCGGAGACGAGGTGGCCGGTGCCGATGAAGGCGCCGACGTGGTCGTGGTCGCGCCCTGAGCGATGCCACCGCCGCCGGGCGCGCTGCCGCCCGAGTTGCCGGAACACGCGGTCAGCACCAGCGCGGTGGCCAGTGCGGTCCCCCCCACCAGGAACTTCTTCACGACCCGTACCCCCGTTTGCCCGTAGTCCGTCTGACATGGGTAAAGACGGAGCTCACCCGTCCGGGGTTGTTGATCGGAAGGTCACGATCGCGTCTCAGGGCACGCGGCCGACGACCCGCGCGTACATCCGGCCCGGATTGGCGCCTTCGTCCAGATATCCGGGGAGCGGCGGCAGGTCCCGCGCGAACCCGGCCAGCCTGCCGAACAGCTCGTTCGCGTCGGCGGGGCGCCGTTCGGGGTCCTTCTCCAGCAGGTCCGCGAGCAGATCGTTCAGTCCACGCGGGACACCGTCCACTTCGGCCGGACTCTCCTTGACCTGTTTCTCGAACACCGCGTACGCCGTCGGCCCGGTGAACAGCTGCCTGCCGGTCAGCATTTCGTGAAGGACGCAGCCCAGCGCGTACAGGTCACTGCGCGGTCCGGCGATTCCCCGCTGGATCTGTTCTGGCGCCATGTAGGCGGGGGTGCCCAGGATCTGCCCGGCCCGGGTGAACTGGGCGACGTCGGTCTCGCGCAGCATCGCGAGCCCGAAGTCGAGCACCTTCACGCTGCCGTCGGGGCACAGCATCAGATTGGTGGGTTTGAGATCGCGGTGGCAGATGGACAGCGCGTGCGCGGCGGACAGCACGGCGCAGGCCTGCGCGGCGATCGCGGCCGCCCACGGCACCGGCAGCGGACCGTGTTCGGCGGCGAGATCGGCGACGGTCACGCCTTCGATGAACTGCATGACCTGGTACAGCCGTTCGTCGTAGGTGCCGAAGTCGTAGAGCGTCGGCGCGCCCGCGTGTTCCAGGGTCGCGAGGATCCGCGCCTCGCGGATGAACCGCTGTTCGAGTTCGACGTCGGGACCGCCGGGAAGCCCCAGGAACTTCACCGCCACGCGGCGGCCGAGATGCCGGTCGTGGCCGGCGTAGACCGCGCCCATCCCACCCCGGCCGAGCGGCAGCTCGTCGAGTTCGTAACGGTCCGCGATCAGCACCTAGTTCCCCGGCCTCAGTTGACCTTCCGTCAGTCCGGTCAAGCCTAGCCTCACCAGCTCCAGGCCCGATTCCGCCGCCTCGCGCAGGGCTGCCTCGAAGGCGGCGAGGCGGGTGAACGCCTCCCCGTGAGCACGCTGCGTCTCGATCGGCAGGCGCGGGATCCGGGTGCGCCTGAGGTCGATCCTGGTGGAGGAGGCCGGGGCGAGCTGCCCCGCCGCGCGCAGGCATCCGGCGAGGAACGCGGCGTCGAGCCGTTCGGGATCGGTGCGGTACTTCGACATCGTCGGCTCGGCCTCGACCGTCTCTCCACTGTGGACATAAGCGGGCACGGAGGGCGACGCGATGACATCGCCTTCTTCCACCGATTCCGGCACGGTCAGCACGCCGGACTTCAGCAGCTCACCGAGCGTGACGAACGAGGGTTTCCCGTCGGACACCGCCAGCGACGGCAGTTCCGGCCGGATTCCCTCGAAATACCTTCGGACTTGGACAAAGGCCTCGCCCGCGTGTTCGTCCCGATCCTGATACCGCGCGGGGGAAAGGTCGATCTCCTCGTCGAGCAGATCGATGATCCGGACCGCGCCCGCCACCTCGGCGCCGCGCAGGTGATCCCGCCACTGTTCCTCCACAGTGGACGGATCGGCCAGCAGGAGCACCCTGGACGGCGGCCGCTCGCCGGCTTCCGGCCGCCGCAACAACCAGAGGTCCGCCGCGCCGACCGTGACCACGGCACGCAAAGCTCCGGCCCGCAACAGGTTCCCGCGGATCCGCCGCCCGGTGCGGCGGCCGGCGGCGGCGGACGGCATGCGGATCGCGACCAGCCCGCCGGGTTTCACATGCGCGAGGCAGTGCTGCACCCACGCCAGTTCGGGCTCGCCGCGCGGCGGCTGGCCGTACACCCAGCGCGGGTCGCCGACGAGTTCGTCGTAACCCCACTCCCGCTCGTTGAACGGCGGATCGCAGATGACCGTGTCCGCGAGAACCCCTTCGTAGGAGTCCATCGACAGGGCGTCCGCCCCGTACATCTCCATGTCCGCGCCCGCGAGCAGCAGCCGGTGCGCCGCGATGCAGGAAGTCGCCGGATCGTCGACCTGGCCGAGCAGCCGGGTCCCGCCGGAGGCGAGCAGCAGCGTCCCGAGTCCGCAGGCGGGGTCGAGCACCACGCCGGGCGCGGGTCCGACGAGCCGGGTCATCAACTCGGCCACCGGTCCCGCGGTGACGGACAGCTGACGGGAGTGCGCCTCGACATAGCGTTCGCACAGGAACTCATAGGCCTCGCGCGCGCCTCGCTCGCCGGCGAACCGGTCCAGCAGTTCGAGCAGCTCGGCGTCGTCGTATCGCGGCGAGAAAGTCCACGCATGCCGCTGCGACAGGTACGACCCCACCCTGCCGACCCGGTCGCCGAGCGCCAGGTCGTCGCCGAGGTTCCGCAGCCGCTGCCAGATCCGGTCCCCGAGCGAGATCTCGACCGGCTTTCCCCGTTCACGCAGCCATTTTTCGACGGCGTCCAGGGAAAAGAAGGGGCTCGACGCCGTCCCGCCGACGGGCGGCGGAAAATCGCCGTAACGTCGACGCCAGTTGCTGACGGCGGCGCGGCCGACGCCGGCGATCCGCGCGATGTCCGCCGCCGTGACGGTGGCTTGCTCCTCCATCGCCGCATCGTAACCGACAGCCGACTATTCCAACCCTTTGTTTGTGAACTCAGTACACAACTGCTTTACTGGGGTCCATGAGGTACACCCTTCGGTACGCCGCCGGCTCGGACGTCGGGCGGCGCCGCCAGGTCAACCAGGACTCGGTCTACGCCAGCACCAGGATGCTGGCCGTCGCCGACGGCATCGGCGGCCAGCCGCACGGCGAGGTCGCCAGCGCCGAGGCGGTGGGTGTCCTGTCCCGGCTCGACAAGGACCTCCATGGCTTCGACCTCGCCGACGTCGACCTGGTCGAGGTGCTCTCCGGTGGCCTTCGCGCCATCGACGACCGGCTCGCCGCGACGGCCGAGCAGGAGCCCGAGACGCGAGGCATGGGCACCACCCTCACGACCGTGCTGTTCGACGGTTCCCACTTCACGGCCGCCCACATCGGCGACTCGAAGGGATACCTCCTCCGCGGCGGCACGCTTCAGCGCTTCACCCGCGACCACACGCTCGCGCAGGCCCTCGCGGACGACGGGCGCATCGACCCGTCGGAAGTCGAAGGACACCCTCGCGGCTCGCTGTTGATGAAAGCCCTCTTGAGCACCGGCAGCGGCGAAGCGGACATTTGGACCTTCGACGCCGCGCCCGGAGACCGTCTCCTGCTGTGCTCGGACGGGTTAACGGCAACGGTTGTCGAAACCGTTATCAAGGACGTCCTGGGGGCCTTCCAAGATCCCGCGGAGACCGTCCCGAGACTGATCGACCTGGCCAACGAAGGCGGCGGGCCGGACAACATCACGTGCGTCGTGGCCGACGTCGTGGACGCTTCGCGCCTGTGACGGCTTGAAGCCGCAAACGCAGGTCAGACCCGCCTTCGAGGGGGCGAAAGGGCATCCGGTAAAGTTCCCCACGGAGGATTGGCCGAGCGGCCTAAGGCGCACGCTTGGAAAGCGTGTTGGGTTCACGCCCTCGCAGGTTCGAATCCTGTATCCTCCGCCGTCAGCAAGGCCCCGGACGTTCCGACGTCCGGGGCCTTGTTGATTACTTAGCAGGACCTTCACTTAACAGAGTCAGTTGATCACGCTAAGTTTAATAGTGGTCGTTCCAGCCCCCGACGTCCCAAGGAGTCCGCCAAAATGGCCGGAGTCGAAGAGATCCGCGCTGGTATCGCGCTCGCGAACGAGAAGGCATCCGCGAGCATCGCCGCACTTCAGCAGGCCGCGCAGTCTCTCGAAGAAGCCCAGCTTTCGCTTTCCCAGGCCACCCAGGGCAGCACCCAGCACGAGGTGAGCCAGGCGCACGGGCTCCTCGCCGAGGCGCTGCAGGGCATCACCGGGATGCAGAGCACCATCCAGGCGGGCATCTCGTCGGCCGAGTCGTACTCGACCCGTCTCTGACATGTACCTCGAGGAGCTGCACCAGCTGCTGACGGCCGTCCAAACCGGCCTCGCCGACGGACGCGCCCATGCCGAGCGGGCACGGAGCCTGCTCGAGGAGTCCAGGCGTGCCATCGTGGAACCCCAGGCCCAAGCCGTGCCATGGGTGCCGCCGCAGCTGGCGCAGGCCGACGAGGGAATGGAAAATCTCCTGACGCGCCTTTCCGCCGCTGACGACCTGGTCAGCGGCTACCAATCCCGCCTCTGAGATCGGCGAGCCGGTATGGGCAGCAAAGCGAGTGAACAGCGCAATCGCGTCGTTACGGCGCTGGAGCGGGTCCGGCACCAGATCGGGCTCGTCCTCGGCGCCGCCGCCGGCGCCCGCCAGTCCGCCGAGGCGGAACTGGCCAAACTGGAACTGGAACAGCACATAGTCCGGGTGGGGATGAACAACTCCACCTCGGAGCAGTACGCCGAATGGTCGCGGCATCCCGCCGCGAACGAGGTGTTCGGCCTGCTCGGCAGTGTGCGCGGCCAGTTCTACGCGGACTGGGAAGCGGGCCCGAACGCGTTGCGCGAACTCGTCGCGCACAACGCGCCGGGGCCCGCGAGCCAGCCGCCGGGCAACTGGCTCGGTCGCGTCGGCGGGAATCCCGGCATCACCGCGCCGGGACTGTGGCGTGTCGGCTCGGCGACCGTTTCGGGCAAGGACGTCCCGCGCACGTTCGACGTCGCGGTGCCCCTGCTCGACGAGTCGCACCTGTCCATCACGTCGGCGCCCAAGACCAGGGCCGCGGTGGACGGCATCGTGCAGAACCTGCTGATGCGGATCCTGAGCACGTTCGAGCCAGGCGCGGTACGCGTTCACCTGTGGGACGTCGGGCAGCTGACCGCGATCCTGCCCGACCTGTACCCGCTGAGCCGCACGAGCGCGCTCACGCTGTACGACCCGGGACGGCTCGAAGACCTCCTCGACGAGCTGGCGGGCCACATCCGCCGCATCCACGCGACCGGGATGCAGGCGGGGCACACGTCGCTGCGGGAGATCCGGCGGGCGAGCGGCCAGCGCGTCGAACCGTTCCGCGTCGCGGTGCTCTACGGCAACGGCGAAACCCTCGAACCGGAGCGCGCCCGCGAACTGAAGCGAGTCGCCACCGGGGCGCTCGCGGCCGGGATCTGCCTGATCCTGGTCGACGTGCCGACCATGCTGTCGACCTCGGTCGAATCGCTGAGCCTGCACGACGAGCGGCGCGCGAAGAGCAGCATGACCGGCCCTGACCTCGTCGTCGACCTCGACCCGCCCATGCCGTCCGGGCAGGTCATCCGCGCCGCCGGGCGGATCGCCGAGGCGCTGATCGCCAAACAGGGCGGGCCCCGCGCGTTCGCCGACCTCCTGCCGACCGAGCTGGGCAAGGAAAGCTCGGCGCGCGAACTGCGGGCGCCGGTCGGGTTCTTCGAGGGCGAGCCGGTGGAGGTCGTCATCGGCGACGCCAGCCCGCACGCCCTCATCGGCGGGCCGAGCGGTTCGGGGAAGACGAACTTCCTGTACTCGCTGCTCGGCAGCCTCGCGGCCCGCTACTCGCCGGACGAGCTCGCGCTGTACCTGCTGGACTTCAAGGAGGGCGTGTCGTTCGCCGGGCTCGCGCCCGGGCGGCGGGACGCCAGCTGGCTGCCGCACGCCAAGCTCATCGGGGTCAACGTCAACACCGACCGGGAGTTCGGCCTGGCGCTGCTGCGGTTCCTCGCCGACGAACTGCGCCGCCGGTCCGCCGCGGCGAAACTGCACGAAGTCACCAACCTCGCGGACCTGCGCGAGCAGGACCCCGGCGGGCACTGGCCGCGGATCGTCGCGGTGATCGACGAATTCCAGTACCTGTTCGCCGGCCGCGACGGCGTGACCGCGACCGCGACCCAGCTGCTGGAGGACATCGCGCGGCGAGGCCGGTCTCAGGGCATCCACCTGGTGCTGGCGAGCCAGGACGTCGCCGGGATCGAGGCCTTCTGGGGCAAACCGGCGGTGTTCGAGCAGTGCACGCTGCGGATCGCGATGCCGAAGGCGCGGCGCGTGCTTGCCGAAACCAACAACGCGGCGGTCTCGGCGCCGAAGTGGCACGCGGTGATCAACCACGATTCCGGGGTGGCACACGGCAACCAGCTCGCCCACGTACCGGACGCGAGCACCAAGGACGTCTTCAACAAGCTGCAGCACCGGCTCTGGGAGCAGTACTCGGAGTCGTTCAAACGGCCGCGGCTGTTCGACGGCGCGCATTCCCCCGTGCTGGAACAGTTCCCGGCGTTCGCCGACCTCAAGCCGACGGACCGGCCGCGGGCGCTGCTCGGCCAGTCCATCGACGTCGACGAGGCCGCCTGCGGGGTCGAGCTGCCGAAGGCGCCGGGGCGCAACGTCGCCGTCCTCGGCGCGGCCACCGCGGAAGCACTGTCCATCATGGACTCCGCCGCTCGTTCACTGGCCCGCCAGTATCACGGCGAGTCGGTGGAGTTCGTGCTCTCGTGCCCCATCGAAGCGTCCGTCCCCGCGGTGGCCGAACTCGCCGAGCGACTGCGCGCGGACGGACACCAGGCCACCCTCGTCGACGATTTACCCGCCCGGGTAATCGATATCGCGGAGAATCTGTCCTCTTTGGACAAAGCGCAGGTGCTGCTGCTGTACGGCGTCGACGCGTCGATTCCCGCTCTGGAGGCGAAGGCACCCGGACAGCTCAAGAGCGGTTTGGATCAGCTGCGGGTGCTGCTGAAGCAGGGTCCGACGCACGGCGTCCACACCATCGGCTGGTGGCGCAGCATCGCCCGGCTGAAGGACACGCTCGGTTTCGCGGGCACGGACGACATCGGCACCTGGGCGGCGTTGGACGTCCAGGGCAACGAACTGTCGCCGTTCGCCGCCGGCCAGGTCGTGCACTGGTCGCCACGGCCGGGCCGGGCGCTGTTCTTCGACCGCACCACTCACGGCGCCCCTGAGGTGATCATCCCGTTCCAGCGTCCGGAAGGGCTTCTCGATGGATGACGGCACCACCGCGGCCATGCGGTACAAGGAGATCGTCGGCCTCGCACGCGCTTCTGCGGAGAACCTCCGCGACTGGGAGATCGGCCGCGCGGACGAACTGGAGGCCCGGCTCGCCGAAGCGCACCAGGCCGTCGCGGACGCCGCCGAACGCGAGCAGCGCGCCGTCGACCGGTGCACGCGCTGGTGGAAGATGGCTCAGCACAACGTCGAAGGTCTCTCGTGGCTGCCCGACGACGAAGACCCGCGTCCGGTGCCGACCGCGCGGCCCGGCTACCTGGAGAAGTACCTCGAAGAGGTCAAGCCGAGCTACCAGGAACTCGTGCAGGCGGTGCTTTCCCTGGGGTGGCGCGCCAAACGCTCCTGACCCCGCGTGTCGTCCCTCCAATCACGCGAGTTCGCCTTCCAATCACGCGAGTTACGCCTCCAATCACGCGTGTTACGCCTCCAATCACGCGTGTTACGCCTCCAATCACGCGAGTCACGCCTTCAATCACAAAAGTTACGCCTCCGATCACGCGTACTCGATGGAGGGAATTTGTGATCGGACGGACGACACGCGTGATCAGACGGACGACACGGGTGATCGAGGGCGTGACTCGCGTGATCGAGGGCGTGACTCGCGTGATCGAGGGCGTGACTCGCGTGATCGAGGGCGTAACTCGCGTGATCGGAGGCGTAACTCGCGTGATCGGAGGCGTAACTCGCGTGAAGGCCCCCTTCCCTCGGCTGAGCCGGGGGAAGGGGGCCTTCACGCGGGAGAGCTACGGCTTCGGCAGGTAAGGGCCGAGCACCTTCTCCAGGTAGTCCGCCAGGTCGTTGAACGCGTCCTGGACCGGGTTGCCCGCACTCGGCCGGAACCGCAGCACCTGCGGATCGTGGTCGCTCGCCTGCTTCGCGAACTCGGCGTTCAGGTGGACGACGTCGTAGTCGAGCCCGCGCGGCGCCTTCGACGCCAGGATGTGGTCCAGCACCTGCGACTGGCCCTCGAAAACGTAGCTGTACCGCTCGTTCTCGGGCAGCGTCGCGATGAGGTCCTTCAGCGCGCCACCGGCGGTAAGCGTCTCGACGGCGGGCGAGAACGGGTAGTCGTTCAGGTCACCCGCCACGACGATGTTCGCGTTCTTGTCCGACGCGAGCAGCTTGTCGATGAAGCCACGGAGCACGGTCGCCTGCTTGGCCCGCTGCACCTCGGAACTCCGGACCGGCGGCTGGTTGCGGCCGTGGGTCGGCTGGTCGCCGCCCTTGGAGTTGAAGTGGTTCGCGATGACGAATACGGTGCGGCCCTTGAAGACGAACTCGCCGACCAGCGGCTTGCGGCTCGCCGCCCACGCCTCGTCCGCCGGGTCGACCCGGCCGGGCGAGACGGTCAGATGGGTCTTGCCGCGTTCCTTGACCACGTCGACGGGCGTGGTCGCGTTACCGCCCGGACGATCCACAAAGGACACACGCGCCGGGTTGAACAGGAAGCCGACGCGGATGTTGCCGCCCGGCTGGCCGCCGTCCTTGCCGTTCTCCGGGTCGATCTGACGCCACTCGTAGCGCGGGCCGCCGGCGGCGACGATCGCGTCGACGAACTTCTGCAACGTCTGATCGGCGGCGACGGTGCCGTCGTTGGCGGGCCCGTTGTTGTCCTGGATCTCTTCCAGGTTCAGGATGTCCGGCTTCGCCAGGTTGCCGACGACGGCCTTGGCCAGCTCACCGAACTTCTCCGCACTGTCCAAAGCGGACAGGTTCTCGACGTTGTACGTCGCCACGGAGAGTTCACCACTGCGCTGCGCGCGGGTGCTCTCGCGCTGCAACCCGTTGTCCTTGGCCGCGCCCAGTTTCGTCGCGAACAGCGTGTAGCCGCCGAAGTTGCTGTACTCGACCGGGCCGGAGGTCTCGCCGGTGAGGACGTCGCCGGTGTTGACCTTCGGGAACGGCTGCTGGGCGAACGGGATCAGCGACGCGACCTTGAGCACTCCGGTGTTGAGCCGGTCGTAGTCCAGGTACACCGCGCCGCCGCGGACGCTCGGGTTCTGCTTCGGCTTGGTGGTCACGTAAAGCTCGTTGAACGACGACGTCGGGCCGACGACGCGCGCGTCGGAGACGCTGACGATCTCGCTCTCGTGGGTCTCCCAGAAGTCCAGCGAGTACTTCGCGGGCTCGAGCGGCAACGGCTCGATGCTGCCGCCCGGCGCGGGAGCGATGGTGTCCGGCACCGTTTCCGGCGTGACGACGGTCGGGGCGGGCAGGGCGTTCCCGCTCGACTGGACCGTCCACTGTGCACTCGTCAGCTCGGTGAGCGACTGGTACGGCGAGGTCGCGGGAGCGTCCGGGTAGAACTCGCGGACGGTTCCGCCGGCAGTCACCGCGTCGCCGACGGCCACGGCGGGCGTGGTCGAACCGGTGATGACGAACAGGCCCTCGCTGGTGCGCGGGTCGGCGTCGGGCGCGGTGTCGGTGATCCAGAACCCGCGCGCCGAACCGAAGCTCCGGATCGCGGTCACGACACCGGTGACCCCGGCGACCTTCCGGTCCTTGAGCGGCGAGATCCGGGTGGTGCCCTGGATGTCGTGGATCTTGGCGTCGACCGGCGGCGGACCGGTCTCACCCGGCGTCTCACCCTTGCCGTTGGTCGGCGTGGGCGCGCCGGAAGTGAAGTCCGCGGCGTTGTCGTCGGTGTCCGCGAGCGTCGTCCCCCTGGCGACGGAGGCGGTGTTGGACGGCGCCGGCGCCGGGGAACCCTCGCGGATGACGGCGGCCGCGCCGAAGCCGACCAGGTCCCTGATCCGGGTGTCGGCCGCGCAGTCGGCGGCCGTCTTGCAGGTCAGCGCCGTCGTGCCCTGGACGAGCGCGATGGTGCCCGCGGTCGCGGACAGGGCCAGCGAGCCGGTGGCGTCCGGCGACGGCAGCGCGACCGTGCCGCCCGAGCCCTTCGCCTGCGCGATGAGGTACCGCGCGCCGGGCGCGACACTGCCGGCCAGCGGCGTGACCTGCCAGCTGTTCCCCGACGCGGGCGCGTACTGGACGCTGAAACCGTCGAGGCTCACGACGGCCGTGCCGCGGTTGGCGAGTTCGACGAAGTCGTTGGTCAGCGTGGCGCCCGAGTTGCCGCCACCGCCGTAGACCTCGGCGATCACGCCGTCGGCGCTGGGCGCGGCGAGCGCGGCCGGAGCGGAGACGCCGCTCACGACCAGGCCGGAGGCGACGGCCACGGTCAGGGCCCGTCTCCGGGCGGCACGTCGGGATGTGGTCACGCTGGGTCCCCTTTTCACAAGATCGGTCGAGGCATACTCCCCTGAACAAGTGAAATGAGGAAGACGACAAGGCAACGATTCGTCACCGCTAGCCCGTTCGGACCCTGGTCGCGCCGAGTCCGCGCGTGAGAAGATCGACCTCCGCCGCCTGTTACGCACCAGGAGGCGTCTTCATGCGCAGACTGCTTTGCGCGATCGTCGCGGCCGGACTCGTGATCCCGGTTCCCCCGGCGGCCGCCAAGCCACCGGAGAAGGTCGCGTTCGAGGTGATGACCCTGGCGACCACGGTCGCGTCGCGCACCGACCGGCGGCCGACCGCGGGCGGGATCTTCGATCCGGTCGCGCGCAAGACCTTCATCTCGTGGTCCGGCAAGGCCGCGGACACCTACGTCCAGGCCTACGACCACCGGACCGGCGCCTGGACGGCGCCGAAGAAGATCGCCGACGGCGAGTCCGATCCGCACAACTACCCCACGATGCTGCTGGCCGGCGACGGGCGCCTGCTGATCTTCCGCGGCATGCACAACAAGCGGACCGTGCTCAGCCGCGCGCCGCTCGCGCATTCCCTCGACGGCACCTGGACCGACGTGGAGGTCCCCGAGGGGGCCGCGGCGAGCTACCCGATGCCGGTGAAGACCGTCGACGGCACGCTGTTCCTGTTCTATCGGGAGACCACCAAGGAACTGGATCCGGCGGCGGACTCCGACTTCCGCCCGATGAAGTACCTCGTTTCCCGCGATCACGGGAAGACGTGGACGAACTCCGTGCGGTTGACCGGGAAACGGTGGGCGTTCGGCTCGCTGGGCCGGTCCGACCACATGGACGAGGTCTATGTCGGGCAGCTGCGGTACCTGCCGTCGCGGGGGCGGATCCAGTTCGTCTACACGCTCGCGGGCGGTGGGCCCACGCAGCACAAGCACGACATCTACCACCGGAACGTCTACTACCTGTCGTTCGACGTCCACACCCTGCACTTCTTCTCCGCGGCGGGCCACGACCTCGGCACGCAGGTCGACGACGCCGAACAGGAACGGTATCTCAAGGTCGTCGAAACACCGCTCGAACTCCCCGGCGGGCTCAAGTCGCCGGACTACATCCTGCAGGTCGGCACCCAGCGCGACGGCGAACCGTTCGTCACCTGGTTCCAGTTCGACGCCGCGGGCTCGCCGCGCGATTTCGCGGGCGCGTGGAACGGCCGGAACTGGGAAGTGCGCGAAGTCGCGAACGGACTCCGATTGCGCGAGATCGAACAGCTCAATGGCGGCACATGGCGCGTTTACGGAACCCGGGACGGAAAGCCGAACATCGAAACGTTCCTGCTGGGGAACGGGCGCACCTGGCGGCCGGAAACCTTGATCACCACACCGAAACCGGTCCAGCGCGTCGAAGTGATCGCCGGTTTCCGGGACCCGGCCCGCATTCTGGCGACCGGCGCGGCCAGCGCCCGTGACGTCTCCGTGGCCGACGGTGACATTTATGTCGCGGGAACCCCGCGGAAATAGCCCATTGGTGTTCCGCTGCCTTAAATGAACCTCAAGTCCGGGTACAACCCGGCATTCCCGGAGTTACCTTTGGCGACGTGAGCGAGGACACAAATCCTCCGCTCACGTCGCCGGAGGAGGTGTCCGATGAACTGGCTCATCGTCGGTACGGCACTGGTTCTGCTGCTGAGCATCGCCTTGGCCGTCGACCTGCGCGACCGGAAACGCGGCGGACGGCAGGTGGCCCATTTCGGCGGAGCACGGCTCGACGCCGTACTGCGCCAGGCCGACATGGCCGACCGGCACACGACCTTCTGACGCTCGCCGGGGAGGGCGAGCAGGGGGAACTGGGGGCGCACCGCCGGTGCACGGGACCCGTCGGGGGAGGACGGAGCCCGTACACCGGCGGTGTGTCATTTCCGCCTACGCCGCACTCGCGTGCTTGGGGGCGTATCTCATCGATTTCAGCGCTCGAGTTCCTGCCGTGCCTTGTACTTCCCGATGAGCGACTTCGCCCCGGCGATCGCCGCCTTGCCCGCGCCCTTCGCGCTCGCGGCCAGGAACGTCGTCCAGTCGAAGTAGTCGCGCCACAGCACGATCCGGCCGTCGCGCACTTCGAACGTGCCGCACACCCAGAACTCGGCCTCCCACGAACCGCGTCGCAGGACGTCGGTGCGCTCGGTCAGCACGATCGGGCCGTCGGCGGCGATGTGGTGGGTGCGCGCCTCGAACCCGCTGCCGTAGCGGGCCATGGCGCGCAACTGTTTCTCCACCGCCGAAAGGCCGCGGGCCGGGGGCAGCGGGACGTTCTGGTAGACGATGTCGATCGCCACGAAGCCGAGCGCCCGATCGATGTCGAACTCTTCGAGTGCCTGAAGGAAACCGGTCACCACTGTCTTCGGATCCGTCATGCCTGCCAAGGCTAATCCGCTTTTGAACCGCCGGAAGGTCACAGCCGTATCACAGGAGGAGAGGGGCCGCTTTTCCCTGACTACGGAGGTATCGATGCGACGGCGACTGCCGATGGCCCTGTTCGGGCTGGTCGTCTGGGTGCTCGCGGGCTGCTCGACGGCCACGGGCGCCGCACCGGCGACACCGGGCGCCAACCAGGCCGACATCACCTTCTCCCAGCAGATGGTCCCGCACCATCAGCAGTCGATCCAGGTCGCGAACCTGGCCTCGGAACGGTCGGCCTCGGAGTACGTGAAGGCCACCGCCGCCAAGATCGTCAAGGCCGAGTCGGCAGAGGTCCGGACGATGACCGGCTGGCTGCAATCGTGGAACGCGGCCGTCCTGCCCGCGGCGGGGCACGCCGGGCACGCGATGCCGGGGATGATCACCGAAGGGCAGGTCGCCGCGCTGCAGAACCTGTCCGGCGCCGAGTTCGACAAGGTGTGGCTTCCGCTCATGGCCGAGCATCTGCGCAACGGCGTCGCGATGGCCAAGACCGTGCTGTCGTCGGGCGAGCACGCCGAGACCAAGGCGCTCGCACAGGAGATCGTGGAGAACCAGACGGCGGCGATCGACGAGATCACCGCGCAGCTTTCCTGAGCCTGTCCAATCTTGACTCGCACCCAACGTCAGAGCCGGATCACGCAAAGTATTGACGTTCCACTTTCGGGTGTCCTGGTCTTCCTGACCGACAGATACTTCCCCGCAGAGGACGCCCAATATGCAGGCATGAACACCCTGAGCGGCACGACATATGGGGCCAGACGGAGGCGGTCCAGCCCTACGGGAACTTTCAGAGCCGTCGAGAAGTAGTCGTACAACTACGCGGAACACGACAATCGCGGGTAGGGTTCACGCACCTCGCAGGAGAGCCGAGAACGAAAACCAGAGGGTGACCATTCGCCCACCGAACGTAGCAACTCTCACTGCGGCCGAAAACCGAAAGCGTGCCTTTCCTGGCAATTGGCCACTTGTTGATCCACTGGCCACGAAGGCATATCATTGCAGCAGAAGGAGGACTTCGCATGAACTTTCAATCCGGGGACGAAATCGGCGGCTGAGTGCACACTAGTCGTCACCATGGGAGGCCATCGCGTCATGGCCTCCCTTTTTCTGCTGCAAAATGACCCCGAACCGGCAGCCACCATCGACCCCGGTCGCTTCGATGGTGAACGACGGCGACTTACCCGAGACCGGTGGCCGCAGCGTGACACTCTCGATCCCCGCCTGCTTGAATCCCACCGGTTGACATCGTGCTTCGAATCCGGGCGGAAATTTCAGCGTGTACTCCACGCGCCCTATCGGCGCCTGGAAGTTGACCATGAAGTGATCCGCCTTGAAGTCCCGCATGAACGGCCTGCATTTACCCGGCCAGGCGATCGAGAGCAGGACGACGAACTCTTCACCCGCGGGAACCGGCGAGTGGAAGTGCACCAGGACTTCCAGCTTTTCCTGGGTCAACCAGCTTGTGGTCACCTCGTGATCGACACCGCCCACCCCTTCCGATATCGGGCTACACGACCGGACGACCACCTTTCGACGCTGGCGGACCGGCTGCTTCCAGCCGCAACCCACGTGCAGGCGGAAGAAAGTCAACTCCTGGTCGACGGCGATCGCCTTGACGGCCACCAGGTCGTGTGTGTCACCATTGGAATCGATCTCAAGCGTCTTCTTGAGTTCGGTCATCTTCCAATAGAATTGGGCCCGCTTGCTGATCTCGTCGATATAACGCTCGAACAATTCGCGATCCCGCCGGTTCTTCTCCCGTAGCCGCGATCGGCTCACCAGTGTCTGTCCCAGCATCCCGGCGAGCGACAGGAAACTGACGGCGGCGATGTACGAAATCAGCGTCGTGGCGTTGAAGATGAAGGAGAGCGCACCAGTCAGCGAAAGGAGGGTCAAGCCGAAGCGGAGAATTCCGGCTTTTGTGAGACCTCTGAACCCGTCGAAGACGAGTGCCAGTCGATTCTTCATTCGCGTCCCCTCGAGCACATCGATAAGGCCGCCCCTCTCCGCGCCACTTCGACACCCCAGCAGGTCGAGCGACTGGACGCGTCCTGCCGCGGGGCAGCGGTAAGTGCCCATCTGGTCGCGGTGCCATCGCTCGGCGTTACGCTCCCCAGCGCCGTGTGATCGGAACGTCACCGATCGGGAAGAGGACGCCTCCGCCGAATCAGACCCGCAACGCGAAAGCGCCGGTCTCCCTCGGGAAACCGGCGCTTTCGTCATGCTGGCGGTGGCGGTGGGATTTGAACCCACGGACGGGTATTAACCGTCACACGATTTCGAGTCGTGCTCCTTCGGCCGCTCGGACACGCCACCGGTGAGAACACTACCGGAGGCAGGTCGAGGCGATGAGAAGGGGGTCGGATCTACTTGTTGAACTTGTCCTTGAGGTCCTGCACGCCGCCTTCCGCGCGGTCGCGCAGGTCGTGTCCGGCCTCCTTGACCTGGCCTTCGGTCTGGTCGGCCCGGCCGGAGTTCGCGAGGTCCTGGTTGTCGGTCTTCTCGCCGAGCTTCTCCTTGGCGGCGCCGATGGCCTGTTCGGCCTTGTCCTTCGCCTTGTCGAAAACGCTCATGGCGGATGTTCCTCCTTCGACTGCGGTCGCCGTTTGCGACCGCCTGCCTCCGGGTTACCCGGGCCACGGGATCCGACACATCTGTCACCCGGTGCGGTTACCCCGTTGCCCGTGGAAGAACTCTTCGAGCAAGGCGGCGCATTCGGCCTCCAGCACGCCACCGACGACCTCCGCGCGGTGGCTGAGCCGCCGGTCGCGGACGACGTCCCACAGCGACCCCACGGCCCCGGTCTTAGGTTCCCAAGCGCCGAAGACGACCTTTGCGACCCGGGCCATCACGAGGGCGCCGGCGCACATCGTGCACGGCTCCAGCGTCACCGCGAGCGTGCAGCCTTCGAGCCGCCAGCCGTCGCCGTAGCGCTCGGAGGCGGCTCGCAGCGCCAGGATCTCGGCGTGCGCCGTCGGGTCGCCGAGTTCCTCGCGGGCGTTGCGCGCGGAAGCGAGCGGGGTCCCGTCCGGCGACAGGACGACGGCACCGATCGGCACGTCGTCGCCCGCACCTCGCGCCGCCGCGATCGCCGCCCGGACGGCGGCGATGTCGGCTGCGGAGGCGGCGGGGCTCAGATCTCGTCCAGGATCTTGGAGAACTCGGCGGCGAACCCGCACCGCTGCGCGACCATCTGGAGTTGTTCGTCCGGATAGAGGTCCACCTCGCCGACGATCACCTGCAGTTCGGCCCCGGGGAGTCCGAGGTCGGACAGGATCTCCAGGTCGCCTTCCGGCCAGACCGCGTCGTCGTCCTCGTCCGGGGGGTCGACTCTCAGCACGTCGAGGACGTCGGCGGCGATGTCGTAGTCGAGCGCCGCGGCCGCGTCGGACAGCAGCAGCGAGGGGCCTCTGGGACTCGGCCGGACGATCACGAAGAACTCGTCGTCGACCGCCAGTAGCCCGAACGCGGCACCGGTCGAACGCAGTTTTCCCAGCTCGGTGATCGCAGCGTCGAGTTCGGCGAGCGCCCCTGGATCAAGAGAGCTGCACCGCCACCGACCGTCCTCCCGCACCACGGCCACCGCGAACCCCGTGATCGGCTCTTGCACCGCCATGCGCACACCGTATTCCGCCCGCATTCGGAACGCACGCACGGTGCGCCTGAAGCGCCGCATGCGCCACTATCGAGACATGACCGGACCCACCGACCTGCCCACCCTCCCCGACGCGCGCTTCGCCGGATTGCTGGCGGAAGCCCGCGCGCTCCAGACGAAAACCGTAGAGCTCCGCCGGGAGATCCACCGGAATCCGGAGATCGGGCTCCACCTGCCGAAAACCCAGGCCTCGATCAAAGCGGCCCTCGAAGGCCTGCCGCTCGAGATCATCGAGGGCAAATCGACCACCTCGCTGACCGCCGTCCTCCGCGGCGCGAAGCCGGGCCCGGCGATCCTGCTCCGCGGCGACATGGACGCGCTGCCGCTGCACGAGGACACCGGCCTCGACTTCGCCTCCGAGGACGACGGCGCGATGCACGCCTGCGGGCACGACACCCACGTCGCGATGCTGGCGTCGGCGGCGCGGCTGCTCAGCGAGCACGTCGACGAGCTGGCCGGGTCGGTGGTGTTCATGTTCCAGCCCGGCGAGGAGGGCGAGCACGGCGCGCGCCACATGATCCACGAAGGGGTGCTCGACGCCTCGGGCGAGCGCGTCGAGAAGGCGTTCGGCCTGCACATCTTCACCCAGGTCGCGTCGGGCATCGTGCAGACGCGGCCGGGGCCGATCATGGCGTCGGCCAACAGCTTCCACGTCACGGTCACCGGCCGTGGCGGGCACGGTTCGGCGCCGCACCAAGCGATCGACCCGGTGCCGGCGGCGGCCGCGATGGTGAGCGCGCTGCAGACGATGGTGACCCGCAAGGTCAGCGTGTTCGAGCCCGCGGTGGTCTCGGTCACCCGGATCGAGGCCGGGACGACGACGAACATCATCCCCGAGACGGCGTTCCTGGAGGGCACGATCCGCACGCTGTCCGAGCGGACGCAGGCGTACGTGCGAGAGGAGCTGCCGAAGGTGTGCGAGGCGGTCGGCGCGGCGCACGGCGTCCGCGTGAGCGCCGAAGTCCTCCCCGGCTACCCGGTCACGGTGAACGACCCTCAGGTCGCGGCCCGGGTCCTCGATCTGGCGGCCGAGGTCCTCGGCGCCCGCAACTCCGAGGTCATGGAGAACCCGGTGATGGGCGCGGAGGACTTCTCCTACGTCCTCCAGCGGGTTCCAGGCGCCTTCGCGTTCCTCGGCGCCTGCCCGCCCGACGCCGACCTGGCCACGGTGGAAGCGAACCACTCAAACCGGGTGGTCTTCGACGAAGACGCGATGGCCAACGGCGTCGCGATGTACGCCGCTTTCGCGCTGGACGCCCTTCGCTAGCCATTACACAACAGCGTTGATTTAATGGGTGCCATGAGCGATGACACCCTGGCCGTCCTGGCCGCACAGGAGGAGCGCCTGGTCTTCCGCCGGTTCGACAACGAGACCGCGCTGAAGCTGGGCGCCCACCTGCTCGCGGCGGCACGGGACCGCGCCCTCCCGGTGACGGTCTCCGTGCGCCGCGGCGGGCAGCGGCTGTTCCACGCGGCGTTGCCGGGCACCTCGGCCGACAACGACGCGTGGATCGACCGCAAGAGCCGCGTCGTCGACCGTTACGGGCACAGCTCGTTCCTCGTCGGCGAACAGTTCCGCGCGAAGGGGACGACGTTCGAAGCCGATTCCCGGCTCGACCCGGACCGCTACGCCGCGCACGGCGGCGTGTTCCCGGTGATCGTCGAGGGCGTGGGCCCGGTCGGCACCGTCGGTGTCTCGGGACTGCCACAGGCCGAAGATCACGCGTTCGTCGTCGAGCAGCTGGAACTCTTCCTCGCCACGCCGTCCTGATCGGACTATCGACGGAGTTCCGGGGAACTCCGGCCGAGGCGCAAGGTGAGGAAATCGGCGCTGGGCGAGAGATCCGCGTAGTCGACCCGGTGGCCGCCGAAAGGGGACCCCCTCGGCCTTGACCACGTCCATCGTGAACGACACCGCCGGGCCGTCCTGCGGCCGGGCGTAGGACATCGTCACGATCGCGCGCCCCGCCGAAGCACAGGTCTCCCCGGGCGGGCACCGCTCGTCCAGCACCGCCAGATAGGCGAGGCGCAGGTCTTCGTCCGGGAGCACCGTCCAGCCGCCGAGCCGGAACGTGAACGCGTCACCCACCGCCGGCGGGCCGCACGAGGCGTTCAGGAACACGAGCATGAGACCGAACAGCACCAGCCTCGCCGGGGTCCCCCAGAGCCACCGCCTTCGCATACCGGGAGCACGCGCGGACCGGCCATCCCGGTTGCCTCGGACGCTTGTCCCATTTTCCGGGGCAAGTGTCCGAGGCGGCTCGCGTGCTACCGTGATTTGTCACATCATATATCAGATAGGGCATGCCAGTGACCTCCTCATCCCGCTTCGACGAGCGGAAACGGCGGCTGGCCGGGGTCGTGGCCATCCCGGTGACCCCGTTCGACGCCGACGGCGCCGTGGATCCGGACGCCTACGCGAAACTGGTGGACCGGGTGATCGTCGGCGGAGTCGGCGTCGTGACACCGAACGGCAACACCGGCGAGTTCTACGCGCTGGACGAGGCCGAGGCCCGGCGCTGCCTCGAAGTGACGGTCAAGGCCGCGGCGGGCCGGGCGAGCGTGGTCGCCGGCGTCGGGCACGACGTCCGGACGGCGATCGGCGCGGCACGGCACGCCGCGGAAGCGGGCGCGGAGCTGATCATGATCCATCAGCCGGTGCATCCGTACGTTTCGGCGGAGGGCTGGGTCGAGTACCACCGCGCCATCGCGGCGGCGGTCCCGGAGCTGGGTGTCGTGCCGTACGTACGCGACGCGCGAATCGACGGCGAGCGGCTTGCCAGGCTCGCCGACGCCGCGGAGAACGTCATAGGGGTGAAGTACGCGGTGCCGGATCCGGCGCGGTTCGCCGCGGTGGCGCGCGACGCGGGGATCGATCGCTTCACGTGGATCGCGGGGCTGGCGGAGCTGTCGGCACCCGGCTACTTCGCCGTCGGCGCGACCGGGTTCACGTCGGGCTTGGTGAACGTCGCGCCGTCCCTCTCGCTGGAGATGTTCCGCACACTGCGCGACGGCGACTTCCGCGGCGCGATGGCCTGCTGGGAACGCGTCCGGCCGTTCGAGGAGTTACGGGCCGCGGACGGCAACGCCAACAACGTGAGCGTGGTGAAGGAAGCGTTGGCACAGCTGGGTTTTTGCCGCGCCGACGTCCGCCCGCCGAGCCGCGCCCTGACCGGCGCGGAACGAGAGCAGGTCTGCGCGGCACTGGCGGACTGGGGCCTTTTCTGACCGTGTCCGCGCCCACTGGGGCGGGCGCGGACACGGTGACAGGTCAGAGGTCGTGGCCATCGACGATCGCGGCGTGGCCCTGATGGGCGCCTCGGGGCGCGCTGTAGCGCGGCGGGCGGCTGCTCACCGGCGAGGCCGGTGGGACCATGAGCGCGAAGAACGATGTCTGGCCGGTGCTCCTGTCTCCGATCGAAGCTCGCGATCGGACGGAACCGGGGGAAATTTCCCTCGATGTCTTCGACTGTACGCCAGAACGTGCTGCTTTGGTGAATTGCTTCCACTCCTCCGCCGTGGGACACTGGAAGAAGGCCACGGAGCGACCGTGGCGTGTTGTGGTACCAGTGCCTTTTCTCGGCCGACCCAGACCCCTTCGGTGTTTGTGAACCCGTTGCTGGATTGCCCACTTTCACGAACCAGAACGGTGTGATCTCCCCATGACCTCCACACAGACGAGGCAGGGCAGCGATTTCGCTGAACTGTCCAAATTGGTCAAGGACGCCGGCCTCCTCGACCGGCGGCGAAAGTACTACGCGCTGAAGATTTCCTTGAACCTGCTGGCTTTCGCGGGCGGCTGGGTCGCCTTCGCGCACCTCGGCGACTCTTGGTGGCAGCTGTTCCTCGCCGCGTTCTTCGCGATGATGTTCACGCAGCTGTCCTTCATCGGCCACGACGCGGGGCACAAGCAGATCTTCCGCGGCCGCAAAGCGAACGACGTCACCGGATTCGTCCACGGTGGACTGACCGGCCTGAGCTACGGCTGGTGGATCGGCACGCACACCCGCCACCACGCCAACCCCAACCACGAAGACGAGGATCCGGACGTCAATCTCGCCGCGCTCATCTTCACCAAGGCGCAGGGCACCGAACGGCGTGGTTTCCTGCGCTGGATGGCGAAATACCAGGCATTCCTGTTCTTCCCGCTGCTGTTGCTGGAAGGCCTGAACCTGCACGTTTCGAGCGTGACCGCCATGTTCCAGCGCGGCTTCAAGCGGCGGAAACTCGAAGCGGCGCTGATGCTCGCCCACGTCGCCGCGTACCTGACCGCGGTGTTCGTGGTCCTCTCGCCCGGTGTCGGCTTCGTCTTCATCGCCGTGCACCAGTGCCTGTGGGGCGTCTACATGGGTTGCTCGTTCGCCCCGAACCACAAGGGCATGCCGACGCTGTCGGCCGGGCACACGCTCGACTTCCTGCGCAAGCAGGTGCTCACCTCGCGCAACGTGCGCGGCGGCCCGGTCGTGGACTTCGCGCTCGGCGGCCTCAACTACCAGATCGAGCACCACCTCTTCCCGAGCATGGCGCGGCCGAACCTGAAGCACGCGCAGGTGATCGTGCGGGAGTTCTGCGCGAAGCACGGTATCGACTACGCGCAGTGCGGCTGGGCGGCGTCGTACGGCTACGTGCTCCGGCATCTGCACGAAGTCGGGGCGCCCCTGCGTGCTCGACCGGCGGCCGCGTGATGACCTCCGTCCGCTCCCTCGGCGACGTCGCCGAGCCAGCCGCCGGCGACCGGTGCCCGAGCTGCCCGCATCCGATGTCCGCGCACGACGCGATCGCCCGCCGCTTCTGCACCGCGACCGCGGCCGGCGGCTTCAGCCGCGGCTGCACCTGTGCCACGAAACCCGAAACAACCGAATAGAGGATCACCATGAACGCCGACACCGTCCCCGTCTCCCGGTACGAAATCCGGGTCGACACCGTGAAGAAGATCGTCACCGAGCACACCGACCTCGGCAACGAGGCGGCGTTCGCGCTGGCCGTGCACATGGTGCGCGCGCTCGACACCGTCCCGGAGCCCGTCCGCTGAGAGTGTGCCCTGGGTTACTCGCGCGTTAACAAGGCGTCAGCGAGGTCTCGTGGAGCGTCAGGGAGACGTTGCCGGAACGGCCTGGCCGGGTCGATCGGAGTTGTGCTGATGAGGCACTGACCGATCGACGCGGAGGTAACCGTGACGCTCACCGAGCTCCTGCCCAGCCTCGGCTGCGAGGCCGCCGACCACCTCGAACCCGGGGTCTGGCCACGGAGCACCCGGCTCGGGCCCGGCGGGGAACTGCTGTTCGCCGGCGCGCCGGTGTCCCACCTCGCCGCGAGGTTCGGGACACCGGCGTACCTGCTCGACGAGGACGAAGTCCGCCAGAACGCCCGCGCGTACCGGAAAGCGCTGCCGGACGCCGAGGTGGCGTACGCGAGCAAGGCGCTGTGCACCCGCGCGGTCCTGCGCTGGGTCGCCGAAGAAGGGCTTTCCCTCGACACCTGCTCGGCGGGCGAGATCGCGGTGGCGCGGTCGGTCGGCTTCCCCGCCGAGCGGATCCTGCTGCACGGCAACGCGAAAACCCCCGAAGACCTCAAGGCGGCGCTGTCCTACGGCGTCCGCCGGATCGTGGTGGATTCGCTCGACGAGATCGAGCAGCTCGGCGCGCTGGCCACCGGCGCGCAGCAGGTGCTGATCCGGGTGACACCCGACGTCGCGGCGGGCACGCACACGGCGATCACCACCGGCACCGAAGGGCAGAAGTTCGGCTTCTCGTTGCGCGAAGGGGTGCGCGACAACCTCGGCCGTGCCGTCTCCGCCGTGCTCGCGCAGCCCGGGCTCCGCCTGGCGGGGCTGCACTGCCACATCGGCTCGCAGGTGTCCCGGGTGGACTTCTACGAACTCGCCGCCCGCAAGATGATCGGGGAGCTCGTCGCACTTCGTGAGAGCCACGGCGTCACCCTGCGCGAACTGGATCTCGGCGGCGGGCACGCCGTGCGTTACCTGCCCGGCGACCCGGGCTTCGACATCGACGGCTACGTGCGCCGCCTGCGGGTCGCGCTCGCTTACGAATGCACCTCGCACGGCTTCCCCCTGCCGAAGCTGACGATCGAACCGGGTCGCGCGATCGTCGGCCCGGCGGGCATCACCGTGTACCGGGTCTGCGCGGTGAAACGCGGTTCGCGCACTTTCGTCGCCGTCGACGGCGGGATGAGCGACAACGCGCGGCCCGCGCTCTACGGGGCGGCGTACACCGCTCGCCTGATCGGCAGGCGCAGCCGCGCGGCCAGGCGGCCGATGACGGTGGTCGGGCGGCACTGCGAATCGGGTGACGTCCTCGCGGACGGGCTCTCGCTCCCCGACGACGTCCACCCCGGCGATCTGCTCGCCGTCCCGTGCACCGGGGCATACCACCACTCGCTCGCGTCGAATTACAACCTCGTCGGCAGGCCGCCGGTGGTCGGCGTTTCCCGAGGTACGGCGACGCTGCTCGTCCGCCGCGAAACCGAGGAAGACCTGCTCAAACGCGATCTCGGCTGAGGCGCCGTCCGAAATCCTCGGCACCCGGCCTGTCAGGCGACAGAATCCTTTGCCCGAAGGGGCAGAGAAAGAGAATCGCGACAAACAACTTAACGGCGGTAGCATTCTGGACATTGATCGATACGCTGCGCGACAAGAATCGCATGCCGAAACAAAGGGAGGGACGGCATGGGTGACGAACCACGCGCGCAGATGGAGCAGCGCACACCTAGAGGTTTGGACAATACCGATCGCACCCTGATCGCTCTACTGCAAGTCGACGGGCGGGCCTCGTTCACGGCCTTGGCCAAGGCCGTCGGACTGTCGGAGGGTGCCGTGCGGCAGCGGGTACAGCGGCTGCTGCGGGACGAGACGATGCAGATCGTCGCGGTCACGGATCCGGCGAACGTCGGGCTCGGCCGTCAGGCGATGGTCGGGATCAGGGTCCACGGCGATCCGCGGGCGGTCTCCGACCAGCTCTCCGGATTGCCGGACGTCCATTACGTCGTGCTGACCGCGGGAGGCTACGACCTGCTCGCCGAGGTCGCCTGCCGGGACGACGAACACCTCTTGAGCGTGCTGAACGACGACATCCGGCCCATCCCGGGTGTCGTCAGCACCGAAACCCTGGTCTACCTGAAACTCGCGAAACAGACGTACGCCTGGGGCAACCTCACGCGGTAGACCTTTGTCCGGTCGTGAGTGTTTTGGGCCGCCGGAACGACCCGAAACACTCACGACACTTCGAAATCCGCCAGACGACCCGCTAGACGCAATGCAGGAACGCGTCGGGAGTCCGCCGCCCGGAATCAAGACCGCGGAGGACTTTCGGCAGCGTCCCGCTGTACACGACCCCGAGCCGCTGCGTCGCCCGCGTCAGCGCGACGTACAGTTCCGCCTCGCCGCTCGGGCCTTCCGCGAGGATGCGCTCCGGCTCCACCACGAGGACGGCGTCGTACTCCAGCCCCTTGGTCGCGGAGGGCGCGATCGCACCGGGCACTCCCGGCGGCCCGATGACGACCGACGTCCCCTCGCGACCCGATTCCGCACGGGTGAACTCGGCGACGGCGTCTTCGATGTCCCTTTCGGACAGCCGACGCGCCCACGGCCGGACACCGCACGAACGCACCGAGTCCGGCGGAACGGCGCCTCTCGCGAAACTCGCCAGCACGGAAGCCGCCACCGCCATGATCTCCGAGGGCGTCCGGTAGTTGACCGTCAGCTTCCGGTACACCCAGCGATCGGCGACGTACCGGGAGAGCATCGAGTCCCACGACCGCGCGCCCGACGGCGACCGTCGTTGCGCGAGATCCCCGACGATGGTGAACGACCGGCTGGGGCAGCGCCGCATCAGCACCCGCCAGTCCATTTCGGACAGTTCCTGTGCTTCGTCGACCACGACGTGGCCGTACGTCCATTCCCGGTCGGCCGCGGCGCGTTCGGCCAGATCCCGTTCGTCGCGTTCGGCGAACCGGTCCGCCAGCTCCTCCGCCATCAGCACGTCCGTCGGCCGGAGCGCGAACTCGTAGTCGTCGTGGTCCTCTTCCACCTCGACGATTTCCAGCACCCGCTCGGCGTACTCCTTCCGCGCCAGCCGCCGCCGTTCCTCCTCCCGGCGTTCCGCGGTGCGGTCGACGCCGAGGAGTTCGACGGCTTCGTCCAGCAACGGCACGTCGGACACCGTCCACGCGTCCGCGTCCTCGCGGAACAGCGCCGGATCGGCCCCGGCCGCCCGCAAGCGCTCCGGTGAGGCGTAGAGGCCCGCGAGCAGCCGCTGCGGCGTCAGCGACGGCCAGAGGCGATCGAGCACCGCCCGGAGCTCTTCGCTGGCTTCCAGGTCGCGTCTGGCGTTCTTCAGCAGCTCCGGGCGCGTGTGCTCGTCGGCGGACGGCAGCCAGCCCGCGCCGAGCCGGTCGACCGCGCGCGTGGCGAGCGCGGCGATCACCGCCCGTTCGAAGACGGCCTTCGCCTCGTTGTGCAGCAGGCCGCTTTCCCTGGCGGTCTCGCGCGCGGCGGCCGCGACCTCGGCGTCCAGCGGCACGGTGACGTCGTCGAGTTCGATCGGCTCCGCCTCGGCGGGGAGTTCCTGCCGGTCCGCCACCGCCGCCGCGAGCACGTCCAAAATCGCCAGCGACCCCTTCAGCCGCTGCACCGCCGGCGGATCCTCGCGTTCGGTGCGCAGACCGGCGACGAGGTCACCGGGCGTCGCGAAGACGGCGCTGGTCTCGCCGAGCGACGGCAGGACACGGCCGATGTGGTCGAGGAAACCGCTGCTGGGCCCGACCACGAGCACCCCGCGCCGCTCCATGCGGTCCCGTTTCGTGTACAGCAGATACGCCACTCGATGCAGCGCCACCGCCGTCTTCCCCGTTCCCGGACCGCCTTCCACTACGACGACGCCCGGGTGATCCAGCCGGATGATCTCGTCCTGCTCGGCCTGGATCGTGGCGACGATGTCCCGCATCCCCTCGCCGCGCGGCGCGTTGACCGCGGCGAGTAACGCGGCGTCGCCGCGTTCCCCCGCCGATTCCGGACGGCCGAAGACCTCGTCGGTGAAGTGGAGGACGTCGCGGCCGAGAGTGCGGAATTGACGGCGGCGCGCCATTCCTTCCGGGGACGCGCCCGTCGCGCAGTAGAACGCGCGCGACGCCGGAGCCCGCCAATCGAGCACCAAGGGTTCGTAGTCGTTCTCTTCGTCGAAAAGACCGATCCGGCCGACGTACGACCGTTCTCCCGAAAGGGCGTCCAACCGGCCGAAACAAAGACCCTCGTCGGCGATCTTCAGCCTCGCCATCTCACGTGCCTTGGCGCCGACCGAGACCTCGCGGTCGGAAAGCGCGAAGCCTTCTCCCCGCAGTGCACCGGCATATGCCTCCTTCACCCGCGCGCGTTCGGCGTCCAGCCGCCGGTAGAGCGACGCGACGTACTGCCGTTCGGATCGCAATTCCTCGTCGTACCCCTGATTTGACAAGTTCCCCTCACAGCGGTTAGACTGACAACACATTCGGCGCTTCAGATCAGTCATTCTGATTTGGACGCCGATTTTTTATTGTCCACCGCTTGTCAAGAGGGACCCGGCATTTCCCGGTAAACGGTCGTGCGCGATAATGGGGACGGACATCCGCCATTACCGCGCACGATCCGCTCAGCCGAGCATGAACTCGCGGGGCTCCAGCGCTCGCGCCACCACCCGGATATCGCCGAGCCAGCCATGGAACGCCTGCTCGACGATCGAGTCGTAGGCGTAGGCGCCGATCAGCCACGAGCCGCCGGGGTTCGCGATCCCCGCGGCCGGCGTCTTCGGATTCCGCAGCACCGGGCAGCCGTCGACGTAGAGCGTCGTGCGCCTGCCGTCGTTGACCGCCGCGACGTGGATCCATTCCTCCAGCGCCAGTTCGTGCCCCCAGCAGGTGGAAATCCCGTTCTGGTTCACCGGGAACACCGCCCACTGGAACGCGGCACCGTCCGAAAGGGACAGTGTGGCCGAGGGTTCGCCGGGATCGTCGCCGGTCTTGCCCGCCTTGCCGCCGGCGCCCTGCCTGCCGAAGATCGCGGCCCAGGCGTGCTTTCCGTCCTTGAAATCCGCGGGCAGCTTGACGAACGCTTCGACGGTGTAGCCGCGCGCGAACGTCTCCGCGTTCATCGGCGCGGAGTCCGCCGTGCGCAGATATCCGCCGCGCGCCGGTTTCTTGCCGCCGTCGAACCGGAGACTCGACCTCGACGGCTGCCGCCCGGAGAACTCGCCGGAGAACCGCAACGCCTCGGGCGCGCTGCCGGGCAGGGTCACCCGGACCAGGTCGTTGCCCCGCCCCGAAAGGTCACGGACACCGTCCACCGGCGTGCCGTCACGCCCTTCGAACCGCCAATAGGCCACGGTCCCGCGGATCAGCTGCCGTTCGGCAGGCCGCGCGGGCGGGACCGGGACCGGCGCGAATCCGGCGAACCTCGACTCGAAGTCGATCTCCAGGCTGAAGTAGTCGGCCGGGCCGGTGCGTTCGATCTCCTGCCGTTGCAGCTCGTTCAGCCGCGGCGCCTGGTCCGCCAGCCATGGCGAGACGGTGCGGACGTCGATCACGTTCCGCGCCAGGTCGAAGCGGTAGAGCCGGATCATCGCGCTGCCGCCGTAGTAGCGGTCCTGGTAGTTCGTGATGTGCAGATGGACGTCGTGGCCCGCCCGGTTCTGCTTCACCGCGCGTCCCGGTGGCCAGAAGTGCCCGTTGAGCGTCAGGAAGATCTGATCGTTCCCGTCGATCAGCTCGTCCCAGACCTTCTGCCCGAACTCCGAGAACCGCGCCTGCCCGGCCTCGTCGGCCCATACCAATTCATGGATGGTCAGGATGGCCGGAAGCCGCAGGTTCCGCGCGAGCACCGACCGCGCCCACTCCAGCCCGCCCGCCGACGGCCGCCAGTCGAGCGCGAGCAGCAGCCACTCGCGGCCGCCCGCACGGAAGACGTGGTGGCTGTTGTAGCCGTCCGGGCTCGCACCCCGGAAGGTCCGCGAACCCCGCTGCCGGTGCGGCCCGAACGCGTCCAGGTACGGCGTACGGCCGCGCTGGTCGTCGGTGGAGGACTTGATGTCGTGGTTGCCCGCCAGCGTGCTGTACGGGAACCGGCGCCGGTCCAGGTGCTGGAACGAGCGGCTGATCTGCTCGAATTCGCCGGGCTGCCCGTTCTCGGTGAGGTCGCCGAGATGCGCCAGGAAGACGATGTTCTCGTCGCCGCCGGTGACGTACCGCAGGGTGGCGTCCAACGGCGCGGGGTCACCGCGGTCGGCGTCGAAGAGGTACTGGGTGTCGGGCAGCACCGCGAGGGTGAAGCGGCCGTCTTCGAAGTCCGGGTCGTGCCGGCCGAAGGTCGCCGAAGCGGCGGGAGCACCTAGCGCGGGTAACGCGGAGACCGCCGCACCGGCGCCGAGCAGGCCCGCGCCGCGCAGGAAGGTCCGTCTGGAGGAGTCGTTCACGGCCGCAACCTACGGTCGCGGAGGCAACGCGTCCCGAACCGCGGATGAACACTTGCCCCGCTCGGTAGCTTCGTCCCATGGGGAACGTCAAACGCTGGCCCGTGCTCGCCGGGGTCGGTGTGGTGGTGGCCGCGGCAGGCTGGTGGATCGTGGACGAGATGCCTTCGGTGGACGACACCGTCGCGAGGGAGGCCCTGCCCGGAATCGACGAGAATCTGCGCGCGCTCGCCGGTTCCAGGGAGGCGGGAATCCGGTGGGTGTGCACGCAGAAGGTGATCGAGACCCGGCCAGACGGCGACCTGGTCAAGATCGGCCTGGTCGCGAGCTGCGACGAGGTCGCGAAAGAGGGCGACGGGCTCGTCACGCGCGGCGGATTCCGGCGGCAGCCGATGGTCTACCGCGTCGAACGGACCGCCGGCGGGTACCGCGTGCTCGACCGGAAGGTCGCGAAGGACGGGGCGGGCTACTCGCCTTCGGTCAAGGAGATGTTCTCGTGGGTCGGCGCCCGCCGGGTGCTCGGCGGCGCGAGCCCGGACGACCCTCGCGACGTCTCGCCCGCCGCATTCGGCCTGCCCGACGGCACCCCGGTGCGCACCGGCCGCTGATCAGTCGCCGTTGCGGTCGATCTTCTTCGGCACCACGAACCACATGACGACGAACAGCACCGTCGTCACCACGCCGAGGATCGTCATCGCGATCGGGCCGAAGACGACCTTGGCGATGAGCGCGACGGTGGTGGTGATGGCGGCCGCGAGGCAGCCGAGCCCGACCAGGACGGACCGGTTGCCGACGGTGAGGATCCGCTCACGATTCCCGGTGCGGAACAGCAGCCGGTGCCACGCGGCGGGCGCCGTCAGCAGCACCGTCGAACAGACCGTGAGCAGGACCGCCGTCAGGTGGACGGATTTCTCGAATCCGCTCGCCTCGTGGAACTCGTCGGTGAACACCACCGTGAGCAGGAAGCCGAAGAGGATCTGGACACCGGCCTGCGCGACCCGCAGCTCCTGGAGGAGCTCACTGACGTTGCGGGTCAGGCGTTCGTTCTTCGTCTCGCCGGTGTGCTCGACCATTCAACGGCTCCAAGACCATCGGTTGACGCCTGACCTTTTCATGCCAGCCGAGCGAAGTCACTGACACCACGACCACGGCGAGGCCCAGCCACTGAGTACCCGACAATTCGGCGTTCAAGCACAATACGCCGATAACGGCCGCCGTGACGGGGAACGCCAGCTCGGCCAGTGTCGCCCTGGCCGCGGGCGTCGACCGCAGGCCCACGTAGTACAGGCTCAGCGCCAGCAAGCCGGGGACCAGCGCGAGCAAGGCGAGCCCGAGCGCGTTGTCCCAGCCGACCGCGAACTGGCCGCCCTGGTACGCCACGATGCCCGCCGAGACCGGGAGCCCGACCGTGAAGCGCAGCGTGGTGACCTCCTTCGGCGCCAGTTCGGTGGAGAGCAGCCGTCCGAGCACCGTGCCCGCCGCCCACAGCGCGGCCGCGCCGACCGCCAGCAGCGCCGCCTTCGCCGCGGCGACCTGGATGTTCAGCGGATCCTTGAAGGCCAGCAGCCAGGCGCCGAGCAGCGCCGGGATCGCGAACAAGGCGTACCCGGGGCGAACCCGCTCACGGAGGACGAAGTACGCCGCCAGCACGGCGAACACCGGCTGGAGCTTCTGCAGTACCAACGGCGTCACGGGATCGCCCAGTTTGAAGGCCGCGGTGAACATCGCCGTCGCGAGCGCGGAAGACCCGCCGCCGATGGCGAGCACGGCCAGCCATTCCCGCGGGCCGGTGCGGCGCAGCGCCCTGATGGCACCGGGGATGAGGGGACTCAGCACGAGCACCACCAGCAGGTGCTCCCAGAAAACGACCGTGGCCGCCGGGAGCGCCTCGGCGAGCGGGAGCCGCAAAAGCCCGTCGGTACCCCAAAGAGCGGCGGCGACCGCGACCAGCCAGGTGCGATCCGAAGGATTTGTACTCACTTACCCTGCCCATAGTTCGAGAATGATCGCCCGACCGAGTGACCACCCTGGCGTGTCCGATTCGTGCGGACTAGGCAAGGGGCATGCGCCCCGTCCCCGTACTCTCGCTTGTCCTGTCCGCGGCCGCACTGGCCCTGACCGCAGGCGCCGGACCGGCCACCGCCGTCCCCGGCTCCCGCGTCCACGTGATCACCGCCAAGAGCGGCCTCACGAGCTACAAACCCGAACTGGTGCCGCCCGGCGCCCGCGCGCACGTCTTCGGGCTGACGTCCAAGGCCCACGGCACCTCGACCGCGATCCTCGTGACCGGCCTGCTGCCCAACCGCGAATACGGTGCCCACGCGCACACGAAGCCGTGCGGTGCCACCGGTGATCTCGCCGGACCGCACTACCAGAACGTCGAAGACCCGGTGAAGCCTTCGGTGGATCCGGCCTACGCCAACCCTCGCAACGAGATCTGGCTCGACCTCACCACCGACGCCACCGGCCGCGGCGCCGCCGTGTCCAAAGTGGACTGGACGTTCACCGATCGGCGCGCGAACTCCATCGTGATCCACGAAACGCATACGCACACCCACCCGGGCCACGCCGGGACCGCGGGCGCCAGGCTGGCCTGCGTGACCGTCGGTTTCTAGAAGCCCCAGGTACGTTCGGGCCGGATCCTGATCCGGACGTGGTACTCCCGGTCGAATTTCGGGACGTCGTAGTCGATCGCCGGATAGTGCTTCTCGTACTTTTCGAGGAAGCCCGGCTGCTCCGACGCGACACCGTCCGGCAGGATCTCGGCCTTGCCGCCGATCACCAGGATCGAGCCGCCGTGCTCGTCGCTGTTGAAATGAAGGCTGACCTCGGGGTTGCCTTCGATGTGGCGGGTCTTCGCCGTGTCCGGCTGGCTGAAGACGATGATGTCGTCACCTTCGAGCACGAACCACACCGGGCGGGGCGAAGGACGGCCCTTCGGGCTGATCGTGGTCAGCCAGGCGACGTTCTCCTTCGCCCGCTCGGCGAGCCGCGGGTCGGGTCGGTAGCTCATGAACCGACCAACCACGACCCGGCGGCTTTTCTTCCTCGTCCGCTCAGCGGGACGCGACGAGTTTCGCGTACCGCGACCCCGCGCCGAGCAGCACCAGTCCGGCGATGAGGAAGGCGGCGACCCTGGCCAGGCCGTCCAGCGCGGCGAGGTCGAACAGCACCAGCTTCAGCACCGCCGCGCCCACCAGCACGAAACCGATCACCCGCAGGTTGACCGCGGAGATGCCGCGGACGAGCAGCACCAGCGCGGCGACCGTCCAGGACACCGTGATCACGACGTGGCCGACCAGGAAACCCGACCGGCCGGGAACGGCCAGCATCGCGCCGCACAGCACCATCGCGCCCGCGCCGTAGAGCCCGCAGACCCCGGCGACGAGCCACGGCACCACGTTCTCCGCTGCGGCCTTGAACAGCCCGAGCCGGTGGGCGACCCACGGAAGCGTGATCGAGACGGCCAGGATCGCCAGTGCCACCAGGAAGGCGGCGACGAGGTCGGCGTCCGGACGGTTCCGGATCAGGAAGAAGAGCGTCGGCGGGACGTCGAAGACCAGCGCGATCATGCCGCCGATGACGGTGAAGCCCAGCCCGCCGAAGAGCGCCACGTGCTTCTTCGTCCACAGCGCGACCAGTGCCAGCAAGACCCCTTCGCCGATGAGGATCGCCGAACGGGCACTGCCGTCGAACAGCGTCATCGTCGTCTGAAGGGCCGCGACCAGCCCGGCGGCGCCCGCGAGATCACCGGTCCAGCCGTCGAGCCACTGCCCGGCCGCCCACACCGCGAGCAGCACCAGCGCGACCGACGCCGTGACGAGCACGGCCGGGGTCTTCGGCAGGAACAACGCGGCGAGCAGGGAAGGCGCGGGGGCGACGGCGAGCAGGGCGAGCGCGGCGGCGTCTCCGGGCCGCTTGGCGGTGACGATCAGGGCCAGCGCGAGCCCCACGCCTCCCGCGGCCAGCGCGGCGGCGGTGTTGGCCGTGCTACCGCCGACCCCGGCGAACGCCGTGCTGAAGACCGACGCGACCAACGGCGGGATCCCCGCCGCGACCGCGACCGACGGCCACGACTGGCGCAGCTGCACCGGCGTTGACGCGACCTGGACCGCCAGCAGGAACGCGACCAGTTGCGGGGTGAAACCCTGCGTGATGATCGGCGCGCAGACCACACAGCCGAGCACGACGGCCGTCGCGAGCAGCGACGACTTCCACCGCACGGCCAGCAGCAACCCGCCGACCGCGATCAGGAGCCCGAGCGCGAGACCGGCGTAGGCCGGGAGGTACTCGTACATCGTCGTCGCGGCGATGGCGTCGAGGTACAACGCGCCGATGCCGGTGGCGGCGAGCGCGAACGCGCCCGTGCGGCCCGCCGGCGTGCGGTGCAGGCGAAGCCCGATCCCGACCAGTGCCGCGCCGAACACGGCACCGCCGATCACCCGCGGCAACGGGCCGAACCAGCCACGCTGGATCGCGAGCACGAGGAACAGCACGATGCCGAGCAACGTGACCGCGCCGCCGATCCAGGCCAGCAGCCTGCTGCCCGCGCCTTCCTTGCCCAGCTTCTCGGCGAGCGACACCTTCGGCGCGGGCTGGTACGGGCGATAGGGCTGCTGATACTGCTGGCGGTACTGCTGTTGCTGCCACTGCGCGTACTGGGCCTGCTGGTACTGGGCCTGCTGGTATTGCTGCTGGTAGTGGGCGTACTGCTGGTGCTGAGGGTGGGGGTGGGCGTACGGCTGCTGCGGCACCTGCGGCTGCGGGGTCTGCTGGGGCGGCACCTGAGGTGCGGGCTGCTCGGCCTGCGGCTGCGGGGCCTGCTCGGCCTGGGGCGGCGTCTGCTGCGCGGGCTGTTCGGCCTGCGGTTCCTGCTCAGGCGCCTCTTCGTGCTTCGGCTCCGCCGCGGACTGGACGGTCCGCAGCTCCGTGCCGACCCGCGCGAGGCGGGCCCCAAGGTCGTCGATCTCCCCGGCGAGCCTGAGGAGCACATCCCCATCGGTGGTCATGGCGATCAGCATGCGGCCTCAGACCCGTTGAGGGATCCGTAGCACTACTCAATCGTGATGACGATGTGGTCGCGACCTGCAAGATCATCGCGATCGAGCCACACGCGGAGCGCCCGCAGAAGGTCGGCATGCTTAACAGGGTTTCGCCCGCCGCCATGGATCCGCCGCGTTGCACAGTCGCAACGAGACGACCTTTTTCATCCCATCTCAGGAGATGTCTAGCCCGCCCTTGACGGTTGCGTCTAGCCCTCCCTAGACATACCCTGTGAGACGACGAGAGGTCATCAAGAAGATCGCTGTCGCCGCCAGGCGGCAAAGCGCGGCGTGGATCCTGGAACGGGAAGGCGCCAACCACACCATCTACACCTTGAACGGCGTAGTGGTGCCCATCCCGCGCCATACCGAACTGGGCGAGGTCTTCGCCGTCGACATCTTCAAGGAATGCGAGGGCGTCCTCGGGAAAGGATGGTGGAGGAAGTGAAGACCTACCACGCCGAAGTCACTCGCGACGGAAGGTTCTGGCTCATCCGCGTCCGCGAGATCGACCGTTCCACCCAGGCTCTCCGCTACAAGGACGTCGTGACGATGGCCAACGAGCTCATCGAAATCATGGACGGCGTCGAAGACGACGAATACGACTTGCACCTCGAAGTGCGCCTGCCGAGTTCGGTGAAGGATCACCAAGCGCGCGCCGAAGTCCTACGCGAAGAGGCTCAACGCAAGCAGGCCGAAGCCGCCGCGGAACACCGTGCGGCAGTTCAAGAACTGCTCGCTCTTGGGGTTTCGCAACGCGAAGCGGGCGAAGTGCTCGGCATGTCGTTCCAGCGAGTCAGCCAGTTGGCGAAGTCGTCCTGACGAACCCGGCACACGGGGCATCATGAGTCACCGCCTGGAACCAGTGCTCCGAACCGGCCGCTGAACAGCAACGACCCGGCCCACCTGCGAGTGACAGACACCACAGGCGACAATGGAGGACGTGACAGCCACGTTGAGCAAGCCCAGCCTGAAGATCGGCCCCTACGAGGTCGATCCGCCGGTCGTGCTCGCTCCCATGGCCGGCATCACCAACGTCGCGTTCCGGCAGTTGTGCCAGGAGTACGGCGCCGGTATCTACGTCTGCGAGATGATCACCGCCCGCGCGGTGGTCGAGCGCCACCCCGGCACGATGCACATGATGACCTTCGGCGAGAACGAAAAGCCCAGGTCCATGCAGCTTTACGGGGTCGACCCCAAGACCATGGCCGAGGCCGTCCGCATCATCACCGGCGAGGGGCTCGCCGACCACATCGACAGCAACTTCGGCTGCCCGGTGGCGAAGGTGACGCGCAAGGGCGGCGGAGCGGCGCTGCCGTTCAAACGCAAGCTGTTCGCCGACATCGTGCGCGAGTCGGCGAAGGCCGCGGCCGAGGCGGGTGTGCCGTTCACGGTCAAGTTCCGGGTGGGTATCGACGACGACCACCTGACCTACCTCGACGCCGGGCGCATCGCCGAGGCGGAGGGCGCGGCGGCGGTCAGCCTGCACGCGCGCACCGCCGCGCAGCGCTACTCCGGCCAGGCCGACTGGACGAAGATCGCGGCACTGAAGGAAGCGGTCACCAGCATTCCGGTGCTCGGCAACGGCGACATCTTCTCCGCCGAAGACGCGTTGCGGATGGTCGACGAGACCGGCTGCGACGGTGTCGTCGTCGGCCGCGGTTGCCTGGGCAGGCCGTGGCTGTTCGGCGAACTGGAAGCCGCCTTCGCCGGGCGCCCGCAGCCGACGCCGCCGAACCTCGGCGAGGTCGCGAAGGTGCTGCGCCGCCACACGGAGCTGCTCGTCGAGCACGACGGCCACGACAAGGCCATGCGCGACATCCGCAAGCACATGGCTTGGTACTTCATGGGTTTCCCGGTCGGCTCCGAACTTCGCCGCGGTTTCGCGATGTTGTCCAGCATGGACGAACTCGACGATCTCATCGCCAAGCTCGACCACGACGCCCCGTTCCCCAGCGCCGCCACCGGGCCGCGCGGGCGGCAGGGTTCGCCGGGCAAGGTCACGCTGCCGCACGGCTGGCTCGACGACCCGGACGACGACTGCGTGCCCGAGGCCGAGGACATGCATTCGGGCGGCTAGCCGTCCCCGTAAAGTCGGCGTCGTGATCGAGCAGCTGAGCATCCCCACCGCGGCCGGTTCCTTCGACGCCATCGCGGCCGGCCCCGAGGACGGCCGCCCTGTCCTGCTGCTGCACGGCTTTCCCGAGGCAGCGGTGGAATGGGAGCACCAGGTCGCGACGCTCGGCGTGCTCGGCTATCGCGCGGTGGCCCCGGATCAGCGCGGCTACTCCCCGGACGTCCGGCCGGAACAGGCGTCCGAGTACACCATCGACCACCTCGTCGGTGACGTCGTCGCGATCGCGGATCGCTTGGGGTGGAACGAATTCGATCTTGTCGGGCACGACTGGGGCGGCGCCGTCGCATGGTGGACGGCCGACGCGCATCCCGGCAGGCTCCGCAGTCTCGCCGTGATTTCGACGCCACATCCGGCGGCGCTGGCGGAGGCCATGAAGACCGACGAGGACCAGCACCTCCGTTCGGGGTACATGACCGAGTGGCGGCAGACCAGGGTCACCGAACGGCGGATGCTCGAGAACGACGCCGACGCGCTGCGCCGCATGTTCGACTGGAAGGTGTCGCCGAGCAAGGTCGACGAGTACGTCCGGCGCCTGACCGAACCGGGCGCGCTGACCGCCGCGCTCAACTGGTACCGCGCCGGCCGCCCCGGCGGGAAGATCGGCCCGATCGACGTGCCGACGCTCTACATCTGGAGCACCGAGGACGCCGCCTTCGGCTCGACGGCCGCGCTCGACACCGCGAACCGGGTCACCGGTCCGTACCGCTTCGAGATGATCGAGGACGTCTCACACTGGGTGGTGGAAGAGGCACCCGAAGCCGTCACTTCTTTGCTCGTGGAGCACCTTTCATCCCACTAACAGGGGTAACTCTGGTCGCGGTACCGGTTACAGCGGGCCTGCTGGTTCAGTGGGGCCGATGAACAACATGACCGAAGTGGACACCGAACGCATCGTCTACGTCACCGAGGACGGCGAGCCGACCGGTGAAACCGCGCCCAAGCTGGCTGCCCACCACGAGAACACCCGGCTGCACCTCGCGTTCTCCTGCTATCTGTTGCGCAGCAGCGACCAGGCCCTGCTGATCACCAGCCGCGCCGCCACCAAGAAGGTGTGGCCCCGGGTCTGGACCAACAGTGTCTGCGGGCATCCCGCACCGGGTGAACCGATCGAGGAGGCCGTCCGTCGCCGGGCCGCCTTCGAGCTCGGCTTGCCCCGATTGGACGGACTCCGGTGTGTCCTCCCGTCCTATCGCTACTCCACGCCGCCGTTCGAAGGCGTGGTCGAGAACGAGTTCTGCCCGGTGTTCGTCGCCTGGGTCGACGAAGATCCGGAACCGCATCCGGACGAGGTCGGCGACTGGCGGTGGCTGAGCTGGAATGATTACGCACTGTTGCTGAATGACGATGTGACTGACGTGAGTTACTGGGCGAAAGATCAGTTTTCGCAGCTCAAAGACGTCGAGCCGTTTTCCTCCTTAGGGAACGGCACTCCGGTGCGTGACAATGGCGCCGAATCGTCGTCCTCTTGAGCGATATTCACTTTGGCCCGTACTCACACCTCAAGAGATCCCTCCTATACGACGAAAACCAATTCGTGGCGGAGGTGAGCGTGGCAGCCGACGACGAGGCCGCGCTCCCATCGGGCGCGCCGACCACCGATCTGCTCAGCCTGCACGAGTCGATCGCGCGAGTCCTCGCCACGCAGGGTGATTGGCGCCGCGCGTACCACCACCTCCAGTCCGCTTTGGACCTCGCCAGGGCGGGCAGCCTGCGGGACACCCTGACGTCCAGTTACAACCGCCGTTACCTCGATCAGTGGCT
The DNA here is from genome assembly GCF_019330265.1 of Amycolatopsis sp. TNS106. NCBI lineage: Bacteria > Bacillati > Actinomycetota > Actinomycetes > Pseudonocardiales > Pseudonocardiaceae > Amycolatopsis > Amycolatopsis sp. TNS106. Next base: position 6,747,470 of record NZ_CP024972.1, on the reverse strand, counting down.
GCACGGCCCGGCCGTCGACCACCGCGGCCCGCCCGGTGTCGCCATCGCCTTGGTCGATCTCGACCTGTTCAAGGGCGTCAACGACACTTTCGGGCATCTGGTCGGCGACCGCGTACTCCGGGAGGTGGCCGACCTCCTGCAGCAAGGACTCCCGCCGGAAGCGTTCTGCGCCCGCTACGGCGGCGAGGAATTCGCGCTCGTCATCCCCGACGTCGACGCCGCCCGCGCCGTGCGCATCGCCGACACCGCCCGTATCCGGGTGGCCCGCCATCCGTGGCGCCGGATCCGTCCCGGCCTCTCGGTGACGATCAGCGTGGGACTCGCGCACGAAAGCCGCACGGAACCGGATATCGCGGCGGAACCGGAACGGCAGTTGCGCAGCGCCGACGCTTTGTTGTATATGGCGAAACGGGCGGGGAGAAACAAAGTGGCCTATCAGGACGAGGAATCGTCACGAACGATTCCTCAGCCGGTGAACGCGGCCGAGTCCGCGGGCGCCTAGCCACCCACTCGATCAAGCGTCGCACTCTGCGTAGCGGTTTCACGCCTTTTAACGCAGCTTTAACCACGACCGCTCACCCGATCGCATGGACCGTTCGGCGCTTCTCGGTACCTTGCGTGAAGAAAATTCCGGGATGGTTGTCGTCACGAACCCGAGGTGTCCGTACGATAACGAACGAGCTTCGACGAGTCGTGAAAGGAGACCGAGTGCCCGACGAGCACCACAACCCGGGGACCGGTCGCCACAGTCACACCGACAGGAGCGCCGGTGAGCGCGGCCGCAGGGCCCGACGCCGCTCGATGGACACCCACGGCGGGATCAGTGTTTCCGACGTCGTCGCACGTCACACCGGTGAACGCCCGGTCTTCGATCCCACCGCCGACGCGCCGGCTCCGCGCCGCCTCCGCCAGAGCGAACCGGCGCCCGAGCCGCCGAGACCCGGTGCGCGCGCCGCTCGGACGGAGCCGCCCGCACCTCGCCGTCCTCGTCCGGCCGCTCCCGTCGAAAGCCCGGCACCCGCGCCTCGCGCGGCCAAACCCGCCACGCCGCGAGCACAGACGCCACCGCGGAACCCGCAGCCCACCGAGACCCCGCGTCCGCCTCGCGCGCGTCAGCCGCGCCGCGCCACACAGGCCGCGCCCGGTCCCGAAGCGCCGACTCAGCGCCGCCCGCCGTTGGTGAACCCGGGCGCGCAGCAGCAGCCCGCGGCACCGCCGCCCCCGCGTCGTCCCCGCCGCCCGGTGCAGCGGCCGGTGCAGCAGGCACCGGTCCCGCCGCCGTCGCCGGGTGTCCCGCCGAGGTCCGAGATGGACCGGCTCACCATGACCGACGAGCTCGAGGCGATCGACGACGCGACGATCACCAAGCGGAAGATCGACCACACGCTGGCCCGGTTCTCCGCCGCGCACGACGAACTCGAGGCCGAAGAGGCCAAGAAACGCGAGCGCCGCGAACGGCTCGCCGCCCGCCCCGCCGCATTGCTGGAGCAGACCCGCACGGCACTGCAGCGGGTGGTCACGACCACCGATTCGGCGCCCGCGGAAGCCGCCGAGGAGTCGGCGCCGCAGACCCGGCTGCAGGAGAAGAAGGAACGCAAGACCAGGCAGACGGCCAAGGCAGGCCGGATCGCCGCCGCCGTGGTCGCCGCGCTCGTGTTCCTCTCCATCGGTTCGGCGTGGGGCGCCCAGACCTGGTTCGACGCGAAGTTCAACACCGTCGCTTCGCTCGACGAAGACTCGTCCGACATCCAGGACGCCGCGGGTCAGACCGGCGACGAGAACTTCCTGATGGTCGGTTCCGACAGTCGCGACGGTGCGGCCGCCGAAGACGGCGTCGGCGACGCCGACGGCACTCCGGGCGCCCGTTCGGACACGGTCATGATCGCGCACGTCCCCGCCGACCGGCAGCGCGTCGTCATGGTGTCCTTCCCGCGCGACCTGGAGATCAGCCGCCCGGAATGCAAGCGCTGGGATCCCGCGACGTCGTCGTACTCGGAGGAGACCTCGCCGGCGCAGAAGATCGCGAAGCTGAACACGGCTTACGCGGTCGGCGGCCCGCAGTGCGTCACGAAGGTCATCCAGCAGATCACCGGCATGAAGATGAACCACTTCGTCGGGATCGACTTCAACGGCTTCAAATCCATGGTCGACGCCGTGCAGGGCGTCACCGTGTACAACGAGAAGCCGGTCGACGACACCACGCTCGGCATGATCATCCCGCAGGCCGGCGAGGTGCGGATCTCCGGCGACCAGGCGCTGAACTACGTCCGGGCGCGGCACGTCAAGGGCGACCCGACGTCGGACTACGGCCGGATCAAACGGCAGCAGGCCTTCCTCGGCGCGCTGCTGAAGACCGTGATGTCGAAGGAAGTCATCCTGGACACCGGCAAGCTCAGCGGGTTCATCGACGCGTTCGCCAAGGCCACCTTCGGCGAGAACCTCGGCATCAAGCAGATGATGACGCTGGCGAAGTCGATGCGCGGGATGGGGTCGGACAAGGTCAAGTTCCTGACCGTGCCCACCACCGAAGAGGCGAACAAGCGCGGCAACGAGGTGCTGGTCCAGAGCAGGGCGAAGGCCGTCTTCGACGCGCTGATCAACAACACCCCGCTGGAGGAGAAGGCGCCGGCACCTCCCGCTGCCGGTGACACGCCGTCCGCTCCGACCAGCTCCGCCAAATCCGGCGGCGCCAAGAAGAGCAGCAGCTCAGGCTGAGGATCATTCGTTAGTCCGGGTTCACGTCGGGTTCACTCTGGGATGCGGCTTTTGGTCCCTGTTCCCCGTAGGGTTGGGCCATGCGTGAGGCTTACCATGTCGAACTCGAACAGCTCGCCGAGAACCTAGCGAGCATGTCGCTCCAGGTCGCCGACGCGATGGAGCGGGCGACCCGGGCGTTGCTCGAGGTCGATCTCGGACTCGCCGAGCAGGTGATCAGCGACGACGCGAAGGTCGACGACGCGCGCGCCGAATGCGAGGAGCAGGCGTACGCGCTGCTGGCCCTGCAGGCACCTGTCGCGACCGACCTGCGGACCGTCCTCGCCGCGATCCACGCGGCGGAGAGCCTGGAGCGAATGGGCGATCTGGCACTGCACGTGGCCAAGGCCGCGCGCCGCCGTCACCCGGATCCCGTGCTGCCCGACGAGGTGAAGGCCGACTTCGCCAAGATGGGCGAGGTCGGGGTGAATCTGGCCCGCCAGGTCGAGCAGGTCATCAAGTCCAAGGATGTCGAGGCCGCCCGCACGATCGAGTCGGACGACGACGAGGTCGACGAGATCCACAAGCACCTGTTCACGGTCATCATGGACCGGAACTGGGACCACGGCGTCGCCGCGGCCGTGGACGTCACCCTGCTGGGCCGCTTCTACGAGCGCTTCGCCGACCACGCCGTCTCGGTCGCGCGCCGGATGATCTTCGTGGTGACCGGCAAGATGCCCGGCTACGGTCCCGACGAGCTGTAACTTCCGTCGCGCAGGGGCCCTTCACCGCATCTCAGCGGTGAAGGGCCCCTTCGTCGTCTCACGGGCCGACGCTCGCGGACTGACTCACGCCACTCACGACCGCCTGGGCCGATGTCGGTCGTTTCGCGTGATCAGGCGGACGACACACGTGAGCCGATGGACGACACGCGTGATCAGGCGGACGACACTGCCGCGGCTGGACTACGCGGCGAGCCGTCCCTCTGGACACGCGTGTCGTCCGTTCAATCACACGTGTCGTCCGTTCAATCACACGAGATGGCCAAACCCGCGCGAGACCGTCACCTGTGCTCCCCACCCTGCCAGAGCCCAAGCGCGTGAAGGCCCCCTTTCCTCGGCTGAGCCGAGGGAAGGGGGCCTTCACGCAATAAGAGAGACTCAGCCGAAGCGGCCCGAGATGTAGTCCTCGGTCGCCTTCTCGTCCGGGTTCGAGAAGATCTTCTCGGTGTCGTTCAGCTCCACCAGGCGACCCGGCTGGCCGACGCCCGCCAGGTTGAAGAACGCGGTCTGGTCCGACACCCGCGCCGCCTGCTGCATGTTGTGCGTCACGATGACGATCGTGTACTCCTTCTTGAGCTCACCGATCAGGTCCTCGATGGCGAGGGTCGAGATCGGGTCGAGCGCGGAGCACGGCTCGTCCATCAGCAGCACGTCGGGCCGCACGGCGATCGCCCGCGCGATGCAGAGTCGCTGCTGCTGACCACCGGAGAGGCCGCCGCCCGGCTTGTTCAGCCGGTCCTTGACCTCGTTCCACAGGTTCGCGCCGCGCAGGGCGCGCTCGGCGACGTCGTCGAGTTCCTTCTTGCCCTTGGTGCCGCCCAGGCGCAGGCCGGCCACGACGTTGTCGCGGATGGACATCGTCGGGAAGGGGTTGGGCCGCTGGAACACCATGCCGATCGTGCGGCGGACCTGCACCGGGTCGACCCCGGCACCGTAGATGTCCTCGCCGTCGAGCAGCACCTCGCCCTCGACGCGGGCGCCGGGGATGACCTCGTGCATGCGGTTCAGCGTGCGCAGGACGGTCGACTTGCCGCAGCCCGACGGGCCGATGAACGCGGTGACGTTCCGCGGCGGCACCGAGAGGGTGACGCCGTCCACGGCGTGGAATTTGCCGTAGTAGATGTCCACGTCTTTGACGTCGATTCGTTTGGCCATCTCAAACAGCTCACTTCTTCTTCGGGGCGACAAGACGGGCAAAGAGCATGGCGAGGAGGTTCACGATCGCGATGATCAGCACCAGGGTGAGCGCCGCTCCCCAGATCCTGTCGAACGCGACGGTACCTTCGTCGAACGGGTTGCTGACCCGTTCGTTGTTCATCAGAAGCGGCAGAGCGGCCTGCTCGCCACCGAAGATGTCCCAGTTCACGTAGGCGGAGTAGCCCACGAGGACCAGCAGCGGCGCGGTCTCGCCCATGACCCGGGCGAGCGCCATCATGATGCCGCCGATGATGCCGGACAGCGCGGTCGGCAGGACGATCTTCATGATCGTCTTCCACTTCGGCACGCCGAGCGCGTAGGAGGCTTCGCGCAGGTCGTCCGGGACGATCCGCAGCATCTCCTCCGAGGAGCGCACGACCACCGGGATCATCAGCAGCACCAGGGCGAGCGACACGGCGAAACCGCTGCGCGGGAGGCCGAACGTGGTGATCCACAGGGCGTAGATGAACAGCGCCGCGACGATCGAGGGGACACCGGAGAGGATGTCCACCATGAACGTGGTGATCTTCGCGAGTTTGCCGCGGCCGTACTCGACCAGGTAGATCGCGACCAGCATGCCGATCGGCACCGCGATGATCGCGCAGACCAGGCCTTGCAGCACGGAGCCGATGACGGCGTGGGCGACGCCACCGCCGACCTCGTCCGACAGCACCGAGCCGAAGTCCTCGGTCCACCAGTTGCTGTAGGGGATCCGCTTGACACCGTTGATGACCACGGTGGCGAGCAGCCACACCAGCGGCACGACGGCGATCAGGAACGACAGCCAGATCAGTGCGGTGGCGAAGCCGTTCTTGGCCTTCCTGGCCAGGCTGACCTGCTGGAAGGCGGGCGTGGTGGCGGGGGTCTTCTCGAGCGTGGTGGACATGCTCAGTCCCCCTTCTTGGCGATGATGGATCGCGCGGCGAAGTTGACGACGAACGTCAGCAGGAACAGCACGAGGCCGGCCGCGATGTACGCGCCCGCCGAGATCTCGTTGTTGAGCTCCGCGTAGTCCGCCGCGATCTTCGAGGCGAACGTGGCGCCGCCGTCGAAGAGGCTCCAGGTGAACTCGCGGCCCACCGCGCCGGTCAGGATGATCGCGAGCGCGATCGTCTCGCCGAGCGCGCGGCCGAGGCCGAGCATCGAAGCACCGATGTAACCCGCCTTGCCGAACGGCAGCACCGTGGTGCGGATGACCTCCCAGCGGGTGGCGCCCAGGGCCAGCGCGCCTTCGATATGCGGGGTGGGGGTCCGCTCGAACACCTCACGGGACAGCGAGGTGATGATCGGCAGGATCATCACGGCCAGCACGATGCCCGCGGTGAAGATCGTGCCACGCATGTCCGGCGAGACGTTGCCCGCCGCGAAGATCGGGATCCACGAGAAGGTGTCGTTGACCCACTGGGAGAAGGGCTCGATCGTCGGCGCGAAGACCATGAGGCCCCACAGGCCGTAGATGATCGAGGGGACCGCGGCGAGCAGGTCGATCACGTACGCGAACGGTCGCGCCAGCCGCTTCGGCGCGTACTGGGTGAGGAAGAGGGCGATCCCGAGCGAGATCGGCATCGCGATGACCAGCGCCAGCAGGGACGAGTACACCGTGACGAGCAGCAGGCCCATGATCCCGAAGCGCATGTCCTCCGGGGTGGTCTGCCAGACCTGGCTGGTCAGGAAGTTCACGTTGTCGGCCTGGAGCGCCGGGATGGCCTGCACCAGCAGGAACAACCCGATCAGGCCGATCAGTGCGACGACGAAGACGCCGGCACCGGTGGTCAGGAACTGGAAGATGCGGTCACCGGGTCGCACCGTCCTGGAATTGGGGCTCGCGAGCGGCACCGAGGACTTCTCGGGCGGTGACGCGGCAGGTTGCTCCGAAATCGGGTCCTCCGTGAAGGTCTCGCGGACGCCAGAACGCCCACCGGGGTCGCCGGTGGGCGTTCTGGGCGAAGATGAATCGCTCATCGACTACTTCTGTCCAGCCTGTCTTTTACTGATCAACCTGAAGGTTGGCAACAGGGTCAGGCGATGGCCTTGACAGCGGTCAGGACCTTGTCCTGCAGGCTCTGCGGGATCGGCACGTAACCCTTGTCCGCGAGCGGCTTCTGGCCGTCCGTGGCGGCGACGGTCAGGAAGGCCTTGACGGCCTTCGCGACCTCGGCGTCGGCGTACTTCGAGCAGACGATCTCGTAGGTGGCGAGGATGACCGGGTAGGCGCCGGGGACGTTGCTGGAGTAGATCGCGTCCAGGTCCAGCGCGAGGTCGTTGGTGCCCTCCTTCTTGAACTTCGCCGCGTCGAGGGACTTGGCGACGTTCGCGGCGGTCAGCTCGACACCGCCGGAGCCGCTGTCGATGAGGGCGGTGCTGATGCCGTCCTTCGCGAACGCGGACTCGACGTAGGTGATGGCACCGTCGGTGGCCTTGACCGCGCTGGCCACACCATTGGACTTCTCGGCACCGTTACCGACGCCACCGTTGAACTTCTTGCCGTCGCCCTGGGTCCAGGCGCCCTTCGAGGCGACCTTCAGGTACTTCTGGAAGTTGTCGGTGGTGCCCGACTCGTCGGTGCGGGAGATGACCTGGATCGGCTTGTCCGGCAGGTTGACGCTCTCGTTGCCCTTGACCGCCTTGATGGCCGGGTCGTTCCACTTGGTGATGCCGCCGTTGAAGATCTTGGCGGTGACCTCGGGGGTCAGGGTCAGCTTGTCGACCCCGGAGACCTTGTAGGCGACCGCGACGGGGCCGATGACGAGCGGGAGGTTCCACGCGTCGGAGGCGCACCGGGCCTTGGCCTTGTCGGCCTCATCGCCGGACTTGAGCGGCGAGTCGGATCCGGCGAAGTCGACCTGGTTGCCGTTGAACTGCTTGACGCCGGCGCCCGAACCGCTGGGGTTGTAGTTCACCTTCTGACCGGAGCACTTGGCGGCGTAGGCCTGCACGAAGATGTCGATCGCGGTCTTCTGCGCGGACGAGCCCTCGGCGGAAAGCGGGTTCTTGCCGCCACAGTCGACGTCGGCCGTGCCGCTGGGGGCGGCGGCGGCACCGGTGCTGCCGGGCTTGGTCGCCGCCGGGTCGGATCCACAGGCGCCGAGCACGAGGGCGGCGGTGGCCACGATGCCGATCGCGCCCGCGGGCCGCATGATCTTCACTGCATTTCCTCCACTGGGAGACTTTCGCCGGATCGGTGGAACGGGAGCGTTCCTTCCGGACCCGGACACTAAGCACCGACAGTGGACAGGCGACCGTCTAAGGGTGAACGACAGGTGAACAAGGCGGCCGATGTGAGCAGCGCGACTACTCCGAAAGTGGCCCGTGTCCCAGCCGTGACCTGCGCGTCTGCTCTCCGTGACCGGTCAAGTGCCGCACGTGTGAACGCGGTTACCGAGCGTATTGGACGTCTACCTCGTATCGGGTGAAGCCGAGCTTCGAATAGACCGCGAGTGCCGGCGCGTTGTCGCCTTCGACGTACAAGATCACTTGGCCCAGCCCGCGATCACGGAGGTACCGCAGCCCGGCGAGCGTGAGCGCCTTCCCGAGGCCACCGCCCTGGGCGTCGGGATCGATGCCGACGACGTAGACCTCGCCGGCGGGCTCGCCGCCGAAGCGACCGGGGACGGCTTCGTGGACCTTCGTCCAGTGGAAGCCGATGACCTTCCCGTCCTCTTCCGCGAGGAAGAAGCCCTCGGGGTCGAACCAGGCTTCCTTCTCGGTCGCCCGGACCTCGTCGGCGGTCAGGGCGCCCTGCTCGGGGTGCCAGTCGAAGGCGCGCGCGTTGACGCGGACCATCGCTTCCTCGTCCTGACCGGGGACGAACGTGCGCAGCGTGATCCCTTCGCGCGTCACGGGTTCCGGCCAGTCCGCGGCCTCTGCATCGGCGTGCAGGATCAGCAATTCGCGGGCGCGCTCGAAGCCTTCGGTCCCGGCGAGGTGGACGGCGGCGGGATGGTCGCCGTGCGCCCAGACGCGCAGCGGCTTGCCCGCGACGTGGTCGACGAGCGCCTTGACGAGCGCCCTGCCGTGCCCGGAGCGGCGATGCGCGGGGTGCACGAACAGTTCGGCGACCTGGTTGCCGTGCGAGTCGCCTTCGGTGTCCAGGTGCGCGTACGCGACCAACTCACCGTCGAGGCGCCCCAGAAGATGCTGCCCACCGGCGAACCCGGTGTCCTCCGGACGGCCGTCGGCCTCGCGCACGGCGAGCAGGAAGCGGCGGATCTCTTCCGTTTCCGGTTCACGGGTCCAAGCCAGATCGAGCATGAAACCGACCCTACCGGGGAACCCGATGCCCGCCCGGACGTCTTGTCAGACAGGAAAGGGGACTCAGTGCGCGGAAAGCTCGGTCGGCTCGTAGACGCTCGCGTCCGGGGCGACGGCCTGCTTGGCGGCGGCGCTGCCCTTCGAAGGCCGCTCGAACTTGTAGCCGACGTTGCGCACGGTTCCGATCATCTGCTCGTGCTCGGGTCCCAGCTTCGCGCGCAGGCGCCGGACGTGGACGTCGACCGTGCGCGTGCCACCGAAGAAGTCGTAACCCCAGACCTCCTGCAGCAGCTGGGCACGGGTGAACACCCGGCCCGCGTGCTGGGCGAGGTACTTGAGGAGCTCGAATTCCTTGTACGTCAGTTCGAGGGTGCGCTTGCGGAGCTTCGCGGTGTAGGTCGCCTCGTCGATGACCAGCTCGCCGACCCGGAGTTCGGCGTCGACCTGCGCGGCGCCGCCGTCGCGGGTGGTGACGAGGCGCAGACGGGCGTCGACCTCGGCGGGACCGGCCGTCGGGAGGAGGATGTCGTCGGTGCGCCATTCCGCGCTGACCGCGACCAGGCCGCCTTCGCCGACGACGGCGATGACCGGCGTGGAGGTTTCGTCCTCACCGGCGCCTTTGAGCAGGCGGCAGAGGCTCTTCGCGGAGGCGAGATCGCTGCGGGCGTCGAGGACGATGACGTCGCGGTGGCCGGCGTCGAGCAGCGCGGTCACTTCCGGAGCACGGACGCGTACGGTGTGGGGCAGCAGATCCAGAGCGGGCAATACCGTGGTGGCATCTGCTTCCGCGGTCAGTACCAGAAGGTCCAGGCTCATCGCCGCACCGCCTTCAGTCGTGGTCGCCTCGAACGTGGCTACAGCCGGTGCTTGGTGAGAATAGCGGGTGAACAGCCGAGGACCTACCCCGTGCTGGATCGATCACACCTGGCCAAAGAGGTTTACGAAGGAGATTCGACACAATGGTGAGCAGGCCCGTGGCGCGTGACGACCGACCGTCTTCCGGCCGGTCCGCCAAGCGAGGAAAGCGCCGTGGCCGGGGCTGGCTCATCGCCCTCGCGGTGCTGGTGGTGCTGCTGGTCGGGGCCGATTTCGGGGCGGCGGCGTTCGCCGAGCACACGATCTCCCAGAAGGCCCGCCAGCAGCTGGATCTGGCCAACGATCCGGCGGTCACGGTGCACGGTTTCCCGTTCCTGACCCAGGCCCTCTCCGGTGACTACAGTCACATCACGATCAACGCGCAGGGCGTCGCCGTTCCGCCGCGGCTGCGGGACGTGGACTTCAACGCCGACCTGAGCGACGTCACGGCCCCGTTGTCGGATCTGACGTCCGGCAACACGAAGTCGATCGTCATCGGCACGCTCAAGGGCGAGGTGACGATCAAGGCCGCGGACATCGCGCGGCAGGCACCGCTGGACAAGATCGAGAACCTGAAGATCGAGCCGGTCACCGAGGACTACGTCCGCAACGGCGACAGCGGGCAGGGCGAGACCAAGCCGACCGCGACGAACGAGAACGGCGAGCCGGTCGACACCGCCAGCACCGGGATCCGGGTTTCGGGCAACGTGCAGATCGCCGGGCAGAAGGTGGAGATCTTCTGCTTCGCGATGATCGAACTGGACGGGCAGAAGATCCGTCTCGAACCCAAGCGGCTCCAGTTCGGGAATGACAAGGAGACCACCGTCGTTCCCCAGGCCGTACAGGACGCGCTGCTGCCGAACTTCAACGCGACCATCGACACGGGCGCGATGCCGTTCTCGGTGACCCCGACGTCGGTGCGGGTGAACAGCGGCTCGGTGACCATCAAGGGTGAAGGCAAGAACGTCGCCTTCAGTGGAGCGAAGCCTCAGGGGTGACTTGCGGATGACCGGGGTGTGGGTGCTGCTGGGCGTACTGGTGCTCGGCGGGGTCGCGGGCGCGCTGCTGCAGGCGCGCAACGGCCGCATCCGCGCGGCGAAGTCCACCGCGCCCGCACTGCCCGGCCGCGTCTCCGACGCCCTCGCGCCCGAGGGCGTCACCCTGGTCCAGATCTCCACGACGTTCTGCGCCCCGTGCCGCCACACCCGCGCGATCCTGTCCGCGCTCGCGGAGAAGACCGACGGCCTCACCCATGTCGATCTGGACGTCACCGAAACCCCCGAAGTCGCCAAGGCGCTGTCGGTGCTGCGAACCCCGACGACCCTGGCGTTGACCGCGGACGGCAGGGAGGTCTTGCGCGTCGGCGGCGTTCCCCGAGGTCAGGACCTTCTCGAAGCCCTGAAGCCCCATTTGGCGAACGCCTGATCCCGGATTTCGGGAAGCGTCCCAAGGTGTGAACACGGTTCCCAACCTGAGGGAGCTCTGCGTACCCTCGTGCCCGTGAACCGGCTGCCCCGAACCTTGCTGACCCAGCGCCGCGCAGTGGACCTGTGCCGCGTTCGCAGCAGCCTGTGTCCCGGCGTTCGCTGAACCACGCCTGCGTGTGCCCGCCCGGCACGCACCTCTTTCCCTCTCGTTCGCAGGAGGAACCATGTCCGCAGGACCGGCCGTCGATCCCCGTGGTCCGCGGTTCGCCGCCATCCTGACGACGATCGTGCTCGCGATCGTGCTCATCACCCAGTGGTGGCCACTGCTCGCGGCGCAGGCGGTGGTGTTCGCGATCGGTGCCTTCATCGGACTGAAGCCGGCGCCGTACTCCCTGATCTATCGCTACCTCGTCGCGCCGCGGCTCGGCCCGACGACCGAACGCGAGGATGCCGCCCCGCTGCGGTTCGCGCAGGCCGTCGGTTTCGTGTTCGCCGTGGTCGGCACCGTCGGTTTCGCCACCGGCCTGACCGCGCTCGGCTTCGTCGCGACGGCGTTCGCGCTGCTCGCGGCCTTCCTCAACGCGGCGTTCAACTTCTGTCTCGGTTGCGAGATGTACCTGCTCATCAAGCGTTTCAGCCCCAGCCCTCGCGCGTCCTAACCCAGAAAGAGAGTCAGCTCCCATGAGCCGTGAAGACGTCCTGGTCACCACCCAGTGGGCCGAGGAGAACCTGGACACCCCGGGTGTCGTGTTCATCGAGGTCGACGAGGACACGACCGCGTACGACAACGGACACATCCGCGGTGCGGTGAAGTTCGACTGGCGCAAGGACCTGCAGGACGGTGTCCGCCGCGACTTCGTCAACAAGGAGGGCTTCGAGAAGCTGCTGTCCGAGAAGGGCATCTCGAACGACGACCGCGTGATCCTCTACGGCGGCAACAACAACTGGTTCGCCGCGTACGCGTACTGGTACTTCAAGCTCTACGGCCACGACAAGGTGCAGCTGCTCGACGGCGGCCGCAAGAAGTGGGAGCTCGACGGCCGGGAGCTGAACTCGGACGAGGTCAAGCGCGAGCCGACCGAGTACAAGGCCAAGGAGCAGGACCTCTCGATCCGCGCGTTCCGCGACGAGGTCGTCGCCGAGATCGGCAAGAGCAACTACGTCGACGTGCGCTCGCCCGACGAGTTCTCCGGCAAGCTGCTCGCCCCGGCGCACCTGCCGCAGGAGCAGTCGCAGGTTCCTGGCCACATCCCGGGCGCGCTGAACGTCCCGTGGGCGAAGGTCGCCAACGAGGACGGCACCTTCAAGACCGAGGAAGAGATCAAGGAGCTGTACTCCGACGAGGGCCTCGACGAGTCGAAGGCCACGATCGCGTACTGCCGGATCGGTGAGCGTTCGTCCATCGCGTGGTTCGCGCTGCACGAGCTCCTCGGTTATGACCAGGTGAAGAACTACGACGGTTCGTGGACGGAATACGGCTCGCTTGTCGGCGTGCCGGTCGAGTTGGGAGCCAAGTGATGGCAGATGACAGCTGCGGCGCACCGGCCCAGGAGGCCACGCCCGCCGATTACGACACCCGCGGCCAGGTCGTGCTGGCAGGCAAGGTGACCGGTGCGGAGGGCCCCGTCGGCGGCGCCTTCGTGCGGTTGCTGGACGGCGGCGGCGACTTCACCGGCGAGGTGGTCTCGTCGGCCGACGGCGATTTCCGCTTCTACGCGGCCCCCGGTGACTGGACGGTGCGCGCGCTGCACCGCTCCGGCAACGGCGAGGCCTCCGTCACCGCGCAGGGTCCGGGCGTGCACCAGCTCGCCATCTCCGTCGCCTGACGTTTCGCGCGTGAAGGCCCCCTTCCCTCGGCTGAGCCGAGGGAAGGGGGCCTTCACGTACTTGTGGGCACTGCCACGCGACCTCGGCAGGCCTGTCCGGGCAGGTAGCGACTAAAGTGCGTGGCGTGGAGATCCTGTTTACGACCCTGCTGGTGCTCGCCGGCGTCGCGATCACCTGGTTCGCCGTGTACGTCGTCTACCGGCTTTACGCGGACCAGCGCTGACCGATGACGGCTAGTGGCGACGAGGCCATCCAGGCCGCGGAAAAGCGCGCGGAAAACACGCGCGACCGGAACCTTCCGCAATTCGACGACCTGCCCATCCCGGGCGATACGGCGAACCTGCGCGAGGGGCCGAACCTCAACGACGCCTGCCTGGCGCTTTTGCCGCTGGTCGGCGTCTGGCGCGGCGAGGGCGAGGTCGACTATCCGACCATCGACGGCCCGTACCGGTTCGGCATGCAGCTGACCATCGCGCACGACGGCCGCCCGTTCCTCACGCACGAGGCGCGTGCCTGGCTGCTCGACGAGGACGGCAAGGTCATCCGTCCCGCCGCGCGCGAATCCGGGTTCTGGCGCCCGCAGGCCGACGACACGATCGAACTCCTGCTGACCCACAACACCGGCATCGTGGAACTCTTCTACGGCAAGCCGCGGGGCAAGGCCTCGGTCCCGGCCTGGGAGCTCGGCACCGACGCGGTCGTCCGCACTTCGACCGCCAAGGACGTCACGGCTTCGCAGCGGCTCTACGGCATCGTCAACGGCGAACTCGGCTACGTCGAGGAGCGCGCGATGATGGGCCAGGAACTGCAGCCGCACACGTCGGCGCTGCTGCGTCGCGTGGTGGGCTGACCCTCTTCCCATGCGGTGGCGTGCCTACGGCGAGCACGCCGCCCTGCTCGACTGCGCTTCCCTGACCGAGTCGATGGCGGCGCACGCGACGGTCACGTCCGCGCGCCCGCCCGGGATCGCCGAACTCGTTCCCGGCGCCCGAAGCCTGCTCGTGGTGGAGATCCCGGGTTCCGGCGCCCTCGCGGCCGTCCGCGAACTGCTCGCGGGCGCCGACCTCGAACATCCGCCGGAAGGCGAATCCCGGGAGATCACGCTCGACGTGACCTATGACGGGGAAGACCTCGAACTCGTCGCGCGGGACGCCGGAGTGTCCACTGAGGACGTTGTCCGGCTCCACACCGGCGCCGTCTACACCGTGGCCTTCACCGGCTTCGCGCCAGGATTCGGTTACCTGACGGGGCTTCCGGAGCCGCTGCGACAGCCGCGGCTGTCCGCTCCGCGTACCCGCGTGCCGCCGGGCTCGGTCGGTATCGCGGGCGAGTTCACCGGCGTGTACCCGCGGGTCTCGCCCGGTGGCTGGCGGCTGATCGGCCACACCCGGACCGTCCTGTTCGATCCGCGCGCCGACCCGCCCGCGGTGCTGGCACCGGGCGACCGCGTGCGGTTCCGGAGCGCCGGATGAGAGCCCTGGAAGTGGTCGCGACCGGTCCGCTCGCGCTGGTACAGGACCTCGGCAGGCCCGGTTTCGCGCATCTCGGTGTCCCGCCGTCCGGCGCGCTGGACGTCCCGGCGCTGAAGCTGGCCAACCGGCTCGTCGGCAATGACGAAGGAGCCGCGGGAGTCGAGTGCCTGTTCGGCGGGTTACGGCTGCGCGCCACGACGTCCTGCACCATCGCGGTGACCGGCCCCGCCGTCGCCGTCGAGGTCGACGGCCGCCCCGTCGGCTCGCACGCGCCGGTGTGGCTGGCGGCGGGGCAGGTCGTGGCGATCGGTGCTCCTGCCACCGGATTACGGTGCTACCTGGCGGTTTCCGGCGGAATCGCGGTCGGGGCGGAACTCGGCAGCCGGTCGCGGGACGTTCTCTCGGAGATCGGGCCGTCGCCGCTGAAAGCGGGCGACATCCTCCCGCTCGGCACGCCGTCCGTCTCGAGCGGCGCCGATGTCGTGCTGCCCACGGTGGCACCGGCCGAGCTCGTCGTGCTGATCGACCCGGGGCCACGGGCGCACTGGTTCGAGGACCCGGCGGCCGCACTCGCGAAGACCTGGACGGTGACGGCGGAATCGAACCGCGTCGGCCTCCGGCTCGACGGACCCGCCCTGACTCGCGCGGCCGAATACGCGGAGCGGGAACTGCCGAGCGAAGGCCTGCTGACGGGCGCCGTCCAGGTGCCGCCGAACGGGTTGCCGGTGGTGTTCTTGGCGGATCATCCAACTACCGGTGGTTATCCGGTGGCGGCCGTGGTGAGACAGGCGTCACTCCCGGCCCTCGCACAGGCCCGACCCGGAACCCTTCTCCGCTTTCACTCGTCCACGAGGGTGTGGAACAGGTAAAGGTCGACGGTGGCACGGGTGTCATCGACACGAATTCGGTCCCCACCCAACCAGAGCTTCCGCAGTCGCTGCGGATCGCGCTGGCCACCGGGCAGATGCGGCGCCCGCTCGGCGATACGCTCCGCCCGCTTCTCGACCTCTTCGCCGACGGCGAATACCAGGTCGCCGGACCCGAGCGGCTGGCCGAGGACCGCTACCTGACCCCGAGCGCCGACTGGCCGCCCGCCGACGTGTCGCGCGTCGGGTACTACCGGACCGCGATCAAGAGCGGGCACCGGCCGGTCGCCATCGTGCTGGAGACCACCGACGCGGCGGTGATCCTCGACGGGCACCACAAGATCGCGGCCTACCGCGAAGAAGCGATCCTGCCGCATCTGCTGATCATCAGCCCGCTCAACTGAGGGACGTCCCGCGGTTCCGTGATCCGCAGGCCAGGATCGAGGATCTCGCGGACGAGCCGATCCTCGTCGTCTGCCCGCGCTGTGCCGGCCAGGCCTCGGTCACACCCGGACGGCTGACCTGCGCAGGCTGCGCGCTGGTGCGCGTTCCTCCGGCTCCCGACCACCGCGCGTGGAATCGTCCGGTCGACCCGTTCTTCCGCGAACCCCTGTGGCTGCGCGCCGACTGCTGCGGCGGGCACACCCTCTGGGCGTTCCACGCCCGGCACCTCGACCTGATCGAGCGGTCCGTCGGGGCGAAGCTGCGCGAACGCGGGCTCGGGGATCGTCCCGGCATGACCTTGGTCGCGAGGCTGCCCGCATGGATGACGACGGCCCAGCACCGGGACGAGGTCCTTCGGACCATCGCCAAGCTGCGCGCGACGCTCAGCTGATCGCGTACTCGCTCTCGTACGCGGCGGCCAGCTCGGCGTGGATCGCGCTGGAGTCGGTGAGCGCGGCGCCGTCGAGCGTGTGCACCCTGGTCAGCTTGCGGACCGACGACGCGAGGAACAGCCCTTCGCCCTCGGTGAGGTCCGCGACCTTGAGCGGCTCGACCTTGACCGACCAGCCCGCCCGCTCGGCGCCGCGGAACAGCGCCGCCTGCGTCGTTCCCGGCAGGATGCCGATGGTCGCCGGCGGCGTGTAGAGCGTCTTGTCCCGCGCGAGGACGACCGTCGAGGTCGGCCCTTCGAAGACCGTGCCGTCGGCGGCGGTGAAAATCACATCACTGGCGCCCCGGCGGCCCGCCTCACGAAGCGCGGCCATGTTGACGCCGTACGAGATCGACTTCGCACCCAGCAGCAGCCACGGCGCGCGCTCGGCGAGGTCGGGCTCGATACCGCGTTCGAGGGTGATCGCCGCGACGCCTTCGACACGGGCCCGCTGGACCTTCTCGTCGATCTCCACGCCGAGCGCGAACCCGAACGGCTTCGCCTCCGGATCGCCGTCGATTCCCCTGGTGTACACCAGTTTCAGCGCGATCTCGGCCGGGCCGGACCAGTTGTCGATGACGACCTGCGCGGCGCGCTCCCAAGCGGCGAGGTCCGGCTCCGGCAGGTCGAGCATGGCCGCGGAACGGGCCAGCCGCTCGAGGTGCGGGCGGAGCTCGCGGGGCCGTCCGTCGACGACGAGGATCGTCTCGAACACGCCGTCGCCGCGAAGCAACCCGAGGTCGTCTACTCGCA
Organism: Amycolatopsis sp. TNS106; assembly: GCF_019330265.1. Classification (NCBI taxonomy): domain Bacteria; kingdom Bacillati; phylum Actinomycetota; class Actinomycetes; order Pseudonocardiales; family Pseudonocardiaceae; genus Amycolatopsis; species Amycolatopsis sp. TNS106. The sequence goes on along the minus strand of NZ_CP024972.1, from coordinate 6,730,472 downwards.
GGTGGGCGGCTTCGGGGTCGGCCAGGGTCCCGTCGAGGAAGGCAAGCACGCGCATGGGGACACGGTACTCACTAGCATGGGTTTCATGCCCTACCGCTCCCCCCTGCTCGACCTTCCCGGACCGATCGCGGCACCCGACGGGCATCCGGAAGAGGGTGTCCCGTGGCATTGGGGTGACCCCTTCGCCGAGCAACGGACGGCCGCGCGCGGCGCGGTCGTGATCGACCGTTCGCACCGCCAAATCCTGGCCGTGACCGGGGAAGAACGGTTGTCCTGGCTGCATTTGGTGATCTCGCAGCATGTCACCGGGCTCGCCGAAGGAACCGGCACCGAGGCGCTCGTGCTGGACAGCCAAGGCCGCGTCGACACGCACATGGTCGTCGCGCACGCGGCCGGCACGGTGTGGCTGGACAGCGACAGGGGCGCGGTGGCCTCCAGCGCACTGCCGTCCGGGGGCAAGCAACCGCTGCGCGAGTACCTCGAAGCGATGAAGTTCTGGTCCAAAGTGGACATCCGCGACGTCTCGGATGAGCTGGCGCTGCTGACCGTTCTCGGCCCCGACGCGGACCGTGTGCTGTCCGCCGTGGATGTCTCCCTGGGCTCGGATCCGTACTCGGTCGTGCCGATTCCCGGCGGTTTCGCGCGGCGGATGCCGTGGCCGGGGCGGCACAGCGTCGACCTGGCCGTCCCCCGCGCCGAACTCGCCGACTGGTGGCGCCGCCTGACCGACGCGGGCGCGCGACCGGCCGGCAGCTGGGCGTTCGACGCGCTGCGGGTCGAGTCGCTGCGGCCGCGGTTGGGTCTCGACACCGACGAGCGCACGATCCCGCACGAGGTGAACTGGGTCGACTCGGCGGCCCACGTCGCGAAGGGCTGCTACCGAGGGCAGGAGACCGTCGCGAAGGTCCACAACGTCGGGCGCCCGCCGCGCTACATGGCACTGTTGCACTTGGACGGTTCGCCGGAGATCACGCCGGAGACCGGCGATCCGGTGATGCTGGGCGAGCGGACGGTCGGCCGCGTCGGCAGCGTGGTGCAGCACCACGAACTCGGACCGATCGCGCTGGCGCTGGTCAAACGCTCGACGCAGCCGGGCGCGGAACTGCTGGTGGGTGCCGAGGATCGCGTCGTGCAGGCGGCCATCGACCCGGACTCGGTGCCCGGTGAGGCTCCGGCTCCTGGCCGGGAGGCGGCTCAGCGGCTGCGAGGTTGAGGCGGTTTCTCTCTGCGGCTGCGCCGTTCCGTGAAGGCCTCCTCGCCTACCTTGAAGGCCCCCTCGCTACCTGACGTCTTTGGCGGCATGGTCCGTGAAGGCCTCCTTGAGGGACTCTGGGTCCCTCAAGGAGGCCTTCACTACCTGCGGGCACGTCACTTTCGCCTCGCTGGTCACAGCGGCTGCGCGTGAAGACCCCTTCCCTCGGCTGAGCGCTGGAAACTCGCCCTTCACACAAGATCCAAGTACATGCGCCCACCACAGTCATCCACAGGTTGTCCACAACGCTGCCCGCCTGTGGACAACTCCGCCGACCAGCACTTTTCCCACCCCACCCCCGGTAGACTGGACCAGGGGCCGCCCCCGGGACGGGTGGGGGGCGGGCTCTGGAAGGAACCGAAAGACCGGCAGTGTGGCGGAGGGTGTCGTCAGGGGCGGAGATCTTTGTGGTATCGCTCCCTGCGGAACATTTTCGCTGGAGCGCGATAAGCTACGCGGGTGATCGAAGTCCGGCCCGGTGGTCGCCGTCGTATCGACCGCGTGCTCGGCCCTGGGTATCTCAGCGACCTCGGCGAGCTGACCCTTTCCGTGCTGCGCGAGCGCCGCGACGAGGCCGCGCAGGAGGAGACCGACCTGTCGTACCTGCGGCGTCTGCTGCACGCGCGGATCGACATCGTGCGGGCCGAGCAGGAGCGCAGGAGTTCGGGCGGCGAGAGCAGTGTCGTCGAGCGGCTGGCCGCGATCCTGGCGGACAACGCGATCGGCCCGGCCACCGGTTCGGGCAGGCACCAGCGGCTGGAGCCGTCGCGCGCGGGTGAGCACCGCCGGTTCGCCGAGGCGCTCATCGGCGACACGGACCTTTCCGATGTCAGCGCGCTATCGGACGAGAAGCTGATCAACGCCCTCAACCGCTACGCCGACGAAGAGGTTTCGGTCTCCTCGTACCGTCGCGAGGTCCAGAGCGTCATGGACACCATCAACGCCGAGATCGCGACCCGCTACCGCAAGGGCACGGCGTCGGTCGACGATCTGCTCGACACCGAACGCGGCGGATCCGAGTGACGAACCCGGTCCTGGTCGAGGTCGTCCGATCCGGTTTCGTGGAGAGCGTGCACCGCGGCGCCCTCGTGATCACCGCCCCGGACGGCTCGGTGCGGTTCTCCGCAGGCGACATCGAGCGGCCGGTCTACCCGCGTTCGTCCAACAAACCCCTGCAAGCGGTCGGGATGCTCCGCGCCGGTCTCACGATCGGCGACGAAGAGCTCGCGCTGGGGTGCGGATCGCACAACGGCGAACCCGGCCACGTCGAGGGCGCCTTGGCCATGCTTTCCCGCGCGGGGCTGACCGAGGACGAACTGGCCTGCCCACCCGCCTTCCCGCTGCACGAGTCCAGCATGCTGGCCGTGGCCTCGGCCGGGAAACGCCGGGCCGCCATGAACTGCTCCGGCAAGCACGCCGCGATGCTGATGACCTGCGCGCAACTCGGCTGGCCGACCAAGGACTACGAGTCAGAGATCCATCCGCTGCAGAAGATCGTCCAGGCCACCGTCGCCGACCTCACCAGCGAGACGATCGAGGCGGTCGGCGTCGACGGCTGCGGCGCGCCACTGTTCGCGTTCTCCCTCACCGGCCTCGCCCGCTCCTTCGGCAGGCTGGTCACGGCCATGGGCGGGCCGGAACGCAGGGTCGCCGACGCGGTCCGCGCGCATCCGTGGCAGGTCGCGGGCACCGGCCGCGAGGACACGGTGCTGATGCTGAACATCGACGGCCTGCTCTCGAAGGGCGGCGCCGAGGGAGTGCACGCGTTCGCCCTCCCGGACGGCACGGCGCTGGCACTGAAGATCGACGACGGCGCGGCCAGGGCCCGCATCCCGCTGCTGCTCGCGACGCTGCGTCACCTCGGCATCGACCCTGGTGACGAAGCCTGCGGCCTAGGGCGTGACGCGGTACTGGGCGGCGGGAAACCGGTCGGCGAACTGCGGGTCGCCGAAGGCCTCTACGGCTAGTTCGCGCGTTCCCGCGCGGCCAGGTCGCCCCAGAAGTCCCGCAGGTCGGCGAACAGTTCCGCCAGCTCGTCGACATTGCCGGTGCGGAGCGCGTCGAGGATGTCGTGCACCTCTTCGGCGGTCGTGTCGGCCTGGAGGATCGAGTCGGCGAAGAGCTGCACGAGACCGCCGTAGTCGAGCTCGACCGCGGAGCCGGGGTGGAAGCTGTCGAGCCAGCGTCGCGTTTCGAGCAGCACCCGGCCCGGCCCCGAGTCGCCGAAGGTCGCTTCGAGCAGGTCGCCGACCTCGCGGGCGCGATGCCGCGCGTCGGCGATGGAGGCCCGCCACGACACCTCGCGTTCGGGGTCGTCGCGGCCCTTGCCGAGTTTGACCCGGCGCATTCCGGGATCGAACAGCACGAACCACGGCAGCGGGACGGTCCACGTCGTCGACAGCGTGTGCGAAGCCGAGGCGGACAGATCGCCGATGGCGGACTTCGCCCGCGAGCGGATCGTGTCGAGTGACGCGCCCCCGGCGTCGAGCACCGCGTTCTTCAGCGCCGGGTGCGCGTCGCCGAGGAAGGTCACCAGTGCCGCGGCGGAACGCGCGCGGATCTCCATCGGGCAGATCAGCGGCCCTGGGCCGGCGTCGCCGTGCTCACCCTCCGGCACGTCTTCGGGATCCAGGACGAGGACGTCGGTGACGAGGCTGGGCGCGGCCCTGCCGTCCGCGAGTTCGGCGGGCAGCAATCGCCCCACATGCTGTGACTTGAGCCACAATGCCTGCTCGCGCAGCCCCGCGGCCGAACGATCGAGCCGGGCCGCTTCGACGGCCTCGAGCAGGCGTTCGTCCGGTGGATCCCCCAGCGCGAGCAGGGGCTCATAGACGCGGAGATAAGCCGCGAACGGACGGGGCACACGAGCATCGTGGCACGCCGACCTGCGACTATCGCCACCGACCGGCCGGTAACCGGCGTTCCGTGAACACTGTCGCCACCGGCACACCGTGCCACGTCGCATCCAACCCCCCGGACACGGTACGGTGTCAGCAGGAAAGAATTGTCGAGACGATGCGGGGCCGCCGATTCCCCCGGCCGCCCCGCCCCTGTGCGAGGGGGTCGAGCCATGGGGCGCGGCCGGGCTAAGGCCAAGCAGACGAAGGTGGCGCGCGAGCTCAAGTACAGCTCGCACGAAACCGACTTCGATGCTTTGCAGCGCGAGCTGTCCAGTAGTTCCTCGGAAGACAGGCACGAGGACGACAAGCGGTATGACGACGACCCGTACGACGGGTACGACGAATACCGCCGCTGAGCAACGCGTGACACGCGAGGGTGGGATCCGGGCTTGTCCCGGTAGACCACCCTCGCGTGTCGCGTGCTGCCCAAAATACGAGGAGGTGCCATGTCTGACGTAGCGCGAGTAGGTGTCGTCGGGGCCGGGCTCATGGGCTCGGGCATCGCCGAGGTGCACGCGCGGGCCGGGCTGGACGTGATCGTCACCGAGGTCAATCAGCCGGCGCTGGACTCCGGGCGGGCGCGGATCGAGAAGTCGCTGCAACGCGGCGTCAAGAACGGGAAGCTCTCGCAGGAAGACGCCGACGCGGCGCTCGGACGGCTCCGCTTCACCACCGAGATCGGCGAGTTCGCCGACCGCGACCTCGTCATCGAGGCCATCCTGGAGCAGGAGCAGGCCAAGGTCGAGGTGTTCCGGTCGCTGGACAAGATCGTCGAGCGTGAGGACGCGCTGTTCGCGTCCAACACCTCCTCGATCCCGATCATGAAGCTCGGGATGGCCACCGGCCGTCCGCAGCAGGTGATCGGCATCCACTTCTTCAACCCGGTCCCGGTGCTGCCGCTCGTCGAGCTGGTGCCTTCGCTGCTGACCAGCGACGACACCGCCCGCCGTGCCGAGGAGCACGCGACGACGGCGTTGAGCAAGACGGTGATCCGGTCGCAGGACCGCGCCGGGTTCATCGTGAACTCGCTGCTCGTGCCGTACCTGCTTTCGGCGATCCGGATGATCGAGTCGGGTTTCGCGTCCGCCGAGGACATCGACCGCGGTATGGAGCTGGGCACCGCGCACCCGATGGGCCCGCTGCGGCTGTCGGACCTGATCGGCCTGGACACCATCAAGGCGATCGCGGACTCGATGTACGCCGAGTTCAAGGAGCCGCTGTACTCCTCGCCGCCGCTGCTGCTGCGCATGGTCGACGCCGGCCTGCTCGGCAAGAAGACCGGCCGCGGGTTCTACAGCTACTCCTGATCTCCTTCTTCACAGCGACGGAGCGCTGCGACCGACTTGCGCAGGCCGCAGCGCTCCAAAGCATCGAGAACCTCGGCGACGCCGGTAGGCGGAGCGCGGCGCGCGTCGACGATGCGCCGCACCGCCTCCACGACCACACGCTCACTGAGCTCGATCCGGTCGAGGACGAAGTCGTCGGCGCTCTGGGCTTCGACGTTCCAGCGGCCGAGCACCTGTTCGGGGAAATCCCGCAAGTTCGCGGTCACGATGACGCGCGCCTGTGCCTTGATGGCCGCGGCGAGCACGTGCCGATCGTCCGGGTCTGGCAGTTCGAGCGTGGTGACGAGCGGTTCATAGCCCTTGACCAGGCAGTCCCGGACAGCGGCGTTCATCAGGCTCCGCGTCCTGTCGAGTTTGAGCGGATCGAGATCGGGCCGGTTCTTCCGGAGATTCCGGAAGACTTCGTCGAGGATCTCGTCCGTCCACTTCGCCTGCACGAACCCGCTCTGCGCGATCCGGAGCAGGAGATCACGCAGAACGTTGGGGTGCAGCACGTTGGCGTCGAAAAGGACGACGAAGGCCACTTGCTACGTCAGCCCCATCTCCTGATCCAGGGCGGAAAGTTCGTCCGCGGCGTCGCGGCGTCGCCGGTCGTCTTCTCGCAGGTAGTCGTGGAGGGAACCGGCCTTCACGCGACGATGCTTGCCGACCGTGCGGTACTCGATCCGGCCCGCTTCCAGCAGCCCGATGAGGAACGGCCGGGAAACGTTGAGCAGGTCGGCCGCCTGCTGTGTGGTCAGTTCCGCGTGTGACGGGACGATGGACACACTCTCGCCTGCCGCCACCAGCGCCAGCACCCGGGCCATCAGATCGACGACTCCCCGCGGCACGACCACGGACTCTTCGTTCTCATCGACGACGACGCGCACGGTGTCCCGTTCATGACGCCTGGCCAGATAGGCCTCGACGTGCGGAAGTGCCTCGAGTGCCACGTCGATGTCGTGGCGTCCCGGGACGATCTGGTCGATGGTCAACGCAGTCATCGCTGCTCCCGTGTTCAACGTGGACCCAGTATCGGCTCTCAACGAATTATTCGCAACAAACGCAATAAACGCAACTCGATGGTGCGTTCAGCTTGCGTGGTGGCACACCTAGACTCGGGGGCGTGGGACAGGGACAGCTGCGCGTAGGTCTGGTCGGTGCCGGTCCGTGGGCGAAGACGGTGCACGCGCCAGGTCTCGCCGATCACCCCGGAATGACGTTGCGCGCGGTCTGGGCCAGGCGTCCCGAGGCCGCGAAGGAGCTGGCCGAGGCCCATGGCGCCCAAGCCGTCGACGATTTCGACGAGTTGCTCGACCAGGTGGACGCGGTCGCGTTCGCGGTGCCGCCCGCCGTCCAGGCGGAGCTGGCGGTCAAGGCGGCCGAAGCGGGCAAGCATCTGATCCTGGAGAAGCCGATCGCCGCCGATCTCGACGGCGCGCTCCGCCTCGCGGACGCCGTGGAGGCCGCCGGCGTCGCGGCTCTCGTGGTCCTCATCCTGCGGTTTTCGCCGATGACCCGCGAGTGGCTCGACGGCATCAAGGAAGCAGGCGGCTGGCGCGGCGGCGGGGCGCGCTGGCTGTCGGGCGCGCTGCTCGGCGGCCAGTACCGGTCCTCGGCGTGGCGGCACGACTCCGGCGCGCTCGCCGACATCGGCCCGCACGCCCTCGATCTGCTGGACGCGGCTCTCGGTGAGATCACCGGCGTACTCGCCGCGAACCGGACCGATGACGATCTGTGGCAGCTGCTGTTAGCCCACGAGGGTGGCGCGACCAGTACGGCGACACTGTCGCTGCGGCTGCCGATCCAGCCGACGGTCGTCGAAGTGGCCGTTTACGGCGAGCACGGCTACCGCACCTTGGGCCGCAAGCCGGGCTCGGCGGGCGAGTCGTACACCGCGCTCCTGGACGATTTCGCCGCCATGGCCGCGAGCGGGACGACCTCGCATCCGTGTGACGTGCGCCGCGGACTGCACCTCCAGAAGCTGCTCGAACACGCGCGGGAGCTCGCCGGACACGGCAAGTAGTACACAGGTCACCCACAAGGCTTTTCCTTACGCGATAAGGCCTTCTTCCGAAGAGTTCGCGGTCATCCACAGGTTTGTCCACAGGTTCCTTTGTGGACGGTCGCCAGCATGGGAAAACCTTTTCCGCCACCGGAAAAGATCACCTCTTAGTGCGCCGACTCCGCCGTGCCGAGTCGATCTTGTGATGCGAAGGTGATCTTGGGCGCTCCGGAAAGGAAGGCCATGGGTGAGCTGCTCCGCGCTTTCGGCGGGATGATCCCGTTGACGATCATCGCGATTCCGTACGCGTTGCTCGGGTGGCCGCTCCTCGCGGCGCATCGGCGGCGAAGACGTGCCGACCCCTTCTCCGCGTCGGCGACGGCCGCTGTCGACATGACGCTCGCATTGGCCTGTTTCCTGGTGTTGTGCCTGGTCACGATGCCGGTGACCGGCGCGCAGGGCAGCAGGCTGAACCTCGAACCCGGTACCGACCTGCGGCTCGCCCTGACCGACAGCGCCAATCTCTGGCAAGCGCTGGGCAACGTCCTCATGCTGAGCCCGCTCGGTGCCCTGCTCCCGGTGCGGTCCCGCCGTCTTCGGTCACTGGGCCGGATCGCGCTGGGCGCGCTGGCCGTCTCGGTGCTGGTGGAAGGTACGCAATATCTGATCCAGGCGGGCAGGGTGACCTCGGCCGACGACATCCTGCTGAACACGGTGGGTGCCGTGGCGGGTGCCGCGCTGAGCAGACGTCTGTGGCACCGGCTGGACGTCCGGCCTCCGGCGCGGATCCCGGTCCAGTTCCGGCGGGTGTGCGACGCCCCCGTCCGGCTGCGGGTCCCGAGGTCGGTGTGGGAGGACCGGTATTCGAGCATCGCGCATCCGCAGCGGAGGTAAATCGGTTGACCGTCGTGCGAAAGTGATCGCGAAAGCCCTGCGAATCAAGAAAGAGGGATGCCTCATGCCTGACGCCTTCGGTGGCGTCGGCACGAGCTAGCCGGCGCACACGCCAGCTCCACACGCATGCGGATCCTCCCGTGCGTCTCTTTCTTCTGCCCGAAAGGCTTTCCACCAGTGCTTTCCGAGACGATTCGTGCTTTGCAGTCCTACCTTCGCCTCACCGCGGCGAAGTTCCGGGAGACCGAGCGGATCGGGCCGTTCCTGGCCACGTACTACCTCGAGGCCGACAGCCCCTTCCTCAACTACGCGATCCCCGATGACGGCGCCGTCCCCACCGAGGGCGACGTCGCCGCACTCACCGAGGCGTTCCGCGAGCGCGGGCTCGTGCCGCGTCTGGAGTTCCTCACCGAAGCGGTTCCGGCCGCCGAGGCCGTGCTCGTCGAATGCGGTTACACGCTGGAGCGGCGGGTTCCGCTGATGATCTGCTACCCAGGGCAGGTCGCCGGGCAACCGGGACCGGCCGGGGTCAGCCTGGTCACCCCGAAGACCGAGGGCGAGCTCCGGCGGATGATCCGGGCCCAGAACGTGGCGTTCGGGGAGGAGGATCCCGATCGGCACCTCGACCCGTCACCGGATCAGCTGAGCGGCGAGACCCTGTCGGTGATGGCCGTGGCCGGGACCGGCGAGGTCGTCGGTGGCGGTGTCGCGACGCCGATCCTCGACGGGGCGACCGAGATCGCCGGGATCGGGGTGATCGACGAGTACCGGAGCCGCGGGATCGCCGCGGCGATGACGGAGTACCTGACGCGGGAAGCCCACGCGCGCGGCGGCCGGTCGGTGTTCCTGACGCCGGGTGCCGGGCAGGCGGAACGCGTCTACGGCCGGGTCGGTTTCAAGACCGCGGCCGAGTGCGTGCACCTGTCAATCGTCTGAGTCTGTCATTCTTCGGAAAAGCGGCCTCGGCGTGACTTCTTGACCTCGCCGCGACGCTTCTTCGATGCCAGGCGGCGTTCCTTCGAACCTCGCGAGGGTTTGGTGGGACGCCGCTTGGCGGCCGGAGGCGCCGACGCGTCCAGCAGCAACATCACCAGCCGCGCCCGCGCGGCTTCCCGGTTCATCAGCTGGGAGCGGTGTTCGGAGGCGGTGATCGTGACGACCCCGTCGACCAGCCGCGACGAAAGCCGGTCCAGCATCCGCGCCCGGAGATGCTCCGGGACGGAGGCCGAACCGGCCACGTCGAAGGAAAGTTCGACCCGCGAGTCGGTGGTGTTCACGCCCTGCCCACCCGGACCCGAAGACCGGGAGAACCGTTCGCTCAATTCGGCACCAGGGATCACGAACCGGGTGCCGACCACCACGTCATCAGCCACGGACCCAGTGTTCCACCAGGGCCAAGAGAATATTCAGTGCCTGCCCCGCCCTCGCTATCGCGGTGGCATTGCACCCTGATCACCCACCGGAACGGGATGTACCAGGTCGCGCCCTGCCGACGTCGATCGCGGCGCGGGTTCACCAACAGACATTCAGAAGCGCGGGTGGTCGCCCGACAGCACGGCGCGCGGACCGTCCGGGTCTTCCGCGGGCTGCACGTCGCCGAGGATCCACGCCGGCACGTGCCGCGCGGTCAGCATCGCCAGCGCCCGGTCGACGTCGTCGGCGCCGACGATCGCGACCATGCCGACGCCCATGTTGAACGTCTTCTCCAGCTCGGCACGTTCGACCTTGCCGCGGTGGCCGATCAGCGCGAACACCGGCGCCGGGGTCCAGGTGCCGCGTTCGAGCCGGGCGACCAGTCCGCGCGGCATGACGCGCGCGAGGTTCTGCTCCAGGCCGCCGCCGGTGATGTGCGCGAACGTGCGGACGTCGGCCTCGGCAGCCAGCGCGAGGCAATCCTTCGCGTAGATCCTGGTCGGCTCCAGCATCTCCTCGCCCAGCGAGCGGCCGAACTCCTCGACGTGCCCGTCGAGCGGCATGCGCGCGATGTCCAGCAGCACGTGCCGGGCGAGCGAATAGCCGTTGGAGTGCAGGCCGGATGAGCCGAGCGCCAGGACGACGTCACCGGGGCGGACCCGCTCCGGGCCGAGCACCTTCGACGCCTCGACGACGCCGATGCCGGTGCCCGAAAGGTCGTAGTCGTGCTCGCCCATCAGGCCGGGGTGCTCCGCGGTCTCGCCGCCGAGCAGCGCGCAACCCGCCCGGACACAGCCCTCGGCGATACCGCCGACCAGCGCCGCGATCTTCTCCGGCACGACCTTGCCGACGGCGATGTAGTCCTGCATGAACAGCGGCTCGGCACCGGTGACGACCAGATCGTCGACGACCATCGCGACCAGGTCGATGCCGACCGTGTCGTGCTTGTCGAGCGCCTGCGCGACGGCGATCTTGGTGCCGACCCCGTCGGTCGACGAGGCCAGCACCGGCTCTTTCCACTTGTCCAGCTTCAGGGAGAACAGCCCGGCGAAACCGCCGACCCCGCCCATCACCTCGGGCCGCGTGGCCCTCTCGGCGTGCGGTTTGAGCAACTCGACGGCTTTGTCACCGGCGTCGATGCTGACGCCGGCGGCGGCGTACGTGGCGCTCGTGGACTCGCTCACGGAAGCGGACTCCAACTCTGGAAGTGAAGGTCTAGGGACGCCGGATGGCGTCCTCAGCACCGTACCCGGCAGGGCTGACGGGCTTCGCCGCGCCATTGACCGAGTCCAGGCTCTCCAGCAGGTGCTTCCCGATCAGCGCGTCTTCGGGCAGCGCGATCGGGTACTCGCCGGAGAAGCACGCGGTGCACAACCGCGACTTCGGCTGTTCCGAAGCCGCGACGAGCCCGTCCAGGGAGATGTAGCCCAGGGTGTCCGCGCCGATGGAGCGGCGGATGCCGTCGAGGTCGACGCCGTTGGCCACCAGTTCGGCGCGCGAGGCGAAGTCGATGCCGTAGAAACACGGCCAGCGGACGGGCGGCGACGCGATCCGGACGTGCACCTCGAGCGCGCCCGCCTCCCGCAGCATGCGGACCAGGGCGCGCTGGGTGTTGCCGCGGACGATGGAGTCGTCGACGACGACGAGCCGTTTGCCGCGGATGACGTCGCGCAGCGGATTCAGCTTGAGCCGGATGCCCAGCTGGCGGATGGTCTGCGACGGCTGGATGAAGGTGCGGCCGACGTAGGCGTTCTTCACCAGGCCGGTGCCGTAGGGAATGCCGGAGCCCTGCGCGTAGCCGATGGCGGCCGGGGTGCCGGATTCGGGCACCGGCATGACCAGGTCGGCGTCGGCCGGGTGCTCGGCGGCGAGTTTGCGGCCGATCTCGACCCTGGTGGCGTGCACGCTGCGGCCGGCGATCGAGGTGTCGGGCCGCGCGAGGTACACGTACTCGAAGACGCAGCCCTTGGGCTCGGGGTTCGCGAACCGCGAGGAGCGCAGGCCCTCGGCGTCGATCGCGATGAGCTCACCGGGCTCGACCTCGCGGACGAACGACGCGCCGCAGATGTCCAGCGCGGCCGTCTCGCTCGCGACGACCCAGCCTCGTTCGAGCCTGCCGAGCACCAGCGGGTGCACACCGTGCGGGTCGCGCGCGGCGTACAGGGTGGACTCGTCGGCGAAGACCAGGCAGAAGGCGCCCTTGAGGGTGGGCAGCAGTTCCAGCGCGGCGGCTTCGATGCCCTTGTCGGCGGCGTTGGCCGCGAGCAGGCCGCACACCAGGTCGGAGTCGCTGGACGAACCGGTCAGGCCCGCGTGCGGTTTGAGCCCGGCTTCGACCGTGCGATCCCGCAGTTCGGCGGTGTTGACGAGGTTCCCGTTGTGCGCGAAGGACAACCCGCTGCCGGTGGCGGTGGTCCGGAAGATCGGCTGCGCGTTCTCCCAGATGGTCGCGCCGGTGGTCGAGTAGCGGCAGTGGCCGACGGCGATATGTCCTTGCAGCGACTGCAGGACCTGCTCGTCGAACACCTGGCTGACCAGACCGAGATCCTTGAAGACGACGATCTGCGAACCGTCGGAGACCGAGATACCGGCCGCTTCCTGGCCGCGGTGCTGAAGTGCGTAGAGCCCGTAGTAGGTCAGCTTCGCGACCTCTTCTCCGGGCGCCCAGACACCGAAGACGCCGCATTCCTCGCGGGGTTCCGGATCGGGCTGGTCGGTCACGGGCTGTCCGGCGAGGGACGGGTCGGAAACCACCGAGGTGCTCCCAGGGAGAAAGAGGGCAGGCCGCCACCAGTGTAAACGGTGAGCAGGAGATCAACGCGCCGCACGAAGTGGCACTGGACACGCTTCGAGCTGTAACTCTGAGTGAAACCGCGAACATCTCGAAGACACAGTGGGTTCCCTGTGACCGTGAGTGACGGGCGGGTGTCAAGGCCCGGCACTCACGACCCCCGACCAGCCGACCGCTCCCCCTCGACAGAGGCGGTCGACTGTGCTTAGGAGGCGATCAGCCTGTCGCTTTCAACCAGCAGCCAGCCATTTGGACGTGCCGCCGCGGCCGGGGACCCAGCAGCCCTTGGCCACGGTCTCCGGGACGTACAGCGAGCCGGGGGTCCGCTCGTCCGGAAGCGCGAGCAGTGCCGTCAGCACCGTCGCCGCGTCGCCGGCGAACCGCCACAGCCAGACCTCGGGCTCGAGGATGTCCTCCTCGGTCCCGGGCATGCGGGTGGCGACGACGTCGTCCTCGGCGTTGAGCCGGACCACGTCGACCACATTGTGGTGGACTCGTACGCCGACCACGGCCAGGACCTCGCCGTTCGCGTCGCACGGGTGCACGAATTGGTACCCGCGGTGGATCAGTTCCTGCAAGCCGCTTTCGATGTCGGTGATCTCCGCGGTGATGGTGTCACCCGAGGACGTCATCGAATTCGCCGTCCTTGGCACCCGCGAGGAACGCGGCCATCTCGGCCTGGGTGTAGATCAGGGCAGGCCCGGTCGGAAAGCGCGAGTTGCGCATCGCGATCTCGCCGGAAGCGAGCGGCGCCACCTCGACACAGTTGCCGATCGCGTTGCTGTAACTGGCTTTGCGCCATTGGGCGCCGGTAAGACGATCGGCCGGGATGCCGTTGTCGAACTGTTCAGCCATGGTCCCCACCTTCCCCGACAGAAGACTTCGGGCGATGCATCTGCATGTGCATTTGCCTGTGATCCCAAAGTTAGCACGTGTGACTGCAGCGGTAAATGCACGTGCAGAAGTTTCTGCAGAATTCGCGTGCAGTGATGACTTAAGTCCTCGACCGTCCCACTAAAGCGTGACGAGCGCAGCCCCCAACGGGTGAACAACTACCTGTCGTGGCCGAATTTTCGGGGACACGCAAGGAAACCTCGGCCGCTCCGGAGACGGCCGGCAGCACCACAACGGTGAGTGGCTCAGATTGGAGACGGCCGGCAGCACCACAACGGTGAGTGGCTCAGATTTCGGCGCGGCGCTTCAGCAGCATCTGACGGCTGCGGTCCGGCGTCTCCGCGTCGACCGCGAGCATGTCCAGCGCCCGGCTGTACCGCTCGATCTCGTCGCGCTTGTCGATGTAGTGCGCGCCGGTCAGGTACTCGGTGTAGGCGATGTTCGGCAATTCCTCTTCCGCGAACCTGAGCAGCGAGAACGCGCTGTCGGCGGAGTAGCCGCTCCGGTCGTACGGGAGGACCTGCACCGAGATGTTCGGCTGCTGGATCATCTCCAGCAGGTGGTCGATCTGGCCCTTCAGCACCTCGCGGTCGCCGATCGGCCGGTAGAGCACCGACTCGTCGAGCACCAGCCACAACCGCGGCGCGTCCGGGCGCGACAGCATCTTCTGCCGCCGCATCCGCAGCGCGACCCGGCGGTCGACCTGCTCGTTGACCATGTCCTTGCGGCCGTGGCTCATGATCGCCCGCGCATAGTCCTCGGTCTGCAGCAGACCCGTGACGTACAGCGGCTCCCACACCCGGATGCGGGCCGCGGCCTCCTCGAGCCCGACGAGGTCGTTGAACCAGCTCGGCATCAGGTCGCCGTAGCGGCGCCACCAGCCCGGCTCGTTCGACTCCTTGACCATGTCGAGGAACTGCTGCCGCTCGCCGGGATCGGTCATCCCGTACATGGTCAGCAGATCGGCGACGTCGCGTTCCTTGAAGCCGACGCGGCCCAGCTCGAGACGGCTGATCTTCGACTCGGAACCCCGGATGCTGTAGCCGGCCTCCTGGCGCGTGATGCCCGCGTCCTCGCGCATCCGGCGGAGCTGAGAGCCGAGGATCATCCGCCGCGCGGTGGGACCCAGGGACTGCTCACCGCCAGGCGGGGTGACCGCGTTCATCGACCGGGACCTTTCGCAAGACGACACTCACAGGAGAACAAGCCGATTACTGAAAGTACACGTTTGGACCTCGACACGACAGGGATGGCTCGGTTTACCGGTCGCGTACGTGGTTCTACTCTACGTAGAGCCCGAGACTTCCGACACAGTTTTGTGAGGTTCAAGATGCCCGACGCCCCGACCCGGACGGAACGAGTGCCCGTGGGTGTCGACCCGACCCGGGCCAGCATCGCCCGGGTGTACGACGCCTTCCTGCTCGGCAAGGACAACTACGAGATCGACCGGGAGGTGCTGCGCAAGGTCCAGCAGGCGGCCCCCGAGGCGCAGGACCTGGCGACCGAGAACCGCGGCTTCCTGATCCGCGCGTGCCGGTTCCTCGCCAGCCAGACGGGCATCACCCAGTTCCTCGACCTCGGATCCGGCCTGCCCACGGCCGAGAACACGCACCAGGTCGTGCAGCGGATCAACCCGGAGATCAAGGTCGTCTACGTTGACAACGACCCGGTCGTGCTCGCCCACGGGCGCGCGCTGCTCGAAGAGAACGAGAACACGCACTTCGTCTCGGACGACATCTTCGAGCCGGAGCGGATCATGGAGAACCCGGACATCCGGCGGCACATCGACTTCTCGCAGCCGATCGCGTTGCTGCAGCTCGGGACCCTGCACCACTACAACGGGCCGCACGACGAGCCCGCCAAGATCATGAAGAAGTACATCGACGCGCTGCCGTCGGGTTCGTACGTGGCGATCTCGCACTTCTCCGACCCGGAGGACGAGCTGTCCGAGGTCGCCCGCAAGATGGAGGAGTTCTTCATCCACAGCCCGATGGGCTCGGGCACCTTCCGTACCAAGGCCGAGATCGAGGAGCTGTTCCACGACCTCGAGATGGTCGAGCCCGGTGTCCGGCTGTGCGCCGACTGGTGGCCGGACGGCCCGCGGATCAAGGAGCTGAACACGGCTCAGCGGACGATCTCGGGTGGCATCGGCCGCAAGGTCTGAGACCGCCTTCCGGCTGCTGTGAACGGGCCGTTCCTTGCGAATTTCGCAAGGAACGGCCCGTTCATAGCACGCCGGGGCGGGTTCAGAGGCGGACCAGCGGCAGCCAGCGGGCCAGATCGGCCCTGCTCCCGGAGGCGGTGACCCGCCCCGACTCGACGGCGTCGGCCCAGCCGAGCAGCCCGGTCGCCAGTTCCAGCCACGTGCGCGGATCCGTTTCGACGACATTCGGCGGCGTCCCGCGGGTATGGCGCAATCCTTCGACACACTGCACAGCCGCGAACGGCGGCACCCGCACTTCGACACTCTTCCCCGGGGCGTCCCCGGCCAGCGTCCGCAGGCTCAGCCGCACCGCCGCGGCCAGCTCCGGACGGGCCGGTTCCGGACCGGATCCGCTCAACCAGGGGGAAATCGCCGCGATCGCGGCTCGTAACTCAGCGGGGTCGACCGAACGCGAAGAGGCCATGGGAGAACAGTAGAGTGAGCGCGAACAAACCTTCAGGCACCCGGAACGTGGGGATGGCGATGGCGCAGCGGGACGAGGCGGATCGATTGGCGTCGAGCCCGGCGGGCAAGCGGAAACAGGCCAAGCCGAAGATCACCGAAGAGATGCGCGCCAACGCCAAGGCCAACCCCAACAGCTGGCTGTACGTCATCGACGAGGCCTTCGACCCCGACGGCCCGGTGCCGTCCTGGGCGGTCGTCGGCGCGTACCCGGTGAACGGCGGAGGCGAGATCGTCGAGGACTTCCACCCCAACGACCGCTACCGTCCCTCGCCCAAGGCGCTCGGTTTCCCCGAGCCGCGCAACGAACTCGAGCAGCTGCTCCAGCTGGTGCGCACGAACCACCGTCCGGCCGCCGACCTGCCGCGGGTCATCCTCGACTCCACGCTGTTCGTCTACGCCCTTTCGCCCGTGCAGCGCACGGTGATCGGCTTCCACAACACCGACGGCAAGGTGCTAGTTCCCGCGTACACGGCGAAATCCCTGGTGCCGCGCGAGTGGCCGCACGCCAGGGCGGTGCTGGGCCGGGACATGGTCCCGCTGCTCGCCGGGCACCCCGTGACGATCAACCCCCACGACCGGCTCACCGCGATCATCCCCTCGGAGCACCTCGACAAAGCCCTTATGGACGAGCGTCGTTAGGGTCCGATTAACCCACTCGGCCCAATTTATTCAGGCCGAAAGCAACTCTTTCGGGTGATGTTCGAGTCGCTGATTCCCTTTCCGCGGGGGATCGTGGCGACGTGATGAGTCGCAGAGTGTGTTCAAAAGGCTGGGGGGCCGTCCTCGCGGCGGGGGTTCTGCTGCTCGCGCAGACCCCCGCCGTCGCACGGGAAAGCGGGCCCCGTTACGACGGGGCCGAGGAGCACTACGCCGGTTCACAGATCGCGCTGCACGAAGGCGTCAATGTGTCGGTAGGGCCGCTGTACGGCGGCGAAGCCCAGACGCTCGGCCACGACGTCAGCGGTCATCAGGGCGAGGTCGACTGGCCCGCCGCGGCCAGGACCGGCGCGAAGTTCGTCTATGTGAAAGCGACCGAGGGCACCGGTTTCGTCAATCCGCGGTTCGCCCAGCAGTACAACGGTTCCTACGGCGTCGGCCTGATCCGCGGCGCGTATCACTTCGCCCGTCCCGACATCTCGGACGGCGCCGCGCAGGCGCACTACTTCGTCGACCACGGCGGCGGCTGGTCCAAGGACGGCAAGACGCTGCCGGGCGCGCTCGACGTCGAGTACAACCCGTACGGCGAAACCTGTTACGGCAAGACGCCGGCGCAGATGGTCGCGTGGATGAGGTCGTTCGCCGAGACCTACCTGTCGCGGACCGGACGGCATCCGACGATCTACACCTCGACGAGCTGGTGGAAACGCTGCACCGGCAACAGCAACGTGTTCTGGCAGAACCCGCTGTGGCTCGCGCGCTACAACACGGAGATCGGCGAGCTGCCCGCGAGCTGGAAGACCCACACCATCTGGCAGTTCTCGAACAAGGGCAGCCTGCCCGGCGATCAGAACTGGTTCAACGGCACGGCCGATCGCGTGCACGCGCTGTCCCTCGGCTGAACGCTCACCCGAGTGGGCGTTACAAGATCACATAACCCAACCTACTTGGAAATGAAAATCACCCACGCGTAGTACCAATTTCACGGAAGTTAGTGACAAACCCGGCACTCGTCGTCAACAATCGTGCCCGGACGGCTACCACCTGCAAGGTCACCGTCCTCAGCGAGGGTTATCGTGAAGGGATTGTCGTAATGCGCACTTCCCGAAGAATCGCCATCGCCGTCGGCTCCGCGCTGCTCCTGCTCGGCAGCACGGTCCCGGCGTCGGCCGCCCCGTCCCCCGAGATCATGTCGATCGAACAGGATCTCCAGGCGAACGACCACACGATCGGATCCCAGATCCGGCGCGTGGAAGGCGACACCTCCACCCCGGAGTCCAAGGCCAAAGCCGCGCAGCCGCAGCCTGAGGCCGGGGTGCTCGCGACGGTCGCGGGCATGGACGTGGCCAGCTATCAGAAGAACGTCGACTGGGCCTACTGGTGGGGTCAGGGCAAACGCTTCGTGTGGACGAAGGCCACCGAAGGCACGAGCTACAAGAACCCGTACTTCGCCCAGCAGTACAACGGTTCCTACAACCAGGGCTTCATCCGCGGCGCGTACCACTTCGCCCTGCCGAACGTCTCGAGCGGCTCGGCGCAGGCCGACTTCTTCATCGACAACGGCGGCGGCTGGTCCAAGGACGGCAAGACCCTGCCGGGCGCGCTGGACATGGAGTACAACCCGTACGGCGCCACCTGCTACGGCCTGAGCCAGTCCGCCATGGGCTCGTGGATCCGGGCGTTCCACGACCGCTACAAGGCACGCACCGGCCGCTGGCCCGTCATCTACACCTCGACGAGCTGGTGGAGCACCTGCGTCGGCACGACGCAGAACTTCGGTGGCACGGTCCCGCTGTGGATCGCGCGGTACGCGTCCACCGTGGGTGCGCTGCCCTACGGCTGGGGCTTTTACACCGTGTGGCAGTACACCTCCAGCCCGCTCGACCAGAACACCTTCAACGGCGCTTACGACCGCTTGCAGGCACTGGCCAACGGCTGAGCTGCGCATTCCGTGAAGAAGCGGCTCCCGGCCACGGCCGGGAGCCGCTTTCGCGCGCCGCTTTCACCGCAGGTACCTTCCGAGCAGAATGCCACTGAAACCCCTGGCACGAGCGGATCCGGAACCAGCGCTGACCGCCGGTCGTCTGATCTGAAGCCTCAGGCCCCAGTACGGAAGGCGAGACCGATGACCTACCCACCCCAGCCAGGCCAGCCCTACGGCCAGGACCCCCAGGGACAGCAGCCGCAGCAGGGTTGGGACCAGACCCAGCAGTACGGTCAGCCGCAACAGTACGGACAGCAGCAGGGCTGGGACCAGACGCAGCAATACCAGCAGCAGCCGCAGCAGGGCTGGGACCAGACGCAGCAGTATCCGCAGCAGCCCCAGCAGGGCTGGGACCCGAACAACCAGGGCTACCAGCAGGGTTTCGGGGGCCCGCCCGCTCCGCCGTCGAAGAGCAAGACCGGTTTGATCATCGGGATCGTGATCGGCCTCGTCGTACTGATCGCCTTCGGTGTCACCGGGTTCGTCGCGCCGGGCTTCCTGCTCGGCAAGGACGAGGGGAACAACACGGCCGCGCCGCCGCCCGCGTCGTCGTCCGAGCAGGCGCCGACCTCCGCGCCGAAGAGCAGCCCGAAGTCGAGCTCCCCCAAGAGCAGCCCGAGGAGCACCGAAAGCGGTGGCACGGGCTCCGAAGGCAACCCGAAGGGCATCCAGAACCTGAAGGACTTCCTGGCCAAGGTGAGTGCCGGGGACAAGGCCGGCGCGCTGGCGCTGGTGTGCCAGGACATGAAGGCGACCATGGGCGACTCGATCGACATCATGGCGCCGGCGCCGGCGCAGCTGGAGGTCACCTCGACCGCGGGCATCGGCGACGGGTTCATCACCGGTGACATCGAGGGCACGGTCAAGGGCAAGAAGGTGAGCGGCTCGGGGATCTCCTCGGACGACAACCCGGACAAGTCCTTCTGCGTCCGCAACTTCTTCGTATTCTGAGCGGATGAAGCGGTTTCTCCGCTCCCCACTGCTCTGGACCTTCGTCGTCTCGCTCGTCCTGCTGCTCGCGGTCGGCGGCTGGTTGCTGACGGATCCGGCGACCAGCCGCAGCGAGGCGCTCAAGACCGGCGGCATCGCCGGGGGCGCCATCGTCGCGCTGTACGCGTTGTGGCTCAACGACAGGCGGCGCCGGGTCGAGGAGCGACGGCAGGAGGTCGAACGGCAGCGGCAGGAGCTCGAGCTGCGCCGGGCCGACCAGGACCGGGACCGGATCTCGGACGAACGGTTCGCCAAGGCCGTCGAACTGCTCGGGCACGAGGCCGACCAGGTGCGGGTGGGGGCCCTGCACGCGCTGGCGGGGCTGGCCCGCGGCCGCGAGATCTACAAGCAGACCGTGCTGGACATCCTGTGCTCGTACCTGCGACGGCCGTTCGAGCATCCGCGGTACCAGGACACGGCGAAACGGGACGGGAACACCGCACCGGAAGAGGGCTCCGCGGAGGAGGACCAAGAACTCCAAGTGCGGCAGACCGCGCAACGGCTGATCGGGGAACTGCTCCCGGCCGCGGACTCCGAGGGCACGCCGGGCTACGACCTCGACCTGACCGGCGCGGTACTGGAGTACTTCGATCTTTCGGAGCGGAAGATCGGCAAGCTGTTGCTCCGCTACGCGGGTTTGTACAGCAGCACCAACCTGTCCGGCTGTGTGTTCCTCGGGCCCGTGTACCTGACGGGCGCGGGAACCAAAGAGAAAAAGCGCATCGGCTTCTTCCGGTGCAGTGACGCCAAGTTCGAGCAGCGGGCGTGGTTCAGCGGGGTCCGGTTCTCCGAAGACGTCGAGTTCCGCGACACCGTGTTCGCGGGCGAGACCTCCTTCAAGGACAGCGTCTTCGCGAAGGATGCCGTCTTCGCGGACGCCGAGTTCAAGGGGACGCTCGATCTGCGCCGCGCGCGGTTCGAGGGCTTCGGGGATCTGAGCTTCCGCGAGCCGCCGGGCACGGTGTCGCTCTACAACACGTCGGTGGAACCGGCGAGGGACCACGAACTCCCGTCTGGCTGGTCCGTCGAGACCCTGCCGGACGGCCGCGCCCGGCTCACGGTGAAGGACTTATGAGGCGCCTGCTCAAATCGCCGCTGCTGTGGACGTTGCTGTCCTCGGTCGCGGTGCTCGTCGGGGTCACCGCCTGGCTGCTCATGGATCGCGCGACCAGCCGCGGTGACGCGCTCAAGACCGGCGCGCTGGCGGGCGGGGCGATCGCCGCGCTCTACGGGCTCTGGCTCAACGACCGGCGGAGGCGTACCGAAGAGGACCGGCACGAGATCGAACGCAGCCGGATCTCCGACGAGCGCTTCGCCAAGTCGATCGAACTGCTGGGCAACGAAGCCGATCAGGTCCGGGTCGGGGCGATGCATTCCCTCGCCGGGCTCGCCAGGACACGTCCCGAGTACCGGCAGACCGTGCTCGACGTGTTGTGCGCCTACCTGCGGCGGCCGTTCGACCACCCGAAGTTCCCGAGTGACACCGAGTGGGACAAGGAGAACCGGGCCGAGGCCGAGCGCGAACGGCTGGTCCGGCGCGCGGCCGAGCGGTTGATCCGCGACATCCTTCCCCACGCCGGGACCACCGGGCCGACGCTGGGGCTCAACCTCAGTGACGCCCGGCTCGACAAACTCGAACTGCTCGGCAGGCGGGTGGGCTGGTTCGGCGCGGACCGCAGTGAGGTGCTGCACCATATCGACCTCACCGACGCCGAACTCGCCGGGAAATTCTCGCTCAGGGGCGTGACCATCCAGGGCAGGTTCGAGGTCACCAGGGCGACCTTCAAGCGGAAGGTGCTGATGGACAACACAGTCGTCGGGAAGCCCGTGGACTTCAGCGTGGCCACCTTCGCGGAGGCGCCGTCGGTGGAGGGCGCGAAGTTCGCGGAGGGTTCAAAGATGTCGTGAGTGGTAAGGACGGTTAGAACCGTCCTTACCACTCACGACAGTCTTCAGCCGAACAGTGCCGGGAGCGTCTTCTCCCAGGTTTCCCGAAGCTCGTCCAGCGTGAACTCCGTGATGTCCTGAAGTTCGAGCGAGCCCGATTCCGGGTCCACCACACCGGTCTTGCGCCACGGCAGGCCGCGCGCGGTGAGCATCTCGGTGAACCGCAGTTCCTCGGTGCGCGGCACGGCGACCAGCACCCGGCCCGCGGATTCGGAGAACAGCTGCACGAACGGGTCCTGCTCCGCGTCGAGGAAGACACGGGCACCGCACTGTCCGATGAGGACGGTCTCGACGAGGGTCTGGATCAGGCCACCGTCGGAGATGTCGTGCGCGGCGGAGATCATGCCGTCGCGGGAACCGGCGATGAGGATGTCCGCGAGCAGCTTCTCGCGCGCCAGATCCACGCGAGGCGGGCGGCCGCCGAGGTGGCCGTGCAGTTCGCGCGCCCAGGCCGAACCGTCCAGCTCGTCGTGGGTCTCGCCGAGCAGCAGCAGGGCTTCGCCCGCCTCGGCGCCGATTCCGGTGGGGATGCGGCGGGTGACGTCGTCGATCACGCCGAGCACGCCGACCACCGGGGTCGGCAGGATGGCCGTGTCACCGGTCTGGTTGAAGAAGCTGACGTTGCCCCCGGTGACCGGGATGCCGAGTTCGACGCAGCCGTCGGCCAGGCCGTGCACGGCCTGCTCGAACTGCCACATCACCCCCGGATCGGTCGGCGCGCCGAAGTTCAGGCAGTCCGACACCGCGACCGGCTTCGCGCCACTGGTGGCGACGTTGCGGTACGCCTCGGCCAGCGCGAGCTTCGCGCCCTCGTACGGGTCGAGGTAGACGAACTTGCTGTTGCAGTCGGTCGAAACGGCGACCCCGCGGCCGGTCGACTCGTCGATCCGGATGACGCCCGAGTCCGACGGCTGCGCGGACACGGTGTTGCCGCGCACGTAGCGGTCGTACTGGGAGGTCACCCATTCCTTCGACGCCTGGTTCGGCGACGAGATCAGCTTGAGGATGTCGGCACGCAGTTCGTCCGAAGTGGACGGACGCGGCAGCTTGGCCGAGGTGTCGGCCTGCAGGGCGTCCTGTGTGGACGGACGCTGGATCGGGCGGTCGTACACCGGGCCCTGGTGCGCCACGGTGTGCGCCGGCACGTCGACGACGACCTCGTCGTTCCAGGTGATGACCAGGTGCTCGCCGTCGGTGACCTCACCGATGTCGGTGGCGATGACGTCCCACTTCTCGCAGACCTTCATGAACGCCTCGACGTTCTCCGGCGAGACGACCGCGCACATCCGCTCCTGCGACTCGCTGGAGAGCACCTCCGCCGGGGTCATCCCGGTGGCGCGCAACGGAACCCGGTCGAGGTAGATGTGCATGCCGCCGTCACCGGCCGCTGCCAGTTCCGACGTCGCACAGGAGAGCCCGGCGCCGCCGAGGTCCTGGATGCCGACGACGAGCTTCTGGGCGAACAGTTCGAGGCAGCACTCGATGAGCACCTTCTCGGTGAACGGGTCGCCGACCTGGACGCTCGGGAGCTTCTTGCGGCCGCCCGAGCTTTCGTCGCCCGAGAAGGTGTCGCTGGCGAGGACGGACACGCCGCCGATGCCGTCGAGGCCGGTACGCGCGCCGAACAGGATGATCTTGTTGCCCTTGCCCGAGGCGAACGCCAGGTGCAGGTCCTCGACGCGCATCGCGCCGACGCACAGGGCGTTGACCAGCGGGTTGCCGGAGTAGCTCGGGTCGAACACCAGCTCGCCGCCGATGTTCGGCAGGCCGAGGCAGTTGCCGTAGCCGCCGACGCCGGCGACCACGCCGGGCAGCACGCGCCGGGTGTCGGGGGCGTCCGCCGGGCCGAAGCGCAGCGCGTCCGCGACCGCGAGCGGACGCGCGCCCATCGCCATGATGTCGCGCACGATGCCGCCGACGCCGGTCGCGGCGCCCTGATACGGCTCCACGTAGGACGGGTGGTTGTGGCTCTCGACCTTGAAGGTGACCGCCCAGCCCTCGCCGATGTCGACGACGCCCGCGTTCTCGCCGATGCCGGCGAGCATCTTCTCCTTCATCTCGGGAGTGGCGGTCTCGCCGAAGTAGCGCAGGTGCTTCTTCGAGGACTTGTACGAGCAGTGCTCGCTCCACATCACCGAATACATCGCCAGTTCGGCGTCGGTCGGACGGCGGCCGAGGATCTCCCGGATCCGGGCGTACTCGTCGTCGGCGAGGCCGAGCTCGACGTACGGCTGGGTCAGTTCGGGGGTCGCCTCGGCGCGCTGAGTGGTGTCAACGGTGCTGGTCACGGTGTCCGCATCAGGGTTCGCCACGGCCTTGAGAATAGGCGAGGGGGTTGTTCACCCTGCCGTCGCCCACGCATAAATCGGTCGCGCCCGCGACGGTGATCCGCTTAACGTCGGTAATCGTGCTTTCCGCCACATATCCGCTTCCCCGGCTCCGACTGCCCGCCAAGCCGACCGCCTGGCGGTACCTGGTCAGGATGATGCTCGCGCGCCCGGGGCTGCTCGCCGTCTCGGCGATCAGCGGTGCACTGTGGTCGCTGCCGATCGCCCTGCTGCCGGTCGCGATCGGCCGGGGTATCGACGCCATCGGCCGCGGCGACGGCGATTCCGTCTGGCTGTGGGGTCTCGCGGCCGCCGGGCTCGGGATCGCGCAGACGATCGCGGGCACGGTGCAGCACTTCGCGTCCTACGGCTGCTGGATCCACGGCGCCGGGGTGACACAGCGCCTCGCCACCGAACACGCGGCGAAGCTGGGCGCGAACCTGCGGGACACGACCACCACCGGTGACGTGGTCGCGATCACCACCAGCGACATCAACCCGATCGGTGATTCGTTCGAGGTGCTCGGGCGGGCGTTCGGTTCGCTCATCGCGTTCATCGTGTGCGCGACGGCGTTGCTGACGACGTCCCCGCTGCTCGGCGTGGTCGCGCTGATCGGTGTCCCGCTGGCGGTGGTGGGCATCGGACCGCTGCTGAAGCCGCTGGAGAAGCGCCAGACGAAGCAGCGCGAGGAGAAGACCGAGGTCAACGCGCTGGCCGCGGACATCGTCTCCGGCCTGCGAATCCTTCGCGGGGTCGGCGGCGAGAAGCAGTTCCTGGATCGCTTCCGCCGCTCCAGCCAGAAAGTCCGCGCGGCCGGTGTCCAGGTCGGACGTAGCGAGGCGTGGCTGGCGGCCGCGGAGATCGCGCTGCCGGGCCTGGTCACGGTGGCCATCACCTGGTTGGGTGCGCAGGCGACGATGAACGGCACCATCCGCGTCGGCGAGCTGATCACCTTCTACGGCATCTCGGTGTTCCTGGTGATCCCGGTGACGACGGCGACGGAGTTCGCGGGCGTGCTGAGTGCCGCACTGGTTTCGGCGCGGAAGGTGTGCAAACTGCTGTCCACCGAACGCACGCTCGCCGAGCCCGAGCATCCGGTGTCATTGCCGGAAGGCCCGCTGGACCTGTACGACGAGCTGTCGGGGATCAAGGTCGAGGCAGGGAAGCTCACTGTCATCGACGTCGGGGCCGACGCCGAAGCGGTGGCTTCGCGAATGGCGCGGTTCACCGATCCGGATGAACCTGCGCTCGTCGGCGGGGTTCCGGTGGACCAGGTCGCCCTCGGGGAGCTGCGGCGGCGGGTCGTGTTCGCGCACAACCAGGACATCTGGTTCTCCGGCGTGCTGCGCGAACAGGTCACCCCCGCCGAGCCCGGCGACGTCGAGATCACCGAAGCGCTGTACGCGGCGGACGCCGACGACATCGTGGACGCGCTGCCCAACGGCGTCGACGAGGTGATCGGCGAACGCGGACGTGAGGTCTCCGGGGGTCAGCGGCAGCGGCTGAACCTGGCCCGGGCGCTGGCGACCGACGCCGACGTCCTGCTGCTCGACGAGCCGACCTCGGCCGTCGACGCGCACACCGAAGCCCGCATAACCGAACGCGTCGCGAAGCTGCGGCGCGGCAAGACCACCGTCGTGTTCAGCCAGAGTCCACTGTGGACTCACGTGGCCGACGTGGTCGTGAGTACGAAAGTGGTCGCCTGAAGACGGAGCCGGAACCTGCCCGGTTCAGGCCGAAGGCCTCGCGAACCCGTTGTCGGGCCGCCGGCCGTTTCGCGCCCACCCGCCTAGGCCAAGGCCCGCCGGCGGGTTCGCGACCACCACCTCGGGGGTAAGGGAATGACAGCATGAAGAAGCTGCCGCTGGCAGACAAGAAGGACGTAAGACGATGGATCAAGGAGACCGCGCGGGCCAACAAACGCGAGTTCTCCGTGATGCTCGGCCTGTTCTGCGTCGCGACCGCGATCGGGCTCGCCGGGCCGAGGCTGCTGGGCGCGCTGGTGGACGAGGTCGTCGACGGCACGACGATCACCACGATCACCTGGCTCGCGGTCGCGTTCGTGGTCGTGCTGGGCGCACAGGCCTGGTTCAAAGGTCTGGCCCGGCTTCGCGCGCGGGTGTTCGGTGAGCGGATCCTGGCGCGCAACCGCGAGGAGTTCGTCGGGAACGCGCTGAACCTGCCGCTCGGCACGGTCGAGGCCGCGGGCACCGGTGATCTGCTCAGCCGGGCGACCACCGACGTCAGCCGCATCGACCACGCGGTGCGCTTCGGCGCGCCGGAGATCCTGATCGCCGCCGTGACGGTGGTGTTCACGGTGGTGGCGATGGTGATCACGTCGCCGTTCCTGGCGCTGGGCCTGCTGGTCGCGCTGCCGCTGCTGGTGCCGGTGAACATCTGGTACCAGCGGCGGATCCCCGACGTGATGCGGCGCATGCTCGACAAGTGGTCCGAGTTGCAGTCCACCACGCACGAGACCGCGGAGGGCGCGCGGACGGCGGAGGCGCTGAGCCTGACCGGCCGCCGGATCAGGACCGGGCACGACGGCCTCGACGCGTCGATGCTGGGCGAGCGCAAGATCCGGGCGCTGCAGATGCGGTGGATCCCGTCGCTGGAGATCAGCTACGTGCTGCCGGTGCCGGTGATGCTCGGGCTGGGCCTGCTCGCCTACTCGAACGGTTGGGAAGGGCTCGGCACGATCACCGCGATGCTCCTGTACTCGCAGGTCATGACCGGCCCGCTGAACGAGGCGCTGTTCTGGCTCGCGGACATCCAGGTCGCCGGGGCCTCGCTGCGGCGGCTGCTGGGTGTGCGGCCCGCTCCGTCTTCGGAGGCGGCTTCGGAGACTCCGCGCGGTCAGGACATCGAGGTCCGCGACGTGCGCTTCGGCTACAACGCTGACCGCGAAGTGCTGCACGGGATCGACCTGCGGGTGCCCGCCGGTGAACGGCTGGCGATCGTCGGGCCGTCCGGTGCCGGCAAGTCGACCCTGGGACGGCTGCTGGCCGGGATGTCGGCGCCGACGTCGGGTTCGGTGCGGATCGGTGGCGCCGAGGTGTCGACGCTGCCGGACGACGTCCTGCGCGGCGAGGTCCTGCTGCTGACGCAGGAGCAGCACGTCTTCGCCGGGACGCTGCGGGACAATCTCACGCTGCCCGCCGGGGACTGGACCGACGACCGGCTGCTGGCCGCGCTGGCCTCGGTCGGCGCCGCGGAGTGGGTGGCGAGTCTGCCGGACGGGCTGGACACGAAGGTCGGGGCCGGGGCGGTCGCCGTTCCGGCGGCGATGGCGCAGCAGCTCGCGCTGGCTCGGGTGGTGCTGGCCGACCCGCACACGCTGGTGCTGGACGAGGCGACATCGCTGCTGGACACGGGTTCGGCCCGGGAGCTGGAGCGGTCGCTGAGCGCGGTGCTCGAAGGGCGCACGGTGATCGCGATCGCGCACCGGCTGCACACCGCGGCCGCGGCGGACCGGGTCGCCGTCATCGAGGGCGGCCGGGTGACCGAGCTGGGTTCGCACGCGGACCTGCTGGCGGCCGGTGGCCCCTACGCCGCCTTGGTCGCCGCCGCCTCCTGACGCATTTCGTCCTCTGAATGCGAACGCATTCAGAGGACGAAATGCGGAGGGTGTCAAGCGGAGACGAGGGCGTCCACGGCGCTGTAGAACATGCCGAGACCGTCGTCCGAAGGCCCGGTGAGGGCGTCGATGGCGTGCTCCGGGTGCGGCATGAGCCCGACGACGCGGCCGTTCTCGCTGCGGATCCCGGCGATGTCGTTGCGCGAGCCGTTCGGGTTGCCGCCGACGTAGCGGAACACCACGCGGCCCTCGCCCTCGAGTTCGTCGAGGGTGGCCTGCTCGGCGACGAAGCAGCCGTCGATGTTCTTCATCGGGATGAGGATCTCGGCGTCCTTGTCGTACCGGGTGGTCCACGCGGTGTCGTTGTTCTCGACGCGCAGCCACTGGTCACGGCAGATGAAGTGCAGGCCCGCGTTGCGGATCATCGCGCCCGGCAGCAGCCCGGCCTCGCACAGGATCTGGAAGCCGTTGCAGATGCCCAGCACCGGCATGCCCTTGTGGGCGGCCTCGATCACCGACGACATCACCGGCGCGAACCGGGCGATGACGCCGGCGCGCAGGTAGTCGCCGTACGAGAAGCCACCGGGGACGACGACGGCGTCGACGCCCTTCAGGTCCTCGTCCGCGTGCCACAGCGGCACGGCTTCGGCGTCGGCGTAGCGGACCGCGCGGGCCGCGTCGCCGTCGTCGAGCGTGCCGGGGAAGGTGATGACCCCGATGCGGGCGCTCACGCGTCAACCCGCTTGATGGTCCACTGCTCGATCACGGGGTTCGCGAGGAAGCCCTCGGCGATCTTTTCGAGCGTCGCGTCGTCGACGGAGTCGTCGACCTCGATCTCGAAGTGCTTGCCCTGACGGATCCCGGTGATCCCGGTGAAGCCGAGACGGCCGGCGGCGCCGAGCGCGGCTTGGCCCTGCGGGTCGAGGATTTCGGGCTTGGGCATGACGTCGACGACGACTCGGGCCACGGCAGGCTGCTCCTTATTCACGCAGGTCGTGGGTACCGCCAGAGCCTACTTCACTACGGTTGCCGCATGACCTACGGGCAGTACACACCGCCGAAGAAGTCGAAGGCCTGGCTCTGGATCACGCTGACGCTGGTCTTCGTCCTGATCGCGGGCGGTGTCGCGTTCACCGGCTTCGTGACGCCGGGGTTCTTCAAGGCCAAGGCCGACACCACCTCGCGCGCGACGCCGGAGCAGCTGAGCCGGTCTTTCGTGAACGGTGTCGGCGAAAGTCGCCTCAGCTCGCTCTGGTGCCCGATCCGCTCGAAGCGGTCCTACACCTCCGAGCAGGTCATGGCCGTCTCCGACGGCGCACAACTCAGCACGCCCGCGCACCAGCGTGCGCCGCAAGAGTATTCGGCCGCGCTGGCCGCCGGCGGCCAGACCGTCGGGATCGCGATGATCCCCGGCGAGGGCGGCTGGTGCGTGCGCGACGCCAAGATCGGCGGCGAGCCCGAGCCACTGCCGGGCATCGAGACGAAGCCGTCGCCGCGGCCCGACGTCAAGACGGGGGAAGAGGCGGGGAACAAGTTCGTCGACGCGATCAACGCGCGCGACATCCCGGCGGCGCTGTCCGTGCTGTGCGAGAAGGTGCCCGACACGACCCGCGACGGCGTGCAGCAGATCATCCACGGCGAGGGGCGGTACACCGTGGACACCGCCGACGTGCTGACCACCGTGAAGCAGACGATCCTGCACCTCACCGGTGATGTCGACGGCGTCCGGAACCCCGGCCGGATCGAGACCGAGGACGACGCCGAGGGTGGTCCCTGCGTGGCTTCTTTTTCACCCGACTCCGACTGAGCTCGCACCGATCCTTCGTCTGGGGGATGCTCGGAGCGCGGCGCTGGGCCAAGATGAGCCCATTGGCGGGGCGTCAACACCGGGCGAGCAGCAGGAGGCACCGTGGCCGATCAGGACTCCTTCGACTACGTGATCGTCGGCGCGGGCAGCGCGGGATGCGTACTGGCGAACCGGCTGAGCGAGGATCCGTCGGCGCGGGTGCTCCTGCTCGAAGCGGGCGGCGAGGACGACGCCGACGAGATCCACATCCCCGCCGCGTTCCCCGGCCTGTTCAAGACCAAATGGGACTGGAACTACGAGACGGTCGAGCAGAAGCACACCGGCAAGACGCTGTACTGGCCGCGCGGCAAGACACTCGGCGGCTGTTCGTCGATCAACGCGATGATCTACATCCGCGGCAACCGCGCGGACTACGACGGCTGGCGCGACGGGCACGGCGCCGAGGGCTGGGGTTTCGACGACGTCCTGCCGTACTTCAAACGGGCGGAGGGGAACCAGCGGCTCGGCGGACCCCTGCACGGCACCGACGGCCCGTTGAACGTCGAGGACCGTCGCTTCACGCACGAGCTGTCCCTCGCCTGGGTGGACTCCGCGGTCGCCTGGGGCCTCAAACGCACCGACGACTTCAACGGCGAGTCACAGGAAGGCGCCGGCGTCTACCAGGTGACGTGCAAGAAGGGCCGCCGCTGGTCGACGGCCGACGCGTACCTGCGGCCCGCCCTGTCGCGGCCGAACCTCACCGTGCGGACCAACGCGCAAGCCACCCGCGTCGTCTTCGAAGGCACACGCGCCGTCGGTGTGTCCTATTTGGACAAAGGCGTCGAGACGACGGTGCGCGCGTCGACGGAGGTCCTGCTGAGCGGCGGCGCGGTGAACTCGCCGCAACTGCTGATGTTGTCCGGCGTCGGCCCGGCGGAGCACCTTCGCGAGCACGGAATCGACGTCGTGGCCGCGCTTCCCGGTGTCGGCGACAACCTCCACGACCACCCCGCCTGCGGGATCATCTGGTCGACCCGCGGCACCACCGACCTCGTGGACGCGGCGACGCCGGCCGGTCTGGTGCGTTACCAGCTCACCAAACGTGGCCCGCTGGCCTCGAACATCGGCGAGGCGGGCGCGTTCTTCCCCGCCGCGGACGGCGCCTCGCCGCCGGACATGCAGATCCACGTCGCGCCGACGTTGTTCTACGACAACGGAATGCGCGAGCCGACGGTGCCGGGCTTCACTTCGGCGGCGACCCTGGTGGACGTCGCGAGCCGGGGCCGCCTGCGGCTGAAGTCGTCGAATCCGATGTGGAAGCCGGAAATCGACCCGGCCTACTACGCCGAGTCCGTGGACATGGAGAAGATGCTCGCCGGGATGCGCGCCCTGGTGGAGATCGGGAAGTCCGGCCCGCTGGCGCGGTATCTGGACAAGCCGTTCCTGCCGGAGCGCCACGACCTGACCGACGGCGAACTGGCCGACTACGTGCGCGAGAAGACGCAGACGCTGTACCACCCGGTCGGGACCTGCTCGATGGGGACGGGCGAGAACGCCGTCGTCGACCCGTCGCTGAAGGTGCGCGGGGTGGACGGGCTGCGGGTGGTGGACGCGTCGGTGATGCCCGTGGTGCCGCGCGGGAACACGAACGCGCCGACGATCATGGTGGCGGAGAAGGCCGCGGACCTGATCCAGGGCAAGTAGCGCTCGTGAGTGGTAAGGACGGTTCTAACCGTCCTTACCACTCACGAGGGTCTCAGCGCTTTCCGTGCAGCACCGTAATGAGCTTCGCCACCAGGGCGTCGGTCTTTTCCTTGCGGGAGAACGAGGTCAGCACGATCGGCGCGGTGAAGCGCTGGCGCGCGACGGCCTTCGGGCGGGCGAACTCGCGCAGGCCTTCCGGGCCGTGGATCCGGCCGAAGCCCGAGTCGCCGACGCCGCCGAAGGGCAGCGAAGCGATACCGGCGAAGGAAAGCGGCGCGTTGATCGACGTCATGCCGGTGCGCAGCCGTCCGGCGAGTTCGAGGCCGCGCGACTTCGAGAACACCGTCGAACCGAGGCCGTACTTCGTGTCGTTGGCCTTCTCGACGGCCTCGTCCATGTCTCGGACCTTGGCGATGGTGACGGTCGGGCCGAACGTCTCCTCCTGGACCGCCACGGAGTCCTCGGGCACATCGACGAGCACCGTCGGCTGAACGTAGCGGTCTCCGACCGCGTCGACGCCACCGACCAGCGCCTTACCGCCGCGTTCGATGGCGTCGGCGATGTGGCGCTTGATCACCGAGAGCTGCGAAGGCATCGTCACCGGGCCGTACTGCGCGGCAGCGTCCGAGCCGGCCCGCACGTCCTTCGCCTTGTCGACGACCTTCGCGACGAACTCGTCGTGCACGCGCTCGTGGACGTACACGCGCTCGACGCCGATGCAGGTCTGGCCCGAGTTGGAGAACGCGCCCCAGACGGTCGCGTCGGCGGCGGCTTCGAGGTCGGCGTCCGCGTCGACCAGGACGGCGTCCTTGCCACCCGCCTCGATGATGACCGGGGTCAGCGTCTCGGCGGCCGCGGCCATGATCTTCTTGCCCGTACCGGTCGAACCGGTGAAGGCGATCTTGTCGACGCCTCCCGTGACGAGCGAAGCGCCGGTCTCGCCGAAGCCGGTGATCAGCTGCAGCACCGGCCACTCCGGGACGACCTCGGTGAAGGCGTCGACCAGCCATTTCCCGACGCCGGGCGTGTACTCGCTCGGCTTGAAGACGACGGTGTTGCCGGCGGCGAGGGCGTACGCGATGGAGCCGAGCGGCGTGAAGACGGGGTAGTTCCACGGGCCGATCACGCCCACGACGCCGAGCGGCTGGTACTCGACCGTCGCCGCCTGGTTCGACATCATCAGCCCGGCCGCGCGGCGCTGCTTGCCGAGGATCTTGCGCGCGTGCTTGCCCGCCCACGCGATGTGCTCGATGGCGAGAACGCTCTCCAGTTGCGCGTCGGCGATCGGCTTCCCGGTCTCGTCGCGCACGACCTGGCACAGCTGCGGCAGCCTGCGGGTGATGACGCCCTTCCAGCGGCGCAGGCGTTCGGCGCGGCCGTCGTAGCCGAGCCCGGCCCACCATTCGGCGGCGTCCTTCGCGCGGGCGATGGCGGCGCGGACATCCTCCCTGGTGTGCACCGGGTAGGTGCCGACGACCTCGTCGGTCGCCGGGCTGAGGGAATCGAAGGTCTCCCCCACGCTGTGCGCGGTCGGCTTCGGCTGGACTGCGGTCATCGACTTCTCCCGTGTCTCGGCTCAAAGCCCAGGCTACGACGTTACTGACGGCGTGCCAATAGCTCGCCTGGGGCGTGCCACCAGCATCGCACAGGAGACGAGGGCCGCAAGGACGCCGAGAAGCGGGGCCAGCCAGACCGGCAGGACCCCGATCGCCAGCGAACCAAGCCCGAAGCCCGACGCCTGCACGGTGAAGGCCAGCGAGAACCCCTCCGACCGGCGGCGTTCCGGCAGCAGCTTCTGCAGGTTGACCGACGAGACGGCCATCAGCGGGCCGGTGCAGAGCCCGATCAGCGCGACCCCGCCGAGCAGCCCGGCCCAGCCGAAACCCGCCGAAACCACTATCCCACCGAGCACGAAACCGGCGAGGAACAGCCGCGGATCGCCGGCCTTCCCCCGCGCCGCGTAGAGCACGCTCCCGGCGAGGCTGGCCCCGCACAGCACCACGATGACGATGGCCGTCGCCGATTCGGGCGCGCCGAGACGCAGGACGAGCGGCAGCAGCCCGACCTCGATGGTCGACAGCAGGAGCCCGACGGTGAACAACCCCGCGAGCCAGGGCACACACGCGGCGAACGGGATCGGCTGGCGTTCGACCGTCCTTTGTGGATCTGGCTGAACGGTCCGTCGCGGTACGAGCAGCGCCGCGAGCAGGGCGACGACGGCCATCGCGAGAATCGGGACGACCGGGCCGGACGTCGCCAAGAGCGCCACCAGCAGCGGCCCGCCGACGATGACGCCTTCGAGGATCATCGCGTCCACCGAAACGGCCCTCGGCAGTTCGTCCTCGGTCACCGTCGCGGCGAGCAACGTCCGGAAGCCGCCGTTCAGCCCGCCCGCGACCAGCCCCGGCGGGATCGCCAGCGCGAGCAGCACCCAGTCCGGCGCTCCGGCCGAAGCGACCGCGGCCAGCAGGAACAGTCCGGCGGCGACCAGCGGAAGCAGCACGACGAGCCCGCGCGCGGGGCCGACGCGGTCGAGCAGCCGTCCCGTCGGTACGGCGCCGACCATCTCGGCGGCGACGAAAACGGCCATCATGATCCCGCCGAGCCGGTACGAACCGGTCGTCGCGGTGGTCAGCACGGTGAAGGCCAGCGGCGCCATCATGCCGGGCAACCGGTTCAGCTGCACCCCCGCCGACCAGCGCCAATACCCGGAATTTCGCAGCAACGTCATGTCACGAACACTGCCGAACCCGGGCTGGCGAGGACCATTGATTAGGGCATAGCCTAATCCGATGATCGAGCTGGTCCTGACCGCCGAGAGCGCGAATCGCGTCCGCTTCGGCATCTCCCCGCTCGACGAGACCATGGGCGCGATGCAGACGCTGCTCGGACGGCGCGGGCACCCGAGCCACCTGCCGTGGCTGCGCGAGGCCGCCGCGAAACTGCCGGACCTGCCCATCGACGGCTTCGCGAAGGTGATGAGCGCGCGGCACTACATCACCGATTTCCTCAGCCCGCCGCCGAGCGGCCCGGAGACCACCGCGTCCGCCCAGCTCGCCGAAATCCGTCGCACGGCACCGGAGCAGGTCGCACACGAGCTGTCCAAAGTGGACGCCGAGCTGAGCGGTCTGCCGAAAGACCCAGCCGAGGCGAGGGATCTGCTGGCGAGCCAGATGGAGATCGCCTGGACCGAACTGGTCGAACCGCATTGGCCTCGGATGCGCCGCTTCCTCGTCGCCGACATCGAGGAACGCTCACGACGCCTCGCCGCCGGCGGTATCGCGCTGGTACTGGAAGACATCCACCCGCGCGTTCGGCTCGTCGACGACGTCCTGGTGATCGAAATGAAGGAACGCGGCCGCGTCCACCTCGACCGACGCGGACTGCTGCTGATCCCCGGCGTCTTCGCGTGGCCCTCGGTCGGGGTGATCACGATGGAGCCGTGGCAGCCTTCGCTGCTGTACCCGGCTCGCGGGGTGGCCGAACTCTGGTCGGATCCCGAATGTCCGCCCGACGCGCTCGCGGGAGTACTCGGCAGGACGAAGGCCGCGCTGCTCACGACGCTCAACGAACCCGCGAGCACGACCGAACTGGCGCGCAGGCTGGGCTTCTCCGCGCCGACGGTCTCGCAGCATCTGACCGCGATGCGCGCGGCGGGCCTGCTCGACACGCGGCGCCGCGGCCGCGAAGTGCGCTACCTGCGCACCGAACTTGGCGACGCCCTGCTCCGGGCCTAGGCTGGAATCGAGCTACCGCGAAGGAGAACACCGATGCGTATTGTCCACTTTGGACACGCTTGCACCCTTCTGGAGACCGAGGGCGCGCGGATCCTGATCGACCCCGGCACCTTCTCGGCGGGCTTCGAAGGCGAGCGTGAGCTGGACGCCATCCTGATCACCCATCAGCATTTCGACCACCTCGACATGGAAAGGCTGCCCGCGCTGCTGGCGGCGAACCCCGGCGTGCGGCTGATCGTCGATCCGGGTTCCGCCGAAGCGGTGGGGAAGATCGGCGCCGAGTTCCAGATCGCGAACCCCGGCGACGCCCTCGAAATCGGGTCCAGCGCCGTCAACGTCGTCGGCGGTGAGCACGCGGTGATCCACGAGGAGATCCCGGTGATCCCGAACGTCGGCTACCTCGTCGACCACGGCGCGTTCTACCACCCCGGCGACTCGTTCTTCGTGCCGGAACAGGAGATCGACGTCCTCGGCCTGCCCACCGGCGCCCCGTGGCTCAAGGCAGGCGAGGCCGTCGACTACCTGCGTGCGGTGTCGCCGCGCCTCGCCGTGCCGATCCACGAAGCCGTCCTCGCGCGGCCGCAGATGCACTACGGGCTGTTCGCGAATCTCGCCCCGGAGGGCACCGAGGTGAAGGTGCTCGATGTCGGGGAGCCGGTGAAGCTTTAGCTCCGGTAAGCCAGTTTTCGCACCAGGATCTCCGCCGGCCCCCGATAGGACCTGCGGTGCATCAAGTACGCGACGACGACCGTCAGCAGCCACACGCCGAGCCCGCACGCCGCCGCCACGAACGTCTTCCCGCTCAACCCCAGCATGAACGGTGGCGCCAGGATCAGCCACGCCACCGACTGGAGCAGGTACGCGCTCAGCGTGCGCTGGCCGAGGGCGGAGATCGCGGTGACCACGACGCCGCGGCGCTTCTTGCCGACCGCCATACCGACGAGGCCGAACAGGCTGATGTAACCGATCGCGCCGAACAGACCGGCTCCCTCGTACATCAGCTTGGCGAGCCCGGCGGTCCCCTCGTCGAAGCCGACGTAATCACCGGCGAACAAGCCCATCGGCAACGCACCCGCGATCGCGACGCCGAAGCCGCCGAACAGGCCGACGAGGAGAACCTTTCGGTTCGGCTCCTCCAGCACGCGTTTCTTCGCGGCCCAGGCGCCGACCCAGACGAAGAGGATCGACGACAGCAGGATCGCCGTGCTCATCGGCCATTCGGTGAGGCGCTCGCGCACGGCGTCGCCGTACGTCGGCGCCAGTGACGACACGTCCTCGACGGACGGGACCGGCGCGCTCCCTGAGTTCCCGGTGAACACCAGGTACATCAGCACGGCGAGGTAGCAGACGCCGAACCCGAGGTACAGCACCGGAATCCGGTAGAAACCCTTACCACGCCGCAGAAGCAGCAGAGTGAACACCACGCCGAGCACGCCGTACGCGCCGAGCACGTCACCGGAGAAGAACAGCACCCCGTCGACAGCACCGAAGACCAGCAGCCACGCGTGACGGCGAAGCAGAATGCCACGCGTCCGCGGCCACGGCTGCCCCAGCGCTTCCTGGCGGTCGGTGAACTGCACCATTCCGTAGCCGAGCATCATGCCGAACAGCGGCAGCGCGCACGCGTGGACGAACACGAACAGCAGCACGAAGTACGGCCGTTCCAGGCCTTGCGGCGTCTGGTCCACGCCCGGCGTGTTCCCGAGGAAGATGCTCGCGGTATGCGCCAGCGCGACGAGCAGGAGCGCGAAACCCCTGGCCAGATCCGGTGCGAGCACACGCTCGCTTATCGGTGTCGATGTCATGGATCCCCCTTTAGTATCCAACGTACACTAACTAGTGTCCGACGGATACTAAAGGCGAAGGGGATGCTTTGTCAGCTCGCCTCGACGAGAGCGGCGATGCCGTCGAGCACGACGCCGAGACCGAAGTCGAAATCGGAGTTCTGTTCGGAGCCACCGAGTCCCGAGGTCAGGAAGCCCGCGGCATCGGGGAAACGCTCGGGGTCGATCAGCGCGGCAAGGCCTTTGCCGTAGGCCTGCTCGGCCTGCGCCTGGCTCAACCCGCTGCCCTTCCTTCCCTCGGCGAGCTGGATGGCCTGCGCGCAAGCGAGGCGGACATAGCCGCCGACCAGCACCAGGATCCCGCCCTTGGTGCCCCAGTCGAGACCGGTGTCGCGCAGCGTGCGCAGGATCGCGTCCATCCAGGCGACCGCGTGCGGTCCAGCCGGAGGACCGGCCAGCGGCAGCTCGACCAGCCACGGGTGCTTCATCAGGACATCGCGGTTGGCCTCGGCCAACGTGGTCAGCTCGGCCCGCCACTCGCCGGTGGACTCCACCCGCGGCGGATCACCGATGGCGAAGTCGGCCATCAGCTCCAGCAGCTCCGCCTTCGAACCGATGTGGCGGTACAGGGACATCTTCGTGACGCCCAGGTCCGTCGCCACGCTCGCCAGCGTCACGTTCGCGACGCCTTCGCGATCGGCGAGGTCCACCGCGGCCGCCACGACACTGTCGATGTCGAGAACGGACGGCCTGCCGCGCGTCGGGCGCTCCGCCCGTCGCCAGAGCCGCATCAGCGTCGCCGGTGCGTCCCCCTCGTCGGTCATCCCGACAATTTAACCCGCGTTCGAGAGAGCGAGCCGTAGGTGGTTCCGAAAGCGCGGTTCTCCAGCGAGACGTCGACGGCGTCGAGGAACGCCTGCCGCAGCCCCGGCCGGGCGAGATCCGCGGCGTCGATGCCGAGCCGGACGAGCCCACCGCGGCGCGCGGCCCTGGCGGCGGCCAGCACCAGCGCGAAACAGCGGACGGTCTCCGTCCGGTGCGAGGGCCCGCCGAACTCCTGCACCCTGGCGCGCCGCACCTCACCGGACACCAGGTCCCGTACCGAGACCAGGTCCGCGCACAGCCTGAACCCGTGCTCGCGCAGAGCCTGGAGGGTGCCCTCGGAAGCGATCCAGCGCGGTGGCGCGAAACCGTCGACGGCCATGCCGTTGGCGTCGAGCGCCGCCTTCGCCGCGATGAGCCGCAGCCGCGCCTCGTGCGCGGGAAGCGCCGCGAACTCGGCACGTTTACCCAGGTAGACGGCACGATGGGTGGGCGGTACCTGGTGGTCGTAACCGTGCAGGAGGACGGAGTCGCCCTGGGTGCGGCGCGTCCTGACCCACTCGGTCACGGGGCCCTCGCCGGTGCGAGCGGCGTAGAGCACGGACAACGGGACCCTGCGCCGGTCGAGTTCGGCCGCGAGATCGGCACAGCGGTGCAAGGTCCGGGTGGTCACGCCGGACAGGGAAACCAGCAAACGTGCATCCACCCCACCAGTGAGCCAGCCGGGGCTTTCGCTCGCCTGACGTCGGAGTGAACTCCGCAGGTCAGGCGGGCCAATCCTGCAGCGACCGGCCGGTGATGCGTTCGTACGACTCGATGTACCTCGCCCGCGTGGCGGCGACGATGTCCTCGGGCAGGGGTGGTGACCCCGGTCTGTCCCGGCGATGCCAGCCGGACGCGGGACTGGTGAGCCAATCCCGCAGCGGCTGCTTGTCGAACGACGGCTGCGGGCTGTCCGGCGCGTAGCCACCGGCCGGCCAGTAACGCGAGGAATCCGGGGTCAGGACCTCGTCGGCGAGCACGAGGTTCCCCTCGCGGTCGATGCCGAATTCGAGTTTCGTGTCCGCGAGCAGGATGCCGCGTTCGGCGGCGAACTCCGCGCCGCGGCGGTACACCGCCAGCGTCGCGTCGCGGACCTCCTCGGCCCGTTCGCGGCCGAGTTGCCCGACGACGTCGGAGAAGGCGATGTTCTGGTCGTGCGAGCCGCGGTCGGCCTTCGTCGCGGGGGTGAAGATCGGTTCGGGGAGCCGGGACGACTCGGTCAGGCCCGGGGGAAGTTCGACCCCGCAAACCCTGCCGCACGCGCGATAATCGACGAAACCGGTACCGGTGAGGTAACCGCGGGCGACGGCTTCGAGCGGCAGCATCGCCAGCCGCCGCACCAGCAGCGCGCGGCCGCGGACCTCGGCGGGGATGCGTTCGTCTTCGTAGGAGACCAGGTGGTTGGGGAGGACATCGGAGAGCAGGGAGAACCAGAACACGCTCATCGCGGTGAGCACCCGCCCCTTGTCCGGGATGGGCGTGTCGAAGACGACGTCGCAGGCGGAGATCCGATCCGAAGTGACGAGCAGCAGATGCTCGTCATCGACGGCGTAGAGCTCTCGGACCTTGCCGGCGGCGATCTTCGGGTATTCGAGCGTCGTCACGGCTGCACCCTAGCGATCAAGGATGATGGCTGATCATGCCGATCCACTGCGTTTCGTTCACGACCGACTACGGGCTGAGAGACGGTTTCGTGGCCGCGTGCCACGGCGTGATCGCACGGATCGCGCCGTCCGTACGGGTGATCGACGTGAGCCACGAGATCCCTCCACAGCAGGTCAGGACCGGCGCCGAGGTACTCGCCCAGACCGTGCCGTACCTGCCGGAGTCGGTCCATCTCGCCGTCGTGGACCCCGGCGTCGGCACGGCGCGGCGCGGCGTCGTGGTGGTCACCGGGCGCGGAATGCTCGTCGGCCCGGACAACGGACTCCTCATTCCCGCCGCCGAAACACTCAGCGGGGTGATAGCCGCGTACGAACTCGCGGCCCCGGAGTACCGCCTTCCGGTGACTTCGTCGACGTTCCACGGACGTGACGTCTTCGCCCCCGCGGCGGCGCATCTCGCGCTCGGTGTCGCCCCCGAGGAGTTCGGGCCGCGCGTCGACGACCTCGTGCGCCTGCCGGACCCGTTCGTGGCGGTGTTCCCCGGCAAGCTGGTGGCCGAGGTGCTCACGGTCGACCACTTCGGCAACGTCCAGCTCGCCGCGAGCCCCGCCGACCTCGAACTGGCCGGACTGTCCGGCACGGTTTCCGTCAGCAGCGAACACGTCCTGGTGAAAGCGCTGGTCGGCGACACCTTCGGCACGGTGCCGCCGGGCCGGAACGTGCTCTACACCGATTCGGCGGGACGGCTCGCGGTCGCCGTGAACGGCGGTTCGGCCTCGGACGTGCTCGGGCTGGGGCCCGCCCAGGAGTGCACGATCACCTCGTCGCCGACGGACACCTGACCCGGGCCGGTCACCGCCATCTTGATCCCGAACGAGACACCGCCCTCGGGCTCGCGGCGGTAGTCGGCGAGCGAACGAATCGGCTCGGGACCGGCCTTCTCGCCGGTCTCCTGATCGACCATCGGCACCGTGCAGCGGATGCAGACCTTGGCGTACCCCAGTTCGAGGCCGCCGGCGGTGAGCGAGCGGACGTCGTCCTCG
Organism: Amycolatopsis sp. TNS106; assembly: GCF_019330265.1. Lineage (NCBI taxonomy): Bacteria > Bacillati > Actinomycetota > Actinomycetes > Pseudonocardiales > Pseudonocardiaceae > Amycolatopsis > Amycolatopsis sp. TNS106. The sequence continues at coordinate 6,690,326 of NZ_CP024972.1, read as the reverse complement.
CGGTGTGCCTCCGGCCAGCCCGCGACGACGATGTTGGGCCGGAAGCGGTCCATCGGCACGGCCTCGGCACCCCGCGACGCGATCCGTTCGTTCAGACCGTCCAAAGAGGACTCGGAGGTCAGCAGGATCGCGTGCGCGTCGGCGAAGGCCGCGGTGCCCGGGATCTCGCCGTTGGTGACGCGTTCGTGCTCGGGAGCGAGCCCGACGAACACCGACGGCAGGCCGAGGACGGCGGAGAACCACTCGGCGGCCTCGTCACCCTGGTGGACGCCCTTGCCCTGCCAGGTGAACGTGGCCGCGGGATGCCGCGGCCCGTCCGTGACCGTCTCGACCAGCAGATCCTCGACGCCGGGAGCGGCGAGCCGCAGACGGGCGCCGTCGTCCAGGACCGCTGGCCGGATCGAGGCCATCACCGGATGCTTCCGCTGGCTGCGGAACTCGCCGTCCGGGGAGACGACCATCCAGGCACGGTCGAACCTCAGCCCCGCCGGGGTGACGTCGGCCGTTTCGACCGACGTCCCGGCGCAGCCCTTGACCGGGTAATAGACCAGCTTCGCCACTCTCGCCATAGCCGCAGGTTAACGAGTCAGGTCTCGTGAGTGGTAGGGACGGTTAGAACCGTCCTTACCACTCACGAGACGTGCCCCACCACGCCACCGCCGCCCTTTGCTCGCCGCCCTCACAACACCTGCGACAGGAACCGCTGAAGCCGCTCGCTCCGCGGAGCGTCGAAGATCGCCTCCGGAGCACCTTGTTCGACGATCTTCCCGTCGTCCATGAACGCGACCTCGTCGGCGACGCCGCGCGCGAAACCCATCTCGTGGGTGACCACGAGCAGCGTCAGGCCGCGCTCGGCCAGCCCAGCCATCAGGGTGAGGACGCCCTTGACCAGCTCCGGGTCCAGCGCGCTGGTCGCCTCGTCGAACAGCATGACCTCGGGCTCCATGGCGAGCGCCCGCGCGATCGCGACCCGCTGCTGCTGCCCGCCCGAGAGCGCGCTCGGCCGGTACGGCGCCTTGTCGGCGAGGCCGACCTCGGCGAGCCGGGCGTGCGCGATCTCGGCGGCCTCCGCCTTGCCGAGCTTCCGGACGCTGCGCAGCGGCAGCGTGATGTTGTCCAGCACGCTGCGGTGCCCGAACAGGTTGAAGTGCTGGAACACCATCCCGACCCGCTGCCGCAGCGCGTCCGGGTCGGACGAGATGACGCTCTCGCCGCCCAGCAGCAGGTCACCCGAGTCGGGCTCCTGGAGGCGGTTCACACAGCGCAGCAACGTCGACTTGCCGGAGCCGGACGGGCCGATGATGCAGGTCGTGCGCCCCTTCTCGACCTTGAGGTTCACGCCCTTCAGCACTTCGAGGGTGCCGAAGGAGACGTGGATGTCGCGGAGTTCGACGCTGGAGGAACGTACGGCGGTCGTCATGACATCGGCACCTTTCCGGCGTTCAGCAGTTCCGTCTGGCCGCCGTCGTCGTCGACCCGGATCTTCTTGCCGGTGCGCAGCTTCTTGTCGATGTAGTTGACCAGATGCGTCAGCGGCACGGTGATCACCAGGTACACCGCGCCCGCCGCGACCAGCGGCGACAGGTTCCCGGTGTTCGCCGCGAGGTCCTGCCCGATGCGGAACAGGTCGCGCTGCTCGGCGAGGAAGCCGAGGAAGTACACCAGGCTGGAGTCCTTGACCAGCGCGATGAACTGGTTCACCAGCGCGGGCAGCACCCGCCGCACACCCTGCGGGATGACGACGAGCGTCATCGCCTTGGTGTAGCTCATCCCCAGCGCGCGGCTGGCCTCCATCTGCCCTTTTTCGACACTCTGGATACCGGCGCGGAAGATCTCGCCGATGTACGCGGCGGCGATCAGGCTCAGCGCCAGAATGCCCAGCGGGTACGGATTCCGGGACAGCGACGGGATCAGGATCCCGCCGCCCTGTCCGATCACCAGGATGGTCAGGATCGCGGGCAGGCCGCGGAAGACGTCCGTGTACACCCGGGCGGGCCAGCGCAGCCACGCCTTGCTGGACAGGCCCATGGTGGCCAGCAGCATGCCGAGCACGGTGCCGATCAGCGCTGAGAACACCGACAGGATCAGGGTGTTCAGCAGGCCGGTCCCGAGGAGGTCCGGGAAGACCTCCCAGATGTACTCCCAGTTCAGGAAGGTGTTGAGGAAGTCGTCCACTTACTTCTGCCCGGCCTTGAACTCCGCGGGCACCGGCGCGTTCGGCTCGAACCGCTGGTGCACCTTTTCCCATGTCCCGTCGGCGATGACCGCCTTGAGCCCGGCGTTGATCTTGCCTGCCAGCTCGGTGTTGCCCTTCTTGACCGCGAAGCCGTGCGGGATGGTCGTGGTGATCGCCTTGATCACCTTGAGCTTCGCGTCCGGGTTCTTCGCCGCGTAGTCCTCGGCGGTCGCCTGGTCGAAGATCGCGCCGTCGATCGCGCCCGACTTGAGCGCGGCGAGGGTCGCGGCGTCCTGCGGGAACTTGACGGCCTGCGCGGTGGGCGCGTTCGCCGCCAGCCAGCTGTCCGACACCGTGCCCTGCACGACCCCGATCCGCTTGCCCGCCAAGGAGTTCTCGTCGGTGATACCGGTGCCCTCGCGGGCCTCGATGCCGAGCGACTGGTAGTTGTACGGCGCCGAGAAGTCGACGGTCTTGCGGCGTTCGTCGGTCTGTGAGATCCCCGAGCTGCCGATGTCGAACTTGCCGTTGGCGACCTGGCTCAGCAGCGTCGAGAACTCGGTGGAGACGAATTCGAGCTTCAGGTTCTGGTGCGCGGCGATGGCCTTCAGCAGCTCGTTGTCGAACCCGGTGAACACGCCGTTTTCCTGATAGGCGTTGGGTTTCGAGTCGCTGAGCGTGCCGACGCGCAAGGTGCCGGCAGTGGCGCTCTCACCGCCGCCGCACGCCGCCAGCACCGCCACGAGGACGGCGCCGACAGCGGCGGCGAGTGACTTCTTCATCGTGATCCTCACGCCTTGAACTGGTCCGGGACCGGGGCCGTCGGCAGGAACTTCTCGTGGAGCTTGACCCAGGTGCCGTCGGCGATGACCTGCTTGAGGCCCTCGTTGATCTTGGTGAGCAGCTCGCTGTTGCCCTTCTTCACCGCGAAGCCGTGGGGCACGTCGGTGGTGAAGGACTTGACGACCTTGAGCTTCGCGTCGGTGCTCTCCTTGACGTTCGTCTCGGCGATCGCCTGGTCGAGGATGTAGGCGTCGACGGCGCCGCTCTTGAGCGCGGCCAGCGCCGGGGCGTACCCGGGGAAGCGCACGGCCTGCGCGTCGGGCACCGTCGAGGTGAGCCACTTGTCGCCGACGGTCGCCTGGATGACCGCGACCCGCTTGCCGGACAGGCCCTTCTCCTCGGTGATCGGCGAGCCGTCCTTGGTCTGGATGCTCATGACCTCGAAGTTGTACGGGCTGGAGAAGTCGACGTTCTTCTTGCGCTCGTCGGTCTGCGCGATGGCCGAGCTGCCGATGTCGAACTGGTTGTTCGCGACCTGGCCCAGCAGCGAGGAGAAGTCCGTCGAGGCGAACTCGAGCTTCAGGTTCTGCTTGGCGGCGATGGCCTTCAGCAGCTCGTTGTCGAAGCCGGTGTAGTTGCCGTTCTCGACGTAGATGTTCGGCGGCGCGTCGCTCAGCGTCCCGACGCGCAACGTCTTCTCGGCGGCGGACTCGCCGCCACCGCAGGCGGCGAGCACGGCGACGAGGCCGGCGGCCAGCGTGGCGAGCAAGGTTTTCTTCATGGTTTCAGACCCCCGCGTTCTGGACGGGCAGGCCGGGGCCGCCCTGTTCGAGTTCCTTGGGCAGCGGCTCGGTCTTGAAGAACTGAGCGTGCAGGCGGGCGACGGTGCCGTCCGCCACGGCCTTCGCGAGGCCGTCGTTGAGCTTCTTCAGCAGTTCCTTGTTGTCCTTGCGGACGGCGAACGCGGACGGCGTGTCCTTGGTCTCGACGGTGTAGCCGAACTCCAGCTGCAGATCCGGGTTCTGGTCGATGTACTTCTGCCCGATGTCCTTCGGCACGACCCAGCCGTCGAGGCTGCCGCCCTTCAGCTGCGCGAAACCGGCGTTGTAGTCGGGGAAGCGGACGACGTTGGCGCCGGGCACCTTGCCGGTCGCGAAGTCGTCCTGCACCGACGCCTGCACGACGCCGAGCCGCTTGCCGGTGAAGGCGCCAACGTCCTTGAGGCCCGCGCCCTTCTTGGTGATGATCGAGGTGAACCCGGTGCTGTAGCCGTTGCTGAACGCGACGGTCTTCTTGCGGGCCTCGGTGGTGGAGATCGTGGAGCTGCCGATGTCGAACTTGTTGGTGGCGACGGCGGCGAGCAGACCGGCGAATTCGGTGCCGACGAACTCGACCTCGAAGCCTTCGCGCTTCGCGATGTCGCGCAGCAGTTCGTTGTCGTAGCCGGTGAAGGTGCCGTTCTCCAGATAGATGGACGGCGGCGCGTCGGTCAGGGTGCCGACCCGCAGCTTCTGGCCGCTCGCGCCCGCGTCACCGGAGCCGCAGGCGGCGAGGGCGAGGGTGGCCGCTCCGGCCGTGACGACGGCGACGAATTTCGACAGCGTGGATCTCATCGCTTCTTCCGTGGGTTCGGCGCGCAAGGCGCGATACAAACACGCCAGGCCGCCTCATGGGCGGCCTGGCGCTCCGGGTTCAGCGATCGAGATTAGGCATTTCGCCCGATCGAGTAACTTCGTCTCACTCTGTGAACACCCCCGGGTGGGGCTGCTCACAACGCGCGTGAAGGCCCCCTTCCCTCGGCTCAGCCGAGGGAAGGGGGCCTTCACGCGCGGTCAGAGAATCGGCGCCGGCGAGTAGTTGGCCGCCTCCGGGAAACGCTCCAGGATGCCCTCGACGCGGGACGCGATCGCCGCCACCTGACGGGGCGCGACACCGGTGAACGAGATCCGATCCGCGAGGAGTTTGTCCAGCTCACCACGGTCGAGCGGGATGCGCTCGTCGGCGGCGAGCCGGTCGAGGAGGTCGTTCTCCGCCAGCCCCTGCTCCCGCATCGCGAGCGCGACGCCGACGGCGTTCTCCTTGATCGCCTCGTGAGCGGTTTCACGCCCGACACCCGCGCGGACCGAGGCCATGAGCACCTTCGTGGTGGCGAGGAACGGCAGATAGCGATCGAGCTCACGTCCGATGACCGCCGGGAAGGCGCCGAACTCGGCCAGCACCGTGAGGAAGGTCTCCAGCAGGCCGTCGAGCGCGAAGAACGCGTCGGGCAGCGCGACCCGGCGGACGACGGAGTCGGACACGTCGCCTTCGTTCCACTGGTCGCCGGCGAGTTCGCCGATCATCGACAGGTAGCCGCGCAGGACCACGGCGAGGCCGTTGACGCGCTCGCACGAACGGGTGTTCATCTTGTGCGGCATGGCCGACGAGCCGACCTGCCCGGGCTTGAAGCCCTCGGTGACCAGCTCGTGGCCCGCCATCAGGCGGATGGTCTTCGCGAGGCTCGACGGGGCGGCCGCGAGCTGGACGACGGTGGACAGCACGTCGAAGTCCAGCGAGCGCGGGTACACCTGGCCGACGCTGGTGAACACGTTCTCGAAGCCGAGGTGGGCCGCGACCCGCGACTCCAGTTCGTCCAAAGTGGACTCATCACCGAGGAGGTCGAGCATGTCCTGCGCGGTGCCGACCGGACCCTTGATCCCGCGCAGCGGGTAACGGCCGATGAGGTTTTCGAGCCGGTCGAAGGCGACCAGCAGTTCGTCCGCGGCGGTGGCGAAGCGCTTGCCCAGGGTCGTCGCCTGCGCGGCGACGTTGTGCGAACGGCCCGCCATCACCGTGTCGGCGTGTTCGACCGCGATCGCGGTGAGCCGGGCGAGCACCGCGCCAACGCGGCCGCGGACCAGCTCCAGCGAACGCAGCACCTGCAGCTGCTCGACGTTCTCGGTGAGGTCCCGCGACGTCATGCCCTTGTGGACGTGCTCGTGCCCGGCGAGCGCGTTGAACTCCTCGATGCGGGCCTTCACGTCGTGCCGGGTGACCCGCTCGCGCGCGGCGATCGAGTCGAGGTCGACCTGCTCCAGCACGCGTTCGTAGTCGGCGACGACACCGTCCGGCACCTCGACGCCGAGGTCGGCTTGCGCGCGAAGCACGGCGAGCCAGAGCTCACGCTCCAGCACGACCTTGCGTTCCGGGGACCACAGTTCGACCAGCTCAGGCGAGGCGTAGCGGCCGGCGAGCACGTTGGGGATGCGGGGCTTGTCCGTCACGCGGCCAGACTAACCCCCCGCAATTCGTCACCTACTTGCGCCACAAGCGCGCCGTGACACCTCGCCCTGACTGCAAGTAGGTGACTAATCGCGGGGGTCGAGGGCGCGTTGGAGCATGCGCGAGGCGGCGGCGCGCGGCTCCGGGTCGACCTCGATCAGCGCGTTGACCACGGCACCGTCGACCAGGGCGACCAGCCGCTCCAGTTCGGTGCCGTCCACAGGCGTGCCGGAGCGCGCGAAGATCTCGTGGAGCAGCTCGTACAGCTGCGCGGACAGCGTCCGCATCAGGGGCCGAAGATACGGACGGCGACCTGTCCCGACGAGGCGTTCGTAGCGCAGGAGAACCGCTTCGGCGTCGGCCTCGCGATCCGGGCGGAGCGGGCCCAGGAGCATGTCCAGCACCAGGTCGACGGTGGCCTCGACACCGCGGTTGCGGGTCGCCAGCTCGTCGAGGCGCTGCCGCCCGGTCTCCAATTCGACCTTCGCGTGATGTTCCACAGCCGCGGTGACCAGCTCTTCGAGCGAGTCGAAGTAGTACGTCGTCGAGGCCAGCGGCAGCCCCGCGCGTTCGGCGACCGCACGATGCCGCACGGCGTCGAACCCGCCCTCGGCGAGCAGCGACGCGGCGGCCTCGATGAGCTCGGCCCGGCGTCGCTCGCCCTTCGGCGTGGTCGCTGCGGCGGTCATGGCGGGCTATTTTGCCAGGCGCGCTCAGTAGCGGGCGGCGAGCACACCGGCCAGCCTGTCGACGTCGGACTCGGGGAGGGCGGGCCTGCCCGAGCCGTCGCCGAGGCTCACCACGACCACCAGCGATCCCTTGGCGGTGGTCCGGCGCGCTTCAGCCGCCCCAGTGGGCACCGACGGGACGGCCGAACCGGCCGGGAAGACCGCGACGGAGACCGTGCCGCCCGGCACCGGGAACCCCGCGGACCTCGCTCCCGTCGTACAGAGGTCGCCGGGCGTCGATGTGGCGACATCCACGGGGACCGGGAGCTCGCCAGCGAGGGCGGTGGCGAGCTCCCGGTCCACCTGGTCGCACCCGTAGGTGCCTTCGGCCGTCTTCTGGCCGGTCCTCTCTGGCCCGTCGCCCCCCTGCTGAGGCGGCGGGTTCGAGAAGTTCGAGGGGTCCCCGCTGTCAAGAGGACGTACGGACTCCGCACCAGGTTGCCCCGCGGAGGCCGCTTCGTTTTCGGATTTGACCGCGCTCCCCATCTGGAGCTCGGTTCCGCCGAGCACGCCGAACATGCCCACTCCGGCCAAGACCAAAACCACCGCACTACAGGCCACCGCGATACCGTTTCGGCGTCGAGCGGTGGCGCGTTTCGAGGCGCGGACCACGTCGGCGGTGTCGAAGGTCGGCGACGGCGCGTCGCCGGGGGCGTCACGGAACAACGCCTTCAGGTCATTCTCGTCCATCCCGTGCCACCTCCTCCTTCTCCATGACCTGCCTGAGGTTCGCCAGCCCTCGCGCGGTCTGGCTCTTCACGTTTCCTTCGCTGCACCCGAGCGCCTTCGCCGCCGCACCGACGTCCAGCCCTTCGAAGAACCTGAGCACCAGCACGGCCCGCTGCTTCGGGGGTACTTCGCGCAACGCGGCCAGCAGGTCTTCCCTGGTGACGACCTGCTCGCCGAGGTCGAAGCCGTCCTGCGGCGGTTCGGGCAGCTCCTCGGTCTGCCACTCCCGCCGCCACGGCCGCCTCGACTCGTCGATGGCCGCCCTGACCAGCGTCTTCCGCACGTAGGCGTCGGTCGCCGCCCGTTCTCTGATCTTCTTCCACCTCCGGTGCAGCGCGACGAACGCCGTCTGCGCGAGGTCGTCCGCACGATGCCAGTCACCGCAGAGCATGTACGCGGTCCTGCGCACGGAGTCCCGCTTCGCGGCGAAGTACTCCGCGAACTCTTGTTCGTCGCGCTGGTTCACGCGGTTTTTGTCTCCGCTCTTGCCTCGTCGGTGGGTAGGACGGAACCGGGGGCGTCCACGGTTGCATGAGCGGGCGTGGCGGACCAGCCGGGGAGGAGATTCACCGCAGGCCCGTCGATGTGATGTGATCGTACCGTGACCTCGCGCTCTCTCCCGCAGATCGATTTCCGCTCCGACACCGTCACCCGGCCGGACGACGTCATGCGCCAGGCCATGGCGAAGGCCGAGGTCGGCGACAACGTCCTCGACGGCGATCCGACCGTCGGCGCGCTGGAACAGCGCGCCGCGAAGCTGCTCGGCATGCCCGCCGCGCTCTGGACGCCGACCGGGACCATGGCGAACCTGATCGCGCTGAGCATTCATCTCCAGCGTGGCGACCGGTTCCTCGCGCCGCGCGGCTCGCACGTGATCACCGACGAGCTCGGGTCCGCCGCCTGGCTCGCGGGCGGCATGCCGGAACCGCTGGAGCACGACGCCGGACCGGGGCGGCCGACGCCGGAAACGCTTTCGGCCGCGATCGGCGTCCCCCGCGGGCCGTACTACGCGCTGCGCACGCCGCTGCTGTGCCTGGAGAACACGCACAACACGGCCGGTGGCGCGGTGACCCCGCCCGACGAGCACGCCCAGCTGGTCGCGGTGGCGAAGGAGGCCGGGCTGACCGTGCACCTCGACGGCGCCCGCATCTGGCACGCGTCGGTCGCGCTGGGGATCCCGCCCGCGGCGCTCACGGTCGGCGTCGACACCGTTTCCGCCTGCTTCTCCAAGGGGCTCGGGGCGCCCGTCGGCTCGGTGGTGGCGGGCAGCGCCGAGTTCGTCGAGAAGGCCCGCCGGATGCGCCAGATGCTCGGCGGCGGCATCCGCCAGGGCGGTGTGCTGGCCGCGGCCTGCCTGGTCGCGCTCGACCGCATCGGGGACCTCGCCGAGACGCACGAGAACGCGACACGGCTCGCGGCCGGGCTCGCGGAGCACGGCTGGGAGGTCAACACTCCCGAAACCAACATCGTGCAGGTGGCCGCTCCCGACCTCGAAGGCAGGCTGGCGTGGCTGGCCGGGCTCGGGATCCTGACGCTGCCCAGCTCCGGCCGGATCCGGTTCGTGGCGCACCGGGACCTTTCGGCGGCGGACATCGAAGAAACCCTTCAACGCATCAAGACCGGGGGCTGAACGTGAGCTGGATCGTCTTCGACTACGGCGACGTCATCAGCGCACACACCGACGCGCTGCCGACCCTGGCCAAGGCCTTCGGCCTCGAAGTCGCCGACTTCGAACCGCACTACTGGGCCGAACGGGTCCGGTACGACTCCGGCGGCACGGACCTCGAGTACTGGCAGAGCATCGGCCGTGCGCTGGACGTCCCGGTGGACAAGGCGTTCTCCGACGAACTGACCTCCATCGACGTCACCGGCTGGACACACGTCGAGCCCGACGTGCTCGAACTGCTGGAGGGGCTGCACGAAGCGGGCGCGGCGCTCGCGCTGCTCTCGAACGCGTCGTCCACCTTCGGGCGCTGGGTGCGCGAGCAGGAGTGGGCGAAGCTGTTCCGCGTGAAGCTCTTCTCCGGTGACCTCGGCTGTATGAAGCCCGACGCGAAGATCTACCGGATCCTGCTCGCCGAACTCGGCGCCGAACCGGCCGATTGCCTGTTCTTCGACGACCGGCAGTCCAATGTGGACGGTGCGCGGGCGGTCGGGATGCGCGCGGAACGCTGGGTCGGCGTGACCGCGGCGAAATCCGGCTTCGGCTCTTCGGAGGAATAATTCACCCTCGTCGCTCATCCGCTTACGCGCGGTGAAGCGGATGACCTACGCTGAACCAGTCCAAACCGATTCACCCCCGGTAGGTGCCCATGTCCGCGGACCAACGCCCGTTCGTGCCCGTCGATTTCGACCGGCCGAGCATCGCGCGGGTCTTCGACGCACTGATGGGCGGCCAGGACAACTACGAGGCCGACCGGGTGGCGCTGCGCCAGATCCTGGAGATCTCGCCGGATGCGCGGGCCATGGCCAAGGAGGTCCGGCACTGGCTGGTCCGGACCGTGCGCTACCTGACCGACCGGGAAGGCATCGACCAGTTCCTCGACCTCGGCTCCGGCTTCCCGACCATGGACAACACGCACCAGGTCGCGCAGCGGTACAACCCCGAGGCCCAGGTCGTCTACGTCGACCGGGATCCGGTGGTGCAGGCGCACGGCCGCGCGCTGCTCGCGGCGAACGACTTCGCGCATATGACGGCCGCCGACCTGACCGAACCGGCCGAGGTCATCGAGGGGCTCGCCCGCACCCACCGGCTGGAGTTCGACCGGCCGGTCGGGCTGATCCTGTGCGCGATCGTCCACCATATCCAGGATCTCGACGAGGCGCGGAAGATCGTCCGTGCCTACGTCGACGCGCTGGCTCCGGGCTCGTTCGTCGCGCTGCTGCATCAGCACAACCCCGCCGACGGCACCGAAGCGGCCGACGTCGCGACGTCGCTCGAGAAGCGCTTCAACGGCACAGGGCTGGACACGCTGTACCGGACGCGCGAGGAGATCGCGTCCTTCTTCGAGGGACTCGATCTCATGGAGCCCGGCCTGACGTATCCGCACCTGTGGTGGCCGGACGGGCCGCGCTTCACCCCGCTTTCGCCCGTGAACTTCACGTCGCTCGGCGGGGTGGCGCGTAAGCCCTAGCGGCGGAGCTGCTTCGGGGTGCCCTTGCCCTTGATGGCGCCGTACGCGGCCGTGCCGAGGAAGACCGCGCCGCCGATGACGGCGATCCAAAAGACGGCCTTCACCAGGAAACCGAGCACGGATCCGAGCACCATGAAGGCCACCCAAGCCAGGATCAGCCCGCCGACGATCTTCCAGAACATGGCATCCTCCGATTGCCTCACCGTGCCCATGCGGGCCCGGTGAGTCCAGGTTGTCAGGCGGAGCTCGAGATCGCCTTCGTTCTGCCTAACGTTCAGGGTGATTTCCGGGTTCCCCCTGAGAGCGGGCGAGCCAGTCGCCGAGCCTGCGGACCCCTTCGTCGATGTGCTCGCGCGAGCCCGCGAAGGAGAACCTCACGAAGCGCCCGCCGTCGACTGGGTCGAAGTCGATCCCGGGAGCGATCGCGACACCAGTGTCGGCGAGGAGCCGCTGGCACCAGCTGAGGCTGTCGTTCGTGTACGCGGAGACGTCGGCGTAGGCGTAGAAGGCGCCTTCGGCCGGTGCGAGCTTGTCGATGCCGATGCTCTTGAGGCCGGTGAAGAGCACGTCACGGTTGACCCGGTAGCGCTCGACGTGGCCGTTGGCCTCCGCGTACGCCTCCGGGGTGAACGCGGCGACCGCGGCGTGCTGGGAGACCGCGGGCGGGCAGATGGTGAAGTTGCCGGTCAGGACGTCGATCGCGCGATGCAGCCGCTGGGGCGCGAGCATCCAGCCGAGCCGCCAGCCGGTCATGGCGAAGTACTTGGAGAACGAGCCGAGGACGAGCGCCTCGTCGCCGTACTGCCAGGCGCAATCGAGCCCGGCGCCGTAGGAGATCCCGTGGTAGATCTCGTCGCTGATCAGCTGCACGCCGTGGGACGCGCACCAGCCGCTGATCGCCGCCAGTTCACCCGGCGGCAGGACGGTGCCGGTGGGATTGCTCGGGCTGGCCACGATCAGCCCCTTGATCGGCCCCAGTTCGTCGAGCAGTGCGACGGTCGGCTGGAAGTTCGTTCCGGCGCCGGTGGCGAACTCGACGACCTCGCAACCGAGCACCTTCAACAGGTTGCGGTAGGCCGGATAGCCGGGACGCGCCATCGCGACCCGGTCGCCCGCCTCGAAGGCGCTGAGGAACGAGAGCAGGAAACCGCCGGAGGAACCGGTCGTCATGATGACGTCCTGCGGGCTCACGTCGACCGGGTAAGTGCGGTTGTAGTGCTCCGCGACGGCCTCGCGCAGTTCCGGGATGCCGAGTTGCTCGGTGTAGCCGAGGTTGTTGTCCTTCAGCGCCCGCTGGGCCGCTTCGAGGACAGGCTGCGGCGCCGGCGCGGACGGCTGCCCCGCGAGCAGCGGGACCAGGTCCCCGTGACTGCGCTGCCGCGCCTGCGCGGCCGAAAGGACGTCCATGACGTGGAACGGCGGGACGGCGGAACGTGCTGCGGGACCGGGGAAGGACATGCGGGTGAGGCTAACTTGCCTTCGCGATGAGAACAGAGAACCCGTCGAGGAGTCGTTGGAGGCCGAACTCGAAGAGCGTGTCGAGGTCGTAGTCGAACGGGGCGCGCGAGACGACGCCGGCGAAGTTCGGGAACCGACCGCCCGAGACCAGGTCCCAGAGGATCGGCTCGTGCTCCGCCAGCCAGGCGTCGGCCGAGACCGCCGTCCCGGATTCGGTGTCGGCTTCGGCCTCGAAGCTGAGGGCGATGCCGCGTACGTGGTTGAAGATCGTGATGTGCGCGTACATGATCGTCGACGGCGGGAGGCCGTGGCCGTCGAGTGCCCGGGTCGCCCAGTCCGCGTGGGCGAGCAGGTTCGGCAGTGGCTGCGGCCGGGTGATCGAGAGCGCCTGCGCGAGCCAGGGATGTCGCCGGAACAGCGCCCATTGCGCCCTCGCCATCAGCTCCAGCTGGGCCCGCCAGCCGGGCGGCGGCTCGGCCGGGAAGCGGATTTCGCCGAGGGCCCTGTCCGCCATCTCGAGGATCAGCTCCTCCTTCGCGGTGACATGGCGATAAAGCGCCATCGTCGCGACCCCGAGGCCGGAGGCGACGCGGCGCATCGAGAGCGCGCGGATGCCCTCCGCGTCCGCGATCCGGATCGCGGCCTTCACCACCCGCTCGCGTGACAGCTCCGCCTCGGTTCTCGGCCCGGGCTTCCGGCCGCGGCTCGCGACGACAGTGCCCGCGCCGGGTTTGGCGACGACCAGGCCGTCCCGCTTCAGCGTGGCGAGCACCTTCGTCGCGGTCGCCATCGCGACGCCCCACTCGGCGATGATCCGGCGGGTCGACGGGACCTTGTCGCCCTCGCGCAGCTCACCGGAGGTGATCCGGTGGCGGATCTCGGCGGCGATCCGCAGATAGGGCGGATCGGTCATGGTCGACTCCCTGCCATAGTGCGCTTAATCTCGGCCTGACTGGCGCACTAGCCTAACCGTACTAGTGCATTGCAGGTTTTCTGCGCTTTTTCCTGGGTTTTGGGCTGGACGTCCATACGTTGTACGCAGTGCTTCAAGACACCGTACACAAGGAGTGGACATGCGGAAGGTCCTGATTTCGGGGGCGGGAATCGCCGGTACAACATTGGCGTACTGGCTGCGGCAGCACGGTTTCGCGCCGACGGTCGTCGAGCGGGCCCCCGCACCCCGCGTCGGCGGGCACGCGGTCGACATCCGCGGGACGGCACTCGGCGTCGTCGACCGGATGGGGGTGCTCGGGCGCCTCCGGGAGCTGAGCACCGGCATGCGCGGGATGTCGTTCGTGAACGGCGCGGGGAAAACCCTCGTGAGGGTCACCGACCACACGCTGACCGGCGGGCTCACCGACAGCGAGGACGTCGAGATCCTGCGGGACGACCTCACCGGCACACTGGCGTCGGTCGCCCAGGAAGGCGTCGAGTACGTCTACGGGGACTGGATCACCGGGATCGCGCAGCGGACCGACGGCGTCCGGGTCACCTTCGCGCGCGGTGAGGCGCGGGACTTCGATCTCGTCGTCGGCGCGGACGGCCAGCACTCGGCCGTGCGATCGCTGGTTTTCGGTGCGGAGAAACAGTTTTCGCACTACCTGGGCACCTGTCTCGCGGTGTTCACCGTGCCGAACTTCCTCGATCTGGACCGCTGGCAGACCTTCCACATGACCCCGGGAAAGCTGGCCGGGCTGTACAGCGCCCGGAAGAACACCGAGGCGCGGGCAATGCTCGGCTTCCAGTCGCCGGAAATCGACTACGACCGTTATGACGTCGAGCAGCAACGGAAGCTGATCGCCGACCGATTCCTGGGCCACGGCTGGGAAGTGCCGCGGTTGCTGCGGGAAATGGAGTCGAGCGAGCTGTACTTCGACTCCATGACCCAGATCCGGATGGACCGGTTCACCGACGGACGCGTCGCGCTGGTCGGCGATGCGGGCTACGGTCCTTCGCCACTTTCGGGACAGGGCACCAGTTTGGCGCTCGTCGGAGCCTATGTACTCGCCGGTTCATTGGCCGCTTCGCTCGACCACCGCGCCGCTTTCGCTTCCTACGAAAGGGAAATACGGCCGTTCGTGCGCCAGAACCAAGCGCTGGCTTCGATGAACCAGAAGAAGCAGACGCGGTTTCGGCAGTGGAAGCAAATCCAGTCGATGCGGCTGCTGCCTTACCTTCCGCTCCGGGGCCGGGTGATGAAGGCGGCCATGCGGCCACTCACGGAGGCGGCGAATGGCCTGGTGCTCAAGGATTACCGATCGCTCGGGGTGTCGGGCACCGGGGCGTGTCGCGAAAGCCACTTTCGCGACGCCTGATGTCCCGAAAGTGGCTTTCGCGACACGACGACCAGGGACTCGCGTGATCGGCCGGACGACACCCGTGACCGGATGGACGACACGCGTGTCCAGACGGACGGCACGCGTGATCGGCCGGACGACGCGCGACGCGATACGGCCGCGAGCGTGTCGGCCATCCAGTCACGCGTGTCGTCCATCGGATCACGCGTGTCGGCCATTGGGTCACGCGTGGCGGCTAGGGCCTGGCCAGGGCTAGTAGCCCTGGTATCCGCCGCCACCGGCCATGGACTTCAGCCCCGGGTGCCCCTCGAAGCCGCCGTACCGCGAGAACGTGTACCGGACGCCCGCGATGATGTTGTCCACCGGGTTGTAGATGTCGTCGTGCCCGGGAAGCTTGTGCGCGTTGAAGGTCGGGTCGATGCACTGCATCAACCCCTTGGACGGCGTGCCCTTCGCCGCGTTGGAGTCCCAGTTGTTGATGGCGTTGGGGTTGCCGCCGGACTCCTTCTCGATGATCGTCCAGATCTTCTGGATATCCGCCTCGGTCACTGGGATCCCGTTGGCCTGCAGGATCTTGATGGCCTCCTGGATCCACTGCTGGACGTTGCCCGGTGGCGTCGTCGACGGCGGGCCACCGCTCGGGCCGAGGCCGCCGCCCCCACCGCCACCGCCGCCGCCTCCGCCGCCACCGCCTCCGGCGTGGAGACCACCGGTGCGCTTCGGGACGGAGCCGTCCTTACCAGGCATCGGGATCTTCGAGTAGCCGCCCTCGATGTCCTTCTTCATCAACTCTTGCGACTTCTGGATCATCTGGTTGGCCTGGTCGAGCAGGCCCTTGACCCGGGTGTCGGCATCGCCGGCGATCTTGTTGATGTCCGTCTTGGCCTTCTGGATGATCTCGGCGGCCGAAGGGCTCGGCGCCGGCTTGTGATCCTTCTCGGCCTGCGCGGCGGCCTGGATCGCCGCGTTCTTGTCCGTCTCCGCCTGGGTGTTCCGCTTGTTGATCGCTTCCTCGGCGCCCTTGTAGGCGTCGGCGACCTGGGTCTTGATGTTGCCGAGGTCGGCGTGGACCCGGTCGAGGTCGTCGACGACCTTGCCCAGCTGCTCTTCGACGTTCTTCCCGGCCTTGGTGATCGACTTGACGTACTCGAAGAAGGCGTCCGCGGCGGGCCCGGCCCAGACCCCGCCGTTCAGCGCCTGGGTCGAATTGGTCAACGCCGCGCTGTGGTCACCCGCGTTGTCGGCGGCCGTCTTGAACTGCTTCGAGGCGTTCTGAATGGCGGCCAGATTGACCTTTTCGATCTGTTCGGCCTTCTTGACCAGTTCGCCCCAGCCGTCCGGCACCCCGGCGCCGACACCGTTCAACCCCACTGCTCAAGCCCCCTTGTTCCCTGGCCCCCGGCCTGGCGAATCGTCACAGATCTCCGTGCACCTTCAGGTTGTCCACGTGGACCGCTTCGGTCTCCTTGATCAGGCCTGCCGCCTTTCGCAGCACGAAGGCCGTGGCCTCCATCAGCTGACCGGCCGAATCGAATTCGTTGTGGACCCCTTGCTTGAACTTGCCGACCGCGCCCTTCGCGTCCCCGTGCTCGTCCACTCCGCCGAAGGGGCTTTCCTTCTCGTCATCCATCCCGGTGACGCCTTTTCTGGTCTTCTCGAACTCGTCCTTGAGCTTCTCCACCTGACCGGCGGCGATCCCCATGGATTCCGGGTCGTACACAGGCACGGTTCGTCATCCCCTTCACGGAAAAACTCGTCTCCGCCCGATCAGACGCGCGGCCGATCAGGACGGTTCCCGCGCATACTTTAAGACCTCGGAAGCAAGCCGTGTGCGCATCCACGCCAACTTCCACCCCGCCGATAATCGGGCGAATCAGAAATCGGCGACTTCCCGGATCCGGGTCGCCAGCAACTGGTTGTCCGCCGGGGTGATGGTCGCCCAATCCCGCCCGTCCCGGTTCCGCGCGACCTGGAACAGGTACCGGCCCGCGTCCGTGTCGTAGAAGGCGACCACGCTGTCCGCCCGCCGGGGGCGGCCGTCGCGGCCCGCGCGTTCGACACCGAACTGGCCGCGTGCCTCCTGGCCGAGCAGCATGCCCGCCACCTCCTGGGCCTGCCAGAGGGGCACGTCCAGGTCTTCCAGCGCGGTCACCAGTGCCTTCGCGTCGCCGCGGGCGGCGGCGTCGGCCTGGACGAGGACGTCGTGGGGGATGCTGATCGACTGGCCCACGCCGGGACCGAGATCACCCGCGACCGAGACCGCGGCTTCGGCGAGGGAGCTCTCCCTGGCGGGGATCAGCCACACCTGGCCGGAGTCGATCACGCCGAGCAACGCCTGGTTGCCGACACTCACCGCCTGGCCCTTGATCTCCCGGTCGGTCCACACCCAGACGTCGATCGCGACCCGAGGGTGCGCGAACAGGTTCAGCATGTCGACCAGCTCGCCCGAGGCCTGGTGCCCCCGCGCGAGACCTCGCGCGCGCAGGGATTCCCAGGCCTCTTCGATCAGCGCCGCCCGCTCCGTGTGGGTCGTTCCGGGGCTCGGCACGTCGAGGGCGACATGGCGGCTGGGCAGCCTTTCGGCTTCCCAGAGCGTTTCGAACTCGAGTGCGGACAGCACCAGGCTGCCGTTGTCGTTCGGCACAGGTTCAGCGCGTTTCGGAGTTGCCGTGGTCGCCGATCACGTCCGGCGACACCAGCCGCTCGTCGGTGAACAGGTCCTTGTCATCGACGCCGTAACGCCTGATGTGCTCCGCGTCCTCCTCGACGTCCTGAGTGGCCGCGCGCTCCATGAATTTCGACTCGGGCTTCGGCTGCTTCGCGCCGATCTTCTCCGACCGCCGCATGGCCTCCTCTTCGGGAAGCTCACCGATCGGGAGCTGACGAGTCGGCTTCACGCCGCCTTCCTGGCGGGGACGGCGGTCGCGTTCCTTGTCGCCGCTCAGCGCACCACCGGCGACACCGGCGCCGAGCGCAGCGGCACCCGCGCCCAGGTCACCAGCGGCCGGGCCGGTGATCTTCGGGACGGCGGGGAAACCGCGGCCGGATTCGTTGCCGGGCGCCATCGGCGCCTGCGGACCGGAACCGACCGAGCGGCCCTTGCCGAGCGCCTGGTCGCCACCCGCGCCACCGCCGATGTTGCCGAAGACACCCGGTCCGGAGCTGGAGCCGGGGCCCTTGCCGAGAGCGCCGTCGACACCGGGTCCGGTGCCGAACGACTTGCCGGCCGGCTGCGCCGACGTGGTGCTGTTCGGCGGTGCGCTGCCGATGGACTGACCCGGCGGGACGTTCGGGATGTTCGAGGAGTTCGGCGCGCCCGGCGGGACGAACGGCGGCGACGTCGGCGAGCCGGTGCCCGGGTACGAAGGCCTGCCCTGCTCGGGCTGCGGGGACGGCCGGTTCGGCGTCACCCAGCCTGCCCCCGGTGCCGGGGCTTTGGACGGCACCGTCGGCGCGGCGGCCGCGGGCGCCGTGGCCCCGGTGTGCGGCGCCGACGCACCGGTTTTGCGAGCCGTCCCGCCGCCCATGGCGACGCCGTAGGCCGGGGTCGGCGCGTCGTAGGACGGCGCCTTCGGGTTGCCGACGGGCTGCGCGACCGGCGGCACGTACTTCGACTCGACGGCGGCCGACGCGGGCCGCACACTGCCGTCCGGCGTCAGGTCCGTGGCCGTGCCCGCCAGGTCGAGCGGGGCGGACCCGCCACCCGATCCGGCGGCCGTCGTGGTCTGGGTCAGGTTCATCGCCTGGGGGTCGGCCAGGGTGTCGGCCGACAGCAGGTTCTCGCCGCTCGTCTTCGCGTAGTCGTTCAACGCCTCCTGCGCCTGCGCCCGCGCGTTGTTCGCGGCGCTGACGCTCTTGGCGTGGTCGGTCTCGAACCCGATGAGGCTCAGGACGACGTCACCGATGGTCAGGCCGCCGGCGCCCTTCCGGACCACTTCCGGATCCGGGAGCTTGTGCAGGGTCCGGTTGAAGGCCTCACCCTGGGCGAAGATCATCTCCGCGGAATGCGAGACCTTCGAGTTCGCGTCCTGGGAGAAGCCCGCCTGCTCGGTGAACACCTGACCGGCGGCACCGCCTGCCTCGCTCTGCCATTCCACGCCGAGCTTGCCCAGCTCGTCGCGCAGCGTCTTGTCGGTGTCCGCGAGCGCGCCCGCGACGGATTTCAACGCGTCGACGGCGATACCGATGCTGCCGGTGCCGTCACCGCTGCGGAAGCGTTCGATCTCGGTCGCGATCCCGGTGTCGGTGTAGCCGTCGAACCGAAGATCGCGGAGCCTGCCCGCGAGGTCGGAAACGTTCACGCCGCCCTCCCTAGTTGCGTGCTTTCAAGGTCTGCAAAGCCGAATCGGCCGCCTGCGCGGACATCTCGCACAGCCGCGGCATGGTGAACGCGCCGGCGGTGACGGCGACCGCCCGCACCGCCAGCGTCTGTCCTCGGGCGACACCGACGAGCGTTTCGCAATCGCCCGGCGTCCCGGCATCACGGTGGTTCTTGATGGCCGGGAACCCGCCGACCGCCGTCGGTTCCGTCGTCATGCTGTTCTTGCGGCGCTTGCCGGTGAACCACTCTTCGACGTCCGCGGTGATCGTGCGGACGTAATAGCCGTGGAAGGGTTGCGCGGCGTCCGAATCGAGGACACAGGTCGGGCCGTCGATCGGTTCCGCGGCCGCGCGCGGTTTGCTGTTGATCTTGAGCTGGTCCAGCTGCTGCTCGGTGAGCAGGGCACACGGGTCGACGCCCTGCAGGTTCAGTTCGGCGGGCCTGGCAGGCAGCGCCGACGCTTTGGCGCCCTGCGTGACCGAGGCCAGCGCCGGTTCGTCGGGGAACGCCTGCCCGCCCGTGTCCGTGGCGCATCCGGCCAGCACGAGGGTGAGCACCCCGCCGGTCACCAGCACACGAGGCCTACGCCCGGTGTACACCACGGTCCCCGAACGCGGCGGCCTTGTCCGCATCACTGGTCTTGTACTCCTTGGCCGCCGTGCGGAGCTGGTTGACCAGGCCCCGCAGACCGGCCACGTAAGCCCGGACCTGCGCGGCGTACGACTGGTCGCCGTCGGCCACGAGCTCGTTCCAGACGCTGGTCGCGTGGACGCTCACGGTGTCGTTGGCCGGTGTGTCGATGCGCAGCTGGTCAAGCCGCGTCATCAGCTTGTCCTGCAACGCGTCGACCTGTTCTTCGACGATCTTCGCGACTTCGAGCAGCTTCGACGGATCGACTCTGATGTCGGCCACCGACGGTGGTGTCGGGACCGCCGACGTGAGGTCCTGGATCTTGCTCGATGCTGCCATTCCCCACCCCTTGGAAACACGCACGGTGACCGTTCGCCCTGCCGAGGCTACCAACGCCGATGTATCGAGCGCTTAAGCTTCTCAGGAAATACCGGGTTAGACGCAGCGGTCGCCCGGACGGTTCCGCCGGGAATTCACGAGACCGGGGTGGCGATCTCTCCCTTGGCGGCGAGCAGGGCGATGTCGGTGCGGTGGTGGGAGCCGGCCAGATGGACCTTCTCGACCGTCGCGTAGGCGTCCTTGCGGGCGGCCTTCAGGTTCTTGCCGGTGCCGACCACCGACAGCACACGGCCGCCGGAGGAGACCACGGCGCCGTCGTCACGGCGGCGGGTGCCGGCGTGGAGCACGCCTTCGAGTTCGCCACCGGTGATGACGTCGCCGGTCCTCGGCTTGCCGGGATAGCCGTCCGCGGCGAGCACGACGGTGACCGCCGCGCCGGAGTCCCACTCCAGCGGCGGCAGTTCGGCGAGCTTGCCGGTCGCCGTCGCGTGCAGGACCTTGCCGAGCGGGCTGCGCAGCAGCGCCAGGACGACCTGGGTTTCCGGGTCGCCGAACCGGCAGTTGAACTCGATGACCTGCGGGCCCTCGGAAGTCAGCGCGAGACCGGCGTAGAGCAGGCCGGAGAAGGTGGCTCCGCGGTTGTCGAGCTCGTCGACCACGGGCTGCACGATGCGGGCGACGACGTCGTCGACCAGGTCCTTCGGCGCCCACGGCAGCGGGGCGTACGCGCCCATGCCGCCGGTGTTCGGGCCCGCGTCGCCGTCGCCGACGCGCTTGAAGTCCTGCGCGGGCAGCAACGGGACGACCGTGCGGCCGTCGACGAAGCAGAAGAGAGAGGCCTCCGGGCCATCGAGGAAGGACTCCAGGAGCACCGGGTGCCCGCCGTCGAGCAGCATCAGGGCGTGCTTGCGCGCGACGTCGACGTCCGTGGTGACCACGACGCCCTTGCCCGCGGCGAGGCCGTCGTCCTTGACCACCCAAGTGGGGCCGAAACGGCCGAGCGCGGCGTCGAGGCGGGCCGGGTTGTCGACGACCTCGCAGTGCGCCGTCGGCACCTTCGCGGCCGCCATGACGTCCTTGGCGAACGCCTTCGAACCCTCGATCCTGGCCGCGGACGCGGACGGGCCGAAGCAGGCGATGCCCGCCTTCCGGACCGCGTCGGCGACACCGGCCACCAGCGGGACCTCGGGACCGACCACCACCAGATCCGCCTGCCACTGCTTGGCGAGGGCGGAGACGGACTCGGGGTCGGCCGCGTCCACGCCGAGTTGTTCGGCCACCGCGGCGGTGCCGGCGTTACCCGGGGCACAGGCCAGTGCGGTGACGGAAGGGTCTTCCGCGACCGCGAGGACAAGTGCATGCTCACGGGCGCCGGACCCGATTACCAGTACGCGCACGACGCACAGGGTAACCGGGCCGGTGAGCCCCGAACACGTCGCCGTCCTCGAGCGGGTGGTTCCATCCGGCGTTCACCCGGCGGTCAGCGCTCCGCCGGTCCGTCTTCGCCGTCCGGACGCCTCCTGCGTCAAGGGTTGCGCGGTACCCCGAGTTCAAGCGAAAGAGGTTACCCACCATGCGAAAGCGCCTGGGCGTGCTCGCCCTGTCCGGACTCGCCGTACTCAGCGTCACAGGGCTGGCGGGCGCTGCCGAGCCGAGCGCCCAAGATGTGTCGGCGCTGGCGAAGGGCCACGATGGGCCGGTGATCGTCGGACACCGCGGCGCCCCCGGCTACCGCCCGGAGCACACGCTCGCCTCGTATGAGCTCGCCTACCGCCAGGGCGTCGACTGGGTCGACGTCGACCTCGTGCCCACCAAGGACGGCCAGCTCGTCGCCCGGCACGAGAACGAGATCGGCGGGACCACCGACGTCGCGAAGCACCCCGAGTTCGCGAACCGGAAGACGACGAAGGTCATCGACGGCACGTCGTTCACCGGCTGGTTCACCGAGGACTTCACGCTCGCCGAGCTGAAGACCCTGCGCGCGACCGAGCGGATCCCGCAGCTGCGGCCGAACAACAAGATCTACGACGGCCGCTACCAGATCGCCACCTATCAGGAGGTGATCGACCTGACGCGCCGGCTTGGCCGCGAACTGCGCCGTGAACTGGGGACGTACCCGGAGATCAAGCACTCGACCTACTTCTCGTCGATCAAGAACCCGACCGAGCCGAAGCTGGTCGAGCTGATCAAGCGCAACGGGCTCAACCACCCGAAGGCGCCGGTGATCATCCAGTCGTTCGAGGTGTCGAACCTGATCGCGCTCTCGCGTCAGGTGCGGGTGCCGCTGCTGCAGCTGACCTCGGCGACCGGCGCTCCGGCCGACTTCGTCGCGAAGGGTGACCCGCGGACGTACGCCGACCTCGTGACGCCTGCGGGCCTGAAGGAGATCTCGAAGTACGCGGACTACCTGGGCCCGGAGAAGGCGCAGGTCATCCCGGTGGTGAACGGTGCGCTGGGACAGCCGACCAAGCTCGTCGCCGACGCGCACCAGGCCGGCCTGAAGGTCGGGCCGTACACGTTCCGCAACGAGAACAACTTCCTCCCGCAGAGCCTGCGCTCGTCGGCGAACCTCGCCGAGTACGGCAACGCGTTCGCCGAGCAGGAGGCGTTCCTCAAGGCCGGCGTCGACGGGTACTTCGCGGACCACCCGGACACGGCACTGGAGGCCGTGAAGGCGTTCCGGGGGCGCTGAGCAGCTGCCCAGTACATGAAGGCCCCCTTCCTCGCGCCTGGTGCGAGGAAGGGGGCCTTCATGTATTTCAAGAGCGCCGGTTCGGCTGGTCCAGGGTGGCGACTCGGGCCCGCAGGGCTCCGACCGTGTGGATTTCGGGGCGTTGGACGACCAGAAATCCACACGGTGCCCGCGCGACAGGCCCGGTTACCGCGGCCAGACCGCCTGAGGCGTGACAGGTGTGTGGAAATAGAGACGTTCAACGTCCCTGTTTCCCCACACCTCTCACCCACGGTGACACTCGCACCGCGCCGGGCGAGCTATTCCTTGCATCCGGAGGGGGGCGAGGTCTTGACGGGACCTTGACATGCGCAGGTCGGCGGGCCTAATTTCGGCGGATCTCAATGGTCTGTCCGCATACCTTTGAAGTGGGTGCCCGATGGATGTCTCTGACAAGCAGGCCGCAGAACCCGCCGACGAAGACAGTGCCCGGCTCCACCAACTCGGCTACGCGCAGGAACTCCGGCGCACGATGTCGGCGTTCTCCAACTTCGCCGTCTCCTTCACGATCATCTCGATCCTGTCCGGTTGCCTGACCCTCTACGGGTTCGGCATGAAGACCGGCGGACCCGCCGCGATGATCTGGGGCTGGCCGCTGGTCGGTCTCTTCGTCATCCTGGTCGGGCTGGGCATGGCCGAGGTCTGCTCCAGCTACCCGACCGCGGGCGGCCTCTACTACTGGGCGGCGAAGCTCGCCCCGCGCAACGGCGCGGCGTGGTCGTGGTTCACCGGGTGGTTCAACCTCATCGGGCAGATCGCCGTCACCGCGGGGATCGATTTCGGTGCGGCGTTGTTCCTCAACGCCTTCCTCGACCTGCAGTTCGGGTTCGAGGCAACGCCGGGGCACACGATCCTGCTGCTGGCGATCATCCTCGTGATCCACGGGCTGCTGAACACCTTCGGCGTCAAGATCGTCGCACTGCTGAACAGCATCAGCGTGTGGTGGCATCTCGCGGGTGTGCTGGTCATCGTCGGGGTGCTGATCATCGTTCCCGAGAACCACCAGGACGCGTCGTTCGTCTTCGGCGAGTTCGTGAACAACACCGGCTGGGCATCGCCCGTCTACGTCTTCTTACTGGGCCTCCTGCTCGCGCAGTACACACTCACCGGGTACGACGCCTCGGCCCATATGACCGAAGAGACCAAGAACGCGGCGAAGGCCGGACCGCGGGGGATCATCAACTCGATCCTCGTCTCCCTGGTCGCCGGCTGGATCCTGCTGATCGGCCTCACCTTCGCCATCCAGGACTACGAGGGCGCCGCCGGCTCCGAAACCGGGGTGCCGCCCGCGCAGATCTTCATCGACGCGACCGGGGCGACGACCGGCAAGTTCCTGCTGCTGATCTGCATCGGCGCGCAGTTGTTCTGCGGGATGGCGTCGGTGACCGCGAACTCGCGAATGATCTACGCCTTCGCTCGCGACGGCGCGATCCCGGGTTCGAAGTTCTGGCACCGCATCAACAAGCGCACCCAGACGCCCACCAACGCGGTGTGGCTGGCCGCGGGCGGCGCGCTCCTGCTCGCTCTGCCGTACCTGTGGAGCGCGACCGCCTACGCGGCGGTGACCTCGATCGCCGTCGTCGGCCTGTACGTGGCCTACGTGATCCCGGTGTTCCTGCGGGTGCGCAAGGGTGACGATTTCGAGCCCGGACCATGGAACCTCGGCCGCTGGGGGAAGCTCATCGGGACCGTCGCGACGGTCTGGGTGTGCTTCATCTTCGTGCTGTTCATGCTCCCGCAGGGATCACCGGTCACCATCGACAGTTTCAACTACACGCCTATCGCCTTCCTCGTCGTGCTCGGTGGTGCGGCGGTGTGGTGGTTCGCCTCGGCGCGCAAGTGGTTCACGGGCCCGAAGGTGCAGGGTTCCGAGGAGGAACTCGCCGCGGTGGAAAAGGAACTCAAGGAACTGGGGTAGCGGCGCCCTCCCGGGAGCGGCCGGCGCGGACTCCGGTCACCGCGGCCGCTCCCAACGCCCCGACTCCGGCGAAGGCGTAGAAACCCCACGGGTAGGCGATCCCGGCGGTCAGCAGCGCACCGCCGAGGATCGGCCCGCTGATCGCGCCGACCCGGCCGACACCCGCCGCCCAGCCGATTCCCGTGGCTCGCATGGCATCCGGGTACGTCTTGCCGATGTAGGCGTACACGAGCACCTGCGCGCTGAACACGAAACCACCGGTGAGGAACACGGCCGCGTACAGGCCGGCAGCAGGCAGCTTCACGCTCAACAGGGCCAGGAACACCGCCGCCCCGAGGAACCAGAAGATCACCGCCGGCCGCACGCCGACCTTGTCCGCCACCCGGCCCGCGACGAGAAGGCCGACGACGCCGCCGAGGTTCAGCGTCAGCAGCAGCCCGAGCGCCGCGCCCAGCGGATATCCGGCCTGGCGCATGATCTCCGGCAGCCAGGTGTTGAGCCCGTAAACCAGCAGCAGCCCCATGAACGACGTCACCCAGAACGCGATGGTCGCGCGCAGGAGCCCACCGCGGAACAGCCCGCCGACGACTTGCGCGGCCGACTTCTCCTGCGTCTCCCGTGCCTGCTCGAAGGTCTCGGATTCCGGCAGGTACTTGATCATCAGCGGCACCAGCACGAGCGCGGGCAGCGCACCGGCGACGAACATCGCCCGCCAGCCGAGCGGCTGGATCAGCCAGATGCCGAGCAGGGCCGTGAGCACCGCGCCGACGTGATAGCCGGTCATCACCGTGGTGGTCGCGCTGCCGCCCTTCCCCTTGCGGGCGTACTCGGTGACCAGCGCGATCGCCGTCGGCAGACAGCCGCCGAGGCCGAGCCCGGCGAGGAAGCGCAGCAGACCGAAGACGAACGCCGACGGCGAGATCGCGCAGAGCGCGGTGAACGCCGAGAAGGCGGTGACCGCGATGATCAGCGCCTTGCGGCGGCCGATGAGATCGGTGATCGTGCCGATCGCCATCGCGCCGATCATCATGCCGATCAGGCCGAACGTCGAGATCACCGACGCCGAGCCCGGCGTCAGGCCCCAGACGTGGTCACGGAGCAGCGCGGGCAGCACCGTGCCCAGGACGACCAGGTCGAATCCGTCGAGCAGTACCGCCGTCCAGGCGAGTGGGACCACCCACGAACGGGCCGCGGCAGGGGACATTGGGGACCTCCAGTTTGTTCGCTATGCGCACGAGTATGCACAATACGAACACTGTGAGCAAGGCCACTGGGCCCCTGAATGTCATGAAAGGGGCGTTCAGGACGATGAATGTCCTGAACGCCCCTTTCATGACGTGCGAGTTCAGCGCTTGACGAGGTCTCCGAGGACGCTCCAGGTGCGAAGCCGCTCTTCCGCGTTACGGATGCCGCTCTGCGTCGCGACGACCTCGGTCGCCCCGGCGTCGAAGTACCGCCGGATTTCGGCCGCGACGGTCTCCTCGTCCCCGGCGATCACCAGCTCACCGGCGGAATCGACGCCTTGGAGGTCGAAGACCGCGCGGTAGGAGGGGATGTCTCGGAAGAACGCGTACTGCCGGTCGACCTGGGCCCGGACGGCGTCGGGATCGTCGGTCACCACGACCGGGACCATCGCGATGATCCGCGGCACCGGGCGGCCGGCGGCGGCCTTGGTGATCTCCGGGACGATCAGCCCGGACAGGGCCTTGGGCCCGGCGAGGAAGGGGATCGTGCCGTCGGCGAGTTCGCCGGTGACACGCAGCGCCTGCCGTCCCATCGCCGCGATGATCACCGGGATGTCCGAAGACCCAGCGACGGTCAGCGAAGCCGCGAAGCCTTTGGCGTGCGCCCGAACCGTCTCGCCGTGGAAGTCGACTTCGCCGCCTTCGAGCACCTGCCGAAGGATGGTGAGGTACTCGCGAAGGTGTTTGATCGGCGACGGGTACTCGACGCCGTACGCCGGTTCGAGCCAGTTCTTCGCGCCGGTTCCGAGACCGAGGACGAACCGGCCCCCGGTGGCGGCCTGCGCCGTCTGCGCGAGACCGGTGATCAGCAAGGGATGCCGCGGGTAGATCGGGACGACACCGGTCCCGACGGTGATTCCCGGGACGGCGCGGCCCGCGAGGGCGGCGACGGTGATCGCGTCGTGCTCCATCTGCTGGGAGAACCAGACCGACGTCAGGCCCGCGTCGGCGGCTTGCCGGGTCTGCGTGATGAGTTCGTCGACGATGTTGACGGCGTCCGCGGTGTCCCCGGACGGGAGTGCCACTCCGATGGTCATGTTCAACGCTAACCGCGCTGTCGAAAGGATATTTCGCTGTTCACGGACTGAGATCACGCGCGCGGTTCGCGGTGTTGCCCCACCCTGGGCGGCGTCCGAATCCCCGATCCTGGAGTGGCCCGATGTCGCTGACCGATGTCATCGAAGGAACCAAGACCGCCGTCGACGCCGACCCCCGCAACGCCGCCGTCTCGTTCAGCGTCGCCAACGCCTTGAACCCCGGAACCGCGACGCAGGTGGACGTGCGGGTGCGCGACCACTCGTTCGCCGTCGACGAGCCCGCCGCCCTCGGTGGCACCGACACCGCGGCGAACCCGGTCGAATACGCGCTCGCCGCGCTGGGCTCGTGCCAGGTGATCACCTATCAGTTCTGGGCGGCGAAGCTCGGCGTGCCGCTCGAAGGGGTGAAGGTGACCGTGGACGGTGACATCGACCTGCACGGGTTCTTCGGGTTCTCGGAGACTCGCCCCGGCTTCGGCGACGTACGCGTTTCGGTCGAGCTGAGCGGGCCCGCGGGGGCGGAGGTCTACGAGGACCTGAAGCGGCAGGTGGACGAGCACTGCCCGGTGCTGGACCTGTTCCGGAACCCGACGCCGGTGAAGACCTCGCTCACCTGAGTCGTGAGTGGCTAGGACGGTTAGAACCGTCCTAGCCACTCACGAGGTCAGACGAACTCGTGCCGCACGATCGTCTGCTCCCGGCCCGGACCGACGCCGATCGCCGAGATCCGCGCGCCCGAGAGCTCTTCGAGCCGCTCGACGTAGGCACGCGCGTTGGCAGGCAGCTCTTCGAAGGTGCGGCAGCCCGAGATGTCCTCGAACCAGCCCGGCAGCTCTTCGTAGATCGGCAGCGCGTGGTGCACGTCGGTCTGCGTCATCGGCATGTCGTAGGTACGGAAGCCGTCGACCTCGTAGCCGACGCACACCGGCACCTTCTCCAGGCCGGACAGCACGTCCAGCTTGGTGAGGAAGTAGTCGGTGATGCCGTTGACCCGCACCGCGTAGCGCGCGATGACCGCGTCGAACCAGCCGGTGCGCCGCGAGCGGCCGGTGGTGACGCCGAACTCGCCGCCCTGCTTGCGCAGGTACTCGCCGGACTCGTCGTCCAGCTCGGTCGGGAACGGGCCGGAGCCGACACGCGTGGTGTAGGCCTTGAGGATGCCCAGGACGGTGTCGATCTTGCCGGGGCCGATGCCCGAACCCGCGCTCGCGCCGCCGGAGGTCGGGTTCGACGACGTCACGAACGGGTAGGTGCCGTGGTCGACGTCGAGCAGGGTGCCCTGCGAGCCTTCGAGCAGCACGGTCTCACCGCGTTCGAGGGCCTGGTTGAGCTGGAGTCGCGTGTCGGCGATGCGGTGCGCGAACTTCTCGCCCGCGGCCAGCACCTCGTCGGCGACCTGGTTCGCGTCCAGTGCCTTGCGGTTGTAGACCTTGACCAGCACCTGGTTCTTGAACTCCAGTGCCGACTCGACCTTCTGCCGGAAGATCTTCTCGTCGAGCAGGTCCTGCACGCGGACGCCGACGCGGGCGATCTTGTCCTGGTAGCAGGGGCCGATGCCGCGGCCGGTGGTGCCGATCTTGCGGCTGCCGAGGTAACGCTCGGTGACCTTATCGATCTCCACGTGGTACGGCATGATCAAATGCGCGTCGGCGGAAATCAGCAGCTTGCTGGTGTCGACGTCGCGTTCCTCCAGCCCGGCGAGCTCGTCGAGCAGCACGCCCGGGTCGATGACGACGCCGTTGCCGATGACGTTGGTGACGCCCGGCGTGAGGATCCCGGACGGGATGAGGTGGAGGGCGAAGTTCTGCCCGTCGGGAAGGACTACGGTGTGGCCCGCGTTGTTACCGCCTTGGTAACGCACGATCCACTGGACGCGGTCGCCGAGCAGGTCGGTGGCCTTGCCCTTGCCCTCGTCCCCCCATTGGGCCCCGATCAGCACGATGGCCGGCATGTGACACTCCAGGTGTTCGGCGACTTGTGGTTTGGCGCTGGTAAATGCCGGTGCATGAGCGTAACGGAGGGCCTTCGGGTGCGCGGAATAGTGGTGGTCTGTCCCGAGGGCGAGCCCACACTCCCGGAGATCGACGACGTCGAAATGGTGCACGTCCCGAGCCGCCCCGGCAAGGCGGATATCGACCCCTTGCTGGGGGAACACGATCACCTGGTGGTCGCGGGCACCGACGCGGACCTCGCGGCCGTCGCGCTGAGGCTGTTACGAAAAGAACAGCTCTCGGGCGTGTCGCTCGGTTTCGTGCCGTCGTCGCCGGACTCCGACGTCGCCCGCATCTGGAGCCTGCCGACGCAGCCGCTGCGTGCCCTCTCGCTCGCTCTGCGTGGCGAGGTCGACCCGGTGCCGTTGATCCGCGACGACACCGGCGGGGTACTGGTCGGGCGCGGGGTGATCGGGATGATCCGCGGCGTGGCCTACTGCGACGAGCACACCGTGCTGCGCGGGCCCGCGCGCTCGATCGAGGTCGAGCCGGACACGAGCGGCCCCGGAATGATGGTCCGGGTGACGAAGGGGACGCTGTTCAAGC
The DNA here is from genome assembly GCF_019330265.1 of Amycolatopsis sp. TNS106. Classification (NCBI taxonomy): domain Bacteria; kingdom Bacillati; phylum Actinomycetota; class Actinomycetes; order Pseudonocardiales; family Pseudonocardiaceae; genus Amycolatopsis; species Amycolatopsis sp. TNS106. The sequence continues at coordinate 6,661,003 of NZ_CP024972.1, read as the reverse complement.
GGCCTTCGACGCATTACGCGCGGGCGTTCCAGCTCGGTTGCATCCCGACCCGGCCGAGCATCGACGGCGTCGCCCATCCGCGCGCGATGAGCCGGTGGACCTGGTACCGGCACACGGAGGACCTCCGGCTGGTCCGCGGGCTGGACTAGCGGCACCCACTAGCCCGTTTGGCTCAGAACCTTCAGCTGGACTTTCCGAAGATTTTTCGGCGACGGACACCCTGTCCTACCTGCTCGTGACACCGTCCGTTCACGAACAGCCAGCAGAGTGTCATCCGATGGTGTTGCGTGGGCCATATCCGTACCGCAAGGTGACCAGGTCCCCAAACCTGACACGGAGGCAGCAATATGCCAACTGCGCTTGCTGTTCGTCGCTCCTTCACCGTTCTCGCCGTCTCGGCGATCGTCTCGGCGGGCGTGGCCGGCGTCGCCGAAGCGACGCCCCCTGGCATCCCGTCGGCCGACACCGCCAAGACCCAGCTCGCCGCGCTGACCGTCAAGCCGGACGGTTCGTCGACCGGGTACAGCCGCGACAAGTTCCCGCACTGGTCCGATCAGGGCAACAGCTGCAACACCCGCGAGGTCGTGCTGAAGCGGGACGGCACGAACGTGCAGCAGGACAGCAGTTGCGCCGCCGTCTCCGGCAGCTGGTTCAGCCCGTACGACGGCGCCACGTGGACCGCGGCGTCCGATGTGGACATCGACCACGTGGTCCCGCTGGCCGCCGCGTGGCGCACCGGGGCGTCGTCGTGGACCACGTCGCAGCGGCAGGCGTTCGCGAACGACCTCAGCGCACCGCAGCTGATCGCCGTCACCGACAACGTCAACCAGGAGAAGGGCGACAAGTCGCCGGACGCCTGGAAGCCGCCGACCGTCGGCTACTGGTGCACCTACGCGAAGATGTGGACCACGGTGAAGTACAAGTACAAGCTCTCTATCAAGTCCGCGGAGAAGACCGCGCTGACGGACATGCTCAACCGCTGCTGAACCACTTTTCCCGTGAAGGCCCCCTTCCCTCGGCTCAGCCGAGGGAAGGGGGCCTTCACGCGCGATGCGCGCTGTCAAGCGGAAAGGTGGGACGTTTCGCGGGCTGGGAGCCGGGCTCAGTATGTGGGCGGGCCTCAAGGGCGTGATTAGCGTGAATCGGGTAGGCGCAAGCAGAAGACGCGCCCCCGTTCCCCGCTGGAGGCCACCCGGTGTCCCGTACCGCCGCCACGTCCTTGCTCGCCCTCACCGCACTTGTCGTCACCGCCTGCTCCTCCGCCGGCGGCTCGACGGGCGCGGACGCCGGGCCGCCCAAACCCGGTGGCACGCTGCGCCTCGGGATCTCGTCGAGCCCGGACTGCGTCGACCCGCAACAGGTCGGCACCAACGCTTCGCTCAACGTCGGCCGGCAGCTGGTCGATTCGCTGACCGATCAGGATCCGGCCACCGGCGAGATCAAGCCGTGGCTGGCCGAAAAATGGGAGAGCAACGCGGATTCGACCGCGTTCACCTTCCACCTGCGCGACGGCGCGACCTTCTCCGACGGCAGCCCAGTCGACGCGGCCGCGGTCAAGACGAGCTTCGACGCGATCAAGGCGCTCGGCCCGAAATCGCAGCTCGGCTCCGGCTATCTGGCCGTGTACAAGGGAACGACGGTCGTCGATCCGAAGACGGTCAAGATCGAGTTCTCCGTTCCCAGCGCCCAGTTCCTGCAGGCCAGCTCGACGATGTCGCTCGGCGTCCTCGCGCCCGCCGCGTACAAGAAGACCGCTGATCAGCGCTGCCAAGGCGACGGCCTGATCGGCTCCGGGCCGTTCGTTTTCGAGAGCCTGAAACAGAACCAGGAGATCGTCCTCGCCAAACGCAAGGGCTACAACTGGGGCTCGTCGCTGTTCAAGCACCAGGGCGAGGCGTATCTCGACAAGATCGCCTACAAGATCGTGCCGGAACCCGGTGTGCGCACCGGAAGTCTCGCGTCCGCGCAGCTCGACGCCATCACCGACGTCCAGCCGGTCGACGAGCCGCAGTTCACCGGCAACGGCTTCACCGAGCCCACCCGCCCGAATCCCGGCGTCGTGTTCAACCTGCACGCCAACGTCACCAAGGGCGTGCTCACCGACGAGAAGGTCCGCCAGGCCGTGGTCAAGGGCATCAACCGGCCCGAGGTCACGAACACCGTGCTGACGCCGAACTACAAGCCCGCCACCAGCATTCTCGGCTCGGCGACGCCGTTCCACACCGACCTTTCGCCGCTGCTCGCCTACGATCCGGCGGGCGCGACGGCGCTCCTGGAGAGCGCGGGCTGGCTGCCCGGCCCTGATGGGATCCGCACCAAGAACGGGCAACGGCTGACCGCGAAGGTCGTCTTCTCGCTCGTGTTCAACCAGAACAAGAGCGTGCTCGAACTCGTCCAGCAACAGCTGCGGAAGATCGGCTTCGACCTTCGGATCGAGCAGCGCACGACGGCCGAAAGCGTGCAGATCACGCAAAGCGGGAACTACGAGTACCTCTGGTACAACACGACGCGCGCGGATCCGGACATCCTGCGCAACCTGTTCTCCACCAAGGCGAACAACCGCAGCAAGCTACCCGCGGAGAACCCGGTCGACGCGCCGCTCGACGCGCAGTCGTCCACTGTGGACCCGGCGAAACGGAAGCCCGCCGCCGAGGAGGCGCAGCGCGCGATCATCGAACACGGCTACTCGGCGCCGGTGTTCGAGCTGACCCAGGTGCTGGCGCACGGGCCGAACGCGCACGGTATCGGTTTCGAGGCGTCGTCCCGGCTTCAGCTGTTCGACGCCTGGGTGTCCGGCTCATGAGGCGGTACCTGCTCCGGCGACTCCTCCAGGCGGTTTTCGTCCTGTGGGCGGCGTTCACCCTGTCCTTCGTGATCCTCTACCTCCTGCCGGGTGACGCGGTCAGCGCGAAGCTCGGCGGAGGCGAGGCCGGCCTTTCGGTCACGCCCGAACAATTGGCCGCCGCGAAGACGGAGTACGGACTCGACGATCCGTTGCCGCTGCAATACGGAAAGCGGCTGGTCGCGGCGGTACAGGGCGACTTCGGCCGCTCGATCGCCACCGGGGAAGACGCCACGGACATGGTCGTCTCGGCGCTGCCGCCGACGCTCGCGGTGACCGGCTTCGCCCTCGTGCTCGCGGTCCTGTTCGGCGGCGGGATCGCGTTCGCCGGCACTCTCACCCGGCATCGCCGGCTGGGCGATCTCCTGCTCGCGTTGCCACCGCTGGGGATCTCGCTGCCGCCGTTCTGGGTCGGGCTGCTGCTCATCCAGTTCTTCTCCTTCCAGCTCAAACTGGTGCCCGCACTGGGTTCGAACGGTTTCGAGTCGCTGATCCTGCCCGCGATCACGCTCGCCATCCCGACCGGCGCGATCATCGGGCAGGTGCTGGCGAAGAGCCTCCGCACGCAGCTCGGGGAGCCCTACGCCGAGATCGCGCTGGCGAAGGGAGCGAGCCGGTCAAGAGTCCACTTCGGACACCTTCTGCGCAACGCGGCGGTGCCGACACTGACCATCGCGGGAGTGGTCGCGGGAAACCTGATCGCGGGTTCGGTGATCACCGAGACGGTGTTCTCGCGTGACGGCCTCGGCCGCGTGACGTCGTCGGCGGTCACCGCGCAGGACATTCCGGTGGTACAGGCGGTGATCGTGCTCGCCGCACTGGTGTTCGTCGTGATCAACCTGCTCGTCGACCTCGTCTATCCCCTGCTGGACCCGCGGATCCGACACCGGGAGACCGCCGATGCCTGACGTTCTCGTGCGCACCCGGCCGAAGCCGGGTCTGCTCCTCGCGATCGCCGTTCTGGCGTTCGCCCTGCTGGCAGCGCTCGTCCCGAGCCTCTTCACCGGGCAGGACCCGCTCGCCGGCGTCCCCGCGGAGAAGATGCAGGGGCCGTCGCTCGGGCACCTTTTCGGCACCGATGAAACCGGGCGGGACATCTTCGCGCGGGTGGTGCACGGTGCCGCGCTTTCGTTGCAGGCGACCGTGATCGCCGTCGTCGTCGCGCTCGTCGCCGGTTCCGCGCTCGGCCTGCTCGCCGGGTTCCGGGGCGGCATCCTCGATTCGGCGATCATGCGTTGCGTCGACGTCCTGCTGGCCATCCCGTCGATCCTGCTGTCGCTGGCGCTGCTCACCGCGCTCGGTTTCGGCACGACCAACGTCGCGATCGCGGTCGGGGTCGCGAATCTCGCGCAGTTCGCCCGGCTGATGCGGGCCGAAGTGCTGCGTGTCCGCAGTGGCGTGTTCGTCGAGGCCGCCCGCGCCGGAGGCGTGCGGTGGACCGGGGTGCTCGGACGGCATGTGCTGCCCAACGCGCTCGGCCCGGTGCTCGCGCTCGCGACCCTCACCTTCGGCACGGCGGTGCTGGAGGTGAGCGCGCTGAGCTTTCTCGGCTACGGCGCCACCCCGCCGACCCCGGAGTGGGGCTCGCTGGTGGCGGGCGGCCGCGGCTTCCTCGCCACCGCCTGGTGGATGACGACCTTCCCCGGACTCACCGTCGCGGCCGTGGTGCTGTCCGCGAACCGGCTGTCCAGAGCGATCGAAGGAGACGTGCGGTGAGCGAACTGCTGACCATCCGCGATCTCGCGGTTTCCTACAAATCCGTGCCCGCGGTGAACGGCGTGGACCTGTCCATCCACAAAGGACAGATCGTCGCCGTGGTCGGCGAGTCCGGCTCCGGCAAGAGCACGACGGCGCACGCGGCGATCGGGCTGCTGCCGCGCGGCGGGCGGATCGACCGCGGCGAGATCACCTTCGACGGCCGTGACCTCACGAAACTCTCCGACCGCGCCTGGCGTTCGGTGCGGGGACGCGAGATCGCCCTGGTCCCCCAGGACCCGACGGTGTCGCTCAACCCCGTGCACCGGATCGGTGACCAGGTCGCGGAAGTGCTGCTGATCCACGGCCTGGCGGACAAGCGCACCGCGGGCGCCGAGGCGGTGGAACTGCTGCGCAAGGCCGGGATCGCCGACCCGGAAGCGCGGGCACGCCAGTATCCGCACGAGCTGTCCGGCGGGCTCCGTCAGCGCGCGCTGATCGCCGCCGCGCTGGCCGGACGGCCGAAACTCGTCATCGCCGACGAGCCGACGAGCGCCCTCGACGTCACCGTGCAACGGCAGATCCTCGACCATCTCGAAGAACTCGCGGCCGACGCGGGCACCGCCGTCCTGCTGATCACCCACGACCTCGGCGTCGCGTCCGACCGGGCGTCGCGGATCGTGGTGCTGTCACAGGGCGAAGTCGTCGAGGAGGGCGCGACCGGCGAGATCCTGGCGGCACCGTCCCGCAAGTACACGCGGGATCTGCTCGCCGCCGCGCCGAGCCTGTCCGACACGCCGTTGCGGGAGCCGAAGCCGCCGTCGTCCGACTTCCTGGTCTCGGTCCGCGACCTCGGCAAGACCTTCGGAACCGTCCGCGCCGTGGACGGCGTCTCGTTCGGCATCGCCCGCGGCCGGACGCTCGCGCTGGTCGGCGAGTCCGGTTCGGGCAAGTCGACCACGGCGCGGATGATCCTGCGGCTGGAGACACCGACCGACGGCGTCGTCGAGTTCGACGGCGAGGACATCACCTCGCTGCGCGGAGAAGAACTGCGCAGGCTGCGGCGCCGGTTCCAGCTGGTGTACCAGAATCCGTACGCGTCGCTGAATCCGAAGTTCAGCATCGAGGACGTCATCTCCGAGCCGCTGCGGGCCTTCGGCGTCGGCACCAAGGCGGAGCGCCGGGCGCGGGCGGCGGAACTCGTCGACCAGGTCGCGCTGCCGTCGTCGGTGCTGAAGCGCAAACCCGCCGAACTTTCCGGCGGGCAACGGCAACGGGCGGCCATCGCGCGGGCGCTCGCGCTGCGCCCGGAGCTGATCGTCGCCGACGAACCCGTGTCCGCGCTGGACGTCTCGGTGCAGGCGCAGATCCTGCGGCTGCTCGCCGACCTTCAGGACGAACTCGGCCTGACCTACCTGTTCATCTCGCACGATCTCGCCGTGGTCCGGCAGATCGCGGACACCGTCGGCGTGCTGCGTGGCGGCGAACTCGTCGAACTCGGTCCCGCTCAGGACGTCCTCGAACGGCCGGGCGCGGATTACACCCGGGAGCTGCTCGCCGCCATCCCCGGCCGGAAACCGTTGGAGACCCGATGAAATTCGCGCTCTTCTCGCTCGTCGCCAATCACCCCGATCCGGCGACCGGGGTGACACCGACCCAGCACGAGCGCTTGCGCCGGGTCGTCGACGAAGCGATCTTCGCCGAGGAACTGGGCTTCGACGCGTACGGCGTCGGCGAACGGCACGGCGAGCCGTTCCTCTCTTCGGCGCCGCCGGTGCTCCTGGCCGCGGTGGCCGAACGCACCCGGCGGGTCCGGCTGCTGACCACGCTGACCGTGATCAGCGTGCTCGACCCGGTCCGCGTCGCCGAGGACTACGCGACGCTCGACCAGCTTTCCGGCGGGCGGCTGGACCTCATGATCGGGAAGGGCAACGACCCCCGGCACTTCCCGCTGTTCGGCCTCGAAGAGGACCGGCAGTGGGAGTACCAGGCGGAGAAGTTCGCCCTGCTGCGCAGACTCCTCCTGGAGGAGGGCGTGACGTGGGAAGGCGAATTCCGCCCGCCGCTGACCGACGTCACGACGCAACCGCGGCCGTTCCACGCACGGCCGCGGATCTGGCACGGGAGCGCGTCGAGCACCGAGTCGACCGAGCTGGCGGCGAAGTTCGGCGACCCGCTGTTCACCGCGAACGGCTTCCATCCCAAGAAGAAGTACGCCGATCTGATCGACCACTACCGCCGTCGCTGGGCGGACCACGGCCACGATCCGGCGGACGCGCTCGTCGGTTCGGGCGCGGGCGGGCTGTACGTCGCCAAAACCTCGCAGGAGGCACTGGACGGCTACCGGCCGTACTTCGAGGCGCTGATGAAGACACCCGCGTACCAGCACAACAAGTCCGAGTTCACCACTTTGGAGGACAAGATCACCCACGGTTCCGCGCTGGTCGGGAGCCCGGAGCAGGTGATCGACAAGATCGGCGACTACCACGCGTCCTTCGGGCACGAGGTGCAGGCGGTGTCCGTCGACGGCCTGGAATCCGGGGAGGCACGAGAAGTCCTGGAGCTGTTCGCCGCCGACGTCGTCCCGACCGTGCGGAAGGAACTGCCCTCGCGGGTCTGGGAAAGCCAGTACTCGCGTGCTTGAAGACGTAACTCGCGTGATACGTCTCCAATCACGTGAGTTACGGCTCTGATCACGTGAGTTACGCCTCCGCGACCAGCTTCAAGATCTCCCGCGCGACGACGTCGTTCTGCCGGAACGGGAGGGCGTTCGTCCGCGGCCGGGTGAACGCCCCGGCCGACCGCGCGGAGGTATGCGGCCCGAGCGCGAACCGGCGGGGATGCGGGCGGCCCTCGCGGTCGAGCATCCGGCCGTCGGAGACTCGGGTGTGGATACGCCCGGCGAGCAGCCGGTCACCGGTCACGGGGTCGAGCACGGTCTCCTCGCCGAGCGCGCCACTGGCGTGCAATTGGCGCAAAAGGGCATCGGAAGCCCTGGCTACACTCGGTTCGGGCAGCCGCGCCTCGACGAGTGTCCTGGCCTCGGTCTCGCCGGGGAAACTCGCGCCGGAAGCGACGAAGGCCCGCCGTTCCTCGTCCGCCGACACCCGCGTTTCCGCGCCCAGGAAGGAAACGAGGCCGGCCTCCTGGAGGGCGAGCAGTTCTTCGAGCCGTCGCGGCGGCGGTCCGCTGGCGAAATAGGAGAAGAAGCCGAGGAACCAGCCGTCCAAATCGGACAGTTGAGAGACCGCGTCGAGCCGACCGGTCTGCACCAGCGCGGGAAGCTGACCCATCGCGGACAGCAGTGCGGTGAACGCGCCCAGATCCGCGCTGTACTCGGGGTCCGCCCGTCGGCTCAAGTCCGCTTCGACGTACTCGCGTAGTTCCTTGCCGTACTCCTCGGCGGTGCCGAAGTCCTTGCCCGCCATGGGCCGGTCGAGACGATCCAGGTCCAGCCGGTCGTCCGGCGACGGCACCGCGCGCGCCACCAGCGCGTCGAGTTCGCCGGGCGCGGCGTCCGCGAAGGCGTCGGCGAAGACGGCGAAATCCATGCGCACGCGCTCGGGGTGAGCGGTGAACAGTTCGCTGTAGTAGGCCCACGCGATCTCCTTCGAGATCAGCGGCCAGACGTCGCGGCGGAAATCGATCCGCCCGGGCGCGGCGCACAGCTTCCCGATGGCGTGGGCGTCGAAGAACTTGGGCAACCGCAGGGGTTTCCCGCGCAGCCGATAACCGATCTTCGCGTGGTACGGCACGCCACGCCGCGAACCGACGTGCAGCACGGGCTCGGCGCCGGACGGGTGATACTTCAGCCCGCCGCACGCCTGCTCTTCGAAGCGGCCACCGCGGCCTTCGGTCAGCAGCAGCATCAGATCGACGAACGCGAGGCCGAATCCGCGTACCAGAACGGTTTCTCCCGGACCGATCGCCGAATAGTCGACGTCGGCGGTGTAGCCGGCCGGATAATAGGCGAGATCGTGGCGGGCGGCGAAGTCCGCGAGCGCGGCTTCCTGTTCGTCCGGTTCGGCGTCGAGGTGCCCGACGGTGAAGAGGACCGCGTCCACCGCCAAGGGTTCCGCGTGGCCTTCCAGCCAGAGCGACTGCGGCTCGCCGTCTTCGAGCCGCACCGCGCGGGTCCGGTGCTCGACGACCTCGATCCCGGCCGGGAGTTCGGCGCGCACCTTGCGGTGGAACCAGGCGAGGTACGCGCTCTGCAACCTTCGCGTCGGGAAGTGATCGCTTTGCAGTGCCTGGAGTTCGGCACGCAGGCTGTCGTCGATTCCGGTGCCGAGCCCGCCCGAGCGGACCAGCCGCGCCCACTCGATCAGCGACGGGCCCGGCCTGATCGGACCGTCGATCCGCACGGTGTCGTCGGTGAAGACCGTGACGTCCTCGGGCATGGAGTTCATCCGCAGCAACGGCGACTGCTCGTAGCGCCAGACCCGCCCGGCCCCGGCGGGAAAGGGATCGACGAGATGCACCACCAGCCGCCGCCCGCCGAGCAGCTCGGCGGCGTTGGCACCGAGCCGTTCGAGCACGCCCACCCCACGTGGACCGGCGCCGACCACCGCGAGCACGTAGGGAAGGTCTGCGGTACTCACGAGGCCGAAGCTACGCCGGGATTCCGGACGGTGTGCGGGTTCTCAAGGAGCGGAACCCGTTGCCACGGCGGAGAACCGGCGCGTACTCGTCGAGCAGGGGGACACGGACGAGAGGAACGCGCGATGCCGGTCGAATTCCTGGGTATCGGAGGCACCAACGACGGTTCGGAGACCCATCCGCGATCGGGCGGCGTCTTCGACAAGGACTACACGCTGCGCCTCGCGCGGGCGCACGAGGACTTCGGCTGGGACCGCGTGCTGTTCGCGTACGGCTCCAGCGGACCGGACCCGGCGCAGGCAGCCGCATACGTCGCGTCGAAGCTCGACAAGCTCCAGATCCTGTTGGCGCACCGGCCGAACGTCTCGTATCCGACCTTCGCGGCCAAGACGTTCGCCACGCTGGACCGGCTTTCGGACGGGAGGCTGACGGTCCACTTCATCACCGGCGGCAGCGACCACGAACAGCAGCGTGAAGGCGACTACCTCACCAAGGACGAGCGCTACTCCCGCACCCGCGAGTACATCCAGATCGTGAAGCAGGCTTGGACATCCGAAGAGCCCTTCGACCACGAAGGCGAGCACTACCGCTTCGCCGACTTCGTCCTCGACGTCCGTCCCGCGCAACAACCACGCCCTGGCGTCTCGTTCGGTGGTTCGTCTCCGGCGGCGTACGCGGCAGGCGGGGCCGAAGCGGACATCTTCTGCCTCTGGGGTGAGCCTCTCGCGCAGACCGCCGAGCAGATCGAGTCCGTCAAGGCCGCGGCCAAGGCCGCCGGGCGGACCGATGTCCCGCGGATCCAGGTCGCCTTCCGCCCGATCATCGCGCCGACCGAGGAACTCGCCTGGGAGAAGGCCTATCGCACGGTCGACGCCATCAAGGCCCGGACGAACGGGGGCAGGCAGCTGACGCGGCGGCATTCGCTCACGAATCCGGAGAACACCGGCTCGCGGCGGCTCCTCGCCGTCGCCGCCGAAGGGGAACGATTCGACCGGGCACTGTGGACCCCCACCGCGGCCGCGACCGGTGGCGCCGGGAACTCCACCGCGCTGGTCGGCACGCCCGAAACCGTCGCACAGGCCCTGCTCGACTACTACGACCTCGGTGTCGACATCCTCTCCGCGCGCGGTTACGACATGCTCGGCGACACGATCGACTTCGGTCGTCACGTCATCCCGATCGTGCGCGAAGAGGTCGCCAAACGCGACGCGGCTCGGGCGGCTTCAGCCCGCGAGGTGCTCGCGGTCGACGGCTGAGCCGCCACTACACCGAATGGACGATCGGTCATCCATTCGGGCGAATGTCTCCATACCGCCTGATGGACCCGACGGTCGCGGAGTGGAGTCGGAGGGCGTTCGCGCACCGTGCGAACGCGAGCGGCCCGGGGTACCCCACAGCGTGTCTTCGCGGCGCCGTATCCCCGCGCCGGGCGACGCGGGCCCGGCGCGATTTTCCCGGCGAAACCCCCAAAAAGGCCGAAATTCGCAGGTCCGAGCCGAGGGACCGGTCACCGGGACATCTTCGCGGACGGCCGTCCCTCCACGAAAAAGATCTCCAACTCCAGAAACCCGGCGAAAGAACCTAGCCAATCACCAACAGTCAGGAGACACTTACGTGAACGAATGACGCTTCGTGACGAGCTCGTGACCGCGTTACTCTCGGTCACGAGTTTGTCGCGTAATAAGGACCCTATTGGGGGCAGCATGGCTTCGGCCGGACGGGTCACTTACCGAGAGGTGTTCGGTGTAGCCGAGTTCCGTTCGCTCTGGTTCGCCGAGCTGTTCTCGATCTTCGGTGATCAACTCGCCAGGGTCGCGCTCTCCGTCCTCGTCTTCACCGAAACCCGCTCCGCGACCCTGACCGGTCTCACCTACGCGCTGACCTACGCCCCTTCGCTGCTCGGCGGCATCTTCCTCACCGGGTTCGCGGACCGGTTCCCCCGGCGGACCGTGATGGTGGTCGTCGACCTGGTGCGGGCCTTGCTGATCGCGCTGGTCGCGGTGCCGGTACTGCCGTTCTGGGTTTTGTGTGTCCTCGTCGGCGCCGTCTCGCTGCTGAATCCTCCGTTCAAGGCGGCCCAGCTGGCCCTGCTGCCACAGATCCTCGAAGGCGACCGGTTCGTCGTCGGTATGGCGATCCGCAGTATGACCGTCCAGTCGGCACAACTGGCCGGATTCGCCGGCGGCGGTCTCCTGCTGACCGCGCTGGAACCCCATATCGCCCTCGCGCTGGACGCGGTCACCTTCGTGGTCTCGGCGCTGTTCGTCCGGTTCGGGCTGAAGTCGCGTCCGGCCGCGGCGTCCGGCGAGAAGCGCAAGTCGTTCTTCGCGTCGATCGGCTCGGGCGGGAAGATCGTCTTCGCCAGCTCGGGGTTGCGTTCACTGCTGCTGTTCACCTGGCTGATGGGCCTGCTGCCGGTGTACGAGGGCATCGCGGCGCCTTACGTCGCGTCGTCCGGCGGCGGCCCCGAGGTGATCGGCCTCCTGCTGGCCGCCGACCCGATCGGCAGCGTGATCGGCGCGTTCATCTACTCGCGCTGGGTGCCGGCCCACATCAGACCGAAACTGATCGGGCCGCTTTCCGCGTTGACGGCGATCCCGCTGCTGCTGTGCTTCCTGCAGCCGGGACCGTGGGCGTCGATCGTGTTGTTCGTGCTCTGCGGCGGCTTCGGCACGGTGGCGCTGATGCAGGCGACCGCGTCGCTGACGCTGGCCGTGCCGGACGAGAGCCGGGCACAGGTCATGGGGCTGTCGAACACCGGATTGACCACGACGATGGGCGTGAGTCCCCTGATCGGCGGCGTCCTGGCGGACCAGGTCGGCCCTCAGTCGACGGTCGGCGTCTTCGGGCTTGCGGGATTGGCGCTGACCGTCCCGCTCGCGTTGAGCTGGTTCCGGACCCTCAGCCGCGACCCGGAACGATGGCAGGAAAAAGACGCCGCGCGCGCAGAACATTGAGCTGTTCCACGCGCCGGCCCGATCGCGCGGACGTCTGGCGCGCGCCCCAGTTCACTGATCCCTACCGGCCATCGCTGGCACCTTTCCCTCGACCTCTCAGAGAAAAGTACACACCTAGGGAGCTTGTCGACAGCCCGCAAGTCGGTAGAAGCTGTCCGTAAGTAGGGGGTTTCGGAGAATGACGCAAGAGTCAGGGGGAAAGATGATCACATCGGAGGAACACGCTGGACATCGTTCGGCTCTCACGGTAGCGACGTGGGAGCTGTGGAAGAGGCCCAAGCACTGGATCGCCTACACCGGGCTGTCCGTCGCGACGATGCTGGCACTGACGGGGGTCTTCGCCGCATCCATCGCCATCATGTCTTCGCAGGTCCTGCTGTGTTTCCTCCTCGCGGGCCTCGCCATCGCGCACACCGAGGCGACCCGCCGGATCGAGCGTCAGCGGCGCAGCATGAGCGTCACCCCGCATATCAACATGACCTCGGTCTGGGTCCTGCCGGGCGCGATTCTGCTTCCGCCGCAGTTGACCGCACTTCTCGTAACCGTGATCTATCTTCACCTCGGATATCGCAGCTGGGCAGGCCTTCACACGGTCAACCCCCATCGAACTGTGGCGAACGCCACATCGATGACGCTCACCGCGTTCGCCGCGTGGGCGGCCGTGCAGATCGTCGGTGCCGACACGGCGTCGGTGACGTCGATCTGCGCCGCGAGCCTCGCCTTCTTCCTGATGAACGCCGTCTTCACCGGCACCGGCCTGTACTTCGCGGCGCCCAAGAAGGCGACCGTCCAGACGCTCCTCGGCTCTTGGGACGACAACATCCTCGAGGCCTCGACGGTCTGCATCGGCGCGCTCGTGCTCGCCGTCCTGCCGCATCAGCCGGTGCTGGTGCTGCTCGTCTTCCTGCCGCTGTACCTGCTGCAGCGCTCCGTGCTGATCAAGCAACTGGAGGAACTCGCCACCACCGACCAGAAGACCCAGCTGCTCAACGCCACGACCTGGCAGCAGGGCGCCGTCCGTGAGGTTTCCCGCGCCGAGCGCGAGAACGGCCAGTTCGGCGCGCTGATGATCGACCTCGACCACTTCAAGAGCATCAACGACACGTACGGCCACCTCGCGGGCGACGACGTGCTCAAGGGCGTCGCGGCACTGGTCAAGTCCGAAACGCGGACGCAGGACCTCGCCGGCCGCTTCGGCGGTGAGGAGTTCGTCGTGCTCCTGACCTCGTCTTCGAAGCAGGAGTCCGTCGCGGTCGCCGAGCGGATCCGGCAGCGGATCAGCGAAATGGTCATCAGGACCCAGGACAACGAGGGTAACCCCGTCGTCATCGAGCAGCGGACGGCGTCCGTCGGCGTCGCGACGTACCCGCTGGACGGCCGGACGATCGACGAGGTCATGGCCTCGGCCGACGCCTCGGTCTACGCGGCCAAACGCAACGGCCGCAACCGCGTCGTCTCGTCCCCGGACCTGGCGTCGGTCACCGAGGAAGCGCTGGAGGCCGTCGCGGCCTAGCGCAGCCTTTCCATCACGTCGGCGGCCTCGGTCCGCAGGCGGACGACGCCGCCGACGGTGAATTCGGTGAGCAGGTCGATGAGCGCGTCCGCTTCGGGCGGCTCACCGTCCCAGCTCGCCTGGACGAGTGCCTCGGTCATCGCGAAGAACAGCGTGACCAGCGCCTTGTCCGCGCGACCGGAGTCGACGCCGTGGCGGGCCCAGCGCTGCCTGCTCGCCTCGGTGTAGACGGCGGCGAGCCGTTCCCGCAGCCGGGTGAGGGCTGGGTCGCCCATGCGCTCCGCCTCGCGCAGGACGGGGAAAGCGTCGGGGTTCGCCGCGACGAAGGCGAACATGTTGGCGTAGTTGGCGCGCGCCCAGGACCGCAGTTCGGGCTGTGAGAGATCCAGGGCGGGTGCGCCGATCGCCTCGAAGGCCCGCTCCTCGATATCCGCGACGACCTGTGCGAACAACGTCGTCCGATCGCCGAACTGCTCGTAGACGGCCTGGCGGGACACCCCCGCGCGCCGGGCGATCTGCTCGATCGTCGCGGCCTGCGCGCCGTGCACCGCGAAGACACCGGCGGCCGAACTCAGCACCCGCGCGCGTTGCTCGCCGATCGGGAGTTTGCGGGGTCTCCCTCGCGGCGCCGGACTTGACATTGTGCGCCACCTCACTGACTCTCTTTTTCGACACGTCTGTCGAAAATGTTTGTGCTCAACGAGGAGCAAGCATGCGTCCAGGATCCCGGCCCGGTGTTTCCGCCGCCGTCTCAGCGGCCACCATCGCGGCCCTGCTGACCTTCGGGGCACCACAGGCAACGGCCGCCCCGTCCTTCTACGATCCCCCGTCGCCACTGCCCGCGGGTGCTCCCGGCGACATCATCCGGCACGAACCGTCCACCTTCTACGTCGATCCGGTGAAACTCATCAAGGCCGACGCGGACGTCCAGCGGATCATGTACCGCAGCACCGACACCCACGGCAAGGCCAACGCCGTGACCGGCACCGTCCTCACCCCCAAGAAAGCGTGGACCGGCGCGGGCGAACGGCCGGTCATCGGCTACGCGGCCGGGACGCAGGGTGTCGGCGACCAGTGCGCGCCGTCGAAAGCCCTCGCGGCGGGCATGGAGTACGAAGGCCCCTTCATCGCCGGGCTGCTCCTTCGCGGCTACGGCGTCGTCGTCACCGACTACGAGGGCCTCGGCACCCCGGGCGTCCACACGTACGTCAACCGCGTCGCCGAGGGCAACGCCGTCCTCGACTCGATCCGCGCGGCACAGCGCCTGCCCGAAGCGAACCTGCCGGACAACGGGCCGGTCGCGACCGCGGGCTACTCGCAGGGCGGCGGGGCGTCGGCGTCGGCCGCCGAACTTCAGCCGTCGTACGCGCCTGAACTCAAGCTGAAGGGCTCGTACGCGGGCGCCGTCCCGGCAGACCTGGCCGAGGTCGGCAAGAACATCGACGGGCACTACGCCTTCGGGTTCCTCGGATTCACGCTGGTCAGCATGGACGCGGCGTACCCGGAACTGAACATTCCCGCCCTGCTGAACGCGAAGGGCGTCGAAGCGTTCGAGAAGGTGAAGCAGGAGTGCACCGGGGACGCGATCTTCGGACACGCGTTCACCCAGTCGAAGGACCTGACGAAGGACGGAAGGCCGCTGACCGCGTACCTCGGCGAAGAGCCGTACAAGACGCGAGTCGGCGAGCAGCTCATCGGAGCGCGGAAGCCGGGCGCGCCGACGCTGGTCGTCCACAGTGCACTCGACGACATCGTCCCTTATGCGCAAGGGCGGACGATGGCGCGCTCGTGGTGCGCGAAGGGCGCGAAGGTGCAGTTCTCGACTTCGCTGGTCCCGACGCACGTCGGCGGGGCGATCCGGGCTTTCCCGGAGGCTTTCGCCTGGCTTGAGGGACGCTTCGCGGGGCTGCCTGCCGTCGGGAACTGCGGGCTGTTCTAGCTCGTGAGTGGTAAGGACGGTTCTAACCGTCCTTACCACTCACGAGACCCGACCGGGGTTTCGCCGCGAGTCGTCCGTCTGATCACGCGTGCCGTCTGTCCAGTCACGCGTGTCGTCCGTCCAGTCACGCGAAACCGCCGCTCGCGCACCGGCGGTAGGGACTAAGCCACCGTCGGCGCTAACCGTCCTAACCACTCACGAGGTCACTTGAGGCCGGTGGCTTCCGCGGCGGCGGGGTCCGAGTCGCTCAGGAAGGTGCGGCAGCGGTCGTACTCCTCGGTCTCGCCGATCTTGCCGGCGGCCTTGCCGAGGACCGCGAGCGAACGCAGGAAACCCTGGTTCGGGCGGTGCGACCACGGCACCGGGCCGTGTCCCTTCCAGCCCGCGCGGCGAAGCTGGTCGAGGCCGCGGTGGTAACCGGTGCGGGCGTACGCGTACGCGGCGACGGTCTCGCCGGCATCGAGCGCCTTCTCGGCGAGGGCGGCCCACGCCTCGCTGTAGTCGGGGTGTTCGGCGGCGACGGCGGCCGGATCGGTCCCGGCGTCCAGCGCCGCCTGCGCGGCGGTGTGCTCGGGGAGATGCGTCGGCTGGGGGCCGAGGAGGTTCGTCATACGGCCATTGTGCCGACCGCGTGTGACTAGAAAAACAGGCTCCCGAGAATGCCCCCACCGGCCAGCACCAGAGCGGCGACGAGGACCGCCGCGACGAGTCGTTTCGGCATCATGGCGGCACACCTTGCCCTGCTTCGCACGCCGACCGCAAATCCGCCACCCCTACGGGTGAACCCCGATTTTCGACCCCAAATGCTCATCCCGTGATCTGGAGCAGGGAAGATGGCCCGCATGACAAAGGCGACAGAAGTGACCGGGGACCTTTCGCCGGGTGTCATCCCCCGCAGCCCGATCGCGAAGACCAGGCTGTTCTTCAAGCTCCACTGGCACCGCGGCGCGCCGGGACAGGCGACGCCGGACTGGGTGCTGAACTTCTGCTACTCGATGTGGCTGGCGGCGTTCGCCTTCAAGCTGGTCGGCTCGTCGTGGGACATGTCGTGGCATTTCATGTGGCTGCGCGACGATCTCGCCCCGCCGCACCTGATCAACACCGTCGGCACGGTGATCATCATGGTGCTGGTGGCGATCCACAGCTACACCGGGATGGGCGCCGACCGGCGGTCACTGCGGCTGATGCAGATCGGGCTCGTGGTGTTCCTCATCGCGGCGCCGCTGGACGTCATCAACCACCGGGTCAACGGTCTCGACCTGACCGCGTGGAGCCCGTCGCACATGATGCTCTACATCGGAACGGGCATCATGCAGGCCGGCGTGATCATGGGCTGGCTGAAGTACGCCAAGCCCGGCCGCCTGCGCACCGGTGTCCTGATCGGACTGTGGGCGTTCTTCCTGGAGAACACGTTCTTCCCGAACGGTCAGCAGGAGTACGGCATCCTCGGCCTGCGCGCCTGGGAGCGCGGCACGCCCGAGGCCGAGCCCGAGCTGCTGAACTTCGCCGCCAACCAGATCGGGCATCCGGTCGACCGGGTGGCCGTCGAATACTTCACGATGCCGATCGACGACTGGGTCTACCCGCTGTGGGGTATCGGCGTGATGGCGTTGATCTTCGCGCTGGCGCGGCACACCACCGGCTTCCGCTGGGCCGGGACGACGGTCGCCGCCGCCTACCTCGCGTACCGGTTGGTGATGTGGCCGCTGCTGCTCGGGATGGGCTTCCCGGTCTCGGTCGTGCCATTTTACCTGCTCGCCGTCGGCCTCGCCGTGGACCTGGCCTTCCGCATCGGCCGAGACCATCCGCTGCTGACGGCGGGCGCGGGCGCGCTGCTGGTGACGGCGTTCGGCTACGGGATGCTGTGGGTGCAGTCGCAGTTCCGGCCGTGGATCCTCGGTGACGCGCAGACGGAGTCGGCGCCGCCGGTGGCCTACTGGACGGCCGCGGTCTGCCTGGTCGGCGTCGGCGTGCTGTGGGCCGCCGCCGGGCCGGGGACGCGGGCGCTGAACTCGCTGCTGGAGAAGCGCCGCGAGAAGACGACGCTCCCGGCCGCCTGAGGCTCCGAGTACGTGAAGGCCCCCTTCATTGCGTCTAGCGCAGTGAAGGGGGCCTTCACGTACTTACGTATTCAGCGGACTGGTCAGAGCTTCTTGCCCGCGGAGCCCAGCGACTGGGCGGCCTCGACGACGCGCGTGGCCATGCCGGCCTCGGCGGCCTTCAGGTAGCTACGCGGGTCGTAGACCTTCTTGTTGCCGACCTCGCCGTCGATCTTCAGGACACCGTCGTAGTTCTTGAAGAAGTGGTCCGCGATGGGCCGGGTGAAGGCGTACTGCGTGTCGGTGTCGACGTTCATCTTCACGACGCCGTAGGACACCGCCTCGCGGATCTCCTCCGGCAGCGAGCCGGAACCGCCGTGGAAGACGAGCTCGAACGGCTTCGAACCGGCCGCGAGGCCGAGCTTCTTCGCCGCCGCCTCCTGGCCGCCCTTGAGCACGTCCGGGCGCAGCTTCACGTTGCCGGGCTTGTAGACGCCGTGCACGTTGCCGAAGGTCGCGGCCAGCAGGTAGCGGCCGTTCTCGCCGGAGCCGAGCGCGTCGATCGTCTTCAGGAAGTCGCCCTCGGCGGTGTACAGCTTCTCGTTGATCTCGGCTTCGACGCCGTCTTCCTCGCCGCCGACGACGCCGATCTCGACCTCGAGGATGATGTTCGCGGCCGCGGCCTTGGCGAGCAGCTCCTGCGCGATCTCGAGGTTCTCGTCGAGGTCGATCGCGGAGCCGTCCCACATGTGGCTCTGGAACAACGGGTGCTGACCGTTCTTGACCCGCTCGGCGGAGATCTCGATCAGCGGGCGGACGAAGCCGTCGAGCTTGTCCTTCGGGCAGTGGTCGGTGTGCAGCGCGACGTTCACGTCGTACTTGGCGGCGACGACCTGGGCGAACTCGGCGAGCGCGACCGAACCGGTCACCATGTCCTTGACCTTCTGGCCGGACGCGAACTCGGCGCCGCCGGTGGAGAACTGGATGATCCCGTCGCTCTCCGCCTCGGCGAACCCGCGGATGGCGGCGTTCAGGGTCTCCGACGAGGTCACGTTGATGGCCGGGTAGGCGAATTCGTTCGCCTTCGCCCGGTCGAGCATCTCCGCGTAGACCTCGGGGGTGGCGATGGGCATCGTTTACTCCTCCTCGAAGCAGGCTGGTGCACCTCTCGGCCGCATCGTACGAGGTCGGCCGGGAGGTGCCTACAGCCGTCGCGTCAGAGGAGGACCGCGGCGAGCGCCCGGTAGACCGGCAGGGGGTCCTGGTTCAGTACCTGGATGTTGACGTGGTCCGCCCCGGCCTCGATATGCGCGGTGACGCCGCGGGCGACCGTTTCGGCGTCGCCGTGCACGGCCAGTGCGTCGACCAGCTTGTCGCTGCCCTCACCCGCCAGGTCCTCGTCGGTGAAACCGAGTTTCCGCAGGGAGTTCGTGTAGTTGACGAGGCCGAGATAGAACTTGACGGTCTTCCGGCCGATCTCGCGGGCCTTCTCCGGATCGGTCTCGAGGACGACCTTCTGCTCGGGCGCGAGCAGCGGGCCCTCGCCGAGGATCTCGCGCGCCTGACGCGTGTGCTCGGGCGTCATCAGGTACGGGTGGGCTCCCGCCGTGCGGTCTCCTGCGAGTTTGATCACCTTCGGGCCTAGCGCGGCGAGCGCGCGGCCTTCGACGGGCACTCCGGCGGCGTCGAGGGCGTCGAGGTATTCGACCAGCGCGGCGTACGGCTTCTTGAACTCCGCGGTGTGCTCGCGGTGCCCGGCGCCGACGCCGAGGAGGAAGCGACCCGGGTGTTTCGCCTCGATGCGCTTGTACGACTCGGCGACCGTGGCCGCGTCGTCCTTCCAGATGTTGACGATGCCGGTGGCCACCTTGATCGTCTTCGTCGCGTCGAGCAGTTCCTCGGCCTTCGCGAGGTCGCCCGCCGGTGATCCACCGATCCAGATGGCGCCGTAGCCGAGTTCCTCCACCTCGCGTGCGAGCTCCGGGGTGAGCACGCCTTCGAGCTGCCAGATGCCGATCCTGCCGAGTTCGATTCCCATGATCCGAGCCAACGCCCTTTCCCGCCGATGTCTTCCCTTAAGTTCGGAGTATGGCGAAACTCGGCAACACCGACCTCGACGTCCGTGGGATCAACCTCGGCGGGAACGTCTTCGGCTGGACCGCGGACGAGCAGCAGTCCTTCGCCGTCCTCGACGCCTACACGGCGGCCGGCGGCAACTTCATCGACACGGCAGACCTTTATTCGGCGGGCGGTTCCGAGACGATCATCGGCGAGTGGCTGACGAAGCGCGGCCGACGCGACGACGTCGTCATCGCGACCAAGACCGGTATGTGGGAAGAGCGGAAGGGCCTGTCGGCGGCGAACATCGCGGCGGCGGCCGAAGACTCGCTCCGGCGACTCCGGACCGACCACATCGACCTCTACTACGCGCACATCGACGATCCGGACACCCCGATCGAGGAGACGCTGCGGGCCTTCGACGCGCTCGTGCGCGCCGGCAAGGTCCGCTACGTCGCGGCGTCGAACTACTCGGCCGAACGGCTGAGCGAAGCACTGTCCATTTCGGACCGCGAGGGGCTGGCGAAGTTCGTCGCGCTGCAACCGCACTACAACCTCGTCGAGCGGGACTACGAGCGGGACCTGGCGCCGACGGTCGACCGCGAAGGACTGACCGTCTTGCCGTATTTCTCGCTGGCCAAGGGTTTCCTCGCCGGGAAGTACCGCTCCAAGGACGACCTCGGCGACAGCCCGCGCGCCGCCCGCGCTTCGTCCTATTTGGACGAACGCGGCGAGCGTGTGCTCTCGGCGCTCGACGAGGTCGCGGCATCCCGCGACGTCTCGGTCGCCGCCGTTTCCCTCGCCTGGCTGTTCGCTCAGCCGACCGTCACCGCGCCCATCGCGAGCGCCCGCTCGGTCGAGCAGCTGAACGACCTCCTGCCCGCCGCCGACCTCTCGCTCACCTCCGACGAGATCGACGCCCTCACCGCCGCCTCGCGCTGAAAACCCCCGCAATTCGTCACCTACTCGCGATGGTTCGCATCGCCAACTATCGCGAGCAGGTGACGAATTGCGGACTTACTTGCGGGTAGCTTACTCCGGGTAGGTTGGGGTACCGTCCGAAAGCCTTAGGGCTCGGACGAGGAGGCAACGTGGCCAAGAACAGCGTGAACGGCAAGGTCGTCCTGATCACCGGCGCCGCCAGGGGCATCGGCGCGGGGCTCGCCGAGCGCCTGGCCGCGCAGGGCGCGAAGGTCGCACTGGTCGGCATCGAAGCCAAGGAACAGCAGGCCGTCGCCGACAAGATCGGCCCCAGCGCCCACGCCTGGGAAGCCGACGTCACCAGCTGGGACGACCTCGAGCGCGCCACCGCGGGCGTCGTCGAGCATTTCGGCGGCATCGACATCGTCATCGCGAACGCCGGTATCGCGACCTCCGGTTTCGTCCGGTCGGTGGATCCGGCCGCCTTCGAGAAGGTCATCGAGGTCGATCTCCTCGGCGTCTGGCGCACCTTCCGCGTCACCCTTCCGCATGTCATCGACCGCAAGGGCTACCTGCTCGCGATCTCCTCGCTGGCCGCGATCACCCACGCGCCGGGCATGGCCAACTACGCCGCCGCGAAGGCGGGCGTCGAAGCGTTCTGCAACAGCTTCCGCGCCGAAGTCGCCCACCTCGGCGTGAAGGTCGGCGTCGCACACCCGACCTGGATCCGCACCGACCTCGTCGAGAGCGCCGACCAGCACCCGGTCTTCGGCAAGCTCCGCGCCGGCATGCCCGGCCTGCTCGGCAAGACCTACCCGCTGTCCGTCGCGCTCGACCACCTCCAGGCCGGGGTCAACAAACGCGCCCGCACCGTGCACGTGCCGCGCTGGGTCGGCGGTCTCAAGCTGATCCGCGCGTTCCTGCCGCCGATCATCGAGATCGGCGCGAAGGGCCGGATCAAGAAGGCCGACGCCGCGGCACTCATGGACATCAAGGAGCGCGGCGCGTACGAATCTTCAGTGACCGGCCAGGCAGGCCGGGCCGCCACACGGAAGGGCTGACCCTATGTCCCGTCGCGACCAGATCCGCATGTCACCCGACGAACTCGCCGCCTTCCTCGACGAGCAGAAGGTCATCAACGTCGCGACGATCGGCCCGAACGGCCGCCCGCATCTGGCGCCGCTCTGGTACTACCCGCACGAGTCCGGCGTCGCGACCTGGACCTATGGCTCGTCCCAGAAGGCGAAGAACCTGGAGCGCGACCCGCGCGCCACGGTGCTCATCGAGGACGGTGACAGCTACGACAAGCTCCGCGGGATCTCCCTCGAAGCCGACGTCGAGGTCATCACCGATACCGCCGTGGTCACCCAGATGGGTATCAACCTCATGCAGCGGTACGCGGGCGCGAAGCCAGGGGACCCGGTGCCCGACGAGCTCTCGGGGTTCATCGGCAAGCAGGCCCCGAAGCGGATCGGGCTGATCTTCCGGCCGACCAAGATCGTGAGCTGGGACCACACGAAGCTCGGCGGCACATACTGACGGGTAGGTAGTACTAGCAAGTAACTGTTACTTGAGGTAACGTCATCTGGGCCCGAACGCCTCGAAGTGGAGGATTGCCAGATGACCGAGCGATTCAAGGTCGTGATCGTGGGCACCGGGTTCTCCGGGCTCGGCCAGGCCATCCAGCTCGAAAAAGCCGGGATCTCCGACTACGTGATCCTGGAGAAGGCGGACGAAGTCGGCGGTACGTGGCGCGACAACTCGTACCCCGGCTGCGCCTGCGACGTGCAGTCCCACATGTACTCGTTCTCGTACGAGCAGAACCCGGACTGGTCGCGGTCGTTCTCGCCCGCCCCCGAGATCTTCCAGTACCTCAAGGACGTCACCGACAAGTACCGGCTGCGGCGCAAGATCCGCTTCGGCGTCGAGCTCACCGGCGCGACGTGGGACGACACCGAGCGCCGCTGGCACGTGCACACGAAGTCGGGCGAGTTCGAGGCGCAGTTCCTGGTCTCGGGCGTCGGCGGCCTGCACATCCCGCAGGTGCCCGAGCTGCCCGGCATCGAGAAGTTCAAGGGCCAGACCTGGCATTCCGCGCAGTGGAACCACGAATACGACCTTCGCGGCAAGAAGGTCGCCGTGGTCGGCACCGGTGCCAGCGCGATCCAGTTCGTCCCGAAGATCGCCCCCGAGGTCGACGAGCTGACACTGTTCCAGCGCACGCCGCCGTGGATCATGCCGAAACCCGACCACGCCATGCCGGGCTGGGCCAAGACCGCGTTCCGCCGGATCCCCGGCGTGCAACGGCTTTACCGCAACGCGCTGTACTGGTTCCTCGAAGTGCGCGCCGTCGGCTTCAACGGTCATCCCGCGATCATGAAGGCGGGCGAGGTGATCGCGAAGCGCCACATCGGCAAGGCCATCAAGGATCCGAAGCTGCGCAAGAAGGTCACCCCCGACTACACCATGGGCTGCAAGCGGGTGCTGATCTCCAACGACTACTACCCGGCGATCGACCGGTCCAATGTGGACGTCAACACCGAAGGCGTGCGTGAGGTCACGGCGCACGGCGTCGTCGACGGGAACGGCGTCGAGCACGAGGTCGACGCGATCATCTACGGCACCGGCTTCAAGGTCACGGATGCCTTGGAATACCTGGACATCACCGGGATCGACGGCCGCGACCTCGCCAAGGAATGGGCGACCGAGGGGATGCGGACGCACAAGGGCATCGCCGTCTCCGGCTTCCCCAACCTGTTCTTCCTCCTCGGCCCGAACACCGCGCTGGGCCACAACTCGGTGGTCTTCATGATCGAATCGCAGGCGCGGTACGTCGTCGACGCGATCAGGCTCGCCGATTCGCGTGGCGCCGCCGCGCTGGACGTCCGCGCCGGTGTGCAGGAGAAGTTCCAGCGCGAGATCCAGGACAAACTCGTCAAGGGCGTGTGGACCCAGGGCGGCTGCAAGAGCTGGTATCTCGACGCGAAGGGCGTCAACCGGACGATCTGGCCCGGGTTCACCTGGCGCTACTGGCTCGACACCCGCAAGGTCGACGCGAGCGACTACGAACTCAGCGGGAGGTCGTCGTGACGGACCACGAGCAGATCGTCCTGCACGCGCGCGACGTCGAGTTCGACTGGGCGTCGTTGCCGATGCACTGGATCCCGGGCGAACCGCAGGCGACGCACACGATCAACGTGCTGCATCTGGCGCTGCCGGAGGGCGAACGCTGGTTCGTCGAGGTGTTCAAGCAGGCCGTGCCGCTGATCCGCGACGAACGCCTCAAGGAGGACGTCCTCGGCTTCATCGGCCAGGAGGCCATGCACGCCGAGGCGCACGACGGCGCCGCCGAACACCTCGAAGCGGCGGGCGTCCACGTGCGGCCGTACATCGCGCAGATGGAGTGGATGTTCCGCCGCCTGCTCGGCGACCGGGAGCTTTCCGCCAAGCGGCGCGAGGAATGGCTGATCGAACGGCTCGCCGTCATCGCCGCGATCGAGCACTACACCGCTTTCCTCGGCCAGTGGATCCTCGACGCCGAAGCGCTCGACAAGGCGGGCGCCGACCCGACGATGCTGGATCTTCTGCGCTGGCACGGTGCCGAAGAGGTCGAGCACCGCTCCGTCGCCTTCGATCTGTTCATGCACCTCGACGGCCGCTACGCCCGCCGCGTGCGCAGCATGCTCGTGGTGACGCCGGTGCTCGCGTGGGTCTTCCTGCGGGGCACCAGGTTCCTCATGAAGAACGATCCGACCCGGCCGGGAAAGACGAGTTTCCGGACCTATCTGCGCGTCGCGAAGCTCGGGCTTCTGCCGTCGGGCAAGCAGTTGCGGCGCGAGATCCGGCCGTACTTCCGGAAGTCCTATCACCCGACGGAAACCGGCAACACCGATCAGGCCGTCGCGTATCTCGCGAGTTCGCCTGCCGCCTTGGCCGCCGACGAACCCCGATGACGGCACCGTCGCCGCCGACCAGACCGCTGCGGCTCGACGGCAGCGGGCGGACCGACCGCGCGATGGCGTCGCTGACCGGTGTCGTCGCGCTGTACCGCAGGCTCAGCGGGGTGAGCGGCCGCCGTCGTCCGCCGGTGGCCACCGTCGACCGTGATCTCCCGCTGGTCGTCGACGAGGTCCGTACCGAAGCCGACGGCGTCGCCGCCCTGCGGCTGGTGCACGAAAACGGCGAACCCCTGCCGCGATGGCGGCCAGGCGCGCACATCGACCTTTCGCCACGGCCCGGGCTGACCCGTCAGTACTCCCTGTGCGGCGATCCGGACGACCACTCCGCCTACCGCGTCGGTGTCCGCTTGATCGGCGAGGGATCGGCGGCCGTGCACGCGTTGAAGAAGGGCGCCCGGGTCACGGGGCGCGGCCCGCGCAACGCGTTCCCGTTCGTCGCGAGCCCGGCGTACCTGTTCATCGCGGGCGGAATCGGGATCACGCCGATCCTGCCGATGGTGCGACAGGCCGCCGCGGCGGGCGCGGACTGGCGGCTGGTCTACACCGGGCGCGACGAGGCCTCGATGCCCTTCCTGGCGGAATTGTCCGAATTCGGGGAGCGTGTCTGGATTCGTCCGGACACGGACTACGGGATTCCCGCTTCGGGCGCCGAACTTCTCGAAGGGGCACAGGAAGGCGCGCCGGTCTACTGCTGCGGCCCGGTTCCGATGATCGTCGGCGTCCGCACGGACGCGGCACTGCGTGCATCGGGACCGGTGTTCTTCGAACGGTTCTCGACGCCGCCGATCGTCGGCGGCCGGCCGTTCCGCGTCGAACTGGCCCGCAGCGGCAGGGTTTTGGACGTGCCCGCCGACCGGACGACGCTCGACGTCCTGCGGGAAACCGTGCCCGGTATCGCGTATTCGTGCCGCCAGGGGTTCTGCGGGACGTGCGAACTGCCGACGGTGACCGGCGACCGCGTCCGGGTCTGCGTCGAACGCGAGCCGGTCACCCTTGATCTCTGAACCTTCAGGCTTCCTTCGGGATCCAGGAACCGATCACCGGCTTGAACTCGCGCACGGTCCGCTCCGCGACGACACCTTCGAGGTGGTACGGATCCTGGTCGATGATCTCCAGGAGCGCCGCCTCGTCCGCCGCCTGGTACATCGAGATGCCGCCGGAGCCGTCGCCCAGCGGGCCGCCGAGCGCGACGACGCCCTGGTCGGCGAGGCGGGAAAGGAATTCCCGGTGCCGGGGACGCACGTCCGCCAGCTTCTCCTGCACGTACGTGATCTCCACCAGGAACCAGGCCATCGACATCTCCAAGGTCGCTCCAACGGACGCCCCAGCTTCTCAGGATCCGATCAGGCAGGACTCCCGCCCCACCCGATACGCTGATCGAGCGCCACGCACAGGTTGTGCTTCAAAGGGGTAAATGAACAGGTAGGGGTACATGCTCGAGGGCAATGCGGAACGCAGTGTCGAGGCGACCCTCGGCCACCTGCGCACCATGGACGGACCGGTCACGCCACCGCCGCCTGCGGCACCGCTGACCCTTGAGGATCTCTATCGCCAGCACCGGATGCGGCTCGTCCGGCTGGCCATCCTGCTCGTGGACGAACCCGCGACCGCCGAGGACGTCGTCCAGGAGGCCTTCACCGGGCTGCACCGCAACTGGGGGCGCCTGCGCGACGCCGCCGCGGCCGTCGGATACCTGCGCACCGCCGTGGTCAACGGATCACGCAGCGTGCTGCGCCGCCGCAAGACCGCGCGCGAGTACGTCGCACCGCACGCCGTCAACGCGCGTTCGGCCGAAAGCCTCGCCATGCTGTCGAGTGAACATCAGGCCGTGGTGAGCGCTTTGTCCAAACTGCCCCCTCGCCAGCGCGAGGTTCTGGTCCTCCGTTACTACGGTGGGCTGAGTGAGGCCGAAATCTCCGAGGCCGCCGGGATTTCGAAAGGTACCGTTAAGTCAACCGCCAGCCGGGCGCTGGAGGCACTGCAGAAAGCGATGCAGTCGCCGAACTGACACCCGGCCTTAATCTCGAGCGCTGGGTTGTGCCGCCATGCTTGGTCCAGACCAATATATGCTGGGGGGCGTGAGAGGCGCCGGAGATTTCGTGATCGTGGGCGGCCGGGTCGTCGCCCCGGACCGTGTACTCGACGACGGCTGGCTGGCTATCGCCGCCGGCAAGATCGTCCAAGTCGGTTCCGGGGCACCCCCGGACATCGATCGCGTCGACGTCGACGGATGCCTGGTCGTGCCCGGCTTCGTCGACACCCACTGCCACGGCGGTGGGGGCGGATCGTTTTCCAGTTCGAACCCTGAGGAGCTGCTCCGCGCGGTCCGCGCGCATCGGCGGCACGGGACCACGACCATGCTCGGCAGTCTGGTCTCGGATCCCATCCCGGTGCTCAGGGACCAGATCGCGGCCCTGCGTGAGCTGGTCCAAGAGGGTGAACTTGCCGGAATTCACCTTGAAGGACCCTTCATCTCGAAGGCGCGGTGCGGAGCGCACGACCCGGCGACGCTGATCGAGCCGGACACGGCGACGGTCAACGCGCTGCTCGGCGCCGGCCGCGGCGACATCCGGATGGTCACCCTCGCCCCCGAACTCCACGGCGGGATCAAGGCGGTCCGGCAACTGGCCGAATCGGGCGTCATCGCCGCCATCGGGCACACCGACGGCGTCGAGGACCAGATCATCCCCGCCATCGACGCGGGCGCCTCCGTCGCGACGCACCTCTTCAACGCCATGCGGCCTCTCCACCACCGCGAACCCGGCCCGATCGGCGCCCTCCTCGACGACGAGCGCATCACCGTCGAGCTGATCTGCGACCTCGTCCACGTGCACCCGACCGTGCTGCGGCTGGCCGCGCACCACGCGGGCAAGGGCCGGACGGTGCTCATCACCGACGCCATGTCAGCCACCGACGCCGCCGACGGCAGCTACATCCTCGGCCGCCTCGAAGTCGACGTCCGTGACGGTGTCGCCACCCTGGCGGGCAACGGTTCGCTGGCGGGCAGCACGCTGACCATGGACGCGGCCTTCCGCAACATGGTCCGCGGCGCGGGCATCGACCTGCTCGACGCCGTCCGCGCGACCTCCGGCCGCCCCGCCGAACTGCTCGGCATCGCCGACCGGACCGGCTCGCTGCGCGCCGGGCTCGCGGCCGACGTCGTCGTGCTCGACCGCGACCTGCGGCCGGTCAGGGTGCTTCGTCAGGGCGAGTGGGTCAAGGACGACGCTGCGGCTACATTGAGCGCCACGGCCCCGCTGAGCGGGGCGGTCGAAGGCGGTGTGTCGGTCAGCGACGGGTAGCGGCGAAAGGAGTCCCGGATGAGCGAGCCCAAGGACCCGGAGAAGCTCCTGGCCGACGCCTTGCGCGCTCAAGCCGTCTTCGCGCCTTCGGCGGAGCGGGCTTCCGAGTCGACCGCGGACAAACCGGCCGAAACGGACACCGAGAGTAACTCCGCATCCCCTGGGGAACACGAGCTGCCGCTTCAGTATGGGCTGCTTTCGGGCGCCGGCGCCGACTCGCTCGAACGGGAGCGCGTCGCATTGGAGGACGCGGAAACGGCCAGGTTGGCGGAGCGTCCGGCTCCGCCTCCGGCACCTACGCCGAGCAGCCCGCCTCTGCCCGCGTACTGGGTGTTGCTGCTGGCTGTCCTGCTGGGGCTCGCCGCCGGCTCGGTGATCGGGCTGCTCACGCTGATCTGAGCCGCCCTCTCCCGCCGAGTCAGGGCACTCAGCGTCACCCTGTACCGTTTTGGTGTGATCCTGGCGCAGAACAACGTGACGACGATGGGCCTCCTGCCGGAGTGGCTGGACCCGCAGCACCTGCTCAGCGGACTGACCGTTCCGGTCATCACCGTGCTCTGCCTGATCATCTTCATCGAAAGCAGCATCTTCCCGGTGCTGCCCGGTGACTCGCTCCTGTTCACCGCGGGCCTGTTCATCGCGAACGGTTCGATCGAGGCGCCGTTGTGGCTGGTGTGCGTCCTGGTCACCATCGCCGCTCTGATCGGCAACGCGGTCGGATACGGCCTCGGCTGGAAGGTCGGGCCCTGGCTGTTCCGCAAACCGGATTCGAAGTTCTTCAACCAGAAGTACGTGGACCAGACCCACGCCTTCCTGGAGAAGCACGGACCGAAGGCGGTCGTGCTCGCGCGGTTCGTGCCGTTCGTCCGGACGTTCATCACCTGGATCGCCGGCATCGGCAAGATGGACCCGAAGAAGTACTTCGTCTACACCGTCATCGGCGGCATCCTGTGGGCCGCCGGGATCACCGCGCTTGGCCACCTGCTCGGCGGCGTCGCGTTCATCCGCGACAACGTGGACGCGATCTTCATCCTGATCGTGCTGGTGTCCGTGGTGCCGATCGTGATCGAGTACCTCAAGGCCCGCCGCGAGAAGAAGCACGCGAACACCGCGACCGGCCTGGTCGCCGACACCGCCGAGGACATCACGCAGCAGATCCCGCGCGTGCGGGACTGACCCTTCCGCCTCGCAATTCGGCACCTGGTTGCGATTCTTGCGTCGGCAAGGATCGCAACCAGGTGCCGAATTGCGTCAAAGGGAGAACATCGAGCCCGGGTTGAAGAGGTTCCCCGGGTCCAGTGCCTGCTTGATCTGCCGGTGCACGCGGATGCCGACCTCGCCGATCTCCTTGGCGAGCCACTCGCGTTTGATCCGGCCGATGCCGTGCTCGCCGGTGACCGTTCCACCCAGCGACAGGCTGACGTCGAGGATCGCGTCGAAGGCCGTCCGCGCGCGGGCGAACTCCTCCTCCGAGTCGGGCGCGTAGACGATCGTCGGATGCATGTTGCCGTCACCGGCGTGGCCGACGACGGCGATCCGCAGCCCGACCTCTTCACTGATCCGCTCGCAGCCGGCGATCAGTTCGGCGATACGCGTGCGCGGCACGCAGACGTCGTCGGTCAGCCAGACGCCGTACATCTCCAGCGCGGTGAGCACGACCCGCCGTGCCTGCAGCAGCATCTTGCCCTCTTCGAGATCCTCGGTGGCGTAGGCCAGATCCGCACCGCAGTCGACACAGATCTGTTCCAGCGCCGCGAGTTCCCGGCGGGCGACCTCGCCGCCGGAGTCGGATTGCGCGAGCAGCAGGGCTTTGCAGTCCGAGCTCGTGCCGAGGTCGGTCTTGAGGTAGGTCTCGGCCGCTTTGATGGAGGTCGCGTCCATGATCTCCATGAGCGACGGCACCAGTCCCTCACGCACGACTCGCGCGACGGCCTCGCCCGCGGCCTCCGTGCTGTTGAAAGCGGCGACGAGCGTGGCGGGCAGCTGCGGCAACGGTTTCAGCGCGACGGTCGCCTGGGTGATCACGCCGAGCGTGCCCTCACTGCCGACGAAGAGCCGCGCGAGGTCGTAGCCCGCAACGCCCTTCACGGTGCGGCGCCCGGTCTTCAGCACCGAGCCGTCGGCCAGCACGACTTCCAGCCCCAGCACGGAATCCGTGGTGACGCCGTACTTCACACAGCACAGCCCACCGGCATTGGTGGAGAGATTCCCGCCGATGGTGCACCAGTCGTAGCTGGACGGGTCCGGCGGGTAGAACAGGCCGTGCTTCTCCACCGCGTTGCGGAAATCGAGGTTCACCACGCCGGGCTGCACGACGGCGAGCCGGTTGCCTTCGTCGATCTCGACGATCTTGTCGAGCTTCGTCAGCACCAGCACGACACAGCCGTCGATCGCGTTCGCGGCGCCGGACAGACCACTGCCGGCGCCGCGGGGCACGATCGGCACCTCGAACTCCGCACAGGCCTTGACCACGGCCCGCACACCCTCCACATCGGACGGCAACACCACCGCGAGGGGTTTGCCGCTGTCGGCCAGCGGCATCATGTCGCGCGAGTAGGCGTCCGTGACGTCGGTGTCGGTGAGCACCGCGGCGTCGCCGAGACGCTCGCGGAGCCGGGTGACCAGGGCATGGTTGCTCATACCCCCATCGTAAGCTCGATTAGATCCGCACTGCGGAAGTTTTTTTCCGATCGAGCAGAACGAAGGCCTGAACACCTGTATAGACGAGCACGGCCACACCCGCCCATGCGGTGACGTGCACCCCCTGGGTGAAGGCTTCGCGAGCCGATTCCAGAAGGGCCTGTCCCGCGGCAGGGTCGAGCTGCTGCGCCGTCGCGACCGCGCCGCCCAGCGTGTCCCGGGCGGATTCGGCCGTCCCTTCCGGCAGACCGGACCGGTAGACCGCGGTCGCGACACTGCCGAGGATGGCCGTGCCGAGCGCACCGCCCAGCTCGAACCCGGTCTCGGAGATCGCCGAAGCGGCTCCGGCGCGTTCGGCCGGAGCGGCCGAGATGATCAGGTCGTTCGTCAACGTCTCCGACAGGGCGACACCACCGCCGAGCAGCGTGAACGACACCACGACGTACGCGAGCCCACCGCCGGACGACACCTGGGTCAGCGCCAGGAAGCCGACCGCCGCGACCAGGAGACCACCGGAGACCAGCAGCGAAACCCGGATCCGCTTTGCGAGCCAGGCCGCGAGGAGCGCGCCGGCGATACCGGCGACCGTCGCCGGGAGCATCCACAGCGCGGCGACGACGGGGGTCAGCCCGAGCACCAGCTGCAGGTACTGCGGCACCAGGAACAGCAGGCCGACCATGGCGAACACGCCGAGCATGTTCGTCACGACGGAGCCGCTGAAGGCCCGGTTCGAGAACAGCGTCAGGTCGAGCATCGGCTCGTCGAGACTGTTCTGCCTGCGGACGAACACGACACCGAGCGCGAGCCCGAGCACGACGCTGACCGCGGCCTTCCAGGTGAAGCCGTGTTCGGCGACCAGCTTGATGCCGTAGACCACCGGCAGCATCGCGGCCAGGGACAGCAGCGCCGACAGCGGGTCGAAGCGGCCCGGCTTCGGGTCACGCGCCTCCGGCAGCAGGAACGGGCCGACGATCAGCAGCACGACCATCACCGGGACGTTGATGAGGAAGACCGAACCCCACCAGAAGTGCTCCAGCAGCCAGCCGCCGAGCACCGGCCCGACCGCCATACCGCCGGAGAACCCGGCACTCCACACGGCGATCGCGATCCGGCGCTGTTTCGGGTCGACGAAGATGCTGCGGATCAGCGAGAGGGTCGACGGCATCAGCGTCGCGCCACCCACGCCGAGCAGCGCCCTGGCGATGATCAGCATGAACGCGCTGGTCGAGAAGGCCGCGAGCACCGACGCGGCACCGAACGCCGCGGCGCCCATGAGCAGCAGCTTGCGACGGCCGATGCGGTCACCGAGCGTGCCCATCAGGACCAGCAGACCGGCCAGCATGAACGAGTAGATGTCGACGATCCACAACTGCTCCGCACCGGTGGGTGCCAGATCCTCGGACAGGAATGGCAGCGCGAACCCGAGCACCGTCATGTCCACGCTGATCAGCAGCACCGGAAGTACCAGTACCGCCAGCGCCCACCACTGCTTGCGCCTCGCCATGGCGCACTCTCCTTTAGCTAAACCGTCTGGACGGTACAGTTACCGCCTCCGTCGAAGGTAAACCGTCCAGACGGTATAGTCAACCGATATGGCGAAGCCCACCGCGAAGGAACGCATCCTCGACTCCTACGAGGAGATCCTCATCGAGCAAGGCCCCGGCGGGGTCACCCTCGACGCCGTCGCCGCGCACGCCGGGGTCTCGAAGGGCGGCCTGCTCTACCACTTCGGCTCCAAGGAAGCCCTGGTAGAGGGCCTGATGGAACGTCTCGCCACCTTGTCGGACGAAGACCTCGAACAGGCACAGAAGGCACCGGAAGGCGTCGTTTCCTGGTACCTGCGCACCGCCATCACCGACGTGACCCAGCGCAAACCGCTGCACCGCACGACCATGGCGACGATCCGGATCATGCTCAACGAACCGCGGGTCGCCGAGGTCGTCCAGGTCTACAACCAGAAGATCCACGACCTGATCAGCGAGCACGTCGACGACCCGCTGACCGCCGAACTGATCATCCTGGTGGGTGACGGCCTCTACCTGCGGGCGGCGCTCGGCCGGGACGACGCGAGCCCCCTGCTCGACCGGATCGACGAGATCAAGGCCCGCCTCCAGCGCAATTAGTCACCTACTTGCGATGAACGCCCCCCTCGCGCGCGCAGTCCCACCGTAAGCAGGTGACTAATTGCGGGAGAGGCCGTAGACGCGCTCGATCGGGATGGTGAGCAGGACGCGCTGGTCGGCGACCATGGCGTCACGGAACTCGTCCCAGTCCGGATGTTCGCCCCGGGCCCGCCGGTAGTGGTCCACCAGCGCGTCGACGGTCGCGTCGTCGCGCGAAGCGGCGGTCGGCGTGAGCACTGCCGGGCCTTCGACGACGACGTAGCCGTCGCCGCTCTCGGTCGACACGTGGAACGTCGCCCGCGGGTCGCGCTGGAGGTTCTTGGTCTTGGCGCGCGGCGCGGTGATCGAGATCAGGATGGCGCCGGCGTCCGCGTCGTAGAGGTAGTTGACGGTCGACAGCTGCGGCCTGCCGTCCCGCTTGACGGTGGCGAGGGTGCCGAAGTTTCGGGCGGCGAGGATCGCGTAGAGCGCGGAGTCGGTCATGCCTCCATCAAAGCAAAAGTGCAGCTCAGGGCGAACCGGACAAACATGCACGAATAAATGTGCTTGCATGCGGCAACTAAAGTGTCATCCGACACACAACATCACTTTCTCCTTGCGATGCGAGCCCTGGGAGGAACATCCTTGCTCTAGGCAACTAGTTGCAGTGACCAAGCAACCGGCGAGAGAGACCACCATGACACCCACGACCCCCGGCACCAGGTCGAAGGCCGACCTCGATCTGGCCGACACCCTCGGGCACGAGCTCGTGCGGCTCGTGCGCCTGGTCAACCGGGCGAAGTCCCAGGTGTCCAAGCAGGGACCGGACGGTATCGAGCGGGCCGCGTACGCGATCCTCTTCTGCCTCATCCACGTCGGCCCCCAGCGGACCAGCAAACTCGCCGAGTTCCTGCACTCCGAGATCTCGACCATCAGCAGGCAGTCGAGCTCTCTCGTCCAGCACGGGCTGGTCGAGCGCCTGGCCGATCCCGAAGACGGCCGCGCCTGCCTGCTCGCACCGACCGCCGAAGGACTCCGGGTGTTCGAGGAGAACCGGAAGCAGCGGAACCAGTGGCTCGCCGAGGTACTCGGTGACTGGTCCGACGACGACCGGAAGACCCTCAACTCGCTGTTCCACCGGTTGAACGACGACATCGAGAAGACATCTCCACAGTTCGCCGACCCCGCGTCGGCGTCGAAGGCCAAGGGGGCCTGAAGCAATGAGTTCCGCAGTAGAAAGTCCGCCAGCCGTCCACGAAGACGGTCCCCGGCTCAGTCACCGTCAGATCGTCACGATCCTGATCGGCCTGATGTCGGGCATGTTCCTGGCGGCGCTCGACCAGACGATCGTGGGCACCTCGATCGTCCGGATCGCGAACGACCTCAACGGGTTCGACCTGCAGGCCTGGATCACCACGGCCTA
Source organism: Amycolatopsis sp. TNS106 (assembly GCF_019330265.1). Lineage (NCBI taxonomy): Bacteria > Bacillati > Actinomycetota > Actinomycetes > Pseudonocardiales > Pseudonocardiaceae > Amycolatopsis > Amycolatopsis sp. TNS106. The sequence continues at coordinate 6,627,014 of NZ_CP024972.1, read as the reverse complement.
CCTGATCACCTCGACGATCGTCACGCCGATCTACGGCAAGCTGTCCGACATCTACGGGCGCAAGCCGTTCTACATCGCCGCGATCTCGATCTTCCTGATCGGCTCCGTCGCCTCGGCGTTCGCGACGTCGATGTACGAACTGGCCGCGTTCCGCGCGATCCAGGGCCTCGGCGCCGGCGGTCTGATGTCGCTGGCGATGACGATCATGGGCGATATCGTGCCGCCGCGGGAACGTGCCCGCTACCAGGGGTATTTCCTCGCCGTGTTCGGTATCTCCACCGTGCTCGGCCCGGTGCTCGGCGGATTCTTCGCCGACTTCGACACGCTCGGCACCGTCTTCGGCTACCAGATCGACGGCTGGCGCTGGGTCTTCCTGATCAACGTGCCGATCGCGATCGTCGCGCTGTTCGTCGTCGCCCGCGTGCTCAACGTGCCGCACCAGCGCCACGACCACAAGATCGACTGGTGGGGCGGGCTGGCGCTCATCGTCGCCGTCGTCCCGTTCCTGATCGTCGCCGAGCAGGGCAACAAGTGGGACTGGGGCTCGCAGAACGCGATCATCTGCTACGTCATCGGCGCCATCGGCGTGGTCGCCTTCATCTTCATCGAGAAGCTGATGAAGGACGCGGCGCTGATCCCGCTGCGGCTGTTCAAGAACTCGACCTTCACGGTCGCCATCATCGGCGGCATCATCGTCGGTGTCGCGATGTTCGGCGCGATCATGATGATCCCGCAGTACATGCAGGTGGTTCAGGAGTTCTCGCCGACCGAGTCGGGGCTGCTGATGATCCCGCTGATGGCGGGCATCATGAGCGCCTCGATCATCTCGGGCCAGATCACCAGCAAAACCGGACGCTACAAGGTGTTCCCGGTGATCGGCACGCTGCTGATCGCGGGCGGCGCGTTCTTCTTCGCGCAGGTCGAGTACAACAGCGCGCTGTGGCACCCGCTGGTCGCGGCCGCGATCATCGGGCTCGGCCTCGGTTCCTGCATGCAGACGCTGATCATTGCGGTGCAGAACGCCGGTCCGCGCAGCGACATGGGCGTCTCGACCGCTTCGGCGACGTTCTTCCGGCAGATCGGTGGCACCGCGGGTGTCGCGGTGTTCCTGACCATCCTGTTCAACGTCCTGCCGGGCAACATCACCAAGGCGTTCGGCGGCAACGCGCCGACCGGGGAAGGCGCCGCGGCGCTGGGCGACCTCACCACGAACACGAGCGGTATCGCGAACCTGCCCGAGGCCATCAAGACCCCGGTGCTGATCGGCTTCACCGAGTCGATCACCACGGTGTTCTACGTGGCGGGCGCGGTCGCGCTGCTGGCGACGCTGGTCCTGATGTTCATGAAGGAGATCCCGCTTCTCGGCGGCTCCGCTCCTTCGGCGGCTTCGGCCCTCGAAGGCGGCGAAGCACTCGTCGAAGAGGACGACGCACCTGTCGAAACGGCCTCCGAGAAGACGGTCGTGACCGCGCCCGTCGAGGTGGGCAAGCACGCCATGACCAACGGCAACGGGGCCTACCGGGCGGGATCCGCGCAGATCAGCGGGCACGTCCGCCGGGACGACGCCACGAACGTCGCGGGCGCGGCGCTGACCCTGATCGACCACAACGGCAATCAGGTGGCCAGGACGCACACGAACGAGAACGGCGTCTACTCGTTCGCCGGGATCGTGGGCGGGCGGTACACGCTCGTCGCCAGCGGCCGCTGGTTCCGGCCGGTCGCGGCGACACTGACCGCCACCGGCGCCGGGGTGCTGCGCCACGACTTCGAACTGGTCAGCACGATCCTGCTGAGCGGGGTCGCCCGCACCGACGGCGACCGGGTGGTGCCGGACGCGCGGATCACCGTGCTCGACTCCTCGGGCGGTGTCGCCGCCGTGGCGAGGACCGACGCGGAGGGCAACTACACGGTCAGCGACCTGCCGGCCGGGACCTACACGGTGATCGCCAGCGGTTACCCGCCGGCGACCAGCCGGGTGGAGCTGCTGGGCGGTGACCAGGCCGAACATGACGTCCGGCTGAGCTACGACCAGGCGCTCGACGAGCTTGTCGAGCACTAGTCACAAGCGCTATGAACGGGCCGTTCCTTGCGAAATTCGCAAGGAACGGCCCGTTCATAGCGTGGGTGGGGCGCATGACCGGACCTTTCGGACACCCCGATTCCACCGATCGGTGAAGTGCGGTTGGCGAAGTACACGTAGGCTCGCGTCGTGACTGAGGTGTACACCGAGGCCGCGGGCATCGGCGTGAGCTGGCTCGACACCGCCGGGCCGGTGCTCGTCTGGGTGATCGTGCTGAGCTTCATCTTCGTGGAGTGCGCGCTGATCATCGGACTCTTCCTGCCCGGCGACTCCCTGCTGTTCGCCGCCGGGGTCGTCCTCGCGCAGCACGGCTCCGACCTGAACGCGTGGCTGCTGTCGGCCGCGGCACTGCTGGTCGCGATCCTCGGCAACCAGGTGGGGTATTACATCGGCCGGTCGACGGGCACGAAACTGATCGCGCGCCGCGGCGGCAAGGTGCTGAACCGGCACAACCTGGACCGCGCCAGGGCCTTCCTGGATCGCAAGGGTTTCTTCGCCATCGTCGCCGCACGCTGGATCCCGTGGATCCGCACGCTGGCGCCGCTCATCGCGGGGACCGCGCGGATGGATCCGCGCCGGTTCGCGCTCGCGACCGCGCTCGGCGGGTTGCTCTGGGTGCCGACGCTGGTGCTGCTCGGCTACTACGGCGCCGGCCTGCTGGACCAGCTTCCGTGGGTGAAGACGGTCGCGCTCTGGGTGAGCGTCGCGTTCTTCGTGGTGGGCACGGCCTACGGCGTGATCCGCTATCGCCAGGAGATGCGGCGGCCCGCCGAAGAGACCGAAGAGAGCACGGCCTAAACCTCGGGATCCGCCCAGATCTCCAGCTGGATGCCGTCGGGGTCGCGGAACACGATGACCGACGAGCCTTCCAAGGTCCGAGAACCCTTCGACGGCGTGTAGAAAACGCCGTATTCCGACAGCCGCGCTTCCCATTCGGCCAGCTCCGAGCGCGAAGAGACCTTGAACGCCACGTGGTCCAGACCTGTGCGCCGTTCGTCGAACCGCGGCCGCTCGGTGTCCTGGTGCTCGACGAGTACGACCGCGAAACCCTCGCTGGGCGACCTGAGCACGACCTTCCGCAGACCCGTTTCGGGGTCCTCGCGACGCGTGAACTCTTCGAGTTCGAGCACTCGGGCGTACCAGGGCACGCTCCGGTCCACATCGGTCACGGTGAGTGCCAGGTGGTGCACAGACATGAGCTTGGACATCGGGGATGACCGTCCTGATCAAGAGCTTGGGGGCGCAACCAGGGTGACACAGGCGCCTCTGGCCACGAGGTGATCCGCCGACTTCCCACATGAATCGTGATATCCGCCGGGAAACAGTGTTAAAAAGTGGCTGAACCGCACGCGGAGCCGATATCGCCCCGTGACCGCTCCGTGGCCCCGGGTGTCAACGGCCTCCGCCGACGGTCAGCACCGTCCCGGTGGTGTACGACGCGGCCGGGGAAAGCAGCCACAGCACGGCTTCCGCGACTTCGCCGGGTTCGCCGGCCCGCCCCAGCGGAATGGTCGGCGCGATCCGCTCCATGCGATCGGGCATTCCCGCCGCCGCGTGCAGTCCGGTGTGGATCATGCCCGGCGCGACGGCGTTGACCCGGACGGATTCTTTCGCGACTTCTTGCGCCACGCCGTAGGTCATCGTTTCGACTGCGGCCTTGGTGCCCGCGTAGTGGACCCATTCGCCGGGCGAACCGGTTCGCGCGGCGGTGGAGGACAGCGTCACGATCGCGCCGCCGTCACCGCCGTACCGGGTGGACATCCGGCGGATGCCCTCGCGGACGCACAGGAAGACACCCGTGATGTTGACATCGACGACACGACGGACCACGTCGACGTCGTATTCGTCGAAGCGGCCCGGGGTGTTGCCGGTGATCGCCGCGTTCGCGACCAGCCCGGCGAGCGGGCCGAGCTCGACGGCGGCGTCGAACAGGGCCACCACGTCGTCTTCGGACGCGACATCGCCGCGCTGGGTGATCGCCCGGACCCCGTGCTTCCGGACGCGCGAGGCGACGTCTTCGGCCGCTTCGGCGTCACCCGCGTAGTTGACGACGACGTCGTAACCGCGCGCGGCGGCCAGTTCGCAGACCGCCGCGCCGATGCCCTTGCTACCGCCGGTGACGACGAGAACACCACTCATATGGCGAAGTTGACCAGCGGGAGGTTCTCCAGGACCAGGTCGGCCCGGCCGCTGGTGGACGCGATCAGATCGGCGTTGCGCTGGTCGGAACCGAGCGCGCGACGGCGCGCGTCGACCAGCGAACGACCGTAGCGGCGGTGCCGTGAGACGAGCCGCTCGATGCGCTCGGGCTCGTCCGGCGCGAGGAACCACGACTCGGCGAGGATCGGCTTCACGCCGCTCCACGGGTCGTCCTGCATGAGCAGGTAGTTCCCCTCGGTGATGACCAGCGGGACGTCCGGCGTGACCGCGACGGCGCCGGCGATCGGCTCCTCGATCTCCCGGCGGAATTCGGGCGCGTAGACGGTCTCGCGGCCTTCGGCCAGCCTGCGCAGCAGGTGCACGTACCCGGCCGCGTCGAAGGTGTCCGGCGCGCCCTTGCGCTCCACCCGTCCGAGCCGCTGGAGTTCCACCTGCGCCAGGTGGAAGCCGTCCATCCCGACCACCGCGGCCCTCGTGCCCAGCGCCTTCGCCAGGCCCCAGGCCAGTGTCGTCTTGCCGGACGCGGGGGCGCCGACGATCCCGAGCACGCTGCGCTGTCCCGGCTTCGCCAGCGCCTGTGCCCTGTTCAACAGGTCCTCGAACACCGGAGGCATGGCAGTCATCCTTCTCCCATCTTCGCGACCGCGGCCGTCCACGACCTCGGTCCTTCATGCCGCACCCGTTCGGCGGCCACCTCGTTGGCGAACGCGATCCAGCCGGGGACGTCCCCTTCGCCCCTGGCGACCGCGTACGCGAAAGCGCCGTGCCAGACGTCGCCCGCGCCCAGCGTGTCACGCGCCCGGGTGACAGGGACGGGGACGGCACCGGATCCGTCCGCAGTCGACCAGCGCACGGGGTCGGGCCCGGCGGTCGTGATCACCACGCGGACGCCGTACTCGCGCGGGTCGTCCCCGCGGTACAGCGACGAGCACGCGGCGATGTCGACCAGCGGCAGGAGTTCGGGGAAGACCGGCTTCCAGCTCCCGGCGTCGAGCACCACCGGTATCGCGCGCTCCTTCGCCCAGCGCGCGACCTCCAGCGCCACCTCCGGATGGTGCCCGTCCACCAGCACACACCCGGGCAATTCGCCACCTGCTTGCGCTAGTCGCGCGCGCAAGGATCGCAAGTAGGTGACGAATTGCGGGGAGGCGTGGGCGTTGCGCGAGACGACGGTGCGCTCGCCATCGGAGTCACGGACGACGATGGCGCTGATCGCGGGCGGATCGGGCCGTCCGGGATCGAGGTCGGCCAGGTCGACGCCGTGCGCTTCGAGGTCCGCGCGGGCGAGTGCCGCCAGCGGGTGCGCACCGGCGACCGTCAGGAGCGTCGCCCCGGCGCCGAGCGCGGCCACGGTCACCGCCGCGTTCGTCGCCGGCCCCCCGGCGGCGACGTCCATCGACAGCGAACGCACCTTCTCGCCCGGCGCCGGGATCTCGGTGACGCGCTGAACCTGGTCGACGGTGCACAGGCCCGCCAGCAGCACCCGCACTAGCATCGAAGTACTTTTTCCCGCTGAGAGGCCATCAGCTCAGCCCCGTGTGGACGGCCGAAGCGACCTCTTCGACCTCGCCGTTCTCACCGATCTTCAACGCACCCGTGAGCAGGCCGACGACCTGGTTCATGGTGTGCGTCTTCGGCGAGACCACCGCGACCCGCTTGCCGAGGCGGTGCACGTGGATGCGGTCGGCGATGTCGAACACGTGCGGCATGTTGTGGCTGATCAGCACCACCGGGAGGCCGCGTTCGCGGATACGGTTGATCAGGTCGAGCACCTTGCCGGATTCGGCGACGCCGAGCGCGGCGGTGGGCTCGTCCATGATCACCGCCTTGGTGCCGAACGCGGCCGCCCGCGCGACCGCGACACCCTGACGCTGCCCGCCGGACAGCGTTTCCACCGGTTGCGTGATGGACTTGATGTTGATGCCGAGTTCGTCGAGGATCCGCTGCGCGTCGGCCCTCATGGTCGCGGTGTCCAGTTTCCTGAACAGCTGCCCGAAGAGGTCCTTACGCCGCTTTTCGCGGCCAAGGAACATGTTGGACGCGATGTCGAGCGCGGGCGCGACGGCGAGATCCTGGTACACCGTCTCGATCCCGTAGTGGCGAGCGTCCAAAGGGGACTTGAAGTGTACGGTCTCACCGTCCACTTTGATCTCACCGGAATCCGGGATCACCGCGCCCGAAAGGGCTTTGATGAGGCTCGACTTCCCGGCACCGTTGTCGCCGACGACGGCGAGCACCTCGCCGGGGAACAGTTCGAAGTCGGCACCGTCGATGGCGGTGACCCGGCCATAGCGTTTGACCAGGCCCTGCGCGGACAACGTGGGTGTCGTCATGACTGCCGCCTCCTCGCGAAACGGTCGACGCAGACAGCGCCGATGAGCAGGGCACCGGTGGCGACGTCCTGGTAGAGCGCGTCCACCCCGAGCTGGGTCAGCCCGGACCGCAGGACCGCGACGACCAGCGCGCCCATCATCGTGCCGAGTACGGAACCCCGGCCGCCGAACAGGCTGGCGCCGCCGAGCACCACCGCGGTGATCGAATCGAGGTTGCCGAGCTGGAAGGCGTTCGGATCGGCGTTCGGCACGCGGCCGAGCGCCTGCCAGGCGGCGATCCCGACGATCACCCCGGCGACGATGTACACCGAAAGGATCGTGCGGTTGACCTTGATGCCGGACAGCCGCGCGGATTCCGGCGCGTTGCCGACCGCGTAGACGTGCTTGCCCCACGGAGTTCGCGTGAGCGCGTACCAAAGTCCCAGGTACATCAGCAAGGCCAGCGTCATGCCGTAGGTGATCGGGATGCCGCCGAAGAGGTACCGGCGGGTGCCGAGCCATTTGAGCAGTTCGTCGGCGACCGGGACGGCCTGGCCGCTCGCGAACAGTTTCGCGGCCGCGGTGAGCACGGTCAGCAGGCCGAGCGTGACGATGAACGGCGGCAGTTTGATCCGGGTGACCAGCGAACCGGTGACCATCCCGATCACCACCGTCGCCACGATTCCCAGCAGCAGAGCCCAGATCCCGGAGACACCGCCGACCACGAGCTTCGCCATGATCAGCGTCGCGAGCACCATCGCGGCCGCATTCGCCAGGTCGATCCCCGCGGTCAGGATGATCAGCGTCTGCCCGAGGGCGAGCGTGCCGACCACCAGGGACTGTTGCACCACAAGGGAAAGGTTGTCGAGATCGAGGAAGGTGTCCGTCGAGAGGGAGAACACCACGATCGCGACGAGCAGGGCCAGCGCGGGCCCGACCGCGGGCGCGCGGAGGAAGAACTCACCGATCGACGGACGCTCGTTGTTCTTGAGGGTTGCGGTGGTCACTTCGTCCCCCAGCAGTTCTCGAGGCCCCACTTGGTGTCCTGGCTTTCCACGCCGGGGATCGGCTTGTCGGTGATCACCGCGGATCCGGTGTCGACGAACCCGCCCGGCTTCTTGCCGGTCTTGGCGTATTCGACGGCGGCGAGGACGCCCTGCTCGGCCATCTTCTTGGGGAACTGCATGACCGTGGCGGCGTACTGGCCGTCGCGCACGTTCTTGACGCCTTCACAGCCGCCGTCGATCGAGCCCATCACGATCTGGTTCACGAGACCCCGGGCCTGGAGCGCGGCGTAGGTGCCGCGACCCATCGGCTCGTTCATCGTGTAGACGGCGTTGATGTCGGTGGTGCGCTGCAACAGGTTCTCGACACCCTGCTGCGCGAGGCTCTGGTCGCCGTTCGCGGGCGTCTTGCCCTTGATCTCCGGCGACGCGTCGGTCAGCCCGATGCCCTTGAGGAACCCGGTATGCCGCTGGGTGTCCACTGTGGACCCGGCGGTGCCGTCCACCATGAACAGCTTCGGCGGCTTGCCTGCCAGTGCGGCCTTGACGTACGCGCCTTGCCGACGTCCGGCCTCGAAGTTGTCCGTGGCGAAGGTGGCGTCGACGGCGGTGTCCGGTTCGGTCGCCGTGTCGAGGGCGATGACCAGCACCCCGGCCTTGCGGGCGCGATCGATGGCATCGAGGACGCCGGTCGAGGAACTCGGCGTGATCAGGATGGTGTTCGCACCCTGCTGCATGAGGTTCTCGATGGCCCTGACCTGGCCGTCGTTGTCGCCGTCGAACTGGCCGGCGAGCGCGCTGAACTCCGCGCCGTTCGCCTCGGCGGCGGCCTTGGCGGCCGCTCTCAGTTCCACGAAGTAGGGGTTGGTGTCGGTCTTGGTGACCAGGCCGACCTTGGCCTTGCCGCCGCCGCCCGCGTTCGAACCGCCACCCCAGTGGCGTTCGACGGTGCACCCGGCCGAGGTCACCGCGAGTGCGGCGGCCATGGCGAGCGCGGCGAGACTGCGCTGTCTCATGGGGGATGCCCTCCGATTCAAGGCTGTCCGTGATGGACCGGAAGGTAGACAGGGTTATGCTCAGTCGCAAGCGTTTGCGCAAACGCTTGCCAGCTGACTTCACCGAGGAACGTTGATGCCGCCGTCTCGCTCGTCCCGCCCCACCCAACGCGACATCGCCGAGCTCGCGGGAGTCTCGATCACCACCGTGTCACACGTGGTCAACGGGACGCGGGCGGTGGCCGAGGAGACCAAACTGGCGGTCCTCCGCGCGATCGAGCAGACCGGCTACACCGGCGACGCCATCGCCCGCTCGCTGGTGACCGGCGGGACGAGGTCGATCGGCGTCGCGATCTCCCTCATCGCGAACCCGTACTTCGCCGTCCTGATCCAGGCGATCGAACGCGAAGCCGCGCTGGCCGGGTACACGGTCTTGCTCGCGGACACCCACGACACCGTCGACACCGAGCGTGAGACCGTGCGGACCCTGCGTTCACGCCGGGTCGACGGGCTGCTGATCACGCCGTCGCCGGGCGACGGTTCGGTGATCGGCGAGCTCGTCTCGCTCGACGTCCCGACCGTGCTCATCGACCGGCTGTCCACCCGCACCGACGTCGATCAGGTCGGCGCCGAGAACATCCAATCGACGTCCGCGCTGACCGCGCATCTGGCCTCGCTCGGACATCAGCGGATCGGCATGATCAGCGGCACCGCCGGGCTGAGCACCAGCGAAGAGCGGATCCTCGGCTATCGGCTGGGGCTCGGCCGCTCGGGTTTGACCTGGTCGGAGGACCTGGTCGCGTGCGGGCAGTCCTCACAGGCGGGCGGGGCCCTGGCGCTGAGCACGCTGCTCGCGCTGCCGGAGCCGCCGACGGCGCTGGTGGTCGCCAACGACACCATGATGGTCGGGGTGCTGCACGAGTTGCGGCGCCGCGGGCTGCGGGCAGGCGTCGACCTCCCGGTGGTGGTCTACGACGACGTCGAATGGGCCGATCTGGTCGATCCGCCGCTGACCACGATGGCGCAGCCGATCGAGGAGATAGGCACACAGGCGGTACGCCTGCTGCTGGCCAGGATCAACGATCCGGCACGCAAGGCCCAGACGATGCGGATTCCGCCTACGCTCCGCCATCGCGCGTCCTGCGGATGCGCTCTCGTTCACTCACATTGATGATTGTTGGGAGACTTTCCGGTCTCGCCGCCGAGTGACGCTCGGTCAGCCGTTACCGTCATTCAAGCTCGAATGAAGGCGTGGAGCGATGACCGCACTGTCCCCGGCGTTACCCCTGTGGGAGGACACCCCTGTCACCCACCGGTTCGGGGTGGCCATGGCGATGCACGCGAACCCGTATTCGGGTGAACTCGTCCGCGCCATCCGCCGCGCCGCCCGCCGTCACGGCTGCGAGATCACCCTCGCCGACACCGGCGACAGCGTCGCCGAAGAAGCCGCGGTCATCCGAGCGCTGCGCGCGGACCGCGTCGACGGTGTCCTGCTCGTCCCGGCGGCCGGTGACGAAGCGGTGATCAACGGGCTGGTCCGGATGGGCGTGCCGACCGTGCTCGTCGACCGGATGGCCGGCCGCAACGACGTCGACCAGGTCGGCTCCGAGAACATCCAGGCCGTATGCGCGCTCGTGCGGCACCTCGCCGGGCTGCGGCACCGCAAGATCGGCTTCATCTCGGGCGAAGAGGACATGACCACCTACGAGGAGCGGGCGCTGGGCTACCGGCTCGGCCTCGGCCGGTCCGGCCTCCGGTGGACGTCGCAGCTGGTCGCGTGCGGACAGTCGACCCCGGGCGGGGCGGCCGCCGCGACCGCGAAACTGCTCGACAGCTGGCCCTCGCCGACCGCGCTCGTGGTGGCGAGCGAGGCGATGATGATCGGCGTCCAGTACGAGGCGCACCGGCTCGGCATCCGGATCGGGCGGGATCTCGCGATCGTCGGCTACGGAGACATGGAGTGGGCGGGCCAGGTGACCCCGGCGGTCACCACGATGGCGCAGCCGATCGAGGAGATCGGGCGCAAGGCCGTCGAACTCCTGCTGGCCCGGATCACCGACCCTGAGCGACGACCCGAATCCGTACGGCTCGCACCGCGCTTCATACACCGTCAGTCGTGCGGCTGCTGAGTCACAACAGCGCGCCGTCGGAACCTCAGCGGTAAAGAGTGCTTCGGATCTCGCTGGTCAGAACGCCGCCGCCGGGTGAAGATGGCGGAATGACCGACCTGTGGACCGTGCACACCGCCGACCTCGAAGCAGGCGTGCTGAGGGCGGCACGCGCTCTGCTGGACGACGCTTTCGACGGTGATTTCAGCGACCACGACTGGGAGAACGCGCTCGGCGGCATGCACACGCTGGTGTGGGAGAGCGGCGAGCTGATCGGGCACGCGTCGCTGGTGCAGCGGCGGCTCGTGCACGACGGCCGGGTCCTCCGTACGGGTTATGTCGAGGCGGTCGCCGTCCGGTCGGATCACCGGCGGCGCGGGCACGGCGCCGCGATGATGGACGCGCTGGAGCGGGTCCTGCGGAAGGCGTACGACCTCGGAGCGCTGTCGGCGTCCGAAGACGCACTGGAGTTCTACGCGTCGCGGGGCTGGCTGCTGTGGCGCGGTACTTCGTCGGCTTTGACACCTTCGGGTATCGAGGCGACGAAGGAGGACGACGGTTCGATCCACGTGCTGCCGGTCGGGGTCACTCTGGACCTGGACGGGGAGATCACCTGCGACTGGCGCTCCGGTGACGTCTGGTAACCCCCGCAATTAGTCACCTACTTGCGACGGTCCCAGAACGTGACGCTCGATCGAGTGTCGCAAGTAGGTGACTAATTGCGGGGTCGGTGGTCCAGGGTGGCCGCGGCTTCCAGCAGCATCCACGCGCTCACCTGAACGGACAGGTCGCGTTCGGGCGCGTCACCCGCGAGGGGGAGAGAAGGCGCCGGAGTCGCCCAGTCGGCGCTGAAGAGCGGCCCGTGCGGTGTCTCGGTGGCGCCGGACCAGCAGGCGTCAGCCGACCGGATGACCAGGTCGCGCGCCACCCCGCTCGGCAACAGCGGCGCCGCGAGCGCCAGGTAGCGGGCGAGGATCCCGGCGAACAGACCGCCGTCGCCACCTTCCTGGCCCCGGATCACCCCGTTCGGCGCGACGTGTTCCGCGACGGCCCCGATCGTGCGCCCCACTCTGTCCATTTCGGACAGTTCAAGACAGGCGCCGAGGTAGACCCCTTGGCAATACGTGAAAATATGCTTGACCAGTTCACCGCTGCCGACCCGCAGGCCGTCCCACACCAGTCCGGAATCCGGGTCGACGAGCCGCTCGGTCATCCAGTCGGTCAACCCGCGAGCGTGCTGCGTGGCGCCTTCGCGGGCGTGGAAGATCGCGGCCGGGCCGTTCGCGGGGGCGTTCTTGAAATCGTCGCCGGCGCGCCACCAGATCCCACCGCCCGCGTCATCGGTCCAGCCCTCGCGCAGCCGCGAACTGATCGCCTCCAGCCCGCCCCGGACGTCCAGCCCGAGATGCCCGACGCGTTGCAGCGCGAGGCCGAGCCAGGCGATGTCGTCGTAATAGTCGTTGATCCACTTGCCGAAGTTGCGCAGCCGCACGGACCCCACGAACCGGTCGATCAGCTTCAACCGATCCGGTGAAGGGTCCCGCAGCTGGGCGTCGACGAGGGTGTCCAGCAGATGGGCCTGCCACCAGTAGTTCCAGTGCCAGTGGACGCGCTGCCCCGCCGACGGCGGCCAGCCGCTGCGGCCGAGCACGGTCCCGGGCAGCCCCCACACACGGCGCAGATGCCGGTCGCGGATCGCGCGCTCGGCGATCGCGGCCCGGTCGGCGAGAGCAGTCATCGCGCCATCATCCCTTGCCCGGTGACATACCGCTCAGTATGTTGGGAGTACTCCCGAACCCGCGAGGTGCTTCATGACCACGGCGCACGTGACCTGCCCGCTCTGCGAAGCCACCTGCGGGCTGGAGGTGACGATCGACGAGAAGAGCCTGGTCACCCGGGTTCGAGGCGACAACGAGGACGTCTTCTCGCAGGGCTACATCTGCCCGAAGGGCGCTTCGCTCGGCGCGCTGCACCATGACCCGGACAGGCTCACCGCGCCGCTGGTGAAACGCGACGGCGAGTTCGTCGAGGTCACCTGGGACGAGGCCTTCGCCGAAATCGACCGGCGGCTCCGGCCGATCATCGACGAGCACGGCAAGAACGCCGTCGCCGTCTACTCCGGCAACCCGACGGTGCACAACGCGGCACTCGTGCTCTACGGCCGCGTGTTCTTCAAAGCCTTGGGCACCAGGAACTTCTACACCGCGACCACGGTCGACCAGATGCCGAAGCACTTCTCCTCCGGCTACCTCTTCGGCGACCCGCAGACCATTCCCGTCGCCGACCTCGACCGCACCGAGCACCTGCTCATCCTGGGCGCGAACCCGTTGGTGTCCAACGGAAGCCTGATGACCGCCCCGGACGCCCGAGGGAAGCTGCGCGGGATCCAGCAGCGTGGCGGCAAGGTCGTCGTCCTCGATCCGCGCCGCACCCGGACCGCTCAGCTCGCCGACGAGCACCACGCGATCCGGCCGGGCACCGACGCGTTGTTCCTGTTCGCGCTGGTCAACGTCCTGTTCGCGGAGAACCGGGTCACTCCGGGAGAGCACGTCTCCGGTGTCGACGAGGTTCGCGTGCTCGCGGAGCCGTTCACCCCGGAGGCGGTCGCGCCCGCGACCGGGATCGACGCCGCCGAGATCCGCCGTATCGCGCTCGAACTCGCGGACGCCGGGCGCGCCGCGGTGTACGGCCGGATGGGGACGACGACGCAGTCGTTCGGCACCATCGCGAGCTGGCTGGTCGACGTCGTCAACACGCTCACCGGCAACCTCGACCGCGAAGGCGGCGTGATGTTCCCGCTGCCCGCCCTCTGGCGGCCGCGCCGGTCCGCGCCGTTCACCAGCGGCCGCTGGACGAGCCGGGTGCGCGGGTATCCCGAGGTGCTCGGCGAGCTGCCCGTGGCCACGCTCGCGGACGAGATCGAGACGCCCGGCGAAGGCCAGGTGCGGGCGCTGGTGACCATCAGCGGCAACCCGGCGCTGAGCACGCCGAACTCAGCGCGGCTCACGGAAGCGTTGCGGCAGCTGGACTTCATGGTTTCGCTGGACGTGTACCTCAACGAGACCACGCGGCACGCAGACGTCATCCTGCCCGGGCCGTCACCGCTGGAGCGGCCGCACTACGACGTCGCGCTGTACGCGCTCGCCGTGCGCAACGTCGCGAACTGGACACCACAGCCGCTGGAAACCGACCTGCCGCAGGAATGGGTGACCCTGCTGCGGATGGCGGGGATCGCCGCCGGCCAGGGTCCGGACGTCGACGTCGCCGCCTTCGACACGATGGTCGCGGGCGAAACGGCGCGGCGCACCGGCGTCGACCTGTCGCTCGCCGAAGGCCGCACGGGACCGGCGCGGATGATCGACCTGATGCTGCGCGGCGGACCGTACGGGCTGAGCCTGGCCGATCTCGAAGCCGCCCCGCACGGCATCGACCTCGGCGCGCTGAAACCGCGGCTGCCGGAGGCGCTCGCCACCGCGAGCGGGAAGGTCGAACTGGCGCCGGACGCGATCACGAAGGACGTCCCCCGTCTGCGCGCGGAACTGGACAAGGCCCCGGACGGCGGGCTGCTGCTGATCGGACGGCGGCATCTGAGCTCGAACAACTCGTGGATGCACAACCTGACGCCGCTGGTGCGCGGCGGGAACCGGTGCACCGTCCAGGTGCACCCGGACGACGCCGCCCGCCTCGGGCTGGCCGACGGCGGGCTCGCGGCGGTGACGTCGAGGGCGGGGAAGCTCGAAGCGCCGGTGGAGGTCACGGCCGACGTCCGGCCCGGCGTGGTGAGCATGCCGCACGGCTGGGGTCACGACCTCGAAGGAACGCGGACACGGGTCGCGGCCGCGCACGCCGGGGTCAACTCGAATCTGGTCGCCGATGAGACCCTGCTCGACGTCCCGTCCGGGAACGCCGTGCTGAACGGCATCCCGGTCGAGGTGACCCCCGTCTCCCGCAATTAGTCACCTACTTGCGGACCAGGCTTGGGACAGGTCGGCGTGCTGCCGGATCCAGGCGTGCATGACGATCCCGGCGGCCACGCCGGCGTTGATCGAGCGGGTCGTGCCGAACTGCGCGATCGAGACGACCAGCGCGGCCGTCTTCTGTGCCTCGGCCGACAGACCCGGCCCTTCCTGGCCGAACAGCAGGACACACTCGCGCGGCAGCTCGGCCGTCTCGACGGGCTGCGAGCCGGGAGTGTTGTCGACGGCGACCACGGCGAGCCCTTCCGTCGCGGCGAAGGTCAGCAGCCCGTCGACGTCCTCATGGTGGAGAAGGTGCTGGTAACGGTCGGTCACCATGGCGCCGCGCCGATTCCAGCGCCGCCGCCCGACGATGTGCACCGCGGCCGCGGCGAACGCGTTCGCCGTCCGGACCACGGTGCCGATGTTGTGGTCGTGCTGGAAGTTTTCGATCGCCACGTGGAACGGATGCCGACGGCTGTCCACATCGGACACGATGGCCTCGCGCCGCCAGTACCGGTACGGGTCGACGACGTTGCGGCGGTCGCCGTTGGCCAGGAGTTCGGGGTCGTAGCGCTCGTCCGAAGGCCACTCGCCCTCCCACGGACCGACGCCGACCTCTTCCTTCGCCACCCATTCGGTGGGACCGGCTTCTTCCGAGTTCACCCGAGGATTGTCACTCAGCCCATGCTGACGCGGTGCGCCGGTGCGTCCCCGTCGTGGTGACGGTGACGCCAGCGCTGGTACGCGCCGATGTAGGAGATGATCACCGTCGCCATCGCGATCACCACGACGACCGGCAGCGACGAGCGCGGGAACACGGTGTCGTACAGGTAGTACGCGTTGAAACCGCCGGGCAGGTCGCCGAGGCCCTGCTGGTGCCGGAAGTAGTTCTCCGCCGCCGTCAGCGGGCAGGGCCACGGGAAGACGTTGACGAGGACACCCCATGCGGCGAAGAACACATGCACGAAGATCACCTTCGGCCACCGCCACGCGAGAAAACCACCGAATCCGATGAACAACAGCGCGAAAATGTGCACCGCGACTGTCACGTTCGCCAGGAAACCCGCCACCTCAAGCCCCCTTTCACACCCCTACCAGGGACGTTACCCCTCTCCGATTGAGAAACGCTCACGAAAAAACGGGGCATCCTCCGTTCGCACGGAGGATGCCCCGTTCGGGACGCTTTACTCAGGACAGACCGAGATCATCCTTGTTCAGAATGTAACGGTATTCGAGGCCTTCCTTCTCGATGGCCTCGCGCGCTCCGGTGTCCCTGTCGACGACGGTCGCGACGCCGACCACGTTCGCGCCGGCCTCGCGCAGCGCCTCGACGGCGGTGAGCACGCTGCCGCCGGTGGTCGAGGTGTCCTCGACGGCCAGCACGCGCTGCCCCAGCACCTCGACGCCTTCGATCCGGCGCTGCATGCCGTGTTCCTTGACGGCCTTCCGGACGACGAACGCGTCGAGCACGACGCCGTCGGTCGCCGCGGAGTGCAGCATCGCCAGCGCCACCGGGTCCGCGCCGAGGGTCAGGCCGCCCGCGGCGACGTAGTCCCAGTCGTGCGTGAGCTGGCGGAGCAGCTTCCCGATGAGCGGGGCGGCCGCGTGATGGAGCGTCGCCCGCCGGAGGTCGATGTAGTAGTCGGCCTCCTTGCCCGAGGACAAGGTCACCTTGCCGTGCACGACGGCGAGTTCGCCGACCAGTCTCGCCAGTTCGAGTTTCGCCGCTTGATCAACACCGGGGTACGCCACGGCCGAGAGTCTTACACACGGCCAGCCGGGTCCTTCGACGGTAGCTCTAGTCATTGCCCGCCGTCGCCGCGTCGACGGCTTGGCCGCGCGTCGCCGCCCAGGCCGGGACCAGGGTCGCCGCCAGCGCGAGCGCCGCGGCGAGCCCGATGATGGTCAGGTAGATCAGCGGGGAGCCCATCGGCAGCAGGGAATCGGCCGCCACCAGGCAGAACGGGACGATCGAGCCCGCCGCGACGATGGTGCCGAGCACGATTCCGACCAGCGCGACGAGCCCGCCCTCGAAACCGGCCATCCGCAGCACCTGCGCCCTGGTCGAGCCGGTGAGCCGCTGGAGACCGAACTCGCGGCGCCGCCGGACGGTCGCCATCACGAGCGTGTTCGCGACCGAAATCACCGTGTAGGCGATGATCATCCCGACCAGCAGGTAGTTCACCCACGCGCCGACCGCCTGGTCCTTGTCGTGCGCCGCGACGAGTGCCGCGCGGTCGCCGACGGAGACCGGCAGCCCGGCCGTCGCCTCGCGGAGCCGTTCGGTGAGCGCCGCCGGATCGACGTCCGGAGCGGCGCGGACCAGCATCTGCGGGGCGAGCCCGGCGGTGGTGTGCGGGGCGAGCAGACCGGCCGGGAGCAGCAGGCTCTCGAAACCGGGGCGCTGGCTGGTCACCGCGACGACCTTGACGTCGACCGGCACACCATCGCCGAGCCGCAGGCCCAGGGTGTCGCCGACGCCGCGGCCGAAGTCCTTCGCGAAGACCTCGGGGAGCGCGACGGTCATGCCGGTCAGCGCCTTCAGATCGCCTTGGACCACCTTGGTGTCGGTCGTCGCGCCCGCGCCGGAAGCGGTGAGGCCGACCGCCGGACGGCCTTCGTCGGAGGAGTCGTACGGGTTCTCGAGGAACACGCTGCTGGTGACGTACTCGGACGCTCCGGCGACCCCGGGCACGGCCTGGATCCGCTGGACGAGGTCCGGGGACAGGCCGCCCGCGGCGGAGGCGATGACGGCGTCGGCGCGGACGTCTTCGGTGAACGCCTGGTTCGCCAGCTCCTGCTGGGTGGTCTGCAGGTAGATGTTCGCGGTCGCGATCCCGACGGCGAGCATGATCGGGGTGACCGCGCCCGCCGCCCGGACGATGCCCGCCCGGGTGTTGAGCACGGCGAGCCGCGCGTCGATCCCGCCGAGCAGCCGCAGCGGCCACTGCAGGATCGCCGTCATCACCTTGGCGACGCCGGGAGTGATCATCGCGACGCCGAGCGCCCAGAGGATCACGGCGGGTCCGGCGGTGCTGGCCGCGATCGGGCCGGTCATCACCGCGACGGTCACGATGGCCAGCGCGGTGCCGCCGCCGAAGCAGAGCGCGGCGACGATGACGCGCGTCGGGGTCAGCCAGCGTCGGGTGACCGCGGCCTCGGCGAGCGCCTCGGTCGGCCGGATCTTCCCGGCGCGGCGGCCCGCGAAGAAGGCGGCGATGAACACCGCGAGCATCGCGGCGCCCGCGCCGACTACGGCGGGCAACCAGCCCTGGTAGAACCGCAGCACCGCGGGCACCACACCGTTTTCGACAAGCTGCCCGAACAGCCACTCGCCCAGGAACGGGCCGAGTACCGCGGCGAGCGCGGTGGCGAGCAGGCCGACGGCCAGTGCTTCGCCGAGCACCATGCGCCGGAGCTGGCGCGGGGTCGTGCCGATCGCCCGCATCAACGCGAGTTCGCGGGAACGCTGCTGGGTGGACAGGCTCAGTGTGCTGGCGACGACGAACATCGCGACCATCACCGAGAGCCCGCCGGACACCGCGGCGATGACGATCAGGTTGGAGCCGCTCGAATCGGCTTCGGGGAATTCCGCGACACCGCGGTCGATACCGGTCAGGACGTTCGCCCCGGTAGCGACCTCGGCGACCTTCGCCCGAACCGCTTCGACGTCCGCGCCCGGCGTGGTGAAGACGCCGATGACGTCGGCCTTGCCGGGGTGCCCGGAGAGCCGGGCGGCATCGGCGGCGGAGAAGAAGACGGCTGCCTGCGTGATCGAATGCGGAGCACCGGCCACACCCGCGACACGGAATGTTTCGGTCTTGCCGCGCGCGGCGACCTCGACGAGGTCACCGGGCTTCGCTCCCGACGCGGATTCGACGACCACCTCACCCGCGGCCGGCGCGGCACCCGCGGCCAGCGAGTACGGGGTCAGGACGGCGGAGTCCCAAGCGTGACCGAGGCCGGGCTTCCCGCCCGCCGCGAGCGGGAAGCTCACTTCGCCGACGACGTTCGAGACACCGGGTACGGACCTCAGCCGGGAGACCAGCCCGTTGTCGAGCCGGACGCGTTCGGGGAGCCGCGCGTCTTCGAACTTGCGCTTGTCGTCGGGTTCGAGGGAGGCCGGATCCTTCTTGGGAAGTTCGAAGGTCTGGCCGCCGATGACGACGATCGGCGCGGCGGCGAGGCGCTGGGGTTCCGCGTTGCCGCGGATCCCCGTCTCCATCAGGCCGCCGCACGAGGCGACGATCAGCGCGCCGAAGAAGACGGCGATGAAGGTGCCGATGAAGCCGCCCTTGCGCAGGCGCAAGGTCCGGAAGGCGAGTCGCAGCATCACACACCCGCCCTGACCGGGCTGCCCCAGGCACCCAGGTGGGTCATGCGTTCGGCGACGACGTCCGCGGTCGGCGCGTGCAGTTCGTCCGCGATCCGGCCGTCGGCGAGGAAGATGACGCGGTCCGCGTAGGAGGCGGCCATCGGATCGTGGGTCACCATGATCACCGTCTGGCCGGTCGTCCGGACGGAATCGCGCAGCAGCGCGAGGACCTCGGCGGCGGTGCGGGTGTCGAGCGCGCCGGTCGGTTCGTCGGCGAAGACCACCGCGGGCCGGGTGACCAGCGCCCGCGCGATCGCGACCCGCTGCGCCTGCCCGCCGGAAAGTTCGCCGGGAAGGTGCTTGCGGCGGCCGGAAAGCCCCACTCGGGCGAGGATCTCCTCGACCAGGCGCCGGTCCGGCTTCGCGCCGGCGAGCTGCTGCGGGAGCGTGACGTTCTGCTCGACGGTCAGCGCCGGAAGCAGGTTGAAGGCCTGGAAGATGAAACCGACCCGGTCGCGGCGCAGCTTCGTCAGCTTCGTCTCGCTCATCCCGGCCAGCTCTTGCCCGTCGAGCACGACGGACCCCGACGTCGGCCGGTCCAGCCCGGCCGCGCAGTGCAGGAAGGTGCTCTTGCCCGAACCCGACGGGCCCATCACCGCGGTGAAACCGCCGCGCGGGAACGCCAGCGTCACCCCGTCCAGAGCGACGACGCCCTTGCCGTATTCCTTGCCGACGCCGTCGAGCCGGACCGCGTCACCGTGCCACCCAGTGTTCATGGGGAAAACACTAGGAATCCCAGGTCGGAAGCACCCTGGGGCAAGCGTGCGTCTCCTGGGTAGGGCGGGCCCTACCTCACCGCGCCGGTCCTGGCATCGACGTCGACGTCGTGCTCGACACCCTTGCCGTCGCGGAGCCCGACCTCCCAGACGAGGGTGCCGTCGGCGGCGTAATCGACCTCCATCTCGTCGAGCTCACCCGGCTGGCGTTGCTGCGCGGCCTGGAGCGCCTTGACCGCGTCGACACCCGCCTGTTCGACCTTCGCCAGGTCGTCGCTCGGTTTGGCGGTCTGCTGCTTGCCGAGGACCTGGCCGCCGTCCGGGCTCACGCGCACCTTGTGTTCCTGCCCGTGTGACGCGACCTTGATCTCCCACCCGTCGTTCGCGGGCTCCACGTCGAACACCCGCCCGTCGGGCAAGGCGCTCGCCGCCGCTTGGATCGCCTTCACCGGCTGGGCTTCGACCGGCCCCGGTCCGGCCGGGGCGGGCGCCGGTTCGGTGGAACACGCGGCCAGCGCCAGCACTCCCGCGATGACAACACGTGATGATTTCATGATCCACGCGTACCCGCCCGGCACGAGCTCGAACCGTCGTCAGGCCGATGGCGCCGATGGCACTGTGGGGTGATGGTCTCGAACGGACAAGGCTGGCTCCAGATCGGCGAGCTGACGACGGCGTTCGCGCTGTCGGCGGCGATCGGGCTGGAACGGCAGCTCAGGGGCAAGAGCGCCGGACTGCGGACACAGACCATCGTGGGCACGGCGTCCGCACTGATCCTTTTGGTCGGCAAGTACGGTTTCGGCGATATTCTCGCGACCGGGCAGGTGGTACTCGACCCGTCCCGGGTCGCCGCGCAGATCGTCTCCGGTGTCGGGTTCCTCGGCGCCGGGCTGATCATCACCAGGCAGGGCGCGATCCACGGGCTCACCACGGCCGCCGCCGTCTGGGAGACCGCGGCCATCGGCATGGCGGCGGGTGCCGGTCTGCTGGTGCTGGCGGTCGTGGTGACGGCCCTGCATTTCGTGGTGGTACTCGGTTTCACCTGGCTGGCCGGGCATCTCCCCGGCGGCACGGGCACGACCAGGCTTCGCGTGAGTTACGTGGACGGGCAAGGCGTCCTGCGCGACCTGCTGGCGCTGTGCACGAGCCATCGATGGTCGATCACGTCCCTGCGGATCGCCGACGACCGCGACGGCGAGGTGACGGTGACGCTCGACCTCACCGGTCCCGATGCCACCACCGCCCCCACCGTGCTCGCCGGGGCCGACGGCGTGCGGTCGATCGAGACCGCCGACGACGACTGAGCGCGGCTAAGTGCGGCCCTTGCCGCCGAAACCGCCGCCGAGTTTCCGCAGCACCGCCCTCGGCAGCAGCCCGCCGACCGCGACGAGCACCTTGTACTGCAGGCTCGGCACCGAGAGCACCTTGCCGCGGCGCAGATCCGCCAGTGCCTCGTCCACGACCTGCTCGACACCGAGCCAGAACGCCTTCGGACCGGGCTTGTCCAGACCGGCCCGCTCGTGGAACTCCGTGGTGGTGAACCCGGGGCAGAGCGCCATCATGCGGATGTTCGCCGGCAGCGAGGCGGCGATGCCCTCGGTGAACGAGGTGACCCAGTTCTTGCTGGCGGTGTACGTCGAGCCGCGGCCGCTGAAGAAGCCGGCGACCGAGCTGACGTTGATGATCGCGCCTTCGCCGCGGTCGATCATCCCCGGCAGCGCCGCGCGGGTCAGCCGCAGGACGGCGGTGACGTTGACGTCCAGCTGACGCTGCAGCGCGTCCGGCGGGATGGTCCAGAAGTCGCCGTTGAGGCCGAAGCCCGCGTTGTTCACCAGGAGGTCCACCGGCGCTTCGGCCAGGCGGTCCTCGACCAGGGTCCGTCCGTCCACTTCGGACAGATCGGCGGGCAGGACGACGACGTCGACGCCGTGCGCCTCGACCAGTTCCGCGGCGAAGCCCTCCAGCCGGTCGACGTCGCGGGCGACGAGCACGAGGTCGTATCCCTCGTCGGCGAGCCTGCGCGCGAACTGCGCGCCGATGCCGGCGGTGGCGCCGGTGATCAGGGCGGTCTGTGTCATATCGGGAACCTACTCCTCGGTCGGGTTCCGGGAAGGTACTCGGATGGGACAAGCGTGGGGGTCACCCACCGTGGGGATTTGACGTGCAACGGCCGGAGTCGGGAAGTATCGTGCGGCCCCATGGGGAAGCACAGCAGGCGCAAGCCGAGCTACCTGCCCAAAGTCGCGGTCGGCGCGGCGCCGCTGGCGCTGTTGCTCGCCGGCCCGGCCTCCGCGCTCGCCACTCAGACCGACCCGTCGATCCCGCTCCCACTCGATCACCAGCGTGAAGGCAGCCTCGATCGCGGAGTCGGCTTCACCAGCGAAGGCGACACGACCGTCTTCCGCGGTTTCCTGACCAACACCGAACGGAACGTCTTCAGCAAGGACACCGGTGACGTCAAGACCGTCGCGGACGTCCGCCGCTCGGTGAGCGAGACCATCGAGACCCGCGACGGCGTCACAGCCCGCCCGGACAAGATCGGCGCGCTCGCCGCGGCGAAGACCTCCGAGGCCGTCAAGCAGGGCCAGCGAGAAGCGGTGAAGGTCGAGCGTTACGGCAGCGTCGTCGCCGGGAACGAGACCGAACTCGAACGGACCGGCGCACGGCTGACCGAGGTCGCGCTCGACCCGCGCACCGGCGTCCCCACCTTCGTCTCCGAGGACAGCCGCGGTCTCCGCGCCGCCGAAGGGACCTATCACGCCGTCCGCCCGCTGCCCGGGGTCGGCGTCATCAACGAGACGGAACAGCGTGCCGGCGGCGGCCTCGACCGGGCCATGCGGCTCGACGGCGGTTTCTCCGGGGAACTCGGCGGAGTGCTGGAGGCCGGGCGGTCGTCCGGACACGCGGTCGACGTCGGCGACCTCGTCGCCGTCGGTTCGACCTCGGCGCAGCACGGCAACGGCCGGTTCAGCGGGGTCCTGCCACTCGATGTCGGCTCGGGCGCGGGTTACGGCCAGGAGCACGCTCTCGGCGGCAGCGTCGGCCCGTCGTCCGGGCTGGTCACCACCGGGCAGAACCTGAATCTGGCACACCACGGCGCCGGGCTCTCCGGCTCCGGTGCGCACACGATCAGCGGCGACCTCGGCCTCGGTGAAGTCGCGTCCGTCCGCGGCACCTCGACGTCGTCCGTGCGCGGGATCCTGCCCAGCACCGACCCGGCTCAGGCAGGGCACCTGACGCAGTCCGGAACGCTCGACCTGACCCTGCTCGGTCAGCCGTCGCACACCGGCTTCGTCGCCGGGGCACTCCCGCTGGAACTCAAGCAGTCCTGATCAGGCCTGGGGCTCGATGTCATCGGCGGCCTCGGCCTGCCAGTGACGGCCCGGGGTCGAGGCGTTGTCGTACTCCTCGTCGAACGGGTCCACGATGTCGGCGATCTCGCCGAGGTCGCGCAGCAGCCGCTCGAGCCGCGACGGCCCGGCGTTCGGGGCGACGCTCGCGAGCACCCACTCGTTCTCCAGCCACGCCACGCCGACGTCGCCGCCGAGCGAGTCCGCCGCGTCGACGAGATCCTGCGTGATCACCTTGCGGGCCCCCTCGGAGTCGTCCGCGAAGGCGTAGCGCTGACCGATCGGGCCGAGCATCTCGGGCATGTCCTGGCGCTGGAACGGCACGCTGGACAGCCACATCTCCAGCGGCACCTCGTGCACGCGGTTGCACCGCACGGCGACCACGACCGCCGGGATCTGGCCCTCGGTCTCGATGTCGAAGATGAAGACGGGACGCCGCCCGTCGGAGGTGAAGGTGGACCCGGCGACGACGTTGACCGCCAGCTGGGCGCCGAAGTACCCGATCGCGCCGTTGGACCACTGCCGCGGCAACCGTTCGTCCTCTTCGACGAACTGCCAGCCGCGCAGCTCGGCCCAGCGCATGCGCTCGCGATTGCGCGAGCCCTCCTTCGCCCGGTCGGCCGCGAGCAGCGCCAGCCCCGCCACCAAGGCGACGGCGGCGATGACGAACCAGATCCACGCCGGAATACCCACGACGGTCAGGGTATCCCCCTGCCCTCACCGGATGTGACCGCCGGGCGCCGTGTCGCGCCACCCCTTTCGGTGCCGCGCCCGGGAAAGACCACGAAAGACGCTGCGAAAGGTCGACAAATCGCTGTGTCGCCAAGGTCATGAACGAGCCGGGTCAGTCCTCCCGGGTGATCGCCAGAGCAGGCGAGCGGGTCGCGAAAGCCACTTTCGCGACGCCTGATGTCCCGAAAGTGGCTTTCGCGACATCGTCACCCAGCGGTCCCGGGCGGGTCACCGGCGGCTCGGGCTCGCTTGCTTTACCCGGCAAGGGAACCGGGTCTCACCCAGGTGCCTACGGTCTGGCGATCGCGCGTGATCAGACGGACGGCACACGTGATTGGACGGCCGGCTCACGTGATCGCCGGATCTCGTTCGGGCACCAAGGCTCGTGAGTGGCGAGGACGGTTCTAACCGTCCTCGCCACTCACGAGGCCTCAGTCCACCCGGGTGACCGTGAGCGCGGCCGACGCCTCCTCGGCCGGGATGTCCACCCGCACCGTGTCGCCGTCCCGGATTTCACCGGCCAGCAGCTGTTTCGCCAGCTTGTCGCCGATCGCCGACTGCACCAGCCGCCGCAGCGGCCGCGCGCCGTAGATCGGGTCGAAGCCGTTCAGCGCGAGCCACTCGCGTGCTCCGTCGGTGACTTCCAGCGTCAGGCGACGCCGCGACAGCCGCGTGGCGAGCCGCTCGATCTGGATGTCCACAATGGACGTCAGTTCGTCGGTGCCCAGCGCGTGGAAGACCACGATGTCGTCCAACCGGTTCAGGAACTCCGGTTTGAACTGCCGCTGCACCACCGACATCACCGCGTCGGTGCGCTGCCGCTCGTCGAGCGACGGGTCGGCGATGGCCTGCGAGCCGAGGTTCGACGTCAGCACCAGGATGGTGTTGCGGAAGTCCACCGTGCGGCCCTGGCCGTCGGTGAGCCGTCCGTCGTCGAGCACCTGCAGGAGCACGTCGAACACGTCCGGGTGCGCCTTCTCGACCTCGTCCAGCAGCACCACCGAGTACGGCCGCCTGCGCACCGACTCGGTCAGCTGGCCGCCCTGGTCGTAGCCGACGTAGCCCGGAGGCGCCCCGACCAGGCGCGCCACCGAATGCTTCTCGGCGTACTCGCTCATGTCGATCCGCAGCATCGCGCGCTCGTCGTCGAACAGGAACTCCGCCAGCGCCTTCGCCAGCTCGGTCTTGCCGACACCGGTCGGGCCGAGGAACAGGAACGAACCGGTCGGCCGGTCGGGGTCGGCGACGCCGGCCCTGGTGCGGCGCACCGCGTCCGAGACGACCTGCACGGCCTCCTTCTGCCCGACGACCCGCTTGCCGAGCTCCTCCTCCATCCGGAGCAGCTTGCCCGTCTCGCCCTCCAGCAGCCGTCCGGCCGGGATGCCGGTCCACGCGCTGACCACGTCGGCGACGTCGTCCGCGCTGACTTCCTCCTTGAGCATGACGTTCTGCTGGCTGACCTCGCTGGCCGCGATCGCGGCCTCGAATTCCTTTTCCAGCGCGGGAATCCGGCCGTAGCGGAGTTCGGCGGCCTTGCCGAGGTCGCCGTCGCGTTCGGCGCGTTCGGACTCGCCGCGCAGCTGCTCCAGCTGCTCCTTGAGGTCACGGACGCGTTCGATCGAACCTTTTTCGTTCTGCCAGCGCGCGGTCAGCGCCGTCAGCGTCTCCCGCTTCTCGGCGAGTTCCGAGCGCAGCGCGGCAAGGCGGTCCTTGGAGGCGGCGTCGTCCTCTTTGGACAGTGCCATCTCCTCGATCTCCATCCGCCGCACGGCGCGCTCGACCTCGTCGATCTCGACCGGCCGCGAGTCGATCTCCATACGGAGCTTCGACGCGGCCTCGTCGACCAGGTCGATCGCCTTGTCCGGCAGGAACCGGGCGGTGATGTAACGGTCGGACAGGGTCGCGGCGGCGACCAGCGCGGCGTCCGTGATGCGCACGCCGTGGTGCACCTCGTACCGCTCCTTGAGCCCGCGCAGGATGCCGATGGTGTCCTCAGTGGACGGTTCACCGACCAGCACCTGCTGGAAGCGCCGCTCCAGCGCGGCGTCCTTCTCGATGTGCTGGCGGTACTCGTCGAGCGTCGTCGCGCCGACCATCCGCAGCTCACCGCGGGCGAGCATCGGCTTGATCATGTTGCCGGCGTCCATCGCTCCCTCGCCGGTCGCACCCGCGCCGACGATGGTGTGCAGCTCGTCGATGAACGTGACGACCTCGCCCGCGGAGTCGGTGATCTCCTTGAGCACGGCCTTCAGCCGCTCCTCGAACTCGCCGCGGAACTTGGCCCCCGCGACCATCGAGCCGAGGTCCAGCGCCACCACACGCTTACCGCGCAGCGACTCCGGCACGTCACCGGCGACGATGCGCTGGGCGAGCCCTTCGACGATGGCCGTCTTGCCGACGCCGGGTTCACCGATCAGCACCGGGTTGTTCTTGGTGCGCCGCGAGAGCACCTGCACCACGCGGCGGATCTCGGTGTCGCGGCCGATCACCGGGTCCAGCTCGCCGGCGCGGGCGCGCTCGGTCAGGTCGACGCCGTACTTCTCCAGCGCTTTGAACGTGCTTTCGGGATCCGCGCTGGTGATCCGCGCGGAACCGCGCACCTTGGCGAACGCCTCGCGCAGCGCGTCCGGGGTGGCACCGTGCCGCTTGAGCAGTTCGGCCACCGGCCCGCCTTCGGTGGCGAGGCCGACGAGGAGATGCTCCGTCGAGACGTACTCGTCGCCCAGTTCGGTCGCGAGCTTCTGGGCGTGCGTCAGCGCTTTGACGGCGTTCGTGTCGAACTGCGGGCTCGACACGGTGGCGCCCGTCGCCGACGGCAGCGCCGCGATCAGTGGCTCCAGCTCCTTGTGCACCTGCGCCGGATCGGCCCCGACCGCGGTCAGCAGCGGTGCGGTGAGCCCCTCACCCTGCGCCAGCAGGGCGCCGAGCAGGTGCGCGGCCGCCACGTGCGGGTTTCCCGCCATCGTGGCCGCCTGCGCCGCCGACGAGATCGCCTGCTGGGTCTTCGTGGTCGGGTTGAAAGCGTCCATCCCTCACCTCGTACTAGGTCGTGCAAAAGCTTGTCGACAGGTACAACGTCAGCAAAGTTGAGTCTGTTCCGCTCAACCCTGAAAATTTTCAGCCCCCGTCGGGGACACGGCCTCCACGGGCAGACGCGGACCCACCCGGCCGAGGCCGACGACGGCCGTACAGGCACACGCGGCCACGAGCACCCACGGGATCCAGACTGCCACGGAGAACAACGCCACGACGGCCGGAGCGATCACCGCCGCGAGCGTGAACGCGTACTGGAAGGCCGCCAGATACCGGCCCCGCGCCTCCGGCGGCGCCGCGGCTTCGGCCAGCGCCCCGGACCGCGGGCCGAACGCGAGGTCGCCCGCGGCGAGCACGAGGGTCGCGCCGAGCAGGTAAACCGGCTGGAAGACCTTCGGCACGAACACCACCAGGAGGCACGCCAGGCACCACACCGCGAACAACGCCGAGCCCGCGCGCATGGCGGCGATCCGGGTCATCCTCCGGGTGAGCCGCAAGGCGACGACTCCACCCAGACTGGTGACGACGGTGAGCAGCGCGATGATCGCGCCGGGAAGCCACCTAGGGCCCTGCAAGGCGTTGAAGACGTACACCGGCATCCCGATGAGGAAGAAGTCCATCGTCAGCGCGAACAGCCCGCTGAACACGATGAGCGCCAGGTACGGGCGGTTCCGCCAGACCCGCGCGGATCCCGAGGGGCGTGGCGGGTGCCGCGGGGCGGGGGTGACCAGTGTCGCCAGGATGGCCGCGGCGACGACGAAGGTCGCGACGTCGATCATCACGGCGACGTACAGGCCCTCGCGCCCGATCCACACCAGCAGTCCGGCGGCCGCGACCCCGCCCAGCCCGAAGCCCGCGGAGCGGACCATCGCGGCTTCGGCGAACGGCCGGTCCTTCGGCCCCTCACCCGCGACGTCGGCGATGAGCGAGAACTGCGAGCTGTAGAACAGCTGTTGGCCGGCCGCGAGCATGACGGACGCGCCGACGACGCCCGCGAACCCGTCCGCCAGCAGGAAGGCGCCCACTCCGGCGGCCTGCAGAACGTGGGAGCAGATCATCACCGTCCGCGGGCCGATCAGATCGACGAGGCGCCCGGCGAGCGCGGGAACGAGCAGACCGGCGAACGCACCGAGAGTGACCGCGGCCCCCGCCTGGGCGAGCGGCAACCCCACCACACGGATGACGAAGACCAGCCCGAGCGGAAGGAAGAGTCCCGAGCCGAAGTTGTCGATTCCCAAGGCGACCAGCAGCGCGACCCGGTTACGCACCGGATAAACGCTACCGGCGTGACGGCCAGACGAAAGGTCCGTTCAGTCAAGACCGGCGGGTAGGAACGGCCGCCGTCAAACGTCGCAGGTGCGGACGGACAGGGCCGCTCGGACGTCCGCGTTCATCTCCGCCAGCCGCGTGGTCAGTTCGAGGACCTTTTCGTCGTCCCAGTCACCGAGCGCGCGCTCCATGAACTCCAGATATCCGGCCCGCCTGCGGCCCAGTTCTTCGCGGCCGCGCTCGGAGATGCTGATGATCGACGCACGGCCGTCCTCGGGCGCGGGACGGCGGTCCACCATGCCCGCCGCGGACAGCTGGGAAATTTGACGACTTATGACCGAAAGGTCCACAAAGCGTCGTTTGGCCAACTCCGATGGGCGCGCTTCGCCGTGCTTCGCCAGGTCGGACAACAGCATCGCGGCCGCCGGATGCAGGCCGGGGTCGTCCTGCCAGGCCTGCATTATCCAGGCGTGCTGCAGCTGGGAGGCGGCCTTCAACTCACGCATCAGTTCGACCCTGGCGTCGTCGGCGGAGCTCATCGGTGCCTCCTGGCTACTTGTACAGTACAACTTTATTCGGCGACACTTGCGTAAGACAACTATTTACCTCGTGAGATCCCCCACTGCGGGCCGGTTTCGAGTACACCCGTCCGGAGCAACGATGCGGGCAAAAGGGCTCTCGGCGGCTAGTCTCGCGAACGAGCCGGAACCAGCCGACCGGCCCGACAGCCACTGACCGGAGAGGTGAATGATCCGTGAATTCTTCTCCAGTGGATCCTCGTCCGTGAAATTGGGGAACTGTCTTCCGGCATGCGCTACCCGATCAGCGACTCCCAGCCCGTGACTGCCGACGCGGTCAGTCCGGTGCCGCGGTCCTCGGCGCCGAGAGAAGCCCCGCCCGCGGTCACCGCGATGGTGCGGCTCATCCGGGACACCTGGGCGAAGTCGGAGCCCTTCATCCCGGAGATCTCCCAGTTCTTCTACGGGATGCTGTTCACCCTCGCGCCGGCGACCCGCGACTTCTTCCCGATCAACATGGAGGTCCAGCGCGGCAGGCTGGTGCGCGCGCTGGTCCACATCGTGCAGATGGTCGACCGGCCCGACGACCTCGTGCCGTTCCTGACCCAGCTCGGCCGCGACCACCGCAAGTTCGGTGTCATCCCGCGGCATTACGAGGCCGTCGGCACCGCACTGCTCGCCGCGCTGAAGAACCACCTCGGTCCGGACTGGACACCGGAGGTCGAACGGGCCTGGGCGGAGGCGTTCACCATCGTCGCCCGCGCGATGCAGGAGGCCGCCGCGGCCGACGTCAACCCGGCGTCGTGGTCGGCCACCGTCCTCGAACACCGGCGGCTCACCTGGGATCTCGCCCTGGTCCGCGTCCAGCCCGAATTCCCGGTGCCGTACCAGCCCGGTCAGTACATGAGCGTCGAAGTCCCACAGCGGCCGAGGCTCTGGCGCTACCTGTCGCCGGCGAACGCGCCGCGCGAGGACGGTGGCATCGAGTTCCACGTGCGCGCCGTCGACGGCGGCTGGGTTTCCCGCGCCATCGTCAGCCACACGCAGCCCGGTGACGTCTGGCGGCTGGGGCCGCCGCTCGGCAGGCTTTCGGTCGACCGGACCGACGGCCGCGGCGTCCTGATGATCGCCGGTGGCACCGGTATCGCGCCGCTGCGCGCTATCCTGGACGACCTCGCGCAGTGGGGCGAGAACCCGAAAGTCCAGCTGTTCTACGGCGGACCGTCGCGTGAGGACCTTTACGACCTCGACGAGCTGCGTGCCCTCGCGGCCACGAACCCGTGGCTCACCGTGACACCGGTGGTCGAACACGGTGAAGAGGCCCCCGGCTGCGTGCAGGGCACGCTCGCGGAAGCCGTTACACAGCAAGGATCCTGGCCGGGGCATCGGATCCTCGTCGCCGGTTCGCCCGCGATGATCCGCGCGACGGTGTCCCGGATGCTGGTCGCGGGCAGCGCGCTCGACCAGATCGCATACGACCCCTTCACCATCGACTAGGAATTCGATTCCACAATGGTGATCAGCCACGGGACGCCTACCGTTACGTGACGCGGTAATCACAGAGAAAAACCCACCCGATCGGCGGATCACGCTTTCCCGCGCCGGTGGCGAAAACCACTGGTGAGCAAGGAAAGTCCCGCTCGCTTGATCACCTTTACTTAGTGCCAGACGGTGTTGACGGCGCGTATATCGTCTGCTCCGTTCGAGCGGGAAACAACCATTCGTGGATCCTTTCGCGACGTTCGGGCATACAGTCGGGAACCCTCGGGGGAACACGAGCACGATGACATCGGGTCTGGAGAATATGCCCGATCCAACTGGAGAAAATCGTTCACCCATGACTGCCGAAACAGTGAAGTACGAGCATCCACCGAGTTCGTCGAGATCTTCACCGATTCCCGTTCCGCCCTTGATCGAAACGCCGTCGGCGGACAAGACCGTCGAGATGGCCAAGCTCATCAGGGAGAGTTTCGCCGCCGTCGAAACGAAGGCCGAAGAGCTGTCCCAGTACTTCTACGGCGTGCTCTTCTCGGTTTCGCCCGACGCCAGGGCACTGTTCCCGATCAACATGGCCACGCAGCGAAATCGTTTGCTGCGCGCACTCGTCTACGTCGTCCAGATGGTGGACCGGCCCGACGAACTGGCCACGTTCCTCGCTCAACTGGGCCGTGACCATCGTAAGTTCGACGTCCTCGGGCGCCATTACGACGCCGTCGGCGTCGCGCTGATCGCCGCGCTGAAAAGGTTCCTGAAGGACGACTGGACACCGGAACTGGAAGACGCCTGGGTCACCGCGTACGGCGTCATTTCGAAGAACATGCGCGAGGCCGCGGGCAAGGAGATCGGACCCGCGTGGTGGAAGGCGACCGTCGTCGAGCACCGCCTCGCCTCCCGCGACGTCGCCGTGATCAAGGTCCGCACCGATCAGCCGCTTCCGTACCGGGCCGGCGGCTACGTCAGCGTCGAAGTCCCCCAGCGGCCGCGGATGTGGCGGTACTTCTCGCCCGCCACCGCGCCGCACCAGGACGGGACGATGGAGTTCCACGTGCACGCCGTGCGCGGCGGCTGGGTCTCGCGCGCGATCGTCCACCACACCCGGTTCGGCGACGTCTGGCGCCTCGGCCCGTCGCTCGGCGCGCTTTCGGTGAACCACACGGAAAGCCGCCCGCTGCTGATGATCGGCGGTGGCACCGGCGTCGCGCCGCTGCTCGCCCTGCTCGACGACATGTCGCGCTGGAAGAACAATCCGCCGGTGCACCTGTTCTTCGGCGGCCGCCGTCCGGAAGACCTCTACGCCCTCGACGAACTGCGCGGGCTCACCGTCACCTGTCCTTGGCTGACGGTGACCCCGGTGACCGAGGAAGGCACCATCGCCGGCGGCGACCGCGGCACGCTGGCCACGGCGGTCACCCAGCGCGGCGCCTGGAAGGAGCGCGACGTGTACGTCGCCGGGTCGCCGTCGATGATCCGGGCGACGATCGCGAAACTGATCGCCGCGGGCACTGATCTGGCGCGGATCAAGTACGACCCCTTCACCCTGGACTGAGGCGATGCGTCCTTCGTATTAGGCCGATCGGCTGTTCCACCTGGTCTCGACGCAGCAGTAGGTCAGTGAATCATTGACCGCGGTCACCGGCGGATTTATGGTCTAGACCACATTGCTCCCCCTCACGGGAACACCGTCGTTCCATCCCCCAGGAGCCGGCATGACCGTCAAACGCAAGCTCGTGGCAGCCGCCGCCGGTGCGATCCTCGCCCCGATCGCCATCGTGGCCATCCCGCAGGTGGCCAGCGCCCACGGCTATGTGCTGTCCCCGCCCAGCCGCCAAGCGAACTGCGCCCAGGGCAAGGTTTCCGGCTGCGGTGCCATCGTCTACGAACCGCAGAGCGTCGAAGGCCCCAAGGGGCTCCGCAGCTGCAACGGTGGTCTTCCCGGATTCGCCGAGCTCAACGACGAATCGAAGCCGTGGCCCGCCGCGTCGGTCGGCAACAGCGTGACCTTCAACTGGAAGTTCACCGCCTACCACCGGACCACGAACTACGAGTACTACATCGGCGGCACCAAGATCGCCGACATCAGCGGGAACAACTCCGCGCCGAAGGACCCGACGTCGCACACGGTGAGCCTGAACGGCTTCAGCGGCCGCCAGAAGGTGCTCGCCATCTGGAACATCGCGGACACGCCGATGGCCTTCTACAGCTGCATCGACCTGCAGATCGGCGGCGGCAACCCGCCCACGACCAGCAATCCGCCGACCACCAGCAACCCGCCCACGACGTCGAACCCGCCGACCAGCACCACCAACCCGCCCACCGGCGGCACCTGGGCGGCCGGGACGTCCTACTCGGTCGGCAGCACGGTGACCTACGGCGGCGCCACCTACCGGTGCCAGATGGCGCATACGGCGATCCAAGGCTGGGAGCCGCCGAACACACCCGCGCTGTGGACGCGGCAGTGAAGCTGGCCGTCGTACTCGTCGCCGGTCTCGTGGCCCTCGCGGGCTGCGGGGCCGGCGACGGCTCACCCCCCAACGCCGGCGCCCCGCTCTCCCCGGTCCCCCAATCGGCGGGTGCGTCCGCGGCGTACAACGACGCCGACGTGATGTTCCTGCAGATGATGATCGCCCACAACGACCAGGGCGTGGAGATCGTCAAACTGGTGAAGGCCAAGCAGGGGCAGAAGCAGGAGCTGACGAATCTCGCGGCCGCCATCGAGGCGACACAGCAGACCGAGACCTCCGACATGCGGAACTGGTTGAAGGCCTGGGGCAAACCCGAGACGGGCTCGGCGGATCCGCACGCGCACCACCATCACGGTGGCGACGGGCTCACCGACAAGGGACTGCTCGAAGCACTGTCCAAAAAGGATGGTGCGGAGTTCAGCCTCGACTTCGCCGACATCTTCGTCGCGCACCAGCACAACGGGGTCGCGCTGGCGAGGACCGAACTGAAGGACGGCAAGAACCCGGAGGCGAAGGCACTGGCCCAGCGGATCATGGACTCGCGCACCGGCGAGGTCCAGCAGATCCGGACCCTGGTCCCCGGCCAATAAGGCGATTCGTCACCTGAATGCGGCTAGTGAGGTAAAGCGAACGCGTCGCGAAAGCCACTTCCGGGACATCAGACGTCGCGAAAGTGGCTTTCGCGACACGTCTCGGGCGTGAGGTGCACGAAGGGGCAGGTCGGCGGCATAGCGCAGGGCCCCTCGGGACACAGGCCCTGCGACCATCTGGTCCGACCGCTCGCCCCTGCCGCCCGCCGACGTTGCGAAAGCCACTTTCGCAACGTTGAAGGTTGCGAAAGTGGCTTTCGCAACCTGCCACCTTGGTCGACCCGCATTTAGCGGACTAAGTGCGCTTCTTGGGCTTCCAGACCACGAGCGCCGTCTGCTGCCGCAGCGGGACGAGATCCTTGCGGTAGGAGGCGTGCACGGCCGCGGCCGTCTGTTCGGCGGCGACGTACGCCGCGGTCAGTTCCTCGGTCAGTTCGGCGATCCGGGCACGGAGCGCGTCGACCTGGTTCTCCAGCTCGATGATCCGCTTGATGCCGGCGAGGTTGACACCGTCCTCTTGGGACAGTCGCTGCACTTCGCGCAGCAACGCGATGTCCCGCATCGAGTAACGCCGTCCACCGCCGGAGGTCCGGCCCGGCGACACGAGACCCTGGCGGTCGTAGGACCGCAGGGTCTGCGCGTGCAGGCCGGAAAGCTGCGCCGCCACCGAAATGACGAACACCGGGGTGTCCTCGTCCGCACCGTGCGGCAGCCCGCCGAACATCGTGCTCACCTGCCTTCGAGAAGTTCGGTGATCTCCGGTCGCGGATCGTGGTCGGCCATGGCCTCCGCGTAGGCCTCCAGCGCTTCACGGGCCTTGTCGTCCAATTTGGCCGGGATGGCCGCCTGCAGGGTGACCAGCAGATCGCCCTGCGAGCCGTCGCGCTTCGCGATTCCCTTGCCGCGCACCCGGAGCACGCGACCGCTCGCCGTGCCCTGCGGCACCTTCAGCGAGACCTTGCCCTCGAGCGTCGGCACGGTGATCGTGCCGCCGAGGGCCAGTTCCGTGAAGGACACCGGCACGGTGATCGTCAGGTCGAGATCCTTGCGCCCGAACACCGCGTGCGGAGCGACGTGCACGCGGACGTACAGGTCGCCAGGCTGCGCGCCGCCACGGCCAGGTTCGCCCTGGCCCGCCAGGCGGATCCGCTGGTCGTCGGCGACGCCCGGCGGGATCCGCACGGTCAGCGTGCGGGTGCGGGTGCTGATGCCCTCGCCCGCGCATTCCGGGCAGGGGTCGTCGATGATCGTGCCGCGGCCACGGCAGTCACGGCACGGCTCCGAGAACGCGAACGCGCCCTGGCTCCGGCTGACCAGCCCGCTGCCCTGGCAGGTCGCGCACGTCCTCGGGGAAGTCCCCGGCTTCGCGCCGTTGCCGCCGCAGGTGGAACAGGTCGCCGGGCTCGACAGCCGCAGCGGCAGGGTCGCGCCCTTGACCGCTTCCGCGAAGTCGATCCGGACGTCGGTCTCCACGTCCGAGCCGCGCTGCGGACGGTTCGCGGTGGCACCGGCCGCGCCGCCGCGGCGGCCGAAGAGACCGCCGAGGATGTCGCCGAGACCGCCGAAACCGCCCTGCTGCTGACCCGCCTGACCGAAGATGTCGCCGACGTCGAAACCGCCGCCACCGCCCGCACCCGGGAAACCGAACCCGCCGGGACCGCCGGAGCCGAAGAGGCGGCGGGCCTCGTCGTACTCCTTGCGCTTGGACGTGTCGGAAAGAACGCCGTACGCCTCGGAGACCGCCTTGAACTTCTTCTCGGCCTCCGCGTTGCCCGCGTTCGCGTCGGGGTGGTTCTCCTTGGCCAGCTTGCGATAGGCCTTCTTGATCTCGTCCGCGGTGGCGTCGGAGGAGACGCCCAGCTCACGGTAGAAGTCCTTACCGATCCATTCCCGTGCACTCACCGAACGTCTCCTCCTTTCACGCCGTATCGCCGATCAGCGGTTGTTCTCATCGAAAAGTTCGCCCTCGAGCGGCAGCTCGCCGCCGACGGGCTGGTCTATCGGTTCAGTCGTGGAACCGCCCGGCTCGTGGTCGGTGACCCCGACCAGCGCCGCACGCAGCACGCGTTCGCCGAAGCGGTAACCGCGGCGCATGACCGTGGTGACCGTCGGCCCGGCGACGTCCGGCGACGTGCTGTGCTGGACGGCCTCGTGCACGCTCGGGTCGAAGGGCTCGCCCTCCGCGCCGAACGCCTCGAGCCCCGACCGCTGCAGGCTTCCGACTAGCTTCTCGCCGACCGCCTTGAAGGCGCCCGTCAGATCGCCGTGCTGCTCCGCGCGCTCGAGGTCGTCGAGCAGCGGGAGCAGATCGTTGACGACCGACGCCTTCGCGCCGGCGACGACCTGCTCGCGGTCGCGGTCCACGCGCTTGCGGTAGTTGGCGTACTCCGCCTGAAGACGCTGGAGGTCGGCTGTGCGTTCCGCCAGCTCCTTCTCCAGACCGGTGGCCACCGACACGGAGTCGTCCACAATGGACTCCCCGAGGCCGGGGCCCGCGTGTGCCGCGGGCCCCGGCTCTGGCGGGACAGCCGCCTCTTCGGCAGGAGCGGCGTGCTTCGGCCCCTCCTTGGGTTCGGCCTCCGGGGCGGCCGAGCGGACCTCACCGGTCAGCGGATCGATCCGCCTACGGTCCCGCACGACCACCGGTTCCTCCGGGCCCTGGCCCTCGGTTTCGTCGTAGCGTCCGGTCACTTCTTGTCCTTCTCGTCCTCTTCGACGATCTCGGCGTCGACGACGTCGTCCGCCTTGGCCTGCGAGCCGGCGCCCGCGCCCGCCGCACCGGCGGCGCCTTCACCGGCGGCACCCTCGGCGCCCGGGGTGGCGTTGGCGTAGAGCGCGGTGCCCAGCTCCTGCGAAGCGGTGTTCAGCTTCTCGATGGACTCGCGGATCTTCGCCGAGTCGGTGCCCTTGAGCGCCTCGTTGGCCTCGTCGATCGCGGACTTCACCTTGCCCTTGAGCTCGTCGGGCAGCTTGTCCTCGTTGTCCTTGACGAACTTCTCGGTCTGGTAGACCAGCGTCTCCGCCTGGTTGCGGGTCTCCGCCTCCTCGCGGCGCTGCTTGTCCTCCTCGGCGTGCGCCTCGGCGTCCTTGACCATGCGCTCGATGTCGTCCTTCGGCAGCGCGGAGCCACCGGTGATCGTCATCGACTGCTCCTTGTTCGTGCCGAGGTCCTTCGCGAGGACGTGCACGATGCCGTTGGCGTCGATGTCGAAGGTGACCTCGATCTGCGGCACGCCACGCGGGGCGGGCGGGAGACCGGTCAGCTCGAACATGCCGAGCTTCTTGTTGTGCGCCGCGATCTCGCGCTCACCCTGGAACACCTGGATCTGCACCGAGGGCTGGTTGTCGTCCGCGGTGGAGAAGATCTCCGAACGCTTGGTCGGGATCGTGGTGTTGCGCTCGATGAGCTTGGTGAACACGCCACCCTTGGTCTCGATGCCCAGCGAAAGCGGGGTCACGTCGAGCAGCAGGACGTCCTTGACCTCACCCTTGAGCACACCGGCCTGCAGCGCCGCGCCGACGGCGACGACCTCGTCCGGGTTCACGCCCTTGTTCGGCTCGCGACCGCCGGTCAGCTCCTTGACCAGCTCGGACACGGCGGGCATGCGGGTGGAACCACCCACGAGCACGACGTGGTCGATGTCGCCGACGGCGACACCCGCGTCACGGATGACGTTGTTGAACGGCTTGCGGGTGCGCTCGAGCAGGTCCGAGGTGATCTTCTGGAACTCGGCGCGGGAGAGCTGCTCGTCGAGGAACAGCGGGTTCTTGTCCGCGTCCACCGTGATGTACGGCAGGTTGATGCTGGCCGAGTTCGAGCTGGAGAGCTCGATCTTCGCCTTCTCGGCGGCCTCACGGATGCGCTGGAGCGCCATCTTGTCCTTGGTGAGGTCGATGCCGTTGGACGACTTGAACTTGTCGACCAGCCAGGTGACGATGCGCTCGTCCCAGTCGTCACCGCCGAGGTGGTTGTCACCGGAGGTCGCGCGGACCTCGACGACACCCTCGCCGATCTCCAGCAGCGAGACGTCGAACGTACCGCCACCGAGGTCGAAGACCAGGATGGTCTGTTCCTTCTCGCCCTTGTCGAGGCCGTACGCCAGCGCCGCCGCGGTGGGCTCGTTGACGATGCGGAGCACGTTCAGGCCGGCGATCTGCCCGGCCTCCTTGGTGGCCTGCCGCTGGGCGTCCTCGAAGTAGGCGGGGACGGTGATGACCGCGTCGGTGATGGTCTCGCCCAGGTACGCCTCGGCGTCGCGCTTGAGCTTCATCAGCACGCGGGCGCTGATCTCCTGCGAGGTGTAGGCCTTGCCGTCGATCTCGGTCTTCCAGTCGGTGCCGATGTGCCGCTTGACCGACCGGATGGTCCGGTCGACGTTCGTCACGGCCTGGTTCTTCGCCGGCTGGCCGGTCAGCACTTCGCCGTTCTTGGCGAAGGCGACGATGGACGGGGTGGTGCGGGAACCTTCCGAGTTGGCGATGACCGTCGGCTCGCCGCCCTCAAGGACAGCGACGACCGAGTTGGTCGTGCCGAGGTCGATGCCGACCGCTCGCGCCATGGTGTGATCCTCCTGCTAGTTCGTGACCTGCACGTTTCGACCCAGCTTGAGTGGGCTCAACGCAAGTTGTATCGGGATGGTGGGGCTTCCGTCAAGCCGGACTTGAGTCACCCTCACTCAACCTTGCATCCGGCTCAACGAGCAGCACGGCCGTCTTGTTCCCGGATCTACCGGCAGACCGTGCCGGGAGCGGGTGTGACACCGCTCACCAGGTACTTCACCTCTTCGGTGCGCACGCAGGCCGAGTTGAGCAGCCCCGTGTGCCCGTACCCGGCGTCGACCAGCAACGTCGAGTTCTCGATGTTCCGCGCGAGCCCCTTCGCCCACACCAGCGGCGTCGCCGGATCGTGTTCGCCGCCGACCACGAGGATCGGTGCCGTGCCCTGGACGCGCTGTGGCCGCGGCAGGTACGCCGAAGGCACCGGCCAGCCCGCGCACCCGCTCGCCATGTCCCAGAACTCCGAATACCGCCAGCCGTGCGGCGAGAGGGTCTTCACCAAACCCTGCATCGCCCGCATGTCGGCGTAGGAGGTGAACGGCGAGCCGAAGTCGTGACAGCCGATCGCGCGATACGCGCCGTAAGACGGGTCGAGCTGGGAGTACGGCACCAGCCCGTCCGCGTTCCCCGCCGTCGCGGCCTCGATCGCCTTCGCGAGGTCCGGCCAGAACGCCGGCAGGATCAGGCCGCCGTAAGCACCGGCCGCCAGCTCCTCCGCGGTCACGTTCCGTCCGAGCTGTTTCGACGGCACACCCCCGGGCGTCCGCATCAGCGCGTCGTAAGCGTCGAGGACGTCCTTACCGCGAAGCGCGCAGTCGGCCGACGTCGTGCACCACCGCGCGAAGTCCTTGAGCGCGCTTTCGGTCGCGATGGCCTCTTCGAGGACCGCCTGCCTGGTCGGCCGCGAATGGTCGACCGCGCCGTCGAGCACCATCGTCCGGACGCGCTTCGGGTACTTCTCCGCGTACACGGCACCGAGTTCGGAACCGTAGGAGACGCCGAGCCAGTTCACCTTCGGCTCGCCGAGAGCGCCCCGGATCGCTTCGATGTCGTCCGCGGCGTGCCAAGTGTCCACAGAGGACAATCCAGGCCCGGTCCTTTTCAGGCATTCGCCGCCCGAAGCGCGGTTGTGCGCGAGGAGCTTGTCGTAGTCGGCGCGGCTTCGCGGAAAGCGGCTGATCGCCGGATCGTGCAGCCCCGGCCCGCAGGCGATCGCGGGCCTGCTGTCGCCGACGCCGCGCGGGTCGAACCCGATGACGTCGAACCGCTGCCGCACTTCGGCCATTTCCGGCTGGTCCAGCGCGAAACCGCGACCGCCGTACTTGAGCACGGTGACGCCGGCCCCGCCCGGCCCGCCCGGATTGGTCAGCAGCGAACCGACACGGCGCGCGGGATCGGTCGCGGGCAGTTTCGCCAGCGCGATCGAAAAGCCGTCGCTCACCGGCAGGCTCGCGCATTCCAGCGTCGGCGCGTACTCGGTGGCGCACGGCTTCCAGTCGATCCCGGGCGCGGCGGACGCGGGCAGCGCGGAAAGCGGCAGCAAGGTCAGCGCGGTGATCGCGGCGAGCGTCTTCATACGGGCTTCACCGTGATCGAGCCGGTGCCGGACTGGAGGTCCAGGACGTTCGCGGATGCCTGGTCCCGCCGGATGCCACCGGTCTCGACCTTGCCCGTGTCCGTCTTGGCGCGGACCTGGTACGCGCCGTCAGGGACGGACACGACGACCTCCCCCACCTCCGCGTTCGCGGTGACCGCGCCGGGCTTCGCGAGACCGACCTCGATGTCGCCGGTGCCGGTGCGCAGGTTCACCGGCCCCGACGTGTTCAGCACCTGGAAGTCGCCGACGTCGCCCTTCAAGTCGACCGAAGCCGCACGGGCGAGCGTGACCTTGCCGGTGCCGATGAACCCGGAGACCGCCAGCTCGCGCGGCACCACGACGTCGTAGTCCACGCCGCACTGCTGACAGCCGCCGAGGACCAGCGTGCCGTTTTCGACGCTGTGGGTCTTGCCGGGATTCTTGCCGGTGTACGTCACTTCGCGGCGCAGCGAGACGGGCGCGCCGTCCTCCACCCGGAGCGTGACCGCGCCGACCGGGACGTCCACCCGGATCGCGGTGACCTGCTCGGTGACGGGTGCGCCGTCGCTCAGCTTCTGCTGGAATTCCCCTGTGCAGCCGACGATCCCGAAGGCGGTCAGCGCGCCGAGAGCGAGGGCGCCGAGGACGCGCTTTTCCTTGTTTCCCATGAGAAAGTGTTCCCCCGATATATCCGTCAGGCCGCTTTGACCTTGACGCTTCCGCTGTCGGTGTTGAGATCGAGCTTGTGCTGGGCCGAACCGGACTGGTTGACGTCGATGTCGCGACTGCCGCTGCCGGTGCTGCCGGTGACGTTGTACTCGCCGGCCGGGACGGTGACCTCCACCGAACCGCTGTCGGTCCGCGCGGCGACGTCGGCGCCCTTGACCAGTTCGAGTTCGATGCGGCCGCTGTCGGTGCGGGCCTCGACGTTGCCGCCGAGCCGTTCCCCCTTGATGGCGCCGGACGCCGCCTGCACCGTGACGGCCTGGCCGATGTTCGCCAGCTCGACGCGGCCCGCTTCGGACCGCACCTTCACGGTGCCCGGCACGTCGGTGACGGACACGTCGCCGGAATCGACCATGATGTCCACAGTGGACACTCCCGCGACGTCGAGCGCCCCCGAGTCCAGCTTGCCCGAGACCGGGACGCCCGCCGGGACCACCACGTCGTAGCGGACCTCGCAGGTGGTGCCGCAACCGGCAAGGACCAGCGTGTCGCCTTCCACGCGGAAAGCGTCGCCAGGCTTGTTCCAGCGGTACTGGAACTCCTGGTGGATCCGGACCGGCCCCTCGCCGGTGCGGATCTTGACCCGGCCCTCGCCGTTGTCGATCCGGACGCTGCGGATCGGCTGGGTCACCTCCGAGGTGGCCTCCGCGTCGGACGGCCACCACCAGCCGAGGCCGGTGAGGACACCGACGCCGATCAACGCGATGCCTCCGATCGCGAGGAGTGGGCGCGC
This sequence comes from Amycolatopsis sp. TNS106, assembly GCF_019330265.1. Taxonomy (NCBI): domain Bacteria; kingdom Bacillati; phylum Actinomycetota; class Actinomycetes; order Pseudonocardiales; family Pseudonocardiaceae; genus Amycolatopsis; species Amycolatopsis sp. TNS106. The sequence continues at coordinate 6,586,259 of NZ_CP024972.1, read as the reverse complement.
CATGGTCTTGAGTCCCTCCAGAGCAGGTTTTCGTGTAGCTCGACGCTAAGGGCAGCGCGGCGGGTTGGACATAGGGGTAACCCCCGGATTCGTCCCTGATCCCGCACCGGGGTCCTCGGGGTCATAACCTGGCTCCGTCATCTGTTCGACGATCAGGAGGACGCATGCCGCAGGCACCCGATCCGTACGAATTCCTGCCCGATCTGCCTGCCTTCACCTTGAGCAGCACCGACATCGAGGAAGGCGGCTTCCTGCCGACGCCCCAGCTTTCCGGGATCTTCGGCGCGGGCGGCGAGGACCGTTCCCCGCAGCTGTCCTGGGAGGGCTTTCCCGCCGAGACCAAGAGTTTCGCGGTGACCTGCTACGACCCCGACGCCCCGACGGCGAGCGGGTTCTGGCACTGGGCGGTGTTCGACATCCCCGCGTCGGTGACCGCGCTCGCCGCGAACGCGGGCGACGAAGCGGGCTCCGGCCTGCCGGAGGGCGCTGTGACCCTGAAGGGGGACGGTGGCGTGAAGCAGTTCCTCGGCGCCGCACCGCCGCCCGGACACGGACCGCACCGGTACATCTTCACGGTGCACGCCGTCGACGTCGAAAAGCTGGAAGTCGGCGAAGACGCTACGCCTGCTTTCCTCGGCTTCAACCTCTTCAGCCACGCCATCGCCCGGGCGTCGCTCACGGCCCTGCACGAGAACAAGGGCTGAACCGGCTGTCCGTGAAGGCCTCCTTGAGGGACTCTGGGTCCCTCAAGGAGGCCTTCACGGACTTGGTGGCCAAGCGCACCCGTCAGACCTGCCCGTTCGCCCGGCTTCGCTCCATGTACTGCCCGTCGGGCGGGTCTCCGAAGCCGAACTGCCGGTACAGACCGTGCGCGTCGGCGGTGTGCAGCATCCACCGGAACTCGGCTCCCGGCCCGTTGTCGATCATCTCCCGGACCAGTTCCTTGCCGAGCCCCGCGCCGCGCGCCTCGTCGACGACGAAGACGTCCGCGAGGTACGCGCTGCCGATGGTGTCCGAGAACGCCCGCGCGAACCCCACCAGCCGTCCACTCGAAGTCTCGTATGCGCCGACGACCCGCCACGCGTTCCGGAAGACCTTCTCCACCAGTTCGCGGTCTCGCCACTTACCCCAGTAGACCTCGGTGGACAGGCACTTCCACACCACGTCGAGGTCCATCCGTGCCGGGTCGTCGTCGAGTTCGTATGCGCCGACAGTCCTCATGATCCGAACGCTACCCAGCAGGTCAACGAGGTTTCAGCAGGTAGTCCACCACCGGCCGCAGCTCTTCCGCGGACGGCGGTTCGTCGTCGATGAGGCCCTGGATCAGCAGGCCGTCGATCCCGGCGAGGAACACCCGGAACGCGACTTCGTCGTCGTGGCGGACCATCGAGGTGAGCACGTCCAGCCAGCGCCGGGCGGCGGGCCGCAGCTCGGGTTTGCGCGCGGCCAGCAGGTACAGCTCGTACTCCGCCATCGTCCGCCCGCGGCGCGGGCCCAGCGCCTCCGCGAGCAGCCCGGCGACCTCTTCCGCGCCGCGGCTGCCGCGCGAGCGGGCACGGTCGATCATCCAGTAGACCTCGGTCGCCATATCCCTCGCGCACGAGATGAGGGTGGCGACCAGCAGGTCGTCGAGGCTCGAGAAGTGATAGGTGGTCGACGCCGTCGGCACGCCCGCCTCGGCGGCGACCGTCCGATGGGTGACACCGGCGACGCCGTCCCGTTCGATCACGCGCAGCGCGGCGGCGAGGATCTCCTCGCGCCGCTTCTCGCCCCTGGCCTTGCGACCGTCGACCTGGATCTTCACTTAGTGCGCGCCTCCTGCCTCGATCAGCACGACGCCGCCGATCACCAGCACCAGCCCGGCGATCACGGAGAGGTTGACGGGTTCCTTGAAGAAGACGATGCCGACGGCCGCCACCAGCGCGACCCCGGCCGCGGCCCAGATCGCGTAGGCGACGCTGACCGGCACGCCCGCCTTCAGTACGTATGCCAGCGCGACGAACGCGAAGGCGTACCCGGCCACGACGACGATCGACGGCCCCACCTTGCTGAAACCCTCGGAAAGTTTCAACGAGACCGTGGCGGTTACCTCAGCGGCGATGGCCAAAGCGAGAAGAAGGTACGCACCCATGTCACAAAAATTACCTGGACGATCGTCTTAAAACCAAGAGAGGCGTACACCACATCGGTGGGACTTGGGCGCGGTCAGTGGGTTACCCATCAGTAAGAAGCATTAGTCTGCCCGAACCACCACACGCTTCACTCGGACGAAAGGCACCCGACGATGGGCGCTGTACAGCTGACGCTCGGCGGGATCTCGGTCCTGCTCGGCGTCGTCGCCTGGGGAATGTTCTTCGCGACCATCGCCCGCTTCGTGCGGGTGATCCGCCTCGGTCAGCCGGACTCGACCCGCAACGGCCCGTTCATCCCGCGCATGAAGACCCTGATCAAGGAATTCGCCGCGCACACCCGGATGAACAAGGTCAAGAGCGTCGGCCCGGCGCACTGGCTGGTCATGTGGGGCTTCCTGATCGGGTCGCTCGCCCTGTTCGAGGCGTACGGCGAAGTCTTCGTTCCCACGTGGGGCTGGCCCATCCTCGACGACTGGTCGCTGTTCCAGCTGCTCATGGAGCTGCTCGGGGTCGGCACCATCGTCGGCATCCTGGTGCTGATCTGGGTCCGCCAGAAGAACCACCCGCGCCGCGCCGACCGGCAGTCCCGCTTCCAGGGCTCCAACTTCAAGTGGGCGTACTTCATCGAGGCCGTCGTGCTCATCGAGGGCATCGGCATCATCGGCGTCCGCGCCGCGAAGTCCGCGCTGAACGTCCACGAGACCCCGATCTGGGCCGCGTTCGTCTCGCACCCGATCGGTGAGCTGCTGCCCGCCAGCCCGGACCTGGTGTCGGTGTTCGCGTTCGTCAAGCTGATGAGCGCCACGATCTGGCTGATCGTCATCGCCCGCACGATGACCATGGGCATCGCGTGGCACCGGTTCAGCGCCTTCTTCAACATCTACTTCAAGCGCGAGGACGACGGCGGGGTCGCGCTGGGCGCGCTCAAGCCGATGATGAGCAACGGCAAGGTGCTCGACCTCGAAGAGGCGGACCCGGACGAGGACACCTTCGGCGTCGGCAAGATCGAGGACTTCAGCTGGAAGGGCTGGCTGGACTTCTCCACCTGCACCGAATGCGGCCGCTGCCAGTCGCAGTGCCCCGCGTGGAACACCGGCAAGCCGCTGTCGCCGAAGCTCCTCATCACGCAGCTTCGCGACCACGCCTACGCGAAGGCGCCGTACCTGCGCGCGGGCGGCAAGCGCGACATGGCCGGTGACGAGATCGGCCTGTCCGGGGACAACATGTACGCCGGTATTGACGTCCTCGCCATCGCGGAGTCCCAGAAGGCCCTCATCGGCGACGACGGTGGCGTCATCGACCCCGAGGTGCTGTGGTCCTGCACCTCCTGCGGCGCCTGTGTCGAGCAGTGCCCGGTGGACATCGAGCACGTCGACCACATCGTCGACATGCGCCGCTACCAGGTGATGATCGAGTCCGCGTTCCCCAGCGAGCTCAACGGGATGTTCAAGAACCTGGAGAACAAGGGCAACCCGTGGGGCCAGAACGCCAAGGACCGGCTCGCCTGGACCGAGGACCTGGACTTCGAGGTGCCGGTGTTCGACGGCGACCTCGGCGACACCGAGTACCTCTTCTGGGTCGGCTGCGCCGGCGCGTTCGAGGACCGCGCGAAGAAGACGACGCGCGCCGTCGCGGAGCTGCTCCACATCGCCGGAGTCAAGTACACCGTGCTCGGCTCGGAGGAGTCCTGCACCGGTGACCCGGCCCGCCGCGCGGGCAACGAGTTCCTGTTCCAGATGCTGGCGCAGCAGAACGTCGAGATCCTGAACTCGGTCTTCGAGGGCCGCGAACGCAAGGCGCGCAAGGTGGTCGTCACCTGTGCCCACTGCTTCAACACCCTCGCGAACGAGTACCCGGAGCTGGGCGGCCAGTTCGACGTCGTGCACCACACGCAGCTGCTCAACCGCCTGGTGCGCGAGAAGCACCTGACCCCGGTGGCCCCGGTCGCCGAGGACGTCACCTACCACGACCCGTGCTACCTGGGCCGCCACAACAAGGTCTACGACGCTCCTCGTGAGCTCGTCGGCGCTTCGGGCGCGCAGCTGCGCGAAATGCCGCGGCACGGCGACCGCTCGATGTGCTGTGGTGCCGGCGGGGCGCGGATGTGGATGGAAGAGAAGATCGGCAAGCGCATCAACGTCGAACGCGTCGACGAGGCGCTCGGCACCGCGCCGTCCAAGATCGCGACCGGCTGCCCGTTCTGCCGCGTGATGCTCACCGACGGCGTCACGGCGCGCCAGAGCGACGGGCAGGCGAGCGAGAAGGTCGAGGTCGTCGACGTCGCCCAGCTGCTGCTGACCGCCGTCAAGCGGAAGCCGGAGCCGCAGCTGGTCCCCGCGGGGGCGCCCTCGTTGGACGCCGTCTCGGACGCCGAACTCGACGGAAAGGCCGACGTGCCCACCGACGAAACGGCCACCGGAACGCCGCTGCCGGAGGAAGACAAGTAGAACGTCACAACCGGAGGGGATATTCTCTCGCACATAATGCGAGAGAATGTTCCCTCTTGTTTATGGCGTCCGGGCCATTCGGTCCCGTTACCCGTTCGGCGGTACACCGTGGCGATAGGCTGCAGCGGATCCGAAAAAAGGGGCGAGGAAATCAATGGGCAACCGGCACGAACTCCGCTCGGTCAAGGAACACCGGCTCGCACTGCCGGGATCGCCGACCGTTCGCCCGCCCGCCCGCGTCCCTTCGTCCGCGGCATTCGCCAGGATGGCCCAGGAAGCGACCATCCCCAGCATCCCGGCCGCCCGGCGGCCGCCGCGGCAGGAACGTCGTCGCACGCGCGTCCGCCCGTACGTCCGCACGGGCGGACGCACGCAGTCCAAACGGAACTTCGCGATCGAAGCGATGATTTCCGTCCGGAACGACGCACCGTGGAACGCGCCGGGGTTCAGCGTCGAATTCCATTCCGTGAGAACTCTCTGCCGACGGCCGACTTCCGTCGCCGAAGTAGCGGCGTCACTATGCGTTCCACTCGGCGTTGCAAAGGTCCTTTTGGGTGATATGGCCGAACTCGGTTTGGTCACCGTTCATGAAACACAGGCTGAATTCGACGGTCATCCGGCACTCGCCTTGATGGAACGTGTCCTGCAGGGATTGCGTCGCCTGTGAGATCACCGCACTCGCACTACGCTACGCAAGGTGAGTGAAGAATCCGGTGACGAAAGCACCCTGACCGTGGTGCTGGCCGGCGGGGTCAACCTCGCCATCGCCGTGCTGAAACTGATCGCCGGGATCATCACCGGCTCCGGCGCGATGCTGTCGGAGGCCGCGCACTCGGTGGCCGACACGATCACCGAAGTCCTCCTGCTGACCGCGCTGAAACGGTCGGACCGCCCCGCCGACCGCGTCCACCCGTTCGGCTACGGCAAGGAGCGCTACTTCTGGTCGCTGCTCGCGGCGGTGTCGATCTTCGCCTCCGGCGCGATGTTCGCACTCTACGAAGGCTTCTCGACGGTCTTCGGTGAGGAGACCGAGCAGACCGATCCGATCGTCGGCTACGTCGTCCTCGCGATCGCGTTCGCCCTGGAGTCCGTCTCGTGGTTCCAGGCCGTGCGGCAGGTGCGGCGCGACGCCGCGGAATCGGGCCAGAAGGTCTCGGTCTATCTGCGGATGATCGACGATCCGGCCCCGAAGACCGTCCTGTTCGAGGACTCGGCCGCCCTGATCGGCCTGCTGCTCGCGTTCGCCGGGATCGGGCTCCACCAGCTCACCGGATCACATGTCTGGGACGGCGCGGCGTCGATCGCGATCGGGGTGCTGCTGGCGCTCGTCGCCTACATGCTCGGGCGCACCAACCGCGGCCTGCTGATCGGCAGGCAGGCCGATCCCAGGCTGGTGCGCGGCGTGCGGGACCACCTGATGGGCACGCCCGAGATCGAGGCCGTCGTCGATCTGCAGACCATGCTGATGGGCACCGATCAGGTGCTCGTCTGCGCCCGCGTCGATTTCGACGATTCCCTCGGCGCCGCGGAGGTCGAACGCGCCTGCGTCCGGATGGCGGCCGAACTGGCGGAGACGTTCGGCGACGTCACCGAGGTGTTCATCGAACCCGTCCCGCGCACGGACACCGAACTGCGCGCGGCCGTGCTGGCGCGCTACGGCGACTGGGGCAAGGGTCAGTAGCCGAAGTTCTGCGTCCAGTACATGCCCTTGGTGTTGACGCCGACGCCGATCTTCTTCAGCTTGCAGTTGAGGATGTTCGCGCGGTGCCCCGCGGAGTTCATCCAGGCGTCCATCACCTTGGCGGCGTTCGACTGGCCCTTGGCGATGTTCTCGGCACCGGGCTTGTCGTAGCCGGCGGCGCGGATGCGCTGGTCGAACGTGACGCCTTCCGGTGTCGTGTGCGAGAAGTAGTTGCGGGCCGACATGTCGTCGCTGTGGCCCTGCGCGGCGGCGGCGAGATGCGACTCGTTGCTCACCGGCGAGCAACCGGCGTCGGCGCGCTCGGCGTTCACGAGGTCGATGACCTGCCCGGCGAGCGAGCTGTCCTGCGAACGAGGCGGCTCCGGCGCCTTGCTCGACGAGGGCTTGGGGGCCTCGGAGGTCGGAGCGGGCGGCTCGGCCGCGGCGGACGACGAACTCGGCGGCGCGGAAGAAGACGTGGCGGCGGCGGAAGACGAGGTCGGCGCGGGCGAACCGGTCGCGGGGCCGCCAGGGGCCGGAGCGGACGTCTGACCGAAGTACGAAGGAGGCTTCGCGAGGGCGTCGCCGGGCCTGCCCTTGGTGTCGGGAACACTCAGTGAAAGATTACTCAGCGCAGTACCTTGGAACCGATCGGTCACCATCAGGTAGCTCGCACTGGCGATCACTCCGCCCAGCAGGACGCTGAGCGTGACCAGCAGTAACCGGCTTCGTGTTCTATTGGGGGACACGGGGCCGAAAACTATCACGAACTGGTTACGGCAATACCCCCGAAAGTAGTAATACCGGTCAGCGGCCGAGGCGACCCGTGGAGTCGTGCGTGATCGCCGTCGCGTCGGCGAGGAACCGGATCACGGTCTCCAGCTCCCCGTCCGTGTACTTCTCGCAGGCCTCGCGGACCGACTTCACCAGGTGATCCCACAACGGCGCGGCCGAGGCCATCGCCGCCCGGTCGATCTCGATGAGCACCTTCCGCCGGTCCTCGGGATGCGGCTTCCGCGCGACGATCCCCTTGTTCTCAAGCCTGTCGATGAGCGCGGTGATCGAGGCCGGCGCGAGCCCCGCAAGCCGCGAGAGCGCCTTCGGCGTCTGCGGTCCGAAGCGGGCGAGGTAGTCGGTCACCTTGCTTTCGACCACCGAAAGGCCGCGCTGCTCGGCGATCGCGGCGTGGAACATGACCGTCTCGGTCGACAGCGCTCGCGACCCACCGAGGACCCGCTCGATCAGTTCAGCTCGCTCGCTTGACACGCCGGCCAGCCTAGCGGACTCTTTAGTTCGACAGAACGAATTAGTTTCTAAGATATTCGATGGGGTGAACTACATGGCGAAGGTACTGATCGCCGGCGGGGGTATCGCGGGCACGATCACGGCGATCGCCCTGCACGAGACGGGTCACGAGCCGGTGATCCACGAGGCGTACGACCGGACCGCGGAAGGTGTCGGCGCGTTCCTGACCCTGGCAGTGAACGGTCTCGACGCGCTGGGACCACTGGGCCTGAAAAGTCTGGTCAAAGGACTGGGCTTCGACACACCGCGGATCAAGATGCGGCTGGGCGGCGGCCGTGAACTCGCCGACCTCGCGCTCGGTGGACAGCTTGAGGACGGCACCGTGAGCCAGACCGTGCTGCGCTCCGAGCTGTACATCGGACTTCGCGACGAAGCCGTCAGACGCGGCATCGAAATCCGCTACGGCAAGCGTCTGGCCGATGCACGCGAGACCGCTTCGGGCGTACTCGCGACCTTCGAGGACGGCTCGTCGGCCGAGGGCGACCTGCTGGTCGGCGCGGACGGGCTCCGCTCGCGGGTGCGGACGGTCATCGACCCGCGGGCGCCGTCACCGCGCTACGTGCCCCTGCTGAACACCGGCGGCGTGACCGAAGGCCTGCGGCTGGACGACGAACCCGGCGTCATGCACATGACGTTCGGCAAACGGCTGTTCTTCGCCCACGTCGTCCACCCGGACGGCGGCGTCTGGTGGTTCGCGAACGTCCCCCGGAAGCACGAGCCGTCTCCGGCCGACCTCGCGGTGACGACCACCTGGCGAGACGACCTGATCCGGCAGCTGGCGGTGGACCGCACCCCGGCCGCGCGGATCGTGCGCGCGACACCGGAGATCTACCGGCCATGGGCGACGTACGACTTCCCGAGCGTGCCGGCCTGGCGGACGGACCGGATGGTCATCATCGGCGACGCCGCGCACGCGACCTCACCGGCGGCGGGGCAAGGCGCCGCGATGGCCATCGAGGACGCCGTCACGCTGGCGCGATGCCTGCGTGACGTGCCCTCGATTCCCCAGGCGCTCGCCGCCTACGAAGGACTGCGCCGCGAACGCGTCGAGGCCGTCGTCGAGCGTGGCAAGCGCAACGGCGACGCGAAGGCGGCCGGGCCCGTCGGACGCTTGATCCGGGACTTCTTCCTCACGCGCGCGTTCAAGAACACGCCGGAGGAGGACCCGAACGCCTTCATGTGGCGGCACCGGATCGACTGGGCAGCCCCGGTGGGCTGACGCGCTACCTCCAGGTGTCGACGCGGTGGAAGTTCTTGTACGCGCGGCTCGGGGTCGGCCCCCGCTGCCCCTGGTAGCGCGAACCGGCCTCGTTCGAGCCGTACGGGAACTCCGCCGCGCTGGACAGGCGGAAGATGCAGAGCTGACCGATCTTCATCCCCGGCCAGAGCGTGATCGGCAGGTTGGCGACGTTCGACAGCTCCAGCGTGATGTGACCGGAGAAGCCGGGGTCGATGAAGCCCGCGGTGGAGTGCGTGAGCAGCCCGAGGCGGCCGAGGGAGGACTTGCCTTCCAGACGGCCGGCGAGGTCGTCGGCGAGCGTGACGGTCTCGTAGGTGGAGCCGAGGACGAACTCCCCGGGGTGAAGGACGAAGGGGTCTTCGCCCTCCTTCTCGACCAGCGAGGTCAGCTCGTCCTGCTGGAGCTGCGGGTCGATATGCGTGTACTTGCTGTTGTCGAACACGCGGAAGTAGCGGTCGAGTCGCACGTCGATGCTCGACGGCTGGACCATCGTCGGGTCGAACGGGTCGACGCCGAGACGGCCGGCGTCGAGCTCTTTACGGAGGTCACGGTCGCTGAGGAGCACGCGATCAGCGTAGTCAAGCGGCCTTCATGTGCCTGCCGTAGGTCGGGTCGAGCCCGAACACCTTGGTGACCTGCCGCAGGTAGTGGCGCCGCCCGGCGGCCCCGAGCAGCTCCTGGAGCGCCGTCGCGCCGGGCACCACCCGCCGGACCGTCTCGGCGGCGAAGTTGACGCCTGCCGCCGCGACCACGGCCGCCTGCGCGATCGGATCGTCGGGCAGCTCCAGGAAGTCGGCGTTGGTCTTGCCCAGCAGAAGCCTGCTGATCGCTCCGTGCCCGGCGACCGACACGTGCGCGAGGACCTTGCCGAGCGCGCCCCGGCCCTCGCCGATCCCGGCGTGGGATTTCATGAGCGCGGCGGCGAGCCGTTTGGAATCGTCGTCGGGGATGAACTCGGTGCTGGCGAGCAGCCACAACAGACGCCAGGCGTCGTCCTCGCCGGCGGGCAGGAGTTCCTCGTCGACGCCCATCAGCCAGCCGACGTAACGCCAAAGGTGCAGGATGTCGGCGCGCTCGCGGGCGCTGTAGCGGAGCCCGAGCAGTTGCGTGCCGAAGACGTAGACGAGCGAGAAGAGCAGGAGCGTGCCCGCGGTCTGGACCTGGTTGACCGGCTTGTCCCAAGCGGCGTAATCCCAGTCCTTGCGGCGATTCATGGCCGCGCGGACATGGGCGTGCACGATCCGCACCCGCAACGCGGACTCGTACCCGCGCCCGCCGGGCACCAGCGCGCCGGGCGTCGTCACGTGGATCCACCACGTCGCCGTCTCGACGAGACGTCGCGCCGCCTTGTACTCGATCTCACCGGTGCCGACGAGCGCCTTCGTGGCGCGCGACGCGAGATAGCCACCCATCAGCGAGACGTCGCCGAGCGGGAAGAGACCGAGCAACCCGGCGCGCGTGATCGCCCGCGCTCCGCGATCCAACCGGTCCGGGTCGACCCAGTACGGCGTCGCCTCGACGTCGCGGAAGAAGGCTTCGAGTTCCTCCGGCGGACTCTCGACGCTGTCGATGCCTTGCCGCAGCGCCTGTTCGAACTGGCCCTGGGCACCTTGGCGCAACAGCGGCACCAGCACGTCGGCCGCCGGATCCTCCCGCTGCGCGAACCGCCGCAACCGAGCCACCTGGCGCTCGTCACCCCTGATGTCGCCCTCGATGAACAACCTCGACGCGACGCGGAAGCCGCCTTGACGGAACAGTTCGGGATCAGGCAGCCGTTCGCCCATCCGGATCACCTCCGAGGTCGACAACAAGTGTTGTCACTTTTGCGGGCGGCGTCAAGGATGGGGTGGGGCTTGGCAAGGGGAGATCCGGACCATGTATGCTGGCCACGCACTGCGGATGTAGTTCAATGGTAGAACATCAGCTTCCCAAGCTGAATACGCGGGTTCGATTCCCGTCATCCGCTCTCACGCGAAAGCCCCAGGTCAGTGGATGTCCACTTTGGACCTGGGGCTTTCGCTTTGCTTCGGAGTCCCGATGACCGCAACCCTGCCGGACGATCTTCGCGCCGACGTCCAGACGCTCTGGGACTACCACGACATGCGCCACGAACTCCGGCCCGCGGACGTCGGAATCGGACTCGGCAGCCACGACCTCGGTGTCGCCACCTACGCCGCGGAACTGTTCCACGCCGGGATGTTCCCGCTCGTCGTCTTCACCGGGGCCAACGCCCCGACCACCATCGAACGCTTCCCGCGCGGTGAGGCGGTGCACTACCGCGAGCACGCACTGGAGCTGGGCGTCCCGGATGACGCCATCCTGGTCGAGCCCGAGGCGCGCAACACCGGAGACAACATCGCGCTCACGCGTCGCCTGCTGAAGACTCGCGAGGTCGGGTCGGTCGTTCTCATCTCACGGCCCTATCAACAACGGCGCGCATACGCGACCTGCAAGAAGCTGTGGCCGGAGGTCGACGTCATCTGCGCTTCCCGGCCCTTACCGCTGGATGACTACGTCGAGAGCATCGGCGACGTGGACCGCGTGATCACCATGCTCGTCGGTGACACACAACGGATCACCGTCCACGCCGAGCGCGGTTTCGCCATTCGACAGCCGATTCCAGGCAGCGTGACCGACGCCTACAATCGCTTGGTACAGGCCGGTTTCAGGAAACGCCTCCTTTGATATCAGCGTATTCGCGGTCGCAGGAGAACTTCAGGGCAACAAGGTGAACGCGGCAACATGCTTTGGCTTGACTACAGAGAAGTGACGCGTATCGAGGGTCGCCACACGTGTGATGCCAAGCCGCACTGCGATGGCGATGACGCACGCATCATGGACCCGACGGTGTAAAGCCCGTCAGCGACGTCCGGAGGAAATCGGCCTCTGCTGAGGCGCGGCACGGGAGCCGAGCATGCAGCCGATCTCCACCCAGCAGCGGCTCCGGCAAGATCAGTGGTTCGAGTGTCGAAGCCAGGAGCTCCGCGCAGCGTTCGTGGTCATCATCGCGCAACACCGGTGGCGACCTGAATCACGCGGACTTACTCGATCCGCCGCCGAGTTCGTCACGGGCCAATTCCTTGGCACGCCGACCAAGATCATGTTCGCCGTCGAACACACCTACAGTACGGAAACGACGGCGCCGCGGCTCGGCGCCCAGTGGCGCCTCAGTCAGCCGCCTGAGCGCTGCCAGCGCGGCAGACACCCGCTCATCGGGGACGGCCGTGAGGAGACGGCGCGCCTCCTCACGGGGAGCAGCCGAATTTGGGCTTTCGCCAGTCGTCATGCCTTCATCCTGGTCTCAATCAGGCGCGCGACCCGTGAACACAACCCTTGGACGGCCACCCCGAACGAGCGTCGCCCGCAGGTCAGAGCCCGCTTCCGATCATCAACCGGAAGGACTACTGAGCCGATCGGCTCGACACTCTTCCCCTGCTATCCGGCTTCGCCTGGCAATGGCCAGGACCGCCGGGCGAGTTTTTGATTACCGTGCCAGGTATGGAGATCCGGGAATTCACCGAAGAGGACTGGGCGCACGTCTGGCCGATCGTGCGCGAAGTAGTGCGGGCCGCGGACACGTACACCTACGACCCGGACCTCACCGAGGACGACGCCCGCCGGACATGGGTCGAGGCGCCGCCGGGCCGGACGGTGGTCGCGGTCGAGGACGGCCGCGTGCTCGGAACGGCCAAGATGGGGCCGAACCGCGGCGGGCCCGGATCGCACGTGTCGACGGCGAGCTTCATGGTGGACAAAGACTTGCGCGGCAAGGGGGTCGGGAGCGCGCTGTGTGCGAACGCCCTGGAGTGGGCCAGGGAACGGGGATTCGCGGGGATGCAGTTCAACGCGGTCGCCGAGTCGAACGTCGCCGGAATCCGGATCTACGAACGGCTCGGGTTCGAGACCGTCGGCACGGTACCGGGCGCGTTCGAGCACCCGACGCTGGGGCGCATCGGGCTTCACGTCATGTACTGCGACTTCGGCCGGACAGAATGAACGAGACGATCAAGAGACACGTGGTCACGGCAGTCGTGGCCGCGACGGCGGTTGCCGTGACCGCGACCTGGCTGCTGAACCGCGACGTCCGGCCGACCACCGTCGAAGGCTGGGCGCGGCCGAACTCGGCCGGCAACACGGTCTGGCTCACCGAGACACCGGAGGGCAACTCGAAGGGCGAAGGCTTCATCCTCGCGGGCGCCCGGTGGACCAGCGCCGACAACATCTGGCGTGATGGCTCATCGGGGCCCACCTGTGTCGGCACGGACACCATGGCCGCCACCCACGTCCAGCTCGGAGTCGTCGACGTCCAAGCCGACGGGATGTCGTGGCGCCACGCCGTCTGGCTGCGCTGCTTCTAGCCTTCGACGAGTTCCCACGGGGCGTCGGCGCTCGGCCGGTCGTACACCTGGCCGGGCGCGGCGCTCAAGACCAGGGCGACGTCCGGGTACAGCGTGACGGCGTGTTCCATTTCGAGGGCTTCGACCTCGAAATCCTCGTTTTCCGGCACCTGGAAGCCGACGAGCAGCCAGCTGCCGTCGGCCTCGCGGACGACCTGGCGCACGGCGCGGGCCGGGGCGGCGGGGTCGGTGGAGATCTCGGCGAGTTCGGTGCTCACGTGGACTTCCTCCAGCGGCGAGCCCGGATGCGTCCACGCGGCGAGGCGGGCGGCGCGCACCAGGAGGTCTTCCTCGTCGTCGTCCGAGTCGGCGACCGAACTCAGCAGCCACGAACGCCGCTCCGGATCCCAGTCGGCGGCCATACCGGTGGGGAGGCCGGCGAGCGCGGTGAGTTCGGGGATGAGCTCCACCGCTTCCCGCAGCGGCAGCGCACCGAACGCGTCCTTGTTCTCCTCCATGTCCTCGGAGAACTCGTTGCCGTCACTGATGAACCAGTCGCCGTCGTCGTCCAGTACGACGAACGCGAGGTTCGACGGGTCCTCCACCAGCGACCGGGAGATGATCACCGGCGACTCGGGATCCTGACTCAGCGGCCAGTTCTCGCTCGACATGCTGGGCTCCCAACGGGGTTGTCCGGCTGTGGGGCACCATCCCACCATCTTCGGCGTTCCCGCCGCGCACCGGACCGGCGGAAGCTCATTCGCTGAGGTCGTACTCGTCGACGTCGAGGGCGGCGGCGGCTTCGGTGAGGAACGCGAGCACGGCTGGCGAGAGGTGCCAGCCGAATTCCTCGCCGCCGTCACGGTGGTGGAAGTACCGCACCACTTGCAGCACCGCGCTGGCGCCTTCGTCCACCAGCTTCCGGATTTCCGGCCGGACCGGGGCGAGCCTGCCGATCACGCTCTCGATCTGGTCGTCGACCGGTTCCGAACCGCGATGCGTCACCTTCCAGGCGTGCATCCGCGGCAACCGGTGTTCGGCGGACCGCGAACCCAGTACCAGGACCTCGTCGGGCTCCATGCCGAGCCGCGCGGTGATCTCCCCGGCGGTCACGGTTTCGCTCTTCAAGGCGAAGTAGCAGTACTGGTGGACCTTCATACGCCCGGCACCCTAGCTTTCGGGCAGGCTGACCAGGTGAAACGTGATCAATCGCTTATCGAACGGCTCGCCTGGGAGCGCAACGCGTGGTTCTGCACGCTCCGGGCCGACGGATCACCGCACGTCACGCCGGTGTGGTTCGTGTACCTCGACGGCGTCTTCTGGATCGGCAGCGGCGAGCGGAATGTGAAGGTGCGCAACGTCGGCAATGATCCGCGCGTCAGTCTCGCGCTGGAAGACGGCGACGCGCCGGTCGTCGCCGAAGGCCTGGTACGCGTCCATCGCGGAACGCTGCGCGCGGACGTTCTCGAGGCGCTGGCGGCGAAGTACGACGGCTGGGCGGCGGGCGAGGAGATCGAACCGTTCGGTGCCAGGGTGCTGCTGGAAGTCCCCGTTAAGCGGTGGCTGCTCGCAGGTGTCGCCCAATAGTCTGGAAAGTCCCGATACCGATCTTGGGATGGACGATGCTGACCGGTGAACTGATCCGCTTGCGCCCGTTGGAACCCGAGGACGCGGACACGCTGTGGCGATGGCACAACGACCCGGAGGTCACGCGCTGGCTGACCGCCGACCATCCGGAATCCCTCGCCCAGATCCGCGAGCGCTTCGCCCACCGGAAGCCCAACAGCTTCAGCCAGGTGGACTTCGCGATCGAGAGCCTCGCGGTCGGCACGTTGATCGGCACCTGCACCCTGCGCGACGCCACGCCCGAGGGAGGCCGCGCGGAGCTCGACATCTATCTCGGCGAGAAGGACCACTGGGGCGGCGGCTACGGAACCGACGCCATGCGCACGCTCTGCCGCTACGGCTTCGACATGATGCGGCTGCACATGATCGCGCTGTGGGTGGTGGTCGACAACGAGGCCGCGATCCACGTCTACAAGAAGCTCGGGTTCCAGGTGGACGGCAGGCACCGGCAGTCGTTCCGCGGCCAGAACGGCGAGTGGCACGACGAGTACCTGATGAGCCTGCTCGAAGGGGAACTCCGCTAGTCGTTCAGTCCTTTCGTGAGCCTGGCGGGGGCCTTCATCCGCCAGGCCTCCTCGATGAGTTCGCGCAGTTGCGTCTTCTCGACCTTCTCCAGGTCGACGAGGATCGCGCCGTAGCCGTCGTAATGCGGTGTGGTGAAGTACGCGGGGTCGCCGGAGGCCAGCAGCGCCTCCTTCTCCGCGTGCTCGCACAGCAGCATCAGCGCACCTTCGGCCTCGGTGCGCAGGCGGGCGAAGCTTTTGCCCGCGACCTTGAGCGACGGCGTGCGGTACGAAGTGGACTCCTCGACCTCAGGCAGCCTGCCCGCCATCTCCACGACTTCTTGCCAGGTCGTCATGGCGGCCATTGTGCCCTGGGTCACTGACAAAACCACCCCGTAGACGCCATGAACGGTCCGTTACTCGCAAATTTTGCGAGTAACGGACCGTTCATGGCACTCGCGAGGGCTACGGCAGGACGGTGATCCGGTCCGCGGGAGGCGGAGCGATACCGGGGTGCGCCCCGAAGTACGCGATCAGCGCGTCGAGGTCCACCGGACCACCCGACAGGTTGGTCCCCTTCGTGAACTCGGTGAAGCCGTCCCCGCCGGCGGCGAGGAAGTTGTTCACCGAAACGCGGTACGACGCCGCCGGGTCGATCGGCGTGCCGTCGAGCGTCAGGTTCGAGACGCGTGTGCCCTGGGCAGCCGACGCCGAGTACGAGTACTTGAGCGACTTCGAGATCTGCAGGATCCGCACGACCCCGTTGGCCTGCCACTGCTGTTCGAGCACGTTCTTCAGGTCGGCCCCGGTGAGCGTGATGGTCTGCATGATGTTCGCGAACGGCTGCACGGCGAACGCCTCGCCGTAGGTCACGACGCCTTCGCCTTCGCCGGCGGGCGACGACTTGTGGGTGAAGTCCGTGCGGATCCCGCCCGGGTTCGTCATCGCGATCTGCGCGCCGTTCGACTTCGTGGCTTCGAGCTGGGCGTCCGCGATGACGTCGCCGAGCGGCGATTCACCGGAGGGGGCGCCCTTGGCGGACAGGTCCGCGGTGATGGTGCCGACGGCCTTGTTCGCGATCGGCGCGGCCTTGGTCCTTGCCTCGTCGATCAGGTCCTGCACGTCGCGGTCCGGTTTGACGTCACGGGTGACGATCTGGTTGTGGGCCTTGGTTTCACCACGCACGACGTCGAGGGTACGGCGGTCGATCTTCAGGTCGACGACCGACAGCAGACGCCCGAACGACGCGCCCTGGATCACCGGGCGCGGTCGGCCATCGGGATCGTTGATCAGGCAGTTGTACTGCTGGTGGCTGTGCCCGGTGAAGATGGCGTCCACTGTGGACGTCACTTTCTGCGCGATGGCAGTGGCCGCGCCCGGCTTGACCTTGCATTCGTCCGGACCGGCGGTCTCGGAGTTGTCGCCCTGGTGCAGCAGCACGACCTGCGCCTTGACTCCGACCATGTCGAGCAGCTTGGCGGTGCGGTCGATGGCCTGGACCTCTTCGCCGAACTTCAGGCCCTTGATCGCCTCCGGCGTGACGACCTGCGGCAGATCCTTCAGCGTCGCGCCGATGACGCCGATCGGGACACCGCCGGAGAACTCGATGCTGAACGGCAGTAAGGCCGGGAGGCCGTTCTCGTAGTACACATTGGACCCGAGGAAGGGGAAGTTCGCGCCCTTGAAGGACTCGCGGAACTGGCAGCCGTCGGTCGGGTGACAGCCGCCGTGCTGCATCCGCCGGAGTTCCTTGAGCCCTTCGTCGAATTCGTGGTTGCCCACCACGGAGGCTTCGACCCCGAGCCGGTTCAGCAGTTCGACGGTCGGCTCGTCGTGGAACAACGCCGAGATCACCGGTGACGCGCCGATACTGTCACCTGCCGAAAGGACGACCGAGTTCTGCGCTTCGCCGCGAAGCTTCTTCAGGTGCGTCGCGAGGTAGGCGGCACCTCCCGCGTCGACGGTCTTGCCGCCGGGGAGCGTGACACGGCCACTCGAACCGGACGGCGGTTCGAGGTTGCCGTGCAGGTCGTTGAAGGTGATCAGCCGGACGTCGGTGGTCGCCGACGTGGCGGACGCGGGCGCGGCGACGGCGGCCAGCGCGGTCAGCGCGGCACCGGCGACCACGGCCAGCCGGGTAGTGAGTTTCATGCTTCCTCCGATTCGCACGGCGGAGGAGTCTGCCTCGCGGATTCGACCTTCACCAGGGCAGAAAGACGGACGATAGGCAAACGTCACCCGGCGACCGGCAGATAGAGACGTTCGCGCCGGCGGGTGACGTCGTTCGGCATCGGCTCCAGTTCCCCCGTCGCGATGAAACCGAGTTTCAAATACAGCCGCCGGGCGTGGTCGTTGTCCTCCGCGACGTGCAGCCACACCTCGCGCGCGCCATGGTCCTCGGCCGCCGACCGCACTTCACCCATCAGCTTGGCGCCCAATCCCCGGCGGCGGGCTTCGGGCGCGACCCACATCGAGTAGAGGATCCAGTCGTCCTCCCGCACCCGTCCGGCGACGAGACCCACCGGACGCCCGTCGTCGAAGGCGGCGAACCAAACGTCCCCGGTCAGCTTCGCGAGCCACTCCTCGTCGGATTGCGCGCGTTCGGCCGCGGCGATCGAGCCGTAGTTCTCGGGCGTGTCCGTGAGGGCACGCAGGCGGATCTCACGGAAGACGTCGAGATCCGCGGGGATGAGCCGTCGAACGAGCACCATCCGGGCAGAATCCCACGTCCACCGGCGGAACAGGGAACGAATATCGCCGATCGGCCAAGATCCGGATCGGCCACTCGGCCGATCCGGATCCGGCAGCGGCGGCCCTTCGACCGAAGTGGCCGCACCCGGTTGATCCATAACGTCGTGGCCATGACGAACGCACAGGTCACCGCCCTGCAGTACGGCTTGATCGCCTTCTTCGCCCTCTGGGCGACGGTGCTGATCCCGCAGCTGATCGTCCTGCACGCGCGGCACGGCCGGGTGCGGCTTCGTCCCGTCCTGACCACGGCCGCCGTGCTGCTCTACACCACCATGACGCTGGCGGTGACCTTCCTGCCGCTGCCCGGCCCCGGCTTCAAGAGGCTGAGCCAGACCGTGCAGCTGAACCCGTTCCAGTGGGTCTCCGACATCCACACCGAACTGCTCAAGCACGGGCTGCCGATGGCCGACTGGTTCACCACCCAGACCTTCCAGCAGGCCACCATGAACGTGCTGCTGTTCGTCCCGCTCGGCTTCTTCGCCAGGGCGCTCTGGAAGCGCGGCCTCATCGGTACGACGCTGATCGGGCTCGCCGCGTCGATGCTGATCGAGGTCACGCAGCTGACCGCGAACTTCGGCACGGCGCCCTACGTCTACCGGATCTTCGACGTCGACGACCTGCTCAACAACACCGGTGGCGCGATGCTCGGCTGGATCGCCGGCGCCCTGCTGCTCAGCCTCGTGCGGAAGCCCGCTCCCTCAACGGTCGAGGTGCAGCCGCTGCGCGGCGAGCGGGTCGACCTCGCCCAGGTCCGCTAGCCTCGCCTGCCGCCGCTGGGCCGCGCGCCGCGCGGCCCGCCGGTCTTCCGCGATCACCAGCACGGTGGCCACGACGAAGATCAACGCGACCAGGCCGAGGATGAGCGAGAGCTGCAAAACGCCTCCTCGAAGACGACCTTGTGTGCGAGATCACAAACAGTACGCACATCGTGGTGACTTGACCACCCCTTGAGACGAAAGTGGGTGTCCCAGGTCACGCGGGGTTCGCCGAGAACCAGGTCCGGTCGTCGGTACACCAGCGCTCGAAGACCAGGCCTGCCCTGGTCAGCGCGGCGTTCAGCGCCTCCGAGTCCAGACGCCGGCAGGTGAAGGGCTGGCTCCACGATCCGCCGGCCACCGAGTACCGCACGACGGCCGACAGCAGGTCGCCGTCACGGACGACGCGCTCGAGTCGGACGTCGACCTCGCCCAGCCTGCCGCCCTGGGCTTCACGGACCGACTCGAACCACTCCGGCGGATGCCACTCGACGAGCACCCGGCCACCGCGCGCGACGTGGGCGCGAGCAGTGGACAGGAAGGCCTCGCGATCGACCGCGGAAGCGGTGTTGACCAGGTGGCTGCCCAGCAGTACCGCGTCGAAGACCCGGCCGAGCCGCAGTTCCTCGATCTTCGAACACACCTTGTCCGCGCGGACGTGCGCGAGCATCTCCGGCGAGTCGTCCACCGCGACCACCTGATGCCCCAGGTCCAGCAGGGCGTGCGTGATCCGCCCGACGCCGCTGCCGAGTTCCAGGATCGAGGCGCCGTCCGGGATCGCCGCGTGCACCGTCTCCGGCTCGTCGCCGGGCGGCAGCAGCCGGTAGACCTCGACCGGACAGCCGTCGGCCGTGAACGCCCCCTGCTCCATATCCGCCAGCTTGCCGGAAACTGGCACGGTGAGGACCAAACCGACCAAGGACGAGCTGGCCGCCGCCTACGGCAAGACCATCGACGACGTCATCGCGCCCGATCTGGACGTGCTGTTCTGCGGGATCAACCCCGGTCTCTACTCGGGCGCGCTCGGTCTGCACTTCGCCAGGCCGGGCAACCGGTTCTGGCCGGCGCTGCACCGCGGCGGTTTCACCCCGCGCCTGCTCGACCCCAGCGAGCAACACGAACTGCTCGGCCTCGGCCTCGGCATCACGAACGTCGTCGCGCGGACGACGGCGCGGGCCGACGAGCTGACCCCGGACGAATTCCGCGAAGGCGGGCGCCTCCTCGCCGCGAGGGTCGCCGAATACCGGCCACGCTGGCTCGCCGTGGTGGGGATCACGGCCTTCCGGACGGCGTTCGGGCTGCCGAAGGCGAAGATCGGCCCGCAGGACGGCGAGATCGGCGGGGCACGGGTCTGGGTTCTGCCCAATCCCAGCGGATTGAACGCGCATTGGACACCCGCGGCGCTCGGGGACGAATTCGGCCGCCTTCGCATCGAAGTCCACTCTGAGTAGCGAACTTGTCAGGTTCTGACCTCCGCGCGCTCATTCGAGCAAGAGTTCCACCACCAGCCGATACGCAGAGTTTGCCGAGACGGAGCGATACATCTATGAGGGGGATATCGCGTCACGTGCTCCCACCTACTGACTCGTAATAGTTACGAGGTGTCATCTCCGTCCGGTCCCGCAGGGGGACCGGTTGACGAGGGTGACCACGCCGGGGGGCGGTGGTCACCGAATGGACTTACGGGTCCTCTCGTCCGGAGATGGCGGGGCAGGAAAACGGAGGGGTCCGTGATGAGAAGCATCGAGCCGAACCGAACTCAGGCCGGCAGGCCTGGCGGACTGTCACCAGGCGGCCGCGGACTCGGCGTGGCCGCCGTCGATCCGATCCCGATCTTCTGCGAGGGCCTGAGCTCCCTGGTCCATCGCACGCCGGGCCTGCAGTGGCTCGGGCACGCGGCCAGTCATCACGCGGCGCTCCAGCTGTGCGAACAGCTCAAACCGGACGTCATCGTGCTGGATTCGGCGCTCGACCCGAACTGTCATCTGTCCCGCCTGCTCAGCGGCGGCGATCCGGCGCTGGTCATCATCACGATGATCAGGGACACGAACCGCACGCAGCAGTACCTCGCCGCGGCGATCGCGGCGGGTGTGCACGCGATCGTGCCGAGGGCGACCGACGGGCGGCATCTGGCCGAGGCGATCCGGCGCGCGCACAGCGACCGCCGCTACATCGACCCGACGCTGGCGGCGCTGACCGCGCGGCCGAAACGCCAGCCCGTGCTCCCCAAGCCGGGCGACGCCCCCAAAGCGGCGACCGCGCGCGGCCTGATGCCGCTGTCCCGCCGCGAGTACCAGGTCCTGCAACTGGTGGCGGAGGGACTGGAGAACTCCGGGATCGCGAAGATCCTGTTCCTGTCCGTGGAAACCGTGCGGACGCACGTCAAGAGCATCCTGCGCAAACTTTCCGCCCGTGACCGGACACATGCGGTGACGATCGCGTTCCGCTCCGGCATCCTGGTGGCGAACCCGGACGACGGGCACACCCCGGTCGAGACGCCCGCCGCTTCTTCGATCGCGCCGTCATCGCGCTGAGACCCCCCGTATTGCTGATTTACACATCACAACAGTGGCCATTCACTTGCCGCCGGTTACCCACAGGTAATATCCTGAAGTTACCGGCGAGTAGGGGACGTGTGCCCGGCCGGGGAGCCGAACACATTGGAGTGACGAAATGGGCCACTACAAGAGCAACGTCCGAGACCTGGAGTTCAACCTCTTCGAGGTACTCGGCGTGCAGGACCGCCTCGGCAAGGGCGTCCTCGCGGAATCCGACGAGGAGACTGCCCGCGGCGTGCTGACCGAGCTGAACAAGCTCGCTTCCGGTCCCCTCGCCGACTCGTACGCCGACGCGGACCGCAACCCGCCGGTGTACGACCCGAAGACCTTCTCGGTGAAGATCCCCGAGTCGTTCAAGAAGAGCTACCAGGCGCTGATGGACGGCGAATGGTGGCGGCTGGGCCTGCCGAACGAGCTGGGCGGTTTCGGTCTGCCCCCGACCGTGCAGTGGGCCGCGGCCGAGCTGATCCTCGGCGCCAACGCGCCGCTGTTCATGTACATGGCGGGCCCGAACTTCGCCGGCATCGTCGACAAGAACGGCACCGACGAGCAGAAGCGCTGGGCGCAGATCATGATCGACCGCGGCTGGGGCGCCACCATGGTGCTCACCGAGCCCGACGCCGGTTCCGACGTCGGCGCCGGCCGCGCCAAGGCCGTCAAGCAGGAGGACGGCTCCTGGCACATCGACGGCGTGAAGCGGTTCATCACCTCGGCCGAGAACGACATGGTCGAGAACATCATGCACCTGGTGCTCGCCCGTCCCGAGGGCCCCGGCATCGAGACCCGGCCCGGCACCAAGGGCCTTTCGCTCTTCCTCGTGCCGAAGTTCCACTTCGACGGCGAGACCGGTGAGCTGGGCGAGCGCAACGGTGCCTTCGTCACCAACGTCGAGCACAAGATGGGCATCAAGGCCTCCACCACCTGCGAGCTGACCTTCGGCCAGCACGGCACGCCCGCCAAGGGCTGGCTGCTCGGCGAGGTGCACGACGGCATCGCGCAGATGTTCCAGGTCATCGAGTACGCCCGCATGATGGTCGGCACGAAGGCCATCGCGACGCTGTCGACCGGTTACCTCAACGCGCTCGAGTACGCCAAGGAGCGCGTCCAGGGCGCCGACCTGCCGAACATGCTGAACAAGGCGGCGCCGCGCGTCACCATCACCCACCACCCGGACGTCCGCCGCTCGCTGATGCTGCAGAAGGCGTACGCCGAGGGCCTGCGCGCGGTGTACCTCTACACCGCGACCTTCCAGGACCAGGTGTGGACCGGCGAGGGCGACGAGGCTTCGCAGAAGGTCGCGCACGGCGTCAACGACCTGCTGCTGCCGATCGTCAAGGGGGTCGGCTCCGAGCGCGCGACCGAGCAGCTCGTGCAGTCGCTGCAGACCCTCGGCGGGTCGGGCTTCCTGCAGGACTACCCGATCGAGCAGTACATCCGTGACGCGAAGATCGACTCGCTGTACGAAGGCACCACCGCCATTCAGTCGCTGGACTTCTTCTTCCGCAAGATCGTCCGCGACAAGGGTGCTTCGCTGGCCTACGTCGCCGGGGAGATCACGAAGACCATCGAGTCGGAGATCGGCAACGGGCGGCTCAAGAACGAGCGCGGCCTGCTCAAGCAGGCGCTGGAAGACACCCAGGGCATGCTCGGCTCGCTGATCGGCTACCTGACCTCGTCGCAGGAAGACCCGCAGAACATCAACAAGGTCGGCCAGCACACGGTCCGCCTGCTGATGTCGGTCGGCGACCTGCTCATCGGCTGGCAGCTCATCAAGCACGCCGAGGTCGCCATCGGCAAGCTCGACGCGGGCGCGTCCGCGAAGGACGTCCCGTTCTACGAGGGCAAGCTCGCCGTGGCGTCGTTCTTCGCGAAGAACGTGCTGCCGGAGCTGACGTCGCGTCGCGCGATCGTCGAGGCCGCGGACAACAGCCTCATGGACATTCCCGAAGCCGCGTTCTAAACGGTTTCGTGACGAAAGGCCCTCTCCCGCGTGGAGGGGGCCTTTCTGGTTTCGAGGGCGTTGCGGCCGGGCATCTCCGTGCTGAGTCCGCCCTCCCGGCGGAGACCTCGGCAAAGGAGTCTCAATGACAGTCACCGGCATCATCACGGCGATCGTGGTCGGTTTGATCCTCGGGGTGCTCGGCAGGTTCTTCGCCCCCGGCAAGCAGTCCATCCCGATCTGGCTGACCATCGTCGTCGGTATCGTCGCCGCCTTCATCGGAACGGCGATCGCCCGTGGGCTCGGCTACGCGGACACGAAGGGCTTCGACTGGCTCGAACTCATCACCCAGATCGTCCTCGCCGGTATCGGGGTGACCCTGGCCGCGAACCTCTACGGACGCCGAGGTGTCACCCGGTAAGGGGTCTTGAGGCGCGATGAGCCCGAATCGGTGTCACCGTGGGCTCATCGATCTCCAGCGAAGGAGGAACCATGTTGGGTGGCCTTTGGGGCATCATCACCACGATCGTGGTCGGGCTGATCCTCGGTGTCATCGGCCGGATGCTGGCGTCCGGCGATCAGAAGATCCCGATGTGGCTGACGATCGTGGTCGGCATCATCGCGGCTTTCATCGGCAACTGGCTGGCCGGTGTGTTCGGTGTCCGTGACACCCCGGGCATCGACTGGATCCGGCACGCCTTCCAGGTCGGCGCCGCCGTCGTCGGCGTCATCGCCGCGGCCGCCATCTACGCGAAGGTGAAGGGCGGCGGGCACCGCGCCGTGACCTGATCGGGGCCGGCACATCGCCTATGGTCGGCCCCTGTGACCACTCGACTCGATCTCAGTGGCCAGGGGCTGACCTCCCTGTCCGGCCTTCCCCTCCCTGCCTCGCTCGAACATCTGGACCTGTACGACAACCAGCTGACGTCGATTCCCGACGAGCTGTGGTCGCTGTCCGGGCTCCGCGTGCTGAATCTCGCCGCCAACCGGCTGACCGCCCTCTCGCCCGCGATCGGCGCCCTGCGGAACCTGCACACGCTGGATCTGGGGCACAACGAGCTTCCGGCCCTGCCGGACGAACTCGGCGAACTCTCCGGGCTGACCGAATACCTCTACGTGAGCGACAACCGGCTCACCGAATTCCCCGCCGCGCTCTGTTCGCTCGGACGGCTGAAATACCTTGGCTGCACGGACAACCGCATCCCCACCCTTCCGGATGACCTCTCCGGGCTGGCCTCGTTGCGCGAATTCCGCTTGTACGGCAACGGGCTGACCGAACTGCCGGAGTCCATCGGGACGCTCTCCGCGCTACGCGAACTGCATCTGCGGAAGAACCTGCTGACGTCCTTGCCGTCCTCCATCGGGGAGCTGAGCGAATTGCGTCAGCTGGATCTGCGCGAGAACAAGCTCACTTCGCTGCCGTCGTCCATCGCCCGGCTGTCCAAATTGGACAAGCTGGATCTGCGCTGGAACAAGGAACTGCGGGAGCCGTCGTGGCTCGCGGACTTCGAGGCGCGCGGCTGCATGGTGCTGCGGTGAAGCTCAGGCGCAGATGACCGCGGCCCGCGGCGAATAGGTCGCGTTGCGGGTCTCCCGGCGGACCTCCGTCCCGGTGACCACGTCGATCAGCACGCGGGTGTCCGACGTGCTGAACCCGGCCGTGCCGGGATCGGGTACGCAGCCGGGCCCCGACCCCATCTGCACCGGCTGAGGGACGTAGGAGTGCCGCTCGCCGCCGACGCTCTGCACCGAAAACCGTTTCGTGCCCCAGATCCGCACGGTCACCGAACCGTTCGCGGGGAGCACCTGGATCGCGATCCCGGTCGGGGCGTCGTTGACGATCTGCAGCTCGACCGGCGAACCGTCGTCGTTGATCGCCTTCACGTCGCGCGCGACCGGATAGCGGTCCAGGTAGTGGTCGTGTTCCAGATGCCCGCCGTCGGCCAGGCCCGCCAGGTACGCGGCGTTGTAGAGCGTCGTCGCGAGCTGGGAGACGCCGCCGCCGACCACGACCGGCCCGGTGCCGTCTTCGTTCACCGGAGCGGGGACGTACCCCGCGTCCGCCGTCCTCACCCCGGACCGCGCGCCGAGGCTGAACGTCTCGTTCGGCTTCACGATGGCGCCGGAAACCCTGCTCGCCAACGCCTGCACGTTCGTCATCGCCGGCCCGCTCAGTCCCGACGTGGTGAATTCGCCGATGACCTCGTTGATGCCGAGGACGTTCGCCGCGTCGGTGCTGACGGCCGGGCTGCTGGCGTCGTAGACCGCCTTCAGCTCCCGCTCTTCGCTCTTCGCGAGCACCGAGGTCAGCGACGAGAACGTGTGGTCCCAGTTGATCTTCCGCGCGTCCTTCGAGGGCTGCACCGCCGGCCTGTCGCCGACGAAGACGATCTGCGCGTCCGCCCCGTCGGTCTCGGTCTCCTTGAGCTGGGGCTGCGCGGCCGCGCGCAGTTTGCCCTGGTCGATGCGGACTTCGAGGTTCCCGTCGTCGCGCGCGGCGAACTGGAAGGACTCCGCGATCGTGTGCGGTTTCAGCGTCGCGTCCTTGCCCTCGCCACGGATGACGAGCGGTTTCGCGACCGCGGGGACGACGATTTTGACGAGCGCCGCGTGCACACCGGGCGAAGTCGCCTTCACGGGCGCGACGTTCACCTTGAACTCGACGCCCTCGTCGCTCAGCCAGCGATCCGTGACGGCGGTGACCGCCTCCTTGACGTCGGCCACCGTCTGCCCGTGCCGCGGCTCGACCGCGGCCGCGACGACCCCGCCGTCGCTGCCCGGAACGGGCTGGAACGTGATGTTCCCTTCGACCGGCGGGCGGTTCAGCTTCGCGGCGGCGAGGTCCGAGACGGCCTTTTCGAGCTTCGGCGCGTCGGTCCAGGTGACGACGCCGACCTCACGGCTGCTGAAGAACGACATCAGCCGCGTGTACGGGCTCAGCGGCTGATGTCCGGCGCGCCCCAGCGTCTGCGGCCAGTCCAGGCCGAGACCCGACGACGTCGGGTACAGCACCGTCCGGACGTCGCCCGCCCGCACCCGCACCGGCTCGATCAGCCTGGGCTCCAGCTCACGGCGGAGCTTCGACTCGGCCTCCTTGTGCGTGAGGCCGCCGACGTCGATCCCCGCGACCGTGACACCGCGCGGGACGTCCCCGGCGCTGACGATCAGATCGACCGCATAAGCGACCACGAAGAGGCCCATGAGCACCCCGGTGACCATGAGGGCCTTGCCGAGCCCCCTGCGGAGCTTCGACGCGGGCGTAGGTGGCGGCTGGACCACCCGGTCGCCCTCGAAGAGCTCGTCCACCAGGTCCTGGTCGGAGTCCGGGAGGAGGTCGTCGGTGAACAGGTCGTCTTGCCCATCGCGTGCCAACTCTCCCCACCCCTCCCGCAGCCGAGCTACAAGTACAACCCCGTGCCGTGTTCGGTCCGTTCGGTCGCCACGGCGTGGATGTCACGTTCCCGCATCACCAGGTGCCCCTCGCCCTGGATCTCGACCTCGTGCTGGTCGTCCGGGTTGAACAGCACACGATCGCCGGTCTTGACGTTCCGCACACTGTTGCCCACGCCCAGTACATCACCCCACGCGAGGCGCCGCGCGACCTGCGCGGTGGCGGGAATGACGATGCCGCCGGAACTCCGGCGCTCGCCGTCCTCGGGGGACAGCTTCACGAGCACCCTGTCCTGCAGCATCTGAATCTCGAGTTTCGGCCGATCTGACACGAGTACGACTCTACTTACCCGGATCGCCCGCCATGACCAGGCTCAGCGCGGTTTCCCCGCCCTTTTCGAATCGCACCGGCACGCCCCAGTCCTGGCGGGTGATGCGGCACGCGGGGTGTTCGCCTCCGTCATCGCAGCTGGCGGCCTGCGCGACGACCTGCAGGACCCCGCCGGAGACGCCCTCGGCGAAGCGGAGCTTGCGGAACAGGTCCGTGCCCACCCCGGCGCCGTCGGCGAGCAATTCGGGCGGCGACGCGCTGATCTCCAGCCGCGTCGACGGGCCGAACCGATCGTCGAGCTTCTCGCCGGGCGGCGGGGTGAAGACGACGGAGAACTCCAGCTCACCCGGCGCCAGCACGGTCGGCGGACGGCGGACCGCGTGCGCGTCCCCGGCCACCGCCTGCTCCCCGAGCGGCACCGGGCCGACGCGGCTTCCCGCCGACTCGACGACCAGCAGTTCACCGTCGTGCACCAGCAGACCGGACGGCTCCGCGAGCCCGGTCGCGAGCGTGGTCACCTGCCGGGTGATCGGGTCGTAGCGGCGGATGGCGCCGTTGTAGGTGTCGGCGATCGCGATGGTTTCGCCGGGCAGCACGGCGAGCCCGAGCGGATGCTGCAGGAGCGCCTTGTCGGCGGGCCCGTCGACGTGCCCGAAGGAGAACAGGTCGACGCCGACCGCGGTGTGCACGGTGAACGTCTCGCCCTCGGGCTGGATCCAGCGCAGCGCCGACGTCTCCGCGTCCGCGAGCCACAGCTTCCGCCCGTCGGGCGTGAGACCGGACGTCTGCGCGAAGAACGCTTCGTGGACGTCGCCGTCACGCAGGCCCTCGACGGTCGTCCCGGCGAAGCGGCGGATGGTGCCCGAGACCGGCTCGAACACGCTCAGCGTGTGGTTGCCCGCCATGGCGACCACGACGCCGCCCGCGGGCCCCCACCAAGCGACGTCCCAGGGGCTGGTGAGATCGATGTCGAGCGCCTTGCCGGTGTCGACGCCGTCGCGCCACTGACGGCCGGTGCCGGCGACCGTGGAGACCTCGCCGGTGATCAGGTCGATACCGCGCAGCCGGTGACCGGCCGTGTCGGCGACGACGGCGTGGTACCCCGCGCGCTCGGCGACTTCGTACGGCAACAGGGTGATCCCGGACGGTTCGGTGAAGCTCGCCAGGTCGAACGGCCCGTCCTGCGCACCGCGTTCGCCGCTGCCGAAGCGGCGGATGATCGTCTCGCCGTCGGACGCGAACTCGACGATCGAGTGGTTACCGGTGTCGGCGACCAGGATGCGGCCTTCGGCGGTGGTGACGGCCTTGCTCGGGAAGCGCAGCTCGGTGCGCTGCTCCTCGACCGGGACGTACGGGCTGCCACCGCGGCGCAACGTGCCCTTGGCCTCGTGGGTCGCGACGAGGTCGGCGATCACCCGGCGCAACGCCTCGGCGTGCCCCTCACCGGCGGCGACGTGGACGACGTAACCCTCGGGGTCGACGACGACCAGCGTCGGCCACGCCTTGACCGCGTACTGCGACCAGGTGGCCATCTTCGGGTCGTTGAGGACCGGGTGGTGCACCTCGTAGCGCCGCACGGCGGCCTCGATCGCGGCCGGCTCGCCCTCGTGCAGGAACTTCGGCGAATGCACGCCGATGGTCACCAGGACGTCGGCGAACTCGGCCTCCAGCGGGCGTAGTTCGTCCAGCACGTGCAGGCAGTTGATGCAGCCGCTGGTCCAGAAGTCCAGCAGGACGACGCGGCCGCGCAGCCCGGCGAGCGTGATCCGCTCGCCGCCGGTGTTGAGCCACCCGTCGCCGTCGAGCTCGGGAGCCCGGACGCGGGACTGCGTTCGTGGGGAAGTCACGACATGAGTGAACTACACCCGTGGCCGTGCTGTTCCGAGGTCCAGGCGTTGAGAGGGCGAGCTCACCCCGAGGGAGGAGGCCCATGTGGGTGATGAGGGAGTGGTGTTAAAAGGGAAGGCGTCTTCGCGGTGCGCAATTTAGGCTCGAACACATGTCCACTGTTGAGCACGCCTTCACCATCGAGGAGGCACACGACCTCCAGGCGAGCTTGGCCGAACCCGTGCGTCCCGGGTTGAGCGAGGCCGAGCTCGACGACGTCGAAGCCCGCTTCGGCTTCCGGTTCGCCGCCGACCACCGCACTTTCCTCTCCGCCGGGGTGCCGATCGGCGACCGCTGGCCGGACTGGCGCTGCGGCAACCCCGACCAGCTGCGGAAACGCCTGGACTGGCCGGTCGACGGGGTGCTGTACGACGTCGAACACAACGGCTTCTGGCCGTCGGACTGGGGCATGCGCCCGATCGACCTCGCCGACGCGCTTTCGCGGGCCCGCTCGCAGCTGGCGTGCGCCCCTCAGCTCGTGCCGGTCTGCGGGCACCGGTATCTGCCCGGGATCGCCGGGAGCTCGGGATATCCGGTGCTTTCGGTGTATCAGACCGACATCGTCTACTACGGCTACGACCTGCGGGGATACCTGCGGCACGACTTCTGTGACCAGCCCTTGGGCCCGCCGCCGCCCGGCGGGCCGCGTCAGATCGAGTTCTGGTCGCGGTTCGTGGAGTGAGCGGACTCGGCGGCGGCCTTCAGCCTGGCCAGCGTCGCGGCGATGTTCGCGCGGTTGGCGTCGTCCCGCTTCCAGACCCCGGTGAACAGCGACGTCGGCCCGCGTAGCCAGCCCGGCCGCCGGTCCCACGTGCTTTCGACGGCCACGCAACCGTCAGCCGTCGCCTCGATGTCGTACTGCCAGCGCGCGACGGGGAGACCGGCGAACGTGGTCACCTCGAACGCGAACCGTTTGCCCTCGTCGGCGTCGGTGATCGTCGAGAGGGTGCTCCAGCGACGGATCCCGCGGCGGTTGCGGCCGCGGAACCGGGCGCCGACGGCGGGCTCCTTCGCCGCACCGACCCAGCGGTGTCCTTCGTACTCTTCGGCCATGTCCGCGAGGGCGCCCGGGTCGCTGACCAGGGCGTACACCTTCTCGGGCGGGGCGGCGATCGCGATCTTGCCGGTGGCGCTGCGCTGCGTCATCACATACCTCCGTACTGAGGGTATGTGAAATACCCTCAGTTGTCGCGGCGGAGCATGCGGCTTATGCCGGCCGCCACCGTCGTCGCCAGCACCCAGCCCGAGGCGGTGAACCCGGCCGCGACCCAGTTGTCCATGCCGTGCATGTACCAGCGCGACTTGTTGCCGAAGTCGACGATCGGGACCAGGAGGTCGATCGTGTAGAGCACCGGATTCCACTGCAGCCCGGTGTCGTCCTGGTTG
Organism: Amycolatopsis sp. TNS106; assembly: GCF_019330265.1. Classification (NCBI taxonomy): domain Bacteria; kingdom Bacillati; phylum Actinomycetota; class Actinomycetes; order Pseudonocardiales; family Pseudonocardiaceae; genus Amycolatopsis; species Amycolatopsis sp. TNS106. The sequence goes on along the minus strand of NZ_CP024972.1, from coordinate 6,555,991 downwards.
ACCAGGCACCGCGGCCCGCTCACCGTGAGCTTCGGATTCGTGATGCAGTCGTCGACGCCGAGCCCGAACCACAGGCTTCCCAACACGAGCAGCGTCAGCAGCCAGCCCAGCGCGCGCACCGGCCGGAAGCCGTAGCCGACCATCGACCGCTGCAACCAGCTCCACACGTGCACGCCGGGCCCGAAGAACTTGAAGCCCTTCGCGAGCGCCTCGTACCGGAACTGCTGCTTCTTCAGCAGCACCGTGGAGGCGTGCTCTTCGTTACCGGACGCGCGCAGCGTCGCCGCCAGCTGGTCGTAGGGCCCCGGGCGGTAACCGTCCATCGCCTTGCGCAGCAACGCGATCCGATGGTCGATCGCCCGGTCGTCGTCGAGCGCGATGTCCTCTTGCAGTGCGTCGTACCGGAAATCCTCCAGCTCGATGCCGGTCGTCGACGCCCAGAACGCCTCGTTGTCGCCCAGTGTCCCGCAATGCGCGCGCCGCAGCACGATCCGGCCGTCCGGCGGGACACCGGGCGTGAGCAGGAATTCGTCGGCCGAGACATCACTGCCGTCGAGCGCGATCCCGTGCTGCGGCAGGGAACCCAGCCGCGCGCCGCGGAAGTCGACGCGCCGGGCGACCTGTGCGCCGTCGAGGTTGACCCCGCCCTGCGCGACGAACGGGCGCTCCTTGTTCTCGGTGAGGATCAGGTCCCGGCCGATCCGCGCGGTGCGGACGTCCAGCGAGTAACTGGTGCGCGTGCGGGCGCCCGGCTCGGTCAAACTCGTGCCGAAGAGGTTCACGCTGCCGCCGATTTCGGCGCCCTGCAACCGCAAGGTGCCCTGGACGGTCGCGTCGGTGAGCTGGAAATTGCCCGCGATCTTCGCGCGCCGCGCGGAAAATACGTCGCGGCGCGGGTGGAGGAACATCGAGTTCCACGCCAGCACGTTGCCGCCGACGGTGATGTCGGCCATGCGCAACTGCCCGGACGGCACCCGCAGGCTCGTCGCCTCCAGGTCGCCGCCGATGGTGGTCCCGTCGAGGTGGATCGCGCGGTCGTAGTAGGGAATGGTCTGCCCGCGGACGACCTGGACCTCGGCACCGGCCAGCCGCAGCGAACCGCCGATCCTGGCGTTGACCATCCGCAGCGTCCCGGTCGCCTGCATCCCGTCGCTCAGCTCGAGGTTTCCCTTGACCGTCGAGCGATCCGCGACCAGCGCCGGCCGCGGATCGATGTAGGGATCGTTCGACTTCCACGCGTCGACGACGATCGGCCCGGACTGGTTCACCGAAAGCCTCGCCTCGCGGAAGATGATGTCACTGTCCACAGTGGCGCTCGGCAGGAACATGATCCCGCTGGCGGAGAAGCGTTTCCGCTGCGCGGCGGGCCCGTAGTTGTCCACCTCGCACAACAGGCTGCCGCCGATGTGGATCCCGTTCCCGTTGAGCGCGAAGCCGTCCCGGTTGTTCAGCGTCGCGCCGGAGAAGTTGACGTTACCGCCGGCGCGCATGCCGGGGATGCGGACTTCCCCGTTGGCCACCAACCGATACGCCAGCAACGCGCCGACGATGTTGACCCGGTCGGCCTGGATCGCCTTGCCGCGCGGATGCGTGATCACCGTGCGGGTCAGCACGACCGAGCCCTCGATGACCGCGTCGGTGAGGTTGACCGCCGCGTTCGGCATCCCGCGCTCGCGATCGTCACCGCGCTGGACCGTCGTCTCCTCGATTTCGTGCTCGGCGTCGACGTGCACGACACTGCGGATGAGGCGGACGTCGTTGCGGGTGCGGAGGTTGCGCGCCTTGAGCCCGGGCAGCCAGCATTTGCGGAACACGAGCCCGAGCAGATGCGCCTCACGGACGTCCGGCGGATGCTCGAACCTGCACCGCTCGAACCGGAACAGGTACTTGATGTCGGCCGCGCGCAGATCGAGCGTCCCGGTGATGTACGCGTCCTCGACCTGCACGATCGGCGCGTTGGTCGCCTGACGACGCCAGCGGAGCAGCCCCGTCGTACCCGGCTTCATCAGCTCGGACGCCGGGACCTCGTACCGCTTGTCGGGGTTGGGATCGAACGGATCGAGCGGTGGCAGCGACGTGTCGCCGTTCTGGTCGCCTTCCCCCGGATCGCGCGGCCCGTTGTTGCGCCGAAAACCCGGCATCGTTTCGTTCCCTCCCCCGTCGTTCCTCGGGCACCAGCGAAGCCGATCACACACGGGATTCGCAAGTGGCCCAGGACATCAGACCGGAACCTGCCACGGGGTACGACGGCAGAACGGCCGTCCGGGGTTCCGGACCAGGCCGTTCGGGTTCGGGGTGGTGATCTTGGCCGGATCGGCCGCCGGTTCAGCGGTTCGCTGCTACGGTCACGCACCGCAGTCGGTGATGACTACGGGTAGGTCGCGCCCTTCGGGGCCCGTGCGGGGAGCACGAGATGAAGCGTTTCTTGGTCTTGGCGGCGGCAGCATCGCTCTTGAGCGGTGGTTGCGGCACACAGGTAGCTGGCAGCCCGACGAGTTCGCCGTCTTCGCCGCGGCTTCCGTCCGATGGAGCACCGGCGGTGACGAAACCGATCGCCGCCACGGCGACCGTCGAGGCTGACCCGTGCAGCGCCATCCCCACCACCGAGATCGAGGCGATCGGCGGAAAGATCAAGAGGACGCGAGTCGACGACCTGACCATGGGGAACGCCTGCGCCTGGATCTTCCAGGAAGCGCCGAACACCCTCAGCGCTGGTCTCGTCACTGGGAACAAGGACGGTCTAAGTGCCCTCTATGCACAGAACGCAACTGGTGGCCTCACCACCTTCAAGCCGGTCGATCCGTCGGTGTTCGAGATGACCTCGTCAACACCGTCATCCCGCGCCTGACCGACCACCATCCTTCCTACTCGGACCCATGCGGGATGGCGACCAAGGTCGCGGCAGCGGCGATCACGAACCTCGCCGGCGCTTAGCTCGCCGACGACTCGCTTCATTCGGAGGGGATAGCGCGTCTGTCTCCTCCCAAGCCCTGCGATCCGGCCAGCCAAAATGGTCATCCGGGACGAAGTGCACCAGATCGGATCGAGCGACCCATCTTTCGATGGCGATCTTCACGAAGGTGCTGATCACCGGTTTACCTGCTGCTATCGTCACCGGTTGGAGTCGGTAGGGAACTACGGGTAGGTCGCGCCCCATCGCGGCCCGTGCGGGGAGGCACGACATGACCAGACCGGGAAGCGGCCCTCGAGGGGTCTACGACCAGCTGAACACCACGCCGCCGCAGGCACCGCCGCCGGGTGCGGGGATGATCTCCGGTGCAACTGCTGCGCCACCTCCGGCTGACCCGGATCAATACACCAAACTCGGCAGTGGCCAGGCGAAAGCGGACTTCGCGGCCGCTTCGGCTAACAACGGCTGGGAGTTCGACCCGGCAGCCATGGACAAGGTCATCAAGGCGCTCCAGGACAGTCTGGACAATGACTACAGCCGTGCCAATACCGAGGCGACGTTCCTCACCGGGATCGATGCCATGGGTACAGAGGTGGGCAGCGAGGGATACGTAGCCAAGGCCAACGCGTCCGGCGCCGCCTACCAGGAGTTTCTCCGCAGCGCGGTGGACTACACCACTGCCTATGTGGATACGTTGAGGCAAATCCGTGACGCGTACCAGCGGCAGGACCAAGCCGCTTTGGACGCTATCCGCGACGTCGGAAAGGCAGTTTGAATGGGATCGCGTTCGGCCCTTTTGGTTTTGGCGACAGCAGCGTTGCTCGTCAGCGCATGCAGCGATTCCAACAACGGCAACCCGACCACACCAGCGCCCTCGTCCCCCGCCGGCCAGGCGAGTTCGCTACCGCGGGCCGGTGCGCCGAACATCGATCAGCCTCTCGACACCGCTGCCGCCGAAGCCGATCCTTGCAGCGTCGTGAAGAACGACCAGGTACAAGCGTTCGGCGGGGGCGCGGTGGACCGATCCCGCGTGGAAGAACTGTCCTCCGGCAAGGTCTGCACCTGGGTCTTCGCCAACGGGCTGGGCACGATCAGTGCGGGCATGAACACCGGCGAACGTGACGGCCTGAGTCACCTGTACGCGTTGAACGCACAGGGCAGCGGCCTCACTACCTTCAAGCCGTCGGAACCGATCGACGGGTATCCGTCTGTGGTCTTCGCCAACGGCGGCGAACGCAGCTATGTCTGCAATCTGGCCGTCGGTGTCCGCAACGACCTCATGTACACGATCATCGCGACACCTGGGACCAGTAACCCGAACCGGTCTGATCCGTGTGGCATGGCCACCAAACTGGGTACGTACGCGATTCAGCATCTCAAGGCGGCGCAATGACCTACAGCGGCTGGGAGATCTTCGAGAAGCTCAACGCCAACCCCCAGACCACGAAGCGGCTCGACGCGGCGCAAGTGGCCTCCCACAAGCTGTTGGTGATCCACGAGGACATCAGCAAGGCGATGGAGAACAGCCAAACCGCGCTCAGTTCCTTCTGGAAGGGCAAGGCCGCCGACAGCGGCGTAGCGGGCCTGGCGCCGCTCATCGCGACCTCCAAGATCGCGGGCGAGAACATGGATCGCGCTCGCCAGTCGATGTTCGATCAGAACGCCTCTTTCCATTACACGCGTGGCAATGTCCGTCCGGTCGAGAAGGAGCGCGCGGGGGACAGCGGGCCCGAGGACGTCTTGTCCATCGGCGCGAGTGACGACGAGATCGCGGCGGCGAAGTTCGACGCGGACACGAAGCACAACGTCGAGATCTACGAGCCGTATTACCAGAGCACTCAGCCGCGGCAGCAGTCGCTCGCGCCGGCCTATCCGGCCGCGCACGATCCGAACGTCTCGTCCGGGCCGATCACGCCGGATCCGGTCGATCCTGGTCAGACCAAGGTCAGCGGGTTCAGCGGCGGGCCCGGCGACTCCGGGCGGCACAGTGGCCCCGGGGGGTATACCGGCGGGCCGAGTTCGTACAGCGCGCCTCCGGGCGCCGAGGGTTATCAGGCGCCGAGGCCGCCGCAGGTCCCGCAGCCGCCGAGGATTCCGCAGGTTCCGCGACCGCTGCCTTCGCCGCAGCCGAACGATCGAACCGAGCTGTCCCAGTGGGACCGAGGGACGCAGGTGCGGCCCGGCGACCACCGCCCGCCGAGCTTCGGGCCAGGCCCAGGCGGCCCTGGACCTGGTGGCGGTAGCGGTTTCGGCCCGGGTTCGGGTGGGTTCAGCGGCGGTTTCGGGCCCGGCGGAGGGTTCGGGCCAGGCGGCTCGACGGGTGGGCCGGGGAGTATGGGGCCCGGCCGCGGCGTCGGCGCCGGTATGCCTGGCGAAGGTGCGATGCGCGGTACACCGGCGGGAGGGCCCGCGGCGGCGGGACGCCCCGGCGCGCCTGGCATGGGTGGCGGCGGGATGGGCGCCGGTGCCGGCAAGGGCAAGGGCGGCGAGGACGAAGAGCACCAGCGCAAGATCACGCTGCAGGAAGAGGACGGCGACACCCTCTTCGGCGGCTACGACGGGGACAAGCCGGTTCCGCCGGTGATCGGCGCGTAATCGTGCTGCGGAAACCCGTCGAGCTGACGCTCCAGACCTACGAAACCCTGCTGGACCACCACAATCTCGGCGACATCCATCCGACGCTCGTCCGCGGCGCGCAGTGGTACCTGCCCGAGGAACGCCGCGAGCTCGCGGCGACCGCACAGTCCGAATTGGACGGACAAGGTCTGCTCACCCGTGGCCGGATCGACGACGAATTCCTTGACACGCTGCGGTTTCTGCAGCGGCCGGCGGTGGAGTACTACTCGTGGGTGAAGTCCGAGGGCCGTGAGCGGACCGTTCGCGCCGCGGGCAGCGGCCGGGAAGCGGTCACGGTCGTCTTGGTCGACAAGGTCGTCTACCTGACACCGACGCGGCCGGACACGCTGGCGCAGGATTTCACCGGTCTGCTCCCCGAGGCCCCCGCCGCGCGCACACCGTCCCTGAACTGTTCGGAAGACGACCTGCAGGTTCTGATGAAGGGCGAAACGCTGACCGGCGGCGGCCCGAGCGTCCGTGACGCCAAGAAGATCCTCCAGTGGATCCGGTCGCCGCATACCTTCTTCGGCAGGCTTTACGTCGCCATCCGTGACGGCGGCGGCAACCGGAAACGCGTCGAGAGACCACCGGGCTGGATGGACACCGATCAGGGCCGCGTCGTGTTCGGCCCGGACGCCAAGGGCTGGGTGAGCCTCATGGGCGCCGGGCCGCACGAAATCGTCGCGAAGGTCGTCCAGCTGGAGTCGCAGCTCCGAGGACGCTAACCCTGGTGGTTCGGGTTCAGGACCCGTGAGAGGAACGTCTTCGTGCGTTCCTCCTGCGGGTCCCCGATCACCTGGTCCGGCGCGCCCTGCTCGACGACGACGCCGCCGTCCATGAACAGCACGATGTCGGCCACCTCGCGGGCGAACTGCATTTCGTGTGTGACGACGAGCATCGTCATGCCCTCCTGCGCGAGCTGCCGCATGACCGCGAGGACGTCGCCGACCAGTTCGGGGTCCAGCGCCGAGGTCGGTTCGTCGAACAGCATGACGTCGGGGTCCATCGACAGCGCCCTGGCGATCGCGACGCGCTGCTGCTGCCCGCCGGAAAGCTGCGTCGGCAGCGAAGACTCCTTCTCCGCCAGCCCGACCTTCGCGAGGTTTTCCCGCGCGATGCGCACCGCCTCGTCCTTGCCGCGCTTCAACACCTTGCGCTGCGCGACGGTGAGGTTGTCGAGCACGCTCAGGTGTGAAAAGAGGTTGAACGACTGGAAGACCATGCCGATCTTCGTGCGGGCGCCGTCGATGTCGACGTCCGGGTCGGTGATCTCGCTGCCGTTGACGACGATCTTGCCCTGCTGTGGTTCCTCGAGGAGGTTGACGCAGCGCAGGAGCGTCGATTTGCCCGAGCCCGACGGGCCGATGATGCAGACGACCTGGCCCCGCTGGACCGTCAGGTCGATGCCCTTGAGCACCTCGAGCTCGCCGAACGCCTTGTGCAGTCCCGAAACCTCGACGATCGTCTGGGTGCTCATACCGTTCCTCCGCCGGGCACTCCGGCTCCGTATTTCTTCTCTAGCCGCTGCTGCAGGATCGACAGCGGGATGGTGATGACCAGGTAGCACAGACCGGCGACGACGATCGGGGTCAATCCCTTGGCCTCGAGCAGTGCCTGGCGGCTGAACTGCGCGAGTTCCTGCTGCGCCGGGGTGGTGCCGAGCAGGAACGCCAGCGACGAGTCCTTCGTCAGCATGATCAGCTCGTTGGCCAGCGGCGGCAGGATGATCCGGAACGCCTGCGGGATCACGACGGTGATCATCGTGCGAGCGGGTGACATACCGAGCGAACGCGCGGCCTCGACCTGTCCGCGCGGCACCGCCTGGATCCCGGCGCGGATGGTTTCCGCCATGTAGGCGGACGACACGATGCCCAGTGCCAGCATGATCGCGACGTTGCGCGGCAGGGTCGTGTCGAACGCGGTCGGCACGCCGATGCCGACGGCGAGGAAGATCAGCAGCGCGGGCAGGCCGCGGAAGAACTCGATGTACCCGCGCGCGAACCAGCGGTACGGGCCGACCGAGGAAAGTCTCATCAGGGCGAGCAGCAGGCCCAGCCCGAGGCCGAGCGCGAAGCCCAGCGCGGTGAAGACGATGGTGTTCTTCAGTGCGACGGTGATGACGTCCGGGAACTGCTTGGCGGCGACTTCGAGGTCGAAGAACGCCTTGCCGATCCGGCTCCAGTCGGCCAGCAGCGCGAGCACGATGACGATCACCAGCAGCAGGACGTACTGCCCGGTCCGGAAGGCCGAACGTCGCTGGCGGCGGCTCAGAGCCATTTCTCTCCTCAAACAGGTGGCGACAAGCCTGTGGCCGGTGCGTGGGCACCGGCCACAGGGCGGCTTCAAACTAGTGCTAGGCGGCACCGCCCGGCTGCCAGGTCGGCGCCTTGCCGAACCACTTCTGGTAGATCTGCGCGTACGAGCCGTCCGCCGCGGAGGCCTTGAGCACCTCGTTGATCTTGCCGAGGAGGGCGCTGTTGCCCTTCTTCACGCCGATGCCGTAGAACTCGTTCGTCTTGAACTCGGTGACGACCGTCGTGTCCGGGTTCGTTTTCGCGAAGTCGTAGAGCACGCCGTTGTCGTTGACGCCCGCGTCGACCGTGCCGTTCTTGACGGCCTGCTCCAGCAGCGCGAGGTCGTCGAAGGTGACGATCTCGGCGCCGGCGGCCTTCTCCTTGGCGTAGTCGGCGCCGGTGGTGGCCGACTGGACACCGATCTTCTTGCCCGCGACGTTGGACAGGTCCTTGATCGGCGAACCGGTCTTGACCAGCAGCGCCTGGGTCGCCTCGAAGTACGGGTCGGAGAAGTCGAACTTCTCCTTGCGCTTGTCGGTGATCGTCATCCCCGCGGCGGCGAGGTCGCATTGCCCGGTGTTCATCGCTTCGCCGGACTCGATGGTTTCGAAGGCGATGTCGACGATGCTCTGCTCGACCCCCAGCTTCTTGCCGACCAGGTCGACCAGGTCGACGTCGAAACCGACGATCTTGTCACCCTGCTTGACCTGGAAGGGCTGGTAGGGCAGGTGCGTGCAGGTGGTGACCTTGCCGGACGCGACGAGCTGGACGCCGCCGGCCGCGGTTCCGCCTTCCTCGCCGCACGCGGACAGCGCACCCGCGGCCAGGGCGAGCGCCGGGATCAGGGCGAGCGCTTTGAATCGAGCCACGTCGTCACTCCTCGTAGTTCCCATGTGTCGAGAGCACGCATATTGCCACTCATCCGGCGGCAAGCACAGCACTACGACGTTACAGCGCCGTTTCGGCCGTCACGGGCGTTGCATGAGGTATCGCGCCGGCATGGCAGGGTGAGCGAGTATGGCGACCATGAACAACAACTCGGCGCCGCGGCTCCCACCTGCGGGCCGCCGCCCTCGGACGACGACGTCGGCGCGACGCGCGGCGAAACCCGGGGCGCAGTTCGACGGCTATCTCTCGCCGTCCCGGCCGCACTCGGGCGCGTACGACGAGATGTTCATGGCCGACGGCACGGTCCGCCAGCCGTACCGGGCGCTGTACGAATCGATCTCCGCGCTGACGTCGGCCGACCTCTCGTCCCGGTCGGCGGCGATCGACCGGGCCATGGTGGACCAGGGCATCACGTTCTCGCTGTCCGGCCAGGAGCGTCCGTTCCCGCTCGACCTGGTGCCGCGCGTGATCACCTCCGCCGAATGGAGCAAACTCGAACGCGGTGTGGCGCAACGGGTTCGCGCGCTCGAAGCGTTCCTCGCCGATGTGTACGGCGACCGGCAGATCCTGCGCGACGGCGTGCTCCCGCGGCGGCTGATCACCTCGTGTGAGCATTTCCAGCGCGAGGCGTTCGGGATCAACCCGCCCAACGGCGTCCGCATCCATGTGTCCGGTGTGGACCTGGTGCGGGACGAGGAGGGCACCTTCCGGGTGCTGGAGGACAACCTCCGCAACCCGTCCGGCGTGTCGTACGTGATGGAGAACCGCCGCACGATGGCGCGCGTGTTCCCGGACCTGTTCGCCCAGCACCGGGTCCGCCCGGTCGGCGATTACGCCTCGCATCTGCTGCGCGCGCTGCGGGCGGCGGCCGCGGCGAACGTCGCCGACCCGATGGTCGTCGTGCTCACACCCGGCGTGCACAACTCCGCCTACTTCGAGCATTCGCTGCTGGCCCGGCTGATGGGGGTCGAACTGGTCGAAGGCCGCGACATGTTCTGCCGTGACAACGTCGTCTACCTGCGCACCACCGAGGGCGAACGGCAGGTCGACGTCATCTACCGGCGGATCGACGACGAGTTCCTCGATCCGGTGCACTACCGGCCGGATTCCGTGCTCGGCGTGGCCGGGGTCCTGAACGCGGCGCGCGCGGGCAACGTGGTGATCGCCAACGCGGTCGGCAACGGCGTCGGCGACGACAAGCTCGTCTACACCTACGTGCCCGAGATGGTGAAGTACTACCTCAACGAAAAGCCTCTGCTGCCCAACGTGGACACCTTCCGGTGCTGGCTGCCGGACGAGTTCGACCACGTCATGCAGCACATGGACGAGCTGGTGATCAAACCGGTCGAAGGTTCGGGCGGCTATGGCATCGTGTTCGGCCCGGAGGCGACGCCTGCCGAGCTGACCGCGCTCAAACGCAAGGTCCGGGCGCACAAACGCGGCTGGATCGCGCAGCCGGTGGTCCAGCTGTCCACCGTTCCGTCCAAAGTGGACGACAGGCTGGCGCCTCGGCACGTCGACCTCCGCCCGTTCGCGGTCAACGACGGCAAGGAGATCTTCGTGCTGCCGGGCGGGCTGACCAGGGTCGCGCTCCCGGAGGGCAGCCTGGTGGTCAACTCGTCGCAGGGCGGCGGCTCGAAGGACACCTGGGTACTGGCGACGCGGTCCTCGACCGCGGAACGGGAACTGGAACGGCCCGCGCTCGGTGCGCTGTCCCAAGTGGACGGTCTGGTCGCCGAGCAGGGCCCCGAGCTGACCACCACCCAGCAACAGCAGCAGCAACAGGCATAAGGGAGGTTGATGTGCTCGCCCGCAACGCGGAATCGCTGTACTGGATCGGCCGGTACGTCGAACGCGCCGATGACACCTCCCGGATCCTCAACGTCTCCGTGCACCAGCTGCTCGAAGACGCGAGCGTCGACCCGGACCACGCGAGCCGCCAACTGCTCGCCGTCCTCGGCATCTCACCGGAGGGCATGGACACGCTCGACGTGTGGAAGCTGACCGAACTGGTCGCCTACGCCAAGGACAATCCCGCGTCGATCGTCGGTTCGATCAACTCCGCCCGGGAGAACACGCGCGGCGCCCGCGAGGTCGTTTCGACCGAGCTGTGGGAATGCCTGAACGCGACGTGGAACGCGGTGCCGGACAGGCAGCGGTACGCGCGCCGCGCCGGCCCGCACGCCTTCCTGTCCTTTGTGGAGGAACGGGCGGCGATGTTCGCCGGGCTCGCGGATTCCACGATGAGCCGCGACGACGGCTGGCTGTTCATGGTGCTCGGCAGGTCGGTCGAACGTGCGGACATGGTGGTGCGGCTGCTGCTCTCGCGGGTCCAGGACAGCGCGTCGTCACCCGGCTGGATCACGGTGCTCCGTTCGGCTGGCGCGCAGGACACCTACCTGCGGACCTATCGCGGCGCGCTCGACGCCGGCCGCGTCGTGCAGTTCCTGTTGCGGGACACGCTCTTCCCGCGTTCGGTGTTCCACGCGCTGCGGCAGGCCGAGGAATGCCTGGAGCGGCTGGACCCCGGCGTCAATTCGAGGGCCAACGAGAAGTCCGAGGCGCTGCGGCAGCTGGGCCGCGCGCGCAGCGAGCTGGAGTTCCTGCGGCCGTCGGACCTGCTGGAGGACCTGCCGAAGCGGCTCGGCGCCCTGCAGACTTCGATCAAGGACATCGGCGACGCGGTTTCGGTGCAGTACTTCCATTCGTCGCCTTGGGTGGCCTGGAGCGGTGCGGAGGTTTCGCTGTGACCTGGCAGCTTCGGGTGGCCCACCGGACCGGATACCGGTACGCGACGCCGGCCACGCAGTCGTACAACGAGGCGCGGCTGACCCCGCGCTCCGACCGGCGGCAGACCACGGTCGTGAACCGGGTCGAGACGACGCCCGCGACCCGCGCCTACCGGTACACGGACTACTGGGGCACCGTCGTGACGTCGTTCGACCTTCACGCGCCGCACACTGAGTTCACCGTGCTCGCGACGTCGGTGGTCGAGACCGCCGACGAAGGCGAGCCGGTCCGCTCGGCGACGTGGAGGGACCTGCGGAGCGACACCGTCGTCGACCACCGCACCGAGTACCTGACGCCGACGCCGTACACGCCCCGCGACCCGGAGCTGACGAAGGTCGCGCGCGAACTGCGGAAGGGGCTCGAGCCGGCGGAGGCCGTGCTCGCGGTCTGCGAATGGGTCAACAAGCAGCTCAAGTACCAGCCGGGGACGACCGGCGTGCACAGCACGGCGACCGACGCGTGGCGTGCGCGCGAAGGGGTCTGCCAGGACTTCGCGCATGTCACGCTGGTGATGCTGCGCGCGATCGGCGTCCCGGCGCGGTACGTCTCCGGGTACCTGCACACGAAACCGGAGGCGAAGCTCGGCGAGACGGTCGAAGGCGAAAGCCACGCCTGGGTCGACGTCTGGACCGGCGGCTGGTGGGCCTACGACCCGACGAACGCGATCCCGGTCGGACCGCGGCACGTCTGGGTCGCCTATGGCCGCGACTACGCCGACGTGCCTCCGCTCAAGGGCATCTTCACCGGTGGCGGCCAGTCCACTTTGGACGTCTCGGTGCAGCTGACCCGGCTGACCTAGACGCGCCGCCGGAGCAACAGCCAGAGCAGGTACGCGCCGCCGAGGGCCGCCGCGACGACGCCCGCTGGCAGCAGCGAGAACTCCAGCAGACGCTGGCCGAGGTAGTCCGCCGCGACGACCAGCGTCGCCCCGACGAAGGCCGACGCCGCCAGATTGGGCCCCGGCAGACGCGTCATCCGGCGCGCCAGCTGAGGCGCCGCGAGCGCGATGAACGGGAGCGGCCCGGTCGCCGCGGTGGCGGCGGCGACCAGCGCGACCGCGACCAGCACCAGGGTCAGCCGTACCCGGTGGACGTCGACGCCGATACCGGTGGCGGTGTCGTCGCCCATCTCCAGCATGCGCAGCGCGCGGCCGTGCGCGAACACGATCGGGACGAACACCGCCATCGCGACCGCGAGCGGCACGAAGTAGCTCCAGTCTCGGCCGGAGAGGTCGCCGACCAGCCAGCCGACAGCCTGCGCGGCGGCTTCGAGGTTCGCCTTCACCAGCAGGTACGAGTTCACCCCGACCAGCACCGCGCTGACGGCGATCCCGAGCAGCACCAGCCGCGAACTCAGCAGGCCGTGCGGTGCGCACAACGCCATCACGACCAGCGCGGTCAGCAGGCCGCCTCCCAGCGCACCGAACGAGACGAGGCCGGGGCCGGAGCCGAAGAGCAGCAGGGTCACGATGCCGCCGGTCGCCGAACCGGTGGTGAAGCCGATGATGTCCGGGCTGCCGAGCGGATTACGGGTGATCGTCTGGAAGATCGCCCCGGCCAGCGCGAGTGCGGCGCCGACGAGGATCGCGACCAGCACGCGCGGAAGCCGTCCCATGACGACCAGGTACTGCGCCTTCGTCCCTTGGCCTGCCAGGGTCGCGAGCACTTCACGGGGGCTCATCTCGTAGTCGCCCGTGCCGACCGAAAGCACGACGAGCGCCAGGACCACCAAGGTCAGCGCGGCGATGACGATCAGCGATCGTCTGTCCAAACAGGACTCACGACGCACGAGCGAGGTCATCGGCGCACCGCCTTGAGCCGGCGCGCCACGATCACGAACGCGATCCCGCCGACGACGTCGGTCATCACGCCGACCTGGATCTCCCCTGGCGAACCGAGCAGACGGCCGAGGACGTCGCAGCCGAGCAGCAGTACCGGTCCGAGCAGCGCCGACAGCGACATCACCCAGCGCTCGTCCTGGCCGATCAGCGTCCGGACGACGTGCGGGATCATCAGGCCGACGAAGGCGATCGGCCCGCAGGCCGCGGTCGCCGACGCCGAAAGCAACCCGACGGCGACCATCCCGGCGGCGCGGACGAGCGCCGGATTCGCGCCGAGACCGCGGGCCGTGTCCTCACCCAGCGCCAGCGCGTTCAGCGCCCGGGCCAGCACGATCGCGATGACCACACCCGCGACGAAGAACGGCAGCAGCACGGTCAACTGGTCGGCGTTCCGGTTGACCAGCGAGCCGACCAGCCAGAACCGCATGGCCTGCAGGTTGTGCGTATCGACCATCTGCATGCCCTGGTTGATGCCGACGAACACCGCCTGGACGGCGACGCCGGCCAGGACCAGCCGCAGCGGGCTCGTGGCGCCGCGCGTCCCGCCGATCACCGAGACCAGCGCGGTTCCCGCGAGCGCCCCCGCGAAGGCGAACCAGACGTACTCGCCGGGCGAAGTCACCGAGAACACCGCGGAGCCGAGGACGATCGCGACGGCGGCGCCGTGGTTGATGCCGAGCAGACCGGGTTCCGCGACCGGGTTGCGGGTGATCGCCTGCATGAGCGAGCCCGCCAGCGCGAGCGCCATCCCGACCAGGACGCCGAGCACCGTGCGAGGGAGGCGATCGTCGCGGACGACGACGTCGGTGTAGCTGCCGTCGTAGGCGAAGAGCGCGTGCAGGACTTCGCCGAGGGACAGGCGGTTCGAGCCGAAGCCGATCGACAGCAGGATGACCGCGGCGAGCGCTGCGAGCGACCCCGTCAGGACCAGCGTTCGCACGGAAACGCTGGTCCTCGGTGATCTGACGCGCTCCGTGACCTGGACCATGGCGTTCACGATAAGGGAAGGCTAGCCTAACGCCGAACTTCGGTCCCTCGGTGAAAGAAGATCCTCCATGCACCTCTCTCGACGCGGCTTCCTCGCCGGCACCGCGGCGCTCGGCGCGACCGGCCTCCTGACCGCCTGCGGCTACCAGGAAGAGGCCCCCACGCAGGGAGCGGGCGCGACCTGGTCGTTCACCGACGACCGCGGCCGCAAGCTCGAAGGCGAGCGGCCGACCCGGATCGTCGCGCAGGTGACCGCCGCGGCGGCGCTGTGGGACCTCGGCGTGAAGTCGATCGGGATCTTCGGCCCGTCGAAGTTCGCCGACGGCAAACCGGATCCGCAGGCTGGCGGCGTCGACCTGAACGCGGTGACCTCGCTCGGGAACGTCTACAACGAGTTCAACTTCGACAAGTTCGTCTCGCTGAACCCGCAGTTGCTGGTCAGCGTGATGTACCTGAAGGACCAGATGTGGTACATCCCGGACACGCAGACGGAGAAGATCGACAAGGCCGCGCCCAGTGTCGGCGTCCGGCTGCAGGGGCTCGCGATGCCGGAGGGGATCGCGAAGTTCATCGCGCTGGCGAAGGCGCTCGGGGCCGACACGGAAACTCCGGCGATCCAGGCCGCGAAGGCCGAGTACGAGAAGGCCGACGCCGCGCTCGGTGACGCGATCAAGAAGGCCTCCGGGCTGAAGGTCCTCCTGATCTCCGCGCAGAAGGACACCGTCTACATCGCGAATCCGCCGTCGTTCGCGACCTCTAGGCACTATCAGAACAAGGGGATGAACTTCGTCCTCCCCGAGGCGCCGGACGCGAGCCAGGGCGGTTACTACCAGCAGATCAGCTGGGAGAACATCGGCAAGTACACCGCCGACGTGATCATGTACGACAACCGCGGGGGGTCGCTCTCGCTCGGCCCGGACGGGCTCGGCGGCGTGCCGACCTGGGCCCAGCTGCCCGCGGTGAAGGCCGGGAAGCTGATCCCCTGGAACAACGAGACTCCGTTCTCGTACCAGCGCTTCACGCCGCAGCTGACGGAACTGACCGCGGCGCTGAACAAGTTCGCCTAGGTCAGGAGCGAAGGCGGCGGTACCCGCTCAGCCCAGGAACTCCCGCAGCGCGGCCGCGAGGTCGGCCGGGTTCTCCTCGGCCACGTGGTGCCCGGACTCGATCGCGAAACCGCGGACGTCGTCGGCCCATTCGCGCCACACCGCGATCGGGTCGCCGTACAGCTCGGCCATGTCGTCGCGGCTGGACCACAGCATGAGCATCGGGCAACCGACCTTCCGCCCGGCCGCCTTGTCGGCGTCGTCGGCTTCGCGGTCGGGCCCGAGGCCGGCGCGGTAGTCCTCCAGCATCGCGTGGACCGTCTCGGGATCGTGGATCGCGCGCAGGAAGTCGGCGTGGTTCTCCGCGCCCATCGCCTCGGGATCGCCGCCGTACCAGGCGTCCGGGTCCGCGTTGATCACGCGCTCGGCGGGTTTCGCGAGCTGGCCGAAGAAGAACCAGTGCCACCATTCCCGCGCGAACTTGGCGTCCGCGCGGGTGAGCGCTTCACCGATCGGGACGCCGTCGAGGACGACCAGCTTGGTGACCGCTTCGGGGTGGTCCATGGCCAGCCGGTGCGCCACGTAGCTGCCGCGATCGTGCCCGACCACGGCGAACCGTTCGTGGCCGAGATGCCGCATGAGCGCGACGACATGCCTGGCCATGGCGCGTTTCGAGTGCGCGGAGTGGTCTTCGGTGGTCTCGGGTTTCGAGGACTGGCCATAGCCGGGGAGATCCGGGCAGACGACGGTGAACGCGTCCGCGAGCCTTGGCGCGACGTCGTACCAGGTGGTGTGGGTGCGGGGATGTCCGTGCAGAAGCACGACGGGTGCGCCCGATCCGCCGTGGCGGACCCTGAAGGTCACTTCGCCGGTGTCGACGTTCGCAAGCTCGAAACCCTCGAACATGATCCTCCCGTACACGCCATGAACGGTCCGTTACTTGCGAATTTTGCAAGTACCGGACCGTTCATCGCAGCGTGAGCGGGGAAATCAGCTCCGGGCGTGCGCGTCCAGGATGTGCGCGACCGCCTCGGTGACCCGCTGCGCGAAATCGATGTTCAGCCACTCGTCCGGCACGTGGATGTTCGAGTCCGGCCCGCAGGCGCCGGTGACCACGAACTGCGCGTCCGGGTACTTCTCGCCGAGCAGCCCCATGAACGGGATCGACCCGCCCATGCCGAAGCTCTTGTGCGGCGCACCGAAGACCTCGCCGCTCACGTGGTGCAGGACGTCGTCGAGCCACGGCGCGGTGTCCGGCGCGTTCCAGCCGTTCTCGGCCTGGAAATCGCCGAGTTCGACCGAAGCGTCGTACGGCACGTCGGTGGTGAGGACGCGGCGGACCGCCTCCATCGCGGCCTTCGCGTCGGCCGTCGGCGGAAGGCGGAAGCTCAGGGTGAGCGTGGTGCTGTCGCGCAGCACGTTGCCCGCGTCGGCCGGGAGCGGGAAGCCCTCCGCGCCGATCACCGACAGCGTCGGCCGCCACGAGTTGTTGAGCAGCAGTTCCAGGTCGTCGTCGGACACCGTGCGGCCGACCACCGGGAAGAGCGTCTTCGCCGCGCCGGGCGCGATCTCGACGACACCGCGAGCGTCCTCGACGCGGTTCTCCGGAATGTCGACGCTCAGCTCGGCGAGCTTGATCTCGCCGGTCTCGGCGTTCTCGATCCGGTCGAGCAGGACACGCAGGACGCGGAACGAGCTCGCCACGATGCCGCTGGCCATACCGGAGTGCTGCGCGGACTCGAGCACCTTCACGGTGACGTTGACGTGCAGCATGCCGCGCAGGCTGGTGGTCAGCCAGAGCCGCTGGTAGTCGGTGCCACCGGCGTCGAGGCAGACGACCAGCGAGACCTCGCCGAGCTTCTCCTTCAGGTGCTCGACGTAGGCGGGCAGGTCCGGGCTGCCGGACTCCTCGCCGGTCTCCAGCAGCACGACCGCGCGGGAATGCTCACCGCCGGCGGCGCGCACGGCCTCGATCGCCGTCGTCGCCGCGTAGCCGGAGTAGCCGTCGTCGACCGCGCCGCGGCCGTACAGCCGCCCGTCGCGGATCACCGGCGTCCACGGGTCGAGCCCCTCGGACCAGCCGCCGACCGGGGGCTGCTTGTCGAGGTGCCCGTACATGAGCACGGTGCCCTTTTCGGCCGCTTCGGACGTCGCCGGGATGTCGACGACCAGCAGCGGGCTGCGGCCTTCGAGCTCCACGACCTCGAGCGTCGCGCCGGGGATCCCCCGTGCGGCGATCCAGGAGCGGACGTGCTCGACGGCGGCGGCCAGATGCCCGGTCTTCGCCCACTCGGAGTCGAACGCCGGCGACAAGGCGGGGATCGCCACCAGGCCGGACAGGCTGGGAAGGACGTCGTTCGTCCAGTTCGAAACCACGGTTTCGCGTACGGATTTGTGCTCCACGTCCGCCATCCTGCCACGGGTCGCGGAGGGTGTGATGGATCACAGCGGCGGGCACGGATCGTCATCGATCAAGCCGGACAGGACACCCGTCCGGACGAGTCGTCCGCTGGTCGGCCCGCGGGTGAATCCCCTACTTTCGGCGGCCCCACACTCGGGCTTCCTAGCATTTTCCCTGATCAGGCACCCTTTCTCAGCAACAAATCAGCATCCGCCACTGACCAAAACGGCATCCGGCATGCCAGGATGTCCGCACGAACCGTCAACGCCGACGGTGACCCAGCGCTTCAGATCCGACGCGCTGGTCCCCGCCGGCGCAGTCACTGTGGCCGCCACAAGTGGCCGCCAGAGGCGCCGACATCAAGGAGAGCAGCGCATGCCGTCCGAACACTGGACGCACCCGGAGCCTGGAGATGGTCCCGCCGCCGTAGCGGCGCAGCCTTCCCCTGAACAGGTGATCGCCGGTTTGCGAGCAACGAGCGAAGGTGGCGCTGAGCTGACTCAGCTGCTCACCCCCGAAGGCGAACGGATCTCTTCGCCGCAATTCGACCGCTACGTCGACGACATCGACGCCGAAGCCCTCAAAGGCCTGTACCGCGACATGGTCCTGGTCCGCCGCGCGGACCGCGAGGCCAACGCGATGCAGCGCCAGGGCCAGCTCGGCATCTGGGTGCCGCTGCTCGGGCAGGAAGCCGCGCAGATCGGCTCCGGCCGCGCGCTGCGGAAGGGGGACATGGCGTTCCCCAGCTACCGCGAACACGGTGTCGCGTACACCCGCGGCGTCGACCTCAAAGAGGTGCTCGGCATCTTCCGCTGCACCGACCACAGCGGCTGGGACTACAAGGCCCACGGTTTCCACCCGTACACCATCGTGATCGGCAACCAGGTGCTCAACGCCGCCGGCTACGCGATGGGCCAGAAGTTCGAGGGCAAGGTCGGCGACGACGACAGCGAAGCGACCATCTGTTACTTCGGTGACGGGGCGACTTCGCAGGGCGACGTGCACGAAGGCTTCGTCTGGGCCGCTGTCTACGACGCGCCGCTCGTGTTCTTCTGCCAGAACAACCAGTGGGCGATCTCGGAGCCGACCGAACGCCAGTCGCGCCTGCCGCTGTACCAGCGCGCCCGCGGCTACGGCTTCCCCGGCATCCGCGTGGACGGCAACGACGTCCTCGCCTGCCTCGCGGTCTCCCGCTGGGCACTGGAGGAGTGCCGCCACGGCAACGGCCCCGTGCTGATCGAGGCGTTCACCTACCGGATGGACGCGCACACCACCACCGACGACCCCACCCGCTACCGGCTCTCCGACGAGCTGGAGGAGTGGAAGCTGAAGGACCCGATCGAGCGCGTCCGGGCGTACCTCGCCCGCGGTGGCGGCGCCGACCAGGCGTTCTTCGACCAGGTGCAGGCCGATTCGGACGCGTTCGCGGCCGAGCTGCGCGAGTACTGCTTCAACATGCCCGAACCGCCACCCGAGCGGATCTTCTCCAACGTGTACGCGGAATCCACGCCGCTGCTGGACGCGCAGCGCGAAGAGTTCCTGTCCTACATGGACGGTTTCGTCGGGGCGGAGGGACACTGAAATGAGCGACCTCCAGAAACTCACCATCGGCAAGGCGATCAACCTCGGCCTCCGGCGCGCCATGGAAGAGGACCCGAAGGTCCTGATCATGGGTGAAGACGTCGGCAAGCTCGGCGGCGTCTTCCGCATCACCGACGGCCTGCAGAAGGACTTCGGCGAGCAGCGCGTCCTGGACACGCCGCTCGCGGAGTCCGGCATCATCGGCACCGCGGTCGGCCTCGCCGTCCGCGGTTTCCGCCCGGTATGCGAAATCCAGTTCGAAGGCTTCATCTTCCCTGGCTTCGACCAGATCTCCAGCCAGGTCGCGAAGCTGCACTACCGGACGCAGGGCAAGATCAAGATGCCCATCGTGATCCGGGTGCCGTTCGGTGGCGGCATCGGCGCGGTCGAGCACCACTCGGAGTCGCCGGAATCGCTGTTCGCGCACATCCCCGGCCTGAAGGTCGTGTCGGTTTCGAACGCCGTCGACGCCTACTGGGGTATCCAGCAGGCGATCAAGTCCGACGACCCGATCCTGTTCTTCGAGCCGAAGAAGCTGTACCACTCGGGCGCGATGAAGTCCGAGGTGGACACGGAGGGCACGCCGGACGAGCTGTTCAAGTCCCGCGTCGTCCGTGAGGGCACGACGGCCACGGTCGTCGCGTACGGCCCTTCGGTGAAGGTCGCGCTCGACGCCGCGGCCGCCGCCGAGGACGAGGGCAAGTCCCTGGAAGTCATCGACCTGCGGACGCTGTCCCCGCTCGACCTGGAGCCGGTGTTCGAGTCGGTGCGCAAGACCGGGCGGCTCATCGCGCTGAGCGAGGCGCCGTCGGAATCGTCGCTGACCTCGGAGATCGCCGCGCGCGTGCAGCAGGAATGCTTCTACTCGCTGGAAGCCCCCGTGCTGCGGGTGACCGGATTCGACACGCCGTACCCGCCCGCCAAGCTCGAGGAGCACTACCTCCCCGACCTGGACCGGGTGCTGCACACCGTCGACCGTTCGCTCGCCTGGTAAGGGGGAAATCGCTGAAATGCCCGAGTACAAACAATTCCCCCTCGCCGACACGGCCGAGGGGCTGACCGAGGCCGACATCATCGCCTGGCAGGTCAAGCCGGGTGACAAGGTCACGGTGAACCAGATCGTCGTCGAGGTCGAGACCGCGAAGGCCGCCGTCGAACTGCCCATCCCGTGGGCGGGCGTGGTCACCGAACTGCTCGTCGAACCGGGCCAGACGGTGGAGGTCGGCGCGCCGATCCTCACCATCGACGTCGACCCGGACGGCAAGGCGGCGCCCTCACCCACCGCCGCGCCCGTGGCGGAGGAGCCCGCGGAAGAGGAGATGAAGCCGCTGGTCGGCTACGGCTCCAAGGCCGTGGTCACGCAGCGGCGTGCGCGCAAGGGCGCGGCTCCTGCCGCTCCTGCCGCTCCTGCTCCGGCGGCACCTGCGGCGCCTGCTGTGGCTGCGGTGTCCTCAAAGCCGAAGGGCGGGTACGTGCCACTGGCGAAGCCGCCGGTGCGCAAACTCGCCAAGGACCTCGGCGTCGATCTGCACGCGCTCACCGGCACCGCCGAGGGCGGCGTCATCACCCGTGACGACGTGCAGGCGGCCGCCAACGGTTCCGCCGCTCCGGCCGCCGCTGTGTCCAGTGTGGACAGTGGCTACGACCCCGCGACGCGGGAACGCCGGGTGCCGATCAAGGGCGTCCGCAAGGCCACCGCCGCCGCGATGGTGCAGAGCGCCTACACCGCCCCGCACGTCACGGAATTCCTCACCATCGACGTCACGCCGATGATGGAGTTCCGGGAGAAGCTCAAGAAGTCTCGCGAGTTCGCCGGGGTCAAGGTCACCCCGCTGACCTTCGCGGCGAAGGCCGTGTGCCTGGCGGCCAAGCGCACTCCGGACGTCAACGCGGTGTGGGACGAGGCGGCGCAGGAGATCGTCTACAAGGACTACGTGCACCTCGGGATCGCCGCGGCCACGCCGCGCGGGCTCGTCGTGCCCAAGGTCCGTGACGCGGATTCGATGTCCCTCAAGGAACTCGCGATCGCGCTCACCGAGCTGACCGACGTCGCCCGCGAGGGCAAGACCACCCCGGCGGCCATGCTCGGCGGCACGATCACCATCACCAACGTCGGCGTCTTCGGCGTCGACACCGGGACGCCGATCATCAACCCCGGCGAGTCCGCGATCCTGTGCCTCGGCGCGATCAAGGACACCCCGTGGGTGGTCGACGGCGAGATCAAGGTGCGCAAGGTGCTCCAGCTGTCGCTGAGCTTCGACCACCGCGTGGTCGACGGGCAGCAGGGTTCGGAGTTCCTGGCCGACGTCGGCGCGCTGCTGGCCGACCCCGCGGTCGCGATCACCTACTGACGTTTCGCGCGTGAAGGCCCCCTTCCCTCGGCTCAGCCGAGGGAAGGGGGCCTTCACGCGCTTCAGCCTTAATCGCTTGACGGAGTGAGCGCTCACTCCGCAGACTGGAGACATGACAGAAACCGCCGCCCGGCGTAGAGCGCCGGGGATGAGTGCCGACGAGCGGCGCCGGATGATCGTCCGGTCCGTGCTGCCCTTGCTGGTGGAACACGGCGCCGGTGTCACGTCGAGCCAGATCGCGCGCGCCGCGGGCATCGGCGAGGGCACGGTCTTCCGCGTGTTCAAGGACAAGGACGAACTGTTCGCCACCTGCTTCGCCGAAGCGCTGAAACCCGACCAGGTACTCGACGCGATCGCGGTCATCGACCTCGACCAGCCCCTCGACGACAGACTCGTCGAGGCGGCCGACGCGCTCAGCGCACACCTTCAGCGCATGGGCGCGCTCATGGCGGTCATGCACGGCTCCGGCAAGCGGCCGGAACATCGCCACGGCGACCGCAGGGACCGGGGGAAGGAGTCGATGAGTGCCATGCGCGACGCCATGGCCGAGCTGTTCAAGCCGGAGAAGGACCGGCTCCGCCTGCCGCCGGCGCAGTCCGCGGCGCTTTTCCTGTCGTTGCTGTTCAGCGGCCGGATCCGGTTCGGCGAAACCGGCGACGAACCCACCACGATGGAACTCGTCGACGTGTTCCTCAACGGCGCCTTGGCGGCCGCGTGATCGGCCCGCCCGGCGGGGGAGGCGGCCTGGAACTGTTCATGGCGCGCGGCGGTAGGCGACGCCGTCCGCCGTCGACGGTGCCCGACAGCGGCCTGACCGGCCCGGTCGACATCCCGGAGCCCGAACCCGAAGCCCTCCCGAAAGACCTGAAGTCCCGGCTCAACCGCATGTGGGTCAACGTCGCGGGCACGGTCCGCGGCCTGCCGAAGGTCGCGAAGCTGACCTGGCAGGCAAGCCCGGTGCTGACCATCGTGATCACGCTGGTGACGCTGCTTTCCGGCCTCCTCCCGACGGCGACCGCGTACGTCGCGAAGCTGCTGATCGATTCGGTGGTCGCGGCGATCCAGGGGCACGGGACGAAGAGCGCGATCGTCGGTGTCGCCCTCTTCCAGTTCGGCATCCTCGTACTCACCGCGATTTCGCAGGCGCTGACCACCTACGGTCAATCCCTGCTGCAGGAACGGATGACGCTGACCATCCGCCACCAGGTGATGGACCACGCGAGCGAACTGCACCTTTCGTACTTCGAGGGTTCCGCGTCCTACGACATGCTGCGCCAAGCCGCGCAGGAGGCGCCGACGCGGCCGCTGTCGATGATGAACTCGGCACTGGGCCTGATCCGGACGTTGATCACCTTCGGCAGCATGATCGCATTGCTCGTCTCGATCAGCCCGCTGCTGGCGCTCGTCGCGCTCGTGGCACCGATCCCCGCGTTCATCTCCCAATCGAAGTACGGCGCCCGCGCGTTCTGGCTGACGGTGATGATGTCCCCGCTGAAACGGCGGATGGACTATCTGTCCTCTTTGGTCACCACGGACACGTACGCCAAGGAGACCAAGCTGTTCGGGCTCGGCCCGTACTTCGTCGACCGGTTCCAGCGGCTCGGCCAGGTCTTCTACGACCGGCAGCGCACACTGACCCGCAAGCGCAGCGTCAGCTCGACGTCGTGGGGCCTGCTCAGCACCGCCGCGGGCTCCGCGATCGCGCTGTACATCGCACTGGAGGCCGTCGGCGGCAGGCTCACCCTCGGCGATCTCGCGCTGTACACGGCCGCCGCGGCATCGGTGCAGACGTCCGTCCAAGGGTTGTTCACCGCGTTTTCCGGGATGTACGAGAACAATCTCTACCTCGACACGCTGTATCGCTTCCTCGGGACGAAACCGGAGATCGTCGCGCCACCGGAGCCGCGCCTCCTTCCGTCCACTGTGGAGGGACACATCCGGTTCGAAGAAGTGTCCTTCACCTATCCCGGGGCGGCCGACCCCGCTCTCGACGGCGTGAGCTTCGAGATCCGGCCGGGCGAGACGGTCGCCGTCGTGGGCCGCAACGGCGCCGGAAAGTCGACACTGTTCAAACTGCTGTGCCGGCTGTACGACCCGACGGGCGGGCGGATCCTGCTCGACGACGTCGACATCCGCGAGTACGACCCGGTGGAACTGCGGCGGCGGATCAGCGCGATGTTCCAGGACTACGTGACGTATCAGGGCACCGCGGCCGAGAACATCGGGCTCGGCGACCTGACGCATCTCGTCGACCGGGAGCGGATCGAGACGTCGGCGAAACGGGCCGGTGCCGACGAGCGGATCGAGCGCCTGCCCAGCGGCTACGACACCCCGCTCGGCCGCTGGTTCGACCAGGGCGTCAGCCTGTCCGGTGGCGAATGGCAGAAGATCGCGCTGTCCAGGGCGTTCCTGCGGGAAGCGCCGATCCTGATCCTCGACGAACCGACGTCCGCACTGGACGCGCAGGCCGAGCACGACCTCTTCTCGAGGTTGCGTGAGCTTTCGGAGGGGCGCACGACGCTGTACATCTCGCACCGGTTCTCCACCGTCCGGCAGGCGGAGCGGATTCTGTTGCTGGAGCGCGGAAAGGTCGCCGAATACGGGACACACGACGAGCTGATGGCGGCGAAGGCGGGCTATGCCGAGCTGTTCACGTTGCAGGCCGCCGCTTATCTCGACGAGGCCTGACGATGCGGCGGATCATGGTCGTCGGGTGCGGCGGCGCCGGGAAGTCGACGTTCGCGCGACGGCTCGGCGCCGCACTCGGCCTGCCGGTCACCCATCTCGACCGGCTCTACTGGCGGCCGGGGTGGACACCGGCGCCGGACGCCGAGTTCCACGCCGCGCAGCAGGAGATCATCGCGTCCGATTCCTGGGTGATCGACGGGAACTACGGAGCGTCGATGCATCTCCGGCTCCCGCGCGCGGACACGATCGTCTTCCTCGACCTCCCGCGCCGCATCTGCCTCCGGCGGGTGCTGGTGCGGAGCTTGCGCGAGTACGGGCAGGACAAGCAGGCGCCCGGCTGCCCCGAAAGGCTGGACCTGGAGTTCTACTCCTACGTCTGGCGCTGGCCGAAGCACCACCGGGAGCGGACGGTGCGGCGGCTGGCGGAACAGGGAGCGCACGCTCGGCGGATCGTGCTGACCAGGCCGCGTGACGCGGAGGAGTTCCTGCGCCGGATCGGTTGACCCAGGTCACCGTATCGGGGGTTGGGAGCAAAACGGGCAAGCCGTACGTTGTCCCAGTATGGCTGTCGCGTTCCTGCTCTATGTCGTCGCCGAGATCGCCGCCGTGTGGGCGGTGGGCTCGGCCGTTGGCGTCCTCGGCACGATCGCGCTGCTCTTCGCCGGCGCATTCGTCGGCTCCTGGCTCGCGCGCCGCGAAGGCGGCCGTGCCTTCCGTGCGTTCGCCGAGTCCGCGCGGCTCGGCCGACCGGCCGACGCGGAGAAGGAACTCACCGACGGGATGCTGATCGGGCTCGGTGGTCTGCTGATCCTGCTGCCCGGTTTCGTCAGCGACGTCATCGGTCTGCTGTTCATCCTGCCGCCGACCCGGAGTGTCGCGCGGAAGGTCTGGCAGAAGCGGATGGCGCGCCGGGCGGTCAAGTTCGCCAACCGCACGCGCGGGCCGGTGATGGTCGTGGACAGCGAGGTCGTCGTGGACACGCCGCCCGCGGAGGCCGCCAAGAAGCAGCCGCCGGTGATTGAGGGCCGCATCATCGAGGGCTGAAGAGCGCCTTTCGGCCCTCACTCGACTTCGCCACTAGCTTCGCCACTACACTGCTAGTGGCGAAGCTAGTGGCGAAGCTAGGACGGCGGCGTGCTCACCGAAGAACTCACCGAGATCATCGCGAATCTGCGTGCGCTCGGTGGTGATCATGCGTTCGTGGAGGCCAAACGCGCCGAGACGAAACTTCCCAAGAGTGTCCGCGAGACACTTTCGGCCTTCGCCAATACCAACGGGGGCGTGTTGATCCTCGGCCTCGACGAAACCCGCCGGTTCGAAGCGACCGGCGTCCGGGATCCGGCGAAGCTGGAAGCCGATCTGGCCTCGATGTGTTCCGAGAACCTCGAACCACCCCTCCGGCCGCTGATCGGGACACACCGGTTCGAAGGCGCTGACCTGGTAGTGGCCGAAATCCCCGAACTTCCCCCAGGCAGCAAGCCCGCGTACAACCGCGGCACCGGCATGACGCAGGGAAGCTTCATCAGAGTCGCCGACGGTGATCGGAAACTGAGTCCCTACGAGGTCCAGTTGATGGTGGCGAACCGAGGCCAACCGCGAGACGACGAGCAACCCGTCCCAGGCACGACGGTCGCGAACCTCGACGGAGCACTGACCGAGACCTTCCTGAGCCGCCTCCGCCGTCACCGCGGACGGGCCTTCGCGAACCTCGACGACGCCTCGGCATTGCGTCGCGCGAAAATTCTCGTCGGAGACGAGTTGTCGTTGGCCGGGCTCCTGTCGTTGGGCGAGTATCCGCAGGAGTTCTTCCCTCAGCTCATGCTGACCTTCGTCCACTATCCGACCCGGTCGGGCCCGGACGCCCGAAGCGGTACGAGGTTCATCGACAACGTCGCGGCCGAAGGGCCGATTCCGGCGATCGTCGACGAAGCCCTTGTCGCCCTCCGGCGCAACATGAAGCGCCGATCGACGATTCGCGGCGCGGGGCGAGCCGAGACTTGGGAATACCCCGAAACCGCTTTACGCGAAGCCGTGGTCAACGCCCTGGTCCATCGCGACTACTCCGGCCCATCGCAGGGAACTCAGGTGCAGGTCGAGATGTATCCCGACCGGCTCGTCATCCGCAATCCCGGCGGCCTCTACGGATCGGTTCGCGAAGAGAACCTCGGGGTGGAGGGCACGTCCTCAGCGCGGAACGCGACCTTGCTGAAGATCCTGGAAGACACCCCGCTGCCCGGCTCGGATCGCCCGATCTGCGAAAACCGCGGCTCTGGAATACCGGCGATGCTCGCGGCCATGAGGGACGCCAAGCTCAGTCCACCGCGGTTCGCCGATGACATCTCCACTTTCTCGGCCACCTTCCCCAATCACACGCTGATGGGAGACGGCGCCGTCCAGTGGATCGCGTCGCTTCGTGAACACGGCTTGACCGACAGCCAGTGCCACGGCCTCGCGATGTTGTTCCACGGCGAGACGCTCAACAATCAGGCTTACCGGAACGCGAACGACCTCGACTCTCGTGTCGCCACCGAAGAGCTCGGCGATCTGGTCGCCCGCGGGTTGCTCGTCCCGACCGGCGGAAGGCGGTACGCGCACTACACGCTCGCCGACGATGTCGTTCCAGTGGCCGCCGACGGCCCGGAGCGGGAGCAACGTCGCGCCGATCGCCGTGAGGAGATCCTTTCGGCACTCGACGAAAGGGAAGCAAGTCGCGCCGATCTGGTCGCGGAGACCGGTCTTCCCGATCGGACGGTATCCCGCTGGATCGGTGTTCTCCTCCGCCAAGGATTGATCGAGGCGACAGAGAAGAATCTGCGTAGCCCCAACGTCCGTTATCGCCGCACGACTCAGCGAACCCTCGACGAGACCGGCCGTTAACTCCCGCTCGGCTTCGGGATGTCGAAATACCCGCTGAACCGCACCGCCGGCGCGTACTCGCCCTTGACCTTCACCTTGCCCGTCACGAACATCGCCGCCACCGCCGCGTTGCCGGTGGCCATCCGGATGAAGTCGTCGACGGACAGCGTGATGGTGGTGTCCGGAGTACGCGCGAGATCGGTACTGGAAACGCAGACGCCGTCTTCGATGACCGTTTGAAAACGATCGAAACCGTCTTCTCCGTCACCGTCGGTGAAACGCCACGCGACGACGAAGTCGACATGCCGCGCGCGTTCGGGAACGAAATGGTCCGACATTCTGCGGAAAATCTCGTCGAGGAAAGCCGAACGCAGTTCCGGATGATCGGCGATGGCCTTGAGCTGCTCCCGCGACGCGCGTTGCACGACGTCGACGAGCACCTCGGTCTCCAGTGAGCTCAGCTCGATGCCCGCACCGGTTTCGCCCAGCATGTGCAGGGTTTCCAGCACCTGGGTGAACTGCTCGGGGCTCAGTTTGGCGAGCTCGAGTTTCTCCGCGAAGGCGTTGACGACGTGCTCGCCACCGGTGCGCGTTTTGTGCGTCCTCGACGGACGGGAAAGGCGTACCTTGTCCCGCCAGCGCCGGTTCGGAGAATTTCGGGGCACGGCACGGAAGTGTATCTGCCCGGCCGGGCTCAAGCCGGTTTCGGCAGGTCGAAGAAACCGATCAGACCGGCCGCGAATGCCAGGTCACCTTTTACTTTGATCTTTCCCGTGACGAATAGCACAGCGGGCGTCGCCTGATGGGTGATGAGCCGGAAGAAATCGACGGGCGCGATCGTGATCGTCACCCTCGGCTTCTCCCTCATGTCGCGACTGACCGTGCACTCGCCGTGCTTGATCACCGTCTCGTAGCGGTCGTACCCGCCGTCGCCGGTGCCGCCGGACAGCCGCCAGTGCACCACCGCGTGCAGTGTCTTCGCGCGGTCCTGCCGGATGTGGGCGCCCATGCGGTCGAAGATCTCGCGCAGCACGCGCTCCCGGAGCGGCCTCTCGGCGACGACGCTCTCGAGTTGCGTACGCGAGGCACGGGCGACGAGGTTCGCGAACCGGACCGGGTCGACCTTCCGGAGGTCGAACGCGGGCGCGGATTCGGCGAGCCGGCCCAGCGCGGTGAGCAGCCGCCGGACGTCGTCCTTGCCGAGGTCCTTCGGGTCGATGGCGCCCGCGACCTCGTTGACGTCGAGAGAGTGCGCTTCGGCCGAATCCGGCTCGATCCGGTCCAGCGCGTCGACCAGCGCGCGGCCGGTCAGCCCCACGATCTCGGTCATCTTCCCTCCAGTTCCGCCTACCCGAGCGTAAGGCTACCCGCGAGTAGGTAAGCGGGCAAGCGTGCCGAAATCACCCTTGCCGGTGGTAGCCCGGTAGCGTCTTACGCGAACTAAGGGGAGGTCCTGAGTGTCCGAGGAAGTACCGCGTCCCGCCGAACGCGCCAAAAGGCTGCCGAGAGCGGTGCGGGAACGCCAGATCCTGGACGCAGCGGTCTCGGTGTTCTCGCGCTACGGCTATCACTCCGCGTCGATGGACGAGATCTCCGAGGTCGCCGGCGTGTCCAAGCCGATGATCTACACCTATCTCGGCTCGAAGGAAGACCTCTTCGGCGCGTGCATCCGCCGCGAAGCCACCCGCCTGCTGGAGGCGGTGCAGGACGGGATCAAACCCGACCTGCCGCCCGACATGCAGCTTTGGCACGGGCTCCGCGCGTTCTACCGGTTCGTCGCCGACTACCGCGAGTCCTGGACGGTGCTGCACCGGCAGGCCATGACCGTCGGCGGCGCCTTCGCCGCGGAGATCACCGACATGCGCACCCGCGCGATCGAGCTGGTCGCCGCCCTGGTCGTCTCCGCCGGCACCCGCAAGGGCCTCGGCGAACAGGCCGAGTTCTCCGGTGCCGGGCTGTCCGCCGCGCTGGTCGGGGCGGCCGAGTCGCTGGCCGATTGGGCCCTCGACCACCCCGACGTCTCCGACGGCGTGCTCGCCTCGTGGCTGATGAACCTGGTGTGGCTCGGGTTCAACGACCTCGTCGAGGGCGAGATCTGGAAGCCGTCAGAGAGCGACGACTGAGCCCTCCAGGTGCGGCTTCGGCTTGCGCGCGTTCCACAGTTCGAAGGCCCAGCCGTCGCCTTCACTCCAGGTGGTGAAAGCGACCTTGGCGGGCAACAGGACCGGCTGCTTGAACTTGACGTCGACGGTGAACGCCTCCGGGAGCCTGCCCTCGAACGCCGCGAGCGCGTGCGCCTTCGTCCACATGCCGTGCGCGATCGCGGACGGGAACCCGAACGCCTTCGCGGTGATCGGGTGCAGGTGGATCGGGTTGCGGTCGCCGGAGACCTCGGCGTAACGGCGGCCGATGTCGCCGGGCACGTGCCAGATCGCGTTGGCCGTCGGCTGGGTGAGCTGACCACGCGAGGTCTTCTCGCCGCTGCCGCCACCGCGGCGCAGGTACGTGCTGACGTCCGTCCACACAGGACTGTCATTGACCAGCAGCTCACTGACGACGTCGAACTGCTTGCCCTTCTCGTGCGGGCGCAGATCCTCGGCGCGCACGCGCAGGGTGAACGACTCGTCGAGCCGCAGCTGCCGGTGCTGGGTGATCCGGTTCGCGACGTGCACCATGCCCAGCAACGGGAACGGGAAGTCGGCCTCGGTCATCAGCGCCATCTGCAACGGGAACGCGAGGATATGCGGATACGTCGCCGGGAGCACGTCGTCCAGCCGGAATCCGCACACCTGGTTGTACGCGGCGAGGTGCGCCGGGTCGACGACGACGCCCTCGCGGACGAACTCGGTGCCCGGCAGCGTGTCCCCGCCGCTCTTGCGCAGCGAGCCGAGCAACGCCTTGGGATACAGCGAAGACAGGCTCGGTGACTCGTGGAGTTCCTTGACGGCCATGCTCACGCCCCCAGCAGTGCCTGGCCGCAGACGCGGACCACGTTGCCGTTGACCGCGGCCGAAGCCGGGTTCGCGTACCAGGCGATGGTCTCGGCGACGTCGACCGGGAGCCCGCCCTGGCCGAGGCTGGACAGCCGCCGCCCGGCCTCACGGATGAACAGCGGGACGGCGGCGGTCATCTTGGTCTCGATGAAACCGGGCGCGACGGCGTTGATCGTGGCGCCGTACTCGGCGAGCTTCGGTGCGCCGTCGTTCACCATGCCGATGACGCCCGCCTTGCTGGTAGCGTAGTTGGTCTGGCCGACGTTGCCCGCGATCCCGGCGATCGAGGAGACGCCGATGATGCGGCCGTTCTCGTGCAGCACCTTGTCGGCGAGGAGCTTCTCGTTCACCGCGAGCTGCGAGGCGAGGTTGACCGCGATGACCGAGTCCCAGCCGCCTTCGGTCATGTTGCCGAGCGTCTTGTCCCGCGTGATACCCGCGTTGTGCACGACGATGTCGACACCGCCGTGGCGCGTGGTCAGGTACTCGGCGAGCTTCTCGGGCGCGTCGGCGGCGGTGATGTCCAGCTGCAGCGACGAGCCGCCGACCTTGTTCGCCACCTTGGACAGGTCCGCGCCCTGCGCGGGGATGTCGAGCGCGACGACGTGGGCGCCGTCTCGGCCGAGCACCTCGGCGATGGCGGCGCCGATACCGCGGGAAGCGCCGGTGACCAGGGCGACCTTGCCGTCGAGGGGCTTCGTCCAGTCGGCCGGGGCGGAGGCGGTCTTGGTCTCGGTGCCGACGCGGATGACCTGGGCGTCGACGAAGGCGGACTTCGCCGACAGCAGGAACCGGAGCGTGGACTCAGTGGCCTCTTCGGCACCTTCGGCGACGTACACGAGCTGGGCGGTCGCGCCGCGCTTCAACTCCTTACCGACGGAACGGACGAAGCCTTCGAGAGCGCGCTGCGCGATCCGCTCGTGTCCCTCGGCCAGCTCCGGCGGGGTCCCGAGGACGACGACGCGGCCCGACGGCCCGACGCTCCGGATCACCGGGTGGAAGAAGTTGTAAACCTCGCGAAGCTGCTTCGGGTCCTTCACGCCTGTCGCGTCGAAGACGAGCGCGGCGTGCTTGTCGGCCGCCGTCGAGAGGACCTCGACACCCGCGCGGTGCAACTGGGCCTCGATCACCTTTTCGAGGCGGCCGCCCGGCGCGGCGCCCAGAAGTGCGGCACCCTCGAGAGCGGGCTGACCGGGCTTGTACCGGCGGAGCGTGGCGGGATTCGGCAGGCCGAGCTTCGGCACCACGAACTTCCCCACCGGGGATTTCGTGAACTGCTGGTACCTGTCAGCCATTACATGCCTCCCGTGCAGTTTGCGTCACGTCGCAGTCTAACCTACTCGCTAGTAGGTTACAGTGTGAGAGAGCCTACGGAGGAGTGGAAAAAATGGCCACGAAAAGGACGGCACCCGTGCGCAAGGTCGCGATCATCGGCGGCAACCGGATCCCCTTCGCCCGCTCGAACGGTCCGTACGCGAAAGCGTCGAACCAGGACATGTTCACGGCCGCCCTCGACGGCCTGGTCAGCCGCTTCTCCCTGCAGGACGAGGTGATCGGCGAGGTCGCCGCCGGCGCCGTGCTCAAGCACGCCCGCGACTTCAACCTCGCCCGCGAAAGCGTCCTCGGCAGCAGGCTGAACCCCGCCACCCCGGCGTCCGACGTGCAGATGGCCTGCGGCACCGGCCTCCAGGCGATCATCAACGTCGCCAACAAGATCGCCCTCGGCCAGATCGACTCGGCCATCGCGGGCGGCGTCGACACCACGTCCGACGCGCCGCTGGCGGTCAACGACGACCTGCGTCAGATCCTCGTGCAGCTCAACGCCGCGAAGACGCTGCCAGAGCGGTTGAAGCTCGCCGCGAAGCTGCGCCCCGGCCACATCGTCCCCGAGATCCCGCGCAACTCCGAGCCGCGCACCGGCCTGTCCATGGGCGAGCACGCCGCGCTGACCGCGAAGGTCTGGGAGATCACGCGCGAGGCGCAGGACGAACTCGCCGCCACCAGCCACCAGCGCCTCGGCGCCGCGTACGACAAGGGTTTCTTCGACGATCTGGTGACGCCGTACCTGAAGCTGGCGCGTGACCAGAACCTGCGGCCGGACTCGAGCGTCGAGAAGCTCGCGAAGCTGAAGCCCGCCTTCGGTGGCCCCGAGGGCACGATGACCGCGGGCAACTCCACGCCGCTGTCCGACGGCGCGTCGACGGTCCTGCTCGCGACCGAGCAGTGGGCCAAGGCGCGGAAGCTGCCGGTGCTGGCGTACCTGACGTTCTCGCAGACCGCGGCCGTCGACTACGTCCACGGCGACGAGGGCCTGCTGATGGCGCCCGCGTACGCCGTCCCGCAGATGCTCACGCGTGCCGGGCTCACCTTGCAGGACTTCGACTTCTACGAGATCCACGAGGCTTTCGCGTCGCAGGTGCTGGCCACCCTCAAGGCGTGGGAGGACCCGCAGTTCGCGAAGTCGAAACTGGGCCTCGACGAGCCGCTCGGCTCCATCGATCGGGCGAAGCTGAACGTCAACGGTTCTTCGCTGGCGGCCGGGCATCCGTTCGCCGCGACCGGTGGCCGTATCGTCGCCACCCTCGCGAAGCTGTTGAACGAGAAGGGGTCCGGCCGCGGGCTCATCTCGATCTGCGCCGCGGGCGGCCAGGGCGTCACGGCGATCCTCGAGAAGTAATCCGTTCGCCTGGAGCGGATCGGGGAAAAACCCCGGTGCCTTTGTCGGTGCCGGGGTCTAGGTTGACCGCATGTTCGCAGTTCAGGCGAAAGCGCTGGTCAAAACCTACGGGTCCACACGCGCGCTCGACGGGGTCGACCTGTCGATCCCGACGGGCAAGGTGCTGGGCCTCCTGGGGCCGAACGGTGCCGGGAAGACGACGACGGTCCGCATCCTGACCACGCTGCTCCGCCCCGATTCGGGCGAGGCGGAGGTGGCCGGGCACGACGTACTGGCCCACCCCGACGCCGTCCGGCGGTCGATCGGGCTCTCCGGGCAGTACGCCGCCGTGGACGAGAACCTCACCGGGTTCGAGAACCTGTACATGGTCGGCAGGCTGTACGGGAGCAAGAAGGCCGCGGCGAAGTCCCGGGCGCGTGAGCTGCTCGCCCGGTTCCGGCTGGAGGACGCGGCGGACCGCCCCGCCAAGACCTACTCCGGCGGGATGCGGCGACGGCTCGACCTCGCGGGCGCGCTGGTCGCCGAGCCGACCGTGGTGATCCTCGACGAACCGACCACCGGGCTCGACCCGCGCGGCCGGATCGACACCTGGGAGGTCATCAAGGAACTCGTCGCCGACGGCACCACGGTGCTGCTGACCACGCAGTACCTGGAGGAGGCCGATCAGCTGGCCGACTCGATCGTGGTGATCGACAAGGGGAAGGTCATCGCGCGCGGCACCGCCGACGAGCTCAAGCAGGAGATCGGCGGCGAGCGGCTCGAACTGGTCGTGGCGAACACGAGTGACCTCGCGATCACCACGCAGGTGCTGACCGAGGTCGGCTCGGGCACGCCGTCGGTCGACGAGCACACCCGGAAGGTCGACGTCCTGGTCGAGGGCGGGCCGAAGGCGTTGATCGAGGCACTGCGGCGGCTGGACGGCCACGGCGTCGCCATTCAGGACGTCGCGCTGCACCGGCCGACGCTCGACGACGTGTTCCTTTCGCTGACGGGGCACGCCACGGACGAGGGGGAAAAGAAGTGAGCGCGGTCGCGAAGGCCTTTTCCGACGGTGGCGTGATCACCTGGCGGAACCTGAAGAACGTCCAGCGCAACCCGGACTGGCTGATGGCCGCCACCCTGCAGCCGATCATGTTCGTGCTGCTGTTCGCGTACGTCTTCGGCGACGCGATCGGCGGGGAAGCGGGAGGGCTCGCGTACCGGGAGTTCCTGATCGCGGGCATCTTCGCGCAGACGGTCGCGTTCAACTCGGCCTTCACCGTGATCGGCTTCGCGAACGACCTGCAGAAGGGCATCATCGACAGGTTCCGTTCGCTGCCGATCTCCCGCCTCGCGGTGATCTTCGGCCGGACGACGTCGGACCTGGTGATCAGCGTGGTCGCGCTGGTCGTCATGTCGCTGTGCGGGCTGCTCGTCGGCTGGCGGATCCGCGGCAGCTTCCTCGACGCGGTACTCGGCTACCTCGTGATGCTGATGTTCGCCTGGGCGCTGTCCTGGGTCGGTGCGTGGATCGGGCTCGTCGCGCGCAGCGTCGAGGTCGCGCAGAGCGCCGGGCTGATGTGGATGTTCCCGCTGAGCTTCATCTCGACGGCGTTCGTCCCGGCGGACAAGCTGCCGGGCGTGCTGAAGGCCATCGCCGACTGGAACCCGTTCACCGCGGTGATCAACTCGGCCCGTGACCTGTTCGGCAACCGTTTCGGCGCGGCCCCGACAGGCTGGCCGGCCGAGAACGCTTCGCTGTACGCGATCCTGTGCTGCGTCGCCATCATCGCGATCTTCGCGCCGCTGGCGACGGCCCAGTACAAGAAGGTCGCGAGCCGCTGAGAATTTTTCCGAACGAAATGTCGAACCGTCGTCGAGCCGCTCGACGCGTCGGTGAAGGCGGGGTAGAAACAGCCCCGCCAAGACACTGAGGAGCAGCGATGCGGTTTCTGATGATGCACCGGCTCGACGAGAGCGCCCCGGAAGCCTGGAACCCCAGCAAGGAGTTCATCGAGAAGATGGGCGCCTTCATCCAGGACTCGTTCGAGAAGGGCTTCCTGATCACGGCCGAGGGCGTGCACCCGTCGGAGAAGGGCGCGAAGGTCCGCAAGGTGCGCGGCGGCAAGATCACCGCGACCGACGGCCCGTTCACCGAGGCCAAGGAGGTCATCGGCGGGTTCGCGCTGATCAACGCCAAGGACCTGGCCGAGGCCGTCTCGTTCGCCGAGTCCTATGCCGCGCTGTTCGACGAGATCGAGGTCGAGGTGCGCACCGTCGTCGAGGCGGAGGACATCGAGGCCTTCACCTCGTGACCGCACGCAATTAGTCACCTACTTGCGACCTCTTCTCGGCGCAAGTAGGTGACTAATTGCGGGATTTCAGCTGGTCAGACGCTTTTCGGCCTTCTTCGCCAGCTTCTCGGCGCGCTTCTCCGTCTTCGACGCGGCGCGGCGGGCACGCCAGCCGAGCGACGGCTTGCCGGCGGTGTCCGCGGCGGCCAGCAGCAGGCCACCGGCGAGGCCGGCGTTCTTGATGAACTGGATCTGCTGCTGCTGGCGCTCGGCCGGTTCCTTGATCTCCCAGAACCGGTGCGCGGCCAGCGTCGTCGGGACGAGGCTGCCGAGCAGCAGGAGCGAGGCCAGGCGCGGTGCCTTGCCCGTGGCGAGCGCGAACCCGGCGCCGACCTTCACCGCGGCGTCGATCCGGACGAGGGTGGCGGGGTCACGCGGCACCGATTCCGGCACCACGCCCTCCAGCTTGTCGAAGGACTCGGTGAGGAACGGCTCCGCGGCCTTGGCGTGCCCCTGGGTGTCCCTCAGCGCGCCGATCCCGCCGGAGATGAAGATCGCGGCGAGGAGCGGACGTGCGACGCGACGGAGAATCACGGTCGTAACCTTTCTGATCCGGACCCGGGAAACAAACCTAACCCCAGTCTTCCCGCCCGCCACCCCGCCGAACCGCGCTAACGGTGTATCCGGGAATATTTCTCTGGCACTAGACAGGGCTAGATTGCGTTAGCGGGCTCGATACGCCTTGGGCAGCTTGAACCCGCGGTCGGCCGCGACCTCCCGCAGCCGGTCCGGGTAGTCGGTGATGATGCCGTCGACGCCGTCGTCGACCAGTTTGTGCATGGTGGCCGGGTCGTTGATCGTCCAGGGCACGACCTTGATCCCCGCCCGGTGCGCCTCGGTGACCAGCGCCTTCGTCGTGAACGGCCGGTAGTCCGGGTCGCCGACCTTGCCGCCTTGCGGGTTGCCGTGCACCGGCGAGAGCGCCTTCGCGCCGAACGACTTCACCGCGCGGACGGGGCTGCCGCCGAAGTCGTCGATGTCGAGCCCGCCGAGCCACGGTGACTTGCCGGGCTGCCCCACCTGAAGGAACTCGGGCTGAGTCAACGCGACCGTCGGGAGCCAGGGCGCGACCTCGCGGAACCGCATCAGCGCGCCCCAATCGAAGCTCTGGATCGAGACGTTGTGCGCGAAGCCGCCGCGCACGATCTCGCGCACCGCCCGCTGGACGAACTGTTCACGCGGCGCCGTCTCGTGCGGCGCGGCGGCCTCGACCTTCGTCTCGATGTTGAACTTGATACCCCAGGCTCGGTGGTCGCGGGCGAGCTGGAACAACTCGGCGAGCGTCGGCATCTTGGCGCCAGGGGAGAGCGTCTGGCCGGGGTGGGCGGGCTGCCGGATCGAACCGCAGTCCAGCGTGCGGACCTGCGCGAACGTCAGGTCCTTCACGTATTTGCCGACGTACGGATACGCCGGATCGCCGGGCGTCGCGGGCGCGGTGTCGCGGCATTTCGCGGGTGTCGTCTTGCGGTCGTGGGTGATCACCTCGCGACCGTCCTTGGTGATCTGGATGTCGAGTTCGAGCGTGGTCACCCCCAGCTCCATCGCCTTGCCGAACGACGCGAGCGTGCTCTCGACCGTGAGGCCGAGTCCGCCGCGGTGAGCCTGGATGTCGAAGGCGCGACGCGGATGCGCGTCGGCGACCCCGGCCGTCGTCAGGGTCAGCGCAGCGGCGATGACCAGCGCGAATGTCTTCATTCGTGAACCATGCCACGGTCGGGTGAACTTCGATTGACTTTGACGCAACGTCAACCTCTACCTTCGTGGACATGCCGAACGAGAAGGAGTGGTCGATCCAGGACATCGCCCGCTCTGCCGGAACCACGAGCCGCACGCTGCGCCACTACGGCGACATCGGGCTGCTCGAACCGAGCCGGGTGGGGAGCAACGGATACCGCTACTACGACCAGGACGCGCTGGTGCGCCTGCAACGGATCCTGCTGCTTCGCGAACTCGGGCTGAGCCTGCCCGCGATCGGCGAAGTCCTCGAGGGGGAGCAGGACACGACGGCGGCGCTGCGCACGCACCTGAAGTGGCTGGAGCAGGAGCGACAGCGGCTCGGACGGCAGATCGAATCGGTCAGGACGACCTTGAAGAAAACGGAGAGAGGTGAACAACTGATGGCAACGGAAGTGTTCGACGGCTTCGACCACACGAAGTACGAGAAGGAGGTCACCGAACGCTGGGGCGCCGACGCCTACAAGCAGGGCGATCGGTGGTGGAAGTCGCTGAGCGCCGAGGACAAGAAGGCGCACCAGCAGGAGCAGAAGGACATCGCCGCCGCTTTCGGTGAGGCCCGCGCCAAGGGTCTGCCCGCCGACGGCGACGAGGCCCAGGCGATCACGCAGCGGCTGTACGAATGGCTTCGGCCGGCCGTGCGTGCAGTCTCGAAGGGCTACTTCGCCGGTCTCGGGCAGCTGTACGTCGACGACCCGCGTTACGGGCAGTACGACGAGAAGCAGGGCGCGGGCACCGCGGAGTACATCCGTGACGCGATGGCGGTCTACGCCGAGCGCAACCTGCGCGACTAAAACGAGGGACGGGGCTGCAGACCCGTCCACTCGGAGTAACCCGGCGCGACACGCCTATCCCTCTATGGCGGAATATCGGGTCCACGCTAGAAACGCCGATAGCGTGTGAGAGTGGATCCCATCCGCAACCCCTTCGCCCCGGGCGCCGGTCAACGGCCGCCCGAACTGGCAGGCCGTGTGCGCGAGCTCCAGGCCTTCGAGGTCGTGCTCGAACGGGTCGCCCGCGGGAGACCCGAACGCAGCCTGATGCTGACCGGGCTGCGTGGCGTGGGCAAGACCGTGCTGCTGGGCGAGCTGCGCTCGCGGGCCATCAAGCACGGCTGGGGCGCGGGCAAGATCGAGGCCCGCCCGGACACCGAACTCAGGCGCCCGCTCTCGGCCGCGCTGCACCGCGCGATCCGCGACCTCGCCGTGCGCCATCGCGCGCCGGACCGGGTCGAGCAGGTGCTCGGCGTGCTCAAGGCGTTCGCGCTGCGCGCCAACAAACCGGACGCGAAGCTCCGTGACCGCTGGCAACCGGGCATCGACGTGCCCGCCGCGCAGGGCCGCGCCGATTCGGGCGACATCGAGATCGACCTGGTCGAATTGTTCACCGAGGTGGCGGAGCTGGCGGCCGACGTCGGCACCGGGGTCGCGCTGTTGATCGACGAGATCCAGGACTTGCTGCCGGAGGACGTTTCCGCGCTTTGCGCCGCCTGCCACGAACTCTCGCAGTCCGGGGCGCCGCTGGTCGTGGTCGGTGCGGGGCTGCCGCACGTGCCCGCCGTCCTTTCGGCGTCGAAGTCGTACTCGGAACGCCTCTTCCGCTACGCGCGTATCGACCGGCTGGAGCGCGAAGACGCCGACCTAGCGGTGATGGCGCCCATCGAACGCGAGGACGCCGGCATCGAACCGGAGGCGCTGGACGCCTTGTTCGACGCGTCGGGCGGATATCCGTACTTCATCCAGGCCTACGGCAAGGCCGCCTGGGATGCCGCTCCGGCGGATCCGATCACCGTGAAGGACGTCCAGGTCGCGGCACCGGAGGCCGAATCGGAACTCGCGGTCGGCTTCTTCGGCTCCCGCTACGAGCGCGCGACGCCCGCCGAACGCGAGTACCTGCTCGCGATGGCCGAGCTGACCCAGGGCCGGGACGAGTCCGCCGGTACCGCCGATGTGGCCGTCTACCTGGGGCGGAAGCCTTCGTCACTGTCACCGGCGCGGGACAGCCTGATGAAGAAGGGCCTGGTGTACTCCGCGGAACGCGGGCATATCGCCTTCACCGTCCCGCACTTCGGTCACTACCTGCTCGGCCGGGACTAAGTCTCTCTCCGGGTTTATCGGCTCAACGCTAGAAAGCGGTAGATATTCCTACCGTCGCTTCATCGCGCCCTCTTCGGCCGTATAGAGCAGACACTAGAGACGGTCGGCGTTATCAAGAAGTGATCGGCGCCACCAAATCTCTCCGGTTTTACGCTCTAGTTGCCGATGATTCATCGGCAGGTGTGCCAAGTCACCGGATAATCGTTGGATTCCTTGTGAAAAAGGGTGCATACTAGAAGCACAGCCACGAAGACGCAAGATCTACTCCCAAGGGGATGACAAAAACCGATGAACAACATCGCCGCCAAGCTCCGTGCCCGTCGCGCCGAGGCTCGCACTCGCCGGGCCCTGAACCGGGCGATCGACACCGCGGCCACCGCGACCGTTCGTCAGGAGCTCATCGCTATCTCCCAGGCGCGTCACACGCACATGCGCTGACCCGAGGACAACCGTTGTAGGTGTCGCCCATTCGAGTGACCTACGACACATAGTGCGTGAGGTGTAACGCCGCGGAACGCGGCGTCGATACCCACTACGACCCCGTGATGCTGGCGGACCCCCGACCTGGCAGCATCACGGGGTTTCCATTTGTTCACCCCCGAAAGATTTCTTGCCTTCACCGCTTCGCGGAGTAACACTTGACTCAGTCAACGAATATGTTGAGGTGGTCAAATGAATCGATCCGCGGACCGGGTGGCGACCGTCCGGGCCTTCAACCGCCTGTACACCGGCGTGATCGGCATCCTCGACGAAGGACCGGCCGACGCCGAGTACTCCCTGAGCGAAGCCAGGGTCATCTTCGAACTCGCGCAGCAGGATTCGACCCAGGTCACCGACCTGCGCAAACGTCTCGACCTCGACGCCGGATACGCGAGCAGGCTGCTCGCGAGGCTCGAGGGACGAGGCCTCCTCACCCGTGAGCGCAGCGACGAGGACGCTCGCCGTCAGATCGTCCGGCTGACCGACGACGGCCGCAAGGCCTTCGCCGTCCTGGACAACCGGTCGGTGGGCCGGATCGGCTCGCTGCTCGGGAAGTTCGGCGAAGACGAGCAGGAGCGGCTGCTCGGCGCCATGGACACGATCTCGTCGCTGGTCGGCGAGCGCGCCTCGAATCCCGCACTGGTCCTGCGCCCGCCCCGGCCGGGTGACTTCGGCTGGGTCGTCCATCGCCACGGCGCGCTCTACTCCCGCGAGTACGGCTGGGACGAACGGTTCGAAGCGCTCGTCGCCCGTGTCGTCGCGGAGTACGTCGACAGGCGCGGAGATCCGCGCCAAGCGGGTTGGATCGCCGAACTCGACGGCGAGCGCGTCGGCAGCGTTTTCTGCATGCCCGCCGAAGACGGCACCACCGCGAAGCTGCGGATGCTGCTCCTGGAGCCGGCCGCACGAGGCCGTGGCGTCGGGAAACGCCTGGTCACCGAATGCGTCGAGTTCGCGAGGGCATCGGGTTACCGGGCGATGGAGCTCTGGACGGTCTCGCTGCTGGACGCGGCGCGGGCGATCTACCGGAAGGCCGGCTTCCAGCTGGTGAGCGAAGAGACGATCACGGGCTTCGGTTACGAGCTGACCGGGCAGACCTGGCGGCTGGAGCTGTGAGGTGTTCGTCGTCTACTGCCCCACCCGCGACCGCCACCGATGTCGATTCGCGGAGCGCTCGTTCGTCTAGGGACCATCGATTCCCAAGGAGGACGCCATGCCCCAGTACATCGGATTCATCCGCTCCACGACGGACTCGCACGACCACCTCGGCCCCGACGAAGCGCAACGTGTGCTCGAGAGCTACCTGGCCTGGGCTGACGAACGCACCAAGGAGGGCCGCTTCGTCGGCGGCGGCGGGCTGTCGAAGAGCGGCCGGGTGCTGCGCGGTTCCGGCGGCGAGGTCGGCGCGACCGACGGACCGCACACCGAGGCCACCGAGATCGTCGGCGGCTACCAGGTGATCGAAGCCGCGGACCTCGATCAGGCGGAGAAGATCTTCGCGACGCATCCGCATCTGGCGTTCGGGCCGATCGAGGTGCGCAAGGTCGGCGAACGCGGTTGTGAGGACTGATGCCGTCATGAGCCGCCCGGCCGGCGTGGTGGAGCATCTGTTCCGGCACAGTGCCGGGCGGATCGTCGCCACGCTGGCCAGGGCGCTCGGCCCCGAACGGCTGGACCTGGCCGAAGAGGCCGTGGCCGACGCGCTGGAGCAGGCGCTGCGCACTTGGCCGCAGTGCGGAGTTCCGGACAACCCGCGGGGCTGGTTGTTCCGGGCCGCACGGAACCGGGCGATGGACGTCGTCCGGCGCGAACAGACCCTGCGCACTCTGCTCCCTCGGCTCGTGGAACTCGACGGCCACGAAACCGGCAGGCGGACGGACGACGAACTCGTGTTGATGCTGCTGTGCTGTCATCCCGCGCTGCCGACGGTCTCGCAGGTGGCGCTGACGTTGAAGACCGTCGGCGGGCTCGGGGTGAACGAGATCGCGGCGGCCCTGCTGACGAAACCGGCGACGGTGGCGCAGCGGCTCGTGCGGGCGAAGAAGTGGTTGCGGGAGTCGGGGAAGCCGCTTTCCCTGCCGGGGCCGGACGCACTGGAGTCCAGAGTGGACAGTGTGCTGGCCGTGCTCTACCTGCTCTTCACCGAGGGCTACGACGCGACGACCGGAGAGGTCGCGGTGCGCGGTGAACTGTGCGGGGAGGCGATCCGGCTGGGGCGGCTGCTGCTGGCCGAGCCGAAGACGGATCTGCCGAGGGTGCGGGCGCTGGTCACGCTGATGCTGCTGCAGGGGAGCAGGCTGCCCGCGAGGGTCGACCGGGACGGTGACCTGCTGCTGCTCGACGAGCAGGACCGTGACCGCTGGGACCACGCGATGATCGCCGAGGGGACGCGGCTGTTCGAGCAGGCGTGCACTGGGCCGGAGATGTCGGCGTACCACGTCGAGGCGGCGATCGCGCTGTGCCACGGCACGGCTTCGCCACCGGACTGGCGCCGGATCGTCTCCCTGTACGACGATCTGCTGGCGCTGCGGCCGTCACCGGTGGCGCGGCTGAACCGCGCGATCGCGCTTTCGATGGTGGGCGGCGCCGTCGCCGGGATCGCCGAACTCGAAGCCATCGAGGCCGACCTGCCGGACTACACCTTGCTGCCCGCCGTCCTCGGCGCCCTGTGGCTGCGGGCCGGCGACCCCGTGCGCGCCGCGGAGCACTACCGGCGAGCACTCGCGCTGCCCTGCTCGGAACCGCGTCGCCGCTTCCTCACCCGACGCCTGACGGCCTGCGCGACAACTCCCTGACCAGCGCTTTTAGCTCGCTCTGGGCGTACCCCACCCCCCACCACTCCCAGGGGGGCGCGCCCCGCACCAGCGTATCGGGAGGGGGTGTCGCGGGGTGGGGTCCGGAGGCATTCGGGGGCGATTTGTCCACAATGGCGGCGGGGTGTGGACAACTCGGCGTGCGGGGGCATGGGGCACGGTGGACGTGATGCGAAAGCCACTTTCACCACGTTGAAGGTTGCGAAAGTGGCTTTCGCAACGCGTCGGCCTCCCGCAAGCGGAGCCGGCGACGTCGAAGACATCCGCAGTTCACGCGGGCAGGGTTATCTGGGGGAGTGAACTGGACGGCGTACGTCGACGGCTACTGCGAACGCCTCGTCCCCGGCCTCTGGGGCGAGCCGCTCAACAGCCTCAGCAATCTCGCGTTCCTGATCGCGGCGATCGCCGTCTGGCGGCAACCGAAGGGCCGCGTGTTCGGCGTCCTCATCGGACTGGTGTTCCTCGGCAGCACGGCGTTCCATCTGCTCGCCACCCGCTGGTCCGCGGCGGCCGACACCGGCTTCATCCTGGTGTTCGTCCTGTACTACGCCGCCGTGTTCCCGCACGTGTTCTTCGGCGTCCGCAGGCGGCTGGCCTGGCTCGGCATCCCCGTTTTCCTCGCCTTCACCGCCGCCGTCGCGGCACTGGGCGGCGGGCTGTATCTCTCGGCGTTGATCGGGCTCGTGATCTTCGCGGTCATCCTCCGGGGTGAAGATCGCCGCAGGTTCGCCGTGGCCGCCGGCGTCTTCGGGGTATCCCTGTCGTTCCGCACGGCCGACCACACGGTCTGCGGGAACTTCCCCGCCGGGACGCACTTCCTGTGGCATCTGCTGAACGGCCTCGTCCTCTACCTGGCGGCGACCGCGGCCACGAGAAAGGCCGCGTCCCGGCAGGACGCGGCCCCTTCTCGCAGCTGACTCAGTGGACGCCGATTTCGCGGAGCCCCTTGTCGTGCTCGTCGGCGTGGTAGTCCTCGGCCTCGGTGTCGTCCGTGCCGTTGAAGACCTTCAACCGCCGTGCGATCACCGTGAAGATCACCGCGATCAGCAGGTTCGCGATCAACGCCACGAAACCGACGTAGATCTGCAGCTGCGAACCGCTGAGCGGGTGCCAGCCGAAGATCGACAGATCGCCGAGCTTCAGCGCCGAGCCACCGAAGTGCGCCTTGCCGGTCGCCGGGTTGGGGATGTTGTAGAGCATGATCAGGCCCCAGCCGATGCCGACCACCCAGCCGGCGATCAGGCCCCAGCGGTGGAACCACCGCGTGTAGAGCGAGATCGCGACCGCGGGCAGCGTCTGCAGGATCAGCACACCGCCGATGAGCTGCAGGTCGATCGAGAACTGCGGATCGATGAACAGGATGAACGCCACCGCGCCGAACTTCACGATCAGCGAAGCGAGCTTGGCCTGCTTCGCTTCCTCGCCCGGCGTCGCGTTCTTCTTGATGTACTCCTTGTAGATGTTGCGAGTCCACAGGTTGGCCGCCGCGATCGACATGATCGCCGCGGGCACCAGCGCGCCGATGCCGATCGCGGCGAACGCGATCCCGGCGAACCACGACGAGAACTGCGTGTCGAACAGCACCGGGACGACGGTGTTCGTGTCGGGCTTGCCGGTCGCGTTGTTGGTGATCGGCGAGACCGACGCGCTGATCGCGACGTAGCCGAGCAGCGCCAGCAGACCCAGCACCAGCGAGTACGCCGGGAGCGCGACCATGTTCCGCTTGATCACGCTGCGGCCGCGCGAGGCGAGCACGCTGGTGAGCGAGTGCGGGTACAGGAACAGCGCGAGCGCCGAACCGAGCGCCAGCGTGGCGTACTGCAACTGGTTGTTGGCGTTGAGCAGGATGCCGTCCGCCTGCGACGGCGTCTTGTCGAACTTCGCGTCGGCCGCGTCGAAGATCGCCGACCAGCCACCGAGCTTCGAGGGCAGGTAGATGATCGCGACGATGATCACGAGATAGATCAGGATGTCCTTGACGAACGCGATCAGCGCGGGCGCGCGGAGACCCGACTGGTAGGTGTAGACCGCGAGGATGATGAAGGCGACCAGCAGCGGCAGGTGACCGACGATGCCGGAGCCGTTGATGCCCATGGTCCTCAGCACCGCTTCGAGGCCGACGAGCTGCAGCGCGATGTACGGCATCGTCGCGATGATGCCGGTGATCGCGATCAGCAGCGCCAGCGTCGGCGAACCGAACCGGCCGCGG
This sequence comes from Amycolatopsis sp. TNS106, assembly GCF_019330265.1. Classification (NCBI taxonomy): domain Bacteria; kingdom Bacillati; phylum Actinomycetota; class Actinomycetes; order Pseudonocardiales; family Pseudonocardiaceae; genus Amycolatopsis; species Amycolatopsis sp. TNS106. The sequence goes on along the minus strand of NZ_CP024972.1, from coordinate 6,511,407 downwards.
ACGAAGTCGGCGGGCGTCACGTAACCGCGAACGCGCGAGACCGACCACATGCGCAGCGCCGGCATCAACACGATCGGGTAGACGATGATCGTGTACGGCAGTGCGAACAGGCCCATCGCGCCGGCGCTGAACATCAGCGCGGGGACGGCCACGAACGTGTAGGCCGTGTAGAGGTCACCGCCGAGCAGGAACCAGGTGATCCACGAGCCGAACTTGCGGCCGCCGAGCCCCCATTCGTCCAGGTGGTCGAGGGTGTTGCCGGCCTTCCAGCGCGACGCGACGAAGCCGAGCACGGTGACCACCGCGAAGAGGATGGTGAAGATGATCAGCTCTGGCCATTGGATGTTGGTCACTTGGCGTCCCCCTCATCGAGTTCGTCCACGGACAGCCGGTCGGGACGCTCACTGGTCGGCTTGTCCTTGGTCATCACGAAGACGATCCAGGTGCACAGGACACCGACCGCCACGAACACGAATTGGAACCAGTAGAAGAACGGCATCCCGAACAGCCGGGGACCGTCCGTATTGAACAAGGACGTGATCAGCACCAGCAACGGGATGATCAGCAGGAGGTTCCAGGGGCTGAACTGAAAGCCCCTCACCTTCCCGTCTGCCTTACCTGACGCCATCGGACCTCACCTAACGTTCCCGTACCCCCGGATGGTCCCGATGACCCTAGAACCTCTCACCCGCCCGGGTCACGCGTACCCGATATCGATTTGATCAGCGACGCCCCATACGACGAAGGGCGGTTGCCGTCGGAGTCCCCGCCGGATATCAATAGCCGCAGTCGCGAACAGGAACTTCGCACGCAACATCAAAGGGGCATCGGATGAAGAAACTCCGCTATGCGGTGGTGATCCCGGCTGTCGCCGGCACCATGCTGGCCGGGTTCACGCCTGCGTTCGCAGGGCCGGAGGCTGCCGGGCAGCAGCCGCTGAACTCCACCAACATTCCGGCGAAGTACGCGGACCAGAAGCTGGACTGGCACAAGTGCACCGCCAGTGAGCTGCCGTCCGCGCCGCCTCCGGGGGCCGAGAACATCGAGTGTGCGACGTACCGCGCGCCGCGTAACTGGTACAAGACGAACGAGAACATCGACCTGACGATCGCCGTCAGCCGCCTCGCCGCCACCAGCGGCAAGGCGACGGCCAGCGTCATCACGAACCCGGGTGGCCCCGGCGCTCCGGGCCGTAACTTCCCGGCCCGTCTGCGCAACCAGACGAAGCTGCGCGTGAACCAGGAGATCATCGGTCTCGACCCGCGTGGCACCGGCAAGAGCACGAACATCACCTGCGGCAACGCGATCGGCACCGGCTCGGACCTCGACCCGCGCGACCGCAGCCGGGCGAACCTGAACCTGATCCTGGACGCCACCAAGTACGCGGCGGACTCCTGCCAGGTGAAGTCCGGCGAGCTGGGCCCGCTCATCAACACCGCGCAGACCATCCGCGACATCGACCTGCTGCGTGTTCTGCTGGGCCGCGACAAGATCAACTGGGTCGGCTACTCGGCGGGCACCTGGATGGGCGCGCACTACGCGCAGCAGTTCCCCACCCGCACCGGGCGCTTCCTGCTCGACTCCGCGACCGAGTTCACCACCACCTGGCAGAACTCGTTCGACTGGCAGCCGCTCGGCTTCGAGCGCCGCTGGCGTCAGGACTTCCTGCCGTGGATCGGCAAGTACGACAAGGTCTACGGCTTCGGCAAGACCGGTGAAGCCGCGCGTCAGACCTACGAGAAGGTCCGCTTCGCGCTGACCCAGAACCCCGTCGAGGTGGACGGCGTCCCGGTTTCGGCCAACGCCCTCGACTCGACCATCGCGTCGTACCTCTACTCGAAGCGCAACTTCACGGCGCTGGCCGACTACCTGGTCAACCTGAAGACGCTGACCGAGGGCACCGCGACGCAGCAGCAGAAGACGTCGGCCGCGCAGAAGGTCAAGGCGGAGACGGTGGACGGTGACGGCGTCATCGGCCCGCAGCCGCTGTTCGTCCCGACCGACGGCGACTCCTACAACGCCAGCTTCTGGACGATCCCCTGCAACGAGGGCCCCTGGTACGGCAACCGGAACAGCGTGATCCGGCAGTCGCAGAAGCTGATCGACCGCGATCTGCCGCTGCTCGGCGCCGGCTGGCTGATCCAGCCGTGCATCTTCTGGAAGAACAAGCCGGTCGACCTGCCGAGGCTCGACGGCCGCGGTGTTCCGCCGGTGCTGATCGTCCAGTCGGTGAACGACCCGGCGACCCCGATCGAGGGCGCGACCCGTGCGCACCGCGCGTTCGCCGGCTCGCGGATGATCACCGTGACCGGTGAAGGTGACCACGGTATCTACGCCGGCGGCAACGCGGGTGTGGACAAGGTCGTGGAGGACTACCTCGTCGACGGCAAGGTGCCGAACGACCAGAGCCTCCCCGGACTCCCACTTCCGGTGCCCGCGGGCGCCTGAAGCCACTAGGGATTGTGGCCCCGTCGAGTTTCGGCTCGGCGGGGCCCTTTTCTTGGGGTTGTCCACGACCTGTGCACAGAGTTGTCCACAGGCTGGGGGTAACTCGGTGGGGACAACTCGGTCTCCGGCACGGAAGTCGCGTGCGTGAGGCCGTAACTCGCGTGATCGGGGCCGTAACTCGCGTGCTTGGAGGCGGAACTCGCGTGCGCGTGGCCGGGCCGGTATTAGTATTGGGCCTATGGTGCGAGTGCCGTTGACGGACGAGGAACGCGAGCGCGGCGAGCGGCTGGGGCTGGCGCTCCGTGACGCGCGCGCGGCGTCTTCGCGGAGCATGGTCGAGGTCGCGGCGGAGGCCGGGATCTCGGTCGAGACGCTCCGGAAGATCGAGACCGGTCGGATCCCGACGCCCGCCTTCTTCACCGTGATGGCGATCGCGGACGCCGTCGGACTGCCGCTGGACGCGCTGCGGGCGGCCGCCGAGGGCGGCGGCGGACAAGTCGCCGAAGCGAGTTAGGGACGCAGGACGGCCAGGGCGTGTGCCCGGTCGTTCAGGTAGAGAAAGCCGTCGATGGGCAGGTCGAAGCTGTTCAGCAGGCTTTCCAGCGTGGCGTATTCGTCCACGCCCAGCCGCAGGTTCTCGTTCAGCGCGTGCGCGACGAGGACGTCGGCCAGTTCTTCCCACTCGCCCGACCAGTGCAAGGTGCGATAGAAGGCCAGGACGTCCGGTGCGATGCGGTCGCCGATCTGGTCGAGCAGGCTGTCACCGAAGAAACTGATCCGGCCGTCGGCCAGGTCGGCGACGGTCGGGTTCGCCGGGTCGGCGGCGGTGTCGGGATTGCGGACCACGCCGGGGCCCGCCACCGGATAACCCGTCTTGACGTGGCCGTTGTCCTCGACCAGCACGATCAGGTGCACGCCGTACCGTTCGCCGGCGCACCGCCAGCGGCCGTTGTGCAGTCTGACGCGGGGTTCGCTCGGATCGTTCGCGACGTCCTTGATCACCGCGATGATCTGCTCGTCGGTCCAGCCCGCGGGGAACTCGCTGGTCGCCCGCCGTCCCTTTCCCGGTGCGTGCCCGCCGCCCACTCGTGCTCCTTTCGTCGCATCGAGGGTAACCCGCGTTCGGAGTATTCGAATGATCCGAACGCGGGAACGGGTGACCTCAGGCGAGCACGCTGAGCAAGACGGCACCGACGACGAGCACGTCGAGTCCCCGGAGGGCCTGGAATCCGGCGGCCCCACCGCTGACGTCGTAGTTCATCGGCGGCCGGGTCGCCGTCCGCGAAGCGGCGACGACGGCGAGCGGGACCGCGAGCCACACCGGCCATCCCGGGACCACCCCGAGTGTCAGCGTCACCAGGCCGAGCAGAATCCCCCAGACTAGGCCGAGCAGCGCGATCACCAGGCCGTTGACCAGCCGTAACTCCCAGTCGGACGCGCCGAGCCACCGCCTGCGGCCGGGGTTGCGCCACAGTTCGCCGAGCCCGCCGACGAACGGCACGAGCGCCGCGTACGCGCCGATCGCGAACAGCGGCGTGGGCGGGATGGCCGGAAAGGCCAGGTGCGCGACGCCGACCAGGCACGCGATCACCACGCCGGCCGCCGCGTAGCGCATCCGGCCCAGCACCCCGGCCCACGCGAGCCGCAACGTCGTCGGACGCCGCAGCGACAGCCACGGCACCGGCTTCGATTCCGGGATCAGCAGCATGGGGTCCATGAAGACCGCGGCCATCGCCCGCAGGAGCCGCGCGTTCCAGCCGTCGACGAGTTCCTGGCGCCCGGCCCCGGACATCGGCTCGCCGCCGAAGGCCACCGCGACCGCCACCACGAACAGGGCGCCGGCCAGCACCTCGACGGCGATCGGGCCCCATCCCGCGGCGGCGAACGCCAGACCGGCCATGGCGAGCACGACCGGCGCGAGCGTTTCCCCGCGGATCGCCGTCCGCCGCGCGGTGACCGCGGCCAGGATCGCCCCGGACGCGGTCAGCGCCGACATCGCGATCCAGACGTCCTTCGAGCCGCCCCCGATCGCGGTGACCAGCGCCCCGGTGTAGCCGACCACCAGGACCAGCCCGGCCCAGAGCGTCCACATCCGTTTGACGACGACACGGCGCCTGTCGACGCGGGCGAAGTCCATCCAGGTCAGCGCCGCCGGTTCGGCCCAGACGAAACCGCGGCGCAGCAGGCCGCGCCAGAAAATCGCGCACAGCACGATCAGCAGCCCGAACACCGCCGGAAAGTCTACAAAGGACTGTCCGAAAAGGAAATCCCGGAGTTTCGGCAGGTTCTGGAAGGCGGTGAACAGCGCGCCGAAACCGAACAGTGCCAGGAAGGTCTGGTAGTCGCCGTTGAACAGACCGCCGAATCGCTGTCGTCCTGGGACGTGTGTGGGGGCTTTCGTGGTCACCACAGCACGAGGGTGGAATCGGCCGCTTCGAGCAGCGGGGGATGGTGTGTGGCCACGACGACGGCCGCCCCGGCGTCGGTCGAACGCTTGATCAGCGACGTCAGCCATTCCTTACCCGCGGCGTCGAGCGCCCGTTCGGGCTCGTCGAGCAGCAGGACTTCGTGCGGGCGCGCGGTCGCGCCGAGGAGCAGCAGACGACGGCGTTGCCCGGCCGAGAACTTGCCAGCGGTGACCTTCGCGCGTTCCGAAAGCCCCGCGTCGGCCAGAAGCGCGTCGAAATCGCCGAGATCGGCACCGAACGAGCCCTCCAGCAGTTCGAGATGCTGCAACGGGGTCAGCTCGGCGAAGAAGTCGGAATCGTCGAACAGCACGGAAACCTTGCGACGGAAGGAAACCTCGCGTTCGTCGGGCTTACCGCCCGCGACGACGACGCGGCCCCGCTGCGGAGTCTGCGTTCCGTAGAGGCACCGCAGCAAGGTCGACTTCCCGACCCCGTTGGGGCCGACGATGACGGCGCATTCGCCCGCCTCGACTTCGAAGTCGAGGCCGTCGAACAGCCAGTGCTCCCCGGCCTGGACGCCGAGCCCGCGTACGTCGATCATTTGTCGCGCAACAACTCGATCACCGGGGCGAGCGCGTCCATGTTGTGCTCCAGCACGGTGAAGTAGGTGAAACCGAACCGCTCGCGGTGCCCCAGGATCTGTTCGGCGATCTGCTCGTCGGTGCCGACGAGGGCCGTCGGAAGTTCGGCGAGCTGGTCGACGGTGAGCTTGCCGTCGAGTAGTTCCCGCAGGCTTTCCAAACCCGTTCGCCGGTCTTCGACCACGGCGACGAAATGCGCGAGGATATTGAATTCGGCTTCACGGCCGTTCAGTTTCCCGCGGACGAAGTTCACCCGCTCCTCGATTCCGGCGGCGTCGTCGACAGCGAGCGCGCCACCGTCGGGAACGGCCGCCGTACCGGTGAATCCGATGATGTCGGCGTGCTCGGCGGCGAGTGTGAGCAGCCTGTCCCCGCGTCCGGCGATCATCAGCGGCGGGCCCGGCTTCTGCACCGTCGGCGGTTTGTGACTTTCGTCGGCATAGAGCCTTTTGAGCACCTTGATGGTGTTCTCGAGATGATCGACGCGCTTTCCGGCGCGCGGGAACTCCATACCCGCCGCTTCGAATTCGGCCTTCACGTAACCGGCCCCCAGGCCGAGTTCCAGCCTGCCCTCGGTGAACTGGTCCGTGCCGGTGACGTCGCGGGCCAGCAGCACGGGGTTGTAGAAGGCGGTGTTGATGACGAAGGTGTTGAGCCGGGGGCGGCTCGTCACCTCGGCGGCGAGCACGAGGGCCGGGAACGGCGGTGCCATGCCGAGATGGTCGGCCGCGCCGATCACGTCGAAGCCGAGATCCTCGGCCTTGCGGCACTTCTCGACCCACGCCGCACGGGTCTCCGGGACGACCATGTTGACGCCGAACTTGACCATGCGGCCACGGTACCGAGCGCGCAAGAAGAAGGCCTCATCCTCGGGAATGACTCCGAGGATGAGGCCTTCTCCGCCGTTCAGGCGATCAGCCGAGGCGCTGCTTGAGCGCGTCCAGCTCGTCACGCAGCGAAGCCGGGACCTTGTCGCCGATCTTCTCGAACCACTCCTCGATCAGCGGCAGCTCCTGGCGCCACTCTTCGGCGGAGACGTCGAGCGCGGCCTGGATGTCGGCCAGCGGCTCCTTGAGGCCCTCGGTGTCGAGGTCCTCGGCGTTCGGCACGAAACCGACCGGGGTCTCGTTCGCGTTGCCCTTGCCCTCGACGCGGTCGATGACCCACTTCAGGATCCGCGAGTTCTCGCCGAAGCCCGGCCACAGGAAACGGCCGTCGTCGCCACGGCGGAACCAGTTGACGTAGAAGATCTTCGGCAGCTTGTCCGCGTCGGCGTTCTTGCCGAGGTCCAGCCAGTGCTTGAAGTAGTCACCGGCGTGGTAGCCGAGGAACGGCAGCATGGCCATCGGGTCGCGGCGCACGTTGCCGACCGCGCCGGCGGCGGCCGCGGTGGTCTCCGACGACATGGTGGCGCCCATGAACACGCCGTGCTGCCAGTCGCGGGCCTCGTTCACCAGCGGGACCGTGGTCTTGCGGCGGCCACCGAACAGGATCGCCGAGATCGGCACGCCCTGCGGGTCGTCCCACTCGGGCGCGAGGATCGGGCACTGCGACATCGGCGTGCAGTAGCGCGAGTTCGGGTGCGCGGCCTTCTCTTCCGACTCGGGCGTCCAGTCCTGCTTCTTCCAGGAGGTGGCGTGCGCGGGCTTCTCGCCCATGCCCTCCCACCAGACGTCGCCGTCGTCGGTGAGCGCGACGTTCGTGTAGACCGTGTTGCCCTTTTCGATGGTGCGCATCGCGTTGGGGTTGGTGTGCCAGTCGGTGCCCGGGGCGACGCCGAAGAAACCGAACTCGGGGTTCACCGCGTACAGGCGGCCGTCCTCGCCGAACCGCATCCACGCGATGTCGTCACCGAGCGTCTCGGCGCGCCAGCCGGGGATGGTCGGCTGCAGCATGGCGAGGTTGGTCTTGCCGCAGGCGCTCGGGAACGCCGCCGCGACGTAGTGGACCTTGTCCTCGGGCGAGATCAGCTTGAGGATCAGCATGTGCTCGGCCAGCCAGCCCTCGTCGCGGGCGATGACCGAGCCGATGCGCAGCGAGTAGCACTTCTTGCCCAGCAGCGAGTTGCCGCCGTAGCCGGAGCCGTAGCTCCAGATCTCGCGGGTCTCGGGGAAGTGCGAGATGTACTTGGTGGTGTTGCACGGCCAGGAAACGTCCTCCTGGCCCGGCTCCAGCGGCGCGCCGACGGAGTGCAAGGCGGGGACGAACTCGCGCTCGGTGCCGTCCTCGGTGACGAACTTGTCCAGCGCGGCCTTGCCGGCGCGGGTCATCACGCGCATGGAGGCGACGACGTAGGCGAAGTCGGTGATCTCGATGCCGAGCTTGGGGTCCTCGGCTCCGAGGGGGCCCATGCAGAAGGGGATCACGTACATCGTGCGACCGCGCATGCATCCGCGGTACAGCTCGGTCATCGTGGCCTTCATCTCGGCCGGGTCCATCCAGTTGTTGGTGGGACCGGCGTCCTCTTCGTTCTCCGAACAGATGAAGGTGCGCTCTTCGACCCGGGCGACGTCATTCGGGTCGGAAGCCGCCCAGTACGAGTTGGGCTTCGCGTCGAGCTGCACGAACGTGCCGGCGGAGACCAGCTCGGCGTTGATGCGCGCGGCCTCTTCGTCGGACCCGTCGACCCACACCACGCGGTCCGGAGTGGTCAGTTCGGCGACCTCCCGGACCCAGGACAGCACGCCACTGTGCGTCGTAGGCGCATTTTCCAGTCCAGGGATGGCGACTGCGGTCATCTCTACTCCTGACTTCCGACGGCAGAAGCCCACACCGGGAACGACGCTGTTCCGATGCGGGCTTCGATGCCGGCGACCGAATGGCTTCGCACACCGGCGGGAAAGCCGGTGTGCAGGTTTTGGGATTCCCCGAGAGTAGCCGGATGACCGGCAGGTAACCGAGAGCTGACCTGTCGGTTCTCTCACAAGAACGATAAGGGAATCGATTCAGTATCACCGGAATGGGCCATACGCAGAAATTCTTCCGGTGATCGATGGCACAGGCGCGAGGCGCGCGAAGGACGAATCGGACACGAGAAAGCCCGGTACGAGGTGTCGTACCGGGCTGTTCTGTGACCAGGATTACAGGAATAGCGGCTTCGAATTGGCCTGGACCATTCTTGTATTGGTCCAGGCCATTTCGGGAATCAGTTGGGGCTGATCCACTGACCGGTGGCGGAATCGATCTTCGCCACCCCTTCGAGTGTTTCGGTGCCCGCGCCACCCCACGCCGCGTCGCCCGCCGGGTCCCCTTCGGTCGCCGGGACGCTCGCGAAGGCCGCGCCGATGTCGTTGTTGACCACACCGCTGCCGACTTCGGTCCACTGGCCGGGCCCGGTGTGCTCGTAGGTCTTGGAGTTGCCGGAAGCGTCGGTCTCCACCGCGATGTCGGCGCTGCCGTCGCCGTCCTTGTCGGTGAAGGCGATCGTGCGGCCGTCCTCCGTCTGAATGACGGCGGTATCGGGGGTTCCGTCACCGTCCGTGTCAATGGTGGGCGGGCCGACCTCGACGTCGCCATTGGGCATGTCGGCGTGCATGGTGCCGCTGGTGCCCGCGTCGGAACCGTCGTCGTTTCCGCCGCCACCCGCTTCGACCCAGGCGCCGGATGCCTCGTCGTAGACGGCCTCCTGGACGACCTTGCCGTTCTCGTCGAGCACCGCGTACTGGTCGGCCTCGCCGTCGCCGTCGGTGTCGACGAACGCCTGGCCGGTGCCGTCCTCGTGCTGGATGACCGCGGCGTCGTTGACGCCGTCCTTGTCGAGGTCGTAGTTGAGCTCGGCCTGGTACTCCTCGCCGTCAACGTGGACGGTGACCGCTTCGGTGGAGCCCGACTCGGTGTCCGTGCCGCCGCTCTCGTCGACCCACATGGGATAACCCCCTCGTTGACCTGCTGGTGTGTCGAAGCTTATGACTCACCGTAGGCCGGTTCGGTTCCGGTCCACAACAGGACCACCCACCCGAGCCGTCGGGAGCGGGAGCACCGCGAAAGGTGGTCGATCGCCACGCCGGCTGCCGCGTCGCCGAGGAAAGGTCACGCTTGATTGTCGCGCAGTGACCGAATGCGACCGAGCAGTGCCTCAGCGCGGTCCCTGCCGTCCGACACGTCCTTCAGGCGCTTCGCGACGACCGAGATCTTCTTCGCCCGTTCCTGCGCGCCCATCTTGATCGTCTTGTCGACTTCCTTCAGCTCCGCCTCGATCGCGTCGATGCGGCGGCCGAGGGCTTCGTCGAGCGCCATCGACAGCTGCTGTTCGGCCTCGATCAGCTGCTCCGCGACGAGCTGGTCCAGCGTGGACCGCGCGTCGGCGATCGCCTCGACCAGCCACTGCTTCATATGCTGCTTGTCCGACGCGTGTTTGCGGGTCCGCGCCATCCACCAGCCGGCGCCGAGGCCGATGATGATCGTGGCGGGCAGGATCACCGGGTTCAGGATCGCGACCCCGGCCAGCGGCAGCGCGGCGACCTTGCCGGCGCCGAGGCCACCGGAAACCCCCATGAAGATGAGCAGTTTGTCCTCGGCCGTCGGCGGTTTCTTGTCCGGCGGGCGCAGCACGACCGGCGGGCCGCCCGCCCTGGCGAACTGGCCGCGGATGATTTCGAGCTCTTCGGGCGAGAACAGCTCCGAAAGCGCGACGTTGGTGACCTGGTTGAGCCGCTGCGAGAGCAGCATCGAGATCCGCTGCGACGTCGTCTGCAACGCGATGTCGACCTGCTGGGGCAGCGCGGCGAGGGCGTCCCGTTTCGCGCCGTCGATCAGCTGCCGGAAATGCGTCGACGCGTCGCGCATCTGCCTGCTGGTCTCGTGCCCGACCTCGACGCGCGTCCGCTGGATCTCCGCGCGCAGCTTCAGCTGCCAGCCCCGCGTCGAAGACCGGCGTTCGGTGGTGAGGTCGTCACGACGCTGGCGCAGCTGTTCGGCTTCGGCCTCACCGGCGGACAGCGCGCGGCTTTCCGCCTGAAGTTTCGCCTTGAGCTCGCCGAGCGCGCTCGACAGCGCGCGCAGGGTGTTGGCCTCGCCCAGCATCGCCGAGCGGCCGACCAGCATCTCCTGCAACGCGCCCTGCAACGCGGCGATCCCGGCCTTCTCGCGCAGCATCGTGGCCATCTGCTCGTTCGGGGCCTTGGCCGCCGTCTCGAACATGCGCGCGGAAACCGGGTGGAACACCGCGTCGGCGAACCGGGGGGCGTGCTCGGCGAGCAGCCGCCGGTCGGCTTCGAGGACCTCGCGCCAGCCGCGGAACTGGTCGGTCTTGGTCAGCGCGAACAACACGGTCTCGACGCGTTCGCCCATGTCGTGCAGGAAGTGCAGCTCCTGCGCGGTGAACGGCGACGACGCGTCCACGACGAACAGCAGCGCGGTGGCGCCGGCGGCGGCCTCCTTCGCCAGTTCCCCGTGCATCGAGTCGAGCCCGCCGACCCCAGGCGTGTCCACAATGGACACTCGTTCGAGCAGTGGGACCGGACCCGAGACCTCGACGTAACGCGGCGGGATCTGTCCTTCGGGCAGTTCGTGCGCGGCCGAAACCCAGTGGATCAGTTCGTTGAGGTTGATCGGCACCGGCGCCAGCTGGCCCGGGTAGCAGGCCTGCGCGGACCATTGTTCGCCGTGCTCGAAGACGAGATAGGTCGCCGTGGCGACGTCGGCGTCCACAGGGGACAGTCCCGGCATGGACAGGAGCGCGTTCACCAGCGAGCTCTTGCCGCGGTTGGTCTCACCGACCACCACCACCGACGGCTTCTTCGGCCGCGCCTTCCGGATGTCCTCGACCCATTTCGCGGCCTGAGGATCGGCTTCGCGGACGACGGTGAGCAGTTGTTCGCGCGTGCTCTTCACGACCGCCGGGAGGTTGGCCGCCGCGCTCGGAGCCGTCACTGGGCCTTCTTCGCGTAGACGATGACGATCGGCGCGCGCAGGACCCGCTCGTGATCGGCGAAACCGACCACCTCGGTCTCCGCGACGAGCCCTTCGAGCGCCGGATCCTCGGTCGCGACCGCGCCACCCGCCTCGTGCACGGCGGGGTCGAACCGCTCGCCGTCCGGGCGCAGGGCACGGACGCCGATCCCGGCGAGACCGTGTTCGAGCCGCTCGACGACGCCGCCGCTGCGCGCGCGATCGAGGGCGTACAGGCACAGCTGGATCAGCGTCTGCCTGTCGGCGAGAGCCTGTTCGAGGTCGGCCGGACCCGTGGTCGTGGACTCCACATCGGTGTTCGACGCGGCTTCGACGGCCTCGGTTCCCTCGGACGGCGAAGTCTCGCCATCCGCTTCGGCGATGATCGCCGCGGAGATCTGGCCGGTCGGCACATCGTCCGGATTCACGCTTTCGATCTGCACAGTTTCGACCGCCTTCTTGCGCAGCCAGGCACCCACCCGAATCGACCCCCGTAACTGGTGTCCCGGGCTTATCGATCAGCCCGGGGAGATTTCACCAGTGTCGGCCACGAGCCCGCCGGCCGGGGGCGAAATCGGCAGAACGGGACGGAGGAATCTGGCGATCAGCTCCTTCATCACCGCGAGTTCCGCCGCCGGATCGAGGTCCGGCTCCAGAATCACGCGGGAAAGTGGCGCGTCGACCAAGGCGACGAGCCAGCTGGCCACCGTCTTCGGCTCGAAACCGGGATCGATCCGGCCCGCGTCCACCGCCCGCTTCACCAGGCCGACGAGACCGTCGCGCAGCGCGCGGTCGTTGCCCTGGATGAGCCTGGCCAGCTCGGCGTCACGGGAACACTGCGCGGCGACCTCGAGGACCAGCTTGGCGATGACCGGATGCAGAAGCTGTTCCGAGACGTGGGTGATGACCTGGAGGACGGCTTCCGCCGGATCCTCGATCTCTTCGGCGGCTGCGAGCAGGGCAGCGGTCTCGTCGGCGTCCTGCTCGAAGATGCCGACGAACACCGCGCGCTTGTTGGGGAAGTAGTGGAACAGGCTGCCGGTGCTGATCCCCGCGGCACGGCAGATCTCCGCCGTCGTCGTCTTCTCGAAGCCCTTCATCGCGAAACAGCCCGCGGCGGCGTCGAGGATGGCGCGGCGTTTCGCCTCGTGTTTGGCCGGGTCGACCGTCCTCATTTCACCGCCGGTGGCTCGTCCTGCCACGGGTAGCCGTGGTCGAGGAAGGCCTTGGCGACGGCTTTGCGGTCGACGTCGGCCTTCTGCCGGACCAGTTCCCGCCCGTCGGAGGCGAGCAGGACGAGCTCCTTGCCGTCGAGGAAGACGGCCTCCAGCTGTGCTTCGTACGCGCGACTGCGGCCCTTGGTGGTCAGCGTGATGCGGGTCGGCGTCACCTTGACGATCAGCCGCTCGTGCGCCCAGACCGCTGCGAAGAACAGGCCGAGGGCCAGGCCGACGCCGATCCCGGTGACCGTGCCCCATGGCCGCGGCATATCCGAGACGAGCTGGAAGGGGCCCTTGAACGGGACCCAGCTCAGGGACGCCACCCAGCCCGAAATCGACTGGAGGAACCAGCCCAGCGCGGCGCCCGCCAGCGGGCAGCCGAGCCAAGAGGCCGTGCGCAGCCACTGGGGCTCGTCGACGATCGTTTCCATGCGCTCATTATTAGACCGAGCGCTCGGTTTATCAATCCCACGCAATTAGTCACCTACTTGCCTGGACGTTTTCCGGCGCACGGAGGCGCTCCAGGGGCAAGTAGGTGACTAATTGCGTGGGGGGTCAGTCGCGGATCTGCTGCCAGATGAGGAAGTACGCCCGGTGCACGACGTGCGCGACGCGGCTCTGCGCGGGCGTCGCGCCGAAAGATGCGAAGGAGCGCCACCAACCGGCGCGCTCCAGGGCGTGGGCCGCGAGCTCGGTGCGCGGAGCGCCCGGCTTGCCCAGCTGGGCGCCGATGTCCGCGTTGCTGCCGACCCGCAGGACCTCCTCGGACAGGTCCTCGGGCATGTCGACGGCGCCGGACGCGACCAGCGTGAGCGCTTCGAGCAGCCGCAGCTGGTGTGCCTCGGGCTTGGCGAGCAGGACCTCGATCGCGTCGTGGACGCGCTGCCGTTCGGCCGGGTCGCCGGACGCGTGGGCCAGCGCCGTGACCGAGGCCAGCGCGGCCGCCGCCTTGATGCCGTCGGCGCGGGCGGCGAAGACGATGCTCAGCCGCTGGCGGACGGCTTCGAGCCCGGAGGCGTCGAGCAGCTTCCGCCGCAGCGAGCCCGCGGTGATCTCCGGTTCCTTGCGGATCGCCTCGACGGCGTACCGCACGCCGAACAGGTCCAGCTTCTCCAGCAGCCGCAGCCGGGTGCCCGCGGCGACGTCGCATTCCCAGCTGGTGAAGATGTCCGCCGAGATCAGCATGGTCTCGAGGATGTCGTCGTCCATCTCGGCCAGCTGACGCAGCGCTTCGGCGTCGGGCGAGGTGAACCCGCCGGACTCGGCCGACTCCGCGATCAGCCCGATCACCGGCAGCACGTCGGCGACGCGGGGCTTCAGCGTCGCGGCCTGCTTCTCCGACAGCAGCGTCGCGGCCTTCCACACGTCGCCGCCCGAGCCTTCGACCGACTCCGGCGCGATGGTGTCCGCCTTGTTGAGCACCGCGATCGCGTTGACCGGGCCCGCCTCGCGGCTCGCCGTCGCGGCGGTGAACGCGGCGAGCGCCTGCTGGTCGTCGGCGCGTACGCCCTGGGTGACCACGTAGAGGACGGCTTCGGCGCCCGCGACGGCGTTGCGCGAGGTGTCGTCCAGCTCGTCGGAGCCTTCTTCCTCCTCGTCACCGTCTTCGGGCTTGCGGTGCTTCGCCGCGCCCAGCAGCTCCTCGGTCCGCGACACCGAAGCCGCGTCGAGCGAGCCGAGGCCCGGGGTGTCGATCACGGTCATACCCTGCAGGACCGCGTTGGTGAGGTACGCCTCGATATGCGAGACCTTGTCGATGTCGATGCCCAATTCGGCCGGGATCATCCCGTCGGCGGAGAAGGGCAGCACCTGTTTGCGGCCGTCGTTGAAGACGATCTCGACACGGTCGACCGTGCCGTACTGGAACCTGGTGACCAGCCGGGTGCACTCGCCGACGTCGGTCGGCGCGACCCGGCGCCCGATCAGGGCGTTGACCAGGGTGGACTTCCCCGATTTGATCCGGCCCGCGACGGCGACCTGCAACGGGCCGCCCAGACGCCGCAGCACCTCGGCGAAACCGGCCGCGGTCCGCGCGGACACCTGGGGCTGGAGGCGGTGGCAGAGGTTCGCCACCGACATCGACAGCGGGCCGGCCAGACGCCCCTGCTCCGGCGCTGAGGTCACGGTGCCCACCCCTCCCAGTCGTCGAGCACACCGAGGGGAATCGTGCCATGCCGCTCATCCTCGGGTCGCACCGAAGGTGGTACCGGCGACCGACGCGCGAGCGGCACCGGCCGACATAGTGTTACCAGGTGCGACGGTTGAGCCTCTGGATGCGTGCCCACCCCATGGCGGGGGACAGTCTCATCGCCGTCGTCCTGCTGCTGACCGACCTGCTGGTCTACGTGGCGGCGACCGAAACGCCGGAAGTCCCGATGCCGCCTTGGTACGTGACGGTGCCGCTGGACATCGCGATGGTCGCCCCGCTGGTCTTCCGGCGGAAGGCGACGCTGTGGTCGGCGTACCTGGTGCTGCTGATCGGCATCCCGCACGGCGCGCTGGAACTGGGCGCCGCCAGCGCGTTCGCCGTGATGATCAGCATCTACTCGGTACTGGTCTACGTCGGCCGCAAACAGGGGCTGCTGTATCTGGTGGCGACGCTGGTCACTTCGGGGATCCAGCTTTGGGTCGATCCGCCGGAGGACGTGTGGGTGCTGGCGATCATCGGCGTCTTCTCCAGCGCACTGTGCTGGACGCTCGGCGAGTTCGCCGGCGCGAGGCGCGCCTATCACGAGGAGGTGGAAGCCAGGTTGCATCTACTTGAAACGGAACGGGACCAGGCGACCAGGATCGCCGTCGGCGAAGAACGCGGACGTATCGCCCGTGAGCTGCACGACGTCGTCGCGCACGCGGTGAGCGTGATGGTCGTGCAGGCCGACGGCGCGTCCTACGCGGTCGACGGGAATCCCGAGATGGCGAAACGGGCCTTGCAGACGATTTCGGAGACCGGCCGCGGCGCGCTCGCCGAGCTGCGGCGGCTGCTGGACGTGCTCCGCAGCGACGGCGACGACGAGCCGCGCGTGCCGCAGCCGGACGCCAGCGCGCTGACCGACCTGGCGGACCGGATCCGCCAGGCGGGGGTGCCGGTGACGCTGGCGATCGGTTCGGACGCGCTCGCCGGGCTGCCCGCCGGGGTGTCCCTCGGCGTGTACCGGATCGTGCAGGAGTCGCTGACGAACACGCTGAAACACGCAGGCCAGGGTGCGCAGGCCGAGGTGGTGGTGCGGCGGGAGGCGGACGTGATCGACGTCAAGGTCACCGACGACGGCGCCGGCCGCGCGAAACAACTGGTGCCCGCGGCGGCTAAGCACGCCGCGCCGCCTCGAAGACTCACCGTCCCCGGTGGGAACGGATTGATCGGAATGAGGGAACGGGCGAACGTCTTCGGCGGCACGCTGGAGGTCGGGCCCGCCCCCGGTGGAGGGTGGCAGGTGCACGCGAGGCTCCCGGTTAGGTTGGCGACGTGATACGGGTGGTGGTCGTCGACGACCAGGAATTGATGCGCGTCGGGTTCCGGATGGTCCTGGGCGCACAGGCCGACATCGACGTCGTCGGCGAGGCGGGCGACGGCGCGCAGGCCATCCGCCTGGCGGAGGAACTGCGGCCCGACGTCGTGCTGATGGACGTCCGGATGCCGGTGCTGGACGGGGTCGAGGCGACGAAACGGATCGTCGAGGCCGGGACGGCGCGGGTGCTCGTGATGACGACGTTCGACCTGGACGAGTACGTCTATTCGGCGTTGCAGGGCGGGGCGAGCGGCTTCCTGCTGAAGGACACGCAGCCGGATCACCTGGTGTCGGCGCTGCGGGCGGTCGCTTCGGGCGACGCCGTGGTCTCGCCGTCGGTGACCCGGCGGCTGCTCGACCGGTTCGTCGGCGGCGGCGGGAAACCCCTGCGGGACGCGGCCGAGCTCGACGTCCTCACCGAACGGGAGCGGGAGGTGCTCGTGCTGATCGCGAAAGGCCTCTCGAACCTGGAGATCGCCGAGACGCTGTTCCTGTCCGAGGCGACGGTGAAGACGCACGTCGGGCGCATCCTGTCGAAGCTGGATCTGCGTGACCGGGTGCAGGCCGTGGTGCTCGCGTACGAGACCGGGCTGGCGCGTCCCGGGGTCACCTGAGAAGCGCCTCGGAAAAGTGGTCATTCGGTGAGCACTTTGCGGTGGATCCTTGTCCTCAGAGCCACTACTTGAGGAGAAGGAAATGCTGCGAGGTCTCACCACCACCACGTTCTACGCCGACGACATGACCGCCGCGATCGAGTGGTACTCCGATCTCTTCGGGATCGAGCCGTACTTCGTCCGCAACGGTCCCGACGGAACGCCGGCGTACGCCGAGTTCCGGATCGGCGACTACCAGCACGAGTTCGGCCTGGTCCGCGGCGACTTCCGGCCGTCGATGGCCCAGCCCGGCCCCGGTGGCGCCATCGCGAACTGGGCCGTCGACAACGTCGAGGACGCCTTCACGAAGCTGCTCGAGAAGGGCGCGAAGGAGTACGAGCCGATCATCGAGCGCGGGCCGGGCTTCGTGACCGCGGCCGTCGTCGACCCGTTCGGCAACGTCCTCGGCGTCATGTTCAACCAGCACTACCTGGACGTGCTGGCCGGGAAGAACTCGTGAGTGGCTAGGACGGTTCTAACCGTCCTAGCCACTCACGAGGCTCCAGGCCGGCGCCTCAGCGGTACAGGGCGTGCTCCGCCGTCTCCGGATCCTTGCCCGCGTCCCGGACTTCGGCCATCCACTTGCCGAAGTCGGGGCGTGAGCCGTCGACGTCGGCCAGGCCGTACTCGTTCATCAACGTCCACGACGCGAGCGTCTTGCCCGCGAACCGCGAGACCTCCGGGTCGGTCGCCAACTTCGCGACACCCCGCCCGAGCAGCGCCGGGGTCTCCGAGATGGCGAAGTCGACCGGAGCGGACTTGCCCACCGCGTCCCGCCAGGTCTCCTCGGTGACCCCGAAGTGGTCGAGCATCGCCTCCGACCGCAGGAAACCCGGCGTGACGGTCATGCCGACGCAGTCGTACTTCTTCAGTTCGGCGCCGAGCGCCCTGCCGATCGCGCGGATGCCGCATTTCGCGAGGAAGTACGGGATCCCCGCGCCGACGTACTCGTCGTGGTCGCCGTCGGTGACCTCGATGACGAGGCCGCCCTCCCGCTTCACCACCAGCGGGAGAAGCCGGTGCAACGCGATCAGATGCGTGTCGATCGCGTTGTGCACCAGGGTGAGCGCGTCGTCGAGGCTGGAGTCCCAGTACGCCCCCTCGAAGTCCGCGTACTGGTCGCCGCCCCAGACGTCGTCGACCAGTACGTCGATCCGGCCGTCCACTTCAGACTCGATTCGCCGCTTCAGCGCGTCCACATCGGACACCACGGTGAAGTCGGTCCGGACGGGGATGCCCCACCCGCCCGCCGCGTCGACGAGCTCCGCCGTGTCTTCGATCGTCTCCGAACGCTTCATCGGCGACTGGTGTTCACGCGTCGTACGGCCGGTGACGAACACCGTCCAGCCGAGCCTGCCCAGCTCCACCGCGATCGCCCGGCCGCATCCCCGCGTCGCCCCCGCGACCACGGCCACTTTCCGGTCCATTCAGGACACTCCTTTCCACGCGGTCAGCACCGCGTCCACGTCTTGCCCCATCCGTTCGGCGATCCGGCCCTTCGGCCGGATCGACCAGTCCAGCGCGGCCCCGTTCGCCACCCCCAGCAACACCCGCGCCGCGCGGACGACACCCGGCGCACCCGGGAGGTCACGCGCCGCGACGCGTGTCAGCCGTCGCAATTCCGCTTCCACGGCGGTGAAATGTTCACCGAGCAGGGCACGCAGCTCCGGGTCACCGATGTCCACGCCCAGCTGCCCGAGATGGTTCGCCGCCGTCTCCGCGTCGCCCAAGCCCTCGTAGACCACGACGACCGCCGCGCGCAGCGCCTCCACCGGATCGTCCAGCTCGCCACATTCCCGCATCCGCCCCACGACGGATCGCGTGTTCGCCCGGCTCAACGCCAGCAGAAGGCCGTTCTTCGAACCGAACCGCTGGGCGACGGTGCCGACCGCGACACCGGCCTCCGCCGCCACCTGGGCCAGCGTGAAACCCGGTCCGACCATGCCGATCACGGTTCCCGCCGCTTCCAGCAGTCGCTCGTCGGTGATGGTGCGGGGTCTCGCCATGTCATTATTGAACCACGGTTCATTAACCAGGGCGAATCAGGGTCACTCTCAGGGGTATCACCGATCGCGTACGCCGCCGGAAGACGGCAAGCTACGTCTCAGGTCGGGTATCAGGTTGGCACCTCAGGATGACGCGCTCGGCCACCCACATGGACGACGATTGTTCTCGCAGTCGCCGAGGGGAGCAGACATGATCGAGGCAGCAGGCCTCACCAAGCGGTACGGCAAGACACTGGCGGTGAACGATCTGTCCTTCTCCGTCGCGTCAGGGGAGGTCACCGGCTTCCTCGGCCCGAACGGGGCAGGCAAGTCGACGACCATGCGGATGATCCTCGGCCTGGACAATCCGACCGCGGGCCAGGTGCGCATCGGGGGCAAGCTCTACCGCGAGCTGAAAGATCCACTGCGGACGGTCGGCGCACTGCTGGACGCCAAATGGGTGCACCCCAACCGGTCGGCGCGGGCGCATCTGCAGTGGATGGCGCGGTCCAACAGGATCCCGGCGAGCCGGGTCGACGAGGTACTCGACATCGTCGGGCTCACCAGCGTCGCCGGGAAGCGCGCCGGCGGATTCTCCCTCGGCATGTCGCAGCGGCTGGGGATCGCGGCGGCCCTGCTGGGCGACCCGGAGGTCCTCCTCTTCGACGAGCCCGTCAACGGTCTCGACCCCGAGGGCATCCTCTGGATCCGCAAGTTCATGCACCGGCTGGCCGACGAAGGCCGCACGGTGTTCGTTTCCTCGCACCTCCTCTCGGAGATGGCGCTGACCGCGAGCCACCTGGTCGTGATCGGCAAGGGGCGCCTGATCTCGCAGTCCTCCACCGAGGACTTCGTGGCACGGGCCGCCGAGAACACGGTCAAGGTGCGGTCGCCGCAGCTGCCCGCGCTGCGCGCCGCGCTGACGCAGGCGAGCGCCCAGGTCGCCGACGCCGACCGAGCGATCGTGGTGTCCGGTTTGGACAGTGACAAGATCGGCGAGATCGCCGCGGCCAACCAGATCGTGCTGCACGAGCTCAGCCCGCAGACCGGCTCCCTGGAGCAGGCCTTCATGCAGATCACCGGCGACTCGGTCGAGTACCACACAGGTCTCGAAGCCGAAGCAGCCGAAGTGGTCATCGCCGCCCAGTAGCCGATCACTCTTGTTGAGGAAAGAAAAGCCATGACTCTGCTCGCCGTGGAACGCATCAAGCTGTTCACCACCCGCTCACCCTGGTGGTGCGCGCTGGCCGCACTGGCGGTCGTGATCGGTTTCGCCGCCATCATCTCCGGTGCCGCACCCGAAGGGGAACTCACCGACGTCAGCCTGACCCAGTTCGGTTACGGCTTCGGCATGGCCGTGATCATGGTGCTCGCCGCGCTTTCGGTGACCACCGAATACCGCTTCAGCACCATCCGGACCACCTTCCAGGCCGTACCGAACCGCACCGCGGCGCTGCTGGCCAAGACCGGCGTGGTCGCGGCCCTGTCGCTCGTGGTCGGCGAGGTCGCCGCGTTCGGCGCCTGGGGTCTCGCCTCGGTCATGCGGCCGGAAGACCTCGCGCTGAACACCGCCGCGGAGTGGACCAGTGTCGCCGGGGTGGGCGTGGTGTTCGCACTCGCCTCGGTGATCGCGATCGCCGTCGGCATCCTGATCCGGCACAGCGCCGGGGCCATTTCGCTCGTGCTGATCTACGCCCTCGCGGTGGAGAACCTGATCCAGCTCATCCCGAAGATCGGCAAGGACATCTACGACTGGATGCCGTTCCACGTCGCGGACCGCTTCCTCACCGGTTCGGGTCCCGCGGCGGCGGAAGCGCCGCTGAGCCAGGCCGGATCGCTGGCCTACTTCGCCGGCTTCGCGCTGGTGCTGCTGGTCATCTCGCTGGTCGTCGCGAACAAGCGCGACGCGTAAGAACTTCCACAGGGGAGAAAGCCGGATGCCTCGCTCGGGGGGAGTGAGGCATCCGGACGGGGAGAAAAGGGGAACAAGGACCGGGCCGCCTATCGGGGGGCAGCCCGGTCCTTTCCCGCGTAATGTCAGGATCCACTGGAGGGAGGGCTGATGATCGAAGCCACCGGACTCACGAAGCGCTACGGCGACAAGCTCGCCGTCGACGGACTTTCCTTCACCGCCGAAGCGGGCCGGGTGACGGGATTCCTCGGCCCCAACGGGGCGGGGAAGTCCACCACCATGCGGATGATGCTCGGGCTCGACAACCCCACGTCGGGCTCGGTGACGATCGACGGCATGGCCTACCGCGAGCTGCGTGATCCACTTCGGACGGTCGGCGGCATGATCGACGCCACCTGGCGGCATCCCGGCCGCACCGCGCGCGAGCACCTCCGGTGGATCGCCGCGACGAACGGCCTCCCGGACAAGCGCGTCGACGAGGTACTCCGGCTGGTCGGGCTCGACTCGGTCGCCCGCAAACGGGCCGGGCAGTTCTCGCTCGGGATGTCGCAGCGGCTCGGGATCGCCACGGCGCTGCTGGGCGACCCCCGGGTGTTGCTGTTCGACGAGCCGGTCAACGGGCTCGACCCCGAGGGCATCGTGTGGATCAGGAAGCTGATGCACGCGCTCGCCGCCGAGGGGCGCACCGTGTTCGTGTCCAGCCATCTGCTGCCGGAAATGGCGCAGACCGCGCAGGACCTCGTCGTGATCGGCCGGGGAAAGCTGATCTACCAGGGCACGATGGAGGAGTTCGTCGGCCGGGCGAAGGGCCTCGGCGTGCGGGTCCGCAGCCCGCATCTGCCCGAACTGCGGACCGCGCTCACCGGCAAGGGCGCCGAGTTCCGCGAGGAGGACGGCGCGCTCGTCGTGTCCGAAATGGACAGTGACACGGTCGGCGAGCTCGCGTTCGCCGCCGGCGCGACCCTCCATGAGCTGAAGCCGCTCGCCGGCTCGCTCGAACAGGCGTACATGCAACTCACCGCCGAGTCCGTCGAGTACGGCGCCGGCGTACCGGAGGTGGCCCGATGACCGCGGCGAACATGCTCCGCGCGGAGCGGATCAAGCTCCTGAGCACGCGCACTCCGTGGTGGTGCGCGGCCATCGCGGTGGTGGTCGCACTGGCCTACACCGCGCTCTTCTTCGGCTTCGTGCCGCTCGAAGGCCAGTCAGGCGTCACCTCGACGCAGGTCGCCAGCGCGCTCGGCCGCACCGTGGTGCTGGTCCTCGCCATCCTCGCGGCGGCGACGGAGTTCAACTGGGGCACGATGAAGCTGACCTTCCAGGCGGTGCCGTCGCGCGTGCCCGCCCTGCTGGCGAAGGGCGCCGTCGTCGGGGTGTTCTCCGGGCTGATCGGGCTGCTGGTGGGCTTCGGCTCGTGGGCGGTCGCGTACCTGATCAAACCGGCCGCCGACCTGGGCCTGGCTTCGGGTGCCGATTGGCGTGCGGTGGCGGGTCAGGGCCTGACCTTCTTCCTGACCGGCCTGCTCGGCGTCGGCCTCGGCCTGCTGTTCCGCAGCCCCGCGTTCGCGCTCGGGTTCGCGCTGGCCTGGACACAGGTGCTCGAAGGACTCGTCGTGCTGATTCCGAAAGTGGGCGACGACATCTACCAGTGGATGCCGTTCTTCGCGGCGAATCAGTTTTCCGGGCCGGACCTCACGGTGTCGATGTTGAAACTCGAACCACCGCTCGGGCCGTGGGGTTATTTGGCTTATTTCGGCGGCATCTGCGTGATTGTCTATGCGGCTGGGCTGATGATCACCCATCGAAGGGATGCGTGAGCTTTTACCGCGGCCAAAGGAGTTAAGTCCACGTTAAGAGCCTGTGGCTTCTCTCACACGGAGCGGACATACTGTTCCACACCGGGCGATGCTCGGGATGAGCCTATTTTTCGGCTCTCGGCCCCGGAGGTGATCCTTGACGGTGGATTCCGGTCAGGGAGTAGAACGCATGATCCCGCAAGCCCGCACGGAAAGTATGCAGCCCCGGCTCGAGCCCATGCTCGACCTCGAATGGTCACAGGCGATCGAACTGCCCCGCACGGTCGCGTCCGCGACCCGGCCATCCGATATCCGCCGCGCCTGGGTACACCGCGCACCCGAAGATCTCGTTGTCGCGCTGTACCGCGCGTCCAGTGGAATGCACGGCGAAATCCCCGCGCCGTGGTGGCTTCGCGCCGTCGTGGAAGGCAGGCTCGAATCGCGGGAACTCGGTTTCCGCATCGAAGATCGGATCGCCGGTCTGCTCGGCAGGCGTCCCGGCTGGGAATTCGTCCCGTGGGCCGCGGACGGAGAATCCGGTTACTGGGAGTTCATGCCCTCCGAACGCGGAGCGTCCGGGCATTCGATCCCGACCACGGTGCTGAACACCAGCCGGCACGACGGCTGGATCGACGTCCTCCCCGCCCATTCCAGTACGACGCCGTCGCCGATCGCGGTCGCCGGATTCGCCGGGCTGCGCTCGCGGCTGGGGGAGTTCGAAGCGGTCCGGTAACCCCCGCGTTTAATGGGCTGGTGGAAAACGAGGACCAGCCACGGATGCGCAGCGTGGTCAGCTATGTCAAACGCGGCGGCCGGATGACCGTCGGGCAGCAGCGAGCCTGGAACGAACTCTGGCCGTCGCTCGGCCGCACCGTCGGCGAACTGCCCGAAGGACCGGTGGACTTCGACGACTGGTTCGGCAGGCAGGCGCCGGTGCTGGTCGAGATCGGTTCGGGCATGGGCGAGACCACGTCCCAGCTCGCCGCCGCCGCGCCGGAACTCAACTACGTCGCGGTCGAGGTCTACGACCCGGGGCTCGGCCAGCTGATGTTGCGCGCCGAGAAGCTCGGGGTGAAGAACCTCCGGCTGATGCACGGTGACGCCGTCGTGCTGCTGACCTCGCATGTGGAGCCGGGCTCGCTGGCCGGGGTCCGGCTGTTCTTCCCGGACCCGTGGCCGAAGAAGCGGCACCACAAGCGGCGGATCGTGCAGCCGGAGTTCGTCTCGCTGGTGGCCTCGCGGCTGGCGCCGGGCGGCACCTTCCACATGGCGACCGACTGGGAGAACTACGCCGAGCAGATGATGGAGGTCTGTTCGGCCGAGCCGCTCCTGCGCAACCGGCACGCCGGCGAGCCCGGCGGCTGGGCACCGCGGCCGGAGTGGCGGCCGATCACGAAGTTCGAGAACCGCGCCGACGTCGAGGGGCGGATCTCGCACGACCTGATCTTCGAGCGGGTCTGACGACGGCACGGAAAGGGCCGGTCAGGACGTCCCCACGTCCTGACCGGCCCTTTCTGCACACCCCGCGCCTTGGAACGCCCCCTGCGCGTCCCCGATGCCCGTTCGTCCCTCCCCCGACAGAGAGACGACCGGGCACCCGGCCCGTGGGTGGATCACCACCGACTCCACCCACGAGACCTGCCCGCCCGGGCGCCATGACGCCATTCGGGCGAATCTTTTACTCGTCGGCCAGCGGCTCCGACTGCACCCGCTTGAGCGCCGGGGTCGAGACGGATGCCCCGAGCAACGCCACCCCGATTCCCAGCACCACGGGTGCCAGCAGCCACGGGCTCAGCACGACCGCCTCCTTCTCGACCAGGCTGTAGAGCCCCATGCCGACTCCGATCCCGACCACACCCGCGCCGATGGTGGCCACCATCGCGGGCAGGGCCGCTTCCATCCGCAGTGCCCTCGACAGCACCCGGACCGGTGTCCCGGCCGCGATGAGCGCCCCGAAGGTGCGGCGGCGGTCCATCACCGAGCCCGCGGTCGCCACGGCCGCGCTGCATCCGGCGAGCACGCCGGCGGCGATCAGGCCGATCACGGTGACCCGGCGCAGGTCGCCGAGCTCCTGCTGCTGACCGATCAGGTGCAGGCCACGGCTGCCGACCTCCTGACCGGGGGCCGCCCCGACCAGCGCGGTCCGCACGACCTCGCCGTTCTCCGGGGTGGTCGGCACGATCACGTCGAAGCGCTCCGGAGTGATGCCCGCCGGCACCAGGGCCGGGTCGATGACGATCGCGCTGGACGTGTCTTCGTCACCTCGCGGGAGGACGTGCACGGGAGCCTTCGGGTCCAGCGGCGTGCCGGCCTTGTCGTACTCCGACGTCACGCGATACGCCGCCGGGTCGAGCGCGGACCCGCTGTAGATCGCGGGACCCGACTGGCAGGAACCGGCGATGTTCACCCGCAGGAGTTTCGTGGCGTCTTCGCAGGTCATCACGAAGGCCCGGTTCAAGCTCTGGGAGCGGGTGCCCAGCTCACCCGTGGCCAGGTAGACCTGCCCGACCGAGACGGCCTTCTCGGTGATCCCGTAGCGGGTGAGGGAGGCGTTGGCCTGGTCGGCCGTCTGCTGCGCGTGGGCCGCGTCGGATTCGGCGTAGAGGACGTTGTCCTTGAAGGTCCGGCCGCCGCCCGCCATTGATTCGAACGAAGGCAGCAGGGTGAGCGCCATCGAGCCGGTGAAGACGGCCAGCACGACACCCGCGGTGGCGCGGTAGGCGCTCTTCGGGTCGTCGCGAAGCCTGCGTCCGGCCAGCAGCGATGCCGGTTTGCGCCAGATCCGGACGAACGTGCCGCCGACCGCCGAGGTGACCCACGGTCCGATGATCGCCGCCGACCCGACCAGCAGGAACAGGCCGAGCATCACCATCGGCAAGCTGGCGTTGTCCTGGCTGATCGCGAAGAGGAAGAAGGCACCGGCCACGGGGACCGCGAGCAGCCGCCACCAGTGGAGCGGTTTGCGGGCGTGTGCCGAAGCCGCGAACAGCGGCGTCTTCAGCACTCGGCGGATGCCGAGGACCCCGGCGAGGACGACCAGCAGCGGGATCGCCACGGCGACCGCGATGGTCGAGCCGACCGACAGGCTGAAGTCCGACGCGAGCCAG
Source organism: Amycolatopsis sp. TNS106 (assembly GCF_019330265.1). Classification (NCBI taxonomy): domain Bacteria; kingdom Bacillati; phylum Actinomycetota; class Actinomycetes; order Pseudonocardiales; family Pseudonocardiaceae; genus Amycolatopsis; species Amycolatopsis sp. TNS106. Next base: position 6,485,842 of record NZ_CP024972.1, on the reverse strand, counting down.
GTTCCGCCACCCCACGGGACGAACGTCGAGAGGCCTTGGAGCGCCGGTGCCACGAGGATGCCGAGCAGCGCGCCGACCGTGGCGGACAACGCCGTCTCGGCGGCGACGATCTTCGTCACCTGGCCGGGAGTCGCCCCGGCCAGCCGGAGCGCCGCCATCCGCAGCTCACGCCGGGCGGCGGTGAGCCTGGCCGAGGACGCGACGAGCACCAGGCTCGGCACGAGCAGGACGATCACCCCGACCCAGGCGAGCAGTTCGAGCAGCGGATCGGGCTTCGCTTCCTTGTTCGGGAAGCCGTCCGCGGCCATCGCCGTCTTCGGCATCGACTCCGGGGTGTGGCCGACCACGGCGACCAGCTGCTCCGGATACATCAGCGATTCGGGTCCGAGCGCGTCGACGAGTTTTCCGAACCGGTCCCCGAGCTGCGCCTGCGGCGTCGACTGGATCAGTTTCCCGAGGGCGGGGGAGACGATCGACTCGCCGGGCGCGGGCAGCCGAGGGATGCCCGGAGGCAGGCTGAGCATCGGCGAAGTACCGGTCTGGGCGATGTCGACGCGGGTGATCTCGCGGTCGCCCGAGTAGTCCTTGTTGGCCGCCATCAACAGCGGCGCCGCGCCCTGGCTCTCCCCGGACTGGGAGTAGTAGCTGCCGATGTCCTGCCAGATCGCCCGCTGGGAGCGGGCCTGCGTGGCACCGGGAAGGGAGGCCAGCAGGAGCACCAGGCTGGTCGCGACGGCGACCCCGACCGCGGTGAGGATGGCCGACGTGCGGGTCCGGCGGTCGACCCGGAGCACCCGCATGGCCAGCTGGAAGCTGTTCATCAGGCGGCCAGCCTCGTCGCGATCAGGCCGTCCCGGATGGAGACCGTGCGCGGCATGGCTTCGGCGAGCTCGCGGTCGTGGGTCACCACGATCACCGCGGCACCGCTGTCGGCGGCCGCGGCGAGCAGCGCGTCCATGGTGGCGCGGCCGGTGCGGGTGTCGAGCGCGCCGGTCGGCTCGTCGGCGAAGATCACCTTCGGCCGGTGCGTCAGCGCCCGTGCGATCGCGACGCGCTGCGCCTCGCCGCCGGAAAGCTCACCGGGGCGGCGCTTCTCCTTGCCCGCGAGGCCGAGCTTCGCCAGCCATTCGCGGCCGGCCTCGATGGATTCCTTGCGCCCCTTGCCCCCCAGCAGCGACGGTAGCGCCACGTTCTCCTCGGCGCTCAGTTCCGCGACGAGCATCCCGGACTGGAACACGAAGCCGAACTCGGTGCGCCGCAGTTCGCTGCGCTTGCGCTCGTTGAGCTGGTCGACCCGCTGCCCGGCCAGGAAGATCTGCCCGGAGTCGGCGCGGAGGATGCCGGCGAGCACGTGCAGCAGGGAGGTCTTGCCCGAGCCGGACGGCCCGACGATGGCGACCGCGTCACCCGCCTGGATGTCGATGTCGATCCCGGCCAGCGCGTGCTGCGTGCCGTACCGCTTCACCAGCCCGCGGCCCGAAAGCACCGGCTGCCCTGTCCACTGTGGATCTACCACCGTGATTCTCCCTAGTCAGTCACTTGTGTTCTGCTTCGGGAAAGAGCTTCGCGGTGGACCACGTGTGTCCACTTCGGGCAGACGGCCAGTGCTGATCACCCGCGCATCGGCCGATCGGCCGATGCGGCTCGGGCCGGTCGGCCAAGGTGCGGACGCCCGCCGATCCTCTACCGTCACGGTGTGACAGCAGGCCCGGCCCAGAACAAGTTCCCCGCGCGGGTGAGTGCGCTCGCGCGACGTATCGGCATGCCCGCCGTCGTCCTGCTGGCCGCGCTCGCTTTCGACCTGATCTTCGTGACCGACGCCGCTTTCGACGACACGGGCGCGCGCGGGATCGACCTCCTGCTCTTCCCCGGCATCTTCGCGATGGTGTTCTGCGCGCTCTGGGCGCAGAAGCGGGCGGCCGTCGCCGCCGTCGCGGCCTCGGTCGTGCTGGTGGCGTACACGCTGGTCGTCCGGTACTTCACCATCCCGACCTACTCGAGCGTGCTCGCCCACCTGTCCATCACCGAGGTGGTCGCGGGGGTCGAGGTCCTGTTCTACGCCGCGCGCCGGACGCGGCCGGGTGTCGCGTTCGCCGTGATCACCGGCCTGGTGCTGGCCACGCTGACCGCGGTGTCCGGCCGGTACTACCCCGGCAGCGAGTCGAACGGCACCATGGCGCAGGCGATGCTGTTCGGCGGGCTCCTGCTGGGCGGCACGCTGCTCTTCGCGATCCCCGGGCGCGACCGGACGGCGCATCCGAAGAACTACGAGAAGCTGCAGAAGCTCAACAAGCTGGTGATGGGCCAATGGCCGCTCATCGGCATGCTGGGCATCGCGCTGATCCTGGAGTTCGGCTTCACCTACGAGAGCGGGGCGCACGGCTTCCCGATCCTGGTCTGCTCGATCGTCGCGGCGATCATCGCGGTCGCGGCGCCGCGACGGCCCGCCGACGCGATGGTCGCGCTCACCGCGGTCATGCTGCTTTCGGCTTTGGTGACGCCGTTCCTCCGGCTCCGCTACGACTACGCCACGCCCGGTGGGGTGCCGGGGACGCAGATCGTCGCGGGGATGGGGCTGGTCGTCACGCTGGTCCGGGCGGTCGGGCTGAGCAAGGCCGCGCCCCGGATCGCGGGGCTGTCGGCGGTGGTCGCCGTGGCGTCCATCCTCAACACCAAGCGGCCGACCCCGACGCTGATGACCGATCCGGACGACATCGCCGGATTCGCCGTGGCCGCGGTGCTGCTGCTCGGCATCTCGGTGGCGGTCGGCCTGGCGTTGCGGTCCCGGGATTCGGAACGCACGCAGGTCATCCAGTCGGCGATCACCGACGCGCAGACGTCGGAGCGGATGGCGCTGGCGCGGGAACTGCACGACGTGGTCGCCCACCACGTCACCGGGATCGTCGTGCAGGCGCAGGCGGCGAAGATGATGGGCGAGAAGAACCCCCAGGTCGCGGTCGAGGCGATGGGCCGGATCGAGGACGCCGGGGTGGAGGCGCTCGCGGCGATGCGGCGGCTCGTGCGGAGCATGCGCGGTGACGCTCCGGCCGGGAGCAGCGAGTTCAGCGAACAGGCCACCACCGATCTCGCCGCCGACCTGCGGACGCTGATCGAACGGTCGAACCACGGCGTGAAGACGTCGATGAGGCTCGAACTGCCGCCGAACGTGCCGCACGAGGTCGGGCGGTCGGCGTTGCGGCTGGTGCAGGAGTCGCTGACGAACATCGGCAAGCACGCGTCCGGCGCGAAGGAGGCGCTGGTCATCGCCGAGGTGACCGAGAACGAACTGCACCTCCAGGTGACCGACGACGGACGCGAACCACAGGGCCGTCCGGCCGGCGGATCGGGCGGCTACGGTCTGATCGGCATGCGCGAACGGGTCGCCCTGTTGCACGGCCGGCTCACCGCCGGACGGGCGCCGGGCGGCGGATGGCGCGTCGAAGCATGGCTACCCCTCGAAGGAGAAGAGTGATCCGGGTATTGATCGCCGACGACCAGGACATGGTGCGGATCGGCTTCCGGATGATCCTGGACGCGCAGGACGACATCGAAGTGGTCGCCGACGTGCCGGACGGTGTTTCGGCGGTCGCGAAGGCGCGCGAACTGCGGCCGGACGTCTGCCTGCTGGACATCCGCATGCCGGGGATCGACGGCCTCGAGGTCACCAAGCAGCTCGCGGGCCCGGACGTCGCCGATCCGCTGAAGGTCGTGGTGGTCACGACGTTCGACCTCGACGAGTACGTGCACACCGCGCTGCGGAACGGCGCGAGCGGGTTCCTGCTGAAGGACGCCGGGCCCGCGCTGCTGATCGAGGCCGTGCGCGCGGCCGCGCGCGGGGACGCGCTGGTCTCGCCACAGATCACCGTCCGGCTGCTGAAGCATTTCGACGGCGGGGCGGTGAAACGCGACGTCACCCCGCCTTCGGAACCGCTGACCGCGCGGGAGCTGGACGTGGTGAAGGCGGCCGCGAAGGGGCTGACGAACACCGAGATCGGGGCCGAGCTGTTCCTGTCGCTGTCCACGGTGAAGACGCATCTGGCGTCGGTGCAGGGCAAGGTCGGCGCGCGGAACCGGGTGGAGATCGCGGCCTGGGCGTGGCGGAGCGGCGTCGTGGACTGAGCGCGCGGCGCGGGACTCTCGATCTTCTGAAGCCGCGCCTGGCGACGAGATAGCGGGCCGGTGCGATAAATGGCACCCGTAAGCTCCATTCATGCAACGCCGTTTCCACGCTCCTGTCGTTCTCCCCGCCGACCCCGCTTGTTCGTTGCTGCGTGATGCCGTGGTCGACGTGGACGAGACGGGCCGCGTCACCCATGTCGGCCCCCTGTCCGGGGCCCCCGAAACGTCCGCTCCCGTGACCCGGTTGAGTGGCATCCTCCTGCCCGGCCTGGTCAACGCGCACGCGCACAGCCCGATGACGCTGCTGCGCGGCATGGGCGGCGATCTGCCGCTGCTGCCGTGGCTGACCGAGATCATCTGGCCCACCGAAGCGAAGCTGGAGCCCGCCGACATCCGCACCGGCATGATGCTGGGCTCGATCGAGATGCTGCGGCATGGCGTCACGACCAGCGCGGAGATGTACTTCGAAGGCGAGCAGCTCGCCGACGCGGTGCTCGCCACCGGTGGCCGGGTGGTGCTGGCTCCGCCGATCATGGAACTGCCGGGGATGGACTGGCGCGCGATGCTGAAGAGCATCGAACGCTGGATCGACACCGACGGTCTCCGGTTCGGCCCCGGCGAACGGATCGAGGTCGGCTACGGGCCGCACTCGGCGTACATGCTGAACGAGGAAGCGCTGCGGGCGACCGCGGAATCGGCGGCCGAGCGGGGCGCGCTGGTGCAGATCCACGTCGCCGAGGCGGCGCTCGAAGACGTCAAGCAGCGTGAAGCGCACGGCTCGGTGCCCGCGCTGCTGGAGAAGGTCGGGATGCTGCGGGGCCGGACGCTGGCCGCGCACGCGATCCACCTGTCGGACGACGACATCGCGCTGTTCGCCGCGCGCGGCGTCGGGATGGCGCACTGTCCCGGATCGAACGCGAAGCTCGCCTCGGGTATCGCCCGGGTGACGGACCTGCGGAAGGCGGGCGTCGCCGTCGGGCTCGGCACCGACGGCCCGGCGTCGAACGACGACATCGACCTGTGGGAGGAAGTGCAGCTCTCGGCGATGTTCGCGCGGCTCGCGACCGGCGACTCGACCGTGCTGACCGCGGCCGACGCGTTCCTGCTCGGCACCCGCGGCGGCGCGGACGCGCTGGGCCGGACCGACATCGGCGCGCTGGAAGCCGGCCGGTGGGCGGATATGGTGCACGTCGACCTCGACGACCCGGCCTTCGCGACCGGTATCGACGTCCCCGACGAGCAACTGCTCTCGAACCTGGTGTGGGCCGCGGGCTCACGCCGCGTCCGCGACGTCTGGGTGGCGGGCGAAAAGGTCGTCGGCGACGGCGAACCCCTGCGGGTGGACCGCGCGAAAGTGCAGACCGAAGTCGCCCAAACCTCCGCGCGGCTGCGCTCTTAACTCACCTACGCAGCCCCCCACCCATCCCAGGGGGCGGCCCCGAGGCCAGTCTATCGGGGGCGGGGTCAGGGGCCTGCGGAAAAGTGCTGCTCAGGGGCTGGTTGTCCACAACTGGGCGGGGGTGTGGACAACTGGGCCGCGCGCCCAATGTGACATGGGGGACGCTGAGTGGCCCCGGTGCCACATTGGGCGCAAGTCACGACCGAGCGAGCCGAGACCCGGGTTCCCAATGTCGCATTTGAGGCGCTGAGCGTCTCAAATGCGACATTGGGAACCCGCGCGCGGGCCGCGGAGCGGAAGCCAGCGGAGCGGAAGCGGGAGCGGGAGCGGGCGAAGCCGCGGCTAGACCAGGCCCCGCGGCCGGAGGGTCACGTCGGTCGGGTGCGCGTCACCGGTGGCGGAGACCGCGGCGAGGACGGCGGCCGCGACGGATTCGGGACGCAGGAAACGTTCCGGCTCGTACGCGCGGCCTTCGTCGGCGACGATCGCCTGCTGCATTTCGGTGTCCGTGCGGCCGGGGTAGATCGACGTCACCCGGAGTGCGGACTCCTCCTCGCGCAGCGAGTCGGCGAAGGCCCGGACGGCGAACTTGCTCGCGGCGTACGGGCCCCAGCCCGGCCGCGCGTTCTGCCCGGCGCCCGAGTTGATCACGACGACGTGCCCCTTCGAAGCACGCAGCGCGGGCAGCAACAGCCTGGTCAGCGTGACGACGCCGAGGACGTTGACCTCGAAGTTCGCCCGCCAGTCGGCGTCGGTCGCGGTCTCGACCGTGCCGAGCCGCGCCACGCCCGCCGAGTGCACCAGTACGTCCAGCTCGCCGATTTCGGCGGTCGCCGTCTCCAGTGCTTCAGTGTCGGTCAGGTCGATCGGCCACGGCTTCGCCTCGGGCAGGGTGTCCGCCAGTTCGCCGAGTGCGCCGGCGCCGCGGCCGCCGAGCAGCAACCGGTGGGTCGGGGCGAGCGCGCGGGCGGCCGCGGCACCGATTCCGCGGGTGGCGCCGGTGACGAGAGCGAGGGGAAGATCAGCCATACCGTCACGCTAGTACGGCGGTCTCGCGTGCCCGAAAGGCGATCTCGCGTGATCAGACGGCGAACTCGCGTGATTGAAGGCGTAACTCGCGTGATCAGGGGGCGCACACGACGGGAGGCGTCGCCACCCTCGGGAACCGGATGGAACCACGTGTGAACGACCCGGTGAGGTTGTCCACGAAGCGGGCGGCCGTCAGGGGTTCCCGCACCGACGCGTCGATCGCGACGAGATCCGGGCAGTCGAGCGCCGCTCGTGCGGCGGCGACGTCCGCGGAGCGGACCGGGCCGCCTTCGGCGATCGGGAGCCGAGCCGAATTCGCCAGCTCCCATACCGGGGGCAGCCATTTCTGGTGGCCGGGACGGCCGCCGGGGAGCGACGTCGAATGCGCGGCGAAAGGGTTCGCGAGGCCGTAACCGTCGCGCAGCCGCATGTCGAGCGGGATCAGCAGGCCGAGCGCGCCCATGCTGTCCGCCGCGACGGTCACGTACGGCCGGTCCGACGGGTACGCGTACCAGCGTCTGGTCGCGTAGTCCTGGATCAGCACCGCCGGGTCTTCCACACCGCGGACGGCCGCCAGCGCCGACGGCATCAGCGGGTGACCGGCGTAGTCCGCCGCCAGGATCGGATGTTCGTGCCCGGTCGACCGCGACCAGAACGCTTGCTCGTCCGTGACACCCACAGCACTTGGAGAAGCCGAATACGCCGGACGGAGCGACGCGGCGGCCACGAACGCCCAGATCCCGACGGCGACCAGAAGCGACACGGTCACCCGCGTCACCGGCAGGGCCAGCACCGGCAAGAGCAGGCAGAACAGTGCCGGGAGCAGCATGCGCCCGTGCATGAAATCTCCGCCGACCCGGATCACGTACCCCGCGAGCAGCCCCGCTCCGGCCACCGGAACCGCGGTGAGCACCACGAAGGTCTTGTCCATAGTGGACGAAACCGTGACGACCGCGGCGGCGAGCAGCACCAGCGGGAGCCACAGCCAGTACGGCTGCACAAGATCGGCAAGGTACGCCCATCCGCGGGCCCAGTTCGCTTCCGACGCCTCCTTGACCAGTGCGGTGTTCGGCGTCAGGAGACCGTAGTAGCCCATCCGGAACACCTGATACGCCAACGGGAGCGCGGCCGCCACGGCCATCAGGCCCACCGCCCGGCGACGTCCCGGCCGCGCCAGGACGAGCAACGCCACCAAGGCGACGGCGCTGAAGAGCGCGAGGTCGGGCCGCACCAACGGCCCCAGCCCGGCGACCAGCGCGACCGGCCAGGTCCGTAGATCGTCCATTGTGGACGTACGGCGGACGAGCAGCCACCAGGTACCACCCAGCCACAAGGTGATGAGGCCGGTCTCGAGCCCGGACGTCGCGAAGTCGCGGAACGGCGGCAGCGCGCAGACCACCAGCGCCCCGGCGGGCGCGAGTCCGTGGAACGCCAAGGGCTGGTAGAGCCGCCGCGCGCCGTCCAGTCCGAAGAACAACCCGGCGACGGAGAAGACCAGCCCGGTGATCACGGAGACCCATTCCAGCGGTACCCCCGGGGTCAGCCCGAGCACACTCAGGATGGCCGTCCACAAAGGACTTGTGTTGGTCTCGACCCGCTCGCCGACATTGAACACCGGCCCGTTGCCCGCGAGGATCTGCCGGACCGTCCGCAGCACGATCAGCCCGTCGTCGCTCATCCAGCGGCGGCGCCAGGCCAGGTCGGCGTAGACCATCAGCACCAGGCCGAACCCGAACCAAGTCCAGGTCGACGGCCTCAGGTACCAGGCGCGCGAAGGCCAGCCGGGCGTGCTCTCACCCGTGGTCGTGTTCGTCTGCGTCATGGCCCCGCCCGGCTCGGTTGCGTGCGCAGGAGATCAGGTCCGCGGGCCGCGCGTCAAACCGCGCGGCCGGACAGGCAGGACTGTGGCCATTTCCTCCCTTCCATGGCGAGCCGCGCGGTGACCTCGAAGCCCGCCTGCCCCAGCAGGTCCGCGACCCGGCCGGGATCCAGCAGGTAGGCGTCGTAAGTGACCGGATGGCCGTACGCCGTCTCCGGGCTCAGGCGCTCGTCACCGACGTGGAATCCGAGCAGCAGGCACCCACCGGGCGCGAGCGTGCGGCGGAACTCCGCGAACACCGCCGGGAGTTCCTCCGGCGGCAGGTGGAAGATCGACCACCAGGCGACAAGGCCGCCCAGCTCGCCGTCCGGGAAATCCAGGGCGGTCATCGAGCCGACCGAAAACCGCTGGTCAGGGTACTGACGACGGGCGATGTCGACCATTTTCGGCGACAAGTCGACACCGGTGACGTCCAGGCCGAGCGACGCCAGGTGGGCGGTGACGTGGCCAGGACCGCAGCCGACGTCGGCGACCGGGCCGCGCACCTGCTCGGCGAACGCGGCCAGCATCGCGCGGCTGATCGGTTCTTGGTCGAAGAGCGGTCCGATCCGCGCCGCGTAGTCCTCGGCGACGGTGTCGTAGGACTCGCGGGTGGCGTCTAGATGGGAAGTCACGATCGGCGACGTTAGCGGCGCCCACCGACACTTTGCGGCCAAGGCGTAACTCGCGTGATCAGACGGCGAACTCGCGTGATTGGAGGCGTAACTCGCGTGATTGGACGGCGATCACGGCTCGAGCAGGCCGGCGTCCCTGGTCAGGTCTTCCGGGGAGCCGGGCGTGGCGACGGGCGTGCAGCCGGTGGCGGGGTCCGCCGCCGAGTCGGTGCCGTCGTGATGTGCGGCGCCGGACCTCGTCAGGCGGCGCGAGCCGACGTCGAAGCACACCTGGTGCGAGCCCGGAAGCACACGTTCGAAGGCGTATCGCCCGTCCGGGCCGGTCATGGTGGAGCCGACCTCCTTGCCGGAAGCGTCCTTCAGGGTCACTTTCACGTCCGGGACGCCGAGCTCGTCACGGCTCTGGAGGCCGTCCTCGTCCTTGTCCAGCCACACGAAGTCGCCCAGCCTGCTCGTCGGCGCGACGAGACCCGCGGCGAGCGTCAGGTCCTGCCGCTTGCGAGGGCCGACGGTGGTGGTCGCGGTGCAGCCGGTCGCCGGATCGGCGTCCGAATCCTTCGCGTCGTCGCCCGCGTCCTTCGCCGCGTACGTGAAGGGAAGCCCGGCGATGTCGAAGCAGACCTGGTAGATGCCGTCCTTCAGCTTGGTGAAGCGGTATTTGCCATCGGCGCCGGTGGTGAGCGTCCCGAGCGCCTTGCCCGACGCGTCCTTCAAGGTCACCTTCACGCCCTGAACGCCCGGCTCCCCGGAGTCCTGGAGGCCGTTCCGGTCGACGTCGTTCCAGACGAACTCGCCGATCTCGTCGATCGCGGGCGGCGGGGTGACCTTGATGGTCGTGGTCGCGGTCTTCTTCGGCAGGGTTCCGCTGGCGACGGTCACGGTGCTGACGTGGCCGTTGTCCGCTTCGGTGACGTTCTTGTGGTCACAGGTGACGGTCGCGGACTTGCCGGCTTCGAGGGTCGCGATCGGGGCGGGGTTCACGTCGCAGTACGGGTCTTCGACCTTGATGGCGGTCAGCGTCGTGGTGCCGTCGTTGGTGACCGTGAAACGGTAGTTCGCGGTGGTGCCCGCCTCGAGCGTGGCCGTGGCGCCCCAGGCGCCGCTTGCCGGGTCCCGCACCTCCGCCTTCGCCGAGAACGAGTCGACGCGCAGGTGGACGCAGTCCCACATGACCCAGTTGCGGTCGGTGGCGGCGAAGAACTTCACCGAACCGGCCGACGGCGGGGCGATCGACGGCGGGAAATCCTGCCGGGCCAGTTTGCCGTCGGCCTCGACGGCGTGCACGACCTTGAGCTTGTTCTCCAGTACGACCTTGCCGGACCTGTCGTAGAACCGCAGCCCCGTCTCCTGGACGGCGTCCGCGCGCCGGAGGTTGCCGTCGTTCGTGCCGGTCCAGTCGGTCAGGGTGTAGACGCCGCCGGGCACGAACTTCATCGCCGCGTAGGCGGTGCTGACCATCTTGTCCGGCGTCGAGATCAGGGCGTATTTACCGCCGTCGGGCTGATAGCCGCCGGCCGTCGACAGCCGGGGCTGCTTGCTCCGCGGCGTGCCGGGAGGCACCGGGGCGGCCGGGTTGAACGTGTACCCGGCGGGCGGGCTGCCCTGCTCGACGCTCGGATTCGGCGCGGCGCCACCGGTACAGCCGGACGGGACGGTCGCGGCCCGTGCGGACGCGGGAAGGATGCCCGCCACAAGTGCGCCTGCCGTCATCAACACCAGTGCCCTTTTCACAGGGCTGAAGCTAATGAGCGCGGCGGGGATCCGTAATCACCGAACGGTGTCGTCCGGCGCCCCGATCAGGCAGAACAAGTCTCGCCGAGAGTGATCGGGGCGCCGGAGGCCACTACTTGACGCCGATGCGGCCGACCTGGCCCCAGCGGCCCTTCTTCCACACCGACACGATCGACGGCCGCGGCTGCGACGTGCCGCCGTCCGGCCAGTGCGACGCCGGGCTGCCGGAGTTCGGCGCGTCCTCACCGGGGTGCTGGACCGCGACGAGCACCAGGTGATCGGTCACGACCGGGCCGCAGGCCTCCCCACCGTTCGGCACGGTGAGGAACTGCTTGACCTGACCGCGCTGAGGCCCGGTGACCGGCACCGAGAAAAGGCCGTCGTTCGAGCCGAGCGCGTTGCCGTCGGTGGAGATCCACAGGTTGCCGTGCCGGTCGAACGCGACGTTGTCGGGGCAGGAGATCGGGCTGACCTGCTCCTTCGGGAAGCCGCCGAAGTAGGTGTCCGCCGTCTTCGGGTCACCGCAGACCAGGAGGAGCCGCCAGGAGAACTTCGTCGACGCGGCGTCTCCGCCGTTCTCTTCCCACTCCAGGACGTGGCCGTTGCGGTTGTTCGGCCGCGGGTTCGCCTCGTCGACGTTCGCCTTGCCGGCGGGGCCGCGCTGGCTGTTGTTGGTCAGCGCCGCGTAGATCCGGCCGTTGACCGGGTTCGGCTCGATGTCCTCGGGCCGGTCCATCTTGGTCGGCTGGACCTTGTCCGCCGCCTCACGGGTGAAGACGTAGACCTCTTCGGCGGTGAAACCGTCCACAAAGGACTTGTCACCGGCGGCCAGCGGGATCCACTCGCCGACACCGTCGAATTCGCCGTCCGCCGGCAGCTTGCCGGTGCCGTCGATCTCGGCGGCCGGGCTGTCGCCGGTGAACCGGCCGACGTACAGCGTGCCGTCGTCGAGCAGCGCCGAGTTGTGGCGACGCGCGTGCGCGCTCTTGCCCGGCTTGTACTTGCCCTTGGAGACGAACTTGTAGATGTACTCGAACCGCTCGTCGTCACCCGAGTAGACGGCGACGCGGCCGTCCTTGGTGATCTTGATGTTCGCGGCCTCGTGCTTGAACCGGCCGAGCGCGGTGTGCTTGATCGGCGTCGAGTTCGGGTCGTTCGGGTCGATCTCCACGACCCAGCCGAACCGGTTGGCCTCGTTGGGCTCCTGCGCGAGGTCCCAGCGCTTGTCGAACCGCTCCCACTTACGGGTGCTTTCGGTGCCGGAGAAGCCGTAGCGCTTCAGGCGTGCCGCCGCGACGGGGTCGGTGACCTTGGCCGCGTTGGCGAAGTACTGGTTGACGTTCTCCTCGCCGGAAAGCACGGTTCCCCAAGGGGTCACGCCGCCGGCGCAGTTGTTCTGCGTGCCGAACACCTTGCGGCCGGTCGGGTCCGCGGAGGTCTTGAGGTACTTCGAACCGGCGGCCGGGCCGCGCACCTCGAACGGGGTGTTCAGCGTGATGCGGCGGTTGAACGGGCTCGGCGTCACCCGCAGGGCGCCACCGATCGGGTCGCGGAAGGCCTGGACGACCGAAAGGCCGTGCGCCGCCCACGCGATCTTGACCTGCTCCTCGGTCGGGTTCTTCGGGTCGTACTGGTCGACCGGGAACATGTGGACCTCGGTGGTGTACTCGTGGTTCACCACCATGAGGTTGCGGATGCCCAGCGGATCCTGCGGGATCAGGCCGACGAAGTCGCAGTTGTAGCCGAACTGCTTCGCCTGCGCGGCCGCGGTCTGCTTGTGGAAGTCGAACTTCGGCGCGCCGAATTCGACGGCGTCGCCCCAGCGGATGACGACGCGCTGCTCGTAACCCTCGGGGATGGTGACCGCGTCGAGCGTGTTCGGCGGCACCGCTTCGAAGTCGGTGCCCGGCACCGGACGTCCGGGGCGGCCCGGTTTGCCGTGGCCCGCGGCGGAAACGTCAGCCGGGGTCTCGGCGGCGGCCGTGCCGGACAGCGCGGCGAAACCACCCGCTGCCGCGGCCATCACGGCGCTCGCCTTCAGCGCGCCACGGCGGGACAGCACGTTCTTGACGACGTCGCCGAAGTACTCGTTGTCCGACGTGTTCGGCTCGGGGTGGGCGCACGCGTTGCCGCAGCGGTACTCGCAGGTGACCGCGGAGCGGCCACCGGGGTGGGAGGTGATCAACGGCAGCAGCCGCTGAGGCTCGAAGGACACAGGGCCTCCATGGTCGCGGTGGGTACACGTAGTCCAGTCGGGGGAACGCCGTGACGTTAAGCGACCAAAACGATCCAGCTCTGGCCAGAAGATGAACAGCGCGCGAACGAGCGATGGCGCGCTGCCGGACCCGGCGGCGCGCCATCGACCAAAAGTACTGCTAGATCGTTGCTTGTCGACTAAGAACCGATGTCGGCCAGGCCGTGCCTGCCCGGTTTCCACACCGCCACGACCGAGGGACGGGGCTGGGTTTCGCCGCCGTCCGGCCAATGGGAGGCCGGTTTGTCGGCGTTCGCGCCGTCCACTTCACCCGGATGCTGGACACAGACGGTGACGATCTTCCGATCGACGATCGGGCCGCAGGTCTCCGCGCCGCGCGGCACGGTGAGGAACAGCTTGAGCTCCCCGCGGTTGCGGCCTTCCAGCGGCACCGAGTAGAGACCGTCGTTGATGCCGAGGGCGCCCGCCGAGTCGGTGGAGATCCACAGGTTGCCGTGCCGGTCGAAGGCCACGTTGTCCGGGCTGGAGATCGGCGAGACCTGGTCCTTGGGGAAGCCGGCGAAGTAGGTGTCCGGCGAGGCCGGGTCACCGCAGACGAGGAACAACCGCCAGCTGAAGGTCAGCGCGAGCGCGTCCCCGCGACGCTCTTCGAGCTCCAGCACCTGGCCGTGCTTGTTGTTCAGCCGCGGGTTGGGCTCGGTGGCGCCTTCCTTGCCGGGGTTGCCGCGCTCGACGTTGTTGCTCAGCGCGCAGTAGATCCGGCCGGTGTACGGATGGGCCTGGATGTCCTCCGGACGGTCCATCTTGGTGGCGCCCACCTTGTCGGCCGCCTCGCGCGTGAAGACGTAGACCTCTTCGGCGGTCATTCCGTCCACAAAGGACTTGTTGCCCGAGGCCAGCGGGATCCACTCGCCACCGCCGTCGAATTCACCGTCACTGGGCAGTTTCCCGGTACCGTCGATCTCGGCGGGCGGGCTGTCGCCGGTGAAGCGGCCGACGTACAGCGTGCCGTCGTCGAGCAGGGTCATGTTGTGGCGCCGGGCGTGCGCGCTGTTCCCCGGCTTCATGCGGCCCTTCGAGATGAACTTGTAGATGTACTCGAAGCGCTCGTCGTCACCGGAGTAGGCGACCACGCGGCCGTCCTTGGCGACGCGGATGTTGGCCGTCTCGTGCTTGAAGCGGCCCAGATGCGTGTGCTTGACCGGGGTGCTGTCCGGGTCGTGCGGATCCAGCTCGATCACCCAGCCGAAGCGGTGTGCCTCGTTCGGCTCCCTCGCGATGTCCCAGCGCGCGTCGAACCGCTCCCACTTGCGGGTGGTCGCGGTGCCCTTGATGCCGTACCGCGCGTAGCGCTTGCGCTTCACCGGATCGGCCACGGTATCCGCGTTCCCGAAGTACTGGTTGATGTTCTCCTCGCCGGACAGGATCGTGCCCCACGGTGTGACACCGCCCGCGCAGTTGTTCATCGTGCCCAGCACCACCGTGCCGGTGGGGTCGGCGGCGGTCTTGAGCAGGTCGCTGCCCGCCGCCGGACCTGCCAGCTTGAACGGCGTGTGCAGCGTGATCCGCCGGTTGTAGCGGGACATCTTCGGCCGCAGGTGCCCGGTGTCGCGTCCGCGCGACACCTGGACGACGGTCAGCCCGTGGGCCGCCCACGCGATCTTGACCTGTTCCTCGGTCGGGTTGTTCCGGTCGTAACCGCGGAACATGAACTCTTCCGAGGTGTACTCGTGGTTGGTGACCAGGAGCGCGGAGAGCCCCCAGTGGTCGAGCGGCAGCAGCGCGGCGAAGTCGCAGTTGTAGCCGAACTGCTTCGCCTGCGCTTCGGCGGTCTGATGGTCGAAGTCGAACTCCGGCGCGCCGGGCAGCACCGCGTCACCCCAGCGGATGACAATGCCCTGCTCGTAGCCCTCGGGCACCACGACGGCGTCGAGGGTGTTCGGCTGGACCCGCTCGTAGTCCGTGCCGGGTGGCGGCTTCGGACGGCCCTCGGGGGCGGCGGAGGCGGGCGCGGCCAGCGCGAGCGGGGTGCCCGCGGCCAGCGCGACGACGGCGGTCGCCTTCAACGCGCCGCGGCGGCTCACCGCGCCGAGCACGTCGGCGAAGGTGGGGTTGTCCGACGTGTTCGGCGCGTCGTGGAAGCACGCGTCGCCACAGCGGTAGGTACAGGTCACTGACGCCCGGCTTGGTGAGTGGCCGGCCAGCAACGGAAGGAACTTCACGCGGACCTCCGGTCAGGCAGTTCGGGAGGTCGACGCTAAGGCACCGGACCGACGAGAGGAAACCCCTCGTTGGTCCGGTGTTCACCCTTTGTTCTGATTCACATCTCTTCGCCAACGAGGACGGCTTCGGCCGGAATCGTGTGCGGGTCGGCGGACTTCTCGCGGATGGTCAGCAGGGCGCCGGCCAGCACGCAGAGGATCGCGGCGATCACGAACGGCGCCTGCTTGGCGCCGAACCACTCGGCCAGGTGACCGACGACGGTCGCGGCGACCGCGCCGCCGAGCCAGCGGCAGAAGTTGTACCCGGCGCTCGCGACCGGACGCGGGGCGCCGCTGATCGACATCGCCGTACCGGTGAAGAGCGTGTTGAGCAGGCCGGACACCAGACCGGACAGGATGATGCCGACGACCAGTACCGGCTTGCTCGGGATCGCCATGACCAGCAGGAGGACGGCGTAACCGAAGACGGCGACCACGGTCGCGTGCCGCTCACCGAGCTTCGCGGCGAGCTTCGGCGCCAGCACCACGCCCGCGACGGCGACCGAAAGGCCCCAGCCGCAGAAGATCAGGCCGACGGCGACGGCGCTCCACTCCAGCACGAACGGCGACCACGCCAGCACCACGAAGAACGCGGCGGTGTAGAGCGCGGAACCGATCGACGTGCGCAGCAGCCCACCGTGCTTGAGCGCCCGGAACGGGTCGAGCAGCCGGATCTTGGGGCGCTTCTCCTTCGCGTCGGCGGTCAGGAAGATCGAGCACAGCACGAGACCGCACAGCATCAGCAGCGAAGTGCCGAGGAACGGGCCACGCCACGAGATGCTGCCGAGCAGGGCACCCAGCAGCGGGCCGACCGCGAGGCCGACGCCCAGCGCGGCTTCGTAGAGCAGGATCGCGCCCGCCTGGCCACCGGTCGCGGCGCCGACGATGACCGAAAGCGCGGTCGCGATGAAGAAGGCGTTGCCGAGTCCCCAGACCGCGCGCAGCCCGATGAGCTGCTCGATCGACCCGGACGCGGCGCACAGCGCGGTGGCGAC
The DNA here is from genome assembly GCF_019330265.1 of Amycolatopsis sp. TNS106. NCBI lineage: Bacteria > Bacillati > Actinomycetota > Actinomycetes > Pseudonocardiales > Pseudonocardiaceae > Amycolatopsis > Amycolatopsis sp. TNS106. The sequence continues at coordinate 6,469,600 of NZ_CP024972.1, read as the reverse complement.
CACGACCAGCGTCAGCCCGACGACCACGGTCCGCTTGGCCCCGAACCGGGCACTCATCGCGCCGGTCACCAGCATCGCGACCGCCTGGACGCCGAGGTAGCTGGAGAACAGCAGGGTCACTTCGGAGGGCGTCGCCTTCAGCCCCTCCGCGATCGACAGCAGGATCGGGTCGACGAGCCCGATGCCCATGAACGCGATGACCGCGGCGAACGCGGTGATCCATACCTGTTTGGGCTGCCCCTTGACGGCGTCCAACAGGCTCGAGTGGTGCTCAGCGCTCATCGCGGATCAGTTCCTCCTTCTTGTCTTCGTGCAGCAATCGGGTGAAGGCGGGGAGCGCGGCTTCGATCGCGACGCGGTCAGTCTCGTCGAGTTGGAGGAGGCGTTCGCGGAGGAACTCCTCCCGCGCGACGATCAGCTGGCGATGGAAGCGCTGCCCCACCTCGGTGACCTCGACGAGCACCGCCCGGCCGTCGGCGGGATCGCGGCGGCGGCTGACCAGGCCCAGCCGTTCGAGACGGCGGACGACGTCGGTCATCGTCGGCATCCGGACCCGTTCCAGGTCGGCGAGCGTGCTCATCCGGCGCGGACCGCCGTTGAGCAGCTCCGACAGCACCGAACCCTGCGTCAGGGTGAGCTGCACCTGCGGCGTCTCCCGGCGGACGAGGTAGTACAGCCGGAAGACCAGCGGGCGGAGCCGGTGGGCGAGGTCGGCGACTTTCGTGGTCACTTAGCCATGCTAACTAAAATTACTGAGCATGGCTAAGTAATCTGCCGCACAGGTTCGCCGGACAGCGCCTAGGGTTGGGGGTGTGGAAGCGGTGATCTTCGATCTCGACGGTGTCCTGGTGGATTCGGAAAAGATGTGGGACGAGGTCCGCCGGGCGGTCGTCCACGAGTTCCACGGCACCTGGCGGGAGGAATCGACCAGGGCCATGCAGGGGATGAGCACCCCGGAATGGGCCGCCTACCTGGCGCACGACCTCGGCGTCCAGTTGCGGCCCGCGGACGTCGCGCAGGTGGTGATCGACCGGATGGCGCGGCGGTACACGGAGAAACCGCCGATCATCCCGGGTGCGCCCGGCGTCGTTCGGGAGGTCGCGAAACACTGGCCGGTGGCGATCGCGAGCTCGTCGCCGCCGCTGCTGATCAAGGCGTTCCTCGACATCACGCGGCTGCCGGTGCCGACGGCGGTTTCGTCGGAGCAGGTCGGCGCCGGGAAGCCGGCACCCGACGTGTACCTGAAGGCGGCCGAGCTGCTGGGCGCGGAGCCGAAGAACTGCGCGGCCGTGGAGGACACGACCAACGGGCTGCGCGCGGCGCTGGCCGCGGGGATGACGGTGTACGCGGTGCCGAATCCGCATTTCCCGCCGGATCCGGCGGTGCTGGAGCAGACGACGGTGGTCGGGAAGATCACAGACCTGCCGTCGGCCCTTCAAGACTGACCGGACGGCGGCCTGGCGCGACCACGAAGGTCTCCCAAAGGGCGCTCGCGCCCGACGGAGACTTCACCGTCGAGCGCCCTCTTTCGGCCGAAGGCCCACGGAAACACGATGAAGGGGCGCCTCCCCGCACAGGTGAGTGACGTGCGGAACGGCGCCCCTTCGGCGGGTTTGCGTCAGCGCTCGACAGAACCAGAGATGAACTTCTCGACCTCGTCGCGCGCGGTGGCGTCGTCGTACTGCTCCGGCGGCGACTTCATGAAGTACGAGGAAGCCGAGAGGATCGGGCCGCCGATACCGCGGTCTTTCGCGATCTTCGCGGCGCGCACGGCGTCGATGATGATGCCCGCCGAGTTCGGCGAGTCCCACACCTCGAGCTTGTACTCCAGGTTCAGCGGCACGTCGCCGAAGGCACGGCCTTCGAGCCGGACGTAGGCCCACTTGCGGTCGTCGAGCCACTGCACGTAGTCGGACGGCCCGATGTGGACGTTGCCCTTGCCGAGTTCGCGGTCGACCTGCGAAGTGACCGACTGGGTCTTCGAGATCTTCTTCGACTCGAGCCGCTCCAGCTCCTTCATGTTCAGGAAGTCCATGTTCCCGCCCACGTTGAGCTGCATCGTCCGGTCGAGCTGGACGCCGCGGTCTTCGAACAGCTTCGCCAGCACGCGGTGCGTGATGGTGGCGCCGACCTGCGACTTGATGTCGTCACCGACGATCGGGACACCGGCCGCGCGGAACTTCTCCGCCCACTCGGGGTCGGAGGCGATGAACACCGGCAGCGCGTTGACGAACGCCACCCCGGCGTCGATGCAGGCCTGCGCGTAGAACTTGTCCGCCTCTTCGGAGCCCACCGGCAGGTAGGAGACGAGGACGTCGACCTCGGCCTCGCGCAGCGCGGCGACGACGTCGACCGGGGTCTCGTCGGACTCCTCGATCGTCTCGCGGTAGAAGCGGCCGAGCCCGTCGTAGGTGTGCCCGCGCTGCACGGTGACACCCAGCGGCGGCACGTCGGCGATCTTGATCGTGTTGTTCTCCGAGGCGAAGATCGCCTCGGACAGGTCACGGCTGACCTTCTTGGCGTCCACGTCGAACGCGGCGACGAACTCGATGTCGCGGACGTGGTACTCGCCGAACACGACGTGCATCAAACCGGGCACGCGAGTGCCGGCATCTGCGTCACGGTAGTACTGAACGCCCTGGACCAGCGAGGCCGCACAGTTGCCGACGCCCACGATGGCCACCCGAACGCGGCGGTTCTCGCCCATGCCGGTTTCTCCTTCATTAGTCCAACAGTTGTAGGTAATGCGCAGCGCGCCGGAGAGCGCCTCAGGTCTCCGGGCCGCGCTGCTCGGCCTGTTCGTGCGCGATCAGCTCGTTGAGCCAGCGCACCTCCCGCTCACTGGACTCCAGCCCGAGCCGGTGCAGCTCACGGGTGTAGCGGTCGATCTTCTCCTCGGCCCGCGCCATTGCCGTCCGAAGTCCTTCACGGCGTTCCTCGACCCGACGACGGCGGCCTTCCAGGATTCGCATCCTGACGTCGGCCGGTGTCCTCGAAAAGAACGCCAGGTGGACGCCGAAGCCTTCGTCGTCCCACGTCTGCGGCCCGGCGTCGCCGAGCAGTTCGGCGAACCGTTCCTTGCCCTCGGCGGTGAGCTTGTACACCCGCTTGCCCCGGCGTGCCCACGCCCGGTCTTCCACCTCTTCGAGCTCCTCGACGAGGTAACCGGCGCGAAGCAGCCGACGCAGGGTCGGGTACAGCGAGCCGTACGAGAACGTCCGGAACATCCCGAGCGTCTCATGCAAACGTTTGCGCAGCACGTAGCCGTGCATGGGGGTCTCGTGCAGCAGCCCCAAGATCGCGAGCTCGAGCACACCGCACCCCCTTCCGGGAACAAACCGCGACCGATCGCGTTGGCCACCGTGACCGGCTCGGTCAACCTACCGGCCCACTATATCGCGCCGATACATCGAAGTGGTGTAGCTAACCCCGACCGGGTACCCGGAAAACCCGGCGAAATTCACCGGAGAGTTATCGAATCGTCGGCGTGTCCGGCCGCATACGGACCGTCCCGCCGACAACGGGGCGTGGACCACACAGCAAGAGCCCGTACTCTGTTGGCGTGCGAAACCAGCGGCAGGTCGTGGACTACGCCTTACAGCGGCGCGCGCTGCTCAAGGGCGTCCACTCCGGACGGGTCGGCACATACGACGTCTGCGACGCGGGCCCGTACCTCCTCCGGGCCGCCAAATTCCACGGCCGACCAGGCGATCAGGACTGCCCGGTCTGTCATCGGGAGGAACTGACCCTGGTGTCGTGGGTGTACGGCGACGAGCTCAAGCACGCCGCCGGATCGGCCAAGACACCGGACGAACTGGTACGGATGGACGGGCACTTCGCGGAGTTCACCGTCTACGAGGTCGAGGTCTGCGGGAGTTGTCACTGGAACCACCTGGTGCGGTCCTTCGTCCTCGGAACAGGAGATCCGGGAACCACCCGGCCACGGACCCGGTCGCAGAGGACAGCGGGTCAGTGACAGGTATCGAAAACGCAGTTGACCACAGAGCGGCGTCCCCCGAAGCGCCGGTCTGGGAGGCCCATTCGTGAACGACGACCGCAATCGCTCCTGGCCTGGCCAGGAGCCTGATGCACCTCGCCGTGCCCAATGGCCGGGCGAGGCCGACGATCCCGGCTGGCCGAGCGAAGACCCGCCGCGCCGCCCCCAGCGCCGGACTCCCCCGAACGGCACCCCCCGCTCGGCGAACCCGCGCGCCGCCAACCCGCAGTGGCCGGGCGGCGAGGCCGGCGGCCCCGAGTGGCCCTCCGACAGTGAACCCCGGGAACCCCGGGAACCCCGCCGTCCCGCCGCGCCGCGCCGCCCCAACGGCATGCCCCCGCGCAGGCAGGGCCCCCCGCCGCCCGGTGGCCGCGCCGCCGGTGACCCGCGCGCCCGCAACGGTGGCGCCGGGCACCGCCCACCGCCGCCCCCGCCCGGCGACCGCCGTCCTCCCGCCCCGGCCGATCAGGCGACCGCGATGGTCCGGCCGGTCGAGCCGGAACCGTACGAGCGCGAGCCGGAACTCATCACGCATCACGCGCACAACGGGACCGAAGACCCGTACGGCTACGACCCGTACGACGACCGCTATGACGATCGTCACCCGAGCGCCGCTTTCGGCGCGGAGGGCGAGGATCCCTACGACGACGAGCCCGCCGAAGACGAAGAGGACGGCAAGAAGAAGGTCCTCACGCCGAAGCAGCGCAAGAAGCGCCGATGGCGGATCGTCCGGCGTGTCCTCTACGCGATGTTCGGCCTGTTCGTCGTGGTGCCCGCGATCGCGTTCGTCATCACCTACTTCCTGGTGGACGTCCCGTCGCAGGAAAGTGTCGCGAGCCTGCAGAGCCAGCCGATCACGCTGATGTACGCCGACGGCAGCCCGATGGGCAAGATCGCGCCCGCCAGCGGCGGAAGCCGGTACCTGCTGAAGCCCGGGGAAGTCCCGGAAGTGGTCAAGAAGGCCGTGTACGCGGCCGAGGACTCGTCGTTCGAGACCAACTCCGGTTTCGACGTCGGCGGCATCCTGCGCGCGGTCTACAACAACGTCACCGGCGGCCAGGGCGGCGGTTCGACGATCTCCCAGCAGTACATCAAGAAGGCCACGGCCAACGAGGCGCCGACGCTCACCCGTAAATGGACCGAGCTGGCCAAATCCTTCAAGATGAACAACCAGATGTCCAAAGAGGAGATCATCACCGCCTACCTCAACACCATCTACTTTGGCCGCGGCGCGAACGGCATCGAAGCGGCCGCACAGGCCTACTTCAAGAAGCCGGCCAAGGAACTCGGCGCGTCCGAGGCGGCCCTGCTCGCCGGCCTGATCCAGGGCCCGAGCCGGTCCGAGAACGACGCGTACGCACAGCGGCGCTGGAACTTCGTGATGGACCAGATGGTGGCGAACAAGTGGCTCGACCAGGGTGAGCGCGCCGCCGCGCAGTTCCCGAAGCCGATCCCGAAGGCGCAGGCGAAGGCCGACGACGCCGGGACGCTGAGCCTGCACATCCGCAACCGGGTGATCGACGAACTCGAAGCCCGCGGCTACGACCAGGACCGGCTGCACCAGGGCGGCTTCAAGATCACCACGACGATCGACCCCAAGGCGCAGAAGATGGCCGAGGAGTCCGTCGCCGAGGGGATGAAGGGCCAGACCGACGAGAACATCCTGAACGCGCTGGTCGCGATAGACCCCAAGACCGGCGGCGTGGTCGCCTACTGGGGCGGCCCGGACTGGACGAAGAACGACAAGGGCCAGGACGTCCAGGCCATCGACTGGGCGAACGTGCCGCACAACCCCGGTTCGGCGTTCAAGGCCTTCGACCTGACCGCGTTCCTCAAGATGGGCAAGGGACTCGGCGAGACCTTCGACGGCTCCAACAACCGCAAGTTCGACGGCCGCACGATCCGGAACGCGGGCGAGAGCTCCAACTGCGGCACGCAGTGCACGGTCGCCGAGGCGATGAAGGTCTCCGCGAACACCGTGTTCTACGACATGGTCCGCAACGAGACGAAGGTCGACCCGGTGGCCAAGGCCGCGAAGGAAGCCGGCGTGATGGTGGAGGCCGACGGCGGCAAGGCGAAGCTGAGCCCCGACATCAACATCGCGCTCGGCGGTGGTGGCACGGTGACCACCGCGGAGGACATGGCGGCCGGTTTCGCCACCTTCGCTGGGGAGGGCGTCCGGCAGAAGCAGCACTTCGTCGCGAAGCTGACCAACTCGCAGGACGAGGTCGAGTTCGACGAGACGACACCCAAGGGCACGCCCGCGTTCAGTGACGACGCCGACAAGAGCAAGCAGATCGCGGGCAACGTCACCGACGCGCTCGAAGAGGTCATCCCGTACTCGAAGCTCAAGTGCCCGAAGGGTCACGAGTGCGCGGGCAAGACCGGGACGCAGCAGTACGACTTCAAGGACAGCGACCCGGCGAGCTACCGCGACCGCAACGCGCAGACCTGGATGGTGGGCTACACGCCGAGCATCTCGACGTCGGTGTGGGTCGGCGGCGACGGCAACAAGCCGCTGCACGACAAGAACAACAAACCGATCTACGGCCGGACGATCGCCGGTCCGATCTGGGAAGACTTCATGTCCCGGTACATGACCGGCAAGCCGTCGGAGAAGTTCGACAGCGTCAAGCCGATCGGCAAGGACGCGCGGTACGTGCCGACGACGACGGCGCAGAAACCACCGCCGACGACGTCGACACCCGAGACGCCGACGACCACCCCGACGCCGACGACGCCCACCGAGCCGACCGAGACGACGCCGACGAAACCCACCAAGCCGACGAAGCCGAGCTGGACGCGGCCGGGCCCGGGGACTTCGGATCCGTTGTTCCCGAACGCCGAAGATCCGTGACGATCGGGCTGAGCAGGTGCTGAAAGGTGTGCCGGGCGAGCGCCCGGCACACCTTTTTTCTTCCCGCCGATGAACCTGAACCGATCCCATACGTCTTGACTAGAAGGAGACCTGCGACCGCAGGACCGCGCTCACCACGGAAGGTTCGGAGGACGTCCCAGTGAACGACGATCCCCACGGCGGATGGCCAGGTCAGGACCCTGACCCCGCACGTCGTCCGCAACGCCCGGCCGGACCGCCCCGCCGACCCGCCGGCCCGCCCCCCGGGCACGGGCAGCGGCAGGCTCCCCCGGGGCAGGCACCGTGGCAACGCCAGGGGCCGTCCCAGCAGCAGCCGCCACCGCGGCGGCCGCAGCGGCCACCGGTCGCGCCGCAGCACGAGCCGGACCTCATCACGCATCACGAGCACAACGGCACCACCGACCGCGGCTACGAAGAGCCGTACGACGATGAGCCGTACGCCCCGGAGACCGACGAAAACGGGAAGCCGATCCTCACCCCCGCGCAACGCAAGAAGCGCAGGTGGAGACGGATCCGGCGAGTGCTGCTCGCGCTCTTCTGCCTCTTCGTCGTCATCCCGGCGATCGCGTTCGTGATCACCTACTTCGCGGTCGACGTGCCGTCACCGCAGTCCGTCGCGGCCACGCAGGGCCAGGCGGTGACGTACTACTACGCCGACAACACCGAGATGGGCAAGGACGTCCCCAAGGGCGGCAACCGGCAGATCCTGACGCCGGAGCAGATCCCGGACATCGTCAAGAAGGCCGTCATCGCCACCGAGGACGCCTCTTTCGAGACCAACTCCGGTTTCGACATCGGCGGTATCCTGCGCGCGGTCTACAACCAGGTGACCGCGGGCAAGGGCGGTGGTTCGACCATCTCCCAGCAGTACATCAAGGTCGCCAGCGGGGACGACGAATCGTCGCTCGCCCGTAAATGGACCGAACTCGCCAAGTCCTTCAAGATGAACCAGACGTACGAGAAGAAGGACATCATCTCGGCGTACCTGAACATCATCTACTTCGGCCGCGGCGCGTACGGGATCGAGTCGGCCGCGCAGGCGTTCTTCGGCAAGCCCGCCGGCGAGCTGAACGCCTCCGAGGCGGCGCTGCTCGCGGGCCTGATCCAGCAGCCGGGCCGCTCGGAGAACCCGAAGGTCGCGAACGACCGCTGGAACGTCGCGCTGAACCGCATGGTGCAGAACGGTTTCCTCTCCGCAGCGGATCGCGCGAACCTGCAGTTCCCGACGCCGATCCCGCAGGCCGACAAGGAACAGGCCGGGGTGGTCAACCCGTTCATCCGCGACAAGGTCAAGGAGGAGCTCGCCGCGAACGGCATCACCGACGACGTCTACTACCGGGGCGGCTACAAGGTCTACACGACCATCGACCCGAAGGCGCAGGCCGCGGCCGAACAGGCGGTGGCCGACGGGATGAAGGGCCAGACCGACGAGAACCTGCTCAACGCGCTCGTCGCCATCGACCCGAAGACCGGCGGGGTGAAGGCGTACTACGGCGGGCCGTCCATCGTGAAGGGGCCCAACGGACAGGACCTCAAGGGCCGTGACTGGGCGAACACGCCGCAGAACCCCGGATCCTCGATGAAGCCGTTCGACCTCACCGCGTACATGCAGCTCGGCAAGGGCGGCATCAACTCGACGTTCGACGGGTCCAACAACCGGCAGTTCGGGAAGCAGACGATCCGGAACGCCGGTCCCGGCAGTACCTGTTCGCAGCAGTGCACGGTGTCCGAAGCGATGCAGCGGTCGGCCAACACGGTGTTCTACGACATGGTCGTGAACGTGACCAAGCCCGGGCCGGTGGCACAGGCCGCCAAGGACGCCGGGGTCAAACCCGCCCCGGAGGGCACCGCCGAACTGTTCGCCGACAACAACATCGCGCTCGGTGGTGGCAAGACGGTCATCAGCCCGGAGGACATGGCCGCCGCGTACGCGACTTTCGCGGCCGAAGGGCAGCGTCGGGCCAAGCATTTCGTCGTCAAGGTGACCAACTCGCAGGACGAAGCCGCGTACTCGGCTCCGGAAGAGGCGAAGCCCGCCTTCGCCGACGACGCCGACAAGAGCAAGCAGATCGCCGGCAACGTCACCGAATCGCTCAAGGGTGTCATCCCGTTCTCGAAGCTCAAGTGCCCCAACAACCACGAGTGCGCGGGCAAGACGGGAACGCAGCAGCACACCTACCGTCCGGGCGAGCCCGCGTCGGCGAAGGACGCCAACTCGCAGACCTGGATGGTCGGCTACACGCCGTCGATCTCGGCCGCGGTGTGGGTCGGCGGCGACGGCGACAAGGCGCTGAAGGGCAAGAACGGCAAGTCGATCTTCGGTTCGACGATCGCCGGGCCGATCTGGCAGAAGTTCCTTTCCCTGTACCTGAACGGGAAGCCGGGGGAGCGCTTCGAGAAGGTCAAGATCATCGGCGGGGACGACAGCAACACCGTCCCGTCGACGCAGACCCCGCCGGGCGAGGACGAGGGCACGACCGAGACCGGCACGCCGTCGACCGGCCCGTCCACCGGATCTTCGTCTTCGCGGAACGAGGAAGAAGAGACGTCCAGTTCGCGGAACCCGCCTTCGTCGAGTGAGAACAACGGCGGCGAGGAAGGCGGCAACGGACCCGGACGGGGCGGCAGAGGCGACAACGAGTAGCTGAAGGGGCCCTCACCGCATGCCACGGTTTCCGCGGGGGTCGTGAGTGGTAAAGACGGTTAGAACGATCATTGCCACTCACGACCCCCGCGGGAAAGCGCAGGCCGGCCTCCGGCGGCCCTTGAGCTAGAGGGTGACGACGCGCCGTTCGGCACCCGAAAGGTGAGCGGCTTCGATGACCCGGAGCGCCTCGACGGCGGAGGCCGGATCGACCGGGAAGTCGCCCTTGCCGAGCAGCGCGTCGCGCACCTGCGCGTAGAACTCCTCGTACCGGCCGACCTCGGTGGGCACCGTTTCGACGTCGTCGTTCACGCCGAGCACGCCCGCGTCCGACGGCGGTTCGACGGCCCAGCCGGGATCGCCGGGCCGCAGCCCGTCCTTGATCTGCGGCTCCTGGACGTCGAGGCCGTACTTCGTGAAGGTCGCCTTGTCGCCGAGCACACGGAATCGCGGGTTCCGGGTGCCCGCGAGCGCGGACGCCCACAGGTGCGAGCGCACCCCGTTCGTGTGCCGGAGGGCGACGAAAGCGTCGTCGTCGACGGACACCCCGGTGCGGCGCCTGTCGACCTCCGCGTAGACCTCGGCGACCGGGCCGAACAGTTGCAGCGCCTGGTCGACGATATGCGCGCCGAGGTCATAGAGCAGGCCGCCGGCCTCCGCGGGGTCGCCGAATTCGCGCCAGTTGTCCCGCGGCTTCGGCACCCAGCGGTCGTAGCGTGATTCGAAACGGAAGACGTCGCCGAGACGGCCGGTCTCGAGGACCTTGCGAACGGTGAGGAAGTCCGAGTCGAACCGGCGGTTCTGGAACACCGTCAGCCCGACGCCTTTGGCCTTCGCTGCTTCGGCGACCTTCGCCGCTTCGGCCGCTGTCGGCGCGAAGGGCTTGTCGACGACGACGGGCAAGCCGGCCTCGATCGCCCGGAGCGCGAGCGGAACGTGGGTGCGGTTCGGCGTGCTGACGACGACCAAGTCCAGTTCCCCGGCCTTCGCGAACAACGCGTCCGCGTCCGGCAGCACGTCGGCGGCCGGATAGTCGGCGCTCGCCTGCCCGACCCGGTCCGGATTCGAAGTCACGATGGCGGCCGGGGTCAGCCCCGGTGTCGCGTCGACCAGCGGCGCGTGGAAGACACGCCCGCCGGTGCCGTATCCGAAGATCCCCACTCGCAAATCAGCCATGGGAGCCATTAAACAACAGTGTTGCGTAATCAGCCAGTCATGGCAGGATGCGCGCTATGCCGGAGACCGGGGTCAATCTGCGCGGCCTGCGCCAGCACAATCGGACACTGCTGCTCACGCACATCCTGCGCGCGGGCGGCCTCAGCCGCGTCGAACTCGCCGAACGCACCCGGCTCACCCAGCAGGCCGTCTCGAAGATCGTCCCCGAACTCCTCGAAGCCGGTCTGCTGGACGAGGAACGCCAGCCCGCGTCCGGCGTCGGCAAGCCACGCACTCTCCTGCGCGTCCGCGGGGACGCCCGGCACGCGCTCGGCGCCCAGCTCGACCGGGACTCGTTCCGGGTGCTCAGAACCGATCTGACCGGGAAGATCGTCGCGTCACGCGGCGGGCCGCTGACTCCCGGGTTCACCCCTGACCAGGCCGTTTCCGCCCTCGGCGAAGCGACCGAAGCCCTGCTCGACGGCATCGAACGCGAACGGGTCCTCGGCCTCGGCGTCGGCAGTGTCGGCCCTCTCGACCACCGCGAAGGCGTGGTCCGGGACGCCACGAACATGCCGGGCTGGCACCACGTCCCCCTGCGCGACCTGCTCGCGAAACGCACCGGGCTGCCCGTGCGGCTCGACAAGAACACCAACGCCGCCGCCTTCGCCCAGCACTGGCCGGAAGGCGACCCGGCCGCGACCGCCGTCGTGCTCGTCGGCACCGGGATCGGCGTCGGCCTGCTGATCGACGGCAGGCTGTACCGCGGGCCGCGGACCAACGCGGGCGAATTCGGGCACACCACGCTCGCCTTCGACGGACCGCGCTGCGCGTGCGGCCGCCGCGGCTGTGTCGAGGTGCTGCACAACGCGGCGGCGACCACGGAAGAGGCGGCGGGCCTGCTGGGGATCGGTCTCGCCGACCTCGTCCAGGTCCTCGACCTCGAACGGGTCGTGCTGACCGGGCGTTCGGTCCGCGCGGAACCCGAGGTCTACCGCGACACCGTCGCGGCGCGGCTCCGGGAGTTGCTGCCTTTGCCGCATTGGCAACGAATCCAGGTCGATCTCGACGAGATGGGCGACGACGTCGTCGCGTTCGGCGCGGCGGCGGAGGTGCTGGCCGAGTTCTACGACAGCGGCGACGGCGTTTTCGCGTGATCAGAGGGACGACACGCGTGATCAGACGGACGACACGCGTGTCCGGACGGACGACACGGCAGGCCCGGCCCGGTCACCCGGATAGGCGCTAACATCCGCCACGTGTCCGACCAGACGACCCAGCCCGAGGCTCCGCTCTCCCTCACCCCCGGCGAGCGGGTCATCCCGAGCTGGAACGAACCGCTCGTGGCCGCGGCCACGAGACCGATCGGCGGCCCGCTCGGCGAGCACGCGGCCGTGGGACGGCACTGGTTCTGGTCTCCGCAGCGGGTCGGGCTGCTGCTCGCCTGCCTGGCGCTGCTGCTCTCGTGGTTCGGCAAGGCGTCGTGCATCCAGCAGTACACCGACGATTCCGGAACCCATCAGCTCGATTGGCGGGCGGGCCGCCCGTTCGTCGCGATGTGTTATTCGGACATCATCCCGCTTTACAGTTCCGAGCGCCTGAACAATCCGGACACCTTCCCGTACGTGACTTCGTGGACCGAAGACGCGGGAACGGCGAAGGAGACCACGCGGTACATGGAGTACCCGGTCGCGACCGGGCTGTTCCAGTGGATCAACGCGAAGCTCACCGAAGCGTGGCTTTCGGTCGCGGAATCGGGTTGGTTGCCCGGCGCGCTCCCGGTGGCCGTGTACTTCAACATCTCGGCGCTCTGGCTCGCGCTGGCCTGGCTGGTCACGGTGTGGGCGACCGGCCGATCGCTGAAACGCCGCCCGTGGGACGCCGCGCTGGTCGCGATCTCGCCGCTGGTGCTGGTGCACGTGTTCACCAACTTCGACGCCATCGCGACCGCGTTCACCGCGACCGCGCTGCTCGCGTGGGCCCGGCGGCGTCCCGAGATCGCGGGTCTGCTGCTCGGCCTCGGCGCGGCGGCGAAGCTGTATCCGCTGCTGTTGCTCATCCCGTTGTTCTTCCTGTGCCTGCGCGCGGGCAAGGTCAAACACTGGGCGCTCACCGCCGGGCTCGCCGCGACGACGCTCGCGGTGGTCAACATCCCGTTCGCGCTCGCCGCTCCCACCGGCTGGTGGGAGTTCTTCCGCCTCAACACGGCGCGGCCGATGGACCCCGACTCGCTCTACAACGTGATCTCCCACCTTTCCGGTTGGGCCGGATTCGACGGGAAACTCGCCACGGGTCAGACACCGGTCGTGCTCAACACCGTCGTCGCGGTGCTGTTCCTCGCCGCCTGCGCCGGCATCGGGTACGTCGCGATGAAGGCGCCGCGCCGTCCGCGGCTGGGCCAGCTGGCCTTCCTCGTGGTCGCCGCGTTCCTGCTGACCAACAAGGTGTGGAGCCCGCAGTATTCGCTGTGGCTGGTGCCGCTGGCGGTGCTCGCGATCCCGCGCTGGCGGCTGCTGCTCGGCTGGATGATCCTCGACGCGCTGGTCTGGGCGCCACGGATGATGTACTACCTCGGCGTCGACAACAAAGGCCTGCCCGAAGACTGGTTCCTCGGCACCGTCGTCGTCCGCGACCTCGCGGTGATCGGCCTCTGCGTGCTGGTGATCCGGCAGATCCACCAGCCGCGCAGAGACCCCGTCCGCGCCGCCGGGGACGATGATCCGATCGGCGGTTTCCTCGACGGCGCGCCGGACGCTAAGCGCGTTTCAGCACCTCAGGCCCAGGACGTTCCAGCCTGACGTGCTTGCCGAAGTCCTCGGCCCCGAAGTCGTCGATCCGCACGACGACGGCTTCGGGCGAGGTTTCGACCAGGCGGCAGCTGATCCAGTCGTCGCCCTGCTTGACCGACCAGCGCTCGGCGAGGATGGCCAGCCCCTCGGCCTCCAGCAACGCGACGGAGTCGTCGAAGGCGGCGGGCCCGCCCAGCGGGTAGCCGAAAACGGTCAGTGCCTGCCAACGGGTTTCCGGCGCGGGGACGACGTAGCCGACGTGCTCGCCGTCCTCCGCCCGGTACACGGTCCGATTCTTCATGCGGCACAGGTTCGACCCTCTCGTGGCGTGAGGGTCAAGCCGATTCAGCGTACGAGGTAGCCGCCCGTGCTCGTCTCGAAGAACGGCACCGGGCCGGTGCAGGGCAGGACGTCCTGCTCGAAACCGCCGTACGCCCAGCTCCAGCCGATCCGGTCGTGGCCGCGCGGCACGTCCCGCACCGAGAAGCCGACGCGGCGGCCGACCAGGTTCACCGGGAAGCCGGGGATGTCGGCGCGTTCGATCACGCCGGTCAGGACGGCGAGGTCGCCGGCACGCGAGACGCAATCGACCTTGCCGTCGAAGTCGGCGAACGGCTTTCCGTCCTTGGTCAGATGATTCACGTGGAACCGGCCCGACGATTTCCCCGGTTCCCCGTACGCGGCGAAATCGAACCGGACCGGATCGCCCTCGAAACCGGGGAACGTCAGCGGTCCGCCCGCGGATCCGAGCACGACCGAACCGGACGACGGCGCCGCCGTCGCCTGCGTCGCCCCCAGCGTTCCCGCCGCGACGGCGAGCACGGCGACCGCGGCGATCTTCGATTTGATGTTCATGGCTTCCCTCCGGCACCGGGTGTTTCCCGGTCGAGGTCGAGCCTTTCGCGATCGGCGTGCCCCGCCCTCCCGCCGGAGAGGGAACGGTCTCCCTCCCAAGCGCGAGAGCGGGATGTCAGGCGACGCGTTCCCGGACGTAGGCGATGTCCGCGGCCTGTCCGTCGGCCGGGGTCTCGACGACCACCGGAGCTCCGGCCTCGGCCGCGACCGCGACCAGCACCTCGGGATCGATCGTGCCGTCACCGCCGACGACGTTGGCGTGCCGGTCCCGGGTGGAACCGAACTCGTCGCGTGAGTTGTTGAGGTGCACCAGATCGATCCGGCCGGTGATGGCCTTGACCTTCTTGACCGCCTCGGTCAGGTCCCAGCCCGCCGCGTACGCGTGGCAGGTGTCGAAACAGAAACCCGCGCCGAATTCGCCGACCTTGTCCCAGAGCCGGGCGATCGTGTCGAGGTCGCGGGTCATGGCGTTGTCACCGCCCGCGGTGTTCTCGATCAGGATGGGCACGGCGAAACCGCCCTTTTCCTGTTCACGCTCGAAAAGCTTGCGCCAGTTGACGAGACCTTCTTCGACGTCCTCCGCGGAACCGACGTGGCCGCCGTGCACGACGAGCCCTTTCGCGCCGATCGCGGCGGCGCCGTTCGCGTGCTGCGTGACGTTCTTCCGCGACGGGATGCGGATGCGGTTGTTCATCGACGCCACATTGATCAGGTACGGCGAATGGATGAACACCTCGACCGGCGATTCCTTGATCGCCTCACCGTGCGGGTGGGGTTTGGGAGCTTTCCAGCCCTGCGGGTCGGAAAGGAAGAATTGGAGGACTTCGGCTTCGCGTTCGGCGACCGCGGCCAGCGGGTCGTCGTCGCGGACATGGGCACCGATTTTCATGCTGGAGGAATCTACGCGGAGCGAAGCTCCTCCGTTGAGGGCGGTGGTGGGGAGGAAGGCGGAGCCGCGCGGGTTTTTCGCTGTCGCGAACCGGATGGTCACGCTCGTGGGGTAGCGTGAGCGCGTTCCGTTAAACCGCGTGGGTCCTGAGGGGCGGAGGACGAACTCGATGGGGAAGACTGCCGGGCGGATCACGGCTTGGGGATTCGCGCTATCGGTCACGGCCGGCCTCGCGTTCCCGATGACCGCGACGGCCGCCGAGGAACCGAATCCGACCCTTTCCGGCGATTGCGCCGCCACGCTGCAGAACGGGAAGTCCGCAGACGGACTCGTTCTCGACGCGGGTGCTCCGCTGAATTCGCCCGAGGCGCTGACGGTCGGCCTGGACTCGAAGGCCAAGACCGCCGGAGGACGGAAGCCGCTGCTTTCGCTGCCGGTCGGCGATCTGGTCAAGACCACCGGCCTCACCGACAACGCGGTGGGCGACCTCGCCGCGCAGGGTGTCTGCAAACCCGCGCAGGGCACGGTGAACGCGCTCGGGAACCTGACGCAGGGCGTCGCGGACGAGCTGCCGATTCCAGACCCCGAACCCGAACCCGAGCCGCCGAACCCGGAGCCCAAGCCCCCGACACCGGGCCCGGGGCCGGGTCAGCCCGGTGGTCCGGGCAGCGAACTCCCGGTGCAGACCGGTCCGGGTTCCGCCACCGGCATCGGCGGCGACTCGATCGCCGGCCTGATCAGCAACGCGGCGCTGCTCCCCGGCAGCTTCGTCCAGGCGCCGGTGATCACCGAGATCATCCCCGGCGAGGTCCCGCCGCCGACCGTCGACGAGAAGGACGCCGGACACGCGCAGGCCATCCAGGCGCCGGTCGCCCCGGCCAAGCTGCCGCTGCTGCTCGCGGTGCTGGCGCTGGCCGTCGTCGCCGCGGCTCTGGTCCGTGCTTGGCTGCGGGGCAAGCCCGCCTGATTTCACCGAAAGTGACGCCCGCTTCCACTCGAATGCCTGACTTCTTCGAGTGAGCGGGCGTTACTCGTCTCCATTAGCGTCGTTGTGCAGGTAGGTGACCCCGACGACGGAGGAGTCGAAGGCATGCGCGAACGGACACGGAGGGCGACCGCCCTGGGTGCGTCGGCCTTCATTCTCGCGGGCTCGGCCGCCCTCGCCATGCCCGGCACGGCCGCCGCCGCGGAGACCAAGACCGCGACCTGCGGGGGATCGGTGACGGCCAAGCCCGGCGACACGATCCTCGGCAAGACCCCGTTGCTCGGCATTCCGCTCAACCTCGGCCAGGCCGGTCCGGTCTCCGGGGTGCTCACGGGCACGATCAACGCGTTGCTCGGCACGGTCTGCAAGGTGACCGTGACGGTGGTGAACACCGTGGTCGCGCCGGTCCCGGTCGTCGGCGAACCCGCCGCGGAGGCGCTGAACGGCGCGGTCACCGGAACCACCCAGGCCCTGACCGGCGGCGGCAAGCCCGCTCCCGGCACCCAGCCCCAGCCAGGCAAACCCGCTCCCGGCACCCCGGGCAGCGGCGGCCCGCAGACGGGCGGACCCGGCGCTCCCGCGCAGGGCGGCGGTCCGGCGGGTGGCATCCCGGCGGCGAACAGCCCGCTGCTGCCCGGGACCTTCACCCCGAACTTCGGCAACCTGCCGTGGGGTATCAGCACGGGCTACGCGCCGATGCGTGACTACAGCTCCATCCCGATGGCGACGGCCGGTCTCTTCAGCCCGTCGCCCGGCCTCCGGTACGGCGGTCAGATCCCGGGTTACACGCCGCAGTTCGGCGTCACGACCGAGAACCAGAACGGCAATCCGGACGTCCAGACCGCGGGACAGGCCGAAGCGCTACCGCGGGTGAGCGACGGATTCACTCAAGACGGGAAACTGCCGCTGCTGATCGCCGTTTTGGCACTCTCCGGAGTCAGCGCGGGTCTTGTCCGCACCTGGGTCCTCCGCCGAATGGCCGCTTCAAGTTAGTCCTACCGCCTAGTATCTTTCTGGTCACTCCCTCGTTATCCCCGTTGCAGTGATTCCTCATGCACTGCTTCACGCCCCCACCGACCCGGAGGATCGCCCCCGTGCGGAAGACCACCATCTGGCAGACCACCCGCAAGGCGCTCACCGTCACCGCACTCGCGACCATGGTCACCGGTGGCGCGCTCCTGACCGCGGGCACGGCCTCGGCGGCCACCACGCTGGCGAGCGCGTGCAGCGGCACCGTGAACGGCGGGATGGGCGACACCGTCGCCATCACCGGCACCTCGGTCAAGGAACTGGTGCGGGCGGGCGCGCGGGAAGCGGGCACGCTGGCCCTCTACGACGTCGCCGCGAACGACATCGCCAAGGTCAACAAGATCGACCTCGGCACGGTCCCGAACGCCGCGGGCGGTTCGATCGACGGCAAGGTGATCGGCGCGGCCGTGCGCCAGGCGGTCAAGGACACCAAGTCCTGGGGCCTCGGGCTGAACCCCGAGAAGACGCTGAACTCCATCGAGCACAAGGTCGCCGGCAGCTGCGGCCTGACGACGGTCGCGACGAACTACGTCGCCCCGGCCCTGCCGACCCCGGGCACCACGGCCCCGCAGCAGGGCGGCACCGGCGGGACCGGCGGCGGCACCCACGGCGCACCGTCGAACTCGAACCTTCTCCCCGGCGGCAGCAACGGCACCGGCTACGCCCCGCCGCGCGACTACGGCAACCTGCCGGTCGCACAGCCGGGGGTCGCGGTGGCGCCGGGCGTGCGCTACCCGGCCAACAGCCCGCTGCCCGGCGAGGGCGCCCCTCAGTACGGCACCGACGGCCAGGCCGGACAGGGCGGCCCCGACGTCCGCAACGCGGGCAACGCCGAAGCGCTCGCGACCGACGGCCTGCCCGGCGGCGACGTCCAGCTGCCGATGCTGCTCGCGGTGCTCGTGCTCGCCGGCGTGACCGCCGCGCTGGTCCGCACGTGGGTCCTGCGCCGCGTCTCCTGACCGCCAGGTACGCTTACCTGGACAAACCCTCCTGCCACGGACAGTCCGTGGCCGCGAGCCCATAGGAGGTGAGTGGTTGTGTCACGCCATTACGAGGTAATGGTCATCCTGGACCCCACGCTCGACGAGCGTACGGTGGCCCCGACCCTGGACAACTTCCTCAACGTGATCCGCACTTCGGGCGGAAGCGTCGAGAAGGTCGACGTCTGGGGCCGTCGCCGGCTGTCCTACGAGATCAAGAAGCACGCCGAGGGCATCTACGCGCTCCTCGACCTGAACTCGACTTCGGAAGCGGTCAAGGAGCTGGACCGTCAGCTCTCGCTGCAGGAGACCGTGCTCCGCACCAAGGTCATGCGCCGCGAGATCAAGCGCGCCGCGACCGCCGCCGCCAAGGCCTGAGCCGAAGGACTTTCCCGATGGCTGGAGACACCGTCATCACGGTGATCGGCAACCTCACGTCCGACCCGGAGCTTCGCTTCACCCCTTCCGGTGCGGCGGTCGCGAACTTCACGGTCGCGTCCACCCCGCGCACGCTGGACCGTCAGTCCGGTGAGTGGAAGGACGGCGAGGCCCTGTTCCTGCGCTGCAACATCTGGCGTCAGGCGGCCGAGAACGTCGCCGAGTCGCTGACGCGTGGCGCGCGTGTCGTCGTGCAGGGGCGCCTCAAGCAGCGGTCTTTCGAGACCAAGGAAGGCGAGAAGCGCACCGTCGTCGAGCTCGAGGTCGATGAGATCGGCCCGTCGCTGCGCTACGCCACCGCCAAGGTGAACAAGGTCAGCCGTGGCACCGGTGGCGGTGGAGGCGGCGGCTTCGGTGGCGGCGGGGGCGGCCAGTCCGGCCCGCCCGCCGACGACCCGTGGGGTTCCGCCCCGCCCGCCGGTGGCGGCGGTGGCGGCGGTTTCTCCGACGAGCCGCCCTTCTGATCAGGCGCTCCGCCGCGGGCGAAAGCTCCGCGAGACGCCTCGAGACAACCACTACGTAGAAATCCAGGAGAAATACCGTGGCCAAGCCACCCATCCGCAAGCCCAAGAAGAAGGTCTGCGTGTTCTGCAAGGCCGAGAAGAAGGGCCGCCCGGAGAACATCGACTACAAGGACACCAACCTGCTTCGGAAGTACATCTCCGACCGCGGGAAGATCCGTGCCCGTCGCGTGACCGGCAACTGCAGCCAGCACCAGCGTGACATCGCCATCGCGGTCAAGAACTCCCGCGAAATGGCGCTGCTGCCCTACACCTCGACCGCACGCTAAGGAGGCACGTCAATGGCGAAGATCATTCTCACCACCGACGTCGCCAACCTCGGTGGGCCCGGCGACATCGTCGAGGTCAAGGACGGCTACGCACGCAACTACCTGCTCCCCCGCGGCTACGCCATCGTGGCCACCAAGGGCGCGGAGAAGAACGTGCGCACGATCAAGCGGGCGCAGGAGAGCCGTCGCATCCGCGACCTCGACCACGCCAAGGAGATCAAGGCGACCCTGGAAGGCCTCGGCGCCATCCAGCTGAGCGGCAAGGCGGCCGAGGGCTCGAAGAAGCTCTTCGGTTCGATCACCACCGCCGAGATCGTGGACGCGATCAAGGCCGCGGGTGGCCCGCTGCTCGACAAGCGCGTCATCGAGCTGAAGGACCACATCAAGACCGTGGGCAAGCACTCGGTCGGCGCCCGTCTGCACCCCGACGTCCGCGTCGACGTGCGGCTCGAGGTCAAGGCCAAGTAACACCGCTTCGGCAAAGGGCGGGTCGTCTCCAGCGCGGAGACGACCCGCCCTTTGCTTTACGGGGAACCCCACTCGGCCGGGTCACGTCTTAGGATTGACTCGACGTCGAGGCACGGGGACTCAAAAGGGGATCTGGAACCAATGGGTTACGACAGCAACGCCGAGGAAAACCGGCAGCAGAAGGTCACGGTGTCCGCGCCGGCCAACCCCGACAAGCCGGCGGCGGCCGGAGGTGGCGGGTTCACCTTCGACAAGGACAAGATCGACGGCATCATCAAGAAGTGGACGGATCTGCAGGCCGAGCTCAAGAAGGACTACCGCGACGCGAACCTGATGGCGAACGTCAAGGCGCCCGGCAAGGAGTTCGCGAGCGGTGACTGGGAGAAGCTGGCGAACCCGTCGGGCAAGGCGTTCCTGGAGCAGAACCAGAAGATGCAGGACTACGTCAAGAACTACATCGACCAGCTGACCGCCGCCAAGCAGAAGATCACCACGAACGAGGCCGAGACCCAGGCTTCGCTCAACAAGCACAAGGCCGTGTGATGCGACGTTCCCTCGTTCTCCTCCTCGCCGCGGGCGCGCTGGTCGCCGGCTGTTCGAGCACCAAGAACGGCACGGCCTCGTCCGAATCGCCCTTCACGACCGGGGCCGGTTCCCCCAGCGCGTCGAGCGGCTCGTCCGGCTCCGCGCCGAAGGTGTCGAATCCCCTGAAGACCTCGTCGATCGAGAGCGACGCCTGCTCCGCGCTTTCCGCGGCGAAGCGAACGGAGCTCGGGCTCGGCGACGGTGAGCGTGGGACCACGAGCGTGGGCCAGGGCTGCACGCTCTTCGCCGCCGACGACAGGCTGAACCAGATCGACATCAGCCCGGTGCTCGCGAACAAGAACGGCCTGAGCGACGTCTACGACACGAAGGCCAACAACGAGTACTTCGAGCCGACCGAGGTCGGCGGCTACCCGGCGGTGTACGCCGCGTCGCTCGATGCCCGGAACAAGGGCAAGTGCGGTCTCTTCGTCGGCGTGACCGACCAGCTGGCCGTGAACATCCTGGTGCAGTACGACAACGGACCGGGCGCGAGTGATCCGTGCCCCGTCGCGCTCAAAGTGGGGGAAGCGATGATCGAGACGTTGAAGGAGGGCTGACGCGTGTTCCTGCTGCCGATCATCGCCGGGTACTCGGCCTACAACCTGGCGACCACGAAATCCGGCGACTTCGAAGCGTCGGGCGGCGATCGCAAGATCGACTGCTACCACATCTGGGAGAAGATCGTCACCGGTCCGGGCACCGGGTCGATCCAAGAGGGCCAGGCCGCGGCGACCCGGCTCAAGGCCGGTTACCAGGAACGACTGACCACCATCGACAACCTGTCGAAGGAGATGGACGCCGCCTGGACCGGCAAGAGCGCCGAAGCCGCGCAACAGTCCGGCGCGCATCCGCTGCGGGCCTGGATGGAGGACTCCGGCAAGAAGCTGGTGGACTCCGACAAGTACCTCGGTGAGCAGAACACCGCTTTCACCACGGTGAAGGCGAAGGTGCAGCAGGTCCCGAAGGATCCGCCGAAGAACAACCTGCTCAACTCCATCACCCCGTGGACCACCGACACCGACCGCGCGATCCGGGACTACAACGACAAGGGTCAAGCGAACGTCGACGCGTTCAACGAGTACTTCAAGGCCAGTTCCGAGAACGGCAAGAAGCTGCCCACCTACAGCAAGATGGAGGGGCAGAACACGAACGTCGACGTCAACGGCGGCGGCAAGGGGGACAAGGACGGCAACGGCACCGGCCAGGGCGACCGGAACGGGCACAACGGCATGCCGGGCATCTCGACGCCGCCCGGTTCGATGCCGAGCATCCCCGGTTCGAACATGCCGGGTATCGGTACCCCGGGTACGAACATGCCGGGTATCGGCACGCCGGGCTCGAACCTGCCAGGGTCGAATCTGCCGGGCTCGAATCTTCCCGGGTCGAACCTGCCGGGCTCGAACCTGCCCGGCGGGCAGTACAACCCGAACATCCCCGGCAGCAACTACAAGCCGCCGTCCTGGGACGACGGGACGAACGCGTCCGGCTACACCCCGCCGAAGATCCCCGGTGCCGGCGGCTTCGGCCCGGGTGGCGGCGGAGGCGGTGGCGGCGGCTTCGGCGGCACCGACATCCCCGGTGCGGGCGGCTTCGGGCCGGACGGTGGCTTCGGCCCCGGGTTCGGTCCCGGTGCCGGGAGCGGCGCGGCCCTGCCCGGCAACGCGGGCGCGATAGGCGGCGCGGGCATGGGCGGCGGCGCGGCCGGTGCCGGCGCCGGAGCGGGCCGTGGTGCCGGCGGCATGATGGGCGGCATGGGCGGTATGGGAGCCGGTGGCGCCAGGGGCAAGGGCGCCGAGGACGAGGAGCGCAGCTCCAAATTCCTCGTCGGCGACGATCCCAACGAAATCTTCGGAACCGACGAACTCACCGCACCGCCGGTGATCGGCGAGTAGTCGTCACGAGCGGGCCGGGCGCGTGCCAAGATTGGGGCGCGCGCCCGGCTTGTCTTGTTCCGGGCTGGACGATCAAGAACGACTAGGGGGCAGTTCCGGTGCTGGACAAGCAGGTCACGATCACGACCGGCACCCTCATCACGCTGATCCGCCGCCGCGGCGGCGAACCGCACACGATCCTGTCGGAGACACCGACCTGGTACGACGAGGACGCGCAGCGGGCCGAGGACGAGCGGACCAACGAGGAGCTGGCGAGCCAGGGCCTTTTCGGCGCGCGGGGGCTGCATCCCGGGTTCAAGGCGACGCTCGAAGCGATCGCCAGGCCGTCGCTGGAGTACTACGGCTGGATCGACGGCGGATTCGAGGGCAAGGCGCTGAGTTTCACCCTGCTCGCGGGGAGTGCCGGCGGAGAGGGTTTCGTCCTCGCCCGGCACAGCGAGCACGACGGAATCGCGCTCGCCTCGGTGCGGCCGGAAGAGCTGCTCACCGAGTTCCTCGACCAGATCCCGAAGCTCGCACCGGGCCGCGGACGCCCGATCGCCGTCCCGAAGAGCCAGGTCGAAGCGCCGCGCTCGTCGTCAACGGCGCAGGACGAGGGCTTCGAGGTGCTTCGCAGCGGACGGCAGAGCGCCGGCAGCCAGGAGGCCGACGAGCTTCGCCGCATCCTCGCGTTACGCCGTTTGGGGAGCGGAAGCCTCTACGTCGCGGCACGCGGCCGAAGCGGCGCGCGGCAGCGGATCGAACGCCCGGTGAACTACATCGATACGTCCGAGGGCCGGTGGCTGACCGAAGAGGTACCGGGGAGTGGCGAACCGAGGATCGCCTTCACGCCCGCCGACCAGCAGATTCTCGGAGAACGACTACGGAGCGCACAGGGCAGGTTGTTCGCGTCCTGAATCCGGCGCCGGTCGACCGGGCGGATGACCCCTCTACTCTCCGTGGCATTCATCCACAGGGCACCCGTGTGCGCCCGCGTGCGACACGCCGAACGACGAGTTTTGCCCGACACGCCGTCGTGAGTTGAATAAAGTTCTCCACAGTATCTCCACAGGCCCTGACCAGCACTTTTGTCAGACCATCCCACCGTTGCCCACAAGTTGTACACAGGCTTCGGGCCACCTGTGAAGGGTTGCCCCCAGTCATCCCCAGGTTATCCACAGGGCGGTCCCCAGGCGAAATTGCGCTCGTCCTTTCGGGGGGCCTACCGTGCCCGCCGGGCCGGTACGCACCGTGGTGGTCGTCCGGCCGAGAAGGGGAGCACAGGGGAGCACCGGAAGCCGCGAGAGGGACAGGTAGGCGCGGGCGGACCGACCGGGGAAATTCTGGCATAATCGAACGCGTGTTCGATGTCTTGAGGAGGTGGCAGCAGCGGTGGCGCTGACCGACGACCGCAATCCGATGTACGCGGAGTCCGACCCGGGTCCCGGTGACCCCGGTCCGCGTGGCGGCGAGTACGACCGCCAGCCCCCGCAGGACATCGCGGCCGAGCAGTCCGTGCTCGGCGGCATGCTGCTGTCGAAGGACGCCGTCGCCGACGTCATCGAAGCCCTCGGACCCGACGATTTCTACCGGCCCGCGCACCAAGCGATCTACGACGTCATCCTCGACCTCTACGGTCGCGGCGAACCCGCCGACCCGATCACCGTCTCCGCCGAACTGGAACGCCGCGGCGAGCTGGGCCGCGTCGGCGGCGCCCCGTATCTGCACACCCTGATCGCGACGGTGCCCACTGCGGCGAACGCCGGGTACTACGCCGAGATCGTCTCCGAGAAGGCGGTGCTGCGGCGCCTCGTCGAGGCGGGCACGCGGATCGTGCAGTACGGCTACGGCGCGGCCGCGGCCGACGGCGCGAACATCGACGAGGTCGTCGACCGTGCGCAGGCCGCGATCTACGACGTCACGGAGCGGCGCACCAGCGAGGACTACGTCGCGCTGGAAGAGCTACTCCAGCCGACCATGGACGAAATCGACGCGATCGCGTCGCGCGGCGGGCAGTCCCAGGGCATCCCGACCGGGTTCGCCGACTTCGACGATCTGACGAACGGCCTGCACCCCGGCCAGATGATCATCGTCGCGGCACGTCCCGGTGTCGGGAAATCGACTTTGGGATTGGATTTCGCGCGTTCGGCGTCCATCAAACACGGTCTGACCAGCGTCATCTTCTCGCTGGAAATGAGCAGGACCGAGATCGTCATGCGCATGCTCTCGGCCGAGGCCAGGATCCGCCTGGCGGACATGCGCGGTGGCAAGATGTCCGACGACGACTGGACCCGGCTGGCGCGCCGGATGAGCGAGGTTTCCGAGGCGCCGCTGTTCGTCGACGACTCGCCGAACATGACGATGATGGAGATCCGCGCGAAGGCCCGGCGGCTCAAGCAGCGCAACGACTTGAAGCTCGTCGTCCTCGACTATCTCCAGCTGATGACCTCGGGGAAGCGCGTCGAGTCGCGGCAGCAGGAGGTCTCGGAGTTCTCGCGGCAGATGAAGCTGCTGGCCAAGGAGATCGAGGTCCCGGTGATCGCGATCAGCCAGCTGAACCGTGGCCCCGAGCAGCGGACGGACAAACGCCCGATGCTGTCCGACCTCCGTGAGTCCGGCTCGCTGGAGCAGGACGCGGACCTCGTCATCCTGGTCAACCGCCCCGACGCCTGGGAGCGGGACGACCCGCGCGCCGGCGAGGCGGACCTGATCATCGCGAAGCACCGTGCCGGGCCGACGGCGACGATCACCGTCGCGCACCAGCTGCACTACAGCCGCTTCGTCGACCTGTCACACGACTAGAGCAGGAATTCGAAGACGTCCTTGGTGAAGCGGCGATCGCTCATCACGGTGTGGTGCCGTCGTCCCGGATAGACCTTGAGATCGCCGCGGCGGGTCTTGTCGGCCACTCGTTCGGCGAGTTCGAGCGGGTAAAGGGCGTCCGCCGAACCGGCGATCACCAAGGTGGGCGCGGTGATCTCGCCGAGCCGGTCTTCGATGTCGAACGCGTCCTCGGCCCGCAGCATGGCCACCATGCCGTCCGGGTCCGCCGGGCGGCCGGAGGCCAGGCCCAGCAACCCGGCCAGCAGCACCCGCCCGGGCCGGGAGTCCGCCACCGTGGGCGCCAGCGCCATGGCCGCGGCCCGGTGGCGGCCGGCGGCCAGCAGATCCGCGTATCGGCGCTGGACGCGACGGCCTTCCGCGCCGAGCCGGGTGCCCGCGGCGCCGACCACGAGCCGTCGCACCAGGCCGGGATGATCGGCGGCGAACTGCAGTGCGAGGCTGCCGGCGGTGGACAGGCCGAGCACGTCCACCGGGCGATCGAACCGGTGCCGCAACTCCTCGGCGTGGTGGGCGGCGAGTTCGGCCATGGTGACGCCGGGCCGGAGTCCCGGCCGCCTGCCGACCGTCAGCACGGTGAACCGCTCGGCCAGCGGTTTGAGGGACCGCACCTCCGCCCAGCGGGCGAATCCGGTGGGGTTGGCCGAGTCCGGCAGCACCGTCCGGAAGACCACCAGCGGGCTTCCCGTCCCGAACTCTAGGTACGGGGCGCCACCGGCCAATACACCTTCGCGCATGGTCACTCCTTGGTCAGTCCCGCCGATCAGCCGGCCCTTTCCTCTGGCCGTTTCCAGGCATCCGGACAGCGGCACTGTCCGGCGAAGAGGTCACGACCGACGGCCAGGAGCCGTTCGGTGATCCGGACGCGATCCTCGGCGCTGAACGGGGTCGGCATCCTGCTCCTGTACGGCTACGAACGAAACGATCTTTCGTTCATAGCATCTTGACCTCCGTCCGGTTGGAAGAACGCGAGCATTCGCCGGGCGGCGTCCGGTGCGGTCAGGAGTTCGTGGACCCGCGCGGACATCCGGGCGGCGGCGTCGGCGCGGTCGAACATCTCGCGTTCGTAGTCTTCGACAGCGGCGGGGAAGTCGCCCGGATGCGCGGCCAGGGCGAGGCCGAGCAGCGCCCCGTCGAGCAGGGCCATATTGGCGCCTTCCCCCACCGGCGGCATCAGGTGCGCGGCGTCCCCGACCAGCGTGACGTCCGGCGCCGACGGCCAGGTCAGGCCGACGGGAAGAGCAGCGATCGACCGCGGCACCACCGCGTCGTCGCAGGCCGCGATCAGCGCGGTGAACCGCGCGTCCCAGCCGTCGAGTCGCCCGATCAGCCACGCCCGGGCGGCGGCCGGATCGTCGAGCGGCATCCCGTTGGTGCTGAACCAGTCCTCGCCGGTGCCGTAGAAGCTGAGGCCGACGCGCACGGTGCCGTCGCCGTTGCGCTGGGCCGCCAGGGACTTGCCGTCGCCGAGCGCCCAGTAGGTGCCGCGTCCGACCATCTCGGCGAGGCCGGGGTGGGTGCGGTCGACGTCGGGAATGCGCAACTCGACGAAGTTGTGGCCGAGATGCGCCGGGCGGGCGTCGGTGAGCAGCGGGCGGACCCGGGAATGCGCGCCGTCGGCGCCGACCAGCAAGTCGTAACTCGCGGTGCTCCCATCCGTGAAACGCAGGAGGCCGTCTTCGGCGGATTCGAAGGCGCGCCCCCAGCGCACGGTGTCTTCGGGGAGGGAATCCAGCAGCAGATCACGCAGGTCGGCGCGGTCGACCTCGGGGCGCTCGAACGGCGCGTCGTCGGGCGTGTCCTCCTGCAGCACCAGGGTGCCGTCCGGCTCCAGAAGCCGCATGTCCTGGCCTTCATTGCGGGCGATCGCGGAAAACCTGTCGAACAGGCCGGCTTCGCGCAGCGCCCGCTGGCCGGTGTCGGCGTGGATGTCGAGCATGCCGCCTTGACCGCGTGCCGCACGCGACGATTCACGTTCGTACACGACGGCGTCGATGCCGTTGACGTGCAGAACCCGGGCGAGAGCCAGGCCGCCGAGACCCGCTCCGACGATGGCGATGGTCATGATCCCCGCTCCTCGATACAGTGTATTGATCGATACACTGTATCGAGCGATGCGGTGTATTGTCACCGCATGGTGGTGTGGGAGCGGCCGGAGCCGCCGAGTCGTCCGGCGCCGGCTCCGCTGAACCGGGAGCTGATCGTGCGGGCGGCGATCCGGCTCGCCGACGCGGACGGCCTGGACGCGGTGTCGCTGCGCAAGGTCGCCACCGCGCTGGACGTCGGCCCGATGCGGCTGTACGGCTACATCGAGAGCAAGGAAGAACTGCTCGACCTGATGGTCGACGCCGTCCACGCCGAGATCCGCCCCACCGGGGACGGTTGGCGGGAGGCGCTCCGATCACTCGCCGATGCCCTGCGGCTGGCGGTTCACCGGCACGAATGGCTCGCCGACCTGCTCGGCGGCAGGCCCCAGCTCGGCCCGCACGCGCTGGCCACCTCGGAGGCCGTGATGGCGGCGCTGGGCGACGTCGGCATCGACTCCGCGATGCCGGTGGTCTCGGCGGTCAACGCGTACACGATCGGGGCGGTGCGCCGGGAGATCGCCGAGCGCCGGGCGGAACGGGCCACCGGGCTGGACGAGAAGAAGTGGCAGGCCACGCTCGGGCCGTATCTGACCCGCGCCTTCGCCGGCGGCAAGCTCCCAGCGCTGGCCACCGTAGTCCGCGACGCGGTCCACCTGGACGCCGACGAAACCTTCCGGATCGGTCTCGACTTCCTTCTCGACGGCATCGGAGCCCACGTGTCAGCGCCGTGACTGTCCCGTGTCAGCGCGGCCCGCCACCGTGGTCACCATGAACAGGACACTGAAGACCTTCCGCCGCATCGGCCTCACCGCGCTGGCCGCCGCGCTGCTGACCGGGGTCGCCGTGCCGACGGCCTCCGCCGGCCAGGACCGTCCGGAACTGCGACAGCTCGCCCAGGAATTCGTCGACGCCGGATTCGGCGGGATACAGCTCCGCGTCCGCGACGAGCGCGGCGAATGGACCGGCAGCGCCGGGGTGCGCGAGGCGGGCGGGACCGCGAAACCTCCGACCAACGGCCACTTCCGCGTCGGCAGCACGTCGAAGAACTTCACCACGACCCTGGTGCTGCAGCTCGTGGCCGAGGGCCGGATCGGCCTCGACGCCCCGGTCGCCGGTTTCCTTCCCGAGTTCGGGCTGGACTCGCGGATCACCGTGCGAATGCTGCTGCAGCACACCAGCGGGCTGTTCAACCACACCGGCCAGTACCACCCGGACGGCACGGTCACGCCGGGAATCCCGTGGGCGGGCAAGGAATGGGTGGACAAGCGCTTCCACACCTACCGGCCGGAGGAACTGGTCCGGCTGTCGGTGTCCAAGCCCCCGGTCTTCGAGCCGGGCGCGGGCTGGAGCTACTCCAACACCAACACCGTGGTCGCCAGGCTGCTGGTGGAGAAGCTCTCCGGCCGTCCCTTCGCCGACGAGCTGGACCGGCGGATCCTGCGGCCGCTCAAGCTGCGTGACACCTTGTCGCCGGGCGCGTGGGCGGGGATGCCCAAGCCGTACGCTCACGCCTACTACCGTTACGAGGACGCCGGGCAGTGGAAGACGATCGACGTCACCCACCAGAACCCGTCCTGGATCTCCAGCGCCGGCGACATGATCTCGACGACCAAGGATCTCCAGACGTACTTTTCCGCGCTGCAGAGCGGAAAGCTGCTCCCGGCCTGGCTGACGGCCGAGATGCGCAAGACGCACCCCGGCAGCGAAAGCCTTTACGGCTTCTACGGTCTCGGGCAGTTCACCCAGGACCTGGGCCCGGGCTGCGGCATCGTCCTCAACCACAACGGCGGCCTCAACGGCTACGGATCGCTGATGTACAGCTCGCCCGACGGCAGCAAGACGCTGACCGGGTCGGTCACCGCGGGCGTTTCCGAGAAGGACCCGCTGCCGTCGTTCCCGGCGGCGCTGGACAAGCTCGTCCGGAAGGTGTTCTGCGGCAAGTGAACGCGATCCTCGAGTCCCGGGTCGACTACTTCACGCCGAGTGCCCCGTAGTTCCGGACGAACGCGGTCAGCAGCCGCGCGAACTCGCGGCGGTCGTCGTCCGTCCAGTCCGCCATCGCCTCGGCGAACACCGAGCGGCGGAATTCGTGCATGCGCGTCACTTCGGCACGGCCGGTGCCGGTGAGCACGAGGACGGCGCGGCGGCCGTCGCGCTGATCGGCTTCGCGCCGGAGAAACCCGTCCTCGACCGCGCGGGCGACGAGACGGCTGGCGCGCGGCTGATCGATGGTCAGCGCCGCCGCGAGACTGGTGACGGTCCCCGGTTCGCCGCTCTCCTCGGCCGCCTCGACGGCGTCGAGAAGGCCCTGAATCGCCTGGTCCGGCATCGTTTCGGCGCGGTCGCGGGCGAGTTTCGACAGTGATCGCCTCGCCTGGCTCCGCCGGATGGCGATCATCGCGCGTTCCACGTCGGCCACGGCGTCCGTCATTGCTCGTCCTCACCAGGTGCATGCACTGTCGCAGGTAGTTGCCGCCCTACCTGAAGAAGTATCCCCGACGCCGGACGGCGGCCAACCCGGCGCGGGAATAAGACGAAGCCCGACGACGTCGTCTATCCTGGTAGTTGAAAGTTCAAACACCTGGAGCTGACATGACGCCGGTGCTCTACCTCAGCCACGGCGCGCCGCCGCTCGCCGACGACGCCACCTGGACCCGCCAGCTCGCCGGCTGGTCGGCGGACCTCGAGAAACCGAAAGCGATCCTCGTCGTCTCGGCGCACTGGGAAGAGGCACCGCTGACCCTCGGCGCCACCACCACGGTGCCGCTGGTCTACGACTTCTGGGGCTTCCCGGATCGCTACTACCAGGTGGAATACGCCGCGCCCGGCGCCCCCGAACTGGCGGACAAGGTGCGGAAACTCCTGCGCTCGACCCGGACGCCGGTGCACGACGCGCCCGATCGCGGCCTCGACCACGGCGCGTACGTCCCGCTCGTGGAGATGTACCCGGACGCCGACATCCCGGTGCTGCAGGTGTCCATGCCGTCGCTGGACCCACGGGAGCTGTTCGACCTCGGCCGGAAGCTCGCGCCGCTGCGCGACGAAGATGTGTTGATCATCGGCAGCGGCTTCTTCACCCACAACCTGAGCGCGCTGGGCCAGACCGACGGCACCGACGGGGCGCCGCCTTCGTGGTCGAGCGAATTCGACCATTGGGGTGCGGAAACCCTGCGCCAGGGTGACCTCGACGCGCTGCTGGACTTCCAGCACAAGGCACCCGCCGCGGCCATCGCGCACCCCAGGATCGAACACTTCGCACCGCTGTTCGTCTCGCTCGGCGCAAGCTCCGCGAGTGGAGGCGAGACTGCGCCGACGAGTCCTCGGCGGGAATACGTACCTCGGACTGTGATCGACGGCTACTGGCACGGCCTCGCCAAGCGTTCCCTCCAGTTCGACTAGCGGGTTCGAAGGACGCCGGCGCCCGCCACGAGGCCGAGCGCCAGCAGCGTGACCACCGCGAACGACACCGTCAGCGACGTCAGGTCGGCGATCCCGCCGATCAGCGACGGCGCCACGAGACCCGACGAATAGGTGATGGTCGCGACGCCCGCGATCGACTGGCTCGGCGTCGGCCCACTGCGTCCGGCCGCCGCGAAGGCGAGGGGCACGACGACGGAGACGCCGAGCCCGATCAGCCCGAAACCGGCCATCGCCATCACCGGATGGACGGCGAAGACGACCAGCAACCCGCCCAGTGTCGCGAAGGCGCCACCCGCGCGGACGGTGTTGACCGAGCCGAAGCGCCGCACCAGCGCGTCGCCCGAGAGCCGGGCGACCGCCATCGTGCAGGTGAACGCGGTGGTCGAGGCCGCGGCGATCCCCGGCGAAGTGCCGAGGACGTCACGCAGGTAGACGGCGGACCAGTCGAGGCTCGCCCCTTCGGCGAAAACGGCGCAGAACGCGACCGCGCCGATGATCACGGCCGATTTCGGCGGGAGCGCGAACCTCGGCGGCGGGTTCTCGTCCGGTGCGCTGCGGACGTCGAAGACACCCTGACAGATGAGCGCGCCGGCGACGGTGAGCACGGCCGACGCGATCGCGAAGTGGATCCGGGCGTCCAGCCCGGCATGCGCGGCGAGCGTGCCCGCGGCGGAGCCGACGAGCGCACCGGTGGTCCACATCCCGTGCAGCCCCGACATGACCGATTTGCCCATCCTCTCCTCGACGTCGACGCCGAGGGCGTTCATCAGCACGTCGGAGGTACCCGCCGCGGTGCCCATGACGAACAACGCGAGGCACAGGGTGAAGAGGTTCCCCGCCAGCGCGGGGAGGATCAGCGCCAGCGTCCAGTACGCGAGCAGCAGCCGGAGCCCGAGCCTGCTGCCGAGCCGGTGCCCGATCCGCGCGGCGAGCGGCATGGTGAGCGAAGCACCGATGGCGGGGAAGGCGAGTGCGAGGCCGAGCTGGCCCGCGCTGATCCCCGCGTGTTCCTGGATCCACGGGATCCGGGTGGCGAAACTGCCGGTCACCGCGCCGTGCACGGCGAAGACGGCGGCCGTGGCGAGCCGCGCCTGCCGCACCCGCCGCGTCGGCCCGCCGACGGTTTCCACTGTGTTGGTCACTGGGCCCCCAAGGTCCATGAGACGACTCGACGGCGTCAGCGTAAACTATCAGGAAGGGAACCTGATAATTAATTCTGGGAGGATCTGCCGGTGAGTGTCATCCGGATGCCGTCCGCCTCCCCGAGCACGGCACGTGCCATCAACGACCGCCTCGCTCTCGACCTCCTGCACCGCGAAGGCGCACTGACGGCCG
The DNA here is from genome assembly GCF_019330265.1 of Amycolatopsis sp. TNS106. NCBI lineage: Bacteria > Bacillati > Actinomycetota > Actinomycetes > Pseudonocardiales > Pseudonocardiaceae > Amycolatopsis > Amycolatopsis sp. TNS106. The sequence goes on along the minus strand of NZ_CP024972.1, from coordinate 6,437,564 downwards.
CCCAGCTCAAGACGCTGACCGGGCTCTCCCGGCCGACGGTCGCGGACCTCGTCGAACGCCTCCAGGACGCCGGGCTGATCGAGATCGTCGGCGAGGCGGGCGCGGAACGCCGCGGCCCGAACGCGAAGCTGTACGGCATCGTCGCCGAACGCGCCTACCTCGCCGGCCTCGACGTCCGCACCCACGGCGTGGCCGTTTCGGTCGCGGACCTGCTGGGCCGGACCCGAGCGGAGGCCTCGCTGCCGTTCGACCTGGACGTCGACACCGAGGTCGCCGTCGAGCGGGCGATCGCCCTGCTGGAGGCCACCACCGCCGAGGCTGGCGCGACCGAGCTGCACACGATCGCCGTCGGCGCTCCCGGTCTGGTCGACCCTGCGACCGGCGGCCTGCGGCACGCCGGCGGATTGCCCGCGTGGCATGGGCGACTTGTCGACGAGCTCCGGCGACGGCTCGGTGTCCCGGTGCTGCTGGAGAACGAGGTCAACCTCGCGGCCGCCGCCGAACAGCGGCTCGGCGCCGCCCGCGACCGGGACACATTCGTGCTGCTGTGGCTGGGATTCGGTGTCGGCGCGGCCGTCGTGCTCGACGGTTCGCTGCGGCGGGGCGCGTCGGGCGGCGCGGGGGAGATCGGGTTCCTGCCGATGCTGGGCCCCGGAAGGCTGCCGACGGCGACCGACTGCGACGGTGGCTTCCACACCCTGGCGGGCAGCGCCGCGATCTGCGAACTCGCCCGCGCGCACGGCATCCCGGCTTCGACGGCCGACGACGCCGAAGCGGCCGAAGCGGCTGTCGGGTACGCGATCGACGCGAACGCCGAGGAGTTTCTGGAGATCGTCGCGGAGCGGATCGCGATCGGTGCCGCCGCGGTCACCGCGGTCCTGGATCCGGGCTGTCTCGTACTGGGCGGGGAGATCGGGCGGGCCGGCGGCGACGCGCTGGCGTCTCGGGTGAGCCGTCGGCTCTCGGAGATCTCGCCGCTGCGGACCGAGGTCCGGGCGGGCACCGTCGGCGGCGGCGCGGTGCTGGAAGGCGCGGTGCTGACCGCGATGGGCGCCGCCCAGGACGCGCTGTTCACCCCCGGGGGCTGAAACAGAACACAAAGCGGGCCCGGGAGTGTCTCCCGGGCCCGCTTCGGTTCATTCAGTGGCGCTAGCCGACTGGCAGGTTCACATGGTGTGGAACTTCTTGCCGGTCAGGGTGCCGATGAAACGCTGGAACATGCTCAGCGGCGACGAGTCGACGCCCGCCAGAGCCGGGACCTGCGCGGTCGGCATCGCCGGGGTGTTGTTCACCGCGGGCAGGGTGCCCGTGGTGGGCAGCTGCACCGGCAGCGCACCCGCGGTCGGCAGCGCACCCGCGGTGGGCAGGTTGCCCGTGGTCGGGAGCTGCACCGGCAGCTTGCCCGCGGTGGGCAGCCCGTTCAGCGCCGGGAGGGCCGGCAGCTGGGCGAGCTTGGGGGCGTCCGCACGAGCGGCGTCACCGGGCAGACCCGGGGTCTTCGGCAGGGCCGGGACACCGGGCAGGGCCGGGGTGCCGGGCAGCTCGGGCAGTTCCGACTTCGGCAGCGTCGTCGGGACGGCGGTCAGCTGCTTCAGCGCGGTCAGGCCGGCCATCTGCACGGGCAGGGTCGCCACCTGGGGACCGTCGGCGCGGGCGCCACCGATCGCCGGGGTGGTCGGCAGGGTGCCGGCACCGTTCATCGACGGCAGGGCGGGGGCACCGAAGGGCAGCGCGGGCAGCGCGTTGATCGGCATCTCCGAACCGACCGAGTCGGTGAAGGCGCGGGTGTACTCCTCGTCGTTGATCTCGGTGTTGTCGGTCGAGTTCTCGTCCGCGATCGCGAGGATCGGGATCTCGAGCTCGTTCACCGGGATCACGAAGACCAGCGGGTGGTGGAAGTTGAAGCCCGACAGGGCCTCTCCGCTGCCGTCGGTGATGCTGTCGCCACCGGCCTGGCCGGTGATCATGCTGTCCGCTTCGGTCTCGGACACGCCACCGACCGCCGCGATCGCGTTGCCGAACACCTCGGGGTCGACCGCGGCCGGGATGTCGAGGATGTTGCCCGAGAGCGATCCGTCGAGGCCCGAGGTCTCCACGTCTCCACCCGAAAGGGCGTCGACGGTGTTGGCGCCCTCGGCGTCGGCGAGACCCGCGACCGAGACCGCGTCGTGCGTGATCGGCACGATCGGCAGCGCCTGGACGCCGATGATGTTGCCCGAGACAGCGCCTTCATCACCGGTGGTGGTGGCGTCGCCGCCGGCCTCCGAAAGGACGTCGCTGACGCTCTCGCCCTCGGCGATGCCCGCACCGGCGATGCCGTGCCCGGTCAGCTGGCCCGTGCCACCGATCGGCGTCTGGACGATGTTGCCCGCCAGCGCGCCTTCTTCACCGTTGGCGGTGGCGTCGCCACCCGCGTTCGAGTCGGTGAGGTTCGTGCCCTTGCCCGAGGCGATCCCGCCGAGCACCGCGGCGAAGTTGTGCGCCTGGACCGGCAGGGAGACCGGGCCGTAGACCAGGTTGCCCGAGCCCGCGCCACCGTCACCGGTCGCGTGGACGTCGCCGCCCGCGTTGGAGGTGGTGTCACCGTCGGCGCCACCGTGGCCCTGACCGATGAACGCGCCACCGATCCCGAACGCCTGCACCGGCAGCGAAACCGGCACGGTGCCCAGGTTGGAGCTGAGGAAGCCGTTGTCGTCGGCGGTGTTCCCGCCGCCGCCACCGGAGACGACCTTGGTCTCCTCGGCCGAGGCGGTGCCCTGACCGATGAACGAGCCACCCACGCCGAAGACCTCGGCCGGGACTGCGGCCGGGACCTGGACGATGTTGCCCGAGCCGGACGAGTCGTTGCCCGTGGTGCCGTCGTAGTTGCCGGCGGTCACGGTCTTCGTCTCGGACGCCTCGGCGGTCGCCTGTCCGATGTGCGAGCCGGCGACACCGAACACCTCGGGGGCCAGCGCGGCCTGGGTGTTGACGATGTTGCCCGCGAGGGTGGAGTCGTCACCCGTGGTGTGGCTGCCGTCGCCGGCGTTCGCGTCGACGGTGTTCTCGCACGAGGCGACGTTGGCGCTGCCGATGTAGGTGCCCGCGATGCAGGTCACCTCGACGGGAGCGGCCACGGCCGGGTCGACGATGTTGCCGCCACCGGCGGAGCCTTCGCCCTCGCTGCTGACGAAGCCACCGGCGTCGACGGTGCTGGACTGGCTCGTCCCGCCTTCCGTGCCGGTGTTCGCGAGGCCGATCCAGCTGGCGGCCACGCCGCCGACGTTCGCGACGTCCGCGGTCTGCGGCACGATCGCGTTGCCCGCGACGGCCGAGTCCTCGCCGGAGGTCTGCACGTAGCTGGGGACGTTGGCCCAGCCGGGCGTGGTGTCACCGGCGGTGGCGTCCGCCGACGAGCTGCTGTTGGAGTTCGCGAGCGAACCCCACGCGGCGGCCGCGTTGTCGTTGACCTTCGCCGGGAGGGCGATCGGCACCGCGCCGACGTTGCCGCCGAGGGCGGAGTCGTCACCGTCGGTCTCGATCCAGCCGCCGGAGGTGGCCTCGGTCTCGGCCTCGTAGCCGGAGCTGTTGGCGTTGCCGATGATCCAGGAAGCGGCGTTGCCGGTGACCTGGACCGGGGTGGCGAACTGACCGGCCAGCACGTTGCCGGACAGGGCGGAGCCCTCACCGTCGGTGGTGATGTTGCCGGTCTCGGTGGTGCTCTGGCTGGCGGAACCGCCGACCACGCGGCCGGTGCCGCCGGCGAGCCCACCGGCGTTGCCGGCGATCTGCACGGGCAGCGCCCAGTCGAGGGACACGACGTTCCCGGCGAGGCTGGAGTCCTCACCGGTGGTCTCGATGTCCTGGTTGTGCGACCAGGTCTGGTCGTGGGTGCCACCCTCGACCTCGGCGTCGCCGATCACGCCGATGGCGTTGTCGACGATCTGGATCGGGACGACGACGTCACCGACGACCTTGTTGCCCTTGAGGATGTCGTCCGTGGTGGTGAACCCACCGCCGGTCACCCCGCCGCTGATCTGGCGGGAGTCCTTGGCCGCCAGCGGGGCCGGGACCGCGTTCTTGCCGGAAAGGCTGGGGAGCCCTCCGCCGATTCCGTCGCTGCTGCCGCCCGGCGACGAAACCGAGTCGAGCGCCTCCGAGACGGGCTTGGTGACGGCCTTGGTGCTGACCTCGCCCTGGTAGCCGGGGAGGTCGGCCTGGCCGAGGGGCGTGCCAACGGCGTTGTTGTCGATCTCGATGGGAACGGTGACGTTCGCGTCGAGCGGGGAGGCCGGGGTGTCGGGGTTGACGTGTTCGTCAGCCGAGGCGATGCCGGTGCCCAGCATCAACAACCCACCCGTGACCAACGCGGTCTGGAGTCCGCGCTTTGCCCAGGATTGCATGGGGTTTTTCTCCTTCATTTCGGGTTCCCTTTCGGGTTCGAGGAGGTGCTCTCGAAGAAGCACCAGAGGGGGGTGGAGCGGATCGCGGGCGCAAAAAAGCGCACCGCCGTTTCGCGGGGATCAGGAGCGGACGCGAAGCCAAGCCCGGAATCGGGAGGCGTGAGGCGCGTCGGCTACCCCGCGGAGGGAGGTGTTCAGTCGGGAGTGACGCCGGGCTGCGAGCCCGGGGTGAGCGGCATGTACCGCGTGCCTGCCAGCGAGTAGCCGGTCAGGGAACGCTCGACGGCGGCGACGACCCAGGCGGGAACGCCGTGGGTCAGGCCGTCGAGGTGACCACCGGGGGCGGAGCCGCCGGGGACAGTCGGGAAGGAAGGCGCGGCGGGAAGCGGCGCCGGGGTGATCGGACGCGGGAGGTCACCACGGTGACCGTCACGTGCCGGAGCGTCCTCGACCTGATCGAAGGCGCCGTGCTGCTGCACGAAGGCCGGCATCGGGAGGACGGTTTCGGCGGATGCGGGGAACTGGGTCGTCGCCAGCTGCGCGAAGTCGGTGACCTGGTCACCGGCGCCGATGGTGTCCAGCGGCGAGTTCGGGCCGACCGGACCGCCGGTGACCGGAAGCGCCGGGACGAGGTCGCCGTGCCCGTTCGGGTCGAGGAGGTCCCAGACCTTGCGGCCGAAGTCGGGTGCCGGGGTGAACGTCTCGTCCAGCACCTGGCGGGTGTCCTGCGGCTCGCGCACGATGTGCTCGACCGCGCCGAGGGTCCGCTTGACCGGGGTGACCACCGAGTTGTCCGCGAAGTCGGTGACCGCGTCGCTGACGCGCGTCGAGACCTCGTGCCGGTCGGCGCGGATGTCGCCGCAGTGGTGCTTCGCGGAAGCGGATCCGGTCTCGCCCGGCATCGACCACGTGGTGGCGTCCTGCTGGCTGTCGCCGCACATCGCACCGGCGACGTCACCCGCGAACTTCGACGCGCCGTGGGAGACGTCGGTCAAACCGGCCGCGGTGGCGTCGGTGACCGGAGTGACGCTGGTTTCGGGAGCGGAGACCACCGGGGCGACGTCCGCGGAAGCGGAAGCGCCCGAAACGGCCCACGCGGCGGCGGAACCGGCGACGGCGCCGCCGAGCACGAACAGCGCACGCGAAGCGAGACGGCCGAAGCGCGCCGCGCCCCGCCTCTCGTTCTTCGCCGCGTTCGTCACTCGGTCTCCTGTCGCGTCGGTGTGCCGTTCGTGGTTGCGGGACCGAGGTAAGCAAAGTGCGGAAGGCCCGCGCGACTTTGAACCACCTTGATGGCACGATCGTGTGAAGAACACACGGTGTAGCTCTAAATCACGATCAGTGATCGACGCTGGCGGAGCCCGGTTACTCCGGAGTCGACCGGCAGGCGATGTGTCAAGCGTCGCATCGGGCGAATCCGACCCGTGCGCGTCGCCCGGAATGGCCGGGAAACGTCGTCTCGGACCGATACGGTGAGCCCGTGAGCGAGCCCCAGCGCAAACAGCCGGAATTCGACCCGGCGAACCCGTTCCTCTCCGAGTCCACCGAAGACGTCACCAATCTGGTGCCCCGCGGCCTGCGGATCGGCGCCGCGTTGTCGTGGCGCTTCATCGTGGTGATCGCCGCGCTCTACGTCATCGTGTTCCTGATCGGCTATCTGTCGGTCGTCGTGATCCCGCTGTCGATCGCGTTGCTGCTCGCGGCGCTGCTCGCGCCGGCGGTCTCCAAGCTGACGACGCTGAGATTCCCTCGCGGGCTCGCGGCCGGGATAGTGCTGATCGCCGGGCTGGCCGTCCTCGGCGGGCTGCTGACGTTCGTCGTCGCGCAGTTCTCCTCCGGTCTGCCCGAACTGCAGAAGCAGCTGACGGAGAGCCTCAACCAGATCAAGGTCTGGCTCATCGACGGGCCGCTGCACCTGCGCCAGGAGCAGATCCAGGAGTTCATCAACCAGGCGATCAGCTTCCTGCAGAACAACCAGGCGTCGATCACCACGACCGCGCTCACCACCGCGGGCACGGTCGGCGAGATCGTCACCGGCTTCATCCTGACGCTGTTCATCCTCATCTTCTTCCTCTCCGGCGGCGACCAGATCTGGAAGTTCCTGGTCCGCGGGGTTCCGGGCCGGGTGCGCAACCGGGTCGACGTCGCCGGGCGGCGCGGGTTCGCGTCGCTGGTCAGCTACGTGCGCGCGACGGCGGCGGTGGCCGTGGTCGACGCGGTCGGCATCGGCATCGGGCTGGCGATCGTCGGCGTGCCGCTGGTGATCCCGCTGGCGACGCTGGTGTTCCTCGGTGCCTTCATCCCGATCATCGGCGCCGTGATCGCGGGCGCGGTCGCGGTCCTGATCGCGCTGGTGACGAAGGGCATCGTCGGCGCGCTGATCGTGCTGGCCATCGTCATCGGTGTCATGCAGCTGGAAAGCCACGTGCTGCAGCCGATCCTGCTCGGCCGCGCGGTGAAACTGCACCCGCTCGCCGTGGTGCTCGCGATCACCGCCGGTCTCGTCGCCGCCGGGATCGCCGGCGCGCTGCTGTCGGTGCCCCTGCTCGCGGTGCTCAACGCGGGGATCCGGTCGCTGCTGCACGAACGCGATCCCGATCCGGCCGAGATCGACGTCTTGAAGGATCAGGCGGCACAACCCAACGATGCCGAGAAAGCCGCCGAAGCCGAATCATGACCGAGACCCCGCTCTGGCGCGCCGTCTCGGCGCTCGGCACGCGGGACCCGGCCACTCCGCTGTGGCGCGGGGTGATCGTGCTTCGCGTGACCACGCTGCTCTTCGCGCTCGGCTCGTTCGTCGTCCATTACGACGGCTACGCGAACAAGTGGCTGGCGTGGACGTCGTTCGGTGTGATGACGGTGTGGACGGTCGTCAGCAGCGTGTTCTACGCGCGGCCGTCGAGCCGCTGGCCGTGGCTGGTGGGCGTCGATCTCGCGCTGACCGTCGCCCTCATGTTCACGTCGGCGTGGATCCTGACCACCGCGCAGTTCGACGCCAACACCCCGCTCATCACGACGGTGTGGGCGGCGGTCCCGCCCGCGGCCGCCGGCACGCGGTTCGGCGCGGTCGGCGGGGTGTTCGCCGGGCTGGTGGTCTCGGTGGTCACCGGGCTGGTGCGCTGGCGGTTCGACGTCGACGTCGCGCGGGACGGCTTCCTGCTGACCGCGAGCGGGTTCGTGATCGGTCTCGCCGCGACCATGGCCCGCCGGTCCGCGGACGCGCTGACCAGGGCGTTGCGGATGGAAGCCGCGACGGCCGAACGGGAGCGGCTCGCCCGCTCGATCCACGACAGCGTCCTCCAGGTGCTCGCGCGGGTGCGCAAACGGGGCGCCGAATTCGGCGGGGAAGCGGCCGAGCTGGCGAAACTGGCCGGTGAGCAGGAGATCGCGCTGCGGGCCTTGGTCACCACCGAGCCCACGCATCCGAGCGAGAACGGGACCACCGACCTCCGTGCCGCGCTGCAGCTGCTCGCGACGCCGTCCGTGCAGGTCTCGACGCCCGCGGGCGAGGTCCAGCTGCCCGAGCACGTGACCTCGGAACTGGTGGCCGTGGCGCGTGAGGCGCTGTCGAACGTCGAGAAGCACGCGGGCGAAGAGGCGCACGCCTGGGTGCTGCTGGAGGACCTCGGCACCGAGGTCGTCGTCAGCGTTCGCGACGACGGGCCGGGAATCGCGCCCGGCGTTTTGGAACGCGCGGCGGCCGAGGGGCATCTAGGTATCGCGGAGTCCATCAAGGGACGTGTGCGGGATCTGGGCGGCAGTGCCGCCCTGGACACCGCGCCCGGCCAGGGCACGGAATGGGAAATCAAGGTTCCAGTCGCGGCGAGGGGGAAGCGATGACCGGTGAGGCTCAGGTCTCGGTGATGGTGGTCGACGATCATCCGATGTGGCGGGACGGGGTCGCGCGCGACCTGGCCGAACACGGTTTCGACGTGCGGGCCACCGCGCCGGACGCGCCCGCGGCGGTGCGGATCGCGCGCACGGTCCGGCCCGACGTCGTGCTGATGGACCTCAACCTCGGCGAGACCTCGGGGGTCGACGCCACCCGCGAGATCACCTCGGAACTGCCGTCGACCAAGGTCCTGGTGCTGTCGGCGAGCGGCGAGCACAGCGACGTCCTCGAGGCGGTCAAGGCCGGGGCGTCCGGCTACCTGGTCAAGTCGGCTTCAGCGAGCGAACTGGTGGACGCGGTCAAGCGGACCGCGGCGGGCGACCCGGTGTTCACCGCCGGACTCGCCGGCCTCGTCCTCGGCGAATACCGCCGCATGGCCGACGCACCGGACGACGGGCCCGCCCCGCCGCGGCTGACCGAACGCGAGACCGACGTCCTGCGCCTGGTCGCGAAGGGGATGACGGCGCGGCAGATCGCCGAGAAGCTCGTGCTGTCGCATCGGACGGTGGAGAACCACGTCCAGTCGACGCTGCGGAAACTCCAGCTGCACAACCGTGTCGAACTGGCCCGGTATGCCATCGAGCACGGGTTGGACGAGGAGTAGCTCAGCCCTGGGCGACGGCGACCACCCGCTGGTTCCGTTCAGCGGGCAACGGGGTCTTGACGACGGTCCACCCCGGCCGGTCGAGGCGCCAGTTCGCGACGACGTCGGTCGCGATCACCAGGTCGCCGGTCTCGGTCCACTCGACAGCGACCCGTTTGAGCTCGGTCGCGATCGGCATCGCGGGCGCGCGCGTCCAGGTCAGGGTGTCGAGGGCGAGCACCCAGACGTCGGCGGTCTGCGTCGCGGTCCCCGCCCAGGCGGGGTCGCCGAACAGCACGGCGACCTTGTAGCCGTCACGGCTCGGCACCACCATGCCGGGCGCACCGTCGGCCACCGGCCGCTGGACCCGGGTCCGTTGGTCGTTGCGCAGGTCGAGCACGGAGAACTCGGTCAGCTCGGCGAGCAGCATCCGCTCCTTGGTGACCGCCAGCACGCGGGGGAACTGGTGCACGGCGCGGCCGGTGGCGGGATCGATCAGCACGTCCTCGGCACTGGCGGTCCCGCTGTTCACCGTGATCAGCAGTCCCTTCGGTACCTCTTGGCGCACGGCTGTCGTGCAGCTCGCCGGGCGGCCGCGATCGCGCTCCGCGCCGAGCAGGGACACGAATTGGAGGCGGCACAGGTCGTCGCCGTCGTCGCGGATCAGCCAGACACCGCTCTCGTCGGCCGACGGGGCGACGCTGCGGGCCTTGCCCAGCTTCCACGGCTGGTTCGCGGGGTCGCCGTACACGAGGACTTCGGAAGGCTCCAGGCACGATGGCCCGCAGCGGGCGGCCGACAGCACGACCGGGAACTTGCCGACGCGGAGGACCTCGTTGACCCGGTCCCCGCCCGGAGCACCCGGAAGGGGGGTGGTGGCGCCGGTGGCGGGATCGAGCACCGACGGCGGCGACGTCGACATGACGAGCCGGAAACCGCTGTAGTCCACGGGTTCGCCTTCGAGCTTCGACGCTGGTGGGGCGGTCGGCACCGGGACGGCCTCCGGTGGGTCTGCTTCGACGGTGCATCCGGCCAGCAGGAGGACAGCCGCCAGCAGGGCGGCACAGGGGAGAAATGCGGGTCTGTTCAGGGTTTTTCCCCGATCTCGCGCGTGAGATCCGGTTCTACCATTCCAGGCATGGGCGAGGAAGAGCAGCCGGCGACCGAAACCAAGCCGTTGACCGGACGGGACATCCGGGTCTCCGACGCGGAGCGCGAACACGTCGTCGAGGTCCTGCAGAAGGCGATCGGTCTCGGGATGCTGAACCTCGACGAGTTCACCGAACGGACCGACCGCGCCCTCGCCTCCAAGACCCGCGGTGAGCTGAACGCGGTGCTCACGGATCTGCCCGGCCTGGTGCATCCCGAAGCGGCGATGGCGCCGCGGCAGCAGCAGAACCCGTGGGCGCCGCCGAGGCAGCACGCCTACGCGCACCCGTCCGGACAGGTCATGGAGCTCAACGGCAAGTACTCGGCATTGCAGCGCAACGGGAACTGGCTGGTCCCCGAGTCGATGGTGATCCGGAACAAGTACGGCGCCACGAAACTGGACTTCTCCCAGGCCGAGATCCGGCACCCGGTGGTGCATATCGAGCTGCAGGCCAAATGGGGCCCGGTGGAGATCACCATCCCCGAGAACGGCGCCGTCGACACCAACTCGATCACCGACATCAAGTTCGGCAACCTCGACGACCGGACGCGGTCGAACGGCCGCCCCGGCACGCCCCGGTTCGTCATCACCGGGCGCGTGCACGGGGGGTCGCTGATCATCAAGTACCCGCGGCGGGGCTTCTTCGGCTAAATGTGGCGCAGGTGGCGGAGCACGAAGTACGCGACCGCGGCCAGCACCAGCGCGGCCAGCCCGGACACCGCGTGCATCCCGCTCGCGAACGCGTCGTGGGCGGGAACGGCATCGGCGAGCCGGGCCTGGGTCACCGCGTTGCCCAGCGTCCCGACGGTCGCGATGCCCAGCGCGTAGCCGAATTCGTTGCCGGTCTGCGAAAGCGAGGCCGCCGAACCGGCCTTCTCCGGCGGCACGGAGCCGACGACCAGATCCGTGCCCAGGGTGACCAGCGGGCCACCGCACAGGCAGGTGATGGCGAAGGCGATCGACGGCACCACCGGACCGGCGCCCGCCTCGACCTGCGTCAGCAGCAGGAAGCCGGCGATCGCGCCGGCCAGGCCGGCGGCGATCAGCGTCGCGGGGCGGACACGGCGGGCGAGGACCGGCGCGGCCAGGAAGCCGACGGTCGACGCGAGCATGCCCGGCAGCAACGCCAGCGCGGCGCCGACCGGCGAAAGCTCCAGCACGATCTGGAAGAACTGCGCGACGAACAGCATGGTCGTCCCGCCCAGCATGGTGAACGCGCACATCCCGCCGATCGCCGTGGTGAACGCACGGGCGCGGAACAGCGTCAGGTCGATCAGCGGATCCTGGAGGGTTCGCTGGCGCCGCACGAACGCCGCACCGAAGGCCAGGCCGGTCAGCAGTGAGGCCACCGGGACCACGTGGACGCCGTCGCGGGCGAGTTCCTTGATGCTGTAGACCGCGGGCAGGATCGTGACCAGCGAAAGCGCGACGCTCACCAGGTCGAGGCGGCCCGCGTTCTCGTTGCGGTACTCGGGCAGGAGCTTCGGGCCGACGACGAGCAGCAGGACCATCGCGGGGACACCGAGCAGGAACACCGACCCCCACCAGAAGTGCTCCAGCAGCACGCCGCCGACCATCGGCCCGACGATCGCGCCGACGGTGAAGCAACCCGCCCAGATGCCGATCGCGAGCGAACGCTGGCGGCTGTCGAGGAACAGGTTGCTGATCAGCGCGAGCGTCGACGGTGCCAGCGTCGCGCCGGCGATCCCGAGGAGCGCGCGGGCGGCGATGAGCATCAGCGCGGTGGTCGAGAACGCGGCCAGGACGGAGGCCAGCCCGAACGCCGTGGCGCCGATGAGCAGCAGTTTTCGGCGGCCGATGCGGTCGCCGAGGGTGCCCATGGTGACCATGAACCCGGCGATCATGAAGCCGTAGACGTCCATGATCCACAGCTGCTGGACGCTGTCCGCGCCGAGGCTCTGGCTGAGCTTCGGCAGCGCGAGGATCAGCACGAAGACGTCGAGGGAGACCAGGAAGGTGGGGAGGGCCAGCACGGCCAGCCCGACCCATTCCCGGCGTCCAGCCCGCGTCGGGGTCACGGTGGTCGTCATGGTCGGTCCTTTCGTCGCTTCGGTGTCTTCACCTAGGCGTCGAAGCGACGAACCGGATTTCGACATGTCCCCTACTCTCTGTTCGGAGAGCGGGGGACCTTTGCTACCGCTTGGCTGCGGCCTGCCTCGCGGCGACCGGGTCCGAGGTGGCCAGGACGGCTTCGGCCAGGGACTCGCATTCGGCCAGCGTCGTCGCGGCCAGACTCGCGCCGACCGCGCGTACGGCGGGCGCGTTCATCGAAAGGCTGGTCAGGCCGAGCCCGGCCAGCACGAGCGCTAGCCTCAGGTCGGCGGCGGCCTCACCGCAGACACCGGCGGGCTTGCCGGTGTCCTTCGCGGCCTGGCCGATGACCTTCAGGAGACGCAGCAGCCCGGGCTGCCACGGGTCGTTGAGCTTGGCGACCGCGCCGAGCTGGCGATCCGCGGCGAAGGTGTACTGCGCGAGGTCGTTGGTGCCGACGGAGACGAAATCGACCACGTCGAGGATCTCGCGGGCGGTCAGCGCGGCGGCCGGGATCTCGATCATCACGCCGACGCGGGCGATTCCGGCGGCGCGGGCGCGCTCGGCGAACCAGGCGGCCTCGGCGGCGGTGGCGACCATCGGGGCCATCACCGAAACCTCGGCTCCGGAGTCCTGCGCGGCACCCGCGATGGCCTCGAGCTGGCGATCGAGGATCTCGGGCCGGTCGAAAGCGACGCGAAGCCCGCGTACGCCGAGCGCCGGGTTCGGCTCGACCTCGGGCTCCAGGAACGCGAGAGGCTTGTCGGCGCCCGCGTCGAGCGTGCGGACGATGACCGGCTTGCCGCGGAACGGCGTGAGCACGGCGGTGTAGGCCTTGCGCTGCTCTTCGACGCTCGGCTCGGCGGACGCGTCGAGATAGCAGAACTCGGTGCGGAAGAGGCCGACGCCTTCCGCGCCCGCCTCGGCCGCGGCCTGGGCGTCGGTGGCGGAACCGACGTTGCCGAGGACCTTCACCCGGTGGCCGTCGGACGTCGCGCCGGTGCCGTCCCACTCGATCGCGCCGGTCTTGGCGGCCGTGACGACCTCGGCGTCCGGGTCCGCGACCTCGACGACCCCGGTGTCACCGTCCACCGCAAGCGCTTGCGCGTCGAGCGCGAGAAGCCCGCGGACCGCGACGACGGCGGGAATGCCGAGCGCGCGGGCGAGGATCGCGGTGTGACTGGTGGGGCCGCCCTCTTCGGTGACGAGCGCGAGCACCTTGTCCGGGTCGAGACCCGCGGTGTCGGCGGGCGCGAGGTCGCGGGCGACGAGCACGCTCGGCGAGTCCAGGTCCGGAACGCCGGGAGGCGCGATGCCGAGCAGTTCGGCGATGAGCCGGTCACGCACGTCGAGGACGTCACGGGCACGCTCGGCCATGTAGCCGCCCGCGGCCGCGAGCGCGTCGGCGAACTTGCCCGCAGCCTGATGCACCGCACGCGGCGCGGGCAGGTTCTTGTCCTTGACCAGCTGCTCCGCCGAGGAGACGAGCGCCGGGTCGGCCGCCATCGCCGCGGTGGTGATGAGGATCGTCGCGGCCTCACCCGTCGCCGTCTCGGCGAGCTTTTCGAGCCTGCCCGCCACGATCTGCGCGGCCGGGGCGATCCGGGCGGCCTCGGCGGCGGGATCGGCCGGTGCCGGCGTGCTCGCGGGTTCGCCGAGCGGCTCGGCGACCCGGACGACAGGACCGCTCGCGCGGCCGGGACTGACGGCGACCCCGGACAGTGACTCAGACGGCATGGTCTAGACCATATCTCATAGGCGGCGTGACCTGACTCATAGCCGACAGCACAACACAGACCGGGACATCATTCCAGTTCGGATGCCGTCGGATAGGACGGCTGCGCACCTTGCCGGGTCACGGTGATCGCCGCCACCTTCACCGCCCTGCGCGCGGCGTCGGCCAGTTCCTCACCCTTCGCGAGCGACGTGGCGAGCGCCCCCGCGAAAGCGTCCCCGGCACCTGTGGTGTCGACGGCCTCGACCTTCGGCGACGGCACCTCCGTCACCCCGTCCGAGGTCACCACCGCCGCACCCTTCGCGCCGAGCGTCACGACAGCGGCCTTCGGGCCGAGGTCGAGCAGCTTCGGGAAGTCCGCTTCGCCGCCGAGCAGGAAGGCCGCCTCGTGCTCGTTGACCAGCAGGACGTCGAGCCCCTGCAGCGTCTCCGCGGAGAGCTCGGCCGCCGGCGAGAGGTTCAGCAACGTCTTCACGCCGCTTTCGACGGCTTTCGCGACGGCGTGCTCGACGGTTTCGAGCGGGATCTCCAGCGACAACACCACGACCTCGGCGCCGCCGAGGTCGACGTCCTCGGGCCGCAGGGCCGAATTGGCGCCAGGCGAGACGAGAATCGAGTTCTCGCCGTCGGGCGTGACCGTGATGTACGCGATCCCCGTCGGACGCTCGCTCGTGCGCAGCGAGTCCGTGTTCACCCCGGACTCGGCCAGCGACCGCTTGAGCAGCTCGCCGTACGGGTCGTCGCCGACCGCCCCGAGCAGCGCGACGTCGGCCCCGAGCCTGGCCGCGGCGACCGCCGTGTTGGCGCCTTTGCCACCCGGCGACAAGATCGTGTCGCCACCGAGTACGGTTTCGCCACCACCTGGCCGCCGGTCGACCGGGACGACGAGATCGGCATTGGCGGACCCGATGACCAGCACCTGAGAAGTCATGGAGGAAACGATGCCATGACCAGGAGTTGTCCGGTCATGACCCTTCTCCCGGCGAAGATGTGAAGAACTTTGTAACTTTCTCGGCGCGTAGTGCGACAATCAGGCGAGCAGCGGAACGCCGTCACTCTTTCGGGGGATAACCTTCCCCCGGACGTCACTTCGGCGATCACGCCCGCTCTTGAGATGCGTTGCCGCGTCCACGCGGTGACGTTGCCCCGATCCCGGCCGGTGCCGGGAAGAGGGCATCGGGTCGCCGGCGTCGATCACGTAGCCCCCCGAGTGATCGGCGCCGGCGGCGCCCCGGCTCCGCTTTCAGCGCGACGCCGCCGCCTCCCGGAATTCCACGCGTTCAGACCTTCGCATGCTGCTCTCGAACTCGCGTCGCGCGTTGACGCTGAACGGCCGCGCCAACCGATACCAACCACCGGCGAGACTGCCGGACCCGGCGTCGTACGGGTTGCTTCTGGTCAATTCAGCCAACTGCGGATGGCGAATCGCGAACATGTCCGAGCCCGGCAGGAAGTCCAAGTAGGTGGAGCCGTGGTCGACCCCCCACCGGACGGCATCTATCTCATGCCACCACACTCCGACGAAGGTGCCGTACGTCCGGAAGTAGAAGCCACGCGGCCTGAGCTCGAGCACGACTTTTCGCTTCTTGTCGTGCGTCCCGCCCTCGAGCCCTTCGACCACCATCGTCACGGCGAAGAGCGCGAAGAGCACACCGAGCGCACCGGCTCGCACTGCGGTGCCTTCGGTCGCGGCGGCGACCACCAAGGCAGTGACCTCGATCATCAGGGACACGAAACGGAAGACCCACAGTTTGCGCTTGTCCCAGCCGTTCACATGGATCTTCACCACGTCGTCCACGACGTCGAGGGCTTCCTCGCGTGCCGTCTCCACTACCGGTTCGTCGGGCACAGGCCGCACAGCGGTGTTGTCGTCCTCGAGCGCGACGTCGACACGCTTCACGAGAAAGGGCAGAAGCCGCTCCACATCACGAGGCCTGAGGTCGACGTCCGCGACTTGAAGGTCGCCATCGGGCTCACGGGCGAAACCCGCGTCCAATGCGTCGAAACCCTCCCCGGGGCGAATGACCAGCTTGAACTCGTCCGGTGCGGAGCGGTGTGGTGAATATTCTCGGAACTCGAGGCTCAAGATGACCTGGGCGATGTTTTCCCACCGAGCACTCCAGGCCACCACGCCGCCCTTGATCCGCCTGATCCCGGCCGGATCGAAGATCAGCTCGTCCGCGGGCGGAGGAGTCCGGTAGTTACGGAACTCGATTGTCCCGCAGTAGATGAACACGGCGCAGAGCACACCGGCGACGATGCGCACCGCCAGCTGGTAGTCGCTGACCACGGCGATCGTCATGACCACGGTCAAGGTGGCGAACAGAACGACCAGAACCAGATGACCGACGACTCCAGGCGTTCTCGAGATCACCAACTGGTCATCGGCCACTTTGTGTTCCCCTCATGTCGTTCGAAGCCCTACAGCGAACCGGAGATTCGCTGTCCACCCTGTTGCTCGAAGATCGGCGGCTCAGCTGCGAGATCCTCTGGAGCAGATTTCTGGGGTGCGCCTGCCGCGCTGTACGGCCCCATGACCCCAGCCGGAGTCAGCGCCTTTTTACTCGGCGGTTCGTCCTCCTCACCGAAGGTGTCCTCTACCGTCTCATCGATCTTTTTCCCAAGGGCCTTACGTTTCTCCTTGGTGAGATTCGCCTGGAAGTCCTCGCCGTACTTGTCCTTGAGACGACCGGTGACGTTTTCTTTCACCTGGGCGAGGTTTTCGGTGAGGCTCTTGTCCTTGGACGTATCCTCCAAACCGAATATGTGCTTACGAGACTCAGGAAGTTCCTTCCTCGCCTCGGCGACCTTCGACGCGAAGGTCGTGTCGCCGGCACCGTCGACCGCCTTCTTCCCACCATCGGTGAACTTCTTCAGTGCCTTCGGAGTCAGAGCGTCCTTGATCTTGTCGAAGCCATCCGTGAGACGCTTGAAGAGGCCCTTCGCCCTATCGAACGCCTTGGTCAGCTTCTTGATCCAACCGACGCACCTCTGTGCGTAACTGATGGCCTTGGGCGTTCCCTCCGCTGCGATGCCGGCAGGCATCGCAGGCCCCGGGTAGCGCATCGCGATGCTCACGAGCTTTCCGAGACACTCGGAGATCAAGTCACGGACGATGGTTCGCACGACCGCGAGGATCATCTTGCAGACGCTGACCAGAGTCCCGATGGAGTTGGCACCCGAGGCGATGCCCGCATAGAGATCGGCCCGATTCTTGGCGAAGGCCCGATAGGCGTCCGCGGCTTCGCCGGTCCAGTTCGCGCTTTCGCGGTCGACCGCCTTGCCCAAGTCTTCGCTGACCGACTCGAGTTCCTTGCCGATGTTCTCCCAGGTCCCGATCATGTTGTCCAAAGCGACCTGATCACCGACGAGCCAATCGAGTGGTTCACGGAGAAACGGGACGTGTTCGATGATCCAACCGAACGCCGACGCCGCCAGGGTCCCGATGGGATCGGCGACGAGGTCGGCCAGGCCCATCGCCCCGTTGGCGAGATTCGCCAGCCCCTCCGCCCAATCTCCACTCGCGATCTTGGCACCGGTGTCCCAGAAGTCTTGGAGGATTCCCGCGCCTTCGAGTGAGCTCTCGTCCTGCGCGGCGTCTGTCTTGATCAGCGGATTGGGGCCTGGAGCCGCGACGGGTGTTTCTGCCATCGGTCAGTCCTCCACTTTGAAGAGGCTCTTGAACTCGTCCTCCTGCATTTGCTTCCTTTGCTGCCAGGTGTGCACACGATCGGCATGGTCGGCCGAAGCTTCGACGGCCGACTCGATCGCGCTCCGGGCCAGGCTCTGCACAGTGGCGCAAATCGCTGCGAGAGGGATTCCGACCAGGCCGAACGCTTCATCGCCCATGGCCGCGTCGGCAGCAGATCCCGTCAGCGCGACTCGTTGCCCCAGATAGTCGATCGTGTTGCGATGCGCGGCGAGCTCCGCGGGATCGACCTTGAAATCTTCACTACCTTGTGGCTGCCCCATGTTTTCCCTCCCTCGAGAACCCGCTCAGCGCAGGAAGTCGCCGCCGGTGAAGTAGTCGTCCTCGTGGTCCGTCTGCTGCCTGCGCGCGGCACGCGGCGGCGCGGGAGGGGCCGGAGGAGCGGGTGGCTTTGGAGCAGGAGGAGGCGCGTCGAGTTCGTCTTCGGCGACGAAGCGGTCGTCCTCGTCCGCCTCCTGGTGGCCGCCCTCGACGTAGCCCGTCGGTTCGGGCTCCGGGTATTCGTTGTGCAGCTGGTTGACCAGCTCGTTCATCGTCTCGGTGCCCGCGATGGACGGCACGCCGGTCTGCATCGCGGCCGCGAGTTTGCTCTGCGCGCTCTGGACGACGCGGAGGATCTCCTGGGCGAGCGCGGGGTTGTCCCGCACGGACGGGCCGATCTCCAGGCCGACGAGGTTCCCCGCGTGGTTGACCTTGACCGAGATCTGGCCGTCCTTGCTGCGTTCGGACACCGAGACGCTTTCGATCTCGGTGCGCATCTGATTCGCCTTTCGCTGGGCGTCGGCCAGTTTGGCCTCGAAATCAGCGAAGAGCTGCTCAGGGTTCGACACGCGAACCTCCCCTGTTCACGTCGTAGCCGTTCGGCGACCGAGTGTGGCATACCCGTCTGACATCGGGGAACGTTTGGCGGACATCCGCAGCCCGGTCGTGTGGATCACCACAGCGACCTCCGGTTTTCCCTACCCGATTCGACGGCTTACCCGATGTTCTCGCAGGTCAGCGGCTCCTAGCGTGGCGAGCATGACGATTTCGGACTGGAAACGCGCGATCTACGCATTCCTCGTGCTTCCGGGCTACCTCGGGGGCGCGAAGGTCCAGCGCGGGCTGGCGCGGCGCTGGCTCGGGCAGGAGGGCGGGTCTCGGCCGCGGTTCGTGGTGGCCTTCGGTCCGAGCGCGGTGGCGTTCCTGCTCGCGTTGCTGCTCTTCTATCTCGTCGGGCGCATCGCGACCTACGGGCTCTTCTGGACGGGGAGCGACCCCGAGGGCACGTGGGGCGGGCCGACGCTGGCGGGCGCGTGGATCGTGCACTTCCTCATCGCCGCCGGGATGGCCGTTCCGATCTTCCTCGCGCTCCGGCCACTCACGAGGCTTCAAGCTCGCCTTCTGGGGTAATCCCCGTACTGACCACCTAGAATGCCCGGATGACCAACCCCAGCCGCAGGGGCCGCGAGCGGGCGGCGACCGATCAGGACATCCGCCGGACGGCGCGGGCGCTCCTGGTCGAGCAGGGCCCGGAGGCCGTGACCCTGCGGGCGATCGCGCGCGAGCTCGGCATCACGGCGCCGGCGCTGTACCGCTACTACGGTTCCCGTGACGATCTGGTCGAGCATCTTCGCGCGGACGTCGTCGCGGATCTGGCTGCCGGGCTCGCCGAGGACATCGCGCAGTTGCCGGACGAGGGCGCGCTGCAGCTTTTCGCCATCTGCAAGGGATTCCGGCGGTGGGCGCTCACGCACACCAAGGAGTTCACGCTGGTCTTCGCGTCGCCTTCGGGCGATGACACGTTGAGCAGGCTGGACGAGCCGTTCGGGCGGATCTTCCTCGCGGCGGCGGGGCGGGTGCTCGCGATGCACGACCTGGTGACGCCGTCGAACGACGTGGTCCCCGTCGAGCTGCGCGACGATCTCACGTCCTTCCAAGAGGAACTGCTCGCCGTGCTGAAGGAGTCCGGGGCGACGTTCCCGCTCGAAAAGCTCGACCTCGGCGTGACGTACCTGATGATCCAGTTCTGGGCCCGGCTCTACGGGCACGTCACGCTCGAGGTCTTCGGCAATTATCCGATCCCGTTCTCGAAACCGGACGTCCTCTTCGACGCGATGCTGGCCGATCTCGCGCGCGAGATCGGCCTGTCCACCGAGTAGCTACGCCGCGTGCCCGCCGTCGACCGAGACGGTCGAGCCGGTCACGTACTTGCTTTCCGGCCGCGCCAGGAACGACACGGTGGCGGCGACCTCCGACGGCGAGCCGTAGCGGTCGAACGCCGTCAGGCTCCGCTGGTCGGCGGCGTACGGGCCGTCGGCCGGGTTCATGTCGGTGTCGGTCGGGCCGGGGTGGACGATGTTCACGGTGATGCCGCGCGGCCCCAGTTCCCTGGCCAGCCCCTTGGTCATGCCCAGCAGGGCGGTCTTGCTCACCGCGTACAGCGACATCCCGGGGCCGGGCACGCGGTCCGAGATACAGCTGCCGATGGTGATCACGCGCCCGCCGTCACCGAGGTGCCGGGCCGCGGCCTGCGTGGCCACGTAGACACCGCGGACGTTGACCGTGAGCACGCGGTCGATGTCCTCCAGGCTCGTCTGGTCGAGCGGGCCGACGAAGCCGACGCCTCCGTTGTTGACCAGCACGTCGAGCCTGCCGAACTCGGCGACCGCCGTGTCGACCGCGGAAACCACGGCCGCGGCGTCGGCGCTGTCGGCCTGGATCGCCAGCGCGCGGCGGCCGAGCGCCTTGATCTTGTCCACGACACCGGCCGCGAGCGCGGCGTTGTTCTGGTAGGTGAGTGCGACGTCGGCGCCGTCCTCGGCGAGCCGGATCGCCGTGGCGGCACCGATCCCGCGGCTGCCGCCGGTCACCAAAGCCACCTTGCCGTCGAGGGTCATGAGGGTGTTCTCCGTTCGATTTCGTTGTCCTTGAACAACTCCATCGAATCGCCTCATGACCCTCGACGCTGGCGGCTATCGGCCACGGCGCTACAGCACGATGTTGACCAGCCGTCCGGGCACGACGATCACCTTGCGGGGTGTGCCGTCGCCGACCAGGGCGGCGACCTTCTCGTCGGCCAGCGCGGCGGCCTGCACGGCATCCTTGCCCGCGTCGGCGGGCACGGTGACCCGCGAACGCACCTTGCCGTTGACCTGGATCGGGTACTCCACGGAGTCCTCGACCAGGTACTTCTCGTCGACGACCGGGAACGGCCCGTGCACCAGGGAATCCGCGTGGCCCAGCCGCTTCCACAGCTCCTCGGCCAGGTGCGGGGCCAGCGGCGCCAGCATCAGCACCAGCGGCTCCACCAGTTCCCGCGGCGTGGCCTCGGCCGAACCGTAGGTCTTGGTGACGTAGTTGTTCAGCTCGATCAGCTTCGCGCCGGCCGTGTTGAACCGCATCTCCGCGTAGTCCTCGCGGACCCCGGCGACCGTCTTGTGCAGCTGCTTGCGGTCCTCGTCGGTCGCGTCCACAGTGGACACCCGCAGTTCGCCGGTCTCCTCATTGACGATCAGTCGCCACAGCCGCTGCAGGAACCGTTGCGCGCCGACGACGTCCTTGGTCGCCCACGGCCGCGAGACGTCCAGCGGGCCCATCGACATCTCGTAGAAGCGGAAGGTGTCGGCGCCGTAGTCGGTGGACATCTGGTCAGGCGTCACGACATTCTTCAGGCTCTTGCCCATCTTGCCGTATTCCTGCTTGACCTCTTCGTCGCCGAAGAAGAACTTGCCGTCCCGCTCCTCGACCTGGTCGGCCTGGACGTAGACGCCGCGTGCGTCCGTGTAGGCGTAGGCCTGGACGTAGCCCTGGTTGAACAGTTTCCGGTACGGCTCCTGCGACGACACGTGGCCCAGGTCGAACAGCACCTTGTGCCAGAACCGCGAGTACAGCAGGTGCAGCACCGCGTGCTCGACACCGCCGACGTACAGGTCCGTGCCGCCGGGGTCGTCGACGCCGTGTTCGGCGGGACGCGGACCGACCCAGTAGGACTCGTTCTCCGGCGCGACGAACACGTCCGGATTGGTCGGGTCCAGGTACCGCAGCTGGTACCAGCAGGAACCCGCCCAGTTCGGCATCGTGTTGATGTCGCGGCGGTAGGTCTTCTTGCCCTGTCCCAGATCCAGCTCGACCTCGACCCAGTCGGTCGCGCGGGCCAGCGGCGAGGACGGCGTGCTGTCCCGGTCCTCCGGGTCGAAGGTCACCGGCGAGTAGTCGGCGACCTCGGGCAGTTCGACCGGCAGCATGCTGTCCGGCAGCGGGTGGACCTGGCCGTCCTCGTCGTAGACGACCGGGAACGGCTCGCCCCAGTAGCGCTGGCGCGAGAACAGCCAGTCGCGCAGCTTGTACTGGACGGTGCCGCGGCCGTGGCCGTTCTCCTCCAGCCAGCCGATCATCGTCTTCTTGGCCTCGTCGACGCCCATGCCGTCCAGGAACCCCGAGTTGATCGCGGGTCCGTCGCCGGTGAACGCCTTGCCATCGAAGCCTTCCGACGGCTGGACGGTACGGATGATCTCCAGGCCGAACTTCTCGGCGAACTCCCAGTCACGGGTGTCCTGGCCGGGGACCGCCATGATCGCGCCGGTGCCGTAGCCCATCAGCACGTAGTCGGCGACGAAGACCGGGATCTCCTTGCCGTCGGCCGGGTTCACCGCGTAGGAGCCGGTGAAGACGCCGGTCTTCTCCTTGCTCTCCTGACGGTCCAATTCGGACTTCCGCGCCGCCGCCGCACGGTAGGCGGCGATCGCTTCGGCGGGTGTCGCCGCGTCACCGGTCCAGCGGGCGTCGACGCCTTCCGGCCAGGTGGCGGCGGTCAGCTCGTCGACCAGCGGGTGTTCGGGCGCGACCACCAGGTACGTGGCGCCGAACAGGGTGTCGGGGCGGGTGGTGAAGACCTCGATCTTCTGCTCGCCCGCCTCGAACGACACGCGCGCACCGTGCGAGCGGCCGATCCAGTTGCGCTGCATGGACTTGACCTTCTCGGGCCAGTCCAGCAGGTCCAGGTCGTCGACCAGCCGGTCGGCGTAGGCGGTGATCCGCATCATCCACTGACGCAGGTTGCGGCGGAAGACCGGGAAGTTGCCGCGCTCACTGCGGCCGTCGGAGGTGACCTCTTCGTTCGACAGCACCGTGCCCAGGCCGGGGCACCAGTTCACCGGCGCCTCGGACAGGTAGACCAGGCGATGCGAGTCGATGATCTTCAGCTGCTCGGCGCGGGTCAGCTCGCACCAGTTGCGGCCGTCCGGCGTACGTCGTTTGTCCTGCGCGTACTCGGTCTCCAGTTCGACGATCGGCCGGGCCTTGCCCGCCTTCTCGTCGTACCACGAGTTGTAGATCTGCAGGAAGATCCACTGGGTCCACTTGTAGTAGTCCGGATCGATCGTCGAGATCCGGCGACGTTCGTCGTGCCCCAGGCCCAGGCGCCGGATCTGGCGCAGGTAGGTCTCCATGTTCTCTTCGGTCGTCTTGCGCGGATGCTGCCCCGTCTGCACCGCGTACTGCTCGGCGGGCAGGCCGAAGGCGTCGAAGCCCATCGTGTGCAGCACGTTGCGGCCGATCATGCGGTGGTACCGCGCGAAGACGTCGGTCGCGATGAAGCCCAGCGGGTGCCCGACGTGCAGGCCGGCGCCCGACGGGTACGGGAACATGTCCTGGACGAACAGCTTGTCCGACGGGACCTCCCCGCTCTCGTCCGCGAGCGGGCCCACCGGGTTCGGCGCGTGGTAGGTGCCGTGGTCGGACCAGTAGTCCTGCCAGCGCTGCTCGATCTGGCCCGCCAGCTCCGCGGTGTAGCGGTGCTGAGGTGCCGCGTCGGCGCCTTCGCTCGCCTGGTTCATCGCCGAAATCCTCCGTGCTCATCCACGTCAAGCCACTCCAGAAACAACTCGACCCCTCAGCCCGGAGGGCATGAGGGGTCGCCGCGCTGGTCCCGGCCGTTCGGCCGAGTTCAGCGCGGCAGGCTAAGGAGCAGCCGAGCCGTGTCCATGAGTCCAGTTTAACGCGCTGGTCAAAGCCGTTCCGAGGGGACCGCCAGAGCGATGAACTGGGTCACCTGCGTCGCGGAGAAGTTATTGTCGCTGACCAGTACCAGGCTGCGCTCGCCGTTCGGGAGCCGCGGCCCCCAGGTCATCCCCTCGACGTTGTCCACAGTGGACAACTTGAAGTCCGCCAGGTCCGCGAGCAGGCGCTTCTTGACCGGCTTGACCTTCTTCGCGTCAGCCAGCGACGGCGTCTTCAGGACGTTCGTGGCGCCCTTGGTGTCGATCTCGTAGATGCGGACCTTGTTGCCGACGCCGGTGACGAACGAACGCTCCATCACCAGGTAGCGCGTCGGATCGGCCTGGTCGACGGCCAGCAGCGACGAGATTCCGGTGGTCGCGAACGCGCCGGGCGGGTTCGGCGACGCGAAGACCTTCTCCTGCGGGTACGCGTACTGCGCGAGGACCGGCCCGAACCGCGACTGGAGCGTGATGCGCGAAAGGGCACCTGACGTGGTGTTCGCCTCCGGGCCGTCCTGCAGCAACGGGCCCTCCGCCGAACTGGCGATCAGCGACCCGAAGCCCGCGTACGTGAGTCCTTCGAGAGCGAGGTTCTGCCGCGGCCCCGTCGTCTCGGTCATCTTCTCGTTGGCGGGAATCGGCAGGTCACGGACGTAGGAGCCGTCGCGCTCCGCCTCGCGGATCGACGGGTCGATCCGGGCCGCCGCCGAGCGCTCGCCCTCCTGGGACCAGACGTACCGGCCGGTCCAGGGGTCGACACGCAGCTCTTCGGGGTCGATGGTCTGCATGTTCGGCGGCTGCGCGGGGTCGTTCTTCGCGAGCGGCGGGTACGGAGTGCCGTCGGGACGCAGGAGCGGCTTGGTGCCGGTGAAGGTGACCGGGCCGAGTCCCTTGGCGTCGAGGGAGAACTTCGCCGTGTAGAACCGCGCCGGGTTGAGGGCCGAGCGGTCGTCGCAGATCAGCGCGTACTCGCCGGTGCGGGGGTCGAAATCGATGCTGGAAAGGCCGCCGACGACGGTGCCTTCGTAGGGCAGGGCGTTCGGGACGATCTGTTCCCCGATCAGGCGAAGCGGACGGTGACCCGCTTCGGCGGCGGGTGCGGCCATCAGGGTGAGAGGGACGGCCCCGATCAGGGCGGCACTGAGAACTCGGCGTGACATGGCCTGTAGCACAGTCGATCAGGGTATCCGGCAGGTTGCCGGGACGTCACGCTTATCCTCGTGGAGTGTTCGTCATAGCGCTGGTCCCGATCGTGCTGGGTGTCCTCGTCGGCTGGGGTGGGTTCCTCGGCCTGCGCGAGAAGCTGCCGCGTGACCGCGGCGCCGGCGTGCGCACCGCCGCCACCATGCGCAGCGAGGACGCCTTCCGCCTCGGCAACAAGGTCGCCGGGGTCCCGACGCTGGCGGGCGGCGTGATCGCCGTGCTCGCGGGGATCGCCGCACTGGTCATGCCGACGACGTTCGGGCTGCTGCTCGCTTCGTTCGTGGGCGTGATCGGGATGATCGCGCTGGTCGCGGCCGGGGGAGTACTCGGCAACCGCGCGGCCGCGACGGTGCCGGAGCCCGAGCCGGAGCGGCCCGCCGGATGCAGCGGCTGCGCCTGCGGCACCTGCGGCGTCTTCAAGAAGGCCGACACCGCCACCGCCTAGTTGCGCTGGAGGTCTCCCGGGTGGGTGGCCAGCAGCGCCAGCGGAATGCCCTGACGCCGCAGCACCTGACCCCACAGGTCGTGGTGCGGCGAAGCGAGGACGTCACTGGGCAGCGCCGGGACGATCACCCAGTCTTCGCGTTCGATCTCGTTCGCCAGCTGGCCGGAATCCCAGCCCGCATACCCGGCGAAGACCCGCACACCGCGGACCTTCGGCACCAGGATCTCGGGATCGGTGTCGAGGTCGACCAGCGCGACCGGGCCGCGGACGGCGATCACGCCGGGCACGCTCGACGCCGTCTCGCCGGTGCGCAGCGCGGCCAGGCACAACGCGGTCTTCTTCTCGACCGGACCGCCGACGAACACCGACTGCGGTTCGGCGACGTGCCCGCCCCAGTTGGGCAGCACGTCGTACACCGGAACGTCACTCGGCCGGTTGAGCACGACGCCGAGCGTTCCCTCGTCCCGGTGATCGATGACGAACACGACGGTCCGCCGGAAGTTGGGATCGAACATCGTGGGGGCGGCGACCAGGAGCGTTCCCGGTTCGACCTCGGCGTCCGCTGGCACGTCCGCCATGATCCCACTTCGAGCGGGGACAAATCGTCCGGCTCTGGGAACAACAGCATCACGAGCACCGTTGGACACAACGGTCGGTGCGCTTTCCGTGTCCCCCGGGCTCACTGAAGAACCGCCTTTGTGGAATACCGTCCGGCTGGAGCCACACTGCGCATAGCCGCCGAGAGGCGACCTCAAAGCGCATCGGCCACCTTTATAGGCTGACGCCGTGACGACCACCGCCACGGCGCCCACCAGGGCGTACGTTCGCGACCGTGACTTCCGCCGTCTGCTGTTCACGCGGTTTTCCGCGCATTGGGGCAACGGCATGTACCAGGCCGGGCTGGCCGGTGCCGTCCTCTTCAACCCCGAACGCGCCGCCGACGCGCTCGCCATGGCGGGCGGGTTCGCGGCGTTGCTCCTGCCGTATTCGCTCGTCGGCCCGTTCGCGGGCGCGCTGCTCGACCGCTGGGATCGCCGGAAGGTCCTGATCTTCGCGAGCCTCCTGCGGTCGGCCACCATCCTCGCGACGGCGATCGCCGTGGGTACGGGAGCGGCCGGGATCGGGCTGTTCTCCCTGGCCCTGGCGTCCGAAGGCATCTCGCGGTTCATCGGTTCGGGGCTGTCCGCGTCGCTTCCGCACGTCGTCGAGGAGAAGTCCGTGGTCGCCGCGAACGCCTTCGCCGCGACTTGGGGCTCGGTGCTCGCCGTCGTCGGTGGCGGCTGTGCGATCGGCCTCCGGGCGCTGACCGGGGCCGACGACGCCGGTTCCGCGTGGGTCACCGCCGTCGCCGCGCTGGGCGGGATCGGCGCCGCCGTCCTGGCCTCGGGGTTCGCACGCGGGCTGCTCGGGCCGTCGACGGTCGACGAGCCGTCGAACCCGGCACTCGCCGTCGCCCGGGGCCTGGCGGACGGCGCGAAGGCGGCTTGGCGGACGCCCAGCGTGACGGCCGGGTTCGTCGCGCTGTTCGCCCATCGCGCGTCGTACGGCATCTCACTGCTGGTGACCGTGCTGCTGATGCGCAACCACTTCACCGACGCGGGCATCTTCCGCGCGGGGATGGCGGGGCTGGGCCAGATGGCCGCGTTCGCCGGTGCCGGGATCCTCGTCGCCGGGCTGCTGACCGCCCGCCTGCTTCGACGGCTCGGCAGGGTCCGGGTGGTGGTGGGCGCGCTGGTGCTGGCGGCGGTCGCGCAGTCCGCGCTCGGCCTGCCGATGGTGGTGCCGGCCGCGTTGCTCGCGGCGTTCCTGGTGACCGGTGCCGGGCAGGTGCTGAAACTCTGCGTCGATTCCTCGGTCCAGCTCGACGTCGCCGACGAGGCCCGAGGACGGGTCTTCGCGCTCTACGACACCCTCTTCAACATCACCCAGGTCGCCGCCGTCTCCCTGGCCGCGACGGTGATCCCGGACGACGGCCGTTCGCCGGGACTCCTGATCACGGCGGCCGTCCTCTACCTGGTGGGCGCCGCCGGATACCTGCTCGCGGTGCGAAAAAGGAGAACGGCTGATAAGGCTCCGCCCTTGGCATTAGGGTGACGCTTACCGACACCGGGTGGCGTATGCCCGGGATCAAGCACTCGCGGGGGCTCAAGTGACGACGGCCGGCGACGACAGCGCACGCCTCGAAGCGCGCAATGCCGCCATGAAGGACCAGGTCGACACGCTGCTCGAACAGTTCGAGCGCCAGACGGCCCAGCTTCGGGACGCGCAGGAAGCCGCTTCGCAGACATCGGCGACGGTGGTTTCGCAGGACGGCCTCGTCCGCGCCACCATCGACGCGACCGGCACCCTCGCGAAGCTCGAGATCCAGCCGAACGCCTTCGAGCGCACCAATCCCGCGCAGCTGGCCAACACCGTGCTGACCCTGGTCCGCCAGGGATCGCTGCAGGTCAAGCAGCAGGTCGCCGAGCTGATGGCCCCGATCACCGAAGGGCTGCCGGACCTGTCGGACCTCATCGAAGGCGCGCCTTCGCTGCAGGGGCTGATGCCGGCGATCCCCGACTTCCTCGCGGAAGCGGAGGAGACGGCCGCGCCCGCGAAGTCCGACGAAGACTTCGACGCCCCGCTGATGATCAAGGACGACGCCCCGCCGCCGCCTCCGCCCGCACCTCCCGCGCCGCCGGCACCGAAACCGGTCCCGAAACGGGTGCGTCAGCAGGACGACGATGAGGAAGAGCCGCCCTCGAGCTGGCTGACCAGGGGGGTCTGATGCCGAACGGTGGGGGTGGAGCCGGATTCACCGCGGATCCGGAAGCGGTGAAGACGGCCGCGGCCAAACTGGGGATCGCGGCGGACCAGCTGGACGAAGCGGGCAAGGAACTGGTGGCCGCGATGAACTCGCTCGGCCAGTGCTGGGGCAACGACGACGCGGGCAAGGAGTTCGCGAAGGACTACGAGCCCGGCGCGCAGGGCTCGTCCGAAGGGTTCGCGAACGTCGTCGAGGCGCTGCGGGGCATGCAGCACAACGTCGAACGGTCGATGACCGCGTTCACGAACGCCGAGGAAGAGATCAAGTCGACGTTGGACAAGAAGGTCTAGCGCCGTGGGTATGGAGATGCCCGACGCGGTCAAGTGGCTCTTGCCGATCGTCGTCGGGGAAAGCTGGCCCGAAGGCGACGAGGACAAGCTCCGCGAACTGCGCGACGCCTGGCACAACGCTTCGAAGGCGATTCAGCCGATCGCCGACACCGCGACCAAGGGCGCCACAGAAGTCCTCGGTGGCTGGAGCGGACAGGGCGCGGAGAAGTTCGCCGAGGCCTGGAAGAAGTTCGTCGAGGGCGACGAGGCGTACTTCAAGTCGCTTGCCGATTCCTCGAAGGCGCTCGGCGACTCGTGCAACGCGACCGCGCTGGACGTCGAGTACACGAAGTACATGATCATCATCTCTCTGGTGATCCTGGCCGCGCAGATCGTCGCGATGATCGCGGCCGCGGCGGTGACGTTCGGTGGCTCCACGGCCGGGATCGCGCCGGCGCAGATCGCCACCCGCATGACCGTCCAGATGATCTTCCGGCAGCTGATGCAGAAGCTCGCGCAGGAAGGCTTCAAGAAGGTCGCGAAGGAACTCCTGGAGAAACTCCTCAAGGAGGGCCTGAAGAAGATCGGCAAGGAGGTCCTGCAGAACACGGCGATGAACCTCGCCATGGACGCGGGCATCCAGGGCCTGCAGATGGCCAAGGGCGACCGCGAGAGCTGGGACTTCAGCAAGACCAAGGATTCCGCGATCAGCGGCGCCGTCGACGGCGTGGTCGGCGCGGGCAGCAGCAGTATCGGCAAGGGCGCCACCAAGGGACTTTCCGACAGCGTCGGCGGCCAGATCGTCGACAGCGCGGCGCGGGGCGCGGTGCGCGGCGCGGCCGAGGGAGTCGCCAGCACGGTCGGGCAGGCCGCCGTCACCGGTGACCTGGACAAGCTTTCGGCCAAGGACGTCCTGATGGGCGCGTCCGGCGGTGCCGTGGGCGGTGGTGTCGACGGGGCGAAGAGCCAGATCGGCGACATCAAGGCCGCGAACACGCCCGGCGCCACGGCGGGCGACGGTCCTTCCACGCCCGACGTGGACACTGGGGATTCCGGGACGCCTTCGCGTACTCCGGACACTTCTTCGCGGGCGGACTCTTCGTCGGACTCGGGCTCTTCCTCGGATTCCTCTTCTCGGCCGGACTCGTCGTCGGACCCGGCGCCACGGTCCACTTCGGACAGTCGCTCGGACGGTGACTCCTCACCGCGGAGTTCGTCCGGCTCCGCTGATCCGCAGCCGCGCGCCGAGAACGGCCCGCAGCGGGCTGCCGACAGCGACCGGGTCAGCCAGTCCTCGACGCAGGCTCCGGAACGTCCGGCGGACGCCCCGGCGAACACCGGTGACGGTCAGCGTGCGCCGCAGACCCACCAGAACGCCCCGGCGGCGGCCGCGGACAACGGTTCCGGTCAGCAACAACAACAGCAGCAGGCCGCGGCGGGTAATCAGCAGCAGGCACCCGCCACCCAGTCGCAAGCCCCGGCGCAGGCTCCCGCGGCGAGCCCTGCCCAGACGCCGGCGGGCGCTCCGGCGCAAACACCGGCTTCGAGCCCGTCACAAGGACCGGCGTCCAGTCCGGCACCGAGCCCGTCACCGAGTTCTTCGCCCAGCCCGACACCGGGTCCTTCGCCGAGCCCGTCGCAGTCCAGCGCGATGCCGCCCGCCGCTTCCACCGGCGCGCCGTCGAGTTCGGGCGGGTACGGCATGGCGTCGAACCCGGGTTCGAGCTCGCCCGCTCCGTCGGGTGGCTACGGCATGGCGCCCGGCGGCAACCCGCCCGGCAACGGGCCCGCCCCCGGCGGCTTCCCGCCGGGCGGACACGATCCGTCCCGGCCGGTCCGGCCGAACGACGGCGTCCAGGCCGCGGGTTTCGCGGGCAACGGCGGACCGCAGCAGCCGCGGTTCGACCAGCCGCCCGCCCCGATGCCCTTCCAGGGCCAGCAGCCGATGCAGCCGCCGCCTCCGGGTGGTTTCGCGCCGCCTCCGCCGCCGCCTCCCGGTGGCGGTGGCCCCATGCCGCCGCGAGGACCGCAGGGGCAGCCCGGCCCGATGGGCCCGCGTCCGCCGCAGCAGCATCCCGGTCAGGGTGGATATCCGCAGGACCGCGGGCCGCGTCAGCGTCCTCAGCAACCGCCGCAGCCTCCCGGTCCGCAGGGTCCGCCGCGGCCGCCTCAGGGTTATCAGGGCAGGCCCGGACCTGGCCCTGGCCCGAACGGCGGGGTCCCGCCGCGTCCGCAGACGCCTCCGCCCGGTCCGCCTCCGGGCAACCGCGGTCCGGCGGGCCATCCGCCGCCTCCGCCGCGGCCCCAGCATCCGGGCAACGGTCCGTTCCCCGGCAACCGCGGCCCCATGCCGCCGCCGCCCGGTCACCACCCAGGTCAGCCGGGGCGTCCGGGACAGCAGCCCGGCAGGCCGATGCCGCCCGGCGCCGAGCCGCCGCGCTTCGGTGGTCCGCAGCGTCCTCCGCAGGTCCCGGCACCGCGTCCTGGCCATGACCCGAACGCGGGGCCCCAGCAGCAGCCGCAGCAGCAGCCGCCGGCGCGGCCGGTGGAGCACGCGCCGCGGCAGGTGCCTCAGGACCACGGCGCGAACGCGCCCAAGGACACCGAGCTCCCGAAGGACACCCAGCCTCCCAAGGACGTCGAGACTCCCAAGGACACGGACGTCCCCAAGGACACCGAAGCCCCCAAGGACGTCGAGGCACCGAAGGACACCGAAGCGCCCCAGGACGTCACGCCCGACGACAAGACCACTGTCGACGAGCCGTACCTGACGGATCCGGACTTCCACACGGACGATCCGGCCGCCTACCGCGCGCTCGCCGAGACGCAGATCGACAAACGCGGTTTCGACAAGGACACCGGGGAGGCGCGGAGCGAACAGGTCCGCCGCGAAGGTCTCGCCAAACGCGACGCCCACGGAGATCCGCGCGTCAGGGAGATGTCGGATCAGGGCGCGTACGCGGTGCACAGCTACACGCGCACCGACATGGCCGAGCGGATCACGCACGCCCAGCGGCACGGTGGCGCGGAGCTGGAAGCGCTCCGTCCGCATATCGAGGCGATCACCTCCGGCCTCAACGAGATGCCCGCCTACGAGGGGCTCGTCTCGCGGCGGGTGAACTTCAACGGCAACGAGAGCGCGATCCGGGCCTTCCTCGAAGCTCACGCCAAGGGCCAGGTCATCGTCGACCCGCAGATGCTGAGCACGTCGCGGGTCACCCCGGAGAATCCGCACAGCACCTTCCCCGGCGAAGTCGAGATGCGCATCCAGTCGAAGACCGGACGCCATATCGAAGACCTCGCCTCGAAGAAGGAAGAACGCGAAGTCCTGATGAAGTCGGCGACGCAGCTGCGCGTCACCGACATCAAGATGGGGCCGGGGCATCCCGAGCACCCGCACTACAAGAAGCGTCTCGACGACGGATCGCCCAACGACCTGCCGAAGTGGATCGTCGAATGCGAAGAGGTCGTGGCCGGTGACGACGGCCATCTGACCACGGAGCAGGTGCAGCAGAAGGTCGCCGAGCGGCGCGACTACAACAACGCCGTGCAGGAGCGGCTGGCGCAGGAAGCCGCCGACCAGGAGGCTCAGCTGCGCCGCGATCACCCGGAGCTGTTCCAGAGCCAGGGTCTCGCGGGGCTCGAAACCAAGCTGGCCGACGGCAAGGGCGGCTGGATCGACGCCACCGACGCCCCGGCCAGGGACATTCCCGAGCCCCCGAAGGAGCACGCTCCCGACGGCGGCTGGTCCGAGCTGGCCAAGCCACTCGAAGAGGGCGGGACGCCGGTCATCCACGCCGGTTCGACCGACACGCCGCATCAGCAGGTCCGGCTGGTCATGGACGAGATCCCGGCGATCGGCGAGGCCAACACCCGCAACTACTACGCGCCCGAGTCGTGGAAGGACGGCTACCAGACCAACTCGGCCGAGGCGCTGGTCGCGTTCGAGGACCGGATGAACGGCGGCGACTCGGTCGCCGCGCCGTCGACCGGCGGTTCACCGCTGCAGCACGTCAGCGACCGGCTCGGCGGGCAGTGGTCGGATCGGAACGGTTTCGCCGACATCGCCCGCGAGGTGGGCGAACGTCCGGTCGGCGCGCGGACCGCGGTGGCGTTCGAACATCACGCCGCCGCCGATCCGACCGCGCCGGAAGGCTCGCCGCGGTCCAAGGACCGGGTCGAGACCCGGATCGTCGCCGCGGTGAACACGCCGCACGGTGTGGTCTTCGCCGACCCGATGACCGGGCGGCTCGCGACGCTGCCCGACGATCCGACGTCGATCAAGGCGATGCCGATGGGTGGCGGCGACGCTCCGCACGTCCGCTCGCCGGAGGCACCGGAAACGAGGCACACCGAAGCCGAAACCCCGGTCCAGGAGCAGGCGCCCAAGACCGAACTCGACATCGCCGAGCGGCTCAAGGGTCCGGAAGAAACGCCGAAGCGACTCGACGAGAGCTACCTCTCCGACGACGGTTTCCGTGGCACTCCGGAGGATCACAAGAGCCTCCGGGACCGCTACGACAGCACCGAACTCGCCGAGCAGGCTCGTGAGAAGGCGGTCAAGCGGCTCGAAGCCAGCCCGCTGAAGGACCGCGTCTCACCCGAGGCCGCCGAAGCGATCTACTCGTACTCGCGCGAACACGCGTACGCGATCAACGAAGCCAACCGCAAGGGTGAGGCGCACCCCGACTTCGAGAACGCCCAGCGCAGCACCCGGGCGATCGTCGGCGCGCTCAACGAGCTGCCGGACTTCCACGGCGAGGCCATCCGCGGCATCGACACCAAGGGTGACATGCGGGCCGCGGCGATCATGGCGGCGCACTACGAGCCAGGCCAGACCGTCCCCGAGCCGACGATGACCAGCTCGACCATCAAGACTTCGCCGGACACGAAGTCGAAGTTCGGCGAAGACGTCGAAATCCACATCGTCTCGAAGACGGGCAAGGACGTCTCGTCGCTCGCCGAGAATCCCGGTGAGAACGAGGCCATCAACAAGCCGGCCACCCAGCTTTACGTGCACAGCAAGGAGTTCAAGACTCCGCCGCTGGTCGACCGGCCGAAGTGGGTCATCCACGCCGAAGAGGTCACTCCCGGCGACCCGCGCTACCTCGACCCCGAGACCGCCAAGCAGAAGATGGACGAGCGGCGGGCCCGGCACGCCGCGGAGGCGCCGGAACTCGCGCGTCTCGCGCAGGCGCAGTCGATGGCGCGCCTCGGCGGCTTCGACGAGCCGCAGACTCCGCACGTCACCACGGAGAACCCGGCGCAGCACAGCGTCGCGGACGCCGACAAGGGACCCGAGTACGGCGAGCAGCCCGTCACCGACGACACCATGGAACTGCCGGTCCCCGAACGGGACTACTCGTCGATGGCGGTCGCGACGAACCCGCCGAGCGAACCGGCGATCCACGCCGGTTCGGCGAGCCCCGCGCAACAGGCCGCGTACCTCGCCGACCGGCACCCCAGGCTCGGCGAGGTCAACCCGCATTTCCACGACCCCGACGCGCTCGCGAACGGTTACCGCTCCAACTGCACCCGCACGCCGGGTGCGTACATGGACCGGCTGAACGGCATCGACTCGACGGCCGACCCGCTGCTCGTGCACGAAATGGACAGCCGCGGCACGCTGGAACACGTCGAAGAGCGGTTCGGCGGGCAGTTCTCCGATCGCGCCGACTACGACACCGTGATCCGCGAGATGCGCGGCATGCCGACCGATCACCACGCGGTCGTGGCGGTGAAGTACCTCGACGAGAACGGCGTCGAACGCGGCCACGTCGCCATGGTGGCGAACACGCGCGACGGCGTCGCGTTCCTCGACCCGCAGTCGGGCGCGCTGATGAACCTGCCGCAGCCGCCGCTGGGCGTGAAACTGATGCACGTCGGCGTCCCGGAGGGCCCTTCGGCTCAGCACACCGACGGGCAGACCACGCGGACGGAGACTTCGTCGACGCGGCCGGTCGACCCGCGGATCGCGTTCGCCAGGGACGACACCCCCGACGTGCCGCCGTCGCGGATCGGGCCGGACGGCCGTCCGATCGTGACCTCGCCGAACGACGCGGGCTACGGCATGGCGTCCCAGTCGCTGCCGGAACCCTCCTCGCACGTCTCCCCGCAGGAGCGCGCCAACGCCGACCGCCTGCTCGCCACGCCGGAGTTCGAGGCGGCACTCGCCGGGCTCGACGACACCCGGGACCGGGTCAGGATCACGACCGACGACGGCGTCCAGCACGACCTCGGTCCGCTGAGCGACTTCATCCGCGACCACCTGCCGGGGCAGCCCAAGCTCGTCGAGCTGATGCTGAACCCGGACAACCGGTACCTCACCGACTCCCTGCTGCACAACCCGAAGACCATCGGCAGCCTGCTCCAGCATCCCGAAGCCATTCCGATGCTCGCGGACGCGGTCGGGGAGGCGGCTTCGCACGACAACCAGCTGATCGACCGGGTCGAACAGGCGGGGCCGGGCGAGACGCCGCTGACCCCGGAGCAGCGCGAGATCGCCGAGGCGGCGGCCGCGGTGGCCGCCGGTGCGCCGCCGGAGCACCGGGTCCACGCCGGATTCCCCGAAGAGCACATCGGGGACATCGCCAAGATCAAGGAATTCCTCGCCAGGGAAGAGGCCGCCTGGGCCGACAACCAGGGGCACCTCAACCGGATCGTCGCCGAGCTCGCCGGGGAGGACGACATCCCCGGCGCCCGGACCGAGCCCAAGACGGAAAGCCGGGCGCTGGCGAAGATCGCCAAATACGACGGTGACGCGTCCCGGCTGGTCGACCTCGTCGGCGCGAAGATCCAGTTCAACACGGTCGCGGACGCCTACCGGGCGCTGGACGCGATCATGAAGCGGGACGACCTCAAGATCGTCAAATTCGAGGACCGCTTCGCGAATCCTCAGGCGAGCGGTTACCGCGACCTGCAGATGAACGTCCGGCTGCCGAACGGGCACGTCGCCGAACTGCGACTGCATCTGAAGAGCATCGACGACGTCGCCGTCTTCGAGCACGCTCTCTACGAGGTCCGCCGGGACTTCCCGACGTACAACCGCGCGATGGACGAGAACATCCCCGACTCGGCGGGCGAAGACGCGAAGAGCAAGGGCAGGCTGACCGTGTTGCAGGCGCAGCTGGAAGCCGCGCTGATCGACCAGGTGCGGGTGAAGTTCATGGACGGCCTGAAGCTGGGGCTGCCGAAACCCCCCGAGGAGAGCGCGTGATCGAGACACCGGCCTACTTCACTTATTACGCGCAGACCTACCGGGTGGACGCGACGCCGGACGGCGGCCTCACCGGGTATCTCCTCAATCTGCGCACCGGCGAGTTCGACGAGGATCCGAGCCACGTCCGTGAGGTTCTCCGCGCGATGGCCAGTTCGGACATCAGCAAGGTGCCCGAGCAGAAGTTCGTGCAGGAGACCGAGTTCGCCCGCGCGCGCTACCTCAAGGGCGAGGGAGCGGTCTTCGCGCTCTACGACACCATCGACGGCCTTCACGACCAGGCTCGACGAGAAAACCGCGACATGCGGCCACAGGAAGTGGCCTTGATCCAGTCGCTGCGCAAGCGCACCTTCAAGATGTGGGAGGACGAGCTGGCCCGCCGCGCCGCCGGGGAGCCGCCGTCGTTCCGGGCGGAGCCGCGTTTCCCCGCCTACGAACCCCCGGACGAAGGGGACTCGGAATGAGCCCGCTCAGCCGGCCGGACCGGGCGTGATGATTCACGTGGAACAACTCACCTCAGAACAACAACGCGGGCTGCTGGTCGAAATCGGCAAGCTCATCCGCGCGGGTGTCGCCGACGCGGCCCATCCGGCCGTCGCCGATTTCCGGCAGGCCGGGGAGCACACCGAACTCGCGGGGCACAACTGCACGCCCGCGCCCGAGCTGACCGAACTCTTCGGCAGGCTTCGCACCGGCATGTACACGACCGGCCGGGGGACCTGGTTGCAGTCGCGGTTCACGCTCAAGCCCGACGGCACCTTCGATTTCGACTTCACCCTCGACGACGAACCGGCGTGGACCGAGCCACCGGGGACTTCGGCGTACCCGGACGAGCTGGCCGCTTTCCCGCGCGAGGACGAGCACGTTCCCGACTGGTGGCGGCTGCGCGCGCAGCTGCCGTTGCGCGTCGAGTTCCGGCACGCGCGGATCGTCGACGCGTACACCGAGGGCGAGCCGCCCGTGGTGGAGAGACCGGAGCTCGACGAGTCCGAAGCGCCGCTCGTCGCGCAGTATCTCGAACGTGAGCCGGCGATCCTCTCCGGCAGCGGGCTCGGCAAGGACATCTTCGATCCCGAGGCCGACGGCGACGTCCCCGAGAGCTACCACACCGACGGCACCTGGATCTGGCACGCTTCCGTGCCGCATTACCTGCGGAAATACGGGATCCCGCCGGAACCGGATCTGGTCGAGCACATCCGAAGCCAGCGATTCCAGCCGCCGTACGTCGAGCACCTCGTGCGGCGGACCGCGGAAGCGGATCTGCTCGGCAAACCGCGGCCGAAGCCGGGCCGCTCCGACGTCAAGAAGACCGAGGGCGACATCGCCGCGGAGCTGGAGACGTCGCCGAATCCGGCACTGACCGACGAAGAACTCCTGGTCGTGCTGGTCAGCAGGCTCGGCGAGCACGCCGTCTGGCCGGAGGCCTACCGCATCGGCGACCGCGCGGACGGCGCCTGGTGCCTCAACTTCACCGAGAAGGGCTGGGAGGTCGCGGCCTACTCGGGCGGCACCCCCGTGTCGCCGAAGTACTTCGACAAGCTCGAAGACGCGTCGCATCAGCTTCTCGGCGCGCTTCTCCTGCATCCGGCGAGGATGACCGCCGGGCACGAGACGCCACTGGAGACGGCGAAGGAACTCGCCGACTGGCCGGTGCAAGCGGCGCCGGGTGAGCCTCCCCTCACCTTGCTCCGCAACAAGCGCGTGAGCCGGATGGTCGCCGGTACGGTCGTACTGCGGTTCGGCGAGGAAACCGGCAATCTGGTTCACCACGGAGGGGTACGGTTCGCCACGACGTCCCTGCCGCTGGAACGGGAGCGCGTCGGTGGGACCTACCGGCTGCGACGCCCGCTCCACGTGATCATCGGTGTCACCGTCCCGTGGGCGAACATGCCCGGCGGGGCGGTGGCCTACGTGCTCCCGAGGACCATCGCCGAGCACGTGTCCGACGGCAGCCTGGAGAGGATCGAGTAGGTGGAATCGGCGGAAGCGGTAGCCAAGGTCGAAGAGTGGCTGCGCGCGGTCCACGGTCCGGACGTGTCCGAACCGGGCGGCGCCGGCCTGCGCGTGAACCACGAGAAGGTCCTGCGCATCCCCGAGGGCTGGTCTGTCCCCTACAACACGATCGCCTTCCTCGACGAGGGTCATGCCGAGAAGGAGATCTTCCCGCCGCCGTCGGTGATCGTCCGCGAACCGGACGGCGAGCTGCGCCAGGCGCATCCGCAGCCGGGCGGGCTCAGCGTCCCGGTCGCGTTCCCCGGCCAGGAGGCCTGGCGCGAGGTCGTCGACCCCGAGTACGCCAAGGCCGGGCTCGGTGACCTCGGTGTCCCGCCGCCGGTCGTCGCGGGCTGGGTCAAGGTCAACGCGGAAGGCGTGCAGACCGGGGAGGAACGGGAGAACCCGGAGTACAAGGCCGGTCCGGTCCGCCGTGGTTACCCGAAGCCGGAGAACAAGCTCGAAACGCTGCTGTCGTTCGCCAGCGTCGGCTGGCTGACCAGGGAGCAGCTGCTCGTGGGGCTGCTGCGCTGCGAGGTCTACGTCCCGCTCGACCTGGCGTCGGGCAAGACGGAGCGCTTCTACTTCAACGAGGAACGCGCCGAGCTGAGGGTGTTCAGCTCGTCCAGGAACCTTCCGTCCCGTGAGCACGGGTACTGGAAGGTCGACATCGCCACCCTCGCGGGTTACGAGAGCCCGCCGAACCTGGTGATCAACGGCGGTCCCGCGACGTTCGAGGACGTCAGTGGCGCCGAACTCGCCGAGACCGCGCTCCGGTTCCCGCGCCGGGGCCCCGGCGTCGACGTCAACGAGCGCTGCCCGGAGGCCGACCCGGAGCTGGAGGCACTCGCCGCCGACACCGCCGCGAAGATGGGCCTGTCCGAACCGGTGAAGCCACCGCTGGCCGCCGCCGAACGGGCTCGCCGCCGCGGGTTCGAACTGAGTGCCGAGGAATGCCAAAAGACCGTCCTCGGGCAGTCGTGGCTGGCCAGACTCCGGCAGCCCGAACCACCTCGCGGCCGTCCCAACGACCTTCGGGCCAACGGCCTGGCGCCCGCCTACGACAACGAAGGCCAGATCCAGCCGCGTCTGGACACCTTCGGCAAATATTTCGAGCGAGACCGCTCCAGCTCGCGTTACGGCTGGCAGCGCGTCACGGGCGCGTACGTCGGCTTCGCCCTCGGTGAGGCGCTCGGCGCGGCCGTCGACCGGATGCGGCTCGACGAGATCCACAACACCTACGGCCCCGACGGGGTCACCGATCTGCCGGTCGCGTTCGATCTGCCCGGCCGGATCGGGCCGCTCACCCAGCGGCTGCTGTTCTACACCGAGGCCGTGATCCGCAGCCCGCATCGCGAGCAGCCGGAGAACCGCGACGCCGAAAAGGCGCTCGGGACGGTCGCGCGCAATTCGCTGATGCGCTGGCTGCACACCCAGGGCGCGCCGCTGGACAACGCCGACGGCTGGCTCGTGAAAGTGCCGGAACTCCGCGTCCGCCGCACCCCCGACGACGCCGAACTGAACGCCTATCACGCGCTGGCGACCATTTCGCCGACCGCGATGCCGATGAGCGGGCCGGACGCGCTGGTCGCGGCGCTGCCGGCGGCGATGACCGCGGCCGGGCCGGGAAGCGCGATGAGCGGCGGCGTCCGCCAGGCGGTACGCGACCTCGTCGCGGTGACCCACCCCGGCGAGGTCGACGTCGAAGCGGCGACCTACCTGACCTGGCTGTTCGAACCCGCGCTGACGTCGGAAGCGTTCAGCTACCCGATCTGGAACACCTCCCGGGAGAT
The DNA here is from genome assembly GCF_019330265.1 of Amycolatopsis sp. TNS106. Classification (NCBI taxonomy): domain Bacteria; kingdom Bacillati; phylum Actinomycetota; class Actinomycetes; order Pseudonocardiales; family Pseudonocardiaceae; genus Amycolatopsis; species Amycolatopsis sp. TNS106. The sequence continues at coordinate 6,398,359 of NZ_CP024972.1, read as the reverse complement.
CTTCAGCGACCAGAACCCGCACCAGCGGGGGCCGGTCTGGGCGGATCTCAAGGCGATGGTCGCGGAATCGGTGCCGTTCTTCGGCAAGCACGGCCTGCCCGATCTGCGGGTCCCGGAGCTGATCGGCGACGGCAAGGGCACGCTTTCGGTGCTGGGCCGCGCGTTCGCGGCGCTGTCCGGTTTCGAGAACTACCCGGAGCAGGCGCTGCTGCGGGCGGTCAACCACTCGGGCCGCAGCGCGATCACCGGCGCCATCGCCGGTGCCCTGCTCGGCGCCCGCACCGGCATCCCCGGTCTGCCGCAGAAGTGGGTCGAGCAGCTGGAACTGCGCTACCTGGTGGAGAACATCGCCACGGACGCGTTCTGGCACTTCGACCGCCACTCGGCGCTGCACGAGGTCGACGGCTGGGCCCAGCGGTATCCGCGCTGGTGAACGGAATGGGGACGATGAACGAAGAGGAAGCCGTCAGCCGCGTCGAGGAGTGGCTGACGGGCCGAGGCGGGGAGGGGACCGGCGCGTTGCGGGTCCGCCGCGACTACGTCGTGCGCGCGACCGACGGCTGGAACGTCACCTACAACACCGTCGGCTGGCTCGACGGGACCGACCCCGGCGCCGGCCTGTTCCCCAGCCCGGTCGCCTTCGTCCCGGACGACGGCGGCGAGATCCGCCTCGACCTGGAGCTGATGGCGGTTTCGGCGGCGGGCGGCGACAGCGACGCTTTCACCCGTTGGGCGGAGGTCGTCGATCCGGAATTCGACCCGGACGCGGTCCCCGGCCTGCCCGTGCCGAAGGCGGCGATCCTGCGCTGGGAGCAGCACACGCTGTTCGGCGAGCCGACGGGCGCGGTCCGCGCGAACCCGGAGCACCGGCCGGGGCCGCGGTTCTCCGGCCGCCCGGCACCGGAAAGCCCGGTCGAGACACTGCTCGGCTACCTCCGCGTCGAGTGGATCACTCCGGAGGAATTCGTCCACTGGATGCTGGACCTCGACGTCCTGGCCCCGGCGAAGGACGGCCACCTCCAGGTCCGCGACTTCGGCGACGCCGGCGCCCGGTTCGTCGTCTACACCTCCGAGGCGCAGGTGCCGTCGGAGTACACGATGTGGCAGCGAGTCCAGCCCCGCGTGCTCTTGCGGCGGGCCAAGGACAACCCCGGAGTCGGCCTGCTGGTCAACCCGGGACGGCCGGAGACCTTCAACGTCTATCCGGAAACACTGCGGCAGGTCGCCGACCTCGAACTCCCGGCTGGCACCGAACGCCCGGAATCCGTCGGGCGCCCCGCGTACTTCAGCGGGGAGTACGAAGGCGCCGCCGTCGCGAACCTGCGCAGCCTCGTCGACCAGGCCAGGGACAACGGTTACACCCTGAGCGGCGAAGAGCTCACCCGCTACGTCCGCGCCGCGACGCTGTCGTTCGAGCGTTCCCGGGCGAAGCACGACGGCCGTCCGCTGCCGGAACTGCCCGAAGACCTGTTCACCAACGGGCTCGTGACGCACTTCTACGACAACGGCGAACCACGCCCGAGCGCCTGGACGTTCGGGAAGTTCTACGACCCGACGCTCCCCGTGGGCAGCTTCGCGTACCCGCGGCTTCTCGGTGCGTACGTCGGCTTCGCGCTCGGCGACGCGCTGGGCTCGGGCGCCGATCCCGCCGACGGCTTGCCACTCGGCGGGCTGACCCGGCAACTGCTGTTCCACACCGAATCGGTGATCCGCGGTCTGGACCCGACCCCGGACAAGCCCGAGATCCCGGCGTCGCTGCCCGCGGGCGGACGGCCGGACGGCTGGGTCGCCAAGGCCACCGAAGGCGCGGGTCCGCCCCCCGCGGAGTTCTCGGCCATGCTGGCGACCGCGCTCGCCGCGACGGTGACCGGTGGGGTGCAAGGACCCGCCGACAGCACGTTCTACGCGATGAAGGTCGTCCGCGAATTGGTCGGCTCGGCGGCGGGACACGAGGTCGTCCACGGCGCGGAACTGCTGGTGAACGTGTTCCGCGCCCAGCTCGCCGCCCGGAACGGCGAACCGGCGGTCGCGAACTTCCTCGAAGGCTTCGACGAGTACAGCGGCGAGGTCGGGGAGCTGGTCAAGACCGTGCTCGACCTCCGGAACGAGGTCGACGGCGATGACGTCGAGCAGTTCGACAGCATCGGGGACGGCAGGACGCCGCTTTCGGTGCTCGGCCGGGCGCTGTTCGCCGCCGCCAAACGCGGGTACGACGCCGAAGCCGCGCTGGCGCTGGCCGCTCGCGGCGGCACGGTGACCGCGGCGCTGACGGGGGCGATGGTGGGCGCCAGGCTCACCGTGCCCGGTCTGCCGGAGTCGTGGCTCGCCGCGTACGCCGACCTCGGCGTCGTCGACGCCATGGCGGGCGACGCCTTCTACTACTTCAACCGCTTCGGCCTGCCCCGCGAGCCCGAAGAGCGGCGACGCTGGGACGCGAACCGGTACCCACGAGGAGATCAGTAGAGAAATGCGCGAGTGGCTTCAGGATCCGGCGACCAGGTCGCGGCTGCGCGGCAGCCTGTACGCCGGGGCGCTCGGCGACGCGCTCGGCGCGAAGACCGAGTTCGACTCGATCGACCGCATCCGCGAGATCGCCGGACCGGCCGGGATCACCGGCCTGATCCCGGCGTACGGCGGGCTCGGGCGGATCACCGACGACACCCAGATGACGCTGTTCACCCTGGAAGGCCTGATCAGGGCCCACCACGGAACCGGTCCCGTCGAACAGTCCCTGCAGATGGCCTACCAGCGCTGGCTGCACACCCAGGGCGTTTCGTGGGAGCGGGCACGCGGCCCGGAGAACACGAGCCCGGAACCGGACGGCTGGCTGATCACGAACCGCGAGCTGTTCAGCCGTCGCGCGCCCGGCCTGACCTGCTTCAGCGAGCTGGAGGCGTACGGCAAGACCGGCGTACGCGCCGGCATGGACAAGCCGGTCAACAACTCGAAGGGCTGCGGCGGGATCATGCGCGCGGCGCCGGTCGCCCTGTGGTCGGACGACCTCGCGGAGGTCTTCCGGCTCGGCGCGGAGAGCGCGGCACTGACGCACGGTCACCCGAGCGGGTATCTCTCGTCGGGTGCTTTCGCGGTGATCGTGCACGAACTGCTGCGCGGGAAACCGTTGCTCGACGCCCTCACGGCCGCCCGTGCCGAACTGGAGAAGTACCCGGGACACGAGGAGCAGAGCGTCGCACTCGACCAGGCGCTCGCCCTGGCCGGGGAAGGGCCGCCGACGCCGGAGAAGCTGGAGACGCTCGGACAGGGGAACATCGGCGAAACCGCGCTCTCCATGTCGGTTTACGTCGCCCTGACCACCACGGACCCAAACGTCGCGCTGCTCGCGTCGGTGAACCACAGCGGCGACAGCGACTCGACGGGCTCGGTCTGCGGAAACCTCGTCGGCGCCCTGTACGGGGAGGAAGCGCTCGAGACGAGCTGGCTCGTGGAGCTGGAATTGAGCGAAGTGATCGGACAGCTGGCGGACGACGCGCTCGCGGAGTTCGGCGGGAACGCCCCGGGTGACGACCGGTGGTACGCCCGCTATCCGGCCCACTAGATTTACCCCCGGTTTGGGGAACTTGGGGAGGGGACACATAGTGCGTTACCGGGTTCAAGCGGCGGAGCGGCCGGATGGCCTGTACGCCGTCTGGGGGGACACCGTCTTCGCGGCCCAGCGGTCGACCGAAGACGGCACGCTGCTGCTCATCGCGCCGCCGGGGGAAGCGGCGCCCGAGGGTTTCGACCGCGACTGGAACGGCCGCCCGGCCCGGGTCGTGCTGAACGGCGAGGTCGGCGCGACCTTCAGCCTCCAGTCGTACGGCCGGTTCGACGACGAGCACTTCCAGATCGCGCCGAACACCGGCGGCGGCGACCTGACCTTGCGCTGGGCGGGCGAGGACGCGGCCCGCGCGGCCGAACTGGGCCTGACGGACTTCTCGACCACCGCCCCGCCGTCGCGGCTGACGGCGTTGTGGCAGACCAGGCACGACTTCGTCGAGACGCCGGAAGCGCGGCCGGAGATCGGCACGGGTGACCAGGGCGCGCTGCTGCGTGCCATCGGCCGGACCCTGCTGCGGGTGCTGCCGCCGGGCTGGCAGCGGGTCGGCGCCCAGTTCCGGCAGGTCGGCGACTACTCCGAACTCGAAGTCCGCTCGGTCGGCGACGAGGGCAACGGCCCGGTGTCGGTGTCGATCGCGGCCCCGCCGGAGCTCGGTTCGCTGTTCGCGCGGCTGCGCGCGGCGATGCACCAGCCCGAGACCGGCACCTGGTTCCAGGGCACCTTCACGCTCGACGCGGAATCGCATTTCGACTTCGACTTCGACGCCGAGCAGGAACCGACCTGGCGGCTGGCGCCGAACGAGGGCGGGAAGCCATCGCCGCGCGCGTACGCGACCGAGCTCGCCATCCACCCGCGCGACACCAAGCACGTCCCGGCCTGGCTTTCGGCCAAGGCGGGACTGCCGCTGGACATCGTGTTCCGGCACGCGAAGGTCGTCGACGCGCACAACGAGGGTGAACGACCGGTCGTCAACCGGCCGCCGGTACCGCCGGATCTGATGCGCGGCGTCCTGGACTACCTCTTCCGCTCGCCGGTGGCGCTGACCCGGCCGGGTCCGCAGCCCGACATCTTCACCCCGAACGGCCCGCCGGACGTGCCGAACGCCTTCCACACCGACGGCGTGTGGATCTGGCCCGCGGCCGTACCGCATTACCTGCGCAAGTACGGGGTGCCGCCGGAGCCGGAGCTGATCGAGCACATCCGGGCCGCCGGCTTCCGGCCGCCGCTGGTCGGCGAGCTGGTGCGGGCGACCGCCGAGGCGGAGATCGTCGGCAAGCCGCGGCCGCCGCAGACCGCCGCGGACCTGCCGGACGAAAGCGCCCGCACCCGCGTCGAACGCGACGGCGAACCCGCGCGCGACATCCGCGCCGTCGAGGTGCTGGACGTCCTGTACCAGCGGCTGGCCGAGCACGGAGTCGCGCCGACGGCCTATCGGATCGGTGCGAACGCGGTGCCGGAGCCGGGGCTCTGGACCCTGCGCCGCACCGAGAGCGGCTGGGAGGTCTCTCGCCCGCCGACGGACGAGCCGGTGGCGTTCGCCAAACTCGAAGAGGCGGCTCGCTTCTTCCTGGGCACCCTGCTGCTGTACCCGGCGCGCGCCGCGGTGGGCGCGAACGAGGAGTCCGACAACCCGGCCGACTGGCCGATCCTGCCGCTGCGGGGCGAGCCGCCGCTGAACTTCTTCCGCCGCAAGCGGATCGTCGTCCTGCCGTCGGGCACCACGGTGCAGCGGTTCGGCAACGAGACCGGCAACCTCGTGCACGCCGAATCGGCGCGGTTCATCGAGACGTCGCTGGCCGCGGACCGCGAACGGGAGCGCCGTCTGTACCGCGTCGTGCGGCCGCTGCGCGTGGTCACCGGCATCACCGCGCCGTGGAACGGGACCCCGGGCGGGGCCGTGGCCTACGTGCTGCCCCGGCCGATCGCCCAGCATCTCGAAACCGGCGCGCTTTCCCGCGTCCAGTAGCGCGCCGAGGTCCCGAACTCGCGTGGCTCGGGCAGGAACGCGCCCAGACACGCGAGTTACGCCTTCAATCACGCGAGTTACGGCTCCGCTCACGCGTGGTGGCGGGGTTCCACGACGAGCCGTCCGTCTGATCACGCGTGACCGCCGTCTACGCACCGCGGTGGTACCTGAGACACACGTGGCTGGAGGCGTAACTCGCGTGATTGGAGGCGTAACTCGCGTGACCGAACTCAGGAAGCGGTGATCAGCACCGCGGGCGACCACCAGTAGTCCGCGAGCGGCTCGATCCGGATGCCGGTGAAGCCCGCTCCCTTCAGCTGCGAAGCCCAATCGGTGGCGGGCTGCTCCCAGTTCGTGCGGTCCGCGCCGGGTTTGACCAGGCCGAGCAGGATCGGCAGCAGGAACCCCTGCGCCACCAGCGACGCCTCCTTGCCGTACTCCGAGATCCCGCGTTCGTAGCGGGTGACCAGGGAAAGCAGGTACTCGGGGGAGTCTTCGTCGTATTCGGGCACGTCGAACTCGGCGAGCACCAGGCACGACGTGCGCGGCCGGAGCGCACGCAGGACCTCGGTGCGCTCGGCGGTCGGGATCGACTGGAGCGCGAAGGTCGACTGCGTCAGCTGCCACTGCCGGTCGTCGTCGCGGGCGAGGAACTCCTGCGCGGTGGCGTCCCAGGTGTGCAGGCCGTGTGTGCCGTCGAGCTGCTTCCGCGTTTCCGCGAGCAGCGCGCTCGACGGTTCGACCAGGTCGATCCGGCCCGGCTGCCGATCCGCCTGTTCGAGGGCGGGGACGACGGCGAGCCCGTCGCCGCAGCCGAGATCGAGCAGCGAACCGACGCTGCCGTAACGCCGGGCGAGCATGGCGCTGAGCCGGCGGTAGAGCTCGACGTTCCCGCCGCCGCGGATGAACGCCGTGAACGCGGCGGGCTGGTCGTACACATCTCCGCCGCCGCCTTCGGTCAGGTACCGGTGCAGTTCGCGGCCGAGCGTGGATCCGGCACGCTCGGCGAGGTCCGCTGCCGTGGCCCGGTCACCGTCGCGGTACGCGGTGAGCGCTTCGGCCAGGACGTCCGTTTTCTTCATGTTCTCCTGTTTACCGTCAGAAAGGCACCCAAAGGGTGACTCTGGTGCCATTGCCCGGAGCCGACTCCACCCTGGCGGTCCCGCCGACCTCGTTCAGCCGGGCGGTGATGGACTCGCTGATCCCGAAACCGGCGGGCCGGGAGTCGATGCTGAATCCGGCACCGTGATCGCGGGTGATCACCGCGACGCCGCCTTCCTGCTCCTCGACCCGGACGACGACCTTGTCCGTCCCGGCGTGTTTGAGGGTGTTGCGCAGGGACTCGCGGACGGCGTCGCGGATGGCGATCTGCCGGACCTCCGAAAGCGTGTCGTCGTCGAGTTCGGCGATCACGAGCTGGGCGCGCAGGCCGTCTCGTGCCATCTCCGCAGCCAGCGACGCGAGCTTCTCGCCCAGTGGCCGCGAACCGGCCTCCGACCGTTCCGAAGTCTCGCTCTCGATCGTCCGGCGCAGTTCCATCGACTGCGCCCGCGCGAGCCGCTGCACCTCGGCGAGCCGCGCGACCGGGTCGCCCTTGTTGGCCAGCGCGATCGCTTCGAGGGTCTGTAGCACGGAGTCGTGCAGCATCCGGTGCTGGCGGGCGCGTTCGGCGATGCGGCCGTTGCGGATGCCGTACGCGAGGGCCAGCCGCGTGCCCAACCCGATCAGGACGAGGGCGCCGCTCGCGGTGAAGAGGACGCCAAGGATCGACGGGAAGGTGGCCATGGCGTCTCCGGGCGCGGCCTGGCCGGTGCCGATCAGAGACGCGAGCATCCGCACCGGGAAGCTGCCGACGGCGAGCGCCGCCGCGGCGGGCATGCCCAGCGCGAGCGCCAGCAGGGCGACCTCGCCGAGCAGGTGCTTGCCGGGGATCGCCATCGCCTCGGTGAAGACCGAAGCCGGCACCAGCGCCCCGACCGCGAGCGGCGCGAGCAGCGTGAACACGAGGTCGATCGCCAGCAGCCGGGCCGCGAACTGCGGGCGGAACGGCGCCGAGCGCAGCATCCACCGGATGCCGTACAGCGAGAGCCCGACCGAACCGAGCGCCGCCAGCCCGACCGGCCCGATCCCGATCATGCCGTGCGTGGAGACGTAGACGCCGAACGCGCCGGGCACCGCGAAGAGCCGGTAGACCAGCGGGACGAGGGCGACGTAGCGGGCGGCTCTGAGCAGCAGGTTGTCGCGATGGGCCGTGTCGATGGGGCCCGACATGTGCTGGATCCGCCGGAGCGCGCGCATCGGTGTCGGGTCGCCGACCTCGTCCGACAGCTCGCTCGTCGCCGTCGCCAGCGCGGGCGCGCCACGACGCAGCAACGTCACCAGAAAACTGGGCGGCCGCTTCGCCATGGATTTTCCCCCTGCCCGGAGCACCGGCAGGAGTATCTCCGGTTACGCCACATGGATCCAGAGACCAACGGGGTTTATCTCAGCTGATGGCGCCGAAAACGGGACGAACCGGGCGTCTTCGCCCGGTTCAGCCGCCGATACCGTTCTCGGCGGCCCACTTCTTCAGCTCGGCCACCGCTTCGTCGTGCTCCAGCGGACCGCGGTCGAGCCGCAGTTCCTTCAGGTGCTTCCACGCCTTGCCGACGTCGGGCCCCGGCTTGAGGTCGAGGATCCGCATGATCTCTTCGCCGTTGAGGTCCGGGCGGACCTTGTCGAGGTCCTCCTGCGCCTGGATCGCTTCGATCCGCCGCTCGAGGTCGTCGTAGGTCGCCTGCAGCGCGGCCGCCTTCTTCCGGTTGCGCGTGGTGCAGTCGGCCCGCACCAGCTTGTGCAGCCGGGGCAGCAGGTCGCCGGCGTCCGTGACGTAGCGCCGCACCGCCGAATCGGTCCACTCGCCCTTGCCGTAGCCGTGGAACCGCAGGTGCAGGAACACGAGCTGGCTGACGTCCTGGACGATCTCCTTCGAGAACTTCAGTGCGCGCAAACGCTTGCGCGCCATCTTCGCGCCGACGACCTCGTGGTGGTGGAAGCTCACGCCGCCACCGGGCTGGAACTCGCGCGTCGCGGGCTTGCCGACGTCGTGGAGGAGCGCCGCGAGCCGCAGGATCAAGTCCGGCTCCGACGTGGGTTCGTGCGACTTCTCCAGGTCGATCGCCTGCGCGAGCACGGTCAGCGAGTGCTGGTAGACGTCCTTGTGCTGGTGGTGCTCGTCGATCGCCAGCCGCATCCCTGGCACCTCGGGCAGCACGCGGTCGGCGAGGCGGGTGTCGACCAGCAGCTCGATCCCGGGCCTGGGGTCGTCCGCCAGCAGCAGCTTCGACAGCTCGGCCTGCACGCGCTCGGCGGTGATCCGGTCGATCTCCTCGGCCATCGACGACATCGCGTCGACCACCCGCGGCGCCGCGGTGAACCCGAGCTGCGCGGAGAACCGCGCGGCCCTCAGCATGCGCAGCGGATCGTCGGCGAAGGACTCCTGCGGGGTCGCGGGGGTGTCGAGCACCTTGTCCTGCAGCGCCTGGAGCCCGTCGTGCGGGTCGACGAAGGTCTTGTTCGCGAGGTCGATCGCCATCGCGTTGACCGTGAAGTCGCGGCGGAGCAGATCTCCCTCGATGCTGTCGCCGAAGGTGACCTCGGGGTTGCGGCCGACGCGGTCGTAGCTGTCGGCGCGGAACGTGGTGATCTCCAGGGTCATGCCCTGTTTGGTCACGCCGACGGTGCCGAACGCGATACCGACGTCCCACACCGCGTCGCCCCAGGCGCTGACGATCTTGAGCACCTGGTCCGGCCGCGCGTCGGTGGTGAAGTCGAGGTCGTTCGACAGCCGGCGGAGCATCATGTCCCGGACGCTGCCGCCGACCAGGTACAGGCTGTACCCCGCCTTCGCGAAGAGCTTCGCGAGCTCGTCCGCCAACGGGGAGATGCGCATCAGCTCGGTCACGGCGTTCTGCATCGCAGTGCTCTTCCCCGCAATCGCCTGCCCGGCGACCACCTTGTTCACGACAATCCCACCACGATTTGGATGTACTTACTACGGCCCGGCCCAACACGGGCACGGAGAGCCAGCGTACCCGTACCGCCGTTTGCTCTAGCATCGCAGCATGTCTGGATCAGCCGGGCGCTCCGGCGCTTCGAAGCCGGGCCGCCGGCGGAGGCGCAGGCGGGGAAGGCGGCTGACCACGGTCGACGAAACCTCGGCCGGTGGACTCGTCGTCGACGCCGAACGGGCGAACGCCGCGCTGATCGGGCGGCTCGACCGGCACGGCAGACTGCTGTGGTCGCTGCCGAAGGGCCACATCGAGGACGGTGAGACGGTGGAGCAGACGGCTGTGCGCGAGGTGAAGGAGGAGACCGGCATCTCCGCGCAGGTCCTGCGGCCCCTCGGCACCATCGACTACTGGTTCGTGGCCGAACGACGGCGGGTGCACAAGACGGTGCACCATTTCATCCTGGAATCCACCGGCGGCGAACTTTCGGACGAGGATGTCGAGGTGACCGAGGTCGCCTGGGTGCCGCTCGCCGACCTGGAGACCAAACTCGCCTACTCCGACGAGCGCAAGCTGGTCCGGAAGGCCAAAGAACTCTTCGCGCAGCAACAGCACACCGCCGAGGGAGCACCTGAGTGAAGCGGCTTGCCGCCACTGTCCTGTCGATCCTGTTCCTGGCCTTCAGCGCGTTGCCCGTCGCGGTCGCGCAGGCCCAGGAACAGCCCCGGCTGCGCGTGGACCTCGATCAGCTCAACCCCCGCGTGATCACCTCGACGTCGGCTTCGCTCACCGTGACCGGCCGCGTCACCAACATCGGCGACCGGCGGATCAGCAAGCTGGGCGTCCGGCTGCAGCTGGGCACACGGCTGCAGAACGAGCAGCAGATCGGTGACGTCCTCGCCGGTGACAAGTTCAAGGATCTCGCGGCGACGGAGTTCGTCGATCTCGAACCGGACGTGCTGGAGCCCGGCCAGAGCGCCGCGCTGGACCTGGCGGTCCCGCTCGGTCAAGCCGCCAAGCTGCAGTTCCCGAGGCCCGGCGTGTACCCGCTGCTGGTCAACGTCAACGGCACCCCGGATTTCGGCGGCCCGGAACGGCTGGCGGCGGTCACCCTGCTGATGCCGGTGCTCGGGGTCCCCGGAAAGCCACCGTCACGGCCCCCGGCAATGTCTTCGGCGCCGTCGACCAGCCTGCTGTGGCCCATCGCCAACAGCGCCGTGCACGTCGTCTCAGCCCCCCTGGGCGGCCCGCTGACCCTGGCGGACGAGCGGCTGGCGGACGAACTGGCCCCCGGCGGACGGCTGGATTCACTGGTCGAGGCGGCTCGCGCGGCCGAGGCCGACACGAAGGTCTCGTCGTCGTTGTGCCTGGCCATCGACCCCGACCTGGTAGCGACCGTCGACGCGATGACCCGCGGCTACCAGGTCGCCGGCGGAGCTCCCGGCAAGGGCGTCGAGACCGCGAAGAACTGGCTCGGCAGGCTGAAGGCGCTGGTCGCGGGCCGCTGCGTGGTCACCCTCCCGTTCGCCGACGCCGACCTCACCGCGCTGACGAAGGTCCGCGCCGGCGACGCCACCGACACCGCGCTCATGACCACCGCGCTCGGCGGCGCGGGGACGATCAAGAACCTGCTCGGCATCCAGCCGCAGGACGGCGTGCTCTGGCCCGGCGGCGCCCTCGACTCGCAGACCGTCGAAGCGATCGGCAAGGCGGGCGTCAAGACCGTGCTGACCGATTCCGGCAAGCTCCAGTCCCGCACGCCGCTTTCGAGCGGGGTGTCGATCGAGGGCACGGAGCTGCGCGCGCAGCCGATCGACGCGCTGGTCTCGTCCGCCCTGAACGGTTCGGGGTCCACCCAGAACGGGCTCGGCGCCATCGCCTTCCGTGCCGGCCTCGGCGGGCAGAACGAGGGGCCGGAACGCTCGCGCCTGCTGATCGCGCCGCCGCGGCAGTGGGCCGCGACCGGCACCGAACTCACCACGTTCCTGGAGCGGATGGGCGACTTCTACACCGCCGGTCTCCTCAAGTCGGCGCCGCTGCCCGAGTTGCTCGGCGAAAGCCCGTCCGGGACGGCGTCGGTCAACTACGACCCGCAGGATCTGACGGCCTCGACCAGCGGCGACGTCACCGCGAAGATGTCCCAGCTCGACAACGAGACGCTGGGCCTGTCGTCCGCGATGACGATGGACGCCACCAAACGGGTGCGGCCGGCCGACGTGGTCGCCCCGGTCCGCCTCGCCCTCATCCGGGCCGCGTCGACGTCGTGGCGCGGCGCGGACGCCGCGACCGTCACCGGCAACGCCCGCGGCGATCTGGAGGCGATCCGCAGCCAGGTCACCGTCGAGCGGCCGAAGCAGACGATCGCGCTGGCTTCCGGCGCGGCGCCACTGCCGGTGTTCATCACGAACAACCTGCCGGTCGGCGTCGCCGTCCAGGTCGCCCTGAAGAACAACGTGGGCCTGCGCCCGACCGACGACACCCAGTTGCAGGCTCAGATGGTCCCGGCCAACAGCGCCCGTAACCGGCTGCTCCCGGTCGAGGCACTGCGGGCGGGCCGGTTCAGCGTCGACGTCTCGCTGACCACGCCCGACGGGACGCCGCTCGGGTCGGCCGCGCGGTTCGAGCTGACGTCCACGGAGTACGGCGCGATCACCATCATCATCACCGTGACCGCAGCCGGTGCGCTGCTGCTCCTGTCGTCCCGGCGGATCTACCGGAGGATCAAGGACTCGCGAGCCGATCGGGCGAACGAAACCACCCCGCGTGTGACCGAGGACGCACAGGTTTAAGTGTTTCCGGGCGTTGCCGATTACCCTGGGTCGAACGATGCCGCCGGGCATCACGTAGCCGAGCACCGAGGATTGGGCACGCGTTGGAAAGAGAGCCGGGTGTACCGCCCGAGCGTGCAGGCCGTCCCCGGCGCGAAGGTACTCCGCCCCCGCCCCGCCGCACCGATGGACCCGCACGCCGTCCGGAGCGTCGTCAGCCGCCACCGCAGCAGCCCCCGCCCGAACGCGGTGAGCGGCCGCGGCGGGCCACGCCGCCGCCCCCACCGCCGGTCGACGGCCGCCGCCAGCGGGTGGCAGGCCGTCCCGACGACGAGACACGGCGGCTGAGGCCACCGCAGACCCCACCGCCGCCGCCGAACCAGGCACCGCCGCGGAAGGTGCCCCCTGCCCAGGGGACGCCTCCGCCGCCGCCGACCCGTCGCCAGCCGGTTCCGCCGCCGCAGGGCCCGCCGCTGCCGCAGCCGTCCCAGAATCCGCCCCCGCGGCGTCCGGCGGCACCTCCGGCCCAGCCGCCTCAGGCGCTTCACCAGACGCCGCCGCCGCCTCATCGCGGGCGCCGCCAGCCGCCACCGGTCCGCCCATGGCAGGTCGACCGGCGCGACGAACCCGACGCGACGCGGTTCATCCCGCGCACCCCCGGCGTCCCGATGGGATCGCGCTGGCCGGTCGCCGACCCCGACGTCCTCCGCCCGTACGACCAGCTCGCCACGCAGGTCATGCCGGCGATCAAGGACGCGCCGCTGGTCAAACCGCGGCCGGGGGAGACGGGCGAACAGGACGTCGCCGCTCCGGCGAAGGCACCGTCGATCGCGAAGTCGAGCGGCCGGATGGCGATCGCCTCGCTGATCAGCCGCATCACCGGCTTCGCCTGGAAGCTGTTGCTGGTCGCGGCCATCGGCGCTCAGGTGGAAAACGACTCGTTCAACGTCGCCAACACCATGCCGAACATCATCTTCGAGCTGCTGATGGGCGGGGTGCTGTCCAGCCTCGTGGTCCCGCTGCTCGTGCGGTCGCAGGACGACAAGGACGGCGGCGAGGCCTACACCCAGCGGCTGGTCACGGTGGCGGGCACGCTGCTCGTCCTCGGAACGACGATCGCCGTCTTCGCGGCGCCGTTGATCACCAAGCTCTACGTCGACGACAAGGGACAGGCGAATCCCGACCTGGTCACCGCGTTCGCGTACCTGCTGCTGCCGCAGATCTTCTTCTACGGCCTGTTCGCGCTGCTCTCGGCGGTGCTGAACGCGAAGAACATCTTCGGCCCGACGGCGTGGGCGCCGGTGATCAACAACCTCGTCGTCATCTTCACCATCCTCGTGGTGTGGATCATGCCGGGGAACATCTCGACCGATCCGGTGTCCATCACCGACCCGAAGCTGTTGACGCTGGGCATCGGCGTGACCTCGGGCATCGTGGCGCAGTCGGTGCTGCTGATCCCGCCGCTGCTGAGGTCGGGGTTCAAGTTCAAATGGCGCTGGGGCATCGACAAGCGCATGAAGGAGTTCGGCGGGCTGGCCTTGTGGACCGTCGGCTACGTCGCGGTCAGCCAGATCGGGTACACGATCACGACCCGGGTCCTGACCAGTGGATCGCAGGGTGGGGTGACCGCGTACAGCAACGCGTGGCTGCTCTTCCAGCTGCCGTACGGCGTCATCGGGGTGTCCCTGCTGACCGCGATCATGCCGAGGATGAGCCGCGCCGCGGCCGACGGCGATCACAAGAAGCTGATCGGCGACCTCTCCTACGCCTCGCGCATCTCGACGGTGACGCTCCTCCCGATTTCCGCCGTCATGACCGTCGTGGGTGGATCGGTCGGTATCGCCCTGTTCACCTTGGGCAAGGGAACGGTCGAGGCCGCGTCCCGGATGGGCGAGGCGCTGGCGATCAGTGCGTTCGCCCTGCTGCCGTACGCGCTGGTCATGCTGCAGATGCGGGTGTTCTACGCGATGAAGGACGCGCGGACGCCGGTGCTGATCATGATCGTGATGACCGTGGTCAAGGTGCCGCTGCTGTACCTGTGCCCTGTGCTCCTGTCGCCGGACAACATCGTGCTCGGCGTGATGATGGTCAACGGCCTCACGTTCGTCGTCGGCGCGATCCTCGGCCAGGTCTGGCTGTGGGTGACCCTCGGAAACCTCCGGAGCAAGCGGGTTCTCGGGGTGATCCTCTTCACGGTCGTCGCGAGTGTGCTCGGGGTCGGCGCGGCCTGGCTCGCCGGGCAGATCGTCCCTGACTCGTTCGGGCCTACTTTCCAGGCCTGGGCGAAACTTCTGCTGCAGACAGTGGTCGGGATCATGGTGTCGTTCGGCGTGCTCATGGCCTTGAAGGTCGAGGAATTGAAGCCCGCCACGGCGAGGATCACCCGGTTGATCAAGCGCGGATAACGATTCACGTACGGATGGCGCGCGTTCACGGGTCGTATTCTGGGTACTCTCGAGGCGGGAGCTACGCGGGAGAGTGCGGTGGATACGAGACGGAGCGAACAGGCAGGGGAGGCCGGCCAGATGGGCATTCGGGCCCAAGGCGGGTCACTGGCCCCTGGCCGGGTCGTCGGTGACGGCCGGTATCGCCTGCTCGCACAGTTCGGGGTGGACGAGCGGGCCGCCGCGCATCTTTGGCGTGCCCGCGACGGGCAGCTGAAGCGGGACGTGGCGCTGACGCTGCTGGTCGGCGACCCCGCGGACGCGGAAGCCGCCCGGCTCGCGCGCCGGACGCTGGAGCGTGCCGCGCATGCCTCGAAGTTCGGTCACGGCGGAGTCGCGCGGGTTCTCGACGTGCTCAGTCTCGGCAGCGGCGTCACCTCGAGCGAAGGTCTGCTCGGTGTCGTCGTAGCGGAATGGACCAAGGGCAGCGACCTGGTCGACCTGGTGGCGCAGCGCCCGGTGGCGCCCGCCGCGGCGGCCCGGATGGTGCAGGCGCTGGCGGAAGCCGTCGACCACGCCCACCAGAACGGCCTCGTCCTCGGCCTCGACCACCCGCAGCGTCTCCGGCTCACGCCGGACGGCGCGCTGAAGCTCGCCTTCCCCGGCCCGTTGCCCGAAGCGACCCTTCGTGACGACGTCAAGGCACTCGGCGCCGTCCTGTATCTGCTGCTGACCGGCCGTTGGGCCCTTCCCGGCGGCCCGGCCGCGATCCCGGCGGCGCCGCACGCGCCGACCGGCCGCGTGATCCCGCCGCGTTCGCTGGTCCCGACGGTGCCGGTCGAGCTGTCCTCGCTCGCCGTCCGCACCATCGAGGACGGCGGCCATGGCGGCATCCGCACCAGCGCCGCCATCCTGCGCGTGCTGGACCAGGTCGCCGAAGCCGAAGAGCGCACCCAGCTGATCAAGGCCGTCGGCGAGGAAGAAGCCGTGGCCGAATCGGACGGCACGGTCTGGACGACGAAGAAGCCGGTCAAGGACGTCGCGCGCCGCAAGAAGCTGGCGTTCGGGGTGACCGTGCTGGTCGTCGCGACCGTGGTCATTCTCGCGTGGGGCGGGATGATGCTGATCAACCTGTTCCAGGGCGAGTCGAAGTCCAGCGGTCCGAAGATCAACGTCGCCGCGTCCTCTTCGCAGGCCGCGCCGCCCTCGGGCGAGCAGCCGCCGCCCGCCCAGCAGAAGCCGTCCCCCGCCGTGGGTGCCGCGGTGAAGCCGTCGGCCGTGGCCGTCTTCAACCCGGGCAGCAAGGGCGACAGCCCCGGCAAGGCCAGGAACGCCACCGACGGCGACACGGTCACCTCGTGGAAGACCGACCAGTACGACAAGCAGTTCCCGGTGCTCAAGGACGGCGTCGGGCTGGTCGTGACCTTCAAGGACCCGATCAACCTCACCCAGGTCAAGATCGACGCGGCGAGCCCCGGTTCGAAGGTCGAGATACGCTCCGCCGACAAGAAGAACCCGAAGCTCGACGAGACGAAGGTCGTCGGGGCCGGGGACCTCGCGGCGGGCGAATCGACCATCGCGTTGCAGCAGCCACAGCAGGGTCAGTACTTCATCCTCTGGATCACTCAGCTGGGTGAAGACGACAGCGGAAAGTTCGTCACCGAACTCAAAGAGCTGACCTTCCTGCCTGCGGGGTGACGGCGGACACCGGGTCAGTAGGCTCTCCCGGGTGACAGCTGCAGCTCCCACGGACGCGGATCTCATAGCGGCGCATGCCGCTGGAGACCCGCACGCGTTCAGTGAACTGGTCCAGCGACATCGAGACCGCATGTGGGCGGTGGCCCTCCGCACCTTGCGGGATCCGGAAGAAGCCGCGGACGCCCTGCAGGACGCGTTCATCTCCGCGTTCCGAGCAGCGGGCAACTTCAGAGCCGAATCGCAGGTCACGACGTGGTTGCACCGGATCGTCGTGAACGCGTGCCTCGACCGCATCCGGCGGGGCAAGGCCAGACCGACCGTTCCGCTGCCCGAGACCGGGCAGTTCAACGAGCCCGCTTCACCGCGTGACTCGATGTCGGAACGCGAGACGAGCCTGGTCGTCAAGGAAGCCCTCGACCAGCTCCCCGAAGAGCAGCGTGCCCCGATCGTGTTGGTCGACGTCGAGGGATACTCCGTCGCCGAGACGGCGAAGATGCTCGGCATCGCCGAGGGCACGGTCAAGAGCCGGTGTGCCCGAGGTCGCGGAAAGCTCGCGAAGGTTCTCGGACATCTACGGAACCCCGATGCGATTGCGAACGTCCCAACTCACGAAAGCAAACGAGAGCGCGCTACCCCGCAACGGGGTGCCAGGCGTCCTCAGGGCACGCCGGGTGACGGGGAGGGACGATGACAGACGAGAGCAGGGGGATCGGTGGGACCGTCGGTCCGCCGTGGTCTGTCGATGTGCTCGCCGACCTGCACGCAGGGGTGCTGGACGAGCGGGAAGCGGCCGAGCTGTGGCCGCGGGTGAACGCCGACCCCGAAGCACTGGCGATCATCGAAGCACTCGAAGCGACCACGGCCGACCTCGCGGACCTCGCGAACGCGCCGGTCGCACCGATGCCGGCGGAGTACGCGGCCCGGATCGATGCCGCGCTGGCCGCCGAAATGCGGGTGTCGCCTGCGTTTCAAGGCGCATCTGAAGGGCAGCAGGAGCAGGTCGCCCCGGTGGTGGACCTCGCGGCCGCACGGCGGCGGCGGAACAAGCGGATCGGCTGGGGCGCCGGGATAGCGACCGTGGCGGCGGCGGCCATCGCCGCCGTGGCGATCGTCGTCCCGACCACGCGGGAGCCGGATTCGGGCGGTATCGCGCAGCCCGCGCCGTCGGCTCCTTCCGGGCCTTCGGTCGGCGGAGACGGCGGTGGCGCCGAAGCCCTCGTCGGCAAGGCGATCGGCGTCCGCGACTTCGGCTCTCTGAAGACCGAAGAGCGCCTCGACGCCTGTGTCGCCGCTGCCGGCATGGACGCCGACGTACGGCCGGAGGGCATCCGGCCGGTGAACGTGGCGGGCAAGGACGGCGTGATGGTGATCTACACCACAGGCAAACTGGCCCAGTTCCGCATCGTCGCTTTCGGTGCCGACTGCGGCCCTGGCAACCCGGCGGTCCTGTTCGACAAAATCATCGGACAGAAGTAACCGACCGAAACCTCACTGGTCCCTCGCTCCCCACCAGCCCCATTTCGGAGGGAGCGAGGGACCTTTGCTACCGCGCTAGCTTTCCTAGCGGCGCTAGAGGTCGGATCTCCGCCTCGGCGCAAGGGGGGAGAAAGTAGCGCCGGTCACCACGGGAACACCGGCCCCTACGATCGTGTTGAGCCTGGTGAACAGGTCACTACGAGCGGAGGTCACGGGTGGCTGCCGAGGAGATCAGGAACCTGATCATTGTGGGGTCGGGTCCTGCGGGATACACCGCCGCTGTCTACGCGGCACGGGCGCAGCTCGAACCACTGGTGTTCGAGGGCACCCAGTTCGGCGGTGCGCTGATGACGACGACGGAGGTCGAGAACTTCCCCGGCTTCCGCGAAGGCATCCAGGGTCCCGACCTCATGGAAGAGATGCGGGAGCAGGCCAAGCGTTTCGGCGCCGACCTGCGCCAGGAGGACGTCGAGTCCGTCGAGCTGACCGGTGACGTCAAGTACGTCTTCGCGAACGGCAAGCGCTACGCGGCCCGCGCGGTCGTGCTCTCGATGGGCGCCGCGGCCCGCTACCTGAACGTGCCCGGCGAGCAGGAACTGCTCGGCCGCGGTGTTTCCGCCTGCGCCACCTGCGACGGTTTCTTCTTCCGTGACCACGACATCGTGGTCGCCGGCGGCGGCGACTCGGCGATGGAGGAGGCGACCTTCCTGACGAAGTTCGCCAAGTCCGTGACGATCGTCCACCGCCGCGAGGAGTTCCGCGCCTCCAAGATCATGCTGGAGCGCGCCCGCGAGAACGAGAAGATCAAGTGGGCGCTCAACAAGCAGATCACCGAGGTCGAGGGTGAGGGCAAGGTCGAGGGCCTGAAGCTCAAGGACACGGTCACCGGCGAGGAGTCCAAGCTGGACGTGACCGGGTTCTTCGTCGCGATCGGTCACGACCCGCGCAGCGAGCTGGTGCGCGGTCAGGTGGACTTGGACGAGGACGGCTACGTGCTCACCAAGGGCCGCACCTCGTACACGAACCTTCCCGGCGTTTTCGCCGCGGGCGACCTGGTCGACCGCACATACCGGCAGGCGATCACCGCCGCGGGCTCGGGCTGCGCCGCGGCGATCGACGCGGAACGATGGCTGGCGGAGCACGCCGGTGTCGAGGCCGCCCAGGAGACCCCTGAGCTGGTCGGTGGCGGCTACGGCGCCACCACCAACTGACTTTTCCCACACCGGAGTTTCACCATCCAGAAGGAGACACCATGGCCAACACCGTGACGGTGACCGACAAGAGCTTCGTCGACGACGTGCTGACGAGCGAGAAGCCCGTCCTGGTCGACTTCTGGGCGACCTGGTGCGGTCCGTGCAAGATGGTCGCCCCGGTGCTCGAAGAGATCGCGGCGGAGAACGGTGAGAAGCTGACCGTCGCGAAGCTCGACATCGACGCCAACCCGAACACTGCGCGTGACTACCAGGTGATGTCGATCCCGACGCTGATCCTGTTCCAGGGCGGCAAGCCGGTGAAGCAGATCGTCGGCGCCAAGCCGAAGGCCGCGCTGCTGTCGGATCTCGCCGACGTCCTCTGATCTCGCGTTTCACCAGCCGAAACCCGGGGCCTGCCCAGGCTCCGGGTTTCGTCGTCCCGGGGATTGGGTACATCTCACCGTTACGGCGACGCCTGGACGGGTTCCACGAACGGGGACTTGACGCACCGACCGGGCCTCCGCGCTCACCGAGAGTTCACAGGGCACAATAGAGCACCGGGGTTCGCCCCGCAGGATTTTCACAGTCGTGCATCGAGTTCGATCGGTGCCCAAAGGGAAGAGCGAGGAGTGCATGCGGGTACTCCGCCGCGGTGACGCCGGACCGGACGTCGCCGAGATCAGGTCCACGCTGGCGGCGATGGAGCTGCTCCCGCCGGTGACCGAATCCGGGGAGTACGAGGTCTTCGACACGGCGATGGAACATGCCGTGCGGGCGTTCCAGCAGCGCCGTGGGCTCATCACCGACGGTCTGGTGGGTCCGGCGACCTATCAGGCGCTTCGCGGCGCCGGCTTCCATCTCGGCAGCCGGCCGCTGACCTACATGTTCTCCGCCCCCATGCAGGGTGACGACGTCTTCGCGCTCCAGGAGCGGCTGACCGAGCTCGGTTTCGACGCCGGGCGCCCCGACGGGCACTTCGGTCCCCAGACCGAACGCGCGCTCAAGACCTTCCAGCGCGACATGCGCCTGGTCGCCGACGGTATGTGCGGCCCGGCCACCATCCGTGAGCTGCACCGGCTCTCTTCGCCGCGCGCCCGCGGCGGCCGCCCCGTTTTCCTGCGCGAGCAGGAGCAGGTGCGGCAGGCGGGCCCCCGGCTGCGCGGCAAGCGCATCGTGATCGACCCGGGCCACGGCGGCGATGACCTCGGGGTCGTCGCGGGCGGTCTGCGTGAAGCGGACATCGCCTGGGATCTGGCCCGGCGGCTCGAAGGCCGGATGCAGGCCACGGGCATGGAGGCCCTGATCTCGCGCGGCCCGAACCAGAGCCCGACGGAGGGTGAGCGGGCGAAGTTCGCGAACGAGGCGGGCGCGGACCTGTTCCTTTCGCTGCACAACGACAAGAACCCCTCGCCCAAGGCGCAGGGGGTCGCGAGCTTCCACTTCGGCACCGGCAACGGCACCACGTCGACCGTCGGTGAGCTGCTGGCGGGCTTCATCCAGCGCGAGCTGGCCGCCCGCACCGGCATGCTCGACTGCCGCACGCACTACAAGACCTGGGAGATCTTCACCCGCACGCGCTGTCCGGCGGTGCGGATCGAGATCGGTTACCTGACCAACCCGGAAGACAGCCGCAAACTGGCGGACCCGGCTTTCCGCGACGTCGTCGCCGAAGGCATCCTGGTCGCCGTGAAGCGCCTGTACCTCCTCGGCGAAGGGGACCAGCCGACCGGCACGTTCACCTTCGCGGACGTCCTGGCCCACGAACTCGCCAAAGCGGAGTAGCCAGTCCTCCACACCCGCACGCGGGCGCACATCCCTCTGCCGAAGCCCTCGGCACAACCGGTTGTGTGCCCCCTCGCCCGGGCACGCCATCCCTAGCTCCACCCGGCGCGCAGCCCCCGCCCTTCCCGGGGGGCGTCCCCAGGTCCAGCCTACCCATCCACAGATTTTCCACCGCTCCTATCAGCGATCTGTGGATAACTCGGCGGGTTACCCACAGCTGTCCCCAGGCCGGGGGATGGTCGCTGCGCGCGCTCGAAAACTCTGCTAAAGCGGGCGATGAAGGGCGGCGCGGAAGGTCAGGCGCGGCCCATGCTCGGCTCGGCCGTCGTGATGGAGACCTGGCCGAGCAGCCGTTCGAGGGCCGCCTCCACGTCTTCCTTCCACGAGATCGCCGAACGCAGTTCCAGCCGCAGCCGCGGCCACCGCGGGTGCGGGCGCACGGTCTTGAATCCGACGCTCTGCAGGAACGCGGCGGGCAGCACGCAACTGTGCCCGCCGTCCGGATCGGTCTCGTCGGGCTTGGCGTCCCCGAAGGCCTCGATCGCGCGGACACCGCGTTTGGTGAGATCCTTCGCGACGGCCTGCACCAGCATCCGGCCGAGCCCACCACCCTGGAATTCGGGAAGCACCTGGAAGGCGGTCAGCAGGACGGCGTCGGGGCCAGGAGGCGAAGTCGGGAAGGCCAGCGAGCGCGGCACGGCGTTCGGCGGCGCGTAGAGCACGAAGCCGACGGGCAGGGTGTCGCTGTAGACGATGCGGCCGCAGGAACCCCACTCCAGCAGCACGCTGGAGACCCAGGCTTCCTTTTCGACCTCGGTCGCGCCGTATTCCTCGGCCTGCGCCTTCATATGCGGCGCCAGCTCCCAGTACACGCAGCGGCGACAGCTCTTGGGCAGGTGTTCGAGGTTGTCCAGGGTTACGCCCACGACGCGACGCGACACAGACAAACCTCCCTGAATGAAGATCACCCGACGCAGCCTTGTCCCGAGCAGGGCTCACCGAAGGGGTCCAGACCGAGGATAGGCCGATGTGATGAACACCGGAAGGCCAGGGCCCCTCAAGGGAGGGTGGTTACACTCGATGGAACTACCAGTCGGTAGCGACTATGTCCACTTCGAAGCACGGGTGAAGCGCCTGATGACCGAGAATCGCCCTGTCCGGCCGGAGCCCGGCCGACACAACCTCGACCCTCATCTCGACCGCTACGCCGCGCGTACGGCCGGGATGACTGCTTCCGAGATCAGGGCGTTGTTCGCGGTGGCCAGTCGCCCCGAAGTGGTGTCGCTCGCCGGCGGGATGCCGAACCTCGCCGCGCTCCCGCTGGACACGCTGTCCGCGCAGGTCGGCGAGCTCATCGCCCAGGAAGGCCTGGTCGCGCTCCAGTACGGCTCCGCGCACGGCATCCCGTCGCTGCGTGAGCAGATCTGCGAAATCATGGCCCTCGAAGGCATCAAGGCCCACCCGGACGACGTCGTCGTGACGGTCGGCTCCCAGATGGGGCTCGACATGGTCACCCGGCTGTTCTGCGATCCGGGTGACGTCATCATCGCCGAGGGCCCGTCGTACGTCGGCGCGCTCGGCTCGTTCGCCGCGTACCAGGCGGACGTCGTCCACGTCGCGATGGACGACCACGGCCTCGTCCCCGAGGGGCTCCGCGCCGCGCTCGCGGAGACGCGGAAAGCGGGCCGCCGGGTCAAGTTCCTCTACACGATCCCCAACTTCCACAACCCCGGCGGCGTCACGCTGGCCGTCGAGCGGCGCGCGGAGATCGTGGAGATCTGCCGGGAGAACGACATCCTCATCGTCGAGGACAACCCGTATGGGCTGCTCGGCTTCAGCGGGCAGACGTACCCCGCGCTCCGCTCGATCGACCCCGACAACGTCGTTTACCTGGGCTCTTTCTCGAAGACGTTCGCTTCCGGCCTACGGGTCGGCTGGGTGCTCGCGCCGCACGCCGTCCGGGAGAAACTCGTGCTCGCGGCCGAGTCCGCGACGCTTTGCCCGCCGACGCTTAACCAGTTGATCGTGTCGCGATACCTCGCGACGCACGACTGGATGGGTCAGATCAAGACCTTCCGCGAGAACTACCGGGAGCGCCGGGACGCGATCCTGTCCGCGCTCGATCAGCACATGCCCGCCGGCTGCAGCTGGACCAAACCCGATGGCGGTTTCTACGTCTGGATGACCGTACCCGAAGGTGTGGACACGAAGGCGATGCTGCCGCGAGCCGTCACGGCCCGCGTCGCGTACGCCTCCGGAACCGGTTTCTACGCCGACGGTTTCGGCAGCAGACAACTTCGACTTTCCTACTGTTACCCCACGCCCGAGCGGATCCGCGAAGGCGTCCGGCGGCTCGCCGCGGTGCTCGAGTCCGAAATGGACCTTGCGCGTACCTTCGGCAACGCGAGCCCACGCTCGATCTCGGGGCCGCAGAACCCCTCTCCGGACACGGTCTGATCGGCCGGACGTCCCCAAGCACAAAGGAGTTTCGGTGGTCGACCGCACCGTTGCCGTACTCGCAGGCGGACTTTCCCACGAACGCGATGTCTCTCTCCGCTCCGGACGCCGGCTCTCGGTCGCGTTGCGGGCGGAAGGTCTCATCGTCGAGGAGTGGGACACCGACGCGGGCCTGCTCGAACGTCTTCGCACCCAGCGTCCCGACGCGGCCATTGTCGCCCTTCATGGTGGTGAAGGGGAGAACGGCGCGGTTCAGACGGTGCTGGAGATGCTCGACGTGCCTTACGTGGGCACCAGCTCGCGGGGCTGCCGCCGCGCGTGGGACAAGCCGACTGCCAAGGCACTCGTAGCCGACGCGGGCTTCACCACGCCGGACTGGGTCGTGCTGCCGCACAGCACCTTCCGCGAACTCGGCGCGCAGGCCGTGCTCGACTCGATGGTCGAAACGCTGGGCCTGCCCATGATCCTCAAGCCGGACCAGGGCGGTTCGGCGCTGGGCGCCCAGGTCGTCAAGGACGCCGCCGAGATGCCCGGCGCGATGGTCGGCTGCTTCGCTTACGGCGACACCGTTCTCGCCGAGAAGTTCGTATCCGGCGTCGAGGTGGCCGTGACGGTCATCGAAGGCGAAGAAGGACCCGAAGCCCTGCCCGCGGTCGAGATCGTGCCGGAGAGCGGCGTGTACGACTACACCGCCCGCTACACCGCCGGGCTGACCGACTTCTTCACCCCCGCGCGGATCCCCGACGACGCCGCCAAGGCGGTCGGCGAACTGGCCGTCGCCGTGCACCGGCAACTCGGGCTGCGCGACATCTCCCGCACCGACGCCGTCGTCGCCGAAGACGGCACGGTCTACTTCCTCGCGGTGAATCTGTCGCCGGGCCTGACCGAGACGTCGATCGTCCCGGTGGCGATCGAGGCTTCCGGCGCCACCCTCGGATCGGTCTTCGCCGGTCTCGTCGGACGGGCGATTTCCCGCAAGAGCTGAACCGGCTCGACGAAGGGGGACTTGCCCACTATGGGCAAGTCCCCTTGTCTATTTCCGGGCCACGACGACGCTTCCTGCTCGACGGTGAGGCGCCCGGACGAAGGGAAGGCCGGTCATCGCCGGGACCATCCGCGTACCCAGGACAGCAGCTCTTCATCGCGCAGCGAGCCGATCACGACATCTGCGGGGAAGTCCTGATGCTTCAACGTCGGTACCCCGATGACGGGCACGCCGGCCGCTCGCGCCGACCGAAGGCCGGTTTCGGAGTCCTCGAACGCCAGCGCGTCGGCAGGCTCGACGTTCAACAGAGCACAAGCGGTCAAGTACATCTCTGGATCCGGCTTCGGCGCGGTCACCTCGTCGGCGGCCAGTTTCACGGGAAACATTCCGGCCAGGTCGCCGCGAACGAGTGCGGCGTCCAGGAGCGCCCGGGGCGAGTTGCTCGCGACGGCGACCGGTACGGCCGCGGCGGTCAGTTCGACCAATTCACGCGAGCCGGGCATCGCCTCCGCTTTCGCGGTGACAACCTCGGTCACCAACCTCAGCAACTCGTCCGCGATCTCGGCGCCGGCATCCGGTTCGCCGAACGCCGCCGCCATCGCGTCGGCGGCGGCCGGGAGCGACTTACCGATCACCAACGCCTTCTCGTCCGCTCCGAACGGGAGCCCGCGCCGCGCGAACAGTTCGGTCTCGGCGACCGACCAACACGGCTCGGTGTCCATGAGCAATCCGTCGCAGTCGAAGACGACCGCGCGGGGATTTCGGCCGCCGAAGAGCCCCTTCATACCTGCCCCCAGTTCAAGCACTCAGTGTTACCGCTCGTACGACGCCTAGCTATCGTCACCGTGACAAAACGGCCCGGTGTGATCCCTAATCGGTTTCGCGTGTCTGATTTGCCTGATTTTGATCCATCAGCGCCACGATGCGTTCAAGATCGTCAACGGACCCGAATTCGAGGGTGATCCGCCCTTTGCGGCGACCCAAGTCGACCTTCACGCGAGTGTCGAACCGGTCGGAGAGCCGGTTCGCCAGCTCCTGGAGACCGGGAGCCTGGATCGGCTTGCGGGGAGCGGGCTTCGGCTTGGCCGGCTTTTCGCTTTTCTTGAGCGTGACGGCTTCCTCGGTCGCCCGGACCGACATGCCTTCCGCGACGATCCGCGCCGCCAGCTCTTCCTGACTGTCGGCGTCTTCGAGGGAGAGCAGCGCCCGCGCGTGGCCCGCCGAAAGCACCCCGGCCGCGACTCGTCGCTGGACCGCGAGAGGGAGTTTGAGCAAGCGGATCGTGTTGGTGATGACCGGTCGGCTGCGCCCGATCCGGCCCGCCAGCTCCTCGTGCGTGACCGCGAACTCGTCGAGCAACTGCTGATACGCGGCCGCCTCTTCGAGCGGGTTCAGCTGGACGCGGTGGATGTTCTCGAGCAGCGCGTCGCGCAGCATCGCCTCGTCGGCGGTCTGGCGGACGATCGCCGGGATCGCCTCCAGCTCCGCCAACTGGGAGGCACGCAGACGCCGCTCGCCCATGACGAGTTCGTACTCGTCGGTGCCGAGCTCCCGGACCACGATGGGCTGCATGAGCCCGAACTCGCGGATCGAGTGCTCCAGCTCGTTGAGCGCGTCCTCGTCGAAGACCTGCCGCGGCTGCTTCGGGTTCGGCTTGATCTGGCTGACCGGCACCTCGCGGTAGACCGCGCCGGCGACCGCGCCACCGTGCGAACCGGCCGCGCCGTTGGCCGCGAACCAGCCCTTGTCGTCCGGCCCGGCCGGCTTGCTCGCGGGCGCGGACGGGACGGGGGAGCCGTTCTCGGCCGGGGCCGCCGAACCCGGCGGCGGGCCGGTGGGGATCAGGGCGGCGAGCCCGCGCCCGAGCCCCCCTCTGCGCTCGCTCATGCCGTACCGCTCCTTTCCTTCATCTCCACCCCACGTTGTGCGATCTCCTTGGCCGCGTCCACGTAGCTCATCGCGCCCCGGGAACCGGGGTCGTACGCGAGGACCGTCTGCCCGTATCCGGGGGCCTCGGAGACCTTCACACTGCGGGGGATCACCGTCTTGAGCACAGTGTCCCCGAAGTGGTTTCGGACCTCGTTCGTCACCTGATCGGCCAGCTTCGTCCGGCCGTCGTACATGGTGAGCAGGATCGTGGAGACACTCAGCTCGCGGTTCAGGTGCGCCTGGACGAGCTCGATGTTGCTCAGCAACTGCCCCAGACCTTCGAGCGCGTAGTACTCGCACTGGATCGGGATCAGCACCTCCTGCGCGGCGACCATCGCGTTGACGGTCAGCAGGCCGAGCGACGGCGGGCAGTCGATGAAGACGTAGTCGACGCCGATCTCATCGAGGATCTCGGACGACAGCGCCTCCTTGAGCCGCATCTCACGAGACGCCATGGAGACGAGTTCGATCTCGGCACCGGCGAGATCGATGGTCGCGGGCACGCAGTAGAGGTTGGGCGACTGCTCGCTCTGGGCCGCCGCCTCGGCGAGCGACACCTCACCGATCAGCACCTCGTAGATCGACGGCGTGCCGGATCGGTGGTCGATGTCGAGCGCGGTGCTCGCGTTGCCCTGGGGGTCGAGGTCGATCACGAGCGTCTTGAGCCCGTGGACGGCCAGGGCGGCGGCGAGGTTCACCGTGCTCGTCGTCTTGCCGACGCCGCCCTTCTGGTTGGCGACCGTCAGCACCCGCCGGCGATTCGGCCGGGGGAGCGCACCCTCCTTGGGGTGCAGCACGCTGGCGGCGCGGACGGCTTCTTCGGCGATGGGCGTCCAGCCGAGTTCCTGGCCGGCGCTCGCAGGGTCGGACGGCGGGGGAGTCACCGGTCTCGAGCCTCCTCTGTATTAGACGTGGGAGTCGTTCTGCGTTGTTTCACGTGGAACCGGTCTAGCTACGCCTGCGCGATCGAGACGGTTTCGGGGGCAGACGATGGATCACGACGACCGTGCTGGGGACCTCAAGCACCTTGGTGCCGCACTCGAAGACTTCCGGCTCACCGCCGCCTGCCTTCCGGACGGCGGCGCGATCGCGTTCGATTTCCTCTCCAGCGCTCGCTCCTTTGAGGGCGACCAGAGCACCTTGGGAGCGCACGAGCGGGAGACACCAGTTCGCGAGCCGGGCCAACGGAGCGACCGCCCGGGCGGTGACGACATCCGCGTCACCGAGCTCCTCACGTACCTGCCGCTCCTCCGCGCGCCCGCGGACAACGGTGATGGGGAGTTCCAGCTTCTCGGCAACCTCGGCCAGCCAGTCGACCCGGCGGGCCATCGGTTCGAGCAGAACGATATCGAGGTCCGGCCGGCTGATCGCGAGCGGTACACCCGGAAGCCCCGCGCCCGACCCGACGTCGACCACGCGGGCGCCGTCAGGGATCCGCTCGCCGATCACGGCGGAGTTGAGGACGTGGCGCTCCCACAGCCGGTCGAGCTCCCGGGGCCCGATGAGCCCGCGCTCGACACCGTACCGCTCCAGGAGTTCGACGTAGCCGACGGCTTGCTCGACGCGGTCTCCGAATACTTCAGACGCCGCGCTCCGTACCGATGCGGCGACCCCGTCCAAGCCCACTCTCGCTCCTCAACCCTCGACGCCGTTTCACGTGAAACGCGCTCCACTGATTGTCCATGACGCCGACCGCAAAGCGGGGAGACAGTCCGAAGTTGTGGACAACTCCACTCGCCCACGCGCGTTTCACGTGAAACGCCACGCGTGTAATTCACCCCGGCAACAACGAAGCGGCCCGCCGGAAGACCGGCGGGCCGCTTCGTTCGAGTAACCGTCAGGCGGGGAAGATGACGACCCGGCGCTTCGGGTCCTCGCCTTCGCTCTCGCTCTTGACCCCGTCGACCGCGGCGACCGCGTCGTGCACGACCTTCCGCTCGAACGGGCTCATCGGCTGCAACCGCACACGCTCGCCGGAGGAGACCACCGTCTCGGCGGTCGAACGACCGAGCTCGCGGAGCTCCTCGCGACGGTCCGCGCGCCAGCCCGCGATGTCCAGCATCAGACGGCTCCGCGAACCGGTCTCCTGCTGCACCGCCAGTCGCGTCAGCTCCTGCAGCGCCTCGAGGACGGTGCCGCGGGGGCCGACGAGCTTCTCCAGATCTTCGCCGCCGTCGATGCTGACGATCGCGCGGCCCGCTTCGACATCGAGGTCGATGTCGCCGTCGTAGTCCAAAAGGTCGAGCAGCCGCTCGAGGTAGTCGCCGGCGATGTCGCCCTCCTTCACGAGGACGTCGTCGTCGACACCTCCCTTGCGAGCGGTCTCTTCAGCGGCGGCCTCAACGTCGGCCGCGCTGTTCTCCTCGGCGTCGATCGTGTCGATCGTCTCCGCCATTACTGGTCTCCTCTCCGGCCCGGATCGGCGTCAGCGACGCTTCCGGCCCGATTTCTTAGTCGAGTCCGAGATGAGACCGGGCACGTCCGCACCGTTCTCCTTCGAGCCGTTCGTCGACGACTCGGCTGTTCCGTCTGTGGTGTCCTTCTTCTCCGTGGCGGAGGAGTCGGTCTGGGCGAAGCCGTGCGGCGAGCCCGCCTTCTTGACCTGACCGCCGGAGGACTGCTTGTTCCTCTTCTGCTGGACCGGCTTCTGGCCGGGGCGCGGCGCGGTCGGCTTCTGGCCGGGCTTCGGGCCGAGGTTCGCGCGCTTCTCCTTCTCGGCCGCCTTGCGGGCCTCTTCTTCCTTGTCGATCTTCGTGTAGACGAGGCGCTGCTGCATCAGGGTCCAGCCGTTGTTGGCGAGCCAGTAGATGAGCAGACCGATCGGGAACAGCGCACCGAAGACGAGGACACCGATCGGGAAGACGTACATCGTCAGCTTGTTCATCATCGCGGTCTGCGGAGTGGCCGACTCGGGGTTCTGGCGCTGGACCGAGTGCCGCGCGGTGAGGTGCGTCGCGATACTCGCGACGATCATCAGCGGGATCGCGACCGGAGCGACGCCCCAGTGGAAACCGGCGGCCGTGTTCCCGCCGCTGACCATGTCGACGCCGGTGTAGATCGCGTCGCCGAGGTTGACGCCGAACAGCTTCGCGTGAACGTAGGACTCGACGCCGGCCTGATCGAAGAAGTAGTTCTCGGTCTTCGGCCCGCCGTACGGGTTGATGGTGAACATCCGCAGGACGTGGTTCAGACCGATGAAGACCGGGATCTGAAGCAGCATCGGCAGGCAACTGCCCAGCGGGTTGACGCCGTGCTCCTTCTGGAGCTTCTGCATCTCCATCGCCTGGCGCTGCCGGTCGTTGGAGTACTTCTTCTGGATCTTCTTCATTTCCGGCGCGAAGTCCTGCATCTTCTTCATCGACCGGACCTGGTTCACGAACGGCTTGAACATGATGCCGCGGACGGTGACCGTCAGGAAGATGATCGCGAGGACCCAGGAGATCGCGTTCGCCTCACCGAACACGAGCCCGAAGACCTTGTGCCAACACCACAAGATGAAGGACACGGGGTAGTAGATGAAGTCGAGCACTGAGCTACTCCTCGATCGGTGTTTCAGGTCGGCGGTGGCGCCACGAGAACGTCTCGGGTACCGGGTCGCGCCCGGGCATGGTCCACGGGCCACAGCGCAGCAGACGCCGGACCGCGAGATAGCCACCGCGGCCGGCGCCGTGCCGGGTCAGTGCCTCGACGGCGTACGCGCTACAGCTCGGGTAGAACCGGCACGCCGGAGGAAAGAAGGGGGAGATCGCCTTGCGGTACAGCTTGATGGGCAGGAGCAGCACCCATGCCACCGGGCCGGGCCGGGCGTCTTCGGTGGTCTCGTTCTCGGTGGCTCGCATGCCGTTACACCGCTGATCCGTTGTCGGGTGGTCGCGTCTGGCGGGACTTCCCGGACAGCCCGAGACGCCGCAACGACGCGTCGAGGTCCGAACCGAGTTCCGCGCTGGACGCGTCCGCGGCCGGTGGTAGTGCCCGTATCACCAACGAGCTTCCCGGCGGCAGTGTTCCGAGCCTGGCGGAAACGAGATGCCTCAATCGGCGGGTGACGCGGTGGCGGACCACCGAGTTCCCCACGGCCTTGCTCACCACAAAACCCGCCCGGGCCGCTTCGGCGGCATCGGGCGGGTCCGTGGTCAACGCATGGACGACGAGGCGGCGCCTGCCTGCCTTGGCCCCACGCCGCATCACGGCACGGAAATCCTCACTGCGCCGCAACCTCGCGGCGGCCGGCAGCACGACGTCCCTCGACGGCGGCCGGATCAGGCGGACAGTGCGCCGCGGCCCTTGCGACGGCGAGCCGCCAGGATGGCCCGGCCGGCGCGGGTCCGCATCCGAAGCCGGAACCCGTGGACCCGGGCGCGTCGGCGGTTGTTCGGCTGGAAGGTGCGCTTACCCTTGCTCACGACTAACTTCTCCTGTTTCTCGGCCGCCGGGAACGGTTCGACCCGTTCCTGGCGTGTCGTGCTGACGCACGGCAGTCTCTGGTGTCTCCTACCAACGTGTGGCCTCGTCACGTCGAGCGACGACAACGTGGGCACGCGAAACGCCCCCGCTGTATACGGGAGACCTTACGAGGGTACGCACCCACCGCTCGAGCCCGGCAGGCACCCCCTCGACCACGCACCGCGACGGTACGGGGAGAGTGATCACCGACGACGCGAGGGCATCGAATGGCAACACGCCGTACACCGTGAAATGCTTGCGCGCGAGGATGCCTTGTGGCAACGAGCGGGGCTTGTTAGCGTGCCCCTCCCGGGTTTACGCCGAGGTGGAACGGTGCAGGCGCCCGGGTGTCCTCACCGGATGTGGAGGCATCCCGTCGGCCTACGTCGAGCCCGCAGGTGACGTCACCGCGGGCCGCCGTACATTAGTGCACAGCTGTGGACAACTATGTGGATATTTGCTGTGCGCATGAGCCGATCGGGCCAGGATGACGCTCGACCCGGCGTTTCGGGCCGCTGAGCGATATCGCCGCAGCGCACCGATGAGGGGAGGGGAGTCAGGCAGGTGTCCGATCACCAGCACAATCTTGGCGTCATCTGGGAACAGGTCGTGCGCGAGCTGTCGGACGGCACCCTCTCCCCGCAGCAGCGCGCCTGGATGCGGGTGACCCGGCCGATCGGCCTGCTCGACGGCACCGCGCTCCTCGCCGCACCCAGCGACTTCGCCAAGGAAGCGATCGAGCGCGCCCTCCGCGGCGCCATCACCGAAGCCCTCTCGCGCCGGCTCGGCCGCGCGGTCTCCCTCGCGGTGAAGGTCGACAGCACCGAGCCTTCGATGCCTCCGCCGCCGCCCTCGCCCGGTCCCCGCTACGAACCGACGTCACCCAGCCGGGTGGAAAACGGTTCCGGTCCGGTGCCGGGTCCTCCTCCATTGCCCGAAGGCGACGGCATGCTGTCTCCGACCAGGCCCCGGCCCGAGCCTCCGAAGCCGAGGCCGCCGAGGCAGCAGCCGGTGGACAACAGCCTCAACGATGGCGATGACAGCGATGAAGAAGTCGACGAAGAGGGCGAGGCTCTCGCCGCCGTGACCGAGATCTGGCCGACGTTCTCCGGACAGCCGATCGCGGGTCAGCCGTACACCGCGCCCGCACAGCCGCAGACGTCGAAGACGAAGCTAAACGAGAAGTACACGTTCGACACCTTCGTCATCGGCGCGTCGAACCGCTTCGCGCACGCGGCCGCGGTCGCCGTCGCCGAGGCGCCCGCGCGTGCGTACAACCCGTTGTTCATCTGGGGAGAGTCCGGACTCGGGAAGACCCACCTGCTGCACGCGGTCGGGCACTACGCCCAGCGGCTGTTCCCCGGCATGCGCGTGCGGTACGTGTCGACCGAAGAGTTCACCAACGACTTCATCAACTCGCTGCGCGACGACCGCAAGGTCGCCTTCCAGCGCCGCTACCGCGACATCGACATCCTGCTCGTCGACGACATCCAGTTCCTGGAAGGCAAAGAAGGTACGCAGGAAGAGTTCTTCCACACCTTCAACACCCTCCACAACGCGAACAAGCAGATCGTCGTCTCCTCCGACCGCCCGCCGAAGCGCCTCGAAACGCTGGAAGACCGGCTGCGCACGCGGTTCGAGTGGGGCCTCATCACCGACATCCAGCCGCCGGAACTCGAAACCCGGATCGCGATCCTTCGCAAGAAGGCGGCGCAGGACCGGCTCGCGGTTCCCGGCGAGGTCCTGGAGTTCATCGCTTCACGCGTCGAGGCGAACATCCGGGAACTCGAAGGCGCGCTCATCCGCGTCACCGCCTTCGCGTCGCTGAACCAGCAACCCGTCGACGTCGCACTCGCCGAAATCGTGCTCCGGGACCTCATCCCGGATTCGCACGCGCCGGAGATCACCGCGCCGACCATCATGGGCGTCACGTCCGAGTTCTTCGACGTGACACTCGACGACCTCTGCGGCCCCGGCAAGACGAAGGCGCTCGCGACCGCGCGCCAGATCGCGATGTACCTCTGCCGCGAACTCACCGACATGTCCCTGCCGAAGATCGGGCAGACCTTCGGCGGCCGCGACCACACGACCGTCATGCACGCGGACAAGAAGATCCGCAAGGAGATGGCCGAACGACGGCGCATCTACGACCAGGTGCAGGAACTGACATCGAGGATCAAGCAGCGCGCACGGCAGTAGTTTTTATCGAGCGCTGAAGGAAACGTGCCGAAGGGGCGTCGTTCCGCTTCCAACTCAGGTTGAGAGCGGAGGGCGCCCCTTCATCACGTTTCCTTGAGCCTTCGGCCCGAAAGAGGGCGCTCGACGGGTGAAGTCTCCGTCGGGCGCGGGGCGCCCTTGGGGAGACCGTTGGGTCATCTGAGTATCGATCCCTTGGCCGACAAGGGTTTCGGGGGCTCTCACCGTCCAGGTGGGAGCCCTTCTTCGTGTCCAAAGTGGCCTGGCGGGCGTGTAGGGGCGCGAAGGGCGGGTACATGAGGAGAAGCGGCGAAGGGCGCGAAGGCGCCTACGCTGCCTTCGCGTTTTTCCTTGTGTACAAAGGGAATCCACAGGGTGTGGGTAGACTGTGCACAACTCCGGTGGGGCCGGGAGCTGCGGTGATCAAGATTCCGTCCACATCGCACTCACAGGCCATCCACAGCATTTCCACACCAAGATCCCCACGCTGTCCCCAGGTTGCCCACATCTTGTGCACAAGGGTGACGGAGGCTGCTCGGATCACTCTCCCGAGCGATTCCGGTCACGAACGCCGCCCACAACCCTGGGGACGAACCGCCCCACAACTGGGGATAACCGTGGGGACAACTGTGGATGACTGTGGACAGATCGAGCGCCGCCCGAAACCATCCACCGACGGCCCGAGCTGTCCACCGTCCGTACACACCCGGAGTCCACAGCCTCGGAGGCGCCCGGACCTGCGCGAACGAGCCTTGTCCACACAATCCACAACGCCTATTACTACTGCTGTCTTTTCTTCTTCTCTAGAAGAGAACAAAACAAAAACAGGCGAAGGACGAATCTGGGGACAGCCGGTGAGCCGTGTCGTCTTGTCGACAAAAGCAAGGGGAGGCCGAGGTGACGCGGACCCCGGGGACGGCCTAACGTGGGTCCCTGCACCTGGTCTGCGTGTCGACGTGCGTTCGCGTCCTCGCTCGGACCGAACAACACCTGCGAGGCACCTGGCCATCGCGCTCTCCGGCCGAGGTGACCCGTTGAGCTTTCGAGCCGTCAGGGGCTCGGCTGTCGAAAGGAAGCGCGCATGAAGATCCGCGTCGAGCGTGACGGGCTGGCCGACGCCGTCGCGTGGGTGGCGAGAAGCCTCCCGTCGCGGCCTCCGGTCCCGGTGCTGGGCGGTGTCCTGCTCGATGCGGGATCCGACGGGACGAGTGACGCCCTCACCGTCTCCGGATTCGACTACGAGGTCTCCGCCACGGTCGGCGTCCCGGCCACCATCGCCGACGGCGGCCGTCTCCTGGTCTCCGGCCGGTTGCTGGCCGACATCACCAAGTCGCTGCCCGCGCAGCCGGTCGAGATCTCCGTCGACGGCGCCCGCGCGACCATCACCTGCGGCTCCGCGCGTTTCTCCCTGCCGACCATGCCGGTCGAGGACTACCCGCAGCTCCCGTCCCAGCCCGCCTTCGCCGGTGAACTCACCGGTGACGCGTTCGGCCAGGCGGTCACCCAGGTCGTCGTCGCCGCGGGCAAGGACGACACCCTCCCGATGCTGACCGGCATGCGGCTGGAGATCTCCGGCTCCTCGCTGACCTTGGTCGCCACCGACCGCTTCCGCCTCGCGATGCGCGAGTTCACCTGGGAGCCGGCCGAGGGCCTGTCCGACGCCGCGGTGCTCGTCCCGGCGCGCACGCTCGCCGAGGCCGCGAAGACGCTCGGCGCCAGTGGAGCCAAGATCCGGCTCGCGCTCGCCAGCGGCGAAGGCCTCCTCGGTCTCTCCGGCTCCGGTCGCTACACCACGACCCGGCTTCTCGACGCGGAGTTCCCGCCGTACCGGCAGCTGCTGCCGGCGCAGCACACGTCGCGCGCGGTCATCGAGGTCTCCGCGCTCGCCGAGTCGATCAAGCGTGTTTCGCTCGTCGCCGAGCGTGGCACCCAGGTGCGGCTGGAGTTCAACGACGGTTCGCTGCGGCTCTCCGCCGGCGGCGACGACGAGGGTTCGGCCGAAGAAGAGCTTCAGGTCGACTACGAGGGTGAGCCGGTGACCATCGCGTTCAACCCGGGTTACCTCGTCGACGGGCTCGGCGCGCTGAACGCCAACCGGGCGGAATTGACGTTCACCACCCCGAACCGGCCGGCGCTGATCAAGCCCGCCGACGAGGAGGGCAACGTCGTCCCCGGCTACCTGTACCTCCTGATGCCGGTTCGCCTCCCGGGCTGACCGGCCGCCACTTCTGTTCGCACCAAAGGGGATCTTCATGGCTCAGCTGGGACTCATCGGCCTCGGCAAAATGGGGTTCAACATGCGTGAGCGGCTGCGCGCGGCCGGTCACGAGGTGGTCGGCTACGACCGCAACCCCGACGTCACCGACTCCACCTCTCTCGAGGACATGGTGTCCAAACTGGACGGTCCCCGGATCGTCTGGATCATGGTGCCCGCCGGCGAACCCACCCGGCAGACCGTCGCGGAGCTCGGCAACCTGCTGTCCGAGGGCGACCTCGTGATCGACGGCGGCAACTCGAAGTACACCGACGACCGGATCAACGCGGACCTGCTCGCGACGAAGAAGATCGGCTACCTCGACTGCGGGGTTTCCGGTGGCGTGTGGGGCAAGGACAACGGCTACGGCCTGATGGTCGGCGGCGCGGCTTCGGACGTCGAGAAGGCCATGCCGATCTTCGACGCGCTTCGCCCGGAGGGCCCGCGTGACGAGGGCTTCTCGCACGCCGGCGCCGTCGGTTCCGGTCACTACGCGAAGATGATCCACAACGGCATCGAGTACGGCATGATGCAGGCCTTCGCCGAAGGCTTCGAGCTGCTCGAAGCCGCGAAGGTCGTCGAGAACGTGCCCGCGGTGATCAAGGGCTGGCAGCGGGGGACCGTCGTCCGCTCGTGGCTTCTCGACCTGCTCGTCCGCGCGCTCGACGAGGACCCGGAACTGGACGACCTCGAGGGTTACGTCGAGGATTCCGGCGAAGGCCGGTGGACTCTCGAAGAGGCGATCAACAACGCGGTCCCGGCGCCGGTCATCTCGGCCGCGCTGTTCGCGCGGTTCGCTTCGCGCCAGGAGGACTCCGCCGCCATGCGGGCCGTCGCCGCGCTGCGCAACCAGTTCGGCGGGCACTCGGTCAAAAAGGCCGGCGACTAGGCAAACGGGTTGTACTTAAGACATCTGCAGGTCACCGACTTCCGGTCCTGGCCACAAGCCGATCTCGCGCTCGAACCCGGCCCGACCGTCCTCGTCGGACAGAACGGCCGCGGCAAGACGAACCTCCTCGAGGCGATCGGCTACATCGCGACCCTGGGCTCGCACCGCGTCGCGACCGACGCGCCGTTGGTGCGGCACGGGTGCGAACGCGCGCTGATCAGGGTCGCGGTGGTCAACGAAGACCGCGAGCTGACGGTCGAGCTGGAGATCACGCCCGGCAAGGCGAACCGCGCGCGGGTCAACCGCGGCGCGGTCGGCAAGCCCCGTGACGTGCTCGGGATCCTGCGCACGGTGCTGTTCTCCCCGGAGGATCTGGCGCTCGTGCGCGGGGATCCCGGGGAACGCCGCCGTTTCATGGACGAGCTCCTCGTGCTGCGCGCGCCCCGGTATGCCGGCGTCCGCGCCGACTACGAGAAGGTGCTGAAGCAGCGGAACGCCCTGCTCAAGACGGCGGGCAAACGACGTACGGGACGCGAAGACCCGTACGCGTTGTCGACGCTCGACGTCTGGGACGACCACTTGGCGGTGGCGGGCGCCGCGTTGCTGGCCGCCCGGCTCAACCTGATCGCGGACCTCGCGCCGTACGCGGCCGCCGCGTACATGGGGGTCGCGCCGGACTCGAGACCGGCGAAGATCGCGTACAAGTCGAGCCTGGGCGAAGCGATGCCAGAGGGCTACGGCGTTCCGGACGGTCCTCGCGCTGACCAGGCGGTACTCAAGGACGTGCTGGTCGAGGCGCTGAAACGGTCGCGGAACCTGGAGCTGGAGCGCGGGGTGAGCATGGTCGGCCCGCACCGGGACGAGCTCGATCTCATCCTCGGCGAAGCACCGGCGAAGGGCTACGCGAGCCATGGGGAGTCCTGGTCGTTCGCCCTCGCGCTGCGTCTGGGAAGCTACGAGCTCCTGCGTGGCGAGGCCGGGGAACCGGTACTTCTGCTGGATGATGTGTTCGCCGAGCTGGACCGGCGTCGCCGGGCCCGGCTGGCGGAGGTGGCGGCAGGCGCCGAGCAGGTGCTGGTGACCGCCGCCGTGGACGAGGACGTGCCCGCCGAACTGGCCGGGCACCGGTTCCTCGTGGCGGATGGTGAGATCAACCGAGGGTGACCGGCATGCAGCGGACACCCCGGGTGATCGGCGCCACAGCAGTTGCCCACCGATCTGGGGACAAACCTGTGGACAGTGTGGATAACACCGGGAACGCGTTATCGCCCCGCGTGACCAAAGGGCCTGATAAGCGGCTTGACACCCCCCGTCCGGGCGGTAACCCGGGTGAGGGAGCCTTGTTCGACACGCAGCGTGAACAAGCCGCGGTACCGAACGGCCCAGTCGATACCGAAAGCAAGGAATCGGCTACGGGCCGTGACCTGGCTCGTGCCGCGCTGGACGCCGCGAAGGCCAAAGCCAAGGCCCGTGGCGTTGAACCGGGCGTGCGCCGCGGCCGTGTCACCGGCGGGGGAGCCGGTTCGGCAGGGCAAAGCCCGCGACGTCGTCGTTGGTCAGGGCCGGGTGCCGACGCCCGCGACCCGCAACCGCTCGGCAGGCTCGCCTCCCGGATCGCGGTCGACCGCGGCTGGAACACGCGGCTGGCCAACGGTCAGGTCTTCGGCCATTGGGCACGGCTTGTGGGTGAAGAGGTCGCCGAACACGCCCAGCCGGTGGCCCTGAAGGACGGTGAGCTGACCGTCCGCGCGAGCTCGACGGCGTGGGCGACGCAGCTTCGCCTGCTCCAGGGGCAGCTGCTGGCGAAGATCGCGAAGGGCGTCGGGCACGGCGTGGTGAAGAAGATGCGGATCCAGGGGCCGACGGCGCCGAGTTGGCGGAAAGGGCCGCGGCACGTGCCGGGACGCGGCCCGCGTGACACGTACGGCTGATCCGAGTTGCGCTTCGGCGCGACTTGCCTTCGAAGACCGTGCCATCAAAGCCCCGAGAAGGCGCCCAGAGTGCTTCGCGAACGTCAAGACTCTTCTTCGAACGAATTAGCGCGCCTGTGAGCAAATCAGGGGTGTCCTTGCCGCATGTCTGCGAACGCGGCCAAGTACACTGGAGATGAGCGAGCGTCCGCTCGGGCGAGACGAGGAGAATCAACGCCTGTGACCGAGAACAAGAGCGAGTACAACGCGTCGTCGATCACGGTGCTCGAAGGCCTCGAAGCCGTCCGCAAGCGTCCCGGCATGTACATCGGTTCCACCGGTGAACGCGGCCTCCACCACCTCGTCCAGGAGGTGGTCGACAACTCCGTCGACGAGGCGATGGCCGGTTACGCGACCAAGGTCGAGGTTACCCTGCTGGCCGACGGTGGCGTGCGCGTCGTGGACGACGGCCGCGGCATCCCGGTCGACATGCACCCCAAGGAGATGAAGCCGACTCTCGAGGTCGTGCTCACCGTGCTCCACGCGGGCGGCAAGTTCGACAGCGACTCCTACGCGGTCTCCGGTGGTCTGCACGGCGTCGGCGTCTCCGTGGTGAACGCGCTCTCGACCAAGCTGATCGCCGAAGTCAAACGCGGCGGACACAGCTGGCGGCAGGTG
Source organism: Amycolatopsis sp. TNS106 (assembly GCF_019330265.1). Classification (NCBI taxonomy): domain Bacteria; kingdom Bacillati; phylum Actinomycetota; class Actinomycetes; order Pseudonocardiales; family Pseudonocardiaceae; genus Amycolatopsis; species Amycolatopsis sp. TNS106. The sequence goes on along the minus strand of NZ_CP024972.1, from coordinate 6,359,803 downwards.
TACACCGACCAGATCCCGGGTGAGCTGGAGGATCTCGGCCCCGCCGAGGACACCGGCACCACGATCACCTTCTGGGCCGACGGCGACATCTTCGAGACCACGACGTACAACTTCGAGACGATCTCCCGGCGTCTCCAGGAGATGGCCTTCCTCAACAAGGGCCTGACCCTTTCGCTGCGCGACGAGCGCGTCGCCGACGAAGAGACCGAAGCGGACGCTTCCGGCCAGGCGGCGCGGGTCAAGGAGAAGACCTACTGCTACCCGGGTGGTCTCGAAGACTTCGTCAAGCACATCAACGGCAGCAAGGACCCGATCCACGCGTCCGTGATCTCCTTCGAGGCCAAGGGCACCGGCCTCGAGGTCGAGGTCGCCATGCAGTGGAACAACGGCTTCACGCCGTCGGTGTACACCTTCGCCAACACGATCAACACACACGAGGGCGGCACGCACGAAGAGGGCTTCCGCGCCGCGCTCACCCGCGTCGTCAACGCGTACGCGCGCGAGAAGAAGCTGCTCAAGGAGAAGGACGCCAACCTCTCCGGTGACGACGTGCGCGAGGGGCTCGCCGCGATCGTCTCGATCAAGCTCTCCGAGCCGCAGTTCGAAGGCCAGACCAAGACCAAGCTGGGCAACAGCGAGGCCAAGACGTTCGTGCAGCAGACCTCGAACGAATGGCTGGCCGACTGGTTCGAGCGCAACCCCACCGAGGCGAAGACGATCATCAACAAGTCGATCTCCTCGGCGCAGGCGCGGATGGCCGCCCGCAAGGCGCGCGATCTGGTCCGCCGCAAGGGCGCGCTGGAGATCGGCGGGCTGCCCGGCAAGCTCAAGGACTGCCGCTCGACCAACCCGTCGGAATGCGAGCTCTACATCGTCGAGGGTGACTCGGCGGGCGGTTCGGCCAAGGAAGGCCGCGACTCGATGTACCAGGCGATCCTGCCGATCCGAGGCAAGATCATCAACGTCGAGAAGGCCCGTATCGACCGCGTCCTCAAGAACACCGAGGTCCAGTCGCTGATCACCGCGCTCGGCACCGGTATCCACGAAGAGTTCGACATCGAGAAGCTGCGCTACCACAAGATCGTGCTGATGGCCGACGCCGACGTGGACGGCCAGCACATCACCACGCTGCTGCTCACCTTCCTGTTCCGGTTCATGCCCCCGCTGATCGAGCACGGACACGTGTTCCTCTCGCGCCCGCCGCTGTACAAGATCAAGTGGCCGCGGCAAGACCCGGAGTACGCCTACTCCGACCGTGAGCGCGACGCCGTCATCCAGGCGGGTGTCGAAGCCGGCCGGAAGCTGCCGAAGGACGACGCGATCCAGCGCTACAAGGGTCTCGGCGAGATGAACGCCGAAGAGCTGTGGGAGACCACGATGGACCCGGCGAACCGGCTGCTCGGCCAGGTCACCCTGGACGACGCCGCGCAGGCCGACGACCTGTTCTCCGTCCTGATGGGCGAGGACGTCGAAGCCCGCCGTTCCTTCATCACGCGTAATGCCAAGGACGTGCGTTTCCTAGACGTCTAGCGACGTCCCGCTCTTTTGTCCCCTTAGGACTGCTCCCACGAGAAGGACCTCATGACGGAAACCTTGCCGCCTGCTCCGGACCACGACCGGATCGAACCGGTCGACATCCAGCAGGAGATGCAGCGCTCCTACATCGACTACGCGATGAGCGTCATCGTGTCGCGGGCACTGCCGGACGTGCGAGACGGCCTCAAGCCGGTGCACCGCCGCGTGCTGTACTCGATGTTCGACTCCGGCTTCCGCCCCGACCGCGGGTACAACAAGTGCTCCCGCGTCGTGGGCGACGTGATGGGCAACTACCACCCGCACGGTGACTCCGCGATCTACGACGCGCTGGTGCGGCTCGCTCAGCCGTGGTCGCTGCGGTACCCGCTGATCGACGGCCAGGGCAACTTCGGTTCGTCGGGCAACGACCCCGCCGCCGCCATGCGGTACACCGAGTCCCGGCTGGCGCATCTCGCGATGCACATGCTGCAGGACATCGAAGAAGAGACCGTCGACTTCTCCGACAACTACGACGGCCGCACCCAGGAGCCCGACGTCCTGCCGTCGCGGTTCCCGAACCTGCTGGTCAACGGTGGTTCCGGGATCGCGGTCGGGATGGCGACCAACATCCCGCCGCACAACCTGCGCGAGGTCGCCGACGGCGTCAAATGGGCGCTGGAGAACTTCGAGGCCAGCGACGACGAGCTGCTCGCCGCGCTGCTGGTCCGGATCAAGGGCCCGGACTTCCCGACCAGGGCGATGATCCTCGGCAACTCCGGGATCGAGGACGCGTACCGCACCGGCCGCGGCTCCGTGCGCATGCGTGCGGTCGTCGAGGTCGAAGAGGACGCCAAGGGCCGCACGATCCTGGTCGTGTCCGAGCTGCCGTACCAGGTCAACCCGGACAACCTGGTCGAGAACATCGCGAACCTGGTCCGCGACGGCAAGCTCACCGGCATCTCCGACATCGCCGACGAGTCCAACAGCCGCAGCGGGATGCGGATCGTCGTCACGATCAAACGTGACGCGGTCGCGAAGGTCGTGCTGAACAACCTGTACAAGCACACCCAGCTGCAGCAGAACTTCGGTGTCAACATGCTGGCCCTGGTCGACGGCGTGCCCCGCACGCTGCGGCTGGACCAGATGATCCGGCACTACGTGAAGCACCAGATCGACGTCATCGTCCGCCGGACCCGCTTCCGGCTGCGCAAGGCCGAGGAACGCGCCCACATCCTGCGCGGTCTGGTCAAGGCGCTGGACATGCTCGACGAGGTCATCGCCCTCATCCGGCGGTCGCCTTCGGCCGAAGAGGCCCGGCCCGCCCTGATGAGCCTGCTCGACGTCGACGAGATCCAGGCGACCGCGATCCTCGACATGCAGCTCCGCCGCCTCGCGGCACTGGAGCGGCAGCGGATCATCGACACCCTGGCCGAGATCGAACTCGAGATCGCCGACCTCAAGGACATCCTCGAGAAGCCCGAGCGGCAGCGCTCGATCATCGCCGAGGAACTGCAGGAGATCGTCGACAAATACGGCGACGACCGGCGCACCAAGATCATCCCGTTCGACGGTGACGTGTCGGTCGAAGACCTCATCGCGGTCGAGGACGTCGTCGTCACCATCACCCGCACGGGTTACGCCAAGCGGACGAAAACCGATCTGTACCGCTCGCAGAAACGCGGCGGCAAGGGCGTCCAGGGCGCGACCCTCAAACAGGACGACATCGTCCAGCACTTCTTCGTCTGCTCGACGCACGACTGGATCCTGTTCTTCACGAACAAGGGCCGCGTGTACCGGGCCAAGGCCTACGACCTGCCCGAGGCCAACCGCAACGCGCGCGGCCAGCACGTCGCGAACCTGCTCGCGTTCCAGCCCGACGAGCAGATCGCCCAGGTCATCGAGATCCCGAACTACGAGGTCGCCCCGTACCTCGTGCTCGCGACCCGCCGCGGCCTGGTGAAGAAGACGAAGCTCACCGACTTCGACTCCAACCGCGCCGGCGGCCTCATCGCCGTCAACCTGCGCGAAGGCGACGAGCTGGTCGGCGCGGTCCTCGCGGCCGCCGAGGACGACCTGCTCCTCGTGTCAGCGGAAGGCCAGTCGATCCGCTTCCACGCCACCGACGAAGCCCTGCGTCCCATGGGCCGCGCGACGTCCGGTGTGCTGGGCATGCGGTTCAACGACGGCGACGAACTGCTCGGCATCAACGTCGTCCAGCCGGACCGGTTCCTTCTCGTCGCCACCGCCGGCGGCTACGCCAAGCGCACCCCGACCGAGGACTATCCGGTGCAGGGCCGCGGCGGCAAGGGTGTGCTCACCATTCAGTACGACCAGAAACGTGGCAGGCTGGTGGGCGCGGTCATCGTCGACGCCGAAGACGAGCTGTACGCGATCACCTCCAGCGGCGGGGTGATCCGGACTTCGGCCGGACAGGTGCGCAAGGCAGGCAGGCAGACGAAGGGGGTGCGGCTGATGAATCTCGACGAAGGAACCACTCTTCTCGCGGTCGCACGCAACGCGGACGAGCCCTCAGACGTCGCCACTGCAGGTAGTACTGAAGGAGAAGAAACCCCGGCGTCGGAGCAGGAGTAGACGACGCCCCACGTACTGGGTAAGGACTGACACCTCGTGACACCATCCGAGAAGCCCGAAGCAGGCGGCGCGCAGGCGGGTTCGTCGAGCCCGCCCTGGCAGCGCGACAGCGGCGCCGGGGAACCCGAAGGCTCCAGCGAGCAGACGGTCTCGGTGTCTTCGGTCGCCACCGAAGACGTGGCCCACTCGGACCCGCAGCGGGACGCGACGACCGTGACCGACTATCACGGTGTCAGCGGCACGGCCGCGAAGAGGCTCTTCGGTGACAGCGGAGAGGGCGACCCCGCCCCCTCCGCCATCCCGTCGGCCTCCCGCACCCGTGCCGCACCGACCGCTCTCCGCCGCCCCGGCCGCGGACCGCGTCGCGCCAGCCTGCAGATCAAACGCTTCGACCCCTGGTCGGTGCTGAAACTGTCCCTCGTCCTCGGCGTCGCGCTGTTCTTCGTGTGGCTCGTCGCCGTCGGCGTCCTGTACACCGTCCTCGACGGCATGGGTGTCTGGGACAAACTCAACGGGACCTACTCGTCGCTCGTCGGCGGCGAAGGGGCCGACGCGCCGGCCGACCCGTTGATCAGCGCCGGCCGTGTCTTCGGGATCGCGGCCATCCTCGGCGCCATCAACATCGTGCTGATCTCGGCGCTGGCGACCGTCAGCGCCTTCATCTACAACGTCTCCGCCGACCTCGCCGGAGGCCTGGAAGTGACCCTTTCCGAACGAGAGTGACCCGGTTGCAGGGCGCCGAAAGGCGTCCTGTAATCTTCTCCTCGTTCGGGCCCATAGCTCAGGCGGTTAGAGCGCTTCGCTGATAACGAAGAGGTCCCAGGTTCAAGTCCTGGTGGGCCCACTCCGAAAGCCGGTTCGCGATTCTCGCGGGTCGGCTTTTTCGTTGCCCGGCCCTCGGTTCCACGTGGAACGTCGGGCACCAGGCGTCCGGCGAACGACGTGCAGTAGCATCGGTGGGTAAGCGGAGCAACTCGGCGGAAAGAGGGGGCTTCTGATGAAGAAGCTGTTGGCACTCGCGGTCATCGCGGGCGGCGTGCTGTTCGTGATCAAGCGCAACAAGGCCGCCAAGGCCGAGGCCGACCTCTGGCGTGAGGCCACCGCTCCCACCGAGCGTCCGTTGGGCTCCGCTTCCACGAACGGAAGCGCCCCGGCCAAGGCCGCGGACGCGTCCCGCAACAACTGATTTCGGCGCGGGCGGTTATCATGATCGCCTGCGACCGGGGGCTGTAGCTCAATTGGTAGAGCACCGCCTTTGCAAGGCGGGGGTCAGGGGTTCGATTCCCCTCAGCTCCACTCTGGATCCACGAAGACCACCCGCACTCCGGGTGGTCTTTTCGTTTCCCGGCAGAATGCGCGCATGGGTGTGCTCTTCGACTACTTCGCCGCGCCGGACCACGACGCCGCGGCCACCACGATCGACCTCGACGGCGGTCCGGCCGAGGCCTCCTTCCCGACCGTCGCGCTCAAAGGTTTGGACCCGTTCGTACAGCTGGGCACGCTGGAGTCCCTGCTCACCGGTGCCGACTACGACACCGTCATCGAACGCGACCTCGCCCCGGTCGCCATGGCCGACGACGGCGCGCGTCTGGTCGTCGCGCTGACCGAAGAGTTGTCCGCTGGGCTGTCCGACGCCGACGAGGCTCGCCTGCGTGAGGTGGCCGAGCCCTGGTCCCGAACCGAGGAGTTCGGCGGTCAGGCCGATCCCGCCGACCTGGTCGCCGTGCTGACCGAGCTTGCGGAACTCGCCCGCACGGCCACGACCAGGGGCGACCGTCTCTACTGCTGGGCCTGCGTCTGACGGGTGACGTTCGTCACCGTACGCGGATGACAAAGTCTCGCGTCCAGCCAAGTCAACGCTGCTTACATGAGGGTGGAATCCGGACAGCGAGGTGAACATGGTCAGTTTCGAAACCGACCTCGACGATCTCAGGTTGTCGAGCAAGGAACTGCAGAATGCCGCGGACATAGTCAGTACCGCCCATACCGGGGTGCGAGGGCAGGACGTGCCCGCTCCCGACCCGGTCACGGGAGGCCTTCTCCCCGGCTTTTTCGCGCCGGACACCGCGTTCGGGAAAACCCTGGGCATGCGCGGGGTTTCGGCGGCCTACGAGGAACACCGCCAGGCCGTCGAGAAGATGCTCGCGAAACTGCACCGCAGCACGCAGGACGCGTCCCGCGCCTTGGAGCGGGTGGCCGAACTGTACGAATCCGTGGACGAGGACAACAAGCAGCGAATGAACCGCGCGGCATACGGGAACCAGGGGTAGCGGCGTGGACGACGGGTACTTCACCGCACTGGACGCGGAGACCACCGCCGGAACTGGCGACTACAGCGAACTCCTCGAGGGGATCTCCCACGATCTCCAAGCCGGCGCCGAAAAGGCCTACACGGCGCTGGACCTCCTTTTCCTGGACTGGACGTTCGGCAGCGACGTCGACATGACCGGCGGTCGCAAGGAACAGGTCCGCGACTTCTTCCTCGAGTTCTCCGAGGCGGAGCTCGTCGGCGAGAACAGCCTGCAGACCATGATCGAGGCCTACGAAGGTCTCTGGAACGCTTTCCAGGACACGAAAGCGCCGCTCGACCGGTCCTTGGTCCTGTTGCTCAAGTGGCGCGGTGAAGGCGCCGAGACCGCCAAGAGCTACATCCAGGGTCTCGTGAACACCTACGCCCGCGTGGGCACCAAACTCACCGTGCTGGAAGCCGACATCGTGGCCGCGCGGGACGCCATCGCGACCGCACGGGCCGACCTGAGCGCTCTCGCCGCTTCCTTCCTGACCGCCGCGGAAAAGTACCGCGACGACCAGGAACGGCAGGACGAATCCGCCCTGCAGAAGGCACTGGCCGCGACCTTCGCCGCCGCTGTCACCGCTCTGCTCGTGGCGGCCGTGCCACCGGCCGGTGGTCTCACCGCGGCGGCGTTCTTCACCACCGCGAACGGGGTGCAGGTCGCCGGCGCGGCGGCCGGAGCCGGGCTCGCCACGGCGGCCACCGTGCAGGCCGACATCGTCGGGGACAGCCCCGAGATGATCTACAACAGCTTCCACGACGGTGTGGTCAACATCAGGGAAGGCATGTTCCGTGCGTCGGAGTCGCTGATCTCGAAGATCAACACCGAGATCAACAACCTGCCGATCATTCCCGAGCCGCCGGACGTCAGCCCCGGCGAGACCTTCGATCCCGGCAACTTCGAAACGGAGAACACCGACAAGGGAACGGAAAAGCGGGTCCGGGACAAGAACGTCGACATCTCGAACGACGGCAAGTTCCAGGAACCGCCGAGGGAACTGTCGCCGCTCCCGGTCGACTGACGGAGGATCGTGGCTGACAAACCGGCACCCAGGAAACCGGTCAACGACCGGCAAGCGATGCTCGAGGCGCTGGCCGCACTCTCGGTGGAGGCGTCCTCGCCGGACGGTGCCGTTTCCGTTTCGGTCAACACCGACGGTGTGATGACGCGGCTCAGGGTGAGCGAAGCCGTGTCGCGGATGTCGCCCGCCGAGATCGCGGACACCGTCATGCGGACCTACCAGGAAGCGCAGCAAGGATCCGCGAAACGCAGTGCGGAACTGATGGCGCCGATCGGCAACGCCGGGTACATCACCGACAGGCTCCGCTGGCGGCTCGGGTTCACCCCTTCGTTCCAAGAGACAGGGGAAACCGTCGCGCCGGTCTCGCGCCGCCCGCCCGCGAGTACCGAGAACGTGGTGCTCAAGGACCGTTCGGAAGAACCGGCAGGGCCCGCCGGGGACGAACTGCCCGAACCGGCGGAATCCGACGACCAGTACTACGAGCAAGGCCTGCGGTACCGGCCTTCCTGGTGATACGGCTTGCCCTCAAGCGCGCTTCAGCGTGCACGCTGGCCCGGCGGCGGAAGATCATCCGCCGCCGGACTGGAGGGCTTGAGGTATGGAACGTGGTCCCCATGAGGGCGTCGTGCTCGCGCTGGCGTGCGCCGGATCGTTCGTCGTCATCCTCGACGCGACGATCGTTTCCGTCGCCCTGCCCGCGATCCGGTTCGGCCTTGGTTTCCCCGACGCCGCGCTGACCTGGGTGGTGAACGCGTACACGCTCGTTTTCGCCGGTTTCCTGTTGCTGGGCGGGCGATTGTGCGACGGGTTCGGGGCCCGGCGGATCTTCGTGCTCGGGATGAGCCTGTTCACCGTCGCGCGGCTCGCCGCCGGGCTGGCCGGTTCGCCGGAAACGCTGCTCGTCGCCCGTGCGGTGCAAGGGTTCGGTGGCGCGCTGCTGATGCCGGTGACGTTGTCCTTGCTGACCACGACCTTCACCGAACCCGCCCGTCGCGCGCGGGCCTTGGGCACCTGGAGCGCGGTGGGGGCGGCCGCGGCCGCGGCTGGGCCGGTGATCGGCGGCTTGCTGACCCAGTGGGCGGGCTGGCGCTGGGTGTTCTTCGTCAGCGTCCCGATCGGCGTCGTGGCCGTTTTCGTCGCCGGAGCGGTGCTGCCGCTCCGAGATCGAAGCCGTCTTCGCGGCAGGCTGGACGTGCTCGGCGCGGTGTTGTCGGTGACCGGACTCGTCGGCGTGGTCTACGCGGTGATGCGTTCTTCGGCCGACGGCTGGGGAAGCGGATCCGTGCTGCTCCCGCTGATCGGCGGGGTCGTCCTGCTCGGTGTGTTCGTACTGCACCAGCACCGGTGGGCCGACGAACCGCTCGTCGCGCTCGGGATCTTCCGGCTGCGTTCGGTCAGCAGCGGAAACGTGGTGATCTTCCTGCTGGGGCTGGGTTTCTTCGCCAGCCCGATCATGCTTTCGCTGTACCTGCAGGACGTCCACGGTTACTCGCCGCTGCGAGCGGGGCTGGCCTATCTGCCGGTGGGGGCGGCGATGTTCGCCGGCGCGCGGACCGCGAGCGGGTTGTCGGTGCGAATCGGCCCTCGGCGGGCGGCGGCGCTGTACTGCGCGATCGGCGCGGTGGGTTTCGCCGGGGTCGCGGCGCTGGCCGGTGCGCATTCTTCCTACGTCGTCTCCGTGCTGGTGCCGGGAATGGTCTTCGGATTCGGGACGGCCGCGGCCTTCACGCCGATCACCGTGGCCGCCACCAGCGGGGTGCCGGAACGCCAGAACGGCCTGGCCGCCGGTCTGCTGAACACGGTCCGGCAGACCAGCAGCGCGCTCGGTCTCGCCGCGTTGACCGCGCTCGCGGCGGCCGTGACCGCGAGTTCGCCGTCCGGCCTGCCGAAGGGAGAGGCGCTGGTGCACGGCTACACCGCCGCGTTCCTCGCCTCCGCCGCCTGCCTCGCGGCCGCCGCGGTGGTCGCGGCGGTGGCGATGCCGGGACTCAGCTCGCCGCCGCGTGGGCGGGCAGGTCGACCCGTTCACGGAACCAAGGACAGTCCTCAAGGTTCCCCTCGCGGCGGCAGGTGAGGAGCTCGACCAGGTAGTCGTGCGCGGTGTCGAGCCGCGCACGCTCCTGTTCGATCTCGGCGAGCCTGCCCGTCACCACCTCCCGCCAGCGGTGCTGTTCGGCGAGCAGCTCGGAGATCCTGGTCAGGCCGAGCCCGCCGATCCGCCGCCAGTGCTTGATCAGCGCGATGCGATACAGCTGGTCGTCGTCGTAGTACCGCTGCCCTGAGCGGCGGAAGGCCGTGATGAGCCCGCGGCGTTCCCAGTAATGGAGGGTCGAGATCGCCAGCCCGAAATGGTCGGCGGCTTCGCGAACCGGCGTCAAGGAATCCATACGACCAGTGTATGTTAGGTTACCCTAACTTTCGAGCCAGCCAGGTGAAGGTCCAGCGGTAGAAGGCCGGCGCCGCGAGGCTGGTGTTGATTGAGTGACCGCTGCCCCGCACGATCTCGTCGGCCCCGCAGTCACCGTTTCCGCAGACCAGCGTGTCGTGCTCGCCGAGGACGTACGCCGTCGGGACCTTCGGTGCCGATCGGTTCGCCGCGCCGGGGCCCACCGAACGGAGTTCCGCCGACGCCAGCGTGTCCTTGAGGGCTTCTTCGACGGGAATGATCGCCGGATCGTAGGTGCCGGGGTGGTGGAAGGTCTGCGCGCGGGTGCCGGGACGTGTCGTGAAATAGCCGCGGGCCCAAGGCTTTCCGGCGAACTTCGGGTCCAGTTCGGCCGGATGGAACGGCGACGCGGCTTCGGTCCGCGCGCCGGGCCGGTCGCGGGGGATACCGCTGACGATCACGGCGTCGACGCCACCCCGTCCGGCGGCCCGTTCCGCGACGAGCCCTCCCATCGAGTGTCCATTGAGGACGATCGTGCGGAACCGCGGGCGCAGCTGCCGGACGACCTGGTGCACGGCCTCGCCGCCGGCCTCGAAGTCGAGCGTTTCCGGATCCGGACGGCTGCTACGGCCGTAACCGAGCCGGTCGAGATTGAGCGTCGCGTAGCCCGCGCGGGTCGCACTGTCCACATAGGAGTATCGACGTGGCTGGTACGGCCAGTCCCAGTAGGCGCGGTCGTAGGTCCCGCCGTGCAACAGAATCTGGACCGGAGTGCGCGGGGTGAGTTTCCCCCGGACGCAGAGTTCGCCCGCGATCGTCTGGCGTTCTCCGTTCACCAGGACCGCGAAGCGTTGTTCGGCGCAGCGGGCCGGGCGTTCCGAGGCGATCGCGGTCGTGGTTCCGGACAGGGAGAGGAATGCGGTGAGCAGTGCGGCTTTCGCGAGGAATTTCATGGCGAAAGCGTCGCTCGCGGGCCGGGGTCGCGTCGTCGTGCCGGTGTGGGGATCGGCGGCTACGTCAGACGCGCACCATGCCGCTCTGGTAGGCGAAGACCACGAGCTGGGCCCGGTCGCGGGCGTGGACCTTGGTCATCGCCCGGCTGACATGGGTCCGCACGGTCGCCGCGCTGATCACGAACTCCCGCGCGATCTCTTCGTTCGACATTCCCCGTGCCACGCGAAGAACGACTTCATGCTCGCGTTCGGTGAACGCCGAGCCGTCGGCACGGGGCAGGGAAGGTGACGGCCGCGCGGTGAATTCCGCGATCAGGCGCCTGGTCACGCTCGGGGAGAGGAGAGCGTCTCCCGCCGCCACGACGCGGACCGCCTGGATCAGATCGGCGGGCCTGGTGTGTTTGAGCAGGAAGCCGCTCGCTCCGGCGCGCAGCGCGTCGAAGACGTATTCGTCGAGGTCGAACGTCGTCAGCATGAGGACACGGACACCGGAAAGCCGTTCGTCCGCCATGATCCGCCGGGTGGCTTCCAGCCCGTCCGTCCCCGGCATCCGGATATCCATCAGCACCACGTCGGGCACGGTTTCCGCGACGACGGCCACCGCCGTCTCGCCGTCATCCGCTTCACCCACCACGGTGATTCCGGCTTCCAACCGGAGCAGCGCCGCGAACCCGGACCGCACCAGCAACTGGTCGTCGGCGAGCACCACCCTGATCACGGCCATCGCGCGCTCACCCGGAACCTCCCGTCCTCGCGGCCCGCGGTCAGTGTGCCGCCGGTCGCCCTGGCCCGTTCACCCATTCCGCTGATCCCGGCACCGGGAATGTCCGGACCGGGCGCGCGGACTTCGTTGATTACGTCAAGCCGCAGACCGCTCTCGTCGGCCCGCACCGTCACCTCGGCGGCAGGCGCTCCGTGTTTCGCGGCGTTCGTGAGCGATTCCTGGACGATCCGGTACACCGCGCCGCCGACCGGCCGCCCGATCCCGGGAGCGTCGAGGTCCAGCGTGACGGCCAGGCCCGCCTGATTCGCCGAAGCGACCAACGCGGGAAGGTCCGCCATCCCCGGTGCCGGCGCGAGCGGGGCGGAGTCGTCGCGCAGCAGCCGCACCATCGCGTTCAGCTCGTCGAGGATCGTGCCGCTGACCGAGCGGACGACTCCGAGCGCTTCCTTCGCCACTTCCGGGTGATCGTCGATCACGTGCTCGGCCAATCCCGACTGGACGTTGATGACCGCCATCGCGTGGCCGACGCTGTCGTGCAGATCCTGGGCGATGCGCAGCCTCTCACCGAGGACGCGATCGCGTTCCGCCTGTTCGGAGGCGGCGGCACGCTCCCGCCGCGCTCGAAGCGCGTCGGCCGCGAAGACCGCGAAGCCTGCCCAGCCGACGAAGACCAGATCGAGGACGCCCGCCCCACCGGTGGCCAGGTTCGCGCCGACGACGATCACCGCCATACCGCCCGCGACGGCGTACGCGAGCCGTCGCGGCCGCAGGGTTCCGAGCGCGAACAGCGGCACGAGACCGGCGAACAACACCGGACCGTCGGGATAGCCGAACCCCAGGTAGAGCAGGAGCGCAAACGCTTCCGTCCCGGCCGCGGCCACCGGGAGCCGCCACACGGCGGCGAGCGCGAGACAAGCGAGCGCGACGACCGCGAAGCCGAACGCGTCGACCGGGCGTTCCCCCTGCCCGGGTTCGAGATTCGCCGTGCCGACGACGAGCAGCGCGCCCACCGCGAGCCAAGCGGCGACGGCTCCGCCCCTGATCAGCCACTTCACCCGCCCAGTCTGCCGAAACCGGACGGCGTGCGCGTCCGCGTTCCGTGGAGGCCGCCTACGTCAGATGTGCAGTAGCCGCTCGTCGAGTCCCGCCAGGTAGTCGCGGCCGAATTCGCCGTTCTCCAGGTCGCGCCACAGCGTCGGCGGCAGATCCTGCGACACCTCGGGCGAGCGTGACGCGGCGGCCAGCGCGATCGTCGCGACGGTGTCGACGTCGCCGGTGAGCGCGACAGCGGCGTGGAGCATCCCGCTCAGGCTCCGGCCGGTCGCGAGCGTGGTCAGCGCGGCGCGCACGCTCATCCACCCCTGCGGCCCGACCTTGCCGGACCACGGCAGCGCCCAGCCGCCGTGCCCGACGTCTTCCGGAAGGATGCCGTCGATCCACCGCGCGACCTCGGAAAGCGGGCCCACCCGATGGTGGCAGTAGTGCACGGCCAGCGCGGCGGCCTGCGCCGCGGCGATCCCGGCCGGGGTGTCGTGGGTGATCCTGGCCTGCAGTTTCGCGTGGTAGAGGACGTCGTCGACGGTCGGCAGGAGCCCGATCGGCCCGGCGCGCATGGCCGCACCGCTCTTGTCGCTCTGCGGCCGAAGCCGCCGCAGCAGCTCTTCGCCGTCCCGGACCTCGCTGAGCAATTGATGGAAACGCGGCGCGTAGCCGTCGTGCGGGTCGCGGTGGTACGCGCGCACGAACTGTTCGGCGAGCAGCAGCGGTGTCCAGCGCCGCCCCGACACGAGCACCTCGGCGATGGCGATCGTCATCTGCGTGTCGTCGGTGTAGCGACCGGCCGGGGCGCCGGGCTGCCCGTGATGCGGCACGTACCCGGTCAGCTTGTTGTGTTCGGCGACGAAGCTCGGGTACGCGTGCTCGAAGGAGCCTCCGTACGCGTCGCCTATGGCCAGTTCGACCAGCATCCGGTCATCGTGCCAGGCTGCGGGGTATCGCCCGATACCCATACCGTGGAGTCATGGCGACCGACAAGCTGCGCGCGTGGTGGGCACATCGGCAGGGGCTCGACGGAACGCTGCACGGGGCGTCGGCGGCCGCCGTGCTGGAGCGGACCGGCTGGATGCGCTCGGTCGGCGGATCGGCGCCCTACCTCGGGCTGTTCGCCAGAGCCCGCCTCGATCGCGAGACGGTCGACGCGGACGTCGCGCGGCTCGCCATCCACGAACTGCCTTCGGCGCGCGGCTGCACCTACGTGCTGCCGTCGGCGGATTTCGAGCTCGGCCTGACCGTCGGGGCCGCGGCGCCCGTCGGTGAACTCGCGGCCGCGGAGAAATACCTCGGCGTCACACAGGCCGAGATCGAGCAGTTGTGCGTCACCGTCGCCGATCTGCTCGACGGCTCCGGCGAGCCGCTCAGCCCGGCCGCGATCAAGGACGCCGCCGGATCGGCGGTGCGCAACCTCGGGGAAGCGGGGCGCAAACGCGGCACCACCACGACGTTGCCGCTCGCGCTCGGCCTGCTCCAGGCCCGCGGCGACATCCGCCGGGTCCCGGTCGACGGGCGGCTGGACCAGCAGCGCTACGGCTACGTCCGCTGGACGCCGTCCCCGCGCGGCGGACTGTCCGATATGGACACCGCGCGGACGGAACTCGCCCGGCGGTACTTCTCGTGGGCGGCCCCGGCGTCGCTGAAGCATTTCCGCTGGTTCTCCGGTTTCACCGCCGCCAGTGCGAAGAAGATCGCGGAACAGCTGGAACTCGTTCCGCTCGACGGCACCGATCTCTTGCTGCCCAAGGAGATCGCCGACGAATTCGCCGCGTTCACCGTGCCGTCCGAGCCGTCGTACGCGCTGCTCGCCGGAATCGACGGCATCCACCTTCTGCACCGAGAGCTGCCGCGGCTGCTCGCCGACGCCGACGTCGAACGGCCGGTACCGGGAGGCCGCGCGGGGGAGACGCTGGGCGGGCAGGCGGATCCGCCGAGTCATGTCATCGTCGACCGGGGCCGCATCGCCGGCCTGTGGGAGTTCGACACCGGGACGGGCAAGATCGTCCACCGGTTCTTCGGCGATGAAGACGCCGCGCTGCGTGAGACGATCGCGCGGACCGAGGAGTTCGTCCGTGACCAACTGGGCGACGCCCGGAGCTTCAGCTTGGATTCGCCGAAGAGCCGGGCGTCGCGAGTGGCCGATCTCAGGCTTTCGCCTCGTTGATCAGGATGTCGACCGCCTTGTCGTTGCGGGCGGTCTGCTCCGGGATCACCGAAGCGGGCGGGTAGAAACCGTCGATCCCGCCGTCCTTCGGGTACATCTCGAAGGTGTAGCTGAGGATCTTGTGCTTGCCCCACGCCCAGTCGTTCACATCGCCGTCGGTGACGTACAGATCGCTGGACTGCTCCGGCGTGTAGCCGTTGGTGGCGGCCATCTGCTTGCCGACGTCGGCGAAGCGCTTCGCTTCCTCTTCGCTCAGGCCCGTGTCGGTGTCGGCCTTCGTATAGCCGTACGGCCAGAGCACCAGCTCGGAAAAGGTGTGGAAGTCGATGTGCGTCTTGATCTGCTGCGCGCCGCCGACCACGCGGGAGTCGACGAAGTCCGCGACCGCCTTGGTCTCGGGCTCGGAGAAGGCCGACGGACCGTGGTAGTCCTCGGCCGACGGGCTGTTGCTCGACCCGCCGCAGCAGTTCCACTTGTAGCCCCAGTTGCGGTTCGGGTCGGTGCCGATCGCGTTGCTGCCCGGCACGGGCTTCCGCGTCTTGCGCCAGCCCTGGTACTCGCCGCCGGTGATGTCGTACTCGGAGCCGTCCGGGTTGACGTTCGGGATCACGTAGATCTCGTGCTCGTCGACCATCTTCTTAATGGCCGCGTCGGTCGCGTAGCCGCTGGTGAAGCGCTGCACGATCCGCAGGCACATCTCGGTGGTGAGGTGTTCGCGGGCGTGCTGGTTGCAGGTGAACAGGACCTCGGGCTCGTTCTCGTCCGTGCCCGCGTTGTCGCTGATCTTCAGCAGGTTCAGCTCGCGGCCCTCGTGGGACTTGCCGACGCTGGACAGCGTCGCGATGTCGCCGTGGTCCTTCGCGGCTTTCTGCAGCTCAGCGGTCGTTTCGGCGTAGGTGTGGTACGCCTCGTCACCCGGCGGGAAGTCGCCGGCGACCGCCGCTGTGCCCGCGCGTCCGCTCCGCTGCTTGAGCATGCTGTCGAAGTCGCCGAGCGGCTTCAGGCCGAAGCCGTCGGCGCGCAGGGCGGCGGCCTGCCCTGGCGTGGCGACGACGGTCAGCGCGCCGCCGCGCGAGCCCGCGACATCGACGCCGGTACGAGCGACCGCGGTGCGTTGGTCCGGCGTGGACGCGCCCTCCACCGAGTACAGCCCTCTCGCCGGGTCGCCGGTCTGGGCGCTCGCGACGGGCGTCGTGACGGCCAGCAGGGCGAGCCCTGTGGCGGCCAAGGCGCCCCCGATGCGACGGCGTGTGGACATTTCGCCTCCGAACGATCTGGGGACAAGGTGGGCGTTCACCGTCGCCGAAGTGAATCATCCACGACAACCCGACGATCGTCGTTCCCAGTTACCGTTTATGGCCAGAGGCGTTCTTTGTGCCAGCTTCCGTGCTCGCGCCGGTAACGGAGCCGCCTGTGCCGCCGGTCGTGGCTCGCCTGCCAGAACTCCACTTCGGACGGCGTCACCAGGTAGCGGGTCCAGGTTTCCGGTGCCACGCCGGGATTCTCCTCGACCCACCGCTCCGCTTCCGCGGCCGCGCGGTCGAGATCGGCCGGATCTCCGAGCACCTCGGACTGCCTGCCGATGAAC
This sequence comes from Amycolatopsis sp. TNS106, assembly GCF_019330265.1. Classification (NCBI taxonomy): domain Bacteria; kingdom Bacillati; phylum Actinomycetota; class Actinomycetes; order Pseudonocardiales; family Pseudonocardiaceae; genus Amycolatopsis; species Amycolatopsis sp. TNS106. The sequence continues at coordinate 6,343,516 of NZ_CP024972.1, read as the reverse complement.
GCCTCCACCCGGGACGCCGGCGGCCGGGCGGTGAAATCGGCGGCGGACACCTCGGGATCGGCGGCCGAGACCGGGCCGCGCAGGCGCACCTGACGGCCTCGTCCCGGCCAGAAGAAGGTCAGCGCGGCGAACGGATTCTTCGCCAGCTGAACACCTTTCGGGCTTTCGGAACTCGTCGCGACCGCCCAGGTGTCCCCGTCGACGTCCTTGAGGATCACCACCCGCGCGTCCGGCACCCCCTCGGAGTCCACTGTGGACAGAGTGACGGCGTGCGGCGCCAGTACGTGTTCGCCCGCTTCGTCGAGCCATTCCAGGAAAAGCTCGCGCGGGGTCCCCGGTGCGGCCTCGATGTCGAATTCCGGAAGTTCCTCGGGGAACGACGGCCAGCCACGCAACGTGCGGTTCATCAGTACCCCGGCGGGCGCTGCGGCGGATAACCGGGCGCGGGCGGCGGATAGTGCGGCGGATGCTGCCCCGGCGGCGGACCCTGCGCGGGCGGCGGCCCGACCGGGTACTGCGGTGGCGGTGGCTGCTGTGGCTGCCAGCCGGGAGGCGGCTGCTGACCGGGCGGCGGCCCAGGCGGCATGGGTGGCTGCTGGCCCTGCGACTGCGCCCACTGCACCTGCTGATAGACCTCGGCGGGCTGCGGGAAACAGAACGTCAGCTTCGCGTTGACCGAACCCTGTACCGCCGCGCCCCACAGCTTCCCGCCGACGAACGCGTACATCTGCGCCGCCGAAACGTCGACGGCCACCATGCGCGTCTCACCGCCGAACTGGTTGCCGGATTTCGCCGACGCGGCCTGCGCGGCGTCCGGGTACACGCGGTCGCCGATCAGCCCGGCGATGACCACCGAAGCGGCCGTCCAGCCGACCGTGCCCATCACGTTCGCACGCGCGTGCTGCGTCGCCAGCCCGGTGAAGTCGTACAACGCGGGCGCGGTCACCTCCGGGATCGCCGCGGCGACCACGCAGTAGTTCATCGTCGACATCATCACGGACTCGGTGAACAGCCCCACGACGGCCGCGCTCGGGCCGATCTGGACGGTGTTCAGCCTGCCCCCGCTGCGCTGGATACGTTCCGCCACCGCACCCAGGTACTGCTCCTTGCTGAGCACTGACCCTCCCGAAGACTCCTCGCGCAGCGCCATCGTCGCACGAAAACGGCGATCTGCTTCACTGGACGCCACTATGCGACGTCTTCTGATCTTGCCGCTCGTCGTGCCGCTGCTGGCGGCCTGCGGGCCGACGGAACAGCCGCCGCCCGCGGCGAGTTCGCCCGCGCCGTCGAAGACCGCGGCGCCCAGCATCCCGCCCGCCCCGGAACCCACCGGCAAAGGCCCGTGCCCGTATCTCGGCACCGACTTCGTCTCGGACGCCAACGGTCAGAAGGTCTCCAAGGTCAAGACCTCGGCCGATCAGCCGCATCCGACGTGTTTCTTCTATGCGCTGAGCGGGAAACTGCAGCTCACCGTGCGCGTGTACGTCGGGGAACCCGCCGTGGCCAAGGCACTGGTGGACCAGGCCGCGCCCATCGACACCTCGAACCCGGCCGACGAACCGGCGGGCTGGAAGGGCGGCTACCAGCCTTCCGGGGAAGGCGCCGTTTACGCCGTCGCGAAGGGCGGGAACGCGGTTGTCGTGACCACCAACCAGAAGCAGAGCATCAAAGCACGTACGGTGGCGAAGGAGGCTATCGGTGAGCTGAAGCTCTAGGTAGTGGTATCCACACGTCAGAGTGAAGTTGATCTTGTACTACCCTGTGCCGCACGCGCGAGGTTTCGCGGGACCAGCGCGGGCGCCAGATCCGGCGGAGGCCGCCTTGCGGTGTGGCTCGGCGGCACAAAAGATCATTTCTCCCCATAAGACAAAAGGACAGGTTTCGTGGCTGACACCCTCAAGGAAATCTTGCTCGACTCCAGCCGTCGCCCGGCGGTCGTGAGCGACTTCGAAGGTCTCGTCGACGCCGAGGTCTCGGACAAGGGCGGCGTTTCGGGTGCCGTCGTGAAGACCGGCTTCGCCGCCGTCAAGAAGATCAAGCCGGGCATCATCCCCGCCGCCGTCGACACCCTGCTCGACGACTTCACCGGTGCGCTCGAGCCGTTCTACGGCGACTACAAGGCCAAGGGTGGCAACGACTTCGGTGCCTACCTGGTCAGCCGCAGCGACGAGGCCTCGGACGCGCTCCTGTCGGTCACCGACTCGCGCGCCGAGAAGAGCAGCCGCGACAGCATCAAGAAGGTCTACTCGAAGCTGCGCCCGAACGGCAAGAAGAACGTCGAGGAGGCCCTTCCCCGCCTCGGCCAGCTGATCGACAAGCACGCCGCGAACGCGTGACCCGTTCAGCCACGCGCTGAGCCGAACACCCGAAGGGGCGCCGTCCGCTCTCGACATCACGTCGGGAGCGGCGGCGCCCCTTCGTAATTCTGACACCTTGTCAAAGCTACCGTTCCGCGGATATCTTACAACATGTAAGAGATAAATCCGGCGGCTTGGGGAGCACGATGACGCCCTTTCACGGCACCGATCCGAAGAAGTTCATCGCGGACTTCCACCAGTCCTTCCACGACGAACTGGTGAACAGCGACGAAGACGCGGGCGTGATCGTCGACCGCTATCACACGCCGGACATCGTGCAGATCGCCGACGGGCACCGGATGGACCGGGACAAGCTCGTCGCGCACACCCGTCCGGTCCGCAAGAACCGGCCTGCCGGTCGGATGGAAGTACACGAGGCGATGGCGAACGGCGACCGGATCGCCGCGCGGAGCACCCTGCACGTCACGAATCGCGGCAAGGACCTCACGATGGAGGTCTACTTCTTCGGGGAGTTCGCCGCCGACGGCCGGATGCGCCGGGGACACACGCTGACCCGCACCGTGCCGTCGACATGAGCGCGCGCACCTACACCGTGCGCGGAATGGCCTGCGGGCACTGCGCGGGTTTCATCGCCGAGGAGATCGAGACCATCGCGGGCGTGACCGGCGTGGTGGTGGACGTCGACGACGGCACGGTCACCGTGTCCAGCGACCGGGATCTCGACGTCGCGGTCGTCCGCGCCGCCGTCGAAGAAGCGGGCTACGAACTCGTCCCCGGAACATGAAAGGGCCGCCCAGGACCGGTGAGTGGTCCTGGGCGACCCTTCGCGACAAGCAGAAAAGAGTGAGGCGTCAGTTCTTCTTGTCGGCGGAGCTGGCGTTCGAAGCCTGGTGCCCGTTCTTCGGAGCCGCGGGCTTGGCCGCACCCGAACCCGCGGCCGGACCGGAAGCGGCGGGCTTCGCGGGAGCGGCAGGCTTCGCCGGTGCGGGCTTCGGCGCGGCCGCGGCCGGAGCAGCGGGCTTGGCCGGAGGAGCGGGCGGAGCCTTCGGCGGCGCGGGCGCGACCGGCGGCTCCTGCTTGGAACGCAGCGCGTACGCGGCACCGGCGCCGACGACCGCGATACCGATCACCCACGGCCAGCGACGACGCTTGCGCGTCCCCTTGGCCGCCGACTTCGCCTCGACGAGCGCGGCCTTGAAGTCCTTCTTCGCGGCCTTGAAGTCCTTCTTGCCCCGGCGCTTGGACTCACCGGCGGACTTCGCGGCCTGGATGGCGGCCTTGCGGGCCTTGCGGCCCGGCTTCCGCATCTCGGAAATCCTCGCCAGCGCCTCCTTGCGAGCCGCCTTGGAGCTGCGCTTGAGCTCCTTGCGGGTCAGTTCCGTCTTCTTCGCGAGCTTCTTGCGCGCGCGACGGCTGGTCTTAGCGATCTCACCGGCGCTCTCGGAGAGCTTCTGCTCGGCTACCTCGACGGCGTGGGCGGTGGCTTCCTTACCCGCCTCGACGGCACGTTTGCGCAGGCCGAGCGCGCCGGCCTTCGCCGACTCGCTCACCGAATCTGCGGCCCGGGTCATGGCCTTCACCTCATCAATCGTTTTGATTCTGCTTCGTTGCTTGTAACCTATCGTGCCCCTTTTCCCCAGATCTTGCCGCAGATGGCACGATGAAGCTCGTGACTGAAAGCAAGGGATCCCTCATTGGTGGCGCGCTGAAGGCCACTCTGCACACCAACCAGGGTGACATCAACCTGAACCTGTTCCCCGACCACGCGCCGAAGACGGTCGCGAACTTCGTCGGGCTCGCCGAGGGCAGCAAGGAGTACACCCAGCCCAACGCGCAGGGCACGAACTCGGGCCCGTTCTACGACGGGTCGATCTTCCACCGCGTCATCGACGGCTTCATGCTCCAGGGCGGCGACCCGACCGGCACCGGCCGCGGCGGCCCCGGCTACAAGTTCGGCGACGAGTTCCACCCGGAGCTCCAGTTCTCCAAGCCGTACCTGCTGGCCATGGCCAACGCCGGACCCGGCACCAACGGCTCGCAGTTCTTCATCACCGTCGCGCCGACGACGCACCTGAACTTCAAGCACACCATCTTCGGTGAGGTCGCGGACCAGGCTTCCCGCGACGTCGTCGACGCGATCGGCCGCACGGCGACCGGTCCGGCCGACCGTCCGCTGCAGGACATCGTCATCGAGAAGGTCAGCATCAGCCGCGAGGGCTGATCGTAGAGCCGGTTACGGGGGATTTCGGTAGGTTGGTGGCATCGTGAGCCAACCACCGAATCCCCAGTACCAGCAGGCCGCCATGCCCGGTTGCTGGTGGCACCCGAACCGGCCGACCGGGCTGAGCTGTTCACGCTGCGAGCGTCCGGCCTGCCCGGATTGCCTGCGCGAAGCCGCCGTCGGCTTCCACTGCACCGACTGCATCCAGGCAGGACGGCAACAGGACCGAGCCCAGCAGAAGCAGTACCGCGACGCGGGTTACGGCGCGCGCACCCTCGCGGGCGCCCAGCCCGCTCAAACGGCCGTCGTGACGCCTGTCCTCCTGGCGCTCAACGTCATCATCTTCTTCATCACGGTCGCCCAGTCCGGCAGCATCGTGAACAACAACTTCTCCGAGCTCTTCCAGCTCGGCCAGCTGTGGAATCCGGCGACGCTGGCCGGCGACGAATGGTGGCGGATCCTCACCTCGGGCTTCCTGCAGTACGGCCTGCTGCACATCGCGAGCAACGCGTTCTCGCTGTGGTTCGTCGGCCGCCCGCTGGAGACCGCGCTCGGCCGCGTCCCGTTCACGGTGCTGTATTTCGTTTCGCTGCTCGGTGGCTCGGCCGCGAACCTGGTCTTCAACGGTCTCGACGCCGGTCCGGTGGTCGGCGCGTCCGGCGCCATCTTCGGGCTCATCGGCGCGTACACGGTCATCGTCATCAAGCTGAGGCTCAATCCGACCTGGTTGCTGGTCATCCTCGGCCTGAACGTCTTCATCACCTTCCAGGTGCCCAGCATCTCGATCCTCGGCCACGCCGGTGGCTTCGTCGCCGGTCTGGTGGCCACCTTCGCGCTGCTGTACGCCCCGGAAAAGAACCGGCTGAAGTGGCAGCTCGGCGGGATCGCGATCGTCGTGGTGGCGATGATCGGGCTCATCGTCTGGAAGGACTCGCAGACGATTTCCGCGTCCTGCGAGCTCACCACCAGCCGGGGCGCGCCCACGTACGTCTGCTACCCGGAGTAGTCCCGGTTCCCTCGAGTGGGTTATCCGAAAACCCGGTGGAGAAGCAACAAGGCCGGGTACCTTCGAGTTGATCATTGACATCATCAACTTGGGGGTTGAGATGAAGATCCGGAAAGCAGCAGCTCTCACCGCCGTCGCCCTGATGGCGTCGGCCTTGGCACCGTCGGTCGCGCAGGCCGGGCAAGCCGCCGAGACCTGCCAGACCTACACCAAACGCTATTTCCTCGGCTCGGGCAGTGCGATCACGCTGCGTGTCGCCTACGTCGACGCGGCGTTGAAAATCTGCTTCGGCGATCCCGGCGTCACGTCGTCGGCGGCGACGCAGACCGTCGGCACGACAGGGCCGGGCGCCGCCACCGGCTGGGAGATCACCGCGGGCCAAGCGGTGGTCGAGGACCAGCGGCCCCGGCACGTCAAAGCGAAATTCAGCGGGTCGCTGCGCAACTGCGTCGTCAAGATCAACCCGATCTGCTCGCCGGCCGCGCCGTACGAGATCTACGGGGAGTACGCGCCGCCCGCCGTCGGCCCGGCCGTTCCGGGCTGGTCACACGGCCCGAACGGCGACGTCCACTACTACGACAACGCCTGACCCTTGAGGGCGGTGAGGACGTCCAGGACGTCCCTGGGGTCCTCACCGAGGTCGATCCGGCCGAACACCAGCAGGTGGTCGCCGGATTCGACCTCGAGGGTCAGGCTGTCCCGGCCGAGCCGTCGTGTCGTGCGCACCCGCAGCCGGGCTTCGGACCAGGAGTAGCGGTGCGCGCCGCCCACGGTCCTGGCCAGGATTCCGTCGGGTCCGGCGGCCAGCCGGGGACGGAGCAGGGTGCCGTGCAGCGCGAGCGCGCCCACGGACAGCATCGCGAGTCCGGTCAGGATCGTGCCGCCGACGTCGCCGCCGAAGGCCAGCCACAGCACGCCTGCCAGCAACAACAGTGTGATCACCCAGGCCACTACCACAACGTTCTGCTGCGGCGCCCAGGAGGTGGGGTAGTTATCCACAGGGGTTATCCACACTGGGGATGAGTCACACCGGTGTAATTAGGCGTCAAGCCGCCATCCGGGGTAATGCTCACCGCCACCGCATCGTCATGAGCAACCCGGCGATCATCAGCACGAAGCCGATGGCGAAGTTCGTGTTGCCCAGATCCGCCATGAAGGGGATCTTGTCGCCCGCGATGTAGTTGACGACCAGCCACATCAGGCCGATCAACATGAGGCCGAACATCACGATCTTGTAGAACAGATTCGACGGGCCCGCGGCCTTGACCTTCACCGGCGTGCGGCGGTCGGTCGGCGGGGTGTACGCCGTCTTCTTGCGGACCTTGGACTTCGGCATCGTGTTCCTCGCGTACTGTTCGGCTTCCCTGGTGGCGATGACCCGCTTTCGGGTGCGCAACCAGCGCCACGTGCACACGTTAACGTAAACGAGCGCCGCTGGGCACCGTCCGGGACCGGTCGATTTCCCGCACTGTGACAATGGTGTCACACACGGTTCGACACTGTGCCGGTTCGATACTGCGGCTTGGTCCGAGACTGAGGAGCTTTGCGTGGTGGCTGATCGGGAAGAGCCGGGCGGAGACCGGCGGCGGTACTCCGAACGACCACCCGGTGGGGGCCGTCCGGCCCCCCGGCGTAGGCCGGAGGACGCAATTCCGCCGCGCCGGGCCCCGGGAGAGGCGCCGACGCCTCGACGGAGGCCGCCGGAGGGAAGGGCGTACGACGGACCTCCGGCGCGCCGCCGGACGGACGCGCCGCCGCCGCGCCGTCGTCCCGCGCCGCCACCGGGGTCGACCGAAGAGACCGTCATCTTCGAACCGGTCGGCGGTGGCACCGCGACCGAGGAACGGCCGCCGCCGCGCGAACTGGGCAAGGGCGGCGCCGCCATCCGGACCGTCGGCGAGCTGCTCATCACGGCGGGCCTCGTGGTGCTGCTGTTCATGGTCTACGAGGTCTACGTGACCGACCTCTTCTCCGCCGGCAAGCAGTCCGAGGCGAGTTCGGAACTGGACGGTGAGTGGGGCAAGGACCGGCAGCTGCATCCCGACCTGGTCGACGGGAAGGCGTTCGCCAGGATCCACATCCCGGTGTTCGGTGCCGACTTCAACTTCACCATCCAGGAAGGCACCACCGAGGCGGCGCTCGAAGTCGGGCCCGGCCACTACAAGGGCACGGCGCTGCCGGGCGAGCCGGGCAACTTCGCCATCGCCGGCCACCGGGTCGGCAAGGGCGCGCCGTTCAACGACCTGGACAACCTCAGCTCGTGCGACCAGATCATCATCGAGACGCAGACCGACTTCTACATCTACAAGGTGCTGCCGTACAAGGACGAGGTCGAAGGCTGGGCCGCGGGCAAGGGCGCACAGCCGAAGTGCAAGAACGTCGGGACGCTGCGTGACCCGAACGCCCCCGACGGCGGTGCCTACGGCGAGACCAACGGCCGCCGTATCGTGTTCCCGACCAAGGGCGACACGGTGAACCCGGTGCCGTACAAGGACCCGGAGATCCTGCCGAAGGCCGACCAGGTCTCGCTGCTCACGCTGACGACGTGTCACCCGAAGTTCTCGGCGAAGGAACGGCTCATCATCCACGCGGTGCTGGCTCAGCAGGTGCCGAAGAACCAGGTCGGCTCCTACGCCGAACTCCTGCCCAAGATCTCGGAGGCGCGCTGATGTACGGCTGGATCTGGCGCAAGCTGCCGGGCCCCTTCGCGGTGAAGCTGGCGACGGCGGTCGTGCTGGCGCTGGGGATCGTGGCGTTGCTGATGTTCGTCGTCTTCCCGTGGCTGGAACCGCGCCTGTGGTTCAACGAAGTGAGCGTCCAGTAGACGCGCGGTTCGGCGTCTTCCTCGTCTCCGGGCGGTTTCCGGGACAGGAGGACGCCGATGTCCTGCGCCGGTCGGTCGACGCCGCCATCGCCGCGGAACGGGCCGGGTTCGACGACGTGTGGTTCGCCGAGCACCACTTCATGCCGTACGGCGTCTGCCCGTCCGCGATCACCCTCGCCGCGCACGTGCTGGGCCGCACCGAGCGGATCGCCGTCGGCACCGCGGTGAGCGTGCTGTCGGTCGCGCATCCGGTGGCGCTCGCCGAACAGTGGTCGCTGCTCGACGCGGTTTCCGGCGGACGGCTGCGGATCGGTGTCGGCCGGGGTGGGCCGTGGCAGGACCTGGAGGTCTTCGGCACCGGCGCGTCCCGCTACGAAACCGGGTTCGAGGAGAGTCTCGACCTGCTACTGGCCGCGATGACGTCGGAGACCGTCTCCGCCGAGGGGGAGCACTTCGCGTTCCGCGAGGTGCCGATGGTGCCGCGGCCGGAGCGGGCTCCGCGCATGGTCGTGGCCTGCGGGGACGCCGGCTCACGCGCGGTCCGGCTCGCCGCCGAGCGCGGGCTGCCGATGCTGCTCGGGCTGCACACCGACGACGACGGCAAGATCGAAACCCTTGCCGCGTACGGGGATTCCGCCGCCGGGCATGTCTCGACGGTGATGTGCCAGGTCGGGGACGACGCGCTGGACGTCGTGCGGTCCGCGTTGCCGGGCTCTCTCAAGGAGGGATTCGCCGGGCACGTGTACCTGGACGGCAAGCGTGGGCTCGACAAGGATCCCGTCTCCTACACCGACCGGCTGTGCGAGCTACACCCGATCGGCGGCGTGGAGTACTGCGTCGACCGGCTGGGAACGAGCATCCGGCGTACCGGGGTCTCCCACGTGATCATGATGGTGGAAGCGTCCGGTACGCCGGAGGGAACGCTCGAGAACATCGCGCGGATCGGGGAAGAGGTCCTGCCCGCGCTGCGCAGGGGTTAGCAGTCGCGGAGTTCCGGGCTCTGGTTCAGCAGCTGGCCGCGGACGGAGACGAACGCGCGGTAGCGGTCACTGTCCACTTGGGACTTCTTGAACACGGCGACGCGGTGGCAGTTCTGGAAGGCCAGCTTCACGCCGAAGTGCCGTTCCAGCCCGCCGCGGATGGCGTCCGAGGCCAGCGCTCGCAGCAGCTGGCCGCGTTCGGCCTCGCTCGGCGGCGGCGTCTCGTTGTCGGCGAACCCATCGGCCGCGCCCTCCGCCTCCGCGATGACACCGGTGATCACGGTCCAGGCGTAGGGCAGGGACTCCCGGACACAGGCGACGAATTCGGCGTCGGAGACCTCCCCGCGCTCGGCCTTCTCCAGCAGCGCGGGTGATACATCCAGAGACATCGAACCTCCGAGAGAGACACGGTGAACGTGGGCCATCTACCTGACTACTCACCCGCGGCCCGGGCCACAAGAGAAAACGATCATCATCACCACTTTGGCGGAAGCCGTCGTCACTCCCAGCGAAAAAGCTTCGCCGCCACGACACAACTGCCCATCGCGAAAGCCGCCAGAACGGCGAGTTGCAGCGGCTGGGCGCCGGTGCCGGTCCAGGCGTCTTCGAGCGCTTTGACGCCAGGCGGGATGTACGCGCCGATGTCGCGGACGGCCTCCGGAAGCAATGGACGCGGCAGCCAGACGCCGCCGAGGAACATGACCGGGATGTAGGCGATCATCGCGATCCCGCCCGCGGCGCGGCTGGTCTTGGCGACCGCCGCGGCGATCAGGCCGAGGCCGAAGATCGCGATCGTGCCGAGGACGAACGTCAGCAGGAAGCCGAGCGGGTGACGGGGGCTGGGGACGTCGAAGACGACGCCCGCCGTCACGAGGAGGATGCCGACCCCGCCGATCGTCACGGTGACGTTGATGATCAGCTGCGCCAGCAGCAACTGGACCGGGTGCACCGGGGTGGTGGCGAAGCGGCGGAGGACGCCCTGTTCGCGGTAGGACGCGATGATCCCCGGGATCGCCTGCAGGCCCATCATGGCCATCGTGAGCACGATCATCGACGGCACCCAGGCGTCGAGGAAACGCATGCCCGTCGTCGTGCCGCTCTCCGCGCGAATACCGGGGATCATCCCGAGTACGGCCGTGATGGCCGTCGGCAGGAGAAGCCCGCTGATGACGAATCCCGGCGTGCGGAGGGCGATTTTCGTTTCGGTGAGGGTGATCTTGGCGAGCGTGTTCATTTCGTCTCATGCTCTCGGTCGCGGCCGGTCAGGGCCACAAAGGCTTCGTCCAAAGTGGATTTACCGACGCGGTCGCGGAGTTCGCCGGGGGTGCCGGTGGCGACCACGCGACCGGCGTCGAAGATCGCCAGGCGGTCGCAGAGGCGTTCGGCCTCGTCCATGAAGTGCGTGACGAGGAGGACGGTGACGCCGGTGTCGCGCACGGTCTCGACGAGCTTCCAGGTGTCGCGGCGGGCGTGCGGGTCCAGTCCGGTGGTCAGCTCGTCGAGGACGGCGACCTCGGGGCGCCCGACCAGCGCGAGCGCGATCGAGACGCGCTGCTTCTGCCCGCCGGAAAGCTTGCCGAAGTACTTGTCCCGCTGCTCGGTGAGACCCAGTTTCGCGAGCAGGTCACCGGTGTCGGCGGGGTTCGCGTAGAAGGACGCGTAGAGGTCGAGCGCCTCGTGGACCTTGATCTTGTCCGGCAGGTGGCTCTCCTGGAGCTGCGAGCCGAGGCGCTGCCGCAGCGCGGCGTGGTCCTTGCCGGGGTCGAGGCCGAGGACCGACAGGGTGCCGGAGTCCGGCGTCCGCAGGCCCTGGAGGCATTCGACGGTGGTGGTCTTGCCCGCGCCGTTGGTCCCGAGGATCCCGAAGATCTCGCCCTGTTCCACGTGGAACGAAACGTCGTCGACCGCGACGTGCTCCCCGTACGTCTTGCGGAGGTTGCTGACTTCGATGAGTGGCATGCGAAAAACGTTATGGCGCAACGGACTTGGCCAGAATGGCGCTGAACCCACAACCGGGGTGGGGCTGGACCCACCCTGATCGGGGGCCTGTGGTCACTGTGGCCGGCCGGGGCGGTGGGGAAGACTTCGTCGCATGTTCCGCACCTACCTCACCTCAGCGCGCCGGGGCTTCGTGCTCGCGGGCTTGGCACTGGTGAGCTGGCTGGACCTGCTGCTCGAACTGGTGGGTTTCTGCCTGCTCTGTGTCGGCCTGGTCTTCGCCTACACGCTGGCGCTCGAAGGGACGCGTCCGCGCGCCGCGCTCACCCGGCGGCTGGCCGGACGCTGGTGCGGTGTCGACGTCGAACCGCCCTACCGGCCGGCGCCGCCGGAGCCGGAACGCGAGCGCGACGGCTGGTACCGCGACGGGAACAGCCTGTTCAAACGGTCGTGGTTCATCCGGTGGACCAAAAGGTTCGAGTGGATCTCCGACGATCCGGCGACCGGCCGCGACCTCGGCTGGCAGCTGTGGAATCCGCTCGCGGGTCTGCTGCTGGTGCCCGCGGTCCTGCTGGCCGGGCCGCGCGCGCTCCGGCTGTACGGGAAATGGACGCGCTGGTGGCTCGGACCCCGCCCGGCCCGGGACCGGGACGGCCGGGTCAAAGGCGGGCTGAAGGCGCTGGGATTCCAGCTGGGCCTGCTCGCGCTTTCGATCGCACAGCTCGGGATGGTGCTCCCGACGTTGCTCAGCCTGATCTGGCCGTCGCCACTGTTCCCGACGATGGTCGTCGCCGGCCGCTCGGTGACCGACACCCTGCGCCGTGAGGCCAAGAACTGGACCGGCGTGCGGATCGACCGCCCGTACCTGCCGGAGCCGCCGTTCCCCGTCCCCCGCGCGGACGGGATGTACCAGCACGGAAGGCAGCTGTACGACACGCCATGGTGGCCGGCGCGGCTGGCGCGCCTCCGCTGGGCGATGTCCGACCGCGCGACCTGGCGCGACATGGCGGCCGCGGTGGTCAATTCCGTGGTGCTGCTGCTGATGGCGGTGCCGTCCGCGGCGCTGGTGTTCCTCGGTCTCTGGGGTGTGGTCGCGCTTTGGGTCTCGCGGCCGTTCGGGCAAGCACTCGCGCTGACTCCTGTGGCCGTGGCGGCGTTCGTCGCCGGGCTGGCCGCAGCGCCGTGGCTCGCTCGCCAGGGAGCGCGCTTCGCGAAGCTGCTCCTGGGGCCGACAGAAGCTTCGCGACTGGCGCAGCGTGTCGAACGGCTGAAACAGACGCGGACCGACGCGTCGGTCGCGCAGGCCGCCGAGCTGCGGCGTATCGAGCGCGACCTGCACGACGGTGTCCAGTCGCGGCTGGTCGCGATGGGCATGAAGCTGGGCGCGGTCGAAGCGCTGATCGACAGCGATCCGGCCGCGGCGAAACGGCTGGCCGCCGAGCTCCGGCGGACGTCGTCCGAAACGCTGACCGAGTTGCGGCTGCTGGTGCGCGGGATTCACCCGCCGGTGTTGTCCGAACGGGGTCTCGGCGACGCGGTGCGGGCGATGGCGCTCGACAGTCCGCTGCGGGCCTCGGTGACCGGCGTCCTGCCTCGGCTGGAGCAGCCCGCGGAGGCGTGCGCGTACTTCGCGATCAGCGAGCTGTTGGGCAACGCGGCCAAGCACGGCGAGGCGCGGCGAGTGTCGATCGACCTGGACTACGACGACGGTCTGTTGCGGATCGAGGTGACCGACGACGGGAAGGGCGGCGCGAACGCGGCGCGGGGGAGCGGGATTCGCGGGATCGAGCGCAGGCTGGGCGCGTTCGACGGTACTTTTGCTCTGACCAGCCCGCTCGGCGGGCCGACGAAGGCGATCATGGAGCTCCCGTGCCAGCTCGACCCCGATGCGTCGTCGCCGAGGACCAGTACCTCCTCCGAGACGGCTTGACGCATCTGCTGACCGCGCACGGTTTCGACGTCGTCGAGGCGGTGGGCACCGGGCCGGAACTGGACCGGGCGCTGCGTACACACCGGCCCGACGTTTCGGTCGTTGACGTCCGTATGCCGCCGACGCTCACCGACGAGGGGCTTCAGGTCGCGCTCGCGGTGCGGCGTGACATCCCCGGCTTGCCGATTCTCGTTCTGTCACAACACGTCGAGCAGCTCTACGCGCGTGAGCTGCTCGCCGACGGCGCGGGCGCGATCGGCTATCTGCTGAAGGACCGCGTCTTCAACGCCGACCAGTTCATCGACGCGGTGCGGCGGGTGGCGGCCGGCGGGACCGCGATGGATCCCGAAGTGATCGCGAAACTGGTGGCGGGCAACGCTTCCGACCCCCTTTCCGCGCTGACCCCACGCGAACGCGAGGTGCTCGGACTGATGGCGGAGGGCTGTTCCAACGCCGCCATCGCCGGACGGCTGCACTTCAGCGAAGGTGCGGTCGGGAAGCACACCGCGAACATCTTCGCGAAACTCGGCATCGTCGCCTCGGACGACACGAACCGCCGCGTCCTGGCGGTCCTGGCCTACCTGGGCTCCTGACCAAAGCGCGTGAAGGCCCCCTTCCCTCGACTCAGCCGAGGGAAGGGGGCCTTCACGCGCAGCTTTCAGGAGCGCGAGATGCGGGTCATCTCGTCGCGTTCCACGACCTTCACGCGGTCCCGGCCGTGCGGGACGCCGAGGGACTTCTCGTGGGCGTCGAGCTTGCCCCAGCCTTCCCAGGTGGTGAAGGGAACGCCGCGTTCGGTCAGGAAACCGAGGATCGCGTCAGGGTCCTCGACGGCCGGGGCCGTGAGGTTGTCGGCGTCAGCCAGCAGGCTCGCGATCGTTTCGGCCGCGTCTCCCTTGGTGTGGCCGATGAGGCCGACCGGACCGCGCTTGATCCAGCCGGTCACGTAGACGCCCGGCACCTGCTCCTCGTCGATGTCCAGCACCCGGCCCGCCTGGTTCGGCACGGTCCCGGTGGTGTGGTCGAACGGGATCTCCGGCAGATGCGACGACAGGTAGCCCACCGCGCGGTAGACGGCCTGGACGTCCCAGTCGTGGAATTCGCCGGTACCCCGCACGTTGCCGTCACCGATCAGTTCGGTGCGCTCGGTCCGCAGCCCGGTCACCTTGCCGTCTTCACCGACGATCTCGCACGGCGAGTGCAGGAAGTGCAGGTGCAGCCGCTTCGGCCGGTCACCCTGGTCGCGGATCGCCCACTCCTGCAGCGTCTTCACGACCATGTCGATCTGCTTCGAGGCCCGCAGCGCGGCGATGCTGCCCTCGTCGAACTCGATGTCCTCGGGATAGACGATGACCTCGACGTTCGGCGAGTGGTCCAGCTCCCGCAGCTCCAGCGGCGTGAACTTCGCCTGTGCCGGGCCGCGACGGCCGAACACGTGCACGTCGGTGACCGGGCTGGCCTTCAGGCCCTGGTAGACGTTGTCCGGGATGTCGGTGCTGAGCAGCTCGTCGGCGGTCTTCGCGAGGATCCGCGCCACGTCGAGTGCCACGTTCCCGACCCCGAGGACCGCGACCGAGGTCGCGGTCAGCGGCCAGGTGCGCGGCACGTCCGGGTGTCCGTCGTACCAGGAGACGAAGTCGGCGGCGCCGTAGCTGCCGTCGAGGTCGATCCCGGGGATGTCGAGCGCGCGGTCGGCCATGGCGCCGGTCGAGAAGATCACCGCGTCGTAGAACTGGCGCAGGTCGTCGAGCTTCAGGTCGGTCCCGTAGTCGACGTTGCCCAGCAGCCGGATGTTCGGCTTGTCGAGGACCTTGTGCAGGGCGGTGACGATGCCCTTGATCCGTGGGTGGTCGGGCGCGACGCCGTACCGGATCAGCCCGAACGGCGCCGGCATGCGCTCGAACAGGTCGATCGTCACGTCGGCGTCGGACTTGTCGAGGATGTCGGCGGCGTAGATGCCGGCCGGACCGGCACCCACGATGGCTACACGAAGAGAACGGCTCACTCCTACCACGGTAAGTTAGGCAGCCCTAACAATCATTGTGATCTGGCGTACGGTCCACCTGGTGGGAGCCGCTAAGCTGGCTTCATGCGCGTGCTCGTCGTCGACAACTACGACAGTTTTGTCTACAACCTGGTCCAGTACCTGGCCCAGCTCGGCGCCGACTGCACCGTCTGGCGGAACGACGTGGTGGACGTCGGCAAGCTCGGCGAGTTCGACGCGGTACTCGTCTCTCCCGGCCCCGGAACCCCGGAACGCGCTGGTCAGAGTATGGACGTCATCCGCGAATGCGCCGAGAAGCGCATCCCGATGCTCGGCGTCTGCCTCGGCCACCAGGCCCTCGGCGTCGTCTTCGGCGCCACGGTCGACCGCGCCCCGGAACTGCTGCACGGCAAGACCAGTCAAGTCCACCATTCGGGTGTAGGTGTGCTGGCCGGGCTCCCCGCGGAATTCACCGCCACGCGGTACCACTCGCTGACCGTTCTGCCCGAAACCATCGACGAAGCCGTGTTCGAGATCACAGGCCGCACCGACTCCGGTGTGGTGATGGGCATGCGGCACCGTGAGTTGCCGCTCGAAGGGGTCCAGTTCCACCCGGAATCCGTGCTCACCCAGGGCGGGCACCGGATGCTGGCGAACTGGATGGCTTCCGCCGGGCACCCGGTCCCCGACGCCACGGTCAACGAACTCGAAGAGGCGACCCGCGCGCTGCAGAAGGCCGCTGCTGCGTGACCTCGCTGATCCGGCTCGAAGGGGTCGGTAAGCGCTACGGCCGCGGTGAACCCGTGCTCGCCGACGTCGACCTCGACGTCCCGGCCGGTCGCGTGATCGGTGTCCTCGGCTCGAACGGCTCGGGGAAGTCGACGCTGCTCAGGATCCTCGCGGCACTTTCGCGGGTGACTTCGGGAAACGTCGTGGGCAGCCCGCGGGTCGGCTACCTGCCGGACCGCTTCCCGGCGGGACAGCGGATGAGCGCCCGGGCGTACCTGCGACATATGGCCCGCATCGACGGGAATGTCGACTTGTCGGCAATCGATCCGCTGTTGGGCCGGCTGGCGCTGGTCGGCGGCCCGGACGCGCCCTTGCGGACCCTGTCTAAGGGCAACGCTCAGAAAGTCGGTCTCGCACAGGCCGTCCTCGCCGAGCCGGAACTGCTGATCCTCGACGAGCCTTGGTCCGGGCTCGACGTCGAAGCCCACACGGCGCTCGGTGAACTCGTCGCCGAGACCAAGGACCGGGGCGCGAGCGTGGTCTTCACCGACCACCGCGCGGCCGTCGTGCATGCCCACGCCGACGTCGTCTACCGGATGGACGTCGGCCTCCTGACCCCCGTCGAAGCAGGCGCGACAAGGATCGTCCTGCACGGGCCCGACGGTGACTGGTCCTCGGAACCGGGCGTCAGCCAAGCCGTGGCCGAAGGCGGGAAAGTCGTCCTGACCGTCGAAGCCGGGCACACGGACGCGGTCCTGCTGCGTGCGCTCAACCGCGGCTTCTCGGTCCGGGAGGTGGCGCCGTGCTCGCCATGACCCGCTACTACCTCGCGCTGCTCGGCCATTCCCAGCGCTACCTTCCCGCGATCCTCGCCTACCTCGCGGTGAACACCGTGCTCTACACGGATCCGAAATCGCCGCTGCTGCCGCAGTACGGGATCAGCGCGGGTTCGCTCCTGGTGGTCTCGTGCTGGCTGACGATCGCGATGCTCGACGTCGAAGACCCGGTCCAGCGCCTGGTGACCTTCAGTCACGCACGACGCTGGCGATCGGTCCTCGCCGGTGCCACGCTCGCCGTCTTCGGCTGCGCGGTCGTGCTGATTCTCGTCACCGTGCTCTGGTCGGGGCTCCGGACCGGCGGCTTCACGATCGGCACCTTCGCCCTGGGCGCTTCGGCGCACGCGCTGTGCGCCCTGTTCGGGATCGCGATCGGTCTGCCCTGTTCGCGGCTGCTCGTCCCACGCGTCGGCTGGTCCGTGCTGGCCGCGATCTTCGCCCTCGCGGCCGTGCTCCTGGTGAAATGGCTGCCGCTGGCGAACCCGCTGCTGCGTGCCTTGACCTCGCAACAACCGCTGGCCGTCCCGTTCACGGTGGCGGCGGTGGCCGCGGTCGTTTGCTTACTGCTGAGCGCGACAGCCGTCGGAAACCTGCTGCGGCGCAACGCCTGATGCCGCGTCTCATCGTGCTCAACGGCCCACCCGCCTGCGGGAAGTCGACGCTCGCGAGGCTGTACGCCGAAGATCACCCGTTGACGCTGAACCTCGACATCGACCGGATCCGCAGCCTGCTCGGCGCCTGGCGCGACGACCCCGCGAAAGCCGGAACACTCGCCCGCGACCTCGCCGTGAGCGCCGCGCGGACCCATCTGCTCGCGGGCCGAGACGTGATCGTCCCGCAGTTCCTCGGCCGCGCCGCTTTCCTCGAACGACTGGAAACCCTCGCCGTGGAGACGGCCGCGGAGTTCCACGAGATCGTCCTCCTCGACACCAAGGACAACGTGCTCCGGCGGTTCGCCGAACGCACCCGCGCCGCGGCCGAACCCGAACACGTCGAGGCGCACGAGATGCTGGGCGGCCCCGAGCGGCTCGCGGCCATGTACGACAGGCTCGTGGAACTCATCGCGACGCGACCGAAGGCGGTCGTGGTGCACACCAGCGCCGGGCGGGTTCAGCAGGCCTGCCAAGGACTGCTCGACAGCTTGGCGCCCTAGTCAGTGGTCGACAGTGCAGGTAAGGCGATCACCTTGACCAGCGGAGCGAGGTCGGTGAAATCCGGGCCGTTGCGGGTGACCAAAGGAATGCGATGGATCGCCGCGACCGCCGCTATGAGGAGATCCATTCGCCGTCCCCGTGGCTGCCTGCCGCCGTCGAGCACCATGGCGTACAGCTGGCCGTACATGCGAGCGGCCTCCGGTGTGAACGGGAGGCACACCATCCGTGCCTCCACGCGCTGGAGGCGTACCAGCCGGGAGGCTCTGTCGCGGGGACGGGCAGCGCCGTGTACTCCGGCCGCCAGTTCGGCGAGCGTGATCGAGCTGATGGCCGCAGGCGCGTCGAGTGAAAGTTCCTCGGGACGAGGAAGGGCGATGACCGCCGAAGTATCGAGCAGAACCCCTTCGGTCACTGCTCCGGCTCTCCCGGGCCACGGTGAGGATCAGGGTCCGCCGCGCGATCGACGTCCGCGAAAAACCGCTCGGGATCTTCCGACGGAAGATCACCGAGGAGTTCAAGCAGCTCACCGAACGGAACGAAGGTCGGCTTCTGGCTGTGCGGAACGATATCCGCGACAGGCGTGCCGTTGCGCGTGAGGACGAAGCTGTCGCCTTCTTCGACCGCGCGCATGATGTTCGGTGTGTCGTTGCGCAGCTCGCGTTGAGTGATCCGCCGGGCCATAGACGCAGTGTAGCGCTTCGTAGCGATATGGTTCGGCGGTATGAAGAAGGGCCCCGCACGGAAACCGTACGGGGCCCTCTTCACGTCAGCGATCGATCATCCAGGGGGGAACAGCCGTGAGCTCGAACTCGACGTCGGCGTCTCGTCGCCTTCGACGATGAACAGCGTGATCGGCGCGTTCTTCGCGATCTTCGACCCGGCCTGCGGGTTGGTCTTGCTGACCTTGCCCGCCTGGTCCCGGTCGCCGTTCTTGTCGGCCTGCGTGTCCAGGTTGCCGGTCCAGCCCAGCTGCTGCAGCTGGCGGAGTGCCTGGTCTTCGGTCATGCCCTTCAGGTTCGGCATGTCGAAGGTCTCCTGGCTGCCGTTCGACACCGACAGCTTGACCACGCTGCCGACAGCGAGCTTGCCGCCGTTCGGGGTCTGCTCGAGCACCGTGCCCTTGGGCTGGTCGGAGTCCACGTTGGTGACCGATGGGGTGAACCCGGCCGCCTTCAACCCGGCTTCGGCCTCGGACTGAAGTTTGCCCTTGTAGTTCGGGACCGTCTTCAGTTCCTTGGACTTGCCGACCGTGATGTCGACCTTCGAACCCTGGTCGACCTCGGCCTGCGAAGCCGGGTTCTGCGAGATGACCTTGCCGGCCTCGTTCGTGTCTTCGGTCTCTTCCTCGGTGGTCGCACCGAGCTTCAGACCGGCTTCGGTCAGCGCGGCCGTGGCCTCGGCCACGCTCTTGCCCTTGAGGTCCGGGGTCTTGACCTTGCCCGGTTTCGCGCCGACGGTCAGCGTGATCTTGTCCGTGGTCGGCGTCACCTGGCCCTCGGCCGGACTGATCGCGATGACCTTGTCGATCATGTTCTCGTCGCAGGCAGGCAAACCGTTGACGGCTTCACCGGTGCAGGGCACCTTCTTGGTCGGCTCGAACGCGTTGAAGCCCGCGCCCCGGAGCGTGTCCTTCGCGGAGGCCTCGGACTGGCCCGTGACCTTCGGGATCGCCTTGCTCTCCGCGCCGGTGCTGTTGAAGGCGTTGGACAGCCACATGATCAGCAGCACCACGGCGGCCAGCGAGACCACGAGACCGGCGATGAGCCAGGCACGCTTCTTCTTTTTCGCGGCCGGGTCCTCTTCGTCGTCCTCGTACTGGTCGTAGCGCGGCGGCACCCGGCGGTCGGAGTCCATGACCTGGGTGCGCTCGTCCTCCGACATCACCATCGGCGCGGCCGGACGCTGGCCGGACAGCGTCCGGACCAGGTCCGAACGCATCTCCGCCGACGACTGGTAGCGGTTCGCCGGACCCTTCGCGAGCGCCTTGAGCACGACGGCGTCGAGCTCGGGCGCCACGGCGGGGTTCACCGACGACGGCGGGTTCGGGTCTTCCCGGACGTGCTGGTACGCCACCGCCACGGGCGAGTCGCCGGTGAACGGCGGCTCGCCGGTGATGAGTTCGTACAGCACGCAACCGGCGGCGTAGACGTCGGAACGCGCGTCGACGGACTCACCGCGCGCCTGCTCCGGCGAGAGGTACTGCGCCGTGCCGATCACCGCGGCGGTCTGCGTCATCGCGGACTGCCCGTCGTGCATGGCGCGCGCGATGCCGAAGTCCATCACCTTGACGGCGCCGTTCTTCGTGATCATCACGTTCGCCGGCTTGACGTCGCGGTGCACGATGCCGTGCCGGTGCGAGAAGTCCAGCGCCGCGCAGACGTCGGCCATGACCTCCATCGCCCGCTTCTGCGACATCGGCCCTTCGGTCTTCACGATGTCCCGCAGAGTCCGTCCTTCGACGTACTCCATGACGATGTAGGGCAGCGGGCCGAACTCGGTGTTCGTCTCGCCGGTGTCGTAGACGGCGACGATCGCCGGGTGGTTCAGTGCCGCCGCGTTCTGTGCCTCGCGACGGAATCGTTCCTGGAACTGGGGATCCCGCGCCAGGTCGGCACGCAGGATCTTGATCGCCACCTCCCGGCCCAGGCGCACGTCGTGGCCGTGGTGGACCTCCGACATGCCTCCGTAGCCGAGCGTTTCGCCCAGCTCGTAGCGGTTGCTGAGCAGTCTTGGTGTGCTCATCTCTGCGTGCCGTTCCATTCCGTCCAAGGTTTGCTGCTCATCATTCCCGGATTCGCCTGTCCGGCCGGCTCCTCGGTGCCGCCCTCCGTCGGCACCGCTGGGTATGCGGATGTCGGCGAAGGACCTTCGGATTCTTTACCCGGAGCCGGCGCGTGTTCACTAGTTTCCACGCCGCCCGACTGGGGTCCGTTGCCCGAACCGACCAGTCTCACGATGAGGAAGGCTCCTGCCACCAGTACTGCGATCAGGATCACCGCGAGCAGCACCCACCAGCCCCATTGTGGCCGTCTGCCCGGCAGACGGCGCACCGCCATCGGCGGCGGGCCGCCGACCGGGTGCATCGCCGGATGCGACGCCGGTCCGACGGCCACCATCGGGTTCGGCGGCGAAAGCGGGCCGGGCTGCATCACGGGCTGTCCCGCCGAGTACGCCACGTTCACCAGCCCCGACGGGGTCGGCAGCGGAAGCCCGGCGCGGACCGCGGCCACCGCGGCGGCGAACTCGCCACCGCTGTTGTACCGCTGTCTCGGATCCTTGATCAGGGTCGCTTCGATGACCGCGCGGGCACCCGGCGGCACGTCCGGCGGCAACGGCGGCGGGAGGTCGCGGATGTGCATCATCGCGACGGTCACCGCGTTCTCCGAAAGGAACGGCCGGTGCCCGGTGAGGCATTCGTAGCCGCACACGGCCAGCGAGTAGACGTCGCTCGCCGGTTCGGCGTTGTGCCCGAGCGCCTGCTCGGGGGCGATGTAGTGGGCGGTGCCCATCACCATGCCGGATCTGGTCACGGGGGCGGCGTCGGCGGCCTTCGCGACACCGAAGTCCGTGATCTTCACCTGCCCGGCCGGGGTCACCATGATGTTGCCGGGTTTGACATCCCGGTGCACGAGACCTGTTTCGTGCGCGGCCTGCAGCGCGTTACCGGCCTGTTCGAGGATGTCCAGGGTGCGCTCGGCGTTCAGCCGTCCTTCGCGGGAGATGATCGCGGCCAGCGGGTCGCCTTCGACCAGTTCCATCACCAGATACGCGATCGACAGCTCGTCCGCGACCGTCTCGCCGTAGTCGTGCACCGCGGCGATGCCGGGGTGGTTCAGCGAAGCCGTCATCCGGGCCTCGGTCCGGAACCGGTGCAGGAACTCCGCGTCGCCGGACAGCTCCGCCTTCAGGATCTTGATCGCGACCGTCCGGTCCAGCCGCGTGTCACTGGCCTGCCAGACCTCGCCCATCCCGCCGACGGCGATCCGGTTCGTCAGCTTGTACCGGTCGGCCAGCAGCTGACCCGAGGACAGCATCCGCTATCCACCCCCGAGCATGGCGTTGACGGCGGCGCGGCCGATCTCCGCGGCCACGGTGCCACCGGTCGCTTCGAGCCCGCGGTTACCCCCGGACTCGACGATCACCGAGACGGCGATCTTCGGGTCCATCGCCGGCGCGAACCCGGTGTACCAGGCGTGCGGCGGGGTGTTCTTCGGGTCGTTGCCGTGCTCGGCGGTGCCGGTCTTGGAGGCGATCTGGATGTCGCCGCGTTTGCCGGCGCCCTTCGTGTTCTCTTCCGACGCCAGCATCATGTCGCGCAGGATCGCGGCGTTCGCGCTGGACATCGCGGCGTCACCGGTCAGTTCGGTCGGGGTGTAGTCCTCGATGGTCGACAGGTTCGGCGCCAGCAGCGACTGCACGAGCTGCGGCTTCATCGCCATCCCGTTGTTCGCGATGGTCGCCGAAAGCAGCGCGTCCTGAATCGGGGTCAGCCGCACGTCGCGCTGGCCGATGGCGCTCTGGTACAGGGCCGCCTTCGATTCCAGCGGGCCGAGGGAGGAGCCGGCGACCCGCATCGGCACGGTCAGATCCTCGCCGATGCCGAAGTTCTTGGCCGTGGCGTTCAGCTTGTCCTTGCCGAGCTCGCCCGCGATCTCGGCGAAGGGCACGTTGCACGAGTACCGCAGCGCTTCCTTCAGCGTGCTGCCCTTGCAGGCCGCGCCGCCGTAGTTCTCCAGCGTCGTCTGCGTGCCGGGGAGCTTCACGTTGGGCGCGGTGTTGACCGGCATGTCGGCGGTCTTGCCGTCCTCGAGCGCGGCCGCCGTCACCAGCAGCTTGGCCGTCGAACCCGGCGGGTACGTCTCCGAGATCGCGCGGTTCAGCATCGGCTTCTTCGGATCGTCGCGCCACTGCGACCAGGCCGCGACCTGCTCCTTCGTGGTGTGTGAGGCCAGCTTGTTCGGGTCGAACGACGGCGTCGACACCATCGCGAGGATGCGCCCGGTCTTGGGCTCCAGCGCGACCACCGCGCCGGTGTAGCCCTTCTGCGTCATCAGGTCGTACGCGGCCTTCTGCACGGCCGGGTTGATCGTCAGCCGCACGTTCCCGCCGCGCGGGTCGCGGCCGGTGACCATGTCCGAAAGGCGCCGCACGAACAGCCGAGGGTCGGAACCGTTGAGGACGTCGTCCTCGGACCGCTCCAGGCCGCCCGAGCCGTAGTTGATCGAGTAGTAGCCGGTGACCGGCGCGTACATCGGGCCGTCGGCGTAGGTCCGGATGAACTTGTACTTGTCGTTCGACGGGTCGACCTTCGCGAGCGCGGCGCCGTCGGGCGTCACGATCAGCCCGCGCTGGCGGGAGTACTCGTCGTAGAGCACGCGCACATTGCGGGAGTCGGTGCGGTAGTCGTCGGCCTTGACCACCTGGATGTAGGTGGCGTTGGCCATCAGCAGCACCACCATGACGAGCATGGCGACACCCACCTTGCGGAGCGGGGTGTTCACGAGGGGCTCCCCTCACCGGTCGCGGGCGGCCGCTGGACCATCACCGTGTGCGCTTCGGCGAGCGGCGCTTGCGGCTGCTGCGGCTTCGGCCGCACGGCGGGTTTGCGGGCGGCGTCGGAGATTCGGAGCAGGAGGGCCACCAGGATGTAGTTCGCGAGCAGTGAAGAACCACCGCGGGAGAGGAACGGGGCGGTGATCCCGGTGTTCGGGATCAGGTTCGTGACGCCACCGACGACGACGAAGATCTGCATGACCAGGGCGAACGACAGACCGCCGCCGAGGAGTTTGCCGAAGGTGTCGCGCACGGCGAGGGCGCTGCGCATCCCGCGCATCGCCAGGATCAGGTACAGCATCAGCATCGCGGTGAGCCCGATGAGGCCGAGTTCCTCGCCGATCGCGGTGGTGATGAAGTCCGTCTTGGCCTCGGGGACCATGTCCGGCCGTCCGGCGCCGAGGCCGGTCCCGCCGACGCCGCCGGTGCCGAGCCCGAACAGTCCCTGCGCGACCTGGTAGCCGCCGCCGGGGTCGTCGTAGGTGGCCAGCGGGTCGATCCAGTTCCGGACGCGCTGCTGGACGTGCGTGAACAGGTTGTAGGCGATGATCGCGCCGGCGGCGAAGAAGCCGACCCCCAGCACGACCCAGATGACCCGTTCGGTGGCGACGTACAGCATCACCAGCGTGACACCGAAGAACAGCAGCGACGTGCCGAGGTCCTTCTCGAACACCAGCACGCCGAGGCAGGCGGCCGCCGCGATGAGGATCGGGCCGAGGTCACGGGCACGCGGCAGTTCGACGCCGACGATCCGCTTGCCCGCGACCATGAACAGGTCGCGTTTCGTCACCAGGAACGAGGCGAAGAAGATCATCAGCAGGATCTTCGCGAACTCACCCGGCTGGATCGAGAAGAAGGGCAGCTTGATCCAGACCTTCGCGCCGTTGACCTCCGAGAGGCTCGACGGCAGCACCGCGGGCAGCGCGAGCGCCACGATCCCGACCAGGCCGCACGTGTAGCCGTAGCGGGTCAGCGTGCGGTGATCGCTGATCACGACCAGCACCACCACGAACAGCACCAGCGAGATCGCCGTGAACAGCACCTGCTTGGTGACGTCCGGCGTGTACTCCTTGCCCTGCTGGATCGCGCGTTCCGCGAGCGCCAGGTCGATCCGGTGGATCATCACCAGGCCGAGCCCGTTCAGCAGCGCGACACACGGCAGGATCACCGGATCCGCGTACGGCGCCCAGCGGCGGACCGCCAGATGCGCCGCCGTCAGCACCGCGAGGTACGACAGCCCCAGCCAGATGATCGAGCTGGTGAGTTCCTGCTCCTGGTTCGCCTCCACCAGCACGAGCGCGACGGTGACGATGAAGGTCGCGAACGCGAGGAGGACGAGTTCGGTGCCGCGCCGCTTGGGCAGCTCGCGCGGAGGGTTCGTGGCGAACTGGGCCGAAGCCGGATCGGCGAGCGGCGTGCTCATCAGTTACCGCCCCCTGGTGCTGCCGTGGTCGGCGTCGAGCAGTCCCTCCCCGCTGGCTGATTCGCCGAACTGGGCGAGGCGGGGGTAGAAGGGGCGGCAGCCGACGACGACACCGGCGGTGCCGATTCGG
Organism: Amycolatopsis sp. TNS106; assembly: GCF_019330265.1. Classification (NCBI taxonomy): domain Bacteria; kingdom Bacillati; phylum Actinomycetota; class Actinomycetes; order Pseudonocardiales; family Pseudonocardiaceae; genus Amycolatopsis; species Amycolatopsis sp. TNS106. The sequence goes on along the minus strand of NZ_CP024972.1, from coordinate 6,318,490 downwards.
TGGGCGGCGTGGAAGTCGAGCTGGAGTCGGGTTTGCAGTCGGCCAGCTGCTTGTGTGGCCGCAGGAAGTCGTCGATGTACTTGCGGGCGTCGTCGAGGTTGTCCTTCTTGACGCCGTTCTTCACCGCGATCCGCGCGTCCTCCTGCAGCGCCGGCACCAAGAGCTTGTCGGTGCACAGCCCGCCAGGGGGGCACGAACCCTGCTCGAAGGCGTGCAGGTCGATGCCGAGGACACTGCCGGGGACGCCGCGGTAGATCACGACCTCCTCGCCGGGACCCTCGCCGACGTAGTACTGGCTCAGCACGAAATACCGCGTGGCGATCGCCGCCGCGGCCAGCACGATCAGGACGACCACAGCTCCCGCCAGCCAGCGAAATCGCCTCCGGCGCTTGACCTTCGGGTCCTCCTGCTGGGGCTGGACCTCGGGCCGCGGCTGCGGCGCGGGCTGGGTCAGCGCGCGGGCACGGGCGGCGGGGGAGTCGCCCTGGTGGAACTCGTCACTGCCGTCCCCGGCGGCGCCGCCCACGATGGGCGCGTCCTCACCGAAGTCGACGTCGACGACGTCGGCGATGATCACCGTGACGTTGTCGGTGCCGCCGCCCTTGAGCGCCAGCTCGATCATCCGGTCGGCGCAGGCCTGCGGATCCGGGATCTGGATCGCCTCGGACAGTGTCTCGTCGCTGACCATGCCGGACAGGCCGTCCGAACAGATCAGGTACCGGTCACCGGCGCGGGCCTCGCGCACGGTCAGGCTCGGCTCGACCTCGTGGCCGGTGAGCGCCTTCAGCAGCAGCGACCGCTGCGGGTGCACCGCGGCCTCTTCCGGCGTGATCCGGCCCTGTTCGAGAAGTTCGTTGACGAAGCTGTCGTCCCGCGTGATCTGCGAGAACTGACCGCCGCGCATCAGATACGCCCGCGAGTCGCCGACGTGCACGACACCCATCCGCGAACCGGCGAACAGCACGGCGGTCAGGGTGGTGCCCATCCCGTCGAGGTCCGGGTCCTGCTGGACGAGTTCGGCGATGGCGGCGTTGCCGTTCTGGACGGCCTCGCGCAGCTGAGCGAGAAGATCGTCGCTCGGATCGTCGTCGTCGAGTGGGGCGAGGGAGGCGATGACGACCTTGCTGGCCACCTCACCCGCGGCGTGACCGCCCATGCCGTCGGCGAGGGCGAGCAGGCGGGGACCGGCGTACACGGAGTCCTGGTTGCTGGAACGCACCAGGCCCCGGTCGCTGCGAGCCGCGTAGCGGAGGACGAGAGTCATGGCCGAAGCTCGATCACCGTTTTGCCGATCCGGATGGGGACTCCGAGCGGGACCCGGAGGGGTGCCGTGACCTTAGCCCGGTCGAGGTACGTCCCGTTCGTCGAGCCCAGATCTTCCACGTACCAATCCTCCCCGCGCAGGGCGATCCGGGCGTGGCGGGTCGACGCGTAGTCGTCGTCCAGCACCAGGGTCGAGTCGTCGGCGCGGCCGATCAGGATCGGCCTGCCGTCCAAGGCGATCCTGGTTCCTGCCAGCGCACCATGGGTCACGAGCAGCTGCTGCGGCGATTTCCCGCCGCGCGGCTTCTTGGTTTCCTTCTTCTTGCGGCCGAACGTCGGGACGGCGACTCGCAGCCCGGAGGCCGCGTACAGATCCGACCGGACGACACGCAACGCGGCGAACACGAAGAGCCAGAGCAGCACGAGAAAGCCCACCCTGGTGAGTTGAACGACCAGCTCTGGCACTTGTTGTGTCCGCTCCCGTTTCTCCTGTACGCCGCGGAGAGCCCGTGCCGTCCGGGATGGTCGGCTCCGGACAGCGCTGCTCTCCGCGTACGACCCGAGGTGCCGATCCACCACAGGTCCCGCACCGCAATTCTGCGATACCCCCTCCGGACGCCGCCGGTCAGCCCTGCGTACGGAACACGAGAGACGAGTGGCCCACGCGGATCACGTCGCCGTCGGCCAGCTGCCAGGTCTGCACCGGGGTGCCGTTGACGGTCGTGCCGTTGGTCGAACCGATGTCCGCGAGCGTCGCGCTCTGGCCGTCCCAGGTGATCTCCAGGTGACGGCGCGAGACGCCGGTGTCCGGGAGCCGGAAGTCGGCGTCCTGGCCGCGGCCCACGACGTTCCCGCCCTGCTTCAGCGAGTACGAACGGTTCGAGCCGTCGTCCAGCTGGAGGCTCGCGGAGAGCTGACGACCGGCCGCCGGCTGGCCGCCGTAACCGCCGCCCTGCGCGTACGGGTCCGCGGCGGGCTGGCCGTACTGCTGCTGGCCACCGCCGTACTGGTCGTACCCGCCCTGCTGCGGCTGGCCGCCGTACTGGTCGTAGCCGGGCTGCTGCGCGGCACCGCCGTAACCCTGGTCGTATCCGGGCTGCTGCGCGGCACCGCCGTACTGGTCGTAACCCGGCTGCTGCGCGCCGCCATAGCCCTGGTCGTACCCAGGCTGCTGGGCACCGCCGTACTGGTCGTAGCCGGGCTGTTGCGCGCCGCCGCCGTAGCCCTGGTCGTACCCGGGCTGCTGGGCACCGCCGTATTGGTCGTACCCGGGCTGCTGCGCGCCGCCGTAACCCTGGTCGTAGCCGCCCTGCTGCTGGCCGCCATAACCCTGGTCGTACCCGGGCTGCTGCTGGCCAGCCTGCTGTCCGTAGCCGTACTGGCCCTGCTGGCCGTACGGGTCACCCTGGTCGTATTGGCCGTAGCCGGGGGGCTGGCTCATTGCTGGGTCTCCTGCGTTGCTGGGTCGTGCCGACCGTGGCGAACCTTCGGCGCCGTGGGGCTTGACGTCGGGATCGACGGACGAACGGGTCTTGAACTGTCCAGTATGCAGCGCCTCGTTGCGCTCGAGCGAAACTACGACGTCACCATAGGTGTCCCATCCGTGCTCGGCGAGGTGTTCCTTGACCGCCTCCGCCAGCACCGTGGTGACCCGACGCTCGTCTCCGGCCATACGTTCGTGATCAGCCTGCCCCAACGACACGATGTAGTGATTGGGAGCGAGCTGTCGACCACCGGCCAGCTCACGAACGTTCTCCTCGCTCTCGCGCTCAAGCGCCACCGCCACTTCCTGCGTGACGACGTTGCCACCGAACATGCGCGCGAAGGTATTGCCCACGAGGTTCTCGAGCCGCCTATCAAAGCGCTCAACGCGGCCCACCGGGCAACCTCCTCACACGTGTGCTTCCCCGTCGATCCTATCCGGGTACGGCCAGTCGGACACGGCCCCCGGTGAAACCCGTGAAATCCGCCTGCTACGCTTTGCGAGCTGTCAGAGAACGAAGCACTCGGGCGAGTGGCGGAATGGCAGACGCGCACGGTTCAGGTCCGTGTGTCCGAAAGGACGTGAGGGTTCAACTCCCTCCTCGCCCACTCTTGGTTGAAGGCCCCTTCGCTAACGCGACGGGGCCTTCTTTCGTGAGGTCGTCGGTCGTCAGTACCCGGGGGCCGAGCCCCCCGGACCCCCCACGGTGCGTCCGGCGGCGGTTGGTGGGGTGGTCGCTCAAAGGCAAAGAAAAAGACCCGGCCGGGGCCGGGTCTTGGTGGTGCGGGTGTGGGTCAGTTCACGCCGACGAGGTCGACGACGAAGATCAGGGTTTCGTTCGGCTTGATGACGCCGCCCGCGCCGCGCTCGCCGTAAGCGAGGTGCGGCGGGATGGTCAGCTTGCGACGGCCGCCGACCTTCATTCCGGCAACGCCCTGGTCCCAGCCGGGGATGACCTGGCCGGCGCCGAGGCCGAAGCGAAGCGGCTCGCCGCGGTCCCACGACGCGTCGAACTGTTCGCCGGTCGAGTGCGAGACGCCGACGTAGTGCACCGTGACGGTGTCGCCGGACTTGGCCTCCTGGCCGTCGCCGACGGAGATGTCGGTCGTCTCCAGCTCGGAGGGTGCGGGCCCCTCGGGGCGGTCGATCTGGGGCTTCTGCGAAGACATGCCCACAAGCTACCTGTGCAGGTCCGGGGTCCGCAGGGCGAGTGTTCCGCCGAACGGTGGCAAGAACGCGAATAGTCTTCACAAATTTGGATACCCGTGGGTAGTGTGCGCCTCGTCACTCTCCGACGACGGAGGTCTTTCATGCGACGAGGCATACGGGTCTTGACGACGCTGGCGGGGCTGACGCTGGTGGCGGGCACCGTCCCGGCACTTCAGGCGAACGCCGCGGAAGCGCCACCGAACTCGGTGGTGGCGGCCGCGCTCGACGACTACTGCGGCGGCCAGTGCGGCGACATCCTCCCGCCCGGCACCAAGGGGAACGCCACCCTCGCGGAGATCCTGGCGCACAAGGCGTTCGGTACCCGGCCCGCGCATTCGGCCGATCAACTCGGCAAGTACGCCTCGCTCGCCGACGGGTACAAGACGCTGACGACGGACAAGATCAACCAGTTCTTCAACGACGCTTCGTTCGGGGTGCCGTCCGGGCAGGTCGAAAGCACGATCCAGCCGCGTTCGGACGTGACGATCACCCGCGACAAGGCGACCGGCGTTCCCCGGATCGTCGGCACGACGCGGCCGGGCACGATGTACGGCGCCGGATACGCCGCCGCGCAAGACCGCCTGTGGCTGATGGACATCATGCGCCGCGTCGGCCGCGGTCAGCTGACCTCGTTCGCCGGGGGCGCCCAGGGCAACCGCGAACTCGAGCAGAGTTTCTTCTCCTCGGCGCCGTACACCGAACAGGAACTGCAGAAGCAGATCGACAACGCGGCGGCCGGCGGCCCGCGCGGCGCGCAGGGCAAGGCCGACGCCGAGGCCTACGTCCAGGGTGTCAACAAGTACATCTCCGACGCGCACGGCGGCCGCTACTTCCCCGGCGAATACGTGCTCACCGGGCACGTCGACGCGATCACGAACGCCGGGACCATCGAGCCGTTCAAGCTCACCGACCTCGTCGTCCTCGCCGCGGTCGTCGGAGCGCAGTTCGGCGCCGGTGGCGGCGGCGAGGTGCAGAACGCCATCGCGAAGCTGGCGATGCAGGAGAAGTACGGTCTCGAACAGGGCGACAAGGTCTGGAAGAGCCTCCGGTCCGAGGACGACCCCGAGACCGTCAAGACTCTCCACAATGGACAGACCTTCGACTTCGGCAAGGCGCCGTCGAATCCGCAGGGCGCCGCGATGCCGGACAAGGGTTCGGTCACCGGGCAGCAGCTGGTCTTCGATCCGACCGGTTCCGCCGGGACGGCGACCCCCGCCAAGGTGGACGTGCCCGCCCCCGAGGACCAGAAGGCCGTCCGCGGCATCTTCGACGACGGCGTCCTGCCGGGCAACATGTTGTCGGAGAAGCACGGCATGTCCAACGCGCTGGTGGTCTCCGGCGCCAAGACCGCGAGTGGTCACCCGGTGGCCGTCTTCGGCCCGCAGGCCGGCTACTTCGCGCCGCAATTGCTGATGCTGCAAGAAATCCAGGGGCCGGGCATCAGTGCCCGCGGTGCCTCGTTCGCGGGGATCAGCATGTACGTGCTGCTCGGCCGCGGCAAGGACTACTCGTGGAGCGCGACCTCGGCGTCGCAGGACATCGTCGACACCTACGCCGTCGAACTGTGCGAGCAGAACGGTTCCGCGCCGACGAAGAACTCCGGCTTCTACCGGTTCCGCGGCCAGTGCCTGCCGTTCGAGATCGTCGAACGCAAGAACGCCTGGAAGCCCACCGTCGCCGACGGTACGGCGGCGGGTTCGTACACCCTGCGCAGTTTCCGGACCAAATACGGGCCGGTGACGAGCCGGGCGCTGGTCGGTGGCAAGCCGGTGGCGTACGCGTCGCTGCGGTCGACGTTCCAGCACGAGATCGACACGATCATCGGCTTCCAGAAGTTCAATGATCCGGACGCGATCAAATCCGCGCAGGACTTCCAGGCCGCGGCGGCCGACGTCAACCAGACCTACAACTGGTTCTACGCCGACTCCCGTGACGTCGCGTACTTCAACTCGGGCTCGAACCCGGTCCGCAACCCGAACGTCGACCCGGCCATGCCGGTGAAGGGCGACGCCGGATTCGACTGGCAGGGCTGGAACCCCGACGGCAACCTCGCGAACTACACGCCGTCGTCGCAGCATCCGCAGTCGATCAACCAGGACTACTACATCAGCTGGAACAACGCGCAGGCCAACGGTTACGCGGCCAGCGGCGCGGACAAGAGTTCCGTGCACCGCGGCGATCTGATCGACGCGCGGGTCAAGAAGATGATCTCCAGCGGCACCAAGGTGACGCGGGTGAACCTCACGCAGGCCATGGAGGAGGCCGCGCTCGCCGACCTCCGCGCGGAGAAGGTGCTGCCGGAACTGTTCAAGGTGATCGACAAGGCGCCGGTGACGGGGCCGGCCGCGGACGCGGTGGCGAAGCTGAAGACCTGGCTCGCCGCGGGCGGTCTGCGTTCGGAGACTTCGCCGGGCAGCAAGGCCTACGCCAACGCCGACGCGATCCGCATCATGGACGCGTGGTGGCCCCTGCTGGTGAACGCCCAGTTCAAACCCGGCATGGGCGACGCCTACGCCGCCATGATCGGGGTGCTGAAGATCAACGAGTCACCGTCGGGCTGGCAGAACGAGGTCCCCGGCAAGCACGTCGGCCAGTCGCACGCGGGTTCGTCGTACCAGGCGGGCTGGTGGGGCTACGTGCACAAGGACATCCGTTCGGTACTCGGGCAGAACGTCGCCGGTCCGCTCGCCGTGAAGTACTGCGGCGGCGGTGACGTCACTGCCTGCCGTCAGGTGCTGCTCGACTCGCTGACGCAGGCGGCCGCGCAGCCGGCCAACACCGTTTACCCCGGTGACGGCGACTGCGCCGCGGGCGATCAGTGGTGCGCCGACACGATCATCCACCGCGCGCTCGGCGGCATCACACAGGACAAGATCAGTACCCAGAACCGGCCGACCTTCCAGCAGGTCGTCGAGTTCCCGGCGAAACGCGGCGACAACATCGCGAACCTCGCCACCGGCCGCTCGGTGAGCGCGACCAGCCACGAGACGGGCTGGTACAACTCGCCGCCGTCCAACGCCATCGACGGGAACCTCTCGACGCGCTGGGCGAGCGACTGGAGCGACGACCAGTCGATCACCGTGGACCTCGGCTCGGTACAGCGCGTTTCCCGCGTGGTCCTGCGGTGGGAATCGGCGTACGGCAAGGCGTACAAGGTGCAGGTCTCGTCCGACGGGACGAACTGGCGGGACGTGGCGTCCATAGTGGACGGAGACGGCGGGCAGGACAACGTCGCCTTCGAAGCCGTGGACGCCCGCCATGTCCGGATGGCCGGTGTCCAGCGCGGCACGAAGTACGGCTACTCCCTCTACGAGTTCGAGGTGTACGCCCACTAGCGGGGGAAGGTTACGGTGGCGGGGTGGACACGAACGACTGGTCACCCCGCACCCTCGCCGTCGCCGCCGGACGCCCGGAGGGCCCCGGCGAACCGCTGAACGTGCCGATCGTCGCCGCGAGCACCTTCGACGCCGGCGCCGATCGCGCGTATTCGCGGGAGGACGGCACCCCGACCTGGGAGGCCCTCGAAGCCGCGATCGGCGCGCTCGAAGGCGGGCACGCCACCGCGTTCGCCTCGGGGATCGCGACGCTCAGCGCCGTCGTCGACACCCTGCCGGTCGGCGCGAGGGTCTGTGTCCCGACGTTCTCCTACGCGGGGTCACGCGGCCTGCTCGCGCACGCGCAGCGCATCGGACGCCTGGTGGTGACCGAGATCGCGCCGGACGACACGGCCGCGTGGGTCGCCGCCGCGGACGCCGACCTGCTCTGGCTCGAATCGCCGACCAATCCGACGCTCGACGTCATCGACATCGAGACGATCGCCGCCGCCGCGAACGGCCTGGTCGCCGTGGACAACACGTTCGCCACCCCGCTCGGGCAACGGCCGCTGGACCTCGGCGCCGACATCGTCGTGCACAGCGCGACGAAACTCATCGGCGGTCACAGCGATCTGCTGCTCGGCCTGACCATCGCGGCCGACGAAAACGTCGCGAAGGACCTGCGCGACGCGCGCACCAGGTTGGGGGCGACGCCGGGAGCGCTCGAAGCGTGGCTGGCCCTGCGGGGGCTGCGGACGCTCCCGGTCCGCCTCGCCGAGCAGACGCGCACGGCCGCGCTGCTGGCGGCGCGCCTGGTCGACCACCCTGCCGTGACCCGGGTGCGTTACCCCGGCTCCGGCACGATGATCGCGTTCGAACTCCCGGACGCCCAGATCGCGGACAAGGTCATCGGTTCACTGCGGCTGATCCGTGCCGCCACCAGCCTCGGCGGCGTGGAGAGCCTGGTCGAGCGGCGGGCCTGGCTGGCGGGCGACGCCCATGTGCCCGCCGGGCTCGTCCGGTTCAGCGTCGGGCTCGAAGATCCGGAAGATCTGTGGACGGATCTGGCCTCGGCACTCGGCTAGCTTGAGCACGTGGACGAGACGAAACCGCCGCGGCGGCTCGGTCAGCTGCTACGGGGCCTGTTCTGGCTTCTGGTGCTCGGCTTCCTCGCGATCGTCGCGGCGGGTCTGCTGGCCGAACTCGCGGCGTCGCCCTGCCCGAGCGACACGATCTGGGCCTGTGCCGCGGAAAACCGGACCTTCGCCACCTTCCTGCCCGCGATCGGGTTCGGCCTCGGCCTCCTGATCGCGGTCGTGGGCGGGGGCCGGGCGGTGCGGAACCGGACGTCGCCGAAGGCCTGGCTGTTCGGCGCGGGCCTTCTCGGCGCGCTCTCCCTCGCCGTGGCCTTGTTCCTGGTGTTCTGATCGTGACCTTCGGGTTGCCCGGCACCGGAATCCGGCACTAAGTGGTCAGGACTTCACCGAAACGTGGTCCGAACGTGTGAACCTTTCGGTGGCGCGCCTGCGGAGAGTCTTCGAAAAAGGGAGATCCGGCCAGGAAAACCGGCGATTCCAGGCTGTTCCCGGGTCGGGGAAAAAATACTTCCGCACTGCAACCGTTCCGGCCCTCCGGGTGTTAACATTCCTTCATCGCTGCGGGATTTCCTTCTGCTGAGCGACTTTCGGGCCCTTGTATCGGGCGGGGACATTCCGGTGTTACCGGTTTTCGCCGTGGTTCTTGTCACGACATTTCCGCTACGGCTCCGCTGTACTTTTCCGGCAGGATCACGCTGTCACCCGAACGTGGGATTCCTTTCGGGTGGTCGCAGGGTGGGGGTCACCCTGTGTTGCGATGTTTTCCACTGGGAGATCACTTTGAAGAAGACGTTGGGCCGCCTCGCGGGCGCGGTGCTGGCCGGCGCCGTCATCTCGCTGGCCGTGACGCCGGTCGCGATGGCGCAGACCGAAACGACGACCACGCCTCCGGCTCCGTCGAGCGAGACCGCGACCTCGACGCCTTCGTCGCCGGGTGGCGACGTGACCTCGACTCCGCCGGAGTCGAGCGCCCCGGCCTCGTCGTCCTCGCAGGAGCCGACGCCGACCAGCAGCGACAAGCCGACTTCCGGCAAGCCGTCGCCGACCACCACCTCGGAGAAGCCGACGACCACCACCCCGCCGATGCCGGAGCTGAACGTCGGCGCCGGATACGTCGAGGGCAAGGAAGGCGCGCTGGCCATCCTCTGTGGTTCGGAGCCCACCGACGTCAACGCGCCGGACTACATCATCACCGACGCGTTCCAGGACGGCGCCGACGCCTTCGTCTGGATCTACGTCGTCGAGGCCAAGCCCGGCTTCAACGGCACCACGAGCACCTTCACCTGGACCTGCGACGGCAAGCCGGGCAAGGGTGACATCGAGATCGAGGGGATCGGCGGCGGCGCGACCGCACCGGGCGCCGACAAGCCGGGCAAGCCGAAGAAGCAGGTCAAGCTGAAGCCCAAGGGCGGCATCGAGACCGGTTTCGGCGCCACCGCGGCCTGATCCGATGAAGCTTCTGACGAAGGGCGGCCGCCTGGTCGCGGCCGCCCTTGTGCTTTCCCTCGCGCTGACGGGATGCGGCACCGACGAACCCGCCCCGCCCGCCGCGCAGCCGGCGGCGGCGGAATCGGCACCGCCGGTGGTCAAACCGTTCAACGGGACTCGCCCGACGAACGTGAAGATCCCCAAGATCGGCGCGGAATCGAGCCTGGTCACGGTCGCGATCGGCAGGGACGGCAAGATGTCCGTCCCGCCGGCCAAGAACCCGATGCAGGCCGCCTGGTACCGGCTTTCCCCGGTGCCCGGCGACGTCGGACCGGCGATCCTGCTCGGTCACGTCGACGGCAACAAGCAGCCGGGCATCTTCTACAAGCTCAACGAGCTCCACCCCGGTGACGAGGTGCTCGTCGACCGCAGCGACGGCAAGAGCCTGAAGTTCGTGGTCGAGAAGAAGGACCAGGTTCCCAAGGACCAGTTCCCCGAGGAAGCGGTCTACGGCAACACGGACAAGCCGCAGCTGCGGCTGATCACCTGTGGCGGTGTCTTCGACCAGGAAGAGCACAGCTACAAGGACAACATCATCGTCTACGCGAACCTGGTCGCCTGACGAGCGCCGTGAACGGGCCGTTCCTTGCGAAATTTGCAAGGAACGGCCCGTTCATGGCATCCGGGGACATGCTCAACCCAGGCCAGCGGCCGGGAACGGGAACCCGTCGGGAGCGGCCGCCTCGGTGTCGACCCACTTCCGCATCCCCGCGTCACAGGCCGCGTAACCCCAGTTGATCAACCGCTCCTGCAGCACTTCCGGCAGTTTCGTCAGGCGCGTCGGCGTCTCCGCGAGCTTGTGCGTGAGATCCACGGGCGCCTTCAGCGAATCCTTGAGCTCGAAGTTCTCGAGATCGACGTAGGAACCCCAGTAGGCGCCGCCGAAATCCTTCTCCACATAGGACTTCAGCAGCGCACCCCGCCGCAGCTCGCGCACCTGGTTGTCGATCACGTCGAGGACGCGCAGCAGCTGGCGCCCCCAGTCGCGAGGGACCCTCCGCCTGACCTTCATCCGCTTGCCCGCGTCGCTGACGAGCACCGTCGCGTGCCCCTCGACCGGGTCCAGGCCGAGGTTGTCGTAGACGCCGGCGTCGCTGAGCACGATCTTGCGTTTCCGCTCGTCGGAAAGCGGGTCGTGGATCACGACGGGCGAAAGCATCGGCGGGAACGCGGAAGACGCGGCCACCGCGGTCGCGAGCGGGATGTTCCCGTGCGGTCCGTTCTGCCGGAAGAACCACCACAGCGCGCCGTCCTGGAGGTTCGTCGCGGTGAAGACGAACTGCGGGCCGGCGGGGTCGATGTCCTTGAGGCAACAGTCGCCGAACAGGTGCTTCGCGTACACCCGCGCCAGTTCCTCACCGGCGCTCCGCCAGGGAATCGCCATGGCCAGCAAGGTGACCGGGATGTCGAGCCGGGTGCGTGCCAGGTTCCGGACCGGCGCGACGACCTTGTCGGAAAAGTTGTCCGCGACACCGTTCACGAACTTCAGGTCCGACCACGCGTAAGCGAGCACGCCCGCGGCGATCGAGCCGCCGGAGACACTCGAAAACGTCGAGATCTTCGACAGCCAGCCGAGTTCGTTGAGCCGCCACAGGGCCCCGGTGTGGAACAACATCGCGCGGTAACCGCCGCCGGACAGGGCGAGACCGACACCTTGGCGTGCTGTCGAAGGCTTCTTGACATCCCCCACCTGAGCGAGTGTAGAGGCGGGTCAAGCGAGCAGTGGCCGCAAGAGGCGACGTTGCTCTTCGGGGACGTACTCGGCGTAGTTGTCGTACAGCGCCTGTTTCGCGAGCCGCGACGCGCGCTCGCCGTCGGAGTCGCGGATGGCTCCCAGTACCTCTTCGTGGTGTGCCAGCCAGTTGCGCATCAGTGCCGTCCGGTCGTCGGCGTGTTCCAGCTTGTCCTCGATGAGTTCCAGTACGACACCGCGGACGACCTCGCCGCTGATCACCAGCAGCGGATTCCCGGTCGCGCGGGCGATGGCCTCGTGGAACGTGACGTCCGCGTGGGAGAACTCCGCGAACCCCTTCGACACGCCCTCACCCATCGCCTCCAGCGCCGCGCCGAGCTCGGCGAGATGGTCTTCGGTCCTGAGCTGCGCGGCGAGCAGATGTGCGGAACCGTCGAGGACCATGCGGAACTGCAACAGCTCGGAAAGGCCGATGTGGTCGGCGCGCGCGAGCCGGTGCATCGACCGGTGCAACGCGGCGGGGGAGGCGGCCAGTACCTCGGGCCCGCGGGGGTCGCCCGGGCGCGAGCGGATCATTTCCGCTGCTTGCAGCACGCGCAGAGCTTCGCGCACGGTCGAGCGGCCGACGTCGAACTGCACCATGAGTTCGCGTTCGCTCGGCAGCCGGTCGCCCGGTTTGATCCGGCCGCTGAACACGGCTTCCTCGATCTGTTCGACGACACGCTGGTACGCGCGGACAGGGGCGACCGGCTCGAATTCCATCTTGACCCTGCCGTCTCGTCTGGTTTACTGGTCAGACCAGTCTACCGGTCAGGGGGCAGGATGAAAGCCCGGATTCACGCGGCAGTGTGGATGTTGCTGCTCGTGGCGTCCGGCTGCTCCGCCGGTTCGAGTGCCACGGTCGCCAAGGATCCCGGCACGCTCGCCATCGGCTACACCGCCGAACCCGCGAACTTCGACTTCACCCGCACGGACGGCGCCGCCATCCCGCAGGCCTTGCTCTACAACGTCTACGAGGGCCTGGTGAAACTCGACGCGGACGCGAAGATCGTGCCGCTGCTGGCCGAATCGTGGACGGTCTCCGAAGACCGCAGAACCTACGATTTCAAGCTCCGGAAGAACGCGAAGTTCAGCGACGGGGCGCCGTTCACCGCCGAAGACGTCAAGTTCTCGCTGATGCGCGTGAAGACCGACTGGACCGTGTCGATCAAGTCCACCATGGACGTCGTCGACCGGGTCGACGTCGTGGCGCCGGACCACGCGCGGGTGGTGCTCACCAAGCCCAGCAACGGCTGGCTGTTCAGCCTCACCAGCCGCCTCGGTGCGATGTTCAGCCGCACCGGCGTCGCGGACCTGGCGAACAAACCGATCGGCACCGGGCCGTACACGGTGTCCTCGCGCAGGCGTGGCGATTCGATCGTGCTCAAGGAGAATCCCGCGTACTGGGGCAGGAAACCGGCCTACTCCACGGTGGTCCTCAAGTACATCAAGGATCCGACGGCGCTCAACAACGCCTTGCTCAGCAACGGGATCGACGTCATCTCCGCGATCACCGTGCCGGATTCGATCCCGCAGTTCCAGAGCGACGACCGGTTCACCGTCGTCGAAGGCACGACGAACAGCGAGGTCACGCTCGCGTTCAACAACTCGCGCCCGCCATTGAACGACGTCCGGGTACGAAAAGCGCTGTCGTACGCCATCGACCGGAAGGCCTTGCTGGACACGGCTTGGGGCGGCCGCGGCACGCTGATCGGCAGTATGGTCCCGCCGACGGACCCCTGGTACGAGGACCTGTCGAAGGCGTACCCGTTCGATCCCGCGAAGGCGAAAGCGCTGCTCGCGGAAGCGGGACAGCCGAATCCGACCCTGCGGCTGAGGATCCCGAACCTGCCGTACGCCGTCTCGTCCGCGCAGGTGGTGGCGTCGCAGCTGGCGGATGTCGGGGTCACGGTGACGATCGAGCCGCTGGACTTCCCGGCGGTGTGGCTCAAGCAGGTCTTCACCGACCGCGACTACGACCTGTCGATCATCCAGCACGTCGAGGCGCGCGACATCGTCACCTTCGGCAGGCCGAAGTACTACTGGGGTTACGACAGCAAGCCCGTTCAGCAGAACCTGGCGAAGGCCGACGCCGGAACGTCTCAGGAGCAGGTCGACGCGATGCGCCAGGTCGCGCGGCGGCTGTCCGAGGACGCCGCCGCGGACTGGCTCTTCCTCTTCCCCAACGTGATCGTGGCGAAGAACAAGGTGACCGGGTTCGTCCGCAACCAGGTCAGCGAGTCCTTCGATCTCACGGGATTGGCGCCGCGATGACGGTCAAGGTGCTCCGCCGCGTGGCGATCCTGGTGGCCAGTGTGCTGGTCGCGTCCATCGTGGTGTTCCTGTTCATGGCCGTACTGCCGGGAGACCCGGCGCAGGTCGCGCTCGGCGTCAACGCGACACCGGAACTGGTCGCGAAGACACGCGCCGAATTCGGCATCGACAGGCCCTTGGTGACGCAGTACTTCGACTGGATCGGCGGTGTCCTGCAAGGCGACTTCGGCCGCTCGTACGTCACGCGCGAGGAGATCGGGCCCGCGCTGGCCGACCGCCTCGGCGTCACGTTGTGGCTGGTCGGGGCCGGGATGCTGGTGGCGCTGCTGATCGCCGTCCCGGCCGGGACGTTCGCCGCGGTGCGGCATCGGAGGGCCGACGGCACCGCGGTTTCCGGGCTGTCGCAGATCGGCGTCGCGATCCCCGCGTTCCTCGCCGGCATCATCCTGGTGCAGATCTTCGCGGTGCAGCTGCGCTGGCTGCCCTCCGGCGGCTGGACACCGCCCGTGCAGGATCCGGGCGAATTCCTCCGTGGCCTCGTTCTTCCCGCCTTGTCGCTGGGACTCGTGCAGGGCGCGGTGCTCACGCGCTATGTCCGGTCCGCGGTGCTCGACACGCTCGGCCAGGACTACCTGCGCACAGCGCGGTCCAAGGGACTGCGGCCGTTCCAAGCGTTGTTCCGTCATGGTCTGCGCAACGCCGCCGTGCCGGTGGTGACGGTGCTCGGCCTGCAACTGTCGACCCTGCTGATCGGCGCGGTCGTCGTCGAGCGCGTGTTCGTCCTGCCGGGGCTGGGCAGCCTGCTGCTCGACTCGGTGGCGTCGCGGGATCTGTTGTCCGTGCAGGGGATCGTGCTGGTCCTGGTGGTCGGCGTGCTGCTGGTGAACTTCGTGGTCGACGTCCTCTACACGGTGCTCGACCCGAGATTGCGGGGTTCCTGATGCGTAGCCGCAGTCTCGTGATCGGCGGCGTGCTCGTCGCGCTGATCGTGCTCGCCGCGCTGCTTTCGTTCGTGTGGACGCCGTTCGACCCGGTGAAGGTCGACGCGGCCAACCGGCTGCACGACTTCAGCGGCGCCAATCCGCTGGGCACGGACAGCTTCGGCCGCGACGTGCTCAGTCAGCTCATGGTCGGCGCGCGGACGACGCTGTACGTCGGTGTGGTCGCGGTCGGCATCGCCGCGGTGATCGGGACCCCGCTGGGCATCCTCGCCGGGATGTCGTCGCGCTGGCTCGGCGAGTTCGTCATGCGGGTCAACGATCTCGTGCTCGCGTTTCCCGCGTTGCTGCTGGCGATCATGTTCGGCGCGGTGTTCGGGGCGGACACGCTGACCGCCATGGTGGCGATCGGCATCGCGACCATCCCGTCGTTCGCGCGGATCGCCCGGTCGGGCACCCTGCAGGTGATGAGCAGCGAGTTCGTGCTGGCCGCGCGGTCGGCCGGGCGTTCGCGGCTGAACATCGCGGCGCGGCACGTGCTGCCGAACATCTCCGGGCTGCTGATCGTGCAGGCGTCGGTGTCGTTCGCGATCGCCGTGCTCGCGGAAGCGGCGCTGTCGTTCCTCGGGTTCGGCACGCGGCCCCCGACGCCGTCGTGGGGCCGGATGCTCCAGGAATCCCAGATGTTCCTGACCCTGCACCCCCGGCTCGCGCTCGTGCCCGGCGTCGCGATCGCCATCGCCGTCCTCGGGTTCAACCTGCTCGGTGACGGCCTCCGCGATCGTCTCGACCCCCGATTGGCGGCGCGGCTATGACCCTCGAAGTCCACGGTCTCGGCATCGGCGGCCTGGTTCGCGATGTCTCATTCGGTATCGCACGCGGTGAGCGGGTCGGGCTGATCGGCGAGTCGGGTTCCGGGAAGTCGCTGACGGCGCTGTCGATCATGGGCCTGCTGCCCGAAGAACTCGCCGCGTCCGGATCGGTGAAACTCGACGGCCGCGAACTGCTGGGCGCGCCGGAGAAGGAACTGTCGCGGCTGCGCGGCAACGAGATGTCGATGGTGTTCCAGGAACCGATGACCGCGCTCAACCCGGCGATGCGGGTGGGCGCGCAGGTGGCCGAACCGATGCGGATCCACCGAAACGGCGGGAAGGATCCCGAGGCTTTGCTGGCTTCCGTGGGATTGCCCGGTGTCGCTCGTGCGTATCCACACCAACTGTCCGGTGGGCAGCGGCAACGCGTCGTCCTCGCGATCGCGCTGGCCAACGATCCGAAGCTGCTGATCTGCGACGAGCCGACGACGGCGCTGGACGTCACCGTGCAGGCGCAGATCCTGGAGCTGATCCTCGACGGCGTCCGGGAGCGGGAGAGCGCGCTGCTGTTCATCACGCACGACCTCGCCGTCGTGGCGTCGGTGTGCGAGCGGGTACTGGTGATGCTGGACGGCGAGATCGTCGAAGCCGGCACGACGCGCGAGGTGCTGACCGCACCGAAGCACGAGTACACGAAGAAGCTCTTGGCCGCTTCGGATCTGGAGGCGAGCCGATGATGATCTCGGTACGGGACCTGGAGCGTCGCTACACGCGCCGCGACGTGCATGCGCTGCGCGGCGTCTCTTTCGACGTCGAAGCAGGTCAACGCTTTGGGATCGTGGGCGAGTCCGGCTCGGGAAAGTCCACTTTGGTCAGACTGTTGGCCGCGCTGGACAAGCCGACGGCGGGCAGCGTCTCGTTCCAGGGCGAACGGATCGACACGCTGCCGGAGCGCAAACTCGGCTTCCTGCGGTCGGAACTGCAGATCGTCTTCCAGGATCCGATGGGTTCGCTCGATCCGCGGATGCGGGTGCGCGACATCATCTCCGAGCCGTTGGGCCGCCGGGATCCTTCGCGGGTTTCGGAGCTGCTGAAGGCCGTCGGCCTGCCGGAAGACGCCGCCGGCCGCTATCCGCACCAGTTCTCCGGCGGGCAACGGCAACGCATCTCGATCGCCCGGGCCCTCGCGCCGAATCCGAGCGTCCTCATCGCGGACGAGCCGGTGAGCGCGCTCGACGTGTCGGTGCGGAAGCAGATCCTCGACCTGCTCGCGTCGCTGGTCGAGCTGTACTCGCTGACGCTGATCTTCGTCTCGCACGACCTCGGCGTGGTGCGGCACGTCTGCGACCGGGTCGCGGTGATGCGGCGCGGGGAGATCGTCGAGATCGGCGACGTCGACCAGGTCTACGACGCGCCGGAACACGAGTACACCAGGGAACTGCTGGCGGCCGCGCCGAATCTGCGGGCCGAGCTGGCACGGTTACGGGGAGAAGACGATGGCTGAGTATCCGGAAGGGCTGCCGATCGGTGGCGACTGGGTGTCCACTGTGGACTACTCGGCGGTGAGCTTCCCCTATGACGGTAGCGAGATCGGCCGGGCCCCGGTCGGAACTCCGGCGCTGGCCACGCGCGCGATCGACGAGGCCGTCGCGGTGTTCAAGCAGGTCGCGGCGCTGCCGTCGCGTACCCGGCGTTCGCTCCTGAACGACGTCGCCGCCGCTCTGGAAGCCCGGCGTTCCGAGTTCGAGCAGCTGCTGGTGCTGGAGACCGGCAAGCCGCTGGTCGACTGCCGCGTCGAGGTCGCGCGCACGATCGTCACCTGGCAGGCCGCCGCGGAGGAGGTCTCGCGGCTGCACGGCGAGACGGTGCCGCTCGATTTGCTGCCGTCGGGTGACGGGCTGGTCGGGTTCTGGAAACGCAAGCCGATCGGTGTGGTGGTCGGCATCGCCGGGTTCAACTATCCGCTGCTCCTGGCATCGCACAAGATCGCGCCTGCCATCGCCGCGGGCTGTCCGGTGGTGGTGAAACCCGCGCCGCAGACACCGCTGGCCACGTTGTGGCTCGTGCATCTGGTGCGCTCGCAGACCGACCTGCCCGCGATGGTCCAGCTGGTCACCGGCGACGCGGCCGTCGGCTCGGCGCTGGTCACGGACCGGCGGGTCGGCGCGGTGTCGTTCACCGGATCCGCACTGGTCGGGCACCGGATCGCCCGTGACGCCGCGCCCACGAAGACGTTGCTGGAGCTCGGTTCCAACGCCGCCCTGGTGGTCGCCGAGGACGCCGATCTCGACGCGGCCGCGGACGCCGTGCTGCGCGGCGGGTTCTACGCCTCCGGGCAGGCCTGCATCTCCGTGCAGCGGGTGCTGGTCGTCGACGCGGTCGCCCAGGAATTCACCGAACGGGTGCTCGCGCGGCTCGGTGAGGTCGTCATCGGCGACCCCCGAGACGAGAAGACACGGGTCTCGGCGCTGATCGACCCGGGCTCCACCCAGCGCGTCCAGGAGTGGGTCGACAAAGCGACTTCCGCCGGTGCGCGGGTGGTCGGGGGCGGTGTGGACGGCACGGTGATCCGGCCGACCGTGCTGCTCGACGTGCCCGACGGTGTCGAATGCTGGGACGAGGAGATCTTCGGCCCGGTGGTCTGCGTCCGCTCCGTGTCCTCTGTGGACGAAGCGTTCGACGCGGTCAACGCATCGCGCTACGGACTGCACGCCTCGGTGTTCAGCACGTCCCTGAAGACGGCGTTCCGCGCGCTCGACGAGCTCGAAGTCGGCGGCGTGGTCGTCAACGAGGTGCCCGGTTTCCGGTCCGACACCATGCCGTACGGCGGCGTGAAGGACTCCGGGATCGGGCGGGAAGGGCCGCGGTTCGCGGTCGAAGAACTGACCGTGACGAGGATGGCGGTGCTGCGCCCGTGAGCTACGAGAACCTGTTCCGGCTCGACGGAAAGCGAGCCGTCGTCCTCGGTGGCGGCAGCGGGATCGGCCGCGAATCCGCGAAGGCGCTGGCCGCGCACGGCGCCGAGGTCGTCGTCGCGGATCGCGATGTCGCCGCCGCCAAGGAAACCGGTGTGGGCGAGGCGTACGAGATCGATCTGCTCTCGGACGGCGCGGCCGCGCGGGCGGCGGCGGAACTCGGCGAGATCGACATCGTGGTGCTGACCGCCGCGACCAACGTGCGCAAACGGCTGCTGGAGTACACGCGCGAGGAATTCGACCGGGTGATCGCGCTGAACCTCGGCGCCACCTTCGAGGTCGTCCGCGCGTTCGGCGCCGGGATGGTCGAACGCGGGCGGGGGAGCATCATCGGGTTCTCGTCGATCCGCGGCACCACGGTCGAACCCGGCCAAGGACCGTACGCGGCGACGAAAGCCGGGCTGGTGCAGCTGTTCCGCACGGCCGCGGCGGAGTTCGGCCCGGCCGGGGTGCGGGTCAACGCGATCGCGCCCGGTGTCGTCGAGACTCCGCTGACAGCGCAGATCAAGGCGAATCCGCGCTGGTACGACGCGTACGCGACCAAAGGCGCGCTCGGCCGATGGGCGCGCCCGGACGAACTCGCGGGCGCCGTCGTCTACCTGGCGTCGGACGCGGCGTCGTTCGTCACCGGCTCCGTGCTGGCGGTGGACGGCGGCTGGACCGCGGTCGACGGCCGCTTCGAACCGCCCGCGACGTAAGGAGTGTTGCCGTGCCGGAGTTGCCTGATCTGACCGCCGTCGAACTGGTCGCGCAGTACCGTGCCGGGACGCTGTCGCCGGTCGAGGTCACTGAAGCCGTCCTCACGCGTATCGAGGCACGCGAACCCGAGCTGCACGCGCTCTACGCGTACGACCCGAGCGGCGCGCGCGAAGATGCGAAGGCGTCCGAAAGTCGTTGGCACGCAGGGGAACCGCTCGGTCCGATCGACGGCGTTCCGCTGACGCTCAAGGAGAACATCGCGACCCGCGGCACCCCGGTCCCGCTCGGCACGGCCGCCACGTCGTTGGAACCCGCGACCGAAGACGCCCCGGCGGGCGCTCGCGTGCGCGAGTCCGGCGGGGTCCTGCTGGGCAAGACGACCATGCCGGACTACGGGATGCTGACGTCCGGGCTGTCGAGTTTCCACACCGCGTCGCGGAATCCGTGGGACACCACGCGCACGCCCGGCGGCTCCAGCGCCGGTGCCGGTTCGGCGGCCGCCGCCGGTTACGGTCCGTTGCACGTCGGCACCGACATCGGCGGCTCGATCCGGCTGCCCGCCGGCTGGTGTGGCCTCGTCGGGCTGAAGCCGAGTTTCGGCCGGGTGCCGGTGGACCCGCCGTTCCTCGGCCGCGTCGCCGGGCCGATGACGCGGACCGTGGCGGATACCGCGCTGCTGATGAGCGTTCTGTCCGGTGTGGACGGTCGCGATCACCTTTCGCTGCCTGCGTCCTCTGTGGACTGGACGTCGCTGTCTTGCGAGGTCAAGGGCTTGCGGATCGGACTGCACCTCGATCCCGGGGTCGGACTTCCGGTGCTGCCGGAGACGATCGCCGCCGTCACCGAAGCCGCCCGACTGTTCGAGGCCGCGGGTGCCGTCGTCGAGCCGGTTTCGCCGTTCCTGCGCCGCGAAATGCTCGACGGCCTCGACACCTTCTGGCGCGTCCGCGCCTGGTCGGACATGTCGGCCCTGCCCGAAGACCGCCGCGCGAAGGTCCTGCCGTACATCGCCGACTGGGCCGCCGGCGGTGCCGACGTCAGCGGTGTCGACACCTACCGCGGTTTCGCGCAGATCGACGCCATCGCCGTCGCGACCCTGCGCGCGACCGAGCGCTTCGACGTCGTCCTGTCCCCGACCTGCCCGGTCTCGGCCCCGCCCGCCGAGTGGCCCTCGCCGACCAACGACCCGCGCCGCCCGTTCGAGCACATCGCGTTCACCGTGCCGTACAACATGTCCGGCCAGCCCGCGGTCTCGATCAACTGCGGCTACACGAGCGACGACCAGCCCATCGGCCTCCAGATCAGCGGCCGCCGCTTCGCCGACCTCGACGTCCTTCGCGCCGCTGCCGCCTACGAAACCCTTCGGCCCACTCCACGCCCTTGGCCCTGAGTCGAGACTCCCGCAATTCGCCACCTGGTTGCGATCCTTGCGCGCGCAACTACCGCAATCAGGTGCCGAATTGCGTCAAATCCTGGCGTCGATCGCGGCCAGCCAGGCGGCGAAGTGCGGACACTTGGCTTTGAGCCCTTCAATGCCCAGATCGGCGATCGCCAGCGGTCCTTCGAGAGTCTTGACGTAGTCGGGGCAGTATCTGGCCAGGCGCTTCGAAGGCGCGTTCTTCGGGTCGTCGTTGACCAGTTCAGGCCCGCCGGCTTCGGCACAGTCCTGTTCGATCCGTTCGGCTATCGCGGGGTCGTCGCGTAAGAGGGCGAGCTGGTCACCGGCGGCGAACACCCAGGACTCCAGTTCGTGCTGGACGAGATGAGGCACGAAGCGGTGATCACCCACTGCTGTCCGCAGCGCCTCTTCGACGTGCTCGACCTTGCCGGTGGCGGCGCCTGCCGGACGTGTCGCCATACCCGGCGCGTCCGAAGGGAAGCCGTAGTAGTCGAACAGCGTCGTCAGTACGGCGAGACGTGGGCTGGCGAGCAGTTCCTTGATCTCCCGGTACAGCTTCGGCCACGACGTGACGCCGCCGCGGTAGGTCACGGACGAGGTCTGTGTGCGAACCGTCGAATAGGTGACGAACCAGCCGTGCCGCTGGAGATGGCCGGACAGCAGATCCCGGACGACGGTCGCTTCCGTCTGGCCTTCCACCAGCAGATGCAGACGCTTCGGTTCAGGCATCGAGAACGCTGCCCAACGATCCCGGTTGCCCGCCGATGATGTTCTTCTCCCAAAGCTCGCCGAGTGAGTATTCGTCGAGCCAGTGTTCCAACGCGGTCTTGTTGGGCCGGGTGAAGACCGAATCGCCGTCACGTAGCTCGACGACGATGAGGTCTTCGGCGGAGAACTGGTTCATCAAGGTCACCGACTGGGTCGCGATCAAGACCTGACTGCGCGTGGAAGCGACCCGGAGCATGTCCGCGAGCTGGACGATGGCGAACGGGTGCAGACCCAGCTCCGGTTCGTCGAGCACGACGAGCGCGGGAATTTCCGGCTGAAGCAACAATGTGACCAGGCAGACGAAACGCAGCGTTCCGTCGGACATCTGGTTGGCCGAAAAAACGGTTTCGGAGTTCTGCCGCTGCCAGCGAAGCAACACGCGGTCGGTGCTGTCCGGCTGGAGAACGAAGTCGCGGAAGAACGGGGCGACCAGCCGGATCGCACCGACGATCCGGCGATACGCGACCTTGTCCGCCCGGTCTTCGCTGTCCCGGAGCCGCAGCAGGACCGCGGCGATGTTGCCCGCGTCCGCGCGCAGAGCCAGGTTGTCCGCGGTCGGGGAAAGGCGCTTCACCGGGGCATCGACGCTCGTGTCATGGAAGTGATAGACGCGGCAACCTTGGAGTAACTCGATGATGTGCGACGCCACCGACTTGCTCCCACGCTCTTCGACGACGTCGTTGAGGCGGCTTTCCCGGTGCCCTCGTCCGATCGATTTCGTCCAGGGCTGTTCATGGCCGGGACCGTGGTACGAAATCACTTCTTCGTCGAAGATCAGTTCTTCACCGGGTGCCGCCGCCAAATGAGCCTGGTAGCTGTTGGGTGGCGCCTCCAGCTTGAGGCTGATCCGCAGGGTGTCCGCGGCGTCGTTGATCAGCGCAGACGCGCCGCCGTTGCGTCCCACGAACAGGTTCAGCAGATCTTCGCTGATCCTGCCCAAGAGCTCGAAGGCGTGGACGAAGTTGCTCTTGCCCGCGCCGTTCGCGCCGATGAGCACGTTCATCGCGCCCAGTTCGACGCGCGCCGAACGGATCGAGGTGAACCCCTCGATCTCGATCGACGTCAGCCGCTGTCGGGTCATGGGCACAGCTTAGGCAGGCGTCCATATGAGTTGCCTAACGACCGCATTCAGAGGTCTAAATGCGTCAGTTGCCGATCGCTTCGGCCAGCGCCAGGATCCGCCGCGCGTTGTCCACGTGCAGGTTCTCGATCATCCGCCCGTCCACGGTCACGACGCCCTGCCCGGCCGCCTGCGCCTCCTCGAACGCCGCGATGATCTTGCGCGACCGCGTGATCTCCTCCTCGGACGGAGCGAAGATCCGGTTGCACGGCTCCAGTTGCGACGGGTGGATCAGCGTCTTGCCGTCGAAGCCGAACTGGCGTCCCTGCACGCATTCGGCCTCGAAGCCTTCGAGGTCCTTCACGTCGTTGTAGACGCCGTCGAGGATCGCCTTGCCGGTCGCCCGCGCGGCCAGCAGCGCGAGCGAAAGCCCGCCCAGCAGCGGCGCGCGGCCGGGGACGAACTCGGCGTGCAGTTCCTTCGCCAGGTCGTTCGTGCCCATGACCAGCACGGTCAGCCGTTCGGACGCCGAGGCGATCTCCTCGGCGTGCAGCATCGCGACCGGCGTCTCCACCATCGCCCAGATCTTCGTGTGGTCCGGCGCGCCGCCGAGCTCGAGCGCGCGCTCGATGTTGTGCACTTCGGCGGCGGAGTTCACCTTCGGCACCACGATCGCGGCCGGGCCCGCCTGCGCGGCGGCGCGAAGGTCGGCGTCGTGCCATTCGGTGTCGAGGCCGTTGACGCGGATGGTCACCTCGCGCGAGCCGTACTCCTTCGACGACGCGGCCGCGCAAACGCGTTCACGCGCGGCTTCCTTCGCGTCGGGCGCGACGGCGTCTTCGAGGTCGAGGATCAGCCCGTCCGCGTCGAGCGTCTTGGCTTTTTCCAGCGCTCTTTCGTTCGCGCCGGGCATGTAGAGGACTGAACGTCGGGGGTTCATGCGGAAGCCTCCTGATCTTTTCGGGTCGCGCGTTCTGGCCGGCAGGCCTCGCTGACGCGGCTGCGGGTCGTCGTGCGATGGCGACTGACGGGTACTCGATCAGTCGCGGCCCGTAGACGTGTCCGCGATCGCGCGATGTCAAACACTCGTGGCGGCGTCGTACGTGGCGGCGAGTTCAGGATCGTCGGCGGCGAGGGCGTCCGCGAGTTCGGCGACCACTCGGCATTGCTTCACCGAGGCGTCGTCCTGCATCTTTCCGTCGATCATCACCGCACCGGTGCCGTCACCCATCTCGGCGATCACGCGCCGCGCCCACGCGACGTCCTCGGGCGAGGGCGAGAACACCTTCTTTGCGATGTCGATCTGCACCGGGTGCAGGCTCCAGGCGCCGACGCAGCCGAGCAGGAACGCGTTGCGGAACTGGTCCTCGCAGGCCACGACGTCGCGGATGTCGCCGAACGGCCCGTAGTACGGCAGGATCCCGTTCGCCGCGCAGGCGTCGACCATCCGCGCGACGGTGTAGTGCCACAGATCCTGCTGATACGTCGTGCGTCCCTCGTTCAGGTCCTCACCGGTCGGGTCGGTGCGCACCAGGTAACCGGGGTGCCCGCCACCCACCCGGGTGGTCTTCATCCGGCGGCTCGCGGCGAGGTCGGCCGGGCCGAGCGAGATGCCCTGCATCCGGGGGCTCGCGCCCGCGATCTCCTCGACGTTCGCGACCCCGCTGGCGGTTTCCAGGATCGCGTGCACCAGCAGCGGTTTCGTGAGCCCGGCCCGCGCTTCGAGCTGCGCGAGCAGCCTGTCGACGTAGTGGATGTCCTGCGCGCCTTCGACCTTCGGCACCATGATCACGTCGAGTTTGTCGCCGATCTCGGTGACCAGCGTGATCAGGTCGTCGAGCACCCACGGCGAGTCGAGGCTGTTGACACGGGTCCACAGCTGCGTCTTGCCGAAATCGGTCGACTTCGCGATGGAGACGAGCCCGTTCCGCGCGGCCTCCTTGCGATCGGCGCGCACGGCGTCTTCGAGGTTCCCGAGCAGGATGTCGACCTTCTTGGCGATGTCCGGGACCTTGGCGGCCATCTTCTCGTTGCTGGGATCGAAGAAGTGGATCATCCGCGAAGGAGGTACGGGGATCTGGCGGAGCGGTTCCGGCGCCCCCACCGCGAGCGGGGCGAAGAAATCCTTCGGCGAACGCATCGTTCCTCCATCGCAACGGGCTAAGTGACCGACGAGTAACCCTAAACCCGGAAGCCGGGGAACCGCTGCGGCGCAGCTCACCTCCAAGGGGACACGATCGGGAATCGCGGAGGAATCTGTGGACGACTGGGCCTTGCCGGGTTTCACCGAGATGGGGTCGCTGGGCGAAGGGGGATTCGGCCGGGTCGTGCTGGCCCGCCACGACGAATCCGCGCAGGTCGTGGCCATCAAATATCTACACGCACGGTTCGTGGCCGACCCGCGGAGGCTGGCCGAATTCCGCCATGAGGCGCAGATCCTGAGCCGTGTTTCGGGGCCCCACATCGCCCGTCTGCACCAGTTCGTCGAGACCCCGCAAGGGGCCGCGATCATCATGGAAGCCGTTCACGGAATCTCCCTGAAAGAGATCCTCGGCCGCCAGGAGAAGCTCGAACCCGAAGCCGCGCTGGCCATCCTCAAGGGCTCGCTGCTCGGCCTCGCCGGCGCGCACGCCGCGGGCACCGTCCACCGCGACTACAAACCGGCGAACGTCCTGGTCACCCGCGAGGGGCAGAGCAAACTCGTCGACTTCGGCATCGCCGTGCTCGCCGGGCAGGCCGGGGTCGCCGCGGGCACGCCCGCGTACATGGCGCCCGAGCAGTGGGCGGGCGGCATCGCCACACCCGCGACCGACGTCTACGCCGCGACCTGCGTGTTCTTCCAGTGCGTCGCCGGGCACCGGCCGTACGAGGCCGAACAGACCGAAGTGCTGCGCACGCTGCACGAATACGCCCCGATCCCGTTCGGCGAGGTCCCCGAACCGGTCCGCGACCTCATCGCGCGCGGCATGGCGAAGGACGTCGCCCAGCGGCCCTCGGGCGCGGCTGAGTTCGTCACCGAACTGGAGGCGTCCGCCAGGAAGGCGTACGGCGAGGACTGGGAGCGCAACGGCTGGCACTGGCTCGCCAAAGGCGCCGGGGTCCTGGTCGCTCTCTCCCCGCTGGCCCTGCTCGGAGCCGGCACGGCCGCGGCACCGGTCATCGCGGGCGGAGCGGCGGCCACCGGCGGCGGGATCGCGGTCGGCCTCAAGGTGACCGCCGCGATCGCCGCCGTCACCGCGGCCGCCGTCGGTACGGTCGTCGTGGTCAACGCCGACAGCGACGAAGCGCCGCCCCAGACGACGACCGTCGCCGCGATGAAGGTCGACCTCCTCACCCGCACCGAGAAATTCGACGGCTTCGACTACAACGGCAAGTACGTCCGCATCAGCGGTTTGAAGGACAAGGCGGCCGAAGAGCGGGTCAACAAGGCGCTCATGGCGCCGATCGACGGCTGGCTCGCCGACATCTGGCCCGACGGCTACCCGCCGCAACGGGAACCCGACGGCGACATCCCGCATATGAAGACCGAGGCCGAGATCCTGCGCCAGGACGACAAGCTGCTCACGGTCGTCTACAAACGCTCGATCGACTCCGTCCAGTTCGGCAACCACGGCGGCTTCAGCATCCGCCCGATCGTCATCGATCTGACGAAGGGCGAACAGATCCCCACCGCGCGGCTCTTCGACAACGTCGACGGCACCGCCGGCCGGATGCGCATGCTCGAAGACATGCTCTTCGACGCCGCCAGGCCGGGCGACTGCCTCGCCGACGCGCCGAGCGAACCCGGGCACCTGCCGGTCGGCGCGATGTCGGATCCGTGGTCCGTCACCGGCGACGCCGTGCTGCAGGCGGCGCCGACCGCGAACGGGATGACGTTCTACGTCTACGGATCCGTGCTCGGCTACCCCCGGGTCTGCGACCCGACGCAGGTCACCGTCGAATACCGCCATCTCCTCCACCTGATGAGCCCAGCGGTCATGAATCTGCTCGGCGGCCCACAGGCGCAACGCACCAAAGAGGTCGACGTCGGTGCTTTCACCATCACCACCCCGGAAAAGTGGTCGCTGCTCTCCGGCGCCCTCATCGAGCGCCACCTGGTGACAGCCGACCAGTGCGCGGGCGGGATGCAGCCCGTCCAGTGCGCGAACGTCGTCTTCAGCGACAACTCGCGGTCCGACCCGGCCACCCCGCCGTATGAACCGGGCAAGCCGTACAACCGCTCGGCCGGTCCGCGTCCGTGTCATTCGATCGGCGCACCCGGGGAGACCCAGGGGGCGCCTACCCTCCAGATGAAGGAACTTCGCCCGGTCGGGACGAAGAGGGCGGCTTATGAAGAGTGGCGGCTCACGTGTTCTGGCGGCGGTAGCGTCACCCAGCGGGTCTGGTTCCTGCCGAAAACGCAGCTCGTGATCGTCGACGAATGGAACACTCCAGGCCTCGACAAGATTCTGGAAGAGGCCCGATGGAACTGACCGACGAGTGGAGACTGCCCGGCTTCACCGAGCTGGAGCAGCTGGGCACGGGCACCTTCGGCCGCGTGGTGCTCGCACGCCAGGACAACACCGGACACGTCGTCGCGATCAAGTACCTCTTCTCCCGCTTCGCCTCGGACCCCGCGCATCTCGCCGCGTTCCGGCAGGAAGCGCTGGCGCTGCACCGGGTGTCGAGCCCGCACGTCGTGAAACTGCACGAGTTCTTCGAGACGCCACAGGGCGCGGCGATCGTCATGGAGGCGATCAACGGCGTCTCCCTGCGTTCGGTGCTCCAGGCCGAAGGCGCTCTCGAACCCGAAGCCGCCCTCGCGGTGCTGAAGGGTTCGCTGCTCGGGCTGGCCGCGGCACATTCCGCCCAGGTCGTCCACCGGGACTACAAACCGGCCAACGTCCTCGTCGCCGACACCGGGGAAAGCAAGCTGGTCGACTTCGGCACGGCCGTCCTGGCGGGGGAACGGGGCCCGTCGGTCGGCACGCCCGCGTACATGGCGCCCGAGCAGTGGTCGGGCGGACAGGCCACGCCCGCGACCGACGTCTATGCCGCGACGTGCGTGTTCTTCCAGTGCGTCGCCGGGCACCGGCCGTATCAGGCCGACGACACCGAAGTGCTCCGCACGCTGCACGAACACGCGCCGATCCCGTTCGGCGAAGTCCCCCAGCCGGTGCACGAGATCGTCGCGCTGGGGATGGCGAAGGACCCGACGAAACGACCGGTCGACGCGCTCATGTTCGTCAGTGAGCTGGAACGCGTCGCCCGCGCCGGCTACGGCGATGAATGGGAACGCAAGGGCTGGTCACGGCTGGCGAAGGCGGCGGGTGTGCTCGCCGCGGCGACCCCGTTGGTCCTGCTCAGTGCCGGTACGGCGGCCGCGCCCGGGGTCGCCGCCGCCGGGACGGGCGCCGCGGCCGCGTCGACCGGTGGGATCGCGGCCGGACTGAAGATCGCCATCGGTGTCGCCGCGGCGACGGCCGCCGTGGTCGGCTCGGTGGTCGTCTTCTCCGACGCGAGCACACCGCCACCGTCACCGCCGACCACACAGCAGGCCGTCGCGCTCAAGGTCGCCATGAAGACCCGGACCGGGACCGTGCCCGGGACGACCCTCACCTACGACGGGGACTACCCGGAGGTGACCGGTTCGCCGGATCAGGCCTGGCTGAAGCGCGTCAACGACGCCCTGACGGCGCCGATCGACGAGTGGAACCGCAAAACCGGCCCGGGCGCCGCCAAGCTGGAGCCGGAACGCGGCCCGTACAAGCTCCTCACGAAGGCCGACGTGCGTTCGCAGAACGAGCGGTACCTCTCGGTGCGCTACATGCACGACCTCGAGAACAAACCGCATTCGACCTGGGGAAATGGTCGTGCGGCGGTGACCATCGACCTGAAGGAGGGCAAGGCGCTCACTCCCGCCGAGCTGTTCGCCCCCGGAAAGTTCACCGACGACGGGCTGCGGACCCTCGCCGAACTGCTCTGGCCCGACAAGCAGCAGTGCGGTGCCCTCAGCAGCACCTTCCCGTACCAGCCCCTCAAGACGGCCGACCTCGCCGAAGAGCCGAAAGTGTGGCTCGCGTTCACCCCGTCGGACGTCGAGATCACCGTCGACCTCAACCTGCTCGGCTTCGCCACCGCCTGCGGAGTCCAGAACTACACGCTGCCGTACGACAAGCTGACCGGTCTTCTGAACCCGGAACTCGTCGAGGGCGTGACC
Source organism: Amycolatopsis sp. TNS106 (assembly GCF_019330265.1). NCBI lineage: Bacteria > Bacillati > Actinomycetota > Actinomycetes > Pseudonocardiales > Pseudonocardiaceae > Amycolatopsis > Amycolatopsis sp. TNS106. Next base: position 6,289,780 of record NZ_CP024972.1, on the reverse strand, counting down.
GGCGGGAAACCGCTGAAGGGAACTTCGTCCGCTCCGCCCGCGCCAGGATTCACCGACGTCTCGGCCGGCGCGCTCACCCTGCATCTGCCGCAGGACTGGTCCGTGGTCTCGCAGGGGCTGGAGAAGGTCCTCGTCGCCCCCGGCTGTCCGGATCCCAAGAAGTACTTCAACTGCAAGTACGTCCTCCTCACGGACAACAGCCTGCAGTCCGCCGAGCAGCCGCCGTACCGGCCCGGTGAGTTCTACCGGCGCAGCGCGGGCGGCCGGGCCTGCAACGCCGCCGGGCGGAAGGACCTCCGCCAAGAGGGTGACGCCGTCCGCACGGTTTCCACCACCGCACCGGTCAGCGGGGCTTCGGCGACCTACGAGGAGTGGACGATCCAGTGTGTTCCTCGTGGACAGACGGGCGGAAGCGGCGAGACACAAGTGACTCAGCGGATCTGGTTCGTTGCGGACAGGCAAATCGTGGTGATGGACGAATGGCGGACACCCGGCGTCGAAGAACTCCTCCGCACCGCGACGATCTCCTGACCTGACCTGCGAAGGTCCAAAGTGGAATGAGTATTCGTTGGGCTGAATGGCCCAATGTCCCGCCGCGTCGTCTGTGACCGTTCGGAGACGCCGGGTAACACCATTTACCTCTCCCTCACTCGGTTGGCGGCACGTCGGACTGAAGTCCGATGACCGCCTACCGACCGGTCACCGATGACAAGGCGCCGCCGATCGCAGCCACTCCCGTTGTCCGGCGCCGTCGCCTCCCGGCCCTGTTAGACAGTTCATGTGCCGCTTCCACCGAGGTGGCACGGGGATGACGAGCCCTAGGGAAACCAGGTTCGAAGGAGGCGGAACGTGGCGGCTACACCGAACATGGAGAGCTCGACGGTCGCCGGTGGCGCGAAGCGCAGCCGGTCACTGCCGAGCCGGGTGGTGCCGCCGATCGAACTGCCCGCGAGCGTCGGGGAGCTTTCGCGCAAGGCGGCGGCCCTGCTCGGCTGGAACGGCATCGTGTTGCCGGAGACCACCGTGCTCGGCCGCAAGATCTGCGTGGTCGCCCGGCTCCGTACCGACGTGCACGCCGAGCGCATCGCGATGGGCATGGGTCCCGTCGTCGATCGCGCCACCGTCGACACCTGGACATGGCCAGAGCTGGCCGCGACCGCACCCGCGCCGGCCGCCGAGATCATCGGCGTCCTCGCGGTCGCCCGGCACTGGCGCACCGCGATGGCCTCCGCGGTTCCGTTCGCACGTTACGGCGAGGCCGCGATGGTTCTCCCATCGCCTGCCGTACTGACGGAAGACTACGTCGGCAACTGCCTGCCGCGTGCCCGCGCCTACGGGCTCGGCATCGTCACCGCCGACCCCAACGCGGTCGCCGACCTCGACCTCGAGGGCCACGGCGAGCGCATGATCCTCGACGAGGACCCCGTTTCGCGCCTGGTCAACGAGATCGTCTACGACCAGCTGCTGCGCGAAACCGAGCTCCCTGCCGAAGTGGACTGAACGCGCTACGGTCGGGTCCATGCGAGTAGTCATTGCGGGTGGACACGGACAGATCGCGCTGAAACTGGAGAAACTCCTCTCCGCACGCGGTGATCAGCCCGTGGGGATCGTGCGCAACCCCGGTCACGTCGCCGATCTCGAGGCGGCCGGTGCCGAAGCGGTCGTCCTCGATCTGGAAAAGTCCGATGTGGACGCCGTCGCCAAGGCGCTCGACGGTGCCGACGCCGCAGTCTTCGCGGCGGGCGCCGGGCCGGGCAGCGGCACCGCCCGCAAGGACACTGTGGACAGAGCGGCCGCGGAACTGTTCGCGGCCGCCGCCGAGCGGGCGGGCGTCCGGCGGCATATCCAGGTCGGCTCCATGGGGGCGGACAACTGGGAGACCGCGGACGTCCCGGACGATTTCCGGATCTATCTCAAGGCCAAGAAAGCGGCCGAAGACGATCTGCGGGCCCGCGATCTCGACTGGACGATCCTTCGGCCGGGACAGCTCACCGACGACGAGGGCACCGGCAAGATCCTGATCGCCGAATCCACCGGACGCGGGCCCATTCCCCGCCAGGATGTCGCCGCGATCCTCGTCGCGCTGCTCGACACCCCGTCGACGGCGGGCCGCGTCCTCGAAGCGATCTCGGGTGATACTGCTATCTCTCAGGCCTTTTCCGCTCTGTGAAACTCTAGTGTGTGGACGTAATCCGTCTTTTGACTGAACGGAGTAGGTCCTTGCGCGAGGACATCGCGGTCTTCAGCGGCAGTGCACATCCCGAGCTCGCCGAAGAGATCTGCGCCCATCTCGGCGTTCCCCTGCATCCCGTGAAGGTGCAGCGGTTCGCCAACGATTGTCTCGAAGTCCAGCTCGAAGCGAACTGCCGCGAGCGCGACGTCTTCCTGATCCAGCCACTGGTACGGCCGGTGCAGGAACATCTCGTCGAGCTGCTGCTGATGCTGGACGCCGCGCGGGGCGCGTCGGCCAAGCGGATCACCGTCGTCATGCCGCACTACTCGTACGCCCGATCGGACAAGAAGGACGCGCCGCGGATCTCGATCGGCGGCCGTCTCGTCGCCGACCTCATGGCGACCGCCGGCGCCGACCGGGTGCTCGCGATGACGCTGCATTCGCCGCAGGTGCACGGCTTCTTCAGCGTTCCGGTCGATCACCTGCACGCGTTGCAGGAGCTGGCCAAGCACTTCCGCCAGTACGACCTCTCCGCGACCACCGTCGTCTCGCCGGACCTCGGCAACGCCAAGGAGGCCGCGCATTTCGCCCGGCTGCTCGGCGTTCAGGTCGCCGCCGGCGCGAAGCAGCGCTTCGCCGACGACAGGGTCGAGATCAGCTCGGTGATCGGTGAGATCACCGGCCGCGACGTGATCGTGCTCGACGACGAGATCGCCAAGGGCAGCACGGTGATCGAGCTGCTCACCAAGCTGCGCGAGCTGAAACCGCGGTCGATCCGCGTCGCCTGCACGCATGGGCTCTTCTCCAGCGGCGCGCTCGAGCGGATCGGCAGCCAGCCCGACGTGCTGGAGGTCGTCTGCACGAACACGGTGCCGATCCCGCCGGAGGAGCAGAGCCCGAAGCTGCGGGTCCTGTCCATCGCGCCCGCGCTGGCGGAGGCGATGCGGAGGATCCACAACGGCGAGTCGGTCAGCGCCTTGTTCGAAACGGCTTAGGCGGTGCCGAGGACCCGGTCGAGGTAGGTGTTCGTGAAGACCCCGGCCGGGTCCACCTCCTTGCGGACGCGCAGGAAGTCGTCGAAGCGCGGGTACCGCGAGCGCAGAGTCGCGGCGTCGAGGTCGTGCATCTTGCCCCAGTGCGGGCGGCCGCCGACCTCGCCGACGATCGACGCGAATCCGGCGAAGTACTCGCGGTAGGGCATGCCGACGAACTGGTGGATCGCGATGTAGGCGGAGTCGCGGCCGTTCGCGGTCGAAAGCCAGATGTCGTCCGCGGCGGCGACCCGCACCTCGACCGGGAACGCGACCGGGTTCTCCAGCTTCGGGACGAACGCGCGAAGTTCGGAGAAGACGTCGTGCAGTGCTTCGCGGGGGATCGCGAACTCCGACTCGACGAACCGCACGCCGCGATGAGTGACGAAAACGCGATGCGACGTGTCGCTGTACTCGCGGGCGGAGAGGATGTTCGAGGCGAATCGGCCGAGCGGCTGGACGAGTTTCGGTACCGCGCGGCCGAGACGGCACAGCCCGCCGAACGCGATGTTCTCCGTGACCTCGTAGTCGACGAATTCCTTCAGCTTGGTCAGCGGGCGGCGTTCGCTGCCTGCCGGAAGCCGGTTGTTGCGTTTGACCAGGGCGTTCTTGCCGTAGGGGAACCAGTAGAACTCGAAGTGGTCGTTCTCGTCGGCGAACCGGTCGAAACCTTCGAGGACCTGCTCGAGCGGTTCCGGTCGCTCCTGGGCGGAGAGCAGGAACGAAGGTTCACACTGCAGGGTGACCGTGCTGATGACGCCGAGCGCGCCGAGTCCGACCCTCGCCGCCGCGAAGAGATCGGGGCGCTCGTCCGCCGAACAGGTGACCACGGTGCCGTCGGCGAGCACGAGTTCGAGTGCGGCGATCTGGGTGGCGATGCCGCCGAGCCGGGCGCCGGTGCCGTGGGTGCCGGTGGAGATCGCGCCCGCGACGGTCTGCGCGTCGATGTCGCCGAGGTTGGTCATGGCAAGGCCCAGCGCGTCGAGTTCGGCGTTGAGCTGCTTGAGCGTGGTGCCCGAACGGACCGTGACCAGGCCTTTCGCGACGTCGGCCGACGCGATCCCCGTCCAGCCGGTCAGGTCCATGGCGTCGGAATCCGCCGCGGCGATCGCCGTGAAGGAGTGGCCGCTGCCCAGGGGGCGCAGGCGCCGTCCGTCCGCGGCGGACCGGCCGATCGCTTCGGCGATCGCGGCCGTGTCCCGCGGTTGATGCACGCGAAGGGGCGACGCCGTCGCGGTGCCGGCCCAGTTGCTCCACCGTGTCATGCGCCCACCTAACTCTCGTCTGTGAGTGCCGAAACAGTAAGTGAATAGTATTCGCGTTTCAAGCCCTTCTGTCGTACCTTAGTTCGGGTGACCAGTGCGACGGTGTACGACTTGGCGACGAAGGACCTGGATCCTCCGTTCGCGGTTGTCGACTTGGATGCGTTCGACGCGAACGGCGCCGACCTGCTGCGGCGGGCTGCCGGGAAACCGATCCGCGTGGTCAGCAAATCCGTGCGCTGCCGCTATCTGCTCGAACGGGTCCTCGCGCGGCCCGGTTTCGAAGGCCTCATGTGCTACTCGCTCGCCGAGGCCGTCTGGCATGTCGAGCAGGGGACGTCCGAGGACATCGTGGTGGCGTACCCGACCGCCGACCATGGCGCGCTGCGGCGGCTGGCGGCGAACGACCGGGCGCGGGCGGCGATCTCGATCATGGTCGACTCGCCCGAGCATCTCGACCTGGTCGACGCCGCGCTGGGGCAGGGGCATCCCGAAATCCGCGTCTGCCTGGAGCTCGACGCTTCGTGGCGGCCGCTGCCAGGAGTGCACGTCGGTACCCGGCGCTCGCCGGTGTTCAGCCCGCGACAGGCCGCGGACCTGGCACGGACCATCTTGTCCCGCAAGGGTTTCCGGCTCGTCGGGATGATGGCGTACGAAGGTCAGATCGCCGGGCTCGGCGATGCGGCGGGCGGCGGCGTCAAGAACTCGCTCGTCGGCTGGATGCAGCGGAAGTCCATTGTGGAAATCGCGAAACGCCGCGCGGCCGCGGTCCGCGCGGTACGGGCCTTGGCCGACCTGGAGTTCGTCAACGGCGGTGGCAGCGGCAGCGTCGAATCGACCGGCGCCGAAGCGGCCGTCACCGAGATCGCGGCGGGCTCGGGCCTGATCGGGCCGACGCTCTTCGACGGCTACGCGCACTTCTCGCCGCGCCCGGCCGCCATGTTCGCGCTGCCCGTCGTCCGCCGTCCGGCACCGAAGGTCGCGACCCTGTTTTCCGGCGGCTACATCGCTTCGGGCCCCGCCGAGTCTTCCCGACTCCCGACGCCGTACCTGCCCGAAGGTCTCTCGCTGCTCGGGTTCGAGGGCGCCGGCGAAGTCCAGACTCCCGTCTCCGGCGAAGCCGCCCGGCACCTGCGGCTCGGCGACCGCGTCTGGCTGCGCCACGCGAAGGCGGGCGAACTCGCCGAACGCTTCACGCACTACCACGTCGTCGTCGGCGACCGCGTCGACCGCACGGTCCCCACCTACCGAGGCGAATCCCAAAACTTCGGCTGACCCGCGCGACCCCACCCCCCACCCATCCCTGGGGGGCGCGCCCCGCACCAGCGTATCGGGAGGGGGTGTCGGGGATGGCGGTTCCGAGGGGTGAGGGGCGAGGTTGTCCACAACTGTGGGTGGGTGTGGACAGCTTATGTGGATAACTGGATAAGGCCAGGTCGGAGGCTGTCTCGACGGGGTTCCTGGGGGTTGTGTGACTGGTGGGACTGGGGATCGGGCATCGGTGGACACGAATGGAGCAAAGGGGGATCCACCGGTGACGCGAAGGCCCCCTTGAGGACGTTGAGCGTCTCAAAGGGGGCCTTCGTGACGTCCAGGAAGGCCGTCAGGAGTCCATAGTGGACTGAAGGCGCCACCAGTCGGGCCGAGCTGAGTGTCCCCAATGTCGCATCAGGGACGCTCAGCGACTCAAATGCGACATTGGGAACCCCAGCGAACCCCCGACGACATCCAGAGCCCCCCGAAAAACCTTCAGGCTTCGCCGAACTTACTCGCCAAGTACCCCTTCACCACCGACTTCGCCTCCGCCACGATCCGCTCGTCTCCTCGCGGGTCCCGGCGGAAGGCCAGCTTCAGCAGAGCGTCCGCCGTCTCGTTCGCGATCGTCAGCGCGAACCGGATGTCGTCGGGCGGCGACTGGATTCGCGCCGAAAGCACGTCGGTGAGCGCGTCGACGATGACGGCGTTGTTGTCGCGGGTCTCGTCCAGGAGCTGCCGGTCCACGACGTCACCGAAGTGGACCTTCGAGAAGCCGGGTACCTCGCGGTGCATCGCGAGGTAGATGTCGAGGATCGAGTCCACGACGTCCCACCAGTGTTCGGGCGCGAGTTCGTTCAGGGTTTCCGACACCGAAGCGACGAACCGTTCGAGGTTCCGTTGCGTCAGCGCCTGCACCACGGCCCGCTTGTCGGGGAAGAACTGGTACAGCGAACCGACGGCCACGCCGGCGCGTTTCGCGATCAGCGTGGTCGTCAACGCGTCGTAACCGAGTTCGTCGATCAGCTGGGCGCTGGCGTCGAGCATCTGCTCCACCCGCTTGGCGCTGCGCTGCTGGACGGGCTGCCGCCGGAGCGGAGTGGTCTCCGCTTGCGGTTTCGCGGCCTGGATGTCGGACACTCGGGCTCCTCCTTCGCTGATCTGCGACTTTATCGTGCCGACAGGGTTCCCCCCGGTCGAGTGAAGGCATAGTATCTGAGAACTTTTCATGTTCGGCCGAGTCTGAAGAGGAAAGGTGTGCCACCGGTGGAGAATCCGACCTTCCCGTCCGAATTCCTGTGGGGTGTTTCGACCTCCGCCTTCCAGATCGAGGGGGCGACCGGGGAAGGCGGCCGAGGACAGTCCATTTGGGACACTTTCACCGAAACGGAGGGAAAGATCGCGCGGGCTGAGCACGCCAAAGTAGCCGCCGATCACTTCCACCGCTACTCCGAGGACATCGCCCTGATGGCGGAACTCGGCGTCGGCGCCTACCGGATGTCCTTCGCCTGGCCCAGGATCCAGCCTGACGGCGGCGGCAAGCCCAACGCCGAAGGCCTTGCCTTCTATGACGAATTGCTCGACGAAGTCTGCGCCGCCGGCATCGCGCCCACCGGGACGCTGTTCCACTGGGACCTCCCGCAGGCGCTCGAAGACAAGGGCGGCTGGCTCTCCCGTGATACCGCCGAACGCTTCGGGGAGTACGCCGCCATCATGGGCGAACGGTTCTCCGATCGGGTGAAAATGTGGATCCCGCTCAACGAGCCCATGGTCATGTCGATCTTCGGGTACGCGATCGGTGAATACGCGCCCGGCAAGACGCTCCTGCTCGACGCCTTGCCCACCGCGCACTACCAGAACCTCGCGCACGGGCTCGCCGTCCAGGCCCTCCGCGCCGCCGGTGCCCGCAGCGTCGGCACGGCCAACAATCATTCGCCGATCTGGCCCGCCTCCGATTCGCCGGAAGACAAGGCCGCGGGCGAATGGATCGACGCCCTCATCAACCGCACCTACGCGGATCCGGTGCTGCTCGGCCGATATCCCGAACAAGTCGTCGACCATCTCCCGGCGGGTTTCGCCGGCGATCTGCCCACCATCGCGCAGCCGCTCGACTTCTACGGGGTGAATTACTACGAGCCGCAGGGCGTCGCCGCGCCGGGTGAAGGCAATCCGCTGCCCTTCGAGCTTCGCGCGATCGAGGGATATCCCATGACCACCAACGATTCCCCGATCGTCCCGCACGGGCTGCGCGATCTGCTCGTCGGTTTCCACGAGCGCTACCGCGAGCACCTCCCGCCCGTCTACATCACCGAAAACGGGTGCAGTTTCGACGACGTCGTCGCCGAAGACGGGCACGTCCACGACCAGGAGCGCATCGACTTCCTCGACAGTCACCTCGTCGCGGTGCGGGAGGCGATGGACGCCGGTGTCGACATCCGCGGGTACTTCGTCTGGTCGCTGATGGACAACTTCGAATGGTCGAAGGGCTACCAGCCGCGCTTCGGCCTGGTGCACATCGACTACGAGACGCTGAAGCGGACGCCGAAGGATTCCTTCGGCTGGTACCGGGAACTGATCCGCCATGAGTGAGGTCCGGGAGCTGCCCGAGGCGCTCGCCGAACCGGTCGCCAGGGTCCGCGCGGGCTGGATGAGCCTGCTGTTCTTCGCGAACATCGCGCTCTGGCTCGGCGTGTACGCGCCCATCCAGGTCCTCCTGCCGAAACAGGCCGAGTTGCTCGACGCGGCCGACAAGGAAGCGGTGTTCAGCCTGGTCACCGGGATCGGCGCGGTCGTCGCGCTGATCGCCAACCCGGCCATCGGCCTGCTCTCGGATCGCACCTGCTCCGCCCGCGGCCGCCGTCATCCGTGGACGGCGGCCGGCGCGGCGGTCGCCGCGGCCGGCCTGCTGATCCTCGCGTTCGCGCCGAACGTCGCGGTCATGGTGCTCGGCTGGTGCCTGGTCCAGGCGGGACTGAACGGGATGCTCGCGATGCTGGTCTCGGCCATCGCGGACCGGGTGCCCGTGCCGCAGCGCGCGCAGGTCGGCGGGCTCGTCGGCATCGCGCAGATGCTCGGGACCGTGCTCGGCGCGGTGGTGGTCGTGGTGATGCTCGACCTCGCCGGTCTCCCGCTGGGATACGCGGTGTGCGCGGCCATCGTGCTGGCGGGTGCGGCGGCGTTCATCCTGCGTACGCCGGACGCACGGCTGCCGATCGCGTTCCGCCCGTCGGCCCGGACCCGTGACGTGCTGGCGAACCTGTGGATCTCCCCGCGCAGGCATCCCGACTTCGCCTGGGCGTGGGGATGTCACTTCATGATCAACCTCGGCAACGCGTTCGGGACGCTGTACCTGCTGTTCTTCCTCAAGGACGCGGTGCACTACGAAGATCCGGACACCGGCCTGTTGATCATGATGGGTCTCTACGGCGCCGCGCTGGTCGTCGGCGCGCTCGTCGCCGGGCATTTCTCCGACAAAACGGGACGGCGCAAGCCTTACGTCCTCGCGGCATCGGCGGTGATGGCCGTCGCGGCGTCGCTGCTCGTCGTCTGGCAGAACTGGACGGCCGCGCTCGCGGCGTCACCGTTGCTGGGGGTCGGTTTCGGCGCGTACATGGCCGTCGCGCTGGCGATGCTCACCCAGGTGCTGCCCGCCGCGCAGGACCGGGCGAAGGACCTCGGGGTCATCAACATCGCGAACTCGCTGCCGCAGGTGGTGGCGCCGATGCTGACCGCGCCGATCCTGGCCTACCTGGGCGGATATTCGAGCCTCTTCGCGGCTTCGGCGCTGTCCACCGTCATCGCCGCGGTGCTGGTCACGCGGGTGAAGGGCGTCCGCTAGGCCGTACGTTGGAGACCGCGGACCGGTGCCGGTCGGGGGAGGGGAGTGCAACGGCACCGGCCCGCGGGGTTCGGGGGATGACAGCGCGCTCCGGGGCAGGTATCGCGCTGCGTTTGTGATCATCAACCTAGCGACCGATTAGTGGCTTCGCTAGGTGTTCTGCCGATAATTTTCGATTAATCGCGGTGGGGACCGGAGTGATTACCGAGAGCGGCTCGTGACGTTCGGGGGTACGCGCGAACCGCTTCCGGCGGAGGCGAGATCGTGGCGTGGTTGCCGAGGGGGCGCTCGGACCGCCGTTCACTCGCCCGGCTTCTATGCGTGCACGCCGCCGATGGCGGCACGACGCGGGTTGACCAGCGCGTGCCTGCCGGTGGTTTCGGCCGCGCTCACCCTGCTCTGCCCGGGGACGCGGCGGCGGCTTTCGCGCCGGTGGTCCTGGGTGGCCGCGGTCTGCTGGGGGGCGAGGCCTCCGGCGACCAGGTGCTCGTGCGCGACCTGCCATACCGAGCAGGGGGCCTTGCACTTGTGCCACCGGGTCGAGCACGTGGGGCAATCCCCGCGCTCGTCGGGCTCGTGCGCCTTGAGCATCGCGCGCCAGCCTTCGGTCAGGCGGGGGAGCTCCGAGCGGGCGACCGAGACGAGCGACTGCGCGTCGGCCCGGGTCGCGAGATCGGAGAGCATGTCGAGGCGTTCCCAAACCGCGTTGCGGAGAACTTGCCCTAGGACCTGATCCACGGAGAACTCACCGTTACCTTTCCGCCATCTTGGCGGCTTCGTTGAGCGCTGCCCTGAGCTGGCCGAGCTGGCCGGACGTCAGGCGCGCGGTCTCTCCCGGCGGCGAGACGAGAACCACCTGGTTGTCTTCGACGAACACGGTGACGGCACGTTCACGGCTGATGAGATCGCCGCACTGCACCCGCCAGACCAGCTGTCCGCCTTCGTAACGGCGCACACTCGCGGTACGAGGATCGACCGGGGCGGAAGGGGAGACCGGACGGTTGGCGCCGGGGGCGACGGCGACCGTCTGCTGACCGGCGGGGCCGGCCGCACGCAGGTGGCGCGTGGCCATACCGGGCCGTCCCGCGGTGATGGAGCCTGTTGCGATCGAGTCCACGAACTCCACTGGCTCTTCTCCGCTCTCTCGTTCCACGTCGTCTTCGTTTCCGCGTGTCCGCACCTTTAGGGGGTTCGGAGACTTGGTAGCTCTCTGTGATCGCTGCCGGTGGCCGGTCGGTCACGGAGATCTGACAACTACAGTGATGTGAAACCGAGTGCGATAGAAGGTCGAACCGCCGTCATAGCGGTGACCGGACGAGGTTTCACGGTAAGCGGTCAAACGACTTCTGCCGGGCCGATCACGACGGGCGATCCGGTGTTTCGCACGGTTGAATAGGTGTGCCTACGCTGTTTCTCGACCCCAACGGAACTGTGAGGGGGCGCAATGGACGCCAGTATCGGTGGCGGCGCTGTCGCCGGCTCGGACACGAGTGCCTCGAGCACTCCGGGCCGCCAGAGTCACCCCGTGCCGCCGGATGCCTGGGAGCAGCCGGAGATGCGAGCCGCACTGGCCACACGGGAGATCTCCTCCGTGTACCGGCTGTTGCGCAAGCACGGTGTTTCGCAGCGTCAGATCGCCGCGATGACCGGCCAGTCGCAGTCCGAGGTGTCCGAGATCCTCAAGGGTCGCCAGGTGATGGCGTACGACGTGCTCACCCGCATCGCTGACGGCCTTGGTGTCCCCCGGGGATACATGGGTCTCGCCTATGACGAGGCGACAGCGATAAAGGTCGTCGGTGCTGCCGACGGCCAGCAGGCGGAGGAGGACGAGTCCGTGAAGCGACGGAGGTTCCTCGCGCACGCCGCCCAGGTCACGATGGGTGCGGCGGTGTTCGGTCCGGAATCGGGTACGTGGTCGGCGGGGCCCGCGAAGACGCCCGCCCCCGGGCGGATCGGCATGACCGACGTCCGCCAGGTGGAAGCCGCGACCAGAGCGCTCCGATCCCTCGACTACCAGTACGGCGGCGGTTTCTGCCGCGACGCCGTGGTCGCCCAGCTGTCCTGGGGACAGCAGATGCTCGAGTCCAACGGCACCGAGATGGTCAAGAGCAGGCTGTACGTCGCGCTCGCCGACCTGCACAGCCTGGCAGGCTGGACCTCCTTCGACACCGGCCTCATGGATTCCGCCCGCGGTCACTTCGCGAACGCGCTGGACCTGGCCAAACAGGGCGACAGCCATCCGCTGGTGGCCAACGTGCTGTACCGGATGGGCCGGGTCTACCTGCACAACGACGCCCCCAACGACGCGTTGAAACTGTTCCAGCTCGGCCAGATCGCCGCCCAGGAATCGGGCTCGGAGCTGGCGGTCGCCGTGCTCTGCGCCAACGAGGCCTGGGCGTACGCGATGATGGGCAACGAGGAGCAGGCCACGAAGCTGCTCGGCCGGAGCAAGGACGAGTTCGCCCGCGCCGATCTGGCCGAGGCCGAGTCCTGGGTCAAGTTCTTCACCGAGACCGACGTCTACGCCATGATCGGCACGGTCCACACCGTGCTCGCCGAGAAGAACGCCGAGCACACCAAGTACGCCATCCCGGCGCTCACCAAGGCCGTCGAGTCCTACACCGACGACATGGCCCGCAGCAAGACGTTCATGCTCAGCGCCTTGGCCACGAACCACCTGCTCGAAGGCGATCTCGACCACGGCGCGAAGGTGGGTTCGAAGGCCATCGACTGCGCCGAGGGCATCAAGTCGGAGCGGGTGAAGGACCGGATGCGGCCCTTGCAGGTCGAGGCGGAACGCCGCCGGAACAACGCGGACGCCCGTGACCTCGCCGACCGCCTCAACTCCTTCTACGCAGCCTGAGCCGATCGGTCCGGGCGGCCGGTTCACGCCCGCCATCCTGCGCGACGCCCTCGGGCGGACGTGCGATCTGCTGGGTGTGGACCCCGAAGGCGCCCGCCTGCTGAGGTTCACCAACAACGCCGTCTACGAGCTGGCGAGCGCGCCGTTCGTCGTCCGGATCGTCGGATCGACCCAGCTGCGGCACCGCGTCGGCACGGTCGTGCGGGTCGCGCGGCACTTCGAACGGCACGACGTGCCCGCCATCCGCCTCGTTCCCGGCCTCGACCAGCCGCTGCCGGTCGGCGAACATCTCGTGACGGTCTGGTGGAAGGTGCCGGGGACCGGCCGGAAGGCCAAGGCGGCCGACCTCGCCGCGCTCCTGCGCCGGGTCCACGCGCTCGAACCGCCGGAGGGGCTCGCCGAATGGGCGCCGTTCGCCGCGATCCGCGCCCGGGTTTCGGACGCGGAGGAGCTGGACGACGGCGATCGGCGGTTCCTGCTGGAGCGCTGTGCCGAGGTCGAAGCCGCGCTCGCGAACCTCGACTTCCCCCTGCCTCGTGGTCTCGTGCACGGGGACGCGCACACCGGGAATGTGATCCCGGGACCGGACGGGCCGGTGCTGTGCGATTTCGATTCGTCCTGTGTCGGGCCGCCGGAATGGGATCTGACGCCGCTCGCCGTCGGCCGCGAACGGTTCGGTGATCCACCCGCCCGCTATCGGGTGTTCGCGCTGCGATACGGATTCGACGTGACCACCTGGTCCGGTTTCTCGGTACTGCGCGCGATCCGTGAACTGAAGCTCACGACGAGTGTTCTCCCGATTCTCCGCAGCCATCCCAGCGTGCGGGATGAACTGCGGAAACGGCTGAACGATCTCCGGAACGGACACACCGGGGCACGCTGGAACCGGTATCGGTGACGCACCCGGGAAAGGCATCTGCACGTGCATTCGCCGACGGCGAATGACCGTTCGTCGCTTGTCCGAATTCGCCGATCAATCGGTGACGAATTCGCCCGGGCTAATCACTTCTCCCGGCCCAATGCTCCCCCGAATGTGCAACTTGCAACTACGCTGAGTCATTCGGTGCGGCGAGTTCACCCGGTCGCCGCGTACCGATCGGTGCCCTCGGATCAGAGTCGCTCCAGTCGCGTGCGCAGAGCGTCAGCCTCCGGGCGGCCGAGGCCGACGAGGATGGGCAACGCCCGGTCGTAGAACCCCCTGGCCTCCTCGGGGTTTCCCTCCGCCTCGGCGACCTCGCCGAAGGCGGACAGCGCCCGGGCGACCTCGAACCGTGAACCGCTGGCCTCCATGGTGGCGAGCGACGCTTCGAGTTCGGTCCGCGCGGCCGCGAGATCCCCGGTCGCGGTGAGGGCACGGCCGAGTTCGGTCCGGGCGCGGGCCACGTTGTAGGGATCGGCGGCCAGCACTTCGCGAGCGCGGGTGAGGTGCTCGATCGCGGCTTCCGGCCGTCCGGCGCGGAGCTGGGTCGAGCCGAGGTTGATCAGCGCGAGCCCGATGTCGTGCGTTCGGTTTTGGAGTTCGCTCAGCCGGTGGTCCTCGGTGAACCAGTGCACCGCGTCGTCGAGCCTGCCCTGCGCCAGCGCGACCAGGCCGAGCCCTTCCACCGACCGGATCTCGACGACCTCGTTCCCGGCCTTCCGCGCGGCTTCGCGGCCCGCCTCGTAATGCGCGACGGCTTCGTCGTACCGGCCGGTGCCGCGGCAGGCGGCGCCGCTGCGGTTGTGCATGAGAGCCTCGGCGGAGGCGTTGCCCCACGCACGTGCGCACCGCACACCGGCCTGGCTCACCTTCAGGAAGTCCGGATAGTGCTTGCGCAGCAGGAAGAGCGGCCACATCGCGGCGGCGAGCTGCCAGCCGAGTTCCGGCAGCTGCCACGTTTCGGCGGTCTCGACGGCGGCGATGAGGTTCTCGCGTTCCTGTTCGAGCCAGGCGAGTTCCTCGTCGGCGGACTCGAACGAGACCGGCGTCGGCGGCCGGTATTCATACCGGTACGGGATCGGGTCCTGATCGGGGACCGTCATCGCGGTGGTCTTGGAGGCCGTGAACAGGTACCACTCGAGCATGCGGCGCACCGCGATGTCGCGGTCGTACTCGTTGCCCGCCGTCTTCTCCTTGGCGTGCAGCCGCGCGAGGTCGTGGAAGGTGTACCGGTCGTCGCCGCGGTCGATCAGCAGTCCGACGTCGACGAGCTGGTCCAGCAGGTCTTCGGCGACCTCTTCGCGGACGGCGATCGACGCGGCGGCCACGCCGACGCCGAAGTCGGGCCCTGGATGCAGGCCGAGCGCCGCGTACAGCGCGGCCGCGTCCGAGGGGAGTTCGTCGTAGGAGAGGTTGAAGCTGGCTTCCACCGATTGCGCCTCTTTCGTCGAGAGCGTGGCCAGTCGACGATATTCCTTCCCCAGCTCGGTGGCGATCTTCTCCAGCGACATCTTCGGCCGCCCCGCGAGCTTGGCGCTGACCGTGGTGAGGGCGATCGGCAGGCCGCCGCACAGTTCGGCGATGGCCCGCGCCTGGGCGGCTTCGGCGCCGACCCGCTCCGCGCCGACCGCGCGGCCCAGCAGTTCGGCGCTGTGCGCGGAACCGAAGGGGGCCAGCTCGACCAGCCGCGCGCGATGCTCGGTCTGGAGTCTGCCCAGACGGCGCCTCGACGTCACGATCACGAGGCTTCCGCCGCCGGCGGGCAACAGCGGCAGCACCTGTTCGGTCGAACCCGCGTTGTCGAGCAGTACGAGCAACGGCCGCTCGGCGGTCGTCGTGCGGTAGAGGGCGGTGAGCTCTTCGACGTCCGCGGGCAGCCCTTCCGGCGGAACACCCAAGGCTCGGAGGAACCGGCCGAGCGCTTCGCTCGCGGAGAGCGGGCCGTTGGTGCTGAAGCCGCCGAGATCCGCCCAGAGGTGCCCGTCCGGGAACCGGTCGCCGAGGTGCCGGGCCCACGCGGTGGCCAGCGCCGTCTTCCCGATCCCGCCTTGACCGCTGATCAGGTGCACCGCCGGTCCGTCGGTGTCGTCCTCGGCCAGGAGGTTTTCGAGCAGGGCGAGCTCTGCCGCGCGATTGGTGAAATGCGCGGGCGCGGGTGGGAGCTGACGCGGCCCCGAACTCACCTGCCTGGTGAGTTTCACCGCCGATCGCTGGCGCGGTACCTGTGGCGTGCTGACTTCACTTTCACCCGGCAACGGGCCGCCCATCTACCATCCCCTCTTCGGGTTAACCCCAGCGAACGCGTAGAGCATCCCGGCGCAGGTCCGATGAGGACAGCGAAATCGGTCAAATGCGGCCGGATGGAGCAAGGCGTGTAACAGCTCGCGAAAAAGTCGTGCCGGTGATGTCGAGACCGGCCCGGCGGCTTCGTCCCCTTGGCGGACGCGGCCGGAGTGGCCGCGCGAACCGGAGGGACGGATATGCGCAAGCTCATCGTTCAGCAGTGGGTCACCGTCGACACCATCGCCGCGGAGGAGGACGGCGGCCTGAGCTTCGTGCCAGGGGAACCCTTCTCCGAGAAGACCGAACCGGCGTTCAAGGCGAGCGTGATGGGGCTCGTCGAATCGGTCGACACGATGATCCTGGGCGCGAAGACCTACGCCATGACCAAGGACTACTGGCCCCACGCCGAAGAGCAGGGCGAATACGGCGAGAAGCTCAACAACCTCACCAAGTTCGTCGCGTCGTCCAAGCTGGAGGACGCCCCTTGGGGCGGCTTTCCCGCCGCGACCGTGACGCGCGACCCGGCCGCCACCGTCCGCGAGCTCAAGGAACAGAGCGGCAAGAACCTGTGGCTGTGGGGGAGCCTGACCCTGATGCGGTCGCTGCTGGACGCCGGCCTCGTCGACGAGGTCAGGATGATGGTCTGCCCGGTGGCGCTCGGCAAGGGGACCCGTGTCTTCGAGGATCGGCGGAACCTGAAGCCGATCGAGGCCACCGCGTTCGAGAACGGTGTCGTGATCCTGCGGTACGCGGTGGAGAACTAGGTCGTCGGCACGACCGGGGCTCGCGTGAGGACGACGGCGAAGCCGAACGCGAGCCCCATCACGGTCAGCTCCAGCGTCGCCCACGCGGCCAGCGCCGTCCGGTTGTGCCGGACGATCCGGGGCATCAGCTTCCAGCGCGTGTACGCGCCGAGGCCCGCGATCACGCCGGTGCACAACAGCTTCAACAGCACCAGTTGCCCGTACGGCGTGGTGAAGACGCCTTCCCAGAAACCGAGCGACGGGTTGAGCGAGATCTCGATCAGCCCGTTGAACAGCCCGGTCGCCGCGCCGAGGATCAGGCACAGCGTCGCGAGTTTGGAGAACCGCGGCAGGGCGTGTGCCAGCAGGGTCCGGTTCCCGACGAGCAGCACCGCCATCGCGCCGAGCCCGCCGGTCCAGGCGACGGCGCTCATCACGTGCAGTTCCATCGAGATCATCGTGTAGTCGTGGTAGTTCCAGTTCGACGCGTGCCCGGTGACCGGCAGCGGCAGCAGCGCGAACAGGCCGAGCCCGACGCGGACCTCGGCGGGCACCTTCTCGCCGTGCTTCAGGGCGAGGACGCCGAGCCCGGCGTGCAGCAGGGCCAGCACCGCCACGATCAGCAGCGCCTTCCCGGCGCCGACGTCGGCGATGTAGCTGCCGACGTCGGACATCGACAGCGTGCTGGAACCCGGGCGGTATTCGGCGGTCTGCAGGATCAGCGCGACGAGCGCGGTGGTCGCCCAGACCAGCGCGGCCGCGACGCTCGCGGGCCGCGCGATCCGCATGATCGGTTCGGAGAGCTTCGGCCGGTCGTAGCCGACCAGCACCGAAAGCAGCGCCAGCCCGATCGTGGCGACCGCCGAGATGTCCAGCAGCACCCGCACGATCGGGATCGAGACCGAGACCACCTCGCTGACCTGCGCGACCCCGGGGACCGGGGCGGTGGCCGTCAGCGCGACACCGATCAGTGCGCCGACGATGCCCGCCGTCACCACGCAGAACAGGACGGCGACGCGGGCACGCGAGGTGGTCTCGGCCTGGGTCATGAGCCGCTCTTCTCCTTGTCACCCGCGCCGGTGCGCAGTGCGACGGTCAGTCCGACGGCGAGCAGTACGACGGCGCCCGCGATCCACACCCAGATCGGCACACCGGACGAGCCCTCGCCGCCGGTCGCCGGGGCCGTCTCCGCCTGGCCCGCGTTGCTGCGCGCGGCGTCGGCGCTCGCCGGGGTCCCGGTGCCCGCGGCGGTGAGGGTGAACGGCACCTCACCGGTCACGGCGTGCCCGTCCGCGGACAGGATCCGGTAGCCGATCTTGTACTCGCCCGCCGGGCCGAGCGGCCGCAGCGGCACGGTCACGACGCTGTCGCGGACCTCGACCTGGCCTTCGGCCCACTGGCCGCCGCCCGGGCCGATGACCGCGATCTGGTTGACGTTCGCGTTCTGGACGTACTGGTCGAACGTGAGCGTGATCTTCGCGGGCCCGGCGGCGATCGAAGCGCCCTTCGCCGGGTCCGAGGAGATCAGGACGTTGTGCGCCAGGGCCGGGGTGGCGGTGGCGAGCCATGCCACCCCGGTGATCGCCAGCGCGACGATCGCTTTACGCATTCACTTACCTTCGGTGTCGCTCTTGCCGGAAACGGCGGTGGCGCGGCGGGCGCGCAGGGTGGCACCGGCGCCGACGCCGAGGCCGAGCGCGCCGACGACCAGGCCGGCGCCGCCGAGCCAGCGGGCGGTGTTGTCGGACGACGAGGACCCGTGGCCTTCCGCGGAAGCGGCCTTCGTGTCGGTGCCGTGACCGCCGCCGTGTCCGTCGGCGCTCTTCTCGGCGAGCTTCACCGTCGGCGCGGGGTGCTCGGGCTCCTCACCGGAGGCCGGGGTCGGCTGGTTCCACTCGACGACCTTGCCGTTCTCGTAGGTCTGGGTGGCGGGGAACTCGATCGTGTCGACGTTGGCCGGGAACTTGCCCGCGCTGATCTGGAACTCCTGGAACTCGGTCGACCCGGCGGCGATCTTGGTGCCGGGCTCCGCGGTCCAGGAGACCTTGGTGACGGCCTCGGTGATCTGCGTGCCGGAGTCGGTGGTCACCGGGGCGGGCAGCTTGGACTTGACGACCTCGGCCTTCCAGCCGGGAAGCGGCTTGGCGCGCACGGAGCTGAGCGCGTACTCGGGCTTGACGGTGATCTCGACCTTGACCGTGCCGGCGTCCTTCTCCTCGTTGGGGACGCGGAAGAAGATCGATCCGTAGCCGCCCTTCGACGGCTGGGGGCCGTAGACGTTGGCGGTGACGTGGGCCGAGGCGACCCCGGCGGACAGCAGGCCGGCGATACCGACGGTGGCGGCCAGGAAACCGGCGCGCTTGAAGACGTGCTTGGACACGAAGAACTCCTGAACGTGATCGAGACGGCGGGTTCGGGGACCTCGCCGATTACGGGGGATGAGCTGGGGTTCAGGAGAACAGCGGCGGGCCGCGCCTGCCGTGGACGCGGCGGAGGTCGACGCCGACGAGATGCCCGGGTCCGGCCGGACGGGCGAGCACCGGGGCCGCCACCGCGGCGGGCACCGGGAGCGCGTTGAGGATGAAGGGGACCAGCGCGCGCAGGCAGGAGAGGACGCCGAGCAGCAGTCCGTCGGCCTTGGCCAGCAGCAGCGCGGTGATCAGCGTGGCGACGACGTGCGCGACGGTCATCGCGAGGCCACCCGAGATGGGGGCGGGCTCGTCGTGCACGAGTTCGTGCGTGCTCAGCGAACTGAGCACGAGGTGCATCACGACCTGACCGGCGCCGAGGTCGACGATGGTGGCCAGCGGCCCGCGTGCCTTCGCGGCGAGCGCGGCGGCGTTCCAGCCGATCAGCACGGTGAGCAACAACGTCATCGCCGTATCGGGGAGATCGCCGTCCCCGATCATGTGAGCGGTCACGGCCAGCGCCCCGGAACTCACACCGAGCAAGCCGCCACGTACAGCGCGTAACGCGCTTCGGTGATGGCGGCCTTTACTCACGGGTGAAGGGTATTCGACGGACATCCGCGTGGTCGATCTCCTCCCGGCTGATGAGCAGGGGGAAAGACACCGTCGGGACGGCGCGTGCGTTTGCCCATTTAGGCCGAATGGGGAAGGTTTGCAGGATAAAAGGCGGTAAACAGGGGTTTGACCGCGCGGCTTTTGGGTAGTCAGGCTCCCGATACAGCTACTCCGAATGGGTGAGGAGTCTCACTCAGAGGCGGCGGGAGAACCAGCACGCGATGAATCTCTTCGAGTACATCTCGGATCGGTGGGACAGACTCGCCCTCCAAGGGCTCCTCCATGTCAGCGCGGTCGTGCAGTGCACGATCCTGGCCGCCGTCCTCGGCGTGGTGATCGGCGTCGCCGTCTACCGCAGCCCGATCGGGTCGGCCGTGGCCACGGCGCTGGCGAGCACGATCCTCACCGTCCCCTCCTTCGCCCTCCTGGGGCTTCTCATCCCCGTGTTCGGCCTCGGCGCGAACACCACGGTCATCGCCCTCGTGCTCTACGCGCTGCTGCCGATCGTGCGGAACACGATCGTCGGGCTGAGCGGCGTGGATCCGGCGGTCAGCGACGCGGCGCGCGGGATCGGCATGAGCCGGTTCGGCGTGCTGACCAGGGTGGAGCTGCGGCTCGCCTGGCCCGCGATCCTCGCCGGGATGCGGGTCGCGACGCAGATGCTCATGGGCATCGCGGTCATCGCGGCCTACGCGAAGGGACCGGGCCTCGGCTCGGAGGTCTTCTCCGGCCTCACCAACGCGGGGAGCACGAACTCCCTCAACCAGGCATTGACCGGGACGCTCGGCGTGGTCGTCCTCGCACTGGTCCTCGACGCCGTTTACGTCCTGATCAACCGTTTGACCGTCTCTAGGGGTGTCCGTGGCTGAGTCTCCTGAAAGCGTATCCGGCGTCGAAATCGAGCTGGAGAACGTCACGAAGCGCTACCCCGGCACCCGTGAGCCCGCGGTCGACGACTTCTCGATGGTGGTGCCCGCGGGCAAGATCGTGGTCTTCGTCGGCCCGTCCGGCTGCGGCAAGACCACGACCATGCGGATGATCAACCGGCTGATCGAGCCGACGTCGGGCCGCATCACCATCGGCGGCGACGACGCGCTGAAACTCGACGTCGACACCCTGCGCCGTCGTATCGGCTACGCGATCCAGCAGGCCGGGCTGTTCCCGCACTTCACCGTCGCGCAGAACATCGCCGTCGTGCCGGGGCTGCTCGGCTGGGACAAGAAGAAGGTCAACGACCGGGTCGAGGAGATGATGGACCTGGTCGGGCTGGACCCGGCCGATTTCCGCGACCGGTACCCGCGTCAGCTGTCCGGTGGACAGCAGCAGCGCGTCGGCGTCGCGCGGGCACTCGCGGCGGACCCGCCGGTGCTGCTGATGGACGAACCCTTCGGCGCGGTCGACCCGATCACCCGCGGCAACCTGCAGGACGAACTGCTGCGGCTCCAGACCGAGCTGAAGAAGACGATCGTCTTCGTCACCCACGACTTCGACGAGGCCGTGAAGCTCGGCGACAAGATCGCGGTGCTCGGCAACCAGTCGAAGATCCTCCAGTACGACACCCCGGACGCCATCCTCGCGAACCCGGCCGACGACACCGTCGCCGGTTTCGTCGGCGCCGGTGCCTCGCTGAAGCAGCTGACGCTGCTGCGGGTCCGCGACGTCGAGTTGAAGCAGGACGCGCTGACGGCGACGGTGAGCGAGTCGCCGTCCAGCGTGCGCGAGAAGCTGACTCAGCAGCGGAAGCATTTCGTGCTGGTGCTCGACCAGCGCCGCCGTCCGATGCGGTGGGTGCACGTCCGCGAGCTGACCAAGGCGACGTCGCTGTCCACCGCGGGCAAACCGCTGCGCGACTACGTCAGCCTCCAGTCGACCCTGCAGGACGCGCTCGAAGCGATGCTCGCCGAGGGCGGCAGCGTCCCGGTGACCGGCGCGCGCGGCGAGTACGCGGGGACGATCGAGCTCGACACCGTCATCTCGACGATCCAGCAGCTGCGCGAGGAGCACTCCGACGACAGCCCGGCGGAAGGTGTGACCGCATGACGGCCGCCGTGGATACCGGCTTCTCCACCGAATCCTCGTCGAGAAGTGCCGAACGGGTCCGGCTGTTCGCCCAACCTGCCGCGGTGCTGCTGATCGTCGCCGGCGTGCTGATCTGGGTCTTCGCCAGTGACCTCACCGCGACGGAGAAGGAAACCCTCAACGCCGCCGGGCTGCTGGCCGCGCTGCGCGACCACCTGGCGATGACCGTCGTGGTCACCGCGATCGTGGTCGCGGTGGCGGTACCGCTCGGCGTGCTCGTCACGCGGCCCTGGGCGAAATGGGCGGCGCCGGTCTTCCTGGCGGTCGCGAACATCGGCCAGGCCGCGCCCGCGCTCGGTGTGCTGGTGCTGTGGTTCATCGTCACCGGCGCCACCGGCGGGCTGTGGGTCGCGGCGCTGCCGCTGGCGTTCTACTCGCTGCTTCCCGTGCTGCGGAACACGATGGTCGGTCTGCAACAGGTCGAGCCCGCACTGATCGACGCCGGCCGCGGGATCGGCATGTCGGCCTCCGGCGTGCTGTGGCGGGTGGAGTTCCCGCTGGCCATCCCGCTGATCCTGGCCGGTCTGCGGACCTCGCTGGTGCTGGCCGTCGGCACGGCGACCTTCGGCATGTTCGTGAACGCCGGCGGTTTCGGCCTGCTCATCGACACCGGCTACAAGCTCAACCTGACGAAGGTGCTGATCACCGGCTCGGTGCTCGCCGTCGCACTGGCGCTGCTGGTGGACTGGCTCGGCGCGGTGGCGGAACAGTTCTTCGGACCGAAGGGACTGCGCTGACATGCGACTCAAGGCGATCTTCGGCGCGGCCCTGTTGTGCGGCACGCTTTCCGCGTGCGGGCTCGAGGTCAACACCGCACTCCCGTACAAGATCGAACCCGGTTCGATCCAGCCCATCGAGTCGCTCAAGGGCGTCAAGGTGACGGTGGGGTCGAAGGACTTCACCGAGAACATCATCCTGGGCTACATGGCCGAGATGGCGCTTTCCGCGGCGGGCGCGGAAGTCGTCGACCTGACCGACATCAAGGGCTCGAACTCGTCGCGGCAGGCGCTGCTCGCCGGACAGACCGACGTCACCTGGGAGTACACCGGCACCGGCTGGATCAACTACCAGGGCAACGAACTCCCCGTCCCCGGCGGGGAACAAGCCCAGTACGAAGCCACCAAGGCGGCGGACGAGGCGAAGTTCGGCGTCACCTGGCTGAACTACTCGCCGCTCAACGACCAGTACGCCTTCGCGGTCACCGAGGCCTACGGCGCGGCGAACAACCTGAAGACGACGTCGGACCTGGCGGCGTTCCTCAAACAGAAGCCCGACCAGAACGTGTTCTGTCTGGAGACCGAGTTCACCAGCCGTCAGGACGGTTTCCCCGCCGCCGTGCGCGCGTACGGGTTCCAGAACCCGGTGATCAAGAACTTCGGCATCGGCACGATCTACTCGGCCGTGGCGAGCGGGACCTGCCCGATCGGCGAGATCTTCACGACCGACGGCCGGATCGCCGGGCTCAACCTCCGCGTCCTCGAAGACGACAAGAAGGCGTTCCCGCAGTACAACGCGGTGCCGACGTTGCGGACGGAATTCCTGAAGCAGTACCCGGAACTCCGCGGACCGCTCGAAGCCGTCGCCGCGGCCCTCGACAACGAGCAGATGATCGAGCTGTGCAAGCAGGTCGACGTCGACGGCCGGGACCAGGGCGAGGTCGCCTACGAGTGGATGAAGAAAAAGGGCTTCATCAAGTAAGGCCTCGTGAGTGGCTAGGACGGTTCTAACCGTCCTAGCCACTCACGAGCAGGTCAGATCCCCAGCCGGTGCAGCAGCTTGCCTTCGAGCTGGTCCAGCTCCCCGGCCACGGCGCGGTGCGCCGCCTTCCGCCGCGCCGCCGGCATCCGCTCCGAAGCGCGAACCGTCGCCGAAAGCTGCTCCAGCGTTCCCTGGGTGTCCTTCGCGAAGGCCGCGTCGGCGTCGGTCGCCTTCGCGGACCTCTTCAGCTCCGCGAGCCCCTGCGTCAGCCCCGCGATCCGCGCGTGCAACGCGGCACCGCGTCCGCTGTACTCGCCGAGCTGGTCGACGGCGACGCCGAGCTTCTTCGCTTGATAACGGTCGTACAGCTCTCGTGCGGCACCCGCCGCTCGAACGGCGTACGGCGCGATCACCGGCAGTACGGCCGGTCCGAGCACTTTGGCCACCGCGACGGCGTTCTTCGCCTTCTTCGGGGTAAACCTGCCTTCGCCCTCGACGGCTTTGGCCTTGCGCGCCATGGCACCTCCTACGCTGTGTCACAGACGAACTTACTGGTCCCCGATGTGGCGGGCATGTCGGCTTGCCGGACGCCTTCTAGAGTGTTGTCTGTGAGTGACGAGGTGCTACTGGACGCGGGAGCG
This sequence comes from Amycolatopsis sp. TNS106, assembly GCF_019330265.1. Classification (NCBI taxonomy): domain Bacteria; kingdom Bacillati; phylum Actinomycetota; class Actinomycetes; order Pseudonocardiales; family Pseudonocardiaceae; genus Amycolatopsis; species Amycolatopsis sp. TNS106. The sequence continues at coordinate 6,265,973 of NZ_CP024972.1, read as the reverse complement.
GTGAGCCGCTGCCGGCGTCGCGTGCACCTGGAACACGATCCGGCGATGCGCGAGGTCCCGCTCGCCCCGCCCGACCCAGCCGCACAGCAGCGGATCGCCGACGCGTCGGCGCATCGCGAGGCGATCGTGCAGCGCCTCATGGACGCGACGGGACCCGACGCGACCTGGGTCAAGATCCCCCGCGACCTTCCGGCCGCCGAGCGCGTGCAGCTCACCGAAGCGGCCTTCGCAGCCGAAGCGCGCTACATCTGGGGCGCGCTGCTCCCGGTGGATCGTGCCGGTCACCGGCGTGGTGGCTCCGAACTCCTGGTCCACAGCGGCGACGGCTACGTGCCGGTGCTGGTCGTGCGGCACCGCATCACCGATCGCGGCGCGGGCGCGCCGACCACGGCGATGACCGACCTCGACCCGGCCAACCGGGTACCCGATCCGGCGCGAAAGGTCCGCTCGCAGCCGCGGGACCAGATGCGGCTCGCGCACCTCTACCGGATGCTCGAAGCGCTCGGGAAGCACGAAGGACACCGCGCCATCGGCGGCGTCATCGGGCTCGACGCGGACGTCGTCGTCTGGCACGACCTGTCCGCGGCCACCTGGCCGGGCGGCCGAAGCGCGCTGACGGAGTACCAGAGCCGCTTCGCCGACAGGCTCGCCATCGCGAGCGCCGCCGCCGAAGGCGAGGAGCCGCTCGCAGAGCCGTCCCGTGTCCTCGAATGCCGGCGCTGCCCGTGGTGGCCGACGTGCGAGGTCGTGCTCACCGAGACCCGCGACGTCAGCCTGGTCGTCCGCGGCGAGGACGCGATGGAACTCCGCCGCGCCGGAGTGTCCACAGTGGACAAGCTGGCCGCGCTCGATCCGGCCGACGTGCCGCCGCCGATGAACTGGACCGGCGGCACGTTCGCCGACGCGATCATCCTCGCGCGCGCCTGGCTCGCCGACCTCACGATGGTGCGCAAGGTCGACCGCGTCGAGGTTTCGCGCGGCGACGTCGAGGTCGACGTCGACATGGAGAGCTTCGGCGATTCCGGCGCGTACCTGTGGGGTTCCCTGCTGACGGGCGCGGACATCGGGATGCAGCAGGGTTATCGCGCGTTCGCGACGTGGGAGCCGCTGCCGACCGCGGACGAGGCCCGGTCGTTCGCCGAGTTCTGGGCCTGGTTCACCGAAGTCCGCGAGCGCACGCTAGCTGCGGGCCTGACCTTCCGCGCCTACTGCTACAACGCGCTCGCCGAGAACCGCTGGCTCTTCGGTTCCGCCGACCGGTTCGGCGAGTATCCCGGCGTGCCGAAGAAGGCCGAGATCGCGTCCTTTGTGGACTCCGAGGAATGGATCGATCTCTTCCGCAGCGTCACCGACCAGTTCCTCTGCTCGCAGGGCAAGGGGCTCAAGGTGATCGCGCCGGTCGCCGGCTTCGCCTGGCGCGACCCGGAAGCGGGTGGCGAGGCGTCGATGCGGTGGTACCGCGACGCCGTCGGAATGGACGGCGGAGTGCCGGACGCCGCCCAGCGGGACCGCCTGCTGCGCTACAACGAGGACGACGTCCTGGCGACGCACGCGCTGCGGAACTGGATGACCGACCACGCGCAGACGTCCGTGCCGTACATGAACGACCTCTGACCACCCGATCACCGGGCACCTTGCGATCACCCTCGTCCTCGCGGATACTCGTGGACGAGTACTCGTCTACGAGGGGGCCCGGTGAAACGGCGGAAGGTCGGGAATCTGCTGGCGCTGGCGATCCTGTCCACGCTGAACGAGCGCCCGATGCATCCGTACGAAATGGCCTCGATCCTGAAGAGTCGCGGCAAGGACCGCGACATGGGGATCAAATGGGGCTCGTTCTACACGGTCGTCGGCAACCTGCGGAAACACGCCTTCATCGAGGCCGTCGAGAGCGGCCGCGAGGGCGCCCGTCCCGAACGCACGGTGTACCGGATCACCGACGCCGGCCGTGACGAAATGCTCGACTGGCTGCGCGAACTGCTCGGCGAACTCGCGCCGGAGGAGCCGAAGTTCGTCGCCGGGCTGTCGGTGCTGGGGTGGCTCGGGCCGGACGAGGTGATCGCCCTGTTCCGCACCCGGCTGGCCGCACTGGACGAAGACATCGCCGCGACGCGGGCCGAACTGGCGTGGCTCATCGAGCAGATCCCGCGGCTGGTGCTGCTCGAACTCGAATACCACCTGGCGATCCGAGTGGCGGAAGCCGAATGGGTCCGCTCGATCCTCGGAGAACTGACTTCCGGTGCCATGCCCGGTCTCGCCGAATGGCGGGCCCTGTTGGCCGAAAGGGGGACTACCGGCTAGCCGAAAGAGCCCCGGCGAGGTGTTGCAGCACCCCGCCGGGGCGACGATCCCGCAACCGGAGCCCGGCCACGAGACGGCACTTCGAGGATAACCGGGCTCCGGGAATCAACCTGGAGTGACCATGACGAACATCAAGGACAGGAAGCGCTTCAAGCTCATCCCGGAGATGGGTGGTGCGCTGGCGCGGAACTACGCCCGGCAGCGCGGCACCGAACCGCAGATCGAACTCTGGCGGACGCAGGCCCGCGAACTCACCGCGAACCTGCCGGAAGGCGCGAAGATCCTCGAGGTCGCCTTCGGCCCCGGCTACTTCGCCGTCGAGCTGGCGCGGCTCGGATTTTCCGTCACCGGACTGGACGTCGCGCCGACGTTCGTCCAGATCGCGAGCGAGTACGCGCGAATCCAAGGCGTGGACATCGAATTCCGCGAGGGCGACGTCGCGGCGATGCCGTTCGGCGACGAGACGTTCGATTTCGTCGTCTGCCAGGCCGCGTTCAAGAACTTCGTGCGGCCGGTGAAGTCGCTCGACGAGATGTACCGCGTGCTGCGCCCCGGCGGTACGGCCGTGGTGCAGGACATGAACCGGGATGCGACCGACGGCGACATCATGCGTGAGGTCGCGGGCATGAAGCTCGGCAAGCTGGCCGCGCTGACGACCCGGCAGACGCTCGGCCAACTGCGGCGGCGCGCTTACACGCCTGTCGATTTCAGCGGGCTGGTCGCGGAAACCGCGTTCCGGACGTGCGAGGTCACCACGGACGGGATCGGCCTGGACGTCCGCCTCACCCGTCCCTGAACTGCTAGAACGGGGCGTTCCTTGCAAATTTCGCAAGGAACGCCCCGTTCAAAGCACGCGAGGCAGGCTCAGCGAGGGGCCATGCGCAGCGAGCCGTCCATCCGGACGACCTCGCCGTTCAGGTAGTCGTGGTCGATCAGCGACAGCGCGAGCTGCGCGTACTCGTCCGGCCGCGCGAGCCGCTTCGGGAACGGCACGCCCTCGGCCAGCGAAGCGCGGAACTCCTCGCTCACCGTCGCCAGCATGGGGGTGTCGACGATGCCCGGCGCGATGGTCAGCACGCGGATCCCGTGCGACGCCAGGTCGCGCGCGGCGGGCAGGGTCATCCCGACGATGCCGCCCTTGGACGAGGAGTACGCGACCTGCCCGATCTGGCCGTCGAAGGCGGCGATCGACGCGGTGTTGATGATGACGCCGCGCGCGTTGTCGGCCAGCGGCTCGGTCTTGGCGATGGCCTCGGCGGCCAGCGTCAGCACGTTGAAGGAGCCGATCAGGTTGATCTGGACGACCTTCGCGTACAGGGCGAGGTCGTGCGGGCCCTTCTTCGAGAGGATCCGCGCGGACGGCCCGATCCCGGCGCAGTTCACCACGGTCCGCAGCGGCACCCCGGACTCGGCCGCGGTCGCGACCGCCGTGCGCACCTGCTCCGGGTCGGTCACGTCGGCCTCGACGTAGGTGACGTTCTCGACCTGCTCGGCGTTCTCGATGGCACCGGCGAGGTCCAGCGCGAAGACCCGCGCGCCCTTCGCGGCGAGCGCCTTCGCGGTCGCGCCGCCGAGCCCGGACGCGCCACCCGTGACCAGCGCCGCGGTATCGGTGATCTGCATGTTCTCCCTTTCGTCGGCAACCGTTCATAGGTTAACGCTCGTTCGCATCGGGCCCAGGTGGGATGGCTCACTCCGGTGCGCAGCATGTCGTGAGGAGTATTCGGACCTGAAGCATTCCGTTCGCTCGGAGGTCAACTCCGGCTGTCACCTTCAGCAGCATGAGCGCTGCTCGGATCGTGGTGGTGGGGACCGGTTACGTCGGATTGACCACGGGAGCCTGCTTGGCCGGCCTGGGGCATCGAGTCACTTGCGTCGATGTCGACCAGGCGAAGGTCGCAAGGCTCTCCGCCGGACGGGTGGACATCCTGGAGCCGGGATTGTCCGAGCTGGTGTCGAGGGGGCTGACCAGCGGAAGACTCGAGTTCGTGGTCGGCGCGCGCGACGCCGTTCGCGACGCGGAGGCCGTTTTCCTTTGCGTCCCGACGCCGATGGGCGCGGGCGGCTCGGCGGACCTGCGGGCGGTCGAGGCCGTGACCACCGAGATCGGCGACGTCATCCCGCCGGGGTGCGCGCTGATCACCAAATCGACCGTTCCGGTGGGGACGTCGAAGCGTATCCAGGCGATGCTCGGCCGCTCGGACGTGCCGGTCGTGTCGAACCCCGAGTTCCTGCGTGAGGGCACCGCGGTGGAGGACTTCCTCGGCCCCGACCGGATCGTCGTCGGTTCGGACGACGTCGCGGCCGCCCGCTGGGTCGGCGATCTCTACGCCGACCTCGCCGCTCCCGTCGTCGTCGCCGACGCGGCCAGCGCGGAACTGGTGAAGTACGCGGCGAACTGCTTCCTCGCGATGAAACTGTCCTATGTGAACTCGATCGCCGAACTGTGCGAACGCCTCGGCGCGGACATCGACCTGGTCACCGAGGGCATGGGCTACGACCGGCGCATCGGCCGCTCGTTCCTCAAGCCCGGCCCCGGCTGGGGCGGTTCGTGCCTGCCGAAGGACACCAGCGCGCTGGTCCGCGTCGCCGAGTCGGTGCAGTACGACTTCACGCTGCTCACGTCGGCGATCGAGGAGAACATCGCGCAGCGGGACCGGATCGTCGCGAAGATCGCCGGCGCGGTCGGTGGCACGCTGGCCGGTTCGCGGATCGGTGTCCTCGGGCTGGCGTTCAAGGCCGGGACGAACGACCTGCGTGACTCGCCCGCCCTCGCGGTCGCTTCCGTGCTGGGCGCGCTCGGCGCGGAACTCACCGCCTACGACCCCGCCGTCGGCGGCCACATCGACGGAATGACGGTGGTCGACGACCCGTACCAGGTCGCGAAGGCGGCCGACGCCGTCGTCGTGCTGACGGAATGGGACGAGTTCAAGCGGCTCGACTGGACCTACATGGCCGAGCAGATGGACGGCGACTCGGTCGTCGACACGCGCAATCTCCTCGACCCGCAACGGATCCTGGACGCCGGCCTGTCGTGGCAGGGCGTCGGGCGGCCGCGTGCGGCGCTGCGGCGGAAGGTCGCCGTCTCCTGACCCACCTGCCTCCCGCGGGTGTCATGAACGGGCCGTTCCTGGCGAGATTCGCCAGGAACGGCCCGTTCATGACACGAGGGAGACGAGCTTCATCAGCCCCTCCACGACCTCCTCGGCCGTCGGGCCGTTCTCCGGGTCGAGCATGTGCTGCAGCATCACCCCCGAGTTCAGGGCCGTGGCCACCGCGCCGATCCGCCGCTCGTCCGCCTCGGTGAGGGTGTCTTCGTCGATCCCGAGGATGCCCGCCGCCATTCCCCGGCGGCCCTCGCGTTGGGCGGCGGCGAGCTGCTTCCGCAGCTCAGGGTGATGTTCGGACTGCACGAACGCCTCGATCGAGGCGATCCACAGCTGCCGGTTGCGCCCGTAGGAGTCGATCATCGCGCGCCAGGACGCCGCGTACTGCTCCGAGGGTGACGCGTCGGGGTCGACGGCGCTCATCATCTCGACCTGGATCTCCCGGCCCCAGTCGTCCATCGCCTGTGAGAACGCCGTCAGCAGGAGGGCTTCGCGCGAGCCGAAGTGGTAGCCGATCGCCGCGTGGCTGACCCCGGCCGCCGTCGCGATGTCCCGCACTGTCGTGCGTGACCAGCCTTTTTCCTTCAAGCACTGGATGGCGCCCGCCATCAGGTCCTCGCGGTTACCCATGCCCGAGATCCTAGACCACACGGTTTATCCACTTGGTTTAACCAAATGGATTGACCAAGCGTGCAAATCTGCCGTACGGTCGTCCCGTCACCACCACGAACCCCAGGGAGCAGCCATGACGACCACCGTTCTGATCTCCGGCGCCGGTATCGCGGGCCCGGCCCTCGCCTTCTGGCTGCGCAAGCGCGGATTCGCGCCGACCGTCGTCGAACGCGCCCCGGCTCTGCGTGAAGGCGGCAGCGCGGTCGACTTCCGCGGCGAGCAGATGGCCCTGCTGAAGCGCATGGGAATCCTCGACGACATCCGAGCGAAGGAGACCGCGATGGGCGCGCAGGTCATCGTCGACGTCCGGGGTAAGAAGGTCGCGCAGATGCCTTCGGTCTTCTTCAGCGGCGAAGTCGAGATCGAGCGCGGAGATCTGACTCGCATCCTCTACGACCACACGAAAGACGACGTCGAGTACGTCTTCGGTGACTGGATCACCGGGCTGGACGAGGTCGAGGACGGTGTCGATGTCGCCTTCGCCCACGGCGAGTCACGCAGATTCGACCTGGTCGTCGGCGCGGACGGGCTGCACTCGGGCGTGCGCCGGCTGGCGTTCGGCGACGAAGAGCGATTCCGCACCGACCTCGGCTTCCATGCCGCGGGCTTCACCGTGCCGAACCACCTCGGCCTCGACCACCTCGGCCAGATCTGCAGCGTCCCCGGCCGCACGGTCATGGTCGCCAGCGGTCGCGACAGTTCGGCCCTCAACGTCAGCCTGGTCTTCGCGTCGGAGTCGCTGGAGGTGCGTCGCCGCGATGGCGACGCGCAGAAGAAGATCCTTGTCGAGCGCTACGCCGACTTCGGCTGGGAAGCCCCGACGCTGCTTGAAGGCCTCGGCGACGCCGAGGCGTTGTACTTCGATTCGCTCAGCCAGATCCACCTCGACAAGTGGTCACAGGGCCGGGTCGTGCTGCTCGGTGACGCGGCCTGGTGCGCGGGCCCGGGCGGTTCGGGCACCGGGCTCGCGATGATGGGCGCGTACGTCCTGGCCGGGGAACTCGCCGCCGCGCAGGGCGACCACGAAGTCGCTTTCGCGCGCTACGAAGAGAAGCTGCGCGGTCCGGTGAAGGTCTCGCAGAAGCAGGCGGCCGGGATCGGCACGTTCCTCGCGCCGAAGACCCGGTTCATGGTCGGCTACCGGAACTTCCTGTACCGGGTGCTGGGCTCCCGGCCGATGACGAAGGTGTTCACCTGGATCACCTCGCGGGCGGCGAACGCGGCGACGCTCGAAAACTATGACGCTCCGGTGACCGCGCGAGGATAGTTTCGGTGGGTGCTGGAGGAGAAGGAGTTCCGGAAGGTCTGTTACGAGGCGGCCCGGCGAACACGTGGCCAGGTCGCCCGCTTCGTGCCGTGCGAAGCGGGACGGAACTTCGACACCGGCGAGATCGCTTATGACCATCGAACCGTCGCGGTGGTGTGGACACAGGAGTGGGACGAGGACGGAAGGTGGGAGATCTTCGGCATCGCGGACGCAGCCATCGGCTTCGGAACGATCACCTTCGTCGACGAGCCGGGATTGCTGGCTGTTCTGAGAGAGCTCCTTCCCGGGCATCGGTTGTACTCCCGGGCCGAACTTGAAGCGCCGATTGACGTCACGGCACCGCGTTGGAAGAACCACTATGCCGCCCAGCGCTGGCGCCCCCACTGCATTGGTCATGCCCTCTTCAGCTGCTGGGACTGAAAAAGTAGTTAGCAAAGCGTAGTATCGGCCTCGTGTTCACGACCAGGCCGGAACTGGCCGGCACCCATGGCATGGTGGCATCGACGCACTGGCTGGCCTCGGCCACCGGGATGGCGGTGCTCGAAAACGGCGGCAACGCCTTCGACGCGGCGGTGGCGGCCGGGTTCGTCCTGCAGGTCGCCGAGCCGCATCTGTGCGGCCCGGCGGGGCAGGTCCCCGGCATCTTCGTCACCGCCGCTGATCGCACCCCGCGCGTACTCGCGGGTCAGGGGGTCTCGCCCGCGGCCGCGACGCCGGAGTACTTCGCGGAGCTCGGGCTCGACCTGATTCCCGGCAGCGGGTTGCTCCCCGCGACCGTCCCCGGCGCGTGGGACGGCTGGCTGCTGCTCCTGCGGGATCACGGCACGAAGTCGTTGCGCGACGTGCTCGGTTACGCGATCTCGTACGCGCGCAACGGGATTCCGCTGGTCAGCCGGGTCGGTGACACGATCCGCGCGGTACAGGACCTCTTCACCGAACATTGGCCGACGTCGGCGGCGTTGTGGCTGCCTGACGGCAAGCCCGCCGAAGGGCTGCATCGCAACCCCGCTCTCGCGGACACGTGGGAGCGGCTGGTCGCCGAGGCCGAGTCGGTCAGCGGGCGGGAGGCGCAGATCGACGCCGGGCGCCGCGCGTGGTCGCAAGGTTTCGTCGCCGAGGCGATCGAAGCGTTCAGTCGCAAGGCTTTCCGTGACGATTCCGGGCGCGATCACGCCGGTCTCCTCACCGGCGAGGACATCGCGGGCTGGGAAGCGACGTACGAGGACGCGCTGCAGGTCGACTTCGGTGACTGGGGCCTGGTGAAGATGGGCGCCTGGACGCAAGGCCCGGCGCTGCTGCAGCAGGCGCGGTTGCTGGACGGCCTGCGCGATGAATTGTCCTATGTGGACGGGATCCCGACGGAACGCACGGTGCACTTGGCCGTCGAGGCGACAAAGCTGGCGTTCGCGGATCGTGAGGCTTGGTACGGGGATTCGTCCGACGTGCCGATCGAGTTGCTGATCTCGCGCGAGTACGCGGACTCCCGCCGCGCGTTGATCACCGAAGAAGCGTCCGCCGAACTCCGGCCAGGAGGCCCCTCGCCGCGGCTGCCCGCGATTCTCGAAAAGCTGCGCGGACTGGAATCCGGTTCCGGTGCGACCGGGGAGCCGACGGTCGGGCCGCTGGGCGAGACTCGCGGCGACACCGTGCACATCGACGTCGTCGACGCGGCCGGGAACATGATCTCGGTGACGCCGTCGGGTGGCTGGTTGCAGTCGAGCCCGACGATCCCGGAACTGGGATTCTGTCTCGACTCGCGGGGGCAGATGTTCTGGCTGGAACAGGGGTTGCCGAACTCGCTGGCGCCTCGGAAGCGGCCGCGGATCACGCTTTCGCCGTCGATGGGCCTGCGTGACGGCGAGCCGGTGCTCGCGTTCGGGACGCCCGGCGGCGACCAGCAGGACCAGTGGCAGCTGTGTTTCTGGCTGGCGCACACGGTCGGCGGGCTGAACCTGCAGGAGTCGATCGACTCGCCCGCGTGGCATACGACCGCGTTCCCGAGTTCGTTCTATCCGCGTTCGTGGACGCCGCGGGAAATCGTGGTCGAATCGCGGCTCGGTCAGTCCACAATGGACGCTCTCGCTGCCCGCGGGCACGCCGTCGTCGACGCGGGACCTTGGGCGCTCGGGCGGCTTTCGGCCGTGTCGCGGTCCGCCGGCGTGCTCCGCGCCGCGGCCAACGCGCGCGGCATGCAGGGCTACGCGGCCGGCCGCTGACGCTCACGAGGTCACGGGTGCGGCTGCTCCCAGAGCCAGAATTCGATGCCCTGGTCATCGACGCAGTCGGCGCTCAGGCCGTAGGGCTGCTGTTCGGTTTCGCCTGCCTGGCCGCCTTGGGCGCGGACACGGTCGAGGGCGGCGGCGAGGTCGTCGACGGCGTACATGAGTTTCCAGCCCACCTGCCGTCCCGGGCCGCCCCAGAGTCCACCTTGCAGGCCGGAACCTTCGACACCCCAGCCGCCTTCGACCCGCCCCGGCGAGAACTGCCAGCCCAGAACGGCGCCGTAGAACGCCTTCGCGCGTTCGTCGTCGGGGACCTGGAAGGTGAAGTAGCCCGCTTCGCCGTGCCGGATCGGCGTAGGTCCCGAGGCGGGCCGAGGCGTCGCCTGCGCGACAAGCCACCGCTGGCCGTACGGGTCCTTGATCTCCCCGCTCAGCCCGTGGCCCTCGTCCGCGACGGGACGCCGCAGTTCCGCGCCCCGCTCCACGGCCCGCGCGGCCGACGCGTGCGCGTCCGCGACCTCGACCCGGATCAACGGGCCACCGGTGGGCGCCACGACGATGCCCAGTTCGGGGAATTCCTCCGCGAACATCAGCACGCTGTCCCCGATGGCCAGCTCCGCGTGCCCGACGCGGCCGTCCTCCATCACGACCGGATCGGACCGTCGCCGCGCCCCGAACACCTCGACATAGAAATCGAGCGCGGCACGGGCGTCCGTCACCACGAGGTACGGCGTCAAAGAGCGAACTTCGGCTTCGGTAGTGAGTGTTTCCGTCATATCGGCTCCGTTCAGGACGGCGCGACGAAGGTTGTCGCGCAGTTCGGCGGCGAAGAGCGGGTCAGGCTCGACAGGCTGCGAGGGCGCGCGAAGCGCGTCGAACGGATCAGGCATCGCGACCCTCCTTCTCCTGGTAAGCACGCCGGAACGCGGCACGGGCCCGCACGAGCAACGCCTCCGTGGCGTGCACGGTGCGCTCGAGATGGCCGGCGACCTCCGGTACCGGGAGGCCGTCGACGTAGCGAAGCGTCAACGCGGCCTGGTGATGCGCTCCGAGCGACGCGAGCACCTCGCGTGCCAGAAGCGCGTCCAGTCGTTCGTCCCACGGATCGGTGTAGTCCTCCTCGTGGACGAGCCGCAGCCCGCGTTCCTCACGTGCTTTGCGCCGCCAGTGATCGGCGAGCTTGTGCCGGGCGACGCCGATCAGCCACCCGGTGCTCACTGGAGGTGCGAACTCCTTGCGACAGGCCCTCACCGCGCCGAGGAACGTCTCGGACGTCAGCTCCTCGGCGAGGGTGCGATCACCGCACCGGGACAGCAGGTACCCGTAAACCTCCGGCAGCGCCGTCTCGTAGAGCGAAAGCAGCGCGAAGGCCGGGTCCCGGTGCACCCGTGGTTCCGTCACATCCCCATCGTCGCTCGGGGAGCCGCGACTCCGACGGGTGAAATCGAACTTTCTCAGGTTCGCGGATCCGGCAACCGCCGGGCCACTGTGATCACCCCGACCGTCAGCACCGCCTGAATCCCGATGACCAGCACGAACGCGCCCTTCATCCCGAGCGGCCCGGCGTCGGTCGACGCGAACAACGTCCCCAGCGTCGCCACGCCCAACGCCATCGCGGCCTGCTGCGAAGTCGTCAACATCCCGCTGCCGACCCCGGCGATCTCCGGCGGCACCTTCGACAGGACGATCCGGAACACCGTCGTCATCGCCAGCCCCTGACCGAGACCGCACAGCAGCATCCCCGGCACGAAATCGAGCACCCCCAGATCCGGCCACTCCAGCAGCACGGTGCCGATCAGCGTCAGCAGCCCGAGCAACTGCACCGAGAGACCGGCGGCCACCACCCGCTGCCCGAACCGCGTCACCAGACGGCTGCTGACCAGGCACATCGCGAAGAACGCGAGCGAAAGCGGCGCCGTCGCCAGTCCGGAACCCAGCGGGCCGAGGTGCAGGCCGTCCTGCAGCGTCACCGCGAACACGAACATGAACGCGCTGAACCCGACGAAGAACGGCACCCCGACCAGCAGCCCCTGCCGCACGCTCGGCATCCGCAGCACCGAAGGCGGCAGCAACGGGACCCCGCCTTGGCGTTCCAGCCGGCGTTCGACGTGGACGAATCCGGCCGCGGCGAACGGGAAGACGACGAGCAGCGCGATCGTCCACAGTGGCCAGCCCAGCACCGGCCCTTCCGCCAGCGGGAGCAGCAGCGACACCAGCGCGATCGCGAGGAAGACCGTGCCGGGACGGTCGACGCCGAGCGGGTTCCGCGAGCGGCTCTCCGGGATCAGCCGTCGCGCGATCAGCAGACCGGCGATGCCGACGGGCACGTTGACCAGGAAGATCGGCCGCCAGCCGGTGCCCAAGAGATCCGCGGCCACCAGTGCCCCACCGAGGAACTGGCCGAGCACCATCGAAAGCCCGGCTGTCGCGCCGTAGAGACCGAGCGCCTTGGACCGGCGCTCGCCGGTCGTGGTCGCCTGGATGATCGACAGCACCTGCGGCAGCATCAGCGCGGCGGCCGCCCCCTGCGCGGCCCTCGCCAGCACCAAGGTCAACGCCGTCGGCGCGATCCCGCAGAGCAGGGAGGTGAAGGTGAAGGAGGCCAGCCCGATCAGGAACAGCTTGCGGCGGCCGAAGGCGTCACCGAGCCGTCCGCCGACGACGAGCAGGACGGCGTAGGCGATCCCATAGGCCGCCACCACCAGTTCCAAGGTGGCGGACGAGGTGCGGAGATCCGACCCGATCGCGGGCAGGGCGATGTTGACGATGAAGAAATCGACGAGCGGAAGTGCCGCCCCCAGCAGCACGGTGACCAGGCCCGCCGAGGTCAGGGCCGGTCCGGCGGCGACGCGAGCGGGCGTCACCGGAACTTGCGTGGAAGTCATGAGTACCACGATCAACCGATCTCGACCCTGGTACCAGGAGCGTGGTTATCCTGGTACCGCCACTACCTGGTAACCGGCTCCGAGCTTTGCGAACCTGATGAGGTGACCATGACCGTCGATTCGCGAGTGGCCGAGGTGCGACGGCACGAGCTGGCCGCCTTCCTGCGCAGTCGCCGCGAGCGCATCACCCCGGACCAGGTCGGCCTGCCGGTCGGCGGCAGGCGCCGCACGCCGGGACTGCGCCGCGAGGAGGTCGCGCAGCTGGCCGGGGTCGGGGTCACCTGGTACACGTGGCTCGAACAAGGCCGCGACATCAACGCGTCCGAGCAGGTGCTGGACGCGATCTCCCGCACCCTGCGGCTCGACCCGCACGAGCACACGCATCTGTTCACCCTCGCCGGCGCGCCCGAGCCGCCACTGGACAAGGACTGCAAGCTCCTCAGCCAGAACGTCCATCGGATGATGGACAAACTGGAGCCGTTCCCGGTCTGCGTGCGCAACGCGCGATGCGACATCCTCGCCTACAACCGGGCCTACGACTGGCTGATGGGCGGCCTCGACGCGATCCCGTTCGAGGACCGCAACACCCTGATCCAGTGCCTGACCAATCCCGAGTGGCGCCGCCGGCTCCCGGACTGGGAAGTCAACCTCCCCCGCGTGGTCGCCGGATTCCGCGCGGCGATGGCCGAGCACATCGCCGAACCGGCGTGGAAGAACCTGGTCAAACGGCTGCGGCAGGAGTCCGAGCTCTTCGAGCGGATGTGGAAGGAGCACGACGTCTCCGGCGAGCGGATCGTCCTCAAGCGGTACCTGCACCCGGACGTCGGCCTGCTGCGATTCGAATTCTCGTACCTGTACCTCGGGAGGCGTTCCGAGATCTCCCTGGCGACGCTGACCCCGGCGGACGAGGAAACCGCGGCGAAACTGCCCGGCTCCTTCTGAAGGGGGAGGTGGACCAGGCTCGCGGGGGAGCCTTTCCGCGGCGCGGACGCCGACGCTGGGGAGCATGACCGCAGCGATGGCCCCACCCAAGATCTCCAGCGTCCGCCTGATCGTCTGCTACGCCGCGATCCTGGGCACTCTCCCGTACCTGACCCTCAAGGCGTCCTGGGTCACCGGCGGCGGCCTCGGCCTGCGCGATCCGTCCTTTGTGGACTCCGACGTGATGATGTTCGCGAACCTGGTCACCGGCGGGATGGACGTCGTCGCGGTGCTCCTCGCGCTGGCGTTCACCTACTCCTGGGGCCGCCGGATCCCCGCGCCGCTGGTCCTGTTCCCGATCTGGATCGGCACCGGGCTGCTCGCGCCGATCGTGCTGAACCTCCCGGTGATCGTCGCCGATCTGTCCAGGGCGCAGCTGACCGAAATGCCGCTGGAGAACTGGGTCTGGGCCGTCGTCTACGGCGGCTTCGCCTGGCAGGGCATCCTGCTGCTGACCGCGTTCGTGCTCTACGCCCGCGATCGCTGGTGGTTCGTCGTCACCGGCACCGTGAAGCCGGGCACGATCGGGGTGGCGGGCCTGCTCGGCATCGCCGCCGCGCTCGTCACGGCGATCGGCCACACGATCTGGGCGTTCGGGCCCGGCGGGATCGCGGCCCGCGGTCAGGACGTCGTGATCGCGGTGCTCGGTGTGCTCGCCGCGCTCGCGCTGGCGAACGTGGCACGCGGACGGTTCTGGCCGCGGCTGGTGCTGGTGTGGACCGGCGCCGGGGCGATGGCGGGCACGGGGGCGTGGGGTTTGTTCACCGCGTTCACCATGGGATCCACCGGCCATGTGGCGGTGCTGGCCGTCCAGGTGATCGGCGGAGTGCTGATGATGATCTCGGTCCTGCGACGGCTACCGGCGGTCGAGCAGGCGACGTGATTCCTTGCTGAAGCCGGGAACCGTGTTCTCGAATCTTTCGAGGAATTCGCTCAATGTTTCCGGTGGCCGTTCGAGGGCGCTGACCTGTTCACGTAAGCAGCGAAGAGTGGCCGCCGGATACAGATCGAGCTGATCGAGCAGAAAGTCGTCGGGGTGAATCGCCTCGATCCGGTAGGGCTCGAGGGCTGAGGGCGGGAAGTCCTTGAGATTCGCTGTCACGATCACCGCGGCGTTCGCGTGTACCGCGGCGGCCAGCACATGTCTGTCCTTCGGATGATTGGTCATGGCAGGAATCAGCGGCCTGTAGCCGGTGACCTCGGAGTCCGGGAAGGCCGAGCGCATGCCGGTCAATCGTCGCTTCACCCGCGCCGGCTCAAGACCGAAATGCCCGACGAGATTCCGCTCGACCTCATCGAGCACTTCGCCCGACCACAGAACGCGGTAAGTGCCGGTCTCGGCCAGGCGCAGCAAGAGATCCGTCAATCGGATGGGAATGAGCACGCAAGCATCGAGGAAGGCGGGAAAGGGCACGGCTAGCGAGTCTGGATGAACCCGTCGACGATGTCATCGCTGCCATCCCGGCTCGCCGAAGCTGTCAGCTCATCGAGTAATCCTTGCCGTTCCGCACGAGAGCGTGCCCGGTATTCGAGCAGGTCACTGAGGAGGACCCGCCGGTGACGTGCCGGTTTCTCGAACGGGATCTCGCCGGATTCCAGCAGTTTGACCAGGGTCGGCCGGGAGACGTTGAGCAGGTCGGCCGCCTGCTGGGTGGTCAGGACGGCGTTCAACGGCGCGATGTTGATGGCGAAGCCCTCGGACATGGCCTTGACGACGTCCCTGAGAACGTCGTAGACCTGCTCGGGCAGGGTCACTTCGCTACCGTCCGGGCCCACCAGTTTCGCCTGCTGGGCCCGGGATGCCGCGACCATGAACTCGTCGAGCCGCCGGAGTTCCCGACGGGCGTCCGGCTCGGTGGCGGAAGGCGGCAGCACGGTGTGCTGTTCGATCGTCGATGTCATGTCGCCTCCCTCGGCCGGTCAGGACCCCTCCAGGGTAATCGAAAAAAACGAAAGACGCATCCCGGGCGACGGCTACCGCAGGCGGCGTAACCGGGAAGCCGCTTTTCAACGGACGCGACGCGCCCCCGCCGCGGGTAGCTTTCGTCCTGTGCTGCTGAAAGAACGGTTTCCGTGGAGCCTCTGGGTGGGCAGGGTGCTGCGCGTGGTGCTGCCGCTGGGGTTCGTCCTCGGTGCCACGAGCGGTGCCTCGCGCTGGCAGCCGGACTCACCGCAGCTGACCACGTCCGGGGCGCTGTGGCTGGTCGCCATCGCGGTACCGCTGCTGATCGTCCACCGCTTCCCGATGACGATCTTCCTGCTCACCTCGGCGCTGACGCTCGGCTACTACACGTCCGGCAACCCGGGCGGACCGGCGATCGTGCTGCCGACCATCGCGCTGTTCCTGCTCACCAAGATCCGCGGGCCGATCGTCGCCGGCGGCGCCGGTGGAGCGCTCCTGGCGGCGGCGGGGGTCGCGTTGTTCGCCCGGCACGGGCTGGCGGGTTTCGATCTGCGGGCCGGGCTGGGGCTGGTCTGGGTGATCGCGGTCGTCGGGATCGGCACGGCGGTGCGCAACGGGATGGCGGCCGCGCGGGCCCGCCGCGAGCAGGCCGACGAGCACCGGCACCGGATGGCCGAACAGGAGCGGCTCGCCATCGCCCGCGAGGTGCACGACGTCGTCGCGCACAGTCTCGCGATGATCAACGTCCAGGCCGGGGTCGCCGCGCACGTCGCCGACCGGCGTCCTGAGCAGGCGAAAGAGGCGCTGCTGAACATCAAGGAGGCGAGCGCTTCGGCGCTGAAGGACCTTCGCGCCACGTTGGCCGTGCTGCGTTCCGGTGAGGACAAGGCACCCGCGCCGAGCCTCGCCCAGGCCGACGAGCTGTTCGAGCACGCCCGCGCCGCCGGGTTGGAGGTCCGCGTCGACGGCGAGCCGGGGGAGCTGCCCGCGCCCGTCGACGGCGCCGCGTACCGGATCCTGCAGGAATCGTTGACGAACGTCGTCCGCCACGCGCACCAGGCTCGGGGTGTCGACGTCAGTTTCGAGCGGAGAACCGGTGCGCTGACGCTGCTCGTCCGCGACGATGGCCGTGGCGCCGTCGATCCCGCGCCCGGTCACGGCCTGCGGGGGATGTCCGAACGGGCGGCCGCGCTGGGCGGTGCGCTCACGACGTCCGTGGTGGACGGCGGCTTCCAGGTCCGGGTGGACCTGCCCATCAAGGGGGAAGAATGACGATCCGGGTGGTTCTCGCCGACGACCAGGTGCTGGTTCGCGCCGGTTTCCGGGTCTTGCTGGAGACCGAGGACGGGTTCGAGGTCTTGGCCGAGGCGGGTGACGGCGAGCAGGCCGTCGCGGCCGCCGTCGAACACCGGCCGGACATCGTCGTGATGGACGTCCGGATGCCCGGCGTCGACGGGCTCGAAGCGACGCGGCGGATCACCGCGAATCCCGAGCTGGCCGGGGTGAAAGTCCTGGTCCTGACCACGTTCGACGTCGACGAGTACGTCTACGAGGCGTTGCGTGCCGGCGCGAGCGGCTTCCTGCTGAAGGACACCGATCCGGTGGAACTGCTGCGGGCGCTGAAGGTGGTCGCCGCGGGCGAGGCCCTGCTGGCGCCGACCGTGACCAGGCGGCTGATCGCGGAGTTCGTCGACCGGCCGGAGAACCGCCGGATCGACGTGAGCGCCGTCCGCGAGATCACCGACCGCGAA
Organism: Amycolatopsis sp. TNS106; assembly: GCF_019330265.1. NCBI lineage: Bacteria > Bacillati > Actinomycetota > Actinomycetes > Pseudonocardiales > Pseudonocardiaceae > Amycolatopsis > Amycolatopsis sp. TNS106. Next base: position 6,248,884 of record NZ_CP024972.1, on the reverse strand, counting down.
CGCGAGGTCCTCGGCCTGGTCGCCGGCGGGATGTCGAACGACGAGATCGCCGCGCATCTGGTGATCTCGACGGCGACCGCGCGTACCCACGTCAGCCGCATCATGACCAAGATCGGGGCACGGGACCGGGCGCAGCTGGTGGTGCTCGCCTATGAATCAGGCCTGGTCAGCCCCCGCCGCTCCTGAGGTCAGCCGCGCTTCAGCTGAAGCGCCAGCCGCACGACGAACACGACGGCCAGCACGGCGACCAGGGCTATTTCCCAGGCCATGGTGGCTCCTCCTCGTCCGGCATCCGAACGCTCCGATGCTCTGCCCTTAAGGCGCATCAGAGGGGGAGGACGTTCACCGACACGGCCCGTCTCACTCGGATGGATTAACCACCCGAGCCCCTCCCGCAGCCAGATGTCGCCGCCGGAGTCCATCAGCCTTGATCATCCGGCGCGGCCGCGGAGTGTGCGGCACCGAGCGAAGTTCCCGGTGCCGCACATCGATGTCGTCAGTTGTTGCGTTCGGTCGGCGGTGCCTTCTGGACCTGCGCGTTGAGCAGAGTCCGGAACGCCTGCTCGGCCTGCGCCTCGGGGCCGAAGGCCTCGACGATGATCACCCGGTTGTAAAGGACGTACACGGCGCGATAGACGGTCGAGTCGGGTGAGTTCCCGAGGAAGACCGGTACCCCGCGCATCGCGAGGTCGCGATCGGCGGTGAGACCGCCCTCCAGCTGTGCGTTCCCATACTCCTGGGCGACCTTCGAGGCGCCCTGCGCGTCAGGGAAGTCGAGGGCGATCAGGCTGAGCGTGACCTCGCCGTCGGTGTTGGTCTTGAGCAGGCATTCGGTCATCTTGGCGCGCTCGATCTGCGCGATCATCGGCTCCGGCAGGAACTTGGCCGTCTTCAGCTTCGCGATGTCGAACGTGCCGCCACCGGCGCGAGGCGTGCCGGTCAGGTCGGTCAGCGCCGCGGCGTTGGCCGATGGCTCGGGCTTGGCCGCCGGCGGTTCGGGGAGCGGCGTCGTGCTCGGCGGAGGCGGAGGCTGCTGCTGACTCGAGGTCTGCTGCGCGGTGGGGTTGTCACCGACGGTGTTCGAGAGAAGCGCCCACACGCCGACGCCGACACCGGCCAGCACCACGACGGCGATCGCGGCGATGACGATCTTGCGCTTGCTGCCGGACGACGGCTTGATCTGGAACGACTCCGGTCCCTGGCTGACCCAGCTCGTGTCGTTGCCGGACGGCGCCAGCGGCGGGAACTCCGAACCGCCCCAAGGCGGGCTCTGGTCCTCCGGAGTGTTCCAGCCACCCTGCTGCTGCGGCGGCGGCGCGGGCTGGGCGAACCCGCCGCTCGGCGAGTGCTCACCGGGACGCTGCGGGTACGGCTGCTGGAACCCGCCCGCGGGCGAGCCGGGGTGCTGCTGCGGGTGCTGTTGCTGGGGCGGCTGTTGCTGGGGCTGCCACGGCGGGACGACCTGGGTGCGTTCGGCGGCGCCGGTGTCGGACGACGACACCACCTGGGTCGCGTCGGCCGAGGGCTGCGGGGGCTGTCCCGGCGGCGCGACCGGCTGGATGATCTGCGTCTCGGCGGGGTTCGCTCCCGGCACCTGAGGGGCCTGGGGGTGCTCAAAGGACACGGCCTGCGAGAGCACCTGGTCACGCCGAGTGCGGTAATCGTCGGCCGTGAGCTTCCCGGCCGCGAGTTCCTCGTCGAGCCTGCGCAGCTCTTCCTGCCAGGTCACCCCGTACCCCCTTATGGATCAGTCGTCCCCGAGCGACGAAGGATCTTGTCGTCGCGGCCTCCATGACCGCACCGGGCACATTGTGCACGGGAGGCGGCCGAGCGTCGCGACCTACCACCTAGTCGTAATATTCGGGCGTCCGATCCCGCCCGTCGTCGGCTTACCTCGGTATTTGCGCGAGGACCCTGGCGAGCCGGTCGATGGCCTCATCGCGCAGGAGCCCCGACGACCCGCCGACCACATTGCGCTCCACGAACTCGAACACGACGACGTCCCGGTCTTCGAACAGATTCTTCAGCGTCCCGTCGTCACCCCCGGCCACCGTGTCGGTGTGGACGATCGTCAGGTCCCTGCAGGTGGCGGCGAGGAACGGGCTGGCGAACTGGCTGAACGAGTCGGCGACCACCGCCATATTGGGCGTGATGGTGCCGCGGGGGGTGTCGGGCTGGGTCAGCCGCAGCGGGGTCTTGAAGTCGCTGGCGAGGTACCGCGTCCGATCGGCGCCGCCGTCCGGAGCCAGCGCGTAGGCCCGCAGAGTGCGGTCCACCGGCCGCCCCAGCAGCCGCTCGAGGTCGGCAGGCCACGACCGGATACCGCTCTCCTTCGCCTCCCAGGTCGCGGTGACCCCGGGCGTGATCGCCTGCGCGAGCGCGTAGGTCATGGTGAGCCCGGCTTCGAACGTCCAGTGGGTGTCGTTCGGGACGTACACCGACCGGCCGAGGCGCCGCTCGGTGTCGGCGAGCGCGCCACGCAGATCGATCGCCCTGGTCGCGGCGGGCACCTTGCCCCAGAACTCGGCCGTCCGCGGGGGCGCGCAGTCATGACCGGCGTACTGGTCCGGCAGCTGCGCCGGCTTCATGGTGGACTTGTCGGGCGCGAAGACGAGTTCGAACCGGCGTCCCGACGCCTCGACCGCTTGACGTAACCGGTTCAACAACGTGACCACCCGGTCGAGGTCCATCACCGGCTCGCACCGGGTGTGCATGTCCTCCCCGAAGTACAACCAGCCGTCCTTGCCGACGATGACCTGGGGGTAGGCCTGCGGTCCCTTCGGCACGCGCCCCGTGCTCGGGGTCCCCGCCGTGCTGTCCTGCGCACCGGCCGCGGCGCCGGGCGGGTCGCCGAAGACGCCGGTACTGATGCCGTCCGCCGCGTTCACCCCGGCCTGGCGCAACGGGAGGTGGTCGGTCGCCCAGCCGGACAGCCCGGTGAAGAAGCTCCAACCGTCCCCGAAACCGGGGAATTCACGCAGCGGGCGGTTTTCGAACGGCTCGGTCCGGACGCCGACGACGAGCAAGAACACAGGGACGAAGAAGAAGGCGAGCGCGCAGGTCAGCGCCGTCCGCTGCCGGCTGCTGTGCCGTGGCCGGTAAAGGCTGTGCTCGTTCGGCAACCACGATTCCGGTGTCTTGAGCAGCTCTGTCGGCCCGGACGACGTCGGTGGGGGAGTGACGAACACACCCGCGATCGTAGCGGGGCGTGCCCGCCTCCGGAGGCGAACGTGAAGACCGGTCTCCCTGGCGGATAGTCTCCTCGTCATGGGCAAGGGGACTCCTGGCGAGCGGTTGATCGAATGGACCGGCGAGCGGTGCGTGCCGTGGGCCGATGACGTCCAGGTGATCTACGAGCACTATCACCGCTACGCGTTCGCCACCCGGTTCGCCGCCGGGAAACGGGTGCTCGACCTCGCCAGCGGCGAAGGCTACGGCAGCGCTCTGCTCGCCGGTTCCGCCGCCGAGGTGGTCGGCCTGGAGATCGACCCGGTCACCGTGGAGCACGCCCGCGCCCGCTATCCGGAGGTCACCTTCGAGGTCGGTTCGATCACCGACCCGGAGGCGCTCGCGGGGACGGAGCCGTTCGAGCTGATCACCTGTTTCGAGGCGATCGAACACGTCGAGGCGCAGGACGCGATGATGGCCCTCGTCCGCGCCCGGCTCGCGCCGGGCGGGATCTTCCTGTGCAGCACCCCGGATATCGCCGTGTACAGCGGCGACCACGGGAACCAGAACCCGTTCCACGTCCACGAGCTGACCGAGTCGGCGTTCCGGACGTTGATGGAGAAGAGCTTCGAGCACGTCACCCTCTTGCGGCAGAACGTCGCGGTCGGTTCGCTGATCCACGACGGCGGAACCTCGGCGGCCGAGCTGTTCCGGCTCGAGCGGGGCGACGGCGACGAGTGGCAGGTCTCCGCCGGTGCGCCGCACACTTACTTCATCGCGGTCGCGTCCCCGGCGCCGATCACCCTGCCGACCGCTTCCATGCTGGTGGACCCGCGTCTGACGCTGGTCGCCAAGGCCAACGCCGAAGCGCGGACGCACGCGGCCGAGGCGGAGCGGGTGCGTGTCGCACTGGACCGTGCCGAGGACGGGCTGCTCCGGGCAGGCGAACAGGCCGCCCGGCAGGCGGGCGAAATCGCGGAGCTCACGGCCGCCGAACGGCGTGCGGCGGAGGAACGCGACCAGGCTGCCGCCCGGGCCGAGAGCGCCCGCGCCGCACACCGCCGGGCCGCGAACGAACTCGCCCTGCTGCAGCGGAAGGCGGCCAACGACCGCGACCGGCTGCAGTGGCTCGGCCGGAACAACGTCCAGCTGAGCGAGACGGTCGGTCGCCTCGCCGCCGAGAACTCCCAGCTGCGCGCCGAGCAGTCCGCGCTCGTCCAGCGCGTGCTCGGCACGTACCGAGGCGCGATCGAGAAGTTCGCTCCCCGGGGCACTCGCCTGCGTGACTTCTACGAGACGGCGCTCGGCCGTCCCACGGGAGCAGACCCGATCGGGGCGGCCGTACCCGGCCCGGTCGCGGTCACCACCAGCGACGAGCCGATCGTCAGTGTCGTCATCCCGGTCTACGGCAACTGGTCCTACACGCGTGCCTGCCTCGACTCGATCCAGCGTCACCTGCCCGCCACCCCGTTCGAGGTCATCGTGGTCGACGACGCGTCGCGCGACGACTCCGCGGACCGGGTCGCGCAGTGCGCCGGGATCCGGCTGGTGCGGGCGCCACGGAACCTCGGTTTCGTCGGCGCGTGCAACCTCGGCGCCGGACACGCGCGCGGCGACTTCGTCATGTTCCTCAACAACGACACCGAGGTCCGGCCCGGCTGGCTGGACGAACTGGTCGACGTCGTGGAGACCCGGCCGGACGTCGGGCTCGTCGGCTCGAAGCTGGTCTACCCGGACGGCAGGCTGCAGGAATGCGGCGGGATCATCTGGGCCGACGGCTCCGGCTGGAACTACGGCAGGCTGCAGAACCCGGACCTACCCTGGTTCCAGGCACTGCGCGACGTCGACTACTGCTCCGGGGCCGCGGTACTGGTCCGCCGTCAGCTGTTCGAGCGGATCGGCGGGTTCGACGAGCGGTTCTCACCCGCCTACTACGAGGACACCGACCTCGCGTTCGCCGTGCGGGCGGCCGGGTTCCGGACGATGGTGCAGCCGTCGTCCGTGGTCGTCCACCACGAGGGTGTCTCGAACGGAACCGACCTCTCCGCCGGGGTCAAGCGGCACCAGGAACTGAATCGCAGCGTGTTCGTGGACAAGTGGAGCGTCCAGCTGCGCGACCACCTTCCGTCGGCCGACGCGCGCGCGTTGTGGTCGGCACGGCAGCGCACCGAGGACGGCCATCGCGGTGGCACCGTGCTCGTGATCGACCACCAGATCCCCACGCCGGACAAGGATTCCGGGTCGGTGCGGATGGCCAGGATCCTCGAGCTGTTCGTCGGGCTGGGGCATCGCGTCGTCTTCATGCCGTTCAACAACGCGGTGCCGGAGCCGTACGCGAGCCGGCTGTACCGCATGGGCGTCACCGTGATCACCGGCGTGGACGAGCAGTTGGAGTTCCTGCGCGACGCCGGTCCCGACCTGCGGCTGGCCGTGCTCTCGCGGCCACATGTCGCCTGGCAGTGGATCGAGCAGGTCCGCCAGCACGCGCCGAACTGCCTCATCGCCTACGACACCGTCGATCTCCACTTCGTCCGGCTCACCCGACAGGCCGATCTGGTCGCGCAACTCGGCGACACGGGCGAAGAGGTGACCTTGCGCCGGCGCGCGGAAGTGCTGCGCGAGTCGGAACTCGGCCTGACCAGGCTCGCCGACGTCACCTTCGTCGTGTCCGACGTCGAACGGGAGCTCCTGCGGGAACTCGTCCCGTCGGCCAGGGTCGAGGTGCTGTCGAACGTGCACTACGCCGACGGGGCCTCGTCGGTTCCCGACGGTCGCGACGGAATCGTCTTCGTCGGCGGCTTCGATCACGTGCCGAATCAGGACGCCGCACACTGGATCGCCACCGAGATCATGCCGCTCGTGCGCGAGCGCAGGCCCGACGCGGTCGTCCAGATCGTCGGCAGCAACCCGCCCCCCGCGGTGCTCGAGCTCGAGCGCGACGGCGTCATCGTGCGGGGCTGGGTGGAGGACCTCGATGAGATCTACCAGACCGCGCGGGTGGTCGTCGCGCCGCTGCGGTTCGGGGCCGGCGTGAAGGGGAAGCTCGGCGAGAGCCTCGGTTACGGGGTGCCCGTCGTGGCGACCTCGCTCGCCGCCGAGGGCATGCACCTCACGCACGGTCAGGACGTTCTGCTCGGGGAGACGGCCGAGGAACTCGCCGACCGGATCGCCACCCTGCTCGAGGACGACAAGCTGTGGATTCGTCTGTCCGAGGAGGGCAAGACCGTGGTGGAGAGCCGGTTCGGCGCGGAACTGGCCCGGCGGACCCTCACCGACGTCCTCGCGCTGGGCGGCCAGGCCTGATCAGCTCGGCGGCAGCGCTTCCTTGAAGGTGGCGCGTGTCTTGTCGAGGCTGGTGCGGAGCTTGTTCTTGTCCAGGGCGAACGGCTGCGACGCCCACAGCACGACGGCGACCTTGCCCGAGGTGTACCACGTGCCGTCCATGCGGCGTGCCCCATCGCGTCCGGTGGCGGTCTCGGGGTCGTCGGCCCGCAGGGTGAATCCGCCCGCCTGGGAAGCCTGCATCAGGTAGGCGACGACGGCCTTCGCGTCTTCGTCCGATCGCGTGGGGATGACGTACGCGAGATAGCCGGTGTCGCCGTCGCTGGAGCCACGGAAGACGACGCTGGTGGCACCGTGCTGGGCGAAGATCTGCGCGGATTCCTTCGGGAAGAGCTTCAGCTCGACCCCTTTGTCGAGCGAGACCGTGGAGTTCTCGGGGAGCGGCGAGCCGGGCAACGCCGGAACGCGGTCCTCGAGTGTGGCCTCCGGAGCGGGCTGGCCGGCGCTTGGCCCGCCGAGGGCGTCCGGTGCCTGCGCGATGGCGGGCGGCGATTGCCGATCGGGACCGTTCGCCGTACCGAGCCACAGGGTGCCGCCGATGACCAGCCCGAGCACGACCAGCACGGCGGCGGCGACGAACAGCCAGGTCGGTTTCTTCTTGCCGACGACGGCGTAGTCCTCCGGGGCCGGAGCGCTGTGCCGGGGACCGGCGTCGGGGGCCAGCGGCGGCAGGTCGCGGGGCAGCTGCCGGGTATCCGCGCGCCGGGGCTGGGACGGCTCGGCGCGCAGGTACACCGTTGGGTTGATGTCGGCGGGCGACGGCGCGGTGGTCTTGTGGTCGGGGAGGCGGGGCACGGAGTGCCTGGCCTTCGGGGTTTCGGCGGTCGGCGGTGGCACGGGCGGAAGCGTGACGGTGGGCAGCTCGACCTGCCGCATGGCCGGGTTGGCGCTGTGCCACGGCGCGCTTGGACGGCTCAACGGCGACGCGACCGGCGACGGCATCGCCCCGCCGGAGGCTTCGGCGAGCAGTTCGTCCCGTCTTTTGCGGTGCTCCGCGTGCCCGATACGACCCGAGGCCAGCTCGACGTCCAGCTGCCGAAGCTCGTCTTGCCAGCTCATATAGCCCCCTGCCGCCGGGTGTGGGCAGCCAGTGTCGCATGACCCGGACGGGTGGTTGATATTGGTCTTTCGCATTCTTGCGTCCGTTTCGGCGCAGGTCCAGCACGGTCCGGAGGCGACGGTGCGGACCCACCGGGGTGATGCTCTTCCGGCTGGTCAGCGGCGATCGAGCGGTCCCGCCGGTACGGTGGCGGACGTGGGAAGTACCGGGTGACGGAAATCGACGAGTGTCGCGGCGCGCTGCGCGAGCTGGCCATCGGCAGGCTCGCCGGACGTGACGTCCGCACCTCGCATCTGGTCGAGGCCGGGCTGGACGCGATCGTCGCCGGACTCGACACCCCGTCCCTCGCCTTGCTCGCCGGGCTCGAATCCTCCGCCGAAGCCGCCGTCGACAAGGCGTTCGGCCAGGTCGTCGACGAACTCGGGCTCGAACTTCCCGCCGATCCGACGGCCGCCCGCTGGCTGCTGGTCCACGGCTGGCTCACCGCGATGGTCGAAGGCCGCCTCTCGCCCGCGGCCGGCGGCGCGCTGGTCAGCGAGGTCGGCGAGCTGCTCGGGTCGCCGCCGTCGTTGCGCGGGATCGCGCGGTGGTCGGCGATGCTCGACGGCTGGATCCCGACCGACCTCACCCCGAGGGACGTCTGCGAAGTGCCGATCCTCGAAGAGTCGGCCGAGCTGCTCGAAGGACCTTGGCCGCCTTCCCCGCGTCACCCGTAAAGCCCCGGTTTCTGTCGTACATGTGTTCTAAAATGGGCGTTGTACAGCAGGAACAGCGGCGAAAGGCAGACACGGATGGCCTACATCACCCTGCCCACGTTCGTGGGGTACAGCACGAGCTCGGGTCCCTCGCGTTCCTCGTTCGTCCGGCGCTGGCGCCGTCAGTACGAGGACCCGGCCCGGGGCGGGTTCAACTTCTACCTCCGCGCCGCGAACGCGATCCGTGCCGGGCGGATCTCCGGGCGGGATCGCGAGGTACTGCGGGCGCTGGTCGAGAACGCGGACGAGCGCACACGGCCGCACTACACCGAGATCGCCAACGGCTGGCTGCGCTACGTCGGGCGGCGCGACCTGCGGACGGCGGAGGTCGGCCGGTCGCGATGGCGGCTCGGCTCGCTCGAAGTGGGCATCAACCCCCATCTCGGCCTGCGCAAGGGCGACGGCCCGGTGTACGTGACGTGGCTCTACTTCAAGGAGGAGCCGTTGAGCCGGGACGCCGCGCAGATGGTGCTGTGGCTGCTCGAACAGACCATGGACGAGCTGCGGCCGGGCGGGCGGCCGCTGGTGATCGACGTCCGGCGCTCGAAGGAGTTCGCGTTGTCGCCGCGCGATCGCGACAAGGTGCGGCCATGGGTGCGGAGTGAGGCCTCGGCCTTCATGAGTCTTTGGGAGGCGGCCGCGTGAACGAACGACGGCGAGCCCGCATTCGGTGGGCTCGCCGTTCACACACCGTCATTCTCACGGTTCTGGCGACGGCGCAAGACACCTGATCAGGTGACAATTTCGCGGAGAATGCCCACGAGCTGGACAACTTGGGCCCCGAACACGAAGCTTTCCCAGTCTTAATCGGCCGAACCACCGAGGGTCGCTCGTGAACAACGCTTGGGAAGCCATCTCCAGGGTCGCAGATGAGCCCGCCTGGTACTGGGTCTACGACAAGCTCGCGTTCTGGCCGAGCACCTACGCGCACGCCTGGCCCGGTTTCCGTGAACCCGCGCCGTCTGTCGCGTGGGATCTCGCGCCTGGGGGTCTCGACCGGTCGTCACCGGAATTCCGGCTCGGTCCGTACGCCGTCGAGCAGAACGACGTCGCCCGCGTCGCGCTCGCGGCGTTGAAGGACTGCGTCGCCGAGGACGAGTGGGTCTGGGTCCTCCACTGGCAGCACCAGTCGTACCGCTTCTACCCGCATCGGCACGCCGCGCTCGACCCGTGGCCGGTCCCGGTGTTCCCGCGCACCGACTACCACATGTTCCTGGCGAACGACTTCCGCTTCGGCACGCTCGGGCACCCGTGGGAACGGACGTTGTGCGTGTACGGCGACAAGCTCGTGCCCGCCTTCGAGAAGCACGGCGAACAGATTTTCAAGAGCGTGCTGCGGCGGGACGGGGCGCCGGCCGTGCTGGCGGGCGGACCTGCCTAAACTCAGGCGGGTGTTCGAATACCACGGGTGGGTGACCATCCAAGCGAGCCCTTCCGGTGACGACGACGCCGCGCTGCTGGAGCGCATCGTCGAGCGGGTGCACCGAGCCGTCCGCGACTTCGGCGACGCCGACCTGCTCGACCTCCGCTGGGCCGCCGGGGTGCCGGTGCTGCATCTGGGCGGCATGGACAAGCACGGCACGGCGATCGCGCCCGAGCTGGTTGACCTATTCACCCGCGTGGGCGATCTCGCGCCCGGTTCCTACGGTCTCCTGCACGTCTGGGACGACCAGGATCCCGACCACGACAACGAGTTCAAGGTGTACCGGATGGCCCGCGGCCTGGTCACCGAACGCGGCGACGACCACCTGTCGCCGGTCGCGCCGACCGTGATGGACGGCTACGAGATCTGAACGCAACCCTTCTTGAGTAGCCGTACTCAAGACACCGCGGGGACCTCGGCGCGACCGTGGTACGCATGACGAAACCCTCCGCAGCGCCGCCCACCACCGTCGCGTTCTTCGTCCAGGCCGCCCTCTCGTTCGGCTTGGCACTCCTCGCGGTCATCGTCGGCATCTGGTACCTGCCGGTCGACGGCTGGGTCCGCGGCTTCCTCGCCCTCGGCATGCTCTTCCTGACCACTTCGGCGTTCACGCTCGCCAAGTGCATCCGCGACCGGCAGGACGAGAACACCGTCGTCAGCAGAGTCGACCAGGCCCGCGTCGACAAGCTCCTGTCCGAGCACGACCCCTTCAAAACGCCCGCGCTCTGAGCCGCCGACATATGCGCAATCCGAATTACTACGGTCGTGTGAACCCACTCACCGAACCTGTAGCACTTAGTAACTGAAAAGCCCAGCACGACGATGGCGAGGCACATAAAGATCAACGCGCCCGACAACCGACTCGCCAACGCGAGCGACAAGGAACGCGGGGGTCCGGGGGCTCGGGCCCCCGGGAATTATGGTGAGCAAGCCATGGTCCAGGCGTTCCCTGGACACACCACGCCCACTTGCGAGCGGATGACGGGATTCGAACCCGCGACCCTCACCTTGGCAAGGTGATGCGCTACCAGCTGCGCTACATCCGCATGTCTTGCTCTGCTCCGGTACTCGTTTGAAGCAGTGGAACAACCATACACCGACCCTCTGTAGCGGTTTCGACCCACCCCTACAGGTGCTCCGGTGTCACACCTGGCGTACAAGGGGTGACGACGGCTGCATACCTCCGTATGGTGTCCCCATTCGACCGAATGGTGAGTCCTTCGGGGAGGAGGTGCCTGGCCGGATGACCGAGCAGGGCACGGTGCCGCTTCAGGCGGCCTCGGAATCCGACGAGCAGGCATTGCTCCAGCGTCTCCGTGATGGGGAGGACGCCGCCTTCGGGGAGCTTTTCGAACTTCACGCCGCCGCGGTGCGGCGGCTGGCCCGCAGTCTGGCCGCCGACCGGTCGGAGGCGGAGGACATCACGGCCGAAACCTTCTTCCGGGTGCTTCAGGCGTTGCGCCGGGGTGCCGGGCCGCGGGACTACGTCCGGGCGTATCTGCTGACGGTGGCTCGCCGGGTCTCGTGGGAGTGGCACGGCGCGCGTCGTGACGTGCCGGTGAGCGACGACGAGCTGACCTTCCGGGCCGGGGCGGGGGCGGACACGCACGCCCGCACGGCCGAACATTCGCTGATCACGACGGCGTTCACGAGCCTGCCGGAGCGGTGGCGTTCGGTGCTGTGGCAGACCGAGGTCGAAGGCGAGCAGCCGTCGATGGTCGCGCCGCATTTCGGGTTGAGCGCGAACGCGACGGCGGCGCTGGCCAGGCGGGCACGGCAGGGGCTGCGGGCGGCGTACCTCCAAGCGCATCTTTCGGTGAACCGCGGGCCGGATTCGTGCCGGGCCGTGGTGGAGAAGCTGGGCGGGTTCACCGCGGGCAGTGTCACCGGTGCCGAGGCCCGCCGGATCAAGAGCCACCTGATCGGGTGCCAGTCCTGCCGGGCGACACACGACGAGCTGCGTGACGTCTGTTCTTCGCTGCGGGCGCACGCCGGTGTCGTCGCCTTGCTGGTGCCGGCGGCCGCCGGTGCCCACGCGAGCGGGGCGTTGTCCGGGCTCGCCGCGTCGGTCAAGGCGCTTCTGCTCGGATCGAAGGTGAAGGTCGGCCTGGCGGTGGCGTCGACGGCCGCCGCGGGCGCGGTCGGGATCGTCGCCGGTCCGGCCGTGTTCGGCACCGACGTGACGCATACCGTGGGCCTGTCCGGGGGCGGCCAGCCGGAGCTGGCGTTGCTGCCGGCGCAGGTCGCACCGCCCGTCCAGGGCGGACCGGTGGAGCTGCCGCCGCAGCGGATCGCCGAGGACCGGATGCACGGCAAGGGCGATCGGCCCGCCGTGACCGGGCGCGGCCCCGGCGCGGAACTCGGGGTGTCGGACCTGCCGAGCCTGCCGGGTGCCGGCACGTCGGGGAAGGATCTCGGCGGCGGTGACGGTCGTGCCGACGGTGCTGCCGGCGCCGAGAACGGCGTGCTGACACCGGACGAGCAGAACCCGGCGCAGGAGACCGCGCCGCGGAACGAGGTCCCGGAACCGGGAACGGGCACGAACCAGACCACCACGAAACGGGACGACATCCCTCCGGGGGAGTCGCTGAGCCCGACGTCCACGACGACTTCCCGGGACGAGACGGAGCCGTCGAACACGCCGGAGTCGACGACTGACCCGGAAGGGTCCACTTCGCCGTCGACGAGCACGCCCGGCAGCGAGACCGGGACACCGTCCGCCGACCCTTCGGAAGACGAGCCGAGCCCGGTCAAACCGACTTCCCACTATCCGGAGCCGGGTGTCGACTACCCGACGTGCCCATAACGCCCGAGCGGGGATATCGCCTTCGAACTCTCGCGAATCCGGCTCCCGTCACGGTACGGTGGAGCTCGCTCACGACGAGCGAGCGGCCGCGCGGGAGGCGACTGAATGAACCGGCTGGTGCACGGCGAGGACGGCCGTGACTGGGTGGTCCGAGCCCAGATGGAATGGCGTGCTCCCGCGACAGCGGACGATTTCGAGCACGATGTGGCGGGCAGCTACGGCCCGGGTATCGCGATGATCGCCGTGACGGCGCTGCTCGCGATCGTGCTCATCATGTGGACGCCCGCCGACGTGAGAATCCCGTCCTGGGTTCCGCTGGCGCTCCTGCTGGTCGCGTTGTTCTTCCCGCTGCGCTGGATCCTGCGCCGCCCGTGGACCGTGGTCGCCGAGACCGAGGGCGATCTGGCGGGCGACCGGCCTTCGGAGCGCTGGGTGGGCACCATCCGCGGCATGTTCACCGTGCGTGGCGAGGTCTCGAAGATCTCGAAGACCATCCAGAAGCACTCGCTGCCGGATTTCGACGGCCCCTTGCACCCGGTGGAGTAGTCGCGGCGGCCTGAACGCGCGAGACTGGGGCCATGCCCGAGTTACCCGAGGTCGAAGCGCTCGCTCACCACCTGCGTGAACACGCGGTGGGCAAGACGGTCTTCCGTGTCGACGTGGCGTCTCTCAGCGTGCTGAAGACGGCGACCCCGCCGTGGACGGAGCTGCACGGCCGCGAGGTCACCGGTGCCGGCCGGTTCGGCAAGCACCTCGATCTCGTCGCCGGTGATCTCCACCTGGTCGTCCATCTGGCGCGGGCGGGCTGGCTGCGCTGGTCCGACGCGTTGGCCCCGGCACCGCTCAAACCGGGCAAGGGACCGATCTCGCTGCGTGTCCACCTCGACGCCGCCGCCGGTCCGGGCTTCGATCTCACGGAGGCCGGGACCAAGAAGGGGCTGGCGGTCTGGATCGTGCGCGATCCGGAGAAGGAGGTCGCGAGTATCGCGCGCCTGGGGCCGGACGCGCTTTCGCTGGACCGCACGGGGCTCGAGAAGTTGTTCGCCGGGCGCACCGAACGGCTGAAGACGTCGCTCACCGATCAGTCGCTGATCGCCGGGATCGGCAACGCCTACTCCGACGAGATCATGCACAGGGCGAAGCTTTCTCCTTACGCCACCACCGGAAAGCTGTCCGAAGGCGCGCTCGACGGGCTCTTCGAAGCCATCAGCGAAGTGCTGACCAGTGCGGTGACGCGCTCTGTCGGCCAGTCCGCGGCCCGGCTCAAGGGGGAGAAGCGGTCCGGGCTGCAGGTGCACGCCAGGACCGGACTGCCGTGTCCGGTCTGCGGCGACACGATCCGCGAGATCTCGTTCGCGGACAAGTCCTTCCAGTACTGCCCGACCTGCCAGACCGGTGGGAAACCCTTGGCCGACCGGCGGATGTCGCGCCTGCTCAAGTGACTCACGAGGTCAGCAGAGGGCGGCTTCGATCGCGGGCGCCGGGATCTTCGGCACCCGCTGCCCGCCGTGCACGTCCGCGGCGAGGTCGTACACGTTCAGCGCCAGCACGATCTGTTTCGAGCCGTCCGCGGTGCTCATCGAGACGCTGAAGAATCCCGGGCCGGCACCGGTGTTGCCCCAGAACGTCTTCGTGACGTCCCCGCATTTCACGTCGAGCGTCTCGATCCCCGCTCCGTAGGCGCCACCGTCCTCGTTCGGCACGAGCCGCTTGAGTTCGGCCTGTTGCGCGGGCGCCAGGAGCCGTCCTGCCAGCAACGCGCGGTGGAACGTCGCGACGTCGTCGACGGTCGACACCATCGCGCCCGCGGTCCAGTCGTACGACGGGCTGAACACCGTCATGTCTTCACCGCGCATGTCGTACCCGTGCAGATGCGGGCCGCGCAGGAACGGCGACCACAGCGGGAAATACGTCCGTCCGAGGCCGAGCGGACCGAGGATCCGGCGCTGGATCTCCTCGCGGACGTCGTTGCGGGTGATCTTCTCGATCATCTTGCCCAGCACCAGATATCCGGTGTTCGAGTACTTCACGCCGGTGCCCGGCGCGAACGAGGGCGGGTCGGCGAGCGACCGCCGGATCACCTCCGACGGCGTGATGACGTGTGCCCGGTTCCCGTGGACGAGGTACGGGTCGAAGAAACGCGGATCCAGCGGGTCGTGCAGGCCCGAGGTGTGGTTCAGCAGCATGCGCGGCGTGATCTTCTCTGGTTCGTAGCCCGGTCCGCGTACGACACCGGGCAGCCATCGCTCCACCGGATCGTCGAGGGACAGCGAGCCTTCGCCCGCCAGTTGCAGCACCACCGTGGCGACGAACGCCTTGGTGTTGCTGGCGATCCGGAACCGGTGGTGCGGCCCCGCGGGTTCGCGCGTGGCCTGGTTCGCGTATCCGGCGCCGAAGCGCGAGACCGCCTCACCGGTCCGGACCTGGACGACCGCTCCCGGGAATCCCCCTTCACCGACGAGATCGCCGACGGCCGCGCGTACCGGATCCCCGGCCGCGGCCGCCGTCCCGCTCGCCAGCAGGACCCCCGCCAGCACCCCCGCCGCGAGTTTCCCCGATCCGCGCATGGTGTTCCTCCCCCGGAAGCGATTGCCTGCGTACAGTCTTCCCGGCGCGACGGGGAGTGACCATGGGGACGGCGCCCGGGTCTTGGGTAGGGTCGGCCCCACCCTCAGTTGTCACAACTCAACGGAAAGTGGGGAGCAGGCCTTGCACCCGGTTGGTCGAGCGCAGAGCATGGACGCCGTGTCCGGGCTCGAGATCGCGCAGATCATCCCTTGGGGTGTGGCGCTGCTGCTCGCGATCCTCGTCGTCGTCCTCCTGATCAAGCTGAGGCGTCCCGCGAGCATCGTGGAGAACGCGGTGCTGCAGGCCGTCCACCGGATGTCGAAGGCGACACCGGATCTTCGCGAGGGGCTCGACGAGCAGGTCGCCGACAAGATCACCAGTCAGCTGCTGGAGATGCTCGACTGCGTCGCGGTCGGCATCACCGACAGCGAAGGCACGCTGCTGTCGTGGGACGGCGAGGCCAACGACCACTACGTCGACCTCGTCGAAGCCATCGGCAACGCGATCCGCAAGCACCGGCGCGAGGTCGTCGCGCACGACAAGATGCCGTGCAACCATCGCGGCACCTGCCGGATGCGGACGGCGGTGATCGTGCCGCTGATCGTCGAGGGTGAGACCGAGGCCGCGCTGCTGGTCGTCGGGCGCACGCGCGGGCGGCTGGTGCAGATGGCCGACGCCGTCGCGCAGTTCGTCTGCACCCAGTTCGAGCTGGCGCGCCTGGACGAATCGAAGAACCAGCTCCAGCAGGCGGAGATCAAGGCACTGCGCGCGCAGATCTCGCCGCACTTCGTCTACAACGCGCTCAACACCATCTCGTCACTGATCCGGACGGATCCGGAGGAAGCGCGAGAGCTGCTTCAGGACTTCGCGGACTTCACGCGCTACTCGTTCCGGACGTCGGGCATGTTCACCTCGCTCGCCGAGGAACTGCGGAACATCGACCGGTACCTGACCATCGAGAACGCCCGCTTCGGCGGACGGCTCGAAGTGCGGATGAAGATCGCGCCCGAGGTGCTTTCGGTGGTCGTGCCGTTCCTGATCATCCAGCCGCTGGTGGAGAACGCCGTCAAACACGGCCTCGCGTCCAAGCCGTCCGGCGGCTGCGTCACGGTGATCGCCGAGGACTACGGCGCCGAAGCGCTGATCAGTGTCGAGGACGACGGCATCGGCATGGAGCCCGCGAAGCTCGCGGACCTCCGCAGCCAGCACCGCACGGGCGCGCACGTCGGCCTCGGCAACATCAACCAGCGGATGCAGCAGGTGTTCGGCCGCGACTACGCGCTCATGGTCGAGACGGCGCCCGGCGCCGGTATGAAGGTGACCCTGCGGGTGCCGAAGTTCATGCCCGGCGTGCGGCCGAATCTGCCGGACTTCTCCGCCGACAGCGCGACCGTCCCGCCTCAGGGCGGCCCGAACGAGTCCAGCGGGGTGAGCGGTTCGCGCAGCGGCGTGCTGCCGTCGTGAATGTCGGTAAAACGTCGGTAGCCTGGCGGTATGAGCGTTGCGGACAAGCTGACCTCCCGTCTCCCGATGATCGGCGATCGGGGTGAACGCAAGGACGTCGTCGCCGTGGTGAAGCTGCACGGGGTGATCACGCCGACCCCGTCGCCGCTGGCCAGAGGGTCGATCAACCTCGCCGCCGTCGAATCGGCGCTGACGCGCGCGTTCGGGCACGAGCGGCTGAAGGCCGTCGCGCTGCAGATCAACTCGCCGGGTGGCGCGCCGACGCAGTCGGGCCTGGTCGCCGAGCGGATCCGCCAGCTCGCCGACGAGAAGAACGTGCCGGTCCTGGCCTTCGCCGAAGACGTCGCCGCGTCCGGCGGTTATTGGCTGGCCTGCGCCGCCGACGAGATCTACGCGCACCGGACGTCGATGGTCGGCTCCATCGGCGTGATCAGCGGCGGGTTCGGGTTCACCGGTCTCCTGGAGCGGTTCGGCATCGAGCGGCGGCTGCACACCGCGGGGGCGAACAAGTCCCGGCTCGACCCGTTCAGCCCGGAGAAGCCGGAAGACGTCGAGTGGCTGAAGAAGATGCACGGACAGCTCCACGAGCTGTTCGTCGACTGGGTCACCGAACGCCGGGGCGACCGGCTTTCCGGTTCCGAAGACCTCTTCACCGGGGACGTCTGGCTGGGTGCCCGCGCGGTCGAGCTGGGCCTGATCGACGGCGTCGGCAGCCTCCGACAGGTGATCTCCGAGCGGTACCCGGACGCCGAGATCGCGATCGCCGAACCGAAGAAGCCGCTGCTGGCTCGGCTGGGCATCGGCGCCCCCGCCGCGGCGAGCGCGCTGCTCGACGCCGTGCAGTCGAAGGCCACCTGGAGCCGCTTCGGCCTCTGACCCGCGTGCGAAGAACGGCCCGGTCCTCGTGGATCGGGCCGTTCTTCGCGTTCAGTGCAGATCGGATTCACCCGAACGGTGGTAGGCGGAAGTGGTTCAGACCAGGTCTCATATCGGACATACCGCTTTGTTGTGAACGGCAACAAACCTCGACAGCGTTGACGAGGAGGTCCGATGTCCGTTAATCGTTCCCGTTGGAAGATCGCGCTCGCCGCCACCGCCGGCGCGGCTCTGATCACCGTCCCGCTCACCCTGCCCGCATCCGCCGCCGTCCCGCCCCCGCCGTCCGGCTGGACCACCGTGTTCACCGACGACTTCACCGGCGCCGCGGGGTCGCTCCCGTCGAGCGCGAACTGGATCGTCGACACCGGCCACGGCTACCCCGGCGGCCCGGGCAACTGGGGCACCGGCGAGATCCAGAACTACACGGCGAACCCCGCGAACCTCGCCCAGGACGGCTCCGGGAACCTGCGGATCACGCCGCTGCGTGACGGTGCGGGCAACTGGACGTCGGCGCGGATCGAGACGCAGCGCACGAACTTCAAACCGCCGGCGGGTGGCGCGCTGCGGATCGAAGGCCGGATCCAGATGCCGAACGTCACCGGCGCCGCGGCGCTCGGCTACTGGCCCGCGTTCTGGGCGCTGGGCTCGCCGTACCGCGGCAACTACTGGAACTGGCCCGCCGTCGGCGAGTTCGACATCATGGAGAACGTCAACGGGATCAACACGGTCTGGGGTGTGCTGCACTGCGGCGTCAACCCCGGCGGCCCGTGCAACGAGACCACCGGACTGGTCGGCAGCCGCACCTGCCCCGGCGCGAGCTGTCAGAGCGCGTTCCACACCTACACCTTCGAATGGGACACCAGCGTCAGCCCCAACGTGTTCCGCTGGCTGGTCGACGGGCAGCAGTTCCATTCCGTCAGCCAGAACCAGGTCGACGCCACGACGTGGGCCAACATGACGAACCACGCGGGCTACTTCGTCCTGCTGAACGTCGCCATCGGCGGCGCGTTCCCGAACAACAACTCCGGCACCACCACACCGGGGCCGGGAATCGTGCCGGGACACCCGATGCTCGTCGACTACGTCACCGTCCTGACCCGCGGCGGCGGCACGACCCCCACCACGCCCACGACCACCACGGGGAACCCGGGTGGCGGCAGCGCGTACGGCACGATCCAGGCCGAGTCGTACGGCCAGGCAGCCGGGATCGTCAAACAGGCCACCTCCGATTCCGGGGGTGGCCAGAACATCGGGCCCGCGGGCAACGGTGACTGGGCGTTGTATCCGGGCATCGACTTCGGGACGCAAACGGGCAGGCAGTTCCAGGCGCGCGTCGCGTCCGGAGCGGCGGGCGGCGTGAGCGGTCTCGTCGAAGTCCGGCTCGGCAGCCGGTCCAATCCGCCCGTCGGCAGCTTCGCCGTCGCCAACACCGGCGGCTGGCAGAGCTGGCGGACCATCCCGGCGAATATCAGCGGCGTCACCGGAAGACACGACGTCTACCTGACCTTCACGAGCGGCCAGCCCGCCGATTTCGTGAGCGTCAACTGGTTCACCTTCACGCCGTGAAGGGATAGATGTGGCACGGCGAGGCGGTTCGTGTCACCGGAAAAGATGACGGCACCGGTCACCCCAGGCGCGGGGGTGCCGGTGCCGTCCTTTTCGTTCGACTTTCGTGAAGCGGGCTGGACAAGGCACGCGGCAATGGGCAGGATGCGTCTCACTGTGAGTGCTCACGATGACACCCGGAAGCTCATCGTCCTGGCGGTGGACGATGAGCCCAAAGGGCTAGACGAACTCGTCCATTGTCTCCGCAACAGCCCGCACGTCGCCCTCGTCTATCCGGCGATCGACGCTTCGGAGGCGCTGCGTCTGCTGTCCGCGGACGACCCGCGGCTGGCCGACCGCAAGGCCCGCGGGCTGCCGATCGTGGACGCGGTGTTCGCCGACATCGACATGCCCGGTCTGTCCGGCATGGAGATGTCGCGGGTGTTCGCCGCGCTGCGCCCGTCGCCGGCGCTGGTGTTCGTGACCGGGCACGCGGAAGAGGCCGTCAACGCCTTCGACCTCGGCGCGCTCGACTACGTGCTCAAGCCGTACCAGCAGGATCGTCTCGATCGCGCAGTCACGCGCGTGATGGACAAACTCGCCGCCAACGCCGCGCCGAAGTTCGGCCAGGAAGGCGGACTGGGACAGGTCAAGAACGACGACGAGGTCATCCCCGTCGAGCTCGCGGGCACCACGAAGCTCATCCCGCGGTCTTCGGTCCGCTGGGTCGAGGCGCAGGGCGACTACGCCCGGTTGTTCACCACCGACGGCAGCCATCTGGTCCGCATCCCGCTCGCTCAGCTCGAAGAACGCTGGGAGAAGGCGGGTTTCGTCCGCATCCACCGGTCGTTCCTGGTCTCGCTGCCGCTGATCACCGAACTGCGCATGGGGCAGGGCGGCTATCAGGTCGTGATCGGTAACGAGGAGAAGGTGCTGCCGGTGAGCCGCCGCCACACGCGCGCCCTCAAGGACAGGCTGGTCGGCGCCAACCGGTCGACGTGACCGACGACTTCTACCGCCGCGTCAACGGCGTCCGCGAACCGGACCCGACGCTCGGCAAGAGCAGGAAACCGGCGGTGCCCGAGGGCGCCGCCGTCGAACCCGTTCCCGGCGCGCCGTCCGGGCCGAAGCACGAGCAGGCCAAACCCGAACATCACGCGAAACCCAAGCGACAGCGGGTGATCCTCGCCGATCCGCGGCAGGCCACCAGCACCCTGCGAGCCAGGGTCGAACTCGAAGAACAGACCAGCTGGGGAAAACTCCTGGTCCGGGATCTGGTGAAGATCCAGCTGCGGACGGCCTCGCTGCTGGCGCTGCTGGTGATGGTCACGCTGTGTTCGCTTCCGGTGCTGTTCTATCTGATCCCGTCCTTCGGCCGGGTGACCGTCGTGGGCATCCCGGTGCCCTGGCTGATCCTCGGTGTGGCGCCTTTCCCGTTCCTGTTCGGCATCGGTCTTTGGTACAACCGGCTAGCCGAACGGCACGAGCGCGACTTCGTCGACATGATCGAGAACTGATTGCGGAGCTGCACATGCGAGGATCCACACCGTGCAGCTGAATTCGTGGGCCATCGCCGGCATCGTGCTGGTGGCGGTCCTGACCTTCTACCTCGGACATCGCTCCTCGAGGTCGGCCGTCAGCACGCACGATTTCCTCGTCGCCCGGCGCACCGTGCGGTCCCGGCGCAACGCGGCCGCGATCTCCGGCGAGTACCTGTCCGCCGCGTCGTTCATGGGCGTCGCCGGCATCGTGCTCAAGGACGGCGCGGACGCCCTGTGGTTCCCGATCGGCTTCACGGCCGGCTATCTCGCGCTGATGCTGTTCGTCGCCGCGCCGCTGCGGCGGTCCGGCGCCTACACGCTGCCGGACTTCGTCGAGATGCGGCTGGGATCGACGATGCTGCGCCGCTTCTCGACGGCGTTCGTGGTGTTCATCGGGATCCTCTACATGGTCCCGCAGTTGCAGGGTGCCGGGCTGACACTGGCGACCATCCTGCCGGTGCCGGCGTGGGCGGGCGCGATCCTGGTGACCTGTGTGGTCGGCTTCAACGTGATCGCGGGCGGCATGCGTGCCATCACCGTCGTCCAGGCCTTCCAGTACTGGCTGAAGCTGTTCGCCATCGCGGTGCCTGCGTTCATCCTGTGCATCGTGTTCCTCGGCTCCGGCGGGCCGGGCAGCGCGCGCCCGCTGGGACAGCCCGCTCCGCCGACGTTCACCGAGAACACCACCGTCACGGTGCAGACCGACGTCACGCTGAAGGTCACCACGGTGACCGTGCTGGAGGCGTACGGCCAGGTGGAAGGCGCGCGGGCCAACGGTTTCGCGGTGTGGGCCCCGGAAGCCGCGCACAAGGTCACCAAGGGCACGACGCTGAAGTTCACCGCGGGCACGCCGGTCCCGGTGGTCAGTGAAGCGCCCGCCTCCAACAGCGACTGGCTCCGCCCTGGTTCGGGCGGCCTCACCGATCTGCTGCAGGTCTATTCGCTGATCCTCGCGACCTTCCTCGGCACCATGGGCCTGCCGCACGTCCTGGTCCGCTTCTACACCAACCCCGACGGCAAGGCCGCACGCCGCACGACGGTGCACGTCCTGCTGCTGCTCGGGTTGTTCTACCTGTTCCCGACGCTGCTGGGCGCGCTGTCCCGGATGTACGTCCCGGAACTGCTGGTGACCGGGAAGACCGACGCCGCCATCCTCCTGTTGCCGTCCGCCGTTCTCCCCGGCCTGTGGGGCCAGATCCTGGGCGCGGTGACTGCGGCCGGTGCCTTCGCGGCGTTCCTGTCCAGTTCGTCCGGGCTGCTGGTGAGTGTCGCCGGGGTCGTGTCCACCGACGTCCTGCCCGGTCGCGTCCGCGATTTCCGGGTGGCGACGGCGATCGTGGCGATCATCCCGTTCGCCCTGGCGGTCCTGCTGCCGTCGGAGGACCTCTCGCTTTCGGTCGGGATGTCGTTCGCGCTGGCCGCGTCGACGTTCAGCCCGCTGCTGTTGCTCGGGGTCTGGTGGCGCAAGCTCAGCTGGCCCGGCGCGCTGGCCGGGATGCTCGTCGGCGGCGGGCTGGTGCTGACCGCGCTGGTGGTCAACATCGTCAGCAAGTACACCGGCGGCTGGGCGCCGTGGTTCGCGAACCAGCCCGCGCTGATCACCGTGCCGGCGGCGTTCCTGACCACCTATGTGGTGAGCCGCGCGACCGGATACGGGCGGCCGGACGACGTCCACGGTGTGATGCTGCGGTTGCACGCGCCCGATCCGCTCGGGTTCATGCGGGATCGTGCGGTCGCCCGGTTCGGGCAGGCCGAAGAAAAGGCGGAGAAGATCGAGAAGCCTCGGTCAACCGGTAAAGGCCGCCACCGGAAGTAATTCACTCTTTCGAGTCGCGAACCTCTACGCACAGTCGTACCGTTCACTCAAATGGATTGCTCCTCTCACGCCCTAAGAGGGGCATGATCTTTCGTGACAACGAAGTCATCGAATGGTCGCGTAGACGGGAGGTCCGACGTGAGCGATACCGATCAAGGTCTCGGGTCCGATCCGGAATCCGACTGGGAAAAGGTGCAGGCGAGCCCGGAATTCGTCGAGCTGCGGCGACGGCTGCGGGTATTCGGTTTCCCGATCTCGGCCCTGTTCCTCCTCTGGTATCTGCTCTACGTGCTCGTCGCCGACTACGCGACCGGGTTCATGAGCACCAAGCTCTTCGGCAACATCACCGTCGGCCTGGTCTTCGGCCTGCTGCAGTTCGTGTCCACCTTCGTGATCACCGGCCTCTACGTCCGGTACGCGAACCGGAAACTCGATCCGCTCGCCGACAAGATCCGGCACGAGGTCGAAGGGGCCGAACGGTGAATACGCTGGCAGCGGGCGTACAGGGCAGCAATCCGGCGCTCAACATCACCATTTTCGCGATCTTCGTCGCGATCACGCTCGTGATCGTTTTCCGGGCGAGCCGGAATACGAAGACCGCGTCGGACTACTACGCGGCGGGCCGCGCGTTCACCGGTCCGCAGAATGGCGTCGCGATCTCGGGTGACTACCTGTCCGCGGCGTCGTTCCTGGGTATCGCCGGTGCGATCGCGATCAACGGTTACGACGGTTTCCTCTACTCGATCGGTTTCCTCGTCGCCTGGCTGGTGGCGTTGCTGCTGGTCGCGGAACTGCTGCGCAACACCGGCAAGTTCACCATGGGCGACGTGCTGGCGTTCCGGATGAAGCAGCGCCCGGTCCGCGCGGCGGCCGCGATCTCCACGCTCGCCGTCTCGTTCTTCTACCTGCTCGCGCAGATGGCGGGGGCGGGCGGCCTGGTGAACCTGCTGCTCGGCATCGAAGGGAATCTCGGCCAGGACCTGGTGATCGCCGTCGTCGGCGTGATCATGATCCTGTACGTGCTGATCGGCGGGATGAAGGGCACCACCTGGGTCCAGATCATCAAGGCCGTCCTGCTCATCGCGGGCACGTTCGCCATGACGCTGTGGGTGCTGGGGAAGTACGGCTTCAACCTGTCCAGCCTCTTCCAGGCCGCCGTCGACAAGGGCGGGCAGACAGGGGAAGCGCTGCTCGGGCCGGGCAAGCAGTACGGCAAGACCGGCACGACGAAGCTCGACTTCCTGTCGCTGGGCATCGCGCTGGTGCTCGGTACCGCGGGCCTCCCGCACGTGCTCATGCGTTTCTACACGGTGCCGACCGCGAAGGACGCGCGCCGTTCGGTGGTGTGGGCGATCGCGCTGATCGGTGTCTTCTATCTGTTCACGCTGGTGCTCGGCTACGGCGCGGGTGCGCTCGTCGGCCCGGACGTGATCGCGAAGGCGCCGGGGACGACCAACTCGGCGGCCCCGCTGCTGGCGCTCGAGCTGGGCGGCCCGATCCTGCTCGGGTTCATCGCGGCGGTGGCGTTCGCGACGATCCTCGCGGTGGTCGCGGGCCTGACGATCACGGCGTCGGCGTCGTTCGCGCACGACGTCTACGCCAACGTGATCAAGAAGGGCAAGACCGCCCCGGACAGCGAGGTCCGTGTCGCGCGGATCACCGCGCTGGTGATCGGGGCCGTCGCGATCGTCGGCGGGATCCTCGCGAAGAACCAGAACGTGGCGTTCCTGGTGGCGCTCGCGTTCGCGGTGGCGGCGTCGGCGAACCTGCCGACGATCCTGTACTCGCTGTTCTGGAAGCGGTTCAACACCCAGGGCGCGCTGTGGAGCATCTACGGCGGGCTGAGCGTGTGCGTCGTCCTGATCGTGTTCTCGCCGGCGGTCTCGGGGAAGCCCGTCGACCCGAAGACCGGGAAGAGCGCCTCGATGATCCAGGGCGTCGACTTCCACTGGTTCCCGCTGGACAACCCGGGCATCGTCTCGATCCCGGTCGCGTTCTTCCTCGGCTGGCTCGGCACCGTGCTGTCCAAGGAGCACAACCAGAAGAAGTACGCCGAGATGGAGGTCCGCTCGCTCACCGGTGCCGGGGCGGAAAAGGCCGTCCGGCACTGAGTGCCTCTTCACGCGCGCGCAACGGGACGGGATGCGAGGATGGGAGTGTGGTGAGCCCTGCTGACATCCCGACCGTCGCCGTCCGTGACCTGCCGAAGGACGGTGTCGCGCTGCTCGACGTCCGTGAGGACGACGAGTGGGCCGCCGGGCATGCCCCGGGTGCCAAGCACATCCCGATGGGTGAGCTGCCCGCTCGCGTCGGCGAACTCGACGACCTGCCCGACGACCAGCCCGTCTACGTGATCTGCCGCAGCGGCGGCCGGTCCGCGCGCGCCGCCGCGTGGCTCAACGCGAGCGGCTGGGACGCGGTGAACGTCGCCGGCGGGATGGGTTCCTGGAAGCAGGAGGGACGCCCGATGGTCGGCGAGCATCCCGGCGTCGATCCCGAAGTGCTGTAACCCGTGCAGCCAGGCCACTACCCGCCGAGAGCGCCGGTGCCGCCGGTGCGCCCCACGCCGATGCGGCAGCCGGCGCGGCATCGCGTCCGCTGGGTCGCGTCGCCGCCGCCCGGTGCCTTGCCGCAGCGGCGCGAACCCGTGGCCGAACGCTACGCCGGTCCGCCGTCCTATCCGGTCCCGCCGCGATGGGGATTCCCGAATCTGGTCTGGCGGCGGTCGACCGCGGTCCCCGGGACGGCTTCCGGCGAGGTCACCGCGGGGGAACGGCTGCGGGTGATCACGCGCAGCCTCCTGCCCGTGCTGTGGACCTTCGCCGCGCTCGCGGTCGTCGCCTCCGCCGCCGAAATCTGGCGCTACGTCCTGCTCGTGCAGAGCCGCGACTCCGCGTTGTCGACGTCCGTCGTCTCCGTCTCCGACAGTTTCGTGATCACCGCCGGCCTGCTCACGACGATCCTTTCGCTGCTGCCGTCGGGGCTCACCGTGTGGTGGCTGCTCGTGGCCAGGCACGCCGCCGCGGACAGATGCGGCGAGGTGCCGCCGAGGCGGCTGTGGCACGTCCTGGTGTTCGTACTGGTGCCGGTGGTGAACCTGATCATGGTGCTGCCGGTGGTCGCCGAACTCGAACACGCCGTCCTGCGCCGGACGCGGGAAACCCGGCCGAAGCCGTCGCGGCTCGTGCTGATCTGGTGGGGCGTCTGGGCGCTCAACTGGGTGCTGCTCGGGCTCGTCATCGTCTGGCGGTTCCGTGACGGCGTCCAGGCACTGGCCGACGGGGTCGTCCTGGTCGCGCTGACCGACCTGGCCGCGGCCGGGCTCGCGGTGGTGACGGCGCTGCTCGTGAAGCGTATGTCCGGCTTGCTCGCGCCTGTGGCGGAGAAGCGCCTTCGGCTGCTTCGCGTGCTGAAGGTGGACGGGGCTCCGGATCCGGACCGGCGGGAGCGCCCGGCCTCTTCAGTGCGCTGACGCAACTCGTCCACTGAACGTTTGAATGCGGATCTCCGCACCCCGTTGGGAGCGGATCGGTCTGTAACATGGAGGTATGAGCAGCGAGCAGCAGGAGTGTGATCTGCCCGCCGGGGAGACCGGCCGGGCGAGGTCTGCTGTGTTCGGTCTGTACAAACCGTCCGCCGCCAGGACGAAGAGGATCACCAGGCCCGTCACGGGCCGAGTTTCACCGGCCGGGAAAACAGGCCTCACCGCTCATGGAATCCGCAGGCCTGACTCGGCCACGGACGAACCGTCGACGCCGTATTCGCCGCCGTCCTTCTTGGGGATGTTCGATCTTCCCGCGGACGCGTCCGAGAACGTGAAGGCCGTGGTGCGCGGCCAAGATGTCGCCTGAGACGCACCAAGTGATCCGATGGCGCGCCCGATGGTGGTGGACGCCGGCCCGCTCATCGCCATGGTCAGCCGAAAAGACGATCACCATCAGGCGGTGGTGTCCTGGCTGGAGACCGCGGCCACGCGTGATCTGTTGGTGCCGTCGTTGGTGTTGACCGAGGTATGTCACTACCTGGAGAAGTACCTCGGCGGTGAAGCCGAAGCGGCGTTCATCGAAGGACTCATGCGCTCGCCGCAGTTCGCTGTCTACCACCCCATGGACGACGATTTCCGGCGGATGGCCGTGCTGATGCGCCAGTACTCTGATTGGCCGCTCGGCCTGGCCGACGCCGCGGTCGTGGCCACGGCGGAACGGTTGAAGACGGTCGAGGTGGCGACGGTCGACCGCCGGCATTTCGAGCACATCAAGCCGGTGCACGTTTCCCACTTCACTCTTTACCCCAAAGCCGCACGCTGACCTGCGGAAAGAGAGCAAGGGACCTTTGCTGCCGCCCCGGCTGCCGGAGTGAGCCAGGTCACCGTTGACCTCCAGCTCGCTGGAGGTTCCAGACTGCTGATCATGAGCGACGACGGCGTCACCTTCATCAATGTCTTCGAGATCCCCGCGGACCGCGTGGACGAGTTCGTCGAGACGTGGCGGGAGCGCGCGAACCTGATGCGGGACGCGCCCGGTTTCCGCGACGCCAAACTCCACCGGGCCCTGCTGCCGGATTCACGCTTCCAGCTGGTCAACGTCACGCATTACGACAGCAAGGAAGCCTGGGAGGCGGCCGGGAAGAACCAGGTGTTCCAGGCGTCGACCGAACGTGCCGCGGAGGTCGCGACGCCCAACGCCGCGCTCTACGAAGTGGTCGTCAAGTACCCCTAGCCGGTGGTGACCCGGAGCGAGCGCAGCCCCCGGATCACGAATTCGGGCCGCCGCTCCGGGGTCTCGGCGAGTTCCAGTCCCGGCAGCTTCGAGGCGAGGGAGCTCAGCGCGGCCGCGATCTCCACGCGCGCGAGCGGGGCGCCGACGCAGTAGTGGATGCCCATGCCGAAGCCGAGGTGCGCGTTCGGCGTACGGCCGATGTCCAGGGTGTCCGGCCGGTCGAAGACCTTCGGGTCCCGTGCCGCGGCGCCGAGGAGCGCGCCGATCTTCTCGCCTTCGGCCACCCGGAACCCGGCGATCTCGACGTCCACGGTCGCCGTCCGCTCGAAGAGCTGGAGCGGTGCGTCGAAGCGGATCAGCTCCTCGACGCACGGGTCCAGCAGGTCCGGGGAGGCCACCAGCCGCTCCCACTGGTCGCGGTGGGTCAGCAGCGCGTTGACGCCGTTCCCGATGACGTTCACCGTCGCCTCGTGCCCGGCCATCAGGAGCAGGACGGCGGTCGCGACCAGTTCGTCTTCGGTGAGCTCACTGCGCAGGAGATCGCTGACGATGTCGTCGCCGGGGGAGTTCGCGCGTTGCTTCGCGACGCCACGCAGGTAGTCGACGAACTCCGCCGACGCGGCTTCGGCGGCGTCGCGCTTCTCCTCGGCGAGCCCGTATTCGTACATCTTCACGATGTGGTTCGAGAGGGTGACCATGCGCGGTCCGTCCTCGACCGGGACGCCGAGGAGTTCCGCGATGACCGCGACCGGCAGCGGCTGCGCGAGATGCGTCAGCAGGTCGGCCGAGCCGGTTTCGGCGATCTCGGCGGCGAGGCGGGCGACCATGCCGTCGGCGAGTTCGGCGACCATCGGCCGCAGCCGCTGGACGTGCCCCCGCCCGAACGCGCCCGCGATCACCCGTCGCAGCCGAGTGTGGGCGGGCGGCTCGTTCTCCAGCAGCGAGTTGCGGTGCAGCAGGTTGAACGACGCGAACCGCTCCACCGGCAGCGCGTCCTGCCAGATCCGGCCGAGTCCGCGATGCCGCAGGACGGCGGCCGACGCCGCGTGCGACACCGCCACGGCGACACCGAGGCCGTCGTGCCGGTGGACTTCGCCGCGCTCGCGGAGGTCGGCGAAATACGGGTACGGATTCGCGAGGAAGGCCGGGTCGGCGAGGTCGAACACGTGCCGACTGTAACCCGCGCCGGGGCGGTCGCCCCGGCGCGGCGGTGAGCTACAGATGCAGCCAAAGCCCCAGGTGCAGGTGCAGGCCGTGGTGGTGGTGCCCGTGGTGATGGCCGCCGCACAGCAGCAGGCAATGGCGGGCCTGGTCCGCGCTGCCGGACTCCGGCGCGGCCGAAGCCGTGCCCGCCGCGGGCCCGGCCAGCATCAGTCCGAGTGCCACGGGAACCGCGGCCAAGGCGGCCCGGCGCTTCGAGGTGCTCATCTGTGATCCCTTCTCCGCACTGCGGCGCCGGGATGGCGCCGTGATCGAGTATTCGGTGCGGTGCGGGGGAAACGGCAGGCTGATCACCCGCGATTCGATCGTCCGGATGATGACAACCGTTTTCAGTCCGGTTTCCGTGGTACCCGGATGGCCGCTGAAACCCACCGATCCGGTCGATCCGGTGGTCTGCCGGGTGTTCGTCCGCGCCGTCTCGTCACCAACCCCGGGGGCCTTACGAGACGCGCGCCTTCCCGCGATAGCGTTCCGAACCGAGCTTTGAGGAGGCTGACGTGGGCAAGGGTTCGCGCAAGAAGGGTCCCAAGACGACCTCGGATCGCAAGCCGAAGGTGCGCGACGTCTTCGTCG
The DNA here is from genome assembly GCF_019330265.1 of Amycolatopsis sp. TNS106. NCBI lineage: Bacteria > Bacillati > Actinomycetota > Actinomycetes > Pseudonocardiales > Pseudonocardiaceae > Amycolatopsis > Amycolatopsis sp. TNS106. The sequence continues at coordinate 6,220,005 of NZ_CP024972.1, read as the reverse complement.
GCCAGCCCTTCGAGGGGCTCGCGGCGGAGACCGAGCTGATCGCGCTGCGCGAGTTCGTCCCGTCGGCGACGGCGGCGCTCACGCTGGGCTCCGGCGAGAAGGTCACCCTCGGCACGGTGCTGCCGATGGCGGCGGCCGCGTTCGTCCGGTCCGACGGCGAGCGCTACGTCGGGATGCAGGTGCAGACCCGGTCCTCGGACATCAGCCGCGACCTCGGCCGCGCGCTGCAGTGGGTCCTGGACGCCAAGGAGGGTGACGTGCTGTCCGTGCCGGACACCACGACGCCGCCCACCGCCGACGAGAAGGCCCGTCTCCAGGACCTGCTCGACGTGAACGCCGAACTCGACGTCACGCTCTACAACGACTTCGCCTGGTGGCTCCCCGAAGACGCCGACGCGAGCGGCGATGTCGCACTCTCGCTCGAGCGGGCGAACGCGGCGATCATGCCGACCGAACGCCTCGGCGCGGGCGCGTACTGGGTGCTCGCCGGCGAGAAGGCGCACCTGCGCTGGGTCCGCCCGGAACCGGAGAACCTGCTGCTGCAAGCGCTTGCGCGGCTGTCCGCGGCCGGCGAGCTGGGCCTCGGCGAGGGCTCCCGCTACGCCGGTTCGTTCCGCGCGCACGGGCTGCTCGTCCCGGTGTGGGACCTCGACCCCGAGGCCCACGCCCGCGAGTGGGCCGACGCGAAGGACCAGCTCGGCGTCCGCCTCGAGGCCGCGCTGAAGTCGCTCGACACCGAGCCGCTCAACGCCGCCGAACGGCGCTCGCGCGACGGCCTGATCGGCCGCCAGCTCACCATCCGCTGACCTCCTCCCGCGCATTTCGTCCTCTGCATGCGGGCTCCGCGTCCAGAGGACGAAATGCGCGAGGATGGGCGAGTGATCCTCCATATCTGCCCCGAGGCCGACTGGTCCGCGGTGCCCGAAGGCGGCGTCTACACCGCCGCGTCGCTCGCCTCCGACGGCTTCATCCACTGTTCGGACCCGGGAACGGCGCATATCCCGGCCAACGCCGTGTTCCCCGGCCGCACCGATCTGCTGCTGCTGGAAATCGACCCGGCGCTCGTCAGCGCGCCCGTCGTCTGGGAGGACGGCGACCCGCCGCATCCGGCCGGTCTCCAGTTCCCCCACGTGTACGGGCCGATACCGCGTAACGCCGTGGTGGCCGTCCACGAATTCCCTGTTCAGGGGGACGGTACGTTCAGAATTCCCGACTCGGTGTCGAGGCGTTGAGCCGGCGCTCCTCGAACTGGTACGCGGCAAGAGACAACCTGTGGGGGGCCGTCATGCGTTTCGGGAGAGATGAGCCAGGCGAACCTGGCCGGGTGACCCCGGGGGGAGGCGATACGGTGACCGCTGCCGCGACGGTCGTACCGGGGGCGGAGGTCTGGGGGGCCGGCGAGAGCCGGAGGAGTGACGTGCCGGGTGAACTCGTCGACTTCGGCGACTTCGTGAGGACCAGCCTCCCGGGTCTGCTGAGGTACGGCCACGCCCTCACCGGAAACCCGCACGACGCCGCCGACCTGGTCCAGACCGTGCTGGAGAAGATCGGTTCCCGGTGGTCGTACGTCCAGCACAAGACCGGCGACCCGATGGCCTACATCCGCCGTTCGATGGCCAACGCGCATATCAGCCGCTGGCGCCGGACCAAACGCGAGAGCCTGGTCGCCGATCTGCCGGACACCCAGCCGTACAGTCCGGCCGACCCGTTCGAGCACGAACCACTGTGGCAGGCGTTACGAGCGCTGCCGCCGCGGCAACGCGCGGTGATGGTCCTGCGTTACTACGAAGGCCTGTCCGAAGCCGAGATCGCGGATTCGCTCGGGGTCAGCCAGGGCACCGTCAAAAGCCAGGCGAGCAAGGCGATGGCGTCGCTGCGCACGAAGCTCGCCCTGAACGAGCCCAAGGACGAAGGGAGGGAAGCGGGATGAACATGTCCGACGAGGACGTGCAGCGGAAGCTGCGTGACCTGTTCTCTGATGAGCGGCTGAGCGTGGGATCCACGCTGAATCCCGAGACGATCGTCGCGGGCGCCCGCCGCCGCCGTCGCCGTCGCCAGCTGATGCAGACGACGAGCGGGATGGCCGCCGCGGTGGTGCTGCTGGCCGGCGGGGTCACGATTTTCACGATCCAGGACAAGGACAACGGCGCGGCCTTCCCCGGAGGCGACCAGCTCACCATGGGGGCGGCCTCGTCGAGCCTCGCGCAGCCTGGGCCGGGGAGTTCCGTGCCGCCGGTTTCCGCACCGGCGGCGTCGACGCACCCGGCGTCCGTGCCACCGCCGTCGACGATCCCCGACGGGCCGGTCGAACCGCCGAAGAGCATCACCGTCACGAACCCGCCGACACCGCGCAAGGTGACCACCGGCGCGCTGCTGTCCCCGGCCGGCTTCGGCAAGCTCCGGCTCGGGATGAGCGAGGCGGAGGCGGAAGCCGCCGTCGGCCCGCTGCGCGCGAAGGATGGGCGGCAAGCCTGCGTCTACGGTTACGTGGAGGGAGACGCCGTTCCCGGGCCGACTTCGGTGTCACTGACCGAGGCCGACGGGATCACGGTCATCAACCCCTCCGGGGCGGTGCACACCCCCGAGGGAATCGGGGTCGGTTCGACCGAGGCGGACATTCTCGCCGCCTACCCCGGTGGCACCAAGAACGGCAATGCCTACTTCGCGCCGATCAGTTCGGTGAGCGCGTACCGGATCGCGCTGGGCAACGACGGGTCGGTCCTGGGCATCCTGCTGACCCGGATCGAGCAGAGCTGTCAGTACAGCTGACGGGACGAAGAAAACCCGGGCTTCTCCAAGGGGGAGAGCCCGGGTTTTCCCGTGGTGGGAGCGTTGGTCAGTGCGTCAGAGCGCGCCGCCCGCGACCGGGGGCATCCCCGAGTCGGCGCCGCCGTCCCCGACGGATTCACGGTGCAGGTGGTTCTCCACCTCGAACAGGTTGCCGTTCGCGCGCTTGACGATGTTGAGCAGCGTGGACATCTGGGAGATCTCCTCGACCTGCTCCTTGAGGAACCACTGCGTGAACTGCTCGCCGATGTAGTCCTCTTCGGCGCGCGCGGCCTTGGCCAGCTGCTGGATGTCGGTCGCGACGTCCTTCTCCTGCTGCAGCGCGAGCTCGATCAGCTCGGTGACGTCGGAGAAGTCGTTGCGCACGTCGCCGGTGCCGGGGATCTCCACGTGGTGGTCGGTGTCCAGCATGTACTGGACGAGCGCCATCGCGTGGTTCCGCTCCTCGACGGACTGCTTGTAGAAATGCTTCGCGAGCTGCGGCAGGTCCTCGGCGTCGAACCAGACCGCCAGCGCGATGTACTGCTGGGAGGCGTTGAACTCGTTGTGGATCTGCGCCTGCAGCAGTTCGTAGAACTTCGAGCGCGGTTGCTTCTTGAGGAGGGCCATGTGTTCGAAGATACGCCATGTGCTTATTCGATTTCCACTTTTATCTGGTGATCTACCCCCTATTAGGTTAGTATTCCCAATAATAGGTTCACCTCAATTAAGTAAGCCTTCCCTAATCATTCGAAATCGATTAGGGAAGGCTTACTTAATTTCCGGTCAGATGCTTTCGCGCCGGATGGGGCAGGACATGCAGCGCGGCCCGCCGCGGCCGGAGCCCAGCTCGGAGCCGGTGATGGCCAGTACTTCGATACCGGCTTCCACCAAGCGCGCGTTGGTTTCCACATTACGTTCGTACCCGACGACGACGCCGGGCGCGAGGGCGAGGGTGTTGTTCCCGTCGTCCCATTGCTCGCGTTCCGCGGTGACCGGATCGAGCCCGGTGTCGATGACGCGGAGCCGGTCGATTCCCATTGCCTCGGCGGCCGCGGTGAGGAATGGGGCCGGGCCCTCCACCTTCACGGAACCGTCATCGGTCGGCCGCATCGTGAACGCGGTCAGTGAATCACGGGAGAGCGGATACATGACGACGGCGTCGGCGTCGACCATCGTGCAGACGGTGTCCAGATGCATGGTCGCGCGGGTCTGCTGGATGGGGACGGCGAGCACGGTGTGCGCGATCCCGTCGGCGAAGACCGACCGCGCCAGCGACTCCGCACCCGCCGCGGTCGTCCGCTCGCCGACGCCGATGGCCAGGACACCCGGCGAGAGCAGCATGACGTCGCCGCCCTCGATCGGCGCCGAATGCGCGCCGTACGCGCGGGACGCGTGGCGGAACCACGGGTGATAGGCGTAGATGAGATCCAGCACCGCGGTCTCGCGGACCCTGGCGGGCATGGTCAGCGAGGAGACCGCGACGCGGTCGCCGATCCAGGCCGACGAGTCACGGGTGAACAGCAGGTTCGGCAGTGGATCGACGGCGAAGTCGTTCGGGTGGTTCATCAGCCGGACCAGCGAGGCGCCCTCGGCGGCGGGCAGCTCCTCGAAGGTCATCCCCGCCATCAGGACCTCGGCCAGGGTCGCGGGCGCGACGCTCGACAGATGGGAACGGAGCGAATCGGCAAGGTCGGGCCCGAGCCGCCGCTCGTCGACCGCCGCGTGCACCCCGGCCGCGTGGGCGCGGGTGTCGGCGAGTGCCGTGCGCAGCGCGTCGGCCAGCAGCAGCACCTCGACACCTCGGCCGCGCAGCACCTCGGCGAACGCGTCGTGCTCCTCCTGCGCGCGGTCCACCCAGGGGATGGAATCGAACAGGAGCTGGTCGTTGTTGCGAGGCGTGAGCCTTTTGAGCTCGTTGCCGGGCCTGTGCAGCAGCACCGCACGCAGGGGGCCGACTTCGCTGTCAACTCGGGGTGGAGTCGTCTCGTCAATCACGGCTTCACACTAGCTAGGGAAGCCAGGAAACTCGCCCTTTGAGCAGCGCGTATCCGACGAAGGAGACGAAATCCAGCGCGGTGTGCGCGGCGATCAGCGGCCACAGCCGGTTCGTCTTCTGCCACAGCCTGCCGAACACCAGGCCCATCACGACATTGCCGACGAAACCGCCGAAGCCCTGATACAGGTGATAGGACCCGCGAAGCACCGAAGACGCGACCAGCGAGGTGTTCTCACGCCAGCCGAGCTGCCGCAGCCGGGTCAGCAGGTACGCGACGACGAGCACTTCTTCGGCGAACGCGTTCCCGAAGGCCGACAACGTCAGCGTGATCGGACGCCACCACGTCTCGCCCAAAGTGGACGGTTGCACCGACAGGCTGAACCCGAGGCCGTAGGACAGGAAGTACAGGCCCAGCCCCGGAATCCCGATCACCGCGGCGAGCAGCAGCCCGTGGACGACGTCGCGGCCGGGGCGCTGTCTGTCGAGGCCGATCTCCGCGAGCTTCATCCCGCCGCGCCACAACAGGTACAGCCCGAGCGCGCCCCAGCCGACCAGCTGACCGGCGCTCAGGAGCTGCTTGAGCAGATCGACGAGGCTCAGCGTCGCCTGGGGAACGTTCAGCTGGGCCTGTTGCTGTGCCAGTGGCACCGGCTGCAGCAGCGAGTCCACAAGGGACAGCAGACTGCGCAGCCCGGACAGGCCGAGGGTGATGCCGAAGACGACGACCAGTTCGATGACGATCGCGCGGCGGCGCGCCGGATCTTCCACGAATTCCGGCAGCGCCGGGCGTTCGGGACGCAGCCAGCTCATCGGCCGCACGTTACCGTCGGGGCATGCCAAGGAGCATCGCGACCAACGAAACCGTCGACCGCGCCGCGCTCGTCGACTTCCTGTCCACCCGCCACCGCGCCATCCTGATGACCACCAAGGCCGACGGCGGCCCCCAGCTTTCCCCGGTGACCTGCGGAGTCGACGGAGAAGGCCGGCTGGTCATCTCCACGTACCCGAAGCGCGCGAAGGTGGTCAACATCCGGCGAGAGCCGAAGGTGTCCGCTTGCGTCCTCTCCGACGAGTGGAACGACCGGTGGGTCCAGCTGAACGGCACCGCCGAGGTGCTCGACCTGCCCGATTCGGTCGAGCCGCTCGTCGACTACTTCCGCGCGATCTCCGGCGAACACCCCGACTGGGACGAGTACCGCGAAGCGATGGTCAAGCAGGGCAAGAGCATCATCCGCGTCACCATCGAGTCGTGGGGCCCGATCGCCAAGGGCGGATTCCCGGCGGAACTGGCCTAACCCTGCGGGAAGTAGGGGCAGCCGACGAGACGGCGGATCTCGCTGCTCAACTGCTGCGGCCCTTCGACCGGACGCGAGAACGCGAGCCGGACGTCGTGGTCGCCTGAATCGGCCTCGACCCGCAGCCGAAGCCCGTAGCGATCCAGCCCGAGCGGCCGGATCCACCCGCCGCGCAGTTCGGCGGGCACGTGTTTGGCGAGCTGCCGGACGACGTCGGCGTGGTCGGTCTCCAGATGCCGCAGCCAGTCGGCCTCGTAGTCGTGGAACGGATCCGGGGGCGCGGCGCTGAACATGTGCGGCCGGAGCGAATGGGTGCCTTCGGCGTCGGCGAGCACTAGCGACGCCGGGGTAAGCCGCAGCAGCGTCAGGCCGTGTCCGACGTCCAGCAGGCGCTCGTCCGGCCGGGTCTCGGCGATGGAGACCGCGCGGGCCCGCGCCGAAACCTCCGAGAGCGGGCGGAGCCAGCCCGTGATCCACAGCAGCCCGCGGATGGGTTCCCGCAGGTCGACCGGTGCCTGATCGGTCAATTCGACCATCACCGCGAGCTCGCCGCGCTGGGCCTCGTGCGCGCGTTTCACCAGGTGGTGCTCGTCCGGCAGCAGGATGCTGACGCTGCCGCTCGTGTGCACGTGGTGCAGCTCGGGGATGACACGGCCGCACTGTCCTGGCTGGTCACGCTGCTCCGCGGTCGGCATCAGCGTCGCCGGCCCGTTGCGGGTGGCGATCGTCTTCGCGCGTTCGGCGGGGTTCGGCGCCGGCGGGCGGCGGATGGACGTCGGTGTGGTCACGGCTCACCTCCTAGTTAGGTGAGCCTAACCTGATCTGGCCACCGAGTGGAAGTAGCCTGGATCACGTCTCACCGCATCCCGATAGGTTGACCAGGTGGAAGCCCACAGAATCCGGGTGCTCGAACCACCCGAAGGGATTCCGGCGACGAACCTGCCGGTCCTGGTTCCCCTGCTCGACCGCAACACCGCCACCACCGGGACGATGGCCATCGCGACCGGACTGACCGCGGCGCTGGGCGTTGTGCTCGCGGTCTCCGGGGGACACGGGATCGCCGCGCCCCTGGCCCTGCTGGTCTTCATGACACCGTCTTCGGTCTATTTCGGCTACTCCGCCCTTGCCGGATCCTCCTCGATGCGGAAGCTCACCGACAAGCCGTTCCGCCTGGTGAACGGGCTGGACGACGCCGTCGTCGCGGGTGCACGGGTGAGCGTTCCGCTGGACGGACGGTGGCTCGTCGTGCGGCTCCCGATCCCGCTCCGGACGCAACTCGCGGCACAGCGACGGCTCTGGGTGCTCGGCCCGTTCGTCATGCTGCCGGGCGTGATCGTCCCGCGCCGTGGAGCGTTCCGCGACGCTCCGGTGAAGGGCTCGGTCCCGTTCGCCTTCGAGCCGGTGTCACCGGGCCGGATACTCGCGACGCAGCGGCGATTGCTTTCGACGTACTACTTCATCAGTGTCGTGATCCTGTTCGTCGCGAGCGCGTTCGGCTTCTGGACGTCGGCGGACTATCCGCGGCGGGACGGCATCCTGGTGGAGGCCACGTGGATTTCCGGCTACGGCTTCGCGGTGGGCGCCGTCGGGCTCGCGATCGTCGCCGTGGTGCTGCTCAGGAAGCTGCCCGAGCCGCGGTGGACCGAACTCGCCGTCGTGTCCGGGCCTGCGTCGGTCAACTTCTTCGGCATGGTCACCGTGACGGGCCGGACCGTCTTGCCCGACGGCCGCGAGGTGACCGTCACCGCCGGTGGTTCGGATCAGTCGCTGGCCGCGAACATCGCCGCGACCGGGCGGCTGTGGGTGCTCGGCGTGCCCGCGGCCGGGAGGACGGCGAAGGCCGGAGTGCCCGGTCACGCGGTGTTCGGGCCGGTCCGATTCGGCCGGTGACGTCAGCCGAGGGAGCGCCGCGTCGCTTCCTCGGTCTCCACGACACCTCGCCGGATCCCTTCCAGCTGTTCGCTCAGCTCGCCGATGGTCGTCGTGTCGAGCAGCGAATCCCCGGTGGCGGCCGACAGTTCGGCCGCCCTGGCGACCAGTCCGTCGAGTCCGAGCGCGCCGGATCGCAGCTGTGCCAGCAGTTTCCGCTGCGCGCTCGACAGCCGCGCGTGCACGTCCTCCTGTGCCTGCACGGCTTCGAGCGACTGGATCAGGTCGCCGCGGATGTCGTCGTCGGCGGCCTTGAGATCCTTTCGCAGCCGGGCTTTCTCGGCCGACACCGCGCCGAGGTCCACCCGTGCCAAGGCCTTCGCGGTGGCGGACGTGCGGGCGGCCAAGCGGCGGAGGGTGTCGACGGTTTCCCGCACCACCGGTTCCATGTCGGCCACCCGGTCGGCGAGCGGTCCGGCGTCGAGCGAAGCGGAAATCGACCGGAAACCGTCGGCCGCGGCTTCGGCGCGCCGCAGCCAATCCGCCTCCGGTGAACCGGGCTCGACGTCCGGGAGCGGCCGTTCTTCTGGATCTGGCAAGGGTTTCGGCCGCGTGGCGGCGGCGACGCCTGCCCGGGCGGCCAGCACGGTCACGCCGACGCCGAGCGCGGCGAGCACCGGCAGCTGCACGGCCCAGGCCGCACCCGCCGACGTCGCCGCGAGGAGCAGTCCCCACGGTTCGGCTAGCTCACGGACGAAGCGCATATCCGAGGATCTCAGAAATTCGAGATCACGGCGGTGAAGACCTGGTCGATCGAGTCCGGTTTGGACGAGTCGTACCCGACGCCCTGGGTGGCCTCGGCGATCTCCTTGAGGATGCCCAAATCCGCGTCGGAGCCGTAGGCGATGGTGAACATCCGCACCGCTTCACCGCCGCCCTCCGTCCGCAACCGGCCGACGAGGTTCGGCAGATCGATCCCGCCGGGATCCTCGTTCCGGCCGTCGGTGAGCACGACGACGGCGTTGATCGCGTCCGGATCCAGTCGCTGCTTCATGAATTCGTAGGCGGCGAGCGACGAATCGTAAAGCCCCGTCCCGTTTTGCGGGGTCAACCCGTTCAGCCGCGTCGCCAGCTCCTGCCTGCCCGGCTCGCCGCCGATCGGCGATACCGGCCGCAGCTCGACGTAATCCTTGTCGCCGTCGAGTTTCGTCGAGAACATCCACAGCCCGACCTTGTCCGCGTCGCCGAACTGCGGCAACGACGCCACGGCCGCCTGTTTCGCGAGATCCATCTTGTTCTTCCCGGTCCCGTCGACGCCGTCGCCCATCGACCCGGAGACGTCGACGACCAGCAGCACGTTCGCCTTCTTCCGCAGGTCCTTCCACGACTTCAGCACCTCGGTCAGCACCGGCGGGCTCGGCGGGCGGATGAGGTTCAGCTTCGAATCCGGCTCGGCACCGTTCTGCTTCGTGGTCTGCGAGCCGGGTTTGCCGTCGAACGTGCGGAAGCCGATGTCGCTGAACTTCTGCTGCGCCTCGGCGCCGCGCAGATGCGCGAGAAAGTCCGCCGCGACCTGCTTGCGGAGGTCGTCGGCCCAGTTCAGCACGGTGAACGGGTGATCGGAATTGAGGGTGCCGTCGCTCGGGTAGATCCCCACGAGCGGCACCTTCGGCGGCGCGTGCTGCCCGCGTTTCGCCGGGTCGTTGGTGGGATTGCCCTGGTTGTAACCGACGAGCGAGTTCTCCTCGACCGTGACCGCCGAGATGTACGACAGCGCGGCGCCGCGGTCGTCGGCCTTCTGCAGGTTCGTCAGGAACGTCAGCGTGTTGTCGCCGTAGTGGACGATGGCCTGCTCGACGTTCCGCACGAACGTCTGGGCCTCGGGCTTCGCGAGCGCGTTCGCGGTGAGGTCCGAAGACGTGCCCGTCGCCGCGTAGTAGGCGCCGATGGTGGCGTTGAGACCGGACGTCGAGATGTTCGGATTCGTCTTGCCCAGCCGGAACTTCCCCCACTCCGGATGGCCGTACTTCGCCCAGCCCTGCGGATCCGTGGCCAGCGCGGCGAGATCCTTCCAGCCGATGCCCTTGCCGGGCCAGCCGAGCGCCTCGGCCATCGGTTTCGGCATCGCGACGACCAGCGGCGCGTTCGCGACCGATTCCGGGTCGCCCTCGGGAACCAGCGCGGGGTGGTCGGAGCCGGTGAGGTTCTGGCGCAACAGGTTCACCCAGCCGGACGCCGCGGGCGTCCAGACGTCCGGGCGCGGGCCGTCCACGGCTTCGTTCCAGCCGCGCGACAGCGCCTGCATCGCGGTACCGGACGATTTCGACTGCACGAGCACGTCGACGCAGCGTCCGGCCACCGTGCGGCCGCTGTAGCCCTTGGCGATTTCGGCGACCACGCCCGCCTTCTCCGGCGAAGACGACACCTGAAGCTTGACCGCGTCACCGGTGGTGCACTTCGCCTCCACGGCCTCTTCGCCGGAGTCGCTCGTGAGCGCGCGCAAACCGATGATCAACCCGATCGCGACCACCGCCGCGGCCGCGAACGCCAGGACCTTGCGGCCACCGCGGGACTGCCCTGGATTCACGACCATGGAGAACCTCCCGGTGAGAAACACCGATTATCCGGAGGTTTCGCCTTGCCCTGCTTGGTGTTGCCGAACCGTTGCGGCCGTGGCGGTACTTATCCCGCCACCTTTCGGCGCAATCAGTCACCTACTTGCGTGAGCACTTTCCGGCGCACGTCTTCGCACGCCGCAAGTAGGTGACTGATTGCGGCAGTCACTAAGCGCCGGGGCCGCGTCCGGACCAGGTCCAGGCGTAGCCGTGGTCCTCTGACGCGTCCGCCGCCTCACCGAGGTCCAGCGGCGCGAAGGTGTCCACCATGACCGCGGTCTCGTCGAAGAACTGCGCCCCGATCGACGCCTCCGCCGCGCCGGGCTGCGGCCCGTGCGTGAAACCGGACGGGTGCAGCGAAAGCGAGCCGACCTCGATCCCGGAACCCTTGCGCGCCTCGTAGTTCCCGCGGACGTAGAACATCAGCTCGTCGGAGTCGACGTTCGCGTGGTTGTACGGCACCGGGATCGACTCGGGGTGGTAGTCGACCTTGCGCGGGCAGAACGAGCAGACCACGAAGTTCGGGCCCTCGAACGTCTGGTGCACGGGCGGCGGCTGGTGCACGCGGCCGGTGATCGGCTCGAAGTCGTCGATGTTGAACGCCCACGGGTACAGGCAGCCGTCCCAGCCGACGACGTCGAACGGGTGGGTCGCGTAGGTGTAGCGCGTCAGCCCGGCGCGGTGCCGCACGAGGACCTCGACGTCGGTGCCGTCGACGACCAGCGGCTCGGACGGGCCGCGGATGTCGCGTTCGCAGTACGGCGAGTGCTCCAGGAACTGGCCCTTCGCCGACAGGTACCGCTTCGGCGGGCCGATGTGGCCGCGCGCTTCGATGGTCAGCAGTTTGACCCCGTCGTCGCCGTGCGGGAGCACCCGGTAGGTGCACGACGTCGGGATGACGAGGTAGTCGCCGTCACCGACCTCCAGGGCACCGTAGATCGTCTCGACGGTCGCACCGCCGCCTTGGACGTAGAACAGCTCGTCGCCCGCGGCGTTGCGGTACAGCGGCGACGGTTTGGTCGCGTGGACGAAGCCGATGGTGACGTCGGCGTTGCCGAACAGCCGCCGCCGGTCGGTGACCGCGTCGGCGTCGCCGAACTTGAGGTCCTGGGTCTTGAAGGCGCGGGGCTTGAGCGGGTGGTTCGGGGTGATGGGGCCGCGCTCGTCCTCGATCGCGACGGCGTCGACGATCGCGGTGGGCAGCCCGCGGTGATACAGCAGCGCCGAGTCCGCCGAGAAACCCTCGACACCCATCAGTTCCTCGGCGTACAGGCCCCCGTCGGGCTTGCGGAACGCCGTGTGGCGCTTGTGCGGGATCTCGCCTACCTGCCGGTAGTAAGGCATCGGAATCTCCCCGGAACGTGTCCGTTGTGCGAACGATTTTGTCCTGATGTCGTACGCTACTAGCGTGTCAGTCGTGTCAAGCGCTGTGGAACTCACGCCACCCGGCCCCCGAGGAATCCCTCCCCTGTTCGCGCGGCTCGTCGACGACTCGGCGTTGTTCCCGCCCGGCGAGGCGTCCATGCCCGAAGCGCTGCGAGCGCACTTCGCGTCGAGGGCCGGTGAACACTCCGGCGTCCTCGGTGTGTTCCTGTGCCAGGCGTCGCGGCTGCCCGAGCTCATCACGGAACTCATCAAGATCAAACCCAAGGAACCGCTGCCGCTGTCGCTCATCATCGACACCGGCCTCGGCGGCGTCCCGAAGGCGATCTCGATCGTCGAATCGCGCAGCGAGATCCTCAGCCTGCGCATGGTGGAGATGCCGGCGCCGTCGGACGTCGACGAGGTCTGGCTGGAGCGCGTCTCCGAGTTCGTGCCCGAGGACGTCATCCGCGTGGTCGAGCCGCGGCGCGGCGTCGGCTGGCTCGACGGCGTGCGGAAGGTGATCGAGCACGGCAGCTGGCCCAAGATCCGCTGCGGCGGCAAGGCTGGCGAGAACTTCCCCAGCGTCGACGAGGTCGCCGACTTCCTCGCGGTGGTCAGCGGCTCGACCGGGGCCTCGTTCAAGGCGACGAACAGCCTGCACCGCGCCGTCCGGCACACCGAGGAGTCGAGCGGTTTCACCCATCACGGGTTCTTGAACCTGATCGTGGCGTCCGCGCGCTGCCTTTCGGGCGGCGACGTGCGCGCCGCCCTCGAATCGACCGACGGCGCCGCGCTGGCCGCCGAGGCCAAGGGGATGTCGGACGAGGCGGCGAAGGCCGTTCGCGGGCTCTTCGCCTCGTACGCGGCGGCCTCGTTCGACGAGCCGGTCGCCGACCTCGGGGAACTCGGGTTGCTGTGACTCGTGAAGGGTCGCTGACCCTGGACCGCGGGCTCGCACTGCTCCAAGCGGTCGCGGACGCCGGTGGCGAGGCGGCGACGATCTCCGAGCTCGCCGTCGCCATCGGCGCGAGCCGGGCCGCCGTCTACCGGCTGCTCGTCCCGCTGTCCGAACGCGGCCTGGTGTGGCGCGACGGCAACAAGGTGCGGCTGGGTGTCGGCCTGCTCCGGCTCGCCGGGCAGGTCCTCCCGCAGCTGCGCGAGGCCGCGCGGCCGGTCTTGCGCGAGCTGGCGGAGAAGGTCGGCGCCACGGCACATCTGTCGGTCGCGCAGGGCGACCAGGTGCAGGCCGTCGCGGTCGTCGAACCGTCCTGGACGAGCTTCCACGTCGCCTACCGCGTCGGTACCCGGCATCCGCTGTCCGCCGGCGCCGCGGGCAAGGCGATCACGCTGCGTCCCGGCGGCGGAGAGGGCTGGGTCACCTCGTCCGGTGAACTGGAGGCCGGCGCGTCGGGTGTCGCCGCGCCCGTGCGCGGGGTGCCGGGCTTGAAGGCCAGCGTGGGTGTCGTGTCCCTCGAACCGCTGGACGCGTCGGTGGTGGGCCCGGCGGTCGTGGCGGCCGCCGTCCGGCTGGCCGAGGTGCTGAAACAGCCCGAGTAGCGCGTCAGCGTTGGTGAACCCGCGTCCGCGATCGACGTCGGCAGGGGCGCTGCCTGGTCATCCACGTCACGATGAGCGAACAGGGCGCCCTGCCACCGCGATAGCGGGGCCTTCGGCCAGGGCGGGTTCACTTTCGCTACTTTTGGCGATATATCTCAGCTCCGCCAACAGGCTCTCAGCGGTGGCTGAGCAGCGGGCGGACCATGGTCGCCAGCAGCGTGAGGTCGACCGCGAACAGCAGCCGCTCGAACAGGCCGAGCGTGACCTCCTGATGCGACGGGCCGGTCAGCATCGTCCAGACGAACCCGCCGAGCACGATCACCACCGCGGCGAAGCTGGCCACCGAAAGCCGCCGGATCGTCGTGCGGCGCGGTTCCCACGGGCATCGCGCCCGGCCAGGGCGGGTCAGCACCCAGGCGGCGCCGGGAAGCGCGAGGAACGCCGCCAGCGCCGCGTAGTTGTGGATCTGTCCGGCCAGCGAGCGGGCCTGGCCCTCGGGGTCGACGGGGACGAGCGCGAGAACGAAGAGCCCGGCACACCACACGCCGAGGAGAACGAGGACGGACTCATAGCCGCGGCGGTGCGCTTTCGCGATCCCACCCAGCAGCGCGAGCGAGCCGAACCCCAGCGCCAGGCACATCGCGCCGAACAGCGGGGCCGCCGTCGCGCCGGGCGAGAGGTAGCCGTAGACGTACTCGGACAGCGTCTGCCAGATCGGGCTGACCTGGCTGGACAGCCTCAAGTGCAGGTCGATCGAGATGGCGACGGCGACGGCCATGCCGAAGACCGCGAGCCTGCCGTGCACAGGGGAGACGGCGAGTGTCTTCGGCGAGGTCACGAACGGTTTCTCCAGGCACTTCGGGGCGGGTGTTCACCTTTTCGTTCCCGAAAGGTTACCCGGCGAACCTGTGAAAACCCCGTGCGCCTCAGAACACCAGCTGGGCCAGCGCGAACAGCGAGAACCCGGCGAAGACGAACCCGGCCACGCGCTGGATGAGCTTGGGGCGGATCCGGCTGCGGACCTTCGCGCCGATGAACACGGCGAGCCCGGCGACGGCGACAAGCGCGACGAAGGAGCCGAGCGCGACCGCGAACGGGTTCCCGAAGCGGGCCGTGAGACTGGCCGTCGCGAGCTGGGAGGCGTCGCCCCATTCGGCGGCGAACAGCACGCCGAACGACGTCAGCGCGGAGCGGAAGAAGGTCGCGGGGCTCGGCCCGGAACGCGACGCGTCCTCTCCGCCGTCCTTGCCGGGGCTGAACCCTTCGCGAAGGAGCATGAACGCCCCGATTCCGAACATCGCGGCGACGATCAAGGTCACCAGTGTCTCCGGCAGCAAAGTGAGCACACTGCCGAACGTGGCGGCGATCGCGGATTGCACGGCGAATGCGGCGGTGACTCCGGCGAATACCGGCCACGCGCGGAAACGGGTGGTGAGAACCAGGGTGGCGACGAGGGTCTTGTCCGGTAGCTCCACGGCCAGTACCAGGCCGAATGCGCTGATCAGCGCGAGCATCGAGCTGGACATGATGGTTCTTCACCCCTTTCACTGCAACGATAAAGGGGTGATTCGGAGAAAGGCAAGCTGATGGCTTTTCCGAATCGGCACGCCGGTGCGGGCGAATTGTATTTCGTGGCGGGGCGGAATTGAGGTTTCGGTAAACCGAATTCTTTTTTCAGGTCCGCTGGTAGCGTCCGGGAGCATGGACGAGAGAGCGCGGATCGAAGACGTGTGCACGCGGCTGAAGGAGCACTATGTGTTCCCCGACGTCGCCGAGAAGCTGACAGTGTTCCTCCGGGCGAGGCTGAGCGACGGCGCCTACGCGGGGCTCGACGATCAGGCGTTCGCCGTCGCGGTCACCCAGGACCTGCAGTCGGTCAACGGGGACAAGCATCTGCGGCTACGGCATCACGTCGACCCGTTGCCCGAGGTGGACGGCGAGTCGTTCGATCCAGAGCAGTACCGGCGCGAGGCGGAAGTGAACTGTCACGGCATCGCGTCGGCGCGGCGGCTGGCCGGGAACGTCGGCTACCTGGAGACGAAGCTCTTCTATGGGCCGGACATCGCCGGTGAGGCGCTGGCCGCGGCGATGACGCTGCTCGCGACCACCGACGCGCTGCTCATCGACGTCCGGGAGAACCGGGGCGGGGATCCGGCGGCGGTCGCGCTGCTGATCAGCTATCTGGTCGACGAGCCCACGCATTTCAACAGCATCTATCTGCGCGACGGCGACGTGACCAACCAGTTCTGGACGTTGCCCTACGTACCGGGCCGCAAGTTCGGCGCGGACAAGCCGGTGTGGGTGCTGACCGGGCCGACGACGTTCTCCGGTGCCGAGGATCTGAGCTACTCGTTGCAGCAACTGGGGCGGGCGAAGACGGTGGGCGCGGTCACCGGCGGCGGGGCGAATCCGCGGAAGCAGTACAAAGTGGACACTCATTTGGATGTCACCGTCCCTGGTGGACGGGCCGTGAGCCCGGTCACGGGGACCAACTGGGAAGGCGTCGGCGTTCAGCCCGACATCGCCGTCGACGTCGAGGCCGCTTTCGACACGGCCTACGCGTTGGCGCTGGCCCACGTGCTGACACTGGGGGACACGGGCGTGCGGCGGCAGGTCGCCGACGAGGCGCGACTCACACTCGCCGGCCTCGGCTGACCTGGGCGCGGGACCAACGTCCCGGCGAGATCGGGACCACTTGAACTGGCGGGCTCAACGGGCGTTGAGCAGGCTTGAGGCGTGGAAGTTCTCGATCTCGCTCGATGGCAGTTCGGCATCACCACCGTCTATCACTTCCTGATGGTCCCGCTGACCATCGGGCTTTCCGTGCTGGTCGCCGGGATGCAGACGGCCTGGGTCCGCACGGGTGATCAGCGGTACCTGAAGATGACCAAGTTCTGGGGGAAGCTCCTGCTGGTCAACTTCGCGATGGGCGTGGTCACCGGCATCGTGCAGGAGTTCCAGTTCGGGATGAACTGGAGCGCGTACTCGCGGTTCGTCGGTGACGTGTTCGGCGCGCCGCTGGCGATGGAGGGGCTCGTCGCGTTCTTCGTCGAGTCGACCTTCCTGGGGCTGTGGATCTTCGGCTGGGACAAACTGCCGAAGAAGGTCCACCTGGCGTGCGCGTGGGCGTACTCGCTGGCGACCGTGGCGTCCGCGTACTTCATCCTCGCGGCGAACTCGTGGATGCAGCATCCGGTCGGGGTCGAGTTCGTCGACGGGAAGCCGACGATGAACTCGATCTGGGCGGTGCTGACGAACAACACCGCGCTGGCCGCGATCCCGCACACGCTCGCGGGCGCCTTCTCGGTGGCGGCGGCGTTCCTGGTCGGTGTCGCGGGCTGGCAGCTGTGGCGCAAGCGTTCGGAGGACGACGAGCACCGCGCGGTGTGGCGTTCGTCGTTGCGTCTCGGCGGCTGGA
Organism: Amycolatopsis sp. TNS106; assembly: GCF_019330265.1. Lineage (NCBI taxonomy): Bacteria > Bacillati > Actinomycetota > Actinomycetes > Pseudonocardiales > Pseudonocardiaceae > Amycolatopsis > Amycolatopsis sp. TNS106. The sequence goes on along the minus strand of NZ_CP024972.1, from coordinate 6,203,121 downwards.
CCGGTGTGGTGGCGTTCGCGGTGCTGGCGATCACCGGCGATTTCCAGGGCAAGCTGATGTTCGAGCAGCAGCCGATGAAGATGGCGTCGGCGGAAGCGTTGTGTCACACGGAGAAACCGGCGAGCTTCTCGATCATCGCGATCGGCGACGTCCGGAACGCGAACTGCGAGGACGTCAAGACGTTCAACGTGCCCGCCCTGCTCTCGTTCCTGGCGCACAACGACTTCTCAACCGAGGTCAAGGGCGTGGAGAACCTGGTGACCGAGTACCAGGCGAAGTACGGCACGAACTACCCGGACGACCCGCAGCTCGGCTCGCTCGCGGGTAAGCCGATCGACTACGTGCCCAACCTGCCGGTGACCTACTGGGGTTTCCGCGCCATGATCGGCTTCGGCGCGATCTCGGCCGGGATCGGGCTGCTCGCGCTGTGGCTGACCCGGCGTGGGCGCATCCCCGGGCAGCGGTGGTTCCCGTGGCTCGTGCTCGGCGGGATCGCGACCCCGTTCATCGGCAACAGCGCCGGCTGGATCTTCACCGAGATGGGCCGTCAGCCGTTCGTGGTGGTGCCGAACCCGACCGGTGTCGACGGGGTGTGGATGTTCACCGCGCAGGCGGTCTCGAAGTTGTCCACAGGCGAGGTCTGGACGTCGCTGATCGCGCTGACGACCGTCTACGCGGTGCTCGGCGTGGTCGAAGTCTTCCTCATGCGGAAGTACGTCCGCGGCGGCGTGGACGCCGTCATGCCACCCAAGAAACCGGCCTCGACCAGCGAGAACAACGATTCGAAAGGCGGTGACGGCGATGACGACGCGCTGGCCTTCGCCTACTGATCGCCTCTTGACGTCACCTACCCAGCCCCCCGCCCTTCCCGGGGGACGGCCCCGCACCCAGCGTATCGGGGGTATCGCTCAGGCGGGTTACCCACAGCCGATCTGTGGACAACTTGAGCGGTTGTGGATAACTCAGGGCGACTGGGGCTGGACGGACGGCTTCCGGAGGTCGGGAAGCGTCGCGAAAGCCACTTTCGCGACGTCTGATGTCCCGAAAGTGGCTTTCGCGACATGGCGTGAGGCGGCAGAGCACGTCACCGGGCAGCCAGCTGAAGGCTCCCGTCGCCGCGTCGCGTGCGATGAAAGCGCCAAGCCCAGGAAAGTGAGCACCCGATGACCCTCGAAACGATCTGGTTCTGCGTCATCGCCCTGTTCTGGCTCGGCTACCTCTTCCTCGAAGGCTTCGACTTCGGCGTCGGCATGCTCATGCCGGTCCTCGCGAAGGACAACACCGAGCGCCGCGTCATGGTCAACACGATCGGCCCGGTCTGGGACGGCAACGAGGTCTGGCTGATCGTCGCCGGCGGCGCGATGTTCGCCGCGTTCCCCGGCTGGTACGCCTCCCTGTTCTCGGCCGCGTATCTCCCGCTCCTGGTCGTCCTGCTCGCCCTCATCGGCCGCGGCGTCGCGTTCGAATACCGCGGCAAGGTCGACTCCGATCGCTGGCGCCGCAACTGGGACCGCGTCATCGGCATCGGCTCGTGGATCCCGCCGTTCGGCGTCGGCCTCCTGCTGGCGACCACCGTCCTCGGCCTCCCGCTCGACGCCGACGGCGACCGGGTCGGCGGACCGTTCGCCGCCCTCAGTGTCGAAACGCTGCTCGGCGCGATCGCGGTCGTCGGGTTCTCGCTGGTCCACGGCGCCGCGTTCCTCGCGCTCAAGACCGAAGGCGACCTTCGCCATCGGGCGCGGAACCTGGCCACTCGCCTGCTCCCGGTCGCGCTGATGCCGTTGCTCGCGTTCCTCATCCTCGTGCAGCTGCGCTCGGGCGACCTGTGGACGCTGCTCCTCATCGGCGTCGCTGTCCTCGCGGCCGTCGTCGCGTGGTTCAGGATCCGTGCGGGCCGCGAAGGACAGGCGTTCGCCGCGCTCGGCGGGGTCATCGCGGCTTCCGCCGTCGCGATCTTCGTCGCCCTGTACCCGAACGTCCTGCCGTCCACAGCGGACCCGGCGAACACGTTGACGATCGCGGGCGAGGCGTCGAGTCCCTACACGCTGACCGTGATGACCTGGGTCGCGCTGTTCGGCGCTCCCGCCGTCCTGATCTACCAGGGTTGGACGTACTGGGTGTTCCGCAAGCGCATCGGCACCCGGCACATCCCACCGGTGCACGCACCATGACCGAACTTCCCGGCCGCGACACCCTTTCCGCCACGGAGTCCACAATGGACCCAGCGCGACCGGGGAAGGGTCCGCTCGGCGCGCTGGCTCCACTTTCGAGTGCGGCGCGCCGGGCGTTGATCCTCAGTGGAATCCTGTCCTTCGTCAACGCGGTCCTGCTGGTGGGACAGGCGTTCCTGCTGGCCGACGTCCTCTCCGCGGTCGTCCGCGGAACACCGGGGGACCGCACCGCCCAGCTGGCCGTGCTGCTCGCGCTCGTCGCGGGGCGCGCGGCGACCGGCTGGGCGGTGCGAATCGTTTCCGTTCGCGCGGCCGCTCGGGCGAAGGAGGAGCTGCGCGCCAAAGCTCTCGACCACGCCGTGAAACTCGGCCCGGAGTGGATCGCGCGCCGCGGTCACGGCGAGCTGACGTCGTTGACCACCAAGGGCCTCGACGCGCTCGACGCCTACTTCACCCAGTACCTTCCGGCATTGGTGACCGCCGCGATCGTGCCGCTCGCCGCCGGTGTCGCGATCCTGTTCGCCGACTGGCCCTCGGCCGCGCTCGTCGTGATCACCGTGCCGCTGGTCCCGCTGTTCGCGATCCTGATCGGCAAGCACACCGCCGAGCGGGTCGCCGAGGCCGCCGACGCCGAACAACGGCTGTCGGGTCATCTGCTGGAACTCGTCCGCGCGCTGCCGATCCTCAGCGCGTTCCGCCGCGCGGGGGCGCAGGCCGAGACGGTGCGGAAGATCTCCGAACGGCATCGCCGCACGACGCTCAAGACGTTGAAGGTCGCGTTCGCGTCGGCGTTCGCGCTGGAACTGATCGCGACGCTTTCGGTCGCGCTGGTCGCGGTCGTCATCGGCGTCCGGCTCGTCTCCGGTGAACTGTCGTTGGCCATCGGGCTCGGCGTCCTGATCCTCGTGCCCGAGTGCTACCAGCCGCTGCGCGCGGTCGGCGCCGCGTTCCACGCCAGCGAAGACGGTGTCGAGGCCGTGCGCCGCGTCGCGGACGTTCTGGCCGAACCGTTGCCGCCCACCGGTTCCGAGACACCTGCCCGGGGCGAAGTCGACGTCCGCGGACTGCGCGTCGCCAGGCGGGGAGGATTCGCGCCCGACGGGGAGACGTTCAGCGTCCGGCCCGGGGAGATCACCTGGTTGCGCGCGCCGAGCGGCGGCGGCAAATCGACGACGCTCGCCACCCTGCTCGGCTTCGTGCAGGCGCACGACGGGACGATCACCGTCGGCGGTACTGACCTCGCCGACGCAGACCTGGAGCGGTGGCGCGAGAACGTCGCCTGGGTGCCACAGTCGCCGGTGTTCGGCGGGGGGACCGTCCGCGAGGAGGCCGGCGGCGAAGACGTCCTCGCCGAACTCGGCCTCGCCGGGCTCGCCGAGCGGCCGGTTTCGAAGCTGTCACAGGGACAACGGCAGCGCGTCGCGGTGGCGCGGGCGCTGACGCGCGTCCGGTCGGGCGCGTGGCTGCTCCTGCTCGACGAACCCACCGCCCACCTCGACGAGGCCAGCGCCGCACTCGTCATGACCGCGGTCCGCAAAGCCGTCGACGAGGGTGCCGCCGCGATCATCGCCGCACACGAGCGCACTTCCGGTGTCGACATGTCGACCGAATCGGTGCTTCAGGCCGGAGTCGTGGAAGAGGCACGGACGACCAAGCCACTGCCCTGGCGCGACCTGCTGCACCCCAGGTTCTTCGGCGGCGCGCTGCTCGGTGCCGCCGCGTTGCTCGCCGGTGTCGCGCTGACCGCGCTTTCGGGCTGGCTGATCGCCAAGGCGTCGCAACAGCCGCCGATCCTGACCCTGACGGTGCTGATCGTCGGCGTGCGGACGTTCGGTCTCGCCCGCGCGGGGCTGCGCTACCTCGAACGGCTGGTCACGCACGACGCCGCCTTCCGGATCGCCGGGAGCCTGCGCGTGCGGCTGTGGAAGTCGCTGGTGCGGCTCGGGCCGGCACGGGCGCTTCGGGCCGGTGAGGAACAGCGGCGGCTCGTCGGCGACACCGACACCGTGCGCGACCTGCTCCCGCGCGTGATCACGCCGCTGGTCGTGGTCGCGTTGGTGGCCGTGGGCGCCGTCGCGGTCCAGGCCGTCGTGCTGCCCGAAGCCGGACTCGCGCTGGCCGCGGCCGTGCTGCTCAGCGCGTTCGCGCCGCTGCTCGCGCTCCGGGCGGAACGCCGCGCGACCAGTGCGCTGGCCGCCGGACGGCGTTCGGTGTCGGCGCAGGTGCTGAGCCTGTTCGAAGCCGCCGCCGAACTGATCGCGTACGGAGTCGACAAAGAACGACGTCGCCGAATCGCCACCACCGACGCCGCACTGACCGCCGAAGCGCGGCGACAGGCGTTCGGTGCCGGCGCGGCCGACGCCCTGATCATCCTGGCGACGGGGGCCGCCACCGTCGTGAGCACCGGGTTCGCCGTGAGCGCCGTCGCCGCCGGCGCGCTGAACCCGGTACTCGCGCCCGTGGTCGCCCTGGTGCCGCTCGCGCTGGCGGAGGTCCTCTCCCTTCTTCCGCCCGCCGCGCAGCATTGGGACACCCTGCGCCAGGCCCGTCTGCGCCTCGCCGCTTGCGATGAACGGGCCGTTCTCAGCAAGGAAAGCCCCGTTCCTAGCACCGGCGGGGTGCGGATCCGGAACGCCGACCTCGGCTGGCCCGGCACCGAGCGCCCGGTCCTCACCGGGGTCGACCTCGACATCGCGCCCGGTACGCACGTCGCCGTCGTCGGCCCTAGCGGCGCCGGGAAGTCGACGCTCGTCGCGGCCTTGCTCGGCTTCCTCAAGCCGAGCAAGGGTGACGTCGCCGCTCCCGAGAACGTCGCTTGGGCGCCGCAGGAACCGATGCTCGTCTCGACCACGGTCGCCGAGAACCTGCGGCTCGCTCAGCCGACAGCGTCCGAAGCAGACCTGCGGAAAGCCTTGTACCAAGCCGTTCTCGAGGACGTCGAGCTCACGACGATGCTCGACAGCGCGGGCGCCGGGCTCTCGGGCGGGCAGGCGCAGCGGGTCGCGCTGGCGCGTGCCGTCCTCGGCGCCGCGCGGGCCGATCTCGTGCTGCTCGACGAGCCCACCGCCCACCTCGACGAGCCGACCGCGCGCACCGTCCGCGAACGGCTCGGCGAAGCCCTCGCCGGGAAGACCGTCGTCCACGTCACGCACAACGCCGCCGAAGCCGACGGCGCGGACGTGATCCTGGAGGTGCGAGAGGGCCGGGTCACAGCGCGCACAAGGGCCGGAGCGGTCTAATGTCGATAGCGCTCATGGATCCCACGCTTGCCGCGCGCGCACTGTCCGCCGCCACCGAGATCACCGGCACCGCCCTGTCCGGCGAAGACCCGGGCGACGTGCTGGAGACCGTGGTCGCCCGCGCCGTCGAACTGGCCGAGGCCGACCTCGGTCTCGTCATGGTGCGCGCGGACGACGGCCAGGTGGTCGCGGAGGCCGCGCACGGGGACACCACCCAAGGGCTTCAAGGGCTGGCCTTTTCCGCCGACTCCGCCGCGGGCCAGGTCGCCAGGGGCGGGAAACCGGTGGTCAGCGAGGACTTCACCGTCGATCCCCGCACGGCGCCGTTCGTGCCGCCGGAGCTCCAGGGGTTCGGGCCTTTCGCCGCGTCGGCGTTCGGTGCGGGCGGGCGGGTCCTCGGCGCACTCACCGTGTACCGCCGCCACGGCGGGGAGCCGTTCTCCGCCAGCACGGTCGAGGTGCTCACCGCGTTCGCCGCGCAGGCGGGCGTGGTGCTGGCGCTGGCGGAAGGCGCCAACGCCCGGCATCGCGTGACCCTCTACCAGGAGCGCGAACGCATCGCGCGCGAACTGCACGACGTCATCGTGCAGCGGCTCTACGGCGCCGGGATGCAGCTCGACCGCGTCCGGAAGAACATGCGGAAACGCTTCGCGCAGGCCGACGGCGCACGGCTGTCCGAGGCGATCGACCAGCTCGACCAGACCATCGAAGAGATCCGCGGCACTGTGCGCGCCCTGCGCAGCCCGGAACCCGCGAACCAGACGGTCACCGCCACCGACCTCGCCGAGTCCGCACGGGGCGAAGTGCGCATCGCGGGGGAACTGCTCGGCTACCCGCCGACCCTCGAACTTTCGGGGGAGCTGGCCGACATCCCCGCCGAACAGGCGGACCACATCCGCGCCGCCCTGCGGGAAGCACTGTCCAATGTGGTCAGGCATTCCGGAGCGAGCGAGACCCGCGTGACGCTCAGCCGTGACGCGGAAGGCGTCAAACTTCGCGTGCGGGACAACGGATCCGGCGTCCCGCAGGGCGTGGCCAAACGCGGCCTCCGTCATCTCGCCGAACGCGCGACGACGTCCGGTGGACGCTTCTCGATCAATTCTTCCCCGAGCCTGGGGACCTTGGTCGCTTTCGACGTTCCACTCGATCAGCCCGTGTGAAATTAACGGGTCTTTGTCGCTCGTTGGAGTGACAGTTCGCGATTTCTGATTAATCCGTAACAGTTGGGGCCGGAGCGCGACTGTAAGTGCATCGAACGCGCTCGGAGCGCGAATTCCCTAGGAAAGGACTTCTCATGTCCTCGGTTCGTCGCGCCCTCGGCACGGCCGTCATCCTTGCCGGATTCTCCTTGTTCGGCCCCGCTTCCGTGGCGTTCGCGCTGGCGGAGGCGCCCGCGATCGCCGACCTGGATTGCGGGAACTTCCGGTTCCAGGAAGACGCTCAGGCCGAACTCGAAAAGGACCGGTCCGATCCGCACAACCTGGACAACGACAACGACGGAATCGCTTGCGAAACGCTTCGCAAGCGTGGAACGGGGCCGGCCGAATCGAGCACGCCCACCACGCCGCCGGTCGTCACGGAAACGCGGACGCCACGGGCGACCGACAAGGATTGCGCCGATTTCCCCTCGCAGGCCGCCGCGCAGGCCGAGCTCAAGAAGAATCCGCGAGACCCGCACAAGCTCGACGGTGACCACGACGGGTACGCCTGCGAATCCCGGTTCGGCGAACCCGCGAAATCGGGTCAGGTCAAGGTCAAACCCGTCGGTGGCGTCGCGACCGGCGGCGGAGAGGCCAACGGCGGTTTCCTGGAGGTCGCCACGGTCGCGCTGACCGGCGCGGCGCTGCTGACCGCGACGGCCGCGGGCGCGTCCCTGGTCCTTCGGCGGCGTGCGGAGCGATGATCCGGCCTTCCTGGCGCCGGTGGCCGTTCCCGCTGGTCATCGGCACGCTCATCGGGGTGGTGCTCGCGGCCGCCCTGACCGCGTGCACCGTCCCTCCGCCGGGCAGGGTCGCCTCGCCCGCGTCGCCGCCGACGGTGTCCACGGCGGCCTCGGTGCCGTCGGTGGTCTCGCCGCTCGCGCCCGCGCGACCGGCGCGGCTCGAGATCCCGGCGATCGGGGTCCGCACCGGCGAGATCATCGACCTCGGCCTGGCCGGTGACGGCACCCTGGAGGTGCCGCACGACGCGATCACCACCGGCTGGTTCACCGGGGGCCCGGCACCCGGCGAGATCGGGCCCGCCGTCCTCGCCGGGCACGTCGACTACAAGAAGGTCCCCGGCGTCTTCGTCCGGCTCAAGGAACTCGAGGCCGGCGACGAAGCCCTCGTCCACCGCGCGGACGGGATCACCGCGGTGTTCACCGTGTACGCCGTCGAACGGCATTCGAAGACGTCCTTCCCCACGGAGAAGGTCTATGGCGACACAACCGGGCCCGAACTCCGCCTGATCACCTGCGGCGGGGATTTCGACTCGTCGACCGGCAACTACCTCGACAACGTCGTCGCCTTCGCGAAACTGACCCGCGTTTAGATTCGGGGGATGCGCACCGTCTACGTCGTCACGCATCCCGAGGCCACCCACCATGTCGATCGTCTGGTGGGCGGATGGTTCGACTCGGAACTCACGCCCGCCGGAGAACGCGCGGCCGTCTCGATCGCCGAGTCGCTGCGGGCGAAGGTGCCGGACGAGGTGGAGCTCTACTCCTCGGATCTGCGCCGCACCGCCCGGACCGCGGAAGTGATCGGCGAACGGCTCGGGGTGGCCCCGATCCTGGACCGGCGGCTGCGCGAGAAGTCGTACGGGGAAGCCGGTGGCAAACCGCAGGAATGGCTGGACGGCCGGTTCGTCCCGCCTCCCGCCGTCGGCGACCGGCTGGGACACGACGAAGGAATCCCGGGCGCCGAAACCAAAGGAGCGATGGCCGCGAGGGTGTACGCGGCCATGGAGTCGATCCTGGAAAGCCGCTGCGAGCACCAGATCGTCGTCACGCACGGTGGCGCGCTCACGTTCGTGCTCGCCGCGTGGATCCGGATGCCGCTCGAATCGGCCGGATACGTCGACTTCCGCGGTTCACCCGGCAGCGTCACGATGCTGCGTGAGGACGACTTCTTCCACAACCGGCAGGTGGTGGTCGGCCATCTCCCGACCGGGGAGGCCGATCGTTGATAGCCTCGGTACCAGCCGTGACGAGGGGAACACGCCGTGTGGGAAGCCGTTCTGGGCGAGGCCGTGAAGGCGCTGGCGGTCGGCGCCGCCGGCGGGGTGAAGGACCTGGTGGCCAAGCGGCTCGCCCGGCGCCGCACCGCACAGGACGTCGAGGCGCTGCTCGCGGATCCCGGCAGTGCCGAACGGGCGGTCCGGGAACTGGTCGAGACCGATCCCGAATTCGCCGAACGGTTGCGAGAGCTCCTCGCGGGAAGCGGTACCGGCGTTCGCGATGTGCCGGGCGCGCCCGCGCATTTCGTCGACCGGGAAAGGGAACGGCGAAGCGCTTCGGGGCCGGGCGTCCACGTCATCACCGGTCCGCGCGGGGCAGGCAAGAGCGCGCTCGTGTACCGGCTCGCGGACGACCTCCGCGATCGGTACCCGGATCAGGTCTACGTCGATCTCGCGGACTATCGCGACGGCACCGTGCTGCGCCGCTCGGAGGTGGCGACGAGGGTCCTGCGCGCGCTCGGGGTCGAGCCGAATCTGGTGACCACGAACACCGCCGAGCTGTGGGCCCAGTACCGGTCGGTCACCGCCCGGCGCCGGTTCCTCCTGGCACTGGACAACGCCGAAGTGGCCGCGGACATCCGCGAACTGATCCCCTCGTCGCCGTCGAGCCTGGTGCTGGTGACCGCCATCCGCCAGGACGACGACCTGCTGACCGGCAACGTCGCTCCGCCGATCGAGCTGGAATCCCTCGACCGGGATTTCGCGCTCGAACTCCTCGGCAAGGCGTCGGACCCGCCGGCCATCGAGGCGGAACGCGACTCCGCCGCCGAACTCGCCGCGCTGTGCGACCACATGCCGTTCGCCCTGGTGCAGGCCGGTGTGCGGATCCGCAAACGCCTGCGGCGCGGCCCCGGCGCGGTCGCCTCGGTACTGGCCGATTTCCGGCGGACCGGGGTGCTCGGCGGAGTCGACGTCATCGCGATGGCGTTCGAGCAGTCGTTCGCCGAGTTGTCCGCCGACGCCGCGGAACTCTGCGAAGTGCTGGCGGCCCATCCCGGCCCCGACTTCACGACGGCGTCGGCGACCGCGGTCTTCGGCAAACCCGCCGAAGACGCGCTCGACGAACTCGCGGACGCCGGGTTCCTGGCGCCCACGGGCACTCCCCGGCAGCGGCTGTTCAACCTGATCCGCGAGGGGGCGCGCCGGCGCGGGAGCCGGGACGCCGCGACCGATCGGGCGCTGGTCTTCTTCCGCGATCAGGCCGTCGCCGCGGACCACCTCACCAGTCCGGATCGTCTGCGCCGCTACGCGCCGGTTTCCGTGCCCCCGCCGGATTTCGAGGGTAAGCCGCCGCTCGACTGGGTCGAGGACGCCCGGGAAACCTATGGCGCGCTGGCATATCAGGCTTTCGAGCGAAAACGGGACGTCGAACTCGGGCAGATCTGCGGCGCGCTGGAAGTGCTCATGCTCAACCGTGGGCACCACCGGCTCTTCGCTCATATCAATCACTGGGGGCTGCTCGCGGCGAGGCGGTATGGCGATCCGGCCCTGACCACGAGGATCCTCAGCCAGCAGGGCCGCACCTTCTTCCTGCTGCACGAGTTCGACCGCGCCCAGCCGCTGCTGGAGGAGGCGCTCGAAACGGTCCGGACCCTGGACGACCCGGCGCTGGAGTCCTCCGTGCAGGAGTTCTGCGGCCGGTTCCACGAAGAGAAGGGGCTCCTCCCGGCCGCCGCGGACTTCCTTTGGCGAGCCGTGACGCTGGACCGCGCGATGGCCGACGCGGGCCGCCGGTCACTCGGCATCCACAGCCGCATGCTGGCGAACGTGCTGCTGAAGGCCGGCGCGTACGAGCACGTCTGGGCGTTGCTCGCCGAGTCCGCGCGGCAGTTCCCCGCGTCCGACGGCCGGAACCTGGGCAGGGTGTGCCTGGTGCGGGCCAAGTACCTCCGGACGATCGGCCACCACGACGACGCCGAACGCGAATTGCTCGAGGCGTGGCGGCTGGTGTCCGGCGCGACGCAGTACACGGCCGAGTTCGAGGAGGAGTTCGGCAGGCTTTTCGCGGCTCGGGGGGACCACGGCCGGGCGCATACGCACTTCCAGCGCGCCTGGCAGACGTACTTCGACGCGGGGCATCCGCGGGAGGCCGAGTTCCGTTCGGTCCTGGCTAACAGCGGGAGACGGTGACCGGCCGCCCGCTGACCGTGTGCGTTCCTTCGACGTCCGCCTGCGAGGCGAGCAGAAGGTGGAGATGACTCGCCAGGAGGGTCGGGTCGATTTCCGCTGACAGCAGGAAATCGCCGCTGTCCCGGACCCGCGCGAGACAGCCGCCGGGGGCGGGAGCGGCGACGAGCCGGGCGAGCGGCCACTGGGTGAGCAACTCGTCGAACCGGTCCGGGTCCTCGGCGAACACGATGGCCGCACCGTCCAGGTCGCGCAGGGTCGCTTGATCCGCGTGGGCGAGAACATGCCGCCGGCGCAGGCCTTCCGGCCGGGTGGACGCGGGAAAGCGCACCAGTTTCCCGGTTTCGTCGAACCCGGCGGCGAGCGCGGCCACCGGATGGGCCACCGGTGCCGGATCCGGCACGGGTGGGAAGGCGGGACGGGGATCCGGCCGCCTCAGGTCCAGGAGGTCGTAGAGCACATCGCCCAGCCGCTGACCGCTCGCGGCGGCCTCGACGGCTTGGCCGACGATCGGCCGGTAGCGCTCCGGCGAGTGGTTCTCGATGGCCGCGTCGATCTGCTCGCGCAACCCCGTGTCCGCCACTTCGGCCGCGGCCCGCGTCAGCATCGCGAGGGGCGAGTCGTCCACCGTCGTGGTCGCCGCGGACGGGGCGAGGAGCACGGGTTTGCCCGCCGCGGCGGCGTACAGCGCGGCGGAACCCTGATCGGAGAGCACGCAATCCGCCGCCAGCAGCGCGGCCTGCCAGCCGTGGTCCGGGGGAATGAGCGTGAGCCCCGCGGCGAGTTCCGGCCGGAGCCACGACTCCAGCTGCCACGGGCCGTGCGCCGCCCACACCCCCGGATGCAGGGTGAGGACGAGCTGGAAGTCGTCGAGCGGCAGTTCGCTCAGCAGCCGGTGGGGCAGCCGGGGATACCTGGCGTAGAGCGAATGCCGGCCCCAGGTCGACGCGATCACGACGACCTTCCGGTCGCCGGCACCGAGCGCGGCGCGGTAAGCCGCCACCCGGTGTCTGCTCGCCATCATCCGGTCGTGACAGGGATCGCCGACGACGACCGCCCGGTCCAGCGCCTCCGGGCAAGCCGACTTCAGCTGCTCCCGTTGCACGGAATGCGAAAGCGCGATCGCCGCTGGGATCACCCGGTCGTGGTGCCTGAGCCGATCCGGGTCCATCCCCGACGTGACTCGCCTGCCCGGGTAGTACTTCTGGTAACCGATCCCGTGCGGGACCAGCAGAATCGGCCCGTTCAGCTCGTGAAGGGCGTCGTTCTCGCTCGCCGCGAGGATGAGGTCGAAGGTGTTCTTCGTGGCCTGTTCCCACGGGGTGACGGCGACCCGCAGCGCCCGCAACGCGTCACTCACCCCGGCCGAAAGGATCCCCGGCCGCGCCTCGTCGAAGGTGAAGGTCGTCTGGATCCGGAGATCGGCGCTCGTCAGGGTCAGGATGTCCTGAATCCGGTTCAACGTCGTCAACGTCCGGACGACCACGAGGAGCTGCCGTTCGGGAGCGTTCGTCAACCAGGAACGGAAGCCCGGCTCAACCGGGACCTTCGGCCAAAACGACGGGGGGGGGAAGCCGTTTTCGCGCACTACCTGTCCCGGCGCGCGATCCACGCCGCGGCCTGCGTGCGGCGCTGCATGCCCAGCTTCGCGAGGACCGAGGTCACGTAGTTCTTCACCGTCTTCTCGGCGAGGAACAGGCGTTCCGCGATCTCGCGGTTGGACATGCCCTGCCCGATCAGCTCCAGCACCTCACGCTCGCGTTCGGTGAGGGAACCGAGCTCGTCCTCCGGCGGATGCCGCAGCTTGTCGAGCACCCGTGCCGTCGACAGCGGGTCGAGCAGCGACCGGCCCGCCGCGACCTCGCGGACCGCGTTGACGACGTCCTGGCCGCGGACCTGTTTCAGCAGGTACCCGGCCGCGCCCGCCATGATCGCGCCGACCATGGCCTCCTCGTCGTCGAACGCGGTCAGCATCAGGCACTGCGGCGGGTTCGGCTTCGACCGCAACTCGCGGCAGAGCGCGATACCGTCGCCGTCGCCGAGCCGCACGTCGACCACCGCGACGTCCGGCTCGACGTGCATCGCCACGGCCAGGGCTTCGTCGACCCCGCTCGCTTCGGCGACGACCTCGATGTCGGGCTCGTCGGTGAGGAGGTCACGCAGGCCGCGCCTCACCACCTCGTGGTCGTCGATGAGCAGCACCTGGATCGGCATACCCCCACGTTACTTCGCGGCGGCCCAGTAAATCGCCTTGGCCACCTGCGAGTACAAGCCCTTCGGGTGATCGCGGAAGAGCGGTTCGGTGCCGAACAGCACCGCCCGCCCGCCGAGCCCCGAGGTCCCGGACACGACCGCGGCCTGCCCCGCCGCCTGCAGCGGGCCGCCCGTTCCGTCGTCCTGGGTCCGCCAATGGCCCGCGACCAGCGGATTCCCGCTCGCGTAGCGCTGCTCGACGCTGACCGAGGAGCCGAGATCGGTGAACCAGAACGGCCCGTAGACGAACGAGTCCGGCAGCGCGCCGCTCCCCACCGGGCCGGTCCCGTTGACCACCGACACGACGCCGTTCCCGTCTTCCCAGCCCGCCACCGGACGCGCTTCGAGAAGTCCCACGTCGGTGTTGAACCGCGCGCCCGTGGCACCGCGCGTGACCACGCCGCCGCGAGCGAGGAAGGCACGCAAAGCGTCCTTCGCGGCCGGGGCGAGATCGGTGTAGCGCAGTCCCGATGAGACGAACAGGAGGTCCACCTTGGACCAGTCGAACCCGGCGTCGAGCACCGCCGCCGACACCGGCCGCACGTCGAAGCCCATGTCCCGCAGCGCTTTCAGCTCGTCGGGTCCGACGGCGGCCGCGATGGTCTTCCGCGTCAACGGCGTCGCCGTCCCGCGTGCTTCGGTGAACCGGACGCCGTAGCGGTCCGCCACCTCGGCGGCCGCCGGGCGGGCCGACGCGGGGACGACGATCGTGCCGTCGTCCGTCCGCCCCAGCGCGAGGCCCCGGTTCAGCAGGTCGTTGACGGCGCTGACGTCCTTGCCGTCGACGAGTTTCAGCGCGAGGTCACGGCCGGGCGCGGCGTCGACGCCGCCGGTCGGCGACGCGGCGATGACGTCGTGCGCCCGGACGTCGAGCCTGCCCTGCTTGACGATGTCGACCGAAGCGCCCCACAGCAGGCGGTGGCTCCAGCCGGAGATGTCGTACATGACCGGCACCTTCGCCGAGATGTCGCTGCCCTGCTCCAGCATCACGTTCGCCAGGCCGCGTTTCGGCTGGTGCATGTCGACCACGTACGAACCGGCCGGATACCGGCGCCCGGCCAGCGAGAACGGGCGATCCGCCTGCCGCACGCGGACGTCGTTGGCCACCAGGTGGTCGACGAGACGCGAGGCGGCGACGGCCGAACGCTGATCCGCGCCGGAGGGGATGACGTACGCGCGCGGGAACTCCGTGCGGTAGCGGTCTTCCGGCCCGAAGCCGGGTACGAACCCGTCGGGGATCTCGCGCTGCGCTTCACCGGCCGTGCCACGGCGGAACATCTCGATCTGGTTCGCGATGAGCTCACCGCGGTTGCGGTCGACGTAGTTCAGCGTGCTGCCGATGGTGGCCTCGACGACCTCGGTGTTGATCACCGCGCGCCGCTGGAGTTCGGCCACCGGCTGCGTTTCGTAATCCGCGTTGTTGACCCGCATCGGGACTTCGATCGTGAACGACACCGCGCCGTGGTACATCGCGTACTGGGCGGTGTAGATCGGCGCCCAGCCGTCCCAGCTGCCGGGTTCGTAGTCGCGGAAGGGGATCTCGGGCTTCGCCGTCTCCGGCCGCCCGAGTGCCTTGACCGCCTGCTCCATGCCGAGCCCGTTGGCGTACCCGTGCTTGAGGTAGAGGTCGAAATCGTAGTTCTGGCCGTGCGGCGGGGTGGTCGGCTCGATGAGCGTGTTCGCGACGTAGCCGTGTTCGTCCAGCATCATCAGCGGCTGCTTGCCGATGGCGATCCCGCGCATGGCCCGCACCTCCGGCTGCGACGCGGTGACGAAATCGCGGTTGGGATCGAAACCCTGCGACGTCTGCCGCGTGCCGGCGACCCGGCCGTCCGGATTGGCCGTGACGTTGAAGTAGAAGCGGTTCCGTTTCAGCAGTTCGGCGGTCTGGCGGTCGTTCGACGTCGCCAGCTTCTCGATGACGCGGAGCGCGCCGTCGGTACCTTCCCATTCGTTGCCGTGGATGTTGTTGTTGATCCACACCGGCGCCTTGTAGCCGTGGCGCAGGAACGGGTCGCGGGCGGCGCGGGTGGGGTCGTTCTCGATCAGCGACCGCCAAGCGTCCTGCCGCCGCGTCTCGGCCGGGCTCTCCGGCGCGGTGATCGTCACCAGGTAGAGGTCCCGGCCGAGGCCGGACTGCCCGGCGATCTCGACGGAGATCCGGTCGCTGCGCGCCTGCAACGCGTTCAGCTTCGGCGCGATCGCGTGATACGGCGCGAGCCCGAGCTTGATCGACTTGTCGGCGGTGTTCTCCGGGTGGACGCGCAGCTTGGTCTTGCGCGGATAGCCGGAATGGTCGCCCGCGAGGTTCTCGCCCGCCGCGGCCCGCGCGACGCTCATCGGCTGATCGGTCGCGGCGACTTCGTTGCGTTCCGGCCCGTTGCCCGGGTCCCGATGCGTCGTCGGCGGCGGCGGCGTTGCGTACGCCGGCGCGGCGACCGCGCTCAGTGACAGCACGAGGGCGAGGAACACGGTGCGAGCCGAACGCGACAAGGGCCACCTCCAGGGAACGTCGGCACAGTGTTTCCGCCGAACGAACGCCCCACAAGACCCGAAAGGCGGCTAACCGGGCGCCGGGAAGCGGATTTCGTTCCGGTCGATCTTGGCGTTCGCCGCCTCGATCAGGTCCACCCCGAGGCTGTTCGCGAGCTGGATGAGGTACAGCGTGACGTCGGCGATCTCGTCGACGACGTTGTGGGCCAGTTCGGGGTCGGAACGCCACTCCGCGGACTCCTCCGGAGTGAGCCACTGGAACAGCGAAGTCAGCTCGCCGACTTCGCCGGACAGCGCCATGACCAGGTTCTTCGGGGTGTGGAACGGTTCCCAGGCCCGTGCCGCGGCGAAGTCGCGGAGGCGCTGGTTGAGATCGTCGAGTGTCACGTGCCGTGCCTACCAGATCGTCACGGTGCGCTAACGGCCGTATGGCGGACGAGCGTTGACGTGCAAAGTGCAACTTGCATAACGTCGCTCGGCGTCGGGAGACCATCCGGAAGGAAAGTCTTGACGTATCAGCGAAGCCTTCGGTCTCGCGTGCTCTCCATCGCGTTCGTGCCGAGCGCGGCCCTCGTGCTCGTCGCGTTGTTCATCGGCGGATTTCTCGTCCAGCAGGCCATCGAGGACCGCGACGACGCCGAGAACGGAGCGGTCACCCTCGCCGAGGCGAGCCGAGGGATCGCGTCGTTGCAGCGGGAGCGGGCGGTCGCCTTGAAGGCGCCCGGCAGCCGCTCCGCCACCTACACCGCGTACGCCGATCGCATCGACGCCTCGCTTTCCTCCCTGCGCGAGATCGCGCGGGCGGCACCCGACGCCGAGGTCGGCTACCAGCAGACGATCGCCGTCGAACTGCTCACCGCGGTCGAAGGCATGGACCGCAGCGATGCCCTCGCGGTCGCCGGGATCGACGACGCGGGGCGGCGCGACTACGCCGCCGCCGTGGGCGCCTACCGGTCCAGGCTCGACGCGATCGCCGGAAAGCTGACGGAAAGTAGTCGCCAGACCTACCGGGATCTCGTCGGGAGCGAGGACTGGGGCCGGTTCGGCGCGGTCGAAAGCGCGTTGAGCGCGGCGACGCCGCCGCCCGTCGGCCAGGCCGCCTGGCGGGTCGCGGCCGACGTCGTCGGCCGGACCCTCGGCGATCTCGCCGCGCGGCAGATCGAGTACTCGGCGCAGCTCGCGATCGACGGCGGGCGCCGGGTGCTGAGTGGCGCGCTCGCCGCCGCCGGGGCGATTTCGCTGCTCGCGGGGGTGGTCTCGGCGATCGTCATGCAGCTCGCCCGGCGGCTGCCGATGACGACGCTGACCTGGTCACACCTGGTGAGCGATTACGCCGAAAAGAGCACGCTGTTGGCCCACACGAGTCGGCGAAGCGGTCGGGCAGACTTGTCCGGGTGAGTTCCCCGACGGATCTGCGCCCCTACCTGCGTACCTTGGACGCGGAAACGCTGGCGGACCTGCTGCACGCCCAAGCCGAGCGTGACCCTGCGTTACGGCAGGCGCTGGAGAACCGCTTCGCCACCCAGGGGAGTGACGTGGCTGAGGCGCACCGCCTCCTCGACACCGCCGTGCTGGCGGGCAACGTCGAGTACGCCGCGAAGGTCGGTTCCGTCCTTGACACGCTTCAGCGGCTTCTCGACGCAGGAAGCCGGGCCGATCTCGCCCCGCTCGCCCGCCGGACCGTGGACGACATCAGCGAGATGCTGGAGCAGATCGACGACGCCTCGGGCGAGGTCGCCGATCGGCTGGACCGGGCCGTCGAGCTGTACGCGCGGGCCTGTGTGGCGCATCCGCCGGATCCGGAGAGTCTGGCCGACTGGATCCTCGAAGTGGAGTTCGACGGCCCCGGCTGGCCGGTCATCGAGCTGGCCGACTTCGCCTCCGCGTTGGGAGACAAGGGGATAGCGCGAATAAAGTCCACTGTGGACAGCGTGCTGGCCGAGCAGCCGTCCGGTGCGCGACGCGAGACCGCCGAGCGGCTGCGCGAGGAGCTGGCGGAGGTGTCCGGCGACGTCGACGCGCTCGTCGCGATTCTCGCCGCCAAGCCGCCGCGGGTGGACGTCAGTCTCAAGATCGTGCGCGTGCTGCGCGCGGCGGGACGGCACAGCGAGGCCATCGCGCATGCGGCGCGGGCGCTCACACAGGACAAGAAGGAGGAGGCTCCTCCACCCGAGGACGAGCCGGTTCCCTTGTCGCGCAAGGGCTTCGACGAGAAGCCCACGGCCGCGACGTACCTCGCGCTGCGCGAGGAGTCGCTGGAAACGGGGCGCTGGGTCGCGCAGCGGAAGGCCGCGCTGGCCCGGTTGCGTGAACTCGCCGCGGGGAGCACGGAGGCCGCCGACGAACTCGTCCGCGCGTTGCTCGGCGAGGACCGCGCCGACGAGGCATGGCGGGCCGCGGTGCGATTCGAGGCGTCTTTGCCGGTGCGTGTCGAACTCGCGGATTCCCGTTCCGTCGCCCATCCGGCCGAAACCATTCCCGTGTACCGGGACCATGTCGAAGAATTGATCACGCGCAAGGATCCGAACGCCTACCGCGAGGCGGCCCGGCAACTGCGCAAACTGCGCACGGCGCACAAAAAGGCCGGTACGGCTGAAGAATTCAGTTCGTACCTCGGCACATTGGTGGAAATACACAAACGCAAGACGCGGCTGATCGCCGAGGTCAAAGCGGCGAGAATCGCGATTCCCAAACCGGTCAGGGCGTAACCGCGCCCGCCGCCTGTCGTTATTCAAGCGAACCGAGGAAACCCGGCGAAGAGGTCGAAGTCGCGGTGGTCGGTGAACCGGTGTCCGCCCGCGTCCGGGACCCCGTGTTCCGCGCCCAGGGCCACCGCGACGCACCCGGCCGGGTCCGCGTGAAAACATGTCGCCATGAGTCCGGTGAGCCGTGCCCGCAAGAAGGCAGCCCAGCCCTCCACCCCGAGTGTGACGGGCCTCTTCAAGGACGTCCTCCGGGACTTCTCGACCCTGGGTGCCGAACCCGAGGTGCTCGACGTCGAGCTGCTGACCTCCGAAGTGCTCGGCCAGTGGTGGGAGATCGAGCTCGAAGAGGACGAAACGCCGCTGGGCCTGGAGCTCATCGCGTTCGCCGAGCGGAAGATCACCCCCGCCGCGGCCGCACTGCTCGCCGGGCTGAAGGTCTTCGCCGAGACCGAGGAGGAGCGCGAGGCGGCCGCGTCGGCGCTGAACACCGTGCTGGGCCGCGGGATCCCGGAACCGGAATGGGCGGCGGAGCTGGCCGCGGTGACCGTCGGGGAATGCTGGCGGACCGGTGACGTCTTCGGTGACGAGTCCTCCCTCCTGTGCGTCTTCTCGCGCGGCGGCGCCGAGCACGGCTTGCTCGCGCTGGTCGACTTCACCGAGGGTGGCCGGATCCGCGACGTCGTCGTGGTCGACAAGCCGCAGGACGTGCTGGCCGAGATGCGGCAGCAGGCCGCCGACGACCCGGAACTCGTCACGCTGGAGCGGGTGCTGCCCGAGCGGGCCCACCAGCTGCTCGCGGACGGGCTGGCCGCGACGGACGTCGTCGAGGAGCCCGACGTCAGCGAGGACTACGCGCGGTTCCACGCGCTCGCGCTGGCCTGGATCCGGGCGCTTCCCGCTCCCGAGCCGTCGCCCGAGATCACCGAGTGGCCGGAGCAGGTCCGCGAAGAGGTCGTCGCCGACTTCGTCGGTTCCGGGCTCGTGGAAGACACGGAAGCGGCGCGGTTCTACGCGCGCCTGCTCGTGGATCACGGCTGTGAAACCGAGCCGGGCAGCCCGCTGCGGGTCGGCCCCGAGAAGCTCGCCCGGTTCCTCGAATCGCTGCTGGACGGCGAATTCGAGATCGACGAGGCCTACGAAGACGCGCTGGAGCCGGCTCTGCTCGGCTGGGTCACCTGGGCCGCAGACCGCGCCGGACTCCCCGAAGCCGCGCGTGTCGCGCTGCTCGAGAGCGCGACCGAGTTCCTGGAGGAATTCGCGCAGGACGAGGACTCCACGCTCGACGTCTACTTCGACGGCTCCGAGGGGATCGAAGACCCGGCGGAACTCGCGGATGCCCTGGCGCGCCGCATGTTCGCCGTGCCGACGGTCTACGCGGAGATCGGGGACGAGGAGCTGGAACTCGAACCCGCCGACCCCGAGCAGCGCCGCCTGCTGGTGATCGGGGAGCACCCCGAGTACCACGAGGCGCTGGCCGAGGAGACCTTCGACGGCGAACCGCGGATGCGGCTCGCGCTCAAGACCACGATCGTCGACCAGCTCTGGGCCGACGAGCCTGCCGAGGTCTGGCAGGCCGTGCGGCGGCTGAGCGAGACCGGGCAGGAGCGCGACGAGATCTTCGACCGCCTCATCGACGCGCTGTCCGCCCAGCTCACCGAAGCGGGCGAGCACGAGATGGACTACGACGTCGACGACTACCGGAAGGCGCTCGGCGAGCTCGCCTGACCACCCGTTTCCGCCGGTCACCCCTCCCCAGCCCTTGCCAACCCCCCTCATTCTGTCTAGTCTGTCTAGATGGAAGCAGCAACCTGGCAAGTGCAGGACGCCAAGCAGCGGCTGAGTGAGTTGCTGCGCCGTGCCGCGTCCGATGGGCCGCAGTTCGTCACGAAACATGGGGAGGAGGTGGCCGTGGTGCTGGACATCGTCGATTACCGCAGGTTGACCGGAAGCGGCGAAGCCCTCGATTTCAAGCTAGTGCTCTCCGGGGAACAGCACCATCCCGAGTACGGGGAGGCGCTGGCCGACGTGCTGGAGGAGATCGCCGCCGAACGCGCGGAAGACCTGCCGAGAGATGTCGTGGAGGTGAGCGGGTGAGCTTTCTGCTGGACACGAACATCGTGTCCGAGGCTCGGCGCCGCACGCAGAACCCGGGTTTCGCCCGGTGGTGGGGCGGAGTGTCGTCGAGCAGGCTCTATTTGAGCGCGCTGACGGTGGGGGAGATCGAGAGGGGGATAACGAAACTCAGGCATCGAGGGGAGCGGGACAGGGAACGTGCGGAAGCGCTGACCGAGTGGCTGGCCGGGCTCACCACGCAGTTCTCGGAACGGATTCTTCCGGTGACCGCCGAAATCGCGGCCGAATGGGGCAGGCAGTACGCGCCGCGGAAAGTGCCGTCCATCGACGGGCTGATCGCCGCGACCGCCCGGGTCCACGAGCTGACCCTGGTCACCCGGAACCTCGCCGACATGGCCGGACTCGGTGCGCAGCTGCACAATCCATTCGACTGAGCGGGTCTCCGCGAGGATCAAGACGTCCGGACGCCTTGATCGGCTGGAACTCCCACCGCGGTTCAGCCCAGCGGTGCCGCGGGGGTGCCCTTGTTCTCCGTGACTTGCGGCTTCTTCCGGCGACGGTCCCCGCGGGCGTCGTCGAAGTCGACGACGAAGGCGCCGGCGGCCATGGCCACCAAGAGCGCGAGGCCGAGAATCGAGCCGATCCAGGTCAAGACGATCGAGAACATCGTGACCCTCCTCCCTGCTCAAGGTCCTTTTCGAGACCTCGTGAACCCCTGAGACAAGGGTCGCCTCGGGCGGCTGTAGCCGGTATCGGCCAACCGGTTACACGTACTGAGCGTGGATCGGCCGATCGGCCGAGGAAAGCCGCCTGCCGACAGCGGTGCGCGACCGGCGCCCACCACCGGCTCTCCGGTGGTGCGAAGGCTGGTCCTTGTGAGGGAACGGCCGGAAACCGCCCGCGTGATCGGCTTCCGGCGAAGTGATCTTGGGACTTGTCGTGAACGTTCGCTGTGAGTAGAGATTCCGTGGTCGCCCGGTCACGCCGTGTCGTCCTCCGGCCCGCCCGGCCCGGGTGCCGTCCATCCAAGCACGCGTGTCGTCCGCCTGATCACGTGAGTTCTGCCCCCAATCACGCGTGTTGCGCTTTCGGTCACGTGAGTTGCGCCCCCGATCACGTGAGTTGCGCCCCCAATCACGCGTGTTGCGCCCCCGAGCACGCGAGTCACGGGTCTGGTCACGTGAGTCACGGGTTTGATCACGTGTGTTGCGGCTCCGGACCACGCGAGTTCCGGTTCCGATCACATGAGTTGCGCCCTCGGGCACGCGAGTCACGGCTCCGGTCACGTGAGTCAGGGGTCTGATCACGTGTGTTGCGGCTCCGGTCACGTGAGTTCTGCCCCCGATCACGTGGGTTGCGCCCCCGAGCACGCGAGTTACGGCTCCGATCACGTGTGTTGCGGCTCTGATCACGTGAGTTCCGCCCCCGGCCACACGAGTTCCGGCTCCGGCCTCAGAGCTTGCGCAGCCGGACCCGGTTGATCGTGTGGTCGGCGTCCTTGCGGAGGACGAGAGTCGCCCGGGGCCGCGTCGGCTTGATGTTCTCCATCAGGTTGGGCTCGTTGATCGTGCGCCACAGGTGGCGTGCCTCGGCGCGGGCCTCGTCGTCCGGGAGGCCGGCGAAGTGGTGGAAGTGCGAAGCGGGGTCCGCGAAAGCGGTGTGCCGCAGCTTGAGGAAGCGCTCGATGTACCAGCGTTCGATGTCGGTCGTCGGCGCGTCCACATAGATCGAGAAGTCGAATAGATCGGAGACGGTGAGCCGGGGGCCGGGCTGCAGGACGTTCAATCCTTCGAGGATCAGGATGTCGGGCCGCTGAACGACCTGCTCTTCGTCGGGAAGGATGTCGTAGGCGAGGTGCGAGTACACCGGAGCGCTGACCCGTTCCGCCCCGGACTTCACGTCGGTGACGAACCGCAGCAGCGCCCGCCGGTCGTAGCTTTCCGGGAAACCCTTGCGGTGCATGATCCCGCGCCGCACCAGTTCCGCACGCGGGTAGAGGAACCCGTCGGTGGTGACCAGGTCGACCCTGGGGTGATCCGGCCAGCGGGCGAGCAGGGTGCGCAGGATGCGCGCGGTGGTCGACTTGCCGACGGCGACGCTGCCCGCGATCCCGATGATGTACGGCACCTTGGTGCCCCGGCTGTCTTCGCCGAGAAAGGTGGTGGTCGCTTCGTACAGCCGTTGCCGGGCGGCGACCTGGAGATTGATCAGCCGGGAGAGCGGCAGATAGACCTCGGCGACCTCGGCGAGGTCGACCTGTTCGCCGAGACCGCGCAACCGCAGCAGTTCCGCGGCGGTCAGCGGCAGAGGAGTCGACCTGCGCAACTCGCGCCACTGCTCACGGTGCAGCTCGACGTAGGGACTGAGCTCACGGACCCGCGGCATCGCACACTCCTCGCCCGTCGCCTGCGCTGGCGCCGTACAAAACCGTGTTGACGAGTTCTCGGCGGGTGAACGTGCCTCGAACCGGATGAAGCCGCTTTAACGGTAGGGCTTACGGCTCGTGAACGCGCTGCGATGTGATGTACCCCGCTTCGGGGCGTTACCGTCCGTTACGGGGGCGGCCTGGGGTGAAGACCTCGTTCCACGCCGCGGCGACCTGGCGCGCGCAGACCGCGGGCGCGACCCCGCCGAAGCCGGTGCCGAGTCCGGGCATCGCGATCGTGTGCACGAGATCACGGACCCGGCCCTGGTCGAGCCTGCCGTCGCGCCACTGCTGGAACACCGCCCGGGCGGCCAGGTACGGATGCACGGTGTCCCGCGGCAGGTGCTCGCCGGGTTCCCGCATCGTCGGCGCGCTGATCAGCCAGGCGGGCTCGGCCTCGCCGGTGGGCACGATCACCGCTTCGCCGATCGGGAGCTCTCCGCCGTGGTAGGCGAGCACGGCGCTGCGCACGTTCTGCTCGACGTCGGGATAGGCGCGGGCATACACGGCGTCGATGCCGCCCCGCATCCAGCCGTAGGAGTTCGCGGGGCTGACGACGGCCTGCGCGACGACGTCGAGCACGGACCCGCGGTGCACGAAGACCCGGCCGTCCACTGTGTCCGCGACGGTCGTCCAGGCTTGTGCGAGCGGGTCATCGACGGCGCACAACACCAGCTCCGGAGTGGGGCTGTCCGGCGGGGGAGCGAAGGAGGAGCCGGCGTCCTCGTGGCCGGTGCGCGTGCCCGGTTCGGCGGTCACGCCCTAAGCATGGCAAAAAAAGCCACCCGGCGTAACCGGTGCGCGTACCGGCTGTCCGAGTGAAAGTCGCCACCCGCGCCGTGCGTAATCTGGCGGGGTGTCACGGATCGCCTACTTCGGCCCCCAGGGAACCTTCACCGAACAGGCCGCGCGCCGGCTCGCCCCCGGTGAGGAGCTGATCCCGGCGGAGACCATCCCCGCGGCGCTGGCCGCGGTGCGCGCGGGCGCCGCCGACGCCGCGTGCGTCCCGATCGAGAACTCCGTGGAAGGCGCCGTCACCGCCACCCTCGACAGCCTGAGCGAGGCCGAGCCGCTCGTCGCGGTGGCGGAGGTGCTGCTGCCGGTCCACTTCAGCGTGCTGACCAGGCCGGGAACCACCGAGATCCGCACCGTGGCCAGCCATCCGCACGCGCTCGCCCAGGTCCGCCACTGGGTCGAGGCGAACCTGCCGGGCGCGCGTCCGGTCGCGACGTCGTCCACGGCGGCGGCCGCGGTCGCGGTGGACGCGGGCGAGTTCGACGCCGCCGTCACCGCGCCGGTCGCCGTCGAGCACTACCCGCTGGAAGTGCGGGCCACCGAGGTCGCCGACGTCCGCGACGCCAAGACCCGGTTCATCCTCGTCCGA
Organism: Amycolatopsis sp. TNS106; assembly: GCF_019330265.1. Taxonomy (NCBI): domain Bacteria; kingdom Bacillati; phylum Actinomycetota; class Actinomycetes; order Pseudonocardiales; family Pseudonocardiaceae; genus Amycolatopsis; species Amycolatopsis sp. TNS106. The sequence continues at coordinate 6,179,032 of NZ_CP024972.1, read as the reverse complement.
GCGCCCGGCGACCTGCCGGAACCGACCGGGGCGGACCGCACGTCGATCGTCGCCGCCGCGACGAACCGGACCGGCGCCCTCGCCGAGCTGCTCACCGAACTGGCGGTCCGCGGCATCAACCTGACCAAGCTGGACGCCCGTCCGACCAGGAACAACTTCGGCGAGTACCGCTTCTTCATCGACTTCGAGGGGCATGTCGCCGAGCCCAGGATCGGAGACGCGCTGGCCGCGTTGCGCCGCCGGTGCCGGAACGTGCGGTTCCTCGGCTCCCACCCGCGCGCGGACAACGGCACGACCGAGATCGAGCCGGGTGCCGCCAACGACGATTTCACCGACGCGATCGGCTGGGTCGAGTCGGTACGGAAGGGAGCACAGGCGTGAAACTTCTCCTCGTCCGCCACGGCCAGACCGAGGGCAACGTGCGAGGCGCGCTCGACACCGCGTTGCCGGGCCCGCCGCTCACCGAGCTGGGCCGCGAGCAGGCCCGGGACCTCGCGACCCGGCTGGACGGCGAGCCGATCGTCGCGGTCTACGCCTCGCAGGCGGTCCGCGCCCAGCAGACCGCCGCGCCGCTGGCGGCGAAACTCGGCCTGGACGTCCAGGTGCTCGACGGCGTGCACGAGGTCGCGGCGGGCGACCTCGAAGGCAAAACGGACAAGGACTCGATCACGATCTACATGAGCGTCGTGCGCCGGTGGACGCTCGGCGAGCTCGACCCGCCCATCCCCGGCGGCGAGACCGGTGCGCAGGTCCGCGTCCGCATGCTCGACGCGGTCGCCCGTCTGCGCGCCAAGCACGAGCAGGCCGACCCCGACGGCACGGTGGTGCTGGTGAGCCACGGCGGCGCGATCCGGCTGGGCGGTGAATGGCTCGCCGGGAACGTGACCGCCGAGGTCGCCAACCAGGGGCTCATCCCGAACACCGGTGTCGTCGAACTCGTCGCGACCCCGGCCGGCTGGACCTGCCTCACCTGGGCCGACACCCCCGTCGAAGCCTGACCTGGGACGTTTGCCTCCGACTCCGCCGGGGAATACACCCCACAAGATCGATTAACACCTTGTGGGGAATTAACCGGTGGAGCGCAACCCGCACGGCGGACACCACGTCTACTGAACAGTGGGTCACCCGGCAGCGTCCGATTCAGGGAGGCGAATGACCATGGTTCGTTCGAAGATGATCTCCATCGGCGGTCTCGTCGCGGGTACCGCCGGGCTTCTGCTGCTCAGCGCCTGCGGTTCGGAGACCGCGCCCGTCGCGCAGAACACGTCCGCGTCGCCGTCCAGTTCGGCGCCGGACACCTCCGCCGCGCCCAGCGCGAGCTCCTCGAGCCCGGCGCCTGCCCCGCAGCCCGTCCAGCCGCCCGCACAGGCGTCGAAGAACGACGGGCTGTGCAAGGCGGGTGACGTCAAACTGTCCATCCAGGACAGTGACGCCGCCGCGGGCACGGTGTACCGCAAGCTCGTGATCACCAACGCGAGCGGGCACCCGTGCACCGTCCAGGGCTTCCCAGGTGTCTCCTATGTGACCGGAGCCGACGGCCACCAGGTCGGCGAGGCCGCGTTCCGCGACGGCACCAAGGGCGGACCCGTGCAGCTCGCCAACGGGGAGAGCGCGATCGCCGACGTCGGTTTCGTGAACGTCCGCAACTACGACGAGGCGGTCTGCAAGCCCACCGAGACCCGTGGGCTGCGCGTGTACCTGCCGCAGGAGACGGCGTCGAACTTCGTGCCGGTGCAGGGATTGGGCTGTGCGGGGAAGATCCCCGGCAATCAGCTGACCGTCAAGACCGTCCACAAGGGCTAGAGCTGGGTGCAGAGCTGTTCGGCCTGCGCCAGGTGCCGCTGTCCCGAGATCTGGTTGAAGTGCAGGCTGAACACCATCCGGCTGACCCCGTCGATGTGCTCGGCCAGCGGCCGGTAGGTGTCGTTGGCGGCGGCCGCCGCGGCGGAGAGTTCGCGGGCGGCCGTCATCCGGTGCAGGACCTCGGGGGCCAGGACGGCCACGGTCCGTTCGCCGGGTGCCGAGCCGGTGGTGTCCGGGATCGTGCCGACCCTGGCCAGCGCCGAACAGGCGTCTTGCGCGTCTTCGAGCGCCCCCGCGTTGACGCCCGAGAGCGCCCACAGCATGCCGATCACGCCACCGCCGATCACGAAGCCGGCGACGGCGGTGAGTACTTGCGGGCGTCTCGAAGGTTCTGTCGTCCCCACGCCGGCCTCCGGCACCAGTGTCTGCTGCATCGCGGACCTCCCCGTCACCCGTGGCGGTGATGGGCTATTTCAGCACCAAAGGCCTTTGTTTTCACCGGTCCCGGTGGAGAACCCGGTCCTCCGTGGCCGATTCGTCATCGAAGGCTCCTTGCCGTAACGAGACGAACGCGAAACCGGCTACTCCGAACAGCAGCAGCCCGGACGTGAGGAACGTCCGGGCAGGCGATCCGAGGGCGTGGGTGAGGACGCCGCCGAGCAGGGCGCCGATCGGGATCGCGCCCCAGACGACGGTGCGCCACACGCCGAGGACCCGGCCGAGCAGATCGCCGGGGACGAGGGTGTGCCGCGCCGTCCCGAGCACGATGTTCACCGCGACCACGGCGGCCGCGAACAGGCCGAACAGCGCCGCTCCCGCCACCGGCGAGCTCGTCAGGCCCATGCCTGTGAAGGCCGCGCCGCAGCCGGCTGTGCCCCCGAGGAGCACCGCGCGACGGCTGGTCGCCTTCACCAGACGCGGGGCGACGGCCGCGCCGAGCAAGCCGCCGATACCGCCGACGAACGCGAAGAGCCCGAAGGCCGCTTCGCTGAGACGCAGGTACTCGATCGCGTAAAGCACCAGTTGCGCCTGCGCGAGTTCGCTGACCAGGCTGATCAGCCCGGCGATCACGACCAGCCGTAGCACCAGCCTGCTTTGCTTCAGCCAGCGGAAACCCTCCGCCAGTTCGGTACGGAGGGCGGCGGGCGCGTGGTCGGTGGCTCTCGGCCGATAACTCCCGGCGAGTCCGATCAACACGACGGCCGCGATCGCGAAGCCCACCGAGTTGAGCAGGAACGGGAAGGCCGCGAAGAGTGCGAAGGTGGCGCTCCCGACTGGCCCGCCTAGGAAGGTTTGCCCCACGATCTCGCACGCCTGCAGCTTGCTGTTCGCGCTGTCGAGCGAACCCTTGCCGACGACCGCCGGGATGAGCACGTTCGCGGCGCTGTCGGCGACCACCTCCGCGAAGCCGATGAGCAGCGCGGCGGCATAGACCAGCCAGATCGTCACCCCGCCCGACGCGACCAGGGCGGCCGTCCCGCCGACGACGACGGCGCGGACGCCGTTCGCGAGGATCATCGCCCGCCGCCGGTCGACGCGGTCGAGCAGCGCGCCCGCGGGGAGCGCGAACAGCAGCCACGGCAGGAACTGGGTCGCCGAAAGACCGGCGATGAGCAGCGGATCGCGGGTCAGGGTGACCGCGAGCAGCGGGAACGCGACCTTGCCGATCCCGTCGCCGAGGTTCGACGCCGCGCTGGACGCGAGCAACCAGCGCAATCGCCGGTCGCTCCCCCCTCGTGCCGTCGACTCGGCCATGGACCGCCTCCCCAGGCATTCGCCGGCGTCGGCCGACGACAACGTGTCGAAAAGTTTAGCGGGGGCTGTCGCCCAAAGTGGCTGGGTTGTTACGCCCAGTTAAGAATCCGGAGAACCCGTGGTGCTCCACGCACAAAAATCACCGACCATGTCGCCTTCGGCGCGGAATCCGCCGTGTCGGTGCCGGGGGAGCAAGGGACCTTTGCTCTCGCCCTGCCCGGCGGCTCAGCCCCACCCGAGTTCGTGCAGGCGCGCGTCGTCGATGCCGAAATGGTGGCCTACCTCGTGGATGACCGTGATCAGCACCTCCTCGACGACGTCCTCCTCGGTGTCGCACATCTCCAGCAGCGGGCGCCGGTAGATCGAAATCCGGTCCGGCAGCACCCCGCCGTACTCGTGGGTCCGCTCGGTCAGCGCGACCCCGTGGTACAGGCCGAGGATCGTGGGCGACTCCTCGTTGAACTCCTCCACGAGTACCACGACGTTGTCCATGGCGTCCGCGAATTCGGGCGGGAGCTCGTCCAGCGCCTCCGAAACCAGCTCCTCGAATCGCTGCTGGGTCATCTCGACGGGCACGCGCTCATCCTCCGGTCTTCGGGGCCGAAGAGGACGTAGACGACGCTGCCGGCGGGGTCTCACCGGTGCCGACCTTGACGCTCCCGGTGACCGGCGCCAGCCCCTTGTTGTCCGGCAGGACCGCCGCCACCTTGCAGTTCACCAGCGTCGACCCGGCGTCCCAGCTCTCCTGCTCGCGGACGTCCCAGCTGAGGATGAGTTTCTTCTCCGCCAGGTCCGCGTTGCCCGTGTACTCCTGCGCGGCCGTCGAGCACGCGGTGTCCAGCCAGGTGTTCTGCTGCTCCTGCGACGGGTAACCGTCCTTGAACTTCGTCTTGAGGTCGAGCGTCGCGATGATCTCGTACGAATGCGCCTGCGCGCAGTCGATGGGGTCGCCGAAGCTGTTGTTGAGCAGCGCGAGGCAGGTGCCCGGCTCCCAGACGGCGGACTGGTCCTGTTCCTTCGCCGGTCCCTTGGTCGCCTGGAGCTTGCCGCCCTGGCCCGCCCACTGCAGACCGCAGCGCAGCTGCCGGTCGCCGTCCGCCCACTGCGCGGGCGTCGGCCGGAGCAGGTTCATGCTCAGCTTGCCGTACGGATCCAGCGTGCGGCCGAGGTACGGCTTGACGTCGATCGTGCACTGGGACCTGGAGATCTCCTGCCACTGCTCCAGGTTCGGGCTCGGCGCCCCCGGCGGGTACTGCGCGCCGATGTCGACGATGCTGGTGACCTCGAACAGGTGGGCTTCGGCGCACGGCACGCGCCGCGCGTCGGTGGCGTCCGGATTGTTCCAGGTCAGACAGGTGCCAGGGGGAGATTGGAACGCCTCAGCCGCGGCGGGCGACAGTTTGGGGGCGCCGCCGCCCGCACCGCCCTCCGGGCCCACGTTCCACGAAAACGCCACACTCAGCGAAAGCGCGATGATCGCGCCCGCGAACACACCGGCCATGACGAGCCGGGTGCGCAGGGTGCTCAGCGCGTTTCGCGGATCACGGAACCGCTCGGCCTGTTGAGACATCCACTCCATGATGCCCGCGCCGCACGTAAGGTGCGCATACCGGGTGGTTAGTGTTGAGACACGGGTTCGGGCCGGCGGGCGATTACGGAGCTTCGATGACGCAGGATGACAACCAGGGGGCACAGGGCCCTCAGGAGCCGCCGAAGCGCGGCTCCATGCGCTTCCAGGACGGCAGCACTCAGGCGCGGCAGCCGTCGTTGGCCGAGCAGCGGGCGCGACAGCAGGCGCTGGCGGAGCAGGAGCGCCAGGAGGCGCTGGCCGCCGAAGCCGCTCGCGCCGCCGAGAAGAAGTCTTCGACCAAGAAGAAGATCCTGATCGGAACCGGTGTGACGGTCGGTCTGGTCGGTCTGGTCGCGACGTTCTACACGGTCGCGAAGCCGGAGAACGTCACGGCCGTCTGCACCACCAAAGACACCGAGATCGTCGACAACGACCAGAACTGCGACGAGAACTACGTGCGGTCGCACGGCGGTTACGTCAGCGGCGGGTTCTTCTTCCTCCCCATCGGCGGTATCGGCGGGCCGATGCAGAGCTACCGCTACAACTACGGCGGCTCCGGCGCGATCGGGCAGCGCGTGTCGGGTGGCTCGTACACCGCGCCGTCGAACGCGAACGTCAGCACGAAATCGGGCAAGTCCGTCCAGCGTGGCGGGTTCGGCATCAGCGGCAAGAGCGGCGGCAGCGGCAAGAGCGGGGGCTCGTAGGTGTACCGGGATTCCAAGCCGCCCCGGCGGGATTGGCAGAACATCGTCGAAGAGCAGGGCCTGGTCTTCGGCACGCCCGCCCGCGACGGCTCCGGCAAGTCCCGGCCGTACTGGGACGAGTCGGTCCACTATGTCTTCGACATGGACGAGATCCTGTCCGTCGAGGCGGACGTGGAGCTGCTGCACTCGATGTGCCTCGAAGCGGTCGACAACGTGATCACCACCGAGCAGTACCACCGCTTCGGCATCCCCGAGTGGGTCTGGCCGCATATCGCCGAGTCGTGGAAGCGGCAGGATCCGCACGTCTACGGCCGCTTCGACCTGCGGTACGACGGCAAGAGCCCGGCGAAGCTGCTCGAGTACAACGCCGACACCCCGACCTCGCTGCTCGAGGCCGCGGTGCTGCAGTGGCACTGGAAGACCGCGGTCTTCCCCGACGACGACCAGTGGAACTCGATCCACGAAAAGCTGGTCGAGCGCTGGGGCGAACTCGCCGACAAGCTGCCCTCCAACGAACTGCACTTCACCTGGTCGTCGGCCGATCCGTCCGGTGAGGACCACGTGACGACGGCGTACCTGCAGGAGACCGCGGCCGAGGCCGGGCTCGACACCGTCGGCCTGTCGATCGAGGAGATCGGCTGGGACCCGGTGCTCAAGCGGTTCGTCGACCTCGAAGAGGCGCAGATGGCGACCGTGGTGAAGCTCTACCCGTGGGAATGGGTGGTCGACGAGGAGTTCGGCCGCTTCGCCGTCGAGACCATGCCGCGCACGCTGTGGGTCGAGCCGCTGTGGAAGATGATCCTCTCCAACAAGACGCTGCTGGCGATCCTGTGGGAAAACTACCCGGGGCATCCGAACCTGCTGCCCGCCTTCGCCGACGATCCCGGCCTGCTGACCGAGTACGTCCGCAAGCCGAAACTCGGCCGCGAGGGCGCGAACGTGCAGATCGTCGCGACCGGGTACGAGACGCAAACCGACGGTGTCTACGGCGCGGAAGGTTTCGTCTACCAGGCGTTCGACCCGCTCCCGGAGTTCCAGGGTTACCGGCCCGCGCTCGGCGCGTGGATCGTCGGGGACCAGGCCGCCGGCCTCGGCATCCGCGAGACCGCGGGACTCGTCACCGACGACGGTGCGGCGTTCGTCCCGCACCGCATCGTCGAGTCGTGATAGAAGCAACCGCACAAACCTGACATTCCTGACCAGCACGTACCTCTGGGAGCACCCTGTGACCACCACCCTTGCGCTGTCCGACACGTTCGGCTCCGACCTCGTGCGAGGGATCGGCGCGATCCTGCTATACGGCGTCGTCGGCCTGCTGCTGATGTTCGCCGGGTTCTGGGCGATCGACTGGACCACGCCCGGCAAGCTGTCCCAGCTGGTCAGCCGTGGCCTGCCGAACGCGGTCATCGTCACCGCGTCGGGCCTGCTGTCGATGGCGTTCATCGTCGTCGTGGCGATCGCGAACTCCGCCAGCGACCTGACCGAGGGCCTCATCACGTCGCTGGTCTACGGCCTGCTCGGCATCGTCGTCCAGGTGCTGGCCGTCCGGCTGCTGGAGTGGGCGACCCGCATCGACGTCCGCTCGACCATCGAGAGCGACAAGTTCGCCCCGGTCAGCGTCGTGGTCGCGGCCGCGCACCTGGCCCTCGGCCTGGTCGTGGCCGTCGGCATTTCGTGATTTCTTGACCTGCTGAAACCGGCATCGGCGCACGATTCCCACTAACGTGGGGGTCGTGCGCCTTTTAAGGACACCGGACGACCGGTTCTCGGACCTGCCCGATTTCGACCTCGAACCGCGCTACGCGGAACTCGTCGACCTTCACGGCGGCGTGATCAGAGTGGGATACGTGGAGGCCGGACCCGAAGACGGGCCGCCCGTTCTCCTGCTGCACGGCGAGCCCACCTGGTCCTACCTCTATCGCAAGGTCATCCCGGTGCTCGCCGACGCCGGGCTGCGCGCCATCGCGCCCGACCTGGTCGGCTTCGGTCGATCCGACAAACCCGGCGACATGGTCGACCACACCTACCAGCGGCACGTGGAGTGGATGCGCGCGTTCGCCTTCGACGTCCTCGACCTGACCGACGTCACCCTGGTCGGCCAGGATTGGGGCGGCCTGATCGGCCTGCGCCTGGTCGCCGAAAACCCCGATCGGTTCGCCAGGGTCGTCGCGGCCAACACCGGCCTCCCCACCGGCGACACCGACATGCCCGAGCTGTGGCACAAGTTCCGCGACACCGTCGAGAACGCCCAGGTGCTCGACGTCGGGCGCTTCGTGCAGTCGGGCTGTCAGACCAAGCTGTCCGAGGAGGTCCGCGCCGCCTACGACGCGCCCTTCCCGAACGAGATGTACAAGGCCGCGCCGCGCGCGATGCCGTCGCTGGTGCCGATCACCCCGGACGATCCGGCCGCGGCCGCCAACCGGGCCGCGTTGAAGGTGCTGGCGGAACTGAACAAGCCGTTCCTGGTCTCGTTCTCCGACGGCGACCCGATCACCGCGCCGTGGGGCCTCGAACTGCGGGGCTCGATGCGCGGCGCCCGCGAACTCGAGCATCCGACGATCACCGGGGCGGGCCACTTCCTGCAGGAGGACGCGGGCGGGCGGCTGGGCGAGGTCATCGCGCGCTTCGTGAAGTCCTGATCCTCGTGAGTGGTAAGGACGGTTAGAACCGTCCTTACCACTCACGAGTCCGTCAGGAGATGGCGCCCAGTGCGTCGGTGATGATCCCGAGCCCCTCGGCGGCCTCGTCGGCGGTGAGCGTCATCGGCGGCGCGATCCGCAGCACGTTGCCGTGCAGCCCGCCCTTGCCGATCAGCAGCCCCCGCGCCTTGGTCTCCTCCATCATGCGCGCCGCGGCCCCCGGGTTCGGCGTCATCCCGCCCGGCTCGACCAGTTCGACGCCGATCATCAGGCCTTTGCCGCGCACGTCCCCGATCAGCGGGTGCCCCGTCGCGCGCAGGCCGCCGAGCAGTTCGTTGCCGCGGGCGAGCGCGTTGGCCTGCAGGTCGTGGTCGGCGATGTGGTCGAGTACGGCGGCCGCGCCCGCCATCGCGACCGGGTTGCCGCCGAAGGTCGAGATCGAGTTCGCGGTGAGGCAGTCGACGAGGTCGCCGCGCGCCACGAGGCCGCCGATCGCGAGACCGTTGCCGAGACCCTTCGCGAAGGTCATCGCGTCGGGGACGACGTCGTGCGCCTGGATCCCCCAGTAGTGTTCCCCGGTCCGTCCCCAGCCGGTCTGGACCTCGTCCGAGATGAAGAGGATCCCGTACTGGTCGAGGACTTCCTTCATCGCCTTGAACAGGCCGTCCGGCGGGGAACTGAAGCCGCCGACGCCCTGGATCGGCTCGGCGATCATGCACGCGACGTCGCCCGACGTTCCCGTCTCCAGGACGTCGACCAGGTCCGCGACGCACGCGTCGATGTACTCCGTGTCCGAAAGCGCCCGGAACGGGCTGCGGTACCGGTAACCGCCGTGCACGTAGCTCACCTTCACCGGGCTGAGTGACGACGCCGACCAGCCGCGGTTGCCGGTGATGCCGACCGTCGCGAACGACCGGCCGTGGTACGAGTTCCGCATCGCCAGCACCTGGTTGCTGCGCCGGTACTGGGTGGCGAGCATGAGCGCGGTGTCGTTGGCCTCGGTCCCGGAGTTGGTGAAGAACACCTTCGCGTCGGGGATCCCGGAGAGCTTCGCGATGCGTTCGGCCAGTTCGACCTGCGAGCGGATCAGGTACAGCGTTGACGTGTGCAGGATGCCGGTGTCGAGCTGCTTGCGCACGGCGTCGCTGATCGCCGAGACGTCGTAGCCCATCGAGTTCGTCAGGATGCCGGCGAAGAAGTCGAGGTAGGTGCGCCCGGTCGAGTCGATGACCCGGCGGTCCTGCGCGTGCACGATCTCGATCGGCTCGTCGTAGTAGAGCGCCAGCCACGACGGCAGTACCGCCTTGTGCCGCGCCAGCAGGTCCGCATCGGTCATCGGGTTTCTCCGTCCGCAGCAGGGAGATCTCAGTATGGGGACGGCCCGAAACGGGCGGCAACGATCAGACTGTCGGGTTATCCGCGTGGACCCGCACATTTTGTGCGGCTCGCACGGACTACTCTCAGCACTCGTGATTGACCCCAGGACTCTGCGCGATGACCCGGACGTCGTGCGCGCTTCGCAGCGCGCCCGTGGCGAGGACGAAGGAGTGGTCGACAAGCTGCTCTCCCTCGACTCCCGCCGCCGGTCGTCCATCGCCGCCGCCGACAAGCTGCGCGCCGAGCAGAAGTCGCTGGGCAAGCTCATCCCCAAGGCACAGGGCGACGAGCGGGCCGAGCTGCTCGCCAAGGCGAAGGACCTCGCCGCCCAGGTCAAGACGGCCGAGGTCGAGCAGACCGAGGCGTCGGAGGAGTTCGAGCAGCTGCACCGCCTGGTGCCGAACCTCGTCCACCCCGAGGCGCCCGAAGGCGGCGAGGACGACTATGTCGTGCTCAAGCACGTCGGCGAGCCGAAGAAATTCGACTTCGAGCCGAAGGACCACCTCGAACTCTGCGAGGGCCTCGGCGCCCTCGACATGGAGCGTGGCGCGAAGGTCTCGGGCTCGCGGTTCTACTTCCTCACCGGCATCGGCGCCCAGCTGCAGCTCGGCCTGCTGAACATGGCGATCGCGCAGGCGACCGCGAACGGCTTCACCCCGATGATCACCCCGACCCTGGTGCGGCCGGAGATCATGGCGGGTACCGGTTTCCTCGGCGCGCACTCGTCGGAGGTCTACCGGCTGCGCGACGACGACCTGTACCTCGTCGGCACGTCCGAGGTCCCGCTCGCCGGCTACCACGCCGACGAGATCCTCGACCTCGGCAACGGCCCGAAGCGGTACGCCGGCTGGTCGTCCTGCTACCGCCGCGAGGCCGGTTCGTACGGCAAGGACACCCGCGGCATCATCCGCGTCCACCAGTTCGACAAGGTCGAGATGTTCGTCTACACGCGTCCCGAGGACGCCGAGGCCGAGCACGCGCGCCTGCTGGACTGGGAAGAGCAGATGCTCGCCAAGATCGAGGTGCCGTACCGGGTGATCGACACCGCCACCGGTGACCTCGGCACCTCCGCGTACCGGAAGTTCGACTGCGAGGCGTGGGTGCCGTCGCAGAAGACCTACCGCGAGCTGACCTCGACGTCGAACTGCACGACCTTCCAGGCCCGCCGCCTCGGCATCCGTTACCGCGACGACGACGGCCGCCCGCAGACCGTCGCCACGCTGAACGGCACGCTGGCCACCACCAGGTGGATCGTCGCGATCCTGGAGAACCACCAGCTCGAAGACGGTTCCGTCCGGGTTCCGGAGGCGCTCCGCCCCTTCCTCGGCGGAACCGAGGTGCTCACGCCGACATCCAAGTAGCGGTCGGCGGTGAGGGAAAGAGGACGCATGCGGTTTCGGAATTCGCTCGCGCTCGGGCTGGCGGTGCTGACGCTCGGCGGCTGCACGTCGGTCGTCGGCGGTACTGCCTCGCCGGTGCCGGGACAGGGGCCCGTCATCACGAAGGCCGAGCCGTGCAAGCTGCTCACGCAGGAGCAGGCGGCAGCCATCGGTGTCACCTTTCCCGGCAAGGAACGTCCGGCGGACAAGGTGCAGAAGGTCCCCGGGACCTGCCGGTACCCGGAGCTGGAGGACGCGCCCGACGGGGTCACGCTCGAGGTGTCGCAGAGCTTCGACCTCCCGCTGGTCGAGTACGTCAACGGCGCTCTTCCCGGGGAGAAGTTCGGCATCGGCGGGTTCACCTGGACCCGCTACGCGTCCATCTTCGGCCCGAGCCACTGTTCGCTGATGACCGAACTCGATCCGAAGACCTTCGTCGAGATCACGAGCGAGGCCCCCGGCGAAGACGTCACCAAGGCCTGTGACCTGGCGAAGGCCGCGGCTCCCGCGGTCGCGTCCCACCTCCCCGGCGGACAGCCGAGCCCGCCGCTCACCGCGCCCCCCGGCCAGAAGCCGATCGAGCCCTCCGGCCCGCTCATGACCGTCGATCCGTGCTCGCTGCTCAAGCCGGAGCAGGTGACGCCGTTCAACCTCCAGGCCGCGCGGCCGATGAACGGTTCGTCGAGGGACCCGAAGAACGGCTGCCAGTGGGACGACAACGACGGCGACAAGGGCAAGAAGGCCCTCGACCTGTGGATCTACACGGCGACGAAACTCGAGGACGTCCCCGGTCTCGACGGCACGCCGGTCGAGCAGATGGTGGCGGGCAAGAAGTGGTTCGTCTATTCGAGCCCGGACAGCCCGATCTGCGTCGCGATGCTCCCGGTCACGGAGACCTCCTCGGTCAAGGTCGACACCGGTGACCTCAGCGACAACGCCAAGGCCTGCGAAATCCCGCAGGCCGTGATGCCGCTGGTGACCGGGAACATGCCCGCCTTCTAGGCCAGTTCGTCGGCGATGTGCTTCGCGATCTCCAGCGCGCTGGTCGCCGCCGGTGAGGGCGCGTTGAGGACGTGCACCTGGTCGCGTGCGGTCTCGATCAGGAAGTCGTCGACGAGCGCGCCGTCCGGGCGCAGCGCCTGCGCGCGGACGCCGGAGCCGTGCCGCACGATGTCGTCCTCGGTGACGGCGGGGACGAGCCGAGCGAGGCTTGCGGCGAAGCGGCGGCGCGAGAACGACCGGCGGACCTCGTCGAGCCCGGTCGGGTACGCGTACTTGCGCGCGAGCCGCCAGACGCCGGGGAAGCGGGCGACCTCGGCGAGATCCTTCGCCGAGATGTCGCGCCAGGTGTAGCCCTCGCGGCGAAGCGCGAGCACGGCGTTGGGGCCGGCGTGCACACTGCCGTCGAGCATGCGGGTCAGGTGCACGCCGAGGAACGGCAGCGACGCGTCCGGGACCGGGTAGATCAGGCCGCGCACCAGATGGCGGCGTTCCGGTTTCAGCTCGTAGTACTCGCCGCGGAACGGCACGATCCGCGCGCTCGGGGTCAGCCCGGCGAGCCGCGCGACGCGGTCGGCGTGCAGGCCCGCGCAGTTGACGAGGGCGTCCGCGTGGATCACGTCGTCACCGGTCGCCACCTCGACGCCGCCGGTGCGGCCCTGGCGGATCCCCAGTGCGGGCGTGCCGAGCCGCAAATCGGCGTCGGATTCGTCGAGCAGCCGCACCAGTGCGGTGCAGACGGCGGGGAAGTCGATGATGCCGGTGGACTCCACGCGCAGCGCGGCGACGCACGAGACCTCGGGCTCGTACTCGCGGGCCTCGCTCGGGGTGATCAGCTTCGCCGGGACGCCGTTCGCCTCGGCGCGTTCGGCGAGCACCTTCAGCGCCGGAAGCTCCGCTTCGGAGGTGGCGACGACGAGTTTGCCGCAGACCTCCACCGGCACCCCGTACTGCCGGGCGAAGTCCACGATGGACCGGTTGCCCGCGCTCGCCATCCTGGCCTTGAACGACCCGGGTTTGTAGTAGAGCCCCGCGTGGACGACGTTCGAGTTGTGCCCGGTCTGGTGGGCCGCCCAGTGGTCCTCCTTCTCGAGCACCGTGACGTCCAGACCACGTTTGGTCAGCTCCCAGGCGGTGGCGAGACCGACGATCCCGCCTCCGATGACTACGACTGTGCGCACGATCGACCAGGTTACCCGGAGTGCTACCTGACAGCTGTCAGGTTCGGTGGTACCGTACCTAACCAATGTCAGGTAAGCGCTTGAGCAGGGAAGAACGCCGGGAGCGGATCCTCGCCGCGGCGGCGCGGGTGTTCGCCGCGTCCGGCTACGACGCGGCCGGGATGCGCGAGGTCGCGACGGCCGCCGGTATCAGCACACCCGTGCTCTACGACCACTTCCCGTCCAAGGCCGCGCTGTACGCCGGGCTCCTGGAGTCCGAAGTGGACAGCCTGCTGGCAGGCTGGGCGGAGCTGCCGCCGTCGGACACCGCCGAGGGATTGCTGCGTGGCCGGGTGGCGGCGATCTTCGCCTGGATGGAGACGAACGAACGCGGCTGGCGGATGATCTTCGCCGAGACGCCGTCCGACGAGGCGGTCGCCGAGGTGCACCGGCGCGGGCAGGACAGGGCCACGGGGCAGCTGACCGAGGTGTTCGCCCGTGTCCCCGGTCTGGCGCTGACCGCGGACCTGCCGCGCGACCGCGCGAACGAGGCGCTCGCCGAAGCGGCGAAGAGCGCACTGAACGCCATCGCCACCTGGTGGTGGAGCAACCGCGACATCCCGCGGGAGCAGGTCGTCGCGCTCACAGCGGACCTGTTGTGGCGTGGGCTGGGGAACCTGATCCAGGAGGACATATGAGCATCGAAACCGCCGAGCGGTACCGCCGCGCTCTCGAAACCCGAGACGTCGAACTCGCGCTGAGCGCCTTCGCGCCGGACGCTGTCGTGCGGTCACCGTTGACGAGCCGCGTCCGGTTCACCGGGCACGCGGAACTCCGGCCGTTGCTGGAGGTCGCGTACTCGCATCTGCGCGACGTCCGGTTCCACACCGACACCGGCGACGAGGCGACGCGGGTCGTCGTCTACACCGCGCGTATCGGCGGCGAGGAGATCGAAGAGGCGGCGGTACTGAAACTCGGCGAAGACGGGCTCATCGCCGAAGTGACGCTGTTCGTCCGGCCCCTGCCGGGGCTCGTCGCGCTCATGGACGCCTTCGGCCCGGACATCGCGCGCCGCAACGGCCGCACGTTCGCGGCCCGGCTGCTCGCGGTGGCCGCGAAACCCTTGCTGGCCATGGTCCGGTCCGGCGACAAACGCGCCGTGCCGTTGGCCGGCCCGCGCTGACGATCGCGCGTGAAGGCCCCCTTCCCTCGGGTCAGCCGAGGCAAGGGGGCCTTCACGCGCGATCAGGACACAGCCACCGGGGCGGGCACCGGAGCAGGTTCCGCGTCGGGGTCTTCGAGGACCTTCGGCACCCCTCGCAAGGTGAACAGCACGCTGACCGCCAGCAACGCCATCAATCCCGCCGAGCACACCATCGTCACCTGTAACCCGTCGACGAACGCCGACTTCGCACTGGCCAGAACCAGCGCGCCTTGTTCCGGTGGGAGTTGCGCCGCGACCTGGACGGCGCCGCCCAGGGTGTCCGAAATCGCTTCGGGTGGCACACCCGGCGGGACGACGAGTTCGTTCCGGTACAGCGCACCGAGCGCACTGCCGAGGACGGCGATCCCGAGCGCCCCACCGAGCTCGGTCGCCGTCTCGGAGATCGCCGACGCCGCGCCCGCCCTGGCCTTCGGCACGACGCCGAGCACCGTGTCCGTCGCGACGGTGAGGATCAGCGCCAGGCCGACCCCGAAGACGATCATCGCGGCGAGCAGGTCCGTGTAGACGATCGTCACGGCGACGCCCGAGTACAACGCGAAGCCGACCGCCGACAGGGCACAGCCGAGCGCGATCGTGGCGGCGCGGCCGAAGGCCTTGATCCCCAGTGGGGCGAGCACACCGCCGAGGATCGCGCCGCCCATCCCGGGCAGCCCGGCGAGCCCGGCCTTCAGCGGCGACCAGCCCGCCACCAGCTGCAGGTACTGCGCGAACATCAGCGACACCGCGAGCTGCGCGAACATCGCCAGGATCGTGGTGCCGACGGTCGCCGAGAACGCCCGCTGGGCGAACAGCTTCAGGTCCATCAGCGGTTCGGCCAGCCGCGGCTGCCGCAGGACGAACGCCAGCAGGCAGCCGAGGCCGAGCACGGCGGCGACCCCGACGTCCCAGTGTCCCCAGCCCTTGTACGCGACTTCCTTGATCGTGTAGACGATCCCGACCATGCCGACGAGGGAGAGCAGCACGCTGGGCACGTCGATGCGATGGGCCACCGGGTTCTTCGATTCGGGCAGGATCAGCGCGCCCGCGATCACCATGACCACCACCACCGGCACGTTGACCAGGAACACCGATCCCCACCAGAAGTGGTCGAGCAGGACCCCGCCGACGAGCGGTCCCATGCCGAAACCGAGGATCGTCAGCCCGCTCGAAATCCCGATCACGGCCGCGCGTTCCTTGCCGGTGAACACGTTCCGCAGGATCGACAGCGTCGACGGCATCAGTGTCGCGGCGGCGATCCCGAGCAACGCGCGGGCGGCGATCAGGAGTTCCGCCGTCGGCGCGTACGCCGTGATCACCGAAGCGACACCGAACAGCGACGCCCCGATCAGCAGCAGCTTCTTCCGCCCGACCCGGTCGCCGATGTTCCCCATCGTGATCAGCAGCCCGGCGAGCGCGAAACCGTACGCGTCGGCGATCCACAGCAGTTCCGTCGTCGATGGGTGCATCTGCTCCGAAAGCGACGGCAGCACCAGGTGCAGCACGGTCAGGTCGATCGCGATCAGCAGCTGCGCCAGCACGCAGACCGCGACGGTGCCGATCTTGCGGCCCTTGCCGATGGTCACCGTGAAACGCCGAACGTGAGTTCCGGCGTGTGCCGCGCGGTACCGTTCTCGCCGTCACCCAGGTAGAACCGCGTGCTCAGCGTCCGGGACGACGGGTCGAGGACGCTGCGCCACAACGTCCGCCACGGCGCGCCGGGCTCGACGGCGAAGGACACCGCGTCGAGCGCGTCGCGCGGCCCGGCGTCCGCTTCCTTGGTGACGGTGCGAAGCCGCTCGTAGGTGCGCATGGTCTCCGGGGTGTCCTCGGGCAGCGCGTCGAGATCGGGATGACGGTGCAGCAGGTGGTTCGTGACGCACAACGGCCCGTCGGCCACCTCGACGAAGTACTCGACGTCGTGCGCTCCGCGTTCGTACACGAAGCCGCGGCCGGAGGCGTCGGCGACGATGTAGTGGCAGGGCGCGCCGTGCGCGTACTGCTTGGCGAGCATCAGCGCTTCCTTGGCCTCGTCGACGGTTTCGCAGGTGTCCAGCAGATACCGGCACACCTGCAGTACCGACAGGCCCGCCTGCGGACCGTGCTCCAGCGGCATGGCCGTCTCGACCTCGGCCATCAGCAGCGCGACGACGAGTCCCGCTTCGTTGACCCCCTCCGTTCCACCGTCCATTGTGGACATCGTGAGGGCCGTCGAGGCGATGCCGTCGTCGGGGATCGTCGTCAGGACGTAGGGCCGTGACGCCATCGGCACGGTCCCGTCGTCGACCGGCTCCTCACCGGCCAGCGCCGCACCCAGCTGAGTCCAGCTCATGGTGAAGAAGTCGTAGTTGCGGCCGAGTTCGGTCCCCGTCCAGAGCGCCGAACAACCCGATCCAGGGGGCAAGGCACTCGCGTCGTCGAAGGAGACCGCCGCGTCGGCGGCGAACCCGTGCGCCTCGGCGAACCCGGCCGTGCGCGCCGCGTACTGGGGCCAGTTCCGGGCGAACCAGCTACGCCGCGCCTTGGCCACGATCGGATCGAGCGACGGCGGCGACCAGGCCGAGCGCGCCTTCACCTCGGCGCCGAGGGCATGGCCGATTTCGGCCTGGGAGCCGCGCAGCGTCAGATGCCGCACGGCGAGGAAGTCTTCGGGAGAACCGGCTACGTAGGTCATGCCCCGGAGGGTGTCCGCCGCCGCTGACCGTTCACGCACCAAGGGCTGACGAACGTGCCGGTGGCTGTCATCGGAATGTCATGTGCCCCGGGCGAAAGTGGTCCCACCAGGCAACGACAAGCGAGGGAAACCATGCTCAGCAACAAGGTGTACATCATCGGCGGGGCCGTCCTCAGCGTCCTCTTCGTCGCGCTCGCGATGGTCGAGTTCTCCACCGGCTACCCCGACGACGGCCTGCAGGACCTGCTCTACGCCGCCGTGAGCGCCGGCGCCGGCGTGCTGCTGTACGTCCTCGACCGCCGTCAGCGTGAGCGCCGCGCGGCGGCCGAAGCGCAGCGTGACGCCCGATGAGGAACATCGACGGCGGCTTCCTCGCCGCGCCGGACCAGGCCGCCCTCCAACGCCGCGAGCAGGACGTGCGCAAAGGCAAGCTCGCGCTGATGCTGACCGTCGCCGGCGGGTTCGTCGCGCTGGTCGCCGGCTACAACGTCTTCGCGGACTTCTCACCGGTTTCGCTGGTGGTGACGATGCTCGGGCTGGCCGCCGCGGTCGGCGGCGGGGTACTCACCAGATACCTGGTGCGCGCCGTGCGGTTCCGCGTGCACAAGCCGAACGCGGGCCTGGTCGGCGGAGCGAAACTGACCGGGCTCCTGGTGGCCTTCTTCGGGATCGCCGCCCTGCTCGGTTCGATCGAGGCGCCCGGTGCGCTGCGTATCGTCCTGATCGCCGGCGGCGTCGGCACCATCGCCTACGTGAAGTCGCTGCACGACCAGCAGTGGGTGCTCTTCGAACTGGACGCGGTGGGCGTCCGGATCGAGCGGACGGTCGTGCCGTGGCGTGACGTCACCCGGCTCACCCTCGACCCGGTCGGTCCCGGGATGACCCGCCTGGGCGCGGTCCCGATCAACGCCGCACCGCTGTACGTCGCGGTCCAGGACACCGAACTCGACCAGCGGTTCCTCGCCGAGGCCGTCGGCCGCTTCGCGCCGCAGGGCACGCAGCTGACCCACGCCTAGGGCAGCTGAGCGGTGTCCCGCAGGCCGAGTCCGCGACGGTAGGCCCGGTCGAAGTCGTCACCGAGCCGTTCCCGCACGGTCGTCCTGAGCAGGGCGGCGTCCAGATCGACGGCGAACGGGGTGCCCCGGATGGTCACCGCCGCGCCGATCAGGACCGCCGCCCGCTCGGCGTCGCCCCGGATCAGCGCGACCCCGGCGAGACCCTCGACGGCGCAGGCCATGGTGATGCTGTCGTGCCAGCGGTCCGCCGACACCAGCGCCAGCCGGTGCAGTTCCTCGGCCCCGTCGACGTCCCCCTCGGCGGCAAGGACCCAGCCGAGGGAGATCTTCGCGCCGGCCCGCACCCCTTCGGCCGCGAACGAACCACCGGGACACTCCGCGAGAGCGCGTTCGCTCAGCGCGCGGGCCGCCGCCAGATCGCCCTCGTGCCGGGCGAGGAGCGACAGCCCCACGTACCCGGCCGCCCGGCTTTCGGGCATCCCGGCGCGGCGCGCGATCTCGATGGCGAGTTCGAAATCCGCACGCGCGCCCGCCGCGTCGCCGTGGAGCAGTTTGCTGCCGCCGCGTCGGCACAGCAGGTCGGCGTTGTCGTCGGACGCGCCGAGTTCCCGCATCAGCCGCAAGGCCTCGTTCATCGTTTCGAGCGCTTCGGCCTGCCGGTTCGTCCAGATCAGGATCTGCGACAGATGGTCGAGGGCCATGGAAAGGCCCCAGCGTTCCCCGAGCGAGCGGAACGCCTGCGCCCCCTCGCGCAGAAATTCCTCCGCCGTGCCGAGGTCGCCCTGCATCAGCGCGCGGAGGCCGTAACCGGTCGGCGCGAGGGCGAGGCTCCAGGCGTCGCTGTTCGCCAGCAGCACCCGGCTGCGTTCGATCAGCGCGTCGTCGTCACCTGGCGGTCCGGTCACGACACCCATCAACAGCAGTAGCGCCGGGTTCCGGGGCGCCTTGACGAGGCTCAGCATGAGGCCGTCCACGAGCGGCAGGTGCCGGTCGAGCGCCTCGTGGCCCCGCAGCCCCGCGGCGGCGGTGAGCACGCAGAGCTGGTACTCCTCTTCGAGCCCGTCCGGCGCCCGCTCCCCGAGCCGTTTGACCACTTCCAAGCACAGCGTCGAGCCCTCGAAGCGGCGGCCGCGCATCCACCAGTACGTCACCAGCGAAGCCGAAAGCCTCAGCGCGATCCGCACGTCGGAGTCGGCGGCCCAGCGCAACGCGGCCAGGAGATCGTCGTAGGCGGCATCGAGCCGATCGAGCCAGACCAGTTGCTCGCCGGTGCGCAGCAGCGGATCCGCTTTTTCGGCCAGTGCGAGGAAATGCTCGGCGTGCGCGCGCCGCAAGTGTTCGGTTTCGCCCGCTTCGGCGAGTTTTCCGGCGAAGAACGCGCGGATGGTTTCGAGCATCCGATACCGGTTCCCGGTGCGCTCGACGAGCGATCTGTCCACAAGGGACGGAAGCAGCTCCGCGATGTCCGGCACGGCGCAGACCGCTTCGGCGTCGGCCAGGGTCGTGCCGCCCGCGAAGACGGTCAGCCGCCTGGCGAGCAGGCGTTCGTCCTCGTCGAGCAGATCCCAGCTCCACTCGACGACGGCGCGCAGGGTGCGGTGACGGCTCTCGGCGACCCGGCTGCCCCGCGAAAGCAGGCCGAACCGGTCGTCGCCCTCGAGGTGCGCTTTCCCACCGAGAGGCCATGAACCCAGCCGGGCGGCGATCTCGCCGACCGGCAGGGTCCGCACCCGCGCGGCGGCGAGTTCGATGGCCAGCGGCAGCCCGTCGAGCGCGGCGCAGACCCGCTGGACGTCGCCCGCGGTGTCTTCGTCGACCGTGAAACCCGGATCGCCCGCTCGCGCGCGGTCGGCGAACAGGCGGACGGCGGCGAATTCCAGCGACCGCGCGGGCGGCGTGCCCGGCGGCGGCACGGCGAGCCGCGGCACAGGGGAGACCACCTCCCCGGTGATACCCAGCGGTTCGCGGCTGGTGGCGAGCACCCGCAGCGCGGGCGCCGCGCCGAGCAGCCGGGCGGCCAGTTTCGCGGCGCCCTCGACCAGGTGCTCGCAATTGTCGAGCACCAGCAGGACCGCGCGGTCGGCCAGCGCGTCGATCAGCCGCTCCAGCGGCGCGTTCTCCACCGGGGCGGTGACCGTTCCGAGCGGGACCGTTCGCAGGCCGAGCGCGGTCAGCACGGCGTGGGCGACATCCGCGTCCTCGGTGTACGGAGCGAGCTCGACGAAGACCGCGGGGAGGTCCACGGCGGCCGCCGTCTCGATGGCCAGCCGAGTCTTGCCTGCCCCGCCCGGTCCGGTCAGCGTCACCAGCCGCGAACTCTCCAGCCTGCCGAGCAGGTGCCGGAGATCGCCTTCACGGCCGATGAAGCTGGTGAGCTGCGCGGGCAACGCCGTGGTCTCGATGGGCGCTGTCTTGACCGGCGGCGTCTCACCGCGGAGCACGGCCAGATGCGCGGCGGCGAGATCGGGGCCGGGGTCGGCGCCGAGTTCGTCGGCCAGTACCCGGCGGGCTTCCTCGAACGCGGTGAGCGCGTCGGCCTGCCGTCCCGCGGCGTGCAACGCGCGAATCAGCAGCGCGCGGAGCCGTTCCCGCAAGGGCTGCTCGTCGACGACCTCGCGAAGCTGGGCGAGGACTCCTTCGTGTCTTCCCAGCTTCAACTCGGCCTCGGCGCGGTCTTCGATCGCCGACGTCTTCAGCTCGTTCAGCCTGGCGACCTGTGGATCCCGGAACGGCGCGTCGGTGATGTCCGCGAAGGCCGGGCCACGCCAGAGCGCGAGAGCGTCGCGAAGCAGTTCCGCCGCCTTCGCGGCATCTCCCGCCGTGAGAGCGCGTCGTCCCTCGGTGGCGAGCCGCTCGAACCGGTGCACGTCGACGTCGTCGGGATCCACGACGAGCCGATAGCCCGCCGGGCTGAACTCGACGGGCGCGAGTTCCTTCAGCGCGCCGCGTAGCCGCGAGACCTGGGATTGCAGCGCGTTCGCCACGCCTTCGGGTGGCTGCTCGCCATAGAGGCCGTCGATGAGCCGCTCCGCCGGGACGATCCGGCCCGCCTCCAGCGCGAGCAACGCGAGCAACGTCCGCACCCTGGGCCCGCCGATCGGGACGGCGGCGCCGTCGTCGCGGCGCACCTCCGTCGCCCCCAGCACGCCGAATCGCATGGGCTAAAGAGTAGGGCGTCGCTGACCTGGGCGGATCCAGCCCGCCCGAACTACGCCGATCGGCGTCTATACACTTCGCCGGGTCCCCACGCAATGGGAGAGGTATGTCTGAGCAGGAACCCGTGGTCCTCGGTCAGCCGACCGTCGGCGACGAAGAACTCGCCGCCGTGGCGGAGGTCTTCCGATCCGGCTGGCTGGCCGGTGCCGGCCCCTCGTGCCGTCGTTTCGAGGAACGCTTCGCGAAGACCGTCGGCACCGCGCACGCCTTGACCACCAGCAACTGTGGCTCGGCACTCTTCCTCGGGTTGCGTGTGCTCGGCGTGAAGCCGGGCGACGAGGTCATCGTCGGCGACTACACGTTCCCCGCCACCGGCCACGCCGTGCTCCAGGCCGGCGCGACCCCGGTGTTCGCGGACGTCCGACCCGACGTCTGGAGCGCCGACCCGGCGTCGATCGAAGCCCTGATCACCCCGCGCACGGTCGGCATCCTCGCCGTCGACGTCGCCGGGCAGCCCGGTGACTTCGACGAGTACCGCGCCATCGCCGACAAGCACGGCCTGTGGCTGTTCGAGGACGCCGCCTGCGCCGCGGGCGCGACGTACAAGAGCCGCCCGGCGGGCAGCCTCGCCGACCTGGCCGCGTTCTCCTTCCACGGCCGCAAGGGCATCACCGCGGGCGAGGGTGGCGCGCTGGTCTCGGACCGCGAAGACCTCATCGCGCACGCGCGCAAGCTGCACACCTACGGCATCGAGCCCGCCATCACCCGCGAGGGTTCCGGCGCGCTCCCGATCCCGGAGTTCCACGAGCTGGGTTACAACTTCCGGCTCTCGGACGTGCAGGCCGCGATCATGAACGTGCAGCTGGACCGGCTCCCGGACCTGCTCTCGGCCCGCCGTTCGGTGGCCAAGCGCTACCACGAGGCGTTCGAGAACCTGCCCGGTCTCGACGTACCGGTGGAACTGCCGGACCGCGAGCACCCGTGGCAGGCCTACATCCTCACCGTGGCCCCGGAGATCGACCGCGACGCGCTCGCGCTGCGGATCCGCGAACAGGGCGTGCAGTGCAACTTCGGCACCTACGCCTCGCACCTCCAGCCCATCTACGGCAAGAAGCAGACCTTGCCGGTATCGGCGGACCTCTTCGCCCGTCATCTCGCCGTCCCGATGCACGCCAACCTCACCGATGCCCAGGTCGACCGGGTCATCGGGACCGTCAGCGCCGCACTGCCGAGCTAGGAGAGAAATGCCCGACAAGAAGGTCTTCTTCACCGGGGGCGGCGGTTTCATCGCCGCGCACGTCATCCCGATGCTGATCGAGGGCGGTTACACCGTCCGCGTCTTCGACAACATGACCCGCGGCGACCGCGCCCGGATCAACGAGTTCGTCGCCACGGGCAAGGTCGAGCTGGTCGAGAAGGACGTCCGCTACGGCGGCGCCGTGCGCGAGGCCATGCGCGGCTGCACGCACGTCATCCACTTCGCCACCGTGTCGATCAACAAGTCGGTCGCGGACCCGCACGAGTCCATCGACATCAACATGGTCGGCAACCACAACGTCTTCGCCGCCGCGGCGGACGAGGGTGTCGAGCGGGTGGTGTTCGCCTCGACCGCGTCCGTCTACGGCGACCCGAAGCGGCTGCCGATGCACGAGGACGACGAGCTCAAGCCGCTCACGCCCTACTGCATCTCGAAGCGCGCGGGCGAGGACATGCTCGGCTTCTACGAGCGCACCAAGGGCCTGTCCTGGAACGCGTTGCGGTTCTTCAACGTGTACGGCCCCGGCCAGAAGATCGAGGCCTACTACACGTCGGTGATCAACCACTTCATCCAGCGCCTGCGCGCCGGCCAGCCGCCGGTCATCGACGGCCGCGGTGACCAGTCGATGGACTTCGTGCACGTCACGGACCTGGCTCGCGCCGTCGTCGCGGCGCTCGAGTCGGAGCAGGCGAACCTGCCGATCAACATCGGCACCGGGATCGACACCTCCATCGCGACGCTGGCGCGGATCCTCATCGACGCCGTCGGCGTCGACGTCGAGCCGCAGTTCAACGAGCGAGAGGTGCTGGTCTCGCGCCGCGCCGCGGACATCACCCGTGCCCGTGAGGTCCTCGGCTGGGAGCCGAAGATCACCGTGGAAGAGGGCATGCGCGAACTGGTGAAGGCTTCGGAGTGAGTTCCGTCGAGGCATTCTTTTCCGCGGAGACGGCATGGTGATGGCGCCGGGGGAGAGCCGCCCCATGCGTATCGCCGTGGTGAACAACTTCTTCCCGCCGAGGGTGGGCGGAAGCGCGCACATGGCGGCGTCCCTGGCCGAGCAGTACGCGGCGCGCGGGCACGAGGTGCTCGCGATCACCGCCGCCTACGCCGACGCCCCGGCCGACGAGACGAAGGACGGCTATCGCGTCGTCCGCCTGCCCGCGGTGAAGATGCCGCAACTGGGCCTGTCGATCGACTTCGACATGAGTTTCGCCTCGCTGAGGCCGGGGAACTGGCGGCGGCTGTGGAAGCTGCTGGACGAGTTCAAGCCGGACGCCGTCCACCTGCACGGGCAGTTCTTCGATCTGTCGTGGCTGGCCGGGCTGTACGCGCGGCGGCACAGGCTGCCGATGCTGCTGACCATCCACACGCTGCTGATCAGCGACAACAAGCTGTACGGCGGCGTGTTCCGGTTCCTGGACAGCGTGCTGGTGAACCCGATCCTGCGCTATCTCAAGCCGCGGTACGTCATCCTCGACAAACTCGGGGTCGACTACTGCGTCGAGCGCTACGGCACGAGCGACGCGAACTCGGACTACTTCCCGATCGCCGTCGACACCGGGAACTTCGAGAAGCCGCTGACTCTCGATGTGCGGGCGGAGCACGGGCTCGGTGACGGTCCGGTGATCGTCTCGCTCGGACACGTGATCCCCCTGCGCAACCGGCTCCCGCTCGTCGAGGCGCTGCCGTCCATTTTGGACAAACATCCCGGGGTGAAGGTGCTCGTCGTCGGGCGCGTCTACCACGACGTCTTCCTGAAGCGGGCGGAAGAACTCGGCGTCGCGGACGCCGTCATCGTCACCGGCGCCGTGCCGAAGGCCGACGTCCCCGCGTACTTCGCCGCCGCCGACATCGTCACGCACGACCTCAACGGCGGCTGCGGTACCGCGTCGCTGGAGGCGATGCTCTCGGGCACCGCGACCATCGCGTCGGTCAGCGAGGACAACTACCCGGGCATCGAACTGCGCAACGGGGAGAACATCCTGCTGGTGCGGCCGGACGACAGCGAGGCGGTGGCGAACACCGTCATCGACCTGCTCGACGACCCGGAGAAGCGGGCTTTGGTGGCACAGCGGGAAAGCGCGATGGTGCGGGCCAACTTCGGCCTCGACGTCGTCGCCGAGGAACACCTGCGTACCTTCGAGAAACTGGTGACCGAGGCCGATGTTCTTCGATGACGAGCGCAGCAACCGGCTGCGCCCGCAGATCCTGACCGAACTCGTCTCGCAGTACATGAACGACGCCGAGCGCGCTCGGTTCTACGGACTGCCGGAGTCGACCCGTGTTCGCGAACGGGTCAAGATCATCAGCCCGGAGAACCTGAAGATCGGCGAACACTGCTGGATCGGGGAAGGCGCCGCGCTCGACGCGAGCGGCGGGCTGGAGATCGGCGAGCACACCAGCATCGGGCTGAACACGCTGATCTTCACGCATTCCAGCTGGCTCGCGAACATGACGCTGCAGAACCACTCCGGCAGCGACCTGATCGAGCGCAAACCGGTGAAGATCGGCAAAGGCTGCTTCATCGGCGGCCTCGTGGTGATCATGGCGGGCGTCACGATCGGCGATTTCGCCACCGTGCAGCCGAATTCCGTGGTCGCCAAGGATGTCCCGCCGCGCACCCTGGTCGCGGGCAACCCGGCGCGCGTGTTCCAGAAGTACGACGACGAGTACATCCAGTCCGAAGTGGAGCGTGTCCGCGCCGAGAACGCGCGGCGGCGGGCGCTGGCCGAGGAACGCGGGGACACCC
Organism: Amycolatopsis sp. TNS106; assembly: GCF_019330265.1. Lineage (NCBI taxonomy): Bacteria > Bacillati > Actinomycetota > Actinomycetes > Pseudonocardiales > Pseudonocardiaceae > Amycolatopsis > Amycolatopsis sp. TNS106. The sequence goes on along the minus strand of NZ_CP024972.1, from coordinate 6,153,592 downwards.
CCGGCTCCTGGGGTGCCCCGGCGGGCGACTTCACGGAGTGACCCGGGGCGGGTCGGCGAGCGTGTCGCGAAAGCCACTTTCGCGACGTCTGATGTCCCGAAAGTGGCTTTCGCGACACGGCTCCGCGAGTCCGCAAGCGCACGGTCGTCGATCACATGACCACCTACCGTTTGATCGACGGCGAGTACGAGAACTTCGGCGAGCACACCGGCAAGGTGAGCCTCGACTTCGACGGAACCCCGCTCACCCTCGACCTCGACGCGCTGACCACCCGGCACGCGCAGCGCCCCTGACCACTCACGAGCGGAACCACCGCACCGTGGCATCCGACTACTAGGCTCGGGCGGGGAGTTCCCCGCTGAGAAGGGTGTCAGATGAGGTTCAAGCGGTTCGGCGCGTCGTTGCTGGTCGCCGGGTTGGCCCTGGTGGGCGCCGCGGCCCCGGCGATGGCCCATTCGGAGTTGAAGAGCAGTGACCCGGCCAGGGGCGCTTCGCTGGCGACACCGCCGACGCAGATCAAGCTGACCTTCTCGGGGCCGGTCACCCTCGCCGACGACAACCCGATCCAGATCACCGGACCGGAGAACGCGTCGTGGACGGTCGGCCGGGCCGAGGTCGCCGGCACGGTCGTCACGGCGCCGGTCCAGGCCGTCGGGCCGGCGGGCGAGTACACCCTCCGGTACAAGGTGGCCTTCGACGATTCGCATGCCGCGAGCGGCTCGGTGAAGTTCACCCTCAGCGCCCCGGCGGCCGCACCGAGCCCGTCGAGCCCGTCGAGCCAGACCCCCGCCGGCAGCCAGGCCCCGCCGAGCAGTGCCTCCCCGGCGCCGCAGGTGAGCGAGACCACTCCGGAAAGCCTGGTGCCGACCTGGGTGTGGATTGTCCTCGCGGTCGCCGTGGCCGTGGCCGGGCTCGTCGTCGCGCTCCGGTTCACTCGCCGGAAGGACTGAGCGGTCGAGGCAACCTTTCCCGTGGTCAACCGTCGAACGGAGATGAGGACCAGGGTGGCTCGCGGCGATGACGAGTTCGTCGAGTTCGTGCGGAACTCGGCGAACCGTCTTCAGCATGCCGCCTACCTGCTCACCAGCGACCGTCACCAGGCCGAGGACGCCACCCAGACGGCGCTCGCGAAAACGTACGCGGCCTGGTCGCGCGTACGCCGTAAGGACGCGTACGCGTACGCGCGGCAGGTCCTCGTCAACCATGTGATCGACGGCTGGCGGCGCCCGATCCGCGAGAACGCCACGGAGGACATCCCCGAGCAGCCGAGCGGCCTGGACGTCGCCGGTGCCGTCGTCCAGCGGAAATGGCTGCTTGACGCGTTGCGTACGCTCACAGACCGGGAAAGGGCCGTCGTGGTGCTCAGGCACTTCTTCGATTTGAAGGAATCCGACGTGGCCGGCGAACTGGGTGTCTCGATCGGCACCGTGAAGAGCACCAATTCCCGCGCCCTGAGCAAGCTGCGGATCACCGCGGAGGACGGAACGGAACTGATCGGGGGGCTGGGACGATGACCGACCTCGAGACGCTGCGTTCGGCATTGCGGGAACCGCCTGCCGAGGGCTTCGCCGAACCCGACCTCGGCGCGATCATGACCAAGGGCAGGCGGATCCGCCGTCGCCGCCGTCTCGCGACCGGCGCGGGCGGGGTCGCCGCCACTCTGGTCACGGTGCTGGTCATCGTCGGCGCGGTCGCGCTCAAGGGCTCCTCCTCCGAACAGCAGCCGCTTCCGCCCGCCGCGAGCGCGCCCACGCCGCCGTCGGCGTCCGCCCCCGCGCCGGCCCCGGCCCCGGCGACCACCGAGGCACCGCCGGAGCAGCCTTTCGGTGAGGCGATTCCGCTCGGGATCAAGGGTGAAGGCGGCCGTGAGCTGGTGATCCACGCCTTCGCGATCGACGAGCCGCAGATGCCGGACGTCAGGTTCGGCCTGCAGGTCGCGTACCGGAACGGGGCCGGCGACTACGACGCGCTCCTGGCCGCCAACGAGTTCAAGGGATCCGACCGGTCGTTCGGTTTCCACGCCGTGGACGGTGGCGATCTGATCCGGGGCACGTTCGTGCCGGTGTTCGGCTACTTCTCGGGTCCGGCGGTGCGGATCACCAGTACCGTGCGCGGGAAACCGGTCGAGGCCAAGATCGTCCCGTGGAGCGAGGACCCGTCGGTCGTCATCTTCTGGTTCGAACCGGGCCAGGTGGAGTCGCCGTACGTGCTCACCCCTCTCGTCGCGTACGACGCGCGAGGCCAGCGCCTCACCAAATGATCAGGCCGCGGCCTGTGTCAGCACCTGGTCGACGACGGCATGCGACGGGAGGATCAGGTCCCGCTCGGTGTCGGCGTCGACCTTGCCTTCGAGCAGATCGGCGAACCGGTCCAGCTGCGTCGCGAGCGGCTCGCGCGCGGTGACCAGTTCCGGGATCTCGATGACGGTCTGCTGGCGGTAGCCGAGACCGTCTTCGGTGACCGAGTCGTGCGAGACGTGGCGGTAGATGGTGACGTCGCGGCGAAGCAGGTCGATCTCGATCATGCGGTCCAGTTCGGACACCCAGAGCGAGCGGACCTTGCGCTGGCCGAGGCGGGAGGCGGAAACCGTGGCGAGCCCGGACTCGAACGACAGCACCGTCTCGATCGTGTCCTCGGCGCCTTCGACCGAGCTGGGGTGGAAGTAGCCCGCGCCGGAGGCGACCCGCTGCGGGGTCGCGCCGCCGAAGAACTGGATCGCCAGGTCGACGTCGTGCACCAGCAGGTCCCACGCCACACCGGTCTTGATGCGCGGCGCGTACGGGCCGTGGCGACGGGCCATCAGGTGGATCGGCTCGTTGACCAGCGCCAGCGCGGTCATCACGGCCGGGTTGTAGCGCTCCAGGAGCCCGCACATCAGCGGGATGTCCTTCTTCGCCGACAGCGATACGATCTCCTGGGAGAACTCGAAGCTGTTGCACACCGGCTTCTCGACCAGCATCGGCTTGCCCTGGCCCAGGATCTCCTGTGCCAGCTCGTAATGCGCCTCGGTGGCCGAAGCGAGCACGACGGCGTCCACATCGGACAGAGAGCCGATTTCGGGCGCCCACTGGGTTTCGTAGCGGTCGGCGACCTTGCGCCCCGCCTCTTCACGCGGATCGATCACCCGGACGAGGTCCACGCGCTCGTTCGCGGCCAGCACCCGGGCGTGCAGCGAGCCCATGTTCCCGGTGCCGATGAGTGCGATCCTGTGGGCGGTCATGCGCCGAGTGCCTCGCGGACGGTTTCGATGATGGTGTCCAGATCGGACTCGGAAAGGTACGGGTGCACCGGCAGCGAAAGCGCCTGCGTGACGATGGACGACGCCACCGGGAAGTCCTCGGCACGCGCGTCGGGGATCTGCGGGTGGTTTCGGTAGCACTCGTAGTCGAAGACGATCTTCGGGTAGTAGATCCCGTTGCCGATGCCCTTTTCGGTGAGGGCGGCGGCGAGTTCGTCCCGGGAGAGGAAGGCGTGCGGGCCGACCAGCACCGTGTATTGGTGCCATACGTGTTCGCGGCCCGGCAGGACCCGCGGGACGTCGAGGCCCGGGGTGCCGGCGAGACCCTCGGTGAGGCGTTTCGCGTTGGCCTGGCGGGCCGCGGTGAGCTGGTCCAGCTTCTCCAGCTGAGGGATGCCGACGGCGGCGTGCAGGTCGGTCATCCGGTAGTTGTGCCCGGCGACCTCGTACTCGTAGCGGGAACGCATGCCCTGGTTGCGCAGCACACGCAGGCTGTCGGCCAGCTCGTCGTCGTCCGTGGTGATCATGCCGCCCTCGGCGGTGGTCACGTTCTTGGTGGCGTACAAGGAAAAGCAGCCGATGCCGAAGGAACCGGCCTGCTTGCCCTGGAACGACGCGCCGACGGCCTGCGCGGAGTCCTCGATGACCTGGAGCCCGTGCTCGGCGGCCAGCGGCGCGAGCTTGCCCATGTCCGCGGTCTGCCCGTAGAGGTGCACGGGCATGAGGACCTTGGTGCGGTCGGTGATCGCCGCGGCCACGGCGTCCGGGTCGAGCGCGAAGTCGTCGCGCCGGATGTCGGCGAAGCGGACGGTCGCGCCGGCTTCCAGGATCGCGTTCAGGGTCGCCACGAAGGTGAACGGCGAGGTGATGACCTCGTCGCCCGGCCGCAGGTCGAGCGCCTGGATGGCGGCGACCAGCGCGGTGGTGCCGTTGTTGACGGCGATCGCGTGTTTGGTGCCGGAAACGTTCGCGAACGCGTCCTCGAAGCGCTTGACCATCGGTCCCTGTGCGATGACACCGGATCGGAGCACCTCGACGACGAGGTCCTCCGCGTCACGGACGTCGACCACGGTAATGGGGATCATCTGCAAGTCTCTCTCGACGGGGCGTTCAGGTGCGTCCGGTACGGTGAGCTGCCGTTTCTGCGCCCGGCCGCCCGCGCTGGCGCGCGCCACACGTTACCGGGACCGCCGAAGCGCCCAGTACCCCAGGCTGCCTCCAGCCACGACGAACGGAACTCACGTGGTGAACCGCATCCACCCGACAGCAGTCATCGGCGAGGGTGTCGAGCTCGGTGAAGACAACGTCATCGGACCGTTCACGGTCATCGTGGGCCCCACGCGTATCGGGGACGGCAACTGGATCGGCCCGCACGTGACCATCGGGACCCCGGGCGAGGACCGCGGCCGCGAGCACCCCGCCGCCTGGGAGACCCCGCCGAACGGTGATCCCGATCACGACGGCCACGGAGTCGTCATCGGCGGCCGGAACCGGATCCGGGAGTACGTCAGCATCCACCAGGGCACCTGGCGCACCACCTCCATCGGCGACGGCGGCTACTTCCTCCGCGGCTCTCACATCGCCCACGACTGCATCGTCGAGGACGCCGTCACGGTCGCTTCGAACGTCATCACCGGCGGCCACTGCCACATCTGGTCCGGGGCGAACCTGGGCATGGGCGCGATCCTGCACCAGCGGGTCGTGGTCGGCCCCGGCGCGATGGTCGGGATGAGCTCCGCGGTCCGCAAGGAGGTGGGCGCGTTCACCATCGCCGTCGGCAACCCCGCGCGGGTGACCGGCGTCAACACCGTGGGACTGTCCCGACGTGGCCTGGACGAGGACACCATCGAGGCGATGGGGCCGTGGCTGAAGGGTAAGGCCGGTCTCCCTGAGGACGGGCTGGCCGATCGGCTGCCCGGCGACCTCTCTACCTTGGTGAAGGCGTGGGACGCCCGTCCACGCGAAGAGCACTAGGAGTACGGACATGGCGGAAGTCGCCGGCAAGCTGCGTGAGGTCTTCGTCGAGGCGCTGGACCTCGATGGCGATGTCGATGTCGAAAACCTGAAGTACCGCGACATCGAGGCCTGGGACTCGGTCGGTCACATGGCGCTGGTCGCGGCCATCGAGGACGAGTTCGACGTGGAGTTCGACACCGACCAGGTGATCGACATGTCCAGCTTCAAGGTCGCCGTCGACATGGTGACCGACCTCCAGTCCAAGTGATGCTGGAAGGCAGGATCGCCCTGGTCACCGGGGGCACCCGGGGTATCGGGCTGGCCACCGCGCGGGCGCTCGCCGAGGCCGGTGCCACCGTCGTCCTGACCGGTCGTGGCGAGGCGAAAGCCAAGGAAGCGGCCGCCGCGGCGGGGGCCGCGAGCGGGCTCGCCCTGGACGTCACCGACGCCAAGGCCGTGTCGACGCTGGTCCGCGGCGTGGCCAAGGAGCACGGCAAGCTCGACATCGTGGTCGCCAACGCCGGGATCATGGAGGACGCGCTCCTCGGCATGATCCGCGAGGAACTGGTCGACACCACGCTGAGCACGAACGTCGCCGGCACGCTGCACACCGTCCAGGCCGCGGCCAGGGCGATGATGCGCAAGAAAACCGGCGCCATCGTGGTGCTGGCATCGATCGTCGGCGAACACGGCAGCGCCGGTCAGACGGTGTACGCGGCGTCGAAGGCGGCGGTGGCGAACATCGCCCGTTCGGCCGCGAAGGAACTCGGCCGGTCCGGGATCCGGGTCAACGCGGTGGCGCCCGGCGTCATCGACACCGACCTGACCTCGGGCCTGACCGAGGAGGCCAAGGCCGAGAACATCGGCAAGACACCGCTCGGGCGGCTCGGGACCCCCGAAGACGTGGCGAACGCGATCCGGTTCCTCGTCAGTGACGACGCTTCCTTCATCACCGGGCAGGTGCTGGGCATCGACGGAGGCTTGGTCCTGTGATGAGGGCGCGACGTGCGGCCGCCCTGCCGGACCGATCGCGGTCGGAAATCGGTCGGAGGATTGAACGGTAATGACCCTTCTGGGTGTGGGTGCGCGACTGATCGACGTCACGAGCGGCAGGACGCTCGCAGGCGAGGAACTCGACACCGAGGTCACCCGCGTGGGTGCCGCGTTGTCGTCGCTGCCGCCGGGCGCGTTGTTCGCGCGGATGTCGGTGGACCTCGAAAGCGTCCTGAACTATCTCGGTGCGTTCGAGGCGGGCCGCGCGATCGCGCTGATCGACCCCGCGCTGGACGCCGACGTGCTGGCGGGGCTCATCGAGCGCTTCCGCCCGGCGGCCGTGCTGTCGGCACCGGACGCGCCCGCGCCCGAGGGTTATGGCGTCTCCGACCGGCACTGGGTCCGGGAGTCCGCCGAAGGAGTCGAGCCGCATCCTCGGCTGGCGGTCCTGCTGCCCACCAGCGGTTCCACCGGCAACCCGAAGCTGGTCCGGCTCTCGCGCGGCGCGATGCTCGCCAACGCCGACGCGATCGCCGAGGTGCTCGGCATCGACCGCGACGAGGTCGCGCCGACCAGCCTCCCGCTGCACTACAGCTACGGCCTGTCCGTGCTGAACTCGCATCTCGTCCGCGGCGCGACCGTGGTCATCGAGCCCTCCGGCGTGCTCGGGCGCGGGTTCTGGGACGCGGTCAACGAGCACAAGGTCACTTCGCTCGCGGGCGTGCCGTATCACTACGAGATGTTGCGGCGCCTCAAGTTCGACCCGGCGAAGTACCCGACCTTGCGTACGCTCACCCAGGCGGGCGGCAAGCTGCGCGACGACCTCGTCGCCCGGTTCAACGACAGGATCCGCGAGGTCGGCGGGCGGATGTTCGTGATGTACGGGCAGACCGAGGCCGCGCCGCGGATGACCACCGTTCCGGCGGAACGGCTCGCGGAGAAGCTCGGCTCGGCCGGGCCCGCGCTGCCCGGCGGCTCGTTCGCGATCCGGCGCGAGGACGGTTCCGAGACCACGCATCCGAAGATCGTCGGCGAGGTCGTCTACCGCGGGCCCAACGTGATGATGGGGTACGCGGAGGACGAGGCCGGGCTGGCCGCCGGCGACGAATACGGTGGCGTGCTGGCCACCGGCGACCTCGGATACCTCGACGAAGACGGCTTCCTCTACATCACCGGACGGCTCAAGCGGATCGGCAAGATCTTCGGCAACCGGGTCAGCCTGGATGATCTCGAGCAAGCCGTGCGTTCCGCCTCGGTGGGGATCGACGTCGTGGCGGCCGTCCCGGCCGGGGACAAGGTCGTCCTGTTCGCGGAGCTGCCGGAAGGCGACGGCGCCAAGGAGATCTGCAAGGACGCCGCGAAGGCGCTGTCCGAGCGGCTCCACCTGCACACCAGCGGGTTCGACGTCCGTCCCCTCGACACCGTGCCGCTGCTCGCCAGCGGCAAGATCGACTACCGGTCGCTGGAGGCCCAGGTATGAGCGTCTTCACGTTGTCCCAGGCCGAGCGCGAGAAGTCGTTGCTTCCGCAGCTGGCCGCCCTCACCGCGCACCACCGCGAGAACTCAGAAGGCTACGAGCGCATCCTCTCGTCGCTCGGCATCGCACGGGACGCGGAGTTCGCGTCCATCGCGGATCTGCCGTGGCTGCCGGTGCGGATGTTCAAGACGCACGACCTGCGCAGCATCCCCGAGTCCGAGATCTTCAAAACGCTGACCTCCTCGGGCACCACCGGCGCGGGCGCGTCCCGGATCTACCTGGACAAGGACGCCGCCGGTGCCCAGACCAAGCAGCTCGGCGCCACGTTGCAGGAGGTCCTCGGCAACGAGCGGCTGCCGATGCTGATGGTCGACACGATCGGCATCATCAAGAACCGCCGCTCGTTCTCCGCGCGCGGCGCGGGCGTGCTGGGCATGGCCAACTTCGGCCGCAAGCACACCTACGTGCTCGACGAGAACGACCAGCCGGACGTCGAAGCGGTCAAGACGTTCCTGGCGACGTACGGCGACAAGCCCTTCCTGATCTTCGGCTTCACCTTCATGGTGTGGCAGTACCTGTACGAAGTCGCGCGCGAGCACGAGCTGGACCTGTCCAACGGGATCCTGATCCACTCCGGCGGCTGGAAGAAGCTGATCGACCGCGCGGTGGACAACACCGAATTCCGCCGCCGGTTCAAAGAGGACACCGGACTCACCCGCATCCACAACTACTACGGGATGATCGAGCAGATCGGCACCGTGTTCCTCGAAGGCCCGTCGGGGAACTCGTTGTACTGCCCCGATTTCGCCGACGTCGTGATCCGGGACCCGGAAACCTGGGAAGAGCAGCCGGTCGGCGAGCCCGGCGTTATCGAGGTCGTCAGCACCCTGCCGCGCTCGTATCCGGGGCATGTCCTGCTCACCGAAGACCTCGGTGTCTACCACGGAATCGACGACGGCGACTGGCCGGGCAAGCACTTCTCGGTCATGGGCAGGCTGCCCAAGGCCGAGGCCCGCGGCTGCTCGGACACCTTCCAGGGAGCGGCGGCATGAGCCTGAACCAGCGTTTTCCGCTCGCGGACGCGATCGAGGTCGACAAGCTCGTCGAAGAGCTGCGTGCCGAGCCGGTCGGCGGACGGCTGCGCGTGGGCGACCCGCGCGTCGTCGAGTTCCTGACGAAGTTCGCGCGCAAGCTGCTCGCCCCCGCGACGGCGCGCCGGTTCCCGGAACTGGCTTCGCTCGGTTTCTTCCTGCGCAAGGGAGAAATCGCCAAGGCGCTGAAGTCACTGTCCACTTCGGAGACTCCCGGCGACGCGCTGCGCTTCCCGCGCGGGCTCGTCTTCCACGTGCCGCCTGCCAACGTCGACACGATCTTCGTGTACTCGTGGGCACTTTCGGCGCTGGCAGGCAACCACAACGTCGTCCGCGTGTCGTCACGTTCGGCCGGCGCGGCGGAAACGGTGCTGGAGGCGCTGAACGCCGCACTGTCCGAAGTGGACGCCGATACCGCCGCCACGATAACCGCGACGCAGCGCATGGTCACCTACGACCGCAGCGACGCGATCAGCGGCGCGTTGTCGGCCGCCGCGGATCTGCGGGTCATCTGGGGCGGCGACGCCTCGGTCGCCGCGCTGCGCAAGTACCCGCTCGCCCCGCACGCGCGTGACCTGACCTTCCCGGACCGGTCGTCGTTCGCGGTCGCGTCGGTGCGCGGCTGGCGGAACGCCTCCGAGGCCGAACGCCGCGGCGCGGCCGAGGGGTTCTACAACGACTCGTACTGGTTCGACCAGGCCGCCTGCTCGTCGCCGCGCGCGGTGTTCTGGGTCGGCGACGAAGACGGCGCCCGGGAAGCCGGGCAGGAGTTCCGGAAGCTGCTCGCCGAGGTGCTCGCGACGAAACAGCACGTCACCGAGCCCGCCATGGCCGTGCAGAAGCGGGTTTCCGCGTACGGCGCGGCCGTCGACGGGCTCGTCGACGGCATCGAGTTCCAGGGCAACGGCATCGCGACACTGGAACTGGCCGACCCCGCCGCCCTGCCGCGAGAGTGGCTCGGCGCGGGCACTTTCGGCAACGCGCGCGTCGACACGCTTTCCGACCTCGTCCCGATCGTGCTCCGCAAAGATCAGACCATCGGTCAATTCGGCTTCACCAAAGAAGAATTGACGGAATTCGTGACGGAATTGGCGGGCCGCGGCGTCGACCGGGTCGTTCCGTTCGGCTCGGCCCTGACGTTCTCCGCGATTTGGGACGGCTACGATCTGTTGACCGAGTTCAGCCGCTTGGTGACCGTGCAGGTCTGACCTGCGGGTACGAGGTAGCAGCAAAGGAGGTTCAGTGACGACGGTCGAAACGCCCGAAGAGGAGTCTTCGGTTGCGGTAAAACAACCGAAATCCACCAAGGCGAAGATCCTCGACGTCGTCCGCTGGGTCGCCATCCTGCTGGTCGTCGGTTTCGCGGCGAAGACCTTGGTCACCAATTGGGGTGAATTCTGGCGGACCTTGTCCGAGGTCGCGTGGGAATCCTCCACGTTGAGCCTGCTCGCGCTCATCGCCGCGATCATGGTGTCGACCTACGGCTGGCAGGTCATGGTCGACGACCTCGGCAAGCCGATCGGCTATGCCCGCGGCGCGCAGATCTGCCTCGTCGGCTCGCTCGGCAAGTACGTGCCGGGTTCGGTATGGGCGTACCTGCTGCAAATGGAGCTGGGGCGCAAGGCCGGGCTCGCCAGGGCGCGGATCTTCACCGGCTCCCTCATCCAGCTCGGCGTCGGCGTGGTGTCCGCGCTGGTCGTGTCGCTGCTCGCGGCCCCAGCGGTGTTCAGCAACAGCCCGCGGGCGCTGTGGCTGTTCGTGCTGATCCCGGTCGGCCTGGCGATGCTGCACCCGCGTGTGCTCACCTGGGGCACGTCGCTGGTGCTGAGGATCCTGCGCCGTCCGCCGCTGGACCACCGGCTGAGCTGGTCGGTCGTCGGGAAGGTCTTCGGCTCCTCGACCGCCGCCTGGGCGCTCCAGGGCGTGCACCTGTGGCTGCTGGCCAACTCCGTCGGCACGCCCGGGTTCAGCGGCTTCGTGCTGTGCGTCGGCGCGATGGCCGTCGCGATGACCGTCGGGACGTTCGCGTTCATCCTGCCCAGCGGGGTCGGCGTCCGCGAGGTCGCGCAGGTCGCCGTGCTGACCGCGTCGGGCCTCACCGTCGTCCAGGCGACGGCGTTCGCCATCGCCTCCCGGGTGATGTTCACCGTCGCGGACCTGATCACCGCCGGCGGCGCCGCCCTCTCGGCCCGCCTCGTGACCTCCCGCAATTAGTCACCTACTTGCGGTCTGTCAACTCGCGTTGGTCGCCCGGGTGACGGCCGCAAGTAGGTGACTAATTGCGGGGGTTCAGCCGGTAGATGACGGCGTCGGCGTTGCGATAGACCTCGGTCACGAAGTTCAGCCCGTCCAGATCGCGCAGCCCGGCCTGGCGCGGGGCGCCCGTCGGGTAGCCGTACTGCCCGAGGATCACCCACCGCACGTTCAGCCGCGCCACCGCCGCCCGCACCTGCGCGTTCGACGGGTACTCGCGGAAATGCCACTCCAGCAGCCGCGCGTCCGAAGGCGACAGCGTCTCGTCGAAATGCCCGGACGTCGTCCGGACGCCGGAGAGCGCGTAGGTCCACACCGTCCCGTCCAGCCGGTCGTTCAGCGCGCGCTCGCCGGGTTTCGCGAACTCGGCGAGCTTCTCCATCGCGACGACCTCGTCCGGGCTCACCGGCAGCTTGTGCGGATCGGCATCGGGTGTGTTCGCGTAGCCGGGCGCGATCTTGGCCGCGTTGGACGGCGCGTAGAAACCGTTGCTCAAGAAGGCGAACGCGCCGAACACCACCACCGCGACGGCGAACGCGGGCAGTTTCCGGTGCGCCACGTTGTCCCGCAGCCACGCCTGCGACTCGGCGAGGCCGTGCGCCGCGATGATCGACAGCGGGACCGCCGCCATCGACATGAACCGGTACGGGTCGTTCCACCAAGGCCGCGACAGCGCCAGCACGAGCGAGTGCTCCGACGACGTCACCGCGATGTAGGCGAGCCCGCTGAACAACGCGGACACGCCGATCCAGCGCAACGCGCCCGCGCGCGAGAAGAAGATGAAGCCCAGCAGCAACGCGACCGACAGCCAGATCTGGGGATGGGGCCCGTAGTGCTGGAAGCCCAGCAGCGCGCCGAGCGCCGTCGTCGCCCGCCATTCGACCGGCCAGCTGCGGTAGGGCACGTCGCCGTTCGCGAGCCCGATCGCGCCGAAGAGCTGGAGCCACGCCACGAAGATCGCGATGACACCGACGATCGCCAGCGCGCGCAGGTCCCGGCCGATCCGCCGCCACCGTTCGCCGGGCGCGATCCAGCGTTGCAGCAGCAGCGGGCCGGCGAACAGGATCGCGCCGAACAACGCCGAGGAGTGCACGCACAGCAGCCCGACGGCGGTCGCAAGCAGCACGAAGCCGGTGTCAGGCGCTGGCCGGTCTAGGTAGCGCTTCACCGCGACGGCGGCCAGCGGGGTCATCGCGAGGCCGAGCAGGAACGGAAGCAAAGGTCCCCTGCTCATCGATTCGTACAGGCCCATCACCGGCGCGATGGAGACGAGCGCGGCCGCGCCCGCGAACACCGCGCGCCCCCGGAACACGCGCACCATCGTGACCAGCGACAACGCCAGCAGCGCGGGCAGCAGGGCGGTGTTCACGTCCAGTGTCAGCGGGATGGTCGCCGGGCTGAGCAGGTACAGCACGGACGCGAGTAGGTGGTACGCGTTGGGGTAGAACACCGGCGCCGCGTCGCCGTACCAGTTGACCTCGCCCGTGCCGAACAGGCTGCCGTCCCCGGTTTCGGCGATCTGCCGGATCCCGTTGGCGTGATAGACGGCGTCGAAGCCCTGCGGGATGGCGTCCAGCCTGCCCATCCCGCGCACCACCGCGTACATCCCGACGGCGGCCGCGAGCAGCAGGCACGCCCCCACCGCGAGATGCCCGGACCGCCCCCACAGCGGTTCCTCGGGCGCGGGCGGCCATCGGCGCAGAGTGAGCCGCCGCAGGCCGTACGCGACTCCGGCGAACAAGGCCGTCGCCACCGCGTAAGTCACCGGGGTGAACGGGAGCCCGAGCGCGGCCGCCCACGGTCCCGCGAGGCCACCGATGGCGTAACTCAGCAACGGTGTCATTCCCGCCAGCACCCAGCCGCGCAGGCCGGCGGCGAATCCGGTGAGCAGACCGGGAAGGCCGAGGACGAGCAGCGCGACGCACAGGGTGACGACGTCGGCCGACAGGGAGGTCTGGGTGGGCACGGGCTACCTCGGGTGGGGAATCCGCACAGAACCCCCGAGGTGCGGAACGGAATGGGAAGCCAGATTAACCACCGGGGACCGTTACCCGAAGGAGTCACATCCTGACGGGCAAAACCGCCGACGGTTGCCTACTTTGTGCACACTCGCTGGCCCATTCGTGTCGATTGACTGCGCCGAAAGAAACAGACCGGCGCGGTGATCGATACTTGACCGTAGTCTTTCGTCAGGGGAGCGGCTCGGCCCGGGAGGGTGGGGATCAGGTGGTGATCGCGCTTGTCGTCGCCTGGCTCCTGGTCGCGGTCTTCGTCCTGGTGGCCTGGCCGAAAATCGGCGCGGACAAGACCTGGCGCGCCTTCGCGCTGATGCTCACCCTCGGTTTCTCGCTGGTGCACCAGCTGATGTTTTCGACCATCGCGGAGGACGCGTACATCACCTTCCGTTATGTCCAGAACATCGCCGACGGCAATGGCCCGGTGTTCAACCCCGGCGAGCGGATCGAGGGTTACGCGAATTTCCTCTGGATGATCTTGGTCGCGTTGCCGAAGGCCGCGTTCGGGGCCGACATCGAGACTTCCGCGGTCGTGCTCGGCGTTCTCGCCACGCTCGGCGCCGTCCTGCTCGCCCATGTGACGGTGAACCGGGTGGTCGCGCGGGCGGCAGGGGAGGCGCGCCCGGCCAGCGGCGTGGCCGCCGCGGTGCTGGTCGCGGGCGCCGGGGGCCTCGCCGCGTACGGCGGATCGGGCACCGAGACGCCGTTGTTCATGTTGCTCGTGTTCGGTGTCTTCGCCTCGCTCGCGGCCCGCCGGCCGGTGGTCGCCGGGGTGCTCGTCGCCTTCGCGATGATGACGCGCCCGGCGGGGCTCCTGCTCGCGGTCCTGGTCGGGATCTGGCTGGTCGTCGCGGCCTCGCGCGGCCGCTACACCTGGTGGTCGCCGGCGGGCTGGCTGCTCGGCGGGCTCGTCTTCGCGGCACCGTGGATCGCCTGGCGGGTGACCTACTACGACCATGTGCTGCCGCCGTCGGCCATCATCCCCTTCGACGTCGGCCTCCCCGCCAGGATCGACGGCGGGTGGCGGTATCTGTCGGGGTTCTCCCTGGTCCACCAGGGATTCCTGCTGCTCGGCCTGATCGCGGTGGTGGCCCTGCTGCTGCGCCGCACCGGCCGGACGCCGCACGAGGCCGAGGCCAGGTCGCTGACCTGGCTGATGCTGGCCACCGCCGTCGCGCTCACCGGTTTCGTGGTCTTCTTCGGCGGCGACGCCGGGCCCGCCTGGCGGCTGCTGGCGCCGATCCCGCCGCTGCTGTCGGTGGCGGCGGTGTCGGCGGTGCTGGTCTCCGGTGTGCTCGTTTCCACCGCGAAGCCGAGCCCGCGGCCGCGTCCGCCGGTCCAGCGGCTGATACCCGCCGCCGCGGTGGCGTTGTCCGGGCTCGCGGTGCTGGTGTCGGTGTTCAGCCCGGAGATGCTCGCCCGCGTGCGCGCCTGGCACGACCACGGCGCGCAGATGGAGGAGATCGGCCGCTGGCTCGACGGCTATCTGCCGTCCGGTTCGGTCGTGAGCACCTCCGCGCCCGGCGCGCTGTCGTATCACGCGGGGACGCAACTACAGATCGTCGGCGTCCGGGGCCAGACCGAGGAAGAAGGCGAGGTCGTCGTCTCCCGGCGGCATCCGACGATCGCCGTCATCACCGACAGCGGTTACTCGGCGAAGCAGACCTGCGTGATCGACCCGGCGTACGCGGCCAGGTATCGCGTCGCGACGTTCGCGCGCGAAGGAACCTCGTCATGGATCGCCGTGTTCCTGCGGGCGGATGTCGAGCGGTCGGTCACGGCGGCCCTCGGCCGCTCGCCGGATTTCCGCCACGTACCGTGCCCTTCGTGAGTGTCGTTTCCCCCAGCAGACCGGTAGCGCGCGAGACGACCTCGCCCCTGTTCGGCCTCGGTGTGTTCGCCGCCGCGCTCGCCGTCCTCCTGGTTCGTTTCCTCGTGCCGCGGCCGATCGCGATGTCCGACAACGGCGACGGTTTCCGCGTGCTGTGCGGCGCGGGCATCCCGTGGAAGGGCAAGCCGGAGGGATTCGTCCACCTCGCCTACACCGCCCCGGCAGGCGAATGCGACGCCACCTATCTCCTGACCCAGAGCTGGTTCGCACGGATCGCGCGGTCGATCGGCGGGCTGCTGGGCCTCGAATCGACGCTCAGCCTGGTCGTCCTCGGGATGATCACCAGTGTGCTGGCCGCCGCGGCGGTCGCGCTGATCGTCGTCGGATTGCCGTACCCGCGCCGCGTCCGTGGCTTCGCGGCCGTGGGGCTGCTGCTGGTCGTCGCGGACTCCGCCTTCTTCGGTTACTTCGCCTCGGTGCTCGGGGAGGGCGCCGCGTTCCTCGGTCTTCTGCTCGCCGTCGGCGGCTTGCTGGTCGCCGCACGGCCAGGCTGGTGGCGCTACGCGGGACTCGCCGTGCTGGTCTTCGGCGGCCTGATCGCGGTGAACGCCAAGGTCCAGACGCTGATGATCCTGCCGTTGCTCGCGCTCGCCGCGCTGCTCGTCCGTCCTGCGGGCGTCCGCGGCCTGAAGCGGTGGCTTCCCGCGGTGTTCGTCATCGGCGCGCTCGCCGGGGGGACGGCCTACGCACAGCAGACCGTCGAACCGGCGAAGCTGCCCGACGGCTCGCTCGCCGCCCGGCCGGGCGACGATTCGCGTGAGATCAACATGTTCAACACGATCTTCCTGACCATTGTGGACGGTCGGCACGACACCGGGGCCGACCTCGCCGCGCTGGGGCTGCCCGCCTCGTTCGGCCAGTACGCGGGCAACGGCTGGTGGCATCCGAAACCCGCGACGCAGGACCCCGAGTACCCGAAGTACCGCGAACAGATCAGCAGGCGCAACGTCGTCGAGTACTTCGCGACGCACCCCTGGCGCACCATCGAGATCCTGGACCGCGCGGCGGGCGATCTGCTCACCGCGCGGCCGCCCTACCTCGGCAGCTTCGACCGGTCGGCCGGTTTCGCCCCGGAGACCCAGGAATACCGCGTCCCGATCGTTTCGACCGTGACGAAACTGCTGGCGCCACTGGGTTTCTTCGCCCTGTTGCCGATATGGGCGCTGATCGCCTGGCGTGGCTGGAAGACCCGGCGCGCCGCGCTCGGTGTCGTGCTGGGCTTTCTGCTCGCCGTCGCCGCCGGGCAGTTCGCCCTGGCCGCATTGGGGGATGGCTTGGAGAACGTCAAGCACCAGGTGATCGCGCTGTACTGCACGGTGCTCGGCGTCGCACTGGCGCTGGTTACCTTCGCGCGGCAGGAACGCTCGGAGTGATGTGACCTACGCGACCGTAGGTTGGTTACCCTACGGTAGCGTAACCTGAACGAATGGCTGAGCTCGTTTACCCGCCCGTCATCATGGCGGCGAAGTTGATGTTCCGGGTGCTGGACAACCGCATCCGGGTGGAGGGGACCGAGCACATCCCGTCGACGGGCGGGGCGGTCATCGCCTGCAACCACGTGAGCTATCTCGACTTCATCTTCTGCGGGCTGGGCGCACAGCCCGCGAAACGCCTGGTCAGGTTCATGGCGAAGAAGGAGATCTTCAGCAACCGCATCGCCGGACCGCTCATGCGCGGCATGCACCACATCTCCGTCGACCGCGGCGCGGGTCTCGCGTCGTACCGCGAAGCCGTCGAGCGCCTGAAGGCCGGGGAGGTCGTCGGCGTGTTCCCCGAGGCCACGATCAGCCGGTCGTTCACCGTGAAGGACATCAAGTCCGGTGCGGTCCGGATGGCCGCCGAGGCGGGTGTCCCGGTCGTGCCGATGGCGCTCTGGGGCACGCAGCGGCTGTGGACCAAGGGCCGCCCGAAGGACCTCACGAAGCGCCACGTCCCGATTTCGATCCTCGTCGGCGAGCCGATGCACCCGAAGGCCGACGAGGATGCCGAAGTCCTCTCGAAGGACCTTCGCGTGCGGATGTCCGCGCTCGTGGACCGCGTCCAGGCCGGCTATCCGGAGAAGCCGTCCTCCGACGACGAGCGCTGGTGGCTGCCCGCGCACCTCGGCGGCACCGCGCCGACGCCGGAAGAGGCCGCGAAGCTCGACCGCGAAGGCCGCTAGCCCGGCTGGCTGCCCCGCTGCGCCGTGTCGCGAAAGCCACTTTCGCGACGCTGGATGTCTCGAAAGTGGCTTTCGCGACACGCGAGCCCCGCTAGAACCAGCGTTCGAGCACCTGCGCGACGCCGTCCTCGGAGTTCGGCGCGGTGACCTCGTCGGCGACGTCGAGGGCGTAGCGGTGCCCGTTGGCCATCGCCACGCCGTGCCCGGCCCAGCGGAGCATCTCGACGTCGTTCGGCATGTCCCCGAACGCGATCACCCGCTCGGCCGGGACACCCAGCCGAGCGGAGACTTCGGCCAGCCCGGTCGCCTTCGTGATGCCGTGCGCGGCGATCTCGATCAGGCCGGTGTTGGTCGAGTAGGTGATGTCGACCGAGCCGTCGAGCACCTCGCGTGCCGCCCGCGCCATCTCGTCGGAGTTCATTCCGCGCCTGCTGATCAGCAGTTTGATCGCCGGATGTCCGAGCACCTCGGCCCGCGGCGCCTCCGTGCCTTCGTGGTTGCCCCACGGATTGTGGTAGTCCGGCTCGATCACGAAGTTGCGCATCTCCGGGTCGAGCGCGGACTCGCCGACCCGCTCCGCGGCGAACCGGCAGCCGGGGAGCGCGTGATCAAGAGCACTCACCGTGTCGTGCAGCACCTGGGGTTCCAGCAGGCCGTGGACCGCCACGATCCGGTCCGTCCCGATCTCGTACAGCACCGCGCCGTTCGCGCAGACCGCGTATCCGGTCAGGCCGAGCGGGGTCGCGATCGGCGCGATCCAGCGCGGCGGACGGCCGCTGGCCAGCACGAACGGCACTCCGGCCGCGGCGACGCGCCGGACGACGCCGATCGTGCGTTCGGACAGGACCTCCAACGGGCCGAGCAGGGTGCCGTCGACATCGGAGGCGATCAAGAGAGGCTTTTCCACCGGCACATCATCCCCGAAGATCCGCCCATCGGGCGAAGTGTCGGCGGGCACCGCTACCTTGCCGGGTGTGCGCGTAGGCATCGTGATCCTTCCGGAAGATCGTTGGTGGGCGGCCGAGCCGAAATGGCGGGCCGCCGAGGAATACGGCTTCGACCACGCTTGGACGTACGACCACCTCGGCTGGCGGACTCTCGTCGACGGCCCGTGGTTCAGTGCGATGCCAACGTTGACGGCGGCCGCGATGGTGACGTCGCGGATCAGACTGGGCACCTTCGTCGCCTCACCGGTCGCGAGACACCCCGTGCCGTTCACCCGTGAGCTGACCACCCTCGACGACATCTCCGACGGCCGCTTCATCCTCGGCGTGGGCGCCGGGGTCACGAACACCAGCTACGACGCCGTCGTCCTCGACGGCCCCGAGCTGTCGGTCAAACAGCGCACGGACCGGTTCGCCGAATTCGTCGAAGCGCTCGACGGCCTGCTGATGACCGACGGCTTCGACTTCGAGGGCGAGTACTACCGGGCCAAGGGCGCGAGGAACCAGCCCGGCTGCGTGCAGCGGCCTCGGCTGCCGTTCCTGGTGGCCGCGAACGGCCCGCGCACGATGACGCTCGCCGCGCGGTTCGGCGCGGGCTGGGCCACGACCGGCGGCAAAGCGGACACCCAGGACGAGTGGTGGAAGGGCGTCGCGGAACTCGTGAAGACCTTCGACGAGCGCCTCGACGTCGTGGGCAGGGACAAGGCGAGCGTGCAGCGGTTCCTCAGTCTCGACTCGGCACCGGTCTTCTCGCTCTCCAGCGTGGACGCGTTCACCGACGCCGCCGGGCGGGCCGGGGAGCTCGGCTTCACCGACATCGTCACCCACTGGCCGCGGTCCGGCGATTACTACGTCGGCCGTGAGTCGACCCTCGAAGAAGTCGCGAGCGACGTACTCCCGGTACTCCAGGGAAGAAGCTCTTAGGCCGATCGGGTGACGTTGGCGGGCCGGGTAAACCGGTTTCGTCCCCTGTTCGTCTCACAGACAAGTACAGCGAGTGGGCGCGGCCGACGACGGCTGCCCCTCATGGGTCACCCCGGGGGTGAATGGGGGACTGAGGCTCGCGTGGTCGCGGCAGGGGCAGTCCGCGGCCACGCGAGCCTTGATCTTTCAGCCGTGATTCGCGTGTCCAGGCGCGTAACTCGCGTGCTTGAAGGCGTAACTCGCGAGTTACGCCTTCAAGCACGCGTCATACGGCTTCAAGCACGCGAGTTACGCCCCGGCGCACCGGCGGGTGGTCAGCGGGTCAGGGTGTAGATCGAGGCGCCCGCGTTGCCGAAGTCCTTCCGCAGGAAGCTCAGCCCGTCCAGATCCCGCAGCCCCGGCGCCGGCGGCTCGCCGATCTTGATCGGCGTGCTCCCGATCAGCACGTGCTTGATGTTCAGCCGCCGCACCGCGGCCCGTACCTCGGGGTCGGTGTCGTACTCCCGGAAGTGCAGCGCCAGGTACTTCGCGTCCGGCGGCGGCACGCCCGGGTCGTAGTGCCCGGCGACCGGGTGGATACCGGTGATGGCGTACAGCCAGGCCGTCCCGTCGAAGCGCTCGTTGAGCACCTTCTCGTCCGGTCCGACGTTCATCTTGGTCAGCTCGTTCATCGCGGCGAGCTCGTCGGCGCTGACCGGCGGCGTTACCTCGCCCTCGGGCCCGTTGTAGTACAGGAACGACACCGCGTGCGCGTTCGACTCGGTGTAGAAGCCCTTGGTCAGCACGGCCGACGCGGCCACGACGAACACGGCGGTCGCCAGGCCCAGCCGGGCGGGCAGCGCGGGGCGGCTCTTCACCCAGGAGCGCCCGCTCGCCCACTTCGCGAACCAGCGCTGCAGCTCCGCCATGCCGTGCCCGGCCAGCAGGCACAGCGGGATCGCGGCGAGCGCCATCAGGCGGTACCGGTCGTTCCACCACGGCCGCGACAGGGAGATCACCCACGGTTCGGCGCCGAACGAGGCGACCAGCACGAACAGCACCGAGAAACCGATCGCCGAAAGACCCACCCAGCGCATCCGGCCGAGCCGGAACAGGCCGAGCACGCCGATCACCAGCAGCACCGTCAGCCACACCTGCGGGGCGCTCAGCACCTGCCGGAACGTCACCAGCAGCCCGAGCGACTTCACGATCGGCAGGTCCGAACCCCACGCGTAATAAGGGTATGAACCCGAAGTGAATTTCAGGGCGCCGAGGATATGCGGCGCCGCGAGCAGTCCGCTGCCCATCATCACCGGCACCATCTTGACGACGTCGCCGCCGATCACCCGCCAGCCGCCACGGCCTTCCGGCACCCCGTCGAGCGGTTTGTGCCGCAGCGCGCGGTACCAGCGCTGCACCACCAGCGGGAACGCGAACAGCAGCGCACCGAACAGCGCCGACGAGTGCGCGGCCAGCAGGCCGACCGCGGTGAGCGCGAGCACGTAGCCGGTGTCGAGGCCGGGCCGCGCGAGGAAGCGGGCCAGCGCGACGACGGCCAGCGGCGTCAGCACGATCCCGAGCGCGAAGGGCAGCAGCCCGCTGGACACCGACTCGTACGCGCCGGTGGTGGCCGCCGCGGCGACCAGCGCCGTGCAGCCCGCGAACACCGCACGCCCGCCGAGCTGGCGGATCAGGGTGACCATCGACAGCGCGAAGATCCCGGCGACCGGCATGGTGATGGCGTTCAGCGTGACCGGGATCGTCGTACCCGAAATCGAGTACACCAGCGAGCCGACCAGGTGATACGCGTTCGGGTAGAACGAGCCGTCGGGGTACCAGTTGACGGTGCCCATGCCGGTCAGCGAGCCGTCGCCGGTCTCGGCGATGTAGCGGATGCCGTTCGCGTGGAACACGGTGTCCCACCGCTGGAACACCGCCGTCGTCCCGCCGCGGGCCGAGAGCACCACGAGGATCGAGATCCCGACCGCCAGCGCGACGCAGGCCGCGACGGCGTAGTGCGCGCGCGGGTGCCACTTCGTCGGCGGCTCCTCGGCGCCCGGCTTGAGCCGGCCGCGTGCCTGACCGAGCTTCCGCAGGCCGAAGCCGATCCCGGCGAGCACGACCGTGACGGCCGCCACGGTCAGCGGGTTGTACGACACGCCCGCGAGTGCCAGCCACGGTCCGGCCAGTCCGGTTACCGTGTAGGACAGCAGCGGGGCCAGGCCCGCCAGGGCCCAGCCACGCAGGCCCGCGGCCCGGCCGACGAGCCCGCCGGGGACCGCCAGGACGGCCAGGTAGGTGAGGGTCGCACCGAAGTAGGACCAGAAGGTGTCCGGAGTAGGCACTCGCTTTTTACTGCTTTCTGGCTCTTCCACTCGGGGTCCGGGGCGGAGCCCCGGCCGGGTCTGGGGCGGGCCCCAGACGGTGGAGCCTAAATGTGTCTGTCGAAGGTGAAAACCGGTGCTCGCTGCAGGGCGCGGAGTCGACGTGCGTACCCTCGACGCCCGTGAGCGCGCACACGAACCCCGACAAGATTACTGAAGCCGATTTCACCGGCTACGACCTCATCGTGGTCGGGTCCGGATTCTTCGGGCTGACCGTCGCCGAACGGGCCGCGGCCGAGCTCGGCAAGAAGGTCCTCGTGCTGGAACGGCGTCACCACATCGGTGGCAACGCCTACTCCGAGGCCGAGCCCGAGACCGGGATCGAGGTGCACCGTTACGGTGCGCACCTGTTCCACACCTCGAACAAGCGGGTGTGGGAGTACGTCAACCGCTTCACCGAGTTCACGAACTACCAGCACCGGGTGTTCGCCAAGGTCAAGGACCAGGTCTACTCCTTCCCGATGAACCTGGGCCTGATCAACCAGTTCTTCGGGAAGTCGCACACGCCCGACGAGGCCCGCGAGCTGATCGCCAAGCAGGCGTCGGAGTTCGAGACCGCGAACGCGCAGAACCTCGAAGAGAAGGCGATCTCGCTGGTCGGCCGCCCGCTGTACGAGGCGTTCATCCGCGGCTACACGGCCAAGCAGTGGGAGAACGACCCGAAGAACCTCGGCGCCGACATCATCACCCGGCTCCCGGTTCGCTACACCTTCGACAACCGGTACTTCAACGACACCTACGAGGGTCTGCCCGTCGACGGCTACACCGCGTGGCTCGAGAAGATGGCCGAGCACGAGAACATCGAGGTGCGGCTGAACGTCGACTACTTCGACGTCCGCGAGCACATCCCCGCCGGCACCCCGACCGTCTACACGGGTCCGCTGGACCGCTACTTCGACTACTCCGCGGGCCGCTTCACCTGGCGCACGGTGGACTTCGAGTCCGAGGTCGTCGAGACGGGTGACTTCCAGGGCACCTCGGTCGTCAACTACAACGACGAAGAAGTGCCCTACACCCGGATCATCGAGTTCCGGCACTTCCACCCGGAGCGCAAGCACTACCCGAACGACAAGTCGGTCGTCTTCCGCGAGTACTCCCGGTTCGCCGGCGAGGAAGACGAGCCGTACTACCCGATCAACACCCCGGAGAACCGCGAGAAGCTCGAGGCCTACCGCGAGCTGGCGAAGGCCGAGGCCAAGAACAAGAACGTGCTGTTCGGCGGCCGTCTCGGTACCTACAAGTACCTCGACATGCACATGGCCATCGGCTCGGCGCTGACCGCGTTCGACAACAAGATCGCGCCGCACCTGACCGATGGCGCGCCTCTGGACGGGTCTCTCGATGCTTGAGAAGGGCGCTCCCACCGGTGAGGTCGCTGTTCTCGCGAAGGCTCAGAGCGTCCTGAAGAGCGACGTCACGGTCAAGGCGGCTCGGGGTCTTTCGCACTTCGGCGAGCACAGCGCGGGATGGTTCGCGCTGGGGCTCGTCGGGGCGGCGGTCGACAAGAAGCGCCGCAAGGACTGGCTGGTCGCGGCGGCCGGTGTCGTCGGCGCGCACGCCGCGTCCATCGCGGTGAAACGCGTGGTCAGGCGGCCTCGCCCGGACCACCCGAGCGTCGAGATCCTGGTCTCCACGCCGAGCAAGCTGAGCTTCCCGTCCTCGCACGCGACGTCGACTACGGCGGCGGCGGTGCTCTACTCCGGATTGACCGGGCGTAACCTGGTCCCGGCCCTGGTACCGCCGATGCTGGCCTCCCGGCTCGTGCTCGGCGTCCACTACCCGACCGACGTTTTGGCCGGAGCGGCCCTAGGGGGCGTAGTCGGCGGCCTGATACGTAGGAAGCTGAAGCGACGATGAGTGAAACGACCGAGAAGGCCGATTCCAAACCTGACGACGTAGAACCCGTGGCCGAGGCCGCCGAACCGAAGAAGGTCGCCGGCGGTCTCGTCGGCGGCATCATCAAGACGGCACGCCCGCGCCAGTGGGTGAAGAACGTGCTGGTGTTCGCCGCACCGTTCTTCGCCTTTTCGAAGTCGACGGACCGGACCGGCCTGCTGATCGCCGCGCTGATCGCCTTCGCGGCGTTCTCGCTGGTGGCCTCCTCGGTCTATCTGATCAACGACGCGATCGACGTCGAGGCCGACCGGGCGCATCCGACCAAGCGGAACCGGCCCATCGCGGCCGGGATCGTGCCGGTACCGGTGGCGTTCGTCTCGGCGGCCGTGTTCTTCGCGGCGGGCCTCGGCATCTCGTTCCTCGCCAGCTGGCAGCTCGCGGTCGTGCTGGCGGTCTACGAGGCCGTCCAACTCGGCTACTGCTTCGGGCTCAAGCACCAGCCGGTGGTCGATCTGGCCATCGTCGGCTCGGGCTTCCTGATGCGGTCGATCGCCGGCGGTGTGGCCGCCGGTATCGCGCTTTCGCAGTGGTTCCTGCTGGTCACCGCGTTCGGCTCGCTGTTCATGGTGGCGGGCAAGCGCTACGCCGAGATCATGCTCTTCGAGCGCACGGGCGCGAAGATCCGGTCTTCGCTCAAGAAGTACTCGGCGAGCTACCTGCGGTTCGTCTGGGCGACGTCCGCGGCGATCCTGATCATGTCGTACTGCCTGTGGGCGTTCGAGATCCGCCAGGTCGAGCACAACTCGGTCTGGGCGGTCGTCTCGATGGTCCCGTTCGTGGTCGCCGTCCTGCGGTACGCCGTCGACGTCGACGGCGGCAACGCGGGCGAGCCGGAGGAGATCGCGCTCAAGGACCGCGTGCTCCAGGTGCTCGGCGCGAGCTGGGTCATCACGCTGTTCCTGTCGTTCTATCTCTGATCGACAGCTCGGACACAGCGCATCCACAGGATGCGCACGCATCCTCGGTGATGGGGGCGGGCACGCAGCCCGCCCCCAGTGTGTGTGAGCCTTGAGGAGCGAAATCATGAGCGACCCGCAGCGGCCGTCCGAAGACGAGGACAAGACGGTCGAGCAACCCTCGGTGGCGGACGAGACCCCGAAGACGCAGGCCCCGCCGGCGAAGGGCGGATTCCGCCGGTTCGCCGGGCACCGCGCGACGCAGCTGGTCGCGGTCGGCGCACTCGGGTTCATCGTCGGCGGCGGGATCATCGGCACCGCCGTCGGCCTCGCCTCCCGCGACGGTGATCGGCGGCCCGGGATCTCCCGCGAACACCGGGGTCCTGGCGGTCCTGGCCTGCACCGGGACTTCCGTGACGGCCACGGCGACCGCGGTGGGCGTGACGAGTCCCACGGCGGGTAGATAACGGAATCATCACGCCGCCGTGTACGGTGTTCGTGATGCGAAGCGCCTCCGCTGATCTGCCCCAGGCTCCCGGTGCGCTGCCGGGAGCCGCCGTCCTTACCCGCCCCTGGGTGCTCCCGGCCGGGGCGGCGGTCGCTTCGGCCCTGGTGTTCGTGCTGGTCAGCGGGCATTTGATCGACGACACGTACATCACGCTCTCGTACGCGAAGAACCTCGCCTTCCACGGCCACTGGGGCCTGATCGAAGAAGGCACCGCCAACACCGCGACGTCGCCGCTGAACGTCCTCGTGCTGGCGCTCGTCACGTTCATCGTGCGGGACCCCGTCTTCGCCGCGGGGATCGTCTTCGTCGCGAGCCAGGTGGCGCTCGTCCTCGGCCTGCGCCGGATCGGCGCCGCGACCGGTCTCCCCGGCTGGTTCGCCCCGCTGGCGCTGGGCATGCTGCTGGTGAATCCGCTGCTGCTGTCGTCGGTCGGGCTCGAAGTGGCCCTCGGCGCGACCGCCGTCGTCTGGTCGATGGTGTTCCTGCACGAACGCCGTCCCGCCGCCGCGGGCGCGATGATCGGCCTGATCGCGCTGATCCGGATCGACCTGCTGCTGATCGCGTTCGTCCTGTTTCTCGGGCGCCGCGAATTCTGGGCGGGCATCTGGCGGATGACGTTCGCCGCGCTCGCGGTGATGCTGCCGTGGTTCCTGTTCAGCTGGCTGGTGCTGGGTTCGGCGGTACCGGACACGCTGGTCATCAAGATCATGCAGCGCTCGTGGGGGCCGTTCAGTTTCACCAACGGCCCGTTGCTGTACCTGCGCAACTTCCCGGTGGCGGCGACTCTTTCCTTTCTGCCGCTCGTGATCGGCGCGCTCGCCGGTCTACTGTGGACATTCCACTTCCGGCGCGGCTCGGAGCGGGCGAAGCGGCTGTTGCCGTTCGCCACCCTCGCCATCGCCGGTGCGGCGCACTATCTGGCTTATTGCTGGCTGAACGTCCCGCCGTACCACTGGTATTACGCGCCCAGCATCATCGGCGCGACGGTCTTCCTCGCCGCCGGAGCCGGCGCTCTGCCCGGCCGGGCCCGGCTCGGCGCGGGGATCCTCGCGGGTGCGTTCGTCCTCGTGAGCGCCGCCGTCTACGCGGCTCCAGAACTGCCGCGCCGGTTCGCGCCCATCAGCAGCAACCACGCCGCGTCCGACGAGTACCGCGCGATCGGCGCGCAACTGGGCGAACTGACCAAGGGACGCAAGGTGGAGAGCGCGGGCGAGGTCGGCGCGCTCGCCTACTCCTGCGATTGCGACATCGTCGACCAGTTCTCCGACCGCGGCTCCGTCGACCCGGCGATCGTCGAGACGAAGAACCGCAGCAGCGATCTCGGCAAGGCCCTGCTGGAGGCGAACTTCCGGTTCTTCGACCACAGCGTCCCGCCCGCGACCCCGGATCTCGTGCTGGTCGCCAGCAGGAAGGCGCCACCGCCGAACGCGCTCGCGACCTGGACGATCAGCTCGCCTTGGATGGGCACGCAGAGCCTGTACCTGCTGCCTGCCCGCTGATCTCTCCGCGTGCCGTCCCTCCGGACACGTGTGTCGTCCATCCAGTCACGCGAGCCCACCGGATGGCCGGACGACGAACGTGATCAGCCGGACGACACGTGTGACCAGACGGACGACACGCGGCGAGGGGGTCAGAGCGGCCGGCGTCCGGTCGTATGCGGCCCACAGCAACCGTTCGCCCGGGTGCGTGCGACGCCGCCCCGAGCGGGTGGCCGAGATTCATCCCCTAGATCGGCAGCTTCCGGAAGATCGGCCGGGGCACGTGCCGGAGGGCCGACATGACCAGGCGGAACGGGGCGGGCGCCCACACCAGTTCCTTGCCCGCGCGCGAGGCGCCGACGGCGATCTCGGCGACCTGCTCGGCGGTCTGCGCCAGCGGGGCGTCCTTGAGGCCCTCGGTCATCTTGGTCTTCACGTGCCCGGGTCGGACGACGGTGATCTGCACGCCGAACTCGGACAGGGCCTCGCCGAGGCCCAGGTAGAAGCCGTCGAAACCGGCCTTCGTGGAGCCGTAGACGAAGTTCGACCGGCGGACCCGCTCACCGGCGACCGACGACAGCGCGATGACCTTGCCGTGCCCCTGCTTCTTGAGCTTGTTCGACAGCGCGACACCCACCGAAACCGCGGCCGTGTAGTTCACAGTCGCCGCCTCGACGGCCTTCGCGTGGTCCTGCCACAGCTCTTCCTGGTCGCCGAGCAGGCCGAACGCCACGACGGTGACGTCGATGTCGCCACCCTCGAATGCCCTGTCCAGCACGGCCGGGTGCGACTCCAGGTCCTTCGCGTCGAAGTCCACGGTGGAGACTTCGGCGCCCTTGTCCTTCAGACGCTGCGCGGCCCCGTCGAGCCGCGGCGACCGGCGTCCGGCCAGCACGACCCGGAGGGGCTTCTCGGCCAGGTACTTCTCCGCGATCGCGAGCGCGATGTCGGAGGTGCCGCCGAGCAGCAGCAGGGACTGGGGGTTGCCCACAGCGTCGATCACAGTTCCAACCTTCGGGACATGTCAGAGGCGAAAACGCCTTCGGGGTCAACGGACGCGCGGACCTTGCGCCACTCCTCGAGCCGCGGGTACATCCTCGCGAAGTTCTCCGCCGAGGTGCGCGAGTCCTTCGCCGTGTACAGACGGCCGCCGATCGCGAGCACGTCCTCGTCGAGCTCCTGGCAGAACCGGCTCAGCCCGTCCTTGATCGGGAAGTCGAGGCAGACCATCCAGCCGGGGTGCGGGAACGACAGCGGCGCCGCGTTGCCCTCGCCCATCTGCTTGAACACGTTGAGGAACGACACGTGCCCGGAGTCCGCGACCTTCTGGATGATCCGGCGCAGCGGCTCGTGCGCGTTCAGCGGCGTGCTGAACTGGTACTGCAGGAAACCCTTGGAGCCGTACGCGCGGTTCCACTCGCCGAACAGGTCGAGCGGGTGGTAGAACGCGGTCAGGCTCTGGATCTGGTCGCGCGCGTTCTTCGCGGTCTTGCGGTAGTACAGCTCGCCGATCGCCGAGAACGACAGCTTGTTCGCCAGCCCGTTGGGGAACACGTCCGGCAGGGTGGCCAGCGTGCCAGGGTTGAACTTGAGCGGATCGGTCCGCAGCTTGGGCGGCAGTTCGTCCAGCTTGGCGAGCGAGCCGCGTTGGAAGGCGGCGCGGCCGAGCTTCGCGCCCCTGGAGATCGAGTCGAACCAGCCGGACGAGTACGTGTAGTCGGCCTCGGAACCGTCGGTGACCAGCGCGAGGGTCTCGTCGAGGTTCGCCGTGCGCTGGATGTCGGCCTTGAAGTAGGCCGTCTCGGTCTTCGTCATCCGGATCTTGGCACGGACGATGATGCCCGTCAGGCCGATACCGGCCACGGTGGCCCAGAACAGCTCCGCGTCGGGGCCGTCCGGGGTGAGCGTGCGCACCTGCCCGTCGGCGGTGACGAGGTCCATCGACACCACGTGGTTGCCGAAGCTGCCCGCCGAGTGGTGGTTCTTGCCGTGGATGTCGTTGGCGATCGCGCCGCCGATGGTGACCTGGCGCGTACCCGGCAGCACCGGCACCCACAGGCCGTACGGCAGGCCCTCGCGCATCAGCTTGTCGAGGCTGACGCCCGCGTCGAGGTCGACGATGCCGGAATCCGGGTCGATCGAGTGGATGCGGTCCAGCGCGGTCATGTCGACGACCAGGCCGCCCGCGTTCTGCGCCGGGTCGCCGTAGGACCGGCCGAGACCGCGCGCGATGACCCCGCGTTCCCCGGCCTGGGTCACCGCGCGGGCGATGGTTTCCACATCGGGGGTGCTCAGGACGTCCGCGATGGTCGGCGACGTCCTCGCCCAGCCCATGAGCGACTGCCGCTGTGTCTTGGGTGCTCGGGTCACGCCGACCAGGGTAACCACGCCGAACAATGCCCGGAACGTGACCCTGAAGTGCTCGCTTCTACACTTTGCGCACCAGCCCCAGCAGTTTATGAGGTAGAGCAGTGGTGGCGACCGACCCGAAAGCCGGCGTGACGGCAGCAGTGCCGTCCTCTCCTGGGCTGCTCGGGCAGCTCATCCGCTTCGGCCTCATCGGCGGCTTCTGCGCCCTGGTCGATTTCGGCGTCTACCAGGGGCTTCGCGCCCTCGGAATGGACGCGACGCCGTGGGTGGACATCGCTCGCGCGCTCAGCTTCATCGTGGGCACCACGACCGCCTTCTTCCTGAACCGCAAGTTCACCTTCGCCGGTGGACGCCAGGAGGGCGCGCGTCAGATCGGTAGCTTCGTACTCCTGTACGCCGTGACGTTCCTCGTCGCAGTCGGCGTCAACCGCACGATGCTGCACGTCCTGCCGGAGTCGGCCTGGAAGGCCACTTTCGGTTGGGTCGTTTCGCAGGCAACCGCGACCATGATCAATTTCGTCATGCTCAAGTGGGTCGTCTTCCGTGAGCCCCGCGCCATCGCCACCAGCAAAGAGGAGAACTGAGGATTCATGCCCGGTAAAGCCGCCGTCACCGGAGAGGCCCCGAGCGCCATGGTGAGCACTGTCGACGACACCCGCTTCGCGGAACGCACCCCGCAGGGCCGTCTCACCGCGCAGCGCGGGCTCTACGCCGGCCCGGCCCCCATCGTCAGCAAAGACCTCTACGCCGAGCTCGAATGGGGCAGTGCCGTGCGCGAGCGTGCGGGCATCGCCATCGAGCCGGCGTCGAAGGTCTCCGGCAACACCTATTTCGGCCGCTTCCCCGCGAGCTACTGGCAGCGCTGGACCGACGTGACCGAGGTCCAGGTCGAGGCCGTCGTCACCGGTGACGGCCAGCTGTCCGTCGGCGCTTCGGACATCGAGGGCGACGCCCGCGTGGTCGCCGCCGAGATCGTCGCGGGCGCGAAGCAGCAGAAGGTGACGCTCACCGCGAAGCTCGACAAGTTCTACGACGGCGGCGCCCTCTGGCTCGACCTCGAAACCGAAGGCGGCCAGTCGCTGCGGGTCGAGAAGGTCCGCTGGACGGTCGAGGCGCCGGAGAAGATCCGCCCGACCGCGGTGACCATCTGCACGATGAACCGCGCCGACGACTGCCTGTCGAACCTGCAGGCGCTCGCCGCCGACGTCTCCTCGCTGGAGACGCTCGACGCGATCTACGTCGCCGACCAGGGCACCGACCTCGTCGAGTCGCGTGACGGCTTCGAGCAGGTCGCGAAGGACCTCGGCGACAAGCTGCACTACATCAAGCAGCCGAACCTCGGCGGCGCCGGCGGGTTCACCCGCGGCCTCTACGAGGTCGCCGGGCACACCGAGACCGAGCACGCGAACGTCCTGTTCATGGACGACGACGTGCTGCTGGAGCCGGATCTGGTGATCCGGATGACCGCGTTCTCCAACCGCACGGTCAACCCGGTCATCGTCGGCGGGCAGATGCTGAACCTCCTGCACCCGAACCAGCTGCACGTCGGCGCCGAATACGCCCGGCTGAACACGCTGGAGCCCGGCCAGCCCGTGCAGCACTCGCTCTCGACCGCCGACCTGCTCGGCGTCGACGAGGAGACCCTCAAGCCGAACCGCCAGGAACGCCGCCTCGACGCCGGGTACAACGGCTGGTGGTCGTGCCTGATCCCGTACGAGGTCGTCAAGGCCACGGGATACCCGCTGCCGTTCTTCTTCCAGTGGGACGACGCGGAGTACAGCTACCGCGCCCGGGGAGCAGGCTTCCCGACGGTCACCCTTCCGGGCGCCGGCGTCTGGCACGCCGACTTCCACTGGAAGGACTGGGACGAGTGGCACCGCTACTTCAACCTGCGTAACTCGATCATCACCGCCGCGCTGCACTCGCCGTTCAACCTGAACCTGCTCTCGCGCGTGCTCATCGCGCAGCTGGTCCGGTACCTGCTCGGCATGCAGTACGGCCTGTCCGCCACGCTGATCAAGGCCGTCGAGGACTTCCTCGAAGGGCCGGAGGTCCTGCGTGACGGTGGCGTCGCGGCGATGAAGGAGATCCGCCGGATCCGCGACGAGTACCCCGAGACCAAACGGCACAAGGCCACCGACGTCCCGGGTATCGCGTCGAACGACATCGGCATCATCAACAGCGCGCCGCGGCCCAGCATGCAGCGTCTGGTGCTGATCAAGCGGATCCTCGACCGGGTGCTCGGCCGCAGCCGTCACTCGCTCGGCGCGATCCCGATCGACGAGGCCCACTGGTGGCACGTCGCGACCTTCGACACCGCCGTCGTCACCGACGCTTCGCAGGAAGGCGTGCGGGTCCGCTCGTACGACCGCGCGAAGATGTTCGACCTGGCGCGCCGGGGCGCGAAGGTGATCCAGCGGCTTCGCAAGGAAGGCGCGGCGGTGCAGGAGCAGTACAAGCGCGCCATGCCCGAGCTGACCTCGCGGGACAACTGGAAGCGCCTCTACAAGCTGTAGGACCGCTCCGCCTGGCTTCGACGTCCCCAATGTCGCATCAGAGACACTCAGCGTCTCCGATGCGACATTGGGGACACTGCTGTCCGGGGCTAGTGCAGGCCGAACACCCTCGTCTTGCGGTTCAGGTCGTCGATGTAGGCGGCGGCGACATGGGAGAAGTTGATCGCCACCTCGGAGTCGTCCCTCGTCTGGATCGTCTGTACCGCTCCGGTGCGGACGAAATGCGAGAGATCCTTGGTCAGCCGTTCGGCTTCTTCCGCCGTGAGCGCGAAGAGCAGCGGCTCGCCGCCGGCGACGAGATGGAGGACGAGCGCGGGTTTCTGGTCTGCCATGAATCCATGGCACCAGCCTTGATCACGGCCGGGCAAGCGGGTTCGCTGCGGGCGTATCGGGTGTGTGGACTACGTTCATCCCGACGAACAAGACACCCGCGGGGGGAAATGGCGATGCCGCATTCGTTCTCGTTGTCGCTGGCGGCGGTGGACATCCTGCTCGAACACGGCCGGTTCGGTCCGGCGCCCGTCCCGTTCGAGGTCCCGCACATCGGCACGACGACCGACCAGCGCGCGATGGTTCGCGAGGCGGTCTTCCGCGACCTCGAAGGCCGCGGCATGATGCGCGGCGGCAGGCTCGACGCAGACGTCGAACTTGCGCTCGCCACGTTCGCCGCCCCGCAGCTCGCGGTCTGGACGGTCGCGCAGATGGACGGGGACAAGCAGCTGTTCGCGCGGGCGGCGACGAACGGGCAGTTCGCGGTCCTCGCGCGCCAGGACGAGAACCTGCTCGTGTTCGAGGAGACCAGGCCGACCGCGATCGTCGCGTCGATCGTCGACCTCCTGCCGCTCACCCCGGCGGGCCCCGGCCAGTCGGTCACCATCGCGAAGCCGGTGAGCGCGCCGAAACGCCCCCGGAACGACGACGCGTACGACCCCTTCGCCCAGGTCAGCGGTCCTCGGTCCCACGGGTCGAATCCCCAGCAGCGGCAGGTGGAGCGGATCTTCGAGAAGCCGATGAAGCGAGTGGGCCAGTTCAGCGTGTTCATCCGCGGCGGCCAGGTCTTCCCGCCGCTGGCGTGGTTCGACACCGAAGCGGGCCGGTTCATGATGACCTCGCGCCAGGCGACCGACGGGCAAAGCTGGCTGACCTACGCTCCCGCCGACAACGCGAGGATCGCGCAGCAGCTGTACGCCCAGCTCGAAGGCCAGTTCTGAACCGCCGGGAACCGGCGTGACGCCCGTTTCGTCACAGTTCCGGCGGGATCTCCGGTGATCGGAGAATCACCGTTGCGCTGAGTGCCCGGTTAGTAGACTTCCGGGCGGAACGCACGGGCGAGCAGACGATGCAGTGGGGCGGGCGATGGCTTTCGAAGCGGACGGCGGACAGGCGGCACCGGACTTCTCGATCGGCTCCGCCATGGGGGCGGCGGCCAAGTACGTGGAGGCGGGCGGCCTGAACCAGGCCGCGATCGCCAAGGTCAGCGCCGAAACCCAGAAGCTGGTGGCGGCCGCGAAGAGCGGCGGCTTCAAGATCACCGAGGAAGGCGTCAAGCCGCTGCGCGAGGCGCTCACGAACATGTCGGAAGAGCTCAGCGCGCTGAAGGTCAAGACCATGGCGCTGAACGACGCACCCCAGCTGGGTGGCCACCCGTACGCGAAGACGGTCGCCGCCCACGACCACAAGGGCGCCGCGCAGTCCGCCAATTCCGCGAACGCGATCATCGGGCAGTTCGAGCAGGTGGTCAAGGACGCCAACGAGGCGCTGGCCAGGGCCGCCGGACTGTACAAGGACGTCGAAGACCGCGCGGTCGACGCCACCAAGAAGATTCAGGCCTGAGGGACGATGAAGAAACTCTGCGTGCTGCCGCTCGCCGCGGCCGCCCTGGTACTGGCCGCGTGCTCCAGCGAAAAGCCGGGCAGCGCCAGTCCCGCGCCGTCGGCTCCTCCGGTGCAGTCGAGCGCTTCCAGCGCCGCCCCCACCACCGGCGGGGACACCGCGTCGATCGACCCGTGTTCGCTCGTCAGCGCGGCGGACTTGACGTCCTACGGCACGTTCAAGCCTCCGAAGTCCGAGGAGGCAGGCGGAGCCCGTCTCTGCACGCTGACCAAGGAAGCGGAGACTTCCTCGGAAACGCTCTCCGTGGGGGTCGGTGTCCGTGATGCACAGGGGCTCGACTCGGTGAGCGACTCCGGCAACGGCAAGACCACGGGGAACGTCAATGGGCGGAAGGCGGTACGCGCACCCAGGGCTCCGGGAGGATGCCTGATGGCGCTCGAACTGAACGCGTCGGCGAGGGTCGACGTCCTGATCGCCGCCGACGACACCGAGAAGGCGTGCGGGATCGCCGAGAAGGTCGCCGACATCGTCGAACCGAAGCTTCCGAAGGGCTAAGGGGGAACCAGGATGAACACGAAGACACCGAACCTGAGCGAGAAGCAGGTCTCCGACCTTTCTCCCGCGGCACGTGACGCGTACTTCCAGCAGAAGGCCGAAGAGGGTGTCGACCCCAGCGACGGCTGGCTGTTCGGCGCGGTCAATCGATTCATCGCCTCCGGGAAGGCCCACCAGCAGTCGCAGGAGGTCGGCGACAAGAACGTCGACCAGCTGACCAAGAACAAGGACGTCCAGTACGTCGAGGGCCTGGAGCCGTCGAACGCGGACTACCAGGGCTACGACCACGAGAAGCTCGAACAGTTCGTCAACACGGACCTGAACGTCGAGCAGGTCACCCAGGTCTCCACGGCGTACCACGACCTGTCCAAAGCCTTCGACACCTTCGCGAAGACCATGGACAAGGCGGTCACCTCGTCGCAGGGCACCTGGGAAGGCGACGCGGCGGGCAACGCGCAGGGGTACTTCAAGAGCCTCAGCAAATGGTCCGAGGCGAACTCCCAGAACGCGAAACTCGCGTCCGAGACGATCTACGACCAGGGCACCGCGGCTTCCACCGTGAAGAACACGATGCCCAAACCGATCCCCTTCAACTGGAAGGAAGAGGTCGGGGGGTGGATGACGTCGAACCCGTTCAACCTCGGCGAGAACATCGACAAGTCCATCCAGAAGCAGAAGGACAGCCAGGAAGCGCACACCCAAGCGGCCTCCGCCATGCACAGCTACGACAAGGCGCTGTACGACGCCGCGTCGAAGCAGCCGGCGTTCGCCGAGCCGCCGAAGTTCGGCGAAGGCGGTGGCGAGGGGACAGGCAAGCCCGGCATCTACAAACTCCCGCCCGGATCGAAAATGCCCTGGGACGAACAGCCTGGTGGCGGCAACACCTACATCCCGCCCGGCAGCCGCGGCGGGGGTAGCGGCGGTGGTGGAGGTGGCGGTGGCGGCTACGGCACGCCCACCCTCCGCGGCCCCGGCAGCAGCACGGGATCCGGCAGCATCCCGTCGGGGACGACGCCGTCCGGCTTCCAGAACACGCCGGCGCCGATCAGCACCCCCGGCCCCAACAACAACACCGCGATGCCGATGGGCCCCATGCCGATGGCGCCGCCCATGATGGGCGGCGGCATGGGCGATTCGGACTACAACAGCCGCACCGGCCGTGGCGGCGGCGGAAGCGGGTTCGGTCCCGGCAGCGGTGCCGGGGGCTCCACGCCCGGATCGGGCTCCGCGTCCGGCGCGGCCCGTCCCGGCGGTATCGGTGCCGCCGAAGCGGCGGCAGGCCGCGGTATGGGCGGTCTCGGCGGTGGCGCCGCCGGTCGCGGCGGGCCGGGTATGGGCGGCGGTATGGGTGGCCGCGGTCAGCAGGCGGACGGGGACGAGGACACCGAGCACCAGCGTCCGACGTACCTCGTCGAGGGTGACCCGGACGAGGTCTTCGGGACCGACATGCGCACCGCTCCGCCGGTGATCGGCGAGTAAGACGAACGAAAAGGGGCCCCTCGCGTTGAGCGAGGGGCCCCTTTTCGCTGTGTCTCAGTAGCGGTAGAACTTCTCCTTGCGGCCCTGCCGCACGAGCTTGAGCCACTGCAGGAAAGCCTTCGGGTCCCGCTTCACACCGATGAAGTACAGACCGAATCGCACCACTTCGAGCGCGCCGATCTTGCGCATACCCGGCTGGGACAGCAGGTAACCGCGGTTGCGGTAGGTGTAGTAGCGCTTGACCTCGTTCTCCGGGTCCTGCGCGTGGAACCGGCCGCCCAGCATCGGCTTGAACTCGTCCGAGCCGTCCGGGTGCAGGTACGCGGTCTTGAGCGAGGTGCCGAACGGCAGTCCGGACCGCACCAGGCGCCGGTGCAGTTCGACCTCGTCACCACGGAAGAACAGCCGCAGATCAGGCACGCCGACGACGTCCAAAGTGGACGCGCGGAACAACGCGCCGTTCATCAGCGAGGCGATCCCCGGCAGGAAGTCGTCGCCCAGCTCCGACGACGAACGCTTCCAGGTCAGTCCGCGTCGCAACGGGAAAGCGAGCTTGTCCGGCGCGTCGATATTGGACACCACCGGGGAGATCTCGGCCAGACCACGTTTCTCGGCCTCCTCCAAGAGGATCGCGAGGACGTTCTCGTCGGCGGGGCGGCCGTCGTCGTCGGCCAGCCAGATCCAGTCCGCACCCAGCGAGAGCGCGTGCAGCATGCCGAGCGCGAACCCGCCCGCGCCGCCGAGATTCCGGTGCGAGGGCAGGTACGTGACCGGCAGCGGGTGGTTCTCGACGATGTCCCGCGCCGACTTGTCCGGCCCGTTGTCGACCACGACGAGATGGTCGACCGGGCGCGTCTGCGCGGCGATCACCTTGAGCGAGTCCGCGAGCAGTTCCCGCCGGTGGCGCGTGACGACGACGCCGACGACGGCGCCTTCGGGCAACTGCCGGGTCTCGCTGGTCATCCCTGGCCGCCGTTCGTCGTCGCCACCGGGTCGGGCTCGAGGCCGAACCGCTCCAGCGTTTCCTGGCTCATGTTCTCGAACGGGTCGCGCCCCTTGTAGCCGGTCAGCACGTCGCGCAGCGAACCGCGCTGCTTGACGTGTCCCTCGTCCATCCAGATGGCGGAGTCGCAGAGTTCGAAGAGGAACTCGTCCGAGTGGCTGGCGAACACCAGGATGCCCGAACGCTTCACCAGCGCCTTCAACCGATCCTTGGCCTTGTTGAGGAACGCCGCGTCGACCGCGCCGATGCCCTCGTCGAGGATCAGGATCTCCGGGTCGATCGAGGTGACGACGCCCAGCGCCAGGCGCACCCGCATACCGGTCGAGTAGGTCCGCAGCGGCATTTGCAGGTAGTCGCCGAGTTCGGTGAACTCCGCGATGTCGTCGACGCGGGCTTCCATCTGCTTCGCGGTCATCCCGAGGAACAGGCCGCGGATGATGATGTTCTCCAGCCCGGAGATCTCCGGGTCCATGCCGATGCCGAGGTCGAAGACCGGCGCGATCTTGCCGGAGATCTTCGCCGAACCGCGGGTGGGCTCGTAGATGCCGGACAGCAGCCGCAGCAGCGTCGACTTCCCGGCGCCGTTGTGGCCGACGAGGCCGACCCGGTCGCCTTCCCGCAGCTGGAGCGTCACGTCGTGCAGTGCTTCGATGATCGGCACCTTGGTCTCGGTGCCGATCTTGCCGCCGACCTTGCCCAGCACCTTCTTCTTCATGGAGCGGGTCTTCGCGTCGAAGATGGGGAAGTCGACGTAGGCGTTGTGCACATCAATGCTGACCATCTGTCACACCCAATAAGAGACGCGGGAACGGTAATTGCGCATCGCGACCAGCGCGAGGACCCAGCCGACGACGGTGAACCCGGCCACCACGTACCAGCTGTTGATGCTGACTTCCTGCCCGATCAGTGGCGCGCGCACGATCTGGATGAAGTGGAACAGCGGATTGCCGTGGACGAACGGCAGGGCCCACGAGGTGGCGGCCCGCGCACCGCCCGCCAGCAACTGGTCGATCGGCCACACGATCGGCGTCATGTAGAAGAGCAGCTGGATGAGCGAGCTGATCACCTGCGGGATGTCGCGGTAGCGGGTCGAGATGATGCCCAGCAGCAGGGTGACCCAGCCGGCGTTCAGGGCGAGCATGAAGAAGCCGGGAATCGCGGTGAGCGAGTACCAGCCGAGGCCGGGGTGGCAGATGCCGGAGAAACCCGGATTGCAGTTGCCGGTGTTCAGCGAATAATCGTGGTTGAGCGAGGTGAAGAAGATCGCGATGACGATCACGTAGACGATCAGGTTGTGCATCAGCATCAGAGTCTGGCGCCAGACCGTGCGAAGCACGTAGACCGACAGCGGCGCCGGTAGCTGCTTGATCAGCCCCTCGTTGGAGATGAAGGTCTCCATGCCCTCGGTCAGGCAGCCGCTGATGAAGCCCCAGATGATGAAGCCCGTGCTGAGGTAGGGCAGGAAGGTATCGATCGGCATGCCGAACAGCTGTGAGTACAGGAGCCCGAGGCCCAGCGCGATGACACCCTGGCTGATCGTGATCCAGAACGGGCCGATCACCGAGCGGCGATAGCGCTGCTTGATGTCCTGCCAGCCGAGGTGTCCCCACAGCTCTTTGGCGGCGAAACCGGTCTTGATATCGGCGAACGCGCGCGAAAAGGTCTTGCTGTCCGAAATCGGCGGAACCGAGGTCGGCGCAGCACCGTCGGCGGCGTGAACCGTGCTGGTGGCATGCACGGGAACGAGGGTACCGATGGGGCGGATGGTGCCTGGGCCGCCCCGTCCCGAGCAGGTTTCCCGCTCCCGCTCCGGTAACGGTGTGTGCGGCGTTACGATGCACGAATGCCGGTCCCCGACAGAACGGCTTCGGTTTCGAAGCCTGCCCGGCGCGCACTGTATTACCTGGTCGCGCCGGTCGGTCACCCCAACTATGGTGACGAACTCATTGCCGCGAGTTGGCTCCGGCATCTGGCCGAAGTGGCCCCCGACGCGGATGTATGGGTGGACACCCATTCACCCGGTCCCGCCGCCGTGCTCCTCGACGGTCTGCATCCCCGAGCGAAGTTCACGGACACTTTGTGGCGTCTGTGCTGGGAGGCCTCGTCCGAGGACCCGTGGCAGGCCGCGGCATGGGTCCGGGAAGCCATCCACAACCCCGGGATGATGCCCAGGCTGCATCACGGGATCGAACTGCTCGCGACGGTCGACGTGATCCACGTCGTCGGGGGCGGCTACATCAACAAACTGTGGCCCAAGCAGATCGGCCTCCTGGCCGGCGCGGCCGCCGCCGTGGAGCGCTCGGGTGGCCGGGCGGCCATGACGGGGCAGGGGCTGTTGCCCGCTTGTGACGACGTCGCGCCGTTGTTGCGTGCGCTGGCCGACCGGTTCGAGATCGTGGAAGTCCGTGACGACGCTTCGGCCGAGTTGCTGGACGTGCCGGTGGGCCTTGACGACGCGTTCATCGGCGTCGGACCGCATCTCTACGAGGAGACCGAGGACCTTCCCGAGGTCATGCTCTGCCTTCAGTCCGACCTGGTGGAGGTCGGGGTCGGCAAGCTGGCGGGCGCGGTGCTGTCGATGCTGCGCTCCTGGAAGATCCCGCCCGAAAAGATCGGCGTGGTCGAAGGGGTTCCACGCGTCGACAGGGAGGTGTTCGCGCTCCTCGAGCGGGAATTGCCCGGCGCCCGGTTCTACCCGTTTTCGCACATCTGGACGCACGGACTCCCGGTTTCGCCCCGGCAGACCTGGATCTCCACCAGGTTCCACCTGCACATGCTGGCGGCCGCGGGAGGCGCTTCGGGGGTCGCGGTCTCGATCCACCCCGACTATTACGCGACGAAGCATCGTTCCTTGGCGGCGCTCGGTTCGAACTGGACCCTGCTGGAGGACTTGAGCGAGGTCCCGGATCGGCCGAAGGCGGGTGGATACGCACCCGATGTCTTGGCCGGTTTCAAGAAGGCGAAGCGTGACCTGGCGAAAACCATCTACGCGCCCGTGGTCCGCCCCGAACCGGAGCCGGACGGCCCCGCGGAAGCTCAAGTGACTCCGCTTCGGAGGCGGTGGGCCCGGCTCATTCGCAGTTGATCGATCGGAATCGAGGACCAGAGCTGTCCTCGATCCTCACTACCGTCGGCCCCATGACCGATGAGATCACGCCGTTCACGATCGCCGTCCCCCAGCGAGACCTCGACGACCTCGCCGCCCGCCTGGTGAACACGCGCTGGCCGGACGAGATCGACGGCGTCGGCTGGGGGCTCGGGACGCCGCTCGGCTACCTCCAGGAGCTCGCCGAGTACTGGCGGCTCCGCTACGACTGGCGCGCTCACGAGGAGCGCCTCAACGGGTTCCCGGGTTTCCTGACGAACATCGACGGCGCGAACGTCCACTTCCTGCACGCGCGGTCTCCGGAGCCGGACGCGATCCCGCTGGTGCTCACGCACGGCTGGCCGGGGTCCATTGTGGAATTCCTCGACGTCGTCGGCCCGCTTTCCGACCCGCGTGCGTACGGCGGCGACCCGGGGGACGCGTTCCACGTCGTCGTGCCGTCGCTGCCGGGGTTCGGCTTCTCGGGACCGACCACCGACGCGGACTGGGGCACCGGCCGGATCGCCGACGCCTGGACGGTCCTGATGTCGCGCCTGGGGTACGAGCGGTTCGGGCTGCACGGCGGCGACTGGGGCGCGATCGTGTCGCGCGACGTGGGGGTCCGCTGCCCCGAGCGGGTGATCGGCGCGCACCTGACGATGCTGCCGCACGCGGTGCCGGAATCCGAGGCCGATCTCGAGGGGCTCACCGGTGACGAGCTGGCTCGCGGAGAGGCGGCGCTGGCGCGCGGGCGAGAGTTCCAGACCGGCGAGCTGGGCTACGCGATGATCCAGGCGACCAAACCGCAAACGCTTGCCTACGGGCTCACCGACTCACCGGCCGGGCAGCTCGGCTGGCTGGTGGAGAAGTTCAAGTCCTATTCGGACTCGCGGGACGTGCCGGAGGACGCGATCGATCGCGACGACCTGCTCACCAGCGTGATGCTCTACTGGCTCACCGGTACGGCGAACTCGTCTTCGCGGATCTACGCCGCGCTGGGTCCGGCTTGGGGCGAGGGGCCCGCGAAGTCCACAGTGCCCACCGGGGTGGCGGTGTTCCCGAAGGACACCGGCCTGCCGATCCGGCACCTCGCCGAGCGCACCGACGACATCGTGCACTGGTCCACTCCGGACCGCGGGGGTCACTTCCCCGGACTGGAAGTGCCGGATCTGCTCATCGGCGACCTGCGGACGTTCTTCCGGCCGCTGCGCTGACCCTCCGGCTGCTATGAACGGGCCGTTCCTTGCGAAATTTTGCAAGGAACGGCCCGTTCATAGCGCGTGTCAGAGGTACTGGCCCGGCCCGTGCGACTCGCCGCCGGCCCCGTGCCCGCCCAAAGCGGCACCGCCCGCGGAAGGGCCTGCCGGGAGCCCGCGCCGCATCTGCTCCAGCTGCACCCGCGCGGCCATCTGCTGCGCGAACAGCGCGGTCTGGATACCGCTGAACAGCCCTTCCAGCCAGCCGACCAGCTGCGCCTGCGCGATCCGCAGCTCGGCGTCGGAGGGCGTCGAGTTCTCGGTGAACGGCCGCACCAGCCGCTCCAGCTCGTCCTGCAGCTCCGGCGCCAGCGCCTGCTCCAGTTCGCGGATGGAGGTCTGGTGGATCTCGCGCACACGGTTGCGGCTGGCGTCGTCCAGCGGCGCGGCGCGGACCTCTTCCAGCAGCTGCTTGATCATCGTGCCGATGCGCATCACCTTGGCGGGTTCTTCGACGAGGTCGCCGAGCGACTCTTCCTGAGCGGACTCGTCGTCGGAGCCGGGGGAGGCGATACGTGCGGTGCCGACCGGGGTGCCGTCGGGACCGACGACCACCACGTGGTGTGGGGAGTCTCCGCCGCCGTCACCGGGGGTGGTCGATTCGCGGGAAACTGGGTCGGTCATGTGCTCCATCCTGGCCTACGTCGGGCGCCGAGCGCAGTGTGGTTTTCGCCGCCGTCTCCGAGCGTAGCGGGAATCGTCGCACCCCGTGTTCGGGCAGCCAACCCCGGGTAAAGCGCCAAACCGCACGTCCGTACGGTGTCCCCATGGCGTTCGACGTCGCTCGTATCCGTGGGTTGTTTCCCGCGCTGGGTGACGGCTGGATTCACTTCGACGGCGCCGCCGGAATGCTCGTACCTGAACAGGTCGCTTCGGCCGTATCCACGGCCATGCGCGCTCCGGTGTCCGGACCGGGTGGAGCGTTTCCGGCCTCCCAGCGTGCGGAAAGCATTGTCACGGCCGCTCGCCGGGCGGTCGCCGACCTCGTCGGCGCCGATCCGGCCGGGGTCGTGCTCGGCCCCAACGCGCCCGATCTCATCCGCCGTCTCGTCGACGCGATGGCCGACCGCTGGACGATCGGCGACGAGGTCGTCGTCTCCCGGCTCGACGAGGAAGCCAACCTCGCGCCGTGGCGCCGCGCGGCGAAACGCGTCGGCGCGGTCGTGCGCTGGGGCGAGATCGACATCGAAACCTGCGAGCTGCCCGCCTGGCAGTACGAGAACCTCGTTTCCGCGCGCACCAAGGCCGTCGCGGTAACGCTGGCGTCCGGTTCGGTCGGCACCCGGCCCGACGTCCCGACGGTGATCGAGTTCGCCAAACGGGTCGGCGCGCTGGTGGTGGTCGACGCGACATACGCGGCGCCGTTCGTCCCTCTGGACCTCAACGCGCTCGGCGCCGACGTGATGGTGGTTTCGGCACAGGCCTGGGGCGGGCCGTCGGTGGGGGCGCTGGTCTTCCGCGATCCCGAGCTGCTCGAACGCCTGCCGTCGGTGTCGCTCGATCCGGCCGCGCGTGGTCCGGCCAGGATGGAGCTGGGGCCGCACGCGTACCCGTTGCTGGCCGGTCTGGTCGCGTCGATCGACTATCTGGCCGGTCTGGACGACGCCGCGATGGGCTCGCGGCGCGAGAAGCTGGTGACGTCGCTGGGGTCGGCGAAGTCGTACCACGCGGGGCTTCTGGCGCAGTTGTCCACGGAGCTGCGTTCGCTGCGGCACGTCATGGTCATCGGGGACGCCATGCGCCGGATCCCCGCGCTCGCGTTCGCCGTCGCGGGCAAGAAAGCGCCCGAGGTCGCCGAATACCTGGCCTCCCAGGGGCTCTGCGCCTTCGCCGACGACGGCACGAGCGGTGTCTTCGGGTCGCTCGGCGCCGCCGAAGTCGGCGGCGCCGTCCGCATCGGACTCGCGCACTACTCGAACGTCTTCGAGGTCAACCAGCTCGTCCGGGTGCTGGAAGAGATCCGCTAACCCGGACCCCGCCCCGCCGCCACCCTCAACGGACAGGCTGCGCCTGACTCGTCAGGATTTAGCCGCCAGCAGGACCTTGCCGAAAACCGTGCCTTCTTCGAGTGCGCGGTGCGCCGAAGCGGCTTCGGCCATCGGGACGACCTGGCCGACGATCGGCTTCACCGAACCCTGCTCCACCAACGGCCACAGCCGCTCGCGGACGTCGGCGACGATCGCCGCCTTCTGCTCCAGCGGCCGCGAGCGGAGCCCGGCGGCGTACACGCTCACGCGTTTGCCCAGCAGCTTGCCGATGTTCAGCTCGCCCTTGACCCCGCCCTGCATGCCGATGATCACCAGCCTGCCGTCCGCTTTCAGCGCGTCGATGTTGCGGTCGAGGTACTTGGCGCCCATGTTGTCGAGGATGACGTCCGCGCCGCCGGTCTCGGCGCGCAGGACCTCGACGAAGTCCTGCTCCTTGTAGTTGATCGCGATGTCGGCGCCGAGCTGGCGGCAGCTCTCCAGCCGTTCTTCCGAACCCGCCGTCACCGCGACCGTCGCGCCGAGCGCCTTCGCGACCTGGATCGCGTGCGTGCCGATGCCGCCCGCACCGCCGTGGACGAGCAGGACCTCGCCTTCGGACAGCTTGGCGTGCATCACCACATTCGCCCACACCGTGCACGCGACTTCGGGCAGTCCGGCGGCCGCGAGCAATTCGACTTCGGCGGGAAGCGGAAGCAGTTGTCCTGCCGGGACAGCGACCTTTTCCCCATAGCCGCCACCGGCGAGCAAAGCACAAACTTCATCACCGATTCGCCATCCCTCGACGCCTTCGCCGATTTCGGTGATCGTGCCCGAACATTCAAGTCCGAGAATTTCGCTCGCGCCCGGCGGGGGAGGGTAGTTGCCCTGGCGTTGCAGCAGGTCAGCGCGGTTGACGGCGCTCGCTGCGACTTCGATGACGACTTCGCCTTCGCCTGCCACGGGATCGGGGACCTCGGTCCATTCGAGAACATCGGGATCGCCGGGCTCACGGATGGTGATCGCGTACATACAAACGACCTTATCCCGGTGTCGTAAAGTCCGCCGAACGTCGGTTGACCTGTGGCGCGAACCACACAAAGGTGACGCC
Organism: Amycolatopsis sp. TNS106; assembly: GCF_019330265.1. NCBI lineage: Bacteria > Bacillati > Actinomycetota > Actinomycetes > Pseudonocardiales > Pseudonocardiaceae > Amycolatopsis > Amycolatopsis sp. TNS106. The sequence continues at coordinate 6,110,336 of NZ_CP024972.1, read as the reverse complement.
CATGTCATATTCGCGAAGAAGCATTGTTCCCTCGATCGTGGTGGCGGCCACCGCCGCGCTCACGGTCGGGATGGCTCCAGCTGCGACAGCCACCACGGGGATCGAAGGTCCCGCGCTGGCGAAGCAGCTCGTCAACAAGGTCAACGTGAACAACGTCAACCGGCACCTGGTCGCGTTCCAGCGGATCTCGGACGCGACCGGTGGCCGCCGCGCCGCCAGCACCGAGGGCCACAAGCGGTCCGCGGAGTACATCGCCACGAAGCTGGAACAGGCGGGCTTCGCGGTCACGCGGCAGGAGTTCCCCTTCACCTACGCGGAAACCCTCGCGGAGCGGCTGACGGTCGCGGGCACCGACGTCCCGGTGATCATCATGTCCTACAGCCCGTCGACGCCCGCGGGTGGAATCACCGCGCCGCTCGCGGTGGTCCCGGTCGACGACACCAGCGGCTGCGAAGCGGCCGACTACGCCGGTGGGGTCGCGGGCAAGATCGCGCTGATCCAGCGCGGTGGCTGCTCCTTCGCGCAGAAGCAGGCGACGGCCGCCGAGGCGGGCGCGCTCGGCGCGATCGTCTACAACAACGTCCCGGGCCCGGTCAACGGCACCCTGGGCGACCCGGCCGCGGGCAAGATCCCGACCGGTGGCATCACCCAGGCCGACGGCCAGGCGCTCGCCACCAAGGCAGGCGCTTCAGTCACCCTCGACCTGCGTGCCTTCCAGGAGGCGCGGACCAGCTACAACGTCCTCGCCGAGACCAAGACCGGTCGCAAGGACAACGTCGTGATGCTCGGCGCCCACCTCGACAGCGTCACCGAGGGCCCCGGCATCAACGACAACGGCACCGGTTCCGCCGCGCTGCTGGAGACCGCGCTGCAGCTGGGCAGCAAGCCGAAGGCCAACAACGCCGTCCGCTTCGGCTGGTGGAGTGCCGAGGAATTCGGGCTCGTTGGCTCGACGCACTACGTCAACTCGCTGAGCTTCGAGCAGCAGCTCGACATCGCGCTCTACTACAACTACGACATGATCGGTTCGCCGAACGCGGCGTACTTCGCGTACGACGGTGACAACTCCGACGGTGTCGGCGAGGGTGCGGGCCCGTACGGCTCGGCCCAGCTGGAGAAGACCCTGGTCGACTACCTGCAGCTCGGCAAGGGTGTCCCGGTCGAGGGCACGGACTTCACCGGTCGCTCGGACTACCAGGGCTTCATCCGCGCCGGCATCCCGGCCGGTGGGCTGTTCACCGGTGCCGAAGGCGTGAAGACCGCCGCACAGGCCGCCAAGTGGGGCGGTAGCGCCAACGTTCCTTACGACAAGTGCTACCACCAGGCCTGCGACAACCTCGGCAACGTCGACCGCGTCGCGCTCGACCGCAACTCCGACGCCGTCGCCTGGGCGCTGGGCGTGTACGCGATCAGCACCGAGAACATCAACGGTGTCTCGGGTGCCAAGGCCGCGAAGGCGCGGGAACTGCGCGCGGCCGAGCGGTCGCAGCAGCGGAGCCTGACGGCTTCGGTCCACGCTGACGACCACCACGTCGCCGCCTGATCCGAGTACCTGAAGCCCCCTTCCCCGCGTCTGGCGCGAGGAAGGGGGCTTCGGCGATGCTGTGGGCGTGGAGTACGTGTCCAGAGTGCCGCGGCCGCCGCTGGACGGGCTGATCGACGACCTCTACCACCTGGCCGGGGAGCCGCCGTACGCCCGGCTGACGTTGCCGCCGATGCCCGGGGCGTTCCTCATCGTCAACCTCGGACCGCCGTTCCGCATCCGCGCCGGCGGCGACATCGAGGCGGCCGAGTACACCGACGGCTGCGTGGTCACCACGCCCACTCGCGCGCTGGAGTTCGGCTACCCACCCGGAACCCGGTCCGTCGGCGTGCATTTCAAGCCATGGGGACCGTCGTCGTTCCTGCCGATGCCCGCGGCCGAACTGTGCGACCTGCCGGTGACCCTGGAGCAGGTTTGGGGCAGGCCCGCCGTCGCCGGACTGCGAGACCGGCTGGCCATGGCGGACGGACCGCACGAGATGCTGACGCTCCTCGAGGAGGAGTTGCTACGGCGGCTTCGCGAGACCGACGGCCTGGGGCTGGTCCGCCATACGAGCGGCGTTCTCGCGGCGACCCGCGGGGCGGCGGCGATCGGCGGCCTGAGCGTGGCGGCCGGGGTCAGCACCACTCATCTGGCGAAGCGGTTCAAAGAGCTCGTCGGTGTCACGCCGAAGCGGCTGGCCCGCGCCTACCGCCTCACCGCCACCGTGTTCGCGATCGACCCCGCCGGGCCGGTCGATTGGGGTGCCCTCGCCGGCGGGGCCGGTTACTTCGACCAGGCCCACTTCGGCCACGAGTTCCGGGAGTTCACCGGACTCACGCCGACCCGGTATCTCGAAGTCCGGCGGCGCTTCCTGCGCGAACATCCCGGCCACGCGCTGGACGGCTGGCCGCTGCCCGCCGATTGATTTCTTACAAGAGCGACGGCTCTCGACCCGCTACTTTCGGGGCATCCCAAGCAGAGGAGAGTCCGTGGGCAAGGTGGTCATGTACGGCTCGGTGTCGGTGGACGGGTTCATCGCGGACGACGGCGACCAGCCCGGACCGCTGTTCGACTGGCTGACCGGTGGTGACGTCCCCTTGGACGACAGCGGGGCGCTCAAGGTGTCACAGGCGTCCTACGACCACACCCGGCCGTACTGGGACGAGATCGGGGTGACGATCGCCGGCCGTCACGTCTTCGACCTGACCGACGGCTGGGACGGGAAGCCGCCGAGCGGGATCGACCACGTGGTCGTCGTGACGCACCGGCCCGCGCCCGAGGGCTGGGACCCGGAGGCGCCGTTCCACTTCGTCGACGGCGTCGAGGCGGCCGTCGCCAAGGCACAGGAACTCGCGGGTGACCGAGTGGTCGAGGTCGCCGCCGGCGACGTCGGCGGCCAGGCGCTGGCCGCTGGCCTGGTCGACGAGGTGCGCATGGACGTCGTACCCGTGGTGTTCGGGTCCGGCAAACGCTACTTCGGGTCGGTCCGGGCGCAGCACCTGCTGGAGGATCCCGACGTGGTGCTCCAGGGCGACCGGGTGCTTCACCTGCGTTGCCGGGTGCGCCGTTGAGGCCTCAGCCCAGGCTCTTGGCCGCGAAGGTGTCGCACCGGGCGGGCTCGCCGGTCTGGAAGCCGGTGGTGAACCACTTCTTCCGCTGCGCCGAAGTGCCGTGGCTGAACTGCGATTCGTCGACCCGGCCACCGCCGAGCTTCGACTGGATGTAGTCGTCACCGATTCGCGAAGCGGTGTCCAGCGCGGAGTCGATGTCCCCCTGGGTGACCTCGGTGATCAGCGGCCGCCCGGATTCGGTCGGGGTGGTCGTGGCGTGGTTCGCCCAGACGCCGGCATAGCAGTCGGCCTGCAGTTCCAGCCGCACGGAACCGGACGTCGGCCCGCTCCCGGTGCCCTTTTTGGACACTCCGGTGAGGTTCTGCACGTGGTGCCCGTATTCGTGGGCCAGCACGTACGCCTCCGCGAACGGCCCGCCCTGCGCGCCGAACCGGGTGCGGAGTTCGTTGAAGAAGGCCAGGTCGATGTAGACCTCGGAGTCGCCGGGGCAGTAGAACGGCCCGACGTCCGAAGTCGCGCTGCCGCAGGCGGTGTTCACACCGCCGTTGAAGAAGTTGGTGACGGCCTTGCGATAGGTCGACCCGGACCGCTGGAACTCCTGCCCCCAGTAGTCCTGGATCGAGTTGATGAAGCCGACGATCGCGCAGTCGTGGTTCCGGTTCGCGTCCGCGCCGGTCTTGCACTCCTGCGACAGCGACGTGTTGTCCATCTGCTGTCCGGTGCCCACACCGCCGAGGCTGCCCGAAGACGGGTTCAGGCTCACGCCACCGAACTGGGAGAACAGGAAGTAGATGACGAGGCCGACCACGCTGAGCCCGCCACCGCCGAGTGCCACCCGGCCGCCGATACCGCCACCACCGCCGCCGCGCAGGTCCTCGACCTCGGAGGTGTCCAGGCCCGCGCCTTCGTCGAATCGCACGGGGGAAAGCGTAGCCGGAAGACCCCGGATATGCCCGGGTGCGGCCACCCGGAGCGGCCGCACCCAGAACTACCGAGGTTGTCTTGTTCCGATCGCCGGTTGGCCGCGATCACCGGGCCGGCGCCGGGCACTGCCGAGGCGGTCGAAGAGGCCGCGAACCCGAAACAGGCCGGAGTGACGCCGAATGCGCGAGAATTGTCGAGCGCATCTTGAGATGCCCGCGCTCATCGCTGTTCACAGTCGCGACCGACCCGGTCCTTTCCGTTCCGGTCGCGGGGACACAGCAGGCGGTCAACCGCGAGAATCACCCGCCATACCACCACCTGACCCTTCCCGGCTGGGGAGCAGGTCGGCGACCCTTCGAGGAGATCGCCCGTTACTTGCCCGACCATCCGCTGACAAGCAGAATGCGCCTTTTCGCGCCGAGTCTCAACCTTTTCGTAACCCTCCTTCGGGCGAATGTTCCGCCGGGTTTTTCACGGGCCGAAAAGTGACCGGCGGGTATGCGCCTTGTGCGATCAACGCTCTACGCTGCGTGGATGGCGGTGGAGCAGAAGGAAGTGCGCTGGCTGTCCGAGTCCGAGATGGTGGCCTGGCGCTCGTACATCGTCGCCACCATGCGGCTGCGGCAGCGTCTGCATCGCGAACTCTCCGAGCGCCACGAAGTCACCCTCGCCGATTACGAGGTCCTGGTCTGCCTTTCGCTCCAGCCCGACCGGCGGATGCGGATGACGGAGCTGGCGAGCATGCTCGGCTCGACCAAGAGCAGGCTTTCGCACCAGATGGTCCGGCTGGAGGCCGACGGTCTCATCCGCCGCACACGTGACCCGGCCGACAAACGCGGTGTCGTCGCGGAGATGACCGGGCGCGGCGCGGAACTGCTGGAGGGGGCCGCGCCGACGCACGTCGAGGGGGTCCGGGAGCATCTGATCGACCTGCTGAGCCCCGAAGAACAGCAGGTGCTGGGGCAGGCCTTCGGGCGGGTGCTGGATCACCTGTCGGAGATCGACGGCCTTCCGCGCCTGCCGCCGATCACTTCTTGAGGGCGTTGAGCCGCGCGGCCTGACGGGTCAGGTGCGCGCGCTCGGCCAGGTTGACCGCCTTGGCGGCGGCCTCGCCGTACAGCCGCGCCGCCGTCGTCAGGTCGCCGTCGCGCTCGTGGAGGTACGCCGCCACCGCCGCGTACCGGGGCAGCGAGCCGTCCAGTTCCGCGAGCGCGGCCAGGCCCGCGCGCGGTCCGTCCGCCTCGCCGACGGCCACCGCGCGGTTGAGCCGGACGACCGGGCTGCGGGTCAGCCGCACGAGTTCGTCGTACCACTCGACGATCTGCGTCCAGTCGGTCTCCTCGGCGGTGGGCGCGTCGGCATGGAGTGCCGCGATGGCGGCCTGTGCCTGGAACTCGCCGAGCCGGTCGCGGGCCAGCGCCGCCTGCAGGATCTCGACGCCCTCGGCGATCAGGCGCGTGTCCCAGTTGCCGCGGTCCTGTTCGGCGAGTGGCACCAGTTCGCCGCCGGGAGCCGTCCGCGCGGCGCGCCGGGCGTGGTGGAGCAGCATGAGGGCCAGCAGCCCCGCGACCTCGGGATGGTCGATCAAGGCAGAGAGGCGGCGGGTGAGCCGGATGGCTTCGGCGGCGAGGTCGACGTCGCCGGAGTAGCCCTCGTTGAACACCAGGTAGAGCACGCGGAGCACGGTGGCGACGTCACCGGCCTGGTCGAAACGCACGTCGGAGACGGTGCGCTTGGCCCGGCTGATGCGCTGCGCCATGGTCGCTTCGGGGACCAGGTACGCCTCGGCGATCTGGCGGGTGGTGAGCCCGCCGACGGCGCGAAGGGTGAGCGCGACCGCCGAAGACGGCGTCAGCGACGGGTGGGCGCACAGGAAGTACAGCTGCAGCGTGTCGTCCACCGCGGGGACGGGCCCGGGGGCGGGCTCCTCGTCGACGAGGTCTTCGCGACGGCGACGGGCGGCGTCCGACCGGGCCATGTCGAGGAACTTGCGCCACGCGACGGTGACGAGCCAGCCTTTCGGATCCTTCGGCCGGTCGCCGGGCCAGACGCGGACGGCTTCGATCAGCGCTTCCTGCACGGCGTCCTCGGCGGCCGCGAAGTCGGCGCCTCGGCGGACGAGGATTCCGAGGACGTTCGGTGTGAGGCTCCGGAGCAGGGCCTCGTCCGGTTCGGCGCTCACTCCGTGATGACGAGCTGCTCGCTCAGGACCGGGCGCACTTCGAGCCACTCGTGGATCGGCTTTCCGCCCGCTCCCGGTGCGGCCGACAGCTCGGCCGCCAGTTCGAGTGCCCGCTCGTAGCCGTCGACGTCGATCACCATGAAGCCGGCGATGAGGTCCTTGGTCTCGGCGAAGGGGCCATCGGTGACCGGCGGCTTGCCCTCGCCGTCATACCGGACGAAGGTGCCTTCGGGGGCGAGAGCCTGCTCCTGGACGAACTCGCCGGTCTCCACGAGCCGGGCGGCGAAGTCCTTCATGTAGTTCATATGCGCGGTGATCTCGTCCGGGGCCCAGTGGTCCATCGGCACGTCGTTGACCGCCGCCGGAGCGCCGCGGTAGTGCTTGAGCAGCAGGTACTTGGGCATGCCGGAAGGGTAACGGCAGTCTGCCGGTCTTTCTGCCTGGTGGTCTATACCTCCGACCTCTAGCGTTCCTATCGCGTTCCTCTCTCGCGAAAGGAAGAGCCCTTGTTCCAGGCGAAACGGCTGCTGGTCATAGTCGGTCTCCTTGGTGGTTTGCTCGTCGGGGAGGCCGCGGCCTCCGACAAATTCGCGGTTTCCGTCGCCAAGGACCACAGTCATCCACTGCCACCCGGCGCCACCCCCGTGGCGCCGCTCGCTCCAGCCGTCGCTCAGGCGCAGGTCGCCGCCAATCCGGTGGTCTGCGAGGGCGACGGGGTATCCGGCAAACGCGTCGAGCTGGTCTACGTCCGTGAGGCCGGTCAGCCCGACCGGTACACGACCGTCGTGCCGTCCCTGCGCGCCTACGCGTCCGGGATCGACGACGCGTTCAACGACAGCGCCGCGGCGACAGGCGCCAGCAGGCATCTTCGGTACGTGACGACCGCGGGCGCGGGCTGTCAGGTCGCCGTCGCGAACCTCGTGGTGCCCGACGGCACGTATCTGTCCGGCGCCATCCGTGACCGCGCCATCCAGGCCGGTTTCTTCAACGCCGACCGCGACTACATGCTGTTCTCCGACAACCCGCACACCTGTGCCGGCACGTGGGGCGACAGCGACGATCAGCCCGGTCCCGCCAACGCCTTCAACAACGGCAGGCACTACACGGAGATCGCCGTCCCCTGCTGGGGTGTCAACGCCGCCGCCCACGAACTCGGCCACATGCTCGGCGCCGTCCTGCCGGGCGCTCCGCACTACCAGGGCGGCGGCCACTGCTCCCAGGAATGGGACCTGATGTGTTACGGCGACACCCAGTCCTTCGACTGCACGGAACGCGATTTCGATCGGCTGCTGGACTGCGGCAACGACGACTACTTCAGCACGAACCCGACCCCCGGCAGCTGGCTCGCCACCCATTGGAACGTCGCCAACAGCGCCTTCCTGATCAAGAAGGACACTCCCGACAACGACGACGGCCACGCGCGAGGCGGCAAGACCTACGTCATCACCGGCGCGAACGGCGACGCCATCGACGTCGTGGGTTCGTCGACCGGCGGCCTCGTCAACCTCAGCCACCGGCCGCGCGACGACTCCATGAGCCAGAAGTGGATCCTCGGGTACAACACGGGATTGCAGCTCGTCAACGCCAACAGCCAGCTGTGCGCCGACAGCGCGCAGAGCGGAACGGCGCCGGGTACGCAGATCCTCCAGTACAACTGCAACGGCCAGAACGGCATGCGGTGGGCGTTCCAGCCGCTCGGCAACGGCAAGGTGGCGATCTTCAACTACCTGACCGGCTACGCGATCACCGACGGCGGCGCGTATCCGGCCCCGTTGGTCCAGCAGCCCTACACCGGGGCGGCCAACCAGCAGTGGACGCTGAACCCCGTCGCCGACCCCGGCCCGAAGGTGGGCACGAAGTACTACCTGACGGTCGCCACCAACGGCAACAGCGCGGCGGTCGTCGACGGTTCGTCGTCGGCGGGCGCGAAGATCACCCACGTCGCGCGGCAGAACGACAACGGCCAGAAGTGGCGGCTCACCGACGCGGGCGGCGGGTACTGGAAGATCTCCAACGAGCGCAGCGGTCAGTGCCTGCGGCCGGTCTCCGGCAGTACCGCGGAGGGCGCGTTCCTGGAACAGACGCACTGCGGTTCGGCCACCAACCAGCAATGGAAGCTGCTCCGGAGCGCCGACATGCGCTACGGGCTGGTGAACCGGGCCAGCCAGCTGGCGGTGCGGCAGGTCAACAACGGGACGGCCTCGATCCTGGAGCAGCGGCCCTTCCACGGCGGCCGCAGCGATGAGACCGTCTGGGCTCTCGTGCCCGCGTGAACGCGAAGCTCCCCAGGTCCGCGGGCCTGGGGAGCTTCGGTTTCAAGACTGGCGGTAGCGGTGGGATTCGAACCCACGGAGGACAGAGCCCTCGCATGTTTTCAAGACATGTTCCTTCGGCCGCTCGGACACGCTACCGCTGTCGAGGGTATCCGACGGGGGAGTGCCGACATGCTTCGGATCTAGTCGAAGCGCAGCTTTCCGTTGAGGGTGGTGGCGGGGGCATGGATGGACTAGTCGAAGTCCCAGTCGGTCAGGATCCCCACGAAGATGAAGCCCGCCAAGAGCAGGACGATGATGGCGACGCCGATGTAGCCGATGATGATCGCCGCGAGCGCCATCCCCTGACCGCCCGCTTCGCCGCGTTTGGCCTTGGAATGCGCGATATGCCCCATGATGACGCCCGCGATCGACGGCAGGCCGCTGCAGGCGACCAGGCTGGCGATCGACACGACCAGCGCCGCGATCGCCAGGCCCTGCTCCTGCGGCGGTTGCGGCGGGCCGTACCCATAGCCCGGTTGCTGGTACGGCTGCCCGTACGGAGGTTGCTGGCCGTAGGGCTGCTGGTGACCGTAGGGGTCTTGCGGGTATGTCACCCGCTCACCGTAACCGCCCGAGTTCAGGAAGCCTGGGTCTTCGCGGCCTTCGCCGCGATTCGCGCCTGGACCTCGGGACGGCGCAACGGTGGCACCGTCGCCGGCGGCTGACGGCGTGCGGGCAGTTCGGTCAGCAGCCGCCGGGTGATCTCGGTGATCTCGGCGACGGCGGCCTCGAAGGGCTCGCGGGTGGCGTCGGACAGGCTCTGCACCCCGGACACCTTGCGGACGTACTGGCGGGCGGCGGCCTCGATCTCGTCCGGCGTCGCCGCCGGCTCAAGCCCTCGAAGCGTCGTGATGTTCCGGCACATGGCCCGATGGTACGTCCGCCCACCGACGTTTCCGAGTGCTTCGATCACACAGTCGGTTAGAAGCTGCCTTGGTTCGTTGACGCCGAAAAACGCGGTTGGGCACCCTCGGCGGAGTGCCCCTCAGACCCCGTTCTCTTCGCCGCGCGCCCGTCGAGCCGATCCCCGAACCGGCCGAACCCTCCCCGATCCCGGAACAGGTCTGGCAGCGCGTCCCGATCGACGCCCTGATCGACCTGGTCACCGAGATCTTCACCGCGCACGACCTGCCGTGGTCGCGCGCCAGGATGGCCGCCGAGGCGTTGTGCCACGGCGATCTCACCGGAACGCCGGAGTCCGGTGTCGCCGAACTGACCCGGCTGCATCTGCCGATGCTGGTCGACGGCACGGTGCGGCCGAGGGCCGAACCGCTGATGATCGCCGACCGCGGCGCCGCGGCCCTGATCGACTACCGCCGCGCGCCCGGGCTGTGGGCCGTCGGCGACGCGATGGACCGGGCGGTGTCCCGGGCGGGCCGGTACGGCGTCGGGCTCATGTCGGTCCGCGGTGTCGGTCCGTTCGGCCGTGCCGGGCATCATGCGGCGAGGGCGTTGCCGCACACCATGATCGGGCTCGTCATGGCGGCGGGCGGTGAGCTCGGGAAGGCCGCGAACCCGCTCGGCATGGCCGCCCCCGCGGGCGCGTACCCGGAGTTCGTCCTCGACCTGGACACCCTCGCGGATGTCGACAGCGCCGCCGTCGCCGGCTTCGCGCTGTTGGTGGAGATCTTCGCCGGGGTGCTGTCGGGCGTCGGCGACCACGATCACGACACCGGCCTGATGGTGATGGCCATCGCGCCGACGACGCTCCGCAGCGCCGACGGGTTCTACAAGGCGGCCAGCGCGCTGTTCGGCAGCCTGCTCGGCTGGGAGGGCGGCACCCCGGTCCGCTATCCGGGCTGGCGAGAGGCGCAGTACCTCGAACAGTGCCAGGCGCTCGGGGTCCCGTTGAACGAGCCGGTGCACCGCGAACTCGAAGAACTCGCGAGGGCGTTGCGCCTGGCGCCGTTGCAAGGCCGCTAGTTTCGCGTGCTCAGACGGCCGTGTCGTCCGTTCAATCACGCGTGTCGTCCGTCTGAGCACGCGAGTTGGCCGTTCGATCACGCGAGGCACGGGGCGCTAGGCCAGGACGACGCGGCCGCCTTCGCCGCCGACCTCCACGACGTCACCGTTCGTCAGCTGACGGCCGCGCCGGACCTCCACCTCGCCGTTGACCGTGACCTCTTCGGCGTCGAGGAGGTCTTTGGCGTGCGAACCGTCTTCGGCCAGGTTGGCCAGTTTGAGGAACTGGCCGAGGCGGATCGGCTCGCCGGTGATCGGGACGTCGCGGATGCTCATGGGGAGATCATCCCCGGGCGTCCATCTTCCGGTACAAGGTGGCGACGTCGGTGTCGAAGTAGCTGCTGTAGGACGTGTCCGGATCGTCCCCGCCATACAGATAGCCACCGATCACGCCGACGACGGTGCCGAGTTCGGTCTCGGGGTCGGCGCCGACCACCCACGGGCCGCCGCTGGTGCCGGTCGTGAAGCCGGGGCACGCGACGCGCATCTGGTAGGTGTCGGCCTGGGCGCTGGAGCCGTGGCAGACGACCGGCGCCTCCTGTTCGTCGGGATAGCCGGTCAGGGTGATGGTATGGGCGAATCCGCCGCCGGTCAGCAGGGTGTTGGCGCCGGTGACGCTTTCGAGGGTCTTCGTGGTGCCCGCCTGACGGGCGGTCGCGAAGCCGACGTCGAGGTCCGGATCGGAGGACTCGGCCCAGCCGTCGGGAACCTGCGGATCCGAGACGTCCCAATAGCCGTAGGGCGCGACGCCGTCGTGATAGCCGGGCGCGAACGTGATCCCCGTCGCGTATTCGCCGCCTTCGCCGTCGTGGAGGCAATGCGCCGCCGTGAGCAGAAGGTCTCCGGGGGCGCTGTGGACGACGCTGGCCGTGCAGAAATGCGTTCCGTCGAGGAAGAGCGCGCCGATCGCCGGATTGGTCCGAGGCGCGCCGGGGGTGGCCGCCACGGTCGCGCCGCCCGCGGTCGCGGCGGGATCCGGCGCGGCGGAACAACCGGACAGAACGACACAGAACACGAGCAACAGGGCGCGGCGCATCGCCTTCCTTTCGCTTGTCCACGGCTGTCGGAGTTCCAGATCACCATAAGTGGTACGCGAACACAGCCCGAATCGATCAACGCACAGCAAGCTCACAGCCGTAGTATGTGTTACCTCCGGTAACAGTCGAGCGGGTTGGAGCGGGTATGAAGTCGTTCACGGACAAGGTCGTGGTGATCACGGGCGCGGGCTCGGGGATCGGCAAGGCGCTCGCGATCGAACTGGCGGGGCGGGGCGCCAGGCTGGCGCTGTCCGATGTCGATGCCGTCCGTGCGGCGGGCACCGTGGCGGAGTGCGAGAAGGCGGGTGCGACCGCGAAGGCGTACGCGCTCGACGTCGCCGACCGTGACGCCGTCCTCGCGCACGCCGAGGAGGTCGCCGTGGATTTCGGCGGCGCCAACGTCGTGGTGAACAACGCCGGGGTGGCGCTCGGGGCCACGGTCGAGGAAATGACCTGGGACGACTACGACTGGTTGATGGGGATCAATCTCGGCGGCGTGGTCAACGGCACGAAAGCGTTTCTGCCGCAGGTGATCGCTTCGGGTGACGGGCATATCGTCAACCTTTCGAGTGTGTTCGGCTTCATCGGCGTGCCCACGCAGAGTGCTTACAACGCGGCGAAATTCGGGGTGCGGGGGTTCACCGAGGCGCTGCGGCAGGAAATGCTGATCGCCCGGCATCCGGTCAAGGTCAGCTGCGTGCATCCCGGCGGCATCAAGACGAATATCGCCCGTGACGCGCGGGGCGGCGTCGAGCGGGACATCGACAAAGCGGCCGAAGGATTCGAAAAGATCGCGAGGACGACGCCGGAGAAGGCCGCGCAGACCATCGTGCGCGGTATCGAACGGGGGACGGCGCGCATCCTGATCGGCCCGGACGCGTATGCCATCGACGCGATTCCCCGCGTGCTCGGCTCTTTTTACCAGCGGCCGCTCGCCCTGCTGGGGCGCATGGGAATGAAGCGGCTCTGAACGGAGTAACTCTCCGTGCTCCGGACGGCTCGGGATAACTCGATCGGGGTGCGTTACTTACGGCGGCGTCGGAAATGCACCACAATGCTCAAGTTCGTGATTCCGCTTCCGGAGGTCCCCATGCCGCGCGCCGCCCAGCGCCGTCCGTCGACTGACGCGTTCTCCGCGCCTGTCGAGACCGTCGAACTCCTGGACCGGACGGGGATCATCGCGGCGAGCCTGCCGAAGCGGCGGCGCAGCCCGGAGAACGAACCCGAGCCCGAGCCGATGCCGGTGCGCTCCCCGGTCTGCGAACCGGTGGTGGACAAGGACCTGCGGCCCAAGGCCGTCGTCATCCACCGTCGCGCCCGCTCCTGGCTCGTCGGCGGGGCCGGGGTGGCGCTGCTCGCCATCGGCTGGTTCGCCGGCACCTTCGCCGTCGAGCCGGTCGACGACACCGCCCTGCCCGAGCAGCCGCTGCCCGCCGTGGCGACCCAGCAGGCGGCGCCGCCCGCGCAGCCCGCGCCGCAGGCCGCCCCGGTGACCGTCTACGTCCCGGTCACCGTGAAACAGCAAGCGCCCGCGACGAAGAAGAAGCCCGTCAAGGAGCAGGTCGTCGCCCTGCCGCCCGCCGAGACCAAACCGCCGGAGCAGCCGCGTTCCGACACCGGATCGCGGGACAAGCCCGCCGACGGCCTCCGGAGCCTGATGGATCCCGTCGTGGCGAGTTCGCTGGCGATGGAGATGGCGCAGGGAATGATGAGTTACGGCCGCTGACCGGTCAGCGCGGCGGCCAGCGCGGAGCCCTCGCCGGGGTCGCCGTGCACGAGTTCGGTGCGGTGCACCACGCGCGGCGAGGACAGGGAAAGCGTGCTCGTCCCGGTGAGCACGTCCGCCGGGAGCAGTGCCAGTCCCTGACCGGCGGCGACCAGGCCGAGCAGGCCGCGGACGTCGGTCCCGGTGTAGCGCAGGCGACCTCGGAACCCGTCGGTCGAGGCGGCTTTCCTCAAGCGCTCCAACGGAATCGCGGTGTCCGGTGCGTCGATCCAGCCCGCGTCGGCGAGTTCGGCCAGCCGGACGGACCGTCCCGTCATCGGATGGCCCGCGGGGATCGCGACCGCGAGCGGGCGTTCGCCGACGACGGTGGTGGTGAGCGGACCGACGTCGGGCAGTGGCAGAGGATCGCTCGGCGCGGTCATCCCATCGACGAGACCGAGGTCGAGTGTGCCCGCCGCGACCTCCGTCAGGACGGCTTCGCGGCCCAGGACGCGTAATTCGGTGCCGCGCGGCACGGCGGCGGCGACCTCGGCGGTGAGTGACAGCGGGGTCAGCCCGAGCACGACCCGGCCGGTGGGCGCCGCGGTGAGCCTGGCGAGATCCGCGCGAGCGGCGTCGAGCCGGGTCAGCAGCGGACCGGCGTGTTCGAGGAGACGTTCCCCGGCCCGGGTCGGTGCGACGGGCCGCCGGGTCAGCAGCGTGGTGCCGAGATCCTGTTCGAGCGTGGCGATGTGCTGGGAAATCGCGGACTGCGTGTAGCCGAGGTCGCGGGCCGCCCGCGAGAACGAGCCGCCGCGTGCCACCGCCACGAAGGTGCGGAGCAGATGGGTCTCCATGGTCATCAGTATCGCTTATCGAACCAGCACGGATCATCGTTGGCGCTGAAGTCGGTTCGCGGGTCAGGATGGCCGCATGACACAGAAAGCCCGGGTCGCCCTGGTCGGCGACCGTTCGGACGGCGTCCGCTCCCATGTCCGGATCCCGACGCTCTTCGCGCGTCTCGCCGAGCGTGACGGCCTCGAAATCGACGCCTACTGGATCCCGACCGACGCCGCCGGCGACCTCACCGGTTTCGACGGCGTCTGGCTGGTGCCCGGCAGCCCGTACCGGTCCGAAGCCGGCGCGGTGGAGACCGTGCGCGCCGCCCGCGAGAACGGCATCCCGTTCCTCGGCACCTGCGCCGGTTTCCAGCACGCGCTGCTGGAATTCGCACGGAACGTCTGCGGCCTCGACGGGATCGGGCACGCGGAGAACGCGCCGGAATCGGACGACCGGCTGATCATCCCGCTGGCTTGTTCGCTCGTCGGGCACGAGGGCGCCGTCCACGTCACGCCGGATACCCTCGCGGCACGGGTCCTCGGGGTGGAACGTTCCGTTGAGCGGTACCACTGTTCGTACGGTCTCGACTCCCGGCATCTGGACACCTTGGCGGCGAACGGGGTCGTCTTCAGTGGATTCGACGACGAGGGCGACGCGCGGATCGCGGAACTGCCGGAGCACCCGTTCTTCCTGGCGACGCTGTTCCAGCCGGAACTCGCCGGCGACGGGACCCGGCCGCATCCGCTCGTCCAGGCCTTCGCCCGTGCCGCCGCGGAGCACGCGAAATTGTCCGTCCACAGTGGACTCTGAGGGGTGTGGTGGTCCGGATGGGCGCTGACACTGCGGAAGTGATCGACTACCGTGAGCCAAGGGGAGGGGCTCATGGAGAAGGGGGATTCCGCTCGGAGCACCACGTTCAAGGCCGCTTTCGCGGTCGGCGAGTTCCGGGCGTTGTGGGCGGCGGAGGCGCTTTCACAGGCCGGTGACCAGCTGGCCAGAGTCGCGTTGTCGGTGCTGGTCTGGGAAAGAACCGCGTCGGCGGGGCTGACCGGGCTCACCTACGGCCTGACGTACCTGCCGACGCTGATCGGGGGCACCCTGTTCGCCGGTCTGGCGGACCGGTATCCGCGGCGGACGGTGATGATCGTCTGCGACCTGCTGCGCGCGGCGCTCGCGGCGCTGATGGCCGTGCCGGGAATGCCGCTCGCGGTACTGGCCGGGCTGCTGGTGCTCCTGACGATGGCGGGCGGCCCGTTCCGGGCGGCCCAGCTCGCGTTGCTCCCGGACGTCCTCGAAGGCGACCGGTACATCGCCGGGCTCGCGGTCCGCACGATCACCATCCAAACGGCACAGCTCGCCGGATTCGGCGGTGGCGGGCTGGTGATCGGCTTCGTGACGCCCTACTGGGGGCTGGTGATCGACGCGGTGACCTTTGTGGTCTCGGCACTGCTGGTGTCCACAGGGGTTCGTCGCCGGACGCCCGTCGCCACGGAATCTTCGGTGAAAAGCCGGGTGGCACGGGCTTTCAGTGGTGAAGGCGCCAGAGAACTGTGGCAGGGCAAGGGAATCCGGGTGCTCTTCGGGCTGAAGATGCTCGCCGGGTTCGCCATCGCGCCGGAGGGGCTCGCGGCACCGCTCGCCGTCGGTCTCGGGGCGGGGACTTTCGCGGTCGGGCTTATTCTCGCGGCGGATCCGGTGGGTTCGGTAATAGGATCGTGGATCTTCACGAAATGGGTTCCGGCGCGACGGAAAACGCGAATGGTCGGCATTCTCGCCATCGCATCCGTCGTTCCTTTGGTCTTTCTCTTCTTTAGCCCGCCGCTGCCGGTGTGCCTGCTGTTGATCGGGCTCAGCGGGGCCTTCGCGGCGCCGTACCACCTGCAGGCCGTCGCGTTGATGGCCCGCGCGGTGCCCGACGGCGTCCGGGCACAGGTGATGGGCCTGACCTCGACGAGTTTGGTGACCGTGCAAGGAATCGGGATCATGCTCGCGGGCGGTCTTGCCCAGTTGACCGGTCCGTTCGTGGCCGTCGGGGTGGCCGCGACGGTGGCCGTGGCCTCGGCGGGGCCGATGGCGATGGCCTGGAAACGCACCATCGCCACCGGCCCCGATGTATGGCTCCCGGCCGGCAGCCGGGCCGGCTGAATTGATGGGATCAGTCCTCGCGACCGTTCATGATGATCCTCCCTCCACTGCTCCATCTGTGTGTTCCGGAATTGACTCGAGCCACCCTCAGTACTACCTCGGATACATTGAAATGTGTACGGAAGGGGGACCGGTGACGATGATTATGGGGGATACGGAACTCGCCGGAGAAGGGACAGGTACACGTCTGAGAGCCTGGGTCCGGCACTGGGAGTTATGGTCCGGACCACGTGGGGTTCCGGCGGTTTTCCTTGTGGTGGAAGGACTTGCGGCGGCAGTCGCCGTAATCGCCCTGCTCCGATCGAACTACGAGACTACGGAATTCGTCCGATTTGGATCACTGCTCGGCCTCGCCGTCCTGCAGGCCGAGCTTTCGCGTTCGGTGGAACGGCTACGGCGCACGCTGTGTGACCGGCCGCATATCAACATGACTTCGGTGTGGACGTTCGCGGGGGTGCTCGTCCTGCCGCAGGGGTTCGCGCTGGCCCTCGGACTGCTCATCTACCTGCATCTTTGGCTGCGGGTGTGGCGGGGGATGAGCCACCGCCCGGCGTACCGCGTGGTGTACTGCGCGGCGGCGATCGTGATCTCCTGCCTGGCGTCGGGGGCCATCGTCTCCGGGTGGAACGGCCTGCCCGTCGGGTTCGCCGGCTCGCTGAAGATCGTCGAGGCGGCGGCCGTGTTCACCGTGGTCAACGCGTTCGTCGTGGCGCTCTCGGTGTACCTGCACACCGGGGCAAAAGCACCGCGTGCGCTGTTCGGCACCGGCGACGACAACCTGCTCGAGATCACCACGCTGGTACTCGGGACCTCGACCGCGCTGGGCATCGTCCACGCGCCGGCGCTCGTCCCGTTCGTCCTGCTGCCGGTGCTGGTGCTGCACCGCAGTGTGCTGGTGCGGCAGCTGGAGATCGCGGCGAACATCGACGGCAAGACCGGCGTCCTGAACGCGCACGCGTGGCACGCGCTGAGCGAGCGGGAGCTCATGTCGGCGGCCAGGGCGAAGAGCAAACTCGGCGTGCTGATGCTCGATCTCGACCATTTCAAGCAGGTCAACGACGTCTACGGGCATCTCGCCGGCGACGTCGTGCTCAAGGCGGTCGCGGAGGCGATCTCCGAGCACGTACGCGATTACGACTCCGTCGGCCGCTTCGGTGGCGAGGAGTTCGTCGTGCTGCTTCCCGGCGCGACGGAGACCGACGTGCTTCCCGTGGCCGAGCGAGTGCGGCGGGCGGTGATGGCGCTCGAGGTCGAGGTCGCGACCGCTTCGGGGCCGCGCGTCGTGCAGGGTCTTTCGGTGTCGATCGGCGCCGCGGTCTACCCGTCCGGCGGAACCGTGCTGGAACGGCTGCTGCACGTCGCCGACTCCGCGCTCTACCAGGCGAAGAACAGCGGGCGGAACCGCGTCGTCGCCCTCGCCGCCGCCTGATCCCCCCTGCCGCAATTAGTCACCTACTTGCCTGAATGCCTGCCGGCGCCCGGCCGCGCTCCGGGGCAAGTAGGTGACTAATTGCGGAGGGGTCAGTCGACGTCCATCGCGTCCGGGTCCTTCTTGCCGTAATCCAGGTCGCCCCAGCCGCCCTCGCCGGTCTGGTACTTCGCCCGGTCGGCCGCGCTCGGCTCCGGGTAGTTGTCGTGGATCCGATCGACTTCCTGCTCGTAGGTCTCGCGGTTCTGCCGCTTCATCTCCTCGGGCCAGTCACCGTCCCGGATGGTGTCCCGGGTCATGTGCAGTTCCTTGACGTCGTGGCTGGACAGCGGCGGGGTGGTCGCGGTCGTACCGGGGCCGGTCGAGTAGGTGAGGCCCTTTCCGCTGGCGTGCGCGTCGTCGATCATCTTGTGGTACGAGTCGTCGGCGATCTTGCCGTCGAGGGTGCCGTCGGTGTTCTTGAACCCGTCCCGGAACGCGTAGTCGAGCTGGTTGAGCTGGATCGCGGTGTTCGGGTCGCCGCCTTCCAGCGCGTTGCGCTCGGAGTCGCGGTATTCCTGGCTGTTCTTGAAACCGCTCGGGTTCGCCGAACCTTCCGTCAGGTCCTGGTCGCCCTTGTTGCCGGTACCGATATGCGACTTGTGCGCGGGTTTGGCCTCCTGATACGCCCAAGCGTGGTTTTCCAGGTCCTTCTGGTCGTGGCTCGAACCCCGCGCGCCGCCACTGCCGCGGCCGATCGCCTCGTAGGGGATCGGGTGCTCGGACTCGTGGGACTGCCCGGACACCTTCTCCCGGCCGTCGGCCTTGAGTTCGTTGTCGTACTTGGCCGTGAGCCGGTTCTGCTCACGGTTCTTCGCGCCGTGCGTGCCGTCGAGATAACTCTGCGGTGGGCGCCGCGGCTTCTTCGGCCCCGGCGCCGGCTTCGGCTTGGTGACCCGGTTGCCCGGCGACTTCGTCTTGCCGCCGCCCCCACGGGAGCCCTTGCCGCAGGCGCCCGTCTTCGGCCTCGTCGGCGCCAGGCCGAGCGGGTCGATCATGTCCGTCGGGTTGCCGACGTAGGCCAGCGAGTCCGACGCCGGTTCGAGGCCGAGCGGGTCGTGCGAGAGGTACCGGCCGGTGGCCGGGTCGTAGTAGCGCTTGAAGTTGTAGTGCAGCCCGGTTTCCGGGTCGTGGTACTGGCCGGGGAAGCGCAACGGCGTGTACGCCCGCCCCGGCGGCGAGAGCACCTTGCCCCACAAGGACGTGTGCACATGCCAGGCGACATCGCCCGATTCGTCGAGCAGTTCGCTCGGTGAGCCGACGAGATCGGTGACGACGGCGTGGAACCGGGCGTCCTGTCCGGCGATCCGTTCGATCTGCGTGATCGGCCGGTCCGTGCCCGGCTCCAGGTCCCAGACGACGGCGGTGCCGCCGCGGATCTCTTCGGCGAGCTTCGAGCCGTCCCAGGTGAAATCGATCTGTTCGAGAATCCGGCCATGGAGGTCGAGGTGCTGCTTGGCGATCCGCCGTCCGAGCGCGTCGTAGTGGTAGAGCCAGCGCTCACCGTCGGGCGTGACGACGCCGGTCAGCCGGTCGTCGGAGTTCCACTGATAGGTCCAGGCACGGCCGGGTTCGCGGCGCGCGATCGTGCGGCCTTCGGTGTCGTGCAGGTACGACGTCGCCCCGGCGCCGGTCATCAGGGTGCCGTGGTAGCGCCGCGGTCCGACGGCCGGATCCGCGCCCGGCCAGCCCGCCTGCGTGATCGCGCCCGCGAGGTTGTAGCCGTAGCTCTCCCGCCAGCCCTGACCCTGGACGTCGACCACGCGGCCCGCCCGGTCGACCCTCAGTGATCGAGGCCCGGAAAGCGAATCCGAGATCGACGAGACGAGTCCGTCCAGCAGGTAGCCGTACTCGCGGTGCTGGACGACACCCCGGCCGGTGGACACGGTCTGCGAGGTCAGCCGATCGGCGGCGTCCCAGCCTTGGCGCAGCTCGACCGGGGTGCCGTCCAGCCGCCGCGCCACTTCCCGGCCTGCCGGGTCGTACTCGAAACGCAGGGTGCGCCCGGCCGTTCGCAGCGCGACGGGGCGGCTCGCCGCGTCGTAGGCGAAGAAGGACTCGGCGCCCGACGGGGTACGCCGCGCGACGCGACGGCCGATGGCGTCGTAGTCCGAAAGGACGGCCCGGCCATTGAGCGCTTCCGAGACGATCCGGCCCAGCGCGTCGTAGGTGACGGTGACCTCGGAATGCGCGTTGCGCGCCGAGGTCATCCGGTCCGCGCCGTCGTAAGTGAACGTGGCGACATCGTCGGCCGCCCGGCGGCCGACGACGCGGCCGAGCACGTCGTATTCGAGGATGACCGTCTGCCCGAGACTATTGGTGCGCGACACCAGTTGCCCGGCGGCGTCGTAGCCGTACCGGGTGCTGCGCCCGTTGAAATCGGTCTCGCTGACCAGGTTCCCGGCAGGGTCGTAGGCGTAGCGCCAGACGAGACCGTGCTCGTTGGTGACCGACACCAGCCGCAGCTCGGTGTCGTACACATAGGACAGTCGATCGCCGTCCGGGCCGATTTCGGCGGTGGGCAGGTCGAACTGCGAGTATTCGGTGCGCACCGCGAGCCCGCGGGCGTCCACGGCTTCGTCGGCCGAACCGGCCGTGGTGCGATTCCAGCGCCACACGGAACCGTCGGGGTCGATCTGCTCGGCGATCTCGCCGAAACCGTCCCACTTCGTCCGGGTGACACCGCCGAGCGGGTCGGTGACCGAGGTGGTCTGCCCGAACTCGTCGTAGGTGTACCGCGTGACCGCGCCGAGCGGGTCGGTGACGGAGACCGGCAGGCCCGCCGCGTTCGACTCGATCAGGGTGACGCCGCCGAGCGCGTCGGTCACGACCGCGACGTTGCCCGCGTCGTCGTAGCCGTAGGTGGTGGTGGCGCCGGTCGGATCCGTGGCACGCACGAGCTTTCCGCGCTCGTCGTACTCGCGGCGCCAGACGGCGCCGTCCGGCCCGGTCCTGCTGGTCCACCGGCCCGGTGCGGAGTACTCGGCGAGCGCGCGGCTTCCGTCGGGCTGCAGCACGGTGACGACGTTCCCGTCGTCGTCCATCTCCCACCGAGTGGTGCGGCCCAAGGCGTCGGTACGGCTGAGCAGCTTGCCGAAGCGGTCGATCTCGGACCGCGTCGTGTTGCCCAGCGGATCGGTCTCCGCGACGATCCGGTGCAGTTCGTCGAGCTGATACCGGGTGACGTGCCCGAGCGAGTTCGTGACCGAGGTGACCAGGTTTTCCCGGTCGTACTCGATGTCGACGTCGAGGAATCCGCCGGTGCCCTGCGCCCGCACGACACGGCCTTCGGAGTCGAAGCCGTATCCGTACCAGCGCCCGTTGACGTCCTCCCAGCGCACGATCCGGCCCTCGGCGTCGTAGGTGAACCGCAGGGGCTGACCGGCGACGTCGGTGATCTCGACCAGGCGGCGCCGCTCGTCGTACCGGTAGTTCCGCAGCGCGGTTTCCGCGCCGGGCAGCCGAAGTGCGGTGACGAGTCCGTCCTTCGACTCGACGAGCAGGCGGTAGCCCGCGGAGTGCTCCAGCTCCCGGGGGACACCGTTGTCGTCGTAGTGCACGGAGATCCGGTGGCCGTCGCCGTCCACGATCGCGCGCAGGGGAAGGGTGTCCCCGGGGCCGGAGAAGAACAGCATTCCGTCGGGAGTGGTCACCCCGTAGCCGTCGTCCACTTTGGACAAGGGAAGCCGCTGCCCGAATTCCGGGAGGACAGAGCCGGAAACCGGGACCGGGTAGGAAAGAAGTGTTCCGTCGGCGAGCGCGAGATGCAGGCCGTCGTCCTCGATCTCGATCCGCTGGTCCACAGTGGACGCCCACGACGTGCCGAAGAACCGGCCGAGGCGGTACGACGAGAGATGCGTCCGCGACATGGTCAGCGGGAGGACGCCGGCGAACACGACGTCGTCCTGGGTCAGCATCATCGAGCCGGTCGCGACGTCGATCGGGTCGCCGCAGCCGCCGCGGTCCTTGGGCGGGACGCGGTCACCCGGGGTGGTTTCGTTGTCCTTGATCCGGTTGTTCGTCTCGGGTTTCGGGGCGCCGCGGTCCTTCGGCGGTGGAGGCGGCGAGCCGGACGGCGTGGTCGATCCGTCCGGGGTCTCGTTCTTCGGCGGCGGAGGCGGATCCGACTTCACCGGCGGTGGATCGCTCTTGCCGGGGCCCGCGCCGGACGGTGAAGTCCCCCCGCCGTCGGGGCTGCTCTTGGGCGTTGTGCCCTCGTCCAGCTTGTTCGGCTTCGGCGCGGGCGCCCCCTTGCCCGGCTGGAGCTTCTTCAGTGCCTTCGCCGCGCTGTCGAACAGGTCGTCCGCTCGCTTCAGTAGCGGCATCAGCGCCTGGAGCGCCTTGACGGTCTTCTTCGTCAGGTTCGCGATCTTGCTCGCGGTCTTCGCCACGGCGTTGACCACCTGCGGGACCACCCAGGTCAGTCCGATCCCGAGGGTGAACAGCACCTGCAGCGCCCAGCTGATCAGATGCCCGATCAGCTCGGCGATGATGTCGCGCACCAGCGCGCGGACGGCGGCGACGACCTCGCCCGCCGTCTTCACCCCGCTGGAGGCGCCTTCGCAACCCGCCTTCGCCGACTCCAGCAGCGTGACCGTGTCCTTGGCCTGTGAGCGGTAAGCGTCGGCCGAAACCCCGGTCCAGCTCTGCAGATCGGCGGAGACCATCCCGGCGAGATCCGCGCCGACGTCGCCGAGCTCGGTCGCGATGTTCATCCAGGTCTCGGCGTTCGCCGCGATCTCGTCGGCGTTGCCGGTGAGCGCGTCGAGCGCCTCCTTGAGCGGGCCGACGTGTTCCATCAGCCAGCCGACGCCGTTCGCGAGGATCGCGCCGAAGGGATCCATCGCCATCGACAGCGCGTCGAGCGCGGTCCCGACCGCGCCCAGCGCCACCGAGGCCCAGTCGCCGCTTTCGATGGCCGATTTCAGCTCGAACGCCGACTCCAGCAGTGACGAGCCGGTGTACGCCTTCGTCGAGTCCTTCACCTCGGCGACAAGCGGGTTACCCACGGCGACCTTCCTCGTGATTCAGGGGCGAGGAGCTCACCAGGGCGAGTTTTCCTCGTCGTCCGGCGCTTCGTGACGCTTGTCGCGAGGCGCGGGCGGCGTGTCGGCGGACGGCGCGGGGGGAGCGGGCGGGTCCGAGGACTCTTCCTCTTCCATCTCGGGGAAGCGGCTGCGCAGGGTGCCGATCATCA
Source organism: Amycolatopsis sp. TNS106 (assembly GCF_019330265.1). Lineage (NCBI taxonomy): Bacteria > Bacillati > Actinomycetota > Actinomycetes > Pseudonocardiales > Pseudonocardiaceae > Amycolatopsis > Amycolatopsis sp. TNS106. The sequence continues at coordinate 6,087,465 of NZ_CP024972.1, read as the reverse complement.
GCGCCCTGGTCTCCTGGTCCTCGTCGCCGAGCGATTCCTGCATGACGTCGGCGACCTGGCTCGCGATCCCGGACTGCGCCTTGTGCATGGTCTGGAGGATCTGCCGGGAGAGTTCCTCCAGCGGATACGTCCTGGCCTTGTTCCCGAACTCGATGTCCGTCACGCCGCCGTCCGCCCCGACGGTGATCTTGACCGCGCCGTCGGAGCTGGTCGCGGTCAGCCGCAGCTGCTCCGTCCGCTCCTGCGCGGCCGCGTACCGCTGGGCCTTCTCCTCCAGCCCCGCGGCCCATCGGTCCATTTTGCGCTGGGCCTCGTCGGGGTCCAGCATGAGCTCGCCGAGCTCGTTCCCGCCGGTCACTGCTTTCCTCCGATGTCCAGGGCCTTGAAGTCCGCCTTGAACGGTTCCGCGTTGGTCTTGTCACCGTCTACATAGGACTTGGCCGCGGTGCGGACGTTGTCCGCCGTCGCCTGGATGCCTTCCGCGGCCGCCTTGATCGTCTCCGCCGCGCGTTCACCCGCCGGATTGACGATCGGCGGCAGGAACGCGCACAGCAGGCCGTACGCGTCCGAAGACATCGCCGAACCGGTCGCGCCGTGCGCGGTGTTCAGCCGGTCGACGAGTCCGTCGAGGTGGCTGGCGTGCGCGGTCAGGTCGTCCGGGTCGACCTCGAACGAAGCCGTCACTTCCAGTCCTTGTTCTTCCAGTCACCGATCACCGGTGGTGCCACGACCTCGTCGGGGGCGAAGAAGGACGGGTCGTCGGACTCGACGTAGTCGGCGACCTTGTGCTCCTTGTCCTCCTGGCCCTGCCCCTTGCCGGCACCGGGGGCCATACCGCCCATCGGTGCCATGCCGCCGGGCGTACCCGGCTTGCCACCGGAGCCTGCCGCACGGGCCGCGGCCGCTTCCGCGTCCATCGCGCCCGCGCCGACGGCGCCGCCCATGCCGAGCGAACCCGTCGCCCGTCCGGCCCCGCCGAGACCTCCGCCACCCGCGCCACCGGCACCGCCCGTACCGGCACCGCCGCCACCGAAGCCACTGGTGCCGCCGGTACCGCCACCGCCGGGGATGTTCGGCATACCGAGTTTGGGCGCGTTGTACGGCGTGCCCTTGTAGGAGTTGCCGTCCGGGAACGAGGGACCGGTGAGCCGCTCGCCGATACCGCCGGGACGCGGCATCGGCGGGATGTTCGGCATGACCGGCCTCGGGCCGTTGCTGTTGGGCCCGCCGCCGGTGGGGCCGTTCGGGATGGGGATGTTCGGCGGGGTGAACGGCAGACCGCCACCGGGCCGCGGGCCGCCGCTCTCCGGGATGGGGATGTTCGGCGGGGTGAACGACGGCGGCGTCACGGACGGCGGGGTGTAGCCCGTGGTCCGCGTGCTGTCGTCGATCTTGGGCAGGTTCGGGAGGTGGGGGCCCGTCGAGGCCGCGGGCTTGTAGGTCTCGCCGCCGCCCGGACCGTTCGGGACGCCGATGTTGGGCATGACCGGGCTGGTGCCGGGACCGCCGCCACCGGGACCGCCGCCAGGGCCGCCACCGCCGGGGAAGCCGCCGGGGCCCCCGCCCGGTCCGCCGGTCGGCGAGGTGAACGGAGACACACCGCCGGGACCACCGGCCCCGCCCTGCGGCGTGCCGTCCATCGAAGCGACGAGGCCGTCCGGGCGCGTACGTTCCGAGACGGCGGTGAAGGGGGTGCCTTCGGCGCCTTCGACCGCCATCCGGTCGCGAAGCGTGCCGGCGGGCGCACCCGCGCCACCGCCCGCGGGAGTGCCCTGCAACTGCCTGGTGGCCTGAGCCGTCGGCAGCTTCGGCGGGGCGGGGAACGCCGGGGTGGCGATCGCCGAGCCGACCGTGCTGTCGAAGTCGGTCATCACCTTCGCGGCCTGGTCCCGCGCGTCCTGCTGCTTCTTGAAGGTCGAGAGATCCTTCCCGAGCTGCGCCATGTACACGTGCGGGTCGGTGATCTTCTGCAGGTTGGCGTTGGCCTCCTGCACGCTGAACGCCACCGGCGGGTTCGCCGCCATCAGCTTCTGCGTTTCGTTGAGGGTCTGCGAGTGGATCTGCTGCTGCCGTCCGGCCAGCGTCGCGCCGTTCGCGGTCGAGCCGAGCCATTTGCCGACACCGGCGAGGTGTTCGCGGGCCGCGTCGCCGCCCTCGCCCTCCCAGTTGGCCGTGCTCGCGTTGATCGCCTTCGCCAGGTTGCGCTGGTGCGTGGCCAGGTCGTTGCCGGCCCGGATCCACTCTTCGGAGGTCTCGGCGACCGCGGCCGGATCCGCATTGTCCGCGATCGCGGCCTGCATCTGCTCGTGGGTGGCGTTGGCCCAGACCGTGGACGGCGGCTCGCCGGGCTTGCGGATCTCCAGGTTCTTGTCGAGGCCTTCGCGCGCCTTCTCCAGCTGCCCCTCGTACATCTTCTGCGTGAAGATGTCCTTGAAGCCGTTGAGGGCGGTGTCACCCCAGCCAAGGATGGTGAAGAGGAGGTCCGTCCCGGCCGAGGCCCCGGCCCGGATCTCGTCGCCGGACGCGGCCTCGTCCGCCAGCGGCCCGACGTAATAGGCCGACGACGAATCGGCCGTGACGTCGTAGAACGGGTCGTCCGGGTTGTAGTCCTCGGAAGCGGGATCGGAGACCTTCGCGGTCTTCTCCGCGGATTCCGTCACGGGTCTCTCCTCTTAGATCTCGGTGTCGATCCGCTTCAAGGTGCGCTGGTTCTCTTCGTCGCGCTCCCGGTAGTTCCGCTTGGCGAGTTCGATCGCCTCGACGTAGGTCGGGAATTCGGCGCGGGCGGCTTCGAGCTGCGTGAGCAGGCCCTGCGCGTCCGTCGCGGTGCCGTGCATGTGCTGGGACACCCAGCGCGCGGTCGCGGTGGAGCTCATCGGCGGCGTCTTCTGCAGCTTGGTCAGCGCGCTCCAGCGCTCTTCGAGACTGTCGATCACACCCTGGAGCGAGCGGATCATCTCCTGACCGGTGCTCTCGTCGACGGCGAAGCTGCCCTGCTTGGCCATCTCCTTCAGCCGCGCACTCGCGAATGCCACCTTGCGCGCCGCGATCACCGGCTCCAGTGCTTGTGCTTCCTCGGTCAACGGAGGATCCTCTCGCCCGGTTCAGAGGGTCAGTAGATGTCAGCGATGGCGTCCCGGATCGCGTTCGCCACGCCCGACTGACTCGCCGGGTCGTAGTGACCGATCACGGCACCGGAGGCTTCGTCGGTCTCGGTCCGGACCAGGTACCGGCCGTCTTCGGTGTCGAGCCAGCTCAGCGGCGTCGACCGGAGCCGTTCGCCGCGGCGGCCGATGCCGCTCACGATGATGTACCCGCCGCCGAGCCGGGTCCCGGACAGCACCTTCTCCAAGACCTCGACGTCGCTCTCGTCGGTGCGCCGGGCCGGGGCCTCCGGCCGGGCGCGGACGACGCCGGTGAACTGGAGGTTGCCGAACGCGTCGGTCTCTTCTTCGTCGAACTCGGCCTCGGCCTGACGGCGCGCGGTCATCGCGGAGACGGCGCGCTCCTCCTTCTGCACGATCGTGCGGCGGCCGGTCGACGCGGGGCGCATCCGCGGTAGCACGCCGGAAAGGACCTCGACCAGCTCTTCGTCGGAGAAGAGCGCGAACTGCAGGAGGTCTTCGCCGTGGGCCTGCGTGATGCCGAGCGCCTGCCTGCCGTCGGTGAGGGCGAGGACGGCGATGTCCTGGCCGATGCCGTCGATACCGTTGATCGAGACGGTGATCCGGTGGTTCCCCAGCAGCGCGAACGCGGTGCGGACGGCCTTGTTCAGCTCGCCGCTGATCGACAGGCGGCGCTGCTCGAGGTCGGTGTAGACCTTCCGGATGACCGTGGCGTAGCGCTCCGGGTCGATCGAAGTGTTGCGAACGCGCAAGGGAAACAGCCGGACGTCGACGCCCAGCGCCTGCCCGACCACGGTCGCCTCTACCGTCCCCAGCGCGAAATCGGCTCGCTCAGCCATGCTTCTGCGCTACTCCCTCGAGGGCGCCGGGCCCCGACTTTGTTAATGGCCCAAACAAACTAGCACAGCGCATGACACTACGGAACCATACGCGCACGGCTGGACCCGATGGAATGGATCACCATGCCCGATCGGGCACTTTTCTTGCCCCTAAAGGAATAGCGGGCCTGCTCAGCCGGTCACCCGGCGAGTGCCGGCGGGTCCGGGCCGGGGTGTCGCGAAAGCCACTTTCGCGGCGTCTGAGGTCCCGAAAGTGGCTTTCGCGACACCCTCTCCGGGGCTCGCCACGGTGGCCGACTGTCCACAAGGGACGTTTCCGGAGCGGAAGTGCTCGATGGGGGCGCCCCTGGCCCGGTCACACCTTGGTGACCGTCAGGTGCGCCCCACCTGCACCAGCAGTCACAACGGCTGCGCGTGAAGGCCCCCTTCCCTCGGCTCAGCCGTGGAAACTCGACCTTCACACCTCGGGTGGAGGCAGGACACCCCGGGGGGCCGAAGTCAGCGGTCGGCGGAAGCGGGCGCGTAGGTCGTCATCCGGCGGGCCACGTCCGTCCGCGACCGGGCCCCGAGTTTCCGCAGCACCTTGGCGACGTGCTGTTCGACCGTACGCGGGGAAAGGAACAGTCCGTCCGCTATCTCCCGATTCGTCCGTCCGTCGGAGAGCATGCGCGCGACCTCGAGTTCCCGGGGCGAAAGCTCCTGGCCGTAGCCGCGCCGCCCCCGCTGTGAGGGGGCCCACGCCCCGTGTTCCCGCAGCTGATGGCGGCAGCGGCCGGCGTCCCTGGTCGCGCCGAGCCGCTCGTAGGCCTCCGCGGCCGCCGCGAGCTCCTCGATCGCCTTGCGGTCGCCCGGGGTGTGACGGCCCGCGTTGAGCCGGGCCAGCGCCGCGCGCTCCCGGGCGCCGATCGCCTGATACGGCATCGGCAGCGCCTCGTAGCCCGCCGCGGCCTCGTCGAAAACCGTTGCCGCGGCGGGATGTTTGCCGCGCGCGTCGAGCAGGATCGCCCGGCCGGCGAGCAGCGCGACCCGGGAGACCGGCGAGTCCTTGCCTTCGACCCCGCGGGCGAATTCCTCGACCACGGCGTCCGCTTCCGACCAGCGCCCTGCCCGCGTGTAGGCCTCTGCAGCGGCCGGGACCAGCGCTGCCGCCCACACCCAGACACCCTTGCGCCGGGCCGCCGCGACGGCGTTGTCGGCCGCCGCGCACGCGCCGTCGACGTCGTCCGTCGCGAGGAGCACCCGGATCAGGACCCCGGCGGCCGAGAGGACGACGGGGATGGGCCCGTGTTCCGGGGCGTGGACGCTCGCCGCGGCCAGATGTCGTTGCGCGGCGGCGAATTCCCCGCGAACGGCGGACAACCCGCCGAGGACGAGCGAGCACTCCATGACGATCGGGCCCAGGTCGGGATAGGCGTCGCGCAGCTGTTCGGTGGCCTCCGCGAGGCCGGACCAGTCGCCGCGCACCCAGTCGAGCCGGACGCGGGTACCCTGCGCGAGCCCGGCGGCGTAGAGCGCGCCGGCGTCGGTCGCCCGGCGGATCCCTTCCGTGACCAGCTTTTCCGCCCTGGTCAGGTGGCCTGCCCAGGACTGCGCGTCGGCGAGGTTGCACCACAGCCGCGCCAGCTGGACCCGCTCGGCGACCCCGCTTCCCTGGTCCGGCAGTTCGGTGAACTCGGTCCAGGCCGACCCGTCGCCGATATGCGCCTGGGTGGAGATCCGGTCGCCGAGGAGCGCGAGCCGCAGTTCCGGGTCTTCGATCCGACCGAAGACCTCGCGGGCCCGCTCCATCCAGACCTCGTGCCAGGACAACGGGGTCAGCCCGTCGATCGGCTGGGCGAGCAGGTTGATCCCGCGGGCGGCCAGTTCCGGCTCGTCGACCAGCTCGGTGATCGCCTTCTCCACCTCGACCCGGCCACGGCCGAGGCGCCCGATCGTGCGGACCAGCAGCATCCCGAGGCTGAGCCGGATCGTCCCGCGCACGCTCGGGCGCAGGTCGGTGAGGTCTTCGAGGATCCGCTCCAGTGTCTCGATGACGTCCGGGCGGAACCCGCGCAGCGCGACCTGGCTGAGCTTCGTGGCCAGCCGGGCGATGTCGTCCTCGCCGAGCCCCGCCTCGGCGAGCACGGACTGGAGCAGGTCGATGGCCCGTGACGTGTCACCGTGGGCGATGGCCTCGTCGGCGGCGGCTTCGGCGTAGTGGCGCCACTGTTCCGTCCGCCCCGCCGCGCGCGAGTGGTTCGCCAGCAGGGTGAGCGGCGGGACCGGCTGACCGGCGAGCACCTGGATCGCGCGCGAATGCAGCAGGGTGCGCTCCGGGCCGCTCACCGTGTCATAGACCGCCTTGCGGGCCAACGGATGCCGGAAGCCGTAGCGGTCGCCGCCGAGTTCGCCGAGGACCCCGCCATCCAAAGTGGACAAAAGGGCCGAGCGGAGCGCGTCGCCGTCGAGGCAGGCGAGTTCGCCGATCACCGACGGCTCGGACGGGACGGCGAGCACCGCCGCCGCGCGGGCCAGCCGGACGGCGGGCTCCGGCAGTGCTTCGAGCCGTTCGGTGATGGCCTCACGCAGGGAGATCGGGACTTCGAGGCTCTCCAGCAGCCGGTCGCTCAGCACTTCCCCGATCGGCAGGCGTCCGGCCGCGTCCCGCAACGCCCGCAGGGTCTCCTCGACCACGAACGGGATCCCGGCGGTGCTTTCGTGGAGCTTCGCGACGAACGGTGCGGAAACCCGCGGCAGGTCCAGTAGTTCCTCGGCCAGCTTCCCGACGGCTTCGACGTCGAGCGGGCCCAGTGTCACGCGGGCGGTCTGGACGTTCGGCGGGGTGCGGAAGGGGATGCCCGCACCGCCGTGTCCCGACGGCGAGCCGGTCCGGTACGCCGCGACGACGGCCAGTTCGGCCGGCATGGCCGCGGCGAGGAACCGCATGAGGTCACGGGTGCCTTCGTCGGCCCACTGCAGGTCGTCGATCAGGACGAGCGCGGGCCCGCAGGCGATCAGCAGTTCGCGGACGGCGCGGAACTGGCGGTGCCGTTCGGCGCACGGGTCGGCGAGTGGTTCCGGTTGAGGCGGAAGGCTTTCGGCCAGTTCGGGCAGCAAGGGTCTCAGCACCCCGGCGACGGGGCTGAGCGAACCGAGCGGCCGGTCGCCCGCCGAACGCAGCGCTTCGAGCACCGGTCCGAACGGGAACGGCTCGCGCATCGGCTGGCAGGCACCCCGGAGCACCCGGGTGGCCGCGAATTCACGGCGTCCGGCCAGCTCGTCGAGCAGCCTGCTGCGGCCCATCCCGGGTTCGCCTTCGATCAGCACGGCGGCGGGACGGCGCAGCAGGATCTTCACGATCGCCGAGACCTCGACGTCGCGGCCCACGAGCGCCGTCGATCCGGCGCGGACCGAAACCGAGGTCGGGCGAGGGGTGGCAAGCCACATCATGCGCTCCTCGGTGGGGAGTTCCCGCTGAGCCCGACACGATCTTGTGCGTTGTCCTGCGGAGCCTAAGCACTGCCTACCTGGTCGTAAACCACCCAACACGGACACCATGGGCACCCCGTGAGGCCATCTGCGGACGCAGCGTCACCGGTTGGGCGACGGATCGTCGGTTGGAAAATCACTGGACACCCGAAACGTCGGCGACGAACCCGATTCAGCGATTCATCCCACGTTCAGGGGGTGGCCATGACTACGCAAGGTATTTGCTTCGAAACCCTACTTACGGACGTGCCCGTCCGGGTGCCTGCTCTAGGTGTCCGCCCGTGGAGCAGGGGATTCGGTTCCCGAAGAATGGGTATACCTATCCCGCGCCGACCCGGATTGCGGCCTTCGTCCGAGTCCAGAACGCTCACCCGTCAGGGGAGGGACATCGCATGGCGAACCGGAGCCGTGCGTGATGACGAGGGAGAAGCATGAAGATCACGAAGCTCCTCGGTGTGGCCGCCACGGCAGCACTGGCCACCGGTGCGCTCGTCACGGGTACCCCCGCGGCAGCGTCCTCGGAAACTCTGCTCAATCAGGAAATGGTTCCCGCCCTGCAACGGGACCTCGGCCTGACCGCCGGTCAGGCACTCGCCCGGATCCAGAGCGAGACCGCCGCCGGCAAGCTCGAACAGTCGCTCGCTTCGGCGCTCGCCGGCAGCTTCGGCGGCGCCAGCTACAACGAGGCCACCGGCAAGCTCCGCGTCGGCGTCACGGACGCGGCGAAGCTGGGGCAGGTCCTCGCCAGTGGCGCGGAAGCGGAACTCGTGCGCTTCTCGGCCGCCCAGCTCGATTCCACTGTGGACAAACTGAACGCGGGTGAGCGCGCGGCGGACGGCGCGATCACCGGCTGGGGTGTCGACACCAGGACCAACCGCGTGACGGTGAACGTCCTGCCGGGCAAGAGCGGTGTCGTCGACTCATACCTGGAGAAGACCAAGGTGGACAAGGCCGCCGTCGCGGTGGTCGAGACCACTTCGGTGCCGACGCTGAAGTACGACGTCCGCGGTGGCGACGCGTACTACATCAACAGCTCTTCGCGTTGCTCGATCGGCTTCTCGGTCAACGGCGGCTTCCTCACCGCCGGGCACTGCGGCCCGGGCACGGTGACCGGCTCCAACCGGGTCGCGATGGGCTCGTTCGCCCGCGTCAGCTTCCCGACCAACGACTACGGCCACGTCCGGGTCAACAGCAACTGGGTGCCGCGCGGCATCATCAACAACGGCACCCGCGTGAGTGGTTCGACCGTGGCGGCCACCGGCGCGTCGGTCTGCAAGTCCGGGTCGACCACCGGCTGGACCTGCGGCACCGTCGGCGCCAAGAACCAGACCGTCCGCTATGCCGAGGGCACGGTCTACGGCATGACCGCCACCAACGTCCGCTCGCAGGCCGGCGACTCCGGCGGCTCGTTCATCGCGGGCAACCAGGCGCAGGGCATGTTGTCCGGCGGAAACAGCTCGGTGACGTACTTCTTCCCGGTGCGGCCGGCGTTGTCCGCGACCGGGACCTCCCTGGTCCTCGGCTGACCCCGAACACAGGACGAAGGGCGGACCGAGTGCCTCCAGCGCACTCGGGCCGCCCTTCGTCTTCTCGCCGCGGGAAAGTCTCAGACGTTGCTGATCTCCTCGATCAGCGCCTCGACGTCGAAGTGCTCGCTCTCGGAGCCGAGCGGGACGAGCTCGTACGTGGACTCGAGGAACGTCTCGACGTCCTCACGCTCGAGCTCGAACGACGCGTAACCGTCGGGCGACTCGATCTCGAGCGTCAGCAGCGCCTCGTCCTCCGAGAGGTCGGGGCGGACGCGGACGTCACCGAGTCCGGCGGGGTCGGTGAGGCCGGTGACGAGCAGCTCACGCGCGAAGGTCCACTCGACCCACCGGCCGCGCTCCGTCCGGAACGACACGGTGACCGCGAACGGTTCACCGGCGTGGAACGACAGGCGGGAAAGAACGGGCGTGCTGCTGTTGTTCAGCAGAACGAACTGGCTCTGGTGAATTGCGTCGGTGTGCACGGCCACTCCTCGGTGCTCGTGGTTCGCGCGGCGCGAACTTTTCGTCTCGAGGAGGAGATGGCCGGACGTACGCCGGATGACGCGACTGCGGCGACGTTCACGCTATCGGCTGCATATGTCCATAGTGGTGTAACGCCGGGCACAGACCCCTTGCGTTCATGCGGATACCCGTGGTGACGAGGTCGTCTTGTCCTTTTTGGACCCTCAGGGCTCCAGCGGCAGCGCCAGTCCGGTCTTGACCCGGTCCATCGCCACCGACGTCGTGAAGTGCCGCACGTTCGGGTTGTCGAAGAACATCCGCCGCGTGAACGTCTCGAAATCCGCCATGTCCCGGCACGTCACCACGAGCACGAAATCCGCGTTGCCGGTGACGTAGTAACACTGCTGGACGTTGTCGTCCGCGAGCACCTGACGCCGGAACCCGTCGAGGACCGCGAGGTTCTCGCGTTCCATCTCGACCATCACCACGAACGTCATCGACAGCCCGAGCGCCCGCGGCGACAGCACCGCCACCTCGCGTTCGATCACCCCGGTCTCGCGCAGTCGCTTGATCCGCCGCTGAACGGCGGCCGCGGACAGGCCCACCTTCGCGCCGATGTGCTCGGCGATCGTGCGGGCGTCGGACTGGAGGCAGGCGAGGATGGCGATGTCCATGCGGTCGAGGTCGGGTGTGTGCACCAGGTCAGGCTAACCGGACGGCTGTCCAAGGCGCCTGTTCTTCGCTCGCGCCTCGACGCGGCGTGCGTCACCCGTTCGGGTGCGCGGCCCGTGTGCCCGGTCACTCCCAGGCGTAGATGAGAATTCTTTGAATTGTGACCCGGAACACAACTGACGGGTCTACTGAATGGTAGCGCTTACAAGTGAATGGCAGACCTCTCATTTGCCCCGCGAAAGGATTTCTTGGTGCCCTCATCTCAGGCCGCCGTTCTCGCCGGTCTCGGCTCATGGCTGCCTCCGCGCGTGGTGGGCAACGAGGAGATCGCCCAGCGGCTGGACACCTCCGATGAGTGGATCCGCTCGCGGACCGGCATCGCCGAACGCCGGGTCGTCGATCCCGGGACGTCCACTGTGGACCTCGCGGTCGAGGCGGGGCGCCGGGCGCTGGCGTCGGCGGGTGAGACCGCGGCGGACGCCGTCGTGCTCGCGACGTCCACCGCGGACCAGCTGTGCCCGGCCAGCGCGCCGCAGGTCGCGACCGAACTCGGGCTGAACGGTGTCGCCGCGTTCGACGTCAACGCCGTGTGCAGCGGGTTCGTCTACGGGCTCGCCACCGGCGCCGGGCTGATCGCCGCCGGGATCGCGCGGCGGGTGCTGGTGATCGGCGCCGACGTCTTCACCTCGCTCGTCGACCCCGAAGACCGCGGGACGGTGCCGATCTTCGGCGACGGCGCCGGCGCAGTCCTCCTGCGCGCGGGCGACCCGGACGAGCTCGGCGCGCTCGGCCCGTTCGACCTGCACAGCGAGGGCGCGCTCGCGGAACTGCTCTGGGTCGAAGCGGGCGGCGCGAAGAACCGCCGCTCGGAGGACCCGCGAGACCACTATCTGGTGATGCAGGGCCAGACCGTGTTCCGGCACGCCTGTGCCCGCATGGCCGAATCGGCGCGCGCGGTACTGGACTCCGCGGGCTGGGTGGTCGGCGACATCGACCGGTTCATCGGGCACCAGGCGAACATCCGCATCCTGCAGACCTGCGCGAAGCAGCTCGGGCTCGCGGAGGACGTGATGTACTCGAACATCGAGAAGGTCGGCAACACGAGCGCGGCGTCGATCCCGATCGCGTTGGCCGACGCGGCCAAGGAGGGGGTGCTCCAGCCGGGGCACCGAGTCGTGATGGGTGCCTTCGGCGCCGGGCTGACCTGGGGTTCGACGCTGCTGCGCTGGCCGGACCTCATTCCGGGCTGAGCGAGGTCGCCTCCCAGGCGTGCGTCGGCTCCTGTCGCCCGCGCAGTTCGAGTTCCGCGTACGGCTTCCAGTGCGAGCGCTCGCTCTCCAACGCCGCATCGAGCACCGCCTCGCTCGCCAGGATCCGGCCGTCGGCGGATTTCGCGTACTCCGTCAGGCGAGCGGCCTCGTTCACCGCGTCGCCGATGACGGTGTACTCGAACCGGCTGCTCGTCCCCAGCTGACCGGCGAAGACCCGCCCGCTCGCGACGCCGATGCCGAGGTCCAGCTCACCCGTCTCCTGGACGGCGTCCCGGATGGCCCGCGCGGCCGAAAGCGCCGCCGTCGGCGCGTCCGCGAGCCTGGTCGGGGCGCCGAAGATGCAGAGCGCGGCGTCACCCTGGAACTTGTTGACCAGCCCACCGCGTGCCCCGACCGCGTGCACCACGCTGGTGAAGAACCGGTTGAGCGTCTGCACGAGGTCTTCGGGCGGGGTGCGGCTCGCCAAGGCCGTCGAATCGACGACGTCGACGAACAGTGCCGTCACGTCGCGCACGTCACCCGAAAGGGAGGCGCCGTACTCCAGCGCGTGCCGCGCGACCTCGTCCCCGACGTGCCTGCCGAAGAGATCCCGCATCCGCTCCTGCTCGCGGAGCCCGGCGGCCAGGTCGTTGACCGAGGTCTGGAGCAGGCCGATCTCGCTGGAATCGTCGACGTCGACCACGATCTCCTTGTTGCCGCGCGCGATCTCGTCGAGAGCGACCCGCAGCCGGTGCAGCGGCGTCGCGACGGCCTTCGCGAGCAGGCCCGTCCCGATCGCGCCGACACCGAGGCCGATCGCCGAAAGCATGATCAGGCTCGCGACGTGGTCACCCTGGCCGAGGTCCGGCGGGGCGGCCACCAGCAGCACACCGAGGAACGGCACGCCGCTCGCCAGCGACCAGGTGACGACCACCCTGGTCCGCACGGTGACCCTGAGCGTCCCCTTCGGCGGGGTCACCTTGAGCGCGATCGTCATCACCGGCCGCGCGACCCATTCCGCGGCGAGATAGGTGAGGCCGACCGTGGTCAGCCCGCCGAGCCCGATCACCAGCGCCATCCCCAGCGCGTCCATCCAGGACCCGAGCACCCGCGCGAGCGCGCCGAGCACGATCGTGCCGATCAACCAGAGCGTCCCGCTGACGATCCCCATGTCGACCGGGAGCCGGAGTGCCAGCTCGGCCTCGGCCTTCGTCGGCGGACGGCCGAACACGAACCAGACCGCCGTGCGCCGCTGGAGCCATGCCGTCCACACGGTGCCGACGATCAGCGACAGCGTGACGATGCCGGCCGCGGTGACGCCGAGGATCCAGCCGCGATCGCCGACCTCGCTCGGCAGGCCCTGCAGGAGCAGCAGCAACGCGACCACGCCGGCGCCGCACACGCTGGATCCGACGCCGAGCGCGGCGAAGCCGAGACTGGTCCTGAGCACCAGCCGGAACCGGCTCGACATCGTCTTCCCGCGCACCCGGTGATCGTATGACCTCCGGCGAAAAACGGTTCGCCCGTTCTCGGGTGCGCTGGTTACCGTGCGGGTATGGAACCGCTGGGCCAGGACGAGATCAGAGCGTCCTTCGTGAACTGCACCCGAGGCGAGGCCAAGGGGGTCACGCTGCCCGCCCGGCCCGAAGAGATCCCTTGGGAGAAAAGGGAATTCCTCGGCTGGCGCGATCCGAAGGCCGCCTCCAGGGCGTATCTCGTGCTGCCGTACCGCGGGGAAACCGTCGGGCTGTCCCTGCGGGCCGCTCCCCGGCCGAAGGGCCGTGTCCTGCTGAGCAACATGTGCGGCCTGTGCACCACGACACATCCGCTGTCGGACATCGCGCTGTTCTCCGGCCGTCGCGCCGGGAAATCCGGGCGTGAGGGGAACACGCTCGGCATCTACGCGTGCGCGAATCTGGCGTGCAGCCAGTACATCCGCGGCGAGTTGCAGTCGGACGTGCCGCAGCCGTTCGAGTCCCTGACGCTGGAGGAGCGTGTCCTCCGGCTGGAGGACAAGCTGCACCGGTTCGTCGAGCGGGTGCTGGAGTCACGCTGACGGGCGGGCCGCCGGTTCGCCTCCCAGCACGCGAGTTACGGGTTCAATCACGCGAGTTACGCTGACTCACGAGCCGCACTCGCTTTCAGAACCGCATCCGCAGGATCCGCCCCATCTTCTTGAACGCCGGGAACAGCCCCGCGATCCACAACTGCGCCCGCATCGACGCCGAAATCCGCGCCTTCACCTCAGGCGTCGCGTAATCCGTCGAGTCCAGTTTCGACACCAGCGTCAAGCCGAGCCGTTCCAGTTCGGAGATCTCGTCGATGCCCCAGTACAGCGTCGCCTTGGCCTTGCGGACCACGGGATTCAGCTTCTGCAGTTTGATCCCCAGCCTGCTGAAGACGTCGAAGACCATTTCGCCGCCTTGCGGGAAATGCGCGATCAGCCGCCGCAGCAGTTCCTCGCCTTCGGACGGCCGTAGGTACATCGTCAGCCCCTCCGCGATCACCAGGCCGGGTTTGTCCGACGGGATCTCGTCGAGCCAGCCGAAGTCGGTCACGGACGAGCCGATGGTCCGGTAACCGTCCCGCGCGGGGTAGATCCGGGCGCGCAGGTCGACGACCTCGGGGTAGTCGACATCGAACCACCGCACCGAAGGCGGCGGGTCGACGCGGTACATGCGGCTGTCCATCCCGCAGCCGAGCTGGACGACGGTCGCGTCCGGGTGTTCCCGCAGGAACGCCGAAGCCCAGTCGTCCATCGGCTTGGCCCGCATCGCGACGGTCAGGCCCATGTCGGAGTTCACGCCGAGCGAAGCGAAGTCGTAGTCGATCCGCTTGACGGCCTCGTCGGCGGCCTTGTCGCCGAGGATCGGCCGGTCGCCGCGGGCGTCGAGCGCCCGGCCGTACAGCGTGGCGAGCATCGTCGCCTTCTCTTCGGTGAACCGGACCTTCTCCACCGCACACCCCCGTCAGAAGTTTCACAACCTTCTGAAAACTCTACCCGTGTGGATCCCCGGGCGCCATCGAGGAAACGTCAATCCCGGGTCGTGTAGTCGTGGACGTAGGTCTTGGCGTCGAGCAGATGCCGCAGGGTGATCTCGCGTGCGGCCGCCGCGTCCGAACCGCGGATCGCTTCGAGGATCGCGCGATGCTCGTCGACGGCCTTCCGGATCTGTCCCGGAAGCCGCAGCGCCGCCCGCCGTTCCTCGCCGACCAGGGACAGCACCGAACGCAGCAGATCGGTGACGTCGTCGTTGCCCGCGTTCTCCGCGATCACCCGGTGGAATTCGGCGTCGGCCGCGATCACGCGCAGCATGTCGCCGTCGGCCGCGGCCCGGTCCATCTCCTCGACGGTGCCTTCCAGCCGGGCGAGCACGCGCGGCGTGTGGTCGAGCGCGAGCCGCTCGGCGAGCGTCGGCTCGACGGTGGTCCGCAGGTCGAACAGCTTCTCGACCAGCTGCTCGTGCTCGGAGAACCAGCCGCGCAGGGGTTGCTCGTCGAGCTTCTCGCGGACGTACGTCCCCGAGCCCGGCCGCACCTGCACGTAGCCGATGGAGTCCAGCACCCGCAACGCCTGCCGCAGCGAACCGCGGCTGATCCCGAGCTGTTCGCAGAGCGCCCGTTCGGCGGGCAGCCTCGATCCGGCGGGGAGCCTGCCCGAATCGATCATCGTGCGCAGATGATCGACGGTCGCACTCCACACCTGTTCGCGCTCGTCGTCGGCCACCGGGCCATCCTCGCAGGTTCGCCCGCTCGTCCGGGACTGTCGGTGGCCGATGCCATCATCGAACGATGACTGGGGTGGCAGGGCTGATCAAGGCATGGGTGCACGGCTGGGCGCTCTCCCGCGGGGTCGGCGTCCCGGTGGCCGAACCGGACGGCTACCGGCTCGACGTCGGGCGTCCCGGGCATCGCGTGAGATACGTGCTGGCGGACGCCTCATCGGTCGCCCGGCGGGCCCGTTCGCTGACCGAGCCCGGAACGTGGCTCAAGGTGAGCGGTCCGAGGGACGAGGTGGCGAAGACGGTCCCGCCGGAATGGGAGGTCGGCCCGCCGGAATACCTGATGAGCGCCCCGATGGCGCTGCGGCCCGTGCTGGCCGCGCCCGAGCCGTACCGGGCGGAGCTGGTCGGCGACGGCGTCGTCACCGACGTGGTGGTGCGCGCGCCGGACGGGTCGCGCGCGGCCACCGGCCGGGTCGCGATCGCCGGCGGCACGGCGGTGATCGACCAGGTCGTGACGGAGCCCGAGCATCAGCGGCGAGGGCTGGGCAGATTCGTCATGCGACGGCTCGACGAGGTGGCGGTCGCCGCCGGGGCGGAGCGAGCGGTCCTGGTCGCCACGGAGGAGGGCCGCGCGTTGTACCTGGCACTCGGCTGGACGGTCGCCGCGGAGATCACCGCGGCTCATCTGCCGGAGGGGAACTGAAGGACGGCGGTGTTCAAGGACATCCGTCTGCACACCGAACGAGACATACCGGGCTCGTTGAATGTTCGACTAGACACATCCGGAGCGCGAAAGGAGGTAACGGTGCTTAGGGTGCGGACGTGAGCGCTTTATGACGTGGTGGCACGCGGTAGTGATCTTCGTCGCGGGGCTCTGGGCGGGCACCATCAACACGGTCGTCGGTTCGGGCACGCTGGTGACCTTCCCGGTTCTCGTCGCCCTCGGCTACTCGCCGCTGACGGCGACGACGTCCAACGCGATCGGCCTCGCTCCCGGCACGGTCAGCGGGGCGATCGGCTACCGGGAGGAACTCAAGGGCTACTGGCCCCAGGTCGCCAAACTCGCCGTGGCGTCGTTCTTCGGCGCGATCTGCGGGACGATCCTGTTGCTGTCGCTGCCGAAGGACGCTTTCGAGGCCGTCGTACCCGCGCTGGTCGGTCTCGCGGTGGTGCTCGTGATCGTCCAGCCGCGAGTGGGCGCCTGGGTCGCGAAGCGCCGCGAGGAGAACGGGAAGGTCCACAAGATCGGGCCGCTCCTGCTGTTCCTGATCTTCCTGATCGGCATCTACGGCGGATATTTCACGGCCGCGCAGGGCGTGATGATGATGGCCGTGATGGGGATGCTGATGTCGGAGTCGCTGCAACGGCTCAACGGCGTCAAGAACGCCCTGTCGGCGGTCGTGAACATCGTCGCGGGCGCGATCTACGCCTTCATCGCGCCGGTCAGCTGGCCCGTGGTCGCGCTGCTCGCGGTCGGGTCGACGATCGGCGGCCAGATCGGCGCGAAGATCGGCCGCAAGCTCTCGCCGAAGGTGCTGCGCGGCGTGATCGTCGTGATCGGCCTCGCCGCGATGGTGCAGCTGCTCCTCAAATAGGAACGGTCCGCGCTCCATCGACGAAATGCGGGTGGACGAAGCGCGGACCGGCCGAAAGTGTGCTCAGCGCGGGAAATCCCCGGCCGCTTCGAGGAAGAGGTCGTTCTCCTCAGGCGTTCCGATGGTCACTCGCGCGCCTTCGCCCGCGAAGGGACGCACGATCAGCTTGCGCTCCAGCGCGTGCTCCGCGAACTCGGTCGTCCGCTCGCCCAGCGGCAGCCAGACGAAGTTCGCCTGCGTCTCCGGCACTTCGTAACCCTTGGCCACCAAGGCGTCCCGGACCCGAGTGCGTTCCGAGACGATCTCCTTGCAGCGTTCCAGCAGCTCGTCGGCCGCGTCGAGCGAGGCGATGGCCGCCGCCTGGGCGATCATGTTCACCGAGAACGCGACGTAGACCTGCTTCAGTGCGACGATGATCGCTTCCGGGGCCACCGCGTAACCCACGCGAAGACCGGCGAGGCCGTACGCCTTCGAGAAAGTCCGCAGTACGGCGACGTTGTCCCTGCCGCGCGCCAGTTCGACGCCGTCCGGCACCTCGGCGTCGGTCACGAACTCCTTGTACGCCTCGTCGAGCACGACGAGCACACCCGCCGGCACGGCGTCGAGGAATCGCTCCAGTTCCGCCCGCCGCACGACCGTCCCGGTCGGGTTGTTGGGGTTGCACACGAAGACCAGCCGCGTCTTCGGCGTGATCGCGGCCAGCATGGCGTCCAAATCCAACCCATGTCCCGCTGTCAGCGGCACCTTCACGCTGACGGCGTTCGCCACCTGCGTGACGATCGGATACGCCTCGAACGAACGCCACGGGAAGACGACCTCGTCGCCCGGGCCGCACAGGGCCTGGATCATCTGCTGGCAAAGGGAAACCGAACCGCAGCCGACGGCGATCCGCTCGGCAGGCTCGCCCAGTTCGCGGGCCAGCCGCTCGACGAGCCCGGACGCGGTGATGTCCGGGTACCGGTTGATGCCCTGTGCCGTCTCGGCTATGGCCTGCGCCACACTCGGCAGCGGCCCACCGGGGACCTCGTTGCTCGCCAGCTTGATCGCGCCCTGGATTGTCCGGCCAGGGACGTACTTCGGCAACGATTCGAGATCCGCACGCGGCGAAACAGGTGACATCTTCGGCGCTCCTACGTCTGGGGGACGGCTCCGACACCGTATCCTCCCGCGCCGGCGCAAGCTCCGAATATTTACCTAAGAGTGGTCTGATGGAGGAATGACCCTGACGACCACCGTGGAACACCAGCACGCCGATGGCCACACGCTGCGCCTGACCTTCGCCGAACCGGATGGTGTCGTCCGCGGCGGGCTCGTGGTGCTGCACGAGGAGGCCGAAGAGGTCGAAGAGGGTTTGGGCCTGCTCCTGGCCGGTCTCGCCGGAGAAGGTTGGCTCACCGTCACCCCGCATCTCGACCGGGACGACCTCACGCAGCAGGACCTCCTCGAAGCGACCGACGCGACGCTCGCATGGCTCGGCGAGCGCGGTATCCAGGCGGATCTCGTCGGTGTCGTCGGTTTCGACCTCGGCGGGACGGCCGCGCTGGTCGTGGCGTCGAACCGCAGGCTGGGCGCGGCGGTCAGCGTCGGCGGGCAGGGGGTCACCGGGCTGCCGGTCCTGGTCGAGATCGCGGGACGGCTCACCAGCCCCTGGCTCGGCATGTACGGCGACGCGGGCGACGAGGCCGGAGGCGCCGAGGTCGAACAGCTGCGTGACGCGGCGGCGACGGCGGGCGTCGCGACGAACGTCGTCCACTACCCGGGCGCCAACCACCGTTTCGACGCCGACCCGGACGCGGCCGCGGAGGCCTGGCAGCGCACGTTGAATTGGTTCGACGCCCACCTGCGATGACCCCGTTCGCGCTAGCATTCCCCTCAGATGTGACAGGGGAGGGGTCCGATGGCACAGTCACCCAAGGTACCTGCGACGCCACAGGCCGCGTTCGGAGCTTCGGCTCCGGCGCTGGCGCCGGTGGCGGGTCAGATCCGGGACTCCAAGACCGATGCCAAGAAGGGGACCGTCAAGGTCTCCGAGGACGCCGCTAAGAAGCTCGTCGACGCGCTGCTGAAAGCACGCCATGAGCTCAACGCGCTGATCAAGGACTCGACGGAGTTCAACGCGCCGTTGAAGCTCGGCGCCAACTTCGTCGGTCACACCATGAGCGAACGCTTCCAGGGTGCCGCGAACAAGGGGACCGAAGCGGCCGTGCCCGTTCTCAAGGACTTCGCCGTGGTGCTCAAGGATTTCCAGCTCACCGTGATGGCGGCGCGGAAGATGTACGTCGCCGCGGACGAGGAGGGCCAGGAGCAGCTCGAACGGGTCGCCCGCCGGTTCGACATGGAGGACATCGTCGATCGCGAGCGGAAGGACGAGCACTGATGCGCATCCTGCCCATGCCGTGGCCGCCGCGGGAGCCCGAACCGCGACCGGGCCCCGAACACCTCAACGCCGACATCGACTGGATGAGCTACTCGCATCGGGAGCTCTACGAGATGGTCCACGACGAGCTGGACCTCGCGAGCGCGGAGGCCGTCGCCGCGCAGTGGACGAAGATCAGCGCGTTCCTGGACCGGGTCGGTTCCGAACTCCGGGCGGCGCTCGTCGCCACCGCCGACGGCTGGACGGGCGAGGGCGCGGACAGGGCCCGTGACGCCGCGATCAAGCTCGTCGACTGGGCGGGCGAGACGGGCTGGCGTGCGGAGAACGTCGCGAACTGCGTGCGCCGCCAGGCGGACATCGCCGACACCGCGCGGCGCACGATGCCCGAGCCGCCGGGATACGCCCCGCGGCCCAAGCCGCCGGAGGCGCCGAAACGCCGTCCGATCCCGGTCGCGGATCAGGATTCGACGCAGGCCATGTCGGCCTCGCCGCCGTCGGGAGGCGGTTTCGCCGAGGCGGGGCGGATCGTCGCCGAACCCACCGACGAGAGTTCGCAGGATCTGCACCGGCAGGCGGCCGACGTGATGACGCGGATGCAGCGGAGCTCCGGCGAGGTCTACGAGAACGTTCCGACCTTCACCTCGTACGGCAAGCAGCCGAGGATTCTCGAGACACCCGAAGAACCGACGCCGAAACCCGAACCGACGCCGGAACCGGTGCCGCCGCCGGACGACACCACGAGCAGCAGCGGCGTCGACGACACCGCCGCCCCGATCCAGGTGCGGGAGCCGGTCGAGGCGCCGCGTCAGCCCGGCGCGAGCAGCGGCGCCTATGCCCCGCCGCCACCCGGCACCTCCGGTGGGACCCAGGAGCAGCTCGGGCAGGGTGGCCGATCCGGAGCCGGCGGGTTCGGGCCGTCCGGGCCGCAGCCGGGTCAGGTCGCCGGGACCCGGGCCGCGGCCGCGGGGATCGGCGGCGTCGGCGGGATGCCGATGGGGATGATGCCGCCGCAAGGGCAGCAGGACGGCCAAAACCGCAAGACTCCGGACTACCTCGTCGAGGATTCCGACGTCTGGGGTCTCACCGGGCACGTCACCCCGCCGGTCATCGGCGAAGACCCGAGGACCGACCGCTGATGGACTGGATCCGGTTGCACGTCGGCGAGCTGTTCCTCCTCTGGTCGGCGCATGGACGCGACGAACTGCCCGCGGTGCTGGAGATCCCGCACGTCGGGCGGACACCGGAGTTCCGCGCGGAACTGGTGGCCACGGCGAGCGCGACGCTGTCCGAACGCGGCCTCGGCACGGTCGACTCGCCCGCGCCCGAGCTGGTGCGGCTGCTGCACACCGTCGCGAACAGCGAACTCACGCTGGACCTGAGGCTCGACGGTGACCCGGCGTACCGGGCCGTCGGATGCGTGTCCGACCGCGGCGCGGTCGCGATCGGCGTTGCGGGCACCGACGTCGAACTGTCCGCGCTGCGGGAGCCGCTCGTCGCCGCGACGCTGCTGCAGGCGCTGCCGCCATGCGAGCAGGGGCGGGGCCTCTCGGTCAACCTGCGCGTCGACGACTACACGGCCGCTTGCGAGGCAGGGGAGCGTGGCGGGCAGCCGGCGTTCTCCGACGTCCTTCGTGACGCCGGGCTGCGGGAACCCGAGGTCATCGTGATGGTGCGGATCGCGACACAGCGGATCGGCGGCGGGCGGCTCGGGGCGGCCAGGAAGTCGTGGGAGGGCCGCTGGGTGCGTGGCGAGGGCACGTTGACCTGGGTGGACACCCCCGACGGGCGGTATGGGCTTCGTCGCGATCGAGGGTGGCTGACCGTCACCCCGCTCGACGCCTCGCGGCTCAAGACGATGGCGTACGAGCTGTTCACGGGGGCTCGCCAGTTCGGTTAACGAGGGTTAACATCGCGGGGTGACGCACACCGCCGACGCCCCAGAAGTGCTCTGGCGCCCTGAGCCGAGCCGCCTGCCCGACACCAAGATCGACGCGTTCCGCCAGTGGCTGCGCACCGAACGCGGCGTGGAGGCCGACGACTACAACGCGTTGTGGGAGTTCTCCGTCCAGCGCGGGCCGGAGTTCTGGTCCGCCGTCGCCGACTTCCTCGGCGTGCGCTGGCACGACGAGCCCGGTGCGGTGCTCACCGGCGAGATGCCGCACGCGCGCTGGTTCGAAGGCGGCACGCTGAACTACGCCGAGCACTCGCTCATGCCCGGTGTCGCGGGCGCCGCGAAGGCCGACGACGAGGTCGCCGTGATCTTCCACCGCGAAGACGGCCTCTCGTCGCAGCTGACGTACGGCGCTCTGCGGTCCGCCGTCGCCTCCGCGCGGGAAGGGCTGCGCAAGCTGGGAGTGTCCAAAGGGGACAGGGTCGTCGCGCTGGCGCCGAACTGCCCGCAGACGCTGATCGCCTTCCTCGCCACCGCGAGCCTCGGCGCGATCTGGTCGTCGTGCTCGCCGGACTTCGGCGTCCGCGCGATCACCGACCGCTTCGCGCAGATCGAGCCGAAGGTGCTGATCGCGGTCAACGGCTACGTCTACAATGGACGGTGGTTCGACAGCCGGTCGACGGTGAACGCCCTGCGGGACGAGATCCCCACGCTCGAAGCGACCGTGCTCGTCGACTACGCCGGCGGCCGCCTCGACGGCACCCTCGACTGGGACACACTGCTCGCCGACAACGCGGGCGCGGAACTGGCCTTCGAACCCGTCGAATTCGGCCACCCGCTGTGGGTCCTGTACTCCTCGGGGACCACCGGCCTGCCGAAGGGCATCGTCCATGGCCACGGCGGCATCACCCTCGAACACCTCAAAGCCCTTGCCCTGCAAAGCGATCTCGGCCCCGGCGATCGGTTCTTCTGGTTCACCACCACCGGCTGGATGATGTGGAACTTCCTCATCTCCGGCCTGCTGACCGGCACCACGATCGTGCTCTTCGACGGCAGCCCGGGCCACCCGGACCTGAACGTGTTGTGGCACCTGGCCGAGCAGCACCGCGTCACCTTCTTCGGCACGTCGGCGCCGTATATCCAAAGCTGCCTGAAGGCCGGGATCAAACCGGCCGAGCGGTACGACCTCACCGCGTTGCGCGCCTTGGGATCCACCGGCGCGCCGCTGAGCGTCGAGGGCTTCCGGTGGATCGTCGACGAGGTCGGCAAACGCGTCCAGATCTGCTCGGTGTCCGGTGGCACGGATCTCTGCGCGGCGTTCGTCGCGTCCGCCCCGGACGTCCCGGTCTGGCTGGGCGAACTCTCCGTCCGCGCGCTCGGCGCCGCCGTCGCCGCGTTCGACGAGGCAGGGAAACCCGTGGTGGAGACGGTCGGCGAACTGGTGATCACCGAGCCGATGCCGTCGATGCCGGTGTTCTTCTGGAACGACCCGGACGGCTCGCGGCTGCGCGAGGCGTACTTCGAGATGTACCCGGGGATCTGGCGGCACGGCGACTGGATCCGGATCACCGGACGCGGCTCCGCCGTCATCTACGGGCGCAGCGACTCGACGCTGAACCGCGGCGGCGTCCGGATGGGCACGGCCGAGTTCTACCGCGTCGTGGAGTCGTTCGACCAGGTCGCGGACTCGCTGGTGATCGACACGTCGGCGGCGGGGAACGAGGACGGGCAGCTGCTGTGTTTCCTCGTGCTGGCCGAAGGCGTGTCACTCGACGAGGTCGAGCCCGCCCTGCGCAAGGAACTGCGCGGCGCCCTCTCGCCGCGGCACGTGCCCGACCGGTTCGTCCAGGTGCGTGAGGTGCCCCGGACGCTCAACGGCAAGAAGTGCGAGGTTCCGGTCAAGAAGATCCTTTCGGGGGTTTCACCTGACCGCGCCGTCAGCCGGGATGCCCTGCTGAACCCCGACGCCCTTGTACCGTTCGTGGAGCTGGCAAGGAGCTGAACGTAGGGGCGGAACTTGGCGGGCGCTTGGCGGGTGGCGGGTGCCACCTCGGTGGCGGTGATCACCTGGGTGACGCGGCTGGCCGGACTGCTGGCCCTGGTCTCGGTGCTGGTGCCGGCCGGGCGGCGCACTCTGCGCGGACGCGTCGCCGAATGGCTGGAACTGCCGCACGAGGCCACGGTCGGCGCGGCCACGGTCGCGCTGGTGACCGGTGTGCTGCTGATGCTGCTCGCCACCGGTCTCAAACGGCGTAAGCGCCGGGCCTGGCAGCTGGCGGTCGCCACCGCCGCGCTGTTGACGGTGTCGCACCTCGGGCTGCGGCACGCCCTCGGCGCCGGTCTCGTGTCGCTCGCGCTGCTGATCGCCCTGATCGCGACGCGGCGCCATTTCATCGCGCTGCCCGATCCGGTCACCGGCCGGTGGCGCGCCATCCGGGTCTTCCTGCAACTGACGGTGGCCGGGGTCGCGATCAACTTCGTGCTGCTGTCGGTCGCGCCCGGCGCTTGGAGTGTCGGCGACCGCTTGGCGCAGTCGACGCTGGCACTGGTCGGTGTGAGCGGCCCGGTGACATTCCCCGCGCTGTGGCTGGAAGACCTGTCGGCCGCGGTCGGCCTGCTGTTCGGGATCGGCGCGGTGCTGCTGGCGGCGTACTTCCTGCTCCGCTCGGCCGAACCCGCGCCTGAGCTGACCGACGACGAGGTCGAACGGCTCCGCGGGCTGCTGGGGGAGCGGGACTCGCTGGGGTACTTCGCCCTGCGCCGGGACAAGTTCGTGGTCTTCTCGAAGTCGGGGAAGGCCGCGGTGACCTATCGGGTGATCGCCGGGGTCGCGCTGTGCTCGGCGGACCCCCTCGGTGACCCGGAAGCGTGGCCCGGCGCGATCGAGGAGTACCTGGACGTCTGCCGACGGTATGCCTGGACTCCGGCGGCCATGGGCTGCTCGGAACTGGGCGCAACCGTCTGGGCGCGCTTCGGGCTCGAAGTGCTGGAGATCGGCGACGAAGCCGTGGTCGACACCGACACCTTCACCCTCGAAGGCCGCGTCATGCGCGGAGTCCGCCAAGCCGTCTCACGCACGAAACGCGCCGGCTACAGCGCGCGCATCCGGAAAGCCGAAGACCTTCGCGACCAGGAGTTGGACGAACTCCGCACCCTCGCCGCCACCTGGCGCGGCACCGACACGGAACGTGGCTTCTCGATGGCGCTCGGCCGCATGGGCGATCCCGGCTCGATCCTGGTGACCGCGGAACACGACGGACGGGTGCGCGGAATCCTCCAGTTCGTCCCGTGGGGCGAGAAGGGTCTCTCGCTGGACGTCATGCGCCGCGACCGGACGGCGGACAACGGCGTCAACGAACTGATGATCTCCGAACTCCTCCTGACCACTCCCGCCCAACACGTCTCCCTGAACTTCGCCGCCTTCCGGGCCGTCCTGGAACAAGGGCAGCGCATCGGCGCCGGCCCCCTCGCCCGCCTGTCCGCCCGGACATTGCGATTCTTCTCACGCTGGATCCAGATCGAGACCCTCTACCGCTTCAACGCGAAGTTCCAGCCGCGCTGGGTCCCGCGCTACCTCGCCTACCCCGCGGCCCGCGACCTCCCCCGAGTCGGCGTCGCCGTCTTCGAAGCCGAAGGACTCGGCGGGCGCCCATATCGCCTGCTCAGAGCCCTGCAACGCGTCTAAGGGGGGTGCCTTCCAAGGGGGTCCGCGGGGTGTGTAACCTATTTGAGCAGTGGTCGTTGGGCCTGGGAGGCTTCGCCTAGTCTGGTCTATGGCGCCGCACTGCTAATGCGGTTGGGGGTAACCCCCCCTCCCGGGTTCAAATCCCGGAGCCTCCGCTGGTACCTGTTCCGGCAGGTGCTAGATTGATAACTGAACAAGCGCCCGTAGCTCAGCTGGATAGAGCATCTGACTACGGATCAGAAGGTCAGGGGTTCGAATCCCTTCGGGCGCACGTCTGGTTGAGACAGCACTAAGGCCCTCCCGTTCGCGGGAGGGCCTTTTTGTCTGTCCTGTGTGGTGAACGGACAGATCCGGTCATGCGCCTGAATCAGGTTCGCTCAGCGTCCCCATGGGACCAGCTTCGCTCTTGTGGCTCCCAGATGTCGACGGTGCAACCGCTCGGCTGGCGCAAGGGCGGACGCTGAGTCTTCGGGCTGGTAACGGAGCGTGTTAGCGTGGATGCCGATGAATGTCTCGCCCGCACGGGTGGGGATTCAGCAAGTTTACTGAGGCAACTTGGCTACGACCTTGGGCTCAGGATGCCTCGGCTCGGGTACTGTTAGCACTCCGGCTCAAGTCCACTACGGCTAGGCTCCAGCTATCAATGCACTGCGAATGCCGCTTCGTACTAATTTGCGAAGACTAGGGATTCCTGGCACTAGGGCGGCTTCTGGTACTTCCAGTCGGCACGATTCCCATCTGCCAAAATTGTTGCTATCGATAGGTGTCTGCGTGGATATCCAGTCCTTGGATAGTGTGGCTACGGACGCGATCTCCAAGGAGGGCTCAATTTGCAATGTTACGAGCTGCCAATGCGCATCTCGAAGCATTGTCTCGTACTCATTTCGAGAGAGGTATAAAGTTTGCCGACGGCGCCGAGTTGTTGTCTTTACTTCAATGTGCACAGTGCAAGCTTCCCCTATTACCGATATGTCGTACCCGAATCCATCAGAAGCTAGTGATGTGTGCTCTACGTTTGCATTTAAGGTATCATTAAGCAGCTGAAAAAGTGCAAGTTCACCGGCGGCGCCTATCCGTTCGCGTTCTGCGGTGTCCACCTTGCCCCAGATTGATTTAATCTGAGCATATGCCTCGGGCTCGCCAATTCCAAGCGTATCTGCGGCACGTCTGGCGTCCTCAGGTAGCTCAGCAGGACTGCAAATAAGAATGTCTGCATCGCGGAACCATGGAGTATTCCCAGTCGCTGCGGCGGCGGAAAATACGCGTTGAGGTGCAGGGATGGGGTTATTTAGATCCTCCAAGAGGCCAACGACGTGAAGCCAAACGTATGCGGCTTCATATTGTGTTGGTGTTATGTCACTATAGTCGTTGTGAGTGGTAAAAAGAGCGCGGCAGCGGCTTACGCCGGAAACTGGTAGTCTTTCCAGCCAGCGCGTTGCGGCTCGTAATATTGGGTCAGGTGGAATAGGCATTGAGGTGGCCGATCAGAGCCTGAAGATCACGCTGGTCCAGCATGCCGCCAATCTCTGGTTCTTCAGTGAGGTCGGCTAGCTCTCGGACCGCAGGGTCGTCGAGTACGCTGCCCATGAACTGCAACTTGTCGCCTAGTCGTTGGTCAACAACTTCGTCGATTGTACCCTCAGCGGCCAAAACAGTAATCCTTGTTTCTGTTCCGGGGGCGAGGCCGAGGCGGTGAATCCGATCCAAACTTTGCAAAAATTTTCCAGCGGCAAAGTCTCGGTCGACATAAACTGCGTCGTGGCAATGGTGGTGGAGGCTGATTCCTTCTCCGAGTGTTGCAGGATTCGATAGAAGTACCATGCAGGCAGCATCATTGCGAAATCTGCCGATCTGTTCTTCTCGGTCTTCTGTCCCGCCGTGGATAATGGCGGGCTGAAACTGGTGAAGTAGTCGATTCATGGTGTTTAGGCTGCGAATAAAAGTTGACCAAACAAGAGTCTTGCGCCCTTGTGCTGCATTTTTGGCAACAATTGCTAAAACTTCTCGGTACTTCGGAGACATTTCGTAGCTTGGTAGATCCTGCATTAGATCGAACAAGCGTGTACGTTCTGGCACGGCTAAAGGCGGGACCCTATACGGCAGTGGTTCGTACCGAGTCGTGCCGACCGAGAGTAAAGCGGGGCTCGTCGCAGCCATCAACATGTATACGACCACGCGGCCCAAGGCGTGAAAGTCTTCTTCTGACCCGATAGCACGGATAGAAAGTCGTCCGGCGAGCGCGTCATAGATCTCGCGGTGCAGTGGTGGCATTGGCAATGGGCGGAGGGTTACGGTCGGCGGGGTTAAGCCAAGCTCATTCTTGGTAGTGCGGGTGAACAAGGGGCGGAGCACAGCGCTCGCTTTCGCAAGATTTCCCCCCGCGACTGCTTGGATGACCTTTTGGCGTCCGTATCCAGGCCAGACGAAGCCGAAAAGGTTTTCAAGGTCTTTGACCCCATTCGGTGCCGGTGTTCCAGTAAGGATAAGTCGATGGCGAGCCCGAGGTCCAAGTGCGAGACATGCGGTACCATACGTGCCGTTGGCGCCGAGCTTCATGCGGTGAGCTTCGTCTAGCAGCAGCATGGATGGCCGGGCTGACAGCCATTTTCCCAGCTCGTTAACAGAGCCGCTGAGTCGCTCATAGTTCACTATCAAGGCATCTGCGGCAGGATCGGTGTCACGGGCAAACACAGACATACGTAGCTGATCATTCAGACACTGCTGATTCTCGTAAAGCCAGGACTCGTAGCACGACTTAGGGCCAACAATAAGAATCCGCTCAATTTTCTGGGTTTGGCGTAGGGCTTGAAAAACGGCAAGCCCTACCCGAGTCTTGCCGGCGCCAGGAACCGAGAAATTCGCGCCATGTCGCAGAGATAGCAACTTGGCAATATCTCTACGCTGGAACCCTGTCAAGTCGCCTATCCAGCCAGGACCGACCAGACGGGCTACGTCGTCGGAAGTTGGTCCGCTCGTGGTGTCTTCTTCTGCCGTGAGCCGCTTAGCGACAGCTTGGGCATCCTGGGCCGAACCGGTCGCCAGGTCCGCGAGCTGCGGTTCCCATGTGACAGTGGCTGGCTCTCTCCAGCTTCCGAGAGCTACCAAGTTTGTGAGGAGGTCGTCTATCTCGACCTCCATCGAACCTGGGGCCTTCTGGACGGCGCTACGGAAACGCAGAGCAAGGCGGCGCAGATCTTCCGCAAAGCCTTCACCTGACCGCAGGCGAGCCGTCGCGACAGTATCTCCAAAACCGAGGTGCAGGCTTGGTTCCACGGGGCGCGCCATCGTCAGCGTTCCCTGGAAGCGTCCAGGAGCCAGGCGACTCCGTCGCTGGGCGTGCTGAATGCCCGGCCCGCTAGCCTGGCCAAACGTGCAAGGCTGGCTCGGACTGTAAGTAGCGCATCGTCGAACGCGTCCTCATCAAGAGCGCGCTTTGCCTTAGCGTCGGCAAACTCGGCTACACACTGGTCAATGTGTTCAGCTGCATCCGTGAGTCGTTCCGGAACCGCTATCTGCCGTTTTTGCAGCTCGGCGTTCTGACCAGCCATTTTAACGGCGATGTCGAAAACGTTGCGACCATCTTTAAGAAGTTCATCTGCTGACTTGGCAGATGATAGGGGCACCTTGTCTCCGGCTTGCACCCGAGCTTTTGCCTGGAGCAACGAGTCGGTGACAGCTCGGGAAGCCTTCACTGCCGCTGTGGCATCGGGCATTACCACGTCGGTCAGGCCGGGTATCGACACCTCGGACTCCGACTGGGTGGCTGGACGCAGGCTCGCCGGTAGGCGCTTACTCAGGTATCGATTGTGGAAGTCAGCCTCAGCGAGGCGAACAGAGGTCTTCGAGTAGTTGAGCACAACCATCGCCAGCCGAGATTCCTTCAGCTGCTCCGCGGCGTCGGGGTCAGTTTGTGCGAGGTTGGTGTAGTCGCGATGCAACTCACGAAGCTTTTCTTGATGATCTTCAAAATCGATGAGTCTCAGAATCGCTCCGTCTGCTGTGGTGCTTCGCTCGATGGCTTCATTGATTAGTTGAAATACCCATCGATCCTTGGTGAGGGTTGTGCTCTTGATGTTGAAGTCACGTGCGACATCTTCCGGCCTTCGGCCGTTGGCTAGCTCTTCCTCGATCGCGATGAGTCGATTGATGTACGAGTAATCTCGGCGCTTGTCTCGCCTCAACTGCAGGGCAAGCTCAACGCTG
This sequence comes from Amycolatopsis sp. TNS106, assembly GCF_019330265.1. Taxonomy (NCBI): domain Bacteria; kingdom Bacillati; phylum Actinomycetota; class Actinomycetes; order Pseudonocardiales; family Pseudonocardiaceae; genus Amycolatopsis; species Amycolatopsis sp. TNS106. The sequence goes on along the minus strand of NZ_CP024972.1, from coordinate 6,058,644 downwards.
TTGATATCGCGTCGGGACGTATCCGAGGGGAGTACTCCGACACGAATGTCTTTAACTCCTAGCTCTCGGAGTGCTGCGCAGCGAGTATTCCCGTCGACAAGAATGCCGTCCGGGCTGATTATTCCTGGCTCTTTCTGTCCAAAGTCGTCGAGTTCTTCGGTGAGCTGTGTGTAATCTGGATCAGTTACTTCTAGATTCGATGGCTTGCGGCTCAAGAGGTAGCGCAGGTATTCTTGTGCGGGTTCGCTCCAGGGATCCTCGTCGAGGACCTTGTTGCGCTCTGGGTCTAGGCTGCGTTGGGCGCGGATGCGATGGGTGTCTGGGTTGAGGTACAGCATGTCGACCGGCATAGCAATCACGTGCAGGTGCTTCTGCTCGCCACGCCAGTCGACAGTTGTCTTCGCGCCGTTGTCTTTCATGGCCTCCTGAAGGCGGTCTTCGACCATCGAGCGGATCCTGGCACCCTCAGGCGGGATATCAAACCTCAACTGGCCCCTCCACGTAATCTGTGTGACCTCAACGTTCGCGCACCGCGGCAGCGGCGCTGATAGACATGCTCTGCTGAAGCTGATCTCCAGGTACAACGGTAGACGGAGGCGAAGTGTTACTTCCAGACTGGGACGACCCAGCGCTCAAAGCAGGAACGATGATCCGGGGTGCCCTCTGGCTGGTGCAGGTGGTAGGCCTTGGTAACACGTTTACAAAGGAGCAGGTCCGGACTGCGTTTCCTGGCATCTCGCAGGCTGACCGTCGGCTACGTGACCTGCGCAAATACGGTTGGGTCATCCTGACAAATATCGAGGATGCGACGCTGGGCGCGGAGGATCAGCGTTTCGCGCAGGTCGGCGTTTCTGTATGGGATCCAGAAGCGCGTCGTGCCGCTGACCTTCTGGCCGGGCCGACAGCGAAGGAAGTACAGGCTGTGATGGCGCGTGACGGCTACCTATGCACGGTATGTGGTATTTCTGCGGCGGAGCCGTACGCAGACGACACCAATCAGACCGCCGTCCTTTCTGTTACACGTCATCAAACTGTTATGCCCGATGGAACGCGGGGCTTTGAGCTGATCACGGAGTGTAAGCGCTGTCGCGCTGGAGCGGCGAGTGGTTCAGTCAGCGTCAATGAGGTTCTGTCGGAAATCCAAGCCCTCGAGCCTGATGATCGAGACCGCTTGGCTCGTTGGGTCAAACGAGGCCGACGCGGAGCAACCCCCCTGGATCGCGCATGGAACTCCTATCGTCGCCTAGCTGAAAGCGGGCGCGATACAGTGCGTTCATCGCTGGAGTTATAACGCTGAGTAACGGTTGCTGGTGGGATTTGGGCGCCTGCGTGGCCTGGAAGACGGGGTTGCCGAGTTTGGCGTCTGCGGCGCATCGAGGCAGGCGTCGATGCGCCGTGCAGACTCTAACCGTACTGACTTGGGTTCGCTTCGGCTCAGCTGATCTTTGCGCGGTACTTCAGAAAGAGGTCGTGCCGGCCGTGGTCTTCCTGTCCTACGAAGGCCTTGAAGTTGCCGAGCTTGTAGGCGGTTTTCGTGCCGCTAATAGCGATTTCGACCTCGAAGTCGCGGCTGAGTAGGCTGATCCGGCGCTCGAGTTCGGCTTGGTCATCGAGGCCAGCCTTCTTCATGAGGCGCTCTGGGGTGATGAAGTCGCTGGTTGACCGAAGGGCTGTGTACACCGGATCGTGTCCCGTTGCTTCCACTTGCTTTTCCGGCGCATCGTGCTCGAGAGCATTAAAGATCGCTTCACCGACTGCCTGTGCGACGGGAGGAGGGAAGGCGTTCCCGATTTGCCGGTACCTGGATGTCTTTCGGCCAGTGAACTCCCAAGGGTAGTGCTCGGTCCACCCCTGGATGCGCGCCACCATTTCGGTAGTCAGTTTTGGAATGAAGTTGACGGGATGATCAGACGTCGGGGGAGCGTCCGCGACGCCTAGAGCGTCTACTCCCATCTCGCCCCATGCGCGCTTTGCCCTGGTGGGACCCAAGTCGGCCCCGCCATGCTTCTTGGAGCCACCGACAATCGTCGGGGCGATCTTGTTTGCCTTCTTGGACCAAGCTTCGGCGCCATTCCAGCCATCGGAACCCATGAGGTCGACCAAGGTTTCGCCGACAGTCGGCGGGGGCCCCACACGCTCCGGCCAATGGAAGTAAGGGGCGTCGTCGGCCTTGAGTGCGACGAGAATGAAGCGAGGCCGGAGCTGTGCGACGCCGAAATCTGACGCGTGAAGTAGTCGCCATTCAGCGATGTACTTGAGCTCGGCGAGGCGGTCGAGAACGTGCTGACGGTAGCCGGCGAACCGAGGCATGCTTAGCCCACGGACGTTCTCAAGCATGAGTGCACGAGGTCGAACGACGGCGACTTGCTCTACAGCCCAGGCGAAAAGATCGCGCTCATCGTTCGCTCCGAGTTGCTTGCCGGCGATCGAGAACGGCGGGCAAGGTACACCGCCAGCCAGGAGGGATACGCCTTCGTAGTGTTCAGGGCGCCACTTCGAGAGGTCCGCTACGTCGCCTTCCGCGACCTTCCAGCCGGGCCTGTTGGCTCGTAGTGTGTTGCAGGCGTGCGTGTCGAGTTCGACGGCAAGGGCATGCTCGAACCCGGCCTTCTCAAGACCCAGCGCTTGCCCGCCGGCACCTGCGCAGATCTCGACCACATCGTATGTGCTCATCGATGCTCCTCTCTATATCTGCGCGGGCGGGTGTGTCTGCCGGTATCTTGCCTCACGCGGGGCGCAGAGCTGTGATTGGTCTGGTGGTTGGTAAACGTGTCGGAGAGTGATCGTGTCGAGTCCGTTCGGGGAAAGACTGGGAAGCGGCGGTCTCCTGCGCCGCTGAACGCGGGGCGCTCGCGCAACATGAGTGCGAACCGGCGATCTGACACCAAACCCGAGATCGCGCTGCGCAAGGCGTTGCATCAGCTTGGCTTCCGTTACCGCAAGGACCATCGGCTCGATCTGCCGACCGGTGTCCGTGTGCGGCCCGACATAGTCTTCATTCGGCGTAAGATCGCGGTCTTCGTCGATGGGTGCTTCTGGCACGTCTGCCCGGAACATGGCCGTGAGCCCACGCGGAACGAGTGGTACTGGACTCCGAAATTACGGCGGAATATTGAGCGTGACCGCCTGGCAGACACGGCTCTCGCCGATGCTGGATGGCGGGTCGTGCGCATCTGGGAGCACGAAGACGTGCAGATCGCGGTGGACAAGGTTCGGAAGGTTGTCGAACATGGGTTCGAGGCTACGGGTGAGGTCTGACACTTTCGTTACTGATCGAACACGCTGGTCAGCGCCTCCCGGATCAACCCCGCCAGATCCGCCTCCCCGTCCGTCTCCGCCCACCGGACCAGCGCCACATGCGCCGCCCCCAGGCACGCCATAGCCGTTGCCCGCACCTGAAACTCTTCGTCCGCCGAGGGCGAAGAGCCGCAGAGGGCGGCCACGATCGCATCGGCAGTCGCGTACTGGCTGTCCAGATGTCGCGCCCGCAGCGCCGGCACCGAGATCATCAGCCGTAGCCGCGCCAACAGGAACGCCTTTTCCTGCGATGACCCCAATGCGGCGGTCGCTTCCAAAGCGCGACCGATCCGCAAAGGCAAGGGGCCCGCAGGCTGCTCAAGTACGGCGGAAGCGGTCACAGGGTCGTACTCGTCGTAGAGGACCAGGTCCTCCTTCGTCGGGAAGTGCCGGTAGACCGTCATCGCCGAGACGCCGGCGGCCGCGGCGACGTCGGCGACGGTGGTCGCGTCGTAGCCGGCCTCGGTGAAGAGGCGGATCGCGTGCTCTTGCACAAGAAGCCGGGTTTCGGCGCGCTGGCGGTCTCGGAGGCTCACGTGGTAGACACTATCAAAGTGCTAGTCACTAACATCTGGGGTGCGCATGAAGACGGCATTGGTGACCGGGGCGTCGCGGGGGATCGGCGCGGCGATCGCGCGGAGGCTCGAGCAGGACGGCATGACCGTCTTGAGGCAAGACAGCAGTCAGGCCGACTTGTCGACCATGGCGGGAGTCGACAAAGCCCTCGAGGGCATCGACAGCCTGGACATCCTGGTCAACAACGCGGCCGCCCAGCCGGCGGGCCCGATCGAGACGGACACGCCCGAAAGCTTCGATCGCCTGATGGCGGTGAACGTGAAGGCGCCGTACTTCCTCATCCAGCGAGCCCCGCTGAACGACGGCGGCCGCATCGTCAACGTCTCGTCGGTCGCGACCAGGATGGCCAACCCCGCCCAGACGTCCTTCGCGATGACCAAGGGCGCGCTCGAGACGATGAGCCGCACCCTCGCCCACCAGCTCGGACCGCGCGGGATCACGGTCAACGTCGTCGCGCCGGGCGCCACCAGGACCGCGGACAACGGCCGGATCTTCACCCCGGAGCTGGAGGCAGCCATCAAAACCCTCACCGCGCACCGGAGGCTCGGCACCGCGGAGGACGTGGCGGACGTCGTCGCGTTCCTCGCCTCCGACGACGCCCGGTGGGTGACCGGGCAGGTCATCGAGGCGAGCGGCGGGTTGTTCCTCGGGCCGCCGGGCCAAGGCGCAGAATAGGCCGGTGACGTGGTTCAGCGAGGACGAACTCCGCAGGCAGGCCGGTGACGTCTCCTTCGCGCGCGGCGCCAAGTACCTGGAGTCGGTCGAGACGCTGGACGACGTCGCGGGCGGGGTCACGGCGGTGGTCAGCGGCACCGACCGGTACACGGTCCGGTTGCGCAACGTCGACGGCGAGCTGGCCGGCGAGTGCTCCTGCCCGCACGCGGCGGACGGCTTCTTCTGCAAGCACTGCGTGGCCGTCGGGCTGCTGGTCCTCGAGGGTGTGGCGGACGGCGGCGCGGCCGACATCCGAGGGTACGTCGAGACCCTGGACCGCGCCGAGCTGATCGAGCTGCTCGTCGGGCACGCGAACGAGGACCCGGTCCTGTTCCGCAAACTCTCGCTCAAGGCGGGCCGCGGCGACCTCGACGCGTTGCGACGGCACGTCGAGGGAACGTTGCGGTTGCGTGGTTTCGTCGGTTTCCAGGGCACGGTCGCGTACACCGAGAAGGTGCGCGAGGTGCTCGCGACCGTCAGGGAACTCATGGACGGGCCGCTGTTGTGCCGCGTCATCGAGCTGGTGGTGGAGGCGCTGGACTTCGTCGAGGACTCGTTCGGCGCGCTCGGTTCCGAGGTGTCGGGAGCGCTCGCGTTGTACGCGGAGGCCTGCGCCGATTCGCCGCCGGAGCCCAAGGAGCTCGCGGAGTGGTTGCTACGGCTGGACCTCGACGGCTCCGGCCGCGTCGACGTGAACATCGCGGACTTCACCGCGGGCCTCGGTTTCGAGGGGCTCGCGGTGTTCCGCGCCGGCGTCGAGGAGCGGTGGCGGCTCGACGACGGCGAGGACCCGTACCGCAGCCGCAAACTCCAACGGTTGCGCGAGGGGTTCGCCGCGATGCGGAACTGGCAGAGCTAGTACCGCTGACGGTTGCGGTACAGCTCCTCCAGATCCCGCCGCCCCGCCTGGTCGCCGGTGTCGGCGGCCGCGCGGAACCAGTGCTCGGCCTCCTGGAAGTTCCCGTGGTCGGCGGCGAGCCTGCCGAGGTTGGTGTACGCGGGAACACTGCCGAGTTCCGCGGCCTTCCGGTACCAGGCGGTGGCCTCGCCGGGATCGTTCCGGTCGTTGGCCAGCACACCCAGGTTCGTCATCGCGGCGGCGTCGCCCCGTTTGGCGGCCTTGAGATACCAGCGTTCGGCGGCGTCGAGTTCGCCGCGCCGGTGCAGCACCAGGCCGAGGCGGACGGCGGCGTCGGGGGCGCCGGCGGCCGCGGCCGCGTGATAGCAGCTTTCGGCACGCGTGAGGTCGCCGCGTTGCTGGGCCTGGCGGCCGAGTTTGATCAGCGACGTCGCGTCGGCCTCTTCGCTCGCCTTGCGCCACCAGGGATCCGCTTCGGCCGTCCGTCCGGTGTCGCAGAGCACGGCGCCGAGCGTGATCATCCCTTCGACGTTGCCCGCCTCCGCGGCCTCGCCCGCCCAGTACTCGGCCTCCTGGAGTTCACCGCGCCGGTGCAGCGCCCGCGCCAGTTCCGCCATCGCCTCGACGCGGCCCTCTTCGGCGGCCCGTCGCCACCAGTTCTCGGCGGCGTCGGAATCACCTCGGCGCGCGCAGAGATTTCCCAGATGCGACATGGCCTGCGAATCACCGGCCGTCGCGGCTTCGCGGTACCAGCGTTCGGCCTGTTCCGGCACGCCGCGCTCGGTCAGGAGGTGCGCCAGGTTGCCCATCGCGACCCTGTCCCCGCCCTCGGCGGCCTTCCGGAACCACGCCTCCGCCTCGTCGAGATCGCCGCGCTCCAGCGCGGTGGATCCCATACGTGCCATGGCGATCACGTGTCCGCGTTCCGCGGCCTTCCGGTTCAGATAGTCGTCGACCCGGGTGTTCCACTTACGTTTTTCGGCGCCCACAAGCCCGCTCCTTCCGGCAGCGTCCCTGGGGTAGTCGCTGCTCAGGACCCGGATGTGACAACAACTACCGGGTGTCATCGCCGTGTCGCACCGGGTTTCCCCGCCCATCGCGGCGATACTTGGCGCTCCCCAACCCCCGTCGAGAGGAACCGTGCGGTGGCCACGCGTACCAGCCAGATGACCACGGCTCAGCGGCTGCTCCTGCTGATCACCCTCGCCGCCGTCGTACTGGCGGTCTTCTGGTTCGTGAGCGGCAAGGGCGACGCGTTGCAGCCGAAGCCCGCCAACCCCGCGAGCGCCGCCGACGCGCGCAAGCAACTGGACGAGCTCACCGTCGCGCCGCGCGGTTCGATGGACGGCTACGACCGCAAGAAGTACCCGCACTGGGACAACCAGGGGAACAACTGCAACACCCGCGAGTTCGTGCTCAAGCGTGACGGCAAGGACGTCAAGGCTGGTTCCGACTGCGCCCCGACCTCCGGCAGCTGGACGAGCATCTACGACGGCGAGACCTGGACGAAGCCGACCGACGTCGACATCGACCACATGGTCCCGCTCGCGCAGAGCTGGGTCAGCGGCGCGAAGTCGTGGACCGACGAGAAACGGCGCCAGTTCGCGAACGATTTGACCAGGCCGCAGCTGTTCGCCGTCACCGACAACGTCAACCAGGAGAAGAGCGACAAGGCGCCGGACCAGTGGAAGCCGCCGCTCGTGTCGTTCTGGTGCACCTACGCCACCGACTGGATCACCGTGAAGCACTACTACGGCCTCACGATCACCACCGCCGAAAAGAGCGCGCTCAGCGACATGCTCGGTCGTTGCTGATCCGCCCGGATTCGGGTTGGCTGGGGCGATGGCGACCTTCGTATTGATCCACGGCGGTGGCGGCAGCGCCTGGGACTTCCACCTCCTCGAGGCGGAGCTGACCGGCCGCGGGCACGACGTCGTCGCGGTGAACCTGCCGATCGACGACGAGAAGGCCGGCTTCCCGGAACACGTCGACGCCGTCGTGAACGCGATCGGCGACCGCGAGGACCTGGTAGTGCTGGGCCATTCCTACGGCGGCTTCACCGCGCCGATCGTCGCCGGGAAACTTTCGGCGCGGCTGCTCGTGCTGCTGACCCCGATGATCCCGAAACCGGGCGAGACGCCGGGGGACTGGTGGGGCAACACGGGTTTCGAGGACGCGGAGGGCCTCACCGACGAGGAGAAGTTCTTCAACGGCGTCCCCGCGGACATCGTCGCGGAGGCGGGCTCGCACGGCCGGAACCAGGTCAGCGCCGAATGGGGACAGCCGTGGCCGCTGGACGAGTGGCCGGACGTCCCGACGAAGGTGCTCATCGGGCGCGAAGACCGCTTCTTCACGCCAGAGTTCCAACGCCGGGTCGTCCAGGACAGGCTCGGTTTCGCGCCCGACGAGATCGACGGCCCGCACTCCGTGCCCTTGAGTCACCCCAAGGAACTGGCGGACCGGCTGGAGTCCTATCTCACCAGCGGTCCAGCCGCATGACCTCTTCGAGCGGCTGACGCGGGGCGGGTTTGAAGGTGTCACCGGTGTAGAACGCCGTGGGGATGAGCGCGGCCTGGTGCACGTTGTCCGGCAGGCCGAGGATCTCCGCGGCCTCCTTCTCGTACGCGAGGTGCAGCGTCGTCCACGCCGTGCCGAGCGTGACGGCCCGCGCCGCGAGCATGTAGCTCCAGACCGCGGGCAGCAGGTTCCCCCACAGCCCGGCCTGGTTGCCGGCGGGCAGTTCGGCGCTGCTCGTCTCCAAGCACGGGATGACGTGCACGGGCACCTCGCCCATCTTGTCGGCCAGATACTCGACACTGGAGCCGACGCGCTTCTGCACCTTCGACCGCTGGGGGTCGTCCGCGAACAGTTTCCCGGCCGCGTGCGGGGAAGCCAGGTACTCGCGGCACGCCCGCTGGTACAGCTTGCCGAGTTCGGCACGCTGCCCGGGGTCGGTGATCACGAGCCAGTGCCAGCGCTGCGTGTTCGACCCGCTCGGCGCCTGCAACGCCACCTGCAGGGCGTGTTTGACCAGTTCGAGAGGCACCGGCCGGGTCAGGTCCAGTCGTTTACGGACGGTCCGGGTGGTCGTCAGCAGCTCTTCGGGCGTCATCCGGCGATTATGTCGTTATGATCCGCTGGTGGGGAGGCCGCCGCGCGAACGAGGGATGGGCACTTTGCTCAGGCACGTCCTCGAAGTGACCGAGGCGGACGTCGCCGCGTTCTTCGAGGACATCGGGCTGGGTGACTACCGCCCGCGGTTCACGCCGTTCGTCCGCGCTCTAGTCGCGCACGGACCGTCGCCCATCCGCGACCTCGCCGCCGAAGTCGGCGTGACCCATTCCGCGGCCAGCCAGACGATCGCGCAGATGGCGCGGCAGGACCTCGTCTCGCTCCGGCCCGGCGCCGACGCCCGGCAGAGGATCGTTTCGCTCACCGAGAAGACGCGGCGCCTGATGCCGACACTCGAAGCCGAGTGGGCGGCGACCAGCGCCGCGGCCGCGCAGCTGGAAGCCGAACTGCCGTATCCGCTCAGGGAGGTGCTGGTCGCCGCCGTCGAGGCCTTGGAGCGGAAATCGCTCCGGGAACGCATCGCCGAAACCGACGCCGCGCTCAAGCTGAAGCGTCGGCCCGATCGAGACTGAACACGGCCCACACGTACTTGCCGCCCGAGCAGAGCTCGTGGCCCCAGTCGTCGGACAACGCGTGCACCAGCTGGAGACCGCGGCTGCGCGCCGCCATCGGCGACGGCTCCTTCAGCTTCGGCCGCTCCGATCCGGAATCGAAGACCCGCAGGGTGAGCCTGCCGTCGGAGTACTCGATTTCGAGCCTGTCCGGTTTCTCCCCGTGCTCGAAGGCGTTCGTGACCAGCTCGGAGGTCGCCAGGAGGACGTCGTCGACCGCCGGGCCGTCCACACCGAAGCTCGCCAAAGTCGCTCGCACCGCCTGCCGCGCGACGGCGGGTGCCGTCACAGCGACCGGCAGAGGGAGGGAGACCACCGGCAACGAGCCCTCCGATCGTGTCTTGGACATCGTCATGGTTCCGCACCTCCCCTCACGAGAGACTCCCAGATCCGCTGTTCGCCTCCCAGATACCCACAAGCGCCGAGGTCGAATCAGACTCCGTCCGTGAGTTCCGTCTCCGTCAGTCCTTCACGCAGTTTCTTGAGCGTGGAGGCCAGCAACCTCGACACCTGCATCTGGGAAACCCCGACACGGCGGGCGATATCCGACTGGCTCATCCCGGACCCGAACCGCAGCGCGACGATCTTGCGCTCACGGTCGGGCAGCCGTTCCAGCATCGGCCGCAGCGCCTCACGCAGCTCCGCCTGACTCAGATTGGCGTCGGCCTCGCCGAAGCGGGTGTGCGCGGAGTTCTCCAGGAGGTTGTCCAGCGAGGCGCCGTACCGGCCTTGGCCGGCACGGAGACCTTCATAGACCTCGTCGATCGGAACGCCGAGATGGGCGGCGATCTCACTGGGCTTCGGCGCGCGGGAGAGCCGGACCGTCAGCTCCTCGCGCACGGCCGAGATGTTCGCGTTCAGCTCCTTGAGCCGCCGCGGCACTCGCACCGACCAGCTGTTGTCGCGGAAGTGGTGGCGCAGCTCGCCGGAGATGGTGGGGACCGCGAAGGCCAGGAAATCGCTGCCCTGCCCGGGATCGAACCGATCGACGGCGTGGATCAGCCCGATCGTCGCTATCTGGACCAGGTCCTCCATCGACTCGTCCCGGTTGCGGAACTTGCGTGCCAGGTTGCGCGCGAGTTCGAGGTGCGTGCGCACCAGCTCGTCGCGCAGCGCTTCGCGTTCGGGAGCGCTCTGGGGCAGCGCGCACATGCGCTCGAACAGGGCCGGGACGTCCGCGCCGTCTTGCTCGACGGGTTCGGTCACGGCCGGGCCGCCTCGCTCTCCCGGATGAGCTCCACCCTGGACAGGTAGCCACCATCGGCCGGGGTGACACTCCGCCGCGCGGACGTCGCCAGCGCGGTGAGCAGCTGCCAGGACAGACCTGTCTCGTCGTCGGGTTCCGGAGAGTCCGAAAGCACCGAGACGGTCACCTCGATCCGCCCGTCCTTCCACGAGAAAACGCAGGTCAGGTGCCCGTCGGCGGCCGAGGGGAGGAGCATGGAGCACGCCTCGTCCACCGCCATCCGGAGATCCTCGACGGCGTCCAGGTCGAAGTCCTGGCGCATCGCGATGTCCGCGACGATCGTCCGGAGTGTCGGTACCACGTGCGGTACCGCGGCCGTGCGTACCTCGATGAGTTGAGCGCCCTCCCCGCTGGGCGGGGTGTTGTCCACCACGTGTGTTCCTCTCTCGAGCTGCGCTGCCGATCGGTCAGATGCCCTGGGTGTGAGCAAACCAAACCCACGTTTGAGCCGTGCAAGGGGCGGGCATGTAACCGGCGACAAACGATCTCCTGGGAAGGCGGGGACCGACATGGCTGACGTGAGCCGGCTGCCGAACGTGGTGGCGGAAGAGTGGGATTGGCAGCTCCGTGGGTCGTGCCGAGGCGCCGACAGCAGCTTGTTCTTCCACACGGACAACGAGCGCGGTTCGGCCCGCGAGCGGCGCGAGTCGCGGGCCAAGGCCATCTGCCAGACCTGCCCCGTGCTGGCGCAGTGCCGCAAGCACGCGCTCTCGGTGCAGGAGCCGTACGGCATCTGGGGTGGGCTGGGCGAGATCGAGCGCCGCGAGTTGTTCCTCCGCGAGCGCCGCGCCGAGCGCAAGGCCTTGACCGCGCATTGAGCGCGTCCCGGGCACCGGTCGGCGACGCGCGAGACGGCGATCGTGGCGCCCCGTCCGTACTGGGTTAGGGTTGGGACTGTCGTTGCGGGGACAGCCACGCCTACCCGCCGAAGAAGAGCGTGCGTCCGTGTCCGGACTGGGCGCGGCCGTCGCTTGAGACCACAGGCGCGTTCCGGCGCTGAGCGTCGGTTCTCACCTGATGAGGAGAATGTGCATGCCCGCAGCGGACCAGAACACCACGCCGCCCGGTTTCAGCATCACGCTGGACGCCGAGGCGTCTGAACAGCGTGTGGTGGTCACCGGTGAGCTCGACCTGCTGACGAGCCCGCAGCTCCAGGAGACCCTCGGGGCCCTGATCACGGACAAACCGTCGGGTCGGGTGGTCGCCGACCTGACCGGGGTGACGTTCTTCGACTCCTCGGCGCTGAACGTGGTGCTCCAGGCACAGCGTCAGGCCGCCGAGAACGAGGTCGAGCTCGAACTGGTGCCCAGCCCGCAGGTGAGCCGAGTGATCGAGCTCACCGGCGTCGCCGAGCACCTCAGCGTGTCGGAAGAGCCCCCCGCCTGATCCCCCGCTACGGTCGTGGGCTCGTGATCCGCGACACCTGGGGGCAGCACGATGATGGGGCGGACGCATGCCCTGACCGGCTGGTGCGCGGGCCTCGCGCTCGCACCCGTCGTCGGGGCGGGCACGGTGCACCAAGCGGTCGTGTTCGCCGCGACCACGGCCGGATTCGCCCTCCTGCCCGATCTCGACCACCCGGGCGCCCGCGCGTCGAAGCTGCTCGGCTGGTTCACCGGAGCGATCTCCTGGCTGCTCCGCCGGGTTTCGGCGGCCCTCTACGCGCTGACCAAGGGGCCTCGGGACGAGAAGGTCACCGGTAAGCACCGCCATCTCTCGCACACCGTGCTGTTCGCCGTCGGTCTCGGCTTCCTGACTTCCTGGGGTACGGCCGAAGGCGGCCCGTGGGCGGTGTTCGGTGTCGTCGTCCTCGGCCTGCTGCTCGCGGAAGGCGCGCTCGGCGACTGGCTCCTGCCGGTCAGCGGCGCCGCGGTGGGCTGGTGGGTGTGGACCGCGCCGCCGGACAAGGCGGCGCAACTCGCGGAGATCTCCGGCTGGCTCGGCATCGCCGTCGCGGCCGGGTGCTTCGTGCACTGCCTCGGCGACGCGCTGACCGAGTCCGGCTGCCCGTTCCTGTTCCCGATCCCCATCGCGGGCGAGACCTGGTACGAGATCCGGCCGCCGAAGGCGCTGCGGTTCCGCACCGGCAAGAACGTGGAGAACCGGCTGATCTTCCCGGTGTTCGCGGTCGCCGCGGTGGTGCTGATCCCCGGGGTCTGGGAGTACCTGTTCACCACCGTCCAGGGCTTTTTCCCGCCGGAGGGCACACAGACCGCGGTGCAGTGAGGAATGCCCTCGTCGGCGGCGGCGTTGAATCGGAACGCCGGACCCGGTTCGAGGAGGGGAACAGTGGACAAGCCAGTGCTGCGCGCCGACGCGCGCCGCAACCGAGCGAAGGTGCTCGCGGCCGCTGAAGAGGCCTTCGCCGTCGACGGCCTCGCCGTCCCCCTCGACGAGATCGCCCGTATCGCCGGTGTCGGCGCGGGCACCGTCTATCGGCATTTCCCCAGCAAGGAAGCGCTCTTCCAGGCCGTCGTGGTGGACCGGCTCGAACAGTTCGCGGCGGAAGCGCGCGAACTGCTGACCGCCGAAGACCCCGGTGAAGCGTTCTTCGGCTTCTTCAAACGCGTCGTCCAGCAGGCGTCGCGCAACCGGGCACTCTGCGACGCGCTCGCCGAGACGACCGGGCTGGGGTTCAAGGCGGGCGCGGGCGACGACTTCCGGGCGGCGTCACAGGCGCTGCTGGCCAGGGCGCAGGCCGCGGGCGCGGTCCGCGAGGACATCGACGGCGACGACCTGCGCGCCCTGATCGCCGGATGCCTCGCCGCCGAACGGTACTCACTCGAAGAGCGTCATCTCGTGCGGATCATTGTCGACGGTTTGCGCACGTTACGTAACAAAACGTAAGATCAACGCGAGAAGTCCTCGTACCTGCGCTTCGCACGGCGAGGGGGTGCCGGATGTTCGGTCAAGGTCCCACCGCCGGTTCCGTCACGGTCGCGGCCATCGCCGGCCTGGCGACCGGGCTGCTCGTCGCCGCCCTCCTGGTGGCAGGACGCGAGCCGCAGCGCCGCGTGTACGAAGTCGGCACGACCCCTTCCCCGGTCACGACGTCCCGTTCGGTCGGGCCGGTCACGGTGACCGTGCCTGGCAGCGCGCCGGAACCGCTCGTCGTCACCCGCACCAGGACGCCGGCGCCGCGCACGGTGACCAAGACCGTGACGCCTTCACCCACCTCGACGGAGCTGCCGCCCAGCACGACCACGGGATTCCGGATCGACTGAGGCAACCCGGGCGGCCCCTCGCGCCGTCTGTCCGGGTATGCGGCGGCTCCCCGTTTTCGTGCTCTTGCTCGCGTCCTTGACCGCGTGCCATCCCGGCGAAAACGCTTGTGCGGCCATCGGGCTGAGCGAGGGGATATCCCTCGCCATCCCGCCGGAAGTGGCCGCCCGTGTCACCCGTGTGTCGCTGGAGTTGTGCTGGGCCGGTACCTGCGTGACCGAATCCGCGCCCGGTGGCGAGCGCGTCTTCATCCCGACCCGGGGCCTGCCGACCACGCCGGTCCGGACCACGGTGACCCTCGACAACGGAAAGCCCTATGTCCTCGACGTCACCCCGGTGATCGCCTATCCGATAAACAAAGCGTGCGGAGACGGCGTGCCGGTCGCGAAACTGGTCGTGACGCCCGGCGGCGAAGTACGGCAAGGACCGTGAAGGCCGCCCCCGATGAACGGCCTCCACGGTCATCCCCTGTGGCTAGCCGACGTCCCTGCGCCGCCAGCCCATGAGCCCGGCCACGAGCGCGACCACGGCGACCCCGGTCAGCCAGACCAGCGGTGTCGCGGTGAACTCCGCGGCGGGCAGTTTCGGAACGTGCGAGAACGGGGAGGCGTCCACGACCGCCTGCGGCAGGTTCAGCACCGGGCCGAACAGGCTGAGCAGCAACGCCAGCCCGGCGATCGCCCACGCCGCCGTCGAGAGTTTCGGCGCCAGCCCGAAAAGCGTCACGGCGAGGCCGGTGATCACCCACACCGCGGGAAGCTGCGCCAGCGAAGCGAGCACCATGTCCCCGACCGAGTCGGGGACACTGCCCGCCCGCATCCCGTTCGACAGTCCCAAAAGGACACCGCTGACCACCATCATCAGCGCCGTGCCGCCGAACGTGAACACGAGATGGCTCCCCAGCAACCGCATCCTGCCCACGCTCGTCGCGAGGAGCGGCTCCACCCGCACGGCGGTCTCCTCGGCGCGGAGCCGCAAGGCGGACTGCACGCCGTAGAGCGCGACGACCATGGCGAACAGGCCGGCCATCGCCGCCATGAAGGCATCGATCAGCCCGTCCGTGCCGCCGAGGCGCTGGAAGATCTCCTTCGCCTGCCGGCTTTCCCCGACGACGTCACCGATACCGCTCGCCACCGAGCCGAACACCGCGGCGCAGACCGCCGTGCCGACCAGCCAGCCGATCAACGGACCCCGGTGCAGCCGCCACGCCAGCGCGAACGGGCTGCGCAGCGACGACGCCGCCTCGGCGGGCCCTGGACGCGGAGGGATGATGCCGGTGCCGACGTCACGCCGCGGAAGAAGCGCGTACCCAGCGGCGCCGACGACCACCGTCGCGGCCAGCGGCAGCAGGAACACCCACCAGCGCTCACCGGCGAACGGCCGGATCTGCTGCGCCCACCCGATCGGGGAAAGCCAGGAGACCCACGTCGCGTCCGAGGTCGAGTCACCGACGGCACGTAGCAGGAACGCGACCCCGACGGCGGTGGCGCCGATCCCGTTGGCCGTCCTCGCGTACTCGGCGACCTGGACGGCCACCGTCGCGATCGCCGTGAAGACCAGCCCGGTCACCGCGGTGGCGGCGCCGAGCGCGAGCGAGCCGCCGACGGGCAGCTTCGCGCCGATCATCAGCCCGGTCTCGACGAGTCCGATGAGGACACTCGCGCCGGCGGACACCAGCACGCCCGCGGTCAGCAGGGCGTAGCGGCCGACCACCGCGGAGGCCAGCAGTTCCGCGCGGCCGGAGTCCTCCTCGGCGCGGGTGTGCCGGGTGACGGTGAAGACCGCCATCAGCCCGGCGATCAGGGCGAGGAACCCGCCGAGCCGCCACGCGGTGAACCCGCCGGCGGTCGAAAGGTCGAAGGCCGGTCCGTAGATCAGCGAAAGCGACGGGTTCGCGCCCATGCTCGCGGTGAGCCCGGCCCGTTCGGCGGCCGTCGGGTACAGCGTTTCGAACGTCCCCGAGGACGTCGAGGGCATGATCCCGAGCAGGACGACCCAGATCGGCAGGACGATCCGGTCCCGCCGCAGCGCCAGCCTGGTCAGATGCCAGGTGCCGACGAGTCCGTGCGACGGCCCGGAAACGGTCACCGGGCGCTCCAGCGTCGCGGTCATTTCGCGCTCGCTTCGGTGGTGTAGTGACGGAGGAAGAGTTCTTCGAGCGTCGGCGGCTGGCTGGTCAGGCTGCGGACGCCGACCTGGGTGAGCTGACGCAGCGCTTCGTCGAGGGAGCGGGTTTCGACGTCGAAGCGGACCCGGTTGCCCTCGACCTTGAGGTCGTGGATGTTCTCCAGCCTGGTCAGCCCGTTCGGCGGGCCGGCGAGCTCGGCGGAGATCGACGTCCTGGTGAGGTGCCGGAGCTCGGCCAGCGTGCCGGTCTCGACGGTGTGCCCGTTGCGGATGATGCTGACCTTGTCGCAGAGCGCCTCGACCTCGGCGAGGATGTGGCTCGACAGCAGCACCGTGCGGCCCTGCTCGCGTTCCTCCTGGATCGCGTACTGGAAGGTGGCCTCCATCAGCGGGTCGAGGCCGGAGGTCGGCTCGTCCAGGATCAGCAGGTCCACGTGCGAGGCCAGCGCGGCCACGATCGCGACCTTCTGCCGGTTGCCCTTGGAGTAGGTGCGCCCCTTCTTCCTGGGGTCGAGGTCGAACCGTTCGATCAGATCCTTGCGGCGGCGCTGATCGAGCCCACCCCGCAGCCGCCCCAGCAGATCGATCACCTCGCCGCCGGACAGGTTGGGCCAGAGGTTCACGTCGCCGGGGACGTAGGCGAGGCGCCGGTGCAGGCTCGCCGCGTCCTTCCAGGGGTCGCCGCCGAGGAGGCGGACGTCGCCCGAGTCCGCATGGAGCAGGCCGAGCAGGACCCGGACGGTGGTCGACTTCCCCGCGCCGTTCGGGCCGAGGAAACCGTGCACCTCCCCGACGGGTACCTGCAGGTCAAGGCCGTCCAAAGCCTTGGTCCGGCCGAAGGATTTGTGAAGGCCGGAGATGGAGATGGCGTTTTCCATGAAGCTGAAGGTACAGTGATTTCACGAAGTTGTGAAGTTAAGAAAACGTATGGACGGTGTGATCACTCTGGGGGTCGTAGGAGAGGATGTGTCCATGACGACGACGCCTGAGAGTGCTTCGAGCACCCAGAGAGACGAGGACGCCGTCCGCCGTTACGTGGAGCACCTGGGCCTCACGCTTTCCCAGATCGGGATGCAGCGGATGCCCGCCAGGGTGTTCGCCGCGCTGATGACCACCGACGCCGGCCGCCTCACCGCGGCCGAGCTGGCCGACCAGCTTTCGGTGAGCCCCGCCGCGATCTCGGGGGCCGTGCGATACCTGGAACAGATCGGGCTGGTCGCCAAGGAACGCGAGCCCGGCTCGCGCCGCGACCACTACCGGCTCTTCGACGACCTCTGGTACGCCACCTTCATGAAACGCGACCGCATGATCACCATGTGGCGCGACGCGGCCGACGAGGGCGTTTCGGCGCTGGGCGAGGACACGCCGGCGGGCGAGCGGGTCGCCGAGATGCGGGACTTCCTGAGCTTCATGATCAAGGAACTCAACGACATGTACGCGAAGTGGCACGAGATGCGGGCCGAAAAGGGCAAGTAGGTGCTGGGCCTCGTGAGTGGCTAGGACGGTTAGAACCGTCCTAGCCACTCACGAGGTCACCGCGACCACCAACGTGCCCGCGAGCCTTTTCGCCCACTCGTCCAGCTCTTCCGAGGGCGGCTCACGGTCGTCGAAGGACGCCAGGAACGCGTACTGGAAACAGGCCCCGAGCAGCAGTGACGCCGCCGCGTCCAGATCCGCGTCCTCGCGAACCCTGCCGAGCCGGGCCTCCTCGCCCAAGTACGCGGAGACGCGCACCAGCGGGACGTCCGGCCCGCCCGCCCGGCTCATGACCTGGTCCCGATGGGTCGCGAGCAGCTCCCGCGAGGAGAACAGCGACACCGCGATCGGGAAGCTCTCCAGGTAGAACGACAGCGTGACGCGTGCCAGCCGGGCGAGGTTCTCCGCGAGCGACGTGTCCGCCGCGGACCTCATCAGCTCGTCCAAGGTCGTCCCGAGCGCGGGCAGCCGCTCGGTGAGCACGCTCATGAAGATCTCGGTCTTGTCCTTGAAATGCTTGTACAGCAACGCCTCGGAGTAGCCCGCCGCCCGTGCGATGGCCTTCGTCGTGGCGTGCGCGTAACCCTGCTCGCGCATCACCTTCGCCGCCGCGGCGACGATCTCCTCGCGGCTTCCCATATTCGCTCCTGAGGGCTTCTCAGCGTTCGCTCGACAAGTGGTGGGTGAACACTCACCATAGTGGGTGAGTGTTCACTAACCCAGGAAGGCGTGACCATGAAGCTCACTGTTCTCGGTGCCACGGGCGGGGTCGGCTCCGAAGTCGTCAAGCAGGCACTGGCCGCGGGGCACCACGTCACGGCGGTCGTCCGCGACCCGTCCCGTCTGGACGCGGAAGGCGAACTGCTGGAGGTCGTCGTCGCCCAGCTGTCCGAGCACGGCGTGCTGACCGAGGCCGTGTCCGGGCGCGACGTGGTGATCTCCGCCCTCGGCTCCCGCGACCGCAACCCGACGACCATCGTCACCGACGGGGCGCACGCCGCGATCGCCGCGCTCGGATCGGCGGGCACGCGGCGGCTGCTCCTGGTGAGTGCCAGCGGCCCGTTCGTCGACGGCGACGCCTTCTTCACCAGGAACGTCGTCAAGCCGATCCTCGGCAAGGTCCTCCGGCACGCCTTCGCGGACATGGTCGCCGCCGAGCGGATCGTGCGCGCGAGCGATCTCGACTGGACGATCGTGCGCCCGCCGCGTCTGCTGAACGGGCCGCACACCGGCGCGATCGCCGCCCGCACCGACGGCAACGTCCGCGGGAGCTACAGCATCAACCGCGCCGACGTCGCCGACTACCTGCTCCGCGCGGCCGCGGACGACTCGCTCGTCCGCCAGACGGTCTCGATCGCACAGGGCTGACACCCCGCGTTTCGTCCGCTGAAAGCGGTTGTTGCGTGCGCAACGATCGCGTTCGGATGACGAAACGCGGAAGTAGGGTCGCGGGGTGATCAGCCGTGCGGTGGTGCTCGCCCCGATCCTGCTCGCGCAAGCCGTCCGGGTGCGCCGTACGACGCCGAGGCTGCCCGGTGCCGAAGGGCCGGTCACCGGACTCGTGAAGGGCGACGGCCGTCCGCTGCGGCTGGCGGTGCTCGGCGAGTCCACCGTGGACGGCGTCGGTGCGGCCACCCACGCCGAGGCGCTGACCGGACGGCTCGCGGACGAACTCGCGCGGGACGGCGGCGCGGTCGCCTGGCAGGCCATCGGCAAGACCGGCGCCAACGCGCGCGTGGCGCGCGAGGAACTGCTGCCGCTGCTCGAACCCGCCGACCTCGTGGTGATCGCGCTGGGTGTCAACGACACGATCGAACTGCATTCGGCCACTCGTTACCGGCGCGACCTGCTCGATCTCGTCGTCGCCGTGCGGCGCCGGGCAGGCCGGGTGCCGGTGGTGCTCGCGGGCGTGCCGCCGATGGGCCGGTTCCCCTCGCTGCCGCGTCCGCTGCGGGACGTCCTCGGCGCGCGGTCGGCCGTCCTCGACGCCGCGGCCGCGCGGCTGGGGTTGCTGCCCGGTGTCGTCCACGTCCCGATGCCCGCCGCGATGCTGGACCCGGCGACCTTCGCCGAGGACCGTTTCCATCCCGGCCCCGAGGGCTACCGGCGCTGGGCCGAACAACTCGCGGACGTGAGCCGACGGCTACTCAGCGACACCATTTCCGGGCAAAAACGCTGATCAGGTCACCCGCCTGCCACAGATTAAGAAATTTCCGCGAAAAAGCTGGCTCTGCGTGTATCTGGTGGCAGCCTCATTGCGTCCTATGGAGCAGTCGAGGAAATGAGGGACACCCGATGACGACCGAGACCAACACCGCGCCCGTCGACGACGAGGCCACGGCCACCGAAGACCTCGAAGAGACGACCCCGAAGCCGAAGCCGATCACGGCGCCGGTCCCGCCCCGTCCCGGCACCGGCCCGGACGGCAACTGGGACCCGTACGGCACCAACCCGCCGTCGAACTGAATGAACACGGACAGGTGATGTCCGGAGGCCGAGGGGGCCGCCGGGCATCACCTCCGGGTGCTCCTTCGGGGGAGGGGGACGCCCGGACGCGGGCCCGTTGGGGAGCGGGCCCGGGGGGAGGGAAAAAAGGGCCGGCCGGTGCGCAGTCCACACCTACTCGCGCCGGCCGGTGCCTTTGTCCCTCGCCCAGACCGAAGAGGACGACCGAAACTCGACGAAAAAAAGTTAGTGACTTGATGTATCCCAGAGCCTCTTGCACGCTCCTTCTCCCCGAAGGGCCCGCGATACTGCCAGCGCCGACACGAAGACACGTCCGAAGTGGGGCAGATACGGTGACCGACGTGCAAACGACCGAGGTAGACCCGCCATGGGAAGGACTGACCGGTGCCGACCTGCATGCCGCCTGCATGCGCGCGGCGCGGGCCGGTGACCGCCAGGCGATGGACAGACTTGTGCACGAGCTGACCCCGCTCGTATGGCATGTCGCGCGCGCGAACGGGCTCGATCGCCTGACCGCCGAGGACGTGGTCCAGACGGTGTGGCTCGCCCTCTTCAGCCAGCTCGAAAAACTCCGTGACCCCAAAGCGCTCGCCGCCTGGTTGATCACCACCACCAGGCGCGAGGCCCAGCATCCCTTCGGTCGCCGCGCTCAGCCCGTTCCGCTGACCGACGAGCTGGCCGAAAGCATGGAGAGCACCCATCCGGCCCCCGAAGAGGAAGCCGTCCGCGCCGACCGGGATCGCCGGGTCTGGCGCGCCTTCCTCCGCCTGCCGCACCGCTGTCAGCAGCTCCTTCGGCTGACCGTGCTCGCCGGGCGGGCCGAATACCAACTGGTCGCCGAAGCACTCCGTATGCCGCGCGGAAGTGTCGGCCCGACCAGGGGCCGTTGCCTCGAATCGATGCGCGACCTGCTGGCCCACGAAGGGGGAAGCCGATGAACGACCTCGGGACGCCGGGGGAGATGACCTCCCCGGGCGATGAGGCCTTGCTCGCCGATATCGGGCGCTTCATGGACGAACTGGACCCGCCACCGGGAGACCTGGTGCAGCGGGTTCAGTTCGCGCTCGCGCTCGAAAACCTCGACGTCGAGGTCGCCCGCTGGGAACGGATGGACGCCACCGCGGGCGTTCGCGGCAGCGACACCGGCACGATCACCTTCACCGTCAGCGACCTGACCGTGATGATCAACCTCACCAAGATCGGCAAGAAACACCGGATCGACGGCTGGCTCGTGCCCGCCGGCGAGTACGGAGTGGAGGTTCGCGTCGCCGAGCACGGCACGAGTTCCACCACCGCCGACGAAGGAGGCCGGTTCGTGCTGGACAATGTCCCCCAGGGCACCACCCAGATCGTGATCCACCTCGGC
Organism: Amycolatopsis sp. TNS106; assembly: GCF_019330265.1. Taxonomy (NCBI): domain Bacteria; kingdom Bacillati; phylum Actinomycetota; class Actinomycetes; order Pseudonocardiales; family Pseudonocardiaceae; genus Amycolatopsis; species Amycolatopsis sp. TNS106. The sequence continues at coordinate 6,037,612 of NZ_CP024972.1, read as the reverse complement.
GACGTGACCTGTCGCCGGACGGTCGTGACCCCGACAGTGGTGCTGTAACCGGACGGCTGTTCCGTTATGCGGCGTGGGTGTGCTCCCATAGTGCGTGTGCCCGCGCAGCCTTCCGTCGTCGACGCCGTAGTCGAATCGGCGGCCGATCTGCACCGCCGGGCCAGGGTCGCGGCTTCCGACCACGGGCCCGGCGCGGCGATCAGGTTGCTCCAGAGCGGGTTGTCCCGGCTCGGGCAGGTGGACGCGGACAGCCCCGAACGGCTGGAGATCCGGGTCCGGATCCTGGTCAGTCTCGCGGCCGCGGAAGCGGAGATCACGTCCCAAGAGGACGGTTTCGTCCGGCTGGACGAGGCGGAGCGGACAAGGCTTCGGCTGCCGAGCGGTGAAGCCCGGCGAGAACTGGGTTTCATCGTCGTATTGCAGCGCGCGCTGGTGATGATGCGAGTGGGGCGGCTCGACGAATCGCTCGCGCTCTACAACGCGGTGATCCCCCAGCTCGTCGCCGAGGCTGACAGGCACAGTCTCCTGCTGACCAGGACCTTGGTGAACCGGGCCTGGCTTCAGCTGCAGAAGACCAATCCCGTCGACGCGCACCGGGACCTCGTCGACGCACTCGATCTCGCCGTCGAACACGGGCACCGGATGCTCGAAGGGAAGATCCGGCACAACCTGGGGGATCACGCCCAGTTGCTCGGCGACATCCCCGAGGCGCTCCGGCACTACGAACAGGCGGCCTCGATCTTCGTCACCGACGGGCCCGGCTCGCTGCCGCTCGTCCGGCTCGACCAGGCGAAGGCCCTGCTCACCGCCGGGCTCGCCGAGGAGGCGGCGCGACACCTCGACGAGGCGATCCCCGAACTCCGGGACAACGGCGCGCACCATCTCGTCGCGGAAGCGGAGGTCGCGCGGGCCGGGGCCGCCATCCTCGAGGGTGACCACGTCCTCGCGAAGAAGCTCGCGACGTCCGCACGGCGGAGCTTCCTGCGGCGTGGCAACGGCCGGTGGGCGGAGATCGCCGAGTTGACCCGGCTCCGCGCGGACGCGGTGAAGGCACTGGCGGACCGGGAGAAGAAGCCGTCCGCGAAACTGCCGGAGCGGCTCGCCGACCTCGCCATCCGGCTGGCCGGGCTCGGTCTGCGCGACGAAGCGGGCGCGGCCCGGATGTTCGCGGTGCGGCTGCTGATCCGTCGCGATGAGACGGTCGTCGCGCAGGAACTCCTGGCGCAGGTACCGAAACCGCGGCAGACCACGCCGATCGACCACCGGATGCAGCTGCGGTTGTGCCGGGCCGAACTCGCGGTGGCGTCGCACCGGCCGCGTTCGGCGCTCGCGCAGGCGCGGGCCGGGCTGGCGGAACTCGGGCAGATCCGCGACCGCATGGGCGGGCTCGATCTCGTCTGCGGGACCGCGGCGCATGGTGAGGAGCTGGGCAAACTCGCGCTCACGCTGGTGCTCAAGAAGGCGAGGCGCAGCGGTGCCGGGGCGAAGAGCCTGTTCGCGTGGCTGGAGCGCACACGCGCGCAGGTGTACCGCTACGAACCGCTGCCGGTCATCGAGGATCCCGCGCTCGCCCGGCACATCAACGAAATGCGGCACGTGCAGGGGACGATCCAGGCACGTCGGCTGTCCGGTGAACCGGTCGGGAAACTCGAGGAGCGCTACGACCGTCTGCAGCGGGAGGCGACGCGGCTCGGGTGGTACACCAGCCAATGGGGTCGTCCGCGCCCGGTCTCGGCACCCGAAGAGGTGGTGGAGCGGCTCGGCGATCGCGTACTGGTCAGCCTGATGGGGTATCGCGACACCTTGTACGCGGTGGTCGTCGACCGCGGCCGGTTCCGGCTGCTGAAGCTGGGGCCGCTCGCGGAGATCGTCGAGACCGCGCGGCAGTTGCACGCGGACCTCGACGCGCTCGCCCCGGACAACCTGCCCGCGCCGCTGGTCGAGGTCGTCACCGGTTCCGCGCGGCGCCGGGCGGACAAACTGGACAAGCTGATCTCGGCGTCGCTGGCGAAGACGCTGGAAAACCGCGAGCTGATCATCGTGCCGATCGGCTCGCTGTACGCGTTGCCGTGGGGAGCTTTGCCGTCACTGCACGGACATCCGGTGTCGATCGCGCCGTCGGCGACCGCCTGGGTGACCGCGTCCGGACGGCGGAGTTCCGGTCCGGTCCTGCTCGCCGGCGGCCCCGGTGTGCCGGGTTCTGTCGGTGAAGTGCGGAACCTGCGGGCCGTGTACCCGCAGGCCCGTCTCGTCGACGGGAAAGATGCGACCAGCGACGCCGTACTGTCCGCTTTGGACGGTTCCGGGATGGCGCATCTGGTCGCGCACGGCGCGCACGAACCGGCGAACGCGCTGTTCTCGCGGTTGGAACTCGTCGACGGCCCGTTGTACGCGCACGAAACCGCCCGGCTCGCGAAGCCGCCGGAACGGGTGGTGCTGGCCGCGTGCGAACTCGCGATGAGTCATATCCGGCCCGGCGAGGAGGCGCTCGGTTTCGCCGGGACGCTGCTCGCCAGTGGTTCGCGGACGGTCATCGGCGCGATCGCGCGAGTCGGCGACAAGGCCGCCGCCGCGGCGATGTCCGACCTGCACCGGCGGCTGGCTTCGGGGACGGCGCCCGCCTTGGCACTCGCGGAAGCGACCGCCGCCGATCCGCTGCGGCGCCCCTTCCTGTGCCTGGGCGCGGGCTGAAGGGGACTCTCGCCGCGTCCAATGTGGCCATGGCGTCCTTCAGTTCCCCACAGGACTTGTCCACAACCATCGCCACCTGTGGACAACTCCGCCGAGCGGCCCTTTCCCACGCCCAGCGCCGGTAGACTGGACTCGGGGTCGCCCCCCTTGGGAAGGGCGGGGGGTGGGGTCAGGCGCGTTCCGCGTATTTCACCAGGCGGGTGGCCAGGATCGAGACCACGGTGCGCAGGGCCGTGCGGACGGCGGCGCCGGTGCCGGGCAGCGGTTCGGTGAACCGGCCCGTCCAGCGGAGATCCGTGCCGCCGGAAGCGTTCGGCGTGAACGAGACTTCGGCGCGATAGTCCTTGAGCGGCGCGAGACCCGCGAAGCCGTAGACGTGCTTTCGGTCCTGTTCGTACTCCAGCGTCTCTTCGTGGAGGTACACCGGCCACAGCCCGACGGCCCGGACGGCGCCCACCCCGTCCGCGTCCGGTTTCCGCGCCCAGCGCGAGTGGAACACCACCGGCTTCGCCCATTCCGACCACCGGGAACCATCGGCCTCCAGCGCGAACAGAGAAGCGGGCGAGGCGCTGCTCGTCCGGTTGACCTCGAAAGAGTACGTCTTGCCCATGTGGCGACGATAACCGCTCCGGCCGCCACGGATAAGTGGACAAGGGTGACAATGCCGCCTCCGTCGATGTTGCCAAAGTGGCTTTCGCAACGCGCCACCCCTGGCCGTACCGTCCGATAAGTCAAGATAGGGGCGTGAGCACGACGCGTCGCGAGATCGCCGCACCACATTGGCTGGTGCAGCTGCTCCGCAGCACGCCGGTTCCCATTCCGTGGAACATGGTCGCCCGCGCCGTCCTCGCCCTCGCCGTCCCGCTGGCCGTCGGCTACGCGCTCGGCGACATCGGGGTCGGCGCGCTCGTCTCCACCGGCGCCCTGCCCACCGTCCTCTCCGAATCCGCCGGCCCGTACCGCTACCGCGCCCGGCGGCTCGGCGGCGCCACCGCGGCCGCCGCCCTCGGCTACTTCGCCGGGTTGATCACCGGCGGAATCCCGGCCGCGTCCATCCCGGTCGTCGTCGGCGTCGCGGCGGTGTCCGCCCTGATCAGCGCCGCGGGCAGCAACGCGTCGGTCGCCGGGCTCCAGATGTTCGTCTTCTGCGTCCTCGGCACCGGCCAGCACGTCACCGGCCTGCGCGTCGAGGTCCTCCTCGGCTACTTCTGCGTCGGCGCCGCCTGGAGCCTGCTCGTCGCGCTCGCCACCTGGACCTTCCGCGCCACCAGCCCCGAACGCGGCGCCGTCGCGCACGTCTACGTCGAACTCGCCGCGATGTTGTCCGCGACCGACGAAGCCACCTCCCGCGTCGCGCGCCACCAGCTGACGACCGCGATGAACACCGCGTACGACCGGCTGCTCACCGCGCGATCCTGGCTGTCGGGCCGCGACGCCACCTACCGCCAGCTGCTCAACCTGCTTTCGGCCAGCACGCCCGCCGTCGAGGCGTCGGTCGCGATGGTCAACGCCGGCCGTCACGCCCCGGACGACGTGATCGATCACTTCATCGCGACTTCGGCCGCCGTACTCGCGAACCAGGAACTACCGGAGCCGCCCGAAGCGCCCGAAGACGCAGACCCGGTCCTCGCCGCGCTCTACGCCGGACTCGCCCGGATAGGCAAGGGCGACAACCGGAAACGGCGCGAGGTCCAGCCGTGGCACAAACGCCTCCGCGGCTGGGCGGGGTCGCTCGTCTCCGGCCCGCTCACCTGGTTCGCCGCGCTCCGCCTCACCTTGTGCGTCGCGATCGCCGAAGTCGTCGCGCTGCTCGTCCCGTTCGAACGGTCCTACTGGATCACGCTCACCGTCGGCATCGTCCTCAAACCCGACTTCGGCTCGGTCTTCGGCCGCGCCGTGCTGCGTGGTATCGGCACGGTGATCGGGGTGGGCATCGGCGCGGCCGTACTCGCCGCGGGCGGCGAAGGCTGGCTGCTGGTCCTGCTGATCGCCGTGTTCGCGGGCGGCGTCGCGGTCGGCAAGGTCCGCAACTACGGCATCCTCAGCGCCTTCGTGACGCCGCTGATCATCCTGCAGATGGATCTCGCCAGCACCGGAAGCTGGGACGTGGTGCTCGCACGGCTCGTCGACACCGTGCTCGGCTGCGCGATCGTCCTGCTCTTCGGCTACCTGCTCTGGCCGGGCAGCCGGCGCCCGCAGGTCGGCGGACGGCTCGCCGACAGCCTCGACAGCCTGGTGAAGTACGTCGACAAGGGCCTCGTGCTCGCACCCTCGGGTGAAGCGCGCCTGGAACGTTCCCGCGCCCGTCGCCGCGCCTATCGCGCACTGGCCGATCTGCGGACCGCGTTCCAGCAGGTCGTCGTCGAACCCTCCGCCGCCGGGCGGCAGGCCGTCGCCTGGTGGCCGGTGATCGCCGGGCTCGAACGTGTCGCCGACGCCGTCACCGAGGTCGGCGTCACCCTCGGCCGCGGTACCCCCGCCCCGGCCGACGCCGACATCGCCCTCCTGACGGCCGCCCTCACCGAACTCGCGGTCGCCGTGCGCGAAGAACGGGAACCGGCGGAGATGCCGATGCCCGACAACGAGCAGCTGTCCGGCGTCGTCGACCAGATCGGTGCCGCCTTCGACGCCGTGCGCGGCCCCGACCTCGTCGAACGCGCGCCGCTGCGGCTGGTCCGGCGGTTCCTGCCGTACCACCGCCGCGCCTGAGGCCTGCCACCACCCGGACGGGGGAGGGTGAGCATCATCTCGAACTAATGTTCGAGTTTTCACGCATAATCGACGCATGCTCGACACTGGTGACACGCTGCCGCCGGGGCCGCGTCACCTGCACATGGTCCGGCCCAACCAGCCCGTTTGGGTCGATCTCAAGCTGGTGTACCCCGTCGGCGCGGTGAAGACCCGCCTGCCCGACGGCCTGGATCTGACCGGCATCGTCCCCGGTCTGCTGGGGATGTGGCGGGCGACGACGACGGGACACTGGGTCGGCTGGGTCACCTTCCAGCTCGGCCCGGTCGGCCGGGGCGGCACGACGCATTCGCAATGGGTGCTGGCCGAGGCGCTGCGCCCGCGCGAGGAGCGGAACACGTGGTCGGGAAGTTTCCCCTCCGAGCGGAGACGATGATCGTCCCGTTCCGTGGACGCTGTTGACCGCACGCCAAATCGCGCCCACGATGGCCCTGTGTCCGTCCACTGGGAGTCCGCGCCGACGCGTTCGGCCGGCGAAGGCGTCGCCGCACTGCTCCTGCGCCGTGGACGGTTGGGCTCCCCGCCCGCGTAGCTCCTCATCTCGCCAAGTCATCCGACGGTGAAGCCTGGGAGCACGTATGTCCATCGCCCTGCCCGGCCGTGTCCGTCTCCGCCCCGCGACCGTCCCCGACGGCGGCATCCTCGAAGGGCCGCGGCTGCTGCGGCGCCTGCCGGAAGGCGTCGAAGAACGCCCGTACGAACTTTTCTCGCTGCGTCCGCTGGGACGGGTGATCGGTGCCGAAATCGGCGGCGTCGACCTCGCCCGGCCGCTGACGCCCGCTCTCCACGCCGAGCTGAATCGCGCGCTGCTGGAGTGGAAGGTGTTGTTCTTCCGCGACCAGGACATCACTTCGGAACACCAGCGCGCCTTCGCCGCCAACTGGGGCGAACTGGAGACGAACCCGTTCATCCCGCAGGGGGAGACCGAGGACACCACCCGGTTCACCCGTTCGGCGAGCATGCCCGCGTTCGAGAACATCTGGCATGTGGACGTCACCTTCCTGCCCGAGCCCGCGCTCGGTTCGGTCCTGCGGCTGATCGAGGTCCCGCCGGTCGGTGGCGACACGATGTGGGCCGACATGGCCGCCGCCTACGACAACCTGCCCGAAGACGTCCGCGAGCGGATCGACGGGTCGACCGCGGTGCACGACTTCATCCCCGGCTTCGACCGCTTCTCCGATCCGGAACTGCTGCTGCGTCACCAGGACGCGTTCCCGCCGGTCGAGCATCCGGTCGTCCGCACGCATCCGGAAACCGGGCGGCGCACCCTCTTCGTGAACCAGGCGTTCACGACGCATATCGTCGGCATGGACCGCGGCGAGAGCGACAAGCTCCTGCGGTACCTGTTCAGCCGGGCGCATGTCCCCGAGTTCCAGGTGCGCTTCGCCTGGCGGCCGGGTTCGGTGGCCTTCTGGGACAACCGCGCCACCCAGCACTACGCCGTCAACGACTACCACCCGCACGCGCGGGTGGCCGAGCGCGTCGCCATCGTGGGCGACCGGCCGTTCTGAGCGTCCCCACGACGGGTGATCGCCGGGGCGTCTTCGCCGGTACCTGTGTGACGATGTGGCCATGGGCATCAACTTCGACGAATTGAAGAACAAGGCCACCGACGCTCTCCGCGAGCACAACGACAAGATCGAGGGCGGCCTGGACAAGGCGGCGGACTTCGCGAAGTCGAAGTTCTCCGGTCACGACTCGCAGATCGACTCCGGGGTCGAGAAGGCGAAGGGCTTCATCAACAAGTTCGACGACACCCCCGACAACCCGCCCCAGGGCCAGCAGCCCCCGCAGGCCCAGTAGCCCTCGCGTTTCGTCCTCTGGATGCGGTCCTTGCGCGTGCGACTACCGCATTCAGGGGACGAAACGCGTCAGGAGACCTCGCCGATCGCGGTGTCCCCGTCGATCGCGGTGATCCAGCCGCCGCGCTCGCCGAGCGCGATCAGGCCGTCCCGCGCGTCCGGCGCGCTCAGGCTGATCCGGACCCCGGCGCGTTCCGCGTCCTTCGCGGCCGCGAACGCTTGCGCCCCTTCATGACCCGCGTTGACCGTCACCGCGAGACCGCCCGTCGACGCCAGTGAGCCCCGCGCGGCACCCAGCCGCCCGAGCGCCTCGTCGACGATCGGCAGCAGCGCGTCCCGGTTGCCCTCGGTCATCGCCCGCACCAGCGCCGGGCTCGACCCCGCCACCCGCGTGCCGTCCGTGTAGGACCCGGCGGCCAGCGACATCGCCAGCGGCCCGCCCTGCGCGCCGATCGTGGCCAGGATGGCCGCGAAGATATGCGGCAGATGCGAGATCCGCGCGACCGTCTCGTCGTGCGAGTCCGCCGGCAGCGGTACGACATGCGCGCCGACGTCCAGCACGAGCTGGGCGACTTCGGCCCAAGCGGTCAGATCGGTGTCGTGTTCGACGCCCAGCACCCACGCCGCGCCGCCGAACAGCGCCGGGTCGCTCGCCTTCCAGCCGGAGTTCGCCGTCCCGGCCATCGGATGCCCGCCGACGAACTTCGCGTACGGCGCGCGACGGCGGACCGAGTCGAGCACCGGGCCCTTCACGCTGGTCACGTCGGTGAGCACGCAGTGCCCGGCGACCCGCGAAACGGTCCGGAGTACCTCCTCGACCGCGGGCAGCGGCACCGCGAGCACGATCATCGCGTCCCGCTCCGCCGCCTTGCCCAGCGCGGCTTCGACCTGCGTCGTCACGTCGAAACCCGCTCTGCTGGCGGCGTCCGCGTCAGCTTCGGAGGTCGTCGCCCCGAACGTGGTGCGGCCGATCGAATGCGCCGCGCGCAGCAGCGAACCACCGATCAACCCGAGCCCGATCACGCATACGTCCCGCACAAGGGTTCATCCTGCCATCTACAAGGCCCCACGTCAGAGAACGGCGGCGAGGCGGGTTCCCTGATCGATGGCCCGTTTGGCGTCCAGTTCGGCCGCGACGTCGGCGCCGCCGATCAGATGCACCGGCAGTCCGGCCGCGCGCAGGTCGTCCACGAGGTCGCGTACCGGCTCCTGTCCCGCGCAGACGACGACGTTGTCCACATCGAGCACGCGTGGCCGGTCACCGACGGTGATGTGCAGGCCGTCGTCGTCGATCCGGTCGTAGGTGACCCCGGTGAGCTGCTCGACGCGTTTGGCCTTCAGCGCGGCCCGGTGCACCCAGCCGCTGGTCTTGCCCAGCCCCGCGCCGATGCCGGACTTCTTGCGCTGCAGCAGGAACACCTGCCGCGGTGACGGCTCGACCTTCCGCTCGGTCAGCCCGCCCGCCGCCCGCTCGGGATCGGTGACGCCCCATTCGGCCATCCACGCGTCCAGATCGAGCGCGGGGGAGGTGGTATGCGTCAGGAACTCGCTGACGTCCACGCCGATCCCGCCCGCGCCGATCACGGCGACCTTGCCGCCCACCGGTTTCCCGTGCCGGACGACGTCCACATAGGACAGAACCTTGGGGTGGTCGATACCGGGGAGCGACGGCACCCGCGGCGTGACGCCGGTGGCCAGTACGACCTCGTCGAATCCGGCGTCGACCAGGTCGGCGGCGGCCACGCGCGTGCCGAGGTGCACCTTGACACCGGTGACCTCCAGCCGTCGCGTGTAGTACCGGATGGTCTCCGCGAACTCCTCCTTGCCGGGGATCTTCCGCGCGATCCCGAACTGGCCGCCGATCTCGTCGTGGGCTTCGAACAGATCGACCGTGTGCCCGCGCTCGGCGAGGCCGGTCGCGGCCGCGAGCCCGGCGGGACCGGCGCCGACGACGGCGACGCGTTTGGTTTTGCGGGTGGGCGAAAGCGTCAGCGTGGTCTCGTGGCCGGCACGCGGATTCACCATGCAGGAAACCAGTTTCCGCTTGAACGCGTGGTCGAGACAGGCCTGGTTGCAGGCGATGCAGGTGTTGATCTCGTCCTCACGCCCGCTCTCGGCCTTGCGGATCCATTCCGGATCGGCGAGGAACGGCCGCGCCATCGACACCAGGTCCGCGTCCCCGCTCGCCAGCGCCTCCTCGGCGACCTCGGGCATGTTGATCCGGTTCGACGTGACCACCGGGATCCCGACGTGCGGTTTGAGCTTGCCGGTCACCCAGGTGAACGCCGCGCGCGGCACGGACGTCACGATCGTCGGCACCCTCGCCTCGTGCCAGCCGATGCCGGTGTTGATGATCGTCGCGCCCGCCTCTTCGACCTCCTTGGCCAGCGCGACGACGTCTTCCCAGCGCTGCCCGCCTTCGACGAGATCCAACATGGACAGCCGATAGACGATGATGAAGTCCTCGCCGACCGCCTCGCGCGTCCGGCGCACGATCTCGACGGCGATCCGTCGGCGGTTTTCCGCGCTCCCGCCCCATTTGTCGGTGCGCTTGTTGGTCCGCTCGGCGAGGAACTGGTTGATGAAGTAGCCCTCGGAGCCCATGATCTCGACGCCGTCGTAGCCCGCTTCCTTGGCGAGGAAGGCGCAATCGGCGAACGCGCGGATCTGGCGCAGCACGCCGTACCCGGAGAGAGCCCGCGGTTTGAACGGGTTGATCGGCGCCTTGATGCCCGACGCGGAAACGCTCAGCGGATGGTAGGAATACCGGCCCGCGTGCAGGATCTGCAGTGCGATCTTGCCGCCCGCCTCGTGCACCGGATCGGTGAGTCGCTTGTGCGCCTTGGCTTCCGCGCGCGTCGAGAGCTTCGACGCCAGCGGCAGGAGCCAACCGGTCCGGTTCGGGGCGAAGCCGCCGGTGACGATCAGCCCGACCCCGCCGCGGGCGCGTTCGGCGTAGTACTCGGCCAATTGCGGGAAGTGTGCTTCCTTGTCCTCGAGGCCGGTGTGCATCGAACCCATGATCACCCTGTTGCGCAGGGTGGTGAAGCCGAGATCGAGGGGGGACAGCAGGTTGGGGTACTGGCTCATCGCTGGTCCTTACGCATCGTGGTGGAATGCCCGGAGGACTTCCTCGAGCCACTCGACGTGGCCCTGTTCGGTTCGGATTCCTCCGCGCAGCACGAGGTACTGATGCAACGACTGTCCACTGAGGACGCTGGGGTCGGGAAAGTCGTGCTTCTCGATCAGCAGGTAGGCGTCGAGTCGTGCCGCGTGCGCGTCGCGATGCCGGGCGACCTCGGCGGCGACGGCGGCCGGATCGCCGAGGGCGGCGCCGCGGATCTTCACGGCGAGCTCCCTGGCGGTGGCCGACGGATCGGGTTCGGCGAGCCAGCGGGCCAGTTCGGCCCGTCCCGCGTCGCCGACGGTGTAGACCTTCTTGTCGGGTTTCCCGGACTGCGCGACGGGGGCGACGGCGACCCAGCCGGCGTCCTCCATCCGCTTGAGGACACGGTAGATCTGCTGGTGGGTGGCGCTCCACCACAATCCGATGGACTTCTCGAAGCGGCGCGTCAGCTCGTAGCCCGAGCCGGACCGCTCGGACAGCGAAACGAGGATCGCGTGCTCCAATGCCATGCACCTAGTTTCATATGCACCTAGTTGCACTGCAAGGCGACGCGCGTCACAAGCGCGTGAAGGCCCCCTTCCCTCGGCTGAGCCGAGGGAAGGGGGCCTTCACGGGAAAAGCTATGGCTTGCGGGCGATACCGCCGATGACGCGGGACTCCGAGGGGTTCGCGGCGAAGATCGTCTTCTCGTCAGGATGCCACGCCGGCGCGTAGACCAGGCCCGGCTCGAGCAGCGGCCAGCCACCGAAGAACCGCCGGAACTCGTCCATGGTGCGCAGGAAACCGGGGTTCGTCGTGGTCTCGTAGTACTCGAGGATGTCGAGCAGCGCCTGTCGTTCCTCGTCGTTGGCCGGATTCTCGTTGGTCATCTGGGAAAGCACCAGCAGCGAACCCGGCGCGAGCCGGTCGCGGTAGAAGTCCAGCAGCCCGTCGGGGTCCTGCTCGTCCTTGATGAAGTGCATGACCGCGTTGACCACCAGCGCGATCGGCTCCCGGACGTCGATGATGCCGGAGTCCATCACCCGGTCCCAGAGGTCTCCGGGGTCGAACAGGTCGGCGGCGATCGCGTGGTGACGGTCCGGGTCGGCGGTGTCGGCGAGCAGCAGCGTCGAATGCGCGAGCGCGATCGGCTCGTTGTCGATGTAGAGGACGTGCGTGTCCTCCTGCGGCCGCGCCTCGTCGGCGACCTCGTGCACGTTGCCCGCCGTCGGCAGGCCGGAGCCGATGTCGACGAACTGCCGGATGCCCAGTTCGGCGCAGTGCCGCACGGCCCGGCCGAGGAACTGCCTGCTGGTCTTGCAGTAGTCGCCCATGAGCGGCAGGCGCTCGCGCACCTTCTCGGCGAAGTTGCGGTCGATGGCGTAGTGGGTGTCGCCGCCGATGAAGTAGTCGTAGACCCGGGCCGCGGACGGCCGGTCCAAGCTGTTCTCGACGGCCCTGAGCGCCGCGTCGTGATCGATCATCGTCATCCCTTTGTCCGCGCCGGAAATCCCATGCTAACCGGCCGGGACGTAGGCCTCGCGGTAGGCGTTCACGGATTCGGTCAAGCGATCGAGCTCCGCGCGGGTGCGGGCGAGACCGGCCGCGTCGAGCCCCATCGCGTCACCGATGATCTTCGGGATCCCGCTCGCGCGCTCCCGGAGCCGGGCACCGTCCCCGGTCAGGCTGATGCGGACGGACCGTTCGTCGTCGGCTTGCCGGACGCGCTCGACCAGCCCGGACTTCTCCAGCCGCTTGAGCAGCGGCGACAGCGTGCCGGAATCGAGGTTCAGCACGGTGCCGAGTTCCTTGACCAGCCGCTCGTCCTCCTCCCAGAGCGCGAGCATCACCAGGTACTGCGGATAGGTCAGGCCCAGATCGTCGAGCACCACGCGATAAAGCGCGGTCACGGCCCGCGATGCCGCGTAGAGCCCGAAGCACAGCTGATCGTCCAGGCACAGCGATCCGGTGTTGTCCGTCGGCATCGGTCCTCCTCGTCCCCATGGTGCGTCGATCATGCCGCAGAACGCCACTCGAGTGAGCCAAATCTCCTTGAGTACATTTTAGTTGTGCACAACTTAGTTGCGAGCTATCTTCGATCTCGTCCCACTTCGGCTTTCAGGAGGCAGAGATGACCGCCAACCCGCACAACCTGGCCCTCGAACCGGCCGCGCAGGCTTTCGTGGAGGCCACCGCCACCCCGCCGTTCCTCTTCCAACTGCCGCCGGACGAAGGCCGCAAGGCCGTCGACGAGGTCCAGGGCGGCGACGTCGAGCTGCCCGCCACGGACGTCGAAACCACGCACGTGGACGGCGTCGAAGTCCGCATCGTCCGCCCGCGGGGCGTCACCGGCCCGCTGCCCGTGATCGTCTACATCCACGGCGCCGGCTGGGTCTTCGGGAGCTTCCACACCCACGAGCGCCTGGTCCGCGAGCTCGCCGTCGGCGCGGGCGCGGCCGTCGTCTTCCCGGAATACGACCGCTCGCCCGAGGCGCGGTACCCGGTCGCCATCGAGCAGAACTACGCCGTGGCGAAGTGGGTCGCCGAGCAGGGCGCCGAAAACGGTTTCGACAGCACGAAGATCGCGATCGCCGGGGACTCCGTCGGCGGCAACATGACCGCCGCGCTCACCTTGCTCGCGAAGCGACGCGGCGACGTCGCCTTCCGGCAGCAGGTGCTCTTCTACCCGGTCACCGACGCGAACTTCGACACCGAGTCCTACCGGCGGTTCGCCGAGGGCTACTTCCTCGCCCTGGACGGCATGAAGTGGTTCTGGGACCAGTACACGACCGACCCGGCGCAGCGCGCGGAAATCACCGCGTCGCCGCTGCGGGCGAGCCTCGACGACCTGGCGGGCCTGCCGCCCGCGCTGGTGATCACCGCCGAGGCCGACGTCCTGCGCGACGAAGGCGAGGCGTACGCCGCCAAGCTCCGTCAGGCCGGGGTTCCGGTGACCGCCGTGCGGTACCAGGGCATCGTGCACGACTTCGTCATGCTCAACACGTTGCGTGGAACGCACGCCGCGGAAGCCGCGATCACGCAGGCGATCGGAGTGCTGCGCACCGCGCTCGAAGGCTGAGCGATCCGTCCAGGGTGACACGCGTCACCCTGGACAACACTTTCCGGTGGTCGCACGTCTCTTGATCCAGATGTGGGAAGTGCGGTGCGGGGGCGCGCCGCCGCCGGAGAGGGACACGATCGCCATGGGATTGGGACTGAGTGCCATCCGGCTCGATTCCACGCTGAACCTCGTCATCGTCGTGGTGCTGGCCCTGCTCGCGATCATCGCCGTCCCGTTCTTCTGGGAACGCTGGCGCCGCAAGCTTCTCGGCCGCAGCGGCACGATCCTCGTCGCGGTGGTGCTGATCGTGGTCAGCACCGCGATGGGCGGGAACATGATCGGCGGGTTCTTCCCGACGGTCGGCGCCCTCTTCGGCACCGGCGTGTACTCGGCCGACAGCGTCGACGCCGTCGCCGGGGAGAACGGCTCGGACCTCGACAAACTGCGCGACGCCGGGGCGATGCGAGCCAAGGAGGGCAAGGGATCCGTCGTCCACATGACGGTGACCGGCAAGCGCACCGGCCTCACGCGCGACGTCTCGGTGTACTTCCCGCCCCAGTACTACGATCCCGCGTACCGGTCGCTCAAATTCCCGGTCATCGAATGGATCCCGAACTACCCGTCCGGCCCGGAAGTGGTCACCGGCCCGTACGGGATGCCCGCCAGGCTCGACGAAGCCATCGCGAAGCACGTGCTCCCGCCGACCCTGGTGATCATCCCGGACCCGACCGGGAAACCGAAGGTCGGTCACGACACCGAATGCGTCGACGAAGTCGACGGCGCGGCCAACGACACCTATCTGACCGCCGACATCCGCGACTGGGCCATCGAAAAACTCGGTGCCGGCACGCAGCGGAAGGCATGGACGATGGCGGGCTGGTCCTCGGGCGGCTACTGCGCGATGAACCTGGTGACTCGACACCCGCAGTGGTACGGCCAGGCGGCGAGCGTCAGCGGCTACTTCAAGGCCGCCGTGGACGCCGAGACGGAGAATCTTTTCAAGGGCAGGCAGGACATCGTCGACGCGAACACGATCACCTTGAACCTGCAGAAGCACCCGTCGCCGGTCGACATCCTCGCGATCGCGGGGGAGAAGGAAAGTTTCGAGAGCTTCTCGCTCGATCAGCTCCAATCCGCCGTCCGCGCGCCCACGACGCTGTCCACTTGGCGGATCCCGGACGCCGGGCACAACATGAACACCTTCAAGACCCAGATCCCGGACGTGCTGGCGTGGATCGGCGCACGCACCGCGCCGCCGAGTGCGCCGCAGGACAAGAAGATCGTCGGCAGCGGCGGGGTCAAGCCGTGGCCGCTGCCGAACACGGGCGCCAAGGGCGCACTGGTCGACGTCGTCGAATAGCTACCCGCGCTTGGCGTGGTAAGCCTTGGGGTACAAGCGAAGGCGGTCGGGAACGCGGCTGCCCGCCATCCTCGTGGCCGTGCCGACGCGCCTGAGGCGCCGCTCGTCCGCGTCTGTCCACTTGAGACTCAATCGGTCGCGCAAGGATGAGGGGAGCAGGCCGATCGCGCACAGGGTCAGCACGGTCCCGCCCACCGGCCGGACGGGACGCCACAAGGCCTCCGGCAAGAACCACCACGGCGGCGGTGGCGTGTCCCGCATGGTGATCGAGTGGAGCAGTTCCCGGACCGTGTGGTTGTCTTCGAGCCGATTCGCGACGACGCCGTCGAAGTAGGCCTCGAACCCTTCGAAATCCTCCGGCATGTGGTGTTCGCGGAGGCCGAGAAGCAGGCCGAGCCGTCGCCATTCCGCGTAGAAGCGACGCTTTTCGTCGTGGGACAGAGGGCGTATGAACACCTCCTGCATGCGAACCGCCGTCCAGAACGTCGAGCCGTGCACCCACCAGTAGGCCTCGGGGTTCAGCGCGTGATAGCGCTTGCCGTGGTGGTCGACGCCCTTGATCGCCTTGTGCATCTCCCGGAGCCGTTCGGCCTCCGCGATCGCTTCCTGGCCGCCGAAAACCTGTGACAGCAAGGAATCGACGGTCCGGTCGAGGCGGCCCCACGGATCTTCGGTGAAGTTCGAATGGTCGTGCACGCCGGCGCCGATCACCGGATGGGCGACCTGCAGCAGCAACGCCGTCCCCGCGCCGAGCAGCAGTCTCCGATCGCCGACCACTCGCCAGGCGACGGAATCCGGGCCGAGCGGGGTCACGGCGGGCAGGCGGGCTTCGATGCTCATGACGACCTCCCGAGAGAGCGGCGTGCGGCCACTGTCCCACCTTGTTTACAGGTCGTCAATAGCCGGTCGAAGCGCTTTCACCACCTCGGTCGCCCGCCTGCCCGCGCCGGTGTAGGTGGTCGACACCGGTTGGGACGTCAGTACTACGACGATGTGGCGATCGTCTTCGCCGACGGTGCCGGAGCTGTGCAGGATCCGGGAACCGCGGCAGCACGCCCAGCCCTGCTTGACCGACCAGCGGAGGGAACTGACGGCGTCCGGGATGCCGAAGTATTGCCGGACGCCGTCGGATCCGCTCTCCGTCGCGCCGCTCAACGCCCGCATGATCGTCGTCCGCGTCCCCGCTGCCGCCTGGTCCAGCAGGTAACGGTAGATCTTCGCGACGTCCGCGGCGGTGGTCCTGGTGTCGCCCCAGCGGCCGGGATCCTCGGGGGGACGCGTGGCGCCGAGGCCGATCTTGGTCGCCCAGCGGGTGACGATGGCGGGTCCGCCGTGGGCCGTCCACAGCCTGCTGGCGATGTCGTCGTCGCTGACCGAGAGCATCCGTTGCACGGTGCTCGACGGCGCGCCCGCTTGAAGCGCTTCCAGCGCGATGAGCAGTTTCACCAGCGAAGCCGAGGTGTACGGCCGGTCCGCCTTGACGGAGACCGTGGTCTTCTTGGCGGTGCGGTCGTAGACGACCACGCTCACCTGCCCGCCGGGGACGAGGCCGGGGAGGGCCTCGGTGTCGACGGACTTCGGCGGCGGTCCTGGCTCCGCCGAGGAGGACGGGGCCGGTGATTCGGCCGGCTCCAGTTCCGCTTCGACGGTCATCACCGTGTCCCCCGACGCCGCGACCGCGACCGCCACCGGGCCCGGACGTGGCAACGGAATCAGCACCATCGCGAGAATGGCCCCCAGGCACAGTCCCACCAGGAGGACGACTCCGCTCACCTTGCCCACACGACTTGTTGACCGGATCACCCGATCGTGTTCACGGCTAGGCCGTTCGGACGCCTCGGTTTGCCCGGGAGGGTCCCGGGGTATCCGGCACCCAAGCCTTAATCGAGGTCGCCAACTCTGGGAGGCGGAGCAATGGCACGTGCACAACGCGCTCGAATCCGGACGGCGGGTGTCCAACCCGCGCAGGTTCTCGCCGGGCTGTCGAGCCTGGCCTTCCTGGTGTTCGGGATCGTGGGCTTCACCAGGACCGGGTTCGCCGATTTCGCCGGTCGCAGCGACGCGACGGTGCTCGGATTCTCGGTGAATCCGCTCTACAACCTCGGGTTCGTCCTACTGGGCGCGATCGGTCTGCTGCTGACCTTCGGCTCGGGCCGGTCCAGGGTCTTCGGTCTCCTGACGTTCGCCGCCTTCGGCGCGCTGTTCGTCTGGGGACTGATGATCACCGGCACCGTTTCGACGAATCCGGTCTCGGAGGCGGGGAACCCGTTCAACCTCAACGCGACGGACAACTGGCTGCACCTCGGCCTCGCCGCCCTGGGGCTGCTGATCGCGTTCCTGCCCGCGCGGCACAAGGTGCTGCTGCCCGAGGACGAAGAGGAGAATGTGGTGCCGGGCCGGGCCGACAGCGCTACGGTCGTCGAACCCGTTCCCGACGGCACGCGACGGCCGAAGCATGAAAAAGGCCCGACCATCGCTCGCGATGAGCGACCGCCGGGCCTCGCCCACTAGGCGTCAGTAGCCGTACTCCTGGGCGGGAGCGCCTTCCTCCTTCTTGGGGGCGGCGTTCCCGCTCTGCTCGGCCTTGTTCTTCACCGGAGCGGTGCTCTTGCAGCCGGCGGGCTCGATGACGAACCACGTGCCGCCGACGCCGTGCCCGTTCGCCTCACCGGCGTTCGCGTCCTTGGCGTAGCGGTAGACAGCCCATCCGCCGACAGTGACCTGCGTGGTGCCGTCCGCGCGCTTCACCGTGCCGAGCAGCTTCTGGTCGATGCCTTCGAGCTGGACGTCGCCCTCGGCGAGCACCGGCGGCCAGGCCTTCGCGCAGTCACCGTTGCAGGTCGGCTGCTTGTTCTTCTTGTCCTTGGTGAACATGTAGAGGGTGAAGCCTTCCTTGTCCACAATGGCCGGTCCGATACCGTCGACGTTGCTCGCGACGAGCTTCGTGGCACCGTCTTTCTCTTCGGCCGGAGCCTCCGCTTTCGCTGCCTGGCCAGCTTTGCCGCCCTTGGCGTTCGCGGCGTACCAGGTGCTGCCGACGCCCTGTCCCTTCGCTTCGCCCGCCTTGGCGTCCTTGGCGTACCGGTAAAGCGCCCAGCCACCGACGGTCACCTGCTTGCGTCCGTCGGCGCGGGTCACTTCGCCGACCAGCGCCTGGTCCACACCCTCGATCTGGACCTCGCCCTCGGCCAGCATCGGCGGCCAGGTCTTCGCGCAGTCACCGTCGCAATTGGACTTCGGCGGCTTCGCGCTGTCCTTGTCGAAGCGGTACAAGGTGAACCCGTCCTTGTCGACGAGCACCTGGCCGAGATCGCCGGCTTCGGCCACGGCCACCTTGGTCTCACCCTTGGCTGCGGGGGCGTTCCCTCCCGCCCCGGCCACCGCGGCGGCGGGAGCGACGGCCGGTGCCGCCGTCTCGGTGCCGCCGGAGCAGGCCGACAGCACGACCAGGCCCGCGGCCGCGGACGCCGCTGCGACGACGAAACGCTTGCGAAGCATGGGATTTCTCCTTGTTCGTAGGGGTTCCGCGGCTTGGCGCGGTGAGCTTGTACCCCCTACACGGAGCCGGCACGGGACCGGTTCAAGGAGTTTTCGGAATTTCTTCGCGGGCCTCCAGCGCGGCGTCGGTGAGCACTCCGGCCGACCCGGTGTAGTTCGCCGGATCCAGCAACTCGGCAAGGGAATCCGCGGGGAGGACTCCGGTTATCTCCGGCAGGCCGGAAAGAACCTCGCCGAGCGGCTTGTCCTGCTCCAGCGCGAGCTTGGACGCGCGTCCGAGCACCTCCTTGGCCCGCGCCTTGCCGAGCAGCGGGGCGAGCACGGTCGACAGACGCTCGGAGACGATCTGGCCGTGCGTGAGGCCGAGGTTCTCGCGCATGCGCTCGTCGTCGACCACCAGACCACGGGCCAGTTCGGCCGCCGTGTGCGCGGCACCGCCGGTCAGGCGCAGGCATTCGCGCAGCAGTTGCCACTCGGCGTGCCACGCGCCCGCGGACCGTTCGTCCTCGGAGACCAGGGCCTGGGTGACGCCGGTGGCCAGCACCGGGACCTGGAGCGCGGCCGACCGGATCAGCGTCGCGAGCACCGGATTGCGCTTGTGCGGCATCGCCGAGGAACCGCCACGGCCCTCACCCGCCGGTTCGGTGACCTCGCCGACCTCGGTGCGCGTCAGGAACTGGACGTCGACCGCGATCTTCCCGAGCGCGGCGGCCGTGAACGCGAGGGCGGCCGCGAGATCGGCCGTCGGGGTGCGGAGGGTGTGCCAGGGGAGCATGGTCTCGGCGAGACCGGTCTCCTCGGCGAAGGCCGTCTGGAGCCGCTGCGGATAGCCGTCGGGCAGGTCGGCGAGGCGCGCGTACTCGGCGTACGCGGCTCTCGTGCCCGCCGCGCCACCGAGCGAGACCGGGAGGACGACACGATTCAGCCGGGCGCGCGCGTCGAGCGTCAGCTGACGCCAGCCCGCCGCCTTGAGCCCGAACGTGGTCGGGACCGCGTGGGCGGTGAGGGTGCGCCCGGCCATGATCGTGTCGCGATGCGTGCGAGCGAGGTCCCGCAGCGCGTCCGCCGTCGCCTCGAGGTCGGCGACAAGGATCGCCCGGGTCCGCGCGGCGACCAGCATCATCGCGGTGTCGAAGATGTCCTGGCTGGTCGAGCCGCGATGGACGTACTCCGTGCCGGCGGCCTCGGTCAGTTCCTTGATCAGCCCCACGACCGGGTTCGCCGTCTCACGAGCCGCCCTCGCCAACGCGACCACGTCGATCTCGGCCGACGCGGCGGCCTCGGTGATCGCCTCCGCGGCGGCCCGCGGAATCAGCCCGGTACTGGCCTGCGCCCTGGCGAGCGCCGCCTCCGTGTCCACCAGCGCCCGCACCCAGGCGAGATCACCCGTCGCCGCCTCGGCGGGCGTGCCGGCGCGGACCGGGGACAGGAGGCCGGAATCGGGATCGGCGTTCATCGGCCCAGCATCGCACTTCAGGATTTCAGTGGCCTGTCCTCCCGTCGACGCGCTCGCGCAGCAGGTCGGCGTGGCCGTTGTGGCGCGCGTACTCCGCGATGTGATGGGTCAGCAGCCAGCGCAGCGAGAACGGCTCCCCGTCGCGACGGCCCTTGCCCGTGTCGTCGAGCGACGCGGCCGCCACGATCTCCCGCGACCGCGCGCACTCCGCACGCCACGCCGCCCACGCCTCCTCGACATCGCCGCCCAGATCCTCGAAGTCCTGCTCGGGCCACTCGTCGGAGTAATAGAGCAATGGGACGTCCTCGCCCGCGAACTGCAGGCGGAACCACCAGCGCTCGACGCCCGTGAGGTGCCTGAGCAGCCCGTGCAGCGACATGCTCGACGGCTCCACCGCCCGCAGCGCCATCTGCTCCGGCGTCAACCCCTGGCACTTCAGCTCGAAGGTGCGGCGATGCCAGTCGAGGGTGGACGTCAGGATCTCGCGCTCGCTCGCCACGCGCGGAGGCTCCGGACGGTCGCCTTCCCAGCTGGCCGCGTAGTTCTCCTCGGGGACCGTATCCATGCCTCCGAGCATGGCAGAGACCTCCGACAATTCCGTGGCGCTCCGGCGGCCGCCCCGCCATCCTGGTGGTCGACAGCGGTCTACTAGACTCAGCCGCACGGGCCGTTAGCTCAATTGGTAGAGCTGCGGACTTTTAATCCGTAGGTTCTGGGTTCGAGCCCCAGGCGGCCCACTCTTTCGCCTGGTCCACGCGTTGTGGCCACCCGAGACCAAGATCATCTCCCCGGTTTATCCCCGGTTTTGGGTCGAACGGGTTTATCCAAGAGCCCCTCCAAGGCCTTCGCCGTGGCCGGGTCGACCGTCTTCCGCTCCAGGTAGTTGTCCTGCGTCATCGACACCCGCGAGTGGCCGAGCTGGTCCGCGATCAGCCTCGTCGGCACCCCCGCGTCGTCCAGCGCGGTCGCGGTCGTCTTCCGGAAGGTGTGCGAGGTGACCCACAGGAAGTCCTCCCCGCCACGAATCTCCCGGATGACCCGCAGGACGTTGTTCGGGTCTCGCATCCCGCCGGTCGAGCTGGGGAAGATCGGGCCAGATGCCGCCGCCCGCTTCGCCAGCAGCTCCACCGCCCAGGACGGGAGCGGCAGTGCGCGTTTGCTCGACTCGCTCTTCGGACGCGGCTTGCGGAGCAGCCCTTGCCCCTTGATCCGGACCACGGTGTGCGTGATGTCGACCGTGCCCTCCACCAGGTCGACGTCCTCCCAGTACGTCGCGAGCGCTTCGCCGACCCGGACACCGGTAGCCATCATGAACCGGGACAAGTCGGGCAGGTCCCAGCGCACCGCTTTCTCATCCGCCTCCAGCCGTGCCAGCCATGCGGCGCGCTCGTCCGCGTCCAGCGCGCGAGGCTTCTTCTTCGCAGTCGGGATGCGCCGGGTGTCCCGAGTCGGGTTGCCGTCGATCGCGTCGTACCGGGCCGCCAGCCCGAGCATTCCCGAAAGGACGGTCCGCGCGGTCTTCGCCGTCGACGCCCCGATGTTGCGCTGAAGAGCCCCTAGGAAGCGATCGAGCCGCATCACGGTTGCTTCCCGCGCGCGCAGCTCACCGAGGCCGGGCACGACGTGAGCGTTCAGGACCGATTCGTACGCGGTCTCGGTGGTCGGCGACTTCTTGCCGTCCTCGACGTCCTGCCGCACCTGCTCCATCCAGACTTCGGCCAGGACCTTCAGGTGCGTCTCCCGCGTGATCTCGCCAGTCGTCGACCCGGTCCACTCGCGGAAGACGTCCTTGAGCCGCTGCGCAGCCTTGCCTTTCGTCTTCCCGGTCCGCTCGACCTCCCGCGTGTTGCCGTCGAAGTCGCGGAACAGCGCACGAGCCCGGTACCCGCCCGCGACAGGCGAATACCGGATCTCCCCGTACGTTCCGATCTCCAGTTGAGGCCGAGGCATCAGGCCACCTCTACGGCCAACTGGTCCACCCACGCCCGGACGTCCTCAGGGCGGTACCGCACGTATCGGCCCATGCGACGGCCAGCAGGGCCGTAACCCTTGCTGCGCCACTGGTACAGCGTCCCGACAGGGACACCGAGGTACGCCGAGACGTCTTCCACCGTCCAGAGTGGATCGATGTTGTGCACGTTCATGTGATCCCCCTTAGGCCGCGAGTGGAGTTGCCGAAAGATCCGGCGGACTCTGCGCGGCTAGTAGTGCTTTGTCATACTCGGCTTTCCAGGTGATGCGTTCGGAGATGGCGTGCATCACCAGGTGGTCCCGAGGTGGCACGGAGGGGTCGCCGGAGTCGACCTTGCGCCAGACCAGCCGGGCCGGGTCGGGTGCTGGTTTCTCGATTCCAACCGCCGCTAGCGCCTCCAGGACGAACGCCTTCCGGTCAGCCTTGTGGTCGACGAGCGTCTTGCCGGACCACTTGCGCGACACCAGCACCCGGCGCCCCGGAAGGCCGAGGGTGGTCCGCCGATGCGCCCGTCCCTTGCAGTGGCCTGGTGTGGTCTTTCCGTTGGCTCCCTTGGGATTGACGCCGTACAGCAGCCACAACGCGCAGCGAGGCGAGCAGGGTGTCACCGACAGTTCCGCGTGCAACCGGTCGTGGTGGTCCCTCTGCTGGGCCGTGTCGGCTTCGACCACCTCACCGGTGGACTTGGTGAGGTACTTGGTTAGGTAGCCGATGTGCCGCCCGGCTTCTTCGGTGCCGCCGAGGATGCCCTTGGAGTGCACCTGGCGGCCGAAGGTGACCACGTGCGCCGGGTGCTCTACGGCTTCTATCGCGTCGTCCCAGTCGGTCAGCGGTGCGCGGGTGTCCGGGTCGACGAACACCCTGGCGTCGCCGTCCCAGATCGGCATCCGGTCGACGTAGACGACCTGGTCGTGGTCGGGCCACCAGACCTGGTGATAGGTCGCTTCGGTGACTTGGCGGATGACGTCATGCGGCACCGATCCCCGGATCGCCGCGTGCAGGTGTGGGGCGGCCCGTCGTTGGGGTTCGACGGTGGCGAAGTACTGCGCGTCCCAGCCGACCACACGCCGGAGGTTCTGCCACCAGCGGTCCACCAGGGCCGAGAAGTGGACCGCGTCCCGAGCGGCCCGCCGGTAGTCATAGGTCGACGGGTCGACAGGTGCGGCGTCGGAGCGGACCGGGCCGTAGGTGTCGCAAGTGAGCGTGACGAACATCGACGGCCGGAACCGTCCCGCGTACTCACGGCCCACGGTGGTCTTGGCGACCTTGCGTCGAGGCAGGTTCGGCGCGTCCTGCCGCCGCTTGGTCGAGCGCTTCACCGCCTTCTTCGTGGGCATGTCGATTGAAGGGAGACGGCCCCTCATCCCGAGTTGCCGAAGTTCCTCATCGACACTCTGGATCTCCTCCCGCAGCTCCTCGGCTTCCCCCTGGTCTGTCTCTTGCCGGTGAGCGGCGACGAGGTCAGCCCGGAACGCCAACAGCTCCGTCTGCGTCTCAGTCGGTGGCTCCGGGGTGAAGTCCGGTTCGGTCTCCATGTGCCAGCCCTCACGGCACTGAACCTGTCGAAGTGCCTTCGCCTTACGAGCGCACGGCAGACACACCGATTCCACGGTCGAACCGCACGGAACAGGGACGTAGCGGAGTTCGCCGGTATCGGTGTCGCCGACCTCCATCGTGAACGGCCGAACGCACACGCCGTGCTTCTCAGCGGTCGCTTTCACCACGTCCGACGCCAAGGGCTCACGCATCCGAGCGGCCCGAGTTTTGGCCGGCATGGTCACCGCGGATTCCTGGGTACTCATCAGGCGGCCACCTCCCCAGGGCTGTTCCACTGCCGCAGCACGAACACCGGCATCTCTTGCCGCATCCCCGCAGGCAGGTCCGGGAAGGTGGCTTCGTCGAACCGGACGCCGCCGTAGACGACCACGGGGACGCCGCAGGGAGTTCGGCCGCTGAGTTCCAGGTGCACCGACCCGCCGCCCGCAGGACGCCACAGGGATGCCGTCACGTCGTCGAGCGAGGCAGCCCAGGTGAGCAGGCCACGGGCAACGTCCTCCAGGCGGTCGGAGTCGAGTTGCACCGTGATCGGATCAGGTCCCACCCCGACTCGGACCGAGGCGGCCGGAGGCAGGGCGAACGAGTCCAGGTGGTCGCGGATCGCGTCGAGGAAGACCATCAGCCGGTTCATGCCGCCCTCCCCTCGGAGACGATGTGAGCGCCGCCGTTGGTCACGTAGGCCTCCAGAGCCTTGATCTCCTCGTCGGCGACCCATCCGGCCCGGACGCGCAGGGGTTCGCGGACGCCTTCGCCCCAGACGTAGCCGACACCGGCTTCGGAATCGCCGATCCGGTTCGCCCACGCGCCCCGCTCGTACGCGCCGTCACCGAGGACCATCCCGACGTGGGTCTTGGACGTCACCCGCAGACACACGCGGCGCGGGAACAGCTCACGAACCGGGACGGTGTCCTTTGTGGGCTCCTGCACGTAACCGCGCACCGTGATCCCCAAGGCCCGGCCTTGTGTGGTGAGGAGCGCGACCTTCTCCACGATCGCGTCACGCGTCTTGCGGTCGGTGTACTTGGTCAGCGCGCCGATCTCGTCGAACTCCAGAACCTCAAGCGGATGCTCGACGCTGATCGGGATCATCCGCACGCGTCCGGCGAACTCGTGCTTGCGGGCTTCCATCTCCTCAAGCAGGCCGTCGAGAAGTTCGAGCGCCTGCTTACCGGTCACCGCGTACCGGGCGAAGATCCCGCGCCCGTAGGCGAGTTCCATCCCTTTGGGATCGATGCCGGACACCCGGACCACACCGGACCGGATCGCGGGTGCGGCCGACACCAGCGGGCACCACATGACCGAGTTCTTGCCCGATCCGGTCGCGCCAGCGGTCAGGCAGTGCGCTCCCGAGCCGACCAGCGGAACCCGCCAGTCCGAGCCGTACTCCGTGGTCCCGGACCACACATGCCGCAGATCCACGCCGAGCACATCGGGGGCCACCAGGTCAGGAACCGGCAGGGAGGTCACCGCGGATTTGAGTAGGTCACGGCGCTGGAAGTCGATGGAGACCACGTTGGGCTCCAGTTCCCGCACCTGGCACCGCTTGACCTTGCGCGCCACCGCGAGCGCCCGCGCGGCCTCGTCGAAGTCCTCGGGCTTCTGCCCCGGAACGAGCTGCACCCGCACCTCATCCCACGACGACCCCGACCGGACCTTGAGCACCTTCGGCACCTGCACTGCGCGAGATGCCGACGCGGCCTTACGGGACAGCAAACGTCGACGGCCGACCAGGTTCACCGTCACTTCCACCGGCAGCGTCTCATCCCGGATGCTCAGCCCGCAGGCGTGCAGCCAGGCCGGGAGCTTGCGCGCGTAGACCGCCCAGCGCATCCACCAGGACCGGAGGAACCGGCCGCAGTGGTGGTCATAGGACACCACGTCGAGCAGCCACCACGACGCCAGCACGGCGACGACCGAGCCCACGACGACCGCCAGCGACAGCCACCCGAGGTACTGCCACCACGCCACGAGCGCCACCACGGCAAGGCTGGTCCTCCAGCGCGTGACGACTTGCTTTCCCAACCACAGCAACGATTTCAGCAGCCACCAGAGGGCGATGAACACCAGCGCGGCCGCCGCCAGGACTTCCAAGATCGTGGCGAGCGCGCGACCGAGCTTGTGCAGCAGCCACACCACCACGCCGAGCGCTCCGCCGCCGACGAGAAGGACACCGATCCCGTTCATCGGCGACCACCGCCGGTCAGATCCAGCGGAAGCATTCCCTGACAGGGCGCGCATTCCTTCTCGCCGGGCAGCAGCTTCGCGAACCGCTTACAGACCGTGCAGCGCGTTCGAGTGACCCCGTCTAGCGCACGCTTGTTGCCATCGTTTAGCGTTGTCATTGTTCACTTCCAGAGGTTGTGGACAGCGCAGGAGCGGCAAGGTTGGTAGCCGGATTCCGCTTCTGCGCCTTACAGGACAAGAAAAGCGATTGAGGACGTGTTTGTACGCCGCACGTCCCCACGTGCGTTTTCGCTCTGTCATTCAGTTTCTAGCTAGCTTGCGACTTCTCCTTCTGGATCTGGGCGGCCACCTCCTCCGCCTTGCGCTCCTCATAGCCCACCCAGTAACGGAGTTCGTGGTGGTGACCTCGGTCCACATCGGACACGGCGCGATACATGCGCGCGTTCTCCCTGTGGAATTTCAGCCACGTCGACAGATTCGAACCGGGTTTCGGGCGACGAGCGGAAGCAACGGCGTGTGCGTCCGCCAGCGTCTGCGGCTCATTCCGGCCGGGCGTCGTCATCACGCACCGCCTTGTGCTTGTCGAGAAACACGGCCAGTTCGTCCGCGCTGTCGCGGATTTGGCGAAGGAGCCGGATGAATTCCGGCCACGCGGCCGGGTCGGACGGCGGCAGGATCGCCAGGCTGTCCGGATCGAGGTAGATCACCAGGGCCGGGTTCGCCGAACCATTGCCCTGCATCCCCGCGACCGCCTGCGGCCCCGGCTTCCACATCGCGTTGAACGCCACGGCCTTGTCCCTCCTCACTGTGAGCGCGGATCTCCCACGACCGCGCGTTCTCCTCGAATCCCTCAGCCGCCGCTGTCACGGCCGCGAGCACCCACCACGGCAACTGGCCTTCCGAAGCGAGGTCCCGCCAGGCCGACGCCACCGCGAGGGAAGCAACGGCCAGGTCATGCGCCGCCAACGGGTCGACCGCGTGCGCCCGCAGAGCGCCGTAGTGGTGGTAGGCCATCTCCCACGCCTGGACCAGGTGCGGAGGAACCACGGCCACACGGTGGCTCCCCGGCACCCCGTCCGGCATCACGCAGCCTTGGGCGTCGACTCAGCGGAACCCGAGGCCCGGCCCGACTTCGACGCACCGCCAGCGGCCGCCGCCTTGAAGCCGGTCGCGCGGAACGTGTACGACTGGTACTTGAACTCGCCCTGACCAGCCACCTTCGGCTCAGCCGTCAGGCCCTCCAGTTCGATCGGCCGCATACCCGGCAGCACCTCGGACGTGGTCGGCACCGGCTGCACATCGGCCAGCAGCGTGATCTCGAACGACGCGCGCTTGGCCTTGACCTCGTCCGGGTCGGTCACTGTGACCTTCCACTGACGCTTGCCCGTCACTTCGTCGACCCGCTGCCGAGCCGGACGACCCGACGACCGGTCCTCTCGCGACTGGTACTCGTTGTCCGGCGACACTTCGCCGACCATCACCAAGCCCTGACCGAAAGCCTCGTCAAAGTCGATGGGAAACCGGAAACCCTTGTAGATAGCCATTTGTTGCTCCTAGGTGCGTGTGATCAGTCGTTCTTGCGCGTGACGGCGTCATCGGCAGCGTCGGACCACTGGTCATGGAAGGAAGAGGAATGCGAGCGCGTGCGGTGCTGGGTCTCGCACCACTCGCTGAACTCGCTGGCAGCGGCCGCGAGACTCTGCGCGAACCGTGCGGTGTCCATCAGGCCGCCGATACGGGCGGGTACCTGGACGATGAAGGAGGTCTCTTCACTTCCGGCGACGAGCTGACGAACGCCAGGAGAGGGTGAAACCACCGCCGCGCCGTAGCCGACGAGGGGCTGAATCACCACGTGAATGCCCATGTGTGCTCTCCCGATGTCTCGGTCTCGGCGAGCCCGGTCGGGCGCGCTGGACACAGGAGACACCCAGTGAGGAGCCTCACCCCGGACAAACTGTCCGGGTAGGTACTAGCGGGGGAGAGCGTCCTCAGAAATGACGGCCCACCTGGCGTGACGTGGCCGGGTTCAGGAGGCCCGGTACTCGTCGAGGAGGCGGAAGAACACCTTCAGAGGTTCCTCACCGTCGGCGTGCGCCTCGATGGCAACCGCCCAGCCAGCAGACATCGACCAGCCAAAACGAGCCTCGATCCATTGGGCGAACGGACCGACAGCCCCCATCGTGAACTTCTCATCGAGTCCGTGAACGTCCAGGGCGACGCCGTAGCCGAAGAGGATGCTCTCCAAGTCCCGCAAAGACCGTTGCCGGAGCCACATCCCCGGCCGAAGCCGGATCTGGTCGAGGATTTCTTGAACGTTCTGACACTGATCGATGGGTTTCGGCCGTTCCCCAGACGCAGCTGTCACACCGTCGATCTTACCGAGCTAGCCCGGCGACGGGACCGCTGCGTTCACCGCGGAAAGTACGGCTGACCAGGGCAGCTCCCTCCCGGGAGCGCTCCGCGGTTCATGCAGCGGCCACACGTCATCCCCGTACACGAGACGCACCCCAGCACGCCGCAGCGCGTCGATGTGGGTTTCCCAGGACGGGTGACGGGCGTGCGCGGCGTTCACGCGTGGGAAGACGACGACCGGCAGGTTCAGGGTGCCGATGGCCTCGTTGACCTGCGTCAGAGCTTGATTGTCGGCGATGCCCATCGCGAGCTTGGCGACCATGTTCGCCGAGGCGGGCGCGACCAGGTAGCAGTCCGGGGCCGGATGCGGGCTAGATTCGGCCGGCGAGCGCGGCTCCACCCGGACCGGGAACCCGGTGGCCTCCTCGATCTCGGCACGGCCGCCGTTCTCGTCCAGCCAGCGCCCCGCCGTCGGGGTCAAGGTCACCGCGACCGTCCAGCCGTCCTCTTGAAGGGGCTGGATCACGCGCGGAAGAAGGTCCTCAACACCACCAGCACCCGAACCGACCAGGCCCAGAACACGCGACGCCACCCGACCTACCTCACCGCGCCACAGCGCTCAGCCAACGCCAACAAGGGCGAGGACTTCTTACCAGCCGTCGCCGGGGCACGGCGATACATCGACCGCACGACCTCCCGCACGGCGGTGCTGTGCCGGACGATCCCCGGAGCCTTCTGCTCAGCCGTCAGCAACGCCGACAACGCCTCGTCATCCTTCGCGACCAGGCTCAACGCCCGCGCGAAGTCGATCAGGTGCGTGACCTGCCGCTCTACTGGCAGGTGGTCAACGCTGATCCTCGGAGCCGACTCGATCACCTGCGAAATGTCGCCCAGATCCAGCGCCGCCGACAACCTGTGCAGCTCGACGTTGGCCGGGCCGAACCCGGTCTGCCAGTGGTTGGCGTCCACGCCGAGCTGATCAGCCGCCCGACCTGCGTGAGACAGCAGCTCGTTTGCCGTCGACCGGTCCTGTTGCCGGGCAGCGGCGACGGCCGTCCGCAGATAGAGCATCCCGTAGAGACTCAACGCGGCCGGATCACCATCGCGCATCCTCGGGACCAGCCACTTCGCGGCCACATCGCCCAGCTCAAGCGCGTCATCGAACCGGCCGACGGCCAGGAGCGCGTGAGTGCCGGACCGGGCAGCGGAGGCCAGCACCAGGGGATCATCCGCCTCGTCGGCTGCCTGCATAGCGCGCTCTGCCGCGATCCACGCGAGGTCGGCTTCACCGATCTTGCTCAGTGTCGTTGCGGCCAGGTGGTGGACGCGTGCCGACACCGCTGCACAGGCTCGCCGGTAGGCCGCGTCATCGGCCGAGGCGGACTCCATGCCCTGGCTGGTCTTGATCAGACCCGGCAGGGCCGCGACGACACGGCCGAGGTCACCCTTCTGATAGCTGGACCAGGCACCCTCCACCAGCTGAGCCACCGGGGCCGGGTCGATGTACTCCGGCGACATGGCAGAGGAGAACAGAGTGCGGGACAGCCGCCGGGGAGCCATGAGCGCGTCACGGATGGCCGGGACGTCGTCGTTCTTGTCCTCGTCCTCCATCAGCACCGGTTCGCCGAGGAGATCTCCCAGCGTCACCCGCAGGCCACGCGCGACGTCAGCCAGCACGTCCAAGCGCCGGATTTCCCGTTCGCCGCGCTCGATCTTGCTCAGCCAGTCCTCAGTACGGCCCACCAAGTCAGCAAGAACCGCCTGCGACAGACCACGCCGCCGCCGGTAGAAGGCAATACGCTCCCCAATGCTGAGCTGATCACCCGCACCACGCATAGCTCCAGGCTAGCAGAGTTCGCACAGCTGCCGATTCATGTGAGCCGCTCCATCAAATTTGTTCGATTAATGCAGGAAGGCGCCCGTTTTTACAAACTTGTAGGTAGTATTTCATTGTTTGTCCCAACGGTTCGATATACTGCGAGCGGAACTAATGAGAAGCTTGGATACTGGGGAACGTCGGCGAAACCGATTCTTGCGAAGTGTTCTACGTAGGCGTTCAAACCCTGGGCAAATTTATTTCGATTGATATCTCCATCGACGAACGCTTGTGCGATCTCTGATCCATCGGGAACTGCATTTTCCTTGCCGGGGGAGTGGCATCCAAGTGTCCCAACGACCGTCCACTGCTGTGGCGAAAAACCGTACCGGGCAAACACCATCTCGGGATCTGATTCAAGATGCCTCCTTCCTTCTTGGAGTCGAATGTTGACGGCGTAGGACTTGTTCGAGCAGGGCAATAGGCTTAGGTGCAGTCCTGGCTGGAAGACCCCGCGGGCGATCCTTACAAACGCTCTCAGGAACTCGGGATTCAAGTCATCCCCGTCGGTAAGGGTGGGGAAGTCCTTGATTTCGTCTTCAATTTGTTCGGATGAGTCTGGCGGGCTACTGGAATCTCTTTGCCTGGAGCCGCCTTTGGTCTTCGATGACCCCGGCCTTCTGGGTTCGACTTGGTCAAATAGCTGCGGCGCAATTTTGGAAAGGCCAAGTATGGTCGAGCCGATCCCGGCGAACAGTTTGCCGACGTATCGAGCATCGAATAAGGATCCTTGACTCGTCACCCTTATCAGGGTTCCTGGAGGCATGTCCCTTTGCAAAGAACCATTCGTCCAAACTTCCGGGGATGAAAGAATGCTCGATGCTTCTGTCAGTAGTTGGTTAACTTCAAGTATTTCTTCCAGGTCTGAGTAGATGGCATCTGCGAGTGATTTTTGTACATATTCCTCGGTTCCCCAGTTGCGCTCGTGACTCGCAATAGACTTCACGCCACCCGTAGTCGTCTTTATCGTCTTCTCTGTTCGACGTGCTTCTTCGGCGACGCCGCCATCGAGTTGTGTAAGTAGGGAGCGAACTTTGTCTGCGTCGACGTAGAGGTACTCCCGAAGTGGCATCATCTGATCTCCGATCGATCTTGCAACGCTGGAATGGCTGCCGAATCTGGCTCTATGGGATCAAGGGCGCGCCGCCGCCGGGCGGCGCGCCGGGCGCGTAGGTAGCCCCTCGCCTGGGCGGCCGCGCCGGTTCCCGACACGGCGGGCTGCCGCTCCGCTCCGCCCACCGGCCGGGCGACGCGGCCGCCAGCGGGTCACCTTGCGCAGCGCCACCCAGCGGCGGCGCACATGTCCCCATAGCCAACGTCGGCCCTCCTCAACGAGCGTCGTGACATACCGGTCGTCGGTGTATCGCCACCTGTTACGCGCCGTCGTCGATCTCCTCCACCCCGACGCCTGATCGTGACAACGGCCGGTAACGCCGCGTCAAGGCTGGAAAGCATGCCTTGACCCGACGTCACCGGCCGCGTGCTGGCTTCGTATCGGGATGAAGGGGAGGTGTGGGCAGTAGAATGGCGTCACGCGAACGTGCGCGAGACCAGGGCGAGAAGCATGATCATCTCCCCGGTTTATCCCCGGGAAACGACCGCAGACGACGCCAAACGATCACAGGCCATGATCGTTATCGGTCAGAGTTCGCGCTGGTGAGAGCGGTTGTCGGCAGCTAACGGCAGACGTCCACAGGCCCCGCCCAAGATTCCGTAGGTTCTGGGTTCGAGCCCCAGGCGGCCCACTCTTCGACATCCCCGCTGGACTGCGGGATGTTGCTTCTTCTGGGGCTATGTCCGCCTCGGCGTTCTTCACGATTGGTCTCCGTTCGCTCTGCAGTGCTGGTCAGCGCAACTGCCTGCATGACCGTTCGGATGGAGGCTTGAAGGACATCGCCCAGGGCCGCGCGGGCGTCGACTTGCTGAGTTCGCCGAAGCCGAGTCTCGGTCTGCGATGGAGACAGACCCGCACAGGCGGACCACGGAGTTGCCATCCGCCTGAGCAACCGAACCGCCGCGTCGAGCCCGGTGAAGGGTGCACCGGGCACGAATATGCCACTTCAGCTATATTGCTGACATGGCATCTACCTTCGCCGTGCTGGCGGATCCGAGTCGCCGGGAGATTCTTGACCTGCTGCGTGAACGCGAGCAGCCGGTCGGCGACCTCGTCGACCGGCTGACGCTGACCCAGCCGACCGTGTCGAAGCACCTCAAGGTGCTGCGTGAGGCCGGCCTGGTCGAGGTGCGCACGGACGCCCAACGCCGCTGGTACCGCGTCAACCCGCACCCGCTGGCGGAGGTCGACGCTTGGCTCGCGCCCTACCGCGCGATGTGGGAGAAGAGCTTGGACGCGCTCGAACGCCGACTCGACGAGATCGAAGGGAACTGACCAGTGGACGCGGAACTGCAGATGATCGAGGGTAAGCCTGTGCTGCGCTTCGAGCGCCGGCTGCGACACTCGCCGGAGAAGGTCTGGCGGGTGGTCACCGAACCGGCCGAGATGAAGCACTGGTTCCCTGCCGAGGTCACGATCGACGGCCGCACCCTGCGCTTCACCTTCCCGGATGCCGCCCCGGTCGACGCCGACGGCGGCGAGGGCGAACTGCTCGAGTCCGACCCGCCGAAGGTCTTCGCCTTCCGCTGGGCGAACGACGTGCTGCGCTTCGAGATCCTCCCGCAGGCCGACGGCTGCCTGCTCGTGTTCACCGCCGTGGTCTCGTCGAAGCTCTCCGCCGGCCGCGACGTCCCCGGCTGGATCACCTGCCTGGACGCCCTGGTCGCCCACGCCGACGGCACCGAGTTCGAGCCTCCCACCGAATGGCTCTCGCGCATCGAGTACTACATCGCGAAGTTCGGCCTCGACGAGGGCACCGACAACCCCGACGGCATCCACTTCGCCCGCGATCTGGTCTGGACCCCGCTCGACGACGTCTGGGCCCTCCTCACCGAAGGCGCCACCGGCACCGTTCCCACCCGCGCCGCCCACCCCGGCATCACCCCGGGCAGGCTCACCCGCTCCGAAGCATCTCACCTGCTGGAGTACGAGTGGCTCCAGGACGGCATCCCACAGGGCGTCGTGCGCTGGGAGTTCCAACACGAACACCTGCAGGGCACCACCGTGACCCTTTTCCAAGAAAACGCACACGGCCCCGAAGCCCTCGCCGCCTGGCACGTGCACATGGAACTCTTCTTCGCCGCCAGCCAAGGCGACATCCGCTGCCCCTGGCCCACGGCCCGAGAGGAGGAGCTCGCCAAGCGCTACGCCGACCAGTGATCACCCGGCCTGCGAACCATCGCAAGCGGGTCCACGCCGACACCGCTGATCGGCATCCGCTCCTTGCGGTTGCCGACCAGCCGCTGGGTCCAGTCGACGAACCCGCCGTCGACGTGCAGGAACACCTTGAAGCGCAACTCCTGTAGTACCCGGCGGAGGTTCGTCCAGGGCAACTGGTCACGGGTCGGTTACTGAGCCGGGCGCAGGCGTCCTGGATGAGCTCTTTGCTGACGCCGTGCTCTATCCGCGGAACCTGTTGGTGCGCAGGCCTGGAGTTGAATCACGTCACCGAAGTAGCGGAGAAGACATACGGCCACGCCACGTTTCGCGGGGCAGCTTCCGATCTTCCTGTGACTCACCTCATGCCGAAGCGGCTTGAGGCTGACATTGATGTCACCTCTTAACGTTGCTTGCATGACGACCATTTCGACCGCGCCGGCGCCCGTCTCGCTCTATGGCTTCCTGACCCCCAAGCCCGGGCACGCCGACGAGCTCAGGAAGCTCCTGATGGACCTCGTCGAGCCGTCGCGAGGGCACGCGGGCAACCTTCAGTACCACCTCCACGAGCAAGAAGACGGCCGGTTCTTCCTCTATGAGATCTGGCGTTCGCAGGAGGACCTCGATCGGCACAACGCGACCCCACTGCTGCGCGCCTTCATGGACGAACTGCCCGAGCACCTCGAGGGAGCGCCCGAGGCCTACTTCGGCGCCATGAGGAGTCCCTACCCGGCCACCGTGGCTTGATCGTCGCGGATCTCCTGGTGAATGCGCGGTCGGCGTGGAACCCCCGAACGGCGCTTCGCTTCCGTTCAGGATTGGGCGTCGAGCCAGTCTGAGAACGTGGGGCCCGCGAGCTTGGCGTGCGGGCTCGGCAGGAAACCGCCGGCGGCCGCGATTTCGGCGTCGGGCATGCCGGAGCCGTCGATGCCGACGACCTCGATGCCCCGGCGGGCGGCGAGGAGACGGGCGGCGTCCGACATGATTTCCTTGCGGGGCCCCGCGATTTCGGGGATCGGCGATCCCTGGGCGTCCCGGTCGAGGGCGAGGTCGACCAGTTCCTCCGCGACGGTGCGGCAGGCCACGAGCTGCGTGGGCAAGGCGGGCAGGTGGACGACGTCGCTTCGCTGCCAGTCCAGGAGCTGGCCGACGAACTCGTGGAACTGCGCGGCCCGCAGGATGCGAACGGGCAGGGGCCCGGCCAGGAGAAGTTCCTCGTGCACCTTCTTGGCGGCGATGAAACCGGCCGTGGCCTTGTCGGCGCCGATGATGGAGACCGCGGCGATCCGCGCGACCCCCGCCTGACGGCCGGCTTCGTGCAGATTGCGGGCGGACGCGCGGAAGAATTCCGTCGCCGCCTCCTGTTCGGAGCCGTGCCAGGAGGCGACGTCGATGATGACCTCGACTCCGGCGAGTGCTTCGACGAGTCCTTCACCGGTGACGATGTCCACGCCGGTGGTCCGGGACATCGGCACGACGTGCTGTCCTCGTTTGGTGAGGACGTCGACGACATGCCGTCCCAGCCGGCCGGTCGCTCCGGCAACCGCGAACTTGCTCATGGGTCAAGCCTTTCTCGAAGGTGGGGAAGGTCAGTCGGTGTAGTTCCGGCCGGGCGGCATGCCCGGAATCGGCTTGGCGATGAGCGCGGCGGGGGCGAAGAAGCCGATATGCGCGATCGCCATTACGAGCGTCCAGAGTGCTTTGGTGTCGTAGCAGGCGGATGCCTTGGCGTACAACGAATCGGGCACGCGCTCGCCGGATGGGTTCGGGGTGAGGACGGCCTCCGCGAGTTCCAGTGCGACCCGTTCGGGAGCGGTGAAGCAGGTGGCGTCCGGCCAGGTCGCCACCGCGGTGATGCGCTCCTCGGACTCCCCGGCTTCCCGAAGAGTGCCGGTTTCGCGGATCGTGAAGTAGGTGCTGCCGAGCAGTTGCCCGGCCCGCAGCTGCAGCAGCGCGATGGTCGTCGAGGGGATCGCGCCGTTCTCGAGGACCTTGTGCAGACCGCCCGCGACCTCGGCCATTTCGGGGACGAAAGGGATCGGACCGGGCATGCGCGAGCGCGGGCCCGTCGTCGTGGACATGGGTGGATTTCCTTTCTCTCGGCGTCGCCACCAAGAGATCCCGGTGACCCGATCCCCGTGACAGGCCTGCCTTGTGACGCAGGCCACCGGGCTTCGGTGTCACAAAGGGAGGAGGGCCGGGATCGTATGGGCCCGGGCACGTTCGAGAAAGGCAGGAACCGGTGACGAGTGAACGAGACCCCGCCATGGGGCCGGCCACCGACGCGTTCGTGGCCCACCGCAACCTGTTGTTCACCGTGGCCTACGAGATGCTCGGTTCGGCCACCGACGCCGAGGACGTCCTGCAGGAGACCTGGCTGCGGTGGGTGGACGTGGACTTCGTGACGGTGCTGGCCCCGCGCGCGTTCCTGGTCCGGATCACCACCCGGCAGGCGCTCAAACGGCTGCGGACGCTCGGCAGGCGCAAAGAGTCCTACGTCGGCCCGTGGCTGCCGGAGCCGCTGCTGACCGCGCCGGACGTGGCCGAGGACGTGGAGCTGGCCGAAAGCGTCTCCATGGCGATGCTGCTGGTACTGGAGACGCTCGCGCCGACCGAGCGAGCGGTGTTCGTGCTTCGCGAGGTCTTCGCGCTCGACTACGACGAGATAGCCGAAGCGGTCGGCAAAGCGCCGGCCACCGTGCGCCAGATCGCCCATCGGGCGCGGGCGCACGTCGCCGCGCGCCGACCCCGCGGCGCCGGCTCTCCCGCCGAACACCGGGCGGCACTCCAGGCCTTCCAAGCAGCGGTCGAAACCGGGGATCTGCAGGGTCTGCTCGACATCCTGGCGCCGGACGTCGTCGCACTCAGCGACGGGGGCGGGGTGAAACACGCCCTGCCGCGCCCGGTCGTGGGCGTGGACAAGGTGGCGCGTCTGCTGGCGGGCGGCTGGTGGAAACGTGACGCGGAAAGGACGGTCGAGCCGGTCCAGATCAACGGCGGGCCGGGCCTGCTCGTCCGCGTCGACGGCGAGATCGACGGCGTGCTGGCGGTCCGCGTCGAGAACGGCTTCGTTACCGGCGCCTACCACGTCCGCAACCCGGAGAAGCTGGCGAGCGTGGAGAGAGAGATCGCCGTCAGCCGCTGAGCTTCGCCGTCTTCAGGCGCCGAGGCGGTTGTAGATCCGGCTGGCCAAGGAAGCGGCCAGCTGGTTCAACGCGCTCCAGGGT
The DNA here is from genome assembly GCF_019330265.1 of Amycolatopsis sp. TNS106. Classification (NCBI taxonomy): domain Bacteria; kingdom Bacillati; phylum Actinomycetota; class Actinomycetes; order Pseudonocardiales; family Pseudonocardiaceae; genus Amycolatopsis; species Amycolatopsis sp. TNS106. The sequence goes on along the minus strand of NZ_CP024972.1, from coordinate 6,001,451 downwards.
TCGCTGAGCGCGAACCGGCCGAGCAGTTCCGCCACCGCGTAGGCCTCGGCTTCGGAGAGCAAGGTCGTGCGCTGGTCTCGCAGTCCCTGCTCGACCAGCCGGTTGAGGGCTTCGGCGTACTCCCCCAGGTCACGCACCTCCGCCAGGCCGTACCGCTCATCGAGCGAATCCCCGGCGAGGTCGTCACTCATGGTCGTCTCTCCTTCTGCCTTCACCCGTCCGACGCGCCGTAGAAAATCTATGGTGGCTGGAGTAGACATTCAACGGCGGGTGTGTGTAGTGTTCTCCTTGTACCGAGAAAGACAACGTCAAGCAGGCGCGGGAGATGACGTAACTACCCGCGAGGTGAGACAAGCCGGTCAGGCGGCGCGGGGCCGATCAAGGAACAGGTCCCGCACGGTGATCGGGAGCAGGACCCCAGGGCCGGGTTGTGAAGAGGTTCGACCAGGTAGTGCCGGCCCTGGCAGGAAAGTGCAGGACGCGGGCGGAGCAGGTGCGTCCGTGAGGAAAACGCAGGTTGTAGTCAGTAAATGCAGTTGCAGGACCGGTCAGGTGGCCGGAGCCGATCGGTGACGGGGCTCCGGGCAGTGGCCAGCGGCGTCAGCGTGCTGGGACCGATCAGTGGAAGGGTTCCCGTCGTTGGCGTTCGCAGTAGGTGAAGTAGCAGTACCCAGCAAGGTGAGAACACAGGAAAGAAGGGAACGGCAACATCATTGGATCGCCCGCAGCGGCAAGGTAGCGCCGCGCGGGTGCCGTAGTTCCATCGAGTTCGGAGGTGGTTCGCGGTCACGAATGAGCGATCCCCGCAAGGTCCGGCTTTCCAGCGGACGCGGGTGCAAGAGGCCGGCGGTCACGTCGGTTGACAATGGTGAAACCCAACCCTGAGGACCCCGGGTGCCGTTCTGGCACCCGGGGTCCTTTGTGATGTGGAGGTGGAATGATCCCTGACCAGAACGGATCGGCCGACGGGGCCGACAAATTCGACGACGAGCACTACCCCGCCTACACGATGGGCCGGGCCGCCGACATGCTCGGCGCCACCCAGGGCTTCCTTCGCAGCCTCGACGAGGCCGGTCTGATCGTCCCGCAGCGTTCCGCCGGCGGCCACCGCCGCTACTCCCGGCACCAGCTTCGCCTGGCCGCCCGGGTGCGGGAACTGGTCGATCAGGGCACCGCCGTCGAGGCCGCCTGCCGCATCGTCACCCTCGAAGACCAGCTCCACGAAGCACAGCGTGTCAACGCGGAACTCCGCGCCGACGACTGAAACCCCGCCCTGTGAACGCCCTTGTCCGGATCGGGCAAGGGCGTTCGTGCGTGGATGTCGAGACGGCCGAATCCGCTCCGACTCCCTCCCGAATATGCCGGACGGGAGCGAAGGAGGCCTTGCGATGAACAAGGTGGTGCTGGATGTGTCGATGTCGCTGGACGGCTTCACCGCCGGGCCGGACGTCCGGGCCGAAGAGCCCATGGGAGACGGCGGGGAACGCCTGCACGAATGGATGGCCGGAACGGGGCCCGACGCCCGCGTTTTCGAGGAGGTGAACGCGAGGGGCGGGGCGGCCGTCATCGGCAGGCGCACTTTCGATCTCGGTCTGCGGCCGTGGGGCGGGACGCCGTGGCCCGGTGTCCCCAGCTTCGTGATCACCCACCGGACCAGGGAAGACCTCCTCGGCGACAACGGCGGCACCTTCGCCTTCGACGGGCTGGAGGCCTCGGTCCGCCGTGCCAAGGACGCCGCGGGGGACAAGGACGTGCTCGTGCTGGGTGCCGACGTCGCCGGGCAGCTGCTGGCGGCGGGCCTGCTCGACGAGGTCTGCCTCCACCTCGCCCCGGTGGTGCTGGGGCGAGGGACCTCGGTGTTCGCCGGGCACCTGGGCGAGTTCGTCCTCCAGGGCGAACCCGTCGCGGGCGTCGCCACCCACCTGCGTTATCGCGTCCGGTGACTACCACGGGATAGTGGCCCGGATGGCGGCCGAGATCGGTTCGAGGTCGGCGACAAGGTTCTTGAGTTCGGTGGGGCTCAAGGCGTCGTAAGGCGCCTCCGCGAGCCGGTCGGTCGTCGCCTCGACGCGCTCCTTCGTGGCCCGGCCCGAGTCGGTGAGCCGGTCGTCGGACCCGATCAGGCCGCGGTCGCGCATCCCGTCCACGACCGCGGCCAGCTGCGCGGCGGGGAGATGCCAGACCCGGCCGAACTCGTTCGCGGGGATGTCGACGGACAGGGCGTGGAGCACGTGGCACTCGGTTCCGCCGATGCCTTCGGTCAGCAAAGCGGCGGTGTGCCCGTCGCCCCGGTGCTCACGCAACAGGGTGGCCGCGTGCCACAGCCGTGCCACGGGCTCCTGCGGGATCGGAAGCGTTCGGACGGCGGCGAAGAGGGCGCGCCCCTCCACGGGTGCGCTGGTCGCCGCCTTCAGCAGGAGTTCGCCGGCGCGCGTGACGCCGGGGTCGTCGGCGAGGTCGCCGAGGATCCGCCGCATCCCCGCGACGCATCCCCGTTCGCGGGCGGCCAGCGCCGCCTCGGGCGTGGTCAGCTCCCAGACCTTCGGGAGGTGACGTGCCACCTCGCCCGGGGCGAAGTTGTAGAAGATCGCGTGGATCACCTCGGCGGGCGCCGACCGGCCGAACGGCGCGGCCCGTCCGGCGAAGTAGGCGTCCCACTGGTTGCGCAGGCCGAGCGCGATCAGGGCCTCGTCCGACTCGTCGGCGAAGTAGGGGATCAGGCCGATGGGCTCGACCAGGTCGTACATGCGGCGGGCGACGGGTTCCGGGTGCGACATCGGGTCTCCTGTGGTCGTGGCGGCGCCCTCGTGGCGACCGCTCGACTACCCCACGAACGCCGCACCCGGAAATCGACATCGGCTCCGCGGCCTATTTCAGGTGCCGGGTGATGAACCGGCCCGCGGCGTCTCCTTCGAAGTGCGGGACGCCGGTGTGCCCGCCCATGTTGGCGTGCAACGTCTTCTCCCGCGAACCGAAGGCGTCGAACAGGTCGAGGGCGTGCTGCCGGTCGTTCCCTTCGTCGTCCCACTGCAACAGGACCAGCAGCGGGATGGTGACCTTCCTGGCCTCTTCGAGGATGCTGCGGGGAACGTAGCTTCCGGCGAACAGGACGGCGGCCGCGATCCGGGGTTCGACCACCGCGAGCCGCGTGGCGATGGCGATCACCCCGCCCGAGAACCCGACCGGACCGCCGATCCCGGGCAGCGTGAGAAGGGCGTCCAGAGTGGCCCGCCATTCCGGGACCGCCGCGTCGACCAGCGGGAGGACGAGCCGGTCGACGATGTCGTCGCTGACCGGCTCCCCGGCCTTCAGTGCGCTCAGCAGGTCGCCACGGGCTTCGTCGACGACGGGGAAACGGGGCCGGTCGCCGGCTCCCGGGAGTTCGATGGTGGCCGCGGCGTAGCCCGTCGCCGTGCAGGCCAGGGCCCTGGCCGCGAGCCGGGGATACATCTTGCCGAGTCCGCCAGGGTGCCCCATCAGGATCAGCGGGGCCGGGGCCGCCGATTCGGGCGTCCACAGGATTCCGGGGATGTCGCCGAGGGTGAATTCGCGCTCAAGGGCGCCTTCGAGGCGTCGTTCGGAAGTGAAATGCATGGTCGTGCCTTTCGGGAGTGCTCGTGAGACGGCGCTCCCGGACGACCTATCGCCCGGCCGTGACCCCTGAGAGGAGCACCCTGGTCGGAATGTCCACGGGTACCACCTCCTCGTTCGCTCGCACGGCCTCCGGCAAAGTAGCAGCGGCCGTCGCCGTCACGCCAGCGGTTTACCCGAGCACCGAAAGCCCGTCCGCCACGACGACGCCGTCGTGCAGCACCGTGCGGTCCTTGCCGCGGTCCATCACCGCGCTCGTCGGGGTCTCGCCGTCGACCAGGACCAGGTCGGCGCGGTCGCCGACAGCCACCCCCGGCCGGTCTTCGATACCCGCCAGTCGGGGGACATCGTGACTCATGATCGACGCGCCGCCCATCGTCGCGACGGCCAGCGCCATCTCGATCAGGTCGTCGCGGCGGAAACCGTTGGTGAAGGCCAGCTGCCAGGTGCGGTCGAGCAGGTCGCAGTTGCCGTACGGGCTCCAGTAGTCCCGCTGGCCATCCTCGCCGAGGCCGACGCGCACCCCCGCGGTCGTGAGGTCCGCGAGCGACAACTGCCCGTCGGTGGACGGCGCGACGGTCGCCATCGCGATGTCCAGTTCGGCGAACGTGTCGATCAGGCGGCGGCTCACCGATTCCGAGATCGAGCCCAGTTCGTACGCGTGCGACATGGTCACCTTGCCGCGCATGTCCAGCGCGCGGACCCGTTCGATCACCAGGTCGGTCGAGAACAAGCCGAGGTGGCCGGGTTCGTGCAGGTGGATGTCGACCTCGACACCGTACTTCTCGGCGAGCCCGAACACGACGTCGAGATGTCCCTTGGGGTCCTTGTCCAGCGAGCACGGGTCGATCCCGCCGACGACCGTGGCGCCCGAGCGCAGCGACGCTTCCAGCACGTCCACGGTGCCGGGCTCGCGCAGGATCCCGGCCTGCGGGAACGCCATGATCTCCACGTCCGCTTGCTTGGCGAAGCGCTCCTTCGCGGCAAGGACGGCGTCGAGCTTTTCGAGCCGGCAGTCGACGTCCACCTGCGCGTACGTGCGCACGCGGGTGGTGCCGTTCGCGATCATTCGCTCTAGCGTCCCGGTGACGCGTTCGGGCAGCGGAACCTCGGCGTTCCGCCAGTTCTCGCGGTCGTTCAGCATCATCGCCCAGACACCCGGCGCGCCGGTGTGCGGCCGGAACGGCAGCCCGATCCGCGTCGAGTCCAGGTGGACGTGCACGTCGCTGAACGACGGGAACAGCAGCCGCCCGCGCCCTTCGACCGTGTCCGGCGACGACGCGGCGGCGGGATCGTGCGGCCGCACCGCGGTGATCCGGCCGTCGGCCACCTCGACGTCGCTGCGCTGTCCGCCCCAGGGGCGGACGTCACGGATCAACACGGGCACACCTTTCTCGCCGGACTCTCTTTGGTATACCAAATCCGGTGAGCGGGGGCAACGTCACTTGGTGTGCCGGTACGGGCGCGTGTGCCCGGTTTCCGCGTTGTGCTTGGTGATGTGGTCGATCCCCATCTTTTCGAGCCGCGGGTACTCGGTCACGTCGAACACGTTGTCCTCGCGGCGATGCGGGTAGACGTCGTGTCCCTTGCCCGGCCAGTAGGGGAAGACCACGTGCGTGTCCTTGTTGGAGTTCTTCGCGAAGGTTTCGGAGACGTAGTCCCATTTCTCCTGGACGAGCGGTTTCCTCGGGTCGTGGGGATCGTTGATCCACCCGGGCATCTTGATGTTGTTGTCCTTGAGGGTTCCCTCGAGGGTGTTGCCGCCGTTCTGCTTCGCGATCTTGGTCGCCTTCTCCTCGACCGAGCCGAGATACTCGTCCTCTTCGCCACGCTTGCGTTTCTTGGTGCCACCGGACCAGAAGAAGTGCTTGTCCGCCTTTAGGATCTGGTCGAGTTTCGGCTTGAACTTCTCGAACTCCTCCTTCGACATCTTGTCGACGTCGATGGGAGGCTTCCGCGGGCTCCGCCGCAAGGGCTGGGGTTGCCCGCTGGGCCCGACCGGCTGAGGTCGCTGCTGGCTGCCCGGACCGCTCCGCCCGCAGGGCGGGACGAGGCCGAGCGGGTCACCGATGAGCAGCGGCTGGTCGACGTAGCCGACGGGGTTCGGCGCGGCGGCGAGGCCGAGGGGATCCTGGCTGAGGTACCGCGACGTCCTGGGGTCGTAGTACCGGAAGACGTTGTAGTGCAGCCCGGTTTCCTCGTCGCGGTGCTGGCCGGGGAACGCCAGCGGTATCGACGCGGTGTCGGCGCCGGGCAGCGGCACACCCCAGAAACTGCTGCGGTCCTGCCAGACCAGCGTGCCGTGTTCGTCGAGCAGTTCGGTCGGCGTTCCCGCGGGCGACGTGATCACGGCACGGAACACGGCGTCTTCGAGGGCGCCCGTGCGCTCGATCTGCACGACGGGGCGGTCGTCGTCGTAGCGTTCCCAGGTCAGGAGCCGGTAGGACTCGTCGGCGGGGTCGTAGTCCATCCGCTCGACCACGTTCATCCCGCTCCACAGGAACCGGACGTCGTGCGTGAGCTCGGCGTCCCCCTCCTGGTCGATCAGCCAGCGGCGTTTGGCGAACCGCCGCCCGAGCGGGTCGTAGTGGTAGGTCCAGAGCGCGCCGTCGGGGGTGCGCACGGAACGCAGCCGGTCGAGGTGGTCCCACTCGTAGGCGCAGGACTGGTCCGCGACGACCCGGCCCCGCTCGTCGCCGCGGTAGCCGTCCTCGCCGATGGTGATGGTCCCCGCGGCGTCGTGGGTGAACCGTTCGGCCCCGCCGGGCCCGCGCGCTTCGCTGACCCTGCCCGCGGTGTCGTAGGTGAGCCGCCAAGGCCGGATCGCGTCGTCGACGGCGGCGAGCCTGCCGTCCGGCCGGTAGCCGTAGACGCGGGGCCCGACGCCCGCGATGTGCTCTTCGGCGAGCCGGTCTTCCGCGTCGAAGCGCCGCCGGAGCACCACGGTGCCGTCGACGCTGCGCGTGATCTCCCGTCCGGCGTCGTCGTAGCCGAACTCGACTTCGTGGCCGGCGATCCGCAGCGACCGCGGCAGTCCGTCGCCGGTGAACCGCCACTCACTGTCCACACCGGACGATGTCCGGCGGACGAGCACGTCGCCGTCGTGGCGCCAGCACACCCCGAGCCCGTTGATCGTGTCGACGACGACCCGGTCCCCGTCGTCGTGGACGAGTTCGACCCGCGACTCGGTGTTCTCGGCGACGGTCATCCTGCCGAGCGCGTCGTATTCGTACCGCGTGACGTCGTCCGGGGTACGCCTCGCCACGACGTTGCCCTGGAGGTCGTAGTCGTACTCGGTCGCTTCACCCGTACTGCTGGTCATGCGGAGCAGTTGCCCCGCCGCGTCGTAGGCGTAGCCGATCCGGCGGCCGTCGTAGTCGATCTCCTCGACGAGCCTGCCCGCGGCGTCGCGGACATAGCGCCAGGTGCGGCCGTTCGGGTTGGTCACCGAGGTGAGCCGGAGTTCGCCGTCGTAGGTGAACAGCGTGCGCGCGCCCGCGGCGTCGGTCTCCTCCAGGACGAGGCCGAACGGGCCGTACTTGCGGCGCCGCGCGGCACCCGCCGCGTCGCGGTGCTCGACGACGTGGCCTTCGGCGTCGTGCACCCACGTCTCGCGGCCGCCGTCGGGGCCGAGCCGCCAGGCACGGCGACCGTCGGCCGTCCAGCCGAGCCTCGCCGCGCCGCCGGAGGCCGTGTACGCGAGACGGGGGCGGCCGAACAGGTCGCGGTCGCCGGGACGGTCCGTCACGGGGGCGTCGGTGAGCGGGTCGGGCGCGTCCGGGATCTCTACCGGCATCCCGGTGCCGACCAGGGTGGTGGCCGGGTCGAACGCGGGGACCACGCGCTGGACGTCGCCCGAGGACAGCCGCACCTCGCCGTCGGCGGCGCGGGCCAGCCGCACCGTCGAGCCACCGGGACGGTGGACGGCGACCAGTTCGCCGTCTTCGTCGTACTCGTAGCCGGTCTCCCGGCCGAGTTCGTCCACTTGGGACAGCAGTTCGTCGCGCCGGTTCCAGGAGTAGCGCTGGGAGTTGCCGAGCGGATCGACGCGTTCGACCAGCTGCCTGGCGTCGTTGAGGCGGTACGTCCACGTGTGGCCGTCGGCGTCGGTGTGCCGGGTCGTGCCGGGTTCGTAGGCGAACGTCGCGTTGTAGTAACCGCTCGCCCCGACGGCGCGGACGCACCGTCCGGCGTCGTCGTAGACGTAGCGGTACCAAGTGCCCGTGCGGTCCCTCCAGCCGACGAGCCGGTGACTGAAGTCGTAGTCGAGGGCCATGGGGCGGCCGGCGTAATCCATGACGGTGCTCAGCTGGCCGAGCCGGTTGTACGAGAAGCGCACCAGCGGCGGCTGCCCCGGCGCGCCGAGCGCGACGATCCGCCCGTTCGCGGTGCCGATCGCGAGCTCGACGCCGTCGGCACGGCGGAGCCGCGCGGGCGTGCCGTCGGCCGCGTAGGCGAACTCGGTACGGACGCCGTTCTGTTCGATGGCCGTGAGCGGCAAGATCCGGCCCGCACCGGTGAAGTGCAGCTCGCGATCGCCCATCGACAGCCGGTAGCCGTCCGCCTCGCGGCGCAGCCGGTGCCGCGGTCCCTGTACCGGCAGGACGGCGCCACCCGCCGGGACGGGATAGGTCAGCACCATGCCGTCTTCGGCATAAAACAGGACTCGGCCGGACTGGACCGCCAGTCTTTGGTCCATTGTGGACGTCCAAGATGGACCGAACCAGCGGCCCGCGGTGTAGGACGACAGATGGGTGCGGGAGAGTTCGAGATCGCCCGCGTCGCCGGGCAGCGTCACGTCGACCTGCTTCATGACGACCTCGCCGGTCGCGACGTCGACGGGGTCGCCGCAGTAGTTCTTGGAATCCGACGACGTCGAGCGGTCGCCGCTGCCGTCCTTCTTGGTGGTGTCGGTGTTGCCGCCCCGGTCGCGAGTGCCGCCACCACCGCCGGTGCCGCTGGTGTTCGTCTGGTCGTTGTCGCTCTTGGTGTTGGTGCCCCTGTCGTTGGTGGGGCCGTCGTTGCCGCCGCCCGGTTTGCCGTTGCCGTCGGCGCTGGAACTGCTGGTGCCCTCGTCGATCCCGCGGTCGTTGCCGCCCTTGGTCTTGGGTGGCGGCGGCGCGTCCACCTTGCCGCTTTGCAGCTTCCGCAGGGCTTTGGCGGCGTCGTCGAAGAGCGTGTCGGCCTTCTTGAGCAGCGGCATCAGGCCCTTGAGCGCCTTGACGAGCTTGGTGGTGAGGTCGGCGATCTTCGAAGCGGTCTTGGCGACCGCGGTCACCACCTGCGGCACCACCCAGGTCAGGCCGATGCCGAGGGTGAACAGCACCTGCAGCGCCCAGCTGATCAGGTGGCCGACGAGTTCGGCGATGATGTCGCGGACCAGGGTGCGGACGGCGGCGACGACCTCGCCCGCGGTCTTGACCCCGCTGGACGCGCCCTCGCAACCCTTCTGCGCGGCGGTGAGCACGGTGACCGTGTCCTTTGACCGTTCGCGGTAGCGGTCCGCGGCGTCGCCCGCCCACGTCCGCAGGTCGGCCTTGACCAGGTCGGTCAGATCCGTGCCGATGGCACCGAGTTCCTTCGCGATGTTGGACCAGGTCTCGGCCTGCGCCTTGATCTGATCGGCGTCGCCGGTCAGGGCGTCGAGCGCGTCGGAGAGCGGGCCGACGTGTTCGAGCAGCCAGCCGACGCCCGCGGCGAGGATCGAACCGAAGGGGTCCATGGCCATCGACAGCGCGTCGAGAGCCGTCCCGACGGCACCCATCGCGACCGCGGCCCAGTCGCCCTTCTCGATGCCTTCCTTGAGGTCGATCGCGGATTCCAGCAACGGGACACCGGAGTGCGCCTTCGTGGAGTCCTGGCGCTCAGCGACCAGCGGATTCGCCATGTATGCCGTCTTTCCTGCCTCGGGATCCTCACCGACTGGGCAGCCGATTTCTACCATCGCCGCGCCGGGGCCTCCCCGTGCGGAACGGATCTTTGTCCGGCCGCCGCAAGGACGACCCCTACGGGCAGGGTCTTGCAAGTTCTGCTATGTGGAAGTTAACCTCCGCAGATTGAAATTGCCCGGCATCGCTCGCTTCTATCGAGAGGCGGATCCATGGTGAAGAGGACGCGGGCCGAAGCGGCCGCGAGCGGCAGGCCCGAGGACGAACGGCTCGGGATCGGCAAGAGTTTCACTTACGGCGTCCAGCACGTCCTGACGATGTACGGCGGGATCATCGCGCCGCCCCTGATCATCGGCGGCGCCGCTGGCGTCTCGACGGCCGAGATCGGGCTGCTGGTCGCGTCGTGCCTGTTCATCGGCGGTCTGGCGACGATCCTGCAGTCGTTCGGCATCCCCTTCTTCGGCTCCCGGCTGCCGCTGGTCCAGGGCACCTCGTTCGCGGGCGTGGCGACGATGACCGCGATCGTGGCCGACGGCGGGCTGCCCGCCGTGTTCGGCTCGGTGATCGCGTCCGCGCTGCTCGGCCTGCTCATCACCCCGGTGTTCTCCCGGCTGGTGAAGTACTTCCCGCCGGTGGTCACCGGGACGGTGATCACCGTGATCGGGCTCAGCCTGATGCCGGTCGCGGCCCAGTGGGCGATGGGCAACAACACCAAGTCGCCGGAGTTCGGCTCGGTCTCCAACATCGGGCTGGCCGCGATGACGCTGGCGATCGTGCTGCTGCTCAGCAAGGTCGCCGTCCCGGCCATCTCCCGGCTCTCGATCCTCCTGTCGATCGTGGTCGGCACCGTGCTGGCCGCTGTCCTGGGCAAGGCCGACTTCTCCCAGGTCTGGGACGGCCCGATCTTCGCCGTGCCGACCCCGTTCGGCTTCGGCGCCCCGACCTTCGACGTCGCCGCGATCGTGTCGATGTTCATCGTCGTGCTGGTGACCCTCACCGAGACCACGGCCGACATGCTCGCGGTGGGGGAGATTGTCGGCACGCGGGTCGGCAAACGCCGGATCGGCGACGGGCTGCGCGCCGACATGGCGTCCTCGGCGGTCGCGCCGGTCTTCAACGGGTTCATGCAGAGCGCGTTCGCCCAGAACGTCGGGCTCGTCGCGATCACCGGGGTCCGGAGCCGCTTCGTGGTGACCGCCGGCGGCGTGATCCTGCTGGTCCTGGGCATGCTCCCGGTACTCGGCCGGGTCGTCGCCGCGATCCCGTACCCCGTACTGGGCGGCGCCGGTCTCGTACTGTTCGGCACGGTCGCGGCGTCCGGTATCAAGACGCTGTCCAAAGTGGATTACAACGGGAACATGAACCTGGTGATCGTCGCGGCGTCGGTGGGGCTGGGCATGGTCCCGATCGCGGCGCCGGAGTTCTACCACCACTTCCCGGCGTGGGTCGGCACGATCTTCCACTCGGGGATCAGCTCCGCCGCGCTCATGGCCGTCGTGCTGAACCTGCTGTTCAACCACCTGAAGCCGGCCAAGGCGGGCAGCGACCCGTCGGTGTTCGCGACCGCCACCCGGGTGATCGACTACTCCGACCTCAAGGCCTTCTCCCGGCTCAAGGACGGCGACAGGATCGTCGACGGCAAGATCGTGGACGCCGAGGGCAAGCCGGTCGAGGTGTGCGACGAGGACGGCAAGCCCGTGCCCTACCGGATCGGCTCCGAGCCGGAAGAGCACTGACGCGGCGGGGGCACCTGCGTCGATCGCTCGATCGGGTGTCCCGAAGGTGCCCTTCGAGACGCTCAACGTCCGCAAGGGCACTTTCGGGACACCCGGCCCGAAGCCTCATCGGGTCCCGGCTGCGTCGGCGTCGGCCAGGCTCGCCACGGGGGCTGCCAGGACCCCGGAAATCGGCGGTCCACCCCCTCCGGGTGACCCGCCGAGGGTGGCCTTGACCTGGCGATCTGCACGAATTTGAGACGGCGACGTGTGTTACCGGGCAAGACCTGCGAGAATGGTCCACGAGATCGGGGCATCGAATGAGCTCAGACTCGCTATGAAGAGCAGGTAGAAAAAGTATGGCTCAGGGCAGCGTTAAGTGGTTCAACGGCGAAAAGGGCTTCGGCTTCATCGCTCAGGACGACGGCGGACCGGACGTTTTCGTGCACTACTCGGAGATCCAGGGCAGCGGTTTCAAGTCCCTGGACGAAGGGCAGCGCGTCGAGTTCGAGATCGGCCAAGGTCAGAAGGGCCCGCAGGCCCAGCGCGTCGTCGCCATCTGACTTTCTTCACGCCGAAGGCCCCCATCCGTACCGGGTGGGGGCCTTCGGGCGTCTCCGGGCGAGGCAGGGCCGCCCGATCGTGGCTCGCAAACGGGTACCGACGGCACCCCGGGGCAGCAAGGGAACTGCGGCCAGTTTCGAAGGGTGGCGTGGCATGGGCGTCTTGGACGCCCATGCCACGCCCCTCACCGCCTTTCCAGCTGTTCGGCCAGGCGGTCGATCTGCGCGGTCAGCTCCTGCTTGCGTTTGGCCCGGCCCATGCGCTCCTCGTTGTCCATGTCGCCGGTCTTGGTGCGGAGCTTCTGTTCGGTGCGTTGCGCCAGGATGTCGAGATCGACGCTGTCCCGACGTTCGTAGAGCGAGACGTGTTTCGTGTGCAGGCGCTTCGCGGACTCCAATTGCCGTGACACGAGGGTGTCGTAGCAGGTGGCGCCGCCCATGAGCTTGGCGAAGACGGGCATGCAGTCGATCGCGATCAGCAGTAGCCGCAAAACCCAGCCGGCGACGGACACGGCCGTGCTTTCGTCCGAGAGCCGGTCGAGCGCGTCAACCTCGTCAAGCAAACCTCGATCGTCGAGGTTCGCCCTCTTCGCGTCGACCTTAGCGGTGATCGCCAGGCTGATCGTGGTCTCGCTGTTCGCTCTCGCGGTTGACAGCTGTCCGTTCAGGGCGGTCACCTTGTTGTTCAGCGCGACCAGATCGGCGTGCTGCTTGTCGAGCTGGTTGTCCGTCCGGAACTGATCGGCCTTCTGCCGGTTTCGAAGGCATTCGCCGCCTTCACCGCGGTCCCCGGTCAATCCCGGCCCTGATTTGCCGGCACATTCGTCCCTGGCGAGTTGCTCGAGCCCCGAGTGCTTGCCGTCCAGGTCGGTGAGGGTTTTCTGCGTGTCGTCGCGCAGCCGGATCGTGTCGCCGAGCTCGGCCTGGATCGCGGCCGGACTGTTCGGGATGTTGACCAGGGAACCGGCGCAATCCGGGGCCCCGGTGGGTTCGCCGGTCGGCGGATTGCACCGCCGCAGCAGGCCTTCGTACTCCTCGACCACCTTCTTCCGGTGGTCGTCGATGTTGTTATGGATCGACGGCTGGAAGACCCAGAGCACCAGGGGTTCGGCGATGGCGGCGCCGAGCAGTACCGAGATGACGATGCGTGGCAGGAACAGCCGGAGCTTCGAGACGTGCTGCACGCCGTGCGTGCTGGAGATGAGCCAGCCGTCGAAAGTCATGATGAGGTAGCCCCACAGCGCGCCGAATGGCAGCAGCAGCCACCAGGCACCACCCACGACGCTGTGCAACGCCACCACCAGTGACAGCCCGGCGAGCAAGCCCGTGTTCAGCACGATCGCGCCGAGCCTGGTGTACCTCGATCGTTCTTCCGGCACCCAGTCGAGGATGTCCTCGCGGATCCCGGCGAGCTGTCGCAGCCGCCTGGCGACACCGAGGGCCGGGCGGACCGGCCGGTAGAGACCGACGGCGGAGTCGTTCGGCAGGGAGGACCGCGCCGCCGGATCGCCGTTGACGACTGGCGGGTCGGCGAGATCAGTCGGCATCTTCTTCCCTCACCTCGATGTCGTCACCGCGGTCCTCGTCGGTCGGCTGATCGGGCTTCGACGGCAGCTCGCCCATCGTGCGGCCGACCCGGTCGTCGCGGAGGTACTTGTTGACGACGCCCTCGAGCCTGAGATTCGCCGTGTCGAGGGCTCCTCGCTGGACGAGTTCCTTGATGAGAGTGACTTCCGCTTCGAGCTGGCGGTTCTTGTCCTCGCGATCCCACTCTTCGAGCCGCCGCTCGTCCTCGCGTTTGAGTGCCATCCGCTGCGCGTGCAGACGCCGGGATTCCTGGTGGTCCTCGCGCTCCACTTCCCACTTGTGCCGGGTCGTCTCCTGTTCCCAGGCCCGGCGTTCCCGGGAGTCCTCGCGATCCCATTCCCGGTTGTCCCGGGTCTCGGCCCGGCTCGCTTCGAGCCGCTCTCCTTCACGGCGGATGATCTCGTCGGCGAAGTCCTTGGCGCTGATCTCGCGCTGTGACAAGGCGAGGATCAACGCGCTGTCGGGATCGGATTCCACCACTTCCTGCTGCTTCTGGTACTGGTAACGCTCGAAGTCGCGCTGAGTCGCGTCCAGGTCGAGCGTGTGCCGTTGGGTACGGACTTCGTCGTAGTGCTTGTACTTTGTTTCGTCGTTCTGCAGCGTGTGCTGGTTCTCCTGCTCGCGCAAGGACTTGTGCAGCGCCGAGATCTCTTCCGGGGTCAGTAGCTCGACACTGGCGAGGTCCGCGCTGACTCCCACGAAGACGGGCGGATTGATCGTGGTGAACGCCTTCACCTGCGCGTTGAGTTTCAGCCGCGCCCGGTTGATCTCGGCGAGGGAGAAGTCGAGACCGAGTTCGAACAGCCGGTGATGTCCTTTGAGGTAGCCGCGGAGAGCGGCTCGAAGGTCCGGTGATCCTTCCCTGACCACCGCGGCGGCATCGTTGACGGAACAGACGAAGGTGACGCGAAGCGTGAACATCCCGGCGTCCTTCGACGGGATTTCCAGTTCCACCACCACTTCGACGTTCTGGGCCACGTCGACGAGGCTCACATGCGAAGCGGCGATGACTTCGGGTGAGTCGAGCGGCAGCGCGGCGTTGTCCAGCACGTACTCCCCGCTGATGCGATAGACCAGGCGATGGTTCGCACTTCCCGACGGGATCTCGGCAAGGGTCCGGGTCCGTTTCGGACCGAACAGCCGCCGAGGTGCCACCGGCGTCAAGGTCCGCTGCTCGACCACCGGGTAGGGGACGTTCATCGAGTTTCCTTCCTGACCGTGTCTTCAGGGATGAGTGCTTTGAGCAGGGTGGTGAACAGGACGGTCACGACCTCGTTGTTCCCGGCCCGCTCCCGTTTCGTGATCCGGCGCATCTCCGCTTCTAGGCGGACCCGTTCTTCCGCGGTCATTTCGGCGGCGAGCGCGCCTCCGAGCCGCGCCGCCTCCTTCGACGGGTTTTCGTGGTGGTCCGAGATGTCCTCTACCGCGTCGCGCAACGAGCGGATCGCGTCGCGTCGGGTCGGCGAGTTGCCCAGGACGGCGACCCACAGCTTCGCGACCACGCCGATGCGGTCAGGGGATCTATCGAGGTAGCGAAGGAACGCGCGACGGCCTCTGACGTCGTCCTGGACCGACAGCACGGCGAGCGTCGCTTTCATCGCGACCGCCTGCATGACGACGTTTCCACCGGGGCCGCGGAAGCGCCTGAGCTTGCCGTCCAGCGTGCTCAGCACGATGCCGGCGTCCGGGGTGTTGCTGGCCAGCGAGCTGAACAGTCTCGCGAGCGCGAACGAGGGGTCACCGGAGGACGTGTGCGGCTGGGTGCAGAGCTGCCACAGCCGGTTCACCGCCTCGTGCGGGAATCGCCTGCCGAGGTCACCGCTGAAGGCCACCGCCGCGGTCCAGCGTTGCGCCGCGTTGTCGCTGTTGATCCATTTCGTCGAGGTTTGCAACGCGGCGGGGGCCAGCTCGTTGCTCACGGCCATTGTGGACAGGACCAGGATGGCGACCCATTGGCCTCGTAAGCCGCGGCTCCCACGCGACCACGGCACGAGTAGCGTGCGGACCTCGGCGAAGGCGACCTCGGCGAGGCCTGCGAGCCCGAAGCCGACCCCGCCGTCGAGAACGGTCATGCGATTGAGCCATTCGCGGACCGCGTCCCAGAACGCGACCTCCATCCGTTCCCACAACACGGCGAGGACGTGCCGGTGCAGTGAGCTCGACGCGAAGGCCAGTTCGGTGCGCGGTCCGAGTTCCGAGGTGACCGTCCGGCGCACGATCAGGCTGTCCGGCCCGGTGAGCAGATGCCGTCGCTGCGGGAGACTGGTCTCCTGCGGCACGTCCTCCGTGCTCTCCGGCTCGGGCATGTGGAGGAGCAGATGCTGTTCGAGCGAGGCGAGCACCGACTCGAAATGCCGGTCGTCGGCGCCGAGCGCGAAGGCCAGCGCGGTCACTTCGGAGATCTGCCGGCGGCTCGGCTGCCCGTCGAACCACGCGCTCACCTTGCTCCGCGCGGTCTGGTCGAGGTGGCCGACGGCGTCCACCATGGACTCGCCGTCGGTCAGGCGGTTGGCGAGTTCGACGACGTCCCGCATGCGGATCGAACCGGCGAGCGCCTTCGTGAGCGTGTCCAGGTCGTCTTCGGATAGCGGTATCGACGTCCGTTTGGCGAGCACGTCGTCCGGTCGCGGCGGCCCCCAGGCGACGTGCTGGACCGCGGCCATCGGAAGGGATGGTGAAGTGGTCGTCGTAACCACCAGGTACGCGCCCGCCTTCACCAGCCGTTCGCGGACCACTCGCCATTCGAACTCCTGCTCGCTGGTGGTGGGCACGACGATATGGTCGACGAGGGCGTAGCCGGACCCCTTGTCGTAGTCGCGGTCCCCGAGTTCGGTGAGGTCCAGTTGCGGCGAAAGGAGGATGATCGGGCCATCGGTCCGCTCCCTCAGCAGCATGATGGCGCTGGCTCGTTTCCCGACGTCCGCGGGGCCGTGGAGCACGACCGCGTTCTCGTTTTCCAGTGCCTTCGAGGCCAGCGGGTAGCAGTCCGGTGCCGCGTAGGTCGTGATGGCCTCCGCGATGTCCTGATCGGTGACCCGGCCGGTCGCCCGGGCACGGCTTGTAGACGTCCTGTTGTCCACTCCGAAGAGTGCGGTCTCGATGTTCATCTTCGACGGCGAGAGGTAGGTCTGGACGTGGTTGACCGTCTCGGCGTCGAAACTCGTCGCCGCGGGCCCCTCTTCCGGGTCGGGGGGTTTTGGGTTGGCCTCGTCCGGGGCGGCTGTCACCGGGACCCCCGGTTGTCGACTCCGAAGAGGACGTACTCGCTCGTGATCGGTCCGCTGACGTTGTTGACCACCTGTGGCGCCGGGCCGGCCTGAGCCTGCTCGGTCTCCTCTGGACGTTCTGTCGCATCAGGCTCTTCTCCGGCCTCGGAAGCGCCGTCGGTGAAGGGGAAATCCTGAGGCTCGGGCACGAAGTCCTTGTCGTCACGCAATATTTTGGTGTGCAGGTCCCGCATCTGCTGTGGTACATCCCAACCGATCTCCTGCCGGCTCTTCCGGTACCGGTCGAAGATGTTCAGCGCGGCCTGCTGCCGCCCCATCGTGTGCAAGGCGTACATCGTGAGACTCGCGATCTGGGTGTCGTCGGGCTGCTCCTCGAAGAGCCGGATGAGATCCGGGATGTGGTGTTCGACCCGGCCCAGCCGGGTGTCGGTGCGAAAGAGCATCAGCTTCGCCCTCCTGCGCAGTTCGATCAGCGACTGTCGATAGGGGTCCAGCCGGTGGTCGCCCAAACCGGCCAGGGGGTCGCCGCCGCAGCGGGCGAGGTGCTCGCGAAGCAGGTCGGCCGCGATCCGCCGATCCATGGTTTCCGCTTCGTTGAGCAGTTTTTCGAGGTTTCGCGAGTCCACGGCGTCGGCCGGGACCTTCAGTTGGCAGAGTCGGTCGCGATTGACCAGGGCTTCACCCATGCCGAGCGGGGTGAGACTCTGGCGAAGCAGTGTCATCGCGCGGTGGAAGAGGTTCACCCCCGATTTCGGCAGCTCGTCCCACAAGTAGTCCAGCAGGACCTCGCGCGGGACCGGGTTTCCGTTCGCCAGCAGCAACCTGGCCGCCAGGGCACGTTCCCGTTCTCCTCCCAGGGAATGAGTTTCCCCGCCGACGCTCGCCTCCACGTGCCCGTAGAGGTGGAACATGACGGTGCTTCCCTGCCGGGTCTCGAGCTCTTTCGTCATCTCTCGCCTTCGGCTTCCGTCGACACGAACGATCGCGGGAGCGGATCGAATCGGTCGGATATCCAGCCGTCAGTGCAGCTGGATGTGCAGTAGGTCGTGCGGCTGTTCGTACAGTTCCAGGGGCCAATCTGACTTCGTACGGCGACAACGGGTCGCCGGAGAAATCAGGAGGATGTCATGAACAGCCACATCGAGAATTGGATCCGCGCGAACGCCGCTTTCCGGAAGAGTAGCCAATCCAACGAAGGGAACTGCGTGGAGGTGGCGAAGACCGAGATCATCGGTGTCCGCAACTCCAACGATCCTGAAGGGCCGCTGGTGTTCTTCACCCGTGCCGAGTGGGCCGCCTTCGCCGACGGAATGCTCGCCGGCGACTTCGACCACATTCTCTAGCGCGGGAAGAGATGGCCGGGATGGCCGATCAGGCCATCCCGGCCACTTTCCCTCTCCCTCCCCGGTGAGGTCATCGTTTTTCGGAAATAACGGGCTTGAATTCTAGTGATTCGTCTCGGCTCGAAGGTTCGAGGCGACGGAATCCAGGAATTTCCGCGCCTCGTCGTCGAATATCGCCATCTGCTGGAGGAGGTTCCAGCGAGCGCGGTAGATCTGCACGTGTTTCGCCGCGCCGGTTCTCATCTCGCCGTGGATCATCTCGACCAGGACCGAGGTGTCCCGTTCACCGCCGTCGCCTTCATAGATGTCGAAGCCGTGGGTTGTGAGCGTGGTGGCCGTCGTGTCGAGGGGGATCAGTCCGACCCTCACATTGCCCAAGGTGCTCAGCGACGCGATGCGGTCGAGCTGGGCCAGCAGCAAGGTGGCCGAACCCGGCCGCCAGCGCAGAGCCGACTCGGTGATGAGGAATTCGAAGTGACGGCTCTCGTCGTAGAGGGCGAGCTGCCGGTGCACCCGCTTCGCGACCTCCGCGCGGAGGTCGTTGTCGGTGTATTGCCTGTGAAACAAGGTGATCACCCGGCGCGCGTACTCCGCGGTCTGCAGCAGCCCGGGGACGACCGAAGGCTGGAAGACCTGGAGCCGGGTCGCCACGGACTCGTGTTCTTCGGCTCCTTCCTGGAGGACGCCGGGTTGTTCGAGTGCTGAATGCCAAGGGTGCACCTCGTTGTAGGCCGCCTCGGTCAAGGCCGTCAACCGTTTCTGGGTCTCGACCGGCACGCCCAACTCCTTTCCCCACGCCGTGACCTCCGGAAGCGACGGAACGACGGCACCCGCCTCGATGCGTGACACCTTGGACTGGCTGATGCCGACCCGTTGTGCCAGATCCCGGCCGGAAACACCGGCGAGATCTCGCAGACGCCGCAGCTCGGCCGCCAATTGCTCTCGTCCTGTCGGCGCCGGGCCCAACTCGTCAGAGAAGTCCATGACGCTCTGAAATCTCCCGTCGGTAGGGCGACGGGACGACTCGGAATGATTCGGTACGAGTCATTCCAGCAGTCCCGTCGGGCGGTGTCAAGCTGCGATCCGACCCCAAGATCAACCACCTTTAGGCTACTCGCCGGTACATGTATGCCTCAGTTGGCGCAGTGATCGCGGTTCTCGTTGACACACTGTAGCACAAGTGATTCACTTTGATTCAATATGATTCAACTTGGTGACGGAGGAAGATGATGCGCGTTTGGTTCACGCTCTCGTATGTCGCCAAGCTGATGTTCGCGGGATTCATGGTGGGCCTCTTCCTCGGCCTCGCCCTCGCGGGATAGGCGGCCGCAAGGTGCCCGTGCGAGAGCGTTGCCTGGCCCGGTTCGGGCCAACGGCGACGCGCCCCGTCACACCCGATATCGTCGATGCATGCTTGTGATCGTTCGTGAGCACCCGTGCGGCCGGACGCGGTGAGCCGCTCCGCCCTGGAACCCGAGCAGGTCGGGCGGAAGGTGCGGTTGCGCGAGGTCGGGCTGGGGGATCGCCGGGTCCTGATGGGCTTCGATCGTGACATGGCCCGCGAGGCGACGCCGCTGATCGGCGGCGGGCACCGCCACTGGGCCTCGCACCGCTCGGGATCGTCGGGCGACGACATCCACTTCGGCATCGAGACGGTGCGCGGCCGGATGCTGGTCGGTTCGGTGTGCACCATCGGCGCCGACCCGGTGACCGGCCGGTTCGGTTACGGCATCGGGATCGCCCCGCGCCACCAGCGCTGCGGCTACGCCACGGACGCCATCACCGTCCTCCTGGCGCATATGTTCGGGCAGCGCGGCTTCCGCAAATGCGAGGTCACCGTGTACGGCGGCAACCTGGCGTCGCTTTCGCTGCACGGCGGTCTCGGCTTCCGCGAGGAAGGCAGGCTGCGTGACACCGAGGTGGTGCGCGGCGAGATCAAGTACCTCGTGCGGATGGGCATCACCGCCGAAGAGTTTGCCGCGCGCCCCCTGGAAAGCCTCGCCGACCTCGGCAGGCGTGGGCAGCACCGGCGGCCCCGGCGCGGCAAGCACTGGCGCACACCCGCCGCGATCAGCGGCTGATCATCCCGGATTCGTAGGCGAAGACGACGGCCTGGACGCGGTCGCGGAGGCCGAGTTTCGTGAGGATGCGGCCGACGTGGGTCTTCACCGTGCCCGGCGAGAGGAACAGCAGCTCGGCGATCTCGGCGTTGGACAGGCCGCGCGCCAGCTGCTGGAGCACCTCGTTCTCGCGCCCGGTGAGCAGCGCGAGCCGGTCGTCCGGCGGTGACGCGGGCAGGCCGGTGACGACCCGGTCGAGCAGCCGCCGGGTGACGGTGGGCGCGAGGGTCGCCTCGCCCGCGGCGACCACCCGGACCCCGGCGAGCAGATCCGGCGCCAGCGCGTCCTTGAGCAGGAAGCCGCTGGCCCCCGCCTGGAGCGCGGCGTAGACGTATTCGTCCAGGTCGAACGTGGTCAGCACCAGGACACGGGCGCGCTGTGCCGCGGCGATCGCGGCGGTGGCCTCGACGCCGTCCATCTCGGGCATCCGGATGTCCATGAGCACGACGTCGGGATCGAGCTCCGCCACCAGCGCGACGGCCTCCGCGCCGTCGCCCGCCTCGCCGACGACGTCGATGTCGTCGGCGTTGTCCAGGATCATCCGCAGGCCGGTGCGCACGAGCGCCTGGTCGTCGGCGATGACCACCCGGATCGTCATGACGGCAGGGTCGCGCGGACGGCGAAGCCGCGTTCCGGCCGTGGTCCCGCGTCGAAGGTGCCGCCCAGTATGTTCACTCGCTCCCGCATCCCTTCGAGGCCGTGCCCGGTGCCGGACGGCGCTTCCGCCGCGACGCCGTCGTCGGTGACCTCGACCTCCAGCGCCCCTGGCCTGTACCGCATCACGATAGTCACCGACGCGCCCGGACCGGCGTGTTTCAGCACGTTCGTCAGCGCCTCCTGCACGATCCGGTAGGCCGCTAGGTCCACTGTGGACGGAAGTGGCCGGGGTTCCCCTTCGACGCGGAACTCGACCGGCGTGCCCGCCGACCGGATGTCGGCGGCCAGCCGCGGCAGGCGCTCCGCACCGGGCTGGGGCTCCCAGTCCGGCTCGTCCTGGCCCAGCGCGCCGAGCAGCCGCCGGATCTCGCTCAACGCGGTCCGCCCGGTGTCGACGATGGCGTCCAGCGCCTCCCGCGATCGTTCCGGCCGCCGGTCCAGTTCCGCCTGCGCACCCTGTGCCTGCAAGACCACCACGGAAAGCGCGTGGGCGACGACGTCGTGCAGTTCGCGGCTGATCCGGCCGCGTTCGGCCGCCACGGCCAGCGCGGCCTGGGTGTCGCGCTCGCGTTCGAGATCGGCGGCCCGCTGTTCCAGCACCGACAGTCGGATCCGGCGCTGCCGCGTGTTCAGCCCGGCGAGCCACGCCACGCCGAGCGACAGGCCGATGGCCGGAAAACCGCCCCAGTCCTGCACTTGATGGTCGTCGGCGTCGGTGTCGGCCGGTGCCAGCCGATCGATGATGATGATCCGCGGTGGCGTCGGGCCCGGGGTCCGCGTGTTCGCTTCGGAGGCATAGAAAGCCCACGACCCGGCGACGAACAGACCCACCGCCAGCAAAGCGACGGAACGCCGTCGCGACCCCCAGGCCGCGACGGAGAAGAGACCGGCCAACGCGACGACGTCGACGGGTTTGAGGTCGTTGCCCATCGCCAGATGCAGGAGCGAGGCCGTGCCCCCGGCCGCGAAGGTGATCGTGGGGTTCCGGTGCCGGACGAGCAAAGAAGCCAAGGCCACCAAGGAGACCAGCCACCACTCGAAGCCTTCCGGATCGTCGGCTGTGACCACAGTGGACAGTCCGATGAGGATGGTCAGGCCGCGGTCGACGGCTCTTGGGTGAGTCTTGAGGAAGGCCGGCACCAGCCGAGCGTAACCCCGCATCGGGCGTCGCGGATCCCTCTCGCGGCAGACCTCCGGATACGACCTGCGGCAGACGCGCGAATACGGCGCCGGGCGCCAGCCTGGACGCAGGAAGATCCTCGACAGAAACGGAAACCTCATGAGAAGGCTTCTCGTCGCACTGGTCGCCCTCGCCGGCATGGTGTCCTTGGCGAGCCCGGCCGCGGCGGCCCCCCGTCTCACGCTGCCGCCGCCGACCGGCTCACATCCCGTCGGCTCCACCGACCTTCATCTCGTCGACCGCTCGCGCCAGGACCCCTGGGTGCCGTCCGGACCGCGCGAGCTGATGGTGTCGATGTTCTACCCCGCGCTGGTGCCGATCGGCCCGAAACGGCCCTACCTCACCTTGGCCGAAGCCAAGGCGTTACTGACCGAATCCGGCCTTCCCGACGTCGACCCCGCACTGGTCGCCGGGACCCGGACCAGTGCCAGGGTCGACGCGCTCCCGCTGCCGGGGAAGCACGCGCTCGTCGTCCTGTCGCCGGGCTTCGGCAAACCGCGCACGACGCTCACCGGGCTCGCGGAAGAGCTGGCGAGCAAGGGGTTCGTCGTCGCGCTGATCGGCCACAACTACGAGTCCCACGGCACCGCCTTCCCCGACGGGCGCGTCACCGAATGCGCCGCGTGCGGGTCCGAGTCGACACTGCTCCCGCCGATCCGTTCCGCGGACGCTTCGTTCGTCCTCGACACGCTGACCAGGCCTTCGTCGCGCTGGTCCCGGCTGATCGACCGGACGCGTATCGGGATGGCCGGGCATTCCATCGGCGGGTACAGCACGCCGGCCGCGATGATCGACGACCGGCGGATCCGCGCGGGCGCCGACCTGGACGGCAGGCTGTGGTCGCCGATCCCCTCGTCCGGGATCGACCGGCCGTTCCTGCTGCTCGGCCGCGAAAGCGAGTACACCCCGGCCGGCCCGGACACCACGTGGGCGGGCAGCTGGCCGAACCTCACCGGCTGGAAGCGCTGGATCAGCGTCGCGGCGGCCGGGCACGCGTCCTTCACCGACGTCGGCGTACTGGGTGAACAGCTAGGGCTCGGCAAGCCCGGCTTGCTTGACGGCGAGCGCGGAATGGCGCTGACCAGGACGTACGTGTCCGCGTTCTTCGACAAGAACCTGCGCGGCGGGCATCAGCCACTGCTGGACGGGCCGGTGCCGGGCAACCCCGAGATCAAGTTCTGGAACTAGCCCAGCGAGGTCCCGGTGAGGTTCTCGGAGAGCTCCCAGAGCCGCGCGGCCTCATCGGGATCGATCGCGTACGGGCGCACGCCGACCCACTCGCCCTCGTCGACGGCGACTTCGGCGAGGTCGCAATCCTCGCAGTAGAGCCCGCCCAGCCCGTCGAGCAGCGGTGACGTCGCCGCCCAGACCTGGGTGGCCGCGCCCTGTTCCGGCGTTTTGAAATCCGGGTCGGCCTGGTCGCCGTGTTCGTCGATCCAGCCCCGCTCGACCATTTCCTCCTGCCGCAGATGCCGTTGCAGGGGAGTGAGGATGGCGCCCGGATGCAGGCTGAACGCGCGGATCCCGTGTTCGGCGCCGAGCGTGTCCAGCCGCACCGCTAACAGCACGTTCGCCGTCTTGGCCTGGCCGTACGCGAGCCAGCGGTCGTAGCCGCGCTCGAACTGGACGTCGTCCCAGCGCATCGGCGAGGAATGGTGACCGGAGGAGGACACCGTGACGACGCGGGCGCCGCCTGCCGCCTTCAGCGCGGGCCAGAGACGGCTCACCAGGGCGTGGTGGCCGAGGTGACAGATCGCGAAATGGGACTCCCAGCCGGGGCCGACCCGACGTTCCGGCGCGGCCATGATCCCGGCATTCGCGATCAGCAGGTCGACCGGGCGCCCGGTGCCGAGGAACCGCCGGGCGAAGGCCTCGACGCTCGCCAGGTCGGCGAGGTCGAGCTGGTCGACCTCGGCGCCGGAGATCCCGGCGAGCGCGGCCTCGGCGTCGGCCGGACGACGTGCGGGGACGACCACCCGCGCGCCCGCGTTCGCCAGCGCGCGCGTGGTTTCCAGGCCCAGCCCCGAATAACCGCCGGTGACGACGGCGAGCTTGCCCGAAAGGTCGATCCCGTCCAGTACGTCTCCGGCGGTGCTGCGCGCGTCGAAGCCGGAGCCGATCTTGTGCTGTGAAGTGGTCATGCGGCGGACGCTAGGAGCTAGAGGGCTCTCTAGGTCAAACGCTATCGTCGCCCGAGTGACGGAACTCGCGATCGGCCAGGTCACCGCCCGGACGGGCCTCAGCGTGCACGCGCTTCGCTTCTACGAAAAGGAAGGACTGCTCGCGGCGCCGGTGAAACGGGACTCGAACGGCCGCCGCGTGTACACCGGACAGGACGTCGACTGGCTGGTGAACTGCACGAAGTTCCGGGCGTCCGGGATGCCACTCGCCACCATCCGCGCATTCGCCGGACTCGTCCGGCAAGGGCCGGGAAACGAGGAAAAGCGGCTGGAGCTGCTGCGGGAACACCAGAACACCGTCCGGGACCGGATCGCCGAGCTGGCCGACTGCCTGGAGCTGATCAGCCGGAAGGTCGAGATCTACGAGGAGCACGTCGCGCGGGGGACTGCGGACGGGCTCTGGCGCTAGCCGTCACGTTCCGCGCGGCGCCTTCGTCGATCCTGCTGAAGACCTTCAAACGGGACGGGACGCCCGTCGGGACGCCGGTCAACATCGCCGTCGAAGGGGATCACGGGTACAGCCGTACGTATGACGCCGCGTGGAAGGCCAAGCGCTTGCGGAACGATCCGCGCATCGAGATCGCCCGGTCGACGTTCCGCGGCACTCCGACCGGGGAGCCGGTGCGCGGGCGGGCCCGTCTGCTCGACGGTGAAGAAGCACGGCACGCGGCCGGCCTCCTGGCCCGGAAGCATCGGCTCCTGCACGGGTTCCTCGTCCCGCTCGTGCACCGCCTGAAGAAGTACAAGACGCTCCACTACGAAGTCCGGCTCGATTAGCGTCTACAATGGACAGACGTTGCCACCCGATCGGTGCAACGTTTCGCCTGGCGATGGGCACGAGCGGCCCTTAAGCTTTGCCGCTTGTGACCTGCGAGGTGAGACGATGAGGTCCTTCGGCGCGGTGGATCCGGTCAAGCTGGCGCTCGCCGGGCTCACCACGATGGCCCTCGGGATGGCGGCGGCGCTCAACGCGGACGCGCTTCCCGTGATCGGCGGCGGCACGACCTATTCCGCCGAATTCTCCGACGCGGGCGGACTGCGCGCCGACAACGACGTCCGGATCGCCGGGGTCAAGGTCGGCAAGGTGTCCGAGATCGACCTCGAAGGCGATCGCGTGCTCGTCTCCTTCCGGGTGAAGGACGCCTGGGTCGGCGACGCCACGAGCGCGTCCATACAGATCAAGAACGTCCTCGGGCAGAAGTACTTGGCGCTCGACCCACGCGGCGAAGCGATCCTCGATCCCGGCGACCCCATTCCGCTGCGGCGGACCACCGCGCCGTACGACGTCCTCGAGGCATTTCGGGATTTGTCGAAAACCGTCGACGCCATCGATGTCGGCCAGCTCGCGAAAAGCTTCGACACGATCTCGGCGACCTTCGCCGACACGCCTGCCGACGTCCGCTCCGCGCTGGACGGGATCTCGAAGCTCTCCGGCACCATCGCCTCCCGCGACCGGCAACTCCGGGCGCTGCTCGCGAACACGCGGCAGGTGTCGCAGACGCTCGTCGACCGCGACACCGAGGTCCAGCGGCTGATCCAGGACGGCGACGCGCTGCTGCGCGCGATCTCCGCCCGGCAGCAGGCGATCAAGAATCTGCTCGACGGCTCGAAACGGCTCGCGACCGCGCTCGACGGCATCATCGCCGACAACGACGGGCAGCTCGGGCCGGTGCTCGAACAACTCGACCGGCTGACGTCGATGCTCCAGCGCAACCAGGATTCGCTGGCCAAGGGGATCGCCGCGTTCGCGCCGGCGATCCGGGTGCTCACCAACGTCGCGGGCAACGGGCGCTGGATCGACGGTTACCTGTGCGGGCTGGTGCTGCCCACCTTCGGGCCGCTCAACGAAAAGGGCTGCTTCGACTCGTGAGTGGTAAGGCGTATCTCGCGTGATTGGAGCCGTAACTCGCGTGATCAGAGGCGGAACACACGAGTTACGCCTTCAATCACGCGAGATACGCCTCTGATCACGCGAGTTCCGTGTCAGGGCTTCGTCCGCCGCAACCAGTACAGCCCGATCACGGGCAGGATCAGCGGGATGAAGAGGTAACCCTGGCCGTAGACCGACCACACGGTGGCGTGCGGGAAGGCCTCGCGGTCGAAGAGGCTGAACGTGCCGACGGTGAGGACGCCGAGCAGTTCGACGGCGCAGGCGACGAGCGCGACCCGCCACCAGCCCGCGCCGCGGCGGGCCAGCGCGACGGTGGCCAGGAGGTACACGACGGCCGCGAACGCGGAGAGGGCGTAGGCCAGCGGGGCCTCGTGGAACTTGGTGCTGATCTGCACGGCCGCGCGTGAGGTCGCCGCCAGCGCGAAGATCGCGTACACGGCGACCAGGATCCGCCCCGGGCCGGAGGCCTTGTCCACCGTCTTCTCCTCGGTTTCTTCACGCACTGGCGCCCGCCCACACCTCGTGCAGCCGGAGCACCATCACCGGGATCGCGAGGCAGGCGATGCCGAGGATGACGGTGCTCGACCGGGTGCGCTCGGCCAGCGCCCAGAACGTGCCGAGCGGGAGCACGACCAGGCAGCCGATCAGGTAGGCGAGATACGTGGCCATGCTGCCGGGGGTGCCGCCGCCGATCAGCAGCACGACACCGATCACGAGCTGGGCCACCAGCAGGGCTTCGACCACGGCGAGGCCGGCGAGCAGGGCGTTGTCGGGCAGTTTCTTGCGCGCGGCCTGGACGAAACTCCACGCCGCGACCAGCATCGCGCAGATCGCGACGGTCACCGCGAAGCCTGTGATCACGTCGGCCTCCTTACCTGCTTCACCGGCGACAACGTACCTCCGGACGGATCACCGCCGACGGGCGACCGGTGGGCCGCGTGGCGGGCGCCACGGCCGGCGTAGTGGTCCAGACCTCGGGTGAATAGATCACGAAGCGCCTCCGGTCGGCGCCCGGTCGATTCGGGCGCGCGTTATTGTGTCCGCCACCTGGACCAGGGATTACTTCGCCGGTTCGCTCCTGTTACACACCGACCGGGTGGTTGAAATAAGAGTTGATCTCACGCTGGGTACCCCTACCATTCGGTAGATTTCGAATTCACGTCCCTGAACAGCCCATCCGAACCCCCGGTATGGCGGATTGGCCGTTCGGTGTCCGGCGGGTGGAATATTCTCCATCGCGATGGTGCACATGGCCCATCCGATTGGTGCCAAGGAGGGGGCGCTCGATGGACGTCCGGTACGAAGCGTATTGCTTCGCCGATCCACTGTTCTTCGATGAGCAGCGGGAAAACGGGGACGTCGCCGACGATTTCGCCGCCCTGCTGCCCGCTCCCGAGGCCGGCTGGCGCACCGGAGTGCGTGGAGTGTGGCGGCTGCTGCACCCTGTTGCTCGAAACCTTCCCTTGCAGGGCTGGAAAATCCACGTTTCGGCAGGTTTGGGCAACGCCGAGCGGGTGCTCGTGAAGGTGCACGAGCATTGTGTCGAGCACGAAGTGTCCTACAAGCATCTGCGCTCGCGGAGCACCCTGCTCGCGAGGAATTCGAAATACGCTCCGCGTGACGGAAGCGGTAAG
The DNA here is from genome assembly GCF_019330265.1 of Amycolatopsis sp. TNS106. Taxonomy (NCBI): domain Bacteria; kingdom Bacillati; phylum Actinomycetota; class Actinomycetes; order Pseudonocardiales; family Pseudonocardiaceae; genus Amycolatopsis; species Amycolatopsis sp. TNS106. The sequence continues at coordinate 5,973,875 of NZ_CP024972.1, read as the reverse complement.
TTACTGACTCTTTATCCGGCTGACAACAACGAGCTCGAGCGGGTTCTCGCCGAGTTGTCGGCGAAACTCGACGGCGAACCGGGGGCATACATTCTCAGTGATCTCCGGTACGGTGCCGGGCCGCTCTACGTCCGCTACGGCGGATTCGCCGAGCAATGGGTCGAACTCGACGGCAAGCGGGTCCTCGCGGTGCGCAAGCCGGACGGGACGCTGGTCCCGGACAAACGCGAGCCGACCTTCTCCGTACCCGATTGGGTGACGATTCCGGAGTTCCTCGCGCCTCATCTCGCCGCTCGCAAGAGCGGGGGCGCGGATCAGTTTCCCTATCAGGTGAAGAGCTCGCTGCACTTCTCCAACGGCGGCGGCGTGTACCTCGCCGACCGGAAGACCGACGGGGAACAGGTGGTCCTCAAGGAGGCCAGGCCGTTCGCGGGCCTGGACCGCGACGAGGTCGACGCCGTCGAACGCCTCCGCCGCGAGCACGAGGTGCTGGAGCGGTTGAAGGGAATCGTCGGGATCCCCGCCACCTACGATCGCTTCACCGTCTGGGAGCACCACTTCCTGGCGATGGAGTACATGCCCGGCGTCTCGCTGGGCAACTGGCTCGCCCGCAACTACCCGCTGACCAGGCGCGACACCACCGAGGCCGACATCGCCGCGTACACCGAACGCGCGCTGGCGCTGGTCCGCCGGGTGGAGGCGATGGTCGGTGAGGTGCACGGCCGCGGGATCGTCTTCGGCGACCTGCACTCCCTGAACATCCTGGTCGACGAAGGCACCGAAGACACCGAAGACACCGACACGGTGTCGCTGATCGACTTCGAGATGGCGTCCGACATCGAGAGCGGCAAGCGGCCCGCGCTCGGCGCGCCCGGCTTCCGCGCCCCGCGGGACCGGAACGGGTTCGAGGTCGACGAGTACGCGCTCGCCGTCCTGAAGCTGTGGATCTTCCTGCCGCTCACCACGCTCCTCGAGCTTGCCCCGGCGAAACTGCGCGGGCTCGCGGACTTCGTCCAGCAGCGCTTCGACGTCCCGGAGGGCTACGCCGACTCGATCGTCGCCGAGCTCGCGCCCCGGAACACCCCGCCGCTGACGAGCGTGACCGAACTCGACCAGGACAAACCGGACTGGGCGCTGGTGCGCAAGCAGATCACCGAGGCGATCCTCGCCAGCGCGACCCCCGAGCGCGCCGACCGGCTCTTCCCCGGCGACATCGAACAGTTCCGCGTCGGCGGAGCGTGCTTCGGCTACGGCGCGGCCGGCGTCCTCTACGCGCTGAAAACGGTCTGCGGTGAGCGCCACCGGGAGCACGAGCGCTGGCTGCTGGACTCGATCCGCCGCGAACCGCCGGGACGTCCGGGGTTCTACGACGGCTCGTACGGGATCGCGTACGTCCTCGAAGAACTCGGATACCGCGACGAGGCCACCAAACTGCTGACGGCGTCGGCGACGCTGGTCGAGCAGACCACCGACCACGGTCTCGAAGGCGGCCTGTCCGGTATCGGGCTCACCCAGCTGCACTTCGCGGTGTCCCGCAAGGACAACGAGTTCGGCAGGCAGGCGCTCGCCACCGCCGTCCGGCTCGCCGAAGCGCTCGAAACCGCCGCCCCGCCCGGAGACTTCGGCAGGGCCGGGCTGCTCAACGGCTGGTCCGGTCCGGCGCTGCTGTTCGTGCGGCTGTTCGAGCGCACCCGCGAAGAGGGCTGGCTGTCCTTCGCGGACCAGGCGCTGGAGCGGGACATCGAGGAGTGTGTCGAGAGCGACGACGGCTCACTGCAGGTCCGCGACGGCGAGACCCGGACATTGCCCTACGCGGGTGTCGGCAGCGCCGGGATCCTCATGGTCGCCGAAGAGCTGGCGAAACACCGTCCCGGCGCGAAGGCGTTGAAGAGCCTTCCCGGCCTGCGTGAAGCGTGCCGCGGCGAGTTCGTCATCCACCCCGGGCTGCTGTTCGGCCGGGGCGGGCTGATGACCGCGCTGGCCATGGGCGCCGAACCGGACCAACGCGTCCGCGACGCCATCGACCTGCATCTTTCCCGGCTGGCCTGGTACGCGGTGCCGTACAAGGGCGGCCTGGCGTTCCCCGGCAACCAGCTGCTGCGGCTGTCGATGGACGTCGTCACCGGCGGCGCGGGCGTCCTGCTCGCACTGGCCGCCACCCTGGACGGAAAGGCCGCACTGCCTTTCCTGTCCTCCCGAACTGCCGTCCAGTGAGGACGGCGGACCAAGAGATAACTAGTGAAAGGGAACACCATGGAACTGGTTCTCGACCTGCAGGCTCTGGAAACCCCCGAGGTCCTCGAAGGCGGCGGCGGTGGCAGCCACGGCGGCGCGAGCAACCTCAGCCTGCTGGCCTCCTGCGCCAACAGCACCGTCAGCCTGCTGACCTGCCACTGAGTCACGGCTGATCACTGAGGGCGCGGGAGCGGCACAGGCCAAGTGCGCCGCTCCCGCGCCTTCATTTTGCCGTCTGGTTCGTCTCGTTGGGATCACGTTGTAAGGAGTGGGATGGCGGGTTCAGCCGATCGCCTGCTGGTCACCGTGACCCTGCTCGATCGCCCCCGCCTGATCGCGCTGATCCTCAGCGCGCTCGCCGGGACGGCGTCGGGACTGCTGCTGCCCGGCGCGCTCGCCGCCGCGGTGGACGCCGTGGTGGCCGGGCGGCCCAGCCTTCCCGAGGTCTCCTGGCTGATCGTCCTCGGTGTCACCGAGATCGCCGTCGGCCTGATCGGCGGCATCCTCACCGCGCGGATGACCGCGGCCGCGACCGCTTGGCTGCGCCGGAAACTCGCCGACCGTCATCTCGCCCTCGGCACCCGATCGACCTTCGCCGACGGCGACGCGATCAGCAGGCTCACCGGTGACTGCACCGGAGCGGGAATGGTCGCCTCGGTCGTCGTCCAGCTCGGATCGACCACCTTGATCTCCGGCGGGGCCGTCGTCCTGCTCGCGCTGATGGACTGGCGGCTCGCGCTCGTCTTCCTCGGCAGCATCCCGTTCGGCCTGATGCTCGCGCGCACCCATCTGAAGCACACCGCGGACGACGTCCTGACCTATCAGGAGGTGTCCGGCGAACTCGCGGCGAGGATGGTCGACGCGGTCGCCGGGCTCCGCACGATCGCCGCGTCGGGTACCGCCGACCGCGAGGCCGAACGGGTCCTGCGGCCGCTGCCGAAGCTGAGCCTCGCCGGCCGCGGGATGTGGCGGACGCAGGCCAGGATGGTGTGGCGCTCCGGTCTGCTGCTGCCCGCGGTGGAACTCGCGGTGCTCGCCGCCGCCGGTTTCGGCGTGCTGGAAGGCAGGCTGACCGTCGGCCAGGTCCTCGCGGCGCTCGGCTACGTCGCGCTCGGCATGGGCCTGATCACCCAGATTCCCTTGCTCACCACACTTTCCCGCGCGCGGTCGTGCGCGCGGCGGATCAACGAGGTGCTGGACTCGCCGGTCCCCGAGCCGGGCGACCTCGGTGTCGTCCCCGGCCGGGGCGCGCTCGAACTGCGCGGTGTCACGGTCGAAGGCGCGTTGCGGGACGTCGACCTGCTCGTTCCGGGCGGCCGGTTCACCGCGATCGTCGGGCGATCCGGTTCGGGGAAGTCCGCGCTGGTCAACGTCCTCGGCGGGCTGCTGACCCCGGACCGGGGGACGGCGCTGCTCGACGGCCGTCCGCTGGACCGGCTGCGGCCGAACGAACTCCGCGCGGTCGTGGGGTTCGCCTTCGAGCGGCCCGCGCTGCTCGGGGCGACCATCGGTGACGCCGTCGGCTACGGCTCGTGGGCGGGCGACGCCGCCGTACGCGCCGCGTGCCGGTCCGCGCAGGTCGACGACCTGATCGTCCGGCTGCCGGACGGCTATCGGACGCCGCTTTCGGAGACACCGCTTTCCGGCGGCGAGGCGCAGCGGATCGGGCTGGCGCGCGCGATCGCGCACGCGCCGCGGGTGCTCATCCTCGACGACGCCACCGCCAGCCTCGACACGGTCACCGAAGCCGCGGTCGAAGAGGCGATCGAACGCACGCTTCCCGGCCGGACCAGGGTGGTGGTGACCCATCGCGCGGCCACCGCGTCGCGGGCGGACACGGTGGTGTGGCTGGAAGACGGCCGCGTCCGCGCGGTCGGCACCCACGATGGGCTGTGGCGGGATCCCGCCTATCAGGCGGTTTTCACCGAGGGCGCGCAATGAGCGTCTGGGGGCTCTACCGCTCGGCGCTGGCCGGGCAGTGGCGCGGCGGGCTGGTCCTGCTTGCCTGCTCCGTACTGGAAAGCGCGCCCGCGTTCTTGTCCGGTCGCCTGGTCGAACTCGCGGTTGACGAGGGGTTTGCCGCGGATCGGCCAGGCACCGGACTGCGTTGGCTCGCGGTCTTCGGGCTGGTCGCCGTCATCGGCGCGCTGGGCTCACGGCTGGTGTGGCATCAGCTCGGCAAGGTCGTCGAGCCGTTGCGCGACGCGCTGGTGACGGCCGTCGTGCGCGGGGTCCTGCACGATCCGGCGCCACCGCGCAACCAGCCGGACGCCAGCGGCGTCGCCCGGATCACCCAGCACGTCGAAGTGGTCCGCGACGCCACGGCCGGGCTTCTGGTGCAGGCGCGCGGGATGATCGTGACGACGGTGGCGGCGCTGGCCGGGCTGTTCACCGTCGCCGGTTCGCTCGCGCTGATCGTCGCGATCCCGGTGGTGGTCGCGGTCGCGGTGTTCGCCTGTCTGCTCCCGTCGCTGGCCCGTCGTCAGCGTGCGCTGGCACTGGCCGACGAGCGGACCGCCGAGGTCGCGGGCGCGTCGCTGTCCGGGATGCGCGACGTCGTCGCCTGCGGCGCGGAACCGCTGGCCGCGCTGGAGCTCTACGACGCCATCGACACGCAGGCCGCGGCGGCCGTGCGGGTGGCGCGGTCCGGGGCGGCCAGGACGGTGGTGATCGCGACCGGCGGGTTCGTGCCGCTGCTCCTGGCGTTGCTGGTGGCGCCGGGCATGGTCAGGGACGGGGTGCTCACGGCCGGGGCCGCGCTCGGCGCGCTCGTCTACCTCGCGACGACGATGCAACCGGCGTTGCGCGGGCTGGCCGCGACCGCGAGCACCGTGGTGCTGCGGCTGATCGTCGCGCTGCGGCGGCTGGCGGAGACCGCGCAGGCCGAACCGGAACCCGACGGCACGGCCGAACCCGACGGGACCGCGATCTATGTGCGCGACCTGACCTTCAGCTGGGGCGCGGCCGCGCAGCCGGTGGTGCGAGGACTCGACCTGCACCTGCGGCCCGGCGAGCGGCTCGCGGTCGTGGGGCCGAGTGGGATCGGCAAGTCGACTTTGGCCGGGCTCCTGACCGGAATGCTCGAACCGCAAGGCGGCCGGGTGCTGCTCGGCGGGGTACCGGTCCGGGAGGTCCCGGCGGCGCTGCGGCACCGGATGATCGCGCTGATCCCGCAGGAGGCCTACGTCTTCGCGGGGTCCGTGCGGGACAACGTCGGCCTGTTCGCGCAGACCGCGATGGACGGCGAACTCCTGGCCGCGGTGGCCGCCGTCGGCGCGGAACCGCTGGTCACGCGGCTGGGCGGACTCGACGGCGAGATCGGGCACGGCGCGTTGTCCGCCGGTGAGGCGCAGCTGATCGCGCTCGCCCGCGTCTACGCGAGCGAAGCGGGCGTCGTCATCCTCGACGAGGCGACGTCGCACCTCGACCCACCCGCCGAAGCCCGCGCGGAACGGGCGTTCGCCGAGCGGGGCGGGGTGCTGGTGGTGATCGCGCACCGGCTGACGTCGGCGTTGCGCGCGGACCGGGTCCTGGTGATGGACGGCAAGGAGACCGCGTTGGGTACCCACCTCGAACTCATGGACCGGTCCACGCGCTACGCCCAGCTCATGCACGCGTGGTCGCCGCGGCTACCCCAGCCCAGTGCGCAGTTCTTCGAGCGCACTCCTGAGTAGACCCTCGACGGGGACCGGCCGCCGGGATTCGCGATCCACGAAGACGTGCACGAAGTGACCTTCGGCGATCACCGTCTCCTTCGAGTACATCCCGACCTCGTAGCGGACGCTGGACCGGCCGAGATGGCCCATGCGCAGGCCGACTTCGAGGTCACCCGGGAACGACACCGAAGCGTGGTACTTGCACTGCGATTCCACGCACAGCCCGATGACCTCACCGGTTTCGATGTCGAGACCGCCGCGTTCGATCAGCCACGTGTTGATCACGGTGTCCATCACCGAGTAGTGGACGACGTTGTTGACGTGCCCGTAGACGTCGTTGTCCTTCCACCGCAACGGAACCGTCTGCCAGTGCGGGTACTCGGCGTTCACCACAGCGTCACCGACTCGCGCAGGATGACGGCGAGGTCCGCTTCGGACGCCTCGCGGGGCGCCGTCGCCAGCAGCCGTTGTTGTTTCACCGTGCCGGAAACGAGTGAGTCCACATCGGACTCCGCGTAGCCGACGGCGCCGATCCCGTTGGGGATCCCGATCTCCCGCATGATCCGCCCCAGCACCGCGGGCAGGTGTTCCCGCAGATCGCCCGGCCATTCGTAGTCCGGCGCGAGCAGCCTGGCCACCCGGATGTGCCGGTCCGGCGCGGCGTCGAAGGTGAACCGGAACGCCGCGGGCGCGGTCAGCGAGACCGCCATCCCGTGCGGCACCATCGCTTCGTCTCCCGGATAGCCGGACGGATGGAAGTCCCGGACCTGCCCGGCGATCGGATACGCGTTGGCGTGCGGGATGTGCACGCCGGCGTTGCCGAACCCCAGCCCGGCGAACGTCGCCGCGAGCGCCATCGCCTCGCGCGCCTTCAGGTCGGAGCCGTCCCGCACGGCCGCGGGCAGCGCCCACGACAGCAGCCGCAGCGACTGCTCGGCGAACATGTCGGCCAGCGGATTCGAGCCACAGTAAGGGACCCTGTCCTCCGGCCGCTTCCGGTCGAATTCGGTGTACGGCTTGGCCGTGTAGCTCTCCGCGGCGTGGCAGAGGATGTCCATCCCGCTCGCGGCGGTGACCTCCGGCGGCTGCGAGACCGTCAGCCGCGGGTCGACCACGGCGAGGCTCGGCCGCATCCGGAGATGGCTGATGCCGCTCTTCACCCGCAGTGACAACACGTCCAGCACGCAGACCGTGGTGCTCTCCGAACCCGTCCCGGTGGTGGTCGGCACCGCGACCAGCGGTTTCAGCGGCGCACTCGGCGCGCGGCCGCCGCCGACCGGGGCGTTGACGTAGTCCATCAGGTCACCGTCGTTGCTGGTCAACAGATTCACCGCCTTGGCGGTGTCGATGGCCGACCCGCCGCCCACGGCGACGAAGGCGTCCCACTCGCCCTGCCCGCGGGCGAAGTCGACGGCCTTCCGCATGCTGACGTCGGTCGGCTCGACGTGCACGCCGTCGAAGACGACGGCTTCGATGCCATAGGTCTCGATACCTTCGGCGATCCGTTGTGGCCAGCCCGTCGCGGCGACACCCGCGTCGGTCAGGACGAGCACGCGGCGCGCGCCGTACTGAGTGAGGTCGTAGCCGATCTCGTCGCTCGACCCGGTGCCGTACTTCAAGGCCGGCGCCCCGTAAGTGAAAACAGTTTCACGTCCGGCGGTGGCTGAGGTCACGTTTTCGTGCTCCCTTGCTCGAACACGTTCCGAATATCGGACATTCCGCCGCTCCGGGGTTGCCGGAATCGGAAGATCGCTTGACGGCACCGATCACCGCCCGCCTAAGCTCTTCTCATTAGATACCAACCGGGAGCGTCCGTCGCCCAGACGGCCGTGAGGATCCTGACCGAGGCGCAGATCCACCGTGTGTACGCGGTGGTGGGTGAGTCCTTCCTGGATCTGCTCGACGCGCTGCAACGGGAGCGCTCGATCACCTTCGTCTCGGCGAGGCACGATTCCGGCGCGGCCTTCATGGCCGAGGCCGAAGGCAAGCTGACCGAGCACCCCGCGGTGCTGCTGGCGGGCCGCGGCCCGAGCGCGGCGAACCTCGCGATCGGCGTCTCGACGGCGTACCAGGACGAGAGCCCGATGGTCGTCCTCCTGGAGAACCCGCCGCAGGATCCCGGCCCGACGAGCGAACTGCCGACCGCCGATCTGACCGCGATGTTCGAGCCGATCGCCAAGTGGACCGGCCGCGCGGAATCGCCCGACGAGGTCCCCGGCCTGCTGGTCGAGGCGCTGACCCGCTGCCGGGAAGGACGGCCGGGGCCCACCGTCGTCGCCGTCCCCGCCGACTTCTGGGGGGTCCCGTTCGATTCGGCCAAACCCGTCGCCGCCGTGCGCCCGCCCGCCACCGGCGCTCTCGGCAGGACCGCCGAGGCCGTCGCGCAACTGGTCGACGAGGCCCGCTACCCGGTGGTGATCGTCGGTGGCCGGGCCCGCGCCGCGCGCGACGAGCTGATCGCCGTCGCCGACGAGCTCGCTCTGCCGGTGTACAACGCGTTCCGCCGTCAGGACGCCTTCCCCGAGAACCACGCGCGCTACGCCGGCCACCTCGGCATCGGCATCCCCGCGCGGCAGCTCGACGCGCTGGAGCGCGCGGACCTCGTGCTCGCGCTGGGCACACAGCTCGACGAGGTCACCACCCAGTCCTTCCGCTATCCGACGCCGTCGCAGACCCTGGTGCTGGTCGGCACGGGGATCGAGCCCGCCCGCCGCGGCGGGCTGACCTTCCGGGTCGACTCCGAGGTCGAGCCCTTCCTGCGCGAACTGCGCACTGTCGCCTCGCCGCGGCAGCGGCGCGCGTCGGCCGCGAACGCCGCCGTGCACACCTTCATGACACCGCCCGACACCAGCGGCGCGACCCGCGTCCACCCCGCCGACGTCATCCGGGCGGTGCGCAAACTCGCGCCCGAGGACGCGATCGTGACCAGCGACGCGGGCAACTTCGCCCAGTTCATGCACCGGTACTGGTGTTTCACCGCGCCGCGCAGCCAGCTCGGGCCGAGCAACGCGGCCATGGGCTACGCGGTCCCCGCGGCGGTCGCGGCCAAACTCGCCGAACCACGCCGGACGGTGATCGCGATGGCCGGCGACGGCGGCGCGCTCATGACCGGGCAGGAGATCGAGACCGCCGTCCGCTACCGCGTTCCGGTGACCGTCCTGGTGTTCCAGAACGGAGTGCACGGCCCGCTCGCCGTGCATCAGGCGCGCAAACACGGCCGGCTTTCGGGCGTCACCGTCCCCGTCACCGACTTCGCGTCGTGGGCACGCGGGCTCGGCGCCGCCGGGTACACCGTGGACGACCGTGAAGAGCTGGAGCCGATCATCGCGAGCGCGCTGGTGCGGCAACGGCCCTGCGTGATCGACATCAGGACGGATCCGGACGTGGTGACCCCGGACATCCGGCTGACGAGCCTGCTGGGCGCCGCGAGGTCACAGCAAGGAGGCCAGTAGGGCCGCCGTGCCGGACTACCGGGCGGTACTTTTTCTCAGGGGATACACAGAAACCCTTGTGGTGCCGCCTTCACCTGCTCCAAAGGGTGGGAAACCGGTGACGACTCGGCCGACTTTCGGTCGCGGAGACCGGATTTTGTCGGTCGGCCGTGGCACAATCGCCGCAACACCGAGGGTCCGATATGGACCGGGACGATCACCGGTGAAGTTGTTGGCACGCAGTACTTAGAGCCTTGTGTTGACACTGGGAGAAAACATGGCTGACGAAACGAAGCCACAGGACAAGTCCGTTTCCGGCGTGGTGCCGGTGCAGTTCAGCGCGGACGCCGAGACCCACGACATCGCCGTCGTGGCCACGAACCGGGAGGCGTTGCGCCGTTCGCCGTTCGGCGCCGAGGTACCCCTGCGCGCCGCCAGCGGCGAATAACCCGGGCGGCGGAGCCTCCGGCGGGAGAGGTACAGTGCGGCTGCGCACACCAGGGTGAAGACGCTTGTCGGCCTGCGTGAGGTGTGCTTTACTGATTCAGGTCTCGTTTTTTGTGTTCGTGTTGGTTCACGCTCGCAGAACTCAGCGGGCGTAGTGTCTCCTCGTGTTTCCGGGGAAGCAAACCGTCTGGTCATGACCCGGGCTGCCGACGTGGCTTCCTGTTTGTTTGTGTTGCATATGGAGATTTTATGACTCAGGGCACTGTGAAGTGGTTCAACTCCGAGAAGGGGTTCGGCTTCATCACTCCCGACAACGGCGGCGGCGACGTCTTCGTGCACTACAGCGAGATCAAGGGCAACGGCTTCCGTACCCTCGAGGAGAACGCCCGCGTGGAGTTCGAGATCGGGCAGGGCGCGAAGGGTCCGCAGGCCACCTCGGTCACCGTGATCTGACCCAAGCTTTCCAAGCAGGGCCGTCATCCCTTCGGGGAGGCGGCCCTGCTGCTTTTCCGGGGTGTCGTCCACCCATCACGCGTGTCGTCCGTCCGCGCACCGGCAGGACCGCCACGCTGTCCTCGAACCTGACGAAAGTCGAGGCTCCCGCCTGACCTTCGCCCGCTGCCCCGTGCCGTCCCCATCGGCGACGCTTCCGCCATGAACGGGAAAACCGGCCGATGGATCGGCGGAGTGGCACTGATTCTCGCCCCGCTCGTGTGGTGCGCGGGCCTGCTGCTGCGGCATCTGGTGCTCAAGGACTTCACGCCGGAGCAAGTCGCGTGGTTCGACCAGCAGCCCTTCGCCGCGCCTGGACAGCTGGCCGCGTACGCCGCGAACCCGGGCTTCGTGACGGCCGCGTACTCGCTCTTCCTGCTGGGAGCGGTCCTCCTGCTGCCGGCTTTCCTGATGCTGGCGAAAATCGTCGCGGCGAAGGCGCCGGCGCTGGCCGCGTGGGGATTCCTGCTGCTCGCGTTCGGCTTGTTCGCACGGGTCTACTTCGCCGGTGTCGAGCTGACGGCTTTCGAGCTCGTCGACAAACTCGGTCTGGACCACGCGACGAAGCTGGTGATGGACGACTATGTCGACCTGTCCTACGGGCTGTGGCGGGTCCCGGTCACCGCGTCGGTCGGCCAATACGCCGGCGGGCTGCTGCTGGCCATCGGCGCGTTCCGGGCGGGCACCTTCGGCATCGTGCGGGCACTGCTGTTCCTCTGGCCGTGCACGCTCTGGATGGGAGTGCTCAAGGAAAGCGAGCTCCTGAGCGTCTTCACCGCGGTGGCCCTCGGCCTGGCGCTCGTCCCGCTCGGTGTCCGCGTCCTGACGAGGCCCGCCGACCGTCAGGTGGGGGAGACGAGTCCCGCCTCGTAGGCGAGCACGATCGCCTGTGCCCGGTCCCGTAACCCGAGTTTCGCCAGTATCCGGCCCACATACGTCTTGATGGTCTGTGCCGAGAGCACCAGATCCGCGGCGATCTCCGGATTGGACCGTCCTTTCGCGATCAACCGCAGCACTTCCCGCTCGCGTTCGGTGAGCACGTCGAACGTCGCCGGGGACGGCCGCGGAACCGGTGCGCTCGCCACGAAGTTCGCGATGAGCCGCTTCGTGACCGCGGGGGAGAGCAGCGCGTCACCGGCGGCGACCACTTCGATGGCGTTGATCAGTTCGGCCGACGGCGCGTCCTTCAACAGGAACCCGCTCGCGCCCGCCCGCAGCGCCTCGTAGACGTAGTCGTCCAGATGGAACGTCGTCAGGACGAGCACTTTCGGCTTCTCGCCGTCGCCTTCGAGCAGCCGCCTGGTCGCTTCGAGACCGTCCATCACCGGCATCCGGATGTCCATCAGGACGACGTCCGGTGGCGTGGCCAGCGCGGAAATACCCGCGAGCGCGGCGATCCCGTCACCTGCTTGGCCCACCACGTCCAGACCCGGTCGCGCGTTCAGCAGGCCGGCGAAGCTTTCCCGCACCAAGGCCTGGTCGTCGACGATGAAAACGGTCGTCACGCGTCGTCCACCCCCGGGAGGTCCAGCTTGACGGCCACGCGGAAACCGCCGTCGGCCCGCGGTCCTGCCTCGTAGGAACCGCCGATCATGCTAACGCGTTCGGCGATCCCGGCGAGACCGGTGCCGTCGCCTGCCGAAGGGGAGGCAGGGCGCGTGGGCGGCCCGTTCTCCACGAGGATTTCGAGCCCGTCGGGTCCTCGCCGCACCTGGACGTCCACTTCCGCCCCTGGGCTGTGCCGTGCCGCGTTGCTCAGCGCCTCCTGGAGGATCCGGTACGCGGCCAGTTCGATCAGGGCGGGAACGCCTTCCCCTCCGGAGATCTCGGCGCGGATCCCGATCCCGGAGGCCCGGCAGCCGTCGATCAGCGTCGGCACCTCCGCGAGCCCCGGCTGCGGTTCATGCTCCGGCTCGGCCTCGGTGTCCCGCAGCACGCCGACCAGACGTCGGGCCTCGTCGAGCGCTTCCCGCGCCGCGACCCCGATGGCGCGGAATTCCTCCTCCGCGGCCTCGGACACGTCCGGGACTCGGTAGCGCGCGCTGTCGGTCCGCAACGCGATCAGGGAAAGGTGATGGCCGATGATGTCGTGCAGTTCTCTGGCGATCAACGCGCGTTCCTGCAACGAAGCCCGCTTCGCCCGCTCCTCGACCGTCGTGCGCTCGGCCGCGTCGGCCTGCTCCAGCGCCCGGCGGCGTTGCTGCATCCCGTAGCCCGCCACGATGGTCGCGGCCACCACGATCAACGACCACACCAGGGTCTTCGAGCCCGTGCGCGGCAGCTGCGCGATGCCGACCCCGACGGCCAGCGTCACGGCGATGATCGAGATCCCCCTGCCCTGCCCGGGTTTCGTGCGGGCGAGCGTCATCGCGAGCACCGGGAGATACGGCAGGACGTGGACCTGCAACGGCCAGTCCGAAACCGTCCGGCCGAACAGCGTGTGGCCGGCGGGGACGAGGACCGCGATGATCGCGCCGACCATCCCCGCCGCCGCCACCCGGACGGCGGTCAGCGGGCGCTTGACGACCAGCAACGGCGGCACGATCTGCAGGAGCAGCAGGAAGAAGACCAGCGGCGCGTTGCTACCGCCGAGGTACCGCGCCCACGTGCCGTAGGTCAGGCCCGCCAGCACCGCGAGCGTGGACGCGGTGAGGACGGCCTTGATCCAGGCAGGGACTTGCCACCAGGCCGAAGGCGGTTCCAGATCGGCGTCGCGTCCGGTGAGGAGCGCCCACCCCAGTGAACCGCCGTACGAGTCCATGGCTCGACGCTAACGACGCCGCGGACCGGGCACATCCCCTCGTGGGGGACACCGGGAGTCCCCCACGAGGGGACGCGGACTGCTCGCCCGGGCGGGATGTGCCGGACGGTGTCGCGCGGTCAGGCTCGGTTCATGAACGACATCAGAGGGCTGATCCGGCTGTCCGCGTTCGCGTGGCTGGCCGTGGGCCTGGTCATCGCGGTCTACGTCGAGATCGTCAACGCCGGCGCGGTCGATCCGCTCGCCACCACCTTCAGCGAGTACGTCCACGTCGGCCAGGGCGCGCGGCTCGTCGGGGTCGCCATGCTGGCCGTCGGCTTCGGCGCGCTGACCGTCGCGGGCGGCGTCCGCCTGTCCGGGGCGGTGTGGGCGGCCAGGCTGGTCACCTTGTTCGGCGTTGGGCTGTGTCTGCTCGCCGTGTTTCCGCAGGAGCCGATGGACCAGCCGCTGACCTGGCACGGCGCGATCCACCGGTACGTCGCGCTCGCTGCGTTCACCGCGTTGCCGCTGGCAGGGCTGCTCCTCGGCGGGACCCGGCGGCTGTCCTACGCCACGTTGGCCGCGCTGGGGGTCTTCGTCGCGACGTTCCTGGTCAACGCCCGTGGCGTGAGCGGAGTGGCCGAACGGATCCTGCTGATCCTCGAACTCGCGCTGCTGGTCGCCTTCGTCCGCCGAGGTGGCTTTGTGATGCAACCTCGTGCAACTCTTTCTTTCGTGGCCCGGACGTCGTTTCCTTGTAGGGACTTGGCGCGGCAGCGGAGGACATGTGAGCGAAGCGGTTGCGGGGATCGTGGCGAACCCTGCTTCGGAGCGTGACATCCAGGGGCTGCGTTCGGCACTGAGAGTGGCCGGCGTCGGCCGCGTGATGGTGTGGACCGACGCGGGGAAGATCATCGGCACCGTCCGCCGGATGGTGGACGCGGGTGCCAGCGTGCTCATCTGCCTCGGCAACGAGACCATGATGCGGGCGGCGGCGGCCGCCTGCGGCGACGTGCCGTTGCTGATGTTGCCGTCCGGAGGCGCCGACGAGTCCACTGTCGCCGGGCTCGCCGCCGGGCTGGTGGCCACCCACCAGGTGGACACGGACCTGGTCACGAACCGCGCGACCGTGCTCGAGGTCGTCACGAAGGCCCGCCGCGAGATCGCCTTGACCGACGTCAGCGTGTGTTCGGAGAGCCGGTGGGACCCCGCGTCGCTGACCGAGCTGTACTGCACGTTCGCCGTCCCGGACGGGGTCGGGCTGTCGAGCATCCCCGGGCGGCTGTGTCCCAGTCCGAAGTCCACTGTGGACGGCGTCGCGGTCTCCCTCGGGCCGGTCGACGAGACGCCGTACGTCGTGCAGGCGCCGATCGCGCCCGGCGACGTCCGGGCGGTGGGTGTCCGCGGCTGGAGCGTGCTGCACGCGGGGGTCCGCGTCGACCTCGCCGCGGCCGGCGGTTCCATCGCGCTCGACGGCCAGCCGCATTTCGTGCTCAAGCGGGGAGAGAGCGCTTTCGTGGAGCTGAAGCCCGACGGCCCGTGGTGCGTCGACGTCCGCGCCGTGATGGCCGAGGCCACCAGGACCGGTCTGCTGCTGGGCCGGAAGCCGGCGGAGGTCGTGCCCATGCCCCACCTCGTGGACGCGCCCTTCCCCGGGTAGACCGCGCCCAGGTCACAGAGACCTTCCGCTCCCCGGGAGACCCGGGCACACTGCCCTGAACAGAGCAGAGGAGTGGGCCAGGTGCAGCTGGAGGCGGCGCTGCCGGTCGGCGCGGACCCGCGGCGGCACGCGCGTGCCCTCGCCGAGGTACGCGAGGCGGCGCTCGCCGGGACCACGCTCCCGAGTCCTCCGCGAGCGGTCATCGCCGCGTCCTGGCAGCGTATGCGGCATCTCGGGCTGGACCCGGATCGCGGCTCGCCGTCGTCGGCGCTCACCCCGGACCGGCTGGAAGCCCGCCGCCGCCAGAGCGGCCTCGCGGCCGTCCTCCCCGTGCTGCGCGGCGGCCTGATCAGCCTCGCCGAGCAGGCCGCGCACATCATGGCGGTCGTTGACGCCGACGGCCGTGTCCTCTGGCGTGACGGCAGCACCGCGGTCCGCCGCCGCGCCGACGGGCTCGGGTTCGTCGAAGGGGTCGACTGGCACGAGCGCGCCGCGGGCACCAACGCCATCGGGACGGCGCTGGTCGCCAGGCATCCGGTCCAGGTCTACTCGGCCGAGCACTACGTCAGCAACCAGCACGACTGGACCTGCGCCGCCGCGCCGTTGCACGATCCGAGGGACGGCAGGCTGCTCGGCGCCGTCGACCTCTCCGGACCCGCCGCCACCGTGCACCCGACGACCCTCGCCCTGGTCGATACGGTCGCGAAGCTCGCCGAAGCACATCTGCGCACCACCCACCTCTCGGAACTCGAACGGCTGCGCGGCCTGGCCACGCCACTGCTCGCCAAGGTGAAGGGCCGGGCGGTCATCGCCGACCCGCACGGCTGGATCGCGGCCTCGGCCGGGCTCGTCCCGGTCGGCCGGATCGCGTTGCCGGACGACGCCGCCCCCGGTCGCACCTGGCTGCCGGCCTACGGCGAATGCCTGCTGGAGCCGCTGCCGGGCGGGTGGCTCGTCCGGCTTACCGAGGAGGAGGAGGAAGCGCCGCCGACACGGGTCGTTCTCGATCTGCGGTCGTCGCGGGAAAGCATGCTGCGCGTCTCGGGTGCGGCCGGAACCTGGTCGCATCGGCTGAGCCCGCGGCACGCGGAGATGCTGTACGTCCTCGCGCGGCATCGCGAAGGCAGGTCGGCGTCGGAACTGTCGCGCGACCTCTTCGGCGACGCCGGCCGCACCGTCACCGTCCGCGCGGAGATGTCCAGGATGCGGCGGCATTTCGGCGGGTTCCTGCTGGCCAGGCCGTACCGGTTCGACGACGACGTCGAGGTCGTCGTCGAACGGCCGTCCGAGGGCGAGGTGCTTCCGCATTCGGTCGCACCCGCCGTCCGGGGTTGAATCTCCACCCTGGTTCAACCCGGCGACGGTCCCGATCCACCCCGCCGCGTGCCTGACGTCCGTGGCATGGGAAAGATGAACGTGAAAGGCCAGGTGGCGCTGGTCGTAGTGGGGCCCATGGGGAAGCGGGGCAAGCCGCTGCTGACGGACACGATCGCGCCCAGCTGGCTGGTCAAGATCGGTGTGCGCAATCGTGCGGAAGCCGTGCGGCACGGCCTGGAAAAAGGCCTCTGACACCGCCGGGAGATCACGTGCCGATGACACACGCCGGTGTCACTGGCTGCGCTGATCCCGACTCGGATACCTTCTTTGCGGGTAGAGCCAATGGGGAGGATCGGCGATGACGAGCACAGTGACCCGGCCGGGGCCGCCGGGGAGCCCCGAGCCGCCCCCCGCGCCGGGAGGTCGCGGAGGGATCGCCGGGCTGCTCGAACTGCCGGGCAACGGGATCCGCGCGATCGTCCGGTCCGCGGCGACCACGCCGGGCAGGCTGTCGGTGATCGCGATCGGGCTCGTCCTGCTGTCGCTGGTCGCGGGCCTGTTCGGCACGCTGGCCGCGCAGGACAAGAAGGACACGATCAACGGACTGATCGACCACCGCGAACCGCTCGCCGCCGCCGCGCAACAGGTCTACCGCGCGCTTTCGGACGCCGACGCGACCGCGGCCAGTTCGTTCCTCTCCATCGGCACCGAGCCGCTCCCGATGCGCCAGCGGTACGAACGCGACATCGCGGAGGCCGGGGCGGCACTGGCGAAGGCGGCATCGGACTCCTCCGGCGTCGACGAAGCGGCGGAGCGGATCAACACCCTCGGCCGCGAAATCCCGGTCTACACAGGACTGATCGAGACCGCGCGCACCTACAACCGGCAGGGTTTCCCCGTCGGCGCCTCGTATCTGCGGGAAGCGTCCGAGCTGATGCGGGCGAAAATCCTTCCCGCCGCCCAGGACCTGTACCGCATCGACACCGACCGGCTCGCCGCCGAACAGGACGACGCGACCGGGTTCCCTTGGCTGGCAACGGCTTTGGTGCTCGCCCTGCTCGCCGCGCTGATCGTCACGCAGGTGCACCTGACGCGGAAGACCAACCGGCTGCTGAACGTCGGGCTGGTCGTCGCGACGGTGTCGGTGGTGGTGGCCCTGCTGTGGGGCGCGGTCGCGCTGATCGTGCAGAGCTCCCTCGTCGGCAGCGGTGAAGAAGACGGCTCGCACCAGGTGGACGTCCTCGTCCGCGCCCGGATCGCGGCGCTGCAGGCACGAGCCGACGAAACGCTGACCCTCGTCGCCAGGGGTGACGGCGCGGCGTACGAAAAGGACTTCGTCGATCTCGCCGGGCAACTCGGCGGGACGGACGGCCAGGGCGGCCTGCTGGGCGAGGCCCGCGGTCTCGCCGCGGGCGGCGCGGCCGCGGACAAGGTGGACGCGGCCATCCAGGCGGCGTCGGCCTGGTTCAAGGCGCACGGGCAAGTGCGGAAGCAGGACGACGACGGCTCCTACCAGGACGCCGTCGACACCGCCATCCGCGACGACAAGCCGGACGGTGCCGCCAGGGCGTTCCTGCGGCTCGACGAGAACCTGGTGGCCGCGATCAACGTGGGACGACAGGAATTCCTCGACGACACCCGCGGCGCCGAACGCGCGCTGACCCTGCTCGCGCCGGGGATCGCGGTGCTGGCGCTGATCGCGGCGGCGGGGTCCGCGTTGGGAATCCGTGAACGGCTGAGGGAGTACCGGTGATGCGAAACGGTCTGCGAACGGCCGTGCTCGGCGCGGTCTTGGTACTGGCGACGGCTTGTGGCAGCGCGGGGGCGCCGGTCGACCCGGCCCCCGTCGGCGAGGTCGCGCCGCCGCTGCCCGCGAACGTCGGCGGCGCCGACAACGCCGGCGGTGGCGGAACGACCGACACGAGCTGCAACCCGCTGGCCAGCCTGCGGCCGACCAGCGGCACGTCGATCACCAGCGGCTCGACGATGGCGAAGATCAAGGAGAAAGGCAAACTCGTCGCGGGCGTCGACCAGACGACATTCCTGTTCGGTTTCCGGAACCCGACGTCCGGTCAGCTCGAAGGTTTCGACATCGACATGGTCAACGAGATCGCGAAGGCGATCTTCGGCAGCGCGGAGGGGCGCGTCCAGTACCGCGCGATTCCGTCGAAACTGCGGGAAGAAGTGCTCGAGAAGAAGCAGGTCGACATCGTGGTGCGGACCTACAGCATCACCTGCAGCCGACTGAAGAAGGTCAACTTCTCGACCGCGTATTACCAGGCGGGGCAACGGATCCTGGTCGAATCCGGCTCGAAGATCGGGAACCTGGCGGACCTCGGCGGGCGGCGGGTGTGCGCGACCAAGACGTCGACCTCGCTGACGAAGATCGCGGCGGATCCGTCGAAGCCGGTGCCGGTCTCGGTGGACAACTGGTCGGACTGCCTGGTGATGCTGCAGCAGAAGCAGGTCGAGGCCGTGTCGACGGACGACGTCATCCTCGCCGGGATGCTCGCGCAGGATCCGACGCTGAAGATCGTGGGGAGCCGGTTCACCGAGGAGAACTACGGCATCGGTATCCCGAAGGAGAACGAGGACATGGTGCGGTTCGTGAACGCCGTCCTGGAGAACGTGCGCGGCGGCGCGTGGCAGGAAAGCTACGCGAAATGGATCGGGAACAAACTCGAAGGCGGGACGCCGCCTCCGCCCCAGTACAAGTGAGAACGGGCCGTTCGGGATTCGCTCCCGAACGGCCCGCTTCGGCTCAGGGGGACTTCTCGCCGATCACCGGCGGCACCGGCTTCGTTTCGCCTTCGTAGCCGCCGAACAAGACGTCGGCGTCTTCCTCCTGCAGGTAGTTCGGGGCCTTCTTTTCCTTGTCCTCTTCCTTCTGGCCCCTGCCGCCCGGGGCGCCACCGGCACCCATCGCGCCCGGGCCGCCGCTCTTGCCCGCGGCGGCCGCACCACCCCGCGTGATCCGCTCCTCCGGCAGCTTGCCCGCCCCGGACCCGCCGCCCTTGCCCGCGAGCTTCTCGGCCTCACCGGCCGAAACCTTGCCGCCCGCGAGCCGCTCGGCGACGTTGCCCGAGCCGCCGTTGCGCCCGAACCCGCCGCCTCCGCCACTGGTCAACCGGCTCGCCGCGCTGCCGCCCGGCCCGCTCGTCGTCCGGCCGGGCTTACCGCGATACTGCTCGCTGCCCAACCGGCCGAGCCCGCTGGGGCCGGGCGTGTTCAGCGCCGCCAACCCCGGCGTCGGCCCAGGCCGGAACGTCCCCGGCGGCCCGCCGGCCGGCTGACCCGGCGTCGGCCCCCCGGTGTGCCCGCCACCCGTGGTGATCCCGGGCCCCGGCGCCGGTGCGCTCGGACCTCCAGGCCCCGGCGTCCCCGGCCCAGGACCGCTGTTGGGCCCCGGCCCACCGCTGAAGCCGTTGACCTCCGTACCCCCGGAGAACCCGGACGCGGTCGTCGACTCGCCCATTTCCGGCGGCGGGGCGAACGTGGGCTGCTTGGAGTTGACGTCGAAAAGCGACTGGTCGTAGGTGTGCATCACCTGCGCGGCCTGCTGGTGCGCCTGGAACGACTGCTCCTGCTTGGCCGAAATGTTGCCGACCGTGTCCACCGCGCCCGCGAGGTTCCCCGTCGCGAGCTGGTTGAGGGCGTTCTTGTACTCGGCGTTGCGGTCGAAGGGGACCTCTTCGGGCATGGAGTTCTTCGCGGTGGTGGCCGCGGCGGCGGACTGGGAGAACCGGTTGGAGGCGAGGTATGCGCCGTCGCCCGCGGTGTCGGCCCACTTGCTGAGGCTCTTGAAAAACCCGTGCGCGGCCTCTGCGGAGGTCCCCTGCCAGTGGGCACCCTCTTTGTTGGCGGCGGAACTGAGGGCGTTGCTGAAGGTGTTCAGCGCGTTGCCTTGGTTGTTCCAGAGCTCGCCTTTTTGGTCGATCTTCTCGGCGGAGAGGTTGTTGGTGACCATACCGACCAGTTCGCCGTGCGAGTTGCCCTCGTAGCGCTGGCCGGACGGCCCGAGCCCCGCTCGGAACTGCTGGCCGTGAGCGAGAAGCTCGGCCTGCTCGCCCGAATACTCACCCGCCCTCGCCTCCGCTGTCATCCGGGCGGTAACCGAATTGCCTCCGGGACCTTGGGCGACCTCGTCGTAGGTTTCCGCGTAGCGCTTGCCCTCGTACGTCCGGTGTGCCTTGCCGTCGGCACGCGCCAACGAGCCGGCGATCTCCTGGCCGAGGTTCTCCGCCATGGTCCCCTCCCTATCCGTTCAGTTCACTCTGGGCAGTTTGGGCGCGATCTGCTCGGCCATCGTTTTCACGACGGAGCAGGCCTCGTCGCTGGTTCCACTGTTCGCCATAGCGATGGACACTGTCGCCCTGGCGGTCGCGGTCACCGAGATTCCGATCATGCAACTCCCTTTACCCGCGTTGCCTTTGATCTCGACCGCATCGCGGCCGTCGATCGTCGTCGGGCTTTTGGTGCCGCCGTTCAACTTGAGGTCCGTGATCCCGGCATTGGGAACCAGATAGGCCGAGACGCTCCCATAGCGGGACTTGCTTGTGCCGCAACCATTGTCGCTTTGGTAGGTCTCGACTTGAACCGGATCGAAGCCCTGCGATGAAGTAATCGGCTCGAGCAAGTCGCATGCCTTCAGATCGGCGAAGACGTCCTTCGGCGGTTCGGAACTTTTTTGCTCCCCGCTTGAAGGTGCTTGCGATGACGGAGTGGGAGAGCCTCGATTTTCCGTCGTACAACCCGCGACGTACGAAAGCGTGGCCATCAGTGTCAGCAGGGCGACGAGCTTCAAGGTTTTCGGCCGACTGTGGCGCATCTAGTAAATTTCCTTGCCGATTTTGGACAGGTCCATGCTGCCCGCATGGTCGCTGGACTTGTATTTGCTCATCGCCGTGTCGATGGCCGAGACTGCGCGTTCGACCACGGCTTGCAGGGTTTCGAGCTGTGTTTTCGCGGATTGCCCGTCGCCTTCGGCGATCAAGGACATGTGCTGACCGACCTGGCCGGCGTACGGGCTTCCGCCAAGCTCGGGGGACTGACCGAGGCCGTCGAAATGGTTGCGGTTCTTGGCCCAGCTTTCCAGATAGTCCTGCAGGGCCGCCTTGTAGGCGTTCCCCATCTCCTCGCTGACCGCGAACCGCCCCTCCTTCGCAGCCGTCACCATCCGGTCGGCCTGCGCCGAGAAGTCGCCCAGAATGTCCGAGAAGTTGCCCGGCGGTCCGCCGGCACCTTCAGTCATGGTCTCTCCCCTGTACCAAGTCCCGGTTACTCATAGCGCTCGTCAGATCACGATATCAGCGGAAACGGCCCGCAAGAACGCCTTCCGGCGCGGATCACGCGCTGCCGACGCGGGCGGCTTCGACCAGGTCGTGGACCCATCGTGCCAGGTGAGAGCCGCTCGTCGGGGTGAACGTGCGGCGGACTTCGCCGTCGGGGAAGCGGTCAGTGGCGAGCATGAAGCGGCCCTGAACGCTGTCGAACCACTGGACGCTCTTCTGCTGCGGTTTGCCCCGGTCGTCGCGCAGGGTGACGCTGACCGTGCCCAGCCGCGCGAGGGGGTGCTCGAAGAAACGGCCGGCGGCGCCCAGTCGGAGGTTGTCCGGGTCCTCGTCGAACGGGTCGTCCGGTCGTTTGGACGGGGGGAGTGTGCTGGACGTCGTCACCCGTCCGGGGAAGGGTTGCAGCGACGGCAGGTAACCGAGGAGGGTCGCGACGACCTGTTCGGGGTAGACCGGCTCGAAGAGGATATCGAATCCGCGTTGCTGGCTCACCACACCCAGGCGACTGTTCCACGCGCCCCGGTAGAGGTATTCGGCGTCCTGCTCGACCTCGTGCGCCTCCATGGTGAGAACGAAGTCGCCGGTGGCCCAGAGGCGGAGGGTCTGGTCGTGATCGCGCAGGAGTTCACCACCGCGGGCGAAGCCCCGGTCGGCCAGCCCGGCCCAGATCTCTTCGCGGTGCCGCTCACGTTCGGAGATGGTGGTCCCGACGGTCGGGATCTCGAAGGGCAGTACGAATCTGCCGAGCCCGAGATCTTCGAGTACGACGTCGAGCTGGGCCATCGACATCGAAAATGACGCAGGCACCGGTCCCTCCCCCTCATCACCTGCTGAATCGGTTCTCCACCGCACCGTAGCGGGTTCGACCCGGCGCGGACACGACCTGCCTGCTCACCACTAGGATCGGGGATGACGCCGTCGCGGGGATTTCGGGAGGTAGCCAGTGTCGGAAGAGCCGCGCCGTCCTCGGCACGCAGCGCCGGACGACGCCACGCCGGACCGTGAGGCGGAGTCCGCCTCCTGGACGCCGCCGGCGCCGGTCCGCTGGGAGACGCCCGAACCGTCCATTTCCGGCAGGCTCGATCTCTCCGATCCGTCGCGGCCCAAGCAGGAGCCCACGCCGGAGAGAGACGCCGAGCGCACGGCCATCAACGCGCCCGTCCAGCGGCCGCAGACTCCGCCGCGCGGCCGGCAGCGGCCGATCCCTGGCGCCGAGGATCCGACGCGTCCGCCGGGCGACATGGCCCCGGTGAGTCCGAAGAACCAGGCGCCCGCCGACGCGCCGCAGCCGACCAGCGTGCTCGCCTCGCCGGCGCCGGAGACGCAGAGCATCATGCCGCCGACGCCGCGCGTCGACAACGGACCCGGGCAGCTGCCGGATCCGGGCACGGAGAGCGTCCTCCCCGAACGATCCAGCGAAAGCCGTGGAACCGGCACCGGCACCGGATCGGGCAGCCGCGGCACGGGCACCGGCACCGGAACCGGCTCGTTCCCCGGCACCGCGCGCCGGACGTCGTCCCGCACGTCCCGTCGTGGCCGCCTCGGCGCGGGGCTCGTCGACGTCCCGCAGGTGCCGTACCGCGACCCGGCGTCCGCGGTCCTCGAGAACCCGATGGTGTCGGAGGAGAAGCGCTTCTGCGGTAGTTGCAGCGCCAAGGTCGGCCGCGGCAAGGACGGCAAGCCCGGCTCGCCCGAGGGCAACTGCGAGAAGTGCGGCAACCCGTTCTCCTTCGTTCCGAAGCTGCGGCCGAACGAGATCGTCGGCGGCCAGTACGAGGTCCTCGGCGCGCTCGCGTACGGCGGGCTCGGCTGGATCTATCTCGCGCAGGACCACAACGTCAGCGACCGCTGGGTGGTGCTCAAGGGCCTGATCGACACCGGCGACGCCACCGCGATGGCGGCCGCTGCCAACGAGCAGCGGTTCCTCGCCGAGGTCGAACACCCCAACATCGTCAAGATCCACAACTTCGTACAGCACCCGGACGGCGACACCGGCAATTCGGTCGGCTACATCGTCATGGAGTACGTCGGCGGCCAGTCGCTGCGCCAGCTCGCGCTCGCGCACCACCGCGAGACGAAGCGCCCGGAGCCGCTGCCGATCGGCCAGGTGATCGCCTACGGGCTCGAGATCCTGCCCGCCATGGGCTACCTGCACGGCCAGAACCTGCTGTACTGCGACCTCAAGCCCGACAACGTCATCCAGACGCACGAACAGCTCAAGCTGATCGACCTCGGCGCGGTCCGCCGCATCGACGACTACGAGAGCCCGCTGTTCTTCACCACCGGCTACAGCGCGCCCGAGCTGGCGACGCATGGCGCTTCGGTGGCGTCGGACCTGTACACGGTCGGCCGCACGCTCGCCGTCCTCAGCTTCGAATTCTCCGGCTACACCACCAAGTACAAGACGACCCTGCCCGGCCCGGACGTCGTCCCGTTGTTCGCGCTCTTCGGTTCGTACTACCGGTTCCTGAAGCGCGCGACGCATACGGACCCGGATCGCCGGTTCATCGCGGCCGAGGAGATGGCCGACCAGCTGACCGGTGTGCTCCGCGAGATCATGGCGCTGGGTACCGGGAAGCCGCGCCCCGGCGCTTCGACCGTGTTCGGGCCGGAGACGCGTACGTTCGGCGTCGACATGGTCGTCCCGGAGCACGGCGGGAGTGTGCCGTTGCCGGATCCCGGCGAGGTGGTCGCGGGTCTGCCGATCCCTCAGGTCGACACGGACGACGCGGCGGCGGGCGTGCTCGCGTCGACGGTCGCGCTCGATCCCAAGGGGGCGATCGAGTCGCTGGCCGGCGCGCCGCGCGAGTCGATCGAGGTCCGGTTGCGCATCGTCCGCGCCCGGATCGAGCTGGGTGAGCTCGTCGAGGCACAGCGGCAGCTGCAGGCGGCGCAGTACCTCGCGATCAAGGCGGGCTTCCCGCACGACTGGCGGATCGACTGGTACCGCGGGCTGATCGAGCTCGCGGGCGGCCGGTCCCGCGTCGCGCACGTCGCTTTCGAAGCGGTTTACGACGACCTGCCCGGCGAGATCGCGCCGAAGCTGGCGTTGGCCGTCAGCGCGGAAGGCGTCGGGGACTACTTCGGTGCCGCGCGCTACTACGAGCTGGTGTGGCGAACGGACCGGTCGTACGTCAGCGCCGCCTTCGGCCTCGCTCGCGTGTACCTCGCGCAGGGCGCCAGGGCGAGCGCGATCGAGGTGCTCGAAGCCGTCCCGGCGTCTTCGACGCATTATGTCGCCGCGCAGGTGGCCGCGATCAAGATCAAGACCAGGATCAACGGCGGCGGCAAGGACCCGGTGATGGTGTCCGAGCGGGATCTCGTCGACGCCTCGACCAGGCTGGAGCGGCTGCAACTCGACGCCGAACGTCGCACGCGTTTGTCCGCGGAGGTCCTCGAAGCGGCGTACGGCTGGCTCAACTCGCAGAACCGGCCGACGCCGGGGGCGAAGGTGCTGGGCTGTGACCTGGACGAACGAGACCTGCGGTTCGGGCTCGAGCGCTGTTACCGGACGCTTGCCCGGCTGGCAGGCTCGGTCGACCAGCGTGTCGAACTCGTCGACAAGGCGAACGCGATCCGGCCCCGCACCCTCACCTAGCCCGCAATTCGTCATCTGGATGCGGTAGTTCGTCCCACGAACCACCGCATTCGGATGACGAAACGCTCAGGGGTTGATGTCCCATTCGCGTTCGCGCTTGGCCTTTTCGTGGGCGGCGGCGAGCTTCTGCAGCGCCTCGGGATCCCCGTGGGTGCTGAAGTGCTCGAACTCGACCCGCACGAACAGTGCCCTCGCGCGCACCGCGACAGGGCCGTCTTCGGCGTCGAGCCGTCCGTCGGCGCTCACGTAGATCTTCCGGCCGGCGACGCCGTCCAGTTTCGTGGCGATGTACAGGGTCGAACCGACCGGGACCGGCCGGAGGAAGTCCGTCTCCAGCTTCCCGGTGACCGCGGGGCGGCGCAGCAGGTTGCCGACGGTCGCGCCGAGCGCCTCGTCGAAGGCGCAGGCGAGGAGGCCGCCGTGGGCGAGGCCGGGCGCACCCTGATGGGCGGAGGTGACGGTGAACTTGGAGTACACCGTCGTCCCTTCGCCCACCGTCGAATGCAGGTGGAGCCCGGCCTCGATCTCGTCGCCGCACCCGAAACACTCACCGAAGTGGATGCCGAGGTGACTGCCCGGCTGCGGGGCTTTCGGATGAACGGTCGCCGGTTCGACTTCGACCGGCGGCCACGGCTGCGAGATACGGCTCATGGAAAGACGTTAACTCGCCGGTAGCTCCGAGGCGCCGCCGGGAGTGGCCGGTTCCGGCTTCCGGCGCCGGATGATCCGCGAACTCACGATGCGGCGCAGCGACACCCCGGCCGTCTCCGGCAGCAGCAGGATCGGGATGGCCGCGATCGCCGCCGCGCCCATCAGGTAGTACGCGGGCCACAGGTTGTCGCCGGTGGACTTCACCAGGCTGCCGATGATGTACGACGCCGTGCCGCCGAACGCGGCGGTGGAAACGCTGTACCCGATGGAGAAACCGCCGTAGCGCTCCTGAGTCGGGAACATCGCCGGCAGCGTCGCCGCCAGCACGGCGAGGATCAGCACGAGCGGTACCGCGATCATCACCAGGCCGAGCATGAGCTGCCAGGCGTTCTGATCGTCCGCGGCCGCGCCCATCAGCGAGAACGCCGGGATCGGGAACACCAGGAAGCTCGCACAACTCGCGATCAGGATGGGTTTTCGGCCGATCTTGTCGGACAGGATGCCGACCGGCACGATCAAGATCAGCATCAGCGCGATGGTCGCCAGGATGATCAGCAACGGCGCGTGCCCGCTGAACCCGACGACGTCCTTGAGATAGGTCTCCAGGTACGTGATCACGATGTAGTCGGCGACGTTCAGCATCACCACGATGCCGATCAGGTGCAGGATCGACGTCCAGTGCTTCTTGAGCAGCGCCTTCAGCGGCGACTTCTCGACCTGGTTCTTCTTCTCGATCTCCTGGAACAGCGGAGTGTCCTCCAGCTTGTTCCGCAGGTAGAGACCGATGATGCCGAGCGGGCCCGCGATCAGGAACGGCAGGCGCCAGCCCCATTCGCGCATGGCCTCGTCGCCGAGGACGACGGTGAAGATCGTGACGAAGCCGGCGCCCATCGCGAACCCGACGAGCGTGCCGAACTCCAGCCAGCTGCCCCAGAATCCCCGGCGCCGGGCGGGCGCGTACTCCGCGATGAACGTCGCCGCGCCGCCGTACTCACCGCCCGCCGAGAAGCCTTGGATGGTGCGCAACAGGATCAGCAGGACGGCCGCGGCCGGGCCGATCGTGGCGTAGGACGGCAACAAGCCGATGATGAACGTCGACCCGGACATCAGGATGATCGTCAGCGCGAGCACCTTCTGGCGCCCGATCTTGTCCCCCAGCGGACCGAACACGAAGCTGCCGAACGGCCGCACGATGAAGGTGATCGCGAGGACCGCGAAGGTCGCCAGCGCACCTTCCGAAGTGCTCGAAGCGTTGAAGAAGACCTGCCCCAGGATGGCGGGCATGAAGCCGAAAACACCGAAGTCGTACCACTCGATGCAGTTACCCATCGCCGCTCCGGCGACGGCCTTTCTGATCTGCTCAGGTGGGGCCTCCGCCGGTTCCCCTTTTTCCTGATGTGACGCGCTCAGCGCCTCTTCGGCCATGGGTTTGACCTCCCGACCCACCCGTTTACTTACCCATCGTCGAGGGTTTGTTCCCCCGACCGTAGGCGTTCAAACGTGCTGGTTCAGCGCTTTGGATCGGCCGCGCGAGCACCGTTCCCCCAAATCGGTGACGAAGCACCAGGTGAAGCCAGTGTCGGAGAATTTCCGATTACTTTGGGTCACATCCTGCGAATCGGACGTTCCGGGCAGGAGGTCAGCGGGTCGTGACCGCCGTCGGCGGTTCGCTCGGCTGCTTCGTCGGAGTGGGCCCTGGTGGGACGGCCGTCGTCGTGCGGCCCGGCTGGACGGTCCGGGGAACCGAACGGGTCTGCCCGGGTTTCGGCGTCGTCTCCGAAACGGGTGGTTCCTGCGGAGCGACCTCCGGCCGTGGAGTCTCGGAAGGCGCGGGCGAGACCGGTGCGGGGGCGATGGTCGAAAGGCCCGGCACCGCCGGCTGTACCGGCGTGGAACCCTCGCCACCACGACCGCCGACGGCGATCGCGCCGAACACGATCACCGCGACCGTCGCCAGCGAACTCCCCGCCACCGCCAGTCGTTTGCGTCGTCGCCGGATCCGGCCACCCCGCTCGATGATGTCCGCCGCCCGGATACCCAGCGGGGGACCGCTCACCCCGTGCGAAAGCACGCCTTTGATGTCCTCGTCCATCTCCTCACCTCCCATCGTCGTGCGCTCCGCTCAAGGCCAGTTCGCTGAAATGCGGTCCGAGCCGCTTGCGCAGGGTCGCCAGGCCCCGCGCGGCCTGGCTCTTCACGTTCCCGGTGCTGCAGCCCAGCGCCGCGGCCGTCTCTTCGACGCCGAGATCTTCGAAGTAGCGCAGCACCAAAACGGCCCGCTGCTTCGGGGCGATACCGGAGAGGGCGTGCCTGACCAGCATCTCCTGTTCGGTGCCACCCGCCTCGCCCGGGACGTCGGGAAGAGTGTCGGTGAGCTTCTCCCGTTTGCGCCACACGCGCCGATGCTCGGAGAGGAAGGTCCGCAGCACGATCTTGCGCGCGTAGCCGTCGAGCGCGTCGTGCCGGGAGAGCCTCGGCCAAGCCAGGTACAGCTTCAGCAGCGCGGCCTGGGTGATGTCCTCGGCCTGGTGCCAGTCACCGCACAGCAGGTACGCGGTGGCACGCAGATTGTGCGCGCGCTCGTCGAAGTACCGGGCGAACTCGCCGTCCCACGGCGAGCCCGTCCCGGTCTTCGACGAGCGGCTCAGCGACACCTAGTTACCGGCTCCTTCGACGATGGCGGGGAGGTGCAGATCCCCGGTCGGCCCGGCGGGAACGGCCTTGGGCACGCGGTGCTCACCCGGCTTCACGACGCCGGGGCGGGTCGTCTGCGGGGCAGGCTCCGGACGCGCCGGGGCGGTGGTGGCGCGGGTCGGTTCGCCCGGTGCCGCGGTGGGGGCCTTGGTCGGCGGCTGGGGCGCCTGAGTGGCCGTCGGCGACGGGGCGCTCTGATCGGCCGACGCCAGCGACGTGGTCGCGAAGGCGGCGCCGCCCGCCAGCAGCAGCGCGCCGAGGGAAAGAGCGATACGAGTACGCAAGAGTGTCTCCTCGATCCGGGCGCCGCTCATTGGCCGCGGCGCCTTACGTCGTTAGACATGCGTCCCGCCCCACCTTCGGTTGCAGTGTCTTTTTCCGCGCGCTGACGGAAAGATTTCGCCGGGCGCTCGACCGCTGGTCAGCGGCGGTTCGCCGGTCAGGCGCCCGGCAAAATATTTCCGTGGCCTCCGGCCAAAGGAGGCGCGCGGGGTGAAGTCTTCCCGTCGCGCTGACGCGCTCCCGGAAGACAGGTCCTCGGTCAAGCACGAACGGCCGGGAGACTTGTGAGTCTCCCGGCCGCCCGGTTCCATGGAAGTACTTCAGCTCGCGAGAGCGGACAGCTTGGTCCACTCGTCCCAGGAGTAGGTCCAGTCGCTGTAGTCGCGCGCCCGGTTGATCTTCACCGTGCTGCCCTCGATCTCGACGGGGTCGCCGACCAGGGCGCCGTCCATGTACGCCTTGGCGTTCGCCGGCGCCAGGTTCACGCAGCCGTGCGAGATGTTCTTCTTGCCCTGCGCCCAGATCGAGGGCGCGTAGCCGTGGATGAACTCGCCGTTGGTCGAGAACCGCACCGCGGACGGGACGACGATGTTCTCGTAGTTGTAGCGCTCGTTGGTCATCGAGTACGTGTCGTGCTTGGACATCACCACGTGCGTGCCGCTCGGCGTGACCCGGCCCGGGTCGGCGTCGAGGCCGTAGCTGGCCGGATAGTCCGCGATCTGCTGCCCGTCACGGATCACCATGAGCCGGTGGGTCTGGGTGTTGCCCTTGACGATCTGCGAGCGGCCGATCGTGAAGCTCGCCGAGCGGTCTTCTTTGCCGTACACGCCTTCGCCGATCTTGACGCCGTAGATCTTGGCGTTGAACTTCACCGTGGTGCCGGGCTGCCAGTAAGCCTTCGGCCGCCAGTGCACCGAGGTGTCGTCGTGGACCCAGGCCCACGATCCCTCGGTCTTCGGCGTGGTCTCGACCGACAGCGCCTTCTCGACCGACGCCTTGTCGGTGACCTTGCTCGGGAACGTCAGCGTGATCGGCATGGCGACGCCGTACGTCTGCCCGTCGAAGACGTTGATGTTCGCGCCCACCTGCTTGCGCGGCTTGACGGTGGTGAAGTTGCCGCCGATCTCGACGGGTTTGCCGTCGGTGCCGGTGGCCTTGCCGGACCACGTGTACGCCTTGCCGTAGCCGAGCTGTTCGGTGGTGGACCAGCTCTTCTTGTCCTCGGACGGCTGGCCCGCGACCTGCTTGCCGTCCGGATTGGTCAGCACGACCTGGTCGAGCGTGCCGTCGGCGACGGTGACCTTGATGGGCTGCCCCGGCGCGACGTCCTGCGCACCGGCGGCGGGCTCGTACGTCAGTTTGGCGGGGGCGGGCGCCTTCCCGCCGGTGTCACTGCTGACCGGTCCGCCGCCGTCCGGCCCGCTGGCCGACACGGTCGGCTCGCTGCTGCACGCCCCCAGCGTCAGAACGGCCACCAACCCCAGTGCCGCGAACGCCGCCCGGCGGCGCGCGGTTTCCGAAAACCTCAAAGCTTCCCCTTTGCTCCCCTGTACACCGACCATGACGTCCGGACCGCCCCTTAAGTTGATCCCACGGAGAGTGATGCGAGTCACAATCGGGTGGGCCGTGGTTCACGATCGGGGCATGACCGACTTCGGTCCGTGTCCGGCGATGACCTGAGGTCGGCGCGCGGCGAAAGGGTAGCGAGGGGGTCCGGCAGAAGCCGGATCGGCATACGACGTTCCGGTGACCTTGGTACTTGGGGGCGCCCAGAGTCCGATCACGGGCTTCAAATATGGCCAGATCCCGGTACGCTGCCATCAGGCCGTCGTTTTGCGTGTTCGTGGCTTCACACTCGCGGAACTTCTGACGCGAGCCATGAGCCGGTGACGCGCTCTTCGCTCGACTCGTTGGAACCGCCCGGGACGGTCTGGGTGTCGCTTCGGAGGCACTCGAAGCGGATGTGCAACGAGGAGTAAAGCGGTGGCGCAAGGCACTGTGAAGTGGTTCAACGCGGAGAAGGGCTTCGGCTTCATCGCGCAGGATGGCGGCGAGGGCGACGTCTTCGTTCACTACTCGGAGATCGAGGGTCGCGGTTTCCGCACGCTCGAGGAGAACCAGCGAGTGGAGTTCGAGGTCGGTCAGGGCCAGAAGGGCCCGCAGGCCCAGAAGGTCCGCGCGATC
Organism: Amycolatopsis sp. TNS106; assembly: GCF_019330265.1. NCBI lineage: Bacteria > Bacillati > Actinomycetota > Actinomycetes > Pseudonocardiales > Pseudonocardiaceae > Amycolatopsis > Amycolatopsis sp. TNS106. Next base: position 5,943,197 of record NZ_CP024972.1, on the reverse strand, counting down.
TGAGTCCGCCCTTCAGGCGTTGCTCAGACTGATCGGAAAAGCCCCCGGCGATCGCCGGGGGCTTTTCTCTTGCCTTGAAGGCTTCTTCTGTTGTGCTGTTCCGTTCCGGGCGACGGGTCAGCGGGGGACGGGCTGCTCCCACGCGTTGGCGTCGAAGCGGAATTCGTCGGTGTGGGCTTCCTCGTGGCGGCGCTGCTGGGCCGAGTTGGCCTGCGACTCCCACGAGAGGCGCTCGAGGATCCATTCCTGCGCCAGCGCCTGCGGCGACAGGTTGCGCTCGGCGGCGGCGTCCTTGAGCTGTTCGCAGGCGATGAGGTTCATGCGCAGCTGGAACACCTGTGCTTCACCGAAGCGCTTGCCGGTGCCGGTGCTTTCCGGGTCGTTCTCAGGGGCGAGGGCACGAAGGTAGCTGGTGAGCTCCGTGTCTTCGACGACCGCTTCGGCCTCCTTGGAGGCGGAGTTGCGGTGACGACCGGGGTTGACCGGCTTCAGGTTCGTGCGGCTGCCGCTACGACGGCTCAAGGAAGGAAGGGGCACCGGGCCACGATAACGGTTCGGTCTCGGCAAACCAACCACAGTGAGCCACGACACACCCATTTATTTGTCTCGAATGGCCCAACCCCGACAGGAAAACCTTTTCCCGTGATCACCACCCGCAACCGGAAGAGGAAAAACCAACGGGACCGGACCTGGGCTGCCAACCGCCGCCGCCAGGAACCTGGGGTCTGGGGGTGGCCCCCAGAAAACGGAGCGACCCCCGCGCCAGGGGGAGGAACGCGGGGGTCGGAGGGGATCTCCACAGGCGCTGACCGGGGGTGTGTCAGCAAATCGATTGTTGCACGGTTTGCTGAGAAGGGCGAGTGGGCGCGGGCAGAATTCCGGGCAGGGCGCCACCTGTGGTTCGCCTGGGGTTCATGTGGCGCGGACATACGCGTGCTCGCTCTGCGTTGTGCGGAGCGTGGCGACAGGTTCACTCTCCGGGGGGCTGTGTGTCGCGGCCGGCTCTGGCTAGCCTCGCGGCCAAGCTGTTCGTTGGCCGTCTGGAGGAACCATGGGTGGGTCTGTGGAAGTTCGACAGTTCCTCCTTCGGTACGAAGGTGCCGATGGGGGAAGCTCGACGACGTTGGCCGGTGGTCTGCCGGCGCAGCGCACCGGTCAGGGGGACGCGCAGCGCGTGTCCGACGACCAGGTGCGCCGTGCCCGGCTGGCGGTGGCCAACGGGGCGTTGGGTGTCGATGACTGTGTCCAGCTGCTGGACATGCTGGGGTTGACGCTGGACGAGGACGGGCAGGCGCCCGTTCAGCGCTGAGTTCGTTCACGGGGCCCGGCCGCGCGGAGTGTGCCGCGCGGCCGGGCTTCGTTTCAGGTCCGGACGGCGGCTCGGGCCTGATATCCTGAAGTCACCGCGTTCTCGCAGGTCCCAGCCCTGTGAACAACTAAGGGACCCCCTGTGCGGAAGCGGAATCGGGGGTGTCCTATAGTTATGTTCGCTCCCGGGGACACCGGAGAGCGCGGGTCGGTCGGTTCGCCGAAACCGAACCGGGCTCCCATCGTCCAGCGGCCTAGGACTCCGCCCTTTCAAGGCGGCAACGCGGGTTCGAATCCCGTTGGGAGTACGCAGTACAGTTACAAAGCAGTATGCAAGGCCCTGTGGCGCAGTTGGTTAGCGCGTCGCCCTGTCACGGCGAAGGTCGCGGGTTCGAGTCCCGTCAGGGTCGCAAGATCGTTCGGCTCCTTGCCGGCGTTCCCGGCCAGGTAGCTCAGTTGGTACGAGCGTCCGCCTGAAAAGCGGAAGGTCGCCGGTTCGACCCCGGCCCTGGCCACCGCTCAACGAACCGCCTTGATCCAGATCAAGGCGGTTTTTTCATGCCTGGGGCGGATTCACGCGACCGCGCGGTGGCGACCGATGTCGCAGGAGCATCGGGCGCCACCGCGCGGTGCGGGACTCGGCGTCTACTTACCGGTCTGCTGCTTGATCCAGTCGCCGAACGCGGTCACGTCGGTGTAGATACCCGGCATCTCCGGGCAGCTCGCGGTCTGACCGCGGCTGGTGGCGCCGACCAGGGTCCACTTGTCACCCGACTTCACGACGGCGGGGCCGCCCGAGTCGCCGTAGCAGGCGCTCGCCTTGCCGCCCTGGTTGTCCATGCACAGCTCGGTCTGCGCGTCGTAGGCGCCGGAGCCGGAGCATCCGCTGTCTTCGGCGATCTTGGTGTCGAGCTGCTGGAGCACCACCGGTGCTTCACCACAGCCGCGCGTGGGGCAGGTCAGTCCCCAGCCGATCTCCCGCACGTCGGTACCCGCGGCCGGGGACTGGCCGATCTCGATCGGCGCCGCCTCCGCCGGCTTGGTCAGGTGCACCAGTGCGATGTCGTACGGGCCCGAGCCGTCGTACTTCTCGTGGACCACGAACTTGTCCACCTCGGCGACCTCGCCGCCCTTGGTGTGGTCGGTGGTGTTGAGGCGGTACTGCCAGTTCGACGGCTGCTCACCCTCGACGCAGTGCGCGGCGGTCACCAGCCACTCCGGTGAGATCAGGGACGCACCGCAGTTGTGGTCACCGCTCTTGGTCTGCATGGACGCCATGAAGCTGTAGGTCTCGGTCGCGTCCACACCGCCCACGATCAGCGGCTGAACGCCCGAGGGCGGTTCGGCGGCGGAAGCCGGCATCGCCAAGCCGAGTACGGCGGCCGCTCCGGTCAGCAGACCGGCGACGAGGGTACGAGTCCTCATCTGCTTTCTCCTTCCATACCGGTGTGTTTCACCGGCTCACTCCGGAAGGGTGGCCAATCGTCACTCGTCCGTGGAAGTGACGAAAGTCGGTGGCCGTTGCCAGTTACCAGTTGGCGGACCTTGACCTCCAGTTAGGTGGAGGTGTCAATCTCGGAGCATGACAATCGCACCTGAGCAGGTCGACGAATGGACCGTCGACGCCCTCGACCTCGACACCTACCTCGGCCGGATCGGCCAGGACCGCGCGAAGCCTTCCGCCGCCGCGCTGCGTGAGCTGGCGAGGGCACACGTCCTGGCCGTCCCGTTCGAGAACGTCGACGTCGTTTTGGGGCAGCACAAGGGAATCGCGCTCGAAGACGTGATCGGCAAACTCGTCTCCCGCCATCGCGGCGGTTACTGCTACGAGCACGGAAGCCTTTTCGCCGCGGCCGCCGAGCAGCTCGGCTACCCCGCACGCCGTCTGGTCGCACGGGTGCAGCCGCAGAAGAACGGGCCGTACACGCATATGACGCTCGTGATCGAGGCGGACGGCATCCCGCATCTGGTCGACGTCGGATTCGGCGCCGGGATGCTGGTTCCGATGCCGCTGGTCGACGGCGCCGTGGTGGATCAGGCCGGCTGGCCGCACCGGCTCGTCGCCGACGGAGACTGGTGGCGCCTGCAGAAGAAGGAGGGCGACGACTGGACCGACCTGCACGCCTTCACACTCACGCCGATGCACCGGATCGACTACGAGGTCTACCACCACTACACGTCTACGCATCCGCGGTCGCCGTTCACCGGACAGCTGGTGGTCATGCGGCTGGAGGAAGGACTCAGCCGCAAACTGGTCGGTGAGGAGTTCATCGTCGAACGCCCGGACGGGACCAAGGAGACCACCACGATCCCGCCCGAGCGGCTCGACGCGACACTGCGCGAACTGGACGTCGTCCTCACCGAGGACGAGCTCGCGAAGCTGCTGACGATCTATCCGGGCTGAGGCTCAGAGTTCGAATTCGGCGCGCTTGTCCTCGGGGACGAGGTCCTCGTACTCGCGGTGTTTCGCGATGAACGAGCGCACGTACGGGCAGTAGGGCAGGACGGACCTGCCCTGCGCCCGGACGTCGTCGAGCGCCGCGGTCACCAGCTTGCCCGCCAGGCCCTGTCCCGCGAAGTCGTCCGAGATCTCGGTGTGCAGGAACAGGATCGCGTCCGGGCGGGTGCGGGTTTCCAGGAACCCGGCGGTCTTCCCGTCCACGACGATGTCGTAGCGGTCTTCTCCGGCTTTGATCTCGACACTCATCCCACGGCTCCGAAAAGTTCGTCCGGCGGGGCGGGGCGACCGAGATGGAAGCCCTGCGCCTGGTCACAGTGCAGCTCACGCAGGATCGCGAGCTGCTCTTCGTCTTCGACACCTTCGGCGACGACGATCAGGTCGACGGCGTGCGCCATCGCGATGATGCTCTTGACGATCGCCGCCGCGTCGCGCGATTCCGCGATGCCGGTGACGAAGGTGCGGTCGATCTTGAGCGTATCCAAGGGGAGCCGTTGCAGCTGGGCGAGCGACGAGTAGCCGGTGCCGAAGTCGTCGATCGCCAGTGAGACACCGAGATCGCGCAACGACGTCAGGACTTCGGCGGCCGCGGCCTGGTCCCGCATCAGCGCGCTTTCGGTGACCTCCAGGGTCAGCGCACGCGGCGGAAGCCCGGTGGTCTTCAGCGCGTCCTGCACGCCGGCGACCAGATGCGGGTCGTCCAGCTGCCGGGCCGAAAGGTTGACCTTGAGGTTGAGGTCGATGCCGAGTTGCTCGCGCCGTCTGGCGATCTCGCGGGTGGTGGTGCGCAGGACGTACTTGCCGATCAGGTTGATCAGGTCGCTTTCCTCGGCGAGCGGGATGAACTCGGCGGGCGAGATCGTGCCGTGTGCCGGATGTTTCCAGCGCAGCAACGCTTCCACGGCGACCATCTCGCCGGATTCGATGTCCACGACCGGCTGGTACGCCGTCCAGAGTTCCTCGTTCTGCAGTGCGTCGCGCAGGTCCTGTTCCATGCGGAGCCGCCGCTGCATCCGTTCTCGCAGCTCGACGTCGAAGAACTCGTAGCGCGCCCGGCCGAGCGTTTTCGCTTGGTACATCGCGACATCCGCGTCGCGCAGGAGGTCTTCGGCGGTCCTGGTGTCGTCGTTGGCCGCGGTGACGATGCCGATACTGGCGTCGATGTGCAGCTGCCTGCCGTTGACGGTGATCGGTTCGGTCAGCGCTTCGCGCAGATGCTCGGCCAGCGCCTTGATCTCGTGCGGCTCGGTGATCTCCGCGGTCACGACGACGAATTCGTCGCCGCCGAGCCTGCCGACGAGATCGTTCTCGCCGATCCCCCGGCGCAGCCGTTCGCCCGCGATGCGGAGCACCTTGTCCCCGACCGAATGCCCGAGGGAATCGTTGATCACCTTGAACTTGTCGAGATCGATGAACAGCAGCGTGGTCAGCTCGGCGCGGCCGGCGCCGGACAGCGCCTCGGCCAGGCTGTCCAGCACCAGCGTCCGGTTCGCGAGTTCGGTGAGCGGGTCGTGCGTCGCCTCGTGGGCGAGCCGTTCACCGATGGCGCGGCGTTCGGTGATGTCGGTGAACGAGGCGACCACCGCCTGGGCCGAGGGGTCTTCCGGGGTCAGCAGCCGCGACGTCAGCGAGATCCAGACGTCGTCGCCGGCGGGCCTCCGCAGCCGCAGTACGAGACCGGTCAGCGTGGCCCCGGTGCGCCGGGTGATCACCGACGGCATCCGGGCGGGCGGGATACGGCCCTGTTCGTCGTACAGCTCCAGTGTCACGCACGGGACGCCGATGAGATCGTCGTGGCCGACACCGATGATCCGGCACGCCGCGGGGTTGGCCGATTCGATGAGACCGCCGGGGCCGATCACGACCACGCCTTCGTCGAGGGACGCGACCACCGTGCTGTAGTGCTGTTCGGCGCGCCGCCGGGCCGTTTCGTCGGCGCAGACCAGGACGAACCCGTCGTTCATCTCCGCGGCCGAGATGCGGATGGCCAGAGTCGAGCCGTTGCGATGGCGGTGGGTCGTCCGCATGACGCCGCCCCTGCGCAGCACCGTTTCCGGGTCCAGCTCGGCGCCGACGAGTTCGCTGACCGTGCCGCCGATCGCCTCGCCCGCCGTCCAGCCGTAGACGTTCTCGGCGGCGGGGTTCCAGCTGGTCACCACGCCGGTGCCGCTGGTCGCGATGATCGCGTCGCTGACGTGGCTGATCAGCGCGGCCTGGTAGCGCAGGGTCGCCTCGGCGGCCTTCTGCGCGCTGATGTCACGCATGATGACTTGGAACGCGGGCCTGCCTTCCCACGTCGTGCGCACCGAAATGCTCTGGACCAGGTACTTCGTGCCGTCGAGGCGGAGCATGACGGTGTCGGCGGGGTCGGTCGACGCGCCTTGGCGGTGCAGCGAAGCGATCCTGTCCAGCAGGGCCGGGAGCGACTCGTCGGCGACGAAGTCCATGATCGGCCGCCCGATCAGCTCGGCGGTCGAAGACGCTCCGAGTGCGGAGACGGCCGCTCGGTTGACGTACGTGACAACCCCGGCTTCGTGGACACAGACCGCGTCGGGGCTGAGTTCCACCAAAAGCCGGTAACGGTCAGTGAGATCTTCGAGGGCTTGCCGGTTCTCGCGGATGTCGGTCACGTCGGTGGCGATGCCGAGCAGGCCCGTCGAACCGTTGTCGTCACCGATGGTGCGCGCACGCAACCGGACCCAGCGGACCTCGCCCGCCGGGTTCCGGAACGACTGTTCGAGTTCGAATTCGCGCCACGGCGGGGAAGTGCGGGTGCCGGAGGTCAGCGGGGCCACCAGGTCGGCGAGCCTCGACTCGATCTCGGCTTCGGTGAGGACGCCGCCACCCAGCAGGTTCTCCAGTCCTGGCAGCCAGGACAGGGTCTCCTGCTCGAAGTCGTACGACCAGATGGCGGCGTGGTCGCCCGCGAGGCCGAGATCGCCGACCGGCCCGTTTCCGAGCGGGGTACCTGCCGGATGACCGGAATTCCCGGCTCCGGGCACGGCGAGGGCGTCAGCCTCCATGGTCCGTCCGAATCCCCTCTTCCGGTGCTGGCAACGTCGATTACACCACCCGCGGGGGGCGCTGTATACGCGAACCGAAGGTCGGCCACCGCCGATAGGAGCGGAAGCGGATGAATGCACGCTGTGTGACTGGCCTACGCTGGCGTGTTCCATCGGGTGAATAATTTTTGGTTAACTTCACCCATTCGGCGGTGAGTTGCGGTAAAACTACTCCTCGCTCGTTCCCGGTGTGAAAGGTTTCAACTGGTGGATGACGACGACGTTTCGGTCGCCGACCTGCTTATTCGCGAGGGCTGGGACGACCACGAGGAGTCACGGGCAAAGTCACGCTGGAGAGTTGTCGCGGTGGTGATCGCCGTGGTCGTCGCCTGCGGCACGGCCGCCGTCCTCGTGGGGTTCGATTCGGACCCGGAACCGAACGCGGCGCCGCACCAGATGAGCGTCATCGAAATGCCGAAGCGGCCTTCGGAGAACGGGGGAGCCGGCGCGACGTCAGCGGTCCCGGCCACCGAGACGGTCGAAACCGGCGAGGGGGAGCCCTCCTCGCGGCCCAGCCGGACGTCGTCCAGCCGCCGCACGTCGAGTTCGGCCGCGTCGACGTCCGACTCCCCGGATCCGACCACGCCGACCTCGTCGAACGAGCCCGCCGATCCGCCGAGGACGACCGGATCCACTGTCGTGCCGCAGCCGCCCAACCCGACTCCGCCACCGCCCTCGACGACGCCGACCGAAGAGTGCAAGCTGTGGCCGAAATGGCTCTTCTGCTAAGGCGCTTGCAGTAGATCCGGCTCCCGGCGTTTGCCCAGGTGGTTGAACAGCAGGTTGAGGCTGAAAGCGACGATCGCGGCGACCGTGATCGGGCTGCCGCAGATGGTCTGAAGCCACGCCGGGAAATGCTGGAAGAAGATCGAGTTCCCGAACCGGTTCGTGGCGAACGCGGGCAGCAGGCCGACGCCGACCGACACCGCGACGATGAAAGTGTTGTGGTTCCCGGAGAACTCCACCTTCTTCAGGTTCTGTACGCCGACCGCGGCGACCATCGCGAACATGACCACCGCGACCGCGCCGATCACCGGCTCCGGCACGGCCGCGACGAAGGCACCGACCTTCGGCACCAGGCCCATCAGCACGAGCAGGCCACCCGCCATCGCGACCACCCACCGGCTGCGCACCCCGGTCATCTGCACGAGACCGACGTTCTGCGCGAAAGCGGTGTCCGGGAACGAGTTCATCGCGCCGCCGAGGATGGCCGAAAGGCCGTCGGTGGCGAGGCCGCGCGCGAGGTCGGAGTCCGTCGCCTGCCGTCCGGTGATCTCGCCGACGGCGACGAGGTCCGCGGTGGATTCGGTGTAGGTCACCAGCATCACGACACACATCGAGAGCACGGCCGCGATCGGGAAGGTCGGCGGGCCGAAGTGGAACGGCGACGCGAGACCGAACCAGCCGGCGTCGGCGATCCCCTTGAAGCTCACCAAGCCCATCGGGATGGCCGCGACCAGACCGATCAGCAGCGCCAGCAGCGGGCCGATCTGGCTCGCGAACCCGCGCAGAACCCGGGTGAACAGGACGATCACCGCGATCACGCCGAACGCGAGCGCGACGTTGGCGGGCTTCGCGTAATCCGGCGATCCGGTGTCGTGGCCGGCGATCAGGCCGACGCCCGGGCCGATGAGCGAAACGCCGATGACCACGAGCAGCGTGCCCGAAACCAGCGGCGGGAAGAATCGGATCATCTTCGCGAACGGTTTCGCGATGAGCAGGCCGAAGACGCCCGACGCGATCATCGCGCCGTAGACGGCCTGCATGCCGTACTGGGACGCGATCATGATCATCGGGTTGACCACGGTGAACGTCGCGCCCGCCACCACCGGCAGCCGGATGCCGAAGATCTTCCCGATCCCGACCGCCTGTATCAGCGTCGCGATGCCCGCGACCAGCAGATCCGCGTTGACCAGCAACGCGATCGTCGCCGCGTCCAGCTTCAGCGCGCTGCCCACGACGAGCGGGACGGCCACCGAGCCCGCGTACATGATCGTCATGTGCTGGAGGCCGAGCAAGGTCAGCTTCGGCAAGGGCGGGCGGGCATCGACCGGGTGGACCTCGGGCCTGGTCATGGAGCCCCCTTCTCACGTGCGGGAACAAGCAGTGGACTCGCCGGGCATGACCGTAGCGCGTCCTCCGCGTGAGGATCACGTTGCGAAGAAGCGGTGTTGAATGGACATCGGGCACAACGGAAGGAGCGCCGATGGAGACCGTCCTCGTCGTAGGGGCCGGGCAGAGCGGGTTCGGAGTGGCGACCTCGCTGCGGGACAAGGGGTTCGACGGCCGGGTAGTGCTGATCGGTGACGAACCCGGCCTGCCGTATCAGCGGCCTCCGCTTTCGAAGGGGTATCTCACCGGGACCGCGGGCGACGCCCAGTTGCGTTTGCGGCCCGAGGACTTCTTCGAGGAGAAGGACATCGAGCTGATCCCCGGCCGGGTCGCTTCGGTGGATCGCGAGGGCACGAAAGTGGTGCTCGAGGACGGGAGTGCCCACGCGTACGACCATCTCGTTCTGGCGACAGGAGCGGACAACCGCGTTCTGCCGGTCGCCGGGTCCACTTTGGACGGTGTGTTCACCCTGCGCACCAAGGATGACGCCGATGTCTTGCGTGCCGCGCTGGAAAGCGCGGAGAACGTGGTGGTGATCGGTGGCGGCTTCATCGGGCTCGAATTCGCCGCGCACGCCGGGCGGCCCGTGACGATCGTCGAGGCGCAGGACCGGTTGCTGGCCCGTGTCGCGACTCCCGAAGTCTCGGCGTACTTCGAGGCTCTGCACGAGGGGGCCGGGCACACGGTCCTGCTCGGCACGGGCGTCACCGCGTTGCACGGTGACGGCCGGGTGACCGAGGTGGAACTGAGCGACGGCAGCCGCCTGCTCGCCGACCTGGTGCTGGTCGGGGTCGGGGTGGTGCCGCGGACCCGGCTCGCCGAAGAGGCGGGGCTCGCCGTGGCGAACGGCGTCGTCGTCGACGAACACCTGCGCACGAGCGACCCGAAGATCTCGGCGGTGGGGGACTGCGCGAACTTCCCGTGTGTCCAGGCGGGTACGGCGACCCGGCTGGAGTCGGTGCAGAACGCCGTCGACCAGGCGCGGGCCGTGGCGGCCGTTCTCGTCGGTGAACCCGCGCCCTACGAGAGCCTGCCGTGGTTCTGGACCGACCAGCTCGGCGCGAAACTGCAGATCGCCGGGTTGCTGACCGGGGCGGACAAGACCGTCGTGACCGGGGATCGGGAAGGCGGGAAGTTCTCGGTGCTGTCGTTCCGCGACGGCGTGCTCGTCGGAGTGGAGTCGGTGAACCGGCCGCCGGACCACATCGCCGCGCGCCGCCTGTTCGCCGCGGATCCGGAGCCGCGGTTCGAAACGCTGGAGGCCAACGGCTTCGATCTCAAAGCCACCTTCGCGTCAACCCGAGGTTGACGACTCGGGGAGCGTCAACCTAAAGTTGACGACATGACGAATCCAGTCCGGCTCGACGACCTCATCTCCCATATCAAGCAGCAGCATCCCGACGGCGACGTGCTCGGCCAGCTCTCCGACGCGGTCTACCTCGGCGAGCACCTCGGCGAAGTGGCCGACCATCTGATCGGCCACTTCGTCGACCAGGCGCGCCGCTCCGGTGCGTCCTGGACCGAAATCGGCAAGAACATGGGGGTGTCCAAACAGGCCGCCCAGAAGCGCTTTGTCGACTCCAGTGGTTCTTCGCTCGAAGACCTGGTGAAGGTGTTCAGCCGCTACACCGATCGCGCGCGACAGGTCGTCGTCGCGTCACGGGACGCGGCGGTCTCGGCGAAGAGCCCGCAGATCGAGCCTGTGCACCTGGTCCTCGGCCTGCTCTCCGAGCCGGCCGCGCTCGCCGCCGGGGCGATCGTGGCGCAGAAGGTGACTCTCGAAGCCGTCCGCGAGGCCGCGGAGGCGAGGCTGCCGGAACCCGCCGACGAACCGGCGGAGGCGGCGAAGATGGCGTTCGGCGCGCAGGCGAAGAAGGCGCTGGAGCTGACCATGCGGGAGTCGCTGCGGCTCGGGCACAACTACATCGGCACCGAGCACATCCTGCTGGCCCTGTTCGAACTCGGCGACGACCTGCTGACCGGGCTCGGACTCACGAAGGAGAAGACCGAGAAGCTGATCCTGCAGGCGCTGGCGGAGATCGTCGCCGCACGCGGGAAATGACACGGGTCGCGCTCACCGTGCTGGTGTTCGTCGCCTTTGTCCTGTTGGCCGCGTGAAGGCCCTCTCGCGGTTTGCCCTCCGTCGGCGGAGGGCGACGACTCTCGTGCCGAATCGGACGTCACGTGGGATTGGGCGGACGTCGGGCGTGATTGGGCGGACGTCACGTGTGGCTGGGCGGACGACGCGCGCATCGTCCGTCCAGCCACACGGGAACTGTCAGGCGGAGGACTCGGGGCGGCCGTCGGCTGCCCAGGCGGTGTGGAACGAACCTTCGCGGTCGACGCGGCGGTACGTGTGGGCACCGAAGTAGTCCCGCTGCCCCTGCACCAGCGCGGCGGGAAGCCGCTCCGCGCGCAGACCGTCGTAGTAGGCGAGCGCGGTCGAGAAGCCCGGGGTCGGGATGCCGAGCCGTACTGCCGTCGAGATCACCGAACGCCATGAGTCCTGGGCGTCCTCGACGGCCTTGCGGAAGCCGCCCGAGGTCAGCAGCGTCGGCAACGCGGGCTCTTCGGCGTACGCGGCCGTGATGTCGTTCAGGAACTTCGCGCGGATGATGCAGCCGCCGCGCCAGATGGACGCGACCTTGCCGAGGTCGATGTCCCAGCCGTATTCGGCGCCGCCCGCCTGGATCTGGTTGAAGCCCTGGGCGTACGCCACCACCTTCGACGCGTACAGCGCCTGCTCGACGTCGTCCGCGAAGGTGTCCAAAGCGGACCCTGTCAGCGGAGCGCGCGAGGGACCGCCGAGGCCGCGGGAGGCCTCACGCAGGTTCGACGAGCCGGACAGCGAACGCGCGAACACGGCTTCGGCGATGCCGCTGATCGGCACGCCCAGATCCAGTCCGATTTGGACGGTCCAGCGACCGGTGCCCTTCTGCTCCGCCTGGTCCGCCACGATGTCGACGAACGGCTTGCCGGAAGAGGCGTCCGTGTGGGCCAGCACCTGCGAGGTGATCTCGATCAGGTACGAGTCGAGCCGCCCCGAATTCCAGGTGCGGAACACCTCGGCGATCTCCGCGGGGGAGTATCCGCCCGCACCGCGCAGGAGATCGAACGACTCGGCGATCAGCTGCATGTCGGCGTACTCGATGCCGTTGTGCACCATCTTCACGAAATGCCCGGCGCCGTCCGCGCCCACGTGCGTGCAGCACGGTTCGCCGTCGACCTTCGCCGAGATGTCCTCGAACAGCGGCCCGAGCGACTGGTACGACTCCTTGGACCCGCCCGGCATGATGCTCGGCCCGTGCAGCGCGCCCTCCTCGCCGCCGGACACTCCGGTGCCGACGAAGTGGATGCCCTTCTCGCGCAGCGCGGCCTCGCGGCGCCGGGTGTCCGCGAAGTGCGCGTTGCCCGCGTCGACGATCACGTCGCCCTTTTCCAGGAGCGGGACGAACTCGTCGATCACGGCATCCGTCGGCGCACCGGCCTTGACCATGATCACGACCTGGCGTGGCCGCTCCAGCGCGTCGACGAACTCCTGCGCCGAATACGCCGGGATGAAGTCGCCTTCGTCGCCGAACTGCTCGACCAGTTCCTTCGTCCGCTGCTCGGAACGGTTGTGCAGGGCCACCGTGTGCCCGTGCCTCGCCAGGTTCCTGGCCAGGTTGCGGCCCATGACCGCCAGGCCCGTGACCCCGATGCTCGCCTTCTTGCTCATCCGCACCCTTCCGCTTCGATTCCCGTGCCGAGCCTATCCCCGTCGAGGGATACGGCGCCGGGGCGAGAACGGATCAACCGGGAGTTGTCCACAACCTGGCCGGCCTGTGGACAACTCGGCTCACCTGGTGCTCGCGGCGGCACGCTGGGGTTCGAGGGTTCCCAGTGCCGCATTGGGGACACTGAGCGTCTCTAATGCGACATTGGGAACACCCGAGCGGCAGGAGCGTGTCACGAGAAGCACCGGATCGGTGCGCCGTTGAAGGTGACCATGTCCGCCAGCGCGGCCCCCAGGTCGATCGGCGCGCCCCACGCCAGCCCGTCCAGTTCGGCATACGCCCGGTGCAGGTTCGCCGGAAGCCGTTCCTGTTCGGACAGTGCCGCGTAGGGCCCGAGATCCGCTTCGCGAGCGGCCTGAAGCGGCGTCAGCCCGGCGGCCTTCCCGTGTGAAGCGAGTTTCTGCAGGAAACCCAGGTATCCGTCGACGACGTCGATCGCTTCGGGACCGCATACCGGGCCGTGGCCCGGGACGATCGTCTCCGGCTCCAGCTCGCGGACCAGGTCCAGTGCCTTCCGCCAGCCGGCAGGCGAGCCCATCAGCGCGAAGGGGCTGCCGCCGTTGAAGATCAGGTCGCCGACGAACAGCACCCGCCGCTCCGGCAGCCAGACGAGGACGTCGTTGGTGGTGTGCGCGGCGTGTCCAGGGTGGATCAGCTCCAGCCGGACGTCGCCGGCGTGCACGGTCAGCCGGTCGTCGAACAGCACCTCGGGCGGCCGCAGCTCCAGATGGCCCCAGTCGTTGCCGGTGAACGAGTTCTCGTAGGTGTTGATCCCGGTCGCGACCATCACCTCGCGCGTCTTCCGATGGCCGACGATCGTGGCGTGGGCCGCCAGGTGGTTGCCGTTCGTGTGGTCGCCGTGGTGATGCGTGTTGACCACGGTGGTCACCGGCGCCCCGCCCGCCGATTCCGCCGTCGCCAGCAGCGCCTTGGTACGCCGTTCGGTGGAACACGTGTCGATCACCACGGTGTGATCGCCCGCGGCGACGAAGCCGCAGTTGTTGATCCACCACGATCCGTCCGGCTGGACGTACCCGAAGACACCGTCGGAGACCTGCCTGGCGAAGGGGGATTGGTCCACTCGGTCACTATGCCCGACCGGCGTGCCCGAAATGTGACGAGATCGCTCCGCCACCAGGGTGACGTACCAGGTGACTGGTGTTTTCGGCCGTTTCCTGGAACGCTGCGCAATGTCATCATCGAACCCCGCAAGGTGAAGTACCCTGGGTGGGTTCGAGTATTCGCGCGCAGGACGGCGGGCAGCCGCGGTCCTGGTTATGAGGTCCGGGAGAGCAAGGCGATGGCCAGCACCGTCACCTCGCGCCGGAAGCAGCTCGGAAACGAGCTCCGGCATGCCCGCAACGCCGCGCGGATGACACAGCAGCAGGTCGCCGAGGTTCTCGGCTGCACCCAGGGCAAGGTCAACAAGATCGAGTCCGGTGCCGTCGGGGTCAAGCTCGGGGATGTGCGATCCATGCTGAACGCGTTCGGGATCAACGGCGACGAGGCCGACACGTTGATGAACCTGGCCCGCGCCGCGGCCGGGCAGCGCGGCCACTGGTCCGGCTACCGATCCGTGGTGCCGCACTGGTTCCGCACCTTCACCGACCTCGAACCCGCGGCCGCGGAGATCCTCACCTGGCACGGCGAGCGCATCCCCGGCCCGTTGCAGTCCGAGCACTACATGCTCAAGCAGTTCACCGAAGCGGGCGCCACCGACGTGACCTCACTGGTTCGCAACCGGCTGGACCGCAAGGCCGTCTTCGAACAGCAGCAGCCGCCCTACTACCGGTTCATCATCAGCGAAGGCGCCTTGCGCCGCGCTCCGGGCGGCTCCGCCCCGGCCGTGATGCTGGACCAGGTCGAGCATCTGCTGGCGCTGGACAAGCATCCGCGCGTGTATGTGCACGTGTTGCCGTTCGGCGCGCGGCTCGCCGCGGTGCCCAACGATTTCACCATCATGCGGTTTCCCGATCGCACCAGGGATTTCGTCTACATCGAACATTCCGCGGGCGGGTTGTACCTCGACGACGTCAAGGACTTCAACATCTTCGTCGACTCCTGGGACCGGCTGCGCGGCGCCGCGCTGGAGCGCCAGGAGACCCGGCAGTTCCTCAAGGAACTCGCCGAGCTGTACAGAACCCAGATGCAATCCTGAGATGGACCCGCGATTCCTGCCCGACGGCGTGGATCTCGAGCGGCCCAACGCCGCCCGGATCTACGACTGGGCGCTCGGCGGAACCGCGAACTGGGCGGTGGACCGGGAATTCGGCGAGCAACTGGTCAAGGCGTTCCCGCTCATCCGCTCGCTCGCCAGGGCCAACCGCGCCTTCCTCGGCCGCGCGGTGCGGTATTGCGCCGAGCACGGCGTGAACCAGTTCCTCGACCTCGGCTCCGGCGTGCCGACGGTCGGCAACGTCCACGAGATCGCCGACGACGTCGACGGCGACAGCCGGTGCGTGTACGTCGACAACGAACCGGTCGCCGTGGCGCACGCCAGGATCCTGCTGGAGCGGAACGGGGATCCCGCCAGGCACGCGGTGCTCGGCGGCGACCTGCGCGACGCGGACGACATCTGGGAACGCGCCATCGACACCGGCGTGCTCGATCCGGCGAAACCGGTGGCCCTGCTCACCGTCGCGGTCCTGCATTTCGTGCCCGGCCCCGGGCTCGACGGCGTCATCGCGCGCTACCGGCGCCTGCTGCCCGCGGGCTCCTTCTACGTCCTGTCCCACGTCACGCTGTCCGATGTGGAAGGCGACGAGCTGGGACAGGTCCAGCGCGTCGTGAAGCAGTACGAGCAGTCGAGCACGCCCGCGTCCTTCCGCGACAAGGAAGAGATCCTCGGTTTCTTCGGTGATTTCGACCTCGTGGCACCGGGTCTGGTCCCGGTCGGCGCATGGCGGCTGGACGATCCCCACTCGCCTGCGCTTAACTGCGCCATCGGCGGGGTCGCCCGCAAACCCGGTTTCTGACGAGGTGTGACGGTATGACGACGCAGCAGGACCCCATCGACCCGGTGGCCCCCGAAGGGGTCGATCTCGAACGACCCAACGTGGCGAGGGTGTACGACTGGTTCCTCGGCGGTTCGGCCAACTGGGCGATCGACCGCGAGTTCGGCTCGCAGGTGCTGAAGCAGTTCCCGGAGGTCAAGACGTTCGCCCGGGTCGGCCGTGACTTCCTCGGCCGCGGTGTGGGGTATCTGGCACGCCAGGGGATCACGCAGTTCCTCGACATCGGCTCCGGGGTGCCCACCGTCGGCAACGTCCACCAGATCGCGAGCGCGGTCAATCCGGACAGCCGGGTCGTCTACGTCGACATCGAGCCGGTCGCCGTCGCGCATTCCCAGCTGTTGCTGGAACGGGAGGGGCTGCTCGGGCGGCACGCGGTCCTGCAGGGCGACGTGCGGGATCCCGCCGACATCTGGAAACGCGCCCTCGAGACCGGGGTGCTCGACCCGCGGCAGCCGATCGGGCTGGTCATGGTCGGCCTGCTGTACTTCCTCGGCCCGGAGGAGCCCGTCCACGAGATGGTCCAGCGGTATCTCGATTTCCTGCCGTCGGGTTCGTACTTCCTGTCGTCGCATCTGACGGAGGACGGGGTCACCCGTAAGGAAGGCGACAACCGGGAGAACGTCCAGGAGCTGTACAAGAAGACGAGCGCGCCGTTCCATCTGCGGTCGCGCGCGGAGTTCACCGCGTTCTTCGACGGGCTGGAGCTGGTGGAGCCCGGCATCGACTGGATGGCCACCTGGCACCTCGACGAAGCGGATTCCCGGGCGAGCGACCGGTTCGCGGACGACCCGACCTTCACCGGCGGGCTCGGCGGGCTGGGCCGCAAGCCCTGAGCGGTCAGGCCCGGCCGGTCAGATGCCCGATCAGGGGCGTCAGCTCGAACTGACCTTCGAGCGGCCGGCCGGTCCTGATCAGGTCCCGGTGCGAGCCGGGCGAATCGACTTCCGAGTTCCACGGCGGCTGTTTGCGCAGTGGTGCCTGGATGAGGCTGAACCCGAACCGCTGACGCAGTTCGAGCCCGATGGTGCGGTGGTGATGCTTCGCCGAGGCCAGGCGTTCGTCCTCACGGCGGAACAGCAGCGTGGTGAGACGGACGGCCACGACGGTCACACCCCCCGGCTCGGACGCGGCAACCGCGCCTGGTCGGCCGAACCGGCGAGGCCGAGACAACGCTCACAGGGCATCCCCGAACCGACGGGAACCCATTCCAGGTGGTCGTACGGCATCGCCGCGCCGCAGCGGGCGTGCAGGAACTCGGGGTGCGAACCCCCGGTGTGCAAGTCGAAGAGATGAGCGGAGCGGCGGCTTTCGCCCGCTGTCCCGGCCATGAGCCTGCCGACGGCGAGTACCGTCGCCGGCATGGTGTCCTGAATGATCACGCTGATCCTCCCCCACGAGGTCGGCGGTGGGTGGTCATGCGCCGCGGGGTGGGTGTCCCTGCCGGTCACCTGCCGTCGGTGGCCTGCCGGAACGGCGAAACTCCCTGCTGACGCACCCGGTGACGTCCGTCGCCGGGGTGTCCGCGTGCTGCGAGCGAATCACCAACAACCGAGCCCCGGCCGCTGCGATTAATCCTACTCCTGGAATAATCTTCATGTCGAGGGTGGGCGGAGTTGATCACCCACTTGGCCGTGCGGGATAGTCCCGTTGAGGCAGGGAGAAGCCGGGACGGTGACGGTTCGCGCAGGTCGCGGCCCGCACCCCCGACCGACGTTCGGAGGTACGACCAATGGCCGATTATCCATCGGCGGCGGATTACGATCCGACCACGGCCGTGTCGCTGTTCGACGACTCCGCGTGGGAGAAGTCCTTCGCGAGTGAGCCCAACGGGGGGAACTGCGTCGAGGTCAACCTCGGCAAAGAAGGCCTGGTGGGGGTCCGTGACACCAAGCTGGCCCAAAGTCCCGTCTTCGTCTTCGATGCCGGTGAGTGGAACGCCTTCCTCGTGGCGGTCAAAGCCGGACAGTTCGATTTGAGCCCATGACGAACGGCTCGCGTGCCCATCGGGACACGCGAGCCATCCGATCTTCGGTCACTTCAAGTCACACCGTGGCGGGGAGCCCGTTCCCGCGCAGCCTGGATTTCGTCCTGCGCCAGGCGACGGCGATCAGCACGGCGAGGACGATCAGCGGGATCAGGCTGATCGACCAGCTCACCGCCATCGGCGGTCCCGGCTGTTCGAGTACCGCCAGCTCCCGCAGTTCTCCCGTGCCCTTGCCCGCGGGTCCCTCGATCTCGAACCGGAACGTCCACGAGCCCTGCGTCTGCAGGGCGCGGATGTCCAGTCCCCACACCTCCAGTTTCCGCGGATGCTTCGCGAGCGGCTGCGGACGGCCCAGCCGCCCGGTCTCCGGATTGACGAACGCGAGCGTCCCCGACTTCCCGGCGATCCCGTCGTCCGGGATGAACGTGAAGTCCAGCGATTGCATGGCGCGCAACGGCCACGTGCTGAAGCCGACCGTCATCCCGTACGGTCCGACCTGGACCCGTTCGGTGTGGACGATGTTCACCGGTTCGTAGGCGTTCGCCGCCGGCGTGGTCGCGAACAGCAAGCCGATCGCGGCCGCCAGGGCCAGCAGTGTCTTACGCATGCGCGTTGTCCCCCTTCGCCGGGGCGAGCAGCCCCAGCATCCCACCGAAGCGCCACCCGGCGAACCCGCCGAGCAGCCCGACCACCGCGCCGGCGCCCGCCGTCGCGAACACGACCGCCCACGGCATCCGGTCGGCGCCGTAGACGATCGCGTTCTGGATCGGCATGCTCGCGCCGACCAGGAGGCCGCCGACCGCGCCTGCCAGCACCGAAACGCGGCCCGTGGACCAGCCGCGCCGCGAAAGCAGGTACACCGCTTCGAGTACGGCCGCGATCGGCAGCAGCGCCATCGGCATCATCGAAGGCATCGCCGGAACGCCGTCGATGTAGTCGCGCATCGGCAGGCCGACGGCTCCCGCGTACGCCTCCGCTGCCCACGGCGAGAACCACCAGGTGATCGCCTGGATGACCGCCAGCGCCGCGGCGACCCGGACCGCGCCGCCGGGCCGCGCCCAGAATCCGGCGCCCGCGGAGACCAGCAGCACCGAAAGCAACGCGATGCCCACGGAGACGACGTCGAGCCCGTCGACGTCGACCTGCTGCAACCCCAGCACGGTCACCGTGCTGAACGCGATCAGCACACCGAGGCTGCCGACCACGCCGACGGTGCCCCAACGGTGCTCCCGCGCGGCCGCGAACACCATGACCGTGCCGATGATGCTCAGCGTGATCGACAGCAGCAGCCCGATGTGCGGCGGCGAGTCGATCACCGCGTCGAAGCCGTAGAGACCGTGCCACCACTGGTCCCACAGGCCGTACAGCAGGAACATCGCCGCGCCGGTGCCGGTCACCAGATAGCCGGCCGGTGCGGCGAAGACCTTGCCGAAGACGTTGATCGCGCGGCCGCCGACGCGCGCGTCGACCGGGCGGCCCGCCCGGCGCGCGGCCGTGGTCATCAGCACGACCACGAGGCTCGCGAGCCCGGAGATCGCGCTGCCCGAATACAGGAACAGATGCGGCATCGTGAAGAACGTGTCCGGGCCGACGTCGCCGTGCCATTGGATGTCCCAGGTCAGCCCGATCAGCGAGATCACCGATCCGGCCAGCACGGTGCCCGCCGGTACGAGACCGGTGCGTTCACTGCGTGCCACCGAGACGGTCCTCGCCCCTCCCGCGGTGAGATCCATACCCCCGACCTCCCTCTCTTTACTTGACCAGCAAAGGAAAAACGTGCTGCGTGGCGCCGGACGGCCCGCGCAGTGAAACGGTGATCTCCCATTGCCCCGACATCGGCAGCAGGACGTCGCCGGTGCGGAACCTCCCCGGGCCTTCCGCGATCGCGGGTGACGGGGCGAGCGCGTGCCCCATCTGCGGCATCACGGGTTCGAGGGTGACGACGTCCGGCGTGGCGCCGGTGACGGTCAGCGTGAAGACGTTGCCGCCCTGATGCGGATCTTCGACCGACAGCTGCACCGTGTACGGGCCCTGCGTCGAGCGCTGGACCTGCGCCCCGCCGCCGCTCGGCCACACCAGCCAGGCCACGATCGCCACCGCGAGCACCGCGACCACGGAGATCAGCAGGACGGGCTTACGTCTGTCCACTGTGGAAATCACTGAGGTGCCCCTTCCGCCGGGACCTCGATCTGCATGGGCACGGTCAGCACCGTGTAATCGCGTTCGGCCTGCACCCAGATCCGGTACTTGCCGGGTGTGGAGAAGGTGTAGGTGAACGGGACGTCGGGGCCGTACGCGGCGACGGTCTCATCCGGTTTTCCCGGCATCCCAGGCGATTGCGGGATCATCGAATGCACATGGGCCCAGGTCGGCGCGGCAGCGGCATCCGCGCCGACCCGGCTGTCGCCGGTGATCGGGCCGACGACGATCAGGTGGCCGAGCATGCCCAGCCAGGGTTGGAGATCCGCCTTCCCGAACCGCGCGGTGATCGTGGTCGGTTTCCCCTGCCGGACCTCGACGTCGATCGGGTTCCCTTGCACGACTCGCTTTCCCGCTCCGGCGGGCACGGGTTCGGCGGGAGAGTCCGTTCCGGTCGCGACGCTCAGCGTGGTGCGGGCCAGTTGCACGCCGCCGCCTCGACGGGCGAGTTCCGCGGCGACGGCGTAGGTCCCGGCCTCGGGCGGGGTGAACTTCACCCGGTAGTCACCGGGGCCGACCCGCACCGGATGCAGATGCCAGAGCCTGCCCGTCGGCGAGATGACGACGAGGTGGATCAAAGCGTTGTCGTGCACCAAAAGGTCGTCGACGGGCCGGCCGGTCGCGCCGTCGGCGAGCGCGACCCGGACCTCGGCGAGCGCCCCCGATCGCGCGTTCGGCGAACGCACGGCCAGATTCACCGGTGGCCGGGAGAAGTCCACAGTGGACATCTGCGCGTTCGCGTACGGGTCCTGGATGTTGTCGATCGTCGGGTCCAGCGCCGTACCGGGCGCGGGCGGCGGCGGGGTGGACGCGGAGAGCATCGCGCCGGTGATCGCGACCGCGAGCGCGGCGACCATCCCGCCGGCGGGGATCAGCGCGAGTTGCGGACGGCGCACCCGCAGCGCGACGACGAGACCGAGTACCAGGAACACACCCGCGGCGACGAAGCCGCCGAAGGTGGCCTTCTCCCACGGTGGGATGACCCTGGCCGGGACGATGAACGGGATCGACGCGGTATCCGTCCCGTCGTCGAGACCGAGTTCCCACGGCCCCGGTTGGTCGACCTGGAGCCGCCCGGAATGCGCGCCGGGTTTGCCGTCCAGCCGCACGGTGGTTTCGGAAAACGTCGCCCCGGCGGCCGACGCGCGCAGTTTCAGCGTTCCCGGCGCGCTTCCGGTGTGCGTGACGACGTCGACGTGCAGCGGCCCTGGCGCGATGTCCATCCGGCGCAGGATGACCGTGAGATCACGGGTGCCCAGTGTCTGCGCGACTTGGACGTCCGCGCCGCTCGACACGCCGTCCGCCTGGGCCGTGCCGCCCAGCAGCAAGGACGCCAGCGCGCAGAGCACGAGTACGCGGGCGATGACCAACGGCGTCGTGCGCCGCCCCCTCGGTGAATTCCCCATCCCGGCCGAAGTTAACGACGATGGTCCGGGAAAGCGTCACGGCGCGGGGTGAACCGGGGTCCCCCGTAAAGGGGACCGCACCCCTTACCGCAGGTGGGGGATTCAGCTGAGCAGAAACGGTTTCAGGTTTTCCAGCAGGGCGCGAGGGCGTTCTTCGGCGAGGAAATGGCCGCATTCTTCGATCGCCGTACCGGAGACGTCGTTCGCGTAGTCCTTCCAGATCTCCAGTGTCGGCAGCTTTCTCAGGAGACCGCTCGCTCCCCACAGCGCCAGCACGGGGAGTTCGAGGCGGCGACCCGCGTCGAAATCGGCGTCGTCCGCTTCGGCGTCGTGCGGGAAGGACGCGCGGTAGTCGTCGAAGCCGGCTCGCAGGGCGCCCGGCGCGGAGAACGCGCGGACGTATTCGTCGACGGCCTCCCGGCTCAGGCCCTGCCGCTGATGGGTCCAGCGTTCGAAGAAATAACCGAGATAGGCGGCGATGTCCCGGCCGGCGAGCAGTTCCGGCAGATCCGGCTGGAGGTGGAACAGCCAGTGCCAGTAGGCGCGGCCGATCCCGGTATCGAGGCGTTTCCAGAGTTCCCTGGTGGGGATGATGTCGAGGACGGCGAGCCGGTCGACCTGATCGGGCCGGTCCAGTGCCCAGCGGTGGGCGACCCGACCACCGCGGTCGTGCCCGACGACGGAAACCCGCTCGAAACCCAGGTGGGTGGCGAGGGCGGCGACGTCCGCCGCCATCGTACGTTTGTCGTAGCCGTCGCGTGGCTTGTCCGATTTTCCGTAGCCGCGCAGGTCAGGGGCGATGACGGTATGCGTTTCGGCCAGTTCGCCGATGATCTCGCGCCAGCAGAAGGACGTCTGCGGCCAACCGTGCAGAAGGAAGAGCGCGGGGCCCTCTCCGGCGCGCAGGTAGTGCAGGCGGATGTCGTCGACCGAAGCGGTCTCGCTGTCTAACCGGTTCATGGGGTTAGAAGTTAGACCGGCGTCCTAACCGATGGCAAGGGTTAGAATCCTGGGATGGAGTGGGTCTTCGACGGCGGGCGACCGTGTCTCGACCTCGTGAACACCGTGCGCGAGCGGCACGAGGAAGGCCGCGAGCTGCTCACCGGCCCCGCCGCCCTCGCGGAATGGCTGCGGCTGATGGGCTTCGCCGTCGCTGGGGCGAGCGTGGGGGAACTGTCGGCCGCACGGGCCTTGCGGGAAGCCGTCGACAACGTGCTGTTGGGGGAGCCGCGGCCGCCGGATGTCCTCCTGGTCAACGAGATGGCGTCCGATGCGCCGTCGCCGTGGTTGAGTTACGACGACGGCAAGCCGGTCAAGGAGCTGAGGCCGGTGTCGGTCGTCGCTGCTCTCGGCGCGCTCGCGGCCGACGCGATCGACCTCGCGACCGAGGCCATCGCGGTCCGGATCTGCGCCGCCGACGACTGTGGCCTGCGCTTCTGCGACGCCTCACCCCGGCGTTCGCGCCAGTGGTGCTCGATGGCGCGCTGTGGCAACCGGGCGAAGGCCCGCGCCCATTACGCCCGCACCCGAAAGCGCGATTAGCGGACTAACCGCCGAGGAGCCGATAGGCGCGGGGGTGCGCCCGGAACCAGACGTTGAGCCTGCCGATCCGGCGCACGAGCGCAGACCGCAACGTCACCGGCACCAGGCCGCCGACCAGCCGCACCGCCGCGCTGAACCGGTCGAACCGGCGCTGGTCCCGGCCTGTCCACTGTAGACCGAGGCGATCGCGGAACGCGGGTGGCAGCGTGGCGCGGATGACGAACATCTGCCCCCGATGTTGCCATCGCTGAAGCCGGGTCCAGCGTTGGTCGGGCAGCCATCGCCACGGTTTCTTCACCGTGCGGATCGTTTCGAACAACGTCGCGATCGTCTCGTTCGGGCCGAAACCGTCGATCATCTCCGCGTAGTACCGCTCGAATTCCGGCCATGTCGGTGGCATGTCCTGCTCTCGCAGACCGAGAAGCCGTCCGACGTCGCACATCTGCGCGTAGTATTCGTCCAATTCGGACGGAGTCATCGGAGTTCCGTAGAACCGTTGTGTGTCAACGGGAACCATGACGAGCGTGGCGTGCACCCAGGCGTACGCGTGCGGGTTCAGCGCGCTGTAGCGGCGGCCGTCGTCGTCGACACCGGTGAACGACCGGTGCAACTCGCGCAGCCGATCCGCCTCGTAACGGGCGCCCTCGGGGCCGCCATAGATGTAGATGGACAGCGACGCGGCCGTGCGCATGAGCCGGGTCCACGGATCTTCGACGTAGTCGGAGTGATCCCGCACCCCGGCCGCGACGACCGGATGCGCGACCTGCAACACCAGCACCTGGCCCGCCAGCAGCCCGGCCCGGAAGTCGCCGAAGTACCTCCACGCCGCCGTCCCCTTGACGATCGGCGGACCGCTCATGACGCGCCGCGGACGAGCATCATCAACGACTGCGCCACCTCGACGCCGTCGTCGCCCGTGGCCAGCCTGCGCAACTGCAGGCCGGCGATCAGCGCGACGACCGGGCCGGTCAGGCGCTCCGGCGACGGCACGCCGAGCGTTTTCAGGATCACCAGCGCCAGCTCGTCGTAAGCGGCGAAACACCGGGCGGCCGCGTCCTGGAGCCCGGGGTCGCGCGCGGCCTGCAGGTACAGCTCGTGCGCGCCGAGTTCGTCGGTGCCGAAGGGCAGTTGCGCGATGACCTGCTCCACCACCGACGCGGCCTGCTCGACGCTCAAGCCCTGCTCGCGGTACGCGTCGACGAATCCGGTCAGCTTCGCGGTCTCTTCTTCGACGAACAGCAGCATCGCCTCACGCAGCAACGCGGTCTGGCTGGGGAAGTGGTAGGTCAGCGTGCCGAGCGAGACACCGGCCGCGGTCGCGATCCGGCGGTTGGTCAGCCCGCCGACGCCCTGTTCCCCGACCACCTTGAGCGCGGCGTGGAGGATGGCTTCGCGGGTGTTCACCAAGCGGTCTCGGGTTTGCGGTCCTGCCACCGTTCGACCTCTTCCAGTTGCGCGGCCAGCGAGATCAGCCGTTCCTCGGCGTGCGAGGGGCCGAGCAGTTGCCCGCCGAGCGGCAGTCCTTCCCGGCTCAGCCCGGCGGGGACGTTGACGCCCGGCCAGCCCAGCACGTTCCACGGCCAAGCGTAGGGGCACGCGGCGATCATGGCCTGATCGGTCTGCCAGCCGGAGAGCGCGTCGAAACTGCCGATCCGCGGTGGTGGCGTGGCCGTGGTCGGCGTGAGGACGACGTCCACCCGGCCGAACACCGAGCCGATCTGCCGTTGCAGCAACGGTTCCGTGGCGCGGGCGAGCCGCAGGGCCGGTCCGGCCAGCGCCGAGCCCTGCCGGGCGTTGGCGCGCGTGCGCGGATCGAGCCGCGCCTGGTCCGGGACGCGACGGGACCAGTCACGCACGCCGACGAGCGAACGCGGCAGGAAGGTCAGGCCGATCAGCCGGTAGTCGGGTTCGACCTCGACGATCTCGTGGCCGAGTTCGGCGAACCGTTCCGCGAGCCGGACGACGGCCGCGTGCGCTTGCTGGTCGAGCCGGGTTTTCGTTGCGGTGAAAGGAATCCTGGTGGAGAGCCCGATCCGCAGGCGGCCCGGTTCGCGGCGGGCGGCCGCCTGGAACGCGGTGCCGGTCCCGGCGGCGACGTCGAGCAGCAGGGCCGCGTCGGCGACGGTGCGCGCGAGCGGGCCGACCACGGTCAGCCCGTGGAAGAGCTCGCGTTCGGTCGGGACGCGGCCGCGCTGCGGTTTGATCCCGACCAGATCGGTCCACGCGGCGGGGATCCGGATCGACCCGGCCCCGTCGGAACCCAGCGCGGCGGCGATCACCCCCGACGCGATGGCCGCCGCCGCGCCGCCGGAGGAACCGCCCGGCGTGCGCTCGGTGTCCCACGGATTGCGGGTCGCGCCGAACGCCGGGCCTTCGGTGAACGGCCACTGGCCGAGTTCGGGGGTGTTGGTCTTGCCGATGAGCACCGCGCCCGCCCGGCGAAGCGCGGCGACCGGCGGGGAGTCCGTCGTCGCGGCGGCGAAGTCGCCTTCGCAGCCGAACGCCGTCGGCAAACCGGTGACGTCGAGGTCGTCCTTGATGGCGGTGGGAACCCCCAGCAGGGGAGCGGTCTCGCCTGCGGCGAGCCTTCGGTCCGCCTCCTCTGCCTCGCGAAGGGCTTCTTCAGCGCGGAGGCATTTGAAGGCGTTGAGAACGGGTTGGCTGGCCTCGGCCTTTTCGAGCGCCAGACGCGTGAGCTCGACCGACGTCGTGGCTCCGGTGGCGAGCATCGAGGCCTGTTCGGCCAGGCCGGTGAACGCGAGGTCCGCCTTCGAGGTGGTCATGGGCTCCCCCTGCTGTATCGTTCGTTCAAACGAACGATACCACCGGGTAGCGTGCCGTTCATGAACCTCGATCGCTTTCCCCGCGTCGACCTCGGCGGCTACCCCACGCCGCTGCATCCGGCACCGCGGCTGGGCGAGGCCCTCGGCCTGCCGAACCTGCTGCTCAAACGGGACGACATGCATCCACTCGGCGTGGGCGGGAACAAACTGCGCAAACTCGAGTTCCTGCTCGGCGCGGCGATCGAAAACGGCGCCGACACGGTGATCACCTTCGGCGCGCTGCAGACCAACCACGGCCGCCAGACCGCCGCGGCCTGCGCGAAGCTCGGATTGCGGTGCGAGCTCGTGCTGACGGCGAAGGTCCCTCGCGAAGGTGACGCGTACGAACGGTCCGGAAACGTGTCCCTCGACCATCTCTTCGGCGCGAACGTACACATCTGCCGCGACGGCGAGGAGACCGGCAGGACCTACGAGTGGCTGATCACCGAGGCCGCGGCCGAGGGCCGCGAGGTGGCCACGTTCCCCGTCGGCGGTTCCGACGGCGTCGGAGCGCTCGGGTACGTGGCGGCCGCGCGGGAGATCGCCGGGCAGCTCGGCGAACTGGGCATCGCCAAGGCGCGGCTGGTCGCCCCGCACGCCAGCGGCGGGACCTCCGCCGGCCTCATCGTCGGAACGGCGGACCTCGACTGGCTGACGCTGGACATCGCCTGCGTCAGCCATCCGGTCGACGAAGCCCTCGACAATCTTGCCGACCTCACCATCGCGGCCTCCGTACTGCTCGGGAGCGAGCCGCCGTCACTCGACGGTCTGCGCATCGACGACCGCACGATCGGCCCCGGCTACGGGATCCCGACCGCCGGGACGTGGGACGCGGTGCGGCTTTTCGGTCGCACGGAAGGGATCGCGCTCGATCCCGTGTACACCGGCAAAGTGGGCGCCGCGCTGATCGAGTGGGCCGCCGAAGGCCACTTCGCGCCCGACGAGCACGTTGTCTTCCTGCACACGGGCGGGCTGCCCGGTCTCTACGGTTACGCCCCCGAATTCGCCGACGCGGTGCGCCGCTGACGCGACCTTCAGCATCCCGGCGATCAGGATCACGTGCGCCACCAGCGAAACCCGTTGCATGACGCCGACCGGCGCGATGTCGGTGAGCGTCTTGAAGAACGGGATGTCGGACAGGCGGACGAAGATGAAGCTGAGCCCGAAGACGATCAACCCGGCCGCGCTGCCCCACGCCAGACGGCCGACCAGCTTGGCCGCCGGCGTGCCGCGCAGGTTGTCGCGCAGGGTGAATCCGGCGGCGGGCAGGCTGAGGAACGCGATGAGGCAGGCGTACAGGTGGATCTCGCCGCTGACCGGATCCGGGAATTCGGGGTAGCTCGCCGGGAAGATCGCGGCCGCCGCCAGCCCGAGCGACCACAGCACGAACAACAGTTTCGTGGTGCGGCTGAGCGGGATTCCCGCCGCGGCCAGCGCGCCGAGCGCGGTGAGCGAGCCGATGGACAGGGAGAGCACGCTGGCGCCGAGCATGCCCGTGCCGCGATCGACGTAGGCGTAGCTGGACAGCGTGTCGAACACCGGATCGCGTGAGCTGATCAGGTGGAGCACGACCATGGTGAACAGTGCCCAGCCGATGGCCGCCCCCGACGCGATCAGCCAGGGCTTGGTCCGCGATCTCTCCCCAGGGAACGTCATGCGTTCAGCCTGCTCGCGCGGGCGCGGATTGCCGATCCGGGAAGCCCCCGGTTTTACCCTGGGGCTACCCCGAAGTCGACCAGTACCAGTAGCTGGTCATCGTGCCTTTTCGCGCGGGGCCAGCGCTCGCCGTCCGGGTCCTGTTTCTCCGCCGTGCGCACCGCGTCGAGGACGGCGTCCGGCCCCCTCTCCCGGCTGATGGCGAGCACTTCCGGCCAGTCGAAGAGGTCGTATTCGTCGACACCGATCGCGACGCCGTCCGTCGCCAAGAGCAGGGCGTCGACCTCCGAACGAGGCCAGCTTCGGCGGACGGCTTCGGCCGCCGCCCTCGGCTCGGCCTCGGCGACCCAGAAGCCGTCCGGCGCGTTGCGTTTCACGCGGACGTCGGCGCCAGTGCGAAGCTGGCCGCTTTCGCGGAGCGAAACGAGCCTGTCGTCGGTGAGCGGATCGGCGCCGGAAGGACCGAAGGCGACGATCGGGCTGTCCGCGAGCACGAGTCCGTCGACAGTGTCGTCCGTCCAGCGCGCGATCGCGACCGTGCTCGACGGGGATCGTCCCGGTTCGAGGCCTTCGCGGCGGGCGACGTCGGCGATCGACTCGGCCAACAGCACCCCGAGATCCGCTTGGGGTTCCGCGGTCAGCGCCCGCGACAGGCTGTGCACGAGCAGGCTCGCGTACCAGCCGCCGGACGGCAGATCCGGCCGTGGCGCGGTCGCCCCGTCGAGCACCACCACGGCGTTGCCGAGTACGGCGACGTGGTCTTCGGTCGGGCGCGTCGCTCCGTCCGCGCCTACTCCGTCCCTTTCCGCCACTGCGATTTCGACCATGACCCGACCCTAACTGTCAACTGAGGTTGACATGCGCGAGATGTCAACGTAGGTTGACGTCATGACCGAAGCGACAGATCTGGCCGCGCGAGCCGGCGACCGCGATCCCCGGGTGGGATTGCGCGCCGTCGCCGCCTTGCGCCGGCTGTTGGAACAACTCGAGGCCGTGCAGGTCCGCAGCGCGCGGGTGCACGGCTGGTCCTGGCAGGAGATCGCGGCCGAGCTGGGGGTCAGCAGGCAAGCGGTGCACAAGAAGTACGGGAGGCATTGATGTTCGAACGCTTCACCACCGAAGCCCGCGATGTCGTCGTCGGTGCCCAGCGCGTCGCGACGGACGAGGTGTCCGGGAACGTCGACCCGCTGCACCTGCTGACGTCCCTCGCCCGGCACACCGGCGTGCTCGCCGCACTGGGCTGCCCGGCGGACGAACTGGCCGACGACCTCCGGCGCGTCCGGCGGCGGGGCGGGATGAGCGACGCCGACGTCGAAGCCCTGAGCGGGTTCGGCATCGACGTCGAGCACATCGTCGAGCGGGTCGAGCAGACCCACGGTCCCGGCGCGCTGACCGGCGGACGGCGCGCCGGGCGCGGCCATCGGCCGTTCACACCCGAGGCGAAGAAGGTGCTGGAGAAGAGCCTCCGCGAAGCCATCGATGTCGGCAGCAAGCGCATCGAAGGCGAGCACCTGCTGCTCGCGATGACCGCCGTTCCCGGTGCCGCGGCCGACGTGCTCGCGCAGCGGGGCATCGACTACCTCGCCGTCCGGCGCCTGCTGGAACAACGGGAGGCCAGCTGACATCCCGCTTCGCGGAACTCGCGTGATCAGACGCGTGACTCGCGTGATTGGAGGCGTAACTCGCGTGCTTGGAGGCCGCACACGTGAGTTACGCCTTCAATCACGCGAGTCACGTCTGTGAGCACGCGAGTTACGCCCCCGATCACGGGCGGGCGCGCTCCCGCCAGATGACGTACGGCAGGAATGCCTGCGTCAGTGGTCCGATCGCGAGCGCGTAGAGGACCGTGCCGACGCCCACGGTGCCGCCGAGCAGCCAGCCGGCGGCCAGAACGGTGATCTCGATGAGCGTCCGGACGAGCCGGATCGACTTGCCCGTCCGGGCCGAGAGCCCGGTCATCAGGCCGTCGCGCGGGCCGGGGCCCAGCCTGGCGCCGACGTAGACGGCGGCGCCGAGGCCGTTGAGGACCACGCCGGCGACCAGGTTGACGATCTGCCAGCCGAGCACGTCCTGGTCGGGCAGGAAGAGCCGCACGAAGTCGACGGTGAGCGAGATGACCACGATGTTGGCTACGGTGCCGATCCCCGGCCGCTGCCGCAGCGGGATCCACAGCAGGAGTACCAGCACCGACGCGATCGCGGTGACCGTGCCGAACGAGAGGCCGGTGATCTTCATCAGCCCTTCGTGGAGCACGTCCCACGGGTCGAGGCCGAGCCCGGACCTGGTCAGCATGGCCATGCTGCCGCCGTAGAGGACGAGCCCGGCGACGAGCTGTACCGACCGGCGGGTGGTGTCCTGGGAGATGCCGACCGGTCTGAGATCCAGTTTGAGTGCCACGCGTCCACCATCAGGGGTAAGTGGCTGCCTTGACCATGACCAATCTGGAACAATTGGCCTTATGGAACCGCTGATCCCACTGACTGGACGCGTTTCAGGTGCGAAATTGGCTATTTTGCTGGGGAACTGGCGCCAAAGTGGTTCTCGACACGGTGCCGCGGACCTCGCGGCGGCCGTCGAGCTGCTGGTGCTCGACGGCAGGCTGCCACTCGGCACGAAACTCCCGGCCGAACGCGAGCTCGCCGACGCGCTGGAGGTCAGCCGCACGCTGATCGGCGCCGCGCTGGACAAACTGCGCGCCGACGGTCTGGTCGCCAGCCGTCGCGGGGCGGGCTCGTGGATCGCGTCTCCCGGCGGCCGGGGCCGGGACGCGATCCTCCCGACCGGCGAGGACCTCATCGACCTCGCCCAGGCCTGCCCGCCCGCCGTCGCCGGCCTGGTCCCGGCCGTGGACGCCGCGCGGAAGGCGCTGGTGGACCACCTCGGCGAGAACGGCTACCAGGTGCGTGGCCTGCGGATCCTGCGCGAGCGGATCGCCCGCCGCTACACCGAACGCGGGCTGCCGACCAATGCCGGCCAGGTGATGATCACCAACGGCGCGCATCACGCGTTCGTGCAGATCCTGCGGATGCTGGCCGGTCCGGGCGACCGGGTGCTGGTCGAGCAGCCGACGTATCCGAACTCGCTGGAGGCCATCGGCGCCGCCCATGCCATCCCGGTGCCGGTGCCGCTGGATCCGGCCACCGGTTGGGACATCGTCGGCATCGAGGCCGCGCTGCGGCAATCCGCGCCGAGGCTCGCGTATTTCGTCGCGGACTTCCAGAACCCGACCGGCCTGCGCATGGACGCCGACAGCCGTCAGCGCCTCGCGGCCGCGCTGAACCGCACCCGTACCCCGGCGATCGTCGACGAGACGCTGGTCGAGCTGGACCTCGAAGGCGATCCGGCCGATGGACCGCCACCGCTGGGCGCGTACCTGGGCGACCTCGGCATCACGATCGGGTCGGCGTCCAAATCGCATTGGGCGGGCCTGCGGCTCGGCTGGATCCGCGCTTCCGAGGACGTCATCGGCAGGCTGATCGCGGCCCGGTTCGCCGTCGACCTGGGGTCGCCGGTCTTCGAGCAACTCGTCCTCGCCGAACTGCTCGACGACGGCGGGGCCGCGCTGGCGCACCGCCGTCAGGAGGCGCTGGCGTTGCGGGACGCGCTGACCGGCGCGCTGAACTGGTACTGCCCGGAGTGGACGTTCACCGTGCCGCGGGGCGGGCTTTCGCTGTGGTGCCGTCTGCCGGAGCCGATGAGCACGCGGCTGGCCGTCGCCGCGGCCGGGCACGGAGTGCAGGTGGCGCCGGGTTCGCGGTTCGGTGTCCACGGTGGACTGGAGCGCTGGCTGCGGCTGCCGTACGCGCTCCCGGCCGAACGGCTTTTCGAGGCCGTGCGGCGGTTGGGCACGGCCGCCGCTTCGGTGGCCGCGACCCCCGCCACGGCCGCTCCGGCCGCCGTCCAGGTCACCTGACTCGCTGGGCTGGAAACGGAAATAGCCGGTGCGCCGGCGGGGCTGCCGATGCTCCAGGGAGGGCATCGGCGCCGCACGACCAGCGCACCGGCTATCCGGCCCGCCCCGAGGCCGAAACCTCGGGACGGGCACCGCGGCGGTTACCCGGCACAGCCCCTCGACGTGCCGGGAACCGCCCGCGGTTCAGGCGGGCTTCGAGCTTGGCCGGCTCCTGCTCGGCGCGGTGAGCAGAAGCCCCCGAAGTCCACCCGGTGCTGGTCCCGGCGCCACAGGGGCAGCGCGGCGCCGGGGCCGGGATCCGAACCGGCCGGGCGCGGTCGGCCGTTCGGGAAGACAGGGGGATGCCTGAAAAAGGGGCAGGCGAAAAAGCGGCTTGAGCCGGCGGGATCAGCAGACGTCGAAACCCGAAGTTGATCTTGGTTTGGACGTGGTTCTCCCCGGCGACCCGGTCAGGTCAGTCGGGGGAAGTGGCGGGAAGCGCGGCTTCCCTGCCGGTGCGCTCGCCTTCGTGGTCGCAGCCGGTTCCGAGGAGTTTCAGCTGCGTGGCGGGCACACCGGAGTCGAGCACGGCGAGCGGCCCGCGGCCGCCGCCGGTGTTGTCGTGGCCCGGCTGGGCGGTCGTCGTGGGCGCGATCGGGGCCACCGGGGTGTTCGGCAGGCCACCGCCGCCACCCGAGCCGCCGCCGTCCGGGGACGCGTGCGTGTCGGATTCGACGGGCGCGGGCGGAGCGGGCTGAGCGTCGGTCTTGACCCGGACGGGCAGCGTGACGCGGTGGTGCTGGCTCACCGTCGCCGGAGCGGGGCTCTCGGCGGGAACGACCGGGCGCGGGGCCGGAGCGGCGGGCGCGGGCGCGTTCTGCGTGACGGCCTTGGCCGGGACGGCGATGGTGACCGAGCCGCTCGCCGATTCACCGGAGCCGCCGCCGAAGACAGGGTCGAGCATGTCGCCGGTACCCGGCAGGATCACCGGGGCACCCGAGCCGCAGCACGGATTCGGCGTGATGATCGGCGCGACGACCTGGTCGCCGATTCCATCGACGACACCGACGACACCGCCGACGGTGTGGACGACGCCGCCGACCGTGGTGGTGACGACGTCGAGCACGCCGCCGATGAGGCCGCCCAGCAAGCCATTGGACGCTTGGGTCTTCGCGGTCTTGGTCGACGCCGGTTCCGGAGAAGAAGTCGTCTCGACGGAACTCGCGCTCGAGACCGCCTCTGCCTCTGGGGCCTCAGGCTCCTCGTTCACAACGGGAGCGGGCTCTTCTTCAGAGGATTCAGTGGTCTCAGCGGGTTTCGCGGTTTCGGTCGCGGTGGAGTCCGAAGTGGACTCGGCAGGCTTCTCGGGAGTAGTCGTTTTCCCGGCCCCGGTTTCGTCCGCGGGCTGGACCACCGAGGTCTCCGGTGTCACGGGCGGCTGTTCGTCCGCCGAAGCCGGGGTGCTCAGCACGGCGCCGAGGATCCAGCCGGTGAGTACGAGTCCGCCCGCGAAAAGGATTCGCTTCGGGGTGGTGAAGCCGCCACGGCGCACGACTGCCGTACCGCTCACAGCAATCACCACCGTCCGCGCCTGAAACCCACGTTTCCCGCGTGAGTTCGATCTTTCTTGGGGTCTCTTCCGGCCAGGTCGCAGTTCCCCCGGGGCTGCACCAGTTTTAGCACCGGAGGGGAGTGTTTCACTTCAGCCGCCGCCGATCCAGCCCGTTAGGCGGAACGACGCAACCGGCTCCGGTGCCTGGAGTAGCGAAGTTGATCACTCTCGGTATGTGCCGAGCGGCCATCCGGGGACGGGTGGAACTACTCAAATCCTGGGTGACCTGACCTTTTCCGGATCCCTGCTGCGGTGCGTGCCGTCGAAGTCGCGTTCGGTGATCGGCGCGGCGGCCGCGAGCCGCCGGGAGGGAAGGGTCCGGGATGTGGGACGTGAACGCGCTGTCGGCGGTGGTGCTCAGGACGTTGAAGGCGTATCGGCTGAGCGAAGCCGACGCCAAGGACGTCTGTCAGGACGCGTGGCTGGACCTGCTTCGCGCGCCCGGCGCACTACGCGACGAAGCGAAGCTCGGCGCTTGGCTGACGACCACCGCGCGGCGCCGCGCGCTCCGGATGATCACCAGGAACAGGCGCGAAATCCCGCGCCCGCTCCCTGAGGCGGAGACGACCCCGGAGGCCGAAGTCGTCCGCGCCGAACGTGACCGTGCGCTCTGGGCGGCGGTCGATCGGCTGCCGGAGTCGCATCGGCGGATGATGCGGCTCCTCGCGTACCGGCCGGAGCTGTCCTATGCCCAGCTCGCGGGGGAGCTGGGCATCAGCCCGGCCAGTGTGGGCAGGCTGCGAAGACGATGCCTGGACCGGCTCAAAAGGACGCTCGAAAAGGGCGGCTGGGCGTGAGCAGTGCCGCGAACATCGGACGAGTCACCGAAGTTTGCGCAATCGGGTGACCGCTTCGTCGATGACCTCGTTGCGTTTGCAGAACGCGAAGCGCAGGAGGTGTTTCCACTCTTCCGGGTGATCGGTGAACACCTTTACGGGCACGGCCGCCACGCCCACCCGTTCGGGGAGCTCCCAGGCCAGTTCGGCGGCGTCGTCGAAGCCGAGCGGCCGGACGTCGACGCAGACGAAGTACGTCCCGGCGGTCGGCCGGACCGCGAACCCGGCCTCCGCGAGACCCGCCGCGAGCCGGTCCCGTTTGCCCTGCAGGCTTGTGCGCAGGTCTTCGGCCCACGGCAGTTCGTGGTCCAGCGCGTGGGCGACGGCGGGCTGGAACGGGCCGCCCGAGACGAAGGTGATGAACTGCTTCGCCGCCTTCACCGCCGCGACCAGTTCGGGGCTCGCGCAGACCCAGCCGATCTTCCAGCCGGTGCAGTTGAACGTCTTGCCCGCGCTGGAGATCGAGACGGTCCGGTCGCGCATGCCGGGAAAGGTCGCCAGCGGCAGGTGCTCGGCGTCGTCGAAGACCAGGTGCTCGTACACCTCGTCGGTGATCGCGATCAGATCGTGCTCCACGCAGAGCGCGGCGACGGCCTCCAGTTCCGCGCGGGTGAACACCGTGCCCGTCGGGTTGTGCGGCGAGTTGATCAGGATCGCCCTGGTCCGGCCGGTCACCGCGGCGCGCAGGCCCTCGACGTCCAGCGCGAACCGGCCGTCGCGTTCCACCAGGCCGACGACACGCCGCTCCGCACCCGCCATGGCGACCGCGGCCGCGTACGAGTCGTAGTAGGGCTCGATGACGATGACCTCGTCGCCCGCCTGGGTCAGCGCGATCAGCGACGCCGCGATGGCCTCGGTGGCGCCGGCGGTGACCAGGATCTCCGTGTCCGGGTCGTATTCGACGCCGTAGCGGAGACGATGCCGCGCGATCGCCGCGCGCAGCTCCGGCCGTCCGGGACCCGGCGGATACTGGTTCGCGCCCCCGAACAGCGCGTTCTTGGCGGCGTCGAGCATTCCGGCGGGGCCGTCGGTGTCGGGAAAACCCTGGCCGAGGTTGACGGCTTCGTGGCGGACGGCCAGTGCCGTCATCTCCGCGAAGATGGTCGACGTGAAGGGCTGGAGGCGGGGTACGAGGACAGGTTCGCGCACGATGAGCCATCCTCACGGACAATGGCGGTGTGGAGCAACTGACGCCCGCCAAGGTGACCCCAGCCGATCCGCCCGGTGGAACCGCCGCCGAGGAGGAGAAGCGCCGCGGCCTGCGCAAGATGAAGATGGTCGCGCTGTCGTTCCTGCTCGGCGCGACGGTGATCTTCCTGTTGACCAGCTGGGCCGAAGCCGCCGGCTGGCCCGCCTGGGTCGGCTACGTCCGCGCCGCCGCCGAAGCCGGGATGGTCGGCGCGCTCGCCGACTGGTTCGCGGTGACGGCGCTGTTCCGGCATCCGCTGCGGATCAAGATCCCGCACACCGCGATCATCCCGAACAAGAAGGACGCCCTTGGCAGCAGCCTCGGTGACTTCGTCGGTTCGAACTTCCTGTCCGAGACCGTGATCCGCGAGAAACTGAGCCGGATCGAGGTCTCGAAGCGGCTCGGCGGCTGGCTCTCGCAGCCCGCCAACGCGGAGCGGGTGACGTCGGAACTGGCCACTGTCGTCCGGGCGGCGGTCAAGGTGCTCCGCGACGAAGACGTCCAGGCGATCATGGAACAGGCCGTGGTCAAGCGGATCGTGGACAAGCCGTGGGGTCCGCCGCTCGGCAAGATCCTGGCCGGGGTGTTCGCCGACGGGGCGCACCACAAGCTGGTCGACCTGATGTGCGACCGCGCCTACGAATGGGTGCGGGACAACCACACGACGATGCTGCGCGTGGTCTCGGACCGGGCGCCGAGCTGGTCGCCGAAATTCGTCGACGAGATGCTCGCGGACAAGGTCTACGGCGAGGTGCTGTCGTTCGTCTGGGCGGTGAAGACCGACGTCAACCACCCCATGCGGCTGGCGCTGGACAAGTTCCTCGGCGAGTTCGCCCAGGACCTGCAGACCGACCCCGAGGTGATGGCGCGTGCCGAGCAGGTCAAGTCCCAGATGCTGGGGCACGACGAGGTGCAGAAGCTGATCGGCTCGGCGTGGGCGACGGCGAAGGAGATGCTGCTCAACGCCGCCGAGGACCCGTCGAGCGAGCTGCGGCGCCGCGTGCGCACCGGCCTCGAGTCCCTCGGCGGGCGGCTGGTCTCCGACGACCACATCCGGTCCAAAGTGGACACCTGGGTGGAGGGTGCGGCGGCCTACGTGGTCACGCACTACTCCAAGGAGATCACCACGATCATCACCGACACCGTGGAGCGCTGGGACGCCGAGGAGACCTCGCGCAAGATCGAGCTCCAGGTCGGCCGGGATCTGCAGTTCATCCGGATCAACGGCACGGTGGTCGGCGCGCTCGCCGGGCTGGTCATCTACGCGGTCGCGCAGCTGCTCTTCTGAGCGGCTGCGCCTATACCACACTCCGGAGGCCTCACCGGGAGTTGTCCACAGGAAGTGGAGTCATCCCCAGGGTTATCCACAGCTTTTCACGTCTTTGGCCTAACGGTGTGCACAACCCCTGGGGGTAACTCCGGGGTGGGTGACACCAGAAGTTGTGGTCGGAGGCCGTAACTCGCGTGCCTGGAGGCGTCACTCGCGTGCTTGGAGGCGTAACTCGTCCGATCACGCGAGTTACGGTTCTGATCACGCGAGTTACGCCCTCGATCACGCGAGTTCCGCGCGCGGCTCGCCCCGCAAGTAGGTGACTACTTGCGCGAAGTGGCTCAGGTCGAGATGTCCGCCGTCCGCGCCCGCCAGGCCCGCGCCTTCTCCCGGTTGCCGCAGGCCCGCATCGAGCACCACGTCCTCGACCGGTTCCGTGATTCGTCGTAGAACGCCCACAGGCAGTCGTCCGCCGGGCAGATCTTGAGCCGGATCCATTCGCCGAGCACGGTCAGCCGCGTCGACGCCGCCATCACCGCCTCGCAGACCGTTTCCGAGACGAGGAGCGGGCCTTCCGGGCCGAGGACGATCTCCGCCGGCGCGCGCAGGCCGGGCCGCGGGAGCCGAGGGTCGCCGATCGCGGCGCGCAGCGCGTCCCGGGTTTCGCGTGCGGCCGCGGGGGTATCCGCGCGAAGCCGGTGATCCCGCGCCCAGTGCTGCCAGGACTCCAGATCATCCAGGAGGTCGGTGCCGCGTTCGACGTTCACCGTGTTCAGAAACTCGACCACCAGGGACGCGTCGGTGTTCACCTTCCCCAGTGTACGGGCGAGACCGGTTGTCATCGGCTCCGATAACCCGCATACTCATTTCACTGGTTACTCAATCATCTTGGGAGGCTGAACCATGGGTGCGGTACCGACCTTCGGCGCGGTGGCGCTCGACTGCCCGGACCCGGTCGCGCTCGCGGAGTTCTACCGCGAGCTGCTCGACTGGGAAGCGGCAGAAGTCGCCGAAGACGGCCATTGGGTGACTCTGCGGAATCCGGAGGGCGGCGCGCGGTTCTCGTTCCAGCGCGTGCCCGACCACCGGCCGCCCGCGTGGCCGTCCGCCGAGAACCCGCAGCAGGCCCACGTCGACCTCGACGTCACCGACATGGAGGCCGCGCACGAGCGCGCGCTGAAGATCGGCGCGAAGCTGCTCGACGACTCGCCGGAGACCTTCCGCGTGTACGCGGATCCGGCCGGGCACCCGTTTTGTCTGTGCGCCTGCTGACCTCGGACGAGAAAAATGCGTAATCTCTGATACGTGATTTGTCCGAAGTGCCAGAACGCCATGAAGACCGTCGACAAGAACGGCATCCACATCGACCAGTGCCAGGGGTGCCGCGGCATCTTCCTGGACCGGGGTGAGCTGGAAGCCATCGCCGGTGCCGAGAACTCGTACTACGGCGGAGGGCACCAGCCGCCCCCGCCGTACCAGGGAGGTGGACACGCGCCGGCGCCGCACTACGGACGGCCGGACTCCCCGCGGCCGCATCGCGGCGGCTACGCGGACTCGCCGAAGGGCTACCGGGGCGGTTACGCCGACTCGCCCAAGGGGTACCGCGGCGGCTACGCGGACTCGCCCCACGGTTACGGCCACAAGCGTCGTAAGGGCGGCTTCCTCGAAGGCCTCTTCGACTGACCGTGGTCCTCGATCTCAAGATCTGCCCGGCCTGCGGTGATCGCGCCGAACGGCCACGAGTCGAGAGCGAGCTGCTGGTGTGCGCGGTATGCGCGCACCAGTGGCCGTTCCGGCGGCTCCCGCTCTTCGCGCTGACCGGCCCGAGCGGTGCCGGCAAGTCGACGGTCGGGCCGCGGCTCGCGGAACGGCTCGGCGATCTCGCGCTCGTGGTCGAGCAGGACGTGTTGTGGACCGGGGCGCTGCGGGACGACGTCCCCGGCCATCCCGCGTTCCGCTCGACCTGGCTGCGGATGGCGGCGATGCTGCACCAGAACGGGCGGCCGGTCGTGCTCTGCGGCACCGTCGCGCCGCCCGAATTCGAGCGTTTGCCCGAGCGCGTCTTCTTCTCCGACATCCACTACCTGGCGCTCGTCAGCGAGCCCGAAGCGCT
Source organism: Amycolatopsis sp. TNS106 (assembly GCF_019330265.1). Lineage (NCBI taxonomy): Bacteria > Bacillati > Actinomycetota > Actinomycetes > Pseudonocardiales > Pseudonocardiaceae > Amycolatopsis > Amycolatopsis sp. TNS106. Next base: position 5,904,946 of record NZ_CP024972.1, on the reverse strand, counting down.
GCGCAAGCGTTTGCTCGCGCGGCCGGCCTGGCGCGAGTGGGACGAGGAGCGCGTCGAGGAGATGCTGGAGTTCAACGAGTGGCTGCGAGCGGAAGCGCCCTCGATGGAGCCGCCGGTCGAGTTGTTCGACACCACCCACATCCCGGTGGACGACGCCGTCGACCACGTCGAGCAGTGGGTGCGAGGCCTGCTTTCAGGGAAACAGCGGCCAAGTACGGCCGTCGGGTGAATCCAGCCAGATCACCTGTTCTACGCCGTCGAGGCTGAGCCCGAACCGCTCCCGCCCCGGTTCCCCGAGGCCGAGCCAGTCTTCGTGCGCCGCTTCGACGATCTCCCACAGCCGCCGCGGGCCTCCTTCGGCCACTTCGAACTCGCCGCCCCGCTGCCGATGCCGCATCCATGAGCCGTCCGGGTGGACCAACGTGGTGCTCTGGCCCGCCCGCGCGGCCGTCACGCCGGGGAGGTGGAGCCCGGCGAAGAACTCGAAGCGGCTGCGGACTTCGGTGAGCACGCCCATCGGCAGCCGGGTCGGCCGCCAGGAGACATCGCCATCGAGCGCCTTCGACGGCTTGAAGCGGTGTGCGCGCAGTGGCATGAAGCGACCGTCGCGCGCGAGCACCCGCCCCTGTCCCGTCGCGCCCTCGCCCGCGACGATCCGGACGAGCCCACCGCCGATCGGCCGGTTCAGCGTGGTGACGATCAGCCCGCCCGGCACCGTCTGCTCCAGCCACGCGGGCGGGATCGACGACACCGAACAGGTGCACAGCACCCGGTCGTAGAGGACACCCGCCGGGAAACCCTCGGCGCCGTCGGCCGCCGCGCACGAAGGCGCGTACCCGATCTCCGCCAACCGTTTGCGCGCGGCGTCGACCAGTTCCGGATCGATGTCCACCGTGTACACGAGCCCGGATCCGAGTCGATGGCACAGCAGGGCGGTGTTGTAGCCGGTGCCCGTGCCGATCTCCAGCACGCGATGCCCGTCGGTGACCCGGAGCTCTTCGAGCATGATCGCCATTATCGACGGCTGGCTGGACGAACTCGTCGGCGTTCCCGGCTGGGCGCCGAGATAACGCGCCCGTTCCCAGAGTCCCGAGTCGTCGTCGAGCTGGACGACCAGCACATCGGGGGAGTACACGCGCCGGAGCCACTCGTCGTCGCCGCTTTCGACCGCGGCCCAGCCGTTCGCCGCCGGGACGAAGAACCGCGGCAGGAAGACGTGTCTCGGCACGGAGCGGAACGCGGTCATCCAGCGCGCGTCGTGCAGCACGCCCTCGGCGAGCAGATGCTCGACGAGGCGCCGCCGCAGCCGCGTCGCGTTCGACATCCCTCCACGGTAGCGGGGTGAGGACCAACACACCCGATGGTTGCAAGCAGAGTGCTTGCAATTGCTAGCACCCGCGCGTAGCGTTGAAGACGTCGCGAGGAGGTGACCGATGTCAGACATCGACCGGGATCAGCCCGCATCGGGTGGACCGATGGAGAAGGTCGCGGACATCGCTTCCGACATCGGCGAGTACATCCGCCAGCAGCGCAGCAACGCGAAGATCTCCTTGCGGCAGCTGTCGAAACTCGCCGGCGTGTCCAATCCGTACCTGAGCCAGATCGAGCGCGGGGTCCGCAAGCCCAGCGCGGAGATCCTCCAGCAGATCGCCAAGGGCCTGCGAATCTCGGCCGAGGCGCTCTACGTGCAAGCGGGAATCCTCGATCTGCCCACGGGCGGCCCGGTCGGCGACGCGATCCGCGCCGACGCCGAGCTGACCGAACGGCAGAAACAGGTCCTGCTCGACGTCTACGAATCGTTCCGCCGCGAGAACGCCGCCGCGAAACCCGCGGTGGCGGCCAAGGCGAAAACCGAAGACCAAGTCACCGAAACCAAGGAGTCAGCATGACCACGGCCACCAAGACCGACCGCAAGCACACCGCCCTCGACCAGGTCCGCACGCCGCTGCTGGCCGCGCTGGGCGCCGGCAACCTGGCGGGCCAGGCCGTCGTCGACGCCGTGTCCAAGGCCAAGGAGAAGGTCGTCGAGGGCAGCGAGACCGCCCGCAAGAACATCGAGGAGCTCCCGCACGACGTCGAGGGCCTCCGCGAGAAGCTGGACCCGGCCGAGCTGCGCAAGGTCATCGACGAGTACACCGAAGCCGCGCTGAAGCTGTACAACAAGCTGGCCGAGTCCGGCGAGCAGGCGTGGGACAAGATCGCCGCGCAGCCGCAGGTCAAGAAGGCCATCGAGCAGCTGGAAGACGCGATCAGCACCGCGCAGGACCGGGTCGAGGGCGCGACCACCGACGCCCGTGAGCGCATCGACACCGTGCTCGGCAAGGTCACCAAGGGCACCCGCTCCGTCGGCGAGAAGACCGCCCGCAAGGTGACCGAGGTCGCCGGCGAGATCGCCGACGAGGTCGAGGAGATCGGCGACGACCTCGCGCACGAGACCCGCTCGGCTTCGCGCAAGGTCGCCAACAAGACCGCGCCGAAGACCACGACCACCGCGCGCCGCACCACCACCAGCCCGGCCGCCAAGAAGCCGGCCACCGCGCCGAAGACCACCGAGAAGTAAGGTCCGCGTGAACTCCCGGGCCCCCGTCACCGCCTTCGGTGCCGGGGGCCCGGGTCATTCGCCCGGTTTGACGTAAGCTGAGTTCGTGTTCGTTGCCACCTGGATCCTCATCGCCATCCATTGGGGCGGCGCGCTGACGGGGCTGTTCGCTTTCGTGCATGCGCTGTTGCAGCGCGCGGACGCGTACTCGGCCGCCGATCGGAAGACCAAGCCCATCTGGATGCTCATCACCGGTGGGTCCACCGTGGTGCTGACGTTCTTCCAGTTCTACGGCGGCGGCATGATCCTGTGGCTGCCCGCGCTGGTCGCGGTCCTGGTCTACCTCGTGGACGTCCGCCCCAAGCTCATCGAGGTGCAACGCGGCGGCCGCAACTGGTGATTATGGTGGGCCTGTGACCACTTGGACCATCGCCGGAAGCCTCACCGTCGCCCCCGCCCTCTCCCGCACGGACCTGCTCGCCGAGCCTGTCGCCAAGGCGCTCGCCGCCCTGCCCGACCCGGACGCCGTCGGCGTCGTCGAGATCGACGCCGAGCTGGCCGACACCGCGGCCTTCTGCGAGGCGTACGGTTCACCGCTCTCCGCGTCCGCGAACTGCGTCGTCGTCGCCGGCAAACGCGCCGGCGAGGTCCGCTTCGCCGCCGCGATGATCCTCGCCACCACCCGCGCCGACGTGAACGGCGTGATCAAGCGCCGTCTCGATGTCCGCAAGGCCTCCTTCGCCCCGATGGACGAGGCCGTCTCGCTGACCGGCATGGAGTACGGCGGCATCACGCCGGTCGGACTCCCCGCGGAGTGGCCGATCCTGATCGACCAGCGCGTCGCCGACGAACCCGAACTGGTCATCGGCAGCGGTATCCGCGGCGGCAAGCTGCTGATCTCGGGCTCGCGTCCCTGCCCGGCGCCGAAGTGATCGACGGGCTCGCGCGCCCCGTCGAGTGAAGCTGTCCACAAAGGACTTCCCGCTGGCCTCGGCCTTCGAAGCCGGTTTCCTCGAGATCGATCCCGCGTTGCTGGCGGAGCTCGGCGAGAACCGCACCCGTGTCCTAGCCGCGCTGACCGACCGCCCCGTCTACGGCGTGAACACCGGGATGGGGCGGCTCGCGGGGATCGCCGCGCCCGCGTCGAGCGCGCACCAGCGGAACCTGCTGATCGGCCGCGCCGTCGGCGGCCCGCCCTGGCTCTCGGCGGACGAAGTGCGATGGCTGATGCTGGTGCGCCTGCGGGATCTGCTCGCGCCCGAGGCGGGGGCGAGCCCGGAGCTGGTGACGTTCCTCGTCGACCGCCTGAACGAGGGGTTCACTCCCGCCGTACCGCGGACGGGCCTGGGCAGCGCCGGCGAGATCATCCCGCTGGCGCACGCCTTCCAGACCTTCCTCGGTGTCGGCACCGTGCTGGTGGACGGCGTCGAGACGCCCGCGGCGGAAGTGCTGGCGGAGCCGTACGAGCCAGGGCCCAAGGAAGCCGCGACCCTCATCCAGGGCTCGCCGGTGGCGGAGACGCTCGCCGCCCTCGCGCTCACCGAAGTCCGGCGGCTCGTGGACCTGCAGACGCTGGCCGCGGCGATCGCGATCGACGTCCTCGGTGCGCCGCAAGCGGTCTATCGTCCTTCGCTGGCCGGAGACGACCAGGTCCTGCGTTCGGTCCTGCGCGAAGTGAGCGGACTGATCCAAGGTGCCGCCGAACGGCCGGAAGTCGTGCAGGCGCCCGTTTCCGTACGGGTCGCTCCCCGCGCGCTCGCCCATCTGACGCGGGTCGCGGGAGAACTGGAGGAGGTGCTCCGGCGCTCGGTGCCGACCGACTCGCCGGTGTTCCTCGACGGCGAATTCGTGTCCACGACAGGATTCCACGCCGTCGAACTCGGGCTGCGGATGGACGCGGTGACGGCGGCGTTGGTGCATCTCGGCGAAGTGAGCGTGCAGCGGACGCACCGGTTGCTCGACGAGCGATTCAGCGGCCTTCCCGCGCAGCTCGCGGTGGATCCGGGCCCGCAGGCGGGGCTGGTGCCCTTGCACAAACGAGCGGTGGGGGAACTGCACGCGCTACGGCGGCTGGCCACGCCTGCGACGCTGGGTTCTGTCGACACTTCCGGCGGGCAGGAGGATGTGCAGGCGTTCGCCTGGGCGGCGGCGAATCAGCTCCGTGACGCTTGTGCGCGGATGTTCGCCATCACGGCCGGCGAGCTGATCACGGGTTCGCAGGCGCGATGGCTGGCCGACGGGGAGGGGCCGCCCGGACTTCGCACCGCCTATGAGTGGCTCCGGACGGTGGTGCCGCCGGTGGCCGAGGATCGGTCATTGGGGCCGGAAGTGACTGCTCTCGCCGCCGTAATGAATTCTGATTCTTTCAGGCCGTTCCGGCGAGCCACGCGCCCCCGGGAAATGCCTCCGTTCGCGCGATGACGGAAATATCGCCCCTCGAATGACGGAGTGCGTCCGGCGATGCCGCTCCTTTACCGTGGGCGGTCCGAATTCGTTCTCTGAACGGGGATACCGTGAACCGTCGAAGATCCAGTCGTAGCGTACTCGTTGTCCTGCTGGCGATCCTGTCCGTCGCCTCGGTGCAGAGCGTGGCGCTCGGGGCACCCGGGGACATTTCCCCTCAATTCTCCCCGGCCGAGCGGAATACGCCGGAGCCGGTCACCTTCGGCGAATGCTCGCCCAGCCGCCCGGATCCGTTGGCAGGATACGTCAAAAACAGGTTTTCCAGCTGTCAGATCACCAATGTGCGTTATACCCGGCACGCCTGTCCGGAGGCGTCCTGCCCGCTCGTCGCCCAATTGCTCGCGCAGGTGATCGTCATCCGCAACATGGAGCCCGCACAGCGCCGTGTCGTCATCGGTCATCAGGTGGGCATCTTCTCCTACCGCGGCCTGCCCGACACCACACGCTTCGGCATCGGCATGACCCGCACCGCGAAGAACCCGGCCGGGACCGCGAACTGTGACGCGCCGGAAACCAAGATCACGAAGAGCATCGCGGAGTGGAAGGCCCGGCCGGTCGAGTACACCGGGTTCACGATGGGTGGCGAGGACGACCCGAATCCCGCCGACCCGCCGCTGATCCAGGACGAGAAGCGTACCTGGTACCGGCTGGGCCGGTCCCTGTTCATCGAGGGCGAAACCGGTGATCTGGGCGCGCCGCCGCTCTCGTCCGACGTGCGGTGCGACGTCGCCGGCTACGTCCAAGGAAGCAGGTGTGTCTTCCCGAAGACGCCCATGTTCCTCCTGGATGTCCGCGATCCGTACGAAAAACTGGTGTCCGAGGCTTTCCGCGGCGATATCGCCGCCACGTACCCCGGGCGGGCGGAAGGCCGCTACTACGCGGGGAACGCCTCCACGAGCAGCGGAAGACGTACTTACCCGCTCACCCGGATCCACCACGACGGGGCGACCCGGGACGCCAACAAGGCGGTCGCCGAGCGGTACTGTGCGGCGCGATGGGGCCCGGACTGGCATACGGGTCCGGACGGGACGGCCCTCGAGTGCGCCGTGTACCCGTTCACGACGACGCTGGACGGGGCGGCTCTTTCACCGGGGACCACGGAGGGGCCGACGTTCACGGTGAAGCCGGTCGTCGAGCCGGTCTACCGGGCGATGGAGGAGAAGCTGGGAGAATTCCTCGGCCGGAACCACGTTCTCGACGGTGACCAGTACTGGGTCTGGCTTCTCGGCTAGCGGCGGATCAGGTCCGGGCATCCGCGCGGGACTGGAGCGCCAGCCCGCGCGGGGTCACCCAACGCGTGACGAGTGCGAAAACCCCTTCGCACACCAAAGCCAGTACGACGACCGCGATACCACCCGCCAGGATCTCGCCGTGGCCGGGATCGCCGAGGGCGAAACCGTCCACAATGTACCGGCCGAGCCCGCCGCCGTCGTTGACGATCGCGCCGATCGCGACCGTCGCCACCAGTTGCAGGAACGCGACACGGGCACCCGCCAGGATGACCGGCGACGCGAGCGGCAACTCCAGCCGCAGCATGATCTGCCACTCGCGGTAGCCGGTTCCGCGCGCGGCGTCGACGGTTTCCTGCTCCAGCTGGATGACGCCCGCGTAGGTGTTCGTGAACAACGGCGGCAGCGCCAAGGCCACGAGCGCGAGCATCAACGGCCAGAACGTCGTGTCGGCCCCGAGTCGGGCAGCCAGGAACCAGAACAGGATCACGAGCCCGAAGCTGGGGATCGCGCGCCCGATGTTCACCGCGCTCGTGGCGAGGAACTGCGCGCGACGGTAGTGCGCCAGCCACAACGCGGGCGGGATCGTCAGCACGGCCGAGATCGCCAGCGCCAGCAAGGAGAACTGGAGATGCTCGACCGTCCGGTACGGCACACCCGCCGGATCCGTCCAGCTCCAGCGATTCGGTTCGCCGAACCACTCGATGGTCTGGTCGATGATGCTCATCGCGACGCCGCCTTCCGCGACCACGGCGCGAGCGCGCGCCCACCGAGCCACAGCAGCAGGTCCACCACCACGGCCAGCACCACGGAAAGCACGACGCCGACGATGATCGACGTGGGGTTCGGCGTCGCGGTCTGGATCCCGTTGCGGATGAAGTACCCGAGGCCACCCTTGCCGAGCATGGAGGTCACCGTCACGAGCCCGATCGTGGTCACCGCCGCGACCCGCAGCCCCGCGATCACCACCGGCAGCGCGAGCGGGAGTTCGACCTGCCACAGCAACCGCGAACGCGTGAAACCCATGCCAATCGCGGCTTCGCGGACTTCCTTGGGCACTTGTTCGACACCGGTGACGATGTTGCGGATGAGGATCAGCAACGTGTACGTGGCCAAGGGAATCACCGCGGTGGTGAAGGACGTCAAGCCGGTGAAGGGCACCAGTACGGCGAAGGCGCCGAGGCTGGGGATGACGTACAACGAACCCGCCGTGCTCAGCGCGATGACGTAGAACCACCTGCGACGCAGCGAAACCACGGAAACACCGATCGACACCACCAGTCCGATGGCGAGGGCCGCCGCGGTCAGTGTGATGTGCTCGCCGAGCCGCTCGAAGATCTCGTCGAGGTTGCGGTCCACCCACCGCCACTCGAAGAGCGGCCGTCCGCCTTGGGCGGGAACGGGGAACACGGAGGATGCTCGCACCGGCCGACCTTACCCCGATCGGGCGGTCGGATTCCGCTCTCTGGGAGCAGAGGGGGCGCAACTCTCAAAATGTGGATTCTGTCGTGACCCGGGGATACGGTTCATTCCTCTGAACGAGTCATAGGAGTGTGTGCACGTGCGCTGGACACGGAACGTTCGAGTGGGCGCGGTGCTCGCCGCCGCCCTCCTCGGTATGACCGCCTGTGGGGGCGGAGACGACGCGGCGGCCCCGGCCGCGCCGAGCAAGGGCGGGGCGCCGATCGTGGTCGCCTCCTTCAACTTCACCGACAGCCTGATCCTCGCCGAGCTGTACGCGAACGCGTTGGAGGCCAAGGGTTATCCGATCACCCGCAAGCTGAACCTCGGTTCGCGCGAGCTGATCTACCCGGCACTGAAATCCGGCGAACTCCAGTTCATCCCGGAGTACCAGGGCGCCGCCATCACCACCGGCTTCGGCAAGGAGGCCGCGAAGGACGCTGCGGGGGAGCACGAACAGCTCAAGAAGCTGTTCGAGGCCGACGGGATCGCCCTGCTCGACTACTCGCCCGCCGAGGACAAGAACACCTACATCGTGAAGGCCGACCTCGCCAAGGAGAAGGGCCTCGCGAAGATCAGCGACCTGTCCAAGGTCGACAACGTCATCGTCGCGGGCGGGCCGGAGTGCGCGGAGCGGCTTCCCTGCTTCAAGGGCTTCACGGACATCTACAAGCTGAAGGCCACGTTCCAGACCGTGCAGGAAGCGGGCCCGCGCGTCGAGCAGCTGCGGTCCGGCAAGGTCACCGTCATCCCGGTCGACTCGGTGAGCCCGCTCGTCGGGGACCCGCAGTTCGTGGCGCTGGAGGACGACCTCGGCATCGTGCCGACCGAGAACGTCGTGCCCGCGGTCAACAAGAAGGTCCTCGACGAGCGCGGCGCCGACTTCGCGGCCGCCGTCAACGCCGTGAGCAAGGCGCTCGACACCGCACAGCTGCGTGAGCTGAACAAGCGCGTCGACTCGGACGGCGAGAAGCCGGCGGACGTCGCGAAGGACTGGCTGAAGGAAAAGTCCCTCATCTAGAGCTTGAAGTACGTGAAGGCCCCCTTCATTGCGCTAGACGCAGTGAAGGGGGCCTTCACGTACTTGCGCCGAGGGGCCGCCCGCTCCGGCTGCGAGCACCGGTGGAATCGTGGACGCTGTCGTTGCACCACGGGTGAAAGGGAGTGGGATGGGAAAGGTCACGGCCATCGCGGAGCGCACCATCGAGGCGCCGGCGGACAAGGTCAGGGCGCTCGTCGCGGACTACGCCGAAACCCGGCCGAAGCTGCTGACCGAGCACTACCGCGACTACGAGGTCACCGAAGGCGGTGTCGGCGCGGGCACGAAGGCGCGCTGGAAGCTTCAGGCCACGTCGAAGCGCGTGCGTGACGTCGCCGCGACGGTGACCGAGCCGTCCGAAGGCACTCTCGTCGAGACCGACGCGAACTCCAGCATGGTCACCACCTGGACCGTCCGCGAGGTGCCGGACGGCACCGTCGTCCGCATCGAGACGACCTGGGACGGCGCGGGCGGCATCGGCGGCTTCTTCGAGAAGACCTTCGCGCCCGGTGGGCTCAAGCGGATCTACGAGGGAGTGCTCGGCAAACTCGCCGAGGTCGTGTAGTGCTCGCCACAACCGGAATGGTCGCCCCGGTTCGCTCGTTGTACCCGTCGTGAATACGGGGCGATCGCCCCGCTTGGGCAACAGACTTGGAGTTACCTCGTGAACGCAACCGAGATCCGGCTCGCCTCCCGTCCGCACGGCGTCCCCACGCTCGAGAACTTCGAGATCGCCGACGTCGAGATCCCGGTGCCGGGCGAGGGGCAGATCCTGGTCCGCAACCAGGTGCTGAGCGTGGACCCGTACATGCGCGGCCGGATGAGCAGCGCGAAGTCCTACGCCGAACCGTACGAGGTCGGCAAGGTCATGCACGGTGGCGCCGTCGGTGAAGTGCTCGAGTCCACCGTGGACGACTTCCGGCCGGGCGACATCGTGCTGCACGGTCTCGGCTGGCGCTCCCATGCCGTCGTCGACGCGAAGCACGCGGTGAAGGTCGACCCCGAAGCCGCGCCGATCACCGCGTACCTCGGTGTCCTCGGCATGACCGGGCTCACCGCGTACGCCGGCCTGCTCGACGTCGCGGAGTTCAAAGAGGGCGACACCGTCTTCGTGTCCGGCGCGGCGGGCGCGGTCGGTTCCGTCGTCGGTCAGCTGGCCAAGCTGAAGGGCGCGAAGCGGGTCATCGGCAGCGCGGGCACCGACGAGAAGGTCAAGTGGCTGACCGACGAGCTGGGCTTCGACGCGGCGTTCAACTACAAGGACGCCCCGGTCGCCGAGCAGCTGCGCGCGGCGGCGCCCGAGGGCATCGACGTGTACTTCGACAACGTCGGCGGCGAGCACCTCGAAGCCGCGATCGACTCGATCAACCTGCACGGCCGGATGGCGATCTGCGGGATGATCTCGGTCTACAACAACACCGAACCGGCCGCAGCCCCGCGCAACCTCGCGTCGATCATCGCGAAGCGGTTCACCATGCGCGGCATGCTGGTCGGCGACCACTTCGCGCTCCAGCCGCAGTTCGTCAAGGAGGTCGCACCGCTGGTCGCCTCCGGCGAGCTCAAGTACTCGGAGACCATCGTGGACGGCATCCGCAACGCGCCGCAGGCGTTCCTCGACCTGCTGGGCGGAGCGAACACCGGCAAGATGCTGGTCCGCGTCTGACCCCGCCTCCCGATGCTATGAACGGGCCGGTCCTTGCAAAATTTGCAAGGACCGGCCCGTTCATAGCGCGCGCGAGGGCTCAGTACTGAGTGGTGAGCGCGCCTTCGGTCAACGCGGCGTCCAGCGCCTCCGCCGACATGTCCAGCTTCATCTGGTCGCGGAAGATCTGGCCGGCGGTCGGCAGGCTGGACCGCTCCGGCCAGGTTTCCGGCTTCCACAGCGAGGACCGCAGGAAAGCCTTGGCACAGTGCATGTACAGCTCTTCGACCTCGACCATGATCGCCAGCGCGGGCCGCTTCCCCTTGACCACGAGGTCGTCGAAGAACGGCGCGTCCGCGACCAGTTTCGCGCGGCCGTTGATCCGCAGCGTCTCGTTCATCCCCGGGATCAGGAACAGCAGCCCGGCGTGCGGGTTCTCGAGGATGTTGGTCTGGCTGTCGAGCAGCTTGTTGCCCGGGCGGTCCGCCAGCACCAGCGTCTTGTCGTCGAGGACCTTCACGGAACCGGCCGGATCGCCCCGCGGGGAGACGTCACAGGTCCCGTCGGAAGACGCCGTCGCCAGCAGGTAGAACGGCGAGTGCTCGATCAGCGTGCGGGCATGCTGGTCGAGGAAGGGGATGATCTTCCCCTTGGTGCGCTCGGCCGGGTGGCCGAGATGTTCACGCAGCGCTTCACGCGTCTCGATCACTTTGATCTCTGAGGTCCCCATGGAACCAGTGAACCACTAGAACACGACAGTCCGGTTCCCGTGCACCAGCACCCGGCCTTCGAGGTGCCACCGCAGCCCCCGCGCCAGCGTCACCTTCTCGATGTCGCGGCCCTTGCGGACCATGTCCTCCACGGAGTCGCCGTGGTCGACGCGGATGACGTCCTGGTCGACGATCGGGCCCGCGTCGAGATCCGCGGTGACGTAGTGGCAGGTCGCGCCGATGAGCTTCACCCCGCGCGCGTGGGCCTGGTGATACGGCCGCGCGCCGACGAACGACGGCAGGAAGCTGTGGTGGATGTTGAGCGCCCGCCCGGCCCACGCCTCGCACAGTTCCGGGGGCAGGACCTGCATGAACCGGGCGAGAACGACGGCGTGCGGGTCGTGCTCGTCGACGAGTTTCCGCACTTCGGCGAAGGCGGACGCCTTGGCGGCGGCGTCACCGGCGGGGAACGGGACGTGGTGGAACGGGATGCCGTGGGCGCGGGTGATGTCGCCCAGCGAAGCGTGGTTGCCGATGACGGCGGCGACGTCGACGTCCAGTTCGCCCGAGGCGACCCGGCCGAGAAGGTCGTAGAGGCAGTGCCCGGCCTTGGAGACGAGGATCACGGCGCGACGCCGCTCACCGGTGTCGCTGACCTGCCAGCTCGACTCGGCCGAAAGCGACTTCGCGACGTCGGCGAAGCGGGCGCGCAGTTCGGCGGCGTCGAACGGGAGCGAGTCGGCGCGCACGACCTGGCGCGTGAAGAACCAGCCGGTGTCGGGGTCCGTGTGGTACGCCGCTTCGACGATCCAACCGCCGTGTTCGGCGAGGAAACCCGAGATACGGGCGATGATGCCGGTGCGGTCAGGGCAGCCGAAGGAGATCACATAGCGACGTTCAGGGTTCGACACGGACTCCATTGTCGCTGGTCCCGGCCGCCGTGCGGCGCCGGGTCAGTATCCGGACGCGGACCCGCCGCCCGACCTCGATCGCCGCGACGAGCAGCAGGCCGAGCCCGAAGGACAGCAGAAGGCCCTTCTCCGGTTCGTCCGCGAAGGCCGCTCCGCCGACGAGACCGATGAAGACGCTGTACACCGCCCAAATGCTCGCGCCGAGGGCATCCAGCGGGACGAACTTGCGCGGCGGGTAGCCGAGGCTGCCGTTGGCGAGACCGCTCGCGACCCGGCCTCCTGGCAGATAGCGGGCGGCGAGGATCAGCAGGACGGCGTTGCGCCGCACCTGGATTTTCGCCCATTCGTAGCGCCGGACCCCGTCCGGACCGCGCTGCAGGCGGGCGAGCGCTCGCGGACCCGCGGCCGTGCCGACGGTGTAGCCGAGACAGTCGCCCAGCCAGGCCCCGAGCGCGGCGACCAGCGCGAGCAGCGCCAGCTGGGAGAAGTCCGTGCCGATCAGGACGGCGACGGTGATGACGGTGGTCTCGCTCGGCATGAACGGCAGGAGCGCGTCCAACCCGGACACGAGGAACACGATCACCCACAGCCAGGGCGATCCGAGCGTGCCCTCGAGCAGCTCGGTGACGTACTCCAGCAGTTCCACGGTTCCATGGTGATCACCGCAGGTCGCTTTGGGGTGACGGAGCGGGGTTCGACCGATGAATTCCTAGTCGGGAGCCACCGACGACCACGGCACGGTGAGTTCGCCGAGCCGCCACCGCGAGGGCCGGTTCAGCACCGGCCAGCCCCGGGCGGTGAGCAGGTGGACGGTGTGTGCCCAGCGGGCGCGGACGCCGAAGTTCTGGTGCGGCGCCGCCGTCGCCCAGCAGATGTCCAAAAGGGACAGTAGTTCGTGGACGCGTTCGCCGGGAACGTTGCGGTGGATGAGGATCTTGGGCAACCGTTCGGCCACTGTGGACGGACGTTCCAGGCTGGCGAGATGGACCGACAGGGTCAGGCTGCGCGGCCCGGCGGAGCCGACCGCGACCCAGGTGCTGAGCCGCCCGATCTCGTCGCAGGTGCCTTCGACGAGCAGCCCGCCCGGCGCCATCGCGTCCAGCATCAGCGACCAGGCGCCCGGGACCTCGGCTTCGTCGTACTGGCGAAGCACGTTGAACGCGCGCACCAGTACCGGCCGCGTCCCGGCAAGTTCGAAGCCGCCGCGCCGGAAATCCAGCCACGGCCGGTCGGCGGCGGCCTGCGCGACGGCGACCCGTTCGGCGTCCAGCTCCAGGCCCAGCACCCGGACGTCGCGCCGGACCGTGCGCAGCCGGCGCGCCATTTCGACCGTGGTCACCGGTGAGGCGCCGTAGCCGAGGTCCACCACGAGCGGTTCGTCCGCGCGGTGCAGCAGCCCGGTCACGCCGGGGTCGCTCGCGAGCCAGCGGTCGACGCGGCGGAGCCGGTTGGGGTTGGTCGTGCCCCGTGTCGGTGCCCCGACCGGTTTCAGCGCTCGGCCAGCCACTTCGCGACGAATTCGGCCTCGCGTTCCAGCAGCTTGGTGACCTGTTCGGCGATCACGCCTTCCAGCTTCCCGCCGACGAACGGGATCCGCACCTTGACCTCGCCGCTGTTGACCAGCGTCGCCTGCTCGCCTTCACCGGTCAGCGACGTCTTCGCGGTGATCTCGCCCGGCACGCCCGAGACCGATGCCGTCGCGGTGCCGGTGTAACCGGATCCGGCGGTCTTCCAGGTCTGCTCACGCTCGACGATCAGATCGCCCCGGTGCAGCGTCCGCACGGCCGACGGGAGCTTGTCCGAGCTGATGCCCTGACGCAGCTTGTAGCGCACGCCGTCCCCGGTCGTGGCGTACTCCAGCAGCTCCGCGTCGTCGCCGCCGATCTGCTCCAGCCTCGCCCGCAGCGCCGCCTCGCCGGCGACCGCGTCGAACGTGGTCGCGAGGTCTGCGGAGAACGTCGATCGGTGCTCGATACGGGAGGCCATGGCGCCAGACAGTACCGTTCACGGGCGTGAGCACTGCCGAAACTCCCACTCAGCACGCCGCCCTCGCCGACCACACCACGTTGCGGCTCGGCGGTCCGGCACGGCGTTATGCCGAGGCGAAGACCGTGCAGGCCCTGGTCGACGCGGTCCGCGAGGCCGACGAAGCGGGCGAGCCGGTCCTGCTGCTCGGCGGCGGTTCGAACCTCGTCGTCGCCGACGACGGCTTCGGCGGCGCGGTGCTGAAGGTCGCCACCACCGGATGGACCCGTGACGGGGATCTCGTCGAGGTCGCGGCGGGGGAGAACTGGGACGGTTTCGTCGAGGGCCTGGTCGCCGACGGCGCCGGCGGGCTCGAATGCCTGTCCGGGATCCCCGGTTCGGTCGGTGCGACACCGATCCAGAACGTCGGCGCGTACGGCTGCGAGGTGGCCGAGTCCCTGGTCTCGGTCGACCTCTACGACCGCGCCACCCGCGAGATCCGCACGCTGACCGCCGAAGAGCTCGGCTTCGGCTACCGCACGTCGATCCTGAAGGGCACCGACGCGGGCGTCGTGCTCACTGTGCGCTTCAAGGTCACCGAAGACGGCCTGTCCGCCCCGATCCGCTACGCCGAACTTGCCCGCACGCTCGGTGTCGAGATCGGTGACCGGGTCCCGGCGGCCGAAGCCCGCGAAGCCGTCCTCGGCCTGCGTCGCGGCAAGGGCATGGTCCTGGACGCCGACGACCACGACACGTGGAGCGCGGGCTCGTTCTTCACCAACCCGATCATCGGTGAGGCGCGGCTGCCGAAGGTGCTGGCGGGGATCGTGGATGTCGTCGGCGAGGACGTCCGTGTGCCGCAGTACCCGGCGCCCGGTGGCACGAAGCTGTCCGCCGCATGGCTGATCGAGCGGGCCGGGTTCGCGAAGGGCCACGAAGGGCCCGGCGGCAGGGTCTCGTTGTCGACGAAGCACACGCTCGCGCTCACGAACCGCGGTAAGGCCTCGACTGAGGACCTACTCGCTCTGGCGCGCGAAGTGCGCGACGGCGTCGAGGCCCGCTTCGGTGTTTCGCTGCACCCGGAACCCCTGTTGATCAACTGCGCGCTCTGAACCCCGCAATTCGTCATCTACTCGCGATCCTTGCACGCGCAAAGATCGCAAGGAGGTGACGAATTGCGGGAGGGTGAACAACCCCACCCCGGCTTCGTGCGTCTATCCCGGTGAGGGGCGCGGGTGAGTTCCGTCGCCGCGGGTAACGTCGGAGAGGTTCCCAGCGCTGAGCGGGTAGGGGCTCGCGGGGAGCTAACGGGAGGTACACGTGATCGAACGGCGCACGGTGTTCAAGGCCGCGCTCGCCGCGGGGGCGGCCATGCTGGCCGCTGCCTGCTCCAGTGGAGAAGGCGGCAACGCCAAGCCGGAAGGCAGTGGTGCCGGAGAGCAGAACGCCGCCCCGGTCGCGAAGATCACCGCCGAACCCGCCGCCGACGCCAAGGACGCCTCCGTGGTGACACCGGTCGTGGTGAAGGTCGCCGACGGCAAGCTCACCGAGGTCAAGGTCACCGGGGACAGCGGCAAGGACGTCAAGGGTGAACTTTCGCCCGACGGGCTGACCTGGACCAGCACCGAGGTCCTCGGCTACGGCAAGACGTACACGTACGCCGCGAAGGCCACCGGCAGCGACAACAAGCCTGCCGAGTTCAAGGGCTCGTTCAGCACGGTCAAGCCGGCCAAGGAGATTCGCGCCACGCTGAACCCGACCGACGACGCCGAGGTCGGCGTCGCGATGCCGATCAGCGTGAAGTTCGCGTCCCCGGTCAAGGACAAGGCGGCCGCCGAGAAGGCGCTCAAGGTGAAGACCGACAAGGACGTCGAGGGCTCCTGGGGCTGGCTGTCGGACACGCAGGTCGACTGGCGGCCCAAGGAGTACTGGCCCGCCAACATCAAGGTCAGCGTCGAGGCGAAGCTCTACGGCGTCGCGCTCGGCGGCGGCGCGTACGGCAAGGCCGACGTGACCACCGAGTTCAAGATCGGCCGCAACCAGGTGGTCAAGATCAACACCCCCGACCATGTGATGAAGGTCTACCGGGGCGGGTCGGAATCAGCGAGCTACCCGTGCTCGAACGGCCTCGACTCCGACGTCCAGCGCAACACCCCGAACGGCACGTTCATCGTGATGACGAAGGAGCCGACGGCGCGGTTCGACAACGCGCGCTACGGCTACACCAACGTCAACAAGAAGTGGGCCTGCCGGATCTCGAACAACGGCGAGTACATCCACGAGAACCAGGACAACGCGGCGAACATCGGCAAGGCCAACACCTCGCACGGCTGCGTGAACCTGCTCGACGCGGACGCGAAGAAGTACTTCGACACGGCGATGATCGGCGACCCGGTCGAGATCACCGGCTCGAAACTGGGCAGCCCGACCAAATCGGACGTCAAGGACTGGTTCTACGACTGGAAGTCCTGGAAGGCCCTCTCGGCGATCAAGTAGCCCCCTTGCCACTCACGAGCCCACGCATACCGGAACCTCATAGGGTGACGCCCATGAAGACCGAGGTAGTCGGCTACGGCGGGACCCGCATCGGCCTGTGGGTCGAGGGCGCCGAGAACACCCGTCCGATCGTGTTCGTGCACGGCTGGGCCCAATCCGCCAAGGCCTGGGCGCCGCAGCTGGCGGATCCCGCGCTCAGCGAGCGGTTCCGCCTGGTCGCGATGGATCTGCGCGGTCACGGCGATTCCGAGGTGCCCTCGGCAGGCTATGACGATCCGCGGGTCTGGGCCGAAGATCTCGCCTCGGTCCTCGACTTCGCCGGTGACGACGCCATCGTCGTCGGCTGGTCCTACGGCGGGCTGGTGATCACCGATTACCTCCGCGTGCACGGCTCGTCGAGGCTCGGAGGTGTCGTTTTTGTGGGCGCCATCACAGAAATCGGCAAGAACCGGCCCGGCGGCAAGGTCGGGCCCGCCATGCGCGACGCCATCCCGGCGGTGCTGGCGGACGATCCGGCGGTCGCGATCCCCGCGTTGGTGCAGTTCAGCGAGCGGATGACCGCCGCCCCCGTGTCCGGCACGCTTGCCCAGTCCTTGCTCGGCGCGTGCCTTTCCACCCCGCCCGCGGTGCGCTCCGCGTTGTTCCGGCGCGACATCGGGAGCGAGGACGTACTTCGCGATCTGGACAAACCGGCACTTATCGTCCATGGTCTCGCGGATGCTGTGATCGATCCGACGTCGGCGGAATACGCGGCGGGGAAGATTCAGGGGGCCGTCGTGCGTTGGCTACCTGAGGTGGGGCATCTGCCGTTCGCCGAAGCGGCGGACGAGTTCGGTGATCTACTGCGCCGGTTCGCCGATCAGTAGGACTTCGGGAGTGTTGACCAGGTGACGATCCCTCTGCACGGGTTCGACGCCGCGCCCAGGCGCGTCGCGGTGCTGTCGTTGCACACCTCTCCGCTGGAGCAGCCGGGTACCGGCGACGCCGGCGGCATGAACGTCTACGTGAGCCAGACGGCCACCGAGATGGCCCGCCGCGGCGTCGAGGTCGAGGTGTTCACGAGGGCGACGTCCTCGGATCAGCCCCCGGTCGCCGAGCTGGCGCCGGGCGTGCTGGTCCGGCACATCCCGGCCGGGCCGTTCGAGCCGCTGGGCCGCGACGAGCTGCCCGCGCAGCTGTGCGCGTTCACCGCCGGGGTGCTGCGGGCCGAGGCGTTCCACGAGCCGGGCTACTACGACCTCATCCATTCGCACTACTGGCTTTCCGGCCAGGCGGGCTGGCTCGCCCGCGACCGCTGGGGCGTGCCGCTGGTGCACACCGCGCACACCCTGGCCAAGGTCAAGAACGCCGCGCTCGCCGAGGGCGACACCCCGGAGCCGCGCACCCGCGTGATCGGCGAAGAGCAGGTCGTCGAGGAGGCGGACTGCCTGGTCGCGAACACCCGCGTCGAGGCCCGCGAGCTGATCGAGCTGTACGACGCCGACCCGCACGCCGTGCACGCCATCCCGCCCGGCGTCGACCTCGACCGGTTCACGCCCGGATCCCGGCCCGCCGCGCGCCGGGCGCTGGGCCTGCCCCAGGACGCGATCGTGCTGGCCTTCGCGGGCCGCATCCAGCCGTTGAAGGCGCCGGACGTCCTCCTGCTGGCCGCGGCCGAAATGCTGCGCGAGCGGCCGGAGCTGGCGTCGCGGCTGGTGGTGCTGATCGTCGGCGGCCCGTCCGGGACCGGACTGGAGCAGCCGCAGGCCCTGCGCGAACTGGCCGTTTCCCTCGGGATCGAGGAGCAGACCCGGTTCATGCCGCCGCAGCCCGGCCGCTCGCTGGTCAACGTCTACCGCGCGGCAGACATCGTCGCCGTGCCGAGCTACAACGAGTCGTTCGGGCTGGTCGCGCTCGAAGCGCAGGCCTGCGGAACACCGGTGATCGCGGCCGAGGTCGGCGGGCTGCCGGTCGCGGTCCCGCACGGGGTCTCCGGGCTGCTCGTGCCTTCGCACGACGCGAAGGACTGGGCGGGTGCGCTCGCGAACGTCGCGCTGCGGCCCGGCTGGCGTGCCGAACTTTCGGCCAACGCCGTCGTCCACGCGCGGCGCTTCTCCTGGCGCCGTACGACGGACCGGCTGCTGGACACGTACGCTCAGGCGACCGGCGCGTTCCGGCGCGCCCTCGAACAGCGCGCGGAGGTGGCGGTTTGACGCTCGACGAGACCTTGCGGTCCTCTTTGGACAATGCGGGCCTGGAATACCAAAGGCGTGGCGAGGGAAAGTACTTCGTCACCTTGCCCGGTACCAAGAAGTTGCAGACCAACTGCTGGCTGGTCGCCGGGGATCACGCTTTCGCCGTCGAAGCCTTCGTCTGCCGCCGCCCCGATGAGTCCCATGAGGACGTTTACCGGTTTCTGTTGCGCCGCAACGCGAAGCTGTACGGCGTGCACTACACCGTGGACGCGATGGGCGACATCTACCTGGTCGGCCGGTTCGGCCTGGACACTGTCACCGAGTCCGAGTTGGACAAGATCCTCGGGCAGGTGCTCGAAGCCGCCGACGGCGATTTCAACACGTTGCTGGAACTCGGATTCGCGGAATCGATCAAACGCGAGTGGGATTGGCGCGTTTCCCGCGGCGAGTCGCTGGCGAACCTGCAGGCGTTCAAACATCTCGTCGAGCCCGCGAACGGCCACGAACCCGGAGCCTTGACCGACTCGTGACCCGGATGGTGCAACGGGCCTGAGCCCGGCTCCGTCTCTTTCCGCGACACTGGAGGGAGACGGTCTTGATACGCAAGCGAATGAGATGGGTCGCCGCCGCCGGCATCGTGCTGGCACTGGCGGGCTGTTCGGCGAACGATTCCGGCAGCAGTGAATCCGCCGGGATGCCGATGTCGGCCGACACCAAGCAGGCCGTGCCGAACCAAGGTGGGCCGCCGAACAAGGAGGCACCCGACAGCAAGGCGGGTTCGGGGAAGGCCCCGGCGCCGGCGGGACAGCCGGGCATCGCCGACCGCAAGCTGGTGCGCACGGCGAGCCTGGAGCTCACCGCGCCGAACGTCGCCGACGTGATCTCGCAGGTGCGCGTCATCACCCAGGGCGCCGCCGGCTACACGGGGCAGGAGAGCACACAGGAGAAGCGGGCGTCGGTCAACGTCATCGTGCCCGCCGAGCGTCTCGACGGCGTGCTGGACCAGCTGGGGAAACTCGGGAAACAGGTCAGACGCGAGGTCACCGCGACGGACGTGACCGAGCAGATGGTCGACGTCGATTCGCGGCTGGCCACCCAGCGGGCGAGCGTCGAGCGCATCCGCGCGCTGCTCGCGAGGGCGACGTCGGTCTCGGAGATCGCCTCGGTCGAGAGCGAGCTGACGAGCCGCGAGGCCGAGCTCGAGTCGCTCCAGAAGCGGCGCGAAAGCCTGGCCGGAAGTGTCGCCATGTCGACGATTTCCCTGCAGGTGAAGGCGGAGACGGTCGCGGCGGCGGAGCAATCCCGCAGCGGGTTCCTCGGCGGGCTGGCCGACGGCTGGGACGCGTTCCTGACCTTCGGCGGCGGCCTGCTGACCGTGCTCGGCGCGATGGCGCCGTTCCTGCTGGTCTTCGGCGTCCCCGCGGCCGCGCTGGTGTGGTGGCTGCGCAAGCGGCGCCGTCCGGCGGAGCCCGCGATGGCGACCGCTTCGGATCTGCCGTCCGCGCCCCCGCTGGACTGAGCCTCCACGCAAGCCCTGCGCCCTGCCGCCTGTCCGTGAAGGCCTCCTTGAGGGACTCTGGGTCCCTCAAGGAGGCCTTCACGGACTTTGGCGGCTCCCCGAAGATGAACAGGCGGGACGGCTCGAGGGAGGGGGGAGTCGCGATCTCGAGCCGCCCCGCTGAAGTTCCCGCCAAGGTGGACCCGGTGACGAGGGGGATGCCAACGGGGCCGGCGGGCGCCGCGACTCGGCAGGGGGGAGACGAGTCGCGGTCGTCACCCGCGTCGAACCGGGGAGTGCGTGGAATCCGGCCGCGCGGGACGTAGTCAACCTGTCAGATCTCCACCTGTAATCACAAGACTACCGGTTACTCCGTTCGAGTGAAATTCGAAAACCGGGATAACGGAGTGCAGCCTGATTCCCCGCGATCGGGACTTGTTGGCAACCCGTCTTCTGGACGGGTGAAGGTGTTACTCGTAGGTAACGCACTCTCCGTAGAAACCCGGCGAAGCGCGGCCCTCTGACCGGCGCTTCCGCTCACTCTGGCAGGCTGAACCCCATGGCTGAGCTTGGGACTCTGGTGCTGCTGCGTCACGGGCAGAGCACGTGGAACGCCGAAAATCTGTTCACCGGCTGGGTGGACGTGCCGCTGTCCGAGCAGGGCGAGCAGGAGGCGCGCAAGGGCGGGCAGCTCCTCGCGGAGTCCGGTCTGCTGCCGGACGTCGTCCACACGTCGCTGATGCGCCGGGCGATCTCGACCGCCAATCTGGCGCTCGACGCCGCCGACCGCCACTGGATCCCGGTCAAGCGCGACTGGCGCCTCAACGAGCGGCACTACGGCGCGCTGCAGGGCAAGAACAAGAAGCAGACCCTGGACGAGTTCGGCGAGGAGCAGTTCATGCTCTGGCGCCGCTCCTATGACACCCCGCCGCCCCCGATCGACCCGGCCGACGAGTTCAGCCAGGTTGGCGACGCGCGCTACGCCGACCTCGGTGACGCCGCTCCGCTGACCGAATGCCTCAAGGACGTCGTCGCGCGGCTGCTGCCGTACTGGGAGTCCGCGATCGTGCCGGATCTGCGCGCGGGCAAGACCGTGCTGGTCGCCGCGCACGGCAACTCGCTGCGCGCGCTGGTGAAGCACCTCGACGGCATCTCCGACGACGCGATCGCCGGGCTCAACATCCCGACCGGCATCCCGCTGCGCTACGACCTCACGGAAGACCTCAAGCCGGTCACCGCCGGCGGGACCTACCTGGACCCGGAGGCCGCCAAGGAAGCCGCGGCCGCCGTCGCCAACCAGGGTCGCTAATCCCACGCGATTCGTCCCCTGAACGCGGTAGTTCGCTCTCGAACCACCGCATTCGGGGGACGAATTGCGTTCAGGGGAGAGGCTGGACCGATTCGACCCCCGCGGCCTTCCAGCCCTCGGGCAGCCGCTGGAGGCGCAGGACGATCGGCAGGTACCTCTTCGTCGCCTGCCCGGCCGCGTCCTTGACGTCCGTCGTCGCGAAGAGCAGCACGCTCGCCTTGTCGTCCACGACCTCCATGACCGCGGCGGCCGGGTTCGGGGCCGGGGACGCCTTCGTTCCCCCGGACCGGATCTGGTTCAGCCGCGCCGCCTTGTCCTGCCGGAACTGGGCCAGCAACGGCCCGGTCGACACGGATTCGTAGCGGGCGTAGGTGCCTTCGGGGTCGGCCGGGTCCACGTTCAGCAGGGCCTCCGCGACGCGGAGCGCGCCGTCGCGGGCGGAATCCCGCACCCTCGCGAACACCCGGTCGCCGGCGCCCGGTTTCTCCGCCGGGGGCGAGGGCGCGGCCGGGTTCACCTCGATCTTCCCGATCCGCCAGCGGTCGCCTTCACGCACCGTCGCGAGCAGCACCGACGTGATGCCCTTGCTGGTGGCGCCCGCCCTGGTGCTGCTCTGGTCGAGCACCGTCAGCACCCGTGCCTTGTCCGGGGTCTCCTCGACCGCGGCCGACACGATCACCCTCGTCACGAGTTTGATCGGTTCCGCCGATTTCCGGACCTCGGCGAACAGCTTCGCCAGCTCGTCGCGCGCGCTCGGCGTCAGGTTGTCGGCGATCGCCTTGTCGTAGGCGGGCACGGCCGTGCTGTCGTAGGAGAACACCGCTTCGGTGGCCGTCTTCACCGCCGTGAGCACGGTGGCCGTCCGCGCCGGGTCGACGAGCGCGAGGTTCGAGGGCGGGGTTTCCGGCTCTGGCCCGGCGGTACCGGGGACCGCGGTGGTGCAGCCCGCGAGCACGAACACCACCGCGAGCCCCGCCCAGCGCTTCACAAGAGGCCGAGTTCCCGCGCCCGCGCGTCGACCTGGAGCCGCGACGTCACGCCGAGCGCGACCAGCAGTTCCGAGACACGACGCTGATAGGTGCGCACGCCCATGCCGAGGCTCTTCGCGGCCTTCTCGTCCTTGCAGCCGGTGGTCAGGAACTCGAGGATCTGCGGTGCCTCCATCCGGATGTCGGCGAACCGCGCGTCGAACGTCTCCAGGGTGGTGGACGCCAGCCAGGCGGTCTCGAACAGCGACAGGATGCCCTGCACCAGCTCGGGGCGCGAGATGACGCTGTACGAGCGCACCGCCTTGCCCTCGTCGCCCGCCATGATCGCGACCCGCTCGTCGAGCAGGATCGTCTCGTTGATCTCCTCGGTGCCGATGCGGATCTGCGCGCCGAGGCCGGACAGGTGATGCAGGTGCTCCGCGGTCTGCTCGTTCAGCAGGACACCGGGGCGATACAGCTTGCGGATCCGCTTGTCGTGCACCAGCCGTTCACCCTGCCGCGTGAGCGATGGCCGGGAAAGCGCCCAGGTGTAGAGGTCGTCGGCCGCGCACGCGATGTCGGTCGCCGCGACGAACAGATGAGCCGTCCGGTCGAACAGCTCTTCTTCTCCGCGAATCAGGGAGATGTCACTGACGAGTTCCACGGCGACAGTCTTCCAACATTCCCCGCCGGTGGTGACGGGAACGTCGCTATTCGCCGGTGAGTGGGCAGAACACCGTTCGGATGGTCACGACGAAAGTCGGAATCCGGGCACGAGTCGTCCTCGAAGTCCCCGTTTCGGGTGACCCGCCTCACCCGGGAGGTCTCGGCCACGTGAACGAGGTCTGACCTGCAGGCGAACAGGGTGTCCCCAGGTGTCATAGGCATCACGAGTACGCGGCCGGGACTAGGCCAAAAGACTACCCACGCGCTTACGATTCCCCTGTGACCACGCCTGTTGCACTCGCCATGGCCCTCGGCGGACTGATCGTCGGTGTGGTTTTCGGCTTCCTGATCGCGAGGGGCCGCGCCCGCCGCGAAGAGCGGCGACCGACCGGGCCCACCGTGGCCGAACTGCTCGAACGCCTCGTGCGGTCGAGCAACAACGGCGTCGTCGTGCTCAACAAGTTCGGCGACATGGTCCTGCACAACCCGCGTGCCTACGAGCTCGGCCTGGTGAAGGTCAACCAGGCCGATCCGCGGGCCCGCAAGGCCGCCGAGCAGGTGGTCGAGACCGACGAGCCGATGGAGATCGACCTCTCCCCGCTGGAGGCGAGGGGGCGTCAGCCCGAGGCCGTCCACGGCGAGGTCCGCCCGCTCGGCGACGGGTTCACCGTGGTCGAGGCCGTCGACCACTCCGAGGCGATCCGCCTCGAAGCCGTCCGGCGGGATTTCGTCGCGAACGTCAGCCACGAACTGAAGACGCCGGTGGGCGCGATCGCGCTGCTCACCGAGGCCGTCCTCGACGCCGCGGAAGACACCGAGGAGGTCCGCCGCTTCGGCGGCAAGATCCTCCGCGAATCGACGCGGCTCGGCCAGCTCGTCACCGAACTGATCGCGCTGTCGCGGCTCCAGGGCGCCGAACGGCTGCCCGATCTGAACGTCGTCGAGGTCGACGCCGTCGTCCGCGAGGCGCTCGGCAGGACGACACTCTCGGCGGAATCCGCCGAGATAACCATCACCACCGACGCGGCCAGCGGGCTCCTCATCGAGGGTGACCGGACGCTGATGGTCACCGCGCTGTCGAACCTGCTGGAGAACGCCGTCGCGTACTCGCAGCCGGGCAGCCCGGTGTCGATCAGCAGGCGGCTGGTCGACGGGAAGGTCGAGATCGCGGTGACCGACCGCGGTATCGGCATCGCCGAGGACGAACAGCAGCGCGTCTTCGAGCGGTTCTACCGCGCGGACAAGGCACGGTCGCGGGCGACCGGCGGCACCGGGCTGGGGCTGGCGATCGTCAAGCACGTGGCCGCCAACCACGGCGGTTCGGTCGGCCTGTGGAGCCGTCCCGGCACCGGGTCGACCTTCACGCTGCGAATCCCCGCGCATATCCCCGCCGAACCGGCCGCGGCCGCGAAACAGGCTCCGCCGGCGTCCCGGCCGGAGAAGACCCCCGAGCGGACACCCCGTCTCGTGGCAACAGGGCAAGAAAGCCCCGACCATGGAGGAAACCTGTGACGAGGGTTCTCATCGTCGAGGACGAAGAGTCGTTCGCCGACCCGCTCGCGTTCTTGCTCCGCAAAGAGGGCTTCACCGCCGCCGTCGCCGTGACGGGGCAGCAGGCGCTCGAGGAGTTCGACCGCAACGGCGCCGACATCGTCCTGCTCGATCTCATGCTCCCCGGGATGAGCGGAACGGACGTCTGCAAGCAGCTCAGGCAGCGTTCCGCGGTACCGGTGATCATGGTGACCGCGCGCGACAGCGAGATCGACAAGGTCGTCGGCCTGGAACTCGGCGCCGACGACTACGTCACCAAGCCGTACTCGGCCCGTGAGCTCATCGCGCGGGTGCGGGCGGTGCTGCGCCGCGGTGGCGAGCCGGGCTCCGAAGGCGATCTGGCGCCGCTGGTGCTGGCCGCCGGGCCGGTGCGGATGGACGTCGAGCGGCACGTCGTGACCGTCGACGGCCAGGAGGTCTCCTTGCCGCTGAAGGAGTTCGACCTGCTCGAGTACCTGCTGCGCAACGTGGGCCGCGTGCTCACCCGCGGGCAGCTGATCGACCGGGTGTGGGGCGCGGACTACGTCGGCGACACCAAGACGCTCGACGTCCACGTGAAGCGCCTGCGCTCGAAGATCGAACCGGACCCGGGCTCGCCCCGGCACCTGGTCACGGTGCGTGGCCTGGGCTACAAGTTCGAGACGTGAGATCGCGCGTGAAGGCCCCCTTCCCTCGGCTCAGCCGAGGGAAGGGGGCCTTCACGCGGAGCCTCTGCGATACAGATCACGGTTACGGTTTCGTGACCTGACGTGGGGGCGGGTACCGTAGACGCTCGTGCGCCTAGGGGTACTCGACGTCGGTTCCAATACCGTCCACCTGCTCGTGGTCGACGCCCACCGTGGCGCCCACCCGACCCCGATGCATTCCGAAAAGGCCGTCCTCCGGCTCGCCGAGCAGATCACCCGCAGCGGCGACCTGAGCCGCGCGGGCGCGGACAGTCTCGTGCGAGCGGTCGAATCGGCGAAGGCGGCCGCGGCGCGGCTCGGCTGCGAAGAGGTCATGGCGTTCGCCACCTCCGCGGTCCGCGAAGCCAAGAACGCCCCGAAGGTGCTCGCGAAGGTCCAGGAACAGACCGGCGTCGAACTGAAGGTGCTTTCCGGGATCGACGAATCCCGGCTCACCTTCCTCGCCGTCCGCCGCTGGTTCGGCTGGTCGGCGGGGAAGCTGCTGGTGCTCGACATCGGCGGCGGCTCGCTGGAAATCGCGATGGGCCGTGACGAGGAGCCGGATCTGGCCGAGTCACTGCCGTTGGGCGCGGGCCGGACCACCCGGACGCGGTTCCAGCACGACCCGCCCACCAGGTCGGAGCTGATCGCGACTTCGGCGTGGCTCGAAGAACAACTCGCCCCGCTCGCGAAGAAGGTCGCCAAATTGGGTGAACCCGATCGTGTCGTGGCGACGTCGAAGACGTTCCGGTCGCTCGCCCGGCTGACCGGAGCGGCGCCGTCGGCCAGCGGGCCGCATGTGCGCCGTACCCTGACCGACACCGCGTTGCGCCAGCTCATCGCGTTCATCTCCCGGATGACCGCCCATGACCTGGCACAACTCGAGGGGGTCAGCGCGAGCCGGTCGCATCAGCTGGTGGCGGGCGCGCTCGTCGCACAAGCCACCATGCGGGCGCTTTCCCTGGAAGAACTGGAGATCTGTCCGTGGGCGCTGCGAGAAGGTGTCATCCTTCGACGGCTGGACCATTCGAACGGTGCGGACGACACTGTGGGCGGCAGCGCCCGACTGGACTTAGTCGACGGAGAACGGGCACGGTGAAAAGGTGACGGAGATGCGGATGACGGTGGACAGCGCGTGCGACGCCGCCGATGCCCCGTCGCGTGCCGGTTCGCAACGGCTTGAGCGCGCATTGGACAGCACGGTATGACGGACGAGACAGAGAGCGGCCAGCCACAGAAGACCGTGGCGGAGCTGCTCGCGCAGCACGGAGCCCAGCCCGAGGGCGGGCGCCGCAGGCGACGCCGCGCGGCCGACGACGACGAGGCTCCCGAGCCCACTCGCGGACGGCGCGCGCCGTCGGTGAGCGACACCGCGCCCCAGGCGATCATCGACAGGGTGTCCGGCGACACCCCGCCGCCGCCCAACCGTCCGCCGCGCCGCTCGCGCCCGCAGGACTCCGCACCGCGTCCGCTCCCGCAGCCGCAGCAGGACTCCGCGCCGCTGCCGGTGCCGCCGGACGTCGCCTCCACCCCGACCCGGCAGACGCCGCCGGTGCGCCCGCCGCAGGAGCAGAGCGGCTATCAGCAGCGTCCGCCGCAGCCGCCCCAGCAATCGGGTCAGTTCCTGCGGCCGACTCCGCCGCAGGAGCAGAGCGGTTACCAGCAGCGTCCGCCGCAGCCGCCCCAGCAATCGGGTCAGTTCGTCCGGCCGACTCCGCCGCAGGAGCAGTCCGGTTACCAGCAGCGCCCGCCGGACTCCGAGGGCCTGCCCCCGCGTGGCCGTCCCCGTCCGGCAGGTCCGGAGGAGACCCGCGGCGCGGTGCCGCCGGTCCGCCGTCGCCCCGAACCGCCCGCCGGGCCCCCGTCGTCCGGGCTGTCGGCGAGGCTGGACGGTGGCCTCGACGCTCCGGCCGAAGACGTGCAGGACCAGCCGGGTCCGATGGCGAGCGGCGCGTTCGCGACGCCGCCCGCCCAGCCGGCGCGGCGCCGCCGTCCCGCGGCGCGCCCGCCCCAGCCGAAGGCCGAGCCGAGCACCGAACAGTTCGCCGCCGTCGGCGACGAGGCGGCGCCCGAACCCGAGGCCGCCGCGCCCGTCGAGCCTCCGGCGCCGCCCGCCGGTCTCGCCGGCTGGCGCAAGCGCAGGCAGAAGGTGCAGTCCGAGGACACCGAGATCGGCGGGATCCCGCCGGTACCGCCCCCGGTCGCGCCCGTAGAACCGGACGCCGACCCCGAGCCGGACCCGTTCGACGCGGGCCCGCCCACCATGGCATCTACCCACCAGCCCCACCCGGCGCCGATGCCCTTCGTGCCGCCGCATTCGCTCGACGACCGCGACCGGCAGGACAACCTCGACGAGTACGAGCGCGAGTTCGCCGACCCGGCGTACCCGGACGGCTCCCCGGACTTCGGCCGCGACGACTACGGCTACCGCGCCGACGAGTACGAGGACGACTACGACGACAGCGCCGAGGAGGTCGTCGAGGACGACGAGCCCGCGGCGCCCGCCGAGAAGGTCTCGCCGGGGAAGCAGTGGCTGGCACTGGCCGGTCAGCTCGCCCTCGGCGTCGTCGGTGGCGCCGCTGTCTGGCTGGGCTTCAACTGGCTGTGGGTGAACATCCCCGCCGCCGCGCTGGTCGCCGCGCTGCTGGTGATCGTCGCGCTGGTGTGGATCGTCCGGAAGATCCGCAAGGCGGAGGATCTCCAGACCCTGGTGCTCGCGGTACTGGTCGGACTGGTGGTGACGGTCTCACCGGCCGCACTCCTGCTGGTCGCGCGTTAGCGGCCTCGGGAAGGATGCCGGAATGGTTCAGCAGATTCCGGTAGGCCTCTCGACGGCGTCCGTCTGGCCGTTGCGGGCGGGCACGGCGTTCGAGCTGGCCGCCGACCTCGGCTACGACGGTGTCGAGGTGATGGTCTGGGCGGACCCGGTCAGCCAGGACGTCTCCGCGCTGCGCCGCTGGTCGCGCCGCACCGGCGTGCCGGTGCTGTCGATCCACTCGCCCTCGCTGCTGATCACCCAGCGCGTGTGGTCGCCGGATCCCGAGGTGCGCCTGCGGATGTCCGTGGACGCGGCGCAGGAGCTCGGCGCGCGCACGGTCGTGGTGCATCCGCCGTTCCGGTGGCAGCGCCGCTACGGTGACGCGTTCGGCGACCTCGTCGACGAGCTCGAAGAAACCAGCGGGATCGAGATCGCGGTCGAGAACATGTTCAAGGTCCGCCCGCCCGGCGGCTCGCGGACGTCCCGCGTGTCGGCGTTCCGGCCGTCGATCGACCCTACGGACGTAGGGTTTCGCCACTACACGCTCGACCTGTCCCACACAGCGGCAGCCGGGATGGACGCCCTCGCGCTCGCCGAACGGATGGGTTCCGGCCTCGCGCACGTCCATCTGGCCGATGGCACGGGCCTGCCGAAGGACGAGCACCTGGTGCCCGGACGCGGGATCGAACCCTGCGCCGAACTGCTCGAAAAGCTCGTGAACAGCGATTTCTCCGGGCAGATCGTGCTGGAGATCAACACCCGGCGGTCGCCGAGCGCGGCGCGGCGATCACGCGACCTCGCGGAGTCACTCCTGTTCGCGAGGCTTCACCTCGGTCAGTGACAAAGATCGTCTCCGGGTGCGGAGATTCATTCCTCCCTGCGCTCGAGGCGCTGGTACACGTAAAGTTCCGACCGTGAACCAGCTGCGCTTGTTGATCTCCCGCACCCCGATGGATCGGCTCGTGGCCTGGGTCAGTGCTCGGTGAGCGCGGCCGACGAAACGAGCACCTCCTTCGACGCGGCGTGCGCGACGAGATCACTGGGTGACGGCACTTTCACGGCGGTCCTCCGGACCGAATGGTCGATCGGTGGACACCCCCACGGCGGCTTCCTGATGGCCCTGATGGCCAGGGCCGCCCTGACCTTCCTCCAGGAACGCGGTGAGCCGCCGTCCGAGCCGCTGGCGATCAGCGCGGAGTTCCTGCACCCACCGGCGGTGGGGCCGGTGTTGCTGCGCATGGACGTCCGGAAGGTCGGAAGGCGGTCCTCGGTCGTCGCGGTCACGCTGGAGCAGCGGGGCCGCAGTTGCGTCGAGGCCAGGGTGACCACCGGGCGGCTGCCGATGCGGCGCCCGGAGTGGACCGACGTCCCCGCCATGCCCGCGGAGCCGCCGCCCGGCGCGGTACCCGTGACCGGCGAGACCTCGGAAGGCCTGTTCAACCTCGCGAAGGGCTGCGAGGTCCGGCTCGATCCCGCGAGCGTCGGCTACCTGCACGGCCGGATCGGCGACCCGCCGAGGATCCGGCTGTGGGTCCGGCCGAGGCACGGGCTCGCGGATCCGTACTTCGCCCTGCTCGCGAGCGACGTGAACCCGCCGGTGGTCTACAACCTCGGCCGGGTCGGCTGGGCGCCGACCGTGCAGCTGACCGCGTTGCTGCGCACGCGGCCGGCGCCGGGCTGGCTGCGGGTGCTCGTCCAGAGCCAGTCGGTGCACGAGGCCTGGTTCGACTCGGACGCGCTCGTGGTCGACTCGCAGGGCAGGCTCGTCTGCCAGGCCCGGCAGCTGGCGCTTGCCCCGGCGCCTGGAGCCTGACGGCCGTTTGGCACGCTGAAGCGCATGACTGTGATCGCGGTTCTGGGTGCCGGGAAGATCGGGGAGGCCTTGCTCTCGGGCCTGCTGCACGGCGGACACAGCCCCGCCGACCTGCTGTTCACCGAACGCTATCCGGCGCGCGCGGCCGAGCTGACCGAGCGCTACGGCGTGCACGGGGTCACCGTCGCGGACGCCGCCCGCCGGGCCGACGTGCTGGTCGTCGCGGTCAAACCGCAGGACATCGAACCGGTGCTGGACGAGCTCGCGCCGCTGCTCGGCGCGGAGTCGCTGGTGGTATCGCTGTGCGCGGGCCTGCCGACCGCCCTGTACGAGCGCAGGCTGGCCGAGGGCGTCCCGGTGGTCCGGGTCATGCCGAACACCCCCATGCTCGTCGGAGAGGCGATGAGCGCGGTCTCCGCGGGCGCGCACGCGACCTCCGAGCACATCGCGGTGGTGAAGGAACTGCTGTCGCACGTCGGGCAGGTCGTCGAGGTGCCCGAATCGCAGCAGGACGCCGTCACGGCGCTGTCCGGTTCCGGGCCCGCGTACTTCTTCTACCTGGTCGAGGCCATGATCGACGCCGGGATCCTGCTCGGCCTGCCCCGCGCGCTCGCCGGGCAGCTGATCATCCAGTCGGCGGTCGGGGCGGCGAAGATGCTCGCCGAGTCCGACGAACACCCGGTGCTGCTGCGCGAAGCCGTCACCTCGCCCGCCGGGACGACCATCAACGCCATCCGCGAGCTGGAGAAGCACGGCGTCCGCGCGGCGCTCCTGGCCGCCATCGAGGCCGCGAAGGACCGCTCGACCGAGCTGGGCGCCGCTCACGACCCCCGCAATTAGTCACCTACTTGCGCCGGTCGAGGACGCGCCCGAGCAGGTGTCCCCCGCAAGTAGGTGACTGATTGCGGGGGTCGGACGGGCCCATCTCGGTGACTCGCGTCGCTTTAGCCACACGTGTCCCGCTACTCTCAGGAGAGCACGTGCGTGTCGATACCACAGGTGGGGAAGCCTCGTGGCGCGACACGTGTCGAAGGACACGGTGAATCATGCCGCCGAACAAGAAGGATGACCTGCCTTCAGTGGGCCAGGTCCAGTTCCTGACGGTCGCCGAGGTGGCCACGCTGATGCGGGTCTCCAAGATGACCGTCTACCGACTGGTTCACTCGGGCGAGTTGCCCGCGGTGCGCGTCGGGAAGTCGTTCAGAGTGCCCGAAAAGGCCGTTCACGAATATCTGCAGGGCGCGTACTTCGACGTGGGCTGAGGCCCGTTTCGCGGGACAGAACGTGCCCGCCCGAGGGCGTCTTCCGGGGCGCGAGTACCCTGGAAGACCGCTCGTGCCTGTGCGCTCCACCCGTTGGACGCTGCGCCGGGCAGCGTGACCGACGACGAAGGAAGGAGCGCTCACGATGGGCTCTGTGATCAAGAAGCGCCGTAAGCGCATGTCGAAGAAGAAGCACCGCAAGTTGCTGCGCCGGACGCGCGTTCAGCGTAGGAAGGCCGGCAAGTAAGACACAGCCGGTGAATGGCCCGTCCAGTTTCTGGACGGGCCATTCCCATTTGGTGGGCGGTTTCCGCCCATTCGAGTGAGACGTGCATCCCCTCTGCGAGCGGCTGGTTAATAGCATGTAAGCGCTGGCTCGACTACCCCTAATGAGCGGTAACATCTCAAGGGCAGCCGCGCGATGCTTCCCATGAGTGCAGGTACGCGCACACACGGTCGATGGACCAGCGCTCAAGGTCATCAGGACCCCGTGATCGAAGTCCGAGAACCGCCCAAAGCCGCAGGGAGTCCTATGCCGTCGAACATCGTGCTCGTGACCGGGGTCGGGGGAGACCTTGGCGGGAAGCTGCTCGCCAGACTCGGCAACAATCCGGAGTTCGAGCGGGTGATCGGCGTCGACACCACGCCTCCGCGGAAGTCGGTCCTGCAACGTATGGGCCACGCCGAATACGTCCGTGCCGACATCCGCAATCCGCTGATCGCCAAGGTGATCAGCACGGCCAAGGTCGACACCGTGGTGCACGCGTCGTGCACCGCGCATCCGGCGGGCCCCGCTCGCCGGACGGCGATCAAAGAGGTCAACGTCATCGGCACGATGCGGCTCTTGGCGGCGTGCCAGCGCTCGCCGCTCGTGCGCAAGCTCGTGGTGAAGTCGACGGCCGCCGTCTACGGCGCCGGCGCGCGCTCGCAGGCCGTCTTCACCGAGGATTCCGAACTCATCCCCACCTCGACCAGCGGTTACGCGAAGGACGCCGTCGAGATGGAGGGCTACGTCCGCGGCCTCATGCGCCGCCGTCCCGACATCACGACGACGCTGTTCCGGTTCGCCAACATCATCAGCCCCGAGATCGACACCGTGCTCTCGCGCTACTTCGCGCTGCCGTTCGTCCCGACCGTCTTCGGCTACGACGCGCGGATCCAGCTGCTCCATGCTTCGGACGCGCTGTCCGTGTTCGAGCAGGCGACCCTGAACGACAAGCCCGGCGTGTTCAATGTGGGCTCGGAGGGGGTACTCACCCTTTCTCAGGCGATCCGGCGAGCCGGCCGGGTCGAGCTGCCGATGCCCAGTGGCGTGGTGCCGTCGGTCGGCAAGGTGCTGCGCGGAGCCCGCGTGGTCGACTTCTCCGCCGATCAGGTGCGGCTGCTGAACTTCGGCCGCGTCGTGGACATCACGAAGCTGAAGAAGGATTTCGGCTACACCCCGCGCTGGACGACGCGGGAAGCGTTCGACGACTACATCTCCGGCCGCGGGCTCCGGCCCGTGGTGGACGGCGGCAAGCTGGCCGGGTTCGCGAGCAAGGTGCTGGTGGCCGCGGCGACCGGACAGGCGGCGCGCCGGTGAGCAGGCCATACGAGAACGACCCCGAAAACTCTCACGAAGGCGAGGCGGAAAACGTGAGCGGCGCTGAAGCGCAGGTCATCCCGTTGCACGGCCCCGGCAGAGAGAAGCCGGACCCGGCCGTTCAAGCGGAACGGGATCTTCGCGAGTCGGAAGAAGCGCAGGAACATCTGGAGCAGGAGCGCCGGGCGGACGCGCCCGTCGTCGAATTCCCGGGGGCGGCGCGTGTCGCGCCCGCCAGGACCCGTCCGGCCGACGCGGAGCTCCTCCCGGCTTCGCTCAGGACGGCGCTGGGTTTCCTGCGCGACCGGTTGACCGGTGACTACACCGTCGACGAGTTCGGCTTCGACGCCGAGCTCACCGAGACCCTGCTGTTGCCCCCGCTGCGCGCGCTGTACGAGAAGTGGTTCCGCGTCGACACCTTCGGCGTCGAGAACCTGCCCGCCGACGGTGGCGCGCTGCTGGTGTCGAACCACTCCGGCACGTTGCCGCTCGACGCGCTGATGACCGCCGTCGCCGTGCACGACCACGTCCCCGGCGGCAGGCATCTGCGCGGCCTCGGCGCGGATCTGGTGTTCCAGGTGCCGCTGGTCGGCTCCTTCGCCCGCAAGTCCGGGCAGACCCTTGCCTGCAACGCCGACGCGGAACGCTTGCTGCGCAAGGGAGAACTCGTCGGTGTCTGGCCGGAGGGGTTCAAGGGGATCGGGAAACCGTTCTCGTCGCGGTACAAACTGCAGCGGTTCGGCCGCGGTGGGTTCGTCTCGGCCGCGTTGCGGACCGGCGTGCCGATCATCCCCGTGTCGGTCGTCGGCGCCGAGGAGATCTACCCGAAGATCGGCGACATCAAGCTCCTCGCGCGTCTGCTCGGCCTGCCGTACTTCCCGGTGACGCCGCTCTTCCCGCTGCTCGGCCCGCTCGGCGCGATCCCGCTGCCGACGAAGTGGAGCATCGAGTTCGGCGAACCCATCCGCACGGACACCTACGACGCGGACGCGGTCGACGACCCGATGCTGGTGTTCACGCTGACCGACCAGGTGCGGGAGTCGATCCAGCAGTCGCTGTACAAACGCCTTTCGCAGCGGAAGAGCGTGTTCAAGGGCTAGAACACGTAACTCGCGTGATCAGACCCGTGACTCGCGTGCTTGGGGCCGTAACTCACGAGTTACGGCCCCAAGCACGCGAATGACGGCTTCAAGCACGCGAGTGACGGGTCGGCGCTTCGCAACGTCGTTGAAGGCCAGGACCGCATCCAGAGGACGAAACGCGGTCAGCGCTTCCGGTAGGCCATGCCCGCCGCGACGGCACCGGCCACGGCACCGACACCGAGCACCGAAGGCACGCCGATCTTCGCGGCCTTCCGCCCGGTCCGGAAGTCGCGGATCTCCCAGCCGCGTGCCCGTGCGACGTCACGAAGTCCGCCGTCCGGGTTCACCGCGACCGCGGTCCCGACGACGGACAGCATCGGAACGTCGTTCTGCGAGTCCGAATACGCCGTGCAGCGCTTGAGATTCAGCCCTTCGCGTGACGCCAGCGCCCGGACGGCGTGGGCTTTCGCCCGGCCGTGCAGCAGGTCGCCGACGAGACGGCCGGTGTAGACGCCGTCCTTGGTCTCCGCGACGGTGCCCAGCGCGCCGGTGAGGCCGAGGCGCCGCGAGATGATGGCCGCGAGCTCGATCGGGGTCGCGGTGACGAGCCAGACGCGCTGGCCGGCGTCGAGGTGCATCTGCGCGAGTGCCCTGGTGCCGGACCAGATCTTGTCCGCCATCAGCTCGTCGTAGATCTCTTCGCTGATGTCGGTCAGTTCCTGCACGGTGCGGCCGGCCACAAAGGACAGTGCACGCTCGCGGTGGGTTTTGATGTCCTCTTTGTTCTCCCGGCCGCCGAGCCGGAATTTCACCTGCTGCCAGACGAATCCGGCCAGATCGGCGGAGGTGAAGAACTTGCGCGCGGCCAGGCCGCGGGCGAAGTAGAAGATCGACGCGCCCATCATCATGGTGTTGTCGACGTCGAAGAACGCGGCCGCCGTCAGGTCCGGCGGAGCGGGCGGCGCGGGCGGTTCGAGCGCTTCGGCGGACGCGGTCGCCATGGCGGCCTCGGCCGACGCCTCGCCTGCCAGCTCGGCCAGTCGTTCGAGCTCTTGACTCTTATCCTTGCCCCGCCAAACTGACACGCACACCGCCTCCGGAATCCCAGGTGCCTGTGCACAGCGTAGCGAGCGGCCGAGCACGGTGTCCCGGGTGTGGTGCCTGCCTCACGTGACACCGAGTCAGCCGATGGTTATCGGCGGTAATCCCGGAATGAGCGGCGGAATCGAAATCAGCGGTGGCTTCGGCGTGGTGGTGGTCGTCGGCAGCGGCGGCAGGTTCGTCGGGCCGGGGACGGGTGCCACGGGCGGCGGCGTGCCCCCGGTCGGCGGCGCGATCGGTCCGGTCGGCGCCGCGGTCTCCCCGGCGGACGACGGCGGCGCGGAGGTCACCGGTGCCGGTGACCCGGTCGGTGCCGACGACGGCGGGGAAGACGTCACCGGCGGCAGCACCGCCTCGGGGGAATCGGGGTCGCGGACGCAGTCACCGGCGGCCGGGACCGCGCCCAGTTCGTCGGAAGAGCCCGTGGTGATCGTGTAGCAGACCAGGCGCGAGCCGAGATCCGTCGTGCGCTCCTGGACCTTGTCGAGCAGGGCGCGGGCCGCGGAGAACTTGTCGCGCGCTTCGGCGGGCGCGTGCTCGACCTGGAGACCGAGCCGGTCGGACTGGTTCCGTGCCCAGGTGCGGAGTTCGGCGAGCGGCGTCTGGCCACCCTGATCGGTGACGAGCGCGGTGAGCCGCGAGACACCGGCGCGCAGATCCGTCTCGAAATCGGTGAGGCCGGTGAAGTAGGCGTCGGTGGGCGCGCCCTGCCGCGTCAGTTCGTCGAGCTCGCCGACGCGGTTCGCGGCGAACTCCAGATGCTTCTTCGCCTTGTCCTGTTCGTCGAAGGTGAGCCCGAGCGCGGCCGATTCACCCGCGCGTTTGATGCCGTACAGCGGATCGCCCGGCAACGCGTCCTTGGACAGCAGCAAGGTGATGCCGCCCAGCGCCAGCACGAGTGCGACGGCGGCGGCCGCGAGGTTGGCGACGAGGTGCCCACGACGCTTGGGGGCGGCTTCGGCCTCGGCGAGCCGCCCGGCGATCTCGTCACGGATCCGCTGCCGGGTCTCCGCGTCGGGGGCGCCGCCGGCGCCCAGCTCGCGCAAGCCGCCGACGAGCGCGAGTTCGTGCGCGAACTCGTCGCCGTCCGGGGATTCGGTGCCGTCGACAAGGTCGGCGAAGCGGTCACCGTCCGCCCGCTCCCGCGCGAACCATCCCGGCACGCCCACGGCGAAGTCTCCATCTGCTCAGCCCGGTCCTGACACCGGTCTGGCTGTGAAAACGAGCGGGGACGCCCAAGGGTTACGGCAAGGCCGGGTGAGGGATGAATATTGGATCGATGCCGCAACGCGGAGCGTTTCCGTTGAGGGTGGTGGTGGGTATATCGGCGGGTTAACGCAATCCGGTGGGCAGAAGTTGTGCCAAACGGCGTACCGCGCGGTGCTGAAGGGCCTTGATGGCGCCCTCGTTCCGCTTCATGATCGCCGCGGTCTCGGCGACCGACAGCCCCTGCATGAACCGCAACACGATGCACTCGCGCTGATCCTCGCCGAGTTCGGCGACGCAGCGCAGCAGTTCGGCGCGGGTGGCGCGGCTGATGGCCTGCTGTTCGGGCCCCGCGACCGCCTGCACGCCGACGTTCCCGATCGGAGCCCCGTTGGGCTCGGCGACCTCGTCGGTGACCACTTCGAGACGGAACCGGCTCGACTTCACGTGGTCGAGGATGATGTTGCGCGCGATGGTGACGAACCAGGCGCCGACGTCACGCCCCTGGTAGCTCACCGACGTGATGCGGCGCAGCGCGCGGAGGAACGTCTCGCTGGTGACGTCCTCGGCGAGGTCCCGGTCGCCGAGGCGGAACAGGACGTAGCGGTAGACGACGTCGACGTAGCGGTCGTAGAGCCGCCCGAACGCGGAGGTGTCTCCGCCCTGCGCGGCGCTGACCAGATCCCATGCCTCGGCCTTGGCGGCTTCGGCGGCGTCGTCGTTTTCCTCGACTTTCGGCCGGGCCGGCGCCGCCGCGGGGAAACCACTCCGGCGGAGGATGTGGCCCGCCACCATGGAGACGGGATTCGGCGCGGGAAGAGTCATGGCGCACCTCCCGTTCCGGACAGGGAGTACCGGCCCGCATGTCCCACCGCTGCGTGGGCCTGCAAGATCTGCACGTCCGGACTCCCTTTCTCACCATCGAGTGATCAACACCACTCGACGACGCCCAGCAGCATACGTGTAGTTACCGCGAAGTAGGTAGCGGTGGCGGGGTTACGGAACTGCGACGAAAGCGAGTGACCCCCATGACGGTGGCCGAGATGACAAACTGACAACGCCGTTCACCGAGGGAAGAGGTTCGCAGTTGAGCGCGGAGCAGGTTGCCGAAGGAAGCGTGCCCACTTTGCTCGCCGAGGCCGCCCGTCAGTGGCCCGGCAAGGCGGCCGTCCAGGAGACCGGCGGAGGGGTCGCGCTGACCTGGTCGGGCCTCGACGACGCCGCCCACGCACTGGCGCGCGCCCTGCTCGACGCGGGAATCGAGCGCGGTGACAGGGTGGCGTTGCGGCTGCCGACTTCGGCCGCGTTCGCCGTCTCGCTGTTCGGGGCGCTCCGTGCCGGCGCGGTGGTCGTCCCGATCTCGCCGCAGGCCCCTGCGGCGGAACTGAACGGGTTGCTGGAGCACAGCGGCGCACGGCTCGTCCTGGAACGCGAAGTCACCGAGGAACTCCCCGGCGGAGTGACAAGCCTCTCACCACCTGTTACCTCGGATGGAGCAGCCGGACCGGTCGACGAGTCCGGCTCCGGTGAGGACATAGCGGTCATCTCGTACACCTCCGGCACGACGGGCCCGCCGCGCGGCGTGATGCTGTCGCACCGGGCACTGCTGGCGAACCTCGACCAGCTGAGCCGGATCGTCCCCACGCCGCTCGTACACGGCGATCGCGTGCTCATCACCATCCCGTTGTTCCACGTCTACGGCCTCGGCCCCGGCCTGCTGCAGACCACGGCGGTCGGCGCGACGGCGATCCTGTCCGAACGGTTCCTCGCGGAGCGCACGCTGGCCGACTGCGCCGAATACCGGGTGACGTCGATCGCCGGCGTGCCCGCGATGTACGCCGAATTCGCCGCGATGGACCCCGAGGAACTCGGGCAGGGCCTGTCCACCGTCCGGCGGATGACGTCGGGCGCGGCGCCGCTGCACCCCAAAATCCTCACGGCCCTCCGCGGCGCCACCGGCCTCGACGTCTACGAGGGCTACGGCCTCACCGAATGCGCGCCCGTGGTCACCACGACGCTGGTCACCGGCTACCCGAAGCCGGGTTCGGTCGGGCGGCCGCTGCCCGGCGTCGAGCTCCGGCTGGTCGACAGCGACGGCGACGCGGAGCCCGTCCCGCTGGACCCGGACGACCTCGGCGACGCCTTCGACGAGGACGGCGGCACCGGTCTGGTGTCGATCCGCGGCGCGAACCTGTTCTCCGGTTACTGGCCCGACGGCTCCCACGGTCCCGACGAGGACGGCTGGTTCCGCACCGGCGACGTCGGCTACCTCGACACCGACGGCGACCTGCACCTGGTGGACCGGGCCAACGACCTGATCATCGTCAACGGGTTCAACGTCTTCCCGCACGAGGTCGAGAACGTGATCTCGATGCTGGACGAGGTCGTCGAGGCGGGCGTCGTCGGCGTCGTCGACGAGCGGACCGGCGAAGCGGTGAAGGCCGTCGTCGTTCCCGCGCCCGGCGCTTCGCTTTCGGAGCAGCAGGTCGTCGAGCACTGCGCGGAGCACCTGGCCGGGTACAAAGTGCCGCACACCGTCGAGTTCGCCGAGTCGCTCCCACATTCGGCCACCGGGAAGCTGCGCAGAATGCGCCTCAGGTAAGGATGGGGCCATGGCCCACCACGTGACCGTCATGACCCGCACGGGTTGCCATCTGTGCGAGGTCGCGGAACAGGACATCGAGCGGATCTGCGGCGAACTCGGCGTCGCCTGGTCGGCGGAGGACGTCGACAGCGACCCCGAATGGCGGGCCGAATACGGCGACCGCGTGCCGGTGATCCTGGTCGACGACGCCGAGCACGGCTACTGGCGTGTGGAAGAGGACAGGCTCCGAAAGGCCCTGGCGTAACAGTCTCGTAAGGGCGTTCAGCCGACCTCCGGGCGTATCCGTGGTGAAGATGGAGTCGTGGACGACGAACGCAGGCTCACCTTCTCGCAAGCCGCGCTGACCGGCCTTCTGTCGCTGGTGGCCGCGCTCGGCGTGGGGCATCTCGTCGCGGGCTTCGTCGGGTACACGGCCTCGCCGTTCGTCGCCGTCGCGAACTTCGTCATCGACCACAGCCCGCACGCGGTGGTCGCCTGGGCCGAGCAGACGCTGGAGACCTGGGACAAGTTCGTCCTCAAAATCGGTCTCGCCGTCGTGCTGGTGCTGTTCGCGCTGCTCGCCGGGCAGCTCTC
This sequence comes from Amycolatopsis sp. TNS106, assembly GCF_019330265.1. Taxonomy (NCBI): domain Bacteria; kingdom Bacillati; phylum Actinomycetota; class Actinomycetes; order Pseudonocardiales; family Pseudonocardiaceae; genus Amycolatopsis; species Amycolatopsis sp. TNS106. Next base: position 5,865,678 of record NZ_CP024972.1, on the reverse strand, counting down.
GCGCCGCAACCCGCTCCCGGGCCAGGTGATCGTCGGCTTGCTCGGCGCGGCGGGCGTCGCGGCCGTCTTCGTGCGTACCGACCTCGGGCAGATCGCGCTGCTCGCGCCGGTGCTCGCCACCGTCGTCGCGCTCGTCGTGTTCACCCGGCTGCACTCGTTCTTCCGCCCGAAGGTGTTCTTCGACGACCGTGAAGGCGAAGGCCCGGACCGGCGGAAGGTGCTGATCACGGGCGCGTCGGTCGCAGCGGGGGCGGGGGTCGCCGCGCTGACCGGCCAGATCGTCGGAACCAGGAAGAACGCCGAGGAGTCGCGTGCCGCGGTCGGCAGGCTCGTCGCCGCGAGGACCGCGCCGCCGATCCCGCCCGACGCGGACTTCGCGAAGCTCGGCACCCCGCCGTACATCACTCCTTCGAAGGATTTCTATCGGATCGACACGGCGCTGGTGGTTCCGCAGGTCCGCACCGAGGACTGGAGCCTGCAGATCCGCGGGATGGTCGACCGCGAAGTCACCTACAGGTATGAAGATCTGCGTTCGCGGCCGCTGATCGAACGCGACGTCACCCTGTGCTGCGTCTCCAACGAGGTCGGCGGCCCGTACATCTCCAACGCCCGCTGGATCGGCATCGACCTGCGCGACTTGCTGATCGAAGCGGGGGTGAAACCCGGCGCCGAGCAGATGTTCGCGACCAGTGTCGACGGCTGGACCTGCGGCACCCCGGTCGAAGCCGCACTGGACCCGCGGCGCGGCGCGATGCTCGCCCTCGGCATGGACGGCGAACCGCTCCCGATCGAGCACGGCTTCCCCGCGCGGATCGTGATCCCCGGGCTCTACGGCTACGTGTCCGCCACGAAATGGGTGACCGAACTGGAGATCACCACGTGGGCGGAACGCCAGGCCTACTGGCTCGGCCGCGGCTGGGCCAGGGAAGCGCCGGTGAAGACCCAGTCGCGGATCGACGCGCCCGGTTCGGCCGTGAACGCGGGCAAGGTCGTGGTGTCCGGGACCGCGTGGGCGCAGCACACCGGTGTCGCGAAGGTGGAGGTCCGGGTCGATCAAGGGCCGTGGCAGGAGGCCGTCCTGTCCGCCGAGACGTCGAAGGACACCTGGCGGATGTGGTGGACGGAAGTGCAGGTCGCCCCTGGTCAGCACGAGATCGCCGTCCGGGCGACGGACCAGTCGGGCCACACGCAGACGCAGGAGCGCGCGGGAACCGTGCCGGACGGCGCCACCGGCTGGCACACGGTGTCGGTCAACGCGCGCTAGAGAGACTGACCACAGCACCTACCAGTGACTTTGTGCCTGCGTTCACAAGTGGCTACCGTAGATACGTCGCCTCCGAAAGCGCCCGGCATCGAACCGGACTCAGCGCGGCGGGTCAAGAGCCGATTTTCAGGTTCGGGCGACTCATGTCGTCAGCAGGACCAGAGGAGCGGACAAGCGTGGTGTCGCAACGAGGCCGGCGCACCCGGGTGACACCGGACGCCGACAACGCGCCCACCGCGGAGATGCCCGCCGTCGAGGCCACCGCCGAACCGGAAGCGGTCCGCGCGAAGTCGATCCCCGAAGCCGCCGTCGCCCGCCTCGCCGTCTACCTCCGTGTCCTCTCCGGGCTGGCCGAGCAGGGCGCGACGACGATCTCCAGCGAGGAGCTTTCCCAGGCCGCGGGCGTCAACTCCGCGAAACTGCGCAAGGACCTGTCCTACCTCGGCTCCTACGGCACCCGCGGCGTCGGCTACGACGTCCAGGTCCTGGTCAGCCAGATCGAGCGGATCCTCGGCCTGACCCGCAAGCACAAGGTCGCTGTGGTCGGCATCGGCAACCTGGGGCACGCGCTGGCCAACTACGGCGGCTTCCCGGGACGCGGGTTCCCGGTCGAGGCGTTGTTCGACCTCGACCCCGACCTGGTCGGCGTCCCGGTCGGCGGCCTCCCGGTCTCGCATCTCGACGAGATCCCCAAAGTCTGCGCCGAACGGCAGATCTCCATCGGTGTCATCGCCACGCCGCCCACCGCCGCGCAGTCGGTCTGCGACCGCCTCGTCGCAGGTGGCGTGCAGTGCATCCTGAATTTCGCCCCGGTGGTGCTGCAGGTGCCGGCACATATCGAGGTGCGCAAGGTCGATCTCGCGGTCGAGCTGCAGATCCTGTCGTTCCACGTCGCTCGCCGCGCCGATCTGGCCGCTAACGGCAACGGCGGAGCAGACGGTGGCCCCGGGGGCGCCGACAATGGCAGCGTGAACGGCCACGGCAACGGAATGGTGGTGCGCTGAAATGAGCGTGTTGGCGGTCGGGCTCTCGCACCGCAGTGCCGAGCTGAGCACCCTGGAACGCGTCGCGGTCCCCGCGACCGACGTGACCAAGGTGCTCCACGAACTGCAGCAGGCCGAGCACGTCAGCGAGGCGATCCTCGTCTCGACCTGCAACCGCATCGAGGTCTACGCCGTCGTCGAGACCTTCCACGGCGGCCTGAACGGCGTCTCCGACGTGCTCGCCCGCCAGGCCGGGATGCAGCCCGCGGACCTGTACGACTCGCTGTACGTGCACTACGCGGGTGCCGCGATCGAGCATCTGTTCTCGGTCACCTCCGGGCTGGACTCGATGGTCGTCGGCGAGACGCAGATCCTCGGCCAGATCCGGTCCTCGTACGCCACCGCGCGCGAGGCGGGCACCGTCGGCCGCACGCTGCACGAGCTGATCCAGACCACGCTCCGCGTCGGCAAACGCGTCCACACCGAGACCGGCCTCGACCAGCTGGGCGCGTCGGTGGTCTCCGAGGCGCTGGCCGCCGCGGGCGACATCGCGGGCAAGCACGCGCTGATCGTCGGCGCCGGTTCGATGGGCGCGCTGACCGCGTCCCAGCTGCGCAAATCCGGCATCGGCGAGATCACCATCGCCAACCGCACCGAGGCGAGGGCCGCCCGCCTCGCCGCCGCGAGCGTCGAGCAGGGCGTACCCGCCAAGGCCGTCCAGATGAGCGGCATCGCGGACGCGGTCGCCGAAGCGGACGTCGTCGTCTGCTGCACCGGCGCGCAGGCCGCGGTCTTCACCGCCGCGCACGTCACGGCCCGCGCCGGGCGCCCGCTGGTCGTCTGCGACCTCGGCCTCCCGCGCGACGTCGATCACGACGTCGCCGAGCTGGCCGACGTCACCGTGGTCGATCTCGAGACCATCCAGCGCCGCATGCGGGAAGCGGGCACCCCGACCACCGAACGGCAGACCGCGAAGGCCACCGGCATCGTGCTCGACGAGGTGCGCGAGTACCTCGCCGGCCAGCGCAGCGCCGAGGTCACCCCGACGGTGACGGCGCTGCGGCGCCGCGCGGCCGAGGTGGTCGACGCCGAGCTGCTGCGGCTGGACAACCGCCTGCCGGACCTCGAACCCGGGGTCCGCGAGGAGGTCGGCCGCACGGTCCGCCGCGTGGTCGACAAGCTGCTCCACGCGCCGACGGTGCGGGTCAAGCAGCTGGCCGCCGAGACGGCCGACACCGATTACGCCAACGCGCTGCGCGAGCTGTTCTGTCTCGACCCGCAGGCGCCCGCCGCGGTGGCGAGTCCCACCGCTACGAAAGACAGTGATCATCAGTGAGCAGAGTCATCCGCATCGGGACACGCGGCAGCAAACTCGCCCTCGCGCAGACCGGCACCATCGCCGACGCCCTGCGCGCCACCGGGGCCGAGGTCGAGCTCGTCACCGTGACGACGCCCGGCGACAAGTCGTCCGCGCCGATCCCGACGATCGGGGTCGGCGTCTTCACTTCCGCGCTGCGCGAAGCCTTGCTGCGCGAGGAAGTCGACGTCATCGTGCACTCGTACAAGGACCTGCCGACGAAGCCGGAGCCCGGCATCACGCTCGCCGCCGTGCCGCGCCGCGAGGACCCGCGCGACGCGCTGATCGCCCGTGACGGGCTGACTCTCGGCGAGCTCCCGCCCGGTTCGACCGTCGGCACCGGCTCGCCGCGACGCACCGCGCAGCTGCGCGCGCTCGGTCTCGGTTTGGAAATCGTGCCGATCCGAGGCAATATCGACACCCGCATGCGCAAGGTGACCGACGGAGAGCTGGACGCCGTCATCCTGGCGCGTGCCGGACTGGCCAGGATCGGCCGGGCGGAGGAGATCACCGAGACCCTCGACCCGATCCAGATGCTGCCCGCGCCCGCACAGGGTGCGCTGGCGGTGGAGTGCCGGACCGGGGACGTGGACATCGAGCACCTGCTCGGGTCCACAGTGGACGATGAAGGCACCCGTGCCGTGGCGACCGCCGAACGGGCGTTGCTCGCGGCGCTGGAAGCCGGGTGCAGCGCACCGGTCGGAGCGCTCGCGGAGATCGTCGAGGACCTGGACGCCGAAGGGCGGGTCGTCGAGCGGATCTCGCTGCGGGGCACCGCCGCCGTCGAAGAGGACGGGGACACGGTCGACATGGTGCGCGCTTCCGCGCTCGCCGACAAGCACGAAGCCGAACAACTCGGCCGGACACTGGCCGCCGAGCTGCTCGACCTGGGGGCCGGCGCACTGTCCGGCCCCGCCCAGTGAGTCAGAACGTTGAAGGTAGGGCCGCGCTCGACTGCGGCCGCTCAAGAGGAGAACGCACAGATGACCCCCGCGCGTAAGACCACCGGGCGTGTCGCCTTCGTGGGCTCGGGCCCCGGTGACGCCGGTCTGCTGACCGTCCGCGCTCAGGAGCTGCTCGCCAAGGCCGAGGTCGTGGTGACCGACCCGGACGTCCCAGCAGGCGTCCTGGCCTTCGCCGCCGAAGGTGCCGAAGTGCGCCCCGCCGTAGGCGAGGCCACCGAGGTCGCCAAGGACCTGGTGAACGAGGCCAAGGCCGGACGGCTGGTGCTCCGGCTGATCGCCGGTGACCCGCTGACCCAGCCCGCCGTCGTCGCCGAGGTGCAGGCCGTTTCCCGGACCAGCGCCGTCTTCGACATCATCCCGGGCGTCTCGCCCGGCGCGGCCGTCCCGGCGTACGCCGGTGTCGCGCTCGGTGGCACGCACACCGAGGTCGACGTCCGCGGTGACGTCGAGTGGGCCGCGCTGGCCGCCACCCCCGGTCCGATCGTGCTGCACGCGACGTCGGCGCACCTGGCCGAGGCCGCGTCCGCGCTGACCGAGCACGGGCTGGCGCCGACCACCCCGGTCGCGGTGACGTCCAACGGCACCATCAACACCCAGCGCACTCTGGACACCACGCTGGCCACCGTCGCGAACGAGGCGGGCGAGCTCGTCGGCCCGCTCATCGTGACCATCGGCCAGGCCGTCGGCCAGCGCTCGAAGCTGTCGTGGTGGGAGTCGCGCGCGCTGTACGGCTGGAAGGTCCTGGTGCCGCGCACCAAGGAGCAGGCCGGTGAGATGGCGGAGCGGCTTCGCGGCCACGGCGCCACCTCGCACGAGGTCCCGACCATCTCGGTCGAGCCGCCGCGCAGCCCCGCCCAGATGGAGCGTTCGGTCAAGGGGCTCGTCGACGGCCGCTACCAGTGGATCGTCTTCACCTCCACCAACGCCGTTCGCGCGGTGTGGGAGAAGTTCGAGGAGTTCGGGCTCGACGCCCGCGCCTTCTCCGGCGTGAAGATCGCCTGTGTCGGCGAATCGACCGCCGCGAAGGTCCGCTCCTTCGGCATCATCCCCGAGCTGATCCCGGAGGGCGAGCAGTCCTCGGAGGGTCTCCTCGCCGAGTTCCCGCCGTACGACGACGTCCTCGACCCGGTCGACCGCGTGCTGCTGCCGCGGGCGGACATCGCCACCGAGACCCTTTCGGCAGGCCTGCGCGAACGCGGCTGGGAGATCGACGACGTGACCGCGTACCGCACCGTCCGGGCCGCGCCGCCGCCCGCCGAGACCCGCGAGATGATCAAGACCGGCGGTTTCGACGCGGTCTGCTTCACCTCGTCCTCGACCGTGCGGAACCTCGTCGGCATCGCCGGCAAGCCGCACACCCGCACGCTGGTCGCGTGCATCGGCCCGAAGACCGCGGAGACCGCCGTGGAGTTCGGGCTGCGGGTCGACGTCCAGCCCGAGAAGGCCGACGTCCCGCACCTGGTCGACGCACTCGCCGAGCACGCCGCCCGGCTCCGTGCCGAAGGCGCGCTCCCGCCGCCTCGCAAGGCGAAGCGGGCTCGCCGCTCCTGATCCTCAGGCCGAGAACGCCCTCTCACTCCGCGATTTCCGTGGCGTGAGAGGGCGTTTTCATTCCCTGGTGAAACCTGGGCGGGTGAGCGGCGGTGAACGCTAGCGTCGAGGGACCACCGGAAGAATCACTGGGGAGTGAGCATGAAATCTCTTGCCAACGCCGCCAAGCTCGGTATCGCCACCGGCGCTCTCGCGCTCGGTTTCGTCGGTCTGGCGGGTACCGCCGCCGCGGCGCCGTCCACGTCGTTCGAGGTCTGCAGTCCGCTCGGATGCGCGGTGCAGAGTGTGCGGGGGACCGCCGAGAACGTCGGCGGTCAGATCCGGGTGGTGGCGACCGTCTCCGACAGTTCGCCCTCCGACAGACTGATCGCGTCGTTCGTCTTCTCCGGTTCGACCACGGAAGTCCGGGACGTCATCGTCGACGACGACACGCGAACCCTGATGCTGCAGTCCGGGCCGTTCCAGACGAAATTGACCGTTTCGGCCTGTGGCGGCGGCGGGTGCACCACGAAGCCCATTCCGCTGTGAGGCCCTGAGCGTCTGCATAGGACAATTCCGGGATGGGGTCGTGAGTGGTGAAGAGCGTTAGAACGACACTTACCACTCACGACCCATCGCCCGCTGACGAGTGGTTCAGCTGAAGAACTTCACGACCTCCGTGTACGCCAGGTACGCGAACATCGCCAGGCACACGCCCAGCAGCCCGTTCGAAAGCCACCGCGAACGCCCCTCCCGAGGCACCCGCGAAGTGTTCAGCAGCACCAGCAGGGTCGCCGCCAGGAATGGCATGAACAACGCGCCCAGCACGCCGTAGATCACGGTGAGCTGGAAGGGCTGGTCCAGGAACAGCAACGCCATCGGCGGGAAGGTCAGCCACAGCACGTATCCCCGGTACGCGACGCTGCGTTCACCGGCCTTCTTTTCATATGTCTCAACGCTTTCGGTCGCATCCTTGGGCAGCCGCAGGATTCGCCACCAGTCCGCGAAGAGCAGGCTCACGCCGTGCCAGACGCCGATCACCGACGTGAACGAAACGGCGAAGAAGCCGATGAGGAACGGGATCCGCGCCCACTGCCCGTAATCCGCGGCGAGGGTGTCGCCGAGGAACAGCAGGCCCTTGTCGCCCGAGATGATCTTCTGGCCCATCAGCAGTTCCGCGCCGACGATCAGCATGGCGATCACGAAGATGCCGGTCATGACGTAGCCGACGGCGTTGTCGGTGCGCATCATGGGGAGCCACTTCGACGAACGCCAGCCCTTCGCGAGCGTCCAGTAGCCGTACGCCGCCATGGTGATCGTGCCGCCGACGCCGCCGACCAGGCCGAGGACGTAGACGAGTGAGCCGTCGGGCAGGGTCGGGACGGCGCCCTTGAACAGTTCGGCGAAGTTCGGCACGACGAGGATCGCGGTCCCGACCACGGTCACGAACATGATGCCGACCAGGACGGTCATCAGTTTCTCGATGATCGCGTAGCGCCCGAACCACACCAGCGCGAAGCCGAGCAGGCCGCAGATCATCGCCCAATACCGCACCGACAGCGCGGGGAAGAGCGCGTTCAGCGGCAGGCCCGACGCGGACATCGCGGTCGCGCCGTAGACGAAGCCCCAGATCACCGCGTAGATCCCGAAGTAGATCAGCGCCCAGATCCCGAGCGTCCGCCAGCCGGACAGGATCGTCCGGCCCGAGGTCAGATGCCAGCGGCCGACGGCCTCGGCCAGCGCGAGTTTGAAGATCGTGCCGACGAGTACCGCCCACAGCAGCGTGTACCCGAAGCGCGATCCGGCCACCATCGTCGCGACGAGGTCGCCCGCGCCGACCCCGGTCGCCGCGGCCATGATCCCTGGCCCGACCTGGCGCAGCCGTGCGCGCCAGCCGACGGGCGGTTCTTCCAGTTGGTCGGTCACCGTTGAGCTCGACATGCAGGGGAAGGTAACCCACGTCACACCGCGGAGGAATCGGACAAAGGCGACTCTTTACCGTTCCTTAGGAAAGGTTCGGCCGTTCACCACCTCTCAAGCGAGCGGGAGTACCGTCGTGAGGGTGTTTCCCGAACATCGTCCCCGCAGGCTCCGTACCACTCCGGCGATGCGCAGGCTGGTCGGTGAGACGACGCTGCGCCCACGCCAGCTGATCCTCCCGATGTTCGTGGCCGAGGGCGCCGACGCGCCCCGCCCGATCTCCAGCATGCCCGGCGTCGTCCAGCACACCCGCGACACGCTGCGCAAGGCCGCCGTCGACGCGGTCAACGCCGGGGTCGGCGGGCTGATGCTGTTCGGCATCCCGAAAACACGGGACGCCGAGGGCTCCGGCGCGATCGACCCGGACGGCATCCTCAACGTCGCCCTGCGCGACCTGAGGTCCGAGCTCGGCGACGCGACGGTCCTGATGGCGGACACGTGTCTCGACGAGTTCACCGACCACGGCCATTGCGGGGTCCTCGACGCCGACGGCGGTGTCGACAACGACGCGACCCTGCGCGTGTACGCGGAAATGGGTCTGGCGCAGGCGGAAGCGGGGGCCCATCTGCTCGGCCCCAGCGGCATGATGGACGGCCAGGTCGGCGTCATCCGCGCCGCGCTCGACCGCGCCGGGCGCACGGACACCGGCATCCTCGCGTACTCGGCGAAGTTCGCCAGCGCGTTCTACGGCCCCTTCCGTGAGGCCGTCGATTCGCAGCTGAAGGGCGACCGGAAGACGTACCAGCAGGATTCGGGCAACGTGCGTGAGGCACTGCGCGAGATCGAGCTGGACATCGCCGAGGGCGCCGACATGATCATGGTCAAGCCCGCGCTGTCCTATCTGGACGTCATCAGGGCCGCCGCCGAGTCGTCGACGGTCCCGGTCGCGGCGTACAACATCTCGGGGGAGTACGCGATGGTCGAGGCCGCCGCGGCGAACGGCTGGCTCGATCGCGAGCGCACGATCCTCGAGGTGCTGACGTCGATCCGCCGCGCGGGCGCGGACATGATCCTGACCTACTGGGCCGCCGAAGCCGCCGCCTGGCTGGACTAGGCGCTGTCCTGTAAGTCATGTTCGCGGTCTCCGCGCCCAGGCGGCCCCTGGTGGCACGGGCGGACGCGGCCGAGTACGACCCGGTACGAGGCCGATCCGCCCGCACCGCCAGGAACCACCTGGATCACGAAGCCCATCGAACAGACTTACCGGACACCGCCTAGGCCCCGGAACGACGAAAAGACCCTCTCCGTCGAGGCGGAGAGGGTCTTTTCGTCGTTCTACTCGGCTTGGACCAGGAAAACGTCCACGCTGAGGTTCGACCACCTGCCCGCCACGGCGTAGACGCGATCGTCGGCCCAGAGATACCGGAAGAAGCCCGGGATCGGCCCGGTCTCGTCCTGTTCGGAGTTCCGGATCTGTGCCTCCAGGAACGGTGTCACCTTCCCGTCGGCGACCGCGATCTTGACCGTCCGCTGTGGTCCGGTGTTGTGGACCGGGCCGACCTGGGCGAGGATCTGGCCGTCCACGATCTTGATCGGCGCCTGGATCGTGCCCTCCGGGACCGAGGCCGTCCACTTGCGCCGTCCCGTGCTCAGTTCCACCGCGACGAGCGCGTTCACCTGTCCGCCGATCGTCCTGGTCGGCGTGTAGAACGTGTCGCCTTCCACGATGATGGCGCTCGGATGGTGTTCGGTACCCGAGGCGCTGAGCCCGAAGCCCTGCGAGGTGGTGCCGTCGAGCTCCTCCTCGGAGTTGGGTTTGCCGCCGTCGATCTTCGACTTGAACTTCAAGTCGTCGCCGAAGACGAAGTACGCGCTCTCCTCGGTGTTCGAGCCGTACGCCAGCACGGGCTTCACGGACAGGAGACCGATCCCGGAGATCGAGTAGCCGGAGTGGGGGACGCTGTCCTCCAGCTCGACGTTCCCGGTCGCCGGGTCGATCTGCATCACGGTGACCGAGAAATCACCGGTGAGGCAGGAGACGGCGACGACGGCCTTCCTGTCCCGCGGCAGCATGTCGTGCCCGGCACAGGTGTCCTCGCCGTCGGCCTTGCGGGAGAACGTCTTCGCCCACTTGATCGCGCCGGTGGCCAGGTCGAGCGCCGCGTAACCCTGGTCCGCGGTGACGAACACGACGTCACCCATGATCTGCGTGACCACGGCCTCCACCGAGACCACCCGGTCCGGCATCTTCTGCGGGATGGCCATCGGCACCTGCCAGCCGAGTTTCCCGTCCCTGAGATCGAGGACGGTGGCGTTGTCGCAGCTGCCGTCCTCGCTACCCGCCTTGGCCTTGCCGAAGGCGAGGACGATCTTGCCCTCGACCGGCTCGACTCCGGTACCGCAAAAGATCTTGCCGTCCGGGGCCTCGGCCAGCCAGCGCTGTTTGCCGTCCGCCCTGGTGAAGGCGGCGACGTACTTGTCGCGGACGACGACGAGGTCGTCTTCGTGCAGCCAAGTGGTGATGCCGTGCTTGTACTCCGGGACGTCCTTCGCGCCCGACAGTTCCCATTTCTTCTTCGGCGCCCCGGCCGGCGATCCGGAGGCGGGCGGTGGGGCCGCCTGCCCCTGGCCTTCGTCTCCGCCGCCGCTCAGCGTGATCGGCACGATCACCGCGGCGGCGACCACCACGACGATCAGCGGCACCAGCCAGAAGAGGAACTTCTTGCCCTTGGGGGGTTCCTGCCGCGGGGGGCCGTACTGGTTCTGTGGGTAGGGCTGCTGGTGGGGGTAGGGCGGTGGCTGGTGCCAGCCCTGCCGCTGGTGCGGTTGCCAGGGTTGGTGCGGCTGCCCTTGCCCGCCACCGGGCGGAGTGGGTGGTCTGGTCATTCGGTTCCCCGGTCGTTTCGGTGGGATCTAAGGTTCGACGGTGTAGATGTCCAGGCTGAACTTCGGGAAACGGCCTGATACGGCGTAAACGCGGCCATCCGCCCAGAGATAGCGGTAGAGGCCGGAGATCGGCCCGTTCTTGTCGTTGTCGGCGTTCTCGATCGGCGCTTCGACCATCGGCGTCACCGTTCCGTCCGCGACGGCGACCTTGACCACTCGCTGTGGTCCGGTCCGCGTGACGGGCGCGACCTCGGTGATCACTTGGCCTTCCTCGATCGCGAGCGGAGCCATCACGGTGCCCTCGGGAACCTTCGCCGACCACTTGCGCTGCCCGGTCTTCAGCTCGACCGCGACCAGCGCGTTCACCGTCCCCGCCTGGGGCATCGTGATGGTGTAGAGCACTTCTTCGGAGACCAGGGCCGGGCTGACGAGGTGTTCGGTGCCGGACGCGTCGCTGTCGAAGCCCTGGCCGTCGGCGCCGGTGAGACCGTCCGGCGTGAACGGGTCGCCACCGTCGATCTTCGACTCGAGCTTCAGGTCGTCCCCGAAGCGGAAGTACGTGCCCGTGTCGGTGGTCTTGCCGTAGACCAGGAAGGGTTTCGCCGAGATGATCCCGACGTTGCCGAGCGAACTGCTCTCCTTCGGCTGGTGCTCCGCCACCTCGATGTTCCCGGTCGACGCGTCGACCCGCAGCATGCTCAGGCCGTAGTCCCCGGTGAGGCAGGTCATCGCGACGACGATCTTGCCGTCCCTGGGCACGGCGTCCTGCCCGGCGCAGGTCGGATCGTCGGCTCGATCGGGTTCGCGCGTATGGGTCTTCGCCCACTTCGGGGCGCCGGTGGCGAGGTCGAGCGCGGCCATTCCCTCGCCTTGCGTGACGAAGACGGCGTCACCGGCGACCTGCAGGATCGCGGACTTGGGCGGGCGGTCGCCCTTGAGCTTCTGAGGCACATCCATCGGCTGCTGCCAGCCGAGCTTCCCGTCCTTCAGGTCGATGAGGGCGGCGTTGTCACAGGTCTTTTCCTCGCCGTAGGCGAAGGCGATCTTCCCGTCGACCGGTTCCACGGAGGCACCGCACGCCCGCTTCCCGTCCGGCACCTCGGTGAGCCAGCGCCGCTCACCGTTCGCCCTGGTGAACGCGGCGACGTACTTGTCGCGAACGACTACGAGGGTGTCTTCGTACAGCCAGGTCGTGACGCCCTGCTTGTACTCGGGGACGTCTCCCTCCAGTCCGGACAGCCGCCATTTCACTTTCTCGGCCGCCGGTGCCGAAGTGCTCGGCGGCTGGGCGGCTTGCTCCCGAGGCTTTTCCCCGGTCGTCAGCGCGATCGGGAGCACGACGGCCGCGGCGACGACCACCACGATGAGCGGAATCAGCCAGAAGAGGAACTTCCTGGACTTCCCGGGTGGTGGCGGGGGCGCCTGGTGCCAACCACCCGGGTACTGCTGCTGTGGCGGCTGCGAATAGCCGTATCCCTGCTGTGGCCAGGGCTGTCGCTGCCCTTGCCAGGGCCCATTGGACTGGCTCGGTGTGGTCATCGTGAGATCCCCAGTGTTCGAGTCGATTCGCGCACAAGCTACCCGGGTGGCAACGCTCTGGCCTGCGGAACCACGTAGGCTGCCTCGCGTGAGCGACAGCACAGCCGACGAGACGGACGACGAGCGCCGCAAGCGGGGGATGTCACCGGATCCGATCCTGCCCGGTCAGAAACCACCGAAGATCACGGTGCCGAAGCCGGTCGCGATCTCGTTCTGGCTGTGGATCCTCGCCGGTGTCGTCCTCGTGGCCGGGCAGATCGCCCTGCTGGTGCTGAAGGACGAACTGACCGAGGGCATCCTCAAGCAGATCAGGGAGAACCCGGTTCCCGGCCAGCCCGCCGATCCGGCGCAGGTCGCTTCCGGCGTGAACACCCTGTTGTGGATGCTGTTCGCCGGCGCGCTCACCTTCGCGGTCCTGTTCGCACTGTTCGCGTACAAGGCCCGTGAAGGAACGCGATCGGCCAGGACGGTCCTCACCGTGGGCGCGGTCTTCCTGGTCCTGGTGGAACTGCTGATCCTGCGCGGTTCGCTCAACGTGTTCCTCCTGGTGTCCACCTTGCTGGTCGCGATCGCGCTGGTGCTCATGTACCTGCCCAGCGTCTCCGACCATTTCCCGAAGGTCGGGCGCACGCTGCCATGACCGCCGAGCCGTCCCTCTACGACGAACCCGGCGTCGGCTGGACGGCTTTGCTGTGGGCGCCGCTGTTCGCCCTCGCCGGGCTGCTCGCGGAACTGGCGACGGGCGGCCCGGTCCACTGGCTCGCCTGGATCCTGGTCGCGGTGGGGCTGGTGGCGATCACCGTGCCCTGGGTGTACGCGCGTCGCCGGTACCTCTCGCTCGAAGTCACCGCGGACGGCTACCGGCAGGGCCGGGAAACGCTGGAGGCGGCCCGGATCGCCGAGGTGCTCGAAGACGAGGCCCCGGTCGGCTCACGGGTCCTCGGCGGAGGCTGGACGATCCCCAAGAAGTACGGCGAAGTCGGCTTGAAGCTCGACGACGGCGTTTTCGTCCGCGCCTGGGCCAAGGATCCGGACGCCCTTCGCGAGGCTCTCGGGGATTTGGTGCGTGCCCGCACCACAGAGTCATGAGAAACTGCTCACCGTGATCGACCTTCCCCAGCCGACCGGCGCCGATCTCTGGCCACCGGAGGACTCCCGGCGAGAAGCCCGGCTGCACAAACCCCTGCGCGCCGTGGTGGGGGCGGTCGAACTGATCCTCGCCGCGCTCGCGGTGTGGGGTTCCTTCGCGTGCTGGAAGGCCGGTGTCGTCCCGGTCGTGATCACCTACGGCGAAACGACGACGCTCGAATCGCAGCGCTACTTCGGCGGCCCGCTCGCGGGTGCCATCGGGCTTGGTGTGCTGGCCGCGATCCTGGTGGTGGACGCGATCCGCCAGTTCCTGCTCGCCGTCCGGGCCAAGGGCCGCAAACCCAAGGAGCCGAAGCTCAGTTGAGCCACACGACCGCGGCGTTGACCGCGGTCGAGAACAGCAGCCACAGCAGGTACGGCACGAGCAGCCAGGCCGCGAGTTTCGACCGGCGGCCGAACTCCGCCATCGTGATGGGCACGACGAAGTCCAGTACGACGACGTCGGCCAGCGCCAGGACGTGCGCGCCGCCGGCGAAGAACAGCGGCGTCCACAGCAGGGTCAGCAGCAGGCAGACGCCGTAGAAGGCGAAGCCGCGCGTTTCGCCGTCGGTACGCCAGTAGAACCAGCCCGCGAAGGCGACCAGGAGCAGCAGGACCGACCACATCGGGCCGTAGAGCCAGCCCGGCGGCGCCCACGACGGACGGGCCAGCGCGTTGTGCGTTTCGGAGCGGGTGGCGACCGCCAGCCCGGCCACGATCCCCACGATCGCCGCCATGGCGATGAACCCGGCCAAGGCCTGCCAGCGCAGGCGACGGTGGTGGGTCGGTGGTGACGGCACCGTGGACACGTTGATTCCTCCGCGAGGGTTTCGACGGGAGTGCTCCCACCCTAGTGGGCCTGGTCACGCCGGGCCCGGAACCGCGAGGACTCGGCGGCGGGTGTCCTCCGTGATTTGCGAGACTGGGGAAGTGACTACCGGAGTCGATCAGTCCAAGGCATGGTTCGAACGAGCGAAGGCCGTGGTCCCGGGCGGGGTGAACTCCCCGGTGCGGGCCTTCAACTCCGTCGGCGGCACCCCGCGGTTCATGGTGCGCGGCGAGGGGCCGTATCTCTGGGACGCCGACGGCAACCGCTATGTCGATCTGGTCTCCTCGTGGGGCCCGATGATCCTCGGGCACGCGCATCCGGACGTCGTCTCGGCCGCGCGCGAAGCCGCTGTCGACGGCCTGTCTTTCGGCACCCCGACGCGCGGCGAGGTCGAACTCGCCGAAGAGATCATCGGCCGCGTCGAGCCGGTGGAGCAGGTGCGCCTGGTCAACTCGGGCACCGAGGCGACGATGAGCGCCATCCGGCTGGCCAGGGGGTTCACCGGGCGGGCGAAGATCATCAAGTTCGCGGGCTGCTACCACGGTCACGTCGACGCGTTGCTCGCCGAAGCGGGTTCCGGCGTCGCGACCCTCGGCCTCCCGACGTCGCCCGGTGTCACCGGCGCGCAGGCGGCCGACACGATCGTCCTGCCCTACAACGACCTCGACGCGGTCCGGAAGTCCTTTGCGGACAACCCGGACGCGATCGCCGCGATCATCACCGAAGCCGCCGCCGGCAACATGGGCGCCGTCGCCCCGGCCGACGGGTTCAACGCCGGCCTCAAGGAGATCGCGCGCGAGCACGGAGCGCTGCTGATCATGGACGAGGTGATGACCGGGTTCCGCGTCTCGAAGGCGGGCTGGTTCGGCCTCGAAGGCGTCGCCGGTGACCTGTACACGTTCGGCAAGGTGATGTCGGGTGGGCTGCCTGCCGCGGCCTTCGGCGGCCGCGCCGACGTGATGGCGAAGCTGGCCCCGGGCGGGCCGGTGTACCAGGCGGGGACGCTGTCGGGGAACCCCGTCGCCGTCGCCGCCGGGCTCGCGACGCTGCGCGCGGCCGACGACGCCGTGTACGCGGCTCTCGACGCCAACGCGAAGCGGCTCGGCGACCTGTTCGACCGGTCGCTCACCGAGGCGGGGGTCACGCACACCGTGCAGTACGCGGGCAACCTGGTCAGCGTGTTCTTCAGCGAGCACCCGGTGACGAACTACCCGGGCGCGCAGGCCTCGGAGACCTGGCGGTTCCCGGCGTTCTTCCACGCGCTGCTGGACAACGGCGTGTACGCGCCGCCGAGCGCGTACGAGGCGTGGTTCGTCAACGCGGCCATGGGCGACACCGAGTTCGAGATCATCGAGTCCGCGTTGCGCGTCGCCGCCCGCGCCGCCGCCGAGGCGGTCCAGGCGTGAGCGAGACGACGATCGTGCACCTGCTCCGCCACGGCGAGGTGCACAACCCGGACGGGATCCTGTACGGCCGTCTGCCCGGTTTCAAGCTCTCCGACCGCGGACAGCGCCAGGCGCTGACGGTCGCCGAAGCCGTCGCGACGCACGACATCACCTACGTCGTCGCTTCGCCGCTTCAGCGCGCGCAGGAGACCGCGGCGCCGATCGCCGCCGCGCACCGGCTCGACGTCGACACCGACGATCGGCTCATCGAGGCGGACAACCAGTTCGAAGGCGAGCGGGTCGCCGTCGGCGATGGCGCCCTTCGCCAGCCGAAGCACTGGCCGAAGCTGGTCAACCCGTTCCGGCCGTCGTGGGGCGAGCCGTACGTCGAGATCGCGCACCGCATGCTCGGCGCGATCCACCGCGCGCGCCGGGCGGCCGAGGGCCACGAGGCGCTGTGCGTCTCGCACCAGCTGCCGATCTGGACCGTCCGGCGGTTCCTGGAGGCGAAGCGGCTCTGGCACGACCCGCGCAACCGGCAGTGCTCGCTGGCGTCGTTGACCAGCCTGATCTTCGAGGGCGAAGAACTGGTGCGGATCGTCTACAGCGAGCCCGCCGGCACGACCGATCCGAAGGTGACCGGCGCATGAAGCGACTCGTGGCGGCCGTCGTCGGGCTGGCGCTCGTCGTCACCGGCTGCACCACCGGCAAGGACGCCGTCGTCACCGGCGGTTCGTTCAACTTCGTGTCGCCGGGCGGGAAGGTCGACATCACCTACGACGTCGCGGACCGCCAGCCGTCGCCGACGCTGTCCGGCGACGACCTGATGAACGAGGGCAAGCAGCTTTCGATCGCGGACTTCCCCGGCAAGGTCATCGTGCTGAACCTGTGGGGCCAGTGGTGCGGGCCGTGCCGCGTCGAGGCGCCGGAGATGCAGAAGGTCTACGACCGGACCAAGGCGTCCGGCGTCGAGGTGATCGGCATCGATCTGCGCGACAACGACCGGAAGCCGCCGCAGGACTTCATGCGGGACCGGAAGCTGACGTACCCGTCGATCTACGACCCGTCGGGGCGGACGCTGCTGCAGCTTTCCGGCTACCCGCGCAACATCATCCCGTCGACGATCGTGCTGGACAAACAGCATCGCGTCGCGGCGGTGTTCCTGCGGGAACTGCTGGCTTCGGACCTGCTGCCCGTCGTCGAACGCCTGGCCGCCGAACCCGCCTGACCCCACGCCCGGATCGCGTTTAGCCCGCTGAACGCGATCCGCGCTGGCCGTGGGCTGAACTGCTGTGCCGTGAAGGCCTCCTTGAGGGACCCAGAGTCCCTCAAGGAGGCCTTCACGGACTTGGTGATCGCCATGTACGCCCCATACGCACCATCAGACACAGCGACTGCGTTCACGCCTCGCACGTGATCAACGGCGCCGGAATATCGTGGGTCAAGTCGCGTCTCCGCCAACACGCGTTTCGTCCTCTGAATGCGTTCCTTGCGCGTGCAACTACCGCATTCAGAGGACGAAACGCGATGAAGGGGACGGGACCAAGGTCCTGACCGGGTGCGACGTAGGTCCCGTTGGGTCAGCCCCGGCGTTTTCACCTCGACCACACTGCCTACGCTCCTTTGCGTGAACGGTGTTACCGAGCTGGCGCTCTCAGGGCCGCTGCTGCTCGCGGCGGGCGTGGCGCTGCTGGCCGGGACGATCTCCTTCGCGTCGCCGTGCGTCGTGCCGCTGGTGCCCGGGTACCTCGCGTACCTGGCGGCGCTGGTCGGCGCGGACGCCCCCGCGGTCAGCCCCGACGAGGGGCGCAAGAAGGGCCGCTACGCCGTCGTCGGCGCGGCGGCGCTGTTCGTGCTCGGGTTCACCGTCGTCTTCGTGGTGACGCTGGGGACGCTGGTGTGGATCGCCGACGTCGTCCAGCTCAACATGGATCTCCTCCAGCGCCTCGGCGGCGTGCTGACCATCGCGATGGCGCTGGTCTTCCTCGGCTGGATCCCGGGCCTGCAGCGAGAGTTCCGCTCGCACCACGTTCCGCGCGGTGGGCTCTGGGGCGCGCCGGTGCTCGGCGCGGTCTTCGGGCTCGGCTGGACGCCGTGCATCGGGCCGACGCTGTCCGCGGTCATGTCGATGGCCAGCGCCACCGGCGGGGCGGCAGCGCGCGGGTACGTGCTGATCCTGGTCTATTGCCTCGGCCTCGGTCTGCCATTCCTCATCATCGCGTTCGGCGCCCGCTGGGCCGTCCGCGCCACCGACTGGCTGCGCCGCCACGGCCGTCAGGTGCAGGTCTTCGGCGGTGTCCTGCTGCTGGTCGTCGGCGTCCTGCTGGTGACCGGACTGTGGGGCGATCTGACCGGCTGGATCCGGAACACCCTCGTGAACGACATCAGGCTGCCCTTGTGACCACTCGATACCGCCCGACGGCGCTCAAGCGCGTCTTCGCCTTCCTGCGCAACACCTGGCGCGGACTGACGTCGATGCGCACCGCGCTGGTGCTGCTGTTCCTGCTGGCGCTCGCCGCGATGCCCGGCGCGCTGCTGCCGCAGCGGAACCTCAACGTCGCCAAGACCGACGAGTACATCGCCGCGCACGGCTGGTGGGGCGAACTGCTCGACCGCCTGCAGTTCTTCGAGGTCTACGGCAGCGTCTGGTTCTCGGCGATCTACATCCTGCTGATGGTGTCGCTCATCGGCTGTCTCGCGCCGCGCAGCTTCGAGTACGCGAAGGCGATGCGCGCGAAGCCGGTGCTCACGCCGCGCAAGCTGTCGCGGATGCCGCATCACGTGTCCACCACGACCGACCGGACCCCCGAGACGGTCCTGAAAGACACGCACACGCTGCTCAAGGGCTGGCGTCGTGTCGAGCGCGAAGAAGCCGACGGAAGCCGGAGCATCTCCGCCGAACGCGGGTACCTCCGCGAGACCGGCAACCTCGTCTTCCACTTCGGCATGCTCGGCCTGATCATCTTCTTCGCGCTGGGCAAGCTGTTCGGCTACGAAGGCCAGGTCATCGTCCAGGCCGACGGCAGCCCGTGGTGCAACTCCGGGATCCTCGGCTACGACACCTTCAACGCCGGGCTGCGCGTCGACGGCACCGACCTCAACGCGTTCTGCATCCGCCTCAAGGACTTCGAGGCTCGCTACACCGAGAACGGCCAGGCGAACTACTACCACTCCAACATGGAGTACCAGTCCGGCGAGGACCTGCGGACCGGCGCGTGGAAGCCGTACGGACTCGAGGTCAACTCGCCGCTGCGCACCGCGGGGGACCGCGTCTACCTGCTGAACTTCGGCTACTCCCCGAAGTTCACGGTGACCTTCCCCGACGGCACCGTGCGGACCAACATCACTCCGTGGCGTCCCGCCGACGAGCCGACGAAGCTCTCCGAAGGCGCGACGAAGATCGACCAGCCGGGGATCACCGACCCGATCGAACGCCGCACCCGCCAGCTCGCGATCACCGGCCTGCTCGCGCCGACCGCGTTCATGCACGGCAACGTGCTCACGTCGTCGCGGCCCGAGGCGAAAAAGCCTGCCGTGGCCGTCGACATCTACCGCGGCGACCTCGGCCTCGACGCCGGCCGCGGGCAGTCGATCTTCCAGATCGACCAGTCGCTCGTCGAGGACGGCAGGCTCAAGAAGCTCACGCGGCAGAACCTGGACCAGGGCCAGGAGACCGTGCTGGACGACGGCACGAAGGTCCGCTTCGACGGCGTCCAGGAATGGGTCGCCATCCAGGTCTCGCACGACCCGGTGCAGGGCTGGGTGCTGGTCTGCGCGGTCGCGATGCTGATCGGGCTGGCGGGATCGCTGCTGGTCAAACGGCGCCGGGTGTGGGTCCGGGTGACCCCGGCGCGCGAAGGTGAGACGGGTACCGTGATCGAGGTCGCCGGGCTGGCGCGCACCGATCAGGCGGGCTACGGCGAAGAGTTCCAGCGGATCAGCGACAAGCTGCTCCAGGGGCAGAGAGGCAACTAGAGGTCATGCCGATCAACGAGACGCTGTCCCAGTACAGCGACTACTCCTACACCACCGCGGCGGCGATCTACGTCCTCGCGCTGATGTTCGCCCTCATCGAGCAGGGCTTCGGCGCGAAGGGCAGGCTCGCGGCGGAACGCAGCATGCAGCGCTCTCGCGAACTGGTCGGCGCGGGTGGCCCCCCGGCTTACGGGACGCCGGTCGAGTCCCCGCGCGAGGTCGGCCGCCCCGAGCGCATCGGCCGCATGGGCGCCGCGCTGCTGGTGCTGGCCGCGCTGCTGCACCTGGCCGCGATCGTGCTGCGCGGGCTCGCCGTGCACCGCGCGCCGTGGGGGAACCTCTACGAATACGGCATGGCCACGACCTTCATCGCCGTCGTGACCTGGCTCGTCATCATGCGGAAGTTCCCGGTCCGCCATCTCACCGGCTTCCTGCTGCTGCCGGTCGTGATCCTGATGTTCGTCAACGGCACGATGCTGTACACGACGGCCGCGCCGGTCCAGCCCGCGCTCCAGTCGTACTGGCTGATCATCCACGTTTCCGCGGCGATCATCGGCTCGGGTGTCTTCCTGGTGCCGGGTGTCGCGAGCGTCCTTTACCTTTTCCGCGCCGCCCACGACGACAACCCGGCGAAGTTCGCCAAGTTCGGCCCGAAGCTGCCCGCCGCGGACGTGCTCGACCGCATCGCCTACCGCACCACCATCTTCGCCTTCCCGATCTTCACCTTCGGCGTGCTTTGCGGCGCCGTGTGGGCGGAGGCTGCGTGGGGCCGGTTCTGGGGCTGGGACCCCAAGGAGACCGTCGCCTTCGTGGCGTGGGTCGTCTACGCGGCGTACCTCCACTCCCGTGCCACCGCGGGCTGGCGCGGGAAGCGGGCCGCGATCATCAACATCGTCGGGTTCTCCGCGACGATCTTCAATATGTTCTTCGTGAACCTGGTGACGTCGGGTCTGCACTCCTACGCCGGGGGCTGACCGCCGCCTCTGCGCGCGCGACGACTACCGTCAATACTGAGGTATGGGGGTAGACGTGCGCGGAGGAGGAATTCAGCGGTGACCGGACCCAGCGAAGAATCGGCTCCTGGCCACCCCGAACCGACCGAGAGCGTCCAGCCCTCGGAGTTGTTCTCCGAGGACCGGACCGACTCGGCACCGCATCCGACCGCGGGGGGTTTCGAGGCCGAGCCGACCCAGGTCGTGCAGCCGCAATACCCGCCGCAGCAGGCCCAGTACCCGCAGCAGCCCGCTCCCCAGCAGCCGCCGCTGCCGCAGCCATCGCAAGGGCAGTATCAGCAGCCCTACGACCAGAACCTGCCCCCGCTGCACCCTCAGCAGCCCCAGCAGGCGCCGCCGCAGCAGGCCGCCCAGTACCCGCCGCAGCAGCAGTACGCGCAGTCGCAGCAGGCGGTCCCGGGGCTGCCGCAGCCGCAGGGCAGGCACGCGCTCCCGGACGAACTCGCCACCGCAAGCCTGGTGAAGCCGCAGAAGCGCAAGCCGCAGTCTGGCTGGCGCAAGGCCCTCTACGTGGGCACCGGCAAGCTCGTCAATCCGGGCGAGAGCCCCAAGGACACGCGCAAGCGCGAACTGATCGCGCAGATCAACCAGCCGCTGCGCGGGTGCTACAAGATCGCGATGCTGAGCCTCAAGGGCGGCGTCGGCAAGACCACCACGACGACCACGCTGGGCTCGACGTTCGCGTCGCTGCGCGGTGACCGGGTCGTCGCCGTCGACGCGAACCCGGACCGCGGGACGCTGTCGCAGAAGATCCCGATCGAGACCACCGCGACCGTCCGGCACCTCCTGCGGGACGCGGACAAGATCACCAGGTACAGCGACGTCCGTTCGTACACCTCGCAGGGTGGGAGCCGGCTGGAGATCCTCGCCAGCGAGCAGGATCCGGCGGTTTCGGAAGCCTTCTCCGAGGACGACTACCGGCGCACGGTCAACCTGCTGGAGCACTTCTACAACATCGTGCTCACCGACTGCGGGACCGGGTTGATGCACTCGGCGATGAAGGGCGTCCTTGACGTCGCGGACGCGCTGGTGGTGGTGTCTTCAGGTTCCGTCGACGGGGCGCGCAGTGCGTCGGCGACGCTCGATTGGCTGGAGGCGCACGGCTACGGTGACCTGGTCAAACGGTCCGTCGCGGTGATCAACTCGGTGCGGCCGAAGGGTGGCTCCGTCGATCTGGACAAGCTCTCCGCGCACTTCGGCGCGCGCGTCCGTTCGGTGTGCCGGATCCCGTTCGACCCGCATCTGGAAGAGGGCGCCGAGATCGAGCTGGACCGGCTCGACGCGGACACCCGGCTGGCGTTGCTGGAACTGGCCGCCACCGTCGCCGACGGCTTCGGCGGCCAGCAGTACCAGCAGATCCAGCCCTAGTCCCGCTCTTTACTCTTTGTCCTCGTCTTTACCTTTGCGCTGCTGCTCACCGAGCTTGCGCAGGAAGTCGGGGTCGTCGTCCGGGGCCAGCGTCGGTCGCGACGAGGGCACCCCGACGCGCTCGATCCCGAACGCGCGCCACAACACCACGGCGACGGTGAGCGCTCCGATGGCCGCGAGCAGATAGATCATGCTCGGTCCCTTCCGCGTGGAGGACGTTCCTCAGTCCCACGAGGCTAGCCCCTTTGCCGCGCGCGGGGGGACTCATGGATACCCCAATGTGACGAAGGGCGGTTACGAGCCCTTCGTCACTGGAGTCCTTTTTGCGGGAAACGCCTGCTCAGACCTTGCGAGCGGGCTCGCTGGCGTCGGTGGTGAGCTCGGCGAGGAGTTCGTTCACTTCGGCCTCGCGGAACCGGCGGTGCCCGCCGGGAGTGCGGATCGAGCCGATCCGGCCCGCGGTCGCCCAGCGGGTCACGGTCTTGGGGTCGACCCGGAACAGAGCCGCCACTTCGCCGGGGGTGAGCAACCTGCCGCCCATGGTCGCGGTCATTTTCCGCCTCCTTCACGGTTCCAGTGCTAAACCGGAGGCGGGCCCTGTGCCCGTCGTGCCGGGTAGCCAACACGGCAATCGTTGCATCTCACCCGTCAGGTACTCGAACGGTTGTCCAACAGTAAAGAGCCCTTAAAGGTCAAAACCGACAACCGCGACATGCGCCCATCGGACCCGTGGTCTTGTCACGGATGTACGAAAACGCGCCCTGATCACGCGAATCGGGCCGTGGCACCTAAGGTGTAGCGGTGGACCAGGTGGATCGGAAGATCATCGCGGCATTACGGGAGAACGGGCGGGCTACCTACGCCGACCTCGGCCGGTCTGTCGGGCTCTCGGCTTCATCAGTGCACGAGCGGGTCGGCAAACTCGAGGCCGCCGGCGTGATCACCGGCTACCACGCCATGGTCGACCCGAACACGGTCGGACTCGGGGTGACGGCGCTGGTCGGCATCCATCCCACCGACACCGCGACCGAGGACGACGTCGCCGAGGCGCTCGGGGCACTGGACGAGGTCGAGAGCTGCTATGCCGTCGCGGGCGACGAAGCCTTCGTCGTGAAGGTGCGGGTGGCCACCGTCGACGATCTGGAGCGGACCCTCGGCAGGCTGCGGCGGATCCCCGGTGTCGGCCGCACGAACACCACCGTCGTGCTCTCCACCCGCTTCGAAGGGCGCCCCAACAACGCGGGCCTGGACGAGGGCCGCAACGGCAGCGCGTAGCCTGCCATGGTGTGAGCGATAATCACCTGCCCCGTGACCTGACGCTGTACGTGCTGGCCAGGTTCCTCCTGGTCGGGGTCATCGCAGGCGGCTTGCTGCTGGTCAACGTCCCGCTGCTGGTCGCGTTGCTGATCGGCCTGGTCGTGGGGCTGCCGCTGGGCCTGCTGCTGTTCCGCCCGCTGAACGCGCGCGTGACCGCCGGGCTCGCCCGCCGCAACGAAAAGCGTGCTCGCGCCCGTGCCGAACTGCGCTCGCAGCTGCGCGGCGACCGGGTGGACGGCGCGGCGTGAGCCTCCTGCAGAGCCGCAGCTGGGTCCGCGAAGCCGTCCGCATCATCGAGGCCGACGCGAACCGCAGCGCCGACACGCACCTCCACGTCTTCCCGCTGCCCCCGGAATGGGGCGTGGACCTGTACCTGAAGGACGAATCCGTCCACCCGACCGGCTCGCTCAAACACCGGCTCGCGCGTTCGCTGTTCCTGTACGGCCTGGTGAACGGCCAGATCGGGCCGGACACCGTGCTCGTCGAGGCCTCCAGCGGCTCGACGGCGGTGTCGGAGGCGTACTTCGCGCGGATGCTCGGGCTGCGCTTCATCACCGTGGTGCCGCGCAGCACCTCGCCGGAGAAGATCGCGCTCATCGAGTTCTACGGCGGCGAATGCCACTACGTCGACCGCGCGCCGGACATGTACCCGGAGGCCGAACGGCTCGCTTCGGAGTGCAACGGCCATTACCTCGACCAGTTCACCTACGCGGAGCGCGCGACGGACTGGCGCGGGAACAACAACATCGCCGAATCGGTGTACGCGCAGATGCAGTCCGAACGGCATCCCGTGCCGACGTGGATCGTGGTCGGCGCCGGGACCGGTGGCACGAGCGCGACCTTCGGCCGCTACGTGCGCTACAAGCGGCACACCACGAAGATCGCCGTCGTCGACCCGGAGAACTCGTCGTTCTTCGGCGCCTGGCAGACCGGGGCGCTCGACTACAGCACCGGTATGCCTTCGCGGATCGAGGGAATCGGGCGGCCGCGCGTCGAGCCGTCGTTCGTGCCCGGCGTGATCGACGAGATGTTCCAGGTGCCGGACGCCGCCTCGCTGGCGGCCATCCGCGTGCTGCGCGAGCGGACCGGTCACTGGGCCGGCGGCTCGACCGGGACGAACCTCTTCGGCGCGTTCACGCTGATCTCGCGGATGGTCTCGGAAGGCCAGGCCGGCAGTATCGTCACGCTGCTGTGCGACGGCGGGGAGCGGTACGCCAACACGTACTACGACGATGCGTGGCTGGCGGAGAAGAACATCGACATCGCGCCTTACCTGGAGAAGTACCGGGAGTTCCTGGTGAGCGGAAAGCTTGCCCCGGAGGCCTGAGACCGGCGTTGCACCTGGGGCCGTCCGCGCCGCTCTCGCAACATCGGCTCGGGCGGCCTGCCTCAAGGCCTGAACGGTCCGTTCATCCCCGAGCGCGGTCCGGCGGGCGTCGCGAAAGCCACTTTCGCGACGTCTGATGTCCCGAAAGTGGCTTTCGCGACGTCGCGGGGGGCGTCTACCTCAAGTTCGCCGGATCACCAAAAGAGCAAGGGACCTTTGCTACCGCTAGGGCCGCATCTGGTGACCGCCCCGTTTCCGGAGCACAACGGGTAGTGGCCCGAAGCGAAAAACTCAAGGCATGAACGGTCCGTTCATCCCCGAGCGCGGTCCGGCGCCGATCCGAGCCGGAAGGTGCGTGACCGGACCATTCGTGCCGCACCGTGTGGATTTCGGGTCGTCCAACGCCCCGAAATCCACACAGTCCCGCATCAAAGGTCCAGTGACGGGCTCACAGCGCGAGCGCGACCGCGGTCAGCACCGCCCACCCCAGCATCGCGAAACCGGTGTCCCGCAGCGCCGGGATCAGCGCCCGCCCCTGCGCTCCGCCGCCGACGGCCTTGACCGACTTCAGCAGCAGCGGCGCGGTCAGCAGGCCCAGCAGCGCCCACGGCGTCACGAAGGCGAGCAGCACGCTCACGACGTACGGGACCGCGACCAGCACGAGGTAGAGCCGCCGCGTGCCCTGGTCACCGAGCCGGGTGGCGAGCGTGCGCTTGCCGGACTCGATGTCGGTCGGGATGTCGCGGAGGTTGTTGGCGGTCAGCACACCGGTCGAGAACGAGCCGACGGCGACCGCGCAGCCGAGCGCGGTCCAGCTGAGCTGTCCGGCTTGGACGTACACGGTGCCGAGCACCCCGGCCAGCCCGAAGAAGACGAAGACCGCGATCTCGCCGAAACCGTAGTAGCCGTAAGGCTTCTTGCCACCGGTGTAGAACCAGGCGCCGAGGATGCAGACCGCGCCCATCGCCAGCAGCCACCACAGGCCGCTGATCGCGACGAGCACGAGCCCGAGCACTCCGGCGAGCCCGAGAGCCACGAGAGCGGCCGCCAGGACGGCCTTCGGTTTCGCGACTCCGGAGCCGACCAAGCGCAGCGGGCCGACGCGGTTCTCGTCGGTGCCGCGGATGCCGTCGGAATAGTCGTTGGCGTAGTTGACACCGACGATGAGCGCCAGCGAGACGAGCAGCGCGAGAACGGAGCGGGACCAGGAGAAGCCGTCGAGCGCGATCGCCGCGCCGACTCCGGCGACCACCGGCGCCACCGCGTTGGGCAGCGTCCGCGGGCGCGCCCCTTCGATCCATTCACCAGCAGTCGCCATGCCGCCATTCTGGCCCTGGGCACTACCGGCCGGTATGCGGGGCTCGTCACCTGCTCGAGGCGTCCCGAGCAGGTGACGAGTCGCGCTACTTGAGATCGTCGATCGCGTCTTCCAGAGTCCAGGTGAGCGTGCCGCTGTTCGGAACGGCGGTCTCCGGTTCGTCCGCCAGCGCGGGTCCGGCCAAAGCGACCAGTCCCATCGTGACGGCGGTGCAGGCCAATACGGTGCGTGTCCAGCGCGTCATACCTAGACGTAAACCCGCGGGTAATGACCGTGTCAACAAAGTCCCGGTAATCGGTGGGGAATTCACGACCTTCGTAGGAGATTCCTGACGGCCGTCCTGTCGACCTTCCCGGGGCCTCGCAACGGCAGTTCTTCGGCGAATTCGACCCGCTTCGGAGCGGCGGCCGCGCCGGCCTCTTCGCGGCACGCGGCACGCAGCGAATCGACGTCGCAACCAGCGCCGACGACGAGTGCGACGACCGCTTCGCCCCACTCGGGGTCGGGTACTCCGACCACGCAGGCGTCCCGGATTCCGGGCTGTGCGGTCAAGATCCGTTCGACGGTCGCGGCGGCCACCTTCACCCCGCCGGTGTTGATCATGTCGTCGATCCGGCCGAGGATCTCCAACCGCCCGTCGGCCGACCGCCGGCCGCGGTCGGAAGTGCGGAACCGGCCGTTCACGAAGGCCTCCGCGGTCAGGTCGGGTCGCAGCCGGTAGCCGTGCGCGAGGACGTCACCCGTGATACAGACCCGCTCGTCTTCCAGATCGACGTGTACTCCGTCCAGCGGTACGCCGTCGTAGACGCAGCCGCTCGCGGTCTCGCTCATGCCGTACGCGGGCACGATCTTCACTCCCGCTTCGGCGGCGCGCTCGCGAAGATCCGCTGTCGTCGCCGCGGCGCCGAGAATGATCGCGTCGAACGCGCGGGCCGCCGCCAGCCCGGGGCCGCCCGCGTCGAGCAGTCGTCCGAGCTGGGTCGGCACGAGCGCGGTGTAGCGCGGGCCGTCCAGGGACAGCAGCGGCGCGGCGGCTTCGGCGAAGTCGTCCGGCCGGAAACCGGATGCGTGCAGTACGGACGGCGTCGTCCCGGCCAGCAGTGAACGCACCAGCACCTGGAGTCCGCCGATGTAGTGCGCCGGGGTCGCGAGCAGCCAGTGCCCCTGGCCGCCGAGCCGCTTGTGCGTGGCATGAGCCGACGCGGTGAGCGCCGATGCCGACAGCAGGACCCCCTTCGGCTCACCGGTGGACCCGGAGGTGGCGATGATCACCGCCGTCCCGGGCTCGGCCGCGCGCGTCGGCTCCATCGCGTCCCGCAGAGGCTCCGACGAGTAGGGGAGGACGGCCGGGCCGCCGCCGAGCGCCTCGGCCAGTGCCGAGGTCAGTTCGGTGATCGACTCGGGACTTCCGTCCACCCCTACCGCACGCATCCCGCCAGGCTAACGCCGAAAGGACACTCGGCTCAGCACTCCTTCAGCGCACCGCCGTCGCTGAGGTAGTAGTCGGAGAACCAGCCTTGCTTCTGCGTGCCCGCGATCCGGCCCCAGGTCCACGACGACTTGGCTTCGCTCCCCTCGCCGATGGTCTGGCCCCACGTGTAGCAGTGGTAGTAGATCAGCGTGCCCCCGGCGACCCAGCCGTACGAGGAGCAGCTGGTGTGCGGGCCGGAGCGGTAGCGCATCCTCTGCTTCGTCCGGCCTTCGCCGCTGTCCTTGTTCGAGTGCCCGTGGCTGCAGCTCAAGGTCTGCACGGGGTCCGCGGGTGCCGCGTCGGCGACCCCGCCGACGCCGAGCAGCCCCGCCGCGACGACGCCCGGCAGCGCCAGAGCAGTCCTTCGGAGTGACTTCTTCATCGTTGTTCCCCCTCGATCGAGTCGGGTTTGGGTTGCAACGAGAACCTAAGAGCCGCCGAATGCCCTGCTCCAGGCCTTTTCGCCTGGTCGAAAAGGGTCAGTAGTAGTACGGGAAGGCCGACCAGTCGGGGGAACGCTTCTCCAGGAAGGAGTCGCGGCCTTCGACGGCCTCGTCCTGCATGTACGCCAGCCGGGTGGTTTCGCCGGCGAAGAGCTGCTGGCCGACCAGACCGTCGTCGGTGAGGTTGAACGCGTACTTCAGCATCCGCTGCGCGGTCGGCGACTTGCCGTTGATCGCCCACGCCCAGTCCAGCGCCTCGGCCTCGAGCTGCGCGTGCGGGACGGCGGAGTTCACCGCGCCCATCGCCTGCATCTGCTCGGCGGTGTACTCGCGGCCGAGGAAGAAGATCTCCCGCGCGAACTTCTGCCCGACCTGCTTGGCCAGGTACGCCGAGCCGTAGCCGCCGTCGAAGGAGCCGACGTCGGCGTCGGTCTGCTTGAACCGCGCGTGCTCGGCCGAGGCGAGCGTGAGGTCGCACACCACGTGAAGCGAATGCCCGCCGCCCGCCGCCCACCCCGGGACGACCGCGATGACCACCTTCGGCATGAACCTGATCAGCCGCTGGACCTCGAGGATGTGCAGCCGTCCGGCCCTGGCCGGATCGATCGTGTCCGAGGTCTCCCCGTCCGCGTACTGATAGCCGGAGCGTCCGCGAATACGCTGGTCACCACCGGAGCAGAACGCCCAGCCGCCGTCCTTCGGCGACGGGCCGTTGCCGGTGAGCAGGACGCAGCCGACGTCCGAGCTCATCCGCGCGTGGTCGAGCGCGCGGTAGAGCTCGTCGACGGTGTGCGGGCGGAAGGCGTTGCGGACCTCGGGACGGTCGAACGCGACACGTACGACACGTTTGCCTGAGCGGCTCTCAGAGGAGCGGTGATAGGTGATGTCGGTGAAGTCGAAACCGTCGACTTCCGTCCACAAGGCGGGGTCGAACAGCTCGGAAACCTGGGCGTCATCCACGTTTGGGAGAATAGGACGTGTGGCCGTGAGTCGTAGTGTGAAACCCGAGGTCTGCCGGTGAATCCTTCCACCGCGCAGGCCAGGGTCATCGTCGACGAACTCGTCCGCAACACCGTCTCGCACGTCGTCCTCTGCCCGGGCTCACGCAACGCCCCGCTGTCGATCGCGCTGTACGACGCGGCGGCCGCCGGGCGCCTCCAGTTGCACGTCCGCATCGACGAACGCGGCGCCGGCTTCCTCGCCCTCGGCATCGCCGCGCGCACCGGCCGCCCCGTGGCCGTGCTGTGCACCTCGGGCACCGCGGCCGCGAACTTCCACCCCGCCGTGCTGGAGGCGGACCGCGCGGGTGTCCCGCTGATCGTGCTGACCGCCGACCGCCCGCCCGAGATGCGGGCCGCCGGTGCGAGCCAGGTCATCGACCAGCACCAGCTCTACGGCAACGCCGTCCGCTACTTCGACGAGCTCGCCGTCGCCGAACGCCGTGCCGGGCAGAACTCGTACTGGCGAGGTCAGATCTGCCGAGCCTGGAACGCCGCGTACGGCGAGTGGCGCTGCGGCCCGGTGCACCTGAACATCCCGTTCCGCGAGCCGCTCGTGCCCGATATCGACGACGGTGACAAGGCCGGCGAGTGGTACGAGTCACTTGAAGGGCGTCCCGACGGCGCTCGCTGGACGGAGCTGCCGGACTTCGGCGCGCTTCCCTCTTTCGTGGTGCCCTCGGCGCGCCACGGCCTGGTGATCGCGTGCGACACCGGCGTGCAGGCGGCCAGCGAATGGGCCGAGCTGCACGGCTGGCCGGTCGTCTCCGAGACCGGCGGCATCGGGATGGCGGGCGCGACGGCGATCTCGTCCGGCGCGTGGCTGCTCGGCGTCGAGGAATTCATCTCGCGGCACAAACCCGAACAGGTCCTGTGCATCGGGCGTCCGACGGTGTTCCGGCAGGTCCAGCGGGTGCTGTCCGATCCGGACGTCGAGGTGCTGCTGGTCCGGCCCGATTCGGACTGGCCCGCGCCCGCGCACAACGTCCGCCAGGTCGGCCAGTGGTTCGACGAGCCGACCAAACCGGCCGATCCGGAGTGGCTGGCGAGCTGGCAGCGCGCGGACAAGGCGGCGGCGGGGGCGGTCACCGAAGCGCTGGCCGACGAGCCGTGGCCGAGCGGGCTGCGCCTGGCGACCGAGCTGGTCGACGCGGTCCCGGAGGGGTCGCTGCTGGTCGTCGGCTCGTCCAACCCGACCCGTGACGTCGCCCTCGCCGGACGGCTGCGGCCCGACGTCCTCGTGCACCGCAACCGCGGCGTCGCCGGCATCGACGGCATGGTGTCGACCGCGATCGGCGCCGCGACCGTCCACAGGGGACATTCGTACGCCCTGCTCGGCGACCTGACGTTCCTGCACGACGCGAGCGGCCTGCTGACCGGGCCCGCCGAACAGCGCCCCGACCTGACGATCGTGGTGCTCAACGACGACGGCGGCGGCATCTTCTCGCTGCTGGAGCAGGGCGCGCCCGAGCACAACGCCAGCTTCGAGCGCGTCTTCGGCACGCCGCACGGCGCCGACCTCGGTGCCCTGTGCGCCGGTTACCGCGTGCCGCACGTCGTCGCCGAGACGCTCACCGAATTCCGTGCGGCGCTCAAACCCGCGCCGGGGTTGCGGGTGGTGGAGGTCCGCGTGGACCGAACGCGCCACCGCGAGCTGCACGCGCGCCTCCGTACAGCGGTGTCGTCGGCCGTGCGGGCCGTCTAGCCGATTTTGATCTCAGTCCAGTCGCTGGGAACCCCTCCTTCGGACGTGTCTCCGCGTTGATCGTCTGGCTACGTTCGAGCGCGCTGACAAATCCTGGGAGGATTCGCAATGCGCTTGAAGACTCGCGCCGGCTTCGCCGGATTGACCGCGGGTGTCGTCTCGGTGCTGCTCGCCGGCTCCGCGGCGGCCGCCCCCGCACCCGGCTCGATCGGCATCGGCGACCCGTACTACCCGCACGCCGGGAACGGCGGCTACGACGTCGCCCACTACGACCTCCGGCTGACCTACCAGCCGTCCACCGACCTGCTGTCCGGCGCCACGACGATCCTGCTCACCGCGACGCAGGACCTCTCGGCGTTCAACCTCGACTTCGGGCTGAAGGTGTCGGGCGTCCGGGTCAACAACCGGCCCGCGAAGTTCGCGACGTCGACCGACGGCACCGGTGAGCTGACCGTCACGCCGGTCTCGCCGCTGAAGAAGGGCCAGACGGCGACCGTCGTCGTCGCCTACGCGGACACGCCGTCGAAGGTGAAGATCGACGGTTTCACCGCCTGGAAGAAGACCCCGGACGGCGCGCTGGCCGTCGACGAGCCGCAGAGCGCGGCCTGGTGGTTCCCGTCCAACGACCACCCGACCGACCTGGCCACCTACGACGTCTCGGTCGAGGTCCCGAACGACGTCGCCGCGCTGTCTAACGGCACGCTCGTGCGCAAGACGGTGCAGCGGCCGGGCTGGACGCGCTGGAACTGGCGCAGCACCAAACCGCAGGCGACGTACCTCACGTCACTGGAGGTCGGCAAGTTCGAGGTGAACGAGCAGACCACGCCGGACGGCAAGCCGTTCATCACCGCGTACGGTGCCGACCTCGGCGAATCGCTCGGCGCGGCCAAGGCCAGCATCGAGCGGACGCCGGAGATCACCGAATTCCTCGCCTCGAAGTTCGGGCCGTACCCGTTCGAGGCGCAGGGCGGCGTCGTCACCACCGGCATCACCTTCGCGCTGGAGAACCAGACGCGGCCGGTGTACGGCGCCAGGGCCTTCCGGTCCGGCTCCAACACCTCGATCGTGGCGCACGAGCAGGCGCATCAGTGGTTCGGCGACAGCGTCACGCTCGGCAAGTGGAGTGAGATCTGGCTGAACGAGGGTTTCGCCTCCTACGGCGAGTTCCTGTGGTCGGAGGAGAGCGGCGAGGGCACGGCCGACGAGCTCGCCCAGTACATCTACGACTCGGTGCCCGCCGAGGACCCGTTCTGGCAGGTCCTGCCCGCTGATCCGGGCGCGGACAACCAGTTCGACGCGGCCGTCTACGACCGCGGCGCGCTCGCGGTGCACGCGTTGCGCAAGGCCGTGGGTGACGACACGTTCTTCCGGATCCTGCAGACCTGGCAGCAGGTGAAGAAGGCCAAGTCGGCGGTGATCCCGGAGTTCATCGCGCTGGCCGAGAAGATCTCGGGCAAGCCGCTGTACGACCTGTTCCGGACGTGGCTGTACACGAAGGGCAAGCCCACCGTGGGCCCGAACGGTGTGCCCGCCGCGGCTCAGCGGTCCGCTGTGGCGCCTGTCGCACCGAAGTCGTACCCGCAGATCAAGGCGACCCATGAATTCCTCGCCGAGCGACACGCCCACTGACGGGTAGCGCTACGCTCGCGGCGTGACGGCCAAAACGGAGCGGGTGAGGCGCATCGGGTGGTATGCCGCCCTCGTTGTCGCCTCACTCGTCACCGTGCTCGGCGTCTCCTTGCTGTTCGCCGCCATCCGCAACGACAGCGCGATCGAAGCGCAGCTCGGGCAGGCGACCGCGCAGGTCGAGTCGGTGGCCTTCGACCGCACGATCATCAACTACGCGACCCCCGACGGCATCATGCACAGCCCGGCCAACGGCGTGCTCTACCCGGCCGGGCTGGCCGCCGGGCAGCTGGTGAACATCGAGTACGACGTCGGCGACCCGGAACTCGCGCGGGTGGCCGGCCGCTCGGCGGCGAACACGCTGCTGCCGCTGGGCAGCATGATCTTCTTCACCTGGCTGATCGCCGGCCCGCTGCTGTGGTGGATCCGGCGGCAACGGCTGGCTCACCGGCACTCGCTCGCCGAGTCGTCCATCCAGACACGCGTGTCGTCCGTCTGATCACGTGAGTTACGCCTCTAATCACGCGAGTTACGTCCCCGATCACGCGAGTTACGCCTCTGATCACGTGAGTCCCGTGCTCGGTCGCGCGAGCTTGCCGTGCGGAACCGGCGAACACGTGTGATCAGACGGCGCACTCGCGTGATCCGACGGACGACACGCGTGATCAGGCGGCGAACTCACGTGATTGAGCGGCGAACTCGCGTGATTGGAGGCGCAACTCGCGTGCTCAGAGACGTAACTCAGCCCACTGACTCCTGCCACCAGCCCAGGACCTCGTCGGCCACGCCGGGGGCCGCCACGAGCAGGGCGTCGACCGGCAGCGCGGTGTCCTCCCCGTGCCGGTCCAGCACCACGGCGCCCGCCTCGATGGCCAGCGCGACCGATCCGGCGACGTCCCATTCGCGGTAGCTGTGCAGCACCGCCGCGGCCGCGTGGCCCAAGGCGACCTGCGCGATCGCCAGCGCCGCCGAGCCGAGCACCCGGACCCCGGCGTGCGCGGCGGCGGCCCGTTCGATGAACTGGCCCATCCCCGGCCAGACACCCTTGCGCGTGAGTTCCGTGCAGACGATCGCCCCGGCGGTCCCGCAGCGGTCGGTGAGCGTGATCGGTTTGCCGTTCGCCCGCGCGCCGCGGCCGCGCGCGGCGGCGTAGATCTGGGCGCGGTACGGGTCCGCCACCACGCCCACCACCGGGCCCGAAGCGTCGATCAGGGCGAGGCTGTACGCGCACCAGGGGACACCGGCGACGTAGTTCGCGGTGCCGTCGACCGGGTCGACCACCCAGCGGTATTCGGCGACGTCGGCACCATGATCGGCACCGAATTCGCCGCCGACCACGGGGATACCGGGGAATTCCGCGGTCAGCACCCGCCGGGTGTGGCGTTCGAGGATGCGGTCGGTGTCGGTGACCCAGTCGAAGGGCGAGTCCTTCGGATCGGGTTGGGCGCCCCGGCCCGCGGTCGCGGTGATCACGTCGGTCGCGTCGTTGGCCAGCCGCCCGGCCACTTCGAGGGCCCTCGACACCAGCCCCGGCTCGACGGGCTGAGGCGGCCTTGAGGACAGGAGGGTCATGCCTGACTAGTGTGGCCGAGCCTGGTTTACGGAACACGACCTTGAGATGACATGTCGTCTGTTCCGCTTTTGTTGGGGTGGGCGTCACAACCGGATGCGACAGTGATCCGCGTGCGAGTCGCGATAGTCACCGAAAGTTTCCTGCCCCAGGTGAACGGCGTGACCAACTCCGTGCTCCGCGTCGTGGAACACCTCCGCGACCGCGCGCACGACGTGCTGATCATCGCCCCGGGGCCGGGTCCCGTCGAGTACCTCGGCGCCCCGGTCGTGCGCATTCCCGCCCTCGACTTCCCCGGCGTGAACTCTCTTCCGGTCGGCGTGCCGACCAGGACGGTGCTCACCGCGCTGGCCGACTTCGGACCGGACGTGGTGCATCTGGCGTCGCCGTTCGTGGTCGGCGCCCGCGGGCTCGCCGCGGCCAGACGGCTGCGGGTGCCGTGTGTCGCGGTGTACCAGACCGACATCGCCGGTTTCGCCGCCGCGTACGGCTTCGGTATCGCCGCCCGCGCGGCCTGGCGCTGGGTGCGCCGCCTGCACTCGCGGGCCGACCGCACGCTCGCACCGTCGACGGATTCGGTGGAACAGCTGAAACTGCACGGCATCCCTCGGGTGCATCGCTGGGCGCGCGGCGTCGACATCGAGCGGTTCTCGCCGGCCCACGCCGACCCCGCGTTGCGCGCCGAGCTGGCGCCGAACGGCGAACTGCTGGTCGGTTTCGTCGGCAGGCTCGCGCCCGAGAAGGAGGTCGAGCGGCTGACCGCGCTAGCCGGGGTCGACGGGATCCGCGTGGTCGTCGTCGGTGACGGTCCGGAGTTGCCGATGCTGCGCGAACGGATCCCGGGTGCGGCATTCCTCGGCGCCCGGTACGGCGAAGAGCTCTCCGCCGCGTACGCGAGCCTCGACGTCTTCGTCCACACAGGACCGCACGAGACGTTCTGCCAGGCCATCCAGGAAGCGATGGCGTCCGGGCTGCCGGTGCTGGCGCCGAACGCGGGCGGTCCGAAGGATCTGGTCCTGCCCGGCCGCACGGGATATCTGCTGCCCGCCGACCGGGCCGGCTTCGCGACGGCGCTGGTGGACAAGGTGAACGACCTGCGCGACGAAGCGCTGCGCGCCAGGCTGGGGGAGAAGGCGCGCAAGGTCGTGCTGGGCCGCACTTGGCCCGCCGTCTGCCACGAACTGGTCGGCCACTACGAGGCCGTCCAAGGCAAAGTCGCGCGCGCGGCCTGAAATGCACATCGTCCAGCTGGCCAACTTCTACGGACCACGCTCGGGCGGGCTCCGCACGGCCCTGCACCACCTCGGCGCCGGTTACGTGGCGAGCGGCCATCAGGTGACCCTCGTGGTGCCAGGGCGGCGCTACGCGGACGAGACGCTGCCCACGGGAGTCCGCCGGTTTTCCCTTCCGGCGCCGCAGATCCCGGGCACCGGTGGCTATCGCGCGGTCGACCCGCACCGGGTGCGCGCGGTGCTGGAACGCCTGGAGCCGGACAGGCTCGAAGTGTCCGACAGGCTCACCCTGCGCGGCATGGGCGTGTGGGCGCGGCGCAACGGCGTGCCCAGCATGGTGATCTCGCACGAGCGGCTGGACAGGCTGCTGGAGCAGTTCCTGATGCCGGAACCCGTCGCGCGGCGCGTCGCGGACGTCGCGAACCGGCGGATGGCGCGGCGCTACGACACGGTCGTCTGCACGACGGCGTTCGCCCGCGCTGAGTTCGACCGGATCGCCGCACCGAACGTGCGCCGGGTGCCGCTCGGCGTCGACCTCACGACGTTCACCCCGGCCCGGCGTGACGACGGCTGGCGGCACACGCTGTCCGGCACCGCCGACGCCCTGCTTGTCCACTGTGGACGCCTGTCGCCGGAGAAACACGTCGAACGCAGTGTGGACACCGTCGCCGAGCTGACCGAGGCAGGGCACGACGTGCGGCTGGTGATCGCCGGTGACGGCCCTCGGCGGCGTGCGCTGGAACGGCGGGCGCGCGGCCTTCCGGTGACCTTCCTGGGCTTCCTTTCCGGACGCGGCGACGTCGCGCGGCTGCTGGCCAGCGCCGACGTCTCCCTCGCGCCCGGTCCACACGAGACGTTCGGGCTCGCCGCGCTGGAGGCGCTCGCTTCGGGCACTCCGGTGGTGGTCTCGGCGTCGTCGGCGCTGCGGGAGATCGTGCGGCCTGGCTGCGGCGAGGCCGTCGACGATCTGGCCCCGGCGTTCGCGGGCGCTGTCACGGGTCTGCTGGAGCGCCCCGAGGACGCGCGGCGGGCGGCGGCGCGGGCGCGAGCGGAGGAATTCGCCTGGCCGAGGTCGGTGCGGGGAATGCTCTCCGCACTCAAGTGATCACTTTGTATCCATTTTGTACAACCGGCATTCATCGTCCCCTCACGCCATCGAGCGAGAGGACGGCACGTGAGGTTCGAAGTACTGGGCACGTTCAGCATCTCTTCCGGATCGCGGTCGGTCCCGCTGCACGGCCGGATGAGGAGAACGCTCCTCGGCGTGCTGCTGGTCCGCGCGAACACCTTCGTCCCGGTGAACGTGCTCACCGAGGCGCTGTGGGACAGCAAATGGGAGCCGCGCGCGGTGCCGAAGCTGCACTGGCACGTCCACAAGCTGCGGCAGGCCCTGCCCGAGGGCGACCGGCTCGGCTTCGACAACGGCGGCTACCGGCTTGAGGTCCACCCCGGCGAACTCGACGTCGAGACCTTCGAGACGCTGGCGGGCCAGGCGTTGAAGTCCGCCGACCCCGCGCAGCGCGCCTCGCTTATCCGGCAGGCCCTCACGCACTGGCACGGCGCCCCCTACGAAGGCCTCGACGTCCCGCTGCTCTCGGACGAGACGATGCGCCTGTCGGAGCACCGGCTTGTCCTGCTCGAAGAGCTCTACCAGGCCGATCTGGACCTCGGGCGGCACGCGAGCGCGGCCGTCGAGCTGGCGGATCTGGTGCGGCGGAATCCGCTGCGGCAGCGTGCCCAGTACCTCCTGATGGACGCTCTTTGGCGAGCCGGGCGCACCTCCGACGCGCTGGCGGCGTACCGGCGTGCGCGCCGGGTCTCGGTCGATCAGCTCGGCCTCGAACCGGGGCCGGAACTGCGGTTGCTGGAGCGGAGGATCCTCGCCGGCGAGGTCGCGGGGGCCGGTGCGCACCGTGCCCCGGCGTTGCTTCACCGGGTCAGGTGAACCTACGGGACGTCGCTTTGCTCCCGCTTGGCCGCGATCCCTCAGGACGAGCGAAGTAGTGTGCGGGTATGTCCCGAGCGAGTCTTGACAAGGATCCGCACGAAGTCGCCGCCATGTTCGACGACGTCGCGGACGGCTACGACCGCGCGAATTCGTTCATGACCTTCGGCTTCGACCGCCGCTGGCGCACCATCACCGGCCGGGTGCTGGACGCCAAACGCGGCGAGAAGGTGCTGGACCTCGCGGCGGGCACCGGCGTGTCCACGGTCGAGTACGCGCGCAACGGCGCGTGGTGCCTCGCGGCGGACTTCTCGGTCGGCATGCTCAAGGCGGGTAAGCACCGCGGCGTCCCCATGGTGGCCGCGGACGCGATGAAGCTGCCG
The DNA here is from genome assembly GCF_019330265.1 of Amycolatopsis sp. TNS106. NCBI lineage: Bacteria > Bacillati > Actinomycetota > Actinomycetes > Pseudonocardiales > Pseudonocardiaceae > Amycolatopsis > Amycolatopsis sp. TNS106. Next base: position 5,828,201 of record NZ_CP024972.1, on the reverse strand, counting down.
TTCGCCGACGAGAGCTTCGACGCGGTGACCATCTCGCTCGCGCTGCGGAACTTCGTCGACACCAAGGCCGCGCTCACCGAGATCGCGCGCGTGGTCAAACCGGGCGGCCGTCTGGTGATCTGCGAGGTGTCGACGCCCACATTCCCGCCGATCCGGTTCCTGCACCGGAAGTTCATCGCGAAGCTGCTCACCTGGGTCGGCGCCAGGACCTCGTCGAACCCCGAGGCCTACTCCTACCTGGCCGAATCCATGCTGGCGTGGCCGGATCAGCGGACGCTCGGCGAGATCATCGCGAGCGCCGGGTGGACCGAGGTGGAGTGGCTGAACCTCACGTTCGGCGTCGTCGCCATCCACCGCGCCAAAAAGCCCGCATAAACTCGCGGCCATGACACGTCGCAACGCTGACCACGACGCCGAAGTCATCGTCGTCGGTGCCGGACCGGCCGGCTCCACCGCCGCCACGTACCTCGCCCGCGCGGGCGTCGACGTGCTGCTGCTGGAGAAGACCGAGTTCCCGCGCGAGAAGGTGTGCGGCGACGGTCTGACCCCGCGCGGCGTCAAGCAGCTCATCGACCTGGGGATCGACACCAGCGAGGACGCCGGCTGGGTGCACAGCCGCGGCCTGCGGATCCTCACCGGCGAGCTCACGCTGGAGCTGGACTGGCCGGACCTGACGAGCTACCCGCCGTACGGCGTTTCGCGGACCCGCCAGGACTTCGACGACCTGCTCGCGAAGACCGCGGTGAAGGCGGGCGCGCGGCTCTACGAGCGCACCACCGTCACCGGTGCCATCACCAGCCCCACCGGTCGCGTGATCGGTGTCGAGGCGAAGGTCGGCCCGGAGAAGACGCCGGTGAGCTACCGCGCTCCGCTGGTCCTGGCCTGCGACGGCGTCTCCGCGCGGCTCGCGCTGAGCGTCGGCATCCAGAAGAACGAGAAGCGCCCGATGGGCGTCGCGGTGCGGCAGTACTACAAGAGCCCGCGCCACGACGACCCGTTCATCGAGGGCCACCTGGAGCTGTGGGACCGCTCGGACCCGCGCGACCCGAAGCTGCTGCCCGGCTACGGCTGGGCGTTCCCGCTGGGCGACGGCACGGTGAACGTCGGTCTCGGCATGCTGTCGACGTCGGCCGCGTTCCGCAGCACCGACTACCGCGCGCTGCTGCGCCAGTGGCTCGACGGGACGCCCGAGGAATGGGGCTACCGCGAGGAGAACGCCATCGGCAAGGTCGGCGGCGCCGGTCTCCCGATGGGCTTCAACCGCACTCCGCACTACCGCGACGGACTGCTGCTGCTCGGCGACGCGGGCGGCATGGTCAGCCCGTTCAACGGCGAGGGCATCTCGGCCGCGATGGAGTCGGCGCAGCTGGCGTCGGAGTTCGTCGTGCAGGCGCTGGCGCGCCGCGAAGGTCCTTCGCGTGAGCGGGCGCTGGAGGGCTACCCGCGCGCCGTCGCGGAGCTGATGGGCGGCTACTACCGGCTCGGCAACGTGTTCGCGAAGCTGATCGGGAAGCCGAAGATCATGCACGCCGCGACGAAGTACGGGCTGCGGATCAACTCGATCCTTCCGTTGGTGTACAAGGGACTTTCGGGCTGCTACGACGCCAAGGGCGGCGACGGCGTCGACCGCCTCATCGCCGCTCTGGCCCGCGCCACCCCCTCCCCGCGCTGACACCTCCGGAACTCGCGTGAAGGCCCCCTTCCCTCGGCTCAGCCGAGGGAAGGGGGCCTTCACGCGCTTCAGGAGCCGGGGCGCAAGTAGGCGGTTCCACACGTCTGGACCAGTCACGGGTACTCCGGGCAGTGGTATCGGTCACAGGACAAATGTGGTCAAACGGGCCCCGGAAGCCGATCTTGGGAACGACGTCGCAGGTCATCGGTACCGCATGCGGGAAGCAAGCGTGCTGGCCGTGCGGTCAAGTTAGGGCAGCCTTATAGCACGGGGCCTAGGGACAAGAATGTGAGTCACGTCCTACACTCGCCCCATGCTTTGTGAATCGCTTCACATCCTCGACGGGAGGCTTGTGAACTATTTCACAAGCAAGGGGGCCGTCATGCACGGCCCGTAAGGGTTGCCTAACCCTCGGCGGTGTGACCCAGGTGACTTAGGGTGCCGACCGTGGGAAGCGGTGAACCCCGACTCGAAAACCGCAGCGGCGCGGAAAGGATGGCGAAAACCCCGTGCTGATGTTGCCCGTGCTGACCCAGGCGAACACCCCTTCGGTGCCGAACCTGGACATGTACCTCCCTTTGGTCCTCTTGTTCGTCCTCGCTCTCGGCTTCGCGGTGCTCTCGGTGCTGCTCGGCCCGCTCGTCGGCCCGAGCCGGGCCAACAAGGCGAAGCTCGCGGCGTACGAATGCGGTATCGAACCGTCGCCGCAGCCGGTCGTCGGCGGCGGCCGGATGCCGGTCGCGTACTACATCACCGCGATGCTGTTCATCCTGTTCGACATCGAGATGGTCTTCCTCTACCCGTTCGCGGTCTCCGCGGACGCGCTGGGCATGTTCGGCCTGGTGGAGATCGTGCTGTTCATCGCGACGGTCGGTTTCGCGTACGCCTACGTGTGGCGTCGCGGCGGCCTGGATTGGAACTAGAGAAGCATGGGCCTCGAAGAAAAACTCCCCAACGGCATCCTGCTCGCCAGCCTTGAGGGCCTGGTCAACTGGGCGCGCAAGAACTCGATGTGGCCCGCCACCTTCGGTCTCGCCTGCTGCGCGATCGAGATGATGACCGTCGGCGGTTCCCGTTACGACATCGCGCGTTTCGGCATGGAGCGCTTCAGCGCGACGCCGCGCCAGGCGGATCTGATGATCGTCGCCGGCCGCGTCACGCAGAAGATGGCGCCGGTGCTCCGCCAGATCTACGACCAGATGGCCGAGCCCAAGTGGGTGCTGGCGATGGGCGTCTGCGCCTCGTCCGGCGGGATGTTCAACAACTACGCCGTGGTGCAGGGCGTCGACCACATCGTCCCGGTCGACATGTACCTCCCCGGCTGCCCGCCGCGCCCCGAGATGCTGCTCGACGCGATTTTGAAGCTGCACGCCAAGATCCAGGACGAGCCGATCAACGCCCGCCGGGCCGCGATCCGCGCCGCCAGCGGTGAGCGCACCGAGCTGATCGCCTCCTCGATCAAGTACGCGAAGAAGTGAGCGACGTGCCCGAAGAAAACTCCCCCGAAACCCCGGAAACCGGCGGCGAGCAGTCCAGCGCCGACCGGCCCGAAGGCGGTCTCGAACCGCAGGGCGCCCGCCCGGCCGAGCCGGTCGTCACCGGTAAAGAGCGCCAGGGCATGTTCGGCGTGCGCGGCACCGGTGACACCTCCGGTTACGGCGGTGTCCGCCTCCCCGCGTACAGCCCGCCCCCGGCCGAGCGCCCGTACGGCGGCTGGTTCGACGAGTTCGCCGACGAGTTCTACGCGGCTTTGGCGGACAACAAGATCCCGGCGAACGCGATCCTGCAGACCACGGTCGACCGCGGCGAGATCACCTTCTACGTCTCCCGCGAGCATCTCGTCGAGATCGCCAAGGTCCTGCGCGACGACACCGGTCTCCGCTTCGAACTGCTCAGCTCGGTCTCCGGCGTGGACTACGGCGTCGACGTCCCGCAGCGGCTGCACTCGGTCTACCACTTCACCTCGATGACGTACCGCCGCCGCATCCGGCTGGAGGTCACGCTCGACATCGAAGACCCGCACGTCCCGTCACTGGTCGGGGTCTACCCGACCGCCGACTGGCAGGAGCGGGAAGCCTGGGACATGTTCGGCATCGTCTACGACGGTCACCCGGCGCTGACCCGCATCCTCATGCCGGACGACTGGGACGGCCACCCCCAGCGCAAGGACTACCCGCTCGGCGGGATCCCGGTCGAATACAAGGGCGCGGAGATCCCGCCGCCGGACCAGCGGAGGTCGTACTCGTGAGCACAGAACACCTCTCCGACGTCACGACGGGCACGGACACCAGCGCACGAGGCGCGGACAGCACCGACGACGTCAACTACGCCGACTCCCGCGAGACCACCGAAGGCCGCGTCTACACCGTTTCCGGCGGTGACTGGGAAGACCTCATCGAGGACTCCCGCCACGACGAGCGCATGGTCATCAACATGGGCCCGCAGCACCCGTCGACGCACGGCGTGCTCCGGCTCGTGCTGGAGATGGAGGGCGAGACCGTCACGCAGCTCCGCTCGGTCATCGGCTACCTGCACACCGGGATCGAGAAGAACTGCGAGTACCGCACGTGGACCCAGGGCGTCACCTTCGTGACGCGCATGGACTACCTCGCCCCGCTGTCGACCGAGATGGCGTACTGCCTCGGTGTCGAGAAGCTGCTCGGCATCCAGGCCCCGCGCCGCGCCGAACTGCTGCGCGTGATGTTGCTGGAGATCAACCGCATCGGTTCGCACCTGGTCTACATCGCCACCGGCGGCATGGAACTCGGTGCCACGACGGCGATGACGCTCGGGTTCCGTGAGCGTGAAGAGGTCCTGCACCTGCTGGAGCACCTCACCGGCCTCCGGATGAACCACGCGTTCATCCGCCCCGGCGGTCTCGCGCAGGACATGCCGGACGACTACCAAGAGGTGGTCAGCGCGTTCGTCAAGACGATGGACGAGCGGCTTCCCCTGTACGACAAGCTCTTCACCGGTCAGCCGATCTGGCGCAACCGGCTCAAGGGCGTCGGTTACCTGCCGGTCGACGCGTGCCTCGCGCTCGGTGTCACCGGTCCGGTGCTGCGCAGTGCCGGGCTCCCGTGGGACATGCGCAAGACCGAGCCGTACTCGCGCTACGACGAGTTCGAGTTCGACATCCCGACCTCGACCGAGGCGGACTGCTGGGCGCGCTACCTGCTGCGCGTCGAGGAGATGCACCAGAGCCTGCGGATCATCAAGCAGTGCCTGAAGAAGCTCGAGCCGGGCCCGGTCATGGTCGAGGACAAGAAGGTCGCCTGGCCGGCGCAGCTCTCGATCGGCAGCGACGGCATGGGCAACTCGCTCGAGCACGTCCGCAAGATCATGGGCCAGTCGATGGAATCGCTGATCCATCACTTCAAGCTGGTCACCGAGGGCTTCAAGGTCCCGCCGGGCCAGACCTACACGTCGGTGGAATCGCCGCGCGGTGAACTCGGCGTGCACCTGGTCTCCGACGGCGGCACCAGGCCGCTGCGGGTCCACGTGCGCGAACCGAGCTTCGTGAACCTGCAGTCGATGCCCGCGATGGCCGAAGGCGGCCTGGTGGCGGACGTGATCGCCGCCATCGCCTCGATCGACCCCGTCATGGGGGGAGTGGACCGTTGAGCACCCAGCCCGGAACGACACCGACACCCGAGCCCGGCACCAGCCTGGCCGAGCAGACCCACATCGCCGCCGGTGGTGACGTCGACGTGATCGCGATCGCGCCGGATCCCGCCGAGGCGGAGGGGATCCTGGAGAACGCGAAGCTCGAAGACATCTTCGACGCCGACACCTATGCCAAGGCCCAGAACCTGATCGCGCGGTACCCGCAGTCGCGGTCGGCGCTGCTGCCGATGCTGCACCTGGTGCAGTCGGTGCAGGGTTACGTGAGCCAGGAGGGCATCGCCTTCTGCGCGCAGAACCTGGACCTGTCCGACGCCGAGGTCAGCGCGGTCGCGACGTTCTACACCATGTACAAACGCCGCCCGTGCGGCGAGCACCTGGTGAGCGTCTGCACCAATACGCTCTGCGCGGCCATGGGCGGCGACGCGATCTACAAGAAGCTCCAGACGCACCTCGGCTCCGAAGAGAAGCCGTTGGGGCACAACGAGACCGCGGGCACGCCGAACGAGCCCGGCTCGATCACCCTCGAACACGCCGAATGTCTCGCGGCCTGTGACCTCGCCCCGGTCATCCAGGTCAACTACGAGTACTTCGACAACCAGACCGAGGACAAGGCCGTCGCGCTGGTCGACGCGTTGCAGGCGGGCAAGAAGCCCGCTCCGACGCGCGGCGCGCCGCTGACGAACTTCAAGGGCGCCGAACTGCAGCTCGCCGGGTTCTTCCCGGAGGACGCGCAGCAGTACCGCACGGACGTCGATGGTCCTTCGCAGGCCGTCGAAACCCTGCGGGGAGCGCAGGTCGCGCAGGACCGCGGCTGGACCGCGCCCGCGATGAAGGACGTTCCGCTTCCGGCTCTGCCATCAAAAACAGGGGAGACGAAGTAATGGCCGATCCCATCACTCCGGTCCTCACGAAGCGCTGGCTTTCGCCCAACTCGTGGACGATCCAGTCCTACGAAGCCCTCGAGGGCTACACCGCGATCCGCAAGGCGCTCAAGGCCACTCCCGAGCAGATCGTCCAGCTGGTCAAGGACTCCGGCCTCCGCGGCCGTGGCGGCGCGGGCTTCCCGGCGGGCATCAAGTGGTCCTTCATGCCGCCCAACGAGGACAAGCCGCACTACCTCGTCATCAACGCGGACGAGGGCGAGCCGGGTACCTGCAAGGACATCCCGCTGATGATGGCGGACCCGCACTCGCTGATCGAGGGCTGCATCATCGCCTCGTACGCGATGCGCTCGCACCACTGCTTCATCTACGTCCGCGGCGAGGCGCTGCACTGCATCCGCCGCCTCAACGCGGCCGTGCGCGAGGCGTACGAAGCGGGCTACCTCGGCAAGAACATCCTCGACTCCGGATTCGACCTCGACATCACCGTGCACGCGGGCGCCGGGGCGTACATCTGCGGCGAGGAGACGGCGCTGCTGGACTCGCTGGAAGGCCGTCGCGGCCAGCCGCGGCTCAAGCCGCCGTTTCCGGCCGCCGCGGGTCTCTACGCCGCGCCGACCACGGTGAACAACGTCGAGACCATCGCCAGTGCGCCGTACATCGTCAACGGCGGCTCGGACTGGTTCCGCCAGATGGGCCGCGAGAAGTCGCCAGGCCCGAAGATCTACTCGATCTCCGGCCACGTCGAGAAGCCCGGCCAGTACGAATGCCCGCTCGGCACCACGCTGCGCGAGCTGCTGGACATGGCGGGCGGCATGAAGGACGGCATCCCGCTGAAGTTCTGGACGCCGGGTGGTTCGTCCACGCCGATGTTCACCGCCGAGCACCTCGATGTTCCGCTGGACTTCGAAGGCGCGGCGGAAGCCGGGTCGATGCTGGGCACGACGGCCGTGCAGGTCTTCAACGAGACCGTTTCCGTGCCGTGGGCCGTGATGAAGTGGACGCAGTTCTACGAGCACGAGTCCTGCGGCAAGTGCACGCCGTGCCGCGAGGGCACGTACTGGCTGGCGCAGATCCTGGAGCGCATGGTCGAGGGCCACGGCACCGAGGAGGACATCGACACCCTGCTCGACGTCTGCGACAACATCCTCGGCCGCTCGTTCTGCGCCCTCGGCGACGGCGCGGTCTCGCCGATCCAGAGCGGGATCAAGTACTTCCGCGAGGAATTCCTCGCACTGTGTGAAACCAACAAGCGCGAACTGGTGGGGGCGCAGGCATGACGATCGCACCCGACAAGCCCGGAACCGAGGTCGAAGAGACTCCGGTCCCCGAAGGCCACGTCAAGCTGGTCATCGACGGCGAAGAGGTCATCGCGCCCAAGGGCGAGCTGCTGATCCGCACCGCCGAACGGCTCGGCACGGTCATCCCGCGCTTCTGCGACCACCCGCTGCTCGACCCGGCCGGTGCCTGCCGCCAGTGCCTGGTCGAGGTCGAAATGGGCGGCCGCCCGATGCCGAAGCCGCAGGCCTCGTGCACCATGACGGTCGCCGACGGCATGGTCGTGAAGACCCAGCTGACCTCGGCCGTCGCGGACAAGGCCCAGCAGGGTGTGATGGAGCTGCTGCTCATCAACCACCCGCTGGACTGCCCGATCTGCGACAAGGGCGGCGAATGCCCGCTGCAGAACCAGGCGCTCGCGCACGGCCGCGCGGACTCCCGGTTCGTCGACACGAAGCGGACGTTCCCGAAGCCGCTGCCGATCTCCTCGCAGGTGCTGCTGGACCGCGAGCGTTGCGTGCTCTGCCAGCGTTGCACCCGGTTCTCTCGTGAGATCGCCGGCGACCCGTTCATCGAACTGCTCGAACGCGGCGCCCACCAGCAGATCGGCACGGCCGAGACGGCGGACGTGCTGGACCTGGCTTCGCGGACGACGTCGGGCCAGCCGTTCCAGTCGTACTTCTCCGGCAACGTCATCCAGATCTGCCCGGTCGGCGCGCTGACGTCGGCCGCGTACCGGTTCCGTTCGCGGCCGTTCGACCTGGTGTCCTCGCCGAGCGTGTGCGAGCACTGCTCGTCCGGCTGCGCCGAGCGGACCGACTTCCGCCGCGGCAAGGTCATGCGGAAGCTCGCGGGCGACGACCCCGAGGTCAACGAAGAGTGGATCTGCGACAAGGGCCGGTTCGCCTTCCGTTACGCCACCGCCGATGACCGCATCCGGCGTCCGCTGGTCCGCAACGCCGACGGCGTGCTGGAAGAGGCTTCCTGGACCGACGCGCTGCGCGCGGCCGCCGCCGGGCTCGCCGAGGCGCGGGACGGCAAGGGTGCCGCGGTGCTGACGGGTGGCAGGTTGACTGTCGAGGACGCCTACGCGTACTCGAAGTTCGCGCGGATCGCCTTGGGCACCAACGACATCGACTTCCGGGCCCGTCCGCATTCGGCCGAGGAGCTGGGCTTCCTCGCGTCGCACGTGGTCGGCACGACGCCGGAAAGCGGCGTCACCTTCCGCGAGATCGAGCGGGCACGCACGGTGCTGTGCGTCGCGTTCGAGCCGGAGGACGAGGCGCCGATCGTGTTCCTGCGGCTGCGCAAGGCGGCCCGCAAGAACCGCACCCGCGTCGTCCACTTGGGACAGTGGACCACCTCGTCGGTCCGCAAGACCTTCGGCGAGCTGCTGGCCTGCGCCCCCGGGGCCGAGGCCGCCGCGATCGACGGCATCGCGCAGCACGCGCAAGACGTCGACCAGGCGCTGGCCTCGGAAGGTGCCGTGATCCTCGTCGGCGAGCGTGCCGCCGAGGTTCCCGGCCTGTTCTCGGCCCTGCACCGGCTGGTGGAGCGCACCGGCGCCCGGCTCGCGTGGATCCCGCGTCGCGCGGGTGAACGCGGTGCCCTGGCGGCGGGCGCGGCGCCGACGCTGCTCCCCGGTGGCCGCTCGGTCACCGATGCCGCGGCTCGCGCCGAGGTCGAAAAGGCTTGGGGCGTCACGCTTCCCGCCACGGAAGGCCGCGACACCACCGCCATCCTCAAGGCGGCGGCCGAGAACGGCCTCGACGGCCTGCTCGTCGGCGGCGTCGACCCGGACGACCTGCCGGATCCGGGCCTGGCGTTGCGGGCACTCGTGAACGCGAAGTTCGTGGTGAGCCTGGAACTGCGGCACAGCGCGGTCACCGAGCACGCGAACGTCGTCCTCCCGATCGCCCCGGCGGTCGAGAAGGCGGGCAGCTACCTGAACTGGGAAGGCCGCCGCCGCGAGTTCGCCGTCACCCTCGAAGGCACCGGCGCCCTGCCGGACTGCCGGGTGCTCGACACCCTCGCCGTCGAGATGGACGCGGACATCTTCACGCAGACCCCGGCCGCTTCGGCCGCCGATCTGGCGAAGCTGCCTGGCAAGACCGAGCCCGCGACCTTCGAGCCGGTGGCGGCCGCCGCCGCGAGCGCGGCGAACGGAAAGGCTCTCCTCGCCACCTGGCGGCAGCTGATCGACAACGGATCGCTGCAGGATGGCGAGCCGCACCTCAAGGGCACGCAGCGCGAGGTCGTCGCCAAGCTCTCGGCGAAGACCGCCGAAGGCTTGGGCAAGACCGTGAAGGTCTCCACCGAACGCGGTTCCATCACGTTGCCGATCGAGGTCGCGGACCTGCCGGACGGCGTCGTGTGGCTCCCGGGCAACTCCGACGGCTCGGCCGTCCGCGCCTCTCTCGGCGCGGGTCACGGTTCGGCCGTCACCCTCACCGGAGGTGAGAAGTGACTCCGTTGCTCAGCCAGATGCCGGACGCCGCCGAGCGGGCGGCGCTGCTGGCCGACGACCCGTTGTGGCTGATCCTGATCAAGACGGTCGTCATCCTGCTGATCGGCCCGATCCTGACGATCTTCCTGATCGTCTGGGAGCGGAAAGCGGTCGGCCGGATGCAGAACCGTCCCGGCCCCAACCGGGTCGGGCCCGGCGGCTACCTGCAGTCCCTCGCGGACGCGATCAAGCTGCCGTTCAAGGAACAGATCATCCCGGACACGGCCGACCGCAAGGTGTACTTCCTCGCGCCGGTGATCTCCGCGGTGCCGGCGCTGATCGCGCTGGCGGCGATCCCGTTCGGCCCGGTGGTCTCGATCTTCGGTGAGCGCACCACGCTCCAGCTGGTCGACCTGCCGGTCGGCGTGCTGGTGATCCTCGCCTGCTCCTCGATCGGTGTGTACGGCCTGGTGCTGGCCGGTTGGTCGTCCGGTTCGCCGTATCCGCTGCTCGGTGGTCTGCGAAGCGCGGCCCAGGTGATCTCCTACGAGATCGCGATGGGTCTGTCCATCGTCGGCGTCATCCTCTACGCGGGTTCGATGTCGACCTCGCAGATCGTCGAGTCGCAGCAGACCGGCTGGTACTTCTACCTGCTGCTGCCGAGTTTCGTGATCTACCTGATCTCCATGGTCGGCGAGACCAACCGCGCGCCGTTCGACCTTCCCGAGGCCGAATCCGAGCTGGTCGGCGGTTTCCACACCGAGTACAGCTCGATGAAGTTCGCGATGTTCTTCCTCGCCGAGTACGTCAACATGGTGATCGTTTCGGCGTTCGCGACGACGTTGTTCCTCGGTGGCTGGAAGTTCCCGTTCGTCGGCGCCGACCACGCGCTGAACCAGGGCTGGCTCCCGCTGATCTGGTTCGCCGCCAAGCTGTTCATCCTGCTGTTCGGCTTCATCTGGCTGCGCGGCACGCTGCCGCGGCTGCGGTACGACCAGTTCATGCGGCTGGGCTGGAAGGTCCTGGTGCCGGTCAACCTGGTCTGGATCGTCGTGATCGTCACGGTCCGCGCGATCAAGAACTCGGGTGGCCTGTCCACGCCGCAGATCCTCATCGGCGGCGGCGCGCTCATCCTCGTCGTCGTCATCCTGAGCCTGCTGCTGCCGGACAAGAAGATCCCGGACGACGACTACGTCCCGGTGACCGGTGGCGGGTTCCCGGTGCCGCCGCTCGACCTGCAGGTTCCGGACAAGACTCCGCGTCAGAAGGCCATCGCGAAGGCCGAAGCCCGGGCTGCCAAGCGCAAGCCCGCGGCGGTTTCCAGTGGAAGGGAGGCCGGCGATGGGGATGTTTGATCCCATCAAGGGTTTCGGTGTCACCTTCGGGATGATGTTCAAGAAGGTCGCCACCGAGGAGTACCCGGAGGCAGGCGCCCCCGCCGCTCCGCGTTACCACGGCAGGCACCAGCTCAACCGGCATCCGGACGGGCTGGAGAAATGCGTCGGCTGCGAGCTGTGCGCGTGGGCCTGCCCGGCGGACGCGATCTTCGTCGAAGGCGGCGACAACACCGAAGAGGCGCGTTACTCGCCCGGTGAGCGGTACGGCGCCGACTACCAGATCAACTACCTGCGCTGCATCGGCTGCGGGTTGTGCGTCGAGGCCTGCCCGACCCGGTCCCTGACGATGATCAACTTCTACGAGCTGGCCGACGACGACCGGCAGCGGTTGATCTACACGAAGGAAGACCTCCTCGCGCCGCTGCTGCCCGGTATGGAGCAGCCGCCGCACCCGATGCGGCTGGGCGACAACGAGCAGGACTACTACGTCAACGGCCCGGAACTCGCACGGAAGCCCGCTGAGCCGAAGGAGCCGGTCCAGTGATCACGGCTTTCCTCGCCCAGACGGATGTTTCGGCCGGGATCACCACCGGTGAGACCATCGCGTTCTGGGTGCTCGGCCCGCTCGCGCTGCTCGGCGGGCTCGGCATGATCTTCTCCCGCAACGCCGTGCACTCGGCGCTGTGGCTGGTCCTCACGATGCTGTGCCTCGGCGCGCTGTACATGATCCAGCAGGCGCCGTTCCTCGGCTTCACGCAGATCATCGTCTACACCGGCGCGATCATGATGCTGTTCCTGTTCGTGCTGATGCTGGTCGGCCGGGAGAGTTCCGACTCGGTCGTCGAAGTGCTGCGCGGGCAGCGGGTCATGGCGACCCTGCTCGGCATCGGCGTCGGTGGGCTGCTCGCCGCGGGTCTCGCCCGCGCGATGGCCAACGTGACCCCGGCCCTGCCGGTCGACCCGGCGAACGTCGACGGCGGCGGCCCCGGCGGGCTGGGACGGCTGATCTTCACGAAGTACCTGTTCCCGTTCGAGCTCACCTCGGCGCTGCTGATCACCGCCGCGCTCGGCGCGATGGTGCTCGCGTTCACCGACCGGCACGCCAAGGGCGGCAAGAAGAACCAGAAGGAACTCGTCGTCGACCGGTTCACCGGAAAGCACGACCGGCCTTCGCCGCTGCCCGGCCCGGGTGTCTTCGCCACGGCCAACTCGGTCGCCACCCCGGCGCTGCTGCCCGACGGCTCGATCGCCAGGGAGTCGCTCTCGGAGATCATCGAGTCGACTTCGGCCGCACAGCTGGAAACCGAGCGCAAGCAGGTCGCCGGAACGTCCGACGACGCTGTGGGCCCGCACGCGCTCGTAGGTAAGAAAGAAGGGGACGAGGAATGACCCCGACGTACTACCTGCTCCTGTCCGCGCTGCTGTTCGCCATCGGCGCGGTCGGGGTGCTGGTGCGCCGCAACGCGATCGTCGTGTTCATGTGCATCGAGCTGATGCTGAACGCGGCGAACCTGTCCCTGGTCACGTTCGCCCGGATCAACGGGTCGCTGGACGGCCAGGTGATGGCGTTCTTCGTGATGGTCGTCGCCGCCGCCGAGGTGGTGGTGGGGCTCGCGATCATCATGGCGATCTTCCGCACCCGGCGCTCGGCCTCGGTCGACGACACCAACCTGCTGAAGTACTAGGGGTTCAAGAGTGACCGCATCATCGTGGCTGCTGGTGGCCTTCCCGGCTCTTGGCGCACTGATTCTTCTGCTGGCCGGTAAACGAGCCAGGGGCTGGGGACACCTCCTCGGCAGTGCGACCGTCTCGCTGTCCTTCGTGTACGGCCTGTTGCTGTTCTTCACGGCCGACACGAAGGCCACCGCGGACGTCAAACTGTTCTCGTGGATCCCGGTTTCGGCGCTGCAGGTCGACTTCGGGCTCCGGATCGACGCGCTTTCGCTGACGTTCGTGCTGCTGATCACCGGCGTCGGCATGCTGATCCACTTCTACTCGATCGGCTACATGGCCGAGGACCGCGACCGGTCGAGGTTCTTCGCGTACCTCAACCTGTTCGTCGCCTCGATGCTGATCCTGGTGCTGGGCAACAGCTTCGTGACGCTGTACCTCGGCTGGGAGGGCGTGGGTCTCGCGTCGTACCTGCTCATCGGCTGGTACCAGGACCGCCCGTCCGCGGCCACCGCGGCGAAGAAGGCGTTCCTGATGAACCGCGTCGGTGACGTCGGGCTCGCGCTGGCGATCTTCCTGATGTTCAAGTACGTCGGGAGCACCGGTTACGCCGAGGTCTTCGGCGCCGTCGGCCAGATCCCGACCGGCGCGGTCACCGCGATCGCGATCCTGCTGTTGCTGGGCGCCTGCGGTAAATCCGGTCAGTTCCCGCTGCAGGCCTGGCTTCCGGACGCGATGGAGGGCCCGACCCCGGTCTCGGCCCTCATCCACGCGGCGACGATGGTCACCGCCGGCGTCTACCTGGTCGCCCGCGCGCACGAGATCTTCAACGCGACCGCGGACGGCCGCCTGATCGTCACCCTCGTCGGCACGGTCACGCTCTTGATCGGGTGCATCATCGGTTGCGCCTACGACGACATCAAGAAGGTCCTGGCGTACTCCACGGTCAGCCAGATCGGGTACATGATGCTGGCCGTCGGTCTCGGGCCGATCGCGTACGCGCTCGGCATCATGCACCTGGTGGCGCACGGTTTCTTCAAGGCCGGGCTGTTCCTCGGGGCCGGTTCGGTCATGCACGCCATGAACGACGAGGTCGACATGCGGAAGTTCGGCGGGCTGCGCAAGCACCTGCCGGTCACCTTCTGGACCTTCGCCCTCGGCTACCTGGCGCTGATCGGCATCCCGCCGCTCTCGGGCTTCTTCACCAAGGACGCGATCATCGAAGCGGCGCTGTCCCAGGGCGGCTGGCGCGGCTGGGTGATGGGTGGCGCGGCATTGCTCGGCGCCGGGCTCACCGCGTTCTACATGACGCGCCTGATGGTGATGACCTTCTTCGGCAAGGAACGCTGGAAGGAGATCAAGTCCAGCGACGGTCGGGACTTCCACCCGCACGAGTCTCCGGCGATCATGAAGTGGCCGATGATCATCCTGGCGATCGGCTCGATCGGCGCCGGTGCGTTCTTCGCCCTCGGCGACCGGTTCGCCGAATGGCTTTCGCCGGTGGTCGGTCCGCTCGAAGAGGGCGGCCACAGCGTCATCCCGCACGCGCTTGTCCCGATCCTCACCGTGGCGCTCTCCGTGCTCGGCGCGGCGGCGGCGTGGTTCTTCGTCGGCCGTAAGGACGTTCCGGTGGAACGCCCGGAGCGGGTCTCCGCAGTGGTCAAGGCCGCGCGCAACGACCTGTACGGCAACACCCTGAACGAGACGCTGGTCGCCCGTCCGGGCACCTGGCTCGCCCGCGCGCTGGTCTACGTGGACAACCGCGGGGTCGACGGCGCGGTCAACGGACTCGCCGCCGCGCTCGGCGGCGGATCCGGGCGCCTGCGCCGCCTTCAGACCGGCTTCGTCCGCTCGTACGCACTGTCCATGCTGGGCGGCACATTCCTGCTTCTGGCGGCACTCCTGCTGGTGAGGTTCTCCTGATGACCTGGGTACTCGCATCCATCCTGCTGCCGCTCGCCGGCGCCGCGGTCGTCGCGGGGATGAAGAAGAACGACAGGCTGGCGACGCTCACCGCGCTCGTGGTGTCGCTCCTGACGTTCCTGCTGGTGATCCCGATGTGGGCGAGCTACACGCCTTCGGGGGACCGGATCCAGCAGAAGTCCTCGATGGACTGGATCCCGAACTTCGGCATCCACATCTCGTTCGGCATCGACGGCATCGCGCTGGTGATGATCGCGGTGATCGGCCTGCTGGTGCCGATCGTGGTCGGCGCGCTGGGCCTCACCGACAAGCTCCCCGCCGGGCGCTCGGCGGGCGGGTTCCTGTCGCTGATCCTGGTGCAGGAGGCGCTGACCATCGCGGTGTTCGCCGCGACCGACGTCTTCCTGTTCTACGTGCTGTTCGAGATCATGCTGATCCCGATGTACTTCCTGATCGGCGGCTACGGCGGCGCGAACCGGCAGTACGCGGCGGTCAAGTTCTTCCTGTACTCGTTCCTCGGCGGCCTGATCATGCTGGCCTCGGCGATCGGCGCGTACTCGCTGGCTTCGGACGAGCTCGGCAAGGGCACCTTCGACTGGGAAACGCTCGTCACGGTCGTCCGTGACGCCCCGCTGGGCACCCAGATCTGGCTCTTCATCGGGTTCTTCCTCGCCTTCGCGATCAAGGCCCCTTTGGTGCCGTTCCACACCTGGCTGCCGGACGCCGCGGGTCAGGCGCCCATCGGCGTCGCGGTGCTGCTCGTCGGCGTGCTGGACAAGGTCGGCACGTTCGGGTTCCTGCGCTACTGCCTCCCGATGTTCCCGGAGGCCAGCAAGGAACTCGCGCCCTGGGTGCTGGTGCTCGCCGTCGCGGGTGTCCTTTACGGCTCGATCCTCGCGGCCGGGCAGCGCGACATGAAGCGCTTCATCGCCTACGTGTCGATCGCCCACTTCGGCTTCATCGCGCTGGGCATCTTCACCTTCAACGAGCAGGCGATGGTCGGCTCGGTGTCGTACATGCTCAACCACAGCCTCGCCACCGGCATGCTGATCGTGGTCGTCGGCCTGATCGTGATGCGCGGCGGGTCCACCCGGATCTCCGACTACGGCGGCATGGCGAAGGTGACCCCGCTGCTCGGCGGGATGTTGCTCATCGCCGGTCTGTCCACGTTGTCCCTGCCCGGCACGAACTCCTTCATCAGTGAGTTCCTGGTGCTGCTGGGGTCCTTTGTGGACTATCCGGTGTACACGATCATCGCGACGGTCGGCATGGTGCTGGCCGCGGCGTACGTGCTCTGGCTCTACCAGCGCGTCATGCAGGGGCCCGTCCGCGGTGACGCCCTGATCGGCGCCGGCGGCGGCCCTGGCACGGCCATCGCTCCCGAACTCGGGGCGACCAAAGCCATCAAGGACCTCGGCGGCAAGGAGATCGCGATCCTGGCGCCGATGGTCGTGCTGATCATCGCGCTCGGGTTCTACCCCAAGCCGGTGCTCGACACGATCACCCCGTCGGTGCAGCAGACCATGTCTGCCGTGCAGGGAGGCAAGTAAACCGTGCACTTCTTGACTCAGGCGCCACCGGTGACGGTGCCGTCGATCGACTACTTCGCCGTCACGCCGATCCTGATCATCCTCGGGGCCGCGTGTGTCAGCGTGCTGTTCGAAGCCTTCTTGCCCAAGCACATGCGGTGGCCGTCGCAGGTCTTCCTGTCCCTGGTCGGGATCGGGGCGGCGGGCGTCTTCCTGGCCTGGTACGCCAGTTCGTCCGCGCCGAAGAACGGCATCACGACCTTCAGCGGCTCGATCGCCGTCGACCGGCCGTCGCTGTTCCTGTGGGGCACGCTGCTGGCGCTGGCGCTGGGCGCGCTGCTGCTGATCGCGGACCGTTCGGTCGAGCCGGGTGGCGCGTTCGTCGCGCAGGCCGGTATCCGCCCTGGCACGGTCCAAGACCGCGCGCAGGTCGGCACAACCGGGATGCAGACGGAGGTCTTCCCGCTGACGCTGTTCGCGCTCGGCGGCATGATGGCGTTCGTCGCGGCCAACGACCTGCTCACCATGTTCATCGCGCTCGAGGTGCTGAGCCTGCCGCTGTACCTGATGTGCGGGCTCGCCCGCCGTCGTCGCCTGCTCTCGCAGGAGGCCGCGGTCAAGTACTTCCTGCTCGGCGCGTTCTCGTCGGCGTTCTTCCTCTACGGTCTCGCGCTGCTCTACGGCTACGCGAACTCCGTGAAGCTGTCGGACATCGCCAACGCCGCCGCCGGTTCGGATCGGTCGGACACGCTGCTGTTCGCCGGGCTCGGCCTGCTCGCGGTCGGCCTGCTGTTCAAGGGTTCGGTCGGCCCGTTCCACACCTGGACCCCGGACGTCTACCAGGGCGCGCCGACGCCGGTCACCGCGTTCATGGGCGCCTGCACCAAGGTCGCGGCGTTCGGCGGGATCCTGCGGGTGTTCCAGGTGGCGTTCGAGTCGACGAGCTGGGAATGGCGCGGTGTGCTCTGGGCCGTCGCGATCATCTCGATGCTGATCGGCGCGGTGCTGGGCCTGACGCAGACCGACGTGAAGCGCATGATCGCCTACTCGTCCATCGCGCACGCCGGGTTCCTGCTCGTGGGTGCCATCGCGATGACCGAGGAAGGCCTGTCGAGCACGCTGTTCTACCTGCTGGCCTACGGCTTCACCACGCTCGCCGCGTTCGGTGTCGTCTCGCTGGTGCGGGACGCGAACGGTGAGGCGACGCACCTGTCCGCCTGGGCAGGCTTGGCGAAGCGGTCTCCGGTGCTGGCAGGCGTGTTCACCTTCCTGCTGCTCGCACTGGCCGGTATCCCGCTGACCAGTGGTTTCGTCGGGAAGTTCGTGGTGTTCTCGGCGGCCCTGTCCGACGGGATGGCGCCGCTGGTCGTCGTCGCCCTGATCTTCAGCGCCGTCGCCGCCTTCTTCTACCTGCGGGTGATCGTGCTGATGTACTTCTCCGAGCCCGCCCCCGACGGCCCGACCGTCACCGTGCCCGGAGCGTTCACCACCACGGCGATCACGCTCGGCGTCATCGTCACGCTGGTGCTCGGCCTGCTCCCGGCGTTCGCCCTCGACTGGGCGGGCTCCGGCGGTTTCGCTCTCAAGTAGTCCGGCTTGACGAAAAGGCCCCCTCGCTGTCGTGAGGGGGCCTTTTCGTGTCAGGGCGACGTCAGAGCGGTGTCAGGCCCGACCTCGATAGTTGCCTCATGACTTCCTCTGCCTGGACCGGAATGCTCCCCGTCGAAGACACCGCGCTCGCCGTCACCGATACCGGCGGCCCCGGCGTCCCGATCGTCTACCTCAACGGCCAGTTCGCGACCCAGGGCTACTGGCGGCGGATCCTCGCCGACCTGGGCTCGGACTTCCGCCACATCACCTACGACGAGCGTGCCCGGGGCAAGTCTCGCCGGTCCGCTGACTACTCCTTCGAGGCGGCCGTCCGCGACGTCGGCGCGGTCCTCGATGCCCGGCAAGTGAAGCGAGCCGTGGTGGTGGGCTGGTCCTACGGCGCGGTCGTCGCCGCGCACTGGGCCGCCCGGAACCCGGAGCGCACCATCGGCGCGGTCCTGGTCGACGGCGCGTTCCCGTACGACTGGCTTGACGAAGCGATGGAGCAGCGGATCCGGAAGCTGTTCAAGCGGCTGAACCTGGTCATGCCGCTGCTGCGCCCGACCGGCCTGACCCCGCGGATGTCCGCCGGTCAGCTGGCGGAGAGCAACATCGAACTCGGCAAACTCTCGCGGGAAGCGGAGCTGGGCCCCGTGCTCGACGGCATCACCGTGGCGACGCGGTACGTGGTCGCCTCGGGGACCTCCTTCGGCAGCAAGGGCGAGGAGCAGGAACAGATCCGGGCCGGGCTCGACGGTGTGACCGCGCGCAACCCGGACATCAAGGTGAGCGCGAAGGTCGAGAGCAATCACGGGGCGTTGCTGAAGAAGGACTTCGGTGCCATCTCCAGCGCCATCCGCGAGGTCGCCCGCCTCGGGGGATGACTTGCCCGAGCGCACCGGGCAGGTTGTCGGCGATGCCGAAGCCGAGACCCACACCCCAGGCCAGGGCCCTCGCCGACGGACTGCGAGCCGCGCGGAAGGTCGCCAGGCTGGCCGCGACCGAAGTGGCCGACAAACTGGCGTGGTCCCAGTCGACGATCAGCCGGATCGAAACCGGTGTGCGCGCGGCATCCGCCGAGGAGGTGTCGGCGCTGCTCGCGGTCTACCAAGTCACCGGGGAGCGGCGAGAGGCGCTGCTCTCGCTGGCTCGCGACACCGGGCCGTGGTGGTTCGCCGACGTGTCCTTCCAGCGTGAAACGCTTACGCAGTACGAAAAGGAGGCCATCAAGATCGTCGCGTTCGGAGCCGCGCTCCTGCCTGGTCTGCTGCAGACCCCCTCCTACGCGAGAGCCGCGGGCTCGGGGGAGCGGCGGAAACTGATGGAGCAGAAGAGGTTCGTCGCCTATGTCGACGAAGCGGCGCTGCATCGTCAGGTCGGGGGGCCGCGGGTGATGGCGAATCAGCTTCGGCATCTCCTCTCGATGGCGGAGCGGCCCACCGTCGAACTCCGGGTCATCCCGTTCACGGCCGGAGCACATGCGGGCGATGCCTACGTTCTGTTGGAATTCGGTGACGCATCGCCGGTGGTGTACCTGGAACATCGGCGATGCGGGCTTTTCCTGCACCGGCCTTGCGATGTCGAACCCTATCTGCCGTCCACTGTGGACGCTGTCGCGCTGGATCCGGTGCGGTCGGTGCGGCTGATCGAGTCAGTGATCGAGGCTCGCCCGGAGCGCGGCGACTTTCTGGGCCAGTAACGTGGGTTCGCCGGGCAGGACGGTGATGTACCGGTTCCGGGGCGAACCGCTCACGTGCATGGCCACCCGTCCGGAGCCGAGGTCCAGATAGGACAGACCGTCCGTGGCCTCGGTGCGTTTACCCCCGTCCGGGTGCATGGCGGCGGCGAAGAAACCGACCCCGAAATAGGGCTGGTCGAAGACCTCGTCCAGCTGCCGCGCTTCGCGGCTTCGGGATTCGGGCTCGTCGTAAAGACCGTCCCCACCGTCGCCGTTGAAGTCGTCCTGGGGCAAGGAGAACGGGGCGAACCGCGCCGGCGGGTACTCGGGCAGGTTCATCACGAGCGCCGCCGCGCGGTCGGCGGTCCGCACGCCTTTCAACCACACGCGGTTGCCTTCACAGATCGCGGTCACCGCGGCACGTCCGCGTACGGCGACGAGCACGTTGTACTGCTCTGTCTCCGTACGCAACGTCGCGTAGTACTCGGTGTTCGGCCGGTCGAGTATGTGCAGGACGTCCTCGAAGTCGCTGGTCAGCCGCTTGCCCTCGGTGAATCCGAGCCCGCCGAGCTCCTCGAACGCCGCCCTGTCCTCGCCGTTTCGCGACGACGGCGGGATGTAGCGCAGCCCGCCGGCGAAGATCAGATGCGGATCTCCGCAGCCGGCGTGACGGAACGCGGTCAACAAGGTGTCGAGCGTGATCTCGACCGGGCGCGCGAGCACCACGTGCCTCCCTCCCCTGGGACTGTGGTGCTACTTCTTCTTCTCGCCGATCACCGGCGGCATCGGCTTCTCGGGATAACCGCCGAAGGTCTCGTCGGGATCCGGGTTCTGAAGGTACGCCGGAGCCTTCTTCTCCTTGTCCTCCTCGCCTTTACCGCGAGCCGCGCCGGGCGCCATCGGCATCCCGTTCGCCCCGCCACGACCGGCCGAACCGGCCGCGCCCGCCGCACCACGGCCGGCCGCGCCCGCCGCACCACGGCCGGCCATGCCCTCGCCGGGCATCCCGGCGCCGCTTCGGCCACCCATACCGGGCTGCTGTCCGGGCCCGCCTGTCCCACCCGGACCGGCGACGCCGCCGCGGAACCCGCCGCTGCCCGGCCCACCTGGTGACCTGACGCCCGAACCCGGGACTCCGGGACCGGTCGTTCCCGGCCCGTACCCGGGCGGGAAGGCGCCGGGCGGGTTGTACGTGGGGTTCGGCTTGCCGGTCGGCCCGAAGTCGAGGTTCGCCGCCGGCGGCACGACCGGGGTGGTCTGGGGCGGCGTGTACGAATTCGCGCGGGTTTCGTCCTCCGGCTGCTGGAAGCCGGGATGATGCTGACCTGGCTGGGATCCCGGCCCAGGCTGCGGTCCGCTGTCAGCCGCGCCCGGTGCCGGTGTGCTCGGCCCGCTGGGGCCACTCGGTCCGCTGGGCCCACTGGGGCCCCGGTATGGCTCGCCGACACCGTATTCGCGTCCGTCGGAGCCGTCGCCGAACCCTCTGACCGCCGGCTTCCCGGCACCGCCCTCGTCCAAGGTGACGCTGCCGCCGGGGTCGGTGAGCTGCGCGTACTGGGCGGGCAGCTCGTCACCATTGGCGGTGCTGGCGGAGTGGTAGCTCGCGAAGGTGTCGATGTTGTGCTGGCTGTCGGCCTGGTACCCCTTGACCCTGTCCCAGTAGGTGAACTGGCCGCCGCCACCCATGAGCGCCTTGACGTCCTCGGCCGTCGGTGTGGGCTGCTCGGGCGGAACCGGCTTGACCGAGTTCTTGGCCGTCCCGAACGCGTCCATCTGCGCGCTGATCGCCGACTGCGCCACGGCCAGATGCATCGCGTCGTCGTACGCGGCTTCCACGACAGGCTTCGTCGCGTCGGCTGCGGCGTCGCTCGCGCCACCCTGCCAGCCGGCCATGGTCTTCTGGGTGAGCGCGGTGAGCTTCTGCGCACGCTCGTGGTGCCGCTGGGTCAGGTTGAAGCCGCCCTGCTGTGCATCGGCCAACGATCCAGGGCCTTCGCCACCGGTGATCTGTTCGTAGATCTGGGCGGCGGTGAGCGGTCCTGCCGGCATCAGTTGCCCCCTCGGATTGTGGCGAGGACCCTGATTGCGGCTTCACGAGCAACATCGCAAGGGTCCTTCTTGCCAACGTTTGCTTCGGATTGCTCTGCGGCGACGCCGATGGTTTCGGTGTCGCTGGTTCCCAATGCGGCCGAGCATCGGCCTGCAGAGCGCTCATCCTTGATGCCGTAAGCGGTCAGAGGGTAACCGTCAACTGCTTCGAGCGGCTCCAGGAATTGGTATGCCTTCCCCTTGGCCTCATAGATCCTTGCCGTGCCGCTGTCTTGTGCGTTGCTGAAGACCACACTGATGAGAGGCCGAGTAGTGGAGGGGGCGACCCAAGTGCATGCGGGCCCCGCTGCACCGTCCCGTGCCTCGCCATCCGCCGCTACACCGATGAGTTCTTCGACCTGAGACTTGGTGAGGCTGTTGCAGGGCGTCTGCTTGAGACTTGTCAGGTCGATCGGGTTTCCGACCTTGGGTACGTCAGGGGACGCACTGGCTGGGTTTGACGGGCTCAGACTTGTTCCACCACTGGTGGGGGTGGGGGTGCCGTTCGTGGTGGGGGTCGAGCAAGCGCTGAGGGCAAGCGCGGCCGCGCCGACTATGAGGACTGTTCGACGCATCAGGCGATGCCTTTCGGCTGTTGGTTGACGACTGTGGTGGCGTGCTCTTCCGCAGTGGCGTACTTGCCGAGAGCGGCCAGATACTTCTTGGCCATGTTCTCGCAGTAGGTGATGCGCTGATTAAGGGCTTCGACAAGCGCTTCGCCGGACTGCCGAGTTATGGATGCGTTGTCTCCGCTTGCATACTCGAGTCCTGGCGGCTGAGCAAAGGCAATCCTGTGTGCGTCAATCAGATCGTTCTTGTACTCCACTGCCAGGTCGGACCACTCTTTCACCAGCTCGTGGAGGGTCGCCTCGTCGTACTTGAACCCCGCGCCCTGCGCGACAGGCGTCCCATAGGAACCCCCGCTGGGCCGGAACCGGTCGACCTCGCTCCATCGCAGGCCCGGCTCATAGGTCGGCGAACCTTCAGGCACGGCCATGCACCCCCATGGCGCCGAACCGTTCCCCGCTGAATGGCCTGAGCCGCCCCGAAGTCACCGTCGTCATCTGCCCCTCCCGTGGCTACAAGGCGCGTCTCCCCGATGCACCCTGCGTAATCCGACGCCGGGAAGATTACCAGGGTTCCCGGGGCGGTGAACCCGGCTGCATAAAGTCCCGCTCCCCGCTGAATAGCCTCCGTGATCATGGTGACTATCCGTGAAAATCAATCGTGTGAACCTGCCCTGGAAAACCGGGTTCCACCTGGTGAGCTACCCGGTGAATTCGCACACTCTGCGTAATGAAGTTTCGAAGAGTGATTCTTGGCGCAGTACTCCTCGGCCTGGTGGCGGCTTGTACGGATTCCGTGGATACGCCCCCGCCGCCACCGCAGTTTCCGAAATGGCAGCCGAAGCAACCGCGCCCCGCCGATCGCGACGGACAAGTCGTCGACGCCGCTCTCACCGCGACGGACTTCTGTGCCCTGATCGACCGCGGTACTTACGCGCTGCATCAGCCGCTCGATGCCGCGCTGGCGACCACGCGTCCGGAGGTGAAGCACGGGAGGAAACGGTGCGCCCTCGTCCGAGGAGACAAGGACCTCGTCTACGTCCAGGACGTGGACCCGTCCCACGCGGCCCTCCGCAACGACGGAGCCATCATCGACCTCGGCGGCGTGAAGGCGTACGAGATCGAATCCCGCCGCGAGGGCACGGTCGACGGCTGCGCGATCACCGTGCCGGTCAGTTTCCAGCGCGCGGTCAAGTTCGAGCTGGGGTTTCAGAGCCGGAGCAAGGACTGCGGACTCCTCCGCGACTTCGCCACCGCCGGGGCCGCGAAGCTGCCCCGCGATCTCGTCTACCCGCCGGACGCTCAGGACAGCGCCCGGGTCGGCGCCTGCGCGAACTGGGTCTCGACCAGCAAGGGTGAGACCTGCGATCCGGCGGTCGAGGCCCAGGTGCCCGCGGGTGCCGAGATGATCCTGGCCGCCGGCGCCGCCGACCCGAACGTCGAGTGCGCGGTGTTCCGTGACGCGGTCAAGAAGACCTTCGGGCCGGAGTTCGAGCCGATCGCGACGCCGGGTTCCTGCTATTTCGTCGAGCCGCGCCATCGGGTGCAGATCGAGGCCGGGGCCACCGCGAACGGTGGCGCGCCCGGCGAGTGGCACGCGGATCCGAACGGCACCTTCAAGGACCATCGTCAGCACACCTTCAGCGGGAACCCGGGAGCCACCCTGCGCACCAAGGACGACAGCGGATTCCTCATGTACGTCTCGCCGTTCGGGAATCTCGGCTCGCGCGGGCATGTCCGGCTGCTGATTTCGTCGCAGCAGGAGCGGGGCGTCGACGAATGGCCGCGCTCCAGGGCACTCTCGGCCGTGGACGTCGCCAAGGCGCACGCCGTGATGGAGCTCGTGATGGCGACCCACTTTCGGGGGCCCAGGTGACGTCCGCGCCGTCGTAAGCTTTCTCCATGTACATCGAGCGGGTCCGGCTGGAGAACATCCGCGGCTTCAGCGGCGCCCGCGCCGTCGACCTCCGGTTGCCCGGCCCTGGCTGGGTGGTGCTCGCGGGGCGCAACGGTTCCGGCAAGACCTCGCTGTTGCGCGCCATCGCGGTCGCGGCGGCGCCGGACGTCGCCTGGGGGCTGCTGTCGGACGCCGGCAGCTGGATCTCCAACGATCAGACGTCCGGGTCGATCGAGCTGTCGGTGATGCGCGAGGAAGGCCCGGCGCCGGTCGAGGTCCGCTGGCTCGACTCCGGTCTGCTGCCGATCTCCGGGCTTCCGCCTGGCCAGCCATTCTGTGCGGCGTATGGGCCCTTCCGGCGGCTCGCGGGCGGGAGCGGCGAGGCCGAGTCGTGGATGCGCGGCGCGGGATCGCTGGCGCGGATGGCCAGCCTGTTCCACGAAGACGCCTCGCTCGCCGAGGGCGTCACCTGGCTGATCAACCAGCATCTCCGCGCCCTGGAAGGAAAAGCGGGCGCCCGGGAGCTGAAGGACGCGGCGCTGGAGATTCTCGGTGACGGTCTCCTGCCGGGCGGATACCGGATCCGGGACGTCGATTCGGACGGGCTCTGGGTCGAGTACCGGGGCGACCGGTTCCCGCTGCGCGAGATGAGCGACGGCTACCGCACGGTGACCGCGCTCGTGGTCGACCTGCTCAAACAGCTCGACGGCGCCGGCCTCGACCACGAGAGTCCCGGTGTCGTGATCATCGACGAGGTGGACGCACATCTCCACGTGTCGTGGCAGAAACGCATGGGATCGTGGTTCAAGGCGCATTTCCCGCGGATCCAGTTCATCGTCACGACGCACAGCCCCTACGTCTGCCAGGCCGCCGACCCGGGCGGCCTCATCCGGCTTTCGGGGCCCGACGAGGACGTCCCGCCGCGCGTGGTCTCCGAGGAGCTGTACGAGCGGGTCGTGTTCGGCTCCGGCGACGACGCCGTGCTGTCCGACCTTTTCGGCCTGGACACGCCGTATTCGCCGCAGGCGGTCGAATTGCGGGAGCATCTGGCCGAGCTCGAATTCCAGGTGGCTTCCGGCCGCGCGGACGCGAACGGCGTCCGGGAATGGGAACGTCTGCGGGGCATGCTGAGCAGTTCGCCGCCGAGCCGGGTCGACGAGGTGGCCAGGCGGTTCGAGGCCGACGATCGGTGATCGGGATCCGCCGGATCGCGCTGCCGGGGCGGGTGGTGGCCGATCTCGAAGAGCTGTCGGCGCGGATCCCTCCCGGTGACACGAAAGAAGCCCGGCGGCTTTGGCGGGTTTCGCGTGCCGTGCGGCGTTCTCTGCGGGCGGGCCTGGACGTGATGGCCGCGGGCCGCGGCTACTGCATGTACTGCGGCGACGGCCTCGGGTCCACTGTGGACCATTTCGAGCCGATCGCGCGGAATCCGGGGCGCGCGTTCGACTGGCTCAACCACGTGCTCGCCTGCGAGTACTGCAACAGCCACCACAAACGCGACCTCTTCCCGGTGGACGAAGACGGCAACAGCCTGCTCATCGATCCGACCGCCGAGGACCCGCTGGAGCACCTGTTCCTGGTGCTGTCGATCGGGACCTACCGCGCGCTGTCCGCGAAGGGCGAGCAGACCATCAAGGTGTGCGGGCTGAACCGCGCGCAACTGGCGCGGGGGCGGGAAACGGCGGTCAACCAGGTGAGCGCGCTCGTCATGGGCTGGTGGGCCGCGCGCGAACTGGGCGACGACCGGAAGCGGCGCGCGATGGTCTGGACCCTGCTCGACCAGCCGCACGCCGACGTCCTCCACGCCATGCTCCGGCAGGCTGAGATGCCGGGAGCCCGCGCCGTGTTCCGAGCGGACGACGAGCTCATCAAGCTGCTTCGCGCCCCGGAACTCGCCGAGGACCTTCAGCTCTCCGGCGGCGCGGTGTAGGCGGCCAAGGTGGCGTCCGCGCGGGTGCGGGCGGTGGCCGCGTCCGTCCCGTTGGCGACGTCGGCCTCGTACCAGGCCTCGTTGCTCGAAGTCATGAACCGCACGCCCTCTTCGCTGGTCATCCAGGCCATGGCGGCCGCGGGGTCGGCGGCCTCATCGGATTCGAAGTGGAGGGCGAGCCCGTTCAGCATCATGTCCCAGCCGATGCCGACGGCGCCGGGCCCGAACTGGTTCCAGTGCTCATTGGGGACGGCGGTGTGGTCGAGTTCGAACCGGGTGCGCCCGTCGGCTTCAGGGCTCAGCCGGAGTTCGATCCAGCTGACGTCGCCGCCGTACTCCCAGGTGGCCGCGAAGCTCTTCGGCGGGTCGCAGCGCTCGATCGTTCCGCCCGCGTTGCCTTCGAGCTGGTACTTGCCGCCGACGCGCAGCTCGCCGCTGATCGGCAGGAACCAGCGCGAGATGCGCTCGGGATTGGTGCAGGCGTCCCAGAGGTCGTCGAGGCCGGTGTCGTAGACCTGGCTGACGGTGGCCGTCACGGCCTCACCCGCTTCGACCACGCGCTTGTCCAGTTTGCGCTGGACGGAGTTGATCTGGCTCGTCACGTCGACCATCGGTGCCCTCCTCGGCTCGATTGCCGACAAGATATCAGGCGAGGCTTATATAAGCCAGAATGGAAAAGGGGCGCCCGGTGAGTCCCGGACGCCCCTTTCCCGGCGGGATGGCTTACGGAGTGGGGGAGCAGGCCGTGCGCCCGACGACCACTTCCCCGGTGATGTTCGAGGCCGGGGCGAACTTGATCCGCAGCATCGTCAGCGCGATGCTGCCGTTGCCCGGCAGTGTCTGCTCGTTGAAGATCGCTTCGGCGAGCAGGGTGCCGTTGGATTTGGTGATCGGCTTGACGTAGCCGACCGGCACCGGCGACGGCAGGGTGCCGAGCCCGGTCGCGCCGCCGTAGGTCCAGCTCGCGTTCGTGCTGGTCTGCGTGGCCGTGCAGCTGACCGAGTAGGACCTGATCTTGATCCGCGGCCCGCTCGACGAGACCAGTGCCGACAGCTCGAAGTTCTGCCCCTTGGCCTCCGACTTCGTCGTGGTCACGTCGTTCTCGGGGTCGACGAGGGTGGTCGTGCACGTCGAAGTGCCGCCACCGAACGTGATCCCGGTCCTGGTCACGACCCCGGACGAGTTGCTCGTCGGTCCCTCGACCGCGCAGTCGGCGAGCGAGGCGATCGAGATCGGCGCCGAGGTCCCCTTGGTGAAGGCGGCTGAGCCGAGTGAGGCCATGCCCGCGGGGTTCGACGCGGCGGCCGGGGACACCCCGGCGCCGAGGCCCGCCAGCAGCAGCGCGCCGACCAGGCCTGCCCGGCTTGCGATGGTGATGCGCATTCCACGTCCTCCTCACGTGACGGAGAGCGAGCCGGTTGGCCGTTCTTCCTTTGTCATCACTATCTGCGTGTCGCATTCGCCCGTTGCGTGCGTGACGGTCGTTTCACTCGACCGTGGATCATGGGCACCCATTGGATATTCGAATCCGTATCCGGATACAGATCTGTATATTCGACGTCATGCCGACTTACCGCGTCCTTGTCAACGGCAAGTTCGATCACCCCGACGCAGACACCCGTGCCCGGCTCCTCGCCGAGCTCGATCAGCACCAGGCGATGGGGTTCACCGAGGACGGCTTGCTCACTTACAGCGCGCACCTCGGCGCGTTCACCTTCCGCATCACGCTGCGGGGCGAAGAGGAGCGCGACGTGCTCGACGAAGCCGAGCTGAAGATCATGGAACTGCTGGACGCCAAGGGCTACCCGTACCGCGACGTCGCGGGCAAGGCGACCTGCATGGACGACATCAAGGTCCGCCGCCGCTGACCCGTTCGTGCCGAAGCGAGCGGGATACTCGGCGGGGGTGTCATCTTCGTCACCGTTTCCGCAGGACAGCACGTCAACAGGCCTCAGCGGGTAGCCACTACGCTGGGAGCAACCCCGAACGGTGTCAAAGAGAGCGGAGCCGACGTGTCTGTGTCTTCACCTGCCCCAGGTGGTGCCATCGAGGACCTGCGCGCGTCCGTGGGGCTCCAGATCGCCGACGAGCAGCTCCTGCGCACGCTCGCGAACGGTCTCGCCGACGTCGAGACGCTGCTCCGTGAGGTCGTCCGCAGTGACGTCAAGGCCGTCGAGGACGCGGCGTCGCACCTCGTCGAGGCGGGTGGCAAGCGTTTCCGTCCGCTGTTCACGCTGCTGGCCTCGCAGTTCGGGCCGAAGCAGGGCGACCAGGTGGTCACCGCCGCGGCGGCGGTCGAGCTGGTGCACCTCGCGACGCTGTACCACGACGACGTGATGGACGAGGCGACGATGCGCCGCGGCGCGGAGAGCGTCAACGCCCGCTGGGACAACACCATCGCCATCCTGACCGGCGACTTCCTGTTCGCGCACGCCTCGCGGCTGGTCGCCGACCTCGGCACCGACGCGGCCCGGATCATCGCCGAGACCTTCGGCGAGCTGGTCACCGGGCAGATGCGCGAGACGGTCGGCCCGGCCGACGGCGACGACGCGGTCGAGCACTACCTCACGGTCATCGCGCAGAAGACCGGGTCGCTGATCGCCACCTCCGGCCGGTTCGGCGGGATGATGTCCGGCGCGCCTGACGACTACATCGACGCGCTCCGCCGCTTCGGCGACATCATCGGGACGGCGTTCCAGATCTCCGACGACGTCATCGACATCGCGTCCGCTTCGGACGAGCTCGGCAAGGCGCAGGGAACCGACCTGCGCGAAGGCGTCCGCACCCTGCCGATGCTGTACGCGCTGGCCGACCCGGCCACCGACCCGCGCCTGGTCGAGCTGTTGTCGGGCCCGATCTCCGACGACGCACTCGTCGCCGAGGCCCTGGACCTGCTGCGCGCCTCGTCCGGACTCGAACGCGCACGCGAAACTCTTTCCGACTACGCTCGTCGGGCGCGTGCCGAGCTCGCGGCGCTGCCCGCGTCGCCCGCCCGGGACGCCTGCGAATCGGTCGCCGACTACCTGGTCGCGCGAACGCATTGACAAAGGGCAGGTTAGATGTCCATTTTCGGACAGGTTTGGCTGTGGAGTCTGCTGGCGTTCGTCGTCGGCGCGCTGCTCACCTGGCTGGTGCTGGTGCTCCCGGCGCGCAAGCGCATCCGTGAGCTGGAAAGCTCGCTGGCCTCCGCGCACGCCGAGACGTCGAGACTGCCGGCCGGGGTGAGTCTCGGCGCGGGCGCGGCGGCCGTCGCCGGCGGGACCGCGTATCTCGCGAAGCCGTCGCACGACGAGCTGGACGAGGAGTTCGCGGCCGTTGAGGAGCCGAAGCCCGCGTACCCCGAGACGCTCACCGAGCAGGAGCCCGCGCAGCAGTGGACCGAGCCTGCCGAGGAGCCCGTCAAGGACGTCCACGAGGACGTTCACGAGGAGCCGGAGCACTCTTCGACGCAGGTCTTCGAGCCCGAAGAAGAGTACGAGGCCGAGTACCGCACCGCGCCCCAGCCGGACCCGGAGCCCGAGCCTGACCAGGAGCACCCGGCCGAGCGGACGCAGTACATCCCGGCGGCCCTGCCGGAGCCGGAGCCGGAACCCGAGCCGCAACCCGAGAACCCGTACGTCGCCGCGGCGACCGACTACCTTCAGCCCGCCTCGCAGCTTGAGGTCGAGCCGGAGCCGGAGCCGGAGCCGGAACCCGAGCCGCAGCCGTCCTTGCCGGGCGAGGGGCCGTACCGGTCCCGCCTGGAGATGCAGCTGGACCCCGAAGGCGCGGAGACGCAGCCGGAGCCGGTTTCGCTGTTCAACCCCGCGTCGCGCGTGGAGACCGAGCAGGCCCCCGTCGAGACCAACTGGTTCGAGCGGGAAGAGGAGCTGCACGACCCGACGCCCGCGTACGCCTTCGGTTCCGACGAAGAAGCGAAGGGCGGTCTCCTCGACTCGGAGCCCGAGACGCCCGCCGAAGCCACCCAGGTGCTGCCCAAGCGCACGCCGCGCGGCGCGGTGCGCGGTGGTTTCGAGCCGCCGCAGCCGATCCAGCCGTCGATGCGGGCGATCGAACGTCGTGAGCCGGAACTGTCCGGTGGGCAGAGCGGTTCGCTGTTCGAGCCCGCCGTCCAGCCCGGCGACGCGATGCCCGCCCCGGAGCCCCCGCCCGCGCGGCAGGTCGCTCCGGTGACGGAGTCCGTCCCGCCCGGTCCGTTCGGCCCCGGCTCGGCGATGCCGCGGCCGGGCGGTGGCCGTCCCGCCGATGACTTCGCGGTCAAGGCCAGCGTGACCGCCTTGCGGTACTGCACGGAGGAATCGCCGCAGTTCCCGAAGATGGTCGCGGAGGTCTGGTTCCGCTCCGCCGCCGACGCTGAGCGTGTGGGCTTCCGACCTCTCACCTGATGAAGCGCGTGAAGGCCCCCTTCCCTCGGCTCAGCCGAGGGAAGGGGGCCTTCACGCGCTTGAGGACCGGCTAGCTGACGACGGTCCAGGTGTCCTTGCCGCGCAGCAGCCCCTGCAGATCGGGCTTGCGGGCGGCCTGGGCCTCCGCGACCTGGGCGCGCGCCTGGTCGTCGTAGGTGGGCCGCTCGACCTGCCGCAGGATGCCGGTCGGCACGTGGTTCAGGTTCTGGTCGCCGATCCGCGAAAGCGCGAAAGCGTACGAGGTGTCCTCGATCGCGGGGTCGTGCACGACGAGGTTCTCCTCGCCGATGTTCGCGACCTTCCCGACCTCCAGGCCGGCCCAGCCGCTGCGCGTGACCCCGTATTCACCCTGCGGCCCGAACTTGATCGGCTCGCCAGCCTGCAGCGGGATGAGCCGGGTCGCGGCCTCGTCCTTGTCCTTGAGGACGTCGAAGGCGCCGTCGTTGAAGA
The DNA here is from genome assembly GCF_019330265.1 of Amycolatopsis sp. TNS106. NCBI lineage: Bacteria > Bacillati > Actinomycetota > Actinomycetes > Pseudonocardiales > Pseudonocardiaceae > Amycolatopsis > Amycolatopsis sp. TNS106. The sequence goes on along the minus strand of NZ_CP024972.1, from coordinate 5,797,232 downwards.
TCGGGCAGTTCTGGTAGATCTCCACCAGCGCCGACCCGCGGTGCTTCGCGGCGGCCTCCAGCACCTCGGTCAGGCCCTTGCGGTCCGAGTCGAGCGCGCGGCCCACGAACGACGCCTCGGCGCCGATCGCCAGCGAAAGCGGGTTGAATGGGGTGTCGACCGAGCCCATCGGGGTGGACTTCGTGACCATGCCCGGCCCGGACGTCGGCGAGTACTGGCCCTTCGTGAGGCCGTAGATCCGGTTGTTGAACAGCAGGATCTTGATGTTCACGTTGCGGCGCAGCGCGTGGATCAGGTGGTTGCCGCCGATGGACAGCGCGTCGCCGTCACCGGTGACGACCCACACCGAGAGGTCGGGCCGCGCGGTCGCGAGCCCGGTCGCGATCGACGGCGCCCGGCCGTGGATCGAGTGCATGCCGTAGGTGTTCAGGTAGTACGGGAACCGTGACGAGCACCCGATTCCCGAGATGAACACGATGTTCTCGCGCTTGAGGCCGAGCGTCGGCAGGAACGACTGCACGGCGTTGAGCACGACGTAGTCACCGCAGCCGGGACACCAGCGGACCTCCTGGTCCGACTTGTAGTCCTTCGCCTTCTGCGGTTCGGTCTCGGTCGGCACAAGGTCCAAGCCGCCGAGGGTGGGGATCCCCAGATCGATCGCGGTCACTTCGTCCCCTCCGTACTGGTGATGATCTCCGTGAAGACGCCTTGCAGCTCTTCGGCCTTGAAGGGCAGCCCGGCGACCTTCGTGTACGACTTCACGTCGACGAGGTACTTGGCCCTCAGGAGCATCGAGAGCTGTCCGAGGTTCATTTCGGGGACGACAACGGTGTCGTACGAACGGAGTACGTCGCCGAGGTTGCCCGGGAACGGGTTGAGATGACGCAGATGCGCCTGCGCAATCGGCATGCCGTCCTTGCGGACCCGGCGGCACGCGGCGCCGATGGGCCCGTAGGACGACCCCCAGCCGAGCGCCAGCACCCGTGCCTTGCCGCCGCTCGGGTCGTCGACGACGAGATCCGGGACGTCGATACCGTCGATCTTGGCCTGGCGCAGGCGGACCATCTTGTCGTGGTTGTCGGGGTCGTAGGAGATGTGGCCGGTCTTGTCGGCCTTCTCCAGCCCGCCGATGCGGTGCTGCAGCCCGGCGGCGCCCGGCACCGCCCACGCGCGGGCGAGGGTTTCGGGGTCACGCACATACGGCCAGAATTCCCCGGAACCGTCCTCCGCATTCGGCTCGGTGGCGAATTCCACGCGCAGATCCGGCAGGTTCTCGACGTCCGGGATCAGCCACGGCTCGGAGCCGTTCGCGATCGCGCCGTCCGACAGCAGGAACACCGGGGTGCGGTACTTCAGCGCGATCCGGGTGGCCTCCATCGCCGCGTCGAAGCAGTCGGCGGGGGACAGCGGCGCGACGATCGGCACCGGCGATTCGCCGTTGCGGCCGAACATCGCCTGCAGCAGGTCGGCCTGTTCGGTCTTGGTCGGCAGGCCGGTCGACGGGCCACCGCGCTGGACGTCGATGACGACCAGCGGCAGTTCGGTCATCACCGCGAGACCGATGGCCTCGGACTTCAGCGCGACACCGGGCCCGGAGGTCGAGGTGACGCCCAGCGCGCCGCCGTAGGAGGCGCCGAGCGCGGCGCCGATACCGGCGATCTCGTCCTCGGCCTGGAAGGTGAGGATGCCGTAGTTCTTGTGCTTGGACAGCTCGTGGAGGATGTCCGACGCCGGGGTGATCGGGTACGTGCCCAGCAGGATCTGCAGGCCGGACTGCTGCCCGGCGGCGACCAGCCCGTACGCCAGCGCGGTGTTGCCGGTGATCTGGCGGTACGTGCCCTGGTTCAGTTTCGCGGGCGCGACCTCGTACGTCGTCGCGAACGACTCCGTCGTCTCGCCGTAGTTCCAGCCCGCGTGGAAGGCCAGGATGTTGGCCTCGGCGATGTCGGCCTTCTTCGCGAACTTCTCGCGCAGGAAGCGTTCCGTGCCCTCGGTCGGCCGGTGGTACATCCACGAGAGCAGCCCGAGCGCGAACATGTTCTTCGCGCGTTCGGCGTCCTTTTTGGACAGTCCGGTGGCTTCGAGCGCGCCTCTGGTCAACGTCGACATGGCCACCCGGTGGACTTGATAGGCCGAAAGGGTGTCGTCGTCGAGCGGGTCGTTCTCGTAACCGACCTTGACCAGGTTCCGCTTCGTGAACTCGTCGGTGTTGAGGATGATCGTCCCGCCGGTCGGGACGTCGGCGAGGTTCGCCTTCAGCGCGGCGGGGTTCATGGCGACCAGGACGTCCGGCCGGTCGCCCGGGGTCAGGATGTCGTAGTCGGCGAAGTGCACCTGGAAGCTCGAGACGCCGGGGATGGTGCCCTGCGGCGCGCGGATCTCCGCGGGGAAGTTCGGCATGGTCGACAGGTCATTGCCGAAGGCGGCCGCTTCGGAGGTGAACCGGTCGCCCGTCAGCTGCATGCCGTCACCGGAGTCACCGGCGAACCGGATGACCACCCGGTCCAGCTTGGCGACCTCGGTGGGCCTGACGGCCGACAAGGAGCCGTTGCCGTTCGCACTCGTGCTCATAGGTCAGGGATTCCCTCTCTCCCGACGTGCGTCGTCCCCGGCCATGCCGGAGTTCGGCGTGCCTCGCCCGGCGATGTCGGCCAGGTCACAGGTGCCATGTCCCGAGGTTAGTCCTCGGGACACTTTCCAGGTTGCCGTAAAAACGGTCTGGACCTACTCCTCGAGTGTCCTGAGCTCGGCGCTGAGCGGGGATTATCCGGTTTATCTGTTACCGATGGTAACGGTCGGCGATGCGGCCCGATTGTGAGCCGTATCTCCTTCCAGCGTAGTGAAGTCCGGTCGAGGAACGGTCATCGGCCGGTAATGGCCGCGCGCAACTCGGTGAGTCGTTCGGCGAACGCGGGGCCGGTGAGCGACGCGATCTGCGGCTCGATCTCCGCGTCGACGGCGGCCGAATGGTCGGTCAGTCCCGCGGTGTGCCGGAGCGTGCGCTTGGTCGCCAGAAGGACGTCGCGCGGGGCGCCGACGGCGGGTTTCGCCAGTTCACGGGCCGCCTCGACCAGGTCCCCTTCGACGAGCCGGAGCGCGAGCCCGCATTCGACAGCGGCTTCGGCGCCGACGACTTCACCGAAGAGCGTCATCGCCGCCGCCTTCTGCGGGCCGACGAGCCGCTGGATCATCCACGTCATCCCGCCGCCGGGATGGATGCCCAGATCGAGAAATCTGGCCACGAATTTGGCCTTCGGTCCCACGATGCGGACGTCCGCGGCGAGTGCGAGGTTCAGTCCGGCCCCCACGGCGGCGCCGCCGACCGCGGCGATCGTCGGAAGTGAACACCGCGCCACCGAGAGGAATCCGTCGTAGATCGCGCGGAGCCCGTCTTCCCTGGCGCCGGCGAGCGTGTCCAGATCGGCGCCCGCGCAGAACGCCGGCGGTGCGCCGGTGATGACCAGAGCGTGGACACTTTCGTCGGCTTCGGCGCGTGAAACAGCCTCGGCCAGCTGCGCGGAGAGGTCGAGCGTCAGGGCGTTGCGGGTCGCGGGAGCGTCGATGGTGAGCACGGTGACGCCGCCGTCGTGGCTGGAGCGGATCTGATCGGTCACGGGATCGAGGGTGTCACGCTTCGGGCGTCGGTGGGCGCTCCAACAGCCGGGACAGGACGACGGTGGACACCGTGCGGTCGACGATCTCCAGGCCGCGCAGCCGCTCCAGCGCGGTCTCCAGATGGTGGATGTCCGACGCGCGCAGATGGACGATCGCGTCGGCCGCCCCCGACACCGTGTACGCCGCGACGACCTCCGGCAACGGCTCCAGCCGGGCGCGGATCCGCGCCGGGGTGATGTTGCCGTTGCAGGTCATCTCGACGAACGCCTCGGTGCCCCAGCCCAGCGCCTCCGGGTCGACGACCGCGGTGAACCCGCGCAGGACCCCGGTTTCGAGCAGTCTGTCGACCCGCCGTTTCACCGCGGGCGCGGACAGGCCGACGACCTTGCCGATGTCGGCGTAGCTGGACCTCGCGTTGGCCATCAGGCATGAAACGATTCGCTGGTCGATGGTGTTCACACGCAATGTTTAGCAGGTATATGCGCAGCGAACAGCGATTGATTGCGGAATTAGGTAAGCCTTACCCTTCGGGTATGCCGGAACTGGAGCAGCAGCCCCGTGTACCCACGACGCGCCGCTACCTCATGTGCCCGCCGCGGTACTTCGCGGTGGACTACGTCATCAACCCGTGGATGGACCCGTCGGTCCCGGTCAGCGTCGACACCGCGATGGCGCAATGGACCGAACTCCGCGACACCTATCGGCGCCTCGGCCACACCGTCGAGGAGATCGATGCCCAGCCAGGGCTGCCCGACATGGTGTTCGCCGCGAACTCCGGCACCGTCGTCGACGGCCGTGTCCTCGGCTCGCGGTTCCGCGCGCCGCAGCGCACCGCCGAGGCCGAGCACTTCCGCCGCTGGTTCGTCGAGCACGGCTACCGCGACATCACCATGCCCGAGAAGATCAACGAAGCCGAGGGCGACTTCGCGTGGACCGGCAAGGTCCTGCTCGCCGGTACCGGCTTCCGGACGGACCCGGCCGCGCATGCCGAAGCGCAGGAGGTCCTCGGTGTCCCGGTCGTGTCGCTGCGGCTGATCGACCCGAGCTACTACCACCTCGACACCGCGCTGTTCGTGCTCGCCGAGGCCACCGACACCACGTCCGCCCAGATCGCCTACTTCCCGGAGGCCTTCTCGGCCGGGTCGCGAAAGGTGCTGGAGCGGATGTTCCCGGACGCGGTAATCGCGAACCGGGCCGACGCGGAGTGTTTCGGCCTGAACGGGGTGTCCGACGGCCGCAACGTCGTTCTGCCGGTCGAGGCGACCGGATTGGCGGCACGGCTGACCGAACGCGGCTACGAGGTCGTCTTCCTGGACATTTCCGAGCTCAGGAAGGCGGGCGGCGGCCCGAAGTGCTGCACCCTGGAGATTCGCAAGTAACCCGTTCGTGGACACCTTGCGGGATCATGTAACTACTCCGTTCGCCAACTCGATTAATCGGGAAACACACTCGGTCCCGAATGAGGCGCGGATGGTGATCCTGGCGATAGGCGGCGTGGGCAGGCCCGTGCGCGCGCTGGATCCCGGTGAAAACGAATCATGGGTGACGGTCGAACAGTTCGAGCGGGTGCTCGACACCGTGGCCGGACGCGAAGACGTCGGCCTCACGTTCGACGACGGCAACTCCTCGGACGTCGAGATCGCGCTCCCCAGGCTGGTGGAGCGCGATCTCACGGCCGAGTTCTTCCCGCTGGCGGGCCGGATCGGGCAGCGGGGTTTCCTCGACGCCGACGGCCTTCGCGAGCTGGTCGAGGCGGGCATGTCGATCGGTTCGCACGGCTGGGAGCACCGCGACTGGCGGCGGCTCGACGACCGGAACGCCCGGCGTGAACTGGAAACCGCGCCGAAACTGCTCGCGGACTTGAGCGGGAAACCCGTGCGCGCCTACGCGCCGCCGTTCGGCGCCTACGACCGGCGGGTGCTCAGCAGGCTCCGGCGTTCCGGCGCGACGAGGGTCTATACGACCGAAGGTGGCACTGCTTCGCGCGACGGCTGGCTGCGGCCGCGGATCGAGGTGCGGCACGACGTCGACCAGGAGTGGATCGACAGTGTGCTCGGTGAGCGGGAAGGGCTGTACCGCCGAGCGGGACGGCTCATGGCGCGGGTCGCCAGGCTTGCCCGCTTTTGACCGGTTTTCTTTGTGCAGTGGGAAAATAACCCTTGAGCGGAATCGACCGCGAAGGCATTCTGAGCACCCTCGGTAAAGAAGTTTTATTAACAAAGGGGTGCTCGGTATGCGGAAACTGCTCCTCTTATCGGCGATGGTGATGGCCGCGGGGCTGACCCCCGCGGCGACGGCCGTGGCTTCCCCCTCGACACAGGCGGCCCCGACCGCGCAGCAGTTGCTGGCGAAGACCACCACCTGCAAGCAGGTGTCGAACGGCAAGTACAAGACCGACGAAGAAACCGGCCGGACCATCGCGGTCTGCGACGCGGGGAGCGCCGTTTTCTGGAAGGCCGACATGGACGTCGACTGCGATGGGCAGCCGACCGCGCGGTGCAACAAGAACACCGACCCGTGGTTCCAGGACGGCACCGCGTACCCGCGCTCCGACGGCAAGGCGCTGATCGCCGACCAGACGCCCTACGTCGTCGTGCCGAGCATCAGCAGCACGTGGAACTTCGAGAAGGCGGGCCTCAAGGGCGCCGGCTCGTGCGCGGTGATCTACAACGACAAGGTGCTCTACACCGTCATCGGCGACACCGGCCCGAAGGACATCATCGGCGAGGCGTCTTACGCGGCCGCGAAGGCGCTCGGGATCAACCCGGACCCGAAGAACGGCGGCGTCGACTCGGGCGTGACCTACATCTGCTTCAAGAACTCGAAGGTGTCGCCGATCGAGGACAACGGGAAGTCGGCCTCGGTCGGGCAGAGCCTGGCGGCGAAGTTCGTTCAGGGCTGAGCGGAAGTCGACGGCCCCGGGAGCCTTCGCCCCGGGGCCGTCCGAGCGGATGATCAGCGCGGGACCACGTGCAGGGTCCACTGGCCGGGGTTGTAAGGCGGTGCGACGACCTCGACGGTCTCGCCGGACGTGCTCGTCCGCCATGGGCCGAGTATCGAGAGCCGGTATTCGCCGACCGCGACGTTGGTGAAGGTCAGGAAGCCGTTGGCGTCGGTCTTGGCGAGCGACACGAGCTTCTTGTCGATCGTGCTCAGGGCGACGGTCGTGTTCGCCACTCCTTCGCCGGGGTCGATCCGATGATCACCGTTCTTGTCGTGCCAGAGCCGGCCGCGGGAGTCGGCCCTGGCGCCCGGCACCTTCGCGTTTTGGTAGGCATACGGCCCGGAACTCAAGGAGTTGTCGTTGTCGAACCAGCAATCGAGCCCGGTCTCACCGTAGGCGCCCGCCCTCGCGGGCACCTTGCCGGCGACCTTCAAGACCACGCTTTGCCCAGGAGCGACCTTGCCGGCCTTGTTCACGTAACTGAACGCGCCCCACTGGGTTTGCGGGACCTCCAAACCCCGTTCGAAGCCGCCCGGGTCGCAGCCCGCGTACAGGCCGGTGACTTCGCGGGTTCCGACGTTCGTCAGCGTCACCGTGGCCGTCGCGGTCTCGCCCACCGCGTAGCTGGCCTTGTCGAGCGCGATCTTCGCGCTCAACGAGTCCGTCAACGGGCGGATCGCCCTGCCCTCGAGCGCGGTGTTCTGCCCGCTGCCGTCCACTCTCAGGCTCGGCGGGTATTCGGTCACCCAGCCGTCCGGAAGCTTCTCGAAGTGCCACGAGATGTTGGAACCGACCGGGACGGCAGCAAAGGAGAATCGACCTTCGGCGTCGGTGATCGCGACGAGGTGCCCGGACATACCCGGACCGATCAGACGAGCTTCGGCACCGGCAAGCCCCTCGCCGGGCGAGAGCTTGCCGTCCTCGTCGCGGTCGCCGTAGAGCACCCCGGCGACACGGTCGGTGGTGTCGGGCGACAGCAGCCCGACTGTGGTCCGGCTGCGGTTGTCCGAGTAGTCGGCCTCTTCCGGGCTGCTCACATCGATGGTGAGCACCGGGTTGCCCTCGGTGAGGGTGTACACGCTGCCCTTGAGCGTGTACACCCTGCTCTCGCCCGGCGCGTAGGTCGCGCCGTCCGCGGAGCGGAGGTCGCCCCAGGAAGCTTCGTCGAAGGTGAAGTAGGCGCCGGACTCACGGTCGCCGTACCCCTTGACCTGATTCGCCGTCGTGTCACCGATGTTGGCGACCGTCACCTCGATCGGAATGGCGTCACCCGGCAGCCAGCGTCCCTCCTGGGCTTTGGCCGTCACCTTGATGTTCGGGCCGGTGGCGGCGTACGCGGGCACTGCGGTTGCCAGGCCGGCGACCATGAAGGCCGTGGTCAACGCGCCGATCGTGCGCAGCGACGTTCTTCGCATGGTGTTCCCCCAGTCTCGCCTGGTGCGCGCCCGTCTCCCACGGGCGCTCCCGGCGATCGTCGACGAAGCGAACCTAAAGTCCGGATCATCCGGGAGGGTAGAGCGGAACATTCCGGTGCCGTGGCCGGGCAACCGGGAGGGCGTTTCACGCGTGTACGAGGGATCGAGACGAAACCCTTACGCGCTTCCTGTAGCGTTTCGCGCCCCGCGGACGATGAGTAATTCCCTTGCCGCACAGGCATTCCGCCAAAAGCAGGCGAACGACGGACACCGGTAACGAACCCGGCCCTCCCGCCGACCAACGGGCAGCGGAATGCGGCTGGAGGAATTCGTCATGAAGATCAGTGTCTTCGGGCTCGGTTACGTCGGTTGCGTGTCGGCGGCGTGCCTTGCCGGACGCGGGCACGAGGTCGTCGGGGTCGACGTGAACCCGGTGAAGATCGAACTCGTCGCCAGCGGCAAGGCGCCGGTGGTCGAAGAGCGGATCGGGGAACTGACCGCGGAGGTGGTCGCCGCGGGCAAGCTGAGAGCGACGACCGACGTGAGACAGGCGATCGCGGACAGCGAAGTCTCCCTCATCTGCGTCGGTACCCCGTCGGCGCCGAACGGCAGCCTGTCGACGGCGTTCCTGGAGCGTGTCGCCGAGGAAATCGGCGAAGCGCTCAAGACCAAGACGCAACGGCACACCGTCGTCTTCCGCAGCACCATGCTCCCCGGCACCTGCCTGGATCTGCTCGTCCCCATCCTCGAGAAGTCGTCCGGCCGCACCGCGGGCGTCGACTTCGGCGTTGCGGTGAACCCCGAGTTCCTGCGCGAGGGGAGCAGCGTCAAGGACTTCTTCGACCCGCCCAAGACCGTCATCGGCGAGCTCGACGCGGCCAGTGGTGACGTCGTCGCAGCGCTGTACGAAGGCCTTCCCGGCGAGGTCTTCCGCGTCCCGATCCCGGTCGCCGAGATGACGAAGTACGCCGACAATTCCTTCCACGGGCTCAAGATCGGCTTCGCGAACGAGCTCGGCGCGATCTGCCGGGCGCTGGGGCTCGACTCGCATCAGGTGATCGACGTCTTCCTCGCCGACCGCAAGCTCAACATCAGCCCCGCCTACCTCCGCCCCGGGTTCGCCTTCGGCGGCTCGTGCCTCCCCAAGGATCTGCGCGGCCTGGTCTACGCCGCGCACCGCGCGGACGTCGCCGTCCCGATCCTGTCGCACGTGCTGCCCTCCAACGACGAACACCTCCAGCGTGCCTTCGATCTGGTCGCGCGCACCGGGAAACGCAAGATCGGCCTGTTCGGCCTCTCGTTCAAACCCGGCACCGACGACCTGCGCGAGAGCCCGCTGGTCGAACTTGCCGAGCGCCTGCTCGGCAAGGGGTACGACCTCCGCATCTACGACGCCAACGTCAGCCTTTCGCGGCTGATCGGCGCGAACCGCGAGTACATCGAGGGCAGGTTGCCGCATCTCGGCCAGCTGCTCGCCGGCTCGGTCGGCGAGGTCGTCGACCACGCCGAGGTCTGCCTCATCGGCTCCACCGATCCGGAGGTCCTCGCGGCCCTCCCGGCGGGTGGCGGCCACACCATCATCGATCTCGTCCGCGTACCCGACGCCGACCGTCGCCGGGCTGAAGAGGGATATGTCGGTCTTGCCTGGTAAAGCTCTCATCCTCGTCGAGAACCTCTCCGTCCCCTTCGATCGCCGCGTCTGGCAGGAGTGCCAGACGCTTCGCGACGCCGGCTGGGAAGTCCACGTCATTTGTCCACAAGGGACGAAGCGGGACACCGAAGCCGAGGTCACCATCGACGGCGTCCACATCCTGCGGTACCCGCTGAAGGCCGCGACCGGTGGTCCGGCCGGGTACGTCCAGGAGTACGGCTCGGCGCTGTGGCACACGCTGCGCCTCGCCCGCAAGGTGGGCCGGGTGGACGTCGTGCACGCCTGCAACCCGCCGGACCTGCTGTTCCTCGTCGCGCTGTACCTCAAGCGCCAGGGCGCGAAGTTCATCTTCGACCAGCACGACCTCTGCCCCGAGCTGTACCTTTCGCGCTTCGACCGCGGGGAGGACTTCCTCTACCGCGCGGTCTGCGCGCTGGAGCGCCGCACCTACAAGACGGCCGACGTCGTCATCGCGACCAACGAGAGTTACAAGGACGTCGCCGTGAAACGCGGCGGCAAGTCGCCGGACGACGTCTTCGTCGTGCGCAGCGCGCCCGTGGTCGAGCGGTTCCACCTGGTTCCGGCCGAGCCCGAGCTGAAGAAGGGCAAGCCGCATCTGCTGGCGTACCTCGGCGTGATGGGCCCGCAGGACGGCGTCGACTACGCCTTGCGCGCGCTCGCGTCACTGCGGGACGAGGTCGGCCGCAGGGACTGGCACGCCGTGTTCATCGGCTCCGGCGACGCTTTCGACGCCATGGTGGCGTTGTCCAAGGAACTGAAGCTCGACGACCAGGTCGAGTTCACCGGCCGGATCTCCGACGAGGACCTGCTGCGCTACCTGTCCTCGGCCGACGTCTGCCTTTCGCCGGATCCGCTGAACCCGCTCAACGACGTGTCGACCATGAACAAGATCATGGAGTACATGGCGATGAGCCGTCCGATCGTGTCCTTCGAACTGCGGGAGGCCAGGGTTTCGGCCGGAGAGGCCGCCCTGTACGCCCCGGCGAACGACGAGCCGGAGTTCGCGAAGCTGATCGCGCATCTGCTCGACTCGCCGGATCAGCGGGCCGCCATGGGTGAGCTGGGACGGGCGCGCGTCGCCGGTCCGCTGTCGTGGGAGAACTCCCAGAAAGCCCTGCTCGCGGCCTATGCGGCCGCGGTCCGGTGATCGACTTCCCGGTCGCGTTTTGAACAAGAGTCGGGAAACCCTGTAACCAACGCGGTGGCCGGTCCGACGGGATTCATGCACACCCCCACGCACCGGACGGAGATCCCGGCTTTGACTGACGACACGGTGCGCCTGTCCATGATCGGACAGGTCTTGCGCGGGCGATGGCGGACCTTGCTGGTCCTCGCCGTGCTCGGCGCCCTGCTCGGCGCGGGATCGTCGGTGATCCTTTCGCCCGGCTACACCACGACGTCCAGCGTGCTGCTGCAGGGCCCACGCGAGGCGGACGAACTGCTCACCCAGGCCGAGGTGGCGACCAGTTCGGTCGTCCTCGACCGGGCCGCGGCCGGGCTCGGCGACGGGATGACCGGCGCGGAGCTGCGGGACAAGGTGGCCACCTCGGTCGCACAGGGCAATGTCATCACCATCGAGGCCACCGGTGACACCGCCGAACAGACGCAGCGGATGGCAGACCAGATCGCGAGCGAGTTCGTGAAGTACTCGACGCAGATCATCGCCGGTTCCGGTGACGCGGCGGTCCAGCTGGCGCAGGAACGCCGCGAGACGCTGCGTCAGCAGGTCCAGCAGACGAACCAGCGCATCAGCGAACTCTCCGCGAAGGTCAATGAAGGCAAGACGACCGTCGAGAGCGTCCAGCTCCGCACCGAACTGCAGGGCCTGCGCTCGTCGATCGAATCGGCGATGTCCAGTTTGAACGCGGCCGACACGGCCAGCGGCCTCGGCAACATGGTCGTCCTCGGCTCGGCCGAACTGCCGTCCTCGGCGGCGGCGCCCACGCTCCCGCAGCTCGCCCTCGGCGGCGCGGTGCTGTTCTTCCTCATCGGCCTGTTCGGTCACCTCTTCACCGCCCGCACCGACCGGCGGCTGCGGGACGAGGAGGAGATCGCCGCGGCGATCGGCGGCCCGGTGCTCGCCACCTTCGACGCCGTGGAGCAGCCGTCCGACGGCACCACGTTGCGGGCCAAGCTTCTCCGTGACGATCGGCCGTGGAACGTCCCGCGGGTCGACGTCTTCGCCGACGAGATCGGCTCCGAAGTCCTGTACCGGCGCCTGATCTCCCGGCTGCCGCACCGGCGGCTGCTCGTGGTCGCCGCCGACGGCGATCGTGCCGGGCAGGCGGCCGCCGAACGGCTCGCCGCGCTCGCCGACCGGTGGTTCACCGTCGTGACGGTGTCCCCGGCGCGGCCCATCGTCACGGACACCGGCGCGGACGGGGTCCTCGTCGTGACGAGCCTCGGCTCCAGGTCTGCCTGGGAGCTGGTCGGGATCGCCGAAGCCGTCGCCGACGCCGGTCTCGCCATGGTGGGCACCGTGCTGATCCGGCCGGTCCGGCCGACCCGCACCCGGCCCGGCACATCCGCCCCGTCCGACCACGAAGCCCTGGCAGGTACCGCGTGACCAGCGCCGAAAAAGCGAAGTCAGAGCCGCTCGTCGACCTGCAGCGGCTGGTCGTCTCGGTACGGAGACGACGTCGGCTGTGGGTGGCCACCGCCCTGCTGGGCCTGATCGCCGGCGGGCTGGTCGCGATGCTGATGCCGTCGCCGCCCACCGCGGTCGCGCAGATCCTCGTGATCCACCCAGACGACTCGCCGACCGACAGCGGAACCCTGATGCGGACCGACGTCGCCGTGCTGGAGACGACGAAGACCGCGGGCGAGGCGCTCAAGAAGCTGAACAGCACGCAAGCGCCGGAGGAGTTCCTCAAGGACTACGAGGGGCTCGGCCTGACGAACAACGTGCTCCAGCTGACGGTCAAGGGCAAGACCAGGGACGAGGCGCTGGCCCGCGCTCAGGCGATTTCGGAAGCCTTCATCGCCGAGTACGTCGGCCGCAACCAGGCGGCCGCGGCGGCGCAGCAGAAGGCCCTGCTCGACCAGCGCAATCAGGCCCAGAACGAGCTCACCCCGATCGAAGCGTCGATCGTCACCGAAGAGGCCAAGGGCCGCAACGCCAACCCCGCTCAGCTGGAGCGGCTGTACTCGCGCCGCGCGGAGCTGACGTCCAAGATCTCCGACTACGACGGCCGCGCGCAGGAGGCGGGCATCGGCACGCCGAAGGTCGCCGCCGGGACACAGATCGTGGACGCGCCGCGGATCCTGCCGCATTCGCTGCTCAAGACCCTCGCCACCGACGCCGGGATCGGCTTCGCGCTGGGATTGCTCGCCGGACTGGGCCTCGCGGCCGTCACGAGCGTGGTGAAGGACCGGCCGGTGCTGCGCCGCGAGATCTCGCGGCACCTAGGCGCCTCGGTGATCGCGCAGCTGCCCGATCCGCCGCGTTTCCTGCGGCGGTCCCAGGCGGAGACCGGGCGGCGGCGGGTCGCGGCCACCCTGGTCCGCGCCGTCCGGCAGGAGGGCGGCTCGGTGTCGCTGCTCGACCTCGGCGCCCGCCGGGTCACCGCCGCGCTCGCCGTCGACATGGCGCGCGAGCTGGCCGAGAAGGGGCCGGTCTCGCTCGTCGACGACCTGCCGAAGACGAACCTCCGCGAGCTGGCAGGGGAAGGCCCGATCCAGGTACTGGACCGTGGTGACGTCCCGATGGCCGCGCAGGAACGGCGCATCGGCGTCGGCTCGATCGAGCCCGGCACGGCGTGGACCGATCTCGAATTCCTCGGTGCGGAGACGATCCTCGTCGTGCGCGCGGGGCACGCGAACACCGAATGGCTGCACACCGTCGCCCGTCAGCTGGCGGACCGGCGGATCCCGATCATCGGCGTCGTCGTGGTCGACCCGGATCCGCGCGACCACACCGACGGGACGCTGTGGGACGGCCTGCACACCGCGTTGCGCGGTCGCGCCGGTGCCGTGCCCGAGCGCAAGGCCCCGCCGGAACGACGGGCGCCGCGACCGGTGGTGAAGCCGGTCGAGAGGGTCGCCACGCCCGCGCCGAAGCCGGTCGAGATGTTCCCGCGGGAGAAGAAGAACGGACGGCGGCATCCGACCCCGTACAAACGCGCCGACGACAACGCCGATCAGCCGACCAAACGATTCAAGCCTGTGTCACCGGATAACGCCGAAGCCTTGTAAGGGGAGCGACAGCAGATGTGCGGCATCGCAGGGGCCTACTTCTGGCCGGACGGGGGACCGCTCACCGATCGGCTGACCAAGACACTCGCCCACCGGGGGCCGGACGGTTCCGGCAGGTACGACCACGGAGAGGTCCACTTAGGACACCGACGGCTGTCGATCGTCGACCTGACCGAAACCGGCGCGCAGCCGATGGTCAAGGACGGGCTGGCGCTGACCTACAACGGCGAGCTGTACAACGCGCCGGAGCTGCGGAAGGAACTCGAAGCCACCGGTGTGCGCTTCCGGGGCACGTCCGACACCGAGGTCCTGCTGGAAGCTTGGCGCGCGTGGGGCACCGAGGGCTTGCACCGGCTGCGCGGCATGTTCGCGTTCGGTGTCTTCGACGAGCGGTCCGGCGAGCTGGTGCTGGTCCGCGACCAGCTGGGGATCAAGCCGTTGTTCCTGGTGCGTCGCGGCAAGGGCGTCGCCTTCGCGTCCGAGCTGAAGGCGCTGGCCGCCGAACTGGGCGGCTCGCTGACCGTCGACGACACCGCGCTCGTCGCTTCCCTGCTCTACTACTGGGTCCCGGACGGCCGCTGCGCGTTCAAGGAGGCCGAGAAGCTGCCGCCGGGGAGCTGGGCGCGGTTCCGGCCGAACGGCGACGCCGAGCGCGGCACCTTCTGGTCGTTGCGCCAGGTCGCCGAGGAAGGCGCCGCGTATGAGGGCGAGTTCGACCTCAACGCCGTCATCGAAGACTCCACGCGCAAGCATCTGATCGCGGACGTGCCGGTCGCGACGTTCCTCTCCGGCGGCCTCGACTCCAGCTACCTGACCGCGCTCGCCGCTCGTGAACGGCCGGGGATCTCCGCGTACACCATCGGTTTCCGGGCCGAGGACGCGAAGTTCGAGGCGATGCCGGACGACCTGATGTACGCGAAGAAGGTCGCCGCGAAGTTCGGCGTCGACCTGCACGAGATCGAGATCGCGCCGCAGGTGCTGGATCTGCTGCCGCGCATGACGTATCACCTCGACGAGCCGATCGGCGACCCGGCGGCGATCAACAGCTACCTGATCTGCACCGCGGCCCGCGAGGCGGGCGTCAAGGTGATGCTCTCGGGTATGGGCGCCGACGAGCTGTTCGCCGGATACCGCAAGCACCTCGCGAACACGCTTGCCGTGCGGTACCAACGGGTTCCCGGCCTCGTGCGGCGGCCCGTCGAGTCCCTTGTGGACAGACTGCCGGTGGCGACGTCGAAACGGGGATTCCGGTCGGTCCGCTTCGCCAAGCGGTTCCTCTCGTTCGCGGAGCTGCCCGAGGAGACCGCGTTCCGGCGCAGCTACACGATGTACGACCAGGCGGAACTGGTCGGCCTGCTGAACCCGGACCTCGCCGGCGCGGTCGACGACGTGATCACCGAACATGCGGACACCTATCACGACAACACGTTGTCAGACTTCGTGAACCGCATGTGTCTCGCCGACTCCCGGCTCTTCCTGCCGGGGCTCAACCTCGCCTACACCGACCGGTCCAGCATGGCGGCCTCCACCGAGGTGCGGACGCCGTTCGTCGACATCGAGGTCGTGAAGGCCGCGTTCCGGATCCCCGGCGACCGGAAGATCGTGAAGCGCCAAGGGAAGATGGCGCTCAAGGAAGCGGCGCTGTCGATCCTTCCCGCCGAGATCGTGCACCGGCCGAAGGGCCTGTTCAGCGCGCCGCTGCGGGCCTGGATGAGCCGCGACCTCGCGCCGCTGGTGCGCGAGGTGACGAACGAAGGTGAATTGGTGAAGGCCGGGTTCCTCCGTCGTGAGGCCTTGCAGAAGCTCGTCGACGAAGACGCGTCCGGGCAGCAGGACCGGTCGAAGCATCTCTGGCACATCTTGACCCTCGAGTACTGGTATCGCGGCGCCGTTTCGGCCCGGACCCCCTGATCGCTGAGGAGCGACGTGAAGCAGGTAGTGCAGAACTACAAGAGCGGGGAGCTGGCGCTCCTCGACGTCGAAGTGCCCGCGTGCAAACCGGGGGGTGTGCTGGTCCGCACCGCCTATTCGCTGATCTCCACCGGCACCGAGATGATGAAGGTGTCCGAGGCGAGCCTTTCGCTGGTGGGCAAGGCGAAGGCCCGGCCGGATCAGGTCGCGAAGGTGATGCAGAGCGTCGCGACGAACGGGCTGGGCGCCACGTACCGCAAGGCGATGAACAAACTCGACTCGTACACGCCGCTGGGATACTCGCTGTGCGGCGTCGTCGAGGAGGTCGGCGCGGGCATCGACGACGTCGCCGTCGGGGATCACGTGGCCTGCGCGGGGAACGAGCACGCGCTGCACGCGGAACTGAACTGGGTGCCCAAGAATCTGTACACCAAGGTGCCCGACGGCGTCGACCCGCGGCACGCCGCGTTCGGCACGGTCGGCTCGATCGCGATGCAGGGGGTCCGCCAGGGCGAACCGCAGATCGGCGACATCGCGCTGGTCATCGGGCTCGGCCTGATCGGCCAGCTGGTCGTCCAGCTGCTGGTCGCCTCCGGGGTCCGCGTGGTCGGCGTCGACCCGGATCCGGCGCGCTGCGCGCTCGCCGAACGGCTCGGGGCGCTGAAATGCGGGGATCCCGGCTCCGGCGTCATCGACACCGCGGTCGCGGAGATCAGCTCCGGGCACGGCGTCGACCAGGTGTACCTCGCCGCGGGCGGCAGCACGAACGAGCCGGTGGAGCTGGCCGCGAAGCTGGCCCGCGACCGCGGCCGGGTGATCGACATCGGCAAGTGCTCGCTGAACCTGCCGTGGAACGCCTACTACGAAAAGGAACTCGACGTCCGGTTCTCCCGTTCGTACGGCCCCGGCCGCTACGACCCGGAGTACGAACTCGAAGGCCGCGACTACCCGATCGGCCAGGTCCGCTGGACCGAGCGCCGCAACCTGGAATGCGTCGTCGACCTGATGGGCAGCGGCCGTCTCGACGTCGAGCCGCTGATCTCGCACGTCTCGGCCTTCTCCGACGCCGTGGAGACGTACCGGAAGCTGAACGAGGGCGAACTCAAGGCCGTCGCGGTGCTGTTCGAGTACGAGAAGCGCGCCGCCACCACCACCGAGCCCGTCACCGAGGTTTCGCTGCCCAAGCCCGTCACGAGCCGCGCGGTGCCGAAGCTCGACAGCTTGCGGATCGGCTTCATCGGCGCCGGCAACTACGCGTCCTCGATGCTTCTCCCGCATCTCGTGGAGATGGAGTACCTCGACCTTTTCGAAGTCGTCACCACGTCCGCGCTCTCGGGTGCGAACGCCAAGCGCAAGTTCGGCTTCGCCCGCGCCTCCACCGACGTCGACGCGATGCTCGAAGACGACTCGATCCACGCCGTGTTCATCGTGACCAGGCACAGCTCGCACGCCGAACTGACCAGGCGCGCGCTGCTCGCGGGCAAGGCCGTCTTCGTGGAGAAGCCGCTCGCGCTGTCGGAGAAGGAACTGGAGGTCGTGCTCGGCGCGATCGAGGAATCCGGGAACGACCGGCTGCAGGTCGGCTTCAACCGCCGATTCGCCCCACTGCTGAACGAGTCGGTGCGCCAGTTCGGCCCGCGGATCGGCCCGGCTTCCGTGCGGTACCTGGTCAACGCCGGGCAGCTCGACGCGAACAGCTGGTACAACCAGGCCGACAGCGAGGGTTCGCGCTTCGCGGGCGAGGGTGGCCACTTCATCGACACGGTCAGCTGGCTGCTCGGCTCCGACCCGGTCTCCGTGTACGCCACCGCGACCCCCGGTCACCAGGACCTGCAGATCCTGCTGCGCTACCCGGACGGCTCGACCGCGTCGATCGCGTACACCACCAGTGGTTCGTCGGCGTTCCCCAAGGAGACGATCGATCTCACCGCCGACGGCAAGGTGCTGAAGTTCGACGACTTCGCGCGCGCGTCGGTGTTCGGCCGCAAGAAGTGGGCGAGTTCGCGCATCCCCAAGGGCCGGGACAAGGGGCAGGCGGCCGAACTCGAAGCGTTCGTCGACGCGCTGAGCACCGGGGTCGCGATGCCGGTCTCGGTCGAGTCGCTCGTTTCGACGACGCTGGCCACGCTCGCGGTCAACCGCAGCCTGGAAACCGGGATGCCGGTCCGGATCGGACTCGGCTGATGGATCCGTCCTGGTACCTCCGGAGACTGTCGAGGATGGGGCCCGCCGAGATCGCGGGCCGGGTCACCGACGTCGTACGCAAACGCCAGTGGCGCGGGGTCGCGGGGGAGAAGGCGGCTTGGCTGCCGGACCGCCGGTTCGCGACGGTGCCCGGCGAGGACGTCCTCGCCGCCGTCTCGGGCGAGGCGGTGAAGGATCTGCTCGTCGCCGCCGACCGGTTGATGGACGGGCGCGCCGAGTACTTCGGCGTCGAACGGGACGACCTCGTCGCCCCGGACTGGTCGTACGACCCGAAGACCGGCCGCCGCGCACCGTCCGACGTGTACTCCTTCGACATCCCGTACCGGAGCGAGGACGCCGTCGGCGACATCAAGCAGATCTGGGAGCCGTCGCGGCACCAGCACCTCACCGTGCTGGCCGCCGCGTACGCCCTGACCGGCGAGGACCGGTACGCCGAACGCGTGGCCGCGCACCTGAAGTCGTGGTGGGCGGCCAACCCGCCCATGCGCGGGGTGCACTGGGTCAGCGGGATCGAACTAGGCATCCGGCTGCTGTCGTGGGTGTGGGTCCGGCGCCTGCTGGACGGCTGGGCACGGACTCCGGCGTTGTTCGAGGACAACCCCGTGGCGCTCGGCCAGATCTGGCACCACCAGCGCTGGCTGGCGGCGTTCCCGAGCCGGGGTTCGTCGGCGAACAACCACGTGATCGCCGAGGACGCGGGGCAGCTCGCCGCGGCCTGCGCGTTCGCCTGGTTCCCGGAATCCGCCGGGTGGCGGGACACGGCGCTCGCGTCACTCGACAAGATGTTGCGGCACAACACCTTCGACTCCGGCCTCAACCGGGAACTCGCCACCGAATACCACGGGCTCGTGCTGGAACTGGGGTTCGCCGGGGCGCTGGAGGCCAAGGCCGCCGGGGTCGCGGTGCCCGAATCGATCTGGCTCGTGCTGCTCCGGATGACCGACGCTCTGGCATCCATTGTGGACGATCAGCTGCGCCCACCGAGGCAGGGTGACGCGGACGACGGCTTCGGGCTCATCGTCGATGGCGACGAGACGAGCCGCTGGGCGTCGCTGCTCGACACCGGATCCGTCCTTTTCGGACGGTTGGACTGGTGGCCGGAGACGCCGGGCGGGGACGTCCGCACGCAGCTCTTCTCCGCGCTGGCCATGGACATCCAGGTAGACGCGCGGCGGCCGGTGCGGCGGCGGGACGACTTCGCCGACGCCGGGATGACCATTCTGCGGGACGGTGCGATCTGGTGCCGTTGCGACGGCGGGCCGCACGGCTTCCTGTCCATCGCCGCCCACGCGCACGCGGACGCGCTCTCGGTGGAGGTCCGGCACGACGGTGTCGACATCCTCGCCGACCCCGGAACCTACTGCTACCACGGCGAACCGAAGTGGCGGTCGTACTTCCGGTCCACGGCCGCGCACAACACGCTCGAACTCTCCCGCGCCGACCAGTCCGTTTCCGGCGGGCCGTTCCTGTGGACGAAACACGCCGCGACCACCGTGATCGCGGCGGGCACGCCGTCACGCTGGAGCGCGGAACACGACGGCTACGCGCCGTCGGTCCACCGGCGTTCGGTGGAGCTGAACGGCACTGAACTGCGGATTCTCGATGAGGTTCGCGGCGGCGAGGCGCGGTGTTGTCGTCTCGCGTTCCACCTCGGACCCGCCGTCGAGGTCGCCTTGACCGGCAGCAGCGCCGCCCTGTCGTGGACGGTCGACGGCCAGGACAGGGCTGCCACACTCGAGCTCCCGCCGGAACTCACCTGGTCGGCGCATCGCGGCGAGACCGCCCCGCCGATGGGCTGGTACTCGGCCGGGTTCGGCCGCCGCGAGCCCGCGTGGACCCTGCTCGGCGGTGGAACCGCCGCCGACGGGGCGACGTTCACCAGCGTGCTCACCTTCGAATCAGGTAACGAGGATCCACCATTGTGATCGCACGACCGCACCGCCTCCGCCGGGCAGCGCTTCTGGCGCTGCTCGGCTCGTTGACGCTCACCGCCTGCACGACCCCGGCCGACGAGCCGGGACCGGATCCGGGCAAGCCGCCGTCCTTCGCGCAGGTGTGCGACAGGCTGCCGGAGGGCCCGGCCGAAGCGCCGGCGGGGGCGGTGAAGATCGACCCTGCGGTGCCGGGTGATCTCGCCACGAAGACCCGCTCGAACCCGGCCGGGACGACGTTCTGGCTGGCACCGGGGACGCACAGACTCGGTGACGACCGCTACGACCAGGTCAACCCGAAGCCGGGCAACGTCTACCTCGGTGGTCCGAAGGCGGTCCTCGACGGCCGGAAGATCAACCAGTACGCCTTCTCCGGCGACGCCGCCGACGTCAGGATCCGCAACCTGACCGTCCAGGGTTTCGCCGCGCCGCACGACGAAGGCGTGGTCAACCACGACTCGGCCGACGGATGGGTCATCGAGCACAGCACCGTCCAGGACAACGACGGCGCGGCGCTGATGGCGGGCGCGCGGCAACAGGTGCGAGGGAACTGCCTGCGGCGCAACGGGCAGTACGGGATGAACGCCTACGCGCAGAACAACAAGATCACCGGCCTCGTCGTCGAGGGCAATGAGATCACCGGCAACAACACCGGCGATTGGGAAGCCAAGATCGACGGCTGCGGCTGCTCCGGCGGGATCAAGTTCTGGTCGGTCGACGGCGCCGACGTCACCGGCAACTGGGTGCACGACAACCGCGGCGTCGGCTTGTGGGCCGACACGAACAACAACGACTTCCGCATCGAGGCCAACGTCATCGAGAACAATGACGGCTCGGCGCTGATGTACGAGACCAGCTACAACGCCGTCATCGCCGGGAACACCATCCGCCGCAACAACTGGGTGGACGGCAAGCGCTACATCGACCGCGGCGACAGCTTCCCGGTGGCGTCGATCTACGTGTCCGAATCCGGCGGCGAGCCGAGGGTGAAGGCGCGGACGGACAAACTGGAGATCTCCGGGAACACGTTCGAGAACAACTGGAACGGCGTCACCCTGTGGGAGAACTCCGACCGGTTCTGCAACAGCCCGGCCAACACGTCGTCCGGCTCCTGCACGCGGCTGGTTCCGGAGCAGGCGAAATGCGCGCAGCCGGCGATCGCGTCGGGCGGCTTGAACGCCGACTGCCGGTGGAAGACCCAGCGCGTCGAGATCCACCACAACCGGTTCGTGCTCGACCCGGCCGTCGCGGGCTGCGAGGAGAGCTGCGCGCGGATCGCGATGCTCGCGAACTTCGGCACGTATCCGGACTGGTCGCCGTACAAGGGCGAGGTCGTCCAGCAGGCGATCACGTTCCACCAGGGCAACCGGCTCTACGACAACGTCTACTCCGGGCCTTGGAACTTCGTCGCGTTCGAGCCGAGCCGGGTCCTGGGCTTCGGCGAGTGGCAGGGCGCGCCCTACAAGCAGGACCAAGGCAGCAAACTGACCCGTGCGGGAGGTGGCTGACATGATCGAACCCGCGGTCCGCCCGGCGGCGGCGATCCGCAGCACCCCGAAGGCGGTCGGCATCGCCTGGACGTTGCTGATCATCAACACGCTGGGCTCGACCGGGGCGAAGACGGTCATCCCGCTGCCGAGGTCGGTCAGCCAGCTGATCACCATGGGCGCGCTGGGCGCCGCGTTCATGATCGCGCTCGCGCTGAACGCGAGGCTGCGGATCCGGCCGAGCGCCTATCTTTTCCTGCTCACGGTCCTGCTGGTGCTGAGCGTGGTCGCGAGCCTGAACCTGGAAGGCGGTTTCGGCGCGCTGTTCCGCTGCTTCCGGTTCGCGTTGTTCATCAGCACACTGTGGTTGCTGACCCGCTGGTGGAACGGCGGCCTCGACCTCGTCCGCACCCATATCCGCGCTTACGGCGTGGTGCTGGTGACGGTGGTGATCGGGCTCGCGCTGGGCCCGGGCAACGCGCTGCCGTTCGAATACGGCGGACGGCTCACCGGCACGCTGTGGCCGCTGACGCCGCCACAGGTCGGCCAGTACGCGGCCATCGTCATCGGCCTCACGACCCTGCTGTGGCTCGGCGGGAAGCTGGAGCGGCGGAACGCGCTGGTGGTCATCGTGCCGTCGTTCGCGATCCTGCTGCTGACTCACACCCGTACCGCGATGCTGGGCCTGGTGGCCGGGACCGTGGTGGCGCTGATGTCGCAGTGGATGTCCAACGCCCGGGCGCGCAAGGTGTTCACCGGGCTGGTCCTCGTCGGGGTGTTCTGCGTGGTGGCGCTGAGCGGGCTGCTGCAGACCTGGTTCCTGCGCGGCCAGTCCGAGGAGAACTTCTCCAGCCTCACCGGCCGCGCGAAGGTGTGGGACGCGCTGCTCGACGCGCCGCGGACGACGCTCGAGTACCTGTTCGGTGTCGGGCTGACCGACAAGTCCTACGACGGGCTCCCGATCGACAGCAGCTGGCTCGCCGTCTACCACGAGCAAGGCTATGTCGGGATCGCGATCGTCGCCGCGTTCCTGCTCGTGCTGGTCGTGGTCGCCGTGCTGCGGCCGCCGTCGCCCGCCAGGGCCTGCGCGATCTTCCTGATCACCTACTGTCTTTCCGCCTCCTACACCGAGGCGGGCCTCGGCGACGCGTCGCCGTACCTGCTGCACCTGGCCTTGGCCGCGTCGCTGCTGGTGCGTGTGCCCGCCGAAGAACCCGAGTTCGTCAAGGAGACGGCGTGAAGGTCCTCGTGATCCACAACCGGTACCGATCCGAGCAGCCGAGCGGCGAGAACAACGTTGTCGACCAGGAGACCGCGCTGCTGGCCGAGGCCGGGCACGAGGTGGACCTGTTCGAGCGGCGCAGCGACGACATCGCGGAAATGTCGCTGCCGCGCAAGGCCGTCGTCCCGCTGCGGGTGCCGTGGAACCGGGCCGTGCGCGTGGAGCTGGCCCGCCGCCTCGCCGACGACCGGCCGGACGTCGTCCACATCCACAACACGTTCCCGCTGCTTTCGCCGTCCGTGCTGGCCGCGTGTGCGGACGCCGGGGTGCCGACGGTCGCGACCGTGCACAACTACACCCTGATCTGCCCGCCCGGCACGCTGTACCGCGAGGGCTCCATCTGCACCGACTGTGTGGGACGCAAGCCGATCCCGGCGGTGCGGCACGGGTGCTACCGCGGTTCGGGGCTCGCCACCGTGCCGATGGCGGCGAGCATGATGCTGAACCGCGACCGCTGGTGGTCCGGTGTCTCGAAGTTCTTCTGCATCTCGCGGGCACAACGCGAGATCCTGATCGCCGCCGGGATGCCCGCCGACCGGCTAGCGGTGAAGTACAACTACGTCACCGACCCGGGCAAGACACGCAAGGACACCGGGGAGCACCTGCTGTTCCTCGGCCGGATCACCGAGGAAAAGGGCATCGGCCTGCTGATGAAGGCCTGGGATCGGCTCGCCGCGGCGGGCGGTCCGCTGCTGCCGCTGGTGATCGCCGGCACCGGCCCCATGCAGGACGAGGTCTCGCGCTGGGCCCACGGCCGCGACGACGTCCGCTACGTCGGCCTTCAGTCCAAAGCGGAGTGTCAAGACCTGATCGTCCGCTCGAACGCCGTCATCGCCCCCTCGGAATGGCTTGAGGCGTTCGGGCTGGTCGTCGTCGAAGCGATGGCCGCCGGCGTCCCCACGGTCGCCGCCGCCCACGGCGCCTTCCGCGAGCTCGTCGAGGACGGGGTCACCGGTCTGCTGCACGAACCCGGGGACCCCGAGTCGCTCGCGGCCCGGTTGCGGGAGGTCGTCGGCGACGCGGAGCGGAATCAGGAGATGGGCTGGGCGGCGCGGCTGGTGTACGAGCAGGAGTTCACACCGAAGGTCGGTCTCGAACGGCTGGTCGGCGGTTACCAGGCTGCGATCGACGCGTGATCACCGGTCCGCCCGCGGTGCCGCCGCGGGCGCGAATCCCGCTCTGGACCCTGGCCGCCTTCGGTCTCGTCGTCGCGCTCGTGCTCGGCCTGCGCTACGCCGGGACCTCGCACACCGCCGGACTGGACGCCTTCGTGCTCCCCGCCGTCGACCGCGTCGAGGGTCCGCTCTGGTACGTGGCGACCGCCATCGACTTCGCGGGCGAACCGGTGGGCGCGATCGTGGTGATGGCGCTGTTCGGCTGGGTGTCCGTGCGGCACCGGCGGCCGCGGATCGCGATCCTCATGGTGGCGGCGAGCGGTGTGACGGTGGCGCTGACCACTGGCCTGAAACCCCTGGTCGGCAGGCTGATCCACGGTGAATTCCTCTCGTATCCGAGTGGGCACACGGCCTTCGCGGTGACTGTCGCGACTGTCGTGGGGTTGCTGGTGATCGACGTCCGGGGGCTCGGGGCCGGCGGTGCCGCTCTGGTGCTGGTGGGGCTGATCGTGTCCGCGGGGCTCGCGATGGGGTGGGCCGAGGTGGCGCTGGGGGCGCACTACCCGACGGACACCTTCGGCGGGTTCGGGGTAGCTGTCGCGGTGGTGCCGGTGGTGGGGTGGGCGGTGGACCGGCTCACTTCCCGGTGACGCCGTCGAGCAGTTCCCGCCCGACGTCGACGTGACCCGCGTGCCGGGCGAAGCTCTGCGCGAGATGAAGGAGGACCCACGCGAAAGTCGGATACTCTTCGACGCCGCCGCGTCGCGTCGCCCTGGCGGCGAGGCCGTCCAAGGGGGTGACGGCTGCCAGCCGGGCGCAGTTCTGTCGCTCGCCGTGGAAGAAGGTGAGGATCCCGGTGGTGGTGTCGTCCGGCGTGATGCGCCACTCCTGCTCGGCCGTGCCAGGCCACGAGAAGTCGACGTCCTCGCCGGCGAACATGTGCCGCAGCCAGAACCGCTCGGTACAGGCGAGATGTTTGACCATGCCGAGCGGCGTCCACCCGGACGGCACCGTCGACCGCCGGAGGCCGGCTTCGGAGAGCCCGTCGAGTTTGCGGAGGATCGCTGTCGCGCTGTGGTCGAGATAGCCCAGAAGCAGCGCGCGGATATCGGTGATTCCCGGCGAAGGCTCGGGGGTCTCTTCCATCTCCACACGCTACGCGGCCTGCTTGATCACGACGTTCGGCCTGGGCCGGGCCTGCGCGGTACGGAACGCGGCTCGAAGCTCACGCTGGACCTCGTCCGGCTCGGTGCGGAGACGAGACGGCAGCGTCTGGAGCACGACGATCCCCGCAGCGACGTAGCGGGCGTTCCGGGCGACGGTGGCGCGATGACCGTCGAGGCCGGCGTGGTGGCGGTAGGAATCGATCTCCCAGGCGAAGGCGCACTCGTCGCACCAGAAGTCCGGGGTGGCGACGTAGTTCCCGTTCGCGTCGAAGATCGGGACGTTCCAGTGGCCGGGCGGGAGCCCGGATCTTCGCCAGAGCCGCCACGCGTCGGCCTCGGCGACGGATCTCGCTCCGGCCACGAGCGGGGCCAGGGCTCTTCGGGGTAGCGCGGTTCCGGTCCTTCCCGCTTGGTCCAGCTCGTGGGTGAGCATGTCGGTGGTGCAGAAGCGGCGCTGGACGGACTCGGCCATCATCGCCTGGATCTCGTCTTCGTCGGTGAGTCTCCGGGCGGCGTCGATGACGGCCCGGGGGACGGGCGCGACCGGGAGATCGCCGCGGAGGTGAGGTCGCGGGAGGTGCCGGGTCCGTTCGACGTGAACGAACCCCGTCGTGGCGACCCGCCGGTCGGCGGGCACCAGGATGTGCACGTCCCGAGGCGGTGGTGGTCGCTCCAGGCCATGACGGCGAAGCGCCCAGATACCACTCAGGACCGCCTTCTCACGGCCATGCAGTAGCGCCCCCTGGAGCCGTTGGCCATCGGTGGGTTCTCCGTTGTGGAGCAGCACGATTCCGGGCAGCAGCCGTTGCCAAGGGCCGCCGGGACCGCATCGGCGCGAAATGGTCCGGCCCGGTACACCGGCGGCTTCGAGTGCGGCCGCGCGAATCACCGTCGGGCCGTGAGTGAGCTGAGGGTCAGTCGACCAGGTTCCTCTTTGCACCTGATCACCATGCACGCGACCACCGACAAGATCTCTTCCGAAGAGGCACGAATGGTCCTGTCACGCCGATTTTTTCGCGAGCGTGGAGGATTTGGGACGTTCAATGTCCCAAATCCTCCACGCTCGCACCAGCTGCGCTCCGGCTCAGCACCCGCCATCACCGAAAGAACTACAAGCATCCTGCGAGTAAGGAGCCCCCTGCCACTCCGAAACCCCCAAGGTCCGCGAAGTGTCATGAACGACGAACCGCCACCCGCCCGAATAAGCGTTGTCATACCACCGGTTCTCCTGCCGGAACGTCACGGCGTCCGAAACGGAGGACCCCCGATAAGGCGACCACTCCGGATAAGTCCCGAAGTTCGCCAAAAGCGCCATCCGCCCGCAAAAGCCCGAGCAATCGGACCCGTGGGAGAACGTGTTGCCGTGGATCGAAACCCGCTGCGTCTTCCATCGGCAGTCGTCGTACAACGGGCGAGAAGCGATCCCCGGCGCGGAACACGAAGAGACCGAGGGGACGAGGAGCGTGCAAGCGCCGGAAGACGTGTTCGCCGGGCTGTTGCAGAAGCGATCCGCGTTCTCCCACAGGGTGATTCCGGACCAGTTGTCCTCGAAGACGTTGTCGGCGATCTCCACCAGCGAAGTCCTGGCCCGGATCCGCGGCTCACCGCCGGACTCCGAGATGTACACCGTCCCGACCGGGAAATCGTCCCCGCGAGAGGCGAAGGCCCGGCCTTGCACGAGGGTGTTCCGCCGGAAGGTGTTCCCGCGGACCACGACGTTGTAGGAGATCTCGTAGAACAACGCCTCCGCGTCGTTGTCCTCGATCAGGTTGTCCTCGATGAGGAAGTCGTTGTTGTTCGTGTCCGCCCACAGCCCGGCGCCGTGGTTGTGGTGGACCCAGTTGCCGCGGATGTCGGCGCCGTTCACCGCCCAGAATTTCGCGCCGCCGCTGCAGCCGCAGCCGGGTTCCTTCGTCTCCCAGTCGTCGGTGTTGTTCCCGGTGATCTCGTTGCCCTCGACGAGCAACCCGGTGATCCCGTCGCCGGCCCGATAGGCGTTGATGCCGTACTGACCGTTGTTCCGCAGGCAGTTCCGGAGGATCTCCTGACGCGGTCCCGCCATCATCGCGGCGCCGCGGTTGTCCTCGATCGTGTTGCCCTCGATGGTCCAGTGTTCACCCGAGTCGTGGTTGACCACCCCTTGATCCCGCGGCGCCGCGAAACCGCGGATCGTGAGGCCGCGGATGACGACGTCGCGAGCCTGCTGGGTGAACGCGTAGCGGTTGACGCCGCCACCGTCCAGCACGGCACCGGGTGCGCCGAGGTAGGCGTTGCCGTCCTTGGGGATGATCTGGCCGAATTCGTCCGGGTCCAGCGTGTGCTTGCCTTCGGTCAGCCAGAACGTCGTACCGGCAGGGAGTTCGCGCGTCTTCGCGGAAAGATCGGTGCCGGGGGAGACGACCACGGCGTCGTCCGGTTTCCCCGGGCTCACCGGTCCCGCGGCGCAGGCCGCGACAGGAGCCGCCGAAGCGGGGACGACTCCTGTCGCGAGCAGCAGCACCATGACGAGTAACGCGGGCATACTGGAACGGTAAGCCACCGCGGACCGTCCCAGATGGACACTTACAGGTGAAACTTCAGCACGTCGTCGGAACGCCGAACCCGCTGCACGTGTCCTGCCGATAGGGCTCCGCCTGCCATTGCGCCGCGGTCAGCCGCCGTGACGTGTCGTGCGCGACGAACGTCCAAGGCCCGTAGTACTGGTTGTCGTACCACCGGTTGTCCTGCCGGAAGGTGATCGCCTCCGAGATCACGGCACCCCGGTACGGCGACCAGGACGGGAAGGTCCCGTAGTTCGAGAGCACCGCCATCCGCCCGCACAGGCCGAGGCAGCCTTCCATCGACGAATCGAACTCGAACGTGTTCTCGTGCACCGAAACGCGCTGGGTCTTCCAGCGGCAGTCGCCGTACAACGGTTCGGTCTTGATGCCCGGATCGGAGCAGGCGGACGTCGGTGAGACGAGCGCCGTGCACGAGAGTGTCGAGGTGTTGGCCGGGCTGTTGCAGAACCGGTCGGCGTTCTCCCACAGCGTGATCCCCGACCAGTTGTCGGAGAACATGTTGCCCCGGATGTCGATCCGGCTGGTCCGGGCGGGCAGTCTCGGCTCGCCGCCCGATTCGCTGATGTACACCGCGGCGACCGGGAAGTTATCGCCCTTGGCGGCCCGTGTCCGGCCCTGCACCAGCGCGTTGCGGTTGAACGTGTTCCCGATCAGCTCCAGGTTGTAGGAGATCTCGTAGAACAACCCCTCGGACGCGTTGTCCTCGATCAGGTTGTCCTGGATGAGGAAATCGTTGTTGTTCGTGTCGGCCCAGAGGCCGACACCGTGGTTGTGGTGGACCCAGTTGCCGACGATGTCGG
Organism: Amycolatopsis sp. TNS106; assembly: GCF_019330265.1. NCBI lineage: Bacteria > Bacillati > Actinomycetota > Actinomycetes > Pseudonocardiales > Pseudonocardiaceae > Amycolatopsis > Amycolatopsis sp. TNS106. Next base: position 5,768,934 of record NZ_CP024972.1, on the reverse strand, counting down.
CGCCGTCCACGGCCCAGAACTTCGCGCCGCCGCTGCAGCCGCAGCCAGGGATCTTGCTCTCCCAATCGCCGGTGTTGTTCCCGGTGATCTCGTTGCCCTCGATCACCAGGCCGGTCAACCCGCCACCGAACCGGTAGGCGTTGATGCCGTACTGGCCGTTGTTCCGCAGGCAGTTCCCGATCACCCGCTGGCCGGCCCCGGTCATCATCCCGGCGCCGTCGTTGTCCTCGATGACGTTGCCTTCGATGGTCCAGCGTTCGCCGGAGTCGTGGTTGACCACGCCCTGATCCCGTTCGGCGACGAAGCCGCGGATGGTCAGCCCGCGGATCACCACGTCCTTGGCCTGCGTGGTGAAGGCCGCGCGGTTGATCCCGCGCCCGTCGAGCACGGCGCCGGGCGCGCCGAGGTAGACGTTCCCGTCCTTGGGCATCACCTGGCCGAACTGGTCGGAACTCAGCGTGTGCGTGCCCGGTGCGAGCCAGAACGTGCTCCCCGGCGGGCTGAAGCGGGTTTTGTCGGTCAGGTCGGTGCCCGGTTCGATGACCTGGGCCCCTTCCGGGGCGGACGGGACGCCGACGGTCGTGCCGCACACCCCTCGAGCCGGCTCTTCGGACGCCGCCGCTGTTGTTTCAACGACGACCTGGAGCAGTAACACCGACAACGCGACGCGAAACGTGCGCGAGCCGGTCGAGCGATATGCGATCCCTGGACTCATACCCTTCTCCGAAATACCGGCTTCACCGGACGGCCACCCAGCCACGGCGCCGGATCATCCGCGTCGAGCGCTTTGCGGTACACGAGGCAGGCCTGCGAGACCACTTCGACCGTCCGGTCGATGTCTTCTTCGGACAACGCGCTGCTGACCACGAATGACGGTCCGAGGACCCCGCCGGTGACCAGTTGCCGCAGGAACAACGTTCGGTAGTCCTGCGACGGGTTCTTCTCGGCGTCGAGCGTGGCGAAGACGAGGTTGCTCGCCCGGCCGCGCACGACGACGTGTTCCCCGACCCCGGCCGAGGCCGCGACTTCGCGCACCCCGGCGGCGAGCCGGTCGCCGAGCGCGTGCAGCCGCGCGGCGATGCCTTCTTCGGTGTAGGTCTCCATGACCGCGATCGCGGCGGCCAGCGAATGCGTCTCGGCGCCGTGCGTGGTCGACAGCAGGAAGACGCGGTCCTCGCCGGTGCGCAGCCCGCCGAGTTCCATCAGCTCGCGCTTGCCCGCCAGCGCCGAGACGGCGAACCCGTTGCCGAGCGCCTTGCCGAACGTCGACAGGTCCGGCGTGACACCGTAGAGCCCCTGCGCGCCCGCCTCGGACCAGCGGAAACCGGTGATCATCTCGTCGAAGATCAGCACGCAGCCGTACCGGTCGGCGAGTTCCCGCAGGCCGGCGAGGTAGCCGGCGGGCGGTTCCAGCTGGGTGGACGCCTCCAGGATCAGGCAGGCGATCCGGCCCGCGTTCTCCCGCAGCAGTCGTTCCGCCGCCGGGAGGTCGCCGTAGGGGAACGACACGGTGAGATCGGTGATCGCCTCCGGGATACCCGACGACATCGCGGTGGTGCCGATGAACCAGTCGTCGATGGAGAAGAACGCGTGGTCGCGGCAGATCGCCACGAGCGGCCTGCCGGTGGCGGCCCTGGCGAGCTTCACCGCGGCCGTGGTGGCGTCCGAGCCGTTCTTGGCGAACTTGACCATCTCCGCGGTCGGCACGGTTTCGAGGAACTTCGCCGCCGCCCGTTCCTCCACGATGGACGGACGGGCGAAGTTGGCGCCCCGGTCGATCTCGCGGTGGGCGGCTTCGGTCACCCTCGGGTGCACGTGCCCGAGGCTGACCGCGCGCAGCCCTGAGCCGTACTCGATGTATTCGTTCCCGTCGACGTCCCAGACGTGCGCGCCGCGCCCGTGCGAGATGACCGGCGCCAGGTTCTCCGGGTACTGGTCGTCCCCCTTGGCGTAGGTGTGCGCCCCGCCGGGGATCATCGCGTGGAGGCGCTCGTTGGCCCGCATCGATCGGGGAAGCTGACGGGTCATGCTCTCACCTCGTGTTCTGTAAGACGGCGGAAAGCGGGAGCGCGCGCCGGTCCCGCTCCGACATGAGCGCCACCGGAAGCGGCCACGGGATCGCCAGTTCCGGGTCGTCGTAGGCGATCGCGACGTCCTCGGCGGGATCGTGCGCGCGGTCGATCCGGTAGGAGACGTCGGCGTACTCGGTGAGCGCCTGGAACCCGTGCGCGCAGCCCGCCGGGATGTACAGCGACACCTGCGTCTCACCGGAGAGTTCGAACGTCTCCTTGCCGAGGTACGTCGGCGAATCCGGCCTCAGGTCGACGACGACGTCGAAGACGGCGCCCCACGAACACCGGACCAGCTTCGCCTCACCGAGCCCCGAGCGGAGGTGCATCCCGCGCAGCACTCCCTTGCGAGAGCGGGAAACGCTGTCCTGGAGGAACCCGTTCGGGTCGATCCCGGCCGACCGGACGACGTCGGCGTCGAAAGTGCGGCTGAAGAAGCCGCGTTCGTCGGCGTGCGGGGTCGGCTCGAACAGGTACGCGCCCGCGATGGCGGGCACCGGGATCACCTTCATCGGACTCCCATCGGCAGGAAGGCGGCCGACAGCGCGGCGAACTGTTCGTCCAGCAGCCGCGTCTGCTCGACGCCTCGTTTCGCGACGATCTCGGTCAGTTCGCCCGCCCTGGACTCGAGGTCGGCGAACTGGCGCACCAGCTCGCCGAAGTCGATCTCCTTGGCGGACTGGCAGAACTCGCCGAGTCCCAGCGTGGTCATGAGGACGTCGTTCTTGCGGGCGTACCCGACGGACAACGTCGGTTTCGCCAGCTTCAGCGCGCACAGGACGTTGTGGTACCGGGTGGCGACGACGGTTTCGACCGCCGACATCGCCCGCATCACCTCTTCCAGCGTGGCCGTGTCCGCGGCGGCGATCAGCGGGGATTCCACCTCCCGCATGATCTCGTCGACGACCTGCGCGTCGGCCCGGTCACCGATGAACAACCGCACCGGACGGCCCTCGGCGACCAGGTGGGTGACGAACCGGGTCATCTTGTCCACATAGGACTCATAGATCTCGGCGGCGCGGTGCCGATCGTCGTTTCCGCCGTGGTACGCCATCACCCCGACCCCGACGGATCGGGGCAGCACCGGTTCCGAAGGCGCGGGGAGGGCGAAGGCGAGATCGGGGTAGACGCGGTCGTTCGTGACGTCGACGCCCATCGTGCGCATCGCGTCGCGTGACGGCTCGTCCCGGTAGGACCGGAACGTGGCGAGCCGCGCGGCCCAGCCGATCACGGACCGGGTGATCCGGTGCGTGCTCACGCTGGCGCCGACGCTCACCAACGCCACCTTGGTGCCGACCAGACGGCCGGATACCGAAAGCAGCAGCAGGGCGTAGGGGAAACCCCAGGGACGCAGGGGAAGGGTGGATTCGAGGACACCCATCCCCGGCACGATCACCGTGTCCTGCCGTCGCACCCACGCCACCGTGCGGAAGATGTCGACGATCTTCCCGAAGCCTTTCATGGCGATGGACAGCGGTCCCGAGGCTGTTCGGTACTCGCCCTCGTACCAGTTCAACGCGGTCGTTTCGAGTCCGTAGCGCGACGCGACGAGGTCCGGACCACCGCACATCACGCTGAGCGTGGCGTCCGGATGCTCCGTGCGCAAGTACCCGAGAACCGCCTCGAAGGAGCCGTCGTTGCCGAGGTTCCCTGAGCCGAGGAGCCCGAACAGCCCGATTCTCGCGGGCGAGGTCAAGGGACTCGTCCCTCCTGGCCTGCGACGACCGAGGCCACGGACACCTCACGCGGGCCGAGTTCGGCCTCGGCCTGGACGGGCATCCGCCCCATGGCCGGGTTTCCCGCCCGGTTCAGCATCCATTGCCGCAGGTAGCGGAAGCATTCGCGCTTCTCCGCCCCGGAGATCGGCGCGTTGCGGATCGCCTTGACGTAGCCGAGCACGTATTCGCCGAGCAGCCGCACCATCGGGTGGCGCAGCTTGTCGGCCCGTTTCGGGTCGAGGTTGGTGGCCCGCCTGCGCACGGTCGGGTGCTCGTGCTCGGAGCGGCCGGGGTGGTCGCGCCGGAAGTACAGCCAGTCGGGCACCTGGTGGAACGGGCCGTGCAGGGCCAGTTCCGAGATGATCGTGCGGTCCGCGTGGTGGTAGCTGTCCAGCGGCGCGACGCGGCGCAGCACCTCGGTGCGGATGACCGCGCCGTCGTCGTCCCCGCCGGGCGCGAACAGCGTGCTGCGGAAGCGTTCCGCGGCGTGCGGCGAGACGGTGTTGAGCGGGTACTCCAGTGCCTGAGTGACGACGGCCTTCTCGTCGATCATCGCCGTCCACGAGTGCGAGAGGATGAACTCGGGGTGCTCGTCGAGCGCCTCGACACAGCGTTCCAGCAGGTCACGCGCGTAGAGGTCGTCGTCGGACGCCCATTTGAACAGTTCGCCGCGCGCGACGTCGACGCAGTAGTTGTGGTTGGGCGCGCAGCCGATGTTGACCGGTTGGCGCACATAGCGGACACGGGAGTCCAGCTTCGCGTACTCGCGGCTGATCTCTTCGGTGCGGTCCAGCGACGCGTTGTCCGAGATGATCAGCTCGAAGTTCTCGTAGCTTTGGCCGAGGAGTGCGTCCAGTGATTCGGCGAGGTAGTCCTCGCCGTTGTAGACCGGGAGCCCGATGCTCAGCCGAGGAGCGGTGCTCATGACGTCCTCATTTCTTCCTTCTCCGAAGTCAGATGCTCTTTGAGAGCGGAGTGGAGCTGAAGCCACCACACCGAGGACCCGCTGGTGATCGCCAAGGCGACCCCCCAAGCGGATCCGGGCGCCCCGGCCAAGAAGGCGCCGATGAGCCCTAAGCCGACATAGCCGGCGGAGTTGATCAGCTGGGCGCGAAGGCTCCGTTTCGCAGCGCCGAGCGCACGCAGTCCGGCGGCCGCCCCGGTGTTGAATCCCGCCGCGGCGATACCGATGGTCACCGGGAGGATCAGTTCCGAAGCGGGATCCCAGACGTCGCCGAGCACGAACCGGCCGGCGTCGTCGGGTACCAGAAGCAAGGCGAGGCCCCAGAGGAGGGCCGCGACCGCCTGGCCCGCGCCGAGAACGGCGCAGAAGCGGCGAAGGCGATGCGGGGCCCGTTGGAGCACCCGCGCGCTTTCGGCCACCGTGACCAGGGAAAGTCCCATCAAAAGAGCGAAGAACGGCCCGAGCAGCAATTCGGCGCCGCGCACCGCCCCGACGCTCGTCAGTCCGGCGATCGCGCCGAGGCCGTACATCCGCAGCTGCGTCGAGCCGCTGTTGCTGACGTTCTCGACCAGGTAGCGGGTGCCGAGATCGCGGTGGCGCTTGAGCCACTCGAGCGTGCCGCGCGGATCCGGCCGGACCCCGGCCTGAAGACAGCCGTACCCGGCGGCGACCGCCCCGGACAGGCCCCACGCCAGGATGAACGCGACGACCGTGTCGAACCACCGGTGCGCGATGAACAACGCCGGGACCAGGGCGATGCCCCAGACGACGTCGTTGACGAACGCCTTCTTCCCGTGCCCCGCGGCGAAGAAGGTGAACCGCCAGGCGTCCTGCAGCAGCAACGTGGGGATGACGAAGCCGAGCGCGACGAACGCGCCGCCGATGGGGCCGCCCACCACGAGACCGGCGATCACGCTGATGGCGCCGGCGACGACACCCGCGGAGAGCGCCGTCCCGGTCGCCTTCGCGGTCGCGGCCCGCCAGGATTCGGTGGACACGCCGGAGAACCGCACCATCAGCGGATCGGTCGTCAGTCCGCGCGAAAGGTTGAGCACCACGCCATAGCTGACCCAGGCGAGGCTGAACATGCCGAAGGCGAACGTGCCGAGTGAGCGCGCCACGAACAGCCCGACCACGAAGTTGGTGATGCTGGAGACGGCCTGGTCGCCGAGACCCCAGCTGAGCCGCCCGGCCATGGCCCGGACGGCTTGGGAACGCAGAAGTGATCGCATCTCTAGTCCTTGAGCAATCCGGCGTCGTGCAGCGCCTCGGCGGCGGCGACGACGGAATCGAACGGCAGCCCGGACCGCTCGGCGACGTCGAGCAGGCTGTGCTCGCCGTCCGAGAGGTTGAGCACCCAGAGCATCGCCATCTGGGCCTGTTTGGCGTCGCTTCGCCCGCCGAGCGAGTCGTACAGCCCGCGTTTGCCGAGCTGCGGCTCGCCGAAGGGGCTGAGGTTGACGTAGCTGCGGTTGCGGTCAAGGACGGAGAAGGTGTCCCGCAGGGTGCGGAGGGTTTCTTCCATGGCCTCCGTGGACACGAAATCGAGGTTGTCGGCCGAGGTGTGGTACTCGGGGTAGCCCGCGTACGGCGTCCTCGTCAGCGATCCGACACCGAGGTTGAAGCCGGGGGAGCAGAACTGGCGCTCGTCGTAGCCGTAGGGCGAGAAGTCCACGATCTCGTGCGCGCGATCGGCCAGGACGTACGCGAGCACACGGTCGATTTCGGCGTCGCCCCGGCGGCTTCGCTTGTAGGTCAACGAGCCCGGGTCACCGGCGCACGCCAGCACGAGCCCCGCCTTGATCCGGCCGACGCGGTCGTTGTTGCGCGCGAGCCAGGTGATGGCGCCGATCGTGCCGGGCATGAACAGGAAGCGGTAGGTGTAGTGGGGCTTCTCCAGCGTTTGAGCGAACGCGGCCGCGATCGCGATCCCGGCGACGTTGTCGTTCGCCAGCGAGGGATGGCAGGTGTGGCAGGAGATGATCACCTCGTCGGTGACCTCGCCCGGCACGACGTGCTCGGCGTAGGTGAGGTTCCCGTCGGCCAGCGTGGAGTCGATGCGGACCTCGTACTCGCCGTCCGGCAGCGCGTCGAGCGTCTCCTGCGCCAGGCAGAAACCCCAGGTCGGCGAGTAGTAGCTGGTCCGGTACGGCACCCAGGACGGCTGGTCGGGCAGAGTGTGCAGGTGTTCGCGCAGCTCACTGAGCGGCATCTTCCGCGACACCGGGACGCTGTAGCCGACGACGTGCAGGTTCGACTCGCCGAAGTCGACCACGCGGCGGCCGGCGGCGTCCTTGATGTAGGCGTCGCGGATGTTCCATTCCTGCGGCACGGTCCAGTCCAGTACCTGGGTGCCGGTGGGGACCTCGTGGATCTCCAGGGGGATGTGCTCGCCGACGATCTCCAGCGTGCGGCGGACGCCGTCGCCGGTGATGCTGCGGCACAGCGGATACAGGCGCTCGACCAGCTCCCGCAGGTCGGCGCCCGTGTCCAGGGGTTTACGCGTCATCACCGTCGCCGCAGGGTTTCGTCGATCTCGCCCGCGGCGGTCCGCGCGTTGAGCGTGGCCAGCCTGGTGAAGCGGTTCTTGAAGTCGTGCGCGGTCAGGCCGTGCGTGCGGTAGGCGTAGATCAGGTCGAGCGCGCCGTCCTTGACCGACCAGTCGCATTCGAAGCCGGGGATCGCCTCGCGGAAGCGGGAAAAGTCGACGCGGTAGGAGCGCGGGTCGCCCGCGGACTCGCCGGTGATTCGCAGCTTCGCGCTGGGGACGGCCTCGACGACCTGCTGGGCGATCTCGGCCACGGTCACGTTGTTGCGCTCGGTGCCGATGTTGAACGCCTTGTCGTGGACGGCCGCCTTGGGGGCGACCAGCGCGGCCTCGAAGGCGCGCGCGATGTCCTTGGCGTGCACCAGCGGACGCCACGGCGTCCCGTCCGACAGCACCAGGATCTCGCCCGAGACGTGGGCGTGCGCGGTGAGGTTGTTGAGCACGATGTCCGACCGCAGCCGCGGCGAGAAGCCGAACGCGGTGGCGTTGCGCATGTACACCGGGGTGAAATCGTCGTCGGCGAGCGCGTGAAGGTCGTCCTCGACCCGCACCTTCGACTCGGCGTACGGCGTCACCGGGCGCAGCGGCGCGTCCTCGTCGACCAGACCGTCTCCGCCCGAAGCGCCGTAGACGGAGCACGTCGACGCGTAGAGGAACCGCTTGACCCCGGCGTCCTTCGCCAGCTTCGCGAGCTTGACCGAGGCGCGGTGGTTGATGTCGTAGGTGAGTTCCGGCGCCAGCGATCCCAGCGGGTCGTTGGACAGCGCGGCGAGGTGGATCACCGCGTCCACCCCGGTCACGTGCTCGGCCGTGACGTCCCGGAGGTCGACTTCGTAGCCCTTGGGATCGTCGGGCTTCGGGCCCAGCACGCAGGTGTCGAAGAGACCGGAGTCGAGGCCGACGACCTCGTGGCCTTCGGCGGCCAGCACCGGGGCCATCACCGTGCCCAGGTAACCCTTGTGCCCGGTCAGCAGCACACGCATGGCTTTCAGCCTTTCGGAGTGAGGTCGAGCGTCAGTTTCTTGAGGTCGAAGGCCTCCGCATAGCGGTGCCCGCATTCGATTCCGCGAATGCGGGCGAGGCCGAGGAAGGCTTCCCGGTCGTACCAGGGCCGGTGCCGCTGCGAGGCGTAGTGCTCCTGCAGCAGCCGGACCTTCTGTTCGGCGATCTCGGGGGTGAGCGGCACGTACGCGGTGGGTTTGGCGAGGTCGCCGTCCCATTTCACGATCTCGTACTCCAGCTGGAGATGGGTGCGGAACACCGTCGGCACCAGCGTCGCCAGCCCGCGGTGGTCCTGGTGCGCGTCCGCCGTGCGCGGGGAGAGGACGAGATCCGGGTCGGTGCGGCGGCGCAGCTCTTCCAGGCTGTTCTTGGCCTCTTCCCAGTGCGCGGGGAACCGGCCGTCGGGCAGTTTGAGCACGGTGACGTCGACGTCGGCGCCCTGGCAGAAGGCCGCGAGCGCGGCGCGCTCCTCGGTCTCCCGTTCGGTGCCGCCGCCGGAGAGGACGAGCGCGTCCACCCGGACACCGGGATTCTGGTCGCAAATGGTCAGCAAACTGCCGCCCGCCCCGATGGCGATGTCGTCACAATGCGCGCCCAGCGCGACGATCCGCTCGACTCCGCCGGTACCGAGTCCGATCACGCGATGCTCACCGGAGCCGGTTCGTGCTCCCACAACGCCCACGGACGGTCTCCGTGCGCGTAGGCGTCGTCCAGCTGGACGCGTTCCTTGACGGTGTCCGTCGGCTTCCAGAACCCGCGATACGGGTACGCGAGCAGCTTCCCCTGCTTGGCGAGTTCACCGCAGCCGTCGGCCACCAGGTCGCCGCCCTCGGGGATGTGGTCGAAGATCTCCTGGCGCAGCACGAAGTACCCGCCGTTCTCCCACAGCGGCATCTCGCTGACCGGGGTCAGCGCGCCGATCCGGCCGTCCTCGCCCATTTCGACGCAGTGGAAAGACGACTGCGGCGGCACGACCATCATCGACGCGCCGGCGTCGGAATCGGTGAACCGCTCGATCATCTCCGGCAGCGGGGCGTCGGTGAGGACGTCGGCGTAGTTGGCGAGGAACATCTCGTCGCCCTCGAGGTACGGGCGCACCCGGCGCAGCCGCTCTCCGATGGCCGATTCGAGACCGGTCTGCACGAAGGTGATCGACCAGTCCGCGATATCGGTCGACAGCAGTTCCGCCTTGCCGTTGCGCAGGACGAAATCGTTGGAGGTGGTCTCCTGGTAGTCGAGGAAGAACTCCTTGATGTGGTGCGCGCCGTAGCCGAGGCAGAGGACGAACTCGGTGTGGCCGAAATGCGCGTAGTACCGCATCACGTGCCAGATCAGCGGTCTGGGGCCGACCATGGCCATCGGCTTGGGCACGTCGGACGCGTCACCGTTGCGCATCCGCATGCCGTAGCCGCCGCAGAAGAGGACTACCTTCACGACTTCACCTCGACGATTTCCAGGTGGGGGATGGGAAAGACCAGTTTTCCGCCCCATTCGTCCACAAAGGACAATTGAGCGGTGAGTTCCTTCCGGAGGTTCCACGGAAGGACGAGCACGTAGTCGGGCTTGTCCGCTTCGATCCGTTCCGGCGGCAGGATCGGGATCCGGGTGCCGGGGGTGAAGCGGCCGTGCTTGTACGGGTTCCGGTCGACGGTGTACCGCAGCACGTCCGGACGGATGCCGCAGTGGTTCAGCAGCGTGTTCCCCTTGCCGGGGGCGCCGTAACCGACGACGGTCTTGCCTTCGAGCGCCGCGTCGGTGAGGAACTTGTTCAGCTCGAGCCGGACCTTGGTGACCCGCTCGGAGAATTCGGTGTAGCCGGACATTTCGTGCAATCCGGCGGCCTTCTCGGCGTCGAGGACCTGCATCATCCGCTCGCTCGGCTCGCCGGCGACGGCGTCCGGGCGCGCCCACAACCGGATCGAACCGCCGTGGGTGGGCAGGAGTTCGACGTCCACAACGGACAATCCGCCGCGCGCGAGGGCCCGGCGCGCGGATTCCACCGTGTAGTACTGGAAATGCTCGTGATAAATCGTGTCGTACTGGTTCTCCTGGATCAGCGTCAGCAGGTGCTGGACCTCGATGCTGACCCAGCCGTCATCGGCGACCAGGGCGCGCAGCCCGTGGGTGAAACCGATGATGTCCGGAATGTGCGCGTAAACGTTGTTCGCCACGACGAGGTCGGCGGGACCGTGCTCGTCGCGGACCGCACGACCGGTCTCGGGGCCGAGGAAAGCGGTCTTCGTCGGCACCCCGGCGTCACGCGCGACTTGGCCCACGTTCACCGAAGGTTCCACGCCAAGACAGCGGATCCGCCGCGCCACAACGTTTTTGAGCAGATAGCCGTCGTTGCTGGCGACCTCGACGACGAACGACGAATCGTCGAGCCCGAGCCGCTCGACGGCGCCGTCGACGAACGTTTTGGCGTGTTCGACCCAGGAGGCGGAATACGACGAGAAGTACGCGTATTCGGTGAAAGTCTCTTCCGGGGTGATCAGCGGCGGGATCTGGGCCAGCCAGCATTCGGTGCAGATCCGCAGGTGCAGCGGGTAGGTCGGCTCCGGCTCCGCGAGCTGTTCCGCGGTCAGGAATCGCTCGCACGGCGGCGTCGCCCCTAGGTCGACGACGCTGGCGAGATGGGCCGAGCCGCAGAGTCGGCAGGTGGTCATCGAAAAGGCTCCTTGGCTCGCGTCACGTATCCCAGACGTCGGCACCTCGGGTCGCCTTGTTACATGCCTTCCAGGGGTCTCACGCTTCCGTCTCACAACCGAAACCTGTCGTCTCGGCCATCGGCGCAGACGCCTCCGCCATCCGGGCGCGGGTACTCGCGTTCAGCGGGCTGAACGCGACACGCGAGGCCGGCGCGGACGTCGCGAAAGCCACTTTCGCGACGTCTGATGTCCCGAAAGTGGCTTTCGCGACACGCGGTCGCCACGCCCCACCGGCCACTTCGCGTTTAGCGGGCTAAACGCGAAGTGGCCGGTAGGGGCCTCAGAGCGTCAAGAAACCACCAGCGCGTAGTCCGCGTCGGTGGCCGAAGTCTCCGGGTGCCCGTCGGCGTTCACCTGCGTCGCCACCACCTCCACCGTCCACGTACCCGCGGCCGGCTTCTCGAGGATGACGTTCTCCACCGTGTCGACCGTGTTCGGCGACCCGCCCGCGGTCGAGAAGTTGCCCGCCTTCAGCCCGTTGTTGCCGTAGTAGACGGTCCCGTTCGGCGCGGTGACCTTCAGTGTCAGGTCGTTGACCCTGGCGACCGACGCGCTCGGCGAGCCCGCCGGGTCGGTGTAGGCCAGCGTCGCCTTGAACTGCTTGGTCCCGTTCACCGCGACCGTGTACTTCTTCGACTGCCCGGTGCCCAGCAGGTCGGTCTCGTTCACCAGCACCGGCAGTTTCCACCCGTTCGCCTTGGCCTGGTCGTGCAGGTACCGCACGTTCGCGGTGCCCCAGCCCTGATGCGTCCTGGTCATGTCGTGCGACGTGCCGCTGAACGCGAACTGGTCGGCCCCGTTGACCAGCAGCGCCTTCGCGGTCGCGGCGTGCGGTCGGCTCGTGAAGACGTCGCGGCCCTTGCCGGGCCCGCCGTCGAACACGCCGTCGGCCCACATCTGGAACAGCAACCCGGCGTTCCCGCAGGTGATCGGGGTCGCGCCGCTCGTGCCGCCGAACGACGTCGTGTACGAGGTGTCACTGCCCGACGACGTGGTGTCGATCCGGTCGTAGTAGTTCGACAGTTCCGGTTTGATCCGGCCGTCGGCCGCCGGGCCGATGCTGGCGCCGCCGCTCCACTTGTCGTCGGTGCGGCCCAGCGTGTTGTAGTGGTACTGCCCGCCCACCGAGAGCACGTTCTTCGACCAGGCCTGCGGCCGCGACTGCTGGGTGCCCGCGTTGCTCTGCGACTGGCAGATCAGCAGGTCGTGATCGAAGACGATCTTGTCGAGCTCGGCGGAGACGGAGTTGTAGGCCGTGGTCAGCCCGCCGCCCCAGCTGTTGCTCTGGAACACCGCGCGGTACTTGCCCGCCGGGTCGACCAGCTCCTTGGTGTGGGCATAGCGGTCCGGCTTGTTGTAGGTGGCGAAGATCCCCTGCCCCTCGGGCAGCAGCCCCCGCTGTGGCGCGCTCACGCCCGACGCGAAGATCTGGCCGTAGGTGGAGGTCCCGTGGCTGGTGCTGGTGGAGTTCGAGCCGTGCATCACCGTCGGCCGTGCCTTGAACTCCTGGTGGGTGACGCGCAGGCCGCCGTCCATCACCTCGCCGCGTACGCCCTGACCGCGGTAGCCGCCGACACTCTCGACGTAGTTCGCGCCCCCGCTCTCCCTGGCGTTGGCCATGTCTGTTTCGGGGGCGGTGATGGCGCCGACCGCGAGCACTTCGGCTCCCTGCGCCACGGCGGCGGCCTGCCCGGAACCGAGTTTCGCGACGATGTGCTGTCCGCTCTGCGAGATCGCCTCGATACCGCCGCCGAGCCGCAGGATCCGCTCGGCCACGGCGCGCTGGTCCCGCGCGTCCGGCTCGACCAGCGTCACCAGGTGACTGCCGGTGGCGGCCGCCGACATCTCCATCTTGTCGTCCGGCCGGTATTCGCCGAGCCAGCGGACGAATGTCAATTCCGCCACCGATGCACGGTTCTCCGGCTTCAGCCGGACCACATAGGCGAAATCGGGAATGTAGGTCCCGATCCGCACACCGAGTGAGCGCAATTTCCCTCGCTGCGCGTCGGTCAGCGCGCTCCGGACCTGGAGCAGGTACGCGCCCTTCCAGTCCTGGCTCGTCGCCGTGCGCTGGCTCAGCGGGTCGAAGGTCCTGCTGGCCAGACGGATGAACTGGGGATCTTCGGCGGCCGGGGCGGCGACGGCCGCCCCACTCGTCAGTAGCATCGCGCCGATCATGGGCGCGAGGAAGCGGACAGACTTCGGCCGTGGCATGAATACCTCCGGGGAGCTCTGCAGGGGAGAGAGGTCTTTCGAAGGTACCGGCCGAAAAGCGTGATGATCAGCCGCTGAACGGCCCAGCCGTTTTCCGGTATGGTGGGAAATGGAGCATAAACGGTTAAAAACTGATTCAGGAGATCTCGTCGATCGCCCCGCTGAATCGCGTCAGCCGCTCGCGTTCCTCTTCGGCGAGCCGCCGCGTGCTGCCTTCGGGGAGGGTGCACGCGACCCAAATGGTGCGGCAACGCGCGTAGACCGCACGTTCGTCGCGCAGCCTGCTGTTCACCATGACGTCGCAGGTGCCGATCCGGCCGACCACGGTCTCCACCTCGACCGGGTTGTCACGGAAAGTCAGCCTGCGCAGGTAACTGACGTTGTGCTTCGCGATCAGGTACGCCGGTCCCTTGGCCTGGAGAAGGTACTCGCGCCGCGGGTCGAGCAGCGCGATCTGGGCCTCCTGGAAGTAGTCCAGCATCCGCACGTTCCCGACGTGACCGAGACAGTCCAGGTCGGCGACACGCAGGCGATGGCGGTGGAGGTGGATCTCGGGAGCGGGACGCGCACTGGTCGTCCCCAGCGGATGTGCGTGCACGAAGTGGATCTTCAACGATCGCGTGGTGTTACGGCCGCGCGGCGCAACGGACGTCGGCCCGGTTCACTCCATCAGGGCTTCGGAGAGCTCGCGGATCGCGGCGGTCTCGGCGGTGTGGATGTCTCGGATCATGGCGCCCATCGTGCCGAAGAGTTCCCGGGCTTCGACGTCGGTGAACGGTGTTTCGTCGTTGTAGTGCGCGCGCAGTTTCCACATTTCCGCACCGGCCGCGGCGGCGGCTTCCTGCCCCGCGTCGCCTTCCCGGACACCCGCCGACACCGCGCTGACCAGTCCGCGCACCCAGGCGAACTCGGCGTTCGACGCCGGGACGGCCGTCTCGGCCAGTTCGGCCCAGCGTTCGCCGATCCCGCGCCAGGTCGACGCCTGTTCGGCCAGCGCCGGGAGTTCGAGCAGGACGGCGGCTTCGGTGAGCGCGTCGGCGAACAGCCCGCGCAGGTGCCCGCCCTCCATCCCGGCCGGGGTGACGCTCTCCCAGACGTTGAACAGCGCCCCGACGAGCCCGCGCCGCTCGCCGAACGCGCGCGGCCAGCCCTTCGGGTCGCGTTCGTCGGTCATCGCCTTCGCCCAGCGTCCCCAAGCGGGCAGCGAGAACGACTTCGACGGCGCCGAGAGATTCCGGGCGCAATCCGTCAGCCCGTCACGCACGGCCGTCCGCCAGTCGGAGACCTCGCCGGGTTCGACCGTCGCGAGCAGGTTCTTGTACGAGCCGACCCGGCCGCGCGCGGCGTCGAACGTCTTCCGGTCGACCGTCAACCGGGCGAGATTCCGGTCGTCGACGAGCACCCGGCCGTCCTCTTCGCCGTACGCGACGACGAAGTGGCCGCCACCGCCGGACATCTCCGGTGGCAGATGCCAGTAGCCGAGCGACTCGCGGTCGGGGAGGACGATCACCGGCCGCCCCGCTTCGAGATCGGCGGTGAGCCGTTTCGCGGCGGCGCGTTTGCCGCCGGTGGTGTGGAGGCGCAGGCCGAGCCCGAGACGGTCCACTGTGGACTTGAGCCAGTCCTGCGGATACTGCCAGCGCGCGCGGAAACCGAACACGATCGTCGACATCGTTTCGTGCGCGAAGTCCCACAGGATGTAGCCGGCCCCGATCCCGCCGGACACAGCGAAGACCAGTGCTTCGGTGGGCGCCTTCCCGTCCGGCCCTTCGACGCCGTGATGCGCCAGTACGGCGGCCACGGCCGAGACGTCCGGTTGCAGCCCGCCGCGCAATTCGTACTCGGTCACCCCGCCATCATGCCCGCTCCGGCCTCAGAAGTCCCTGATCAGAGAAACCCTGCCGCGCAAAGGATCCGCCACGTACACCGTCTTGGTGCGCTGGTCGATCGCGACCGCGCCGGGGTTCACGCCGAGTGACAGGTCGCCGGTGAGCAGGCTCGTCACGCCGTCGATCCTGGCGACGCCGTTCGGCCCTCCGTTGGAGTACACGGTGTTCGATCCCTCGTGGACCGCCACCGACGAAGACTCCGAGCGCAACAGCACGGTCGCCTTCTCCTTGCGCGCGCCCGGGTCCACAACGGACAGATGATGGATCGCCGAATTCGCGACGAACACCGTCCCGGACGCGCTGTGCACGGCGACCCCGGTCGGTGACTTGCCGACCGGGATCCCGCCGGTGAACTTGCCCGCACCGATGTCGAAGACCTCCAGGGAGTCGGTGGTCGTGCTGGTGCAGTACACGAGCTTGCGTCCGCTGTCGACCGCCGTCGACGACAACTCCCGGGTGGGGCCGGGGACGAGGTCCAGCAGGCGGCAGCCGACGCCGTCGATGACGGCCAGCGTCCCGGTGAGGGCGCTGACCGCGTAGATGCGGTTCGCCCGCTCGTCGATGTCGACACCGGACGCACCAGGGCCGGCAGGCACCACGCTGACGACGTCGTTGGTCCGCCCGTCGATGACGAGGACGGTCCCGCCGGGCGGGTTCGCGACGAAGATCCGGTTGGTCACCTTGTCCACGGCCAGCCCGGCTGGCTCGCCGCCGACCGGGATCACGTCACCGACCGTGCCGGACCGCGAATCGAGGACGACGATCGTGCCGGTGGACGGGTCCGAGAGGTACGCGAAACCGGTGACGGAATTCACCGCGATCGCCTCCGGGGCGCCTCCGACCTCGACGAGAAGCACTTTTTCGGCTCTGGCCGCCGGCGCGAAGGCGACCGCCGAGGCGCCGGCCGCGGCCAGGGTGAGCAGGGCTCTGCGGCTCAGTTCGGGTCCTCGCACAGGCGCCTCCCGATGATCGTTCCGGGGTTCGACGATAACCCGCGAGCCGAGCACGCGAAGGAACTTCGCGTCCCCCGATCGCGTTGTTTCCGATGAGTAACCCCACCCCGGAGAATGGAAGGAGCAGGACGCCGTGCACAAACACCAGAACGGGCTCAAGACCGTCGTCCTGCTCGGCCTGCTGTCCGCGCTCATCGTCGGGATCAGCGGTTTCTTCGGGCGAGGCGCGCTGGTCATCGGCCTGGTGGTGGCGCTCGGGGTCAACGCGTACGCCTACTTCAACTCCGGCAAACTGGCGCTGCGGGCCATGCGCGCCCGCCCGATCTCGGAGGCCGAGCACCCGGCGATGTACCGGATCGTGCGGGAGCTGGCCACCACCGCGCGGCAGCCGATGCCGCGCCTCTACGTCAGCCCCACGCAGGCCCCGAACGCCTTCGCCACCGGCCGCAGCCCGCGCCACGCGGCGGTGTGCTGCACCACCGGCATCCTCGACCTGCTCGACGAACGCGAACTGCGCGCGGTGCTCGGGCACGAACTGTCCCACGTCTACAACCGCGACATCCTGATCTCGTGTGTCGCGGGCGCGCTGGCGAGCGTGATCAGCGTGATCGCCAATATCGCGATGTTCACCAGCGTCTTCGGCGGCAGTAACCGCGAGGACGGCGAGAGCCCGCTGGTCGGGCTGCTCCTCGTCGTGATCGGGCCGATCGCGGCCGCCGTGGTGAAGCTCGGGGTGAGCCGCTCGCGCGAGTTCCAGGCCGACGCGTCGGGCGCGGAACTCACCGGCGACCCGCTCGGGCTGGCGTCGGCGCTGCGGAAACTCGACCGAGGGACGCGCGCGGCACCGCTCGTGCCGGAGCCGAAGCTGGTCTCCCAGTCGCACCTGATGATCGCGAACCCGTTCCGTCCGGGCGAAGGCCTCACGAAGCTCTTCTCGACCCACCCGCCCATGGCCGAACGCATCCGCCGCCTGGAAGAAATGGCGCGCCACCCCCACTGACCAGCCGGATCGCGATTAGCCCGCGAAACGCAGGTCGGCCGCCAGATCGCGATTAGGGGGCTAAACGCAGGTCCGGCCCGGTGTCCCAGGTCGTGGGAGCGGGAATCGGGGCATGGGCGCGCGAGTTCCCCGGGCATGGCTTCCGCACAGCAGTTGCACCTCGGGGTCGCGCTCGACGGGGCCGGCCGGCATCCGGCCGCCTGGCGGGTCTCCGACGTCCGCCCGGCCGCCTTGTTCACCGCCGCCCACTACCTGACTCACGCGAAGCTCGCCGAAGCGGCTTCGCTCGACTTCGTCACCCTCGACGACACCCTCGCGCTCCAACCAGGAGGCGAGGAGGTCGTTCGGGGCCGGCTCGACGCGCTGTTGACCTTCGCCGCGATAGCCCCGGTGACCAGCGGAATCGGCCTCGTTCCGACGGTCACCACCACGCACACCGAGCCGTTCCACATCTCGACGGCCGTCGCTTCGCTCGACTTCGCTAGCCGCGGCCGCGCAGGCGTCCTCGCGGTGCCTTCGCGCACCGACGCGGAGGTCGCGCACTTCGGCAGGCGCACCCTGCCGTCCGAGGCGGACGCCGAAGCGGAGAACGCCGAGGTCGTCGACGTCATCGCGCGGCTCTGGGACAGCTGGGAGGACGGCGCGATCATCCGCGACGAGCCGACCGGCCGCTTCATCGACCGGGAAAAGCTCCACTACGTCGACTTCGAGGGCCGCTTCTTCAGCATCAAGGGACCTTCGATCACGCCGCGCCCGCCGCAGGGGCATCCCGTCGTCGCGGTGTACGGCGACTCGCCGTACGCACACGGCGCAGACGTCGTCCTGGTCGACGAGGTCCGCGGCGCCCGCGAACGTTTCCCGGACGCCAGGCTTCTGGCGGGTCTGACGATCGTGCTCGCCGAGACGGAGCAAGCGGCCCTCGACCGGCGTCGCGCGCTGGAGACCTTCGCGCCCTTCCCGCACAGCCTGAGCTTCACCGGCACTCCCGCCGACCTCGCGACCGAGCTGCCCCGCCTCGCGGCGTCCCACGGTCTCGACGGCTTCCACATCCGCCCCGCGGTCCTGCCCGACGACCTGGCGCTCTTCACCGCCGAGACCGTCCCCGCGCTCCAGGCCGCGGGCGCGTTCCGGCAGACCTATACCGGCACCACCCTGCGCGACCATCTCGGCCTCGGGGTCGCCGCCAACCAGTACGCGGAGGCGTGACAGATGGCCAAGCAGGTCAAACTCGCCGCACATTTCCCCGGCGTCAACAACACCACCGTGTGGAGCGACCCGCGTTCGGGTAGCCAAATCGACTTTTCGTCCTTCGAGCATCTCGCGCGCACGGCCGAGCGGGGCAAGTTCGACTTCCTCTTCCTCGCCGAGGGCCTGCGCCTGCGCGAGCACGCGGGCAAGATCCTCGACTCCGACGTCGTCGGGCGGCCGAACACCACCACCGTGCTGGCCGCGCTGTCGGCGGTCACCACCCGGCTCGGGCTCGCGGGCACGCTGTCGTCGACGTTCAACGAGCCGTACGAGGTCGCGCGGCAGGTCGCGAGCATCGACCACCTTTCCGGCGGCCGCGCCGCGTGGAACGTCGTCACCTCACCGGACGCGTGGACGGGCCAGAACTTCCGCCGCGGCGGCTTCCTGAAACGTGAGGACCGTTACCGTCGCGCCGAGGAGTTCCTCGCCACCGTGCGTGAGCTCTGGGACAGCTGGGCGCCCGGCGCGCTGGTGGGGGACAAGGAGAACGGCGTCTTCGCGCGCGGTGTCGAGCGCTTCGTCCACAGTGGATCGCAGTTCGACATCCGCGGCGAGTTCACCGTCCCGAGGACCCCACAGGGGCAGCCGATCGTCATCCAAGCCGGCGACTCCGCCGAAGGCCGGGAGTTCGCCGCCAAGACCGCCGACGTCATCTTCAGCCGCCACGGCTCACTGGAAAGCGGCAAGGAGTTCTTCGCCGACGTCAAGCGGCGGCTACCCGCTTACGGCCGCCAGCGCGGCGACCTACTGATCATGCCCGCGGCGACGTTCGTCCTCGGTGACACCGAGGAGGACGCGCACGAGTACGCCCGCGAGATCCGCTACCAGCAGGTACGTCCGGCGACCGCGATCCAGTTTCTCGAACAGGTCTGGAGCCGCGACCTCTCCGCCTACGACGCCGACGGCCCGCTCCCGGAGATCGACCCGGACCCCGACGCCGAACCGCTGACCTGGGGCCGCGTCCGGCACGAGAAGGATCCCCTCGCCGTGGCCGCGAAATGGCGGGCGATCGCGGAGGAGAAGAAGCTCTCCATCCGCGAACTCGTCATCGAGGTGACCGCGCGCCAGCAGTTCGTCGGCACCGCCCGGCAGGTCGCGGAGTCGATCGACGAGTACGTCCAGAGCGACGCCGCCGACGGTTTCGTGCTGGTACCGCATCTGACCCCGGGCGGGCTGGACGCGTTCGTCGACGACGTCGTTCCGCTGCTGCAGGAACGGGGTGTCTTCCGGACCGACTACACCGGCGACACCCTGCGCGAGCACCTGTTCAGCCGGTAGCACCCTGGGTGCGCGCGACGTTCATCAGATATTCGCCGTAGCCGGACTTCGCCAGCTTCGCGCCGAGCGCGTAGCACTGTTCCGCGTCGATGAAGCCCATCCGCAGCGCGACTTCTTCGAGACAGGCGATCCGGACTCCCGTCCGGTGTTCGAGGACCTGCACGAACTGGCCTGCCTCCAGCAGCGAGTCGTGCGTGCCGGTGTCGAGCCAGGCGAACCCGCGGCCGAGGTCGATCAGGGTCGCGCGATCCTGGCGCAGGTAGGTGAGGTTGACGTCCGTGATCTCCAGTTCCCCGCGCGGGGAGGGCTTGAGGTCACGGGCGATCTCGACGACCTGGTTGTCGTAGAAGTACAGGCCGGTGATGGCCTTGTTCGACTTCGGCTTCTCGGGTTTCTCCTCGATGGAGAGGAGCTTGCCGTCGGCGTCGATCTCGCCGACGCCGTACCGCTGCGGATCCTTCACCGGGTAGCCGAACAGCACACAGCCGTCGAGCGAGGTCGCCGCGGCCTGCAGCCTGCTGGAGAACCCCTGGCCGTAGAAGATGTTGTCGCCGAGCACGAGTGCGACGTCGTCGTCGCCGATGAAGTCCGCGCCGATGACGAACGCCTCGGCCAGCCCGTTCGGGGCAGCCTGTTCGGCGTAGCTGAAACTGAGGCCGAACTGGCTGCCGTCACCGAGCAGCCGCCGGAAATGCGGCAGGTCGACGGGGGTCGAGATGATCAGGATCTCGCGGATCCCGGCGAACATCAGCACCGAGATCGGGTAGTAGATCATCGGTTTGTCGTAGACCGGTAGCAGCTGTTTCGATATCGCCTGGGTGATGGGATGCAGACGCGTCCCACTGCCCCCCGCCAGCACGATGCCCTTCATGCGATGCCCCCGCTTCGTAGCCGATCGCTCGGGACCTCACACTACCGGGTGGCTCAGAAAGCCGGGCCCTTCGCGAAGTACGCCTTGCAGCCGAGGTTGTACTCGGTGGAGATCTGCAACACGTTCTTGCCCCCGTCGACCGGCAGCAGCGTCGAGCTGTAGTTGGGACAGAAGTTGTCGTGGATCCCGGTGATGTGCACCGGCGCCGGAAGTTCGTACCAGTGCCCGGCGCCGAAGTTGTCGTTGGCCAGCAGCACCTTGCCGTTCTTGCTCTGCGGGACCCCGGCGGCGTTGGTGTAGATCTGCCCGACCATCACCAGCCGCACCCCGTTCGGGCCGCCGGGGAACAGCGTGATCGTCTGGGCGTGCTGGAAGTAGTTGCCGTTCGCGGTGGTGACGCGGGTGCCGGGGTCGCGGGGATCGCCCCAGTTGGCGCCGTCGGAGGAGATCTTGAAGTACGGGTCGCAGAAGCGGTCGCGGTAGTTGCAGATCTCATAGGCCAGGTAGTACCGGCCGTCGGGGAGGCGGCGGATGATCGGCATCCCCGGCCGCACCCGATGGGGCGGGATGGCCATCGTGCGCTGCTTGGTGCCCCAGTTCACCCCGTCGGTGGAGGCGACTCGGTTCATCACCTGTGCGAACTGCGGCGCCTCGGTCTCGTCGGCGTAGTGCAGCCAGAGCGTGCCGCCCGCGTCGACGACGAACTCCGGCTCCCAGATGCCGTCGTGATTGTGCGAACGGGCCGCCTCGGACAGGAAACCCCACGTGCGCCCGGCGTCGCGGCTGGACCAGATCCTGATGCCGATCCGCCGCTGCGGGCCGGCGTCCTGCCGGTAGCTCGCGGCCCACAGCAGGGTGCCCGCGCGGAGCCTGCCGACCCGCCGCGGCAGTTCGTACAGCGTCCCGCAGCACATGCCGCGGCGGCCGTCGGGATCACGGACCTCGCCGATCTTGCGGAAGCTCTTGCCCTCGTCGGTGCTCTCCATGATCGGGGTGAACTTGCCGCTCGCGTCCTCGCTGCTCAGCGACGCGAGGATGCGGCCGCGGCCGATCGGGGAATGCTCCAGGCGGATGAGCCGGGGGTACGAGCCGTAGCCGGGCACGAGCTGCTGGCGTTCAGCGGCCTGCGCGGGGGTGAACAGGGACGCGATCACCGTGAGTGACAGCGCGAAGGCGAGTGCGGAGCTGAAACGGCGCTTCATCATGACCTTCCTCGAACGCGATCGCCGGATTACAACACGGGCTTTTGTCCCTTTCGGGCTCCCGCGAAGGCGTCGCGGTGGAAACCCACTTCCGAGTGGCCTGAATCGCTCGCCAGAGTGGTCCGGTAACGCTGGGCTATCGGCAGGCGAAGATCCGTTGACGGGTTCGACCAGGGGGAATTTCGTGATCATGCGCTTGTGCGCCGCCGTGCTGCTGACCATGGGCCTGGCGGCCTGCTCACCGCCGAACCTGGGCCGAGTCGTCCCGCAGGCGGCCGCACCGGAAGGCCTCGCCGCGCCTTCGCCGACCCCCACGACCACCCCGACGCCCGGCCCGCAGCCGGAGGAGAAACACTCGGGCAAGGGGAACGCGTCGGTCCCCATGGCTTGGCCGACGCGCCTCGGCTTCGTGACCTTCGACTGTCCGAAGTGTTCCGGTCATGTCGCGGTCAACACCGAGAACGAGCTGATCGTCAACGACACCGGCCCGTACAAGGGCACCCAGTGGATCAACGACATGCCCGGCCGTCAGGCGAAGACGTTCACCATCAAGGCCAACGCCGCCTGGACGCTGACCATCACCGACGAAAGCGGCTTGCCCGTCCTGGAGCCGGGTAAGCCTTTTTCGGGCAAGAGCGAAGCGGTGTTCGCCGTGCCCGGCACCGCCACGTCGGTCGCCGTCACCACCAAGAACAGCGGCCGGACCGCGGTGTGGGTGCACAGCGGCGACTACTCGGAACTGCCCGTGAACCAGCTCGGCGACTACCAGGGCAGCGTGCCCGTGGCCGGCACGGCCTTCGTGTCGGTGGAGGGCGACGGGACCTGGACGGTCACCGCGTCGTAGATCTTGGAGCCCGCCGCGATCTTGGTGCAGACTTGACGCCGTGGTGGGACGAGCGGCGACCGTGATCTCGATCGTCCGGGCGGGTCGTGAGGTGAGGGCGGCGGAAACGAAACCCGAGGGGCCGACTGCCGACGCGCTGGACAAGGAGCAGCTGGACCAGCTGCACGCGGCCACGTTGAAAGCCGCCGACTCCTGTTTCGAACTCAAGAAGCTGTGCGCGACGGTGCTCGTCCCCGCGGGTGTCCTGGTCGCCACCTTCAGTGACAAGAAGCTGAATCCGGCCGTTTTCGTCGCGGGCTTCATGGTGATCGCGGCGTTCTGGATCGCCGACGCCTTCAGCTTCTACTACCAAAGACGACTTCGGGTGCTCATGAAAGACATTTGGAACCGGCGTGCCGAGCGCTGCGCGGAGGGCTACGACCACGTGCAAAAGGTGACCGCGGTGAGCTGGTTCCGGGCCGCGTTCAACTCCTCCATGATCTATTACCTGATCCTCGCGGCGATGGTCGGAGCGGCGCTGGCGGCCTACGCGCTCGGCGTTCTGCGGGGCACCCCATGAGAATGTTCGTGAGCTACTCCCGTGCCGACAACTCGCTGGAACGGTTGGTGGCACTTCGTGCTCGGCTGGCAGGAAGCGCCGACGTCTACGTGGACGACCTCGACTGGGCGGCGTCCGGGTTCGACCGGGAGGACGCGGTGCACCGCGAACTGGTGCGGGCCTCGATCTTCGTCGCTGTGGTAAGCATCACCTATCGGAAGACCCCGTGGACGGCTTGGGAATTCGACGTCGCCCTGAAGCGGGGAATCCCGAAGCTCGCCTACCTGTCCGACGGCAGACTCGTGGACGAACACTCGGACGAGTGGCCGTTCGCTTCGGCGGCCCTCACCGGAAACCTGCCGTCCGTGCCTCCGCGGGTACTGCGGGCGAGTACCCGCGGACGGCATCGGATCAGCGGTAGTTCGTGAACTGCAGCGCGATCTCGAAGTCCTTGCCCTTCAGCAAGGCGATCACGTCCTGCAGCTGGTCCTTCTTCTTGCCGGACACCCGCAGCTGATCGCCCTGGATCTGCGCCTGGACTCCCTTGGGGCCCTCGTCGCGGATGAACTTGGCGATCTGCTTCGCCTTGTCCGACGCGATCCCCTGCAGGATCTTGCCGCCGATCTTGTAGATCTTGCCGGACAACGCCGGCTCGTCCGCCTCGAAGGCCTTCAGGGAGATGCCGCGTTTGATCAGCTTCTCCTTGAACACCTCGACCGCCGCCAGCGCCCGCTCCTCGGTCTCGGACTCGATCGAGATCGCTTCCTCACCGGACCAGTCGATCTTGGTCCCGGTACCCCGGAAGTCGAACCGTGTACCGAGTTCCTTGCTGGCCTGGTTCAGGGCGTTGTCCACCTCCTGGCGATCGACCTTGCTCACCACGTCGAAAGAGGGATCCGCCACGTGTTCTCACACCTCGTACTCGCTTGTCAGGAGCTTCCACCCTAGCCCTGCGGAACCCGGTTGACCGGCCCGCCACGGCATTGGGTATTCTTTCGTCTCGGCCGGGGACACCCGGTCACGGCGAGTTGCCCGAGCGGCCAAAGGGATCTGACTGTAAATCAGACGGCACTGCCTTCGGGGGTTCGAATCCCTCACTCGCCACACCGAAGCGGCCCCTGAACTGGGAAACCAGGCCAGGGGCCGCTTTCGTTGTGTGCGGCGCTGAGGGCCGTCGCGGCTGCCCGCGCCGAATACGCCCCGAAGCTCGCCAACTCGGAGCCGTCGATCTGTCGACCGGCTGGCCCATCCGGAGCATCAGCGTCCTTTCCGGTCGATGTCCCGAAGACGCCGGTCGGGGTGTAGCGCAAGACACCTTTAGTTAGTAGTTAGTAACCAGTAACTTCGGGTTATGGCGGTACGGATGAGCGGACCCGAACGACGTGCCCAGGTGCTGGCCATCGCCGCGGAGGAGTTCGCGCGGCACGGGTTGCACGGGGCGTCGACGGAAGCGATCGCGAAGACGGCGGGGATCACGCAGGCGTACGTCTTCCGGATGTTCGGGACGAAGAAGGCCCTGTTCCTGGAGCTCGTCCAGGCCGCTTTCGAGCGGCTTAGCGACGCGATGCGAGAAGCGGGCGAAGGGGAGACCGGCCTCGGCGCGCTTTCGGCGATGGGTGCCCAGTACTTCGATCTGCTGGCCGATCGGACTGGATTGTTGTTGCAGCTTCAGGGCTTAGCCGCGTGCGGAGACCCGGAGGTACGCGACGTGGTGCGGTCGTGTTTCGCGCGGATGTGGGACACGACCGAGCACGGCACCGGGCTCGACCCGGTGACCGTGAAGACGTTCCTCGCCTTCGGGATGCTGCTGAACGCCGGCGCCGCGATGGACGTCGAGCAGGTCGACGCGGTCTGGGCCGAGGGGGTGCGCACCCGGATCCAGCCGGGCCTGTTCACGCACGTCACCACCGAGACGAACCGATGAGCGCCTCTGTCCGGCACGACGGACGGCTGAGCACCGCACTCGTGTGCACGGCGTTGGCGGGGGCCGTGATCGGCAGTGTCGGAGCGCCGCTGATCACCCCGGTCGCCACCGGGCTGCACGTATCCCTCGACGCGGCGCAGTGGACGCTGACGGTGACGTTGTTCAGCGGCGCGATGGCGGGCCCGGTCCTGGGCAGGCTCGGCGGCGGCCCGTACCGCCGCACCACGATCCTGGTCACCCTGGCTCTTGTCATGGCCGGCGGGTTGCTGACGGTGCTCCCGCTTCCGTACGTGGCGTTGGTGATCGGACGCGGCCTGCAGGGGCTCGGAGTCGCGGCCGGGGCGCTGTTGATGAGCGTCGCCCGCGCGCACCTGCCGCCCGAGCGCTCGACCTCGACGATCGCCGCGCTGTCGGTCGCGTCGACCGTCGGCATCGGGGTCGGCTACCCGGTGGTCAGCCTCCTCGATCAGCTCGCCGGGCTGCGCGTCGCGTACGGATTCGGCTTCCTCCTCTCGGCCGTCGCGTTCCTCATCGCCTGGCGGACGCTGCCTGTCGAAGTGCCTGGTGAACCACCCCGGATCGATGTCCCCGGCGCGCTGCTCCTCGCTCTCGGCACGCTCGGGGTTCTCCTGCTCATCGCCGTGCCCTCGCTGTGGGCGACGACGTGGCAGGCCGGTGGTCTCCTCGCCGGTACCGCCGCGGTCCTGGCGGTGTGGGCGTTCATCGAGCTGCGCACGACGGAGCCGTTGGTCGACTTACGGCTGCTCGGCCGAGGCTCCGTCCTCCGCGCGAACCTGGCGATTCTCGTGGCGGGGGCGGGTTTGTATCTCCTGTTCAGTCTTTTCACCCGATACGTGCAGACGCCTGCGGACGCCCAGTACGGATTCGCGCTCCCCGGTGTCGCCGCGGGCGCGGCGCTGATCCCCTTCTCACTGTTCGGATTCGTTGCGGGGAAAGCGATTCCGCGCGTCAACGGTCGGTGGACGTACCTGGTCTCGACCATGTTCGCCGTGGCAGGCGCGCTGTTGTTCGCCGTCGGCAGTCAGTCGTTCGTTCTCGTCCTCGCCGCGATCGCCCTGCTCGGTTTCGCCGTCGGCGGCATCTTCGCGGTGATGCCCGGACTCGTGCTCGTCGGTGTGCCGCAAGGGGAAACGGCCAGTGTGCTCTCCATCAACCAGATCGCCCGCAGCATCGGCATGGCCGTGGGCAGCGCCCTCGCCGGGTTGCTGCTCGCCGCCGCCACTCCGGACGGCGCGCTGTTCCCCACCCGGAGCGGCTATCTCACGACGGCTCTGTGGGCGCTGCCGTTGTTCGTCGTCAGCGCGGTCATCATCACCACGGGCCGACGCGCTCCCACACGGACACGTGCTTGGTGCTCTCGGCGGTGAGCTCCGAACGGTCCCAGTCCGCCCAGCGGTACTTCAGGCGCATGCCGGCGATGCGCGCCATGAGGTCCATTTCGGCGGGCCACGCGTACCGGAAGGGGATGCGGCGGAACCGCCCCTCTCCCTCCGGTGACACCGTGACGTGGTTCGAAGTGAACTCCTGCCTGACGACGTCGTACTGGTCGAACCCGACGTAGCCGGGCGCCATCGCGAACGGAACGATGTCCTGACCGGGTGGCAAGCGGCGCAGATCCGGCAGGCCGACCTCGACGAGGAACAGCCCGCCCGGCCGCAGGTGCGCGGCCGCGTTGCGGAAGACGTCGACCTGGCCGTCCTGGGTGGTCACGTTGCCGATCGTGTTGTAGACCAGGTAGACCAGCGAAAATTCGCCAGGCACCCGGGTTTTCGTCATGTCGCCGATCGTGACCTCGACCGCGTCGCCGCCCGGCTTGGCCGCGACCCGGCCCGCCATCGCCCGGCTCAGTTCGAGACCGCTCACCGGTACACCGCGCGCCGCCAGCGGGAGCGCGATCCGTCCGGTCCCGGCGGCGAACTCGAGCACCGGACCGTCGGCCAAGTCTTCGAGGACGTCCACCGCGGGCGTCACCACCTCGGGCGTGTTCGCGCCGCCCGGCGCGTCATAGCGCGCGGCCACACTCTCGGGGAACCAGCCGTCCGCCGGGTCGTCTCCCGTGTCCGTCTCACTGATCACGGTCGCCGACGCTACGCCCGCGACCGTGCGCTTCTCATCCCGTTTTCGGTGGCCTCAACGCGCCGCGGCCCAATAGCGCAGCAGCACGATCCCCGACGCGAACGTCCGTTCCTCCGCCAGGCGAAGCTTCGGAACGCCGGTGGCACCCTCGAACAGCCCGCGGCCCTCACCGGCCACGACGGGATAGACGAACAGCCGGTATTCGTCGACCAGTCCCTCGGCGATGAGCGCCCGCACCAGCGAGATGCTGCCTGTCGTCACGATGTCCTTGCCTTCGGCGGCCTTCAGCTTCTCGATCTCCGAACGCAGCTCACCGGAGAGCACCGTCGTGTTCTGCCACGCCGGCTCCGTCAGCGTGCTCGAGACCACGTACTTGTCCACTGAGTCGAGATAGGCGGAGATTCCCGTCGTGTCTTCGGTTTGCTTCGGCCAGTAGCCGCGCATGTCTTCGAAGGTGACGCGTCCGAGGAGGAACGCGTCGGAGTTCTCACGTTGTTCTTCGAGCACGGCCAAAACATCCGACCGGTCCATGTCCGGATCCGTGTCGGCAGGACTGAACCAGTCGCCCGTCAGTTCGATGACGCCGTCGATCGTGCAGTTCTCGGTGACGATCAGCTCCCGCATGGACCAGACCGTACCGCCGCCCACCGACAAAAACGGCGTGTCACGCCTCGCCGTGCACCGCTCGCCTCGACGGGTACCACGTCTCGCCCGCGGGTTCGCCCGCCATGTTCCAGCTCCACGACACCTTCGGCGTCACGCGCGCGTAAATGCCCGGGCCGACCACTCCCACTCGTTCGATCGGCTCGTCGGCCTCGCCGTAGACGCGGACACCGCGGGCGACGAACGGGTCGAAGGAGACCGTGTCGTCGACGACCAGGGCGACTTTGCGCCGCCCCGCACGGATGTTGCGGAACTTCCGGGTCGCGAGAACCGAGGCACCCACTCCGCCGACCCAGAAATGCGTGCCGTCGAATTCGAAGGCCAGCGGGACGACATCAGGCTGTTCGCCGTCCTCCGACAGGGTCGCGAAGCGGGCCAAAGGTTGCGAACGCAGGTACGCGATCTCCTCGTCTGTAAACGTCATGCCGCCATCATCCGCTCAAGCCGCGAGAATCCGGGCGCGGTTGAGGACCAGCATGTCGGTGACGAAGCAGACCGGCGTCCCGTCGGCCGACCGGCCGATCCAGGTCGGATAGCTGCCGTCGCCCCAGCCGGTGGTGAACGCGATGATGTTGCCGCCGGCTCCGTCCAGGGTGACGTCGACATGCGGGTCCACTTCCTCGAACTTCTCCAGGAGTTCGTCGTCCATCTCGTCGGGAAGGGCGGCCGCGTCGGCGAAGCAGCCCGTGCCGCTGTCCACGCCGTAGCCGTAGAACTCCCCGTCCCCGAGGAAAAGCGCGTTCTGCCCGGGCCAGAGCGCGGTTTCCCAGGTGGCGACGGGAGTATCCGCGACGACGAGTTTGGCGGCAGCGACCCGTTCGTGGGCCGGCTCGTCGACGAACCGGATCACGGAGATTTCGACCTGGTACTCACCGGGCGGCACGGTGACCGTGAAGTACTCCGCGTCCGCGTCCAGGAACGCCGGATCCGCCGCGACGAGCCTGCCGCTGGGCATGCGGAGCTTCCCGGCGTCCCGGAGTTCGACCTCGACGAGGCCGTGGTCGCCGCTCAGCGAGTAGCGCGTGCCCGCGGTGAACATCTCGTCCATGCCGGAAGGGCGCAGCGGAACCGACGGCCGCCAAGGACGTTCGTCGGCGGGCAGCGGCGAATCGGCGTCGGGCGTGTCCGGGGTCCGGAGGGTCAGCGGTCCCGAATTCGCGAGCGGCTCCCATTCACCGAAGGCGGGCTTCGGCATCGTCAGCTCCGACACCTGCTTGCTCACCTGGCCACTGCTTGAGCCGCCGCCGTAACCCTGGGGCGCCTGATGCATCCATCCCTTGCCGTCCGGGCCGAAGGACATCTCCAGATGGCCGGCGCTCTTCTTGTCGAACTCCTCCTGGTCGTCGAACCGGTAGGTCCACTGCTCGACCTTCATGAGGAACAGCGTGCCGTCCTCCAGTACCCGGAACTCGAAGAAACCCCGGCGCCTGCCCGACTCGTCGAACTGCACCGTGCGGGCGAAGCAGTGCTTCCACGCGATTTCGAGGAGCACCAGCGGCACCTCGGTGCCAGGGCGTATCAAGGCGACTGCGTACTGCTCTCCGGCGGCGTCGCGCCGGCGCGCGGTGCCGGACGAGAGTCTTCCTGTCACCGCGCGGGCGGCCGGATCCCAGCCTTCGCAATAGACGACGTCCAGCAAGGTCCCCTCAGACATGAGGCGGAACCTAGCGTGAACCACCGACAAAACCCAGGGCTATTCACGGATCGCATAGTCGCCGAACGCCGGTTCCAGCAACTCGAAAGCCCGTTGTGCCGCCTTCGTCAGCGCTTCGGCGATCTCGTCGTTGCTCTCGCCGGCGTGCGAGCGCCGGAGGACCTCGCGGAAGAGGACGCGGTCGATCGCGTTGAGCTCGGCGGCGGCCATGATCGGGGTGACGTCGTCCGGGTCGGCTCCGGTCTCGCTCGCGAGCAGTTCCGCGAGCGCCGCTTCCCGCAGTTCGTGCAGTTCACGCAGCCGGGCGGTCAGGGTCGGGCTCTCCAGCACCATTTTGGCGAAAACAGGCCCGGTGAAGCCGATCACGGGCGAGTGCTCGGCCACCGCGTCCAGGAAGGTGCGCCGTAGCGCGGCCAGCGCCGACTCACCCGGCTTCCGGTCCCGGACGGCGTTCGCCAGCCCGTTCGTGAACTCCTCGTGCTGGTCGAGCGCCAGGTCCTCCTTGCGCGCGAAGTAGTTCGTGACGGTCTTCTTCGCGACTCTCGCCGCCGCGGCGATCTCGGCGATCGTCGTCTCCTCGAACCCCTTCTCGATGAAGAGCAGCGTCGCCTGGTCGGAGATCAGCTGCCGTGTCTCCTGCTTCTTGAGCTCTCGCAAACCCACATCCGTGCTGGTCATGAGCGAAGTTTACCACCGTAGTAAAAATATCCTTGACTTATGGTGCGTCGGATGTAAACTTACGTCCGTACTACCGACCAGTGAGAGAAGAGGCTCCTTGACCGCTCGAATCCCCCAAGGCAACGAAGGCACCAACCGCGCCCAGGTCCGCCGGAACGACCGTCGTCACCAGCAGCCGTTCCCGGGCCGCTCGATGCCGGCGCGCCGCTCGATCGGCGTCCCGCGCCGCCGGTCGTACTGACCGGCCCGCTTCTCCGAAACCCACCGCCGACCCGAAGGGGATAGCCCATGAACGTCCTTGCCTCCACCGTCTCGCTGACCGTCGACGACGTCGCCGCTTCCAGCCGCTTCTTCACCGAGCATTTCGGCTTCACCGAACAGATGGCCGCGGAGGGTTTCGTCTCCCTCGGGCACGAAACCGCGAAGATGGCCATCGTCCTGCTTCAGGCGGGGATCGAGGTCCTGCCGGAGAACCTGCGGCAGCAGCGTGCGTCCGGGGTGATCGTGGCCTTCACGGTCGAGAACCTCGAAGCCGAGGAGAAGCGCTTGCGCGAAGAGGGTGTCGAGATCACGTTGCCGCTGCGGGAAGAGCCGTGGGGAGAGCGCCTCCTCATGGTCACCGACCCGAACGGCGTGCCCGTGGAACTCGTGGAATGGGTGCAGCGGTAAGGAAAAGGGAAAGCGGGGCTTGGTCCACAGTGGACCAAGCCCCGCTTTGCCGTGTCTGGCTACTTCATCGTGGCGAGCTGGATCAGGTTGCCGCAGGTGTCGTCGAAGACGGCGGTGACCACGGGCCCCATGTCGACGGCGTCCTGCGTGAACTCGACGCCCAGTCCCTTGAGTCGGTCGACCTCGGCGTACACGTCGTCGACGGCGAACTGGGTGAACGGGATGCCGTCGTCGGTCAGTGCCTTCTTGAACGGCTTCGCCGCGGGGTGGCCGTCCGGTTCCAGTAGCAGCTCGACACCGTCGGGGTTGGCGGGGGAGACGACGGTGAGCCAGCGTGCGTCGCCGGTGGGCACGTCGTGTTTCTTGATGAACCCGAGCTTTTCGGTGTAGAACTCCAGCGCCTTGGCCTGGTCGTCGACGAAGACACTGGTGATGGTGATCCGGATCACGGGTTCGGTTCCTCTCGGTCGATGGGCCACCGCTCGACGATCGACCGCAACGGGCTCGTGTCGATGTGGTGGAACTTGTAGCGGCCCTGTCGCCGGGTATGCACCAGGCCCGCCTGTTCGAGCATCGCGAGATGCTGCGAGATGGCCTGCCGTGACGAGGCCAGGCCGTGTTTCATGGTCAGCCTGCCGCAGATCTCGAACAGGGTCTGACCGTCCTTTTCGGTCAGCTCGTCCAGGATGGTGCGCCGCGTCGCGTCGCCGATCGCCTTGAACAGGTCGCCGTCCACGACCCCAGTTATAGGCAAGTCGTCACTTGCCTGTCAACTCGGGCTCAGGACCCGAGGTATCGCAGGATCGCGAGGACGCGGCGGCTGTACCCGGCGGTGCTGGCCAGTCCGAGCTTGTCGAAGAGGGCGTTCACGTGCTTCTCGACGGCGCTCAGCGACACGAACAGCGACTCGGCGATCCCGGCGTTCGTGTGGCCCTGCGCCATTTTCTCCAGCACTTCGCGTTCGCGGACGGTCAGTTTCGCGAGCGGATCGGTATGCGTGGTCCGCGCGAGCAGCCGCCGGACGACCTCCGGATCGAACGCCGCCCCGCCCGCGGCGACGCGGTCGAGCGCGTCCAGGAATTCGCCCACCTGGGCGACCCGGTCCTTCAGGAGATAGCCGACGCGCTCACCGTCGCCGGAGATCAACTCGGCGGCGTAGCGCTTTTCGACGTACTGCGAGAGCACCAGCACCCCGATCTCCGGCCAGCGTTTCCGGATCTCGAGTGCCGCGCGAAGCCCCTCGTCGGTATGGGTCGGCGGCATCCGGACGTCGGTGACGATCACGTCCGGCCGATAGGCGGCCGTCGTCGAGAGGAGCGCGTCACCGTCGCCGACCGACGCCACGACCTCGTGCCCCTCTTCGGCCAGCAGGCGGACCAGTCCCTCACGCAGCAGGGTCGAGTCCTCGGCGAGGATCACCCGCACGGCAGCACCGCCGTCACCACGGTCGGGCCGCCGGGTGGACTGTCCACAGTGAACTCTCCGTCCGCGGCCGCGACGCGCCGTGCGAGCCCGGAAAGGCCGCCGCCGGACTCCCGTGCCCCGCCCGTGCCGTCATCGGTGATCCGCACCCGCACCCTGTCCCCGTCCCGCTCGGCCTCGATGTCGATCCGCGTCGCCGCGGCGTGCTTGATCGTATTGGTGACCGCCTCGGACGCGACGAAGTAGACGACGGTCTCGATCGCCGCCGGTGGCCGTTCCGGCAGGTCGACCCGCAGATGGACCGGGACCCCCGAGCGTTCCGCGAGCGCCTCCAGCGCGGGATGCAGCCCGTCCGCGTCCAGCGCGATCGGATACACCCGCCACGAGACCTCACGCAGGTCGACGAGGGCGCGCTGGGATTCCTCGTGCGCTTGCCGGAGCAGGTCCGACGCGTGTGCCGGGTCGGTGGCCCGCCGTGCCCGGCCGAGCAGCATCCCGAGCGCGACGAGCCGCTGCTGGACGCCGTCGTGCAGATCCCGTTCGATCCGGCGGCGCTCACCGTTGACCGCCTCGACCACCTCGGCCCGGCTCGTCGCGAGTTCGGAGACCCGGCGGCGCAACTGTTCCTTCTTGCTGGGCCCGAAAAAGCTCAACGCCAGCTTCTGATCGAGCGTCGCGGCTCCGATGAGTCCTTGCAGGGAAAGGAAAACGAGCAGCGCGCCGAAGAGGACGGTGGTGACCGGGTCGTACCAGTCGGCCGGGGCCTCACCGCCGGGCGACCTGCCGTCCAGGAGCTGATATCCGATGATCACACCCGATCCGGCACCCGTCAGGATCAAGGCGAAGATCCCGCCGGTGAGCACCCCTATGACGCAACGCGGGACCAGGTAGGCCATCGCGCGGCGTTCGGAGTAATCGGTCGCGTTCTCCAGGCCGAAGTACTTCTCCAGCCGTCGCCGCTCCATTTCGGACAGTGTGCGAGCGCCCGAGAAGACCGGCTGCCGCCACGCGGGGATCGCGAGCGCCAGGCCGCCGAAGAGCACGTACAAGAATTCCGCGACCGCTGTCGTGGCGCCGATCGCCAGGCCCAGCGTGCCGCGGAGCATCTTGCGCAGGTAGCGGCGCATCGCTGCCGGGACGGGCATAACACCAGGCTAGCGGGGTATCCGAAGACCGGTATTGCGGTTTTCCGCAGTGATCTGTGCCGCTTCACCACAGGGTGCGGAACCCGGGTGATTCGTACGTTCGTTGGCAACTGCAGACGACCACGAAAGGCCGCCATGAACCTCCTGCTCGCCCAAACCGCCAGCGAACCGATGGGAGGACTCGCCGGCTGGGCGGTGTCACTGATGGACGCGCTGGGCGGTCCGGGTGCCGCGATCATCGTCGGCCTGGACAACCTGTTCCCGCCGATCCCCAGCGAACTGGTGCTCCCGCTCGCCGGGTTCTCCGCCAGCCAGGGCACGTTCACCCTGGTGGAAGCGCTGGTGTGGACGACCTTCGGTTCGGTCGCGGGTGCGATCATCGTGTACTACCTCGGCCTCCTGCTCGGCCGGGACCGCACTCGCCGCTGGATGGCGAAGATTCCGCTCGTCAAAACGTCCGACTTCGACAAGACCGAGGCTTGGTTCCAGAAACACGGCACCAAGGCGGTGTTCTTCGGCCGGATGGTGCCGATCTTCCGCAGCCTCATCTCGCTGCCCGCCGGGATCGAGCGCATGCCGTTCTGGCGGTTTCTGGCCCTGACCACGCTGGGCAGCCTGATCTGGAACACGGTGTTCGTGCTGGCGGGCTACGGCCTCGGGGAGAGCTGGCACCTGGTCGAGGAATACGCCGGGTTCTTCCAGTACTTCGTGATCGCCGCCGTCGGGGTCGCGCTGACCCTCTTCGTGGTGAACCGCCTGCGTGAGAAGAACCGCACCAACGCCTGAGCCGCGTGCGGGGCGCCCGGGCGGGCGCCCCGCACGCAGTGTCAGAGCCTGGTGGTGGAGCTTGGGAAGGACACAACGCGTGAACCCGCCCGGCCGACGTCGATCGCGGTGCGGGTTCACCAGCAGGCAGTCAGGAGCGGAAGGGGCCGGTCACCTCGTAGGTGATCCCGCCGGAGGACGAACCGGAGGTACCGCGTTGCGACGAGAAATACAGCCGGTTGCCCGCCGGGGTGAACGCGGGGCCGCAGATCTCCGACGAGCTCTGGCCGTTGATCCGCAGGAACGGCGCCACGATGTCGTTCGGCGTGATGATGCAGATCTCCATGTTGCCGCCGTCTTCGGCGACGAACAGGTCACCCGAGGAGGTGCCGGTGACGTTGTCGACGCCGGTCAGCGGGGCCGAGCCGGGGCTGACCAGCGAGTCGTCGTAGGCCAGCTCGTAGGTGTTGTTGGTCAGGTTGAGCTGCCAGACGCGGTTGTCGCCCTTGGTGGTGAACCACGCGGTGTCGTTGGCGTAGTGCAGCCCTTCGCCGCCGCTGAACCGTTTCGCGCCGGACACCTGGTTGCGGGTGGCCGTGGGAGAGCCGTCGGGGTCGGGCACGTTCGCCCAGGTGAAGCTGCCCGAGGTCGCCGTGCCCGCCTTCAGTACCTGCAGCGTTCCGGCGGAGAGGTTGCCCCAGGTCGTCGGGACGAAGCGGTAGAAGCAACCGTCCGAGGTGTCCTCGGTCAGGTAGACGACCTTGCGCACCGGGTCGGCCGCCGCCGCCTCGTGCTTGAACTTCCCCATCGCGGGCCGCTGGACGGCGGCCGTGGCCGGGCCGTTCGGCTGGCACTCGTAGACGAACCCGAGGTCGATCTCCTCACAGGAAAGCCAGGTGTTCCAAGGAGTCTTGCCACCCGCGCAGTTCTGGCGGGTGTTCGCCAGGATGCGATGGGCGCCGGTGATGTTCCCGCTCGCGTCGAATTTGATCGCGCTCGCCCCGCCGCCGGGCGTGATCT
This sequence comes from Amycolatopsis sp. TNS106, assembly GCF_019330265.1. Taxonomy (NCBI): domain Bacteria; kingdom Bacillati; phylum Actinomycetota; class Actinomycetes; order Pseudonocardiales; family Pseudonocardiaceae; genus Amycolatopsis; species Amycolatopsis sp. TNS106. Next base: position 5,733,851 of record NZ_CP024972.1, on the reverse strand, counting down.
CCGAGTTCGACACGTAGATCCAGCCGCTGCCGTCGGCGAACACCGCCCCGCCGTCCGGGGCGTTGTGCCAGGTGTACCCGGTGTTCGCGACCTGCTGGCCGGACCTCGCGATGACGCGGCTGGTGAATCCCGCCGGCAGCTGGATCCCGTTCGCGTCGGCCGCCTGGAGCGCGCCGTACGGGCTGGGTCCGTTCTGGGCGGGCGCGGCGAGGGCCGCCCCCGAGAGCCGGTTTCCGAACGCCGTGACACCGGCGCCGACCACGGCCGCGCGCAGGAAATTCCGTCGCTTCACTCATGCCTCCGAGACATCCGCTGATGTGGTGGTGCGGGAAGGAGCGGGTCGGAGAGTACGGGCGGAACGGGACTTCCAGGTGAATTCGCGGCGTATTCACCGCGAGAAGAGAACTTTCGTAGGGGACCCTCGTTCAGGACGATTTCCCTGGCTTTGCGGAGCCCCGGCGCGTCGGCCCCGCCGCGCTGTTCCGCGACGGCCAAAGCGAGCAGTATCCGATCGATCGGCGCGCATCCGCCATTTCGGTGGTGACGACGTCCGATCAGGTGACGCCACTCGGCGAGATACTCGTCGATCCCCGGCTCTCCGGGAACCGGCCGGAGCAGGGCGCGCAGCAGGGCTCGCATCTGGCTTTCGTTGCCGGGCAAGGTGTTTCGGGCCAGCAGGTCGGCCAAGGTGCTGCGGGACCAACCGGTCGCGGCGGCCAGCGCGCGGATGCTGAGGCCGCTTCGGTCGCGAAGTTCACGCAGCCGCGCCATGAACTCCGATTCGGTGTTCATCGGGGTGCCCTGGCGGGCGCGGGGTGGCGGAGAACGGCGCCGAACAGGGCGATGGCGATGCCCGCGGCGATCGAGGCGCTGGTGCCGGCGAAGGTCAGCGCCGCGGTGAAACCGGTGAGAATGCTCAGACAGACGATCTGACCGGCTGAAACGCACCTGCGCCTCGGCCGCAACGGGGAAAGAATTCCTTGACTCATGACCTTGCCCTCTCAAGGATCACGCACCCCTACCGGGTGGCACGCACTACACGTTATCAAAACGTGATAGGGAGTTTAAGGTAAATCAATGTCCGGGTTCGTCCGGATCTCGGAACGCCGAAAGCCCCGGATCCTGGGCGGGATCCGGGGCTTCAGGGCTGTCGGGCCTCGCGCTGTTACGCCGCTTGGGCGACCGGAGCCGTCGCCGGGGCCAGCGCGATGTCCAGGACGTCACGGACGTTCGCCACGGCGTGGACGTCCAGCTGTGCCAGCACTTCCGCAGGCACATCGTCCAGATCGGGTTCGTTGCGCTGCGGGATGATCACCGTCTTCATCCCCGCCCGGTGCGCGGCAAGCAGCTTCTGCTTGACCCCGCCGATCGGCAGCACGCGTCCGGTCAACGACACCTCGCCGGTCATCGCGACGTCCGACTTCACGACCCGGCCGGAAAGCAGGGACGCCAGCGCGGTCGTCATCGTGATGCCGGCGCTCGGCCCGTCCTTGGGCACCGCGCCCGCGGGGACGTGCACGTGGATGCCGCGGTCCTTCAGGTCGCCGACCGGCAGTTCCAGCTCGGCGCCGCGCGAACGCAGGTACGACAACGCGATCTGCACCGACTCCTTCATCACGTCACCCAGCTGGCCGGTCAGGGACAGTCCGGTCGAGCCCGACTCCGGATCCGCCAGCGACGCCTCGATGTAGAGGACGTCACCGCCGGCGCCGGTCACGGCCAGGCCGGTCGCCACGCCCGGGGTCGATGTGCGCTGCGTCGACGCGGGCAGTGAGGACTCGGGCAGGTGCCGTGGGCGGCCGAGGTAGGTCTCGAGCCCGTCGGCGTCGATCGTCAACGGCAGCTCGACCTCGTCGAGGGCGACCTTGGTCGCCACCTTCCGCAGCACCTTCGCGATGGTCCGGTTCGCGTTGCGCACCCCGGCCTCCCGCGTGTATTCGGCGGCGATGCGGCTGAACGCGCCGTCGGTCAGCGTGACGTCGTCCTTGCCGAGACCGGCACGCTCCAGCTCGCGGGGAAGCAGGTGGTCACGAGCGATGGTGACCTTCTCGTGCTCGGTGTAGCCGTCGAGGGTGACCAGCTCCATCCGGTCCAGCAGCGGGCCGGGGATGGTCTCGAGCGCGTTCGCCGTCGCCAGGAACACGACGTCGGACAGGTCCAGCTCGACCTCGAGGTAGTGGTCGCGGAAGGTGTGGTTCTGCTCCGGGTCCAGCACCTCCAGCAGCGCGGCCGTCGGGTCGCCGCGGTAGTCGGCGCCGACCTTGTCGATCTCGTCGAGCAGCACGACCGGGTTCATCGAACCGGCTTCCTTGATGGCGCGGACGATCCGGCCGGGCAGCGCGCCGACGTAGGTGCGGCGGTGACCGCGGATCTCGGCCTCGTCGCGGATGCCGCCGAGCGCGACCCGGACGAACTTGCGGCCCATCGCCTTGGCCACGGACTCGCCGAGCGACGTCTTGCCGACCCCGGGAGGACCGGCGAGCGCCAGCACCGCGCCCGAGCGACGGCCGCCGACCGGGCCGAGCCCCGACTCCGCGCGACGTTTGCGCACGGCCAGGTACTCGATGATGCGTTCCTTCACGTCGTCGAGACCGGCGTGGTCGGCGTCGAGGATGTCGCGCGCGGCCGCGATGTCGTGGACGTCGGTGGTGCGCTCGTTCCACGGCAGTTCGAGGACGGTGTCCAGCCAGGTGCGGATCCAGCCGCCCTCCGGGGACTGGTCGGAGGTCCGCTCCAGTTTGTCCACTTCGGACAGTGCGGCCTTCTTGACCGCGTCCGGCAGTTCGGCGGCCTCGACGCGGGCGCGGTAGTCGTCGTCGTTGGCCGTGCCGTCGAGTTCGCCCAGCTCCTTGCGGATCGCTTCGAGCTGGCGGCGCAGCAGGAACTCCTTCTGCTGCTTCTCCATGCCCTCCTGGACGTCCTTGCGGATCGTGTCGGTGACCTCGAGCTCGGCCAGCTGCTCGCGGCTCCATTCGAGCGCCTTCTCCAGCCGCGTGGAGACGTCGAGCGTGGTCAGCAGTTCGAGCTTCTGCTCGGTCTTGAGGTAGGACGAGTTGCCCGCGAGGTCGGCGAGCGCGGACGGCTCCTCGACCTCCTGGACGGCGTCGATCATCTGCCAGCCGCCGCGCTGCTGGAGGATCGCGATGACGACGGACTTGTACTCGGACGCCAGCTTCGCGGAGTTGTCGTCGGTGGTCTCGGCGGCGACCTCGGCGTGCACCCAGCGGGCGGCGCCGGGACCGTCGGCGATGTGGCCGACGACGGCACGGCGGGTGCCGCGCAGCAACACCGCGGTCTTGCCGCCGGGCACGCGCCCGATGCGCTCGACGGTCGCGATGGTGCCGAGTTCGGCGTACTCGCCGTGGACGCGGGGGACGATCAGCACTTCGGCCTTCGTGGCGGCGCTGGACCGGATCCCCGGGAAGGAAGCCTGGGCAGGCGTGGTGGCCTGGGCGGACTCCACCGCGGCGCGCGTCTCCGTGTCGGCGAGGTCGAGCGGGACGATCATGCCCGGCAGCACGACGTCGTCATCGAGCGGGAGGACGGGCAGGAGGCGGTTGTCGGTCATCTGTGCACTCCTCGGTTAGTTGAGTCTGTCTAGCTCAACTCTCCGATCGACCCGTTTGTTTCCTTCCCGCGTTCGCCGTCAGCGATCACTCATGCCTCCGACCTCTAACGCCCAACGCGTCGCGTTTAGGGGGCTAAACGCGACGCGTTGGGCTTAAAGGTCGGATGTCAGGGGTGGACGGCGACCCCGCACCAGGCGAACGGCCGGGCACCTTCCTCGTCCCGTCGCAGCTCCCGCACCGGCCGCCAGTCGGGCAGGTGGACGACGCCGGGCTCTAGCAGCGGCCAGTCCCCGAAGAGCGGCTCGATCTCTTCGCGGTCCCGCATCCACACCGGGTTGCTCGTCTTCCGGTACTGCTCGACCATCCAGTGGAGCCCGTCGGCGTCCTCGCCCGTCTGGCCGCCGAAGCTCATATGCGACAGCCCCAGCCAGCTGCCGGGCGCCAGCGCGTTCCGGTAGGTCGCGACGAGCGCGGGCGGATCGTCGTGCGGTCCGGCGAAATGCAGGACGGCCATCATCATCAGGCACACCGGCTGGTCGAAATCGATCAGCCGCAGCGTCTCCGGATGCCGCAGCACGTCCTTCGGCCGCCGCATGTCCGCCTGGATGATCCCGGCCCAGTCGGTCGCCTCGTGCCGTTCGAGGATCAGCTCCGCGTGCGCCACCGCCACTGGTTCGTAGTCGACGTACACGACCTTCGCCGTATCGCCCGGCTCCAGTTCCTCCTGGACGATCTCGTGCACGTTCCCGGCGGTCGGGACACCGGAGCCCAGGTCGATGAACTGGCGGATCCCGGCGTTCAAGGCCGCGCGCACGACCCGGTTCATGAACTCGCGGTTGTGCCGCGCGCCCGGTTTGACCCACCGCCACTGCTTTTCCAGCGCGCGGGCGAACTCACGGTCGACCGCCCAGTTGTGGGTCCCGCCGAGGAACCAGTCGTAGATCCTCGCCGCGGACGGCTTTTCGGTGTCGACCCCGGTCGGCGCCACCGGGGCCGCGTCATCGTCCCTCTTCACGAAATGAGCCTATCGGGATCAGGGCACCGCGGGTCGGCGCTGCCAGTACGTCCAGAGCGGCCGGTAGCCCTGTGCGTACCAGAACGGCGTCGAGCGCGGGTTGGCCAGCGCGTGGTGCAGCAGCACGGCTTCGGTGCCGCATTCGTCGAAGACCTGGTGCGCGTGCGCGGCGAGTGCCGTCCCCACTCCGCTCGATCGCGCCGGTTCGGCGACCGCCAGCGACGACAGGTAGCCGACGCGGTCGGCCGCGACCCGGCCGCCGATCCACCCCGTCTCGCCGGGGAACTGCACCCGGACCATGCCCAGCGGGCGGCCGTACAGTTCGGCGATCCACAACGTCGGATTTTCGCGGCCGACGTGTTTCGACAGCTCCGCCGTGATCGTTTCCTCCGCGCCCTCGCGCAAAGTGACAGAACCGAACTGCGCGTCGTAACGCTGCAATTCCAGTTCGAGTCCGACGGCGGTTTCGAGATCGTCCGCTTCGGAGGGCCGGATGTGCACTCCGGGAGTGGCGGGCGGTCCCGTCACGGCGAGCCGGTCGGCCGGGCGGACCGCGATCACCAGCACCGGCGCGAAGCCGCGGCGCAGCAGTTCGGCCGAGCCGGGGGAGTCCCGGCTGGGCCGCACCACGGTCGCCGCGGTCTCGACATCCCCAGGTGGGGCCACGGTCTTCAGATGTTCATCCCATCGGGTGAGTAATGCGTCAAGGGCCGCTTCCGGACGTGGTCCGGTGAGTCGCGCTTCGAGGCGATGTTCGACGAGCGCCCGCCACGGAGAGTCAACAGAATCGGGACCCGCTTCGGTCCGTACCGACAATCCGGCGGCGGCCGAGTCGCCTGCCGTCGCGGAGAGTGACACGGAGCCCTCGACAGGCTCCAGTGCAGGCATTTCGGGGAGCAGGGCGTCCACGGTGGCGAGCCGCTCGGCATGCCCGGCGGCGATGGCGTGGCTATTCATAGGGCTATTCAAGCCCCTACTCGCGGGTCCGCCGGGAACTTCACGAGATCGGCCGGGGCGTGGCGCCAGGTGACTTCCGGTAGTCGGAAGGAACGCGAATAACGCTCCCATTTCACCCCTTGGTCCACGCAGGTCAGCGCGACGCGCCCATTGTTAACCCTGGGGTGATCTCATACTGTCTCGAATGGGACTCGGGTACGCCCTCCGGGGTACTGTATTGCCCTCGTCCCCGAGGTCGCGGTAGGACAAGACCGGTTGGGCAGCCGGGAAGGAAGGTCGGATGCCGGACACGAACGGCAGGCCCGGGAGCGCCGCACAGGCGGCAGCGGGCAAGGGAGGCGCCGTTACGGAGGCTCGTACCGACGAGCGACGATTCCGCGTCTACACCTTCGCGGTCCTCACCATGGGCATCGCCGCCGCGGCCGCGGTCAGTCTCTGGCTGGACTTCGAGGCTTCGGACGACCTGTTGTGGATCGGGCCGATCCTCGCGCTCGCGTTCCTCCTCGCCGAACAGCTCGGCATCAACGTCGACGTCCGCAGCGGTATCTCGTGGACGATCTCGTTCACCGAGATCCCGCTGGTCATCGGATTCTTCGTCGCTCCCTTCGAAGTCGTGCTCGCCGCCCATCTCGCGGCGGGCATCGGGACCTTGCTGGCCCGCAAGGTCGCGGGCCGCGTGCTCTACAACGCCGGCGCCTTCCTGCTGGAGATCACCGGCGCGTTCGCCGTGGCAGGACTGGTGAAGCAGGCCTCCGGCGCCCAGGACATGACCTGGATCGCCGCGCTGGCGGGCACTTTGACCGCGCCACTGGTCAGCACGCTGCTCGCGCTCGCCGCCGTCCGCGTGCTGCGCCGCCGGATGCGGGTCAGCACCGCGATCCGGCTGACCGGCCGCATCCTCGTCGTCGGCTTCGTCAACGCTTCGGTCGGTCTTTCCGGATATTTGGTCATTTCCGGGACGCCGAAGGCCTGGCCGCTCGTGCTGGCCGTCTTCCTCGGGCTCACCGCGTTGTACTGGGCGTACTCCGATCTGCTCCGTGAGCAGCGCGACATGGAAGCGCTGTCCGACGTGAGCCTCATGGTCGCGCGATCCGGGCAACAGGCCGCCGCGCGGCCCGCCGGGCGAGCCGACGAACTCGTCGGCGGGGTCGACGTCCGCGAATGGGCGACCATCGCCGAACGCATCAAGGATCAGCTCGCCGCCGGCCGGGTCGTGCTCAGGCTGCGGCTGGAACCGAAGGACACCATGCGGATGGTCGTCGCGGGCGACGAGCTGCCGCCCGTCGACCCGGCCGCCGACGATCCGCTGCTGCGCCTGCCCGGCGCGCACGTCCGGCATTTCCGGATCACCGAAGCCAATCCCGACGTCCGCTCCGCGTTGCTCGACCGCGGCGCGCAGGAGGCGCTGGTCGTCCCGTTGCGCAGCGCGAACCAGCTCCTCGGCGTCGTCGAAGCGCACGACAGGCTGTCCCGCTGGCGCGGGTTCGGCAAGTACGACGTCCAACTGCTCGGCACGATGGCCAGCCACCTCGCGACGTCGCTGGACAACCGGCGTCTCCTCGCGACCCTGCGCCACGACGCCTACCACGACCCGCTGACCGGCCTGCTCAACCGGCCGGGCTTCCGCCAGGTCGCCAAGGAACCGTTGCGGGAACAGGTCGACGCGGTCGTGCTCCGGATCGACCTCGACGTCTTCTCCACCGTCAGCGACGCACTCGGCTACGTGTGGGCCGACCGGATGGTCATCGCCGCGGGCCGCCGGATCCGTGACGCGCTCGGCCCCGACGTCCCGCTCGCCAGGCTCGAAGGCGCGTCCTTCGCGGCGCTCCTCGTCGGCTGCGCGCCGGAACGCGCCCAGGCCGCCGCGGAACTGCTGCGCGCGGAGCTCGTCGCCCCGTACCCGGTGGACCGGCTCTCCGTCGAAGCCAACGCGATGATCGGCTACGCCACTTCGTCGGCGGAAGACGACGACCAGGTCGACGTCGACGGGCTCCTGCAGCGCGCCGACGTCGCCGTCCGCGCCACCAAGGGCGGCGAAGAGGTCCGCGGCTACATGGCCAGCATGGGCCAGATCTTCATGCGCCGGTTCCAGATGGTCACGCAGTTCCGGCAGTCGCTGGAAGAAGGCCAGCTGAGCGTCCACTACCAGCCGAAGATCACCTTGCCGAACCGCCAGATCCAGGGCGTCGAGGCGCTCGTGCGCTGGGTGCACCCGGAGTTCGGCAGGCTCGGCCCCGACGAGTTCGTCCCGGCGATCGAAGCGGCAGGCCTCATCGGTGTCCTGACGTCGTTCGTGCTCGAAGAGTCGTTGAAGCGCGTGCGCAAATGGCTCGACGAGGGCCTGCGCATCTCCGCCGCGGTGAACCTCTCGGTGCGGAACCTGGCCGACGAGGACTTCCCGACGAAGGTCGCGCGCGAACTCGACCGTTTCGGCATCCCGCCCGAGCTGCTCACCTTCGAGCTGACCGAGTCCGGTGTGATGTCCGACCCGCAGAAGGCGCTGCCGATCCTGCGGGAGCTGCACTCCCTGGGCATCGTGCTCGCCGTCGACGACTTCGGCACCGGGTACTCGTCGCTGGCGTACCTGCGGCAGCTCCCGGTCGACCAGGTCAAGATCGACAAGAGCTTCGTCCTCGGCATGGGCACCGACCTCGGCGACCTCGCCGTCGTGCGCTCCATTGTCGAGCTGGGCCACTCGCTCGGCCTCACAGTCGTGGCGGAGGGCGTCGAGGAGGACGTCGCGCGGGATCAGCTCGAGGCGATGGGGTGTGACGTGGCACAGGGCTACCTCATCTCGCGGCCGCTGCCGGAGGACCGTCTGGAGGCGTGGCTGCAGGCTCGCACGGCACGTTCGCCGGGGCGGCACTCCGAGACCGTCCTGACCCTGCTGACCTGAGGTTTTGCGGTAAGGGGACCCCCCTGAAATCGGGGTCCCCCGAAGTTGGTAATCTTTCCAAGTCCTCGCGAGAGGCAAGGCCCCTTTAGCTCAGTCGGCAGAGCGTCTCCATGGTAAGGAGAAGGTCTACGGTTCGATTCCGTAAAGGGGCTCGCGACCTCAGCCGCGTCACGTAAGCGTGTCGCGGCCAGGTTCATGTAAGGCGGTGTAGCTCAGCTGGCAGAGCAAGCGGCTCATAATCGCTGTGTCGCCGGTTCAAGTCCGGCCACCGCTACGCGGTAATCCTGGGTATCCCAGGCCTAGTAGAGAAGGAAATGCTGTGGCTGCCACTGACGTGCGACCGAAGATCACGCTCGCGTGTGAGGAGTGCAAGCACCGCAACTACATCACCAAGAAGAACCGGCGCAACAACCCGGATCGCCTGGAGATGAAGAAGTTCTGCCCGAACTGCGGTACGCACCGGACTCACAAAGAGACCCGCTGAGCGTCTAGCGGTTCTACCTGTCTCACCCGAAGCCGTCCTGGTCACCAGGGCGGCTTCGGGTATTTTTCGGGTTCGGTAGCCTGCTCGGGTGGCCTTGGACCAGTCGTTCACCGGGCGGGTGTACCCGCCGACCAGTACCTATGAAGTGAGTCGCGAGAAGATCCGGGAGTTCGCCGACGCGCTCGGCGACGCGAACCCGCTCTACCGCGACGCCGAAGCGGCGAAGGCGGCCGGCTACCTCGACGTCATCGCCCCGCCGACGTTCCTGACGATCATCAACCTCGCCTCGATCAACGCGATCGTCACGGACCCCGAGCTGGGTCTCGACTATTCGCGGATGGTCCACGGCGACCAGCGGTTCACCTACACGCGGCCGGTGCACGCGGGCGACGTCCTTTCGCTCACCACGTACATCGACAACATCATGACCCGCGCCGGGAACGACTTCATCAACCTGCGCGCCGAGATCTCCGGCGCCGACGGCGGCCCGATCGCCACCACGAACGCCCAGCTCGTGGTCCGAGGGGAGGACGCGTGAGTACGTTCACCGCCGGGGAAGAACTGACCCCGCTGACCATCGACGTCACCCGCGAGCAGCTGGTGCGCTACGCCGGCGCGTCGCTGGACTTCAACCCCATCCACTGGAACGAGGCCTTCGCCAAGGAGGTCGGCCTGCCGGACGTCATCGCGCACGGGATGCTGACCATGGCGCTCGGGGCGCGGCTCGTCACCGACTGGCTCGGCGACCCCGGCCGCCTCGTCGACTACTTCGCGCGCTTCACGCGCCCCGTGGTCGTGCCGAACGACGGTGTGGCGACGATCGAGTTCACCGGGAAGGTCGCCGTGGTCAACGACGACGGCACCGCCCGCGTCGACATCACCGCCAAGTTCGAGGGCAAGGCCGTCCTGGGCAAGGCGCAGGCGGTCGTCCGTAACTGACCTCGAAGCGGAGCAAGGGACCTTTGCTCCCACTCGCTTAGCGTGCCTAAGTAAGTGGGAGCAAAGGTCCCTTGCTCTCTTTTCGCAGGTCACGAAGCTCGAGAAGCCTGCTTCGCGCGCTTAAGCGACCGTAAGGCGCATGGCGGGACCAATGACGCCCACTGTGTGGATTTCGAGGCGTTGGACGACCCGAAATCCACACAGTCCCGCGTGACAGGTCCGGTCATGCGGCCGCGCGCACCGCCAACCAAGCCCACCACAGCTCAAGCCGGCTTGAGCAGCTTTCCGATGACCTCCGCCATCCCTTCCGCGCCCCGCGCATTCGGGTGCAGCGGCGCCGCGGGCACGGAGGGAGCGGGGCCTTCGATCCATCGCCGGTTCGCGGCACTGCACATGTCCCGCCCCTTGCTCGCTGTCGACATGTCGGCGAAGCCGGCTTCGTGTTCCTTCGCCGTCTCCTGGAGCGCGGTGTTCAGTCGTTTCAGCGAGTCGCGGAAGTACGCCACGTCACCCGCGCCGACCGGCACGACCGGCCAGCAACCGGCGTCGTCGTCCGGGAGCACCGTCGGGTATCCCACGACCACGATGCGCGCCGAAGGGGCTTTCGAGCGGATCTGGTCCAGGATTCCGCCGAGCCGCCCCGCCGCGGCGGTGATCCGCTCGGCCAGCTGGTCGCGCCCGCCCGCGGTCAGCTGGGTCTTACAGGGCGAAGCGGTCTGTACCTGCGTCGAGCACTGGCTCGCGAAGCCGACGAAGCCCACGTCGTTGCCGCCGATCCCGACGGTCACGAGAGTCGTGTCGCCGTCGACGGCGTCGAGTTGCGGAGCGTTCGTGCCGTCGCGGGTCTTCTGCTCACCGGTGAGGTGTTCGGTCGTGGCGCCGCCGCAGCTGGCGTCGACGAACTCGGCCGGGCGCAGCTTCGCGGCGAGCAGGCTCGGATAGTTGTTGTCCGATCGGTCGCACCCCGGCGGCGCGCCCACGGGCCGTCCGGTGCCAGGCGAAGCCGTGTAGGAATCTCCCAGCGCCACGTACCGTCCTGAGCCGTCCGAAACGGTCACTCCCGCAGGTGTCACCGACGTCCCACGCTCCCACAGGTGGTAAGCGATCCCCAGGACGGACAGCACGATCACCAGGAAGAGGCAGCCTCCGCCCGTTCTCCGCTGCGTCACCCGTTCGTTGTACGCGACCTGGGTCACCTTTGTCACCGGTCCGCTCGTCGGTGAACGACGCGTGAACGGGTGATCTCAGGTTGCCTGAGACATGGATCACGTTCAGGGTGGTGCCCGTACCTGCCCCGAGGAAAGGCGAAAACCGTGAGCCTGAACTTGAACAAGCTGGTCGACAAGGCATGGGAAGACAAGGGGATCGGCGAGTTGCTGGACGCGCCTCCCTCCGCACTCGAAGGCCTGACGAAGAAGCACGACGAACTCCTCGCCGAGCTCAAGATCAAGACCGTGCGGGACCTAGGCAACTGGAAGTACGCCGCGAAGGCCCACGCGCTCGTCCAGCTCGCCGACGGCGAATCCTGACCTCCGGAAGGCCCTTCCCGGTGAACCGGGGAGGGCCTTCAGCCGTGGGGGACGAGGTCGCGCAGTCCGGCGGCGAGATCGAGTGCGTGGTCGACGTCCCGCGCGAGGTAGTGCGGGTCGACGAAGGCTTCGGCGATCCCGGTCTCGGCAGCCGCCTTGAGCTGCGTGGCGACGTCTTGGAGAGCGGTTCCGGGCTTCGGGTTGACCCGCAGGACCCGCCGCAACGTGCCCGGATCGCGGCCCGCTTTCTCGGCCGCGCTCACCACGGTCTCCCAGAGCTTCGCCAGATACGGCGCGGGCAGTCCCGCGGGAAGCCAGCCGTCCGCGCGGCGGCCGACGCGGTCCAGCGCCACCGGTGACAGCCCGCCCAGCAGCACCGGCGGATGCGGGCTCTGCGCCGGTCGCAAGCCCACCTTCGACGCCGGGATGCGCCAGCGGTCGCCTTCGTGCTCGAGCGGGTCGCCGGTCCAGAACTCCCGAAGGACGTCGAGAAGCTCCTCCAACTGTCCGCCGCGCCCTTTCCAGGGCGTGCCTGTCGCCGTGTACTCGTCGCGAAGCCAGCCGATGCCCAGGCCGACGTCCAGCCGCCCGCCGCTCACCTGATCCAGTGTCGTGAGCATCCGGGCGAGCACGACGGCCGGATACACCGTTCCGGTGAGTGTGCTGGTGCCCAGCCGGACCTTGTTCGTGACGCTCGCGGCGACGGTCAGCAGGATGAGCGGATCGGCGAAGGTGACGAACTCGGGCGGGTACGGCCGTTCCGGCGTGCCGCCGGGGTAGAAGTCCGACGGCGACACCGGGGCCAGCACACGATCCCCGACCCACAAGGACTCGTACCCGAGTTCCTCGGCGGCCGCGGCGAAACCGGTGACGGCGTCCATCGACGCGAGAGGGCCATACTGCGGAAGAGCGATTCCCAAGCGCATCAGGGTCACCGTGCTTCCGCGAGCAGCCGGCCCATCCTGGAGATCCCTTCGGTGAGATCGTTTTCGTTCAGCGCATAGGAAATCCGGAAGTATCCCGGTGTCCCGAACGCCTCGCCGGGCACCACGGCGACCTCGGCCTCGCGCAGGATCAGATCGGCGAGCGCCACCGTGTCGGCCGGGCGTTCACCGCGAATCTCCCTGCCCAGCAAAGCTTTCACCGATGGGTACACGTAGAAAGCGCCGAGCGGAACCGGAGTTTCCACGCCCGGGATCTCGGAAAGCAGGGAAAGCGCGGTCTTTCGCCGGGCATCGAACGCTTCGCGCATCGCGAAAACGGCGTCGAGCGGACCGCTCACCGCGGCCAGCGCGGCTCGTTGCGCCACGTTCGAAACATTGCCGCACAAGTGCGACTGGTACGCCGTCGCCGCCTTGACCACGTCTTGCGGACCGAGCAACCAGCCGACCCGCCAACCGGTCATCGAGTACGTCTTCGCGACACCGTTGAGGACGATCGTGCGGTCGGCGAGCTCCGGGACCACGACGGGCATCGAAGGCGCTTCGGCACCGTCGTAGACCAGGTGCTCGTAGATCTCGTCGGTGATGACCCAGAGGCCGTTCTCGTGCGCCCAGCGCCCGATCGCCTCGACCTGCTCGCGCGGGTACACCGCGCCGGTCGGGTTCGACGGCGACACGAACAGCAGCACCTTCGTGCGCGGCGTCCTGGCGGCTTCGAGCTGCTCGACGGTGACCAGGTAACCCGTCGTCTCGTCCGCCGTGACCTGCACCGCGACGCCGCCGGCGAGGGCGATCGACTCCGGGTACGTCGTCCAGTACGGCGCGGGCAGCAGCACCTCGTCGCCGGGGTCGAGCAGCGTCGCGAACGCCGAGTAGACCGCCTGCTTGCCGCCGTTGGTCACCAGGACGCGGCCGGGGTCGACCTCGAACCCGGAGTCGCGGACGGTCTTCGCCGCGATCGCCTCGCGCAGCTCCGGGAGCCCGCCCGCGGCCGTGTAGCCGTGATTGACCTTGTCCCGGACGGCCGCTTCGGCGGCTTCGAGCACGTTCGCCGGGGTGGGGAAGTCCGGCTGCCCGGCGCCGAATCCGATCACCGGACGCCCTTGAGCCTTGAGCTCCCGGGCCTTCGCGTCGACGGCCAGCGTGGCCGAGGGCGTGATGCCGCCGATGCGGGCCGAGACGCGGGTCGCCGTCGAAGTCGAGGGTGCGGGAGCGCTCATGGCGACATCGTGGCACGATCATGGGGTCGGCCGTGGGGGAGTTTCCCCGCGGAAGGCTGCTCCGCGCCACTTTGAGGGGCGCGGTTGCGAAGCTGTTCGGGGGTTGCCGTAGACTTCTGGTCTCGGAACGCACTACGGTCATCCCCGCCACGGCGGTGGGGACGATGGAATGCGTCCTCGGGAGCTCCAGAGCATCGGGGTTCCAAAGGGGTGTAGCTCAATTGGCAGAGCAGCGGTCTCCAAAACCGCAGGTTGCAGGTTCAAGTCCTGTCACCCCTGCGTTAGCGAACTGGTGAAGGCGGAGGAGTGGTCGTGAGCGACAGCGACGCCAGCGGTGAGAAGGCGCAGGACGGCGCCGGGCAGAAGCCCGACGAACAGTCCCGCCCGGTGACCGCCGCTGCCCGGCGTGAGCGCCGTGCGTCCGCGCGCCCGTCCGGTAAGGCCGACGCCAAGTCGGACGACAAGACCCGCCCCGCCGGCAAGGCGAAGGCCGGGGACAAGACCGAGAAGTCCAAGGACGCCAAAGGCACGGCGACTCCGAAGCGCGACCGCAAGCCGAAGCAGGCGTCGATCTTCGCCCGGCTCATGCGCTTCATCCGTGAGGTCTGGGCCGAGCTGCGCAAGGTCATCTGGCCGAACCGCAAGCAGATGGTCACCTACACCGCGGTGGTGCTGGTCTTCGTGGTGTTCATGGTGGCGCTGGTGAGCGGCCTCGACCTGGCCTTCAAAGAGGTCGTCGGTGCCGTCTTCGGCAGCTGAGGCAGCCGGCCGCGGTGCCTGATGGCGCCGCACGGTGGCCTGCGCCACGGCAACCGATCAACTGAGAGGACGGAACGTGACCTCCGACAACGGCACAGCAGCCGGTCATGAGCTGACCGAGCTTTCCGACGAGCAGGTGCACGCGGCACTCGGTGACGAGCAGTCCGAGCACCTGGACTCCGTCGAGGTGCCCGCCGCAGGCGACGAGGTCGACGAAGCCGGAGATGTCGCGGAGGCCGAAGAGGCGTCCGACGAGACCGACGAGACCGCAGCCGACGACACCGCCGCCGAGCCCGAGGCCGACGAGGACGCCGACCCGGTCGCGAAGATGCGCGCGGAACTCAACGCCGCTCCCGGTGAGTGGTACGTCGTGCACTCGTACGCGGGTTACGAGAACAAGGTGAAGACCAACCTCGAGACCCGCACCCAGACGCTGGACGTCGAGGACTACATCTTCCAGATCGAGGTCCCGACCGAAGAGGTCACCGAGATCAAGAACGGCCAGCGCAAGCAGGTGCAGCGCAAGGTGCTGCCCGGCTACATCCTGGTCCGCATGGACCTGAACGACGCCTCGTGGAGCGCGGTGCGCAACACGCCGGGTGTCACCGGGTTCGTCGGTGCCACGTCACGTCCGTCGCCGCTGACCGTGGACGAGGTGCTCAAGTTCCTCGCGCCCAAGGTCGAGACGGCCGCCCCCGCCAAGTCCGGCAAGGGCGAGGCCGCCGCTTCCGAGTCGCAGCTGGGCGGCCCCGCGGTCGAGGTGGACTTCGAGGTCGGCGAGTCGGTCACCGTCATGGACGGCCCGTTCGCGACGCTGCCCGCGACGATCTCCGAGGTCAACGTGGACGGACAGAAGCTGAAGGTCCTGGTGTCGATCTTCGGCCGGGAGACCCCGGTCGAGCTGTCGTTCAACCAGGTCTCCAAGATCTGACGGCCGCCAGACGGCCGGCAGTCCCCGCGTACTGGCAGGTGTGCGGGGGACTCAAGTCAGTAAGAAGGAACAAACGAAATGCCACCCAAGAAGAAGAAGCTTGCGGCGATCATCAAGCTGCAGATCAAGGCGGGTGCGGCCAACCCCGCGCCGCCGGTCGGCCCCGCGCTGGGTCAGCACGGCGTCAACATCATGGAGTTCTGCAAGGCCTACAACGCCGCGACCGAGTCGCAGCGCGGGGACGTCGTCCCGGTCGAGATCTCCGTGTACGAAGACCGTTCGTTCGACTTCAAGCTCAAGACGCCGCCGGCCGCGAAGCTGCTGCTGAAGGCCGCGGGCGTGGAGAAGGGTTCCGGCGAGCCGCACAAGACCAAGGTCGCCAAGGTCACCTGGGACCAGGTCCGCGACATCGCGAAGACCAAGGAATCCGACCTGAACGCGCACGACATCGACCAGGCCGCGAAGATCATCGCCGGCACCGCCCGCTCGATGGGCATCACGGTCGTCGACTGAGTTCCACCCAGCACCACCGTGGGAGAGCCAAGTGCTGGCTCCAACACCACACTGATCCGTTGAAGAGTTAAGGACAGAAGCAATGCCCAAGCACAGCAAGGCCTACCGCAAGGCTCTTGAGCTGGTGGACCGCGAGCGGCTCTACGCCCCGCTCGAGGCCGCGAAGCTGGCCAAGGAGACTTCCTCCGCGAAGATGGACGCCACCGTCGAGGTCGCCATGCGCCTCGGTGTCGACCCTCGCAAGGCCGACCAGATGGTCCGCGGCACCGTGAACCTGCCGCACGGCACCGGTAAGACCGCCCGCGTCATTGTTTTCGCCGTTGGCGACAAGGCCGCCGAGGCCGAGGCCGCCGGCGCGGACGTGGTCGGCACCGACGAACTGATCGAGCGCATCCAGGGTGGCTGGCTCGAGTTCGACGCCGCGATCGCGACGCCGGACCAGATGGCGAAGGTCGGCCGTATCGCCCGCATCCTCGGCCCGCGTGGCCTGATGCCGAACCCGAAGACCGGCACCGTGACCCCCGCGGTCGCGAAGGCCGTGACGGACATCAAGGGCGGTAAGATCAACTTCCGCGTGGACAAGCAGGCCAACCTGCACTTCGTCATCGGCAAGGCCTCGTTCGACACCGAGAAGCTGGTGGAGAACTACGCGGCCGCGCTGGACGAGATCCTCCGCGCCAAGCCGTCGTCGGCGAAGGGTCGCTACCTGAAGAAGGTCACGATCTCCACGACGATGGGCCCGGGTGTCCCGGTCGACCCGGCCCGCACCCGCAACCTCCTCTCCGAGGACGCGTGAGTCTGAGTTAGACATCACTGACAAGGGGGCGGTCCCGCTACGGCGGGGCCGCCCCTTTTTCGTGTTTGCTTGAGGGCATGCCTACCTTCGCGTCGTTCGACGGGCTTCAGCTGAGCTATACCGTTTGGGAAGGCCGAGGGCGTCCGGTGCTGCTGCAACACGGCTTCGCCGCGGACACGAACGCCAACTGGATCGCGCCCGGTGTCGTCGACACGCTCCAGGACGCGGGGCTGACCGTGATCAGCCTGGACGCGCGCGGCCATGGGCGATCGGCGAAACCGCACGACGAGGCGAGCTACGGCGACGACGCGATGGTCCGCGACGTTTCGGCGCTGCTCGACGCGCTGAACCTCGACGAGGTGTCGATGGTCGGCTACTCGATGGGCGCGATGATCGCGCTCGGCGCGGTGGCCGCCGACCCGCGGATCCGGTGTCTCGCGATCGGCGGCGTCGGCTCGGGGATCGTCGACTTCGGCGGCGTGGACACCCGCGTCGTCACGCCGGAGGCGATCAGCGAAGCGCTGCTGGCTTCGGATCCTTCGACGCTTCCGCCTTCTTCGGCGCCGTTTCGCATGCTGGCCGACGCTCTGCGGGCGGACCGGATCGCGCTGGCGGCCGTCGCGCGCGGGACGGCGAACCCGAAACTGGACCTCACGGCGATCGCGGTGCCGACCCTGATCCTCGCCGGGGACACCGACCCGCTGGCCGCGGAACCCGAACGCCTGGCCGCCGCCATCGCCGGCGCCCGCCTCGTCCGCGTCCCCGGCGACCACATGGCCGCCGTCATGCACCCCGCCTTCGGCTCCGCCCTGACCGGCTTCCTGACCTCGCACGACCTCTGACCTGCGTTTAGCCCCCTAATCGCGATCCGGCGCGGCACCTGCGTTTCGCGGGCTAATCGCGATCTGAGGGCGCGCGTCGCCTTTAGCGGGCTAAACGCGATCCGGCGCCCGACCTGCGTTTCGCGGGCTAAACGTGATCTGAGGGTGGAGACCCGCAGGTCAGTTGCCAGCGGGCGGGGCGGGGCACGGGTCAGGGGAGTTCGAGTGCCCGGTGATCAGCCATTGGCCCATCTCGACTTCTTGCAGGGTGAAGCTGCCCAGCAGAGGGCCACCGCGGATGCTGTACCAGCACGAGTGGATCGTCAGGTTCTGCCGCGGGACCACACTCGACATCGGGCGTACGGCGTAGATGTACGGCGTGATGTCGGTGACCTTCGCGTTCAAGGCCGGGACGGCGGTCGCGCAGTCCGGATAGCCGAGGTCGCGGGCGAACTGGGCCTGCGCCTGTTCGCTCATCGACAGGCAGACCTTTTCGACGCGGGTGGCAGGCGGGTACGGCTTGCCGATCGTGTCGTAGATGGCCCGCACGGCCTCCCAAGGGTTGGTCGAAAGCACCTGGTTGGTGCGGTGCTTGCCGCCGCCGCCCTGGACGAATGTCGCCGTGTTCTGCCCGGCGTCGCTGGGGAAGAACTGCCGGTAGACGATGGTGGCGCCGACGCAGATCAGCACGATCACGATGATCCAGGCGAGCAGCTTCCCGCCCAGCCGCCGCAGCCAGCGCGGCACGCGTGGCCGAGGGGCATGCACGAGCTCGCCATGCGGCGGCCCCGGAGGCACCGGAGGCTGTCCTCCGTAGTGCTGCGTCATGGGCTGCGCGGGCTGCGTCGGCACAAGGCCCTGCTGCTGCGCCTCGGTGAACTTCAGATAGTCCTGGAACTGCTGAAACTGCTGGAACTGGCGCAGTTGTTCCTCGTCCAGCCGGGGCGCGGGCTGACCTCCCGCCTTGGGCTCGATGTCCGTGCCGGGCTCGTTGTCCGGCTTTCCGTCATCACGCTGCTCCGCCACGTCACCATGATGCCTCGCGAGCCGTTCCGCGCACTCCGCCGGTCGCGTTTAGCCCGCTGAACGCGATCTGAGAGGGGGGTGCCGCCGGAGGCGAAAGAGGGTCACGTATTCTTGTCAAGGTTCTACCGAAGACCGCTGGTCTTCTCCTGGTCATCTGACCCGGAGAACGAAGGCCCCGCTAGGGCGGGCGACCCGCGCAGGAGGAACGAGGCTCGCTCGCGACGTACTCCGTCGTTTGCCCTGACGCCCCGCGCCTGTCTGCGCTGGGGCGTTTCGTCGTTTCAGGGCTCTCAAGGCCAGTGGACCACTAGCCAAGAGAGGAGGCGACCATGGCGAAGCCCGACAAGGAGGCGGCCGTCGCCGAGATCGCGGAGCGCTTCCGCACCAGCTCGGCCACAGTCGTTACCCAGTACACCGGCCTCTCCGTGTCCCAGCTGTCCCAGCTGCGCCGCGCTCTCGGCACCAATGCCAAGTACCGGGTCGCGAAGAACACCCTTGTCCAGCGTGCCGCCACGGACGCCGGAATCGAGGGTCTCGAGGACCTGTTCGTCGGCCCGACCGCGATCGCCTTCGTCGAAGGTGAAGCTGTTGACGCCGCGAAGGCGCTTCGCGACTTCGCGAAGGACAACAACGCGCTTGTGATCAAGGGCGGCTACATGGACGGCAAGACGCTGTCCGTGGACGAGATCAACCAGATCGCCGATCTCGACAGCCGTGAGGTCCTGCTCGCCAAGGCGGCGGGCGCGTTCAAGGCGAAGCTGTCCCAGGCCGCCGCGCTGTTCCAGGCGCCGGCGTCCCAGGTCGCCCGCCTGGCTGCCGCGCTGGAGGAGAAGCAGCGCAACGCCGGTACCGAAGCAGCCGAAGCACCCGCCGAGAGCTGAACACCCCCACCCCGAACTTTTAGTTCGTTTCAGAGAGGAAAGCCACCATGGCGAAGCTGAGCACCGCCGAGCTGATCGACGCCTTCAAGGAGCTCACCCTTCTTGAGCTGTCCGAGTTCGTGAAGGAATTCGAGACCACCTTCGACGTGACCGCGGCCGCCCCGGCTGCCGTCGTCGCCGCCGGCCCGGTCGGCGCCGCCCCGGCCGCCGCCGAGGAGCAGGACGAGTTCGACGTCGTCCTCGAGTCCGCTGGTGACAAGAAGATCCAGGTCATCAAGGTCGTCCGTGAGGTCGTCTCCGGTCTGGGCCTGAAGGAGGCCAAGGAGCTGGTCGAGGCCGCTCCCAAGGCCCTCCTGGAGAAGGTCGACAAGGAGGCCGCCGAGGCCGCCAAGGAGAAGCTCGAGGCCGCGGGCGCCAAGATCACCATCAAGTGATCCCGGGCGCGTCAGCGCCTACCGCAGCACCGCCGAAGGGGCGGGCATCCACACGGATGCCCGCCCCTTCGCTGTCTTCGGCACCGACCTGCGTTTAGCCCCCAGATCGCGACGCGTAGCCCCGCTAAGCATCTGGGGGCTAGATCGCGTTTAGCCCGCTAAACGCGATCCGCGCGGCGCGGAGGGCGACAGGGGCCCTGACCTGCGTTTAGCCCCCTAATCGCGATCCGGCCCTGGCGCCGCCCGCTGTGGATCTGCGCACCGGAGTGACGTGCACTACGGTGCTGCAAGCGGTGCACGGGCAGGCGGCGGGCTGCGCGAAAAGTTACCCGCGGGTCTGGCCAGAAAAGAAAACTGGTGAGTAACCTGTTCGCACTCAGCTCGTTGCACCTGGTTGACGCGGGTATCGCTGCGCGAACGCATGCGTCCTCCCGGGCCAGTGGCACGGGAAGGCAGTGCGCGACGACGCGGAACAGCTCCTGGAGGTGCGATGGGTGCCGAGGTGGTCATCGAAGGTCTTTCCAAGTCCTTCGGTAAGCAGGCCATCTGGCGGGACGTCACGCTGACCCTGCCTCCGGGCGAGGTTTCGGCGATGCTCGGCCCGTCCGGAACCGGTAAGTCCGTCTTCTTGAAGTCGATGATCGGTCTGCTCAAGCCGGACCGTGGCCGGTGCATGATCAACGGCGTCGACATCGTGACGTGCTCGGAACACCAGCTCTACGAGGTGCGCAAGCTCTTCGGCGTCCTTTTCCAGGACGGCGCGCTTTTCGGCTCGATGAACCTCTACGACAACGTGGCGTTCCCCCTGCGCGAGCACACGAAGAAGTCGGAGACCGAGGTCCGCCGGATCGTGCTCGAGAAGCTCGAGATGACCGGTCTCAACGGCGCCGACAAGAAGCTGCCCGGCGAGATCTCCGGCGGTATGCGCAAGCGGGCCGGGCTCGCCCGCGCCCTGGTGCTGGATCCGCAGATCATCCTGGTCGACGAGCCGGACTCCGGTCTCGACCCGGTCCGCACCACCTACATCTCGCAGCTCTTCCTGGACGTCAACGCGCAGATCGACGCGACGTTCCTGATCGTCACGCACAACATCAACCTCGCCCGCACCGTCCCGGACAACCTGGGCATGCTCTTCCGCAAGGAACTGGTCATGTTCGGCCCGCGCGAGGTGCTGCTGACCAGCGAGGAGCCGGTCGTCAAGCAGTTCCTCAACGGCAAGATGGACGGCCCCATCGGCATGAGCGAGGAGAAGGACTCGGCCCAGCTCGCGGCGGAGCGCGCGATGTTCGAAGCCGGTCACCACGCGGGCGGTGTCGAGGACGTCAGCGGGGTGCCGCCGCAGATGCAGCCGACGCCCGGCGTGCCGACCCGGATGGGCGCGGTCCGCCGCAAGGACCGGGTCATGCAGATCCTGCACGGTCTGCCGCCCGAGGCGCAGCAGAGCATCATCGAGTCGCTCTCCCCGGAGGAGCAGCAGCGCTACGGTGTCCGCCCGCAGCGGCTCGCGGCCGCCGGCCACCGGTCCGCGCCGGCCGAGACCTCGATCCCGAACCACCACCAGGGCCAGCTGCCCGACGACCAGGTCGCCCACATCCCGCATCCCGGGAGAGCGGGCAACCACCGCTTGCGGCCACAAGATCCGGGGTCAGGTGGCGCGTGAGCTCTTCCGCTTCATCGGCGAAGATCCCCGGGATCGGCATGCTGCGCGAGACCGGGAACCTGTTCGCTCTCGGCCTCGACATCGTTCGTGGCATTTTCCAGCGCCCGTTCCAGCTGCGGGAGTTCATCCAGCAGGCCTGGTTCATCGCGAGCGTCACGATCCTGCCGACGGCGCTCGTCGCGATCCCGTTCGGCGCGGTCATCTCGCTGCAGTTCGGTTCCCTCGCCCGCCAGCTCGGCGCCCAGTCCTACACGGGCGCCGGGTCGGTGCTCGCCACCGTGCAGCAGGCCAGCCCGCTGGTCACGGCGCTGCTGGTCGCGGGTGCCGGTGGTAGCGCGGTCTGCGCGGACATCGGCGCGCGGACGATCCGCGAAGAGATCGACGCCATGGAGGTGCTGGGCGTCTCCGCGGTCCAGCGGCTGATCGTGCCGCGTGTGCTCGCGATGATGCTGGTGGCGCTCCTGCTGAACGGCATGGTCAGCGTCATCGGCGTGCTCGGCGGGTACTTCTTCAACGTCGTCCTCCAGGGCGGGACGCCGGGCGCGTACCTGGCGAGTTTCTCCGCGCTGGCCCAGCTGCCGGACCTCTGGGTCGGCGAGCTGAAGGCGCTGATCTTCGGCTTCATCGCCGCGGTCGTCGCCTCCTACCGGGGATTGAACCCGTCCGGCGGCCCGAAGGGCGTCGGCGACGCGGTGAACCAGTCGGTCGTCATCACGTTCCTCATGCTGTTCGTGGTGAACTTCGTGATCACGCTGATCTACCTGCAGATCGTGCCCGGAAAGCTGGACTGACGCATGACCTTCCTTACACGCGCCAAGGGGGTTGCCAACCGTCCTTTGCAGACTCTGGACAACCTCGGTGACCAGATGTCGTTCTACGGCCGCGCGTTGCTGTGGACGCCGAGGACGCTTCGCCGCTACATGAAAGAAGTTCTGCGGCTGCTGGCCGAGGTGAGCTTCGGTTCCGGCTCGCTCGCGGTCATCGGCGGCACGGTCGGCGTGATGGTCGGCCTGACGCTGTTCACCGGTGTCCTCGTCGGTCTTCAGGGTTATTCGGCGCTGAACTCGATCGGCACGTCGGCCTTCACCGGCTTCCTGACCGCGTTCTTCAACACCCGGGAGATCGCGCCGCTGGTCGCCGGTCTCGCACTTTCGGCGACGGTCGGCGCCGGGTTCACCGCCCAGCTGGGCGCGATGCGGATCTCCGAGGAGATCGACGCGCTCGAAGTCATGGGCGTGCCCAGCCTGCCGTACCTGGTGACCACGCGGATCATCGCCGGTTTCGTCGCGGTCATCCCGCTGTACGTGATCGGCCTGCTGAGTTCGTATCTCGCGTCCCGGTTGGTCGTTATCTACATCTACAACCAGTCAGCGGGTACCTACGACCATTACTTCGACCTGTTCCTACCACCACAGGATGTGTTGTATTCGTTCATCAAGGTGCTGTTGTTCAGCGTCTTGATCATCCTGTCCCATTGCTATTTCGGTTACCGGGCCTCCGGCGGCCCCGCCGGTGTCGGCGTGGCGGTCGGCAAGGCGGTCCGGCTGAGCATCGTCACGGTGTCCATCATGAACTTCTTCATCGGTTTCGCGATCTGGGGAACCGACGTCACGGTGAGGATCGCAGGATGATGCGGGGGTGGGTGGGTTGGTGACAACACTGCGGCGCAGGCTGTTGGGCCTGCTTCTGGTCGCCGTGCTCATCGGCGGAGTGGCGCTGAGCATCGCGCTGTACCAACGGGCGTTCACCCCCGTCGTCAGCGTGAAGCTCCAGTCGGGCAACATCGGGAACCAGTTGCTGAAGCAGTCCGACGTGAAGGTCCGCGGGCTCATCGTCGGCTCGGTCAAGGAGATCAACGCGACCCCGGACGGCGCCGAACTCACGCTCGCGCTGAACCCGGAGTCGGCGAAACTGATCCCCCAGAACGTTTCGGCGCGATTCCTGCCGAAGACGTTGTTCGGTGAGCGCTTCGTTTCCCTCGAAATCCCGGACGCGCCTTCGGAGAAGACGATCGCCGAGGGGGACGTGATCACCCAAGACCGCACTTCCGGCGCGGTCGAGCTGGAACAGGCCTTCGCCCATCTGATGCCGGTCTTGCAGGCCGTCCAGCCGCAGAAGCTGTCGAGCACGCTTTCGGCGATCTCGACCGCGCTCAACGGCCGCGGCGACCAGCTCGGCGACACCCTCGCACAGCTCGGCAGCTACGTCGGGGAACTGAACCCGCACGAGCCCAAGCTCCAGCAGAATCTCAAAGAACTCGCGAAGTTCTCGGACAACCTCGGCGCCGTCGCCCCGGATCTGGTGCAGACCTTGGACAACCTGAGCACCACCACCCGCACCGTGGTGGATCAGAAGACGAACCTGGCGAACCTCTACGGCAGCGTCACCCAGGCTTCGGTCGATCTGCAGACGTTCCTGCGGAACAACGCGGACAACCTGATCCGGCTCGCCGACACCGCCCGCCCGACGGCGGAGCTGCTGGCGAAGTACGCGCCGGAATACCCGTGCGTGATCGGGCAGATGGCGGACAACCTGCCGAAGATCGACAAGGCCCTCGGCAAGGGCACCGACCGGCCCGGTCTGCACGCGACCATCGAGGTCACCGTCAACCGCGGGCCGTACCTGCCCGGCAAGGACGAGCCGCGGTTCGAGGACAAACGCGGCCCGCGCTGCTACGACCTGAAGCAGTTCCCGGACCCGTTCCCGCAGTACCCGCCGGACGGCCCGATCAAGGACGGCAGCACGGTCAAGGCGCCGGCGCGCTCGGCGAACGACGGTCTCTCGCCGTCGAACGGCTTCGCGAACTACGGCGGTTACAACGGCAACGGCGGCGGAGCGCCCGGCGGTAGCCCGTCCTACAGCGCGTCCGAATCGGACTTCCTCGCGCAGCTGGTCGCCCCGCAGGTCGGCATGGCCGCCACGGACGTGCCCGGCTGGGGCTCGCTGCTCGTCGGTCCGCTTTACCGGGGAGCGGAGGTGCACGTCAAATGACTCGAACGGTAGTTGCGCCCCTGCGCGCGAAGGTGATCGAGGCGCGCGCACTCCGGCCGGAGGCCTCGCTATCACGGAGGCGGGCCGCCTTCACCGCACGACCGGCTGTCACGGCTGGTAGCCGCGGCCTGGCTACGCGATCGCGATCGCGCGCGGACGGGGGGAAGGCATGAGGGGATTGCTCGCACCGCTGATCAAGCTCTGTGCCTTCATCGTCGTCACCGTGCTGTTCACGACGATCCTCGGGATCAGCATCGCCAACGTGAACACCACCAGCACCAACGCCTACAAGGCGCGGTTCAGCGACGCGACGCTCGTGCTGCCCAACGACGACGTCCGCATCGCCGGTGTCCGGGTCGGGCAGGTGAAGGAGGTCCGCATCGTCGACCGGCGTCAGGCCGAGATCGAGTTCGAAGTGGACGCCGACCGCAAACTGCCCGCCGGGGTGACCGCGCAGATCAAGTTCCGGAACCTGGTCGGCCAGCGCTACCTCTCGCTCGGGCAGGGCACCGACAGCTCCGGCAAGACACTGGAGCCCGGCGGGAACATCCCGCTGGAGCGGACCACGCCCGCGCTCGACCTGACGCAGTTGTTCAACGGGTTCAAGCCGCTGTTCACCGCGCTCAACCCGGACGACATCAACAAGCTGTCCTACGAGGTCATCCAGGTCCTGCAGGGCGAGGGCGGCACGGTCGAAAGCCTGTTGAAGCACACCGCGTCGCTGGCCACCACGATCTCCGACAAGGACAAGGTGATCGGCGAGGTCATCGACAACCTGAACTCGGTGCTGACCACGGTCAACGCGCACACCCCGCAGCTGAACGACCTGATCGTCAAGCTGCAGCAGCTGGTCTCCGGGCTGGCCGCGGACCGCGAGCCGATCGGCGACGCCATCGACTCGCTCGGCACCCTCGCCCAGACGACGTCCGGTCTGCTCGGTGAGGCCCGTGAGCCGCTCAAGCAGGACATCGCCGCGCTCGGCACGCTGACGAAGAACCTCAACGACAGCCAGCCGATCGTCGAGCACTTCATCCAGTTCCTGCCGCAGAAGGTGACGGCACTGACCCGCACGGCCGACTACGGCTCCTGGTTCAACTTCTTCGCCTGTGAGATGACGGGAGCCGTCGCCCTGCCTCCGCTGATCAACGAACCGATCAACCTGCCGCTGCTGCCGGTGAACCGGGCGAGGTGCACGGCATGAAGTCGTTCCAGAAACGCAATCCGATCCCGATCGCGCTGGTCGGCATCTCGGTGCTGCTGCTCGGTTTCCTCGCCGCGCTCAACTCCGAGGACCTGCCGGTCATCGGCGGCGGGACGACGTACTCCGCGGATTTCAGCGAGGCTTCGGGCCTGCAGGAGGACAACGACGTGCGGGTCGCCGGCGTGAAGGTCGGCAAGGTCTCGGAGATCAAGCTCGACGGCGACAAGGTCCGGATCTCCTTCAAGGTCAAGGACGCCTGGCTGGGTGACAAGACCAGCGCCGCCATCAAGATCAAGACCGTGCTCGGCCAGAAGTACCTGGCGCTCGACCCGCAGGGGCAGCGCACGCTCGATCCGAGCGCGACGATCCCGCGTGAGCGCACGATGTCGCCGTTCGACGTCCTCGATGCCTTCCGCGGGCTTTCGCAGACCGTCGACGACATCGACACGACGCAGCTGGCGAAGAGCTTCGACGTCATCACGGAGACCTTCGCGGACACCCCGGCCGACGTGAAGGGCGCTCTGAACGGCCTTTCCCGGCTTTCGGACACCATCGCCAAACGTGACTCGCAGTTGTCGAGCCTGCTCGCGAACACGCGGCAGGTCTCGCAGACGCTCGTCGACCGTGACGCCGAGTTCCAGAAGCTCCTGGCCGACGGCAACAAGCTGCTCGGCGAGGTGGCCAAGCGCAAGGACGCGATCTCCGCGCTGCTGGACGGTTCGCGCAATCTCGCCACCCAGCTCAAGGGCCTGGTCGACGACAACGACGCGCAGCTCGACCCGGTGCTCACCCAGCTCGACCAGCTGACCTCGATGCTCCAGCGCAACCAGGACGCCCTCGGCCAGGGCATCGCGCGGTTCGCGCCGTTCATCCGCGTTTTCACGAACACGATCGGCAACGGCCGCTGGTTCGACAACTACATCTGCGGACTGGTCCTGCCGTCGTTCGGGCCGATCAACGACAAGGGGTGCTACGAGAAATGAGTACCCGTCTCGGAGCCGGCCTCGCCCGGGGTTTCACCATCGCGATCGTGCTCGCGCTGGTCGTCGCCGGCGCGCTGTGGTGGACGCTTAAGGACGCCGGCCGCAACCACGTGACCGCGTATTTCGCCGGCACCGTCGGCCTCTACGAAGGCAACAGTGTCCGCATGCTCGGCGTCGACATGGGCACGGTCACCAAGATCCAGCCGATGGGCAACCAGGTCCGCGTCGAACTCGAGTACGACCGTTCGGTGGCCGTGCCCGCGGACGCGAAGGCGATCATCGTGTCGCCGTCGCTGGTCAGTGACCGCTACGTGCAGCTCGCCCCGGCCTACAAGGGCGGCCCGCGGATCGCCGACGGCGCCGTCATCGGGCTCGACCGCACCGAGGTCCCGCTGGAGGTCGACGAGCTCGCCGCCAGCCTCTCCCGGGTCAGCCGGTCGCTCGGGCCCAACGGTGCCAACAAGAACGGCTCGCTGTCGAACCTGCTCGACACCGCCGCGAAGAACTTCGACGGCAACGGGCAGGCGCTGCACGACACGATCACGAAACTCGGCCAGGCGGCGGGCACGCTGTCGGGCAACAAGGACGACCTGTTCAAGACCGTCGAGAACCTCGGTTCGTTCTCGCAGACGCTGGTGAACAGCGACAAGCAGGTCCGCGACTTCGAGCGGCAGCTCGCCGACGTCAGCGGATTCCTCGCGGGTGAACGGGAAAACCTTTCGGCCACGGTGAAGCAGCTGTCCGACACGCTCACCGCGGTGCAGGCGTTCATCGAGAAGAACCGCGACCGGCTCAAGTCCAATGTGGACAAACTGGCCAGTGTGACCAAGGTGCTCGTGGACCAGCGCGGCGCGCTCGCCGAGATCCTCGACGTCGCCCCGGTCGGCCTCGGGAACCTGGTGAACACTTACAACGCCTCGTCCGGCACGCTCGACGCGCGGGCCAACCTCAACGAGCTCACCCAGCCGCCGCTGGTGATGGTGTGCAACCTGCTCAAGCAGACCCCGGACGCGCTCGACGCGCTGGGCGACGCGTGCAAGGGGATCGCCGGACTGGTCGACGGGCTGGTGCCGCTGCCTTCGATCGCGCAGGTGATCCAGTCCTCGCAGGCGGGCCAGTTGCCGCCGCTTCCGCTGCCGATCGCCGGTCAGCTCTATGGAACGGCGGCCAAGTGATGAAGAAACTCGCTCTCATCGCCTCCGGGACCGTCGCCGCGCTGACGTTGAGCGGCTGCGGGTTCAGCGGGATCTACGACGTCCCGTTGCCCGGTGGTGCCGAACTCGGTGACCACCCGTACACGGTGAAGGTGCAGTTCCGGGACGTGCTCGACCTGACCCCGCAGGCCGGCGTGAAGGTCAACGAGGTCGCCATCGGCCGCGTCGAAGCGATCGGGCTGACCCCGGACGGCTGGAACGCCGAGGTCACCCTCCGGGTCAACGGCGACGTGAAGCTGCCGGCGAACGCGCTCGCCAACGTCAAGCAGTCGAGCCTCCTCGGTGAGAAGTACGTCGAGCTGGCGGCGCCCGCCGACGGACAGGGCAAGCTCGCCGACAACGCGGTGATCCCGCTGGCCCGCACGAACCGCAGCGTCGAGGTCGAAGAACTGCTCGGCGCGCTCTCGCTGCTGCTCAACGGCGGCGGGGTCGATCAGCTGAACACCATCACCAAGGAACTCAACAACGCCACCACCGGCCGCTCGCCGGAGCTCAAGGCGCTGCTGAACAACACCAACGAGCTGGTCACGAACCTGGACAAGCAGTCCGCGAACATCACGCGGGCGCTCGACGGGCTGAACCGGCTCTCGCTCACCCTGAACGGCCAGAAGGACAAGCTGGTCGGCGCGGTCGACAACCTCGGCCCCGGCCTCGGTGTGCTGGAGCAGCAGCGAGGCCAGCTGGTGACGATGCTGAACGCGCTCAACAACCTCTCCGGGGTCGCCGTCGACACGGTGAACAAGAGCAAGGAAGACCTCGTCGCCGACCTCAAGGCGCTGCAGCCGACGCTGCAGAAGCTCGGCGAGGCGGGCTCGGATCTGCCGAAGGCGCTGGAGATCCTGCTGACCTTTCCGTTCAGCGACGCCGCCTACGACGGCGTCAAGGGCGACTACTTCAACCTGTTCGCGAAGATCGACCTGAACCTGAACGAGATCCTCAAGAACCTCGGCCGCAGCCGTCAGAACCCGCTCCAGGACGTCATCCCGGTGCCGGGGCTGACCGGGGGCACCGAGGGACCGGGCGAGAACCCGCCGCTGCCGATCCCGAACAGCGTGGGCGGCACCCAGGCAGGCCAGGCGAGCGCGCCGCAGGGCGGCGGACAGCCGCGACAGACCGGACCCGCCGGGATCTTCGGCGTGCTGTCGGGAGGTGCCGGCTGATGCTGGTCCGTAGGACGAAGATCCAGCTGGTCGCCTTCGCGATCATCTCCGTGGTCGCCATCGTGTACGCGCTGATCCGGTTCGCCGGGCTCGGCCAGGTCTTCGGCGACGAGGGCTACACGGTGAAACTGCAGCTCAAGCAGTCGGGCGGCATCTTCCAGAACGCCGAGGTCACGTACCGGGGTTTCAACATCGGCCGGGTCGGCGAGCTGCGCCTGACCAAGACCGGGCTGGAGGCCGACCTCAACATCTCGCCGGACGCCCCGCAGGTGCCCGCCGATCTCGACGCCGTCGTCGCGAACCGGTCGGCGGTCGGTGAACAGTTCGTCGACCTCAAGCCCAAGAGCGACAAGGGACCGTTCCTGAACTCGGGTTCGGTCATCCCGGCCGACAAGGTCAAGACGCCCGTGCCCACCGAGCAGCTCATCGGCGACCTCGACAGCCTCGCGGCTTCGGTGCCGACCGATTCGCTGCGCAAGGTCGTCGACGAGTCGTACAACGCCTTCAACGGCACCGGCCCGGACCTGCAGCGGCTGCTCGACACCGCGCGGAGCTTCACCGCGACCGCGCAGGAATACCTGCCGCAGACCGTCCAGCTGCTGGAAAAGGGCGGGCAGGTCCTCGAAACGCAGAACGACATGGCGAGCTCGATGAAGTCGTTCAGCGCGGACCTCAACAAGCTCTCCGGCACCCTGAAGAACTCCGACGCCGACATCCGGAAGCTGATCGGGATCACCCCGCAGGTGGCGAACCAGATCAGCTCGGTGCTCGCCGAATCCGGGCCGGGACTGGGCGCGCTGACGGCGAACCTGCTCACGACGTCGAACCTGCTGGTGACGCGGCTCGACGGGCTCGAACAGGGCCTCGTGACGTACCCGATGCTCGCGGCCGGGGCGAACACCGTCGCCAACGACGGCACCGCGCACCTCGGGCTCGCGCTCAACCTGTTCAACCCGCCGTCGTGCACCAAGGGCTACATCGGCCTCGACAAGTACCGCGAAGGCACCGACACGACGCCGCGTCCGCCCAAGGACAACGCCTACTGCGCGGAGCCGAAGGGCAGCCCGATCAACGTGCGCGGTTCGCAGAACGCGCCGTACAACGGGGTCCCGCAGATCCCGTCGGAAGGCGACGTCGCGGCGAACGCCGGCCGCTCGGCCGAGGAACTGGCCAGCCTGCGCGCGGCACAGGGCATGCCGAGCGTCCTGCAGAGCCCCGGGGTCAGCCTGCCCACCCTCGGCACGCTGCTGGGCCTGCCCGGCTGACGCCGAGACCGTATATCTAACCTGGAGTGTCATGAGTTCTTCTCGATCGCGGACCCTGGTCCTCGGGGCGGCGGCGTTCGCGCTCGCCGCCTTCGTCGCCGCGGCGATCTTCGGTGTCATGTGGGCCGTGGCCGCGTCGGACGACAACGCCGACCTGGCGCGCTCCCGGGACGACGTGGTCAAGGCGGGCGGTACCGCGATCAAGGCGTACACCGAGGTCGACTTCGAGAAACTCGACGAGTTCTTCGCGAAGCAGAAGGCCGTCTCCGACGAAAAGATGAGCCAGCAGCTGGCCCAGCTGGAGCCGACCTACCGCAAGGCGCTCGGCGACGCGAAGACCAAGGTCGTGACCACCATCCAGGACATCGCGGTCGAGGAACTCGACGACCACGAGGGCAAGGCGAGCTTCCTCGCCGCCATCTCCACCCAGGTCACCCAGGGCGACAAGGCGAGCTCTAAGGCGCTGCGCCTGGAGGTCTCGATGACCAGGGTCGGCGATGAGTGGAAGCTGTCCGGGATCGACAACGTGCCCCTCGTCGCGGCCGGTCAGTAAGAGCGTCACCTAGAACGGAGCCACGTAGTGCCCCCCTCCCGTCGCCAGCCTCCTCGCAGCACTCCGCCGGTGCGCCGCCCCCGGGTGGCCGGCCTGCGACGGCCCGGTGCGTCTCCTGCTCCCGCCTCTCCGGAAGTCCCTGCCGCGGAGGTCTCTGAGGTCGAGGTCTCCGAGGTTGAGGTCGACGAA
The DNA here is from genome assembly GCF_019330265.1 of Amycolatopsis sp. TNS106. NCBI lineage: Bacteria > Bacillati > Actinomycetota > Actinomycetes > Pseudonocardiales > Pseudonocardiaceae > Amycolatopsis > Amycolatopsis sp. TNS106. The sequence continues at coordinate 5,702,924 of NZ_CP024972.1, read as the reverse complement.
ACGCCGACGCCGGTTCGCCGCCCGTCGCCGCGGCCGGCTCCGCGTCCCGCGCCCGCGCCTGCGCCCGAACCGGAGCCTGAGGTCGTCGAGGCGGCTGAGCCTGAGGCGGAGCCGGAGCCTGAGGTGGCCGCTGTCGAGGCTCCTGAAGAGCCTTCGGCTCCCGAAGACTCCGAAGACTCCGAAGACGAGGTTGTTGCGAAGCCGAGCCCGCGTGCGAAGGTCCGCGCGGCTGCCGAAGACAAGCCGGACGACCTCGAAGAGGCTGAAGCCGAGGTCGCTTCCGATGACTCTTCGGAGCCCGGGAAGAAGCCGGCCTCCAGGCAGCTGATCCTGGCGGGCGCGCTGGTCGTCGTCGGACTGCTGCTGGCCGCGACCGCGGTGCTCTTCAAGATCCAGGCCGACGAGGTGTCCAGCTCGACGAATAACACCGCGCTGCTGGACGTCGCGAAGACCGCGCAGGTCAAGGACCAGGTCGCGAAAGCGACCGAGGCGCTGTTCTCGTACGACTACAACAACATCGCGAAGACCGAGACCGCGGCGGGCGACCTGCTGGTCAACGACGAGGTTCGGGCGAAGTACAACCTGCTGATGGGCGAGGTCAAGCGGCTGGCACCGCAGCAGAAGATGGTGGTGACCTGCAAGGTCACCCGCAGCGCCGTCATCCGGCTGGAAGGCGACCGGGCCGACGTGATGGTGTTCGTCGACCAGAGCTCCACGCGGGCCGACACGAACAAGACCACCGCTGGGAGCGCGCAGCTGCACTTGAACGCGGAGCTGCAGGGCGACAAGTGGAAGATCACGGCGATGAACACCTACGCCGCTCCGCCCAACCCGGCCGCTTCCTCGGCCCCCGCCTCACCCCCGGCCCCCTCGAAGTGACCCCACCGGATCGCGTTTAGCCCCCTAAACGCGATCCGGTGCCGCGCCCCGCGCTCGTTCCGTGAAGGCCTCCTTGAGGGACCCAGAGTCCCTCAAGGAGGCCTTCACGGCTTTCGCTTCGTGGGAATCGCTCCAGATCGCGTTTAGGGGGCTAAACGCGCCCTGGGGGCACCCACGCCACCGCATCTCCGCAGCCGCCCGACGCGTCGCGTTTAGCTCCCTAAACGCGACGCGTCGCGCGCTCCCTGTGCCCCGCACCAAACGACTCACCGGTCACAACCGCCACACGCCCGAAACGTCCAGAGATGCCCCGGACCGCCCTCGCCCCCGACCCGGTGATCCTCCCGGACACCCCCGGCCCGGATCGCGTTTAGCCCGCTAAACGCAGGTCGGCGCGCCGGCGCCGCCACCTGCGCGTACCGGACGGTAACCAGGATGATCGTCCTGTGAAGCACCCCGCCCGGAGCTACTTCAACGCTGCGCCAACCGGCGGGACCACCGCGCGGCATCTTGACTCAGAGCCCCTGTGGGGTCACGCTTACTGGCAACGGTGAGAACCGGCGGTGCCCTTGCGGGAGGGACGGTCCGGGGAGGCCGAGGAGAGGCATACCTGAAGACGTTGCGATGCAGGCTGGGCCCCATCGGGAGCGCCCCCTGGACAGACCGCGACGTTCGGGCTAGACTGCTTCTTTGCGCTGCCCTCTTTCAGGCTGCCCGGAGCCGGTAGTTAGGATAGTGGGCACACGGCACCCTTGACAGACCGCATCAGCTGTTGCTGACGCGGCTGCTCACCGCTCATTGTCCCCGGAAGGACGCATCTTGGCAGTCTCTCCCGCGAACCAGGCCACTGCTGCGACCACCTCGGCTGTATCTCGCTCGGAGTCCACGGGAATCCCGGGAGCCCCCAAGCGGGTCTCCTTCGCAAAGATTCGCGAGCCGCTCAGCACCCCGAACCTGCTCGACGTGCAGATCAGGTCCTTTGAATGGTTCACCGGCGACGAGGCGTGGTTCGAACGCCGCGTCGAAGAAGGTGAAGAAAACCCGGTCGGCGGCCTGGAAGAGGTCCTCAACGAGATCTCGCCGATCGAAGACTTCTCCGGATCCATGTCGCTGTCCTTCTCCGACCCGCGCTTCGACGAGGTCAAGGCCTCCGTCGAGGAGTGCAAGGACAAGGACATGACGTACGCGGCCCCGCTGTTCGTGACCGCCGAGTTCGTGAACAACAACACCGGCGAGATCAAGAGCCAGACGGTCTTCATGGGCGACTTCCCGGTGATGACCGACAAGGGCACCTTCGTCATCAACGGCACCGAGCGTGTCGTCGTGTCCCAGCTGGTCCGTTCGCCGGGTGTGTACTTCGACACCAGCGTCGACAAGACCACCGACAAGGACGTCTTCAACGTCCGCGTCATCCCGAGCCGGGGTGCCTGGCTGGAGTTCGACGTCGACAAGCGCGACACCGTCGGCGTCCGCATCGACCGCAAGCGCCGCCAGCCGGTCACCGTTCTGCTGAAGGCGCTCGGCTGGACCACCGAGGCGATCCGCGAGCGTTTCTCCTTCTCCGAGACGCTGCTCGCCACCCTCGAGAAGGACCACACCGCCGGCACCGACGAGGCACTCCTCGACATCTACCGCAAGCTGCGCCCGGGCGAACCGCCCACGAAGGAGAGCGCGCAGACGCTGCTGGAGAACCTGTTCTTCAAGCCGAAGCGCTACGACCTGGCCAAGGTCGGCCGGTACAAGCTGAACAAGAAGCTCGGCCTGACCACGCCGTACGACACCGGGACGCTGACCGAAGAGGACATCGTCTCGACGATCGAGTACCTGGTCCGCCTGCACGCGGGCGAGGACAAGGCGACCGTCGGCGACCAGGTCATCCCGGTCGAGACCGACGACATCGACCACTTCGGCAACCGTCGTCTCCGCACCGTCGGCGAGCTCATCCAGAACCAGATCCGCGTGGGTCTGTCCCGGATGGAGCGCGTCGTCCGCGAGCGGATGACCACCCAGGACGTCGAAGCGATCACGCCGCAGACCCTGATCAACATCCGTCCCGTCGTGGCGGCGATCAAGGAGTTCTTCGGTACTTCGCAGCTGTCGCAGTTCATGGACCAGAACAACCCGCTGTCGGGGCTGACGCACAAGCGTCGTCTGTCCGCCCTCGGCCCCGGTGGTCTGTCGCGTGAGCGCGCCGGCATGGAGGTCCGTGACGTCCACCCGTCGCACTACGGCCGCATGTGCCCGATCGAGACGCCGGAAGGCCCGAACATCGGCCTGATCGGTTCGCTCTGCTCGTACGCGCGGGTCAACCCGTTCGGTTTCATCGAGACCCCGTACCGCAAGGTCGTCGAGGGCCGTGTCACCGACCAGGTCGACTACCTCACCGCGGACGAAGAAGACCGCTACGTGAAGGCGCAGGCGAACGCGCCGATCTCGGAAGACGGCACCTTCGTCGAAGACCGCGTCCTGGTCCGTAAGAAGGGCGGCGAGGTCGAGCTGATCGACCCGCTGGACGTGGACTACATGGACGTCTCGCCGCGGCAGATGGTCTCGGTCGCGACGGCGATGATCCCGTTCCTCGAGCACGACGACGCGAACCGCGCGCTCATGGGCGCGAACATGCAGCGTCAGGCCGTGCCGCTGCTCCGCAACCAGGCGCCGTACGTCGGCACCGGTGTGGAGCTGCGCGCCGCGGTGGACGCCGGTGACGTGCTCGTCGCCGAGCAGTCCGGTGTCGTCGAGGAGCTCTCGGCCGACCTGATCACGATCATGCACGACGACGGCACGCGGAAGAGCTACGGACTGTACAAGTTCCGTCGCTCGAACCACGGCACCTGCTTCAACCACCGCCCGATCGTCAACGAGGGCGACCGGGTCGAGCAGGGTCAGGTCATCGCCGACGGCCCGTCCACCGAGAACGGTGAGATGGCGCTCGGCAAGAACCTGCTCGTCGCGGTCATGCCGTGGGAGGGCCACAACTACGAGGACGCGATCATCCTCTCCGAGCGCCTGGTGCAGGACGACGTGCTCACGTCGATCCACATCGAGGAGCACGAGATCGACGCCCGCGACACCAAGCTGGGCGCCGAGGAGATCACCCGGGACATCCCGAACGTCTCCGAGGAGGTCCTCGCCGACCTCGACGAGCGCGGCATCATCCGTATCGGTGCCGAGGTCCGCGACGGCGACATCCTGGTCGGCAAGGTCACGCCCAAGGGTGAGACCGAGCTGACCCCGGAGGAGCGCCTGCTCCGCGCGATCTTCGGCGAGAAGGCCCGTGAGGTCCGCGACACCTCGCTGAAGGTGCCGCACGGTGAGACCGGCAAGGTCATCGGCATCCGCGTGTTCTCGCGCGAAGACGACGACGAGCTGCCCCCGGGCGTCAACGAACTGGTCCGCGTCTACGTGGCCCAGAAGCGGAAGATCCAGCCGGGTGACAAGCTCGCCGGCCGCCACGGGAACAAGGGTGTCATCGGCAAGATCCTCCCCGCCGAGGACATGCCGTTCATGGAGGACGGCACGCCCGTCGACATCATCCTGAACACCCACGGTGTCCCGCGTCGTATGAACATCGGCCAGGTCCTGGAGCTTCACCTGGGCTGGCTGGCGTCGCAGGGGTGGAAGATCGAGGGCAACCCGGATTGGGCGAAGAACCTCAACGAGGAGCTCTACGACGTCGACCCCGGCACGAACACCGCGACTCCGGTGTTCGACGGCGCGAAGGAAGAAGAGCTCACCGGGCTGCTCGGCGCGACCAAGCCGAACCGCGACGGCGAGCGCATGGTCAAGCAGAACGGCAAGGCCACGCTGCTGGACGGCCGCTCCGGCGAGCCGTTCCCGTACCCGGTCTCGGTCGGCTACATGTACATCCTGAAGCTGCACCACCTGGTCGACGACAAGATCCACGCCCGGTCCACCGGTCCGTACTCGATGATCACCCAGCAGCCGCTGGGTGGTAAGGCGCAGTTCGGTGGCCAGCGGTTCGGCGAGATGGAGTGCTGGGCGATGCAGGCGTACGGCGCCGCATACACCCTGCAGGAGCTCCTGACGATCAAGTCGGACGACGTGGTCGGCCGCGTCAAGGTGTACGAGGCCATCGTCAAGGGGGAGAACATCCCCGAGCCGGGTATCCCCGAGTCGTTCAAGGTGCTCCTGAAGGAGCTCCAGTCGCTCTGCCTCAACGTCGAGGTGCTGTCCAGCGACGGCGCCGCGATCGAGATGCGCGACTCCGACGACGAGGACCTCGAGCGTGCCGCGGCCAACCTCGGCATCAACCTGTCCCGCAACGAGTCGCCCTCGGTGGACGACGTCGTGCACTGACCCGCGATGAGGCGGGAGCCTGCCTCCCGTGGGCTCCCGCCTCCGCTCGCCAACTCCTCTAGTCGCATCAACCCCAAGGGGATGTAAAGACGTGCTGGACGTCAACTTCTTCGATGAGCTCCGCATCGGCCTCGCCACCGCCGACGACATTCGTCAGTGGTCCTTCGGCGAGGTGAAGAAGCCGGAGACCATCAACTACCGGACGCTCAAGCCCGAGAAGGACGGCCTCTTCTGCGAGAAGATCTTCGGCCCGACCCGGGACTGGGAGTGCTACTGCGGTAAGTACAAGCGGGTCCGCTTCAAGGGCATCATCTGCGAGCGCTGTGGCGTCGAGGTCACCCGCGCCAAGGTGCGTCGTGAGCGGATGGGCCACATCGAGCTGGCCGCTCCCGTCACCCACATCTGGTACTTCAAGGGTGTTCCCTCCCGCCTGGGCTACCTGCTCGACCTGGCGCCGAAGGACCTCGAGAAGATCATCTACTTCGCGGCCTACGTGATCACCGGTGTGAACACCGAGCTGCGGCACAACGACCTGCCGACCCTCGAGAACGAGATCGGCGTCGAGCGCAAGAACCTCGAGACCAAGCGTGACGCGGACATCGAGGCTCGGGCGCAGAAGCTGGAAGCCGACCTGGCCGAGCTGGAGGCGGAGGGCGCCAAGTCCGACGTCCGCCGCAAGGTCAAGGAAGGCGGCGAGCGCGAGATGCGTCAGCTGCGTGACCGCGCCGGTCGCGAGCTGGACCGTCTCGAGGAGGTCTGGACGACCTTCACCAAGCTCGACACCCGCCAGCTGATCGCCGACGAGCTGCTCTACCGCGAGCTCGTCGACCGCTACGGCGAGTACTTCACCGGCGGCATGGGCGCGGAGGCCATCCAGAAGCTGGCCACCGAGTTCGACGTCGCCGCGGAGGCCGAGAGCCTGCGCGACACCATCCGCAACGGCAAGGGGCAGAAGAAGCTCCGCGCGCTGAAGCGGCTCAAGGTCGTCGCGGCCTTCCAGGCCACCGGCAACGACCCGCGCGGCATGGTGCTCGACGCCGTCCCGGTGATCCCGCCGGACCTGCGCCCGATGGTCCAGCTCGACGGTGGCCGGTTCGCCACCTCCGACCTGAACGACCTCTACCGCCGGGTCATCAACCGGAACAACCGGTTGAAGCGGCTGATCGACCTCGGCGCGCCCGAGATCATCGTCAACAACGAGAAGCGGATGCTGCAGGAGGCCGTCGACGCGCTGTTCGACAACGGCCGCCGCGGACGCCCGGTCACCGGTCCCGGTAACCGCCCGCTGAAGTCGCTGTCCGACCTGCTCAAGGGCAAGCAGGGCCGGTTCCGTCAGAACCTGCTCGGCAAGCGTGTCGACTACTCGGGCCGTTCGGTCATCATCGTCGGTCCGCAGCTGAAGCTGCACCAGTGCGGTCTGCCGAAGGACATGGCGCTCGAGCTGTTCAAGCCGTTCGTCATGAAGCGGCTGGTCGACCTGAACCACGCGCAGAACATCAAGTCCGCCAAGCGGATGGTGGAGCGGTCGCGGCCGCAGGTGTGGGACGTGCTCGAAGAGGTCATCACCGGCCACCCGGTGATGCTGAACCGTGCGCCGACCCTGCACCGCCTCGGTATCCAGGCCTTCGAGCCGCAGCTGGTCGAAGGCAAGGCCATCCAGCTGCACCCGCTGGTCTGTGAAGCGTTCAACGCGGACTTCGACGGTGACCAGATGGCCGTGCACCTTCCGCTGTCCGCGGAGGCGCAGGCCGAGGCCCGCATCCTGATGCTGTCGGCGAACAACATCCTTTCGCCGGCGTCGGGCCGTCCGCTCGCCATGCCGCGTCTGGACATGGTGACGGGTCTGTTCCACCTGACCCGCCTGACCGAGACCGCCGAGGGCGCGGGCAACGCGTACTCGTCGCCCGCCGAGGCGATCATGGCGTTCGACCGCAAGGCGCTGAGCCTGCACGCCCCGGTCAAGATCCGCATCACCGACCGTCAGCCCGCCAAGGCCGACGAAGCGGCGCTCGCGGAGAAGGGCTGGGAGCCGGGCAAGGCGTGGCTGGCCGAGACCACCCTGGGCCGCGTGCTGTTCAACGAGCTGCTGCCGGCGGACTACCCGTTCATCAACGAGCCGATGCCGAAGAAGCGTCAGGCCGCGATCGTGAACGACCTCGCCGAGCGCTACTCGATGACCCAGGTCGCGCAGACCCTGGACCGCCTGAAGGACGCCGGTTTCTACTGGGCGACCCGTTCGGGTGTCACGGTCGCGATCTCCGACGTGCTCGTCCCGACCGGCAAGAAGGCCATTCTGGACGAGTACGAAGGCAAGGCCGACCAGGTCGAGAAGCGGTACCAGCGTGGTCAGCTGTCGCACGCCGAGCGCAACAACGAGCTCGTCAAGGTGTGGACGCAGGCCACCGAAGAGGTCCACAAGATCATGGAGACGGCGCTGCCGGACGACAACCCGATCGCGATGATCGTGAAGTCGGGCGCGGCGGGCAACATGACGCAGGTCCGGTCGCTGGCCGGTATGCGTGGTCTGGTGTCGAACCCGAAGGGTGAGTACATCCCGCGTCCGATCAAGGCCAACTTCCGTGAAGGCCTGTCGGTGGCGGAGTACTTCATCGCGACGCACGGTGCCCGAAAGGGTCTGGCGGACACGGCGCTCCGTACCGCCGACTCGGGTTACCTGACCCGTCGTCTGGTGGACGTGTCGCAGGACGTCATCGTCCGCGAGATCGACTGTGGCACCACCCGCGGCATCAACATGCCGATCGGTGAGGACATCGGCGACGGCAAGGTCCTGCGCGACCAGCACGTCGAGACCAGCGTGTACGCGCGGAACCTGGCGACCGACGCGGTCGACGCCAAGGGCAACGTCGTGCTCAACGCCGGTGACGACATCGGTGACCCGGCGATCGACAAGCTCATCTCGAGCGGGATCTCCAAGGTCAAGGTGCGTTCGGTGCTGACCTGCGAGTCGGCCGTCGGTATCTGCGCCACCTGCTACGGCCGGTCCATGGCGACCGGTCAGCTCGTCGACGTCGGCGAGGCCGTGGGTATCGTCGCGGCCCAGTCGATCGGTGAGCCGGGTACGCAGCTGACGATGCGTACGTTCCACCAGGGTGGTGTCGCCGGTGACGACATCACGACCGGTCTGCCCCGTGTCCAGGAGCTGTTCGAAGCCCGGGTCCCGAAGGGCAAGGCGCCGATCGCCGACGTCGATGGCCGTGTGCGCATCGAGGAGAGCGAGCGGTTCTGGAAGATCACGCTGATCCCGGACGACGGCAGCGAAGAGATCGTCTTCGACAAGCTGTCCAAGCGTCAGCGGCTCGCGAACACCCCGAACGGCCCGCTGGGCGACGGTGACCGCGTCAACGTCGGTCAGCAGCTGCTCGAAGGCACGCCGGACCCGCACGAGGTCCTGCGGGTCATGGGGCCGCGCGAGGCGCAGATGCACCTGGTGGACGAGGTCCAGAAGGTGTACCGGGCGCAGGGTGTGTCGATCCACGACAAGCACATCGAGGTCATCGTCCGGCAGATGCTGCGCCGGGTGACGATCATCGACTCCGGTGCCACGGACTTCCTGCCGGGCGAGCTGCCCGAGCGGACCAAGTTCGAGGCGAAGAACCGGGCGTCGGTCGCCGAAGGCGGCGAGCCCGCCTCGGGTCGTCCGGTGCTGATGGGGATCACGAAGGCCTCGCTGACCACGGACTCGTGGCTGTCGGCGGCCTCGTTCCAGGAGACCACGCGTGTCCTGACCGACGCGGCCATCAACGGCCGCTCGGACAAGCTCGTGGGCCTCAAGGAGAACGTGATCATCGGTAAGCTGATCCCGGCCGGTACCGGGATCAACAAGTACCGCAACATCCAGGTGCAGCCGACCGAGGAGGCGCGGGTCGCCGCTTACGCGATCCCGTCCTACGACGACGGCTACTACACCCCGGATGTGTTCGGCTCCACGCCGGGCGCCGCGGTGCCGCTGGACGACTACGACTTCGGCCGCGACTTCCGCTGACCGAAGCGAAATCCCCGGGAAGGGCCCCCGCCGATCCGGCGGGGGCCCTTCCCGTTTCCCGGAATGTTCCAATTCGGCTCCCTTCACCCGAAACGGGTACGCACCCTCCTCAGCGCTCGCTAAATTGATCGGGTTCCACGCGGCTCGGGGGCTGTGCGCGTTCCATTGGGTTATCTGGGGAGACTCTGCGTGAACAAATCACCTGGGGCGAGATCCATCGCGCGTATCGCGGGGGTCTATCTCGCGACGATCGCCGCCGGTGCTGCGCTGACCGGCGTGTTCGCCGCGCCCGCCTTGGCGGATCCGGCGCCTTCGGCGCCGACTTCCAGCGCGCCGACGACGTCCGAACCGCCGAGTAGCACCCCGGCCCCGACGCCCAGCGCGCCGCCAGTGGAGAGTTCTTCACCCGCCGCGCCAAAGCCGCAGGCTGAGCGAGCGAGGGTCGAAGCTTCGGTCACCTTCGAAAAACCGTCGTACAAGGTCGGCGATGACGTCCGTTTCACCTTCAAGGTCAAGAACGTCGGCGAAACCCGCGTGGAAGGTCTCCAACTGCACTATTTCTTCAGCGATCCGGGTGCTCTTTCGATCCCCTACGAGCCAGGGTGGGGGAAGCTGGGTCGCTCGCCTGGCGTGAACCTCGAACTGGGGCAGGCTATCGAGATACCCGTCATCGGGCAGGTAGGCGACCTCGAGAGTGACTTCGTAAGCCTCCGAGGTTACCTTTACGACAATTCCTCGTTGAGCGTCGGCGAGTTCAACGGCACTGTCCCCCGTCACGAAGGTCACCGGCCGGGTGGCGGGTGTCGTGTTCGGCGACAAGAACGGTAACGGCAAGCTCGATGACGGCGAACAGCTGGCCGATATCCCGCTCTTCTTGAGGCACTCCATCAGTTCCCAGGAGTACAAGGCCACGAGCGACGCCGACGGGAAGATCGATTTCGGGGAAGTCCCGGCTGTCGAATATCTTCTCAGCGGCGGAGGCGACTCGATCAAGGGCTGGTTGTTCCCGCTCAAGGTCATTCGGGCCGGCGCGGACACCACGGATTTGCCTATGCGTGGAGTGCGGCCGTTGAACGACGCACTCAAAGCGTCGGTGTCCTTCACCAAGGACACCTACAAGCCCGGAGAACTCGCCCAGGTCACGGTGAAGCTGACGAACTACGGACGACTCCCGCTCGTCGGCATCGTCGCCGGCTGCAATCGCGCAGGCGTGGACTTTGCCCTGAAGGGCGGTCCAGGTTGGGGAGAGCTCGAGTACTTCGCCGGGGCGACGATCGCTCCAGGCCAGACCCGGATCTTCGACGTGACCGAGAAGATCCCGGACGGCGCGCTGAACCATGGCCGGGTCTCGGTGTCGTGCGACTTCGGCTATACCGACGTCGGCATCGGTGGCAACCCGCGCGCGTCCGACGAAGCAGCGGTGCCCGGTGGGATCGCCACCCTCGCGGGCCAGGTGATCCACACCGCCGATCCGGACAAACCGGCGAAGGGGCTCGCCGGGGTCAAGGTCGTACTCGCCTCCGACGGCGACTGCCCGACCATTGTCGAGACGACGACCGACGCGGAGGGGCACTTCAAGATCGCCAACCTGGTGCCGGGGCCGAAGTACCGCCTCTTCTTCGCCCCGCCGCAGGGCTGGCGGATCTTGTACGACAACCCGATCTCGATCTACGTCGTCGGTCCGGCGGATAATCCTGCCAGGCTTCACGTCGAAGCCGGGCAGGGCGACGAACCGCCGCCCACCTTGCCCACCCGGCGGCCTGGTTGTGACGCGTCCGCAAACACCACACCCGCCCCCGGCACCCCCGGTAACCAGGCCTCCGGCGGTGGAGCGGGCCTGGCCCGGACCGGTGCCGACGTCCTCGGCCTCGGCACCCTCGCCCTGGCCGCCCTGGCACTCGGCGCGGGTCTGGTCTTCACCTCGCGCCGCCGTCGCCACCAGGCCGACTGACCTGCGTTTAGCCCCCTTATCGCGATCTGTCACCTGCCCGCGTCCGATGCCACCGGATCGCGTTTAGCCCGCTAAACGCGATCCGGTGGCACTTGCGTTTAGCCCCCTAACTGCGATCTGCCCGCACGCCCCCTGGCGCTTCACCCGACCTGCGTTTAGCCCCCTAATCGCGATCCGGCGGAAGGGGCCCAGGTCAGTACATGTGCGGGGAGGGCACTGCCACGCCTCGGCGAGTGCCGGGGGACGGATGCCTCGACTGTGCCCGTTCGCCTTGCCCTCTTCTCGTGCGAAGTCCCGGTATGGGATCGCTTGCGCGAGGAGGGAGCCGCCTCGTGGTTCCGGCAAACAGCAGAGTTCCCGGGAAAGTGTAACGAAACCATAACGGCCTCGGCCGGGTCGGATACGGGTTACTGGTCCGTTGTGACGTGCGGTAGTGCGGCCAGGTGGCCTAATTCCCAATGCTCGGAAAACCGCCACCCATTCGGCTCAACGGCCTATCCGCATCGTGGGAAATTCACTCCGTCGTGGCATGTCTCATTCTTTGATCACGAGATTGACACTCCAACGGCTTCACACGAGTATTTCGCCCATGCAATCCCCAGTCGCCTTGGTGTGGCGCCGGCACGTCGACTTGCGGCAGCAAGCCAGCGCGCTGTGTAGGGATTCCTGACCCTTTCCGGGCTTACTCGATCAGCGTATTCGCAACGGCTGCGACGTTTCCTCGTGCGCTGACGCTTTCCGCTGTGCCGCAACGCTTCCCTGGTGGAACCGGCGGCTGATTGCTTTCCCTTCGATCGTGCCGGTGACGCCTGCGCGAAAAAGGGGGAGAGGTGTGCCAATTGTCTGGCGCTTCGGTAGCGAAAACAGGGAGAAAGAATGCTATCCAACTCGCCCAAGTGGCGAAAAGTGGTGATCGGCGCCTTGGCGGCGGCGCTCGCCGTGGGCACGGTGACCTACACCGGTTCCACGACGAGCGCCTACGCCGACGTCCAGGTCTTCAAGGACGCGAAGAAGGCGGCGGACGGCAAGGAGTACTGGGTCCAGAACCACCTGGTGTCCAGGGACGTCGCGGCGTCCCGGAGCGCGGACGGCAAGCGCAAGAAGTGGCTGCTGGTCTGGGCCGGTGACGAGAACATCGCCGACACCCTGGTCAAGGACGTCAAAAATCTGCCGGGTTCGCTCGGCGGCGGCCTGAACAAGATCAAGAACGCGTTGCCCGGTCCGGACTTCCTCGCCGTGATCGACGCGACGCAGGGTTCGCCGACGTACGGCAAGGTCGTCAACACCGCCACCGTCGGGCCGCTCGTCGAGAACGAGCCGCACCACATGCAATACGTGTGGCACAAGGGAGACACGATCTACGCCGGCGCACTGTTCGCCGCCGCGACGTACGCCTTCGACGTCTCCGCGTTGCCGCAACTGAAGCTCAAGGGCGTCAGCCTCCCGACTCAGACCCTCGGCGGCTCCGTGCCGGACGCGTACTGGGTGCTCAAGGACGGCACCGCCTACGGCACCTACATGGGCGGTCCGGTCGTGCCCGGCCCGCACACCTACGCCAACGGTTCCACGGTCGTGGGCAACGGTTTCGCCGGAAGCCCCGGCGAGGTCGTCCGCTTCGACCAGAACGCGCAGGTGCTTTCCGAGTCCCCGGCGGCCACGCCGCAGGGCGACAACAGGAAGCTGTGCGACAACCTCCCGCAACTGGACAAGCCGACCTGCGCCAATCCGCACGGCATCCAGGCGCGTGAGGATCTCAACACCCTGGTCACCAGCGACTACGCCGAGCCGCGCAACATCATCCTCGACCCGGTGAAGCAGCCGTCGCCGTATCTGCGGCGCCCGACGGTCCGCACTTGGGACATCTCCGATCGCAACAAGCCGAAGCTCAAGGCGGTCTCGTACCTGCCGGACGGCCCTCGCGCCGATCCCGCGGACCCGCTGCATGCGGAAAGCCGCGCGGTCATGGAGACCACGGTGACCAACCTGCCCGGCCACAAGGGCGCGTTCGCCCAGACGATGCAGGGCGGCGCGGTGTTCTACACACCGGACATCACCGCCAAGGAACCGCACTGGATCCAGGTGTTCGACGACGGCGCCGCGAACAAGGCGATCCATCCGAACAACGACTCCAACGGCGGTGGCTCCAACGGTGGCTGGATCCAGACCAGTCCCGACGACAAGTACCTCTACCGCGCGATCACCGGCCGTTCCAAGGGCGCCCTCGGTCCGCACGACCCCGGCACCACCGGCGGCGTGTACGTCCTCGACATCCAGAAGCTGGTCGCCGCCGGCGACAAGGTCGAGAACATCAAGGGCCGGATCGACACGAAGGAGAAGTCCCAGCAGGGCGGTGGCGGCGACCTGCCGACCGTCGTCGGCGCGGCGCCGATCAACCCGGGTACGCCCGGCGGCGGCCCGCACTGGGGCGCGTACGACAACTTCGTGCTCGGCGACGACGGCTACTACCACGAAACCGACAAGCCGCAGCACCTCGCGGTGTCGAACTACTTCGTCGCACGGTCCGGTTTGGACGGTGACCACAAGGTCAACCTGCTGAATCTCGGCGAGGACGGAAAGGTCGCGGTCGACCAGAACTTCCGGGACGAGTTCACCGGACAGGTCGGGATCAACTTCAACCGGAAGACCTGGCCACACGGGTCCTTCGGCAACGCCAAGCCGCACTCCGAACTGTTCGTCGTGGCGGACGCGGATCTCAAGTAACCCTGCTCGGCGCGGAAGGCCGTGGGTGGCGGGGCACGCCCGTCACCCACGGCTCCGCCGATCTGTTCGGAGAAGTCCCATGGATCATCACGTCATACCGGCGAGCTCGGGTTCGGCCGGAGCCGACATCGCCCTCGTCCTGCTTCGGCTCGGACTTCTGCTGGCAACCGCTTTCCTCGCGGGCACAGGGATCCTGCGCCCGCTGGTGGGTGAGCTGCCCCGGCGGCTCCATCTCACGATCGCCGTACTCGGCGGGGTTTCCGCCACGCTCGCCGCGGTCTCCGCCTTCGCGACCGACGTCAACGTCATCGCGTTGATCGTGCACCTCGTGCTCGCGCTGGCCATTCCCGTCCTGATCCGCAGGCCGTCGGCAGGCCGCTGGGCCGCCCTCGCGCTCGCCGCGCTGGTGGTGCTCGAAACCTCGCTCGGGCGGACAGGAGTCGAATTCGCCATCGACACCGTCTACGTCGCGGCCGCGGCCTTGTGGTTCGGCGTCTTCGTTCTTTCCGTCTGGGTTCCCGCCGAGCAATGGCGCCAGACGAACTTCCGGCTCGGCCCGCTTTCCCTCACGCTGGGCGGACTTCTCGTCGTCGCGGGCACAGTCCAGCTGTTCACGTCGGGGCTCGGGTTCGACCGCCGGATCTACGGCACCCTCTTCGGCCTCACGTTGCTGGTGACCGCTGTGCTGCCGGTCGCCGCCGTTTTCTTCTTCTCCCGCAACGATTCCACGCGCGTCTACCGGTTCGGTGCGGTCGCCGTGGCCGTCGCCTTCGTTGCGTGGAGCGCCCTCGCGGCCATTCCCGAACCGCCCGAGCTTCCGGTTCCCGGTGTCGCGCTGCTCGCCGAAGCCTCCCTCGGTGAACAGCGATTCCCTGTACTGGTGAGTCCGCAGCGGCCTGGCAAGAACCTCGTGCATTTCCCCGCGAGCGCGGGAGAAGACCTGTCCGCCGGAATCGAAGGCGGTCTGATCGGCAAGGCCATCGTGCGCCCAGGTGCCGAGGGCACCTGGGCCGAGGTCGACCTGCCGAAGGGGCGCAGCGACCTCGTCATCGGCCGTGGTGAGGAAAAGATGAAGATCGAGGTCGACGCGGGGGAGGAGCCGGGCCCCGTCATCGAGGACGCGGACGCACCCGAGTGTGCTTCGGCGGCGTTGGGCGGCCTTGTCGCCGATCGCCGTGAAGTCCTCACCTCATGCCCGGCGGACGCGCTTTCGCCTGAGGACAGCGGTTCTCTCGTCAAGCTCGTCGAATTCCTCGCCGGTCGCAAGCCTTCCGCGCTCACGCTCGTCGAGGACACTTCTCGGCGCAGTGTGGCCGCCGCGAAGCTGGTCCGAGAGACCGCCGCGCGTTCGGGTCTGCCCGTGCAGACAGAGGCGGGGCCGAACACCGCGCTGGTCGTCGTCTCCGGCTGGGCCGGCGGCTACACGGCGATGACCCGCGCGGCCGAGTCCCAACGGCTCAAGCCGACCCATCAATACGGCCTGTACCTGGCGCCCTGGCTTCTGAACGGGCCGATCGTCAACTCCGTCGCGAGTTCTTCGGTGCCGCTGAGGTTCGATCCGCGCGAGCAGGTCGCCGTGAGTTTCGCGGTCGCCGCGGGCAACGCCTTCGGCGGCGAAAGCCCCACGCTCGGCGGCTTCCGGAACTGGCTGGGCGACCAGTGGAAGTCGATGAACGGGGACGTCCAGATCTTCGCGGCGGCGCAGGTCAACGCCATGCCGATGTACCCGGGCGAACCGCACGCCGTCGGGATGATCGCCGATCGGAACTACGCGGGGCAATGGATCCCCGACGGCACGATCGTGCCGGTCAGCTCGGTACTGCGGTGAAGGATCCGATTTCACCGAAAGAAAAGGGAGAAGAGAAATGAAACGAATCGCGGCCCGTGTGCTGCTGCCGCTCGCCGTCGCGGGCGCGCTGTCCGGACTCGCCGGCGGGGTCGCCTCGGCAGACCCCCTGCCGACCGGTGGCGGCGCTCCGGCGCTCTGGCTGATCCCCGGCGTCGACCTCGGCGGACCGCTCGGCCCGACCGTTCCCCTGCCCACCGACCTCCTCGCCCCGATCTACGGGCTCATCACCCCGATTTCGTAAAACCGTTACCAGCAAAGGAGAATCTCATGAAGAAGACCTTCGTCCGCATGGTCACCGGCGCGGCGCTCGCCGGTCTCGTCGTGCTCGGCTCGGCCGCCCCGGCGCTCGCCGCGCAGGACGCCCCGAACGATGTCGTGGTCGTCGACGAACCGGACACGAGCGATCTCAACAACATCTGGACGTTCGCGCCGCTCGGCGTCCCGGTGCTGGGCCTCATCCAGTCCCTCAACGGCGTCCCCGGCCGGTTGCTGCCGTCCTGACTTCCGCGGCGGCGCGGCTCTCGGGCCGCGCCGCCGCTTTCGGCGAGGAGAACCGATGGCCGACAGACAACTGATCGGGCGTATCGCCATCGCGGGGATCGTGGTGGCCGCGCTCGCGACCTGTGTGGTGCTGCTCAACGGCGGTGAGGAGCCGCAGGCCGAAACCGTGGCCGTGGTCGGCGAGCCGACCGAGGCAGGGCCGTCGCGGGGGCCGGATCGCACGATCACGCGGACGCTCAGCCAGCCGCAGCCGGTGTCGAACGACTGGCGGATCGCCTACGAGCTGGCCGGGGTGGGGACCGCGACCGTGGTCTACGACTCGAACGGGCTGGGGCTCGTGCACCAGGAGTCGCAGGTGAGGCTGCCGTGGCGCAAGGAGCTCACGTGGAAGAACACCGGCACCCCGCCGACTGTCCGGCTGATGGGGCAGGGCGAGGGCGCCGTCGAATGCCGGGTGGCCGTGGGCGGCGCCGTCGTCACCTCGGAGAAGTCGGCACCGGGCGAGGTCGCCACCTGCGCCGGCCGCCTCACCCCCTCCTGACCTGCGTTTAGCCCCCTAATCGCGATCCGGCGGCAGGCGAAAACCGGTGGCCAGGATGGGCAGAATGTAGCCATGAGCTGGATCTTCGAAGTCACCCCCGTCGATCACCCCGACGCCGCCCAGCTGCTGCGCGAGTATTTGGACGAGATCGCGTCCCGCTACTACGAGCGCCAGGTCACCGAGGACGAGCTTGACGCCCTGATCGAGGAGCAGCACAGCAGGGACATGGTCCCGCCGACCGGCGCCTTCCTCCTCGCGTGGCGCGACGGGGTGCTCGCGGGCTGTGCCGGGCTCCGGGTGATGACGCCCGAGATCACCGAACTCAAACGCGTCTTCCTGCGGAAGTCCGAACGCGGCAAGGGCGGCGCGGCGCTGCTCGTGGCCGCCGCCGAAGACGTCGCCCGCGGCCTCGGCGCCACGCTGATCCGCCTCGACACCCGCGACGACCTCGTCGAGGCGAGGGCCCTGTACGCGCGCCTCGGCTACGAGACGGTCGAGCCCTTCAACGACGACCCCTTCGCCCACCACTACTTCGCGAAGTCCCTGGCCCCGGCCGTGCCGGATCGCGTTTAGCCCGCTAAACGCGATTGAGGGGTACCTGGCCGGCGACGTCGGTCAGGTAGTCCAAGGTGCGCAGGAGCCGGGGCCCGCTCGGCAACGACTTCGGCACCACCGCCACCGTCCGGCCGGACGTGTGGAACTCGCGGCACCGGCCGACGTTCGCCAGCAGCCATTCGCGGACCTCGGGACGCAGCACGAATCCGGGATTCGAACAGTCCACTTCGGAGCCGCTGATCGAGAGCGTGCAGTCGGGCATGGCCGTCCCCACCTCGACGTGCACGACCGTCCGCAGCGAACCGGACTCCCGGGTGCCGTCCTGCCGGAACCCGGCGCCCGGCTGGTGGTACCGGTAGACGCCGAAGGGCACCCCTCGGTGGGTGCCCACCACGGCCTGGTCGATCGACTCGCCCGTCCGCCGCAACGGGGCGGGCGCCCGGCCGCGGCCTGCTTGCTCGTGCCGCCCACCCGAGGACCCGAGCCGGGCACCGCTGAAGAAGTCCCAGCCCCGTTCCTTGGCCAGCTTGGCCAGCCCGCGTTTCTTCGCCGCCCCGGCGGCGATCCACCAAGCGGCCAGCGCGAGAGGCAACGCCACCGCGACGATGGCAACGATCCACGCGGTCACGGCTCAGAAGTCCAGGTTGTCGCTGGTCTCCTCGGTCGTCTGCTCGTCGTCACCCACGGAACCGTACTCGCCGGCCTTGATCCCGCCCGACGTGTACGTGCCGACCTTCCCGGTGACACCGGCCGCGACCTCGCCCTTTTCCCGGCCTGTCTCCGGCGTCTTCCAGCTGCCGTCCGGATTCGTGGCCTTGCCGAGCCCGACGGTGTTCAACGCGGCCTTCTTCGTGGCCGACGTCATCCGCTCACCGAACCCGTCCGCGAGCCTGCCGCCCATGGCGCCGTCCTTCGAGGCGAACTTGCCCCACGCGGACGCGCCCGGCCCCGCCGCCAGCTGCCCGGTGGCCTTGTTGTGGGCCATCAGGTCCTTGTAGTTGCCCTTCCACTTGCCGAAGAACTCCTTGAGCTTGCCGAGGAACTGCTTGATCTTGTCGAGCAGCTGGCGAAGCTTGTTCAGGAACTTCTGCACCTTCGACGTCGTGGAGACCGCGCGGGTGGCCGTCAGCCCGCCCGCCGTCGCCGTCGAGCCGCCGCAGGTCGGGACGGCCGCGGCCAGCGCGGGGATCCAGATCATGACCAGCCAGGTGATGAACTCGGTGAGGATCGCCTTGATGAACTCCTCGATCACCGTCATCACCATGCTGGAGATCTGCAGCAGTTGCGCGATGTCCCCGGCCTGTGCCGCGATCCCGTCGATGCCCTGCCCGAACTTCGCCAGTTTCTCGCCGGCCGCGTTCGCCGCGTCACCGTCCCATTGGGACAGTGACTGCACCGCGTTGTCGGTGAATTCCTTGCTGTACTTCTGCAGCCAGACACCGATGTTGTTGAAGTTGCTCGCCGCGTTCGACAACGCCGGACCGTCGCCGCTGACCATGTGGATGGCGTCCTGGATCGGCTGGCACACGTTCATCAGGAAGCTGAGCCCCTGGCCGACCAGCCAGCCGATCGGATCGCTCGCGATATCCGCGACGCCGGCGCAGGAGCTGATGAAACCGGCGCCGCTGGCGGCGATGGTGCCGATGTCGCTCGCCTGGAAGCCGTCCGCGGTCGCGCTCTTGACCGTGTTGAAGGTGCTGACCCCGCTGCCGAGCGGACCGGGCAGTGACGTCAGCACCTTGTCCGTGCGGATGACGTCCGGGTTGTAGTCGTTGATCTTGATGCCGGTGTGCTCGCCGGTGATCTTCTGGTCGGCCACGATCGTGCCCCCTTGTTACTTGGCCGGTCCGATTTTCGGTGTCCGCGAGTGCGCGGGCTGCTCGAGCATCTTGAGGATCTCGTTGAGCGACTTGACGTTGTCCTCTTCGTTGCGCTCGTAGATGGTGGCCGCGCTGCCGAGCTTCTCCGACGCCGCGGTCAGCCCCGCCGACATCTCGATCAGCAGATCCTGCAGGTCGGTGAGCATCCCCGTGTATTCGTTCTTCACGAACAGGCCGACCACGCCCCAGGATTCGTCACCGACGTCGGACTGCTGCACCAGCCGCCCCACCTCGGCCGGGACCCGGACGTCCTGCGCGAGCTTGCCCGAGTAAGTGCGCAGAGCGTTGATGACCACCGCGTGTCCCTCGCCCATCAGTGACCCTCCTCAAGCACCTTTCCGGTGCGGATCGTCGTGATCGGCCCCTTGGACCCGGAGGCGCCGCGCCCGGTTCCCTGGACCTTCGAATCGCGTTCAGCCCGCTAAAGGCGATCGGCGCCGCTCATCGGTCGTCCTCGTCGAACAGGTTCTTCAGGAAACGGTCGCCGTCGGAGGCGGCGGCCGGCGGCGGGGTGGGCTGCTGCGGTTCCGCTTCGGACCGCAGGACCGAACGCTCGGAGTAGTCGTCGGGCTGCTCGGCCCGTTCCCGTGCGGGCGCGTCCTCCATCTGCGCCTTCAGGTCCTCGACCGTGGTCCCGAACAGCTCCGCCTGGGTCTCCAGCACCTGGTCGACGAGGTGGAGGTCCTCACCCATGTGCTCTTCGACGATGGTGGCCTGCTTACGGGCCGCTTCGGCCACGGCCTGCTGGATGGTCGACATCAGCGCGGCCGAGAGGCCCTCGGGACGCTGACGCAGGGCCTCTTCGGTGAACCGGACGTCCATGATGGCGCCGCCGGGGCCCGCCACCACGGTCACCGAACGGTCGGGCGATGTCGCCGTCGCCTCGAGCCTGCTCAGCTCGTCCTGCATTCCGCCGATGTTCGCCAAGCGATCGTCGACGTTCTGAAGCTTGGACTGGAACTTGTCGAATTCCGCGACCAGCTGTTCGAACTCGGCCGACATGGAACCTCCCGTGCCTTACGTGTGACCGGTGTCATCGTGACCTATTCACGGGTTCGACGCGACGCCATCGGTCCTGGATCCACCCCGGCACGTCTATGGGAAAACGTCCTCCTCCAGGCTTCTCCGCCGCAGCCCAGAGCGCGTTCAGCCCGCTGAACGCGCTCTGGGGCAGTCGTCCCGGTACTCAGGTCGAATGTCCTGAAAGGGGCGTGGAAGGCCTTCCGGTACCGGTGTCCTTTCCGGATCCATCCGGCTCCCCTGACCGGGGAATAGGTAGCGTGGTCCGCCGAGCAGGGCGGTATCGGTACGAACGAGGGGAGGCGTCGTGGACGCCGAGCAGAAGGAAAGCAGCGAAGAACCCAGGCGGGGGAGTCACGCGGCGCCGGAGGGGGCACCCGTGCATCCGTTGATCGACCTCTCCCGGGACCCGCATCCGGGCCGGGCGGATCACGCCAAGCCCGACGAGGACTGAGGCCTCTGCCGGAGGGCGACGCCAAGCCCCGCGAGGGAATGGTCCTCTACCGGGAGGGACGATGCCGGGGCCGACGGGTGAAGGAACAGCCCGAAACGCCGTTCCATCAGGGTCGCCGCGGCGTGGCGCCCGGCACGATATAGTTATCGACCCCCCGATTTGGCCGGTCCGGAAGTGGCCGGGTATCTTTGGAGACCGTGCCCGGCAGGCGTCGGGCCGTCCCGTGTGCCGTGCGGCATGGACGGGGTGCTCAGGCATCCGGTCCGAAGGCTTCGCCCACGCGGGATCCGACGGAAAATCCCTACGGGAAGTTACCGGTCGCAAGACCGTGACGCGGGCCGACACGCCCGACCGCGGGGGCCGGAGACAACACGTAGTAGCAAGATCGCGAACAGAAAGCTGGTCCATTGCCCACGATCCAGCAGCTGGTCCGTAAGGGCCGCCAGGACAAGGCTGCCAAGCAGAAGACCGCGGCCCTCAAGGGGAGCCCGCAGCGGCGTGGCGTGTGCACTCGCGTGTACACCACAACCCCCAAGAAGCCGAACTCGGCGCTTCGCAAGGTCGCTCGTGTGAAGCTGACCAGCGGCATCGAGGTCACCGCCTACATTCCCGGTGAAGGCCACAACCTGCAGGAGCACTCGATGGTGCTCGTGCGCGGTGGTCGTGTGAAGGACCTGCCGGGTGTCCGTTACAAGATCATCCGCGGTTCCCTCGACACCCAGGGTGTCAAGAACCGTAAGCAGGCGCGCAGCCGGTATGGCGCGAAGAAGGAGAAGAGCTAATGCCCCGCAAGGGTCCGGCCCCGAAGCGGCCGCTGATCTCTGACCCCGTCTACGCATCCCCGCTGGTCACCCAGCTGGTGAACAAGGTGCTGAAGGACGGCAAGCGGTCCCTGGCCGAGCGCATCGTCTACGGCGCCCTCGAAGGCGCTCGCGAGAAGACCGGCACCGACCCGGTCGTCACGCTGAAGCGCGCCCTCGACAACGTGAAGCCCACCATCGAGGTGAAGAGCCGCCGCGTCGGTGGTGCCACCTACCAGGTGCCGATCGAGGTCAAGCCGGGACGCTCCACCACGCTCGCGCTTCGCTGGCTGGTCTCCTTCTCGCAGGCTCGTCGCGAGAAGACCATGATCGAGCGTCTGCAGAACGAGCTCCTCGACGCGAGCAACGGCCTCGGCGCCAGCGTGAAGCGGCGTGAGGACACGCACAAGATGGCCGAGTCCAACAAGGCCTTCGCGCACTACCGCTGGTGATATCCGCCCGGCTGCCGATCAAAGCCTTGCCGGGCCCCAATTTTGAGACAGGGGAACACTCTCGTGGCACGTGAAGTGCTGACCGACCTGAACAAGGTCCGCAACATCGGCATCATGGCCCACATCGACGCCGGTAAGACCACCACCACCGAGCGGATCCTGTTCTACACCGGGGTCAACTACAAGATCGGTGAAGTCCACGATGGCGCCGCCACCATGGACTGGATGGAGGAGGAGCAGAAGCGGGGTATCACCATCACCTCGGCTGCCACCACCACTTTCTGGGCCGATCACCAGATCAACATCATCGACACCCCGGGCCACGTCGACTTCACCGTCGAGGTGGAGCGTTCGCTCCGCGTGCTCGATGGTGCCGTCGCCGTCTTCGACGGCAAAGAGGGTGTCGAGCCGCAGTCCGAACAGGTCTGGCGTCAGGCGGACAAGTACGAGGTTCCTCGTATCTGCTTCGTCAACAAGATGGACAAGCTCGGCGCGGACTTCTACTTCACCGTCCGCACCATCGAGGAGCGCCTCGGCGCCCGCCCGCTGGTCATCCAGCTGCCGATCGGCGCCGAGAACGAGTTCGAAGGCGTCGTCGACCTGGTCCGCATGAAGGCGCTGACCTGGCGCGGCGAGGTCCAGAAGGGCGAGGACTACGCCGTCGAGGAGATCCCGGCCGAGCTCGCCGACAAGGCGGCCGAGTACCGGGAGAAGCTGGTCGAGGCCATCGCTGAGACCGACGACTCCCTGATGGAGAAGTTCCTCGAGGGCGAGGAGCTGTCCGAGGCCGAGATCAAGGCCGGTATCCGGAAGCTCACCGTGAACCGCGAGGCGTACCCGGTGCTCACCGGTTCCGCGTTCAAGAACAAGGGCGTCCAGCCCATGCTCGACGCGGTCATCGACTACCTTCCGTCGCCGCTGGACGTCCCGGCCGTCGAGGGCACGCTGCCCGACGGCGAGACCGTCGTGTCGCGCAAGCCGTCGACCGAGGAGCCCTTCTCCGCTCTGGCGTTCAAGATCGCCGCGCACCCGTTCTTCGGCAAGCTGACCTACATCCGGGTGTACTCGGGCAAGGTCGCCTCCGGCGCGCAGCTGATCAACGCCACCAAGGAGCGCAAGGAGCGCATCGGGAAGCTCTTCCAGATGCACTCCAACAAGGAGAACCCGGTGGACGAGGCCCAGGCGGGCCACATCTACGCGGTCATCGGCCTGAAGGACACCACCACCGGTGACACCCTCGCCGACCCGCAGAACCCGGTCGTCCTCGAGTCGATGACGTTCCCGGCGCCGGTCATCCGCGTCGCGATCGAGCCGAAGACCAAGGCCGACCAGGAGAAGCTGTCCCTGGCGATCCAGAAGCTGGCCGAAGAGGACCCGACGTTCCAGGTCAACCTGGACGAGGACACCGGTCAGACGATCATCGCGGGTATGGGCGAGCTGCACCTCGAGGTGCTGGTCAACCGCATGAAGTCCGACTACAAGGTCGAGGCGAACATCGGTAAGCCGCAGGTCGCCTACCGCGAGACGGTGCGCAAGACGGTCGAGAAGCTCGACTACGTGCACAAGAAGCAGACCGGTGGTTCCGGTCAGTTCGCGAAGGTCATCGTCAAGCTCGAGCCGCTCGAGTCCACCGACGGTGCCCTCTACGAGTTCGACAACAAGGTCACCGGTGGCCGCGTGCCGCGGGAGTACATCCCGTCGGTCGACGCGGGCGCGCAGGACGCCATGCAGTACGGCGTGCTGGCCGGCTACCCGCTCGTCGGGTTGAAGTTCACCTTGTTGGACGGCGCGTACCACGAGGTCGACTCTTCGGAAATGGCCTTCAAGATCGCCGGCTCCATGGCGATGAAGGAAGCCGCGAAGAAGGCCGGTCCGGTCATCCTCGAGCCGCTGATGGCCGTCGAGGTCACCACGCCCGAGGACTACATGGGCGATGTGATCGGCGACCTCAACTCCCGCCGTGGCCAGATCCAGGCCATGGAGGAGCGCGCCGGTACCCGTGTCGTCAAGGCACTGGTCCCGCTGTCGGAGATGTTCGGTTACGTCGGCGACCTGCGTTCGCGTACGCAGGGACGTGCCAACTACTCCATGGTGTTCGACTCCTACGCCGAGGTTCCCGCGAACGTCGCGAAGGAAATCATCGCGAAGGCGACGGGGGAGTAGTTCCCGTCCGCTCGCGGGCATAAGGAACACTCCTGAACGTCCGCAGCATCCGTCAAGAAACGAATCCCCGTCCGACAGCCACGTTGGCCGGTGAGTAAGCAAAACAGTCCAGGAGGACATTCCAGTGGCGAAGGCGAAATTCGAGCGGACCAAGCCGCACGTCAACATCGGGACCATCGGTCACGTCGACCACGGTAAGACCACTCTGACCGCGGCGATCACCAAGGTTCTGCACGACAAGTACCCCGAGCTGAACACGGCGTCGGCGTTCGACCAGATCGACAACGCGCCGGAAGAGAAGCAGCGCGGTATCACGATCAACATCTCGCACGTCGAGTACCAGACCGAGAAGCGTCACTACGCCCACGTGGACGCCCCCGGTCACGCGGACTACATCAAGAACATGATCACCGGTGCGGCGCAGATGGACGGCGCGATCCTCGTGGTCGCGGCGACCGACGGCCCGATGCCGCAGACCCGTGAGCACGTGCTGCTCGCGAAGCAGGTCGGCGTGCCCTACATCGTGGTCGCGCTGAACAAGGCCGACATGGTCGACGACGAGGAGATCCTGGAGCTCGTCGAGCTCGAGGTCCGCGAGCTGCTGTCCTCCCAGGACTTCCCTGGTGACGACGCTCCGGTCGTCAAGGTCTCCGGCCTGAAGGCCCTCGAGGGCGACGCCAAGTGGGGCGAGAGCGTTCTCGAGCTCATGGCGGCCGTCGACGAGAACGTGCCCGACCCGGTGCGTGAGCTCGACAAGCCGTTCCTGATGCCGATCGAGGACGTCTTCACGATCACCGGCCGTGGCACGGTCGTGACCGGCCGTATCGAGCGTGGCCGCGTCAACGTGAACGAAGAGGTCGAGATCGTCGGCATCAAGGAGAAGTCGACCAAGACCACCGTCACCGGTGTCGAGATGTTCCGCAAGCTGCTGGACACCGGCGAGGCGGGCGACAACGTCGGTCTGCTGGTCCGCGGTATCAAGCGCGAGGACGTCGAGCGCGGCCAGGTCGTCGTGAAGCCGGGCACCACCACCCCGCACACGGAGTTCGAGGGCTCGGTCTACATCCTGTCGAAGGACGAGGGTGGCCGTCACACCCCGTTCTTCAACAACTACCGCCCGCAGTTCTACTTCCGTACCACGGACGTGACCGGCGTCGTCACCCTCAAGGAGGGTGTCGAGATGGTCATGCCGGGCGACAACACGGACATCAGCGTCGTGCTGATCCAGCCGGTCGCCATGGACGAGGGCCTGCGTTTCGCCATCCGTGAGGGTGGACGGACCGTCGGCGCCGGCCAGGTCACCAAGATCATCAAGTGATTTAACGCCGACCCGGGGGTCTGATACACCCCCGGGTTCAAGGCGTCAAATCACGTGTGCAACACTATTCAGGTTGCTCGTCCTGGGGCGGCCGAACTCGTTCTTCTTCGGAAGGCAGGTTCCGGCCGCCCTGGTATGAGCGGCCACGGTCCGCGGAGCACTTCCTTCGGGTGAGGCTAGCGGGCAAGGGCGTTTGAGACGGCGATCCAAGCTTTTCCGCCGGCTCGATGCCTCCTCACGTTGAGGAAGACCAGGCAAGACGAAGATCCCGCGGGATCCGTCTGTGCGTCGGGCACGACACGCCCGACCGCGTGGACCGGGGACAGGGCCGTTGAACTGGGAAAACCTCAGTCGGACTGAGGTTTGAAAAGACAAAAGCGGCACGAGACGACAAGGAACGAGCAGCCACCATGGCGGGACAGAAGATCCGCATCCGGCTCAAGGCCTACGACCACGAGGCGATCGACACCTCGGCGCGCAAGATCGTCGAGACGGTCACGCGCACCGGCGCCCGTGTTGTCGGGCCGGTGCCGCTGCCCACCGAGAAGAACGTTTACTGCGTCATCCGCTCGCCGCACAAGTACAAGGACTCGCGCGAGCACTTCGAGATGCGCACGCACAAGCGTCTGATCGACATCCTCGACCCGACGCCGAAGACGGTCGACGCGCTCATGCGCATCGACCTGCCGGCGAGCGTCGACGTCAACATCCAGTAGCAGCGGCTGGCGAGCGGCGGAGAGTAAGAGACTCATGTCTGACAGGCAAGTGAAGGGCATCCTGGGCACCAAGCTCGGCATGACCCAGGTCTTCGACGAGAACAACCGGGTCGTCCCGGTGACCGTCGTCCAGGCCGGGCCGAACGTGGTCACCCAGGTTCGGACCCAGGAGAACGACGGCTACAAGGCCGTGCAGCTGGCTTTCGGCGCGGTCGACCCGCGCCGGGTGAACAAGCCGCGCACCGGCCACTTCGACAAGGCGAGCGTGACCCCGCGTCGTTACCTTGCGGAGCTGCGTACCACCGACGCCGAGACCTACGAGGTCGGCCAGGAGATCACCGCCGAGGTGTTCGAGGCCGGTATCGAGGTCGACGTGACCGGTACCAGCAAGGGCAAGGGCTACGCCGGTGTCATGAAGCGTCACGGCTTCAAGGGCCAGGGCGCGAGCCACGGTGCCCAGGCCGTGCACCGCAAGCCCGGCTCGATCGGTGGCTGCGCCACCCCGGGCCGCGTCTTCAAGGGCCTGCGCATGGCGGGCCGGATGGGCAACGACCGGGTCACCACGCAGAACCTGACCGTGCACGCGGTGCGTGCCGAGGACGGCCTGCTGCTGATCAAGGGCGCCGTGCCCGGTCCCAAGGGCGGCCTGCTGTTCGTTCGCAGCGCCGCGAAGGGTGGTAACTGAACATGACCAGCGTCGAGCTGAAGACCCCGGCCGGTAAAGCCGACGGCACGGTCGAGCTCCCCTCGGAGATCTTCGACGTGCAGGCCAACGTGCCCCTCATGCACCAGGTCGTGGTGGGCCAGCTGGCCGCCGCTCGCCAGGGCACGCATGACACCAAGACCCGCGGTGAAGTCCGCGGTGGTGGCAAGAAGCCGTACCGCCAGAAGGGCACCGGCCGCGCCCGCCAGGGTTCGACCCGTGCGCCGCAGTTCACCGGTGGTGGCGTCGTCCACGGCCCCACGCCGCGTGACTACACCCAGCGCACCCCGAAGAAGATGAAGGCCGCCGCCCTGCGTGGCGCCCTCTCCGACCGGGCCCGCGCCGGACAGCTGCACGTCGTCACCGAACTGGTGACCGGCGAGAAGCCGTCCACCAAGTCCGCCAAGGCCGCCATCGCCGCGGTGACCCAGGCCAAGCGCGTTCTCGTGGTGCTGCACCGCGACGACGAGCTGAGCTGGAACTCGCTGCGGAACCTGGCCGAGGTCCACATCATCACGCCCGACCAGCTCAACACCTACGACGTGTTGGTCAACGACGACGTGGTGTTCACCAAGGCCGCTTACGACGTGTTCGTCGCCGGCCCCGTCCGGGGCAAGGGCGCGAAGGCTTCGGCCCGGTCGAGCGAGGTTGAAGGGAGTGACGAGCAGTGAGTGCGATCGCCATCCCCGATCCCCGCGACATCTTGCTCGCGCCGGTGATCTCCGAGAAGTCCTACGGGCTGCTCGAAGAGCACAAGTACACGTTCATCGTCCGCCCGGACGCCAACAAGACCCAGATCAAGATCGCGGTCGAGAAGGTGTTCGGCGTCAAGGTGGTCAGCGTCAACACGGCCAACCGCCAGGGCAAGCGTAAGCGGACTCGCGCCGGCTTCGGCAAGCGCAAGGACACCAAGCGCGCCATCGTGACTCTTTCGGCTGAGAGCAAGCCGATCGAGATCTTCGGCGGACCCACCGCGTAAAGGACTGAGCTGACACATGGGCATCCGCAAGTACAAGCCGACGACCCCGGGTCGTCGCGGTTCCAGCGTCTCCGACTTCGCCGAGATCACTCGGTCCACCCCGGAGAAGTCGCTGCTGCGTCCGCTGAGCAAGTCCGGCGGCCGTAACTCCAGCGGCAAGATCACCACCCGCCACAAGGGCGGTGGCCACAAGCGTGCGTACCGGCTGATCGACTTCCGCCGGAACGACAAGGACGGCGTTCCCGCCAAGGTCGCGCACATCGAGTACGACCCCAACCGGTCCGCTCGTATCGCGCTCCTGCACTACGCCGACGGCGAGAAGCGCTACATCATCGCCCCGGAGAAGCTCAAGCAGGGTGACACGGTCGAGAACGGCCCCCGCGCCGACATCAAGCCGGGTAACAACCTGCCGCTGCGCAACATCCCGGTCGGCACCGTGATCCACGCGATCGAGCTCCGCCCCGGTGGCGGCGCGAAGATGGCGCGGTCCGCCGGTGCCAAGGTGCAGCTGGTGGCGAAGGACGGGCCGTACGCCCAGCTTCGTCTCCCGTCGGGCGAGATCCGCAACGTCGACGTGCGCAACCGCGCCACCATCGGCGAGGTCGGCAACTCCGAGCACTCCAACATCAACTGGGGCAAGGCGGGCCGTAACCGCTGGCGCGGCAAGCGCCCCACCGTCCGTGGTGTCGTCATGAACCCGGTCGACCACCCGCACGGTGGTGGTGAGGGTAAGACCTCCGGTGGTCGCCACCCGGTGAACCCGAACGGAAAGCCCGAAGGCCGCACCCGCCGCCGCAAGGCCTCCGACGCCATGATCGTCCGCCGCCGGCGTACCGGCAAGAAGCGCTGAGCAGGGAGGTAGAAGAACATGCCACGTAGCCTCAAAAAGGGCCCCTTCGTGGACGACCACCTGCTCAAGAAGGTGGACGCTCTCAACGAGTCGGGCAAGAAGACCGTGATCAAGACGTGGTCGCGTCGTTCCACGATCATCCCGGATTTCCTGGGTCACACGATCGCGGTGCACGACGGCCGCAAGCACGTCCCGGTGTTCGTCACCGAGGCGATGGTGGGTCACAAGTTGGGCGAGTTCGCCCCGACTAGGACCTTCAAGGGCCACATCAAGGACGACCGCAAGTCGCGCCGCCGCTGAGCGGGCACGAGAGAACAAGGAAGCTAGCGATGAACGCCCAGAACGACGTGGCCGAGGCTTTGCCGACGGCTTACGCGCGGGCTCGCTTCGTCCGGGACTCGCCTACCAAGGTGCGCCGGGTGATCGAGCTGATCAAGGGACGTAGCGCCGCCGACGCCTTGGCCGTGCTCCAGTTCGCCCCGCAGGCGGCAAGCGAGCCGGTCGCGAAGGTGCTCGCCAGCGCCGTGGCCAACGCCGAAAACAACCTCGATCTCGACCCGGACACCCTCTGGGTCAAGAACGCCTACGCCGACGAGGGCCCGACCCTCAAGCGCATCCGTCCGCGGGCCCAGGGCCGCGCGTACCGGATCCGCAAGCGGACGAGCCACATCACGGTTGAGGTCGAGTCCCGTCCCAAGGCCGAGACTGTGACTCGCAAGAAGGCACAGGGCAAGAAGAAGGCAGGTGGCCGGTAGTGGGCCAGAAGATCAACCCGCACGGCTTCCGCCTGGGTATCACCACGGACTGGAAGTCGCGTTGGTACGCCGACAAGCAGTACGCGGAGTACGTGGCCGAGGACGTCAAGATCCGGAAGCTGCTGTCCACGGGCATGGAGCGCGCCGGGATCTCCAAGGTCGAGATCGAGCGCACCCGTGACCGGGTCCGCGTCGACATCCACACCGCCCGGCCGGGCATCGTCATCGGCCGTCGCGGCGCGGAGGCCGACCGCATCCGCGGCGCGCTGGAGAAGCTGACCGCCAAGCAGGTCCAGCTGAACATCCTCGAGGTCAAGAACCCCGAGGCCGACGCCCAGCTCGTCGCTCAGGGTGTCGCGGAGCAGCTGAGCAACCGTGTGGCGTTCCGCCGCGCGATGCGCAAGGCGATCCAGACCTCCATGCGTTCGCCGCAGGTCAAGGGCATCCGCGTGCAGTGCGGCGGTCGTCTCGGCGGTGCCGAGATGTCCCGTTCCGAGCACTACCGCGATGGCCGCGTCCCGCTGCACACGCTGCGTGCCGACATCGACTACGGCTTCTTCGAGGCCAAGACGACGTTCGGTCGCATCGGCGTGAAGGTGTGGATCTACAAGGGCGAGCTCGTGGGTGGCCTCAAGGCCAAGGAGGCGCGTGACGCCGCCGCGGCCGCCGAGCGTGCCCCGCGCCGTGACCGTGGTGACCGCCCGTCCCGACCGCGCCGTTCCGGCTCGTCGGGCACGACGCCGACCTCGACCGAAGCCGGCCGGGCGGCCGCCGCCGCGAAGAGCGACGACGCCCCCAAGGGTGGCACCGCCACCGAGGCCCCGGCTGCTGAGACTGCAGAAAAGACGGAGGGCTGACACGTGCTCATCCCGCGCAGGGTCAAGCACCGGAAGCAGCACTCCCCGAAGCGCCACGGTGCCGCCAAGGGCGGTACGAAGGTGAACTTCGGCGAGTACGGCATCCAGGCGCTTGAGCACAGCTACGTGACCAACCGGCAGATCGAGTCCGCTCGTATCGCCATGACGCGTCACATCAAGCGTGGCGGCAAGGTGTGGACGACCATCTACCCGGACCGCCCGCTGACCAAGAAGCCGGCGGAAACCCGTATGGGTTCCGGTAAGGGTTCGCCCGAGTGGTGGATCGCCAACGTGAAGCCGGGCCGCGTGATGTTCGAGATCTCGTTCCCGAACGAGGAGACCGCCCGTGAGGCGCTCCGTCGCGCGATCCACAAGCTGCCCATGAAGTGCCGCATCGTGACCCGTGAAGGTGGTGAGTTCTGATGGCGAAGGCAGGTGCCGCCCAGGCATCGGAGCTGCGTGAGCTCACCGCGGAAGAGCTCGTTCTGCGTCTGAAGGAATACAAGGAGGAGCTCTTCAACCTCCGCTTCCAGATGGCGACCGGACAGCTCGACAACAACCGCCGTCTGCGCACCGTCCGCACGGACATCGCGCGGATCTACACGGTCATGCGCGAGCGTGAACTCGGCCTGTCCGTTTCCCCTGACGCCGAGAGTGAAGGTGCCGCATGAGCGAGCAGCCCAACGCTGAGGCGGCCCCCCGCAACGACCGCAAGGTCCGTGAGGGTTACGTCGTCTCGGACAAGATGAACAAGACGATCGTGGTCGAGCTCGAAGACCGCAAGAAGCACCGTCGTTACGCCAAGGTTCTCCGCAGCACCAGCAAGGTCAAGGTGCACGACGAGAACAACGAGGCGGGCGTGGGCGACCGGGTCACCCTGATGGAGACCCGCCCGCTGTCGGCGACCAAGCGCTGGCGTCTGGTGCAGATCGTGGAGAAGGCCAAGTAAGTAGGGCTCTTTTTGAGTCCCTTAGTTCCGCAAGGCTCGCGCTGAACCGCGAGAACCAGCGCGACATACAGGAGTAGACGTGATCCAGCAGGAGTCGCGGCTTCGGGTTGCCGACAACACGGGCGCGAAGGAGATCCTTTGCATCCGCGTTCTCGGTGGCTCGGGGCGGCGCTACGCGGGCATCGGCGACATCATCGTCGCCACCGTGAAGGACGCCATGCCGGCCGCCGGCGTGAAGAAGGGTGACGTCGTCAAGGCCGTCATCGTTCGCACGCGCAAGGAGCGCCGTCGTCCGGACGGTTCTTACATCCGCTTCGACGAGAACGCTGCTGTGCTCATCAAGAACGACAATGAGCCCCGCGGCACCCGCATCTTCGGGCCGGTCGGCCGCGAGCTGCGCGACCGAAAGTTCATGAAGATCATTTCGCTCGCGCCGGAGGTGTTGTAGAGCATGAAGGTGAAGAAGGGCGACACGGTCGTCGTCATCGCCGGCAAGGACAAGGGTGCCAAGGGCAAGGTCATCCAGGCCTACCCCGAGCGCGAGCGCGTGCTGGTCGAGGGCGTGAACCGGATCAAGAAGCACACGCGGATCTCCCAGACCCAGCGCGGTGCGCAGTCCGGCGGCATCGTCACGCAGGAAGCGCCCATCCACGTCTCGAACGTGATGGTCGTCGACTCCGACGGCAAGCCGACCCGGGTGGGCTACCGCATCGGCGAGGACGGCAAGAAGGTCCGGGTCTCGCGCCGGAACGGTAAGGACATCTGATCATGACCACCGCAGAGAAGATCGCCCCGCGCCTCAAGGTGCGGTACCGCGAGGAGATCAAGGGGCAGCTCCAGCAGGAGTTCTCCTTCGAGAACGTCCACCAGATCCCGGGCGTCGTCAAGGTCGTCGTGAACATGGGTGTCGGTGACGCCGCCCGTGACAGCAAGCTGATCGAAGGCGCCATCCGCGACCTGGCCGCGATCACCGGGCAGAAGCCCGAGGTTCGCAAGGCTCGCAAGTCCATCGCGCAGTTCAAGCTGCGTGAGGGCCAGCCGATCGGCGCGCGCGTCACGCTGCGCGGCGACCGGATGTGGGAGTTCCTCGACCGGCTGCTGACCATCGCGCTGCCGCGTATCCGTGACTTCCGCGGGCTTTCGCCGAAGCAGTTCGACGGCAACGGCAACTACACGTTCGGTCTCAACGAGCAGTCCATGTTCCACGAGATCGACCCGGACGCCATCGACCGCCCGCGCGGTATGGACGTCACTGTCGTCACCACCGCCAACACCGACGACGAGGGCCGCGCGCTGCTTCGCAAGCTCGGCTTCCCGTTCAAGGAGAACTGAGTCGATGGCCAAGAAAGCACTGGTCCACAAGGCCGCGAAGACGCCGAAGTTCAAGGTTCGCGGTTACACGCGTTGCCAGCGGTGCGGTCGCCCGCACTCGGTGTTCCGCAAGTTCGGGCTCTGCCGGATCTGCCTTCGCGAGATGGCACACGCGGGCGAGCTGCCCGGCGTCCGCAAGTCCAGCTGGTAAGAGTCTTTTTTAACTCCCACTTCGCCACAGGCCCCGCACGTATCGCAGGGAACCAGGGCGAGAAAGGTTGACAGGTCACCATGACGATGACCGACCCCATCGCAGACTTCTTGACCCGTCTGCGTAACGCGAACTCGGCGTACCACGACGAGGTCGTGCTTCCCCACTCGAAGATCAAGGCGAACATCGCCGAGATCCTCAAGCGCGAGGGTTACATCTCGGGCTACCGCGACGAGCCGGGCGAGAAGCACAAGAACCTCGTCGTGGAGCTGAAGTACGGCCCCAACCGTGAGCGCAGCATCGCCGGCCTCCGCCGCGTGTCCAAGCCCGGCCTGCGGGTCTACGCAAAATCGACCGAACTGCCGTCGGTTCTCGGTGGCCTCGGCGTCGCGATCATCTCGACGTCGTCCGGCCTCCAGACCGACCGTCAGGCCAAGCGAAACAGCGTGGGCGGCGAAGTCCTCGCCTACGTCTGGTAAGGAAGGGGGCAAAGACATGTCACGCATTGGAAAGCTGCCGGTCGCCGTCCCCTCCGGGGTCAAGGTGACCATCGACGGTCAGCAGATCAAGGTCGAGGGGCCCAAGGGCACCCTCGAGCACACCATCGCCGAGCCGATCACCGTGGAGCAGGCCGAAAACGGCACGCTCGAGGTCAAGCGGCCCGACGAGGAGCGCACCAGCCGTGCCCTGCACGGTCTCACCCGGACGCTGGTCAACAACCTCGTCGTCGGTGTGACCGAGGGCTACGAGAAGAAGCTCGAGATCCACGGGGTCGGTTACCGCGTGCAGGCCAAGGGCTCGGACCTCGAGTTCGCCCTCGGCTACAGCCACCCGGTCAAGATCGAGGCCCCGGAAGGCATCACCTTCAAGGTCGAGACCCCCACCCGGTTCTCGGTCTCGGGCATCGACAAGCAGAAGGTCGGCCAGATCGCCGCGGTCATCCGCAAGCTGCGCCGCCCGGACCCGTACAAGGGCAAGGGCCTGCGCTACGAGGGTGAGAAGATCCGCCGCAAGGTCGGAAAGACGGGTAAGTGATCATGAGCGACACCACTACGAAGCGCAAGCCGGTCGGCAAGGACATCTCGACCCGCCGCCGCGTCGCGAAGGCCCGTCGGCACTTCCGCCTTCGCAAGAAGATCAACGGCACGGACCAGCGTCCGCGCCTGGTCGTCAAGCGTTCGTCGCGGCACATCGCCGTGCAGCTGATCGACGACCTCGCCGGCAAGACCCTGGCGTCGGCGTCCACCCTCGAGGCGGACGTCCGCGCGCTGGAAGGCGACAAGAAGGCCAAGGCCGCCAAGGTCGGGGAACTCGTCGCCGCCCGCGCCAAGAACGCCGGTGTCTCGACCGTGGTGTTCGACCGTGGTGGCAACGCCTACCACGGCCGCATCGCGGCGCTCGCCGACGCCGCGCGTGAGGCGGGGTTGGAGTTCTGATGCAGCAGATGCTCGTGAATGGAAGGAAAGCCTGATGCCGGGACGTACACGGCAATTCGGCGGTGGCCAGGGCGGACCCGGCGGACAGGGCGGCAACGACCGCAATGACCGTCGCGACCGCCGTGACCGGCGCGACAGCGGCCGTGGCGGGGCCGGCCAGGAAAAGACCCCGCACCTCGAGAAGGTCGTGACGATCAACCGCGTCGCCAAGGTCGTCAAGGGTGGTCGTCGCTTCAGCTTCACCGCCCTGGTGGTCGTCGGTGACGGCGACGGTCAGGTCGGCGTCGGCTACGGCAAGGCCAAGGAAGTTCCCGCGGCCATCGCCAAGGGCGTCGAGGAAGCGAAGAAGAACTTCTTCCGCGTTCCCCGCGTCGCCGGCACCATCCCCCACCCGATCCAGGGTGAGGAAGCCGCCGGTGTCGTGCTGCTCCGTCCGGCCTCGGCCGGTACCGGTGTCATCGCCGGTGGCCCGGTGCGCGCGGTGCTGGAGTGCGCGGGTGTCCACGACGTGCTGTCGAAGTCGCTCGGCTCCGACAACGCGATCAACATCGTGCACGCGACCGTGGCGGCCCTGAAGGGTCTGCAGCGTCCCGAAGAGGTCGCGGCCCGCCGCGGTCTCCCGCTCGAGGACGTCGCTCCGGCTCGGATGCTGCGCCAGCGCGCGGGCCAGGGGGTCTGACATGACTCAGCTCAAGGTGACCCAGGTCAAGAGCAAGATCGGCACGAAGCACGCTCACCGCGAGTCGCTGCGCACCCTCGGGCTGCGCAAGATCCGCCAGAGCGTCGTGCGTGATGACACTCCCGAGGTGCGCGGCCTGATCCACACCGTCCGCCACCTGGTGGAGGTCGAGGAGGTCAAGGCATGACTGCCATCAAGATCCACCACCTTCGTCCGGCTCCGGGCGCGAAGCGCGACAAGATCCGCGTCGGCCGTGGTGAGGGCTCGAAGGGCAAGACCGCCGGTCGCGGTACCAAGGGCACCAAGGCCCGGAAGAACGTGCCCGCCGGGTTCGAGGGTGGGCAGATGCCCATCCACATGCGGCTCCCGAAGCTTCGCGGCTTCAAGAACCGCTTCCGTACCGAGTACCAGCCGGTGAACGTGGGCGACATCGCCCGCGTCTTCCCGGAGGGTGGCAAGGTCGGCGCCGAGGAGCTCGTCGCGAACGGTCTGGTCCGCAAGGGCAAGCTCGTGAAGGTGCTCGGCAACGGCGACGTGAACGGCGTCAAGCTGGACGTCACCGCCGACGCTTTCTCCGGCTCCGCCAAGGAGAAGCTCTCCGCTGCCGGTGGCTCCGCCACCACGCTCTGAGCTTTCTTCGCTCGCTTCACCGAAAGGCCCGCCCGGCTCCGCCCGGCGGGCCTTTCGCTTGCGCCCGGGCGCACCTGCGTTTAGCCCCCTAATCGCGATCTGGCCCCTCAGGCCGGCGCCCGCGCGCCTGACCTGCGTTTAGCCCCCTAATCGCGATCCGGGCGCGGGTAGCCCTCCCGGTACCGACCTGCGTTTCGCGGGCTAACCGCGATCCGCCGGTCGCCCAGGTGTCCGACGTCCAGATCGCGATTAGGGGGCTAAACGCAGGTCGGCCGCCAGGTCGCGGGCGTGGCGGAAGGGGGCCTGGGCTGGAAGGATCGCTAGGTGGCCATACCTCCTGGGCAGGATCCCCAGCCCTTCCGGCAGCAGCCGGACGCCCCGCCGATGGTCGTATCGGTTTCCGGGCCCATGGATCCCCCGGACGAACCGGTGCGGTCCGGTCGGCTTGAGCCCCGCAGGCTCGTCGCAGCGGGCTTGGCCGCTTTGGCCCTGGTGCTGACGCTCGTGGGCTGCTTCTTCCCGCACTTCAAGACCGAACATCGGTTCGGTTTCGACGCCAGCGACCTGCTCGTGATCGTGTTCGTGCAAGGAGCTTGGGACACGACGGCTTATCAGAGCGGCCATCCTGCCTTCATGACGTCGGCGGCGCCCATCGGTATCCCGCTCCTGGTCGCCGCGGCGCTCTTGCTGGCAGCCACGGTCGTCAGTACGCGGGTCGCCGGGCGTCAACGTCCGGGCACTTTGGACAGGTGGCTCACCACCATCGCGGCGGTGTTCCTCGCCGGAGTCGTCAGCAGCGTCGCCACGTTGGGATCCGGACGTCAGTTGGGCGACGACATGAAAGTGACCCTGACTCTCGAAGCGGGGATGTGGGCCCTCCTCGCCGCAGCCGTGGCCGCGGCGGGCGCGGCCGTCATGAGCCACCGCGTCCAGGATGACGAAGTCCCGATGAGTGGCGACCCGGGTCTCGCGGACATGCCCACGCCTAGGGACGGCATCTCCATCACGGTGCTCCCGCCGGAGCCTCAGCCGGAGAAACCGGACTATTCAGCATTCGCGCCTCCGCCGGATCCTGGCGCGAAAGAGCGCGATTAGCCCGCTAAACGCGCTCGCGGCCGCCGATACGGTGGGGGAGGAGGTGGCTGATGACTTGGGCGGCGGTGTTCTTCGGAGCGGCGGTCCTCGTGGCTTTTACGCCAGGGGCGAACAATCTGCTTGGCATGCACAACGGCATGACGCAGGGGGCCTGTAAGGGGCTTGCCGGCCTGTTGGGCCGATTGGCCGCATTCTCGGTGCTGATCGCAGCCGTCGCCGCTGGGCTCGGGCAGCTCCTCGCGGCTTCGGAGCTTGCACTCACAGTGATCAAGTGGGCCGGTGTCGCCTACCTGGTCTGGATCGGCGGACGCCTGCTGTGGTCGACGTTCGGTGCCGGGCGGACCGTGCCGGCCCAGGCGCCGCGAGGCACCGAATCCGTACCCGCGCTCCGGATCGCGAGGAAGGAATTCGTCGTCGCGATCACGAATCCGAAGGCGATCCTCATCTTCACGGCGTTCGTACCCCAGTTCATCGACGCAGCTCACGGCTCCTTTCCCAGCCAGATCGCGATTCTCGGCGCCGTCTACCTGCTCGCCGAGTTCGTGGCGGGCGCGACCTACGTCGGTGCCGGCGCGCTCGTGAAGTCGCTCAGGCTGTCCCGCCGGGTGACTCGCAACGTCGACCGGGGCACCGGCGTCGTGCTCCTCGGCATGGCGGGCGCCCTCGCCACATCGGGCTCCTGATCACGGTGCGTTTAGCCCCCTAATCGCGATCCGGCGGCCGGAAAGTGAGGTACGACAACGTGATCTGTCAAGGCTCCGGGGCGAGAAGCGCCGGTCGATCAACCCCGCGGACCAACCTTCGTCCGGAAAACCCACACGCACTGCGGACACGCCCTGTGAAGCTGTTAGAGTCGGCGACACGCTTCGGGACGAGTGTGCCCCGAAGCGTTCCTGGCTTGTGCCAGAAAGCTGTGTGTTCCCGCCGGCCCCAGGCCGGCCAAGCCGATCGTCGGTAAGACAGCCGACGACGCCGAGGAGGTTCCCCGCGTGCTCAGCGCCTTCCGCTCGGCTCTAGCGACGCCGGATCTACGTAAGAAGATCCTGTTCACGCTAGCCATCGTCGCGGTCTACCGAATCGGTGCCACCATCCCGGCCCCGGGCATCTCGTATTCCGCCGTGCAGCAATGCACGGAGACCGGGTCGCAGGAGGGCGTCTATCAGCTGCTGAACCTGTTCAGTGGCGGTGCACTGCTGCAGCTGTCGCTGTTCTCGACCGGCATCATGCCGTACATCACGGCGAGCATCATCGTCCAGCTTCTCACCGTGGTCATCCCGCGGTTCGAGGAGCTGAAGAAGGAAGGCCAGGCCGGCCAGGGCAAGCTGACCCAGTACACCCGGTACCTGACGATCGCCCTCGCGATCCTGCAGGCGACCGGTGTGGTGGCACTCGCCGACCGCAAGCAGCTCTTCCCGCAGTGCGACACCGCGATCATCCCGGACAACAGCGTCTACACGCTGGCCATCATCGTCATCACGATGACCGCCGGTACCGCCGTCATGATGTGGCTGGGTGAGCTGATCACCGAGCGCGGCGTCGGCAACGGCATGTCCGTCCTCATCTTCCTGAACATCGCGGCCCGGATCCCGATCGAGGGTGGCAACATCCTCAGCAGCGCCGGTCCGGTGGTCTTCACTCTGATCTGCGTGTTCGGCCTGGTGATCATCGCCAGCGTCATCTTCGTCGAGCAGGGCCAGCGCCGGATCCCGGTGCAGTACGCCAAGCGCATGATCGGCCGCCGTATGTACGGCGGAACCTCGACCTATCTGCCGATCAAGGTGAACCAGGCCGGTGTCATCCCGGTCATCTTCGCCTCGTCGCTGCTCTACCTGCCGGACCTGATCGCCCGCCTCGTCGGGGACCCCAACAGCAACGCCGGTTGGCAGGTCTTCATCCAGAACTACATCGTCAACCAGTCCAGCTGGGCGCACGTCCTGCTGTACTTCGCGTTGATCATCTTCTTCACGTACTTCTACATCACGATCACGTTCAACGTGGACGAGCGTGCGGAAGAAATGAAGAAGTTCGGTGGCTTCATCCCGGGTATCCGCCCGGGCCGACCCACCGCGGAGTACCTCAGCTACGTCCTCG
The DNA here is from genome assembly GCF_019330265.1 of Amycolatopsis sp. TNS106. Lineage (NCBI taxonomy): Bacteria > Bacillati > Actinomycetota > Actinomycetes > Pseudonocardiales > Pseudonocardiaceae > Amycolatopsis > Amycolatopsis sp. TNS106. Next base: position 5,664,255 of record NZ_CP024972.1, on the reverse strand, counting down.
GCCGGATCACTCTGCCGGGCTCGCTGTACCTGGGCATCATCGCGATCCTTCCGAACTTCTTCCTGTCCGTCACCGGCAGCGGGAACAACCAGAACTTCCCGTTCGGTGGCACGGCTGTGCTGATCATGGTCGGTGTCGGTCTCGACACCGTGAAGCAGATCGAAAGCCAGCTGATGCAACGTAACTACGAAGGGTTCTTGAAGTGACGCGCCTGGTTCTCGTTGGCCCTCCTGGCGCGGGCAAAGGTACTCAGGCGGTAGCACTGTCGGAGAAGCTCCGGATCCCGCACATCTCGACCGGCGATCTGTTCCGCGCCCACGTGGGTGAGCAGACGCCGCTGGGCCAGGAAGCCAAGCGCTACCTGGACTCCGGCGAACTCGTGCCCGACTCGGTCACGAACGAGATGGTGCGTGAGCGCCTCGCCGAACCCGACGCCAAAGTCGGTTTCCTGCTCGACGGGTTCCCTCGGAACACGAAGCAGGCCGACGTCCTCGGTGAGATCCTCGGCGAGGTCGACGCCAAGCTCAACGCGGTCATCCAGCTTCAGGTTTCGGAAGACGTCGTCGTCGATCGGCTGCTGTCCCGCGGCCGGTCGGACGACACCGAAGAGGTCATCCGCCGCCGTCAGCAGATCTACGTGTCCGAGACCGCTCCGCTGCTCGAGTACTACTCGGACATCCTGGTCAGGGTCGACGGCGTCGGCTCGGTCGACGAGATCTCCGCCCGCGTGCTGGAAGCGCTGCGCGACCGCACGTGAATCTCGGAGGACTGCGTGTACTGCAACGGCTTCGTCGTGGGCGCATGATCGAAATCAAGACCCCTGGCGAGCTTCAGGCGATGCGGGCAGCCGGACTGGTCGTCTGGCGCACCCTCACCGCGGTGCGTCAGCTCGCCAAGCCAGGGGTGACCACGGCCGATCTCGACGAACTCGCCGAGCAGACGATCCGTGACGCGGGCGCGGTGCCCTCGTTCAAGGGGTACCACGGCTTCCCGGCGTCGATCTGCGCTTCGGTGAACGAGCAGATCGTGCACGGCATCCCGTCGAAGACCCAGGTCTTGAACGACGGCGACATCATCTCGGTGGACTGCGGCGCCATCCTCGACGGCTGGCACGGAGACTCCGCGGTCACGCTTGCCATCGGCGAGGTGTCGAAGGCGGATCTCGCGCTCTCGGCCGCCACCGAGGCGGCGATGTGGGCGGGAATCGCCGCGGTGTCGTCCGGGGGCCGGCTCACCGACATCTCGCACGCGGTGCAGACCGCGGCCGAGAAGGCCGGCCGGGAAGACGGCATCGAATACGGGATGATCGTCGAATACGGCGGCCACGGCATCGGGCGCCAAATGCACATGGACCCGTTCCTGCCGAACCTGGGCAAACCGGGCAAGGGGCCGCGGCTCAAGACCGGTATGGCGCTCGCGATCGAGCCGATGCTGACCGGTGGTGGCGGTGAGACCGTCGAGCTCGAGGACGGCTGGACCGTCGTGACCGCCGACGGCTCGCGGGCCTCGCACTGGGAGCACACCGTCGCGATCACCGATGACGGCCCGTGGGTGCTGACCGCCCCCGAAGACGCCTGACCTCGGCCTTCACCCCCGGATCGCGTTTAGCCCGCTAAACGCAGGTGCGCCCCCAGATCGCAGTTAGGCTGCTAAACGCAAGTGTGCCCGCTGGTCGGCGGAGCGTCCGCCCGCTGCCTCGGCCGGTTGACCTCACCTGCCGAGCGCCCCCAGGTCGCGGGCCCACTGGTTCGCGATTTGCCCGCTAAACGCAGGTCGGCGAGGGCGTACGATGGTGGAGGTCGCATCAGGCGGGCTCAGGGGTCACTAACACAGTCACCCCCGTTTGGGGCTCGCGACACGGGTTGCGTACACTGTCAAGTCGGTGTACTCATCGCGCCCGGATCCTGCGCGCTCGTGACTTCTCGCGAACGGACATTGGACCCGGGCAGGAGTGTGCCGATGCACCACCCAGCCAAGCACTCAAGCTCTGACTGATAACACAGCGTAGCGACAGGAAATGCGGAGGACATGGGCAAGAAAGACGGGGCCATCGAGGTCGAAGGCCGCGTAGTCGAGCCGCTCCCCAACGCGATGTTCCGCGTCGAGTTGGAGAACGGCCACAAGGTCCTTGCACACATCAGCGGCAAGATGCGGCAGCACTACATCCGCATCCTGCCCGAGGACAGGGTTGTCGTGGAGCTCTCGCCCTACGACTTGTCACGTGGTCGCATCGTCTATCGCTACAAGTGATCACGACGAGTTAGCACAAGCAGGAGAGCAGGAGACGTGAAGGTTCAGCCGAGCGTCAAGAAGATCTGCGACAAGTGCAAGGTGATCCGCCGTCACGGCCGGATCATGGTGATCTGCGAAAACCTGCGGCACAAGCAGCGGCAGGGCTGATCACTCGCACTCGTACAGAGTGGATTGACGGCTACACAATCTCCCCGCACCTGCCGGGCCGTGCGAACGGCCCGGTTCACCCTCGGACTTCAGGCCGAGGCCGGGACACCCGAAGCGCAAGCAGAGGGCACGACAGGCGAGTCGGTCCCGGGACCGGACGGGGAGCAGACCTGAAGATGAATTCTATGAAGGAGCATCAACGCCAATGGCACGACTCGCTGGCGTAGACCTCCCCCGCGAAAAGCGGTTGGAGATCGCGCTGACCTACATCTACGGCATCGGCCGTACCCGCTCGAAGCAGCTCATCGCGGCTGCCGAGCTCAACGCGGACACTCGCGTCAAGGATCTGAGCGATGACGACCTCGCCAAGCTGCGGGTCTACATCGAGGAGAACTTCAAGGTCGAGGGTGACCTTCGCCGCGAGGTGAACGCCGACATCCGTCGGAAGATCGAGATCGGGTGCTACGAGGGCCTTCGCTGGCGCCGCGGACTTCCCGTCCGTGGTCAGCGCACCAAGACGAACGCCCGCACCCGTAAGGGTCCGAAGAAGACGGTCGCCGGCAAGAAGAAGGCTGGCAAGAAGTGAGCGTCCAGGGCAAGAAGGTCGTGCAGATGGGCGGCGTCCGCCGTCGTGGCTCGGCTTGTGTCTCGCCCAAGGCGCTCTACGCCCGCCCGATGGCGCTCCGCAACCTGTACACCGACGCCGGTTCGATCATCCGGCGCGGACAGGCCGAAGCGGTCGCCGCTCACCAAGAGAACGCGCGCTAACAGGAGAACCCTCAAAACATGCCACCGAAGTCTCGTACTGCGGCGGGGGCCAAGAAGGTCCGCCGTAAGGAAAAGAAGAATGTCGCGCACGGTCACGCGCACATCAAGAGCACCTTCAACAACACCATCGTCTCGATCACGGACCCGACCGGTGCCGTGATCGCGTGGGCGTCGAGTGGTCACGTGGGCTTCAAGGGCTCGCGTAAGTCCACCCCGTTCGCCGCGCAGATGGCCGCCGAGAACGCCGCCCGCAAGGCTGCCGAGCACGGCATGAAGAAGGTCGACGTTTTCGTAAAGGGCCCGGGTTCGGGCCGCGAGACGGCGATCCGCTCGCTGCAGGCGGCCGGCCTCGAGGTCGGCACCATCCAGGACGTGACCCCGCAGCCTCACAACGGCTGCCGCCCGCCCAAGCGGCGCCGGGTCTGAGGAACGGGGAGGAGTAAGAAGAAATGGCTCGTTACACCGGCCCCGCGACGCGTATTTCGCGTCGCCTCAAGGTTGACCTCATCGGCGGCGACCAGGCTTTCGAGCGTCGCCCCTACCCGCCGGGCCAGCACGGCCGCGGGCGCATCAAGGAGTCCGAGTACCTCCTGCAGTCGCAGGAGAAGCAGAAGGCTCGCTACACCTACGGCGTTCTCGAGCGTCAGTTCGTCCGGTACTACAAGGAAGCCGTCCGGCGTCCGGGTAAGACCGGTGAGAACCTGCTGCAGATCCTCGAGTCCCGGCTGGACAACGTGATCTACCGCGCCGGCATCGCCCGCACCCGCCGTCAGGCGCGTCAGCTGGTGAGCCACGGCCACTTCCTGGTCAACGGCGTCAAGGTCAACGTCCCGTCCTACCAGGTCACGAAGTGGGACATCATCGACGTGCGGCCGAAGTCGTTCGCGATGCTGCCCTTCGTCGCGGCCAAGGAGTCCTTCGGCGAGCGTCCCGTTCCCGCGTGGCTCCAGGTCGTTCCGTCCAACCTCCGTGTGCTGGTCCACCAGCTCCCGGAGCGCGCTCAGATCGACGTTCCGGTCCAGGAACAGCTGATCGTCGAGCTCTACTCGAAGTGATCCACCATCGGGCCGGGGTTTCCCCGGCCCGATGTGGGCACGGGCGGCGGCGCCCGGAGTGCGCCGCCGTTTCGCCATCCCTTTCGGTGTCATATGGCGGGCGCCGTTTGGAAAGGAATTAGGAAAGATGCTGATTTCCCAGCGACCGGCTCTCGGCGAAGAGACGGTCAACGAGACCCGCTCCCGGTTCACCATCGAACCGCTGGAGCCCGGCTTCGGCTACACGCTCGGCAACTCGCTGCGGCGCACGCTTCTGTCGTCCATTCCTGGCGCGGCCGTGACGAGCATCCGCATCGACGGCGTGCTGCACGAGTTCACCACCGTTCCCGGGGTGAAGGAAGACGTCACCGACATCATCCTGAACCTCAAGGAACTCGTGGTCTCCTCGGAAGAGGACGAGCCGGTCACCATGTACCTGCGCAAGCAGGGCCCCGGTGAGGTCACCGCCGCCGACATCGTGCCCCCGGCCGGTGTCACCGTGCACAACCCGGATCTGCACATCGCGTCGCTGAACGGCAAGGGCAAGCTCGAGATCGAGCTCGTCGTCGAGCGCGGCCGCGGTTACGTTCCGGCCCTGCAGAACAAGCAGGCGGGCGCGGAGATCGGCCGGATCCCGGTCGACTCCATCTACTCCCCGGTGCTGAAGGTGACCTACAAGGTCGAGGCGACTCGTGTCGAGCAGCGCACCGACTTCGACAAGCTGATCCTGGACGTGGAGACGAAGCCGTCGATCACGCCGCGGGACGCTGTCGCGTCGGCCGGTAAGACGCTGGTGGAGCTGTTCGGTCTCGCGCGCGAGCTGAACGTCGACGCCGAAGGCATCGAGATCGGCCCGTCGCCGCAGGAGGCGGACACCATCGCCGCCTACGCGATGCCGATCGAGGACCTGGACCTCACCGTCCGGTCGTACAACTGCCTCAAGCGCGAGGGCATCCACACCGTCGGCGAACTGGTCTCGCGCAGCGAGGCCGACCTGCTGGACATCCGCAACTTCGGTGCGAAGTCGATCGACGAGGTCAAGCTCAAGCTCGTCGGTCTCGGCCTCGCGCTGAAGGACAGCCCGCCCGGGTTCGACCCGACCGCGGCCGCGGCCAGCTACGACGGTGAAGGCTGGTCCGAGGGCGTCGACAGCATCACGGACGGAATTTCGGACAACGGCCACGACGATGGCCAGGACTACGCAGAGACGGAGCAGCTGTAAGGCCAGCTACGGCTCCCTCACACCAGTAGGGGTGGGGGAGCGACGGCCTCCAGCTGTGAGCTGAACGAGGAGAACCGATGCCCACCCCCACAAAGGGACCCCGTCTCGGCGGGTCGCCCGCGCACGAACGGCTGATCCTGGCCAACCTGGCCACCCAGCTGTTCGAGCACGGCAAGATCACGACGACCGAGGCGAAGGCCCGGCGGGTGCGCCCGCTGGCCGAGAAGCTGATCACGAAGGCGAAGCGGGGCGACCTGCACAACCGTCGTCAGATCCAGCGCATCGTGCGCGACAAGGACGTCGTGCACAAGCTGATCGCCGAGATCGGTCCGTTCTTCGCGGAGCGTCCGGGTGGCTACACCCGGATCACCAAGACGATGGCGCGCAAGGGCGACAACGCCCCCATGGCCGTCATCGAGCTGGTGGCCGAGAAGACCGTCACCGCCGAGGCCGAGGCCGCGCGCAAGACGAAGTTCGCCAAGGACGAGCCGAAGGCTGCCGCCCCGGCCGCCGAGGAGACCACTGAGGCCCCTGAGGCTGCCGACACGGCCGCCACCGAGGCTCCGGAGGCCACCGAGGCTCCCGCCGCCGACGAGGCCGCTGAGGCCCCCGCCGCGGACGCGGACAGCAAGAAGGACTGACGTCCTGACGGCACCGAACACCCAGGACGAGCCCGCCACTCCCACTGCGGAGGGCGGGCTCGTTCGTCTGCGTCTGGATGTTTCCTACGACGGCACCGATTTCTCCGGTTGGGCGCGGCAGCCCGGACGGCGCACGGTGCAGGGAGTCCTCGAAGAGGCGCTCGCGAAGCAGCCTCCAGGAGCTTCGGTCCCGAAGTCGGTTGTCGTCGCCGGCCGCACCGATGCCGGTGTGCACGCGGCCGGCCAGGTGGTCCACGTCGACGTGTCGACTTTAGCGGGCAAAACGCGATCCGGTCGCCTGGAAGTCGACGAGCACGGCATTCCTGACCTGGGGCGGATGCGTCACCGCTGGAATCGGTACCTGCCGGGCGACGTGCGGGTATTGGATGCCCGGGTCGCTGCGCCTGGGTTCGACGCGCGGTTCTCGGCCGTGCGGCGTCACTACCTTTACCGCGTTTCGGACGCGCCGTGGGGTGTGGATCCGTTGCGGCGTCACGACACCCTGGCCTGGGGACGTCCGCTATCGATCGACGCGATGAACGAGGCATCGAAGGCTCTTCTGGGCCTTCAGGATTTTGCGGCCTTCTGCAAGCAGCGCGAGGGCGGGACAACCATTCGCGAGCTGCAGCGGCTCGAATGGCGGCGGACCGGGCCGCACGCGGTCGAGGTCGCCGTCTCCGCCGACGCGTTCTGCCACTCGATGGTGCGCAGCCTGGTGGGAGCACTGCTCTTGGTCGGTGACGGCCGCCGTCCGCTGGGCTGGCCCGGCGACGTTCTGGAAAGCCGGACGCGCGACAGTGCGGTGGCCCCCGCGCACGGCCTGACGCTGATGGCGGTCGACTACCCGCCGGACGCGGAGCTAGCCTCCCGTGCCGATCAAACGCGCGCCATGCGTACTCCCTCCTGATCCGGGCGCGGCGCGGTTAGCGGGCTAAACGCGCCGCGGCGGCGGGCCCGCCAGACGGACTCGACGATGCCTTCGAAGTCGTTCGCCAGGTCCTCCGCGGTGACTATGACGAAACGCCAGCCTTCTGCCTCCACGCGTCTTCGGCGTTTGCGATCGTGGGCTCGTTGCTTCGGTGTGTTGTGCCATCGGCCGTCGTATTCGACGGCGACTTTGAACTTTTCGTCCCCCAGGTCGAGGCGAGCGAGAAAATGGCCGGTTCGGGCGGTGACTTCAAGCTGAGGCGTCACCGTGATACCGCCGGCGGCCAGCACGATGCGAAGCTCCGACTCCGGGGGCGACTCCGCGCGAGGGTCGGACAGTCGTAAAGCATGTCTGGCCAAGCGGATTCCCCTGTTGCGGCGGCCGTAGAACTCCCTGTTGAGGTGCAGATCGGTCAGGCTCTCGGCCCTCATGAACTGATCCAGATCCGGCACGCCGATGCGGAGCCGTCGCACCCAACCGGATTTGCGGGGAGAAAGCCGGAGAAGCAGATCCAGCGCGATTCGGCTTTTCCGGGCGATCCGAATGCCGTTCCACGGCCTCGATTCCTCGGGCGTGACTTCGGTGCGCCGAACCTTGATACCGACTATCGGTCCGAAGCGATGTTTCTCCGGTACGACCATCTCGACCGGATCATGGGGTTTCGCCAACTCGACACCTTGAACGGTCGCGGCCGATCGCCCGGTCAGCACCGCTTCGGAAGGCGCCAGCAACGCGGCTCCTCGGCAACGCAACTCGTGCGTGACCTCGACATCAGCGCGTGTGTAGACGTCCTGAAACAGCCGGCGGACACTCGACCCGCGTAGCTGGCTGGCCGTGATGAGGCCTGCCTTGCGCGCTTCCGAGCCGCGGAAGACGTCGGGAAGATGAGACGAATCGAAGGGTTTGGTCATATCGACACAGTGATCGACATGACCGACAACCCAAGGCCGTGACCGCCTGCTCGGGGGTGGTTTATCCACAACCCCCGGTCTATCCACAGCCGACGCGATTCCCCCTTGACGGAGAAACCCCACGCCTCGGATCGCGTTTAGCGGCCTAACCGTGACGCGGGCAAGACGCAAAACGGGGGCACTGTCCGAAAAGGACAGTGCCCCCGCAGAGCACGCTTAGCCCGCTAAAGTCGACGCGGGCGGGTCAGTCGCCTCGGCGCACGGGGCCCAGGATCTGCTGCTCTTTCGCCGTGGTGACCAGGCGAAGAGGGCGCCAGAGGTTCCGGCCCAGAGCGACGACCTGATCGTCCTTCAACGTCGTGAGCTGCTTCATCATCTGGGGCGGGAGCCGCCAGATCCGGGCGGCCAGCTCGGCCTGTCCCGGCGGGAGCCGCTGCATCAGCACCAGGTCGGCCGCGTTGGCGGTCGCCCCGGCCTGCGGGTGCAGGTACGGCAGCACGTAGACCGTCGTCTGCCACGGCGACCGCGGCGGGAACAGGTCTTGCGGTGTCGGGCCGCCATCGGTCACCACGAGCAACGGAGCGTCCTCGGAGGGCCGCGGAAGGTCCACCGGCGACAGCCGCCGGATCTGCACCAACGGCGAAGGCCTGCCGTTGGGCTGGTTCCCCGCGGCCTGCGGAAGCACCTGCCACGCGGCCGGACGTCCGGTCGCCACGACGACCCACGCCCCGACCGCCATCGCCCTCAGCGCCACCTGGCGCGCCAGGTAAAGACCACCGACGAGCACGATCCGGGTCGGTGTCGAGCGCAGCGCGGAGATCGTCAGGGGCTCGCCCTTGAGCCCGGAGCCGAGGACGATCCCGCCGCGATCACCGGAAGGGCTGATCGCGTCGAGCATCGCCGGGTCGACGGTGAATTCCGGGGCGACACCGGCGCTCTGGCCGGCGTCGCGCATGCGGGTGCTCATGCCGTGCCTCCGATCGGCAAAGTCGCGGAGAACCCGGAGATCTGCAGGCCGCGCAGCGGCGTCAGCGTCACACCCAGCCGGTCCGAGACGCCCTGCAGCCGCTGGTCGGCCGCGTCCAGTTCACGCGGGTTCCGCGCGCTCAGGCGAACGATTCCCCGCAGGCCGATCTTGCCTTCGTCCGCGGACGGCGAGATCGACATCGCCACCGTCGCCGACAGCGCGCGGACACTGGTCAGCGCGTTCAGGCTGCCGCTGATCTTGCCCTTCGGCCAGCTGGTGATGGCGTAGCTCGCGTGACCGATGCCTGCCGCGGTGACGCCGGTCCAGCGTTCCTGCAGACCGACCTTGCCCTGCGAACCGGCGACCGCGGTCAGTTCCGCGGCCGAAATGCTGGACCGCAGCAGCTCGTCCGGGTCGAGCGGCCGGGTCGGCACGCCCTGCGATTCCAAGGCGTTGCGCACCCGCGAGAGCGCGCCGATCAGGGCACGATGCGCTCCCACGACACCGCCGCCGCGTTCGCGGATGGCTGCCGGGCACCGGCGCGGGTCGAGCCGGATGGCGACCCATGTCGTCCGCCGCGCCGCCGCGGGGAGCGGGCCGAGCACCTCCATGTAGGAGCTGAGGGCGGGCGAGTCCGACGGAAGCGCGGCGCTGCCCGGATAGCAGTGCCAGATCATCTGGATCGAGTCGAGGACCACGCCGCGGTCTTCGAGGCACGGCGCGAGCGCGGACAGCGGCAGGCTCGGCGCGCCACCCGCCTGGGTGATCAGCGCGGGCGCGGGTTCGACGAGCAGGACGGCGGTCCACGTCCCGTCGTTCCACGCGATGCCGACCTGCTGGCGCTCGTGGTCGACACCGTGCGCGACGACGAGATCGGGGACGGCGAGGCGAAGCAGGTTCACGCGGGCGTCGTCGGGACCGGTGACGGCGTCCTCTTCTGCTGCGAGCGACTCGATGCTGCTCGGCGGAAGCGGATTCGCCACCCGATCGTGCGAACGGAACATGTACCGCATGGTGAGTCCAGCCCATTGGGTGAACCAGCGGCCGCCCCAGCGCAGGAACGCGATGATGATCGCGAACGCGAGCACGCCGATCGCGACGTACTTCAGCTTCATGTCGATCGCGAGCAGGACGAGGCCGATCGCGAGCCCGAGTTCGAGCACGACCAGGTTCGCCACGGGAAGCGGGCCGAGGTTGATCCCGCCGGTCCGGCGCCGCGCGGGCGCGGCGATCCGTACCGCCGGAGCGGGGGGAGGACCGGACTGCGGGCCGGGGCCGCCGGACGGAGGACCGCCCGGGCCGCCTGGCCCTCCAGGCCCACCGGGACCTCCTGGGCCACCAGGCCCGCCGGGGCCCTTGGGCCCTCCGGGACCACCGGGGCCGCCAGGACCCTGCGGTCCGCCAGGCCCTCCAGGGCCGCCGGGGCCCCCTGGACCGCGAGGAACACCGGGACCTCCCGGGCCTCCGGCCGGGCCACCCGGACCACCCGGTCTGCCGGGCCTGGGCGGCGGCCCCGGCGGACGACCGGGAGGTTGCGACCCCGGAGGGCCGGGCGGACGTGGTGGAGTGGTGACGGACATCCGCGCTTTCTCTTCCCCTCGTGCTTGCTGCGTACCCGGAAAGCCGGTCCCGAGGAACTTGACACTAGCTGGAGTTGGTAGAAACCCCACACCAGACGGTCCCCGTACGGCTATCCTGCGGAACCGTACCGCGACGGGGAGGACTGTAGGTCGAGAATGCCATCAACACCGACTACTAAGTCTCAAGTTCAGGCTTATCAGTTCGTTCTGCGACGGATGCAATCCGCGCTGGTCCGTCGCGACGCCGTCATGCTCCACGACCCGATGCGCACGCACACACGGGCCACCATCGTGGGTGTCGTGCTGGCCGCGCTGGGCGTCCTGGTCTTCATCATCTGGGGCCTGCTGAGCCCGAAGCCTGCCGTGCCGGAAGCGGGCAACATCGTCATCGGCGAGCAGTCCGGAACGGTTTACGTCGTGGCCGGGAACCCGAAGAAATTGATCCCGACCTTCAACCTCGCCTCCGCGCGGCTGCTGATCATCGCGCAGTCGAAACAAGGGGCGCAGCAGGCGGGTGCCAAGCCTTCCGGGCCCGCACAGGCCTCCGAAGTGAAGAACCCCACAGTCGTCTCGGATGAACAGCTGAAGAACATCCCCCGCGGCCAGCTCATGGGTATTCCGAACGGCCCGCAGCTGATGCCGACGGACACTCAGCGGGTCTCCCCGGACTGGGGTGTGTGCGACGAGGTCATGTACGACCCGTCCGTGCCTCAGCCGGACCTCACGAAGACGGAGACGACCGTCTACGCGGGCGTGAAGCAGCTCGGAAGCCGTGAGCTCGGCCAGAACGAAGCCTTGCTGGCCAAGGGTGCCAACGGCCGGGAGTACCTGATCTACCGGCAGAAGCCGGACCCGAACGTCCGGAACGCGAACGCCGTCAAGGCCGAGATCCAGCCTGACGCCGACGCCGTCCGTTCCGCGCTGAAGCTGCCCAATCAGCCCCGCGGTATCTCGCAGGGCCTGCTGGACGCGATCCCCGAGGTTCCGGAGCTGAAGCTCCCGGACGTCCCGGGCAAGGGTGAGAGCCCGAGCTACCAGATCGAAGGCATGAAGGTCGGCGACGTGTTCTCCACGGAGCAGGCCGAAGGGCGGAAGGACTTCTACCTCATCACGAGGGAAGGCATCCAGTCCATCTCGCCCGCCGTCGCGGACATCGTGAAGACCGGGAAGAACGACGGCAGCACCTCGGTCACGTCCGTGCCGCTGGCCGCGATCCGCAATCTCACGCGGGTTTCCCAGGTCGTCGAGCTCGACGCGTACCCCCAGACCGTGCCGACGGTGCTCAACGCGACCCAGGGCTCCCGGGTCTCCTGCCTGAGCTGGTCCATCACGGGCGAAGGCGCCTCCCGGGACGCGCACACGGCCGTGTTCGTCGACGACAAGCTGCCGAAGGGCCGGAACGCCGACGGATCCGCGCCCGGCGTCAAGATCGGTACCCCCGGGCCGGTCGGCGCACCGATCAACAGCTTCTACATGGAGCCCGGCTTCGCGGCGGTCGTCCAGTCGGCGACCGGCAAGGAGACCTTCGACAAGGGGCCGATCCAGCTGATCTCCGATCGCGGGATCCGGTACGGCGTCCCCGACGCCGTCACGGCGGATTCGATCGGGCTGAACAAGCGGGTGCCCGCGCCCGAGTCCATCGTCAGGATCCTGCCCACCGGCGCTTCGTTGAACACGCAGGACGTGCTCCGGACGTTCGACACGGTGCCGATCGACGACAGGGCCGGTTCGGTCGCCACGCAGTCGCAGGCTCCGGCGGGTAACTGAGCACGGGAACCCCTCGGACGGCGCGAGCGTCTCAACGCCCGAGCGGAATCGGGTGAGTGGAGGGTGCAGTGGCCGGCCTGAAGATCGACGGCGACGTCGTCGGTGACTACGCGAAACGGGTGGACGCGGCCGCCGGAGAGCTCGAGCTGGCGGCCGCGGAGGTGACGGGTGCGGGCGTCACCGTCGAGTCCCACGGCACGCTGGGCGAGGAGCTGGGCCTCGGTGCGTCCTACGGGCGGGCGGCCGAGGCGATCCGGCGGCAGCTGGTGGAAGGCGCGGCCGCGTTGAGGTCGGCGTCCGAGGCCCTGCACACGGTGACCGCGCGGCATGCCGGGCACGACGACGAGGCCGCGCAGACGATCAAGCGCGCAGTGGAGCTCTGAACCGCATGATCGCCGAATCGGAGAACCCGACGGATTCCATCCCGCACCCCATGGCCGCACGCCCTGTGGCGCCCCCGATCGCGGTTAGCCCGCTGAACGCAACAGGGTCGGGCGGTGAGGAGTTGATCGAGTCCGCGGCGCCCCATCTCGCCTTCGTTTCGGAGCTGTCCGGGCATCTGGGGCTGATCGATCCGGTCGAGGCTTACCTGACCCCGCTGGCGGGGCGGTGGGAGGACTTGAAGGACGAGGCAGACCTGCTCCGGAAAGCGGCGAAGACCGCGGGCAACGTCTCGAAAGAACTGTCGGAGGACCTCGGACGTCTCGACGCCGGGTGGTCCGGCAAGGACGCTGACGCCTTCGTCGCGTACATCGTGGACATCAACGCCGCGGGCTCCGACGTCGAAGACGCCCTCACCACGCTGGCGAGCTCGCTCGACGAACTGGTGCTGTCGATCCGCCGCATCCTGACCGACCTCGTCGAGATTCTGGTCGACACGGCCGAACTGACCTCCGAGACCGCGATGCTGCCGGTCGGCGGCGTTCGGCGGGCGCGGAACCAGCTGGAGGAGGCACAGGAGTCGGCCAAAGCGCTCTACGAAGCCGCACGCAATGTCCTCGAAGGCTTCGTGCGGTTTTGCGACGGCGTCGACGATCCGGACGCCGGCTCGCGAAGCATCGAAATCGCTCACCGGTACCCGCAGGACGAGTTCAAGCTTCACGACGGTTCCGAGGCGCAGGGTGCGCCGGTGCCCGAGAAGGCCCCCGCTGAGGCGGATTCCGGGGCGGCGGCGGAGGAGCAGTCGACGTCGCCGTCCGCGGCCGACGGCAGGCAGACCGGCTCGCACGAGCCGCTGACCGAGCAAGGGCAGGCGCTGGTTCCGGAGATCGCGCCCGTTCAGGCCGCTCCGGCTCAGGGGCACGGGGTCGCCGGGGCCGGATCGGCGATGATGCCGATGGGGATGGCGCCGATGATGGGGATGGGCGGCATGGGCGGGGGCGGCCAGGCGGCTCACCAGTCCAAGACCCGGCCCGCGGCGAAGCCGTCCGATGTGGTCGGTGAGCCCGGTCAGGTCGTCCCGCCCGTGATCGGTGAGGACGAGAAGCCGGCGAAGCCCGCGCCGAAGCCCAAGCCCGCCAAGTAGGCAGAGCGACTTTAGCGGGCTAAGTGCGATCCGGGCGGCTCGGAGGGGAGTCCGCGTCAGATCGCACTTAGCCCGCTAAACGCAGGTCCTACGGGGTCTTGCGGCCTGGGGAGGTGGTCGGCCGGTTGCGGCGGACCGAGTGCACGACGAACAGCGTGACGAGCAGGGCCACCAGACCCCCACCGGTTCCGGCGAGCGCGACGATCATCGGGGCCGGGTCGCGGTCGTTCGCGGGCGGCAGGTCCGCGGGCAGCTGGATCGGCTTGGCCTTGTCCGCCTCCGCAGGCACGATCGCCGTGAGCGCCGCGATCGGGTCGATGACGCCGAAACCGACGAAGTTGTCCCGCCCGCCCGGAGCCGCAGGGTGCTGTGCCGTCGCCATGATCCGGTTCATCACCTCACGCGCTGTCAGCTCCGGGAACTTCTGGCGCACGAGCGCGGCCACGCCGGCGACGTACGGGGCGGCGAAGCTGGTCCCCTGGATGGGGCCGGGGTCCTTGCCGCCCTCGATGGTCAGGTTGGCCAGGCTGCTGGATCCCTCCGCGGGGTCCAGCGAGATGATCTTGGTGCCCGGCGCGGCGACACTGACCCACGGCCCGTGGACGCTGAACTCCGCGACACCGCCGGTCTCGTCGATCGCCGCGACCGACAACACGTCTTCGGAGAACCAAGGCGGAGTGACGATCGTCTTGGGGGCCTTGGGATCCGGTTGATCGTTCTGCGGGCACTTGTCGCCGACGTTGCCCGCCGCCGCGACGACGACCACATTGCGATTGACGGCGTAGTTCACCGCCGCCTGAAGCTCCTGCTCGCCCTTGGTGATGGTGCCGGTCGCCGAGCGGCAGTTGTCGACCGACATGTTGATGACATTGGACCCCTGATCGACGGCCCGGACCACCGCTTGCGCGAGCGTGGTCAGCGTGCCGGCGGTCTTGCCCTGTTCCTGTTGCCGTCCGCCCTTGTCCTGGCCCGGTGCGGTTCCGCCGGCAGCACCGTTCCCCTGAGAGGACGGCGGTAGCTGCGAACCTGGATTGTTCGACGAAGAAGGGGGAGCCGGATTGTTGGAAGAAACCGGTGGCGGCGGCTCTTCCTTCTTCTCCGCTTCCTCGTAGTTCTGGCTGGACTGGCGGATCGACAGGATCGTCGCGTCCGGCGCCACCCCTCGGAACCCGATACTCGCGTCGGGCGGGTTCGCGGCGATGATGCCCGCCACCTCGGTGCCGTGGCCGTCGCAGTCCTCGAGCCCGGGCGGCTTGCCTCCACCGGGGGTCGCGACGTAGTCGCCACCCGATTCGACCCGGCCCCCGAAGTACGGGTGCGCGGACACGCCGGTGTCGATCACGGCGACCTTGATGCCCCCGCCGACCGACTTCTTGGCACCGCGCATCAGCTGGTGCACCTTTTCGATCTGCAGGTACTCCTGGCCCCAAGGCCGGTTCTTGATGTCGACCTGGTCGCCGCCCAGCTTGCTGCGCTGGACGCACTCGGTCTTCTTCTCGTAGGTCTTGTCCGGCTTCCCCGAGTCGTTCGGCCTCTTGGACGGGTCCACCCGGGGCGGGATCGCGTAGGAGCCACCGGCGTCCGGCGCGCCGCTGCTTTGCTGCGCCCACGCGGGAAGAGCCACCGACGCCGGCGAGAGAACACCGATCCCGGCCGCCAGCAGCACCGCTCCGGTACGTCCGGCGAGGCCGAGGTGGCGGACGCGCGTCCCCCTGGACTTCCGCGCTACGGCCATCAGAACATCATCCGATCGGGTCGTCACTTGAAGTTGAGGTGGCGCAGCGTCGTGTAGAGATCCATGACGCCGAGCGCCAGCGGGAGCACCGTCGCGATGAAGACGGCCTCGAAGATCTCCACCGTCCGCCGCAGCGGCGGCGAGAAACGCTGGTTCGGGAAGATCACGCCGACCACGAGCGCGCCGGCGCCGATCAGCAGCAGCGCGCCGAACACGAACAGGACGCGGTTCAGCGGGCTCGCCGACCACATCCAGCCGAGCAGGATGCCCGCGCCGGACACCATGCCGGTGGTCAGCAGGGCGATGGCCTGCGCGCCGTTCGCGTACGCCCGTGCCCTGAGGAGCAGGACCAACGTGGCGATCACACCGAGGATCGGACCGAAGACCGTCGGCGAAGTCGAGGCGATGATCGCGAACAGCGCGGTGGCCGCGCCGCAGCCGGTCAGCAGGCCGGTCATGTACTCGTGGGCGACCGCCGTGCGGCGCTCGATGGCGCGGTAGTCCGGGAAGCCCGAGTCTTCCTTGAGCTCTTCGGCGCTGCCGGGAACGTGCGGCGTCGGAAGGGCGGCGAGCTTGATCGTCGCGCGCGGCAGGATCGAGATGCAGGCCAGCGAGAACGCGGTGGCGCCGGCGGCGATCCCGGCGATCGGGGTGTCGATGAGGGTCGCGGCCAGGAAGGTCAGCGCCGAGATCGTGGCCGTCGTCGCGGCCGCGATGAAGGTGGTGATCCCGTGCCCGATGACGAGGATGCAGACCGCCGCCACGATGATCACGAGAGTGCTCGCGAGGAGCAGGTTCGCCCACAGGGACAGCCCCGGCACGATGTAGAACCCGCTGACGAACGCCAGCGGCAGACCGCCCGCGGCGGCGATCAGCACGCCGGTCGCCTCGGCCTGGTAGGCCTTGGCCAGTGTCGCGCCGATCGCGACGCACGCGATCGCGCCGACACCGCCGGCGATCGCGGCGGCGAGCGCGTTGCCGCCGTAGAAAGAGCCACTGGTGAAGAGCGCAAGGGCGGCGAAGAACAGTGACAGGCCGCCCGCGATGTGCCCGAAGCGGCGCGCCGTCTCCTTGGTCCACGGACGGAAGCTGTCCGGGGACGATTCGGCGATCGCGTCGACAACGTCGTCGTAGAGCGGAGGTGGCGGGTTCTCGTTGCGCTTGCGCAGCTGCAGCAGTTCGCCGTCGACCACGCCGAGGGACGCGAGCGTCCGGCTCGGGTCGAGCGGTGCGTCGCCCAGCTTCGCCAGCGCCCAGCCGCCGTGGCGGGCGCCGCCGTCGGGCGTCGCCTCCTTCGCCATCTCCAACAGCATGGGCAGCAGGTCCGCCACCGCGACGTCAGCCGGCAAAGCCACGTCGATCCGGGTGCGTGGCGCGACCACCGTCACCCTGCTGAATACCGTCGTGCCCGTTGCCACTGCCTTCCCCCTGCCCTGAGAGTCTGCTCCCGGGGGAACCTATACCGAACCCGGGTGCCCACATCATCGACTGTCGGAAAAAGACCGGCAAAAGTAGGAGAGGCGACCCCAGAAAGGCCTCCGAGCCCCCTCAGACCGGCTGCCGGCGCGTCGACTTTAGCCCCCTAATCGCGACGCGCCGGAGCCCTGGGCCCCTGGGCGCCCACCGACCGCCGGATCGCGATTAGGGGGCTAAACGCATGTCGGGCCTCTGGGCCGCCGGATCGCACTTAGCCCGCTAAACGCACGTCGGCGGAGCCGGAGCCCTACACTCCCGACATGCGTACGGCCCCGGCCGGGGCCGTTCTCGGCGTTGTCCGGATTTCA
Organism: Amycolatopsis sp. TNS106; assembly: GCF_019330265.1. Lineage (NCBI taxonomy): Bacteria > Bacillati > Actinomycetota > Actinomycetes > Pseudonocardiales > Pseudonocardiaceae > Amycolatopsis > Amycolatopsis sp. TNS106. Next base: position 5,646,993 of record NZ_CP024972.1, on the reverse strand, counting down.
CCGGCCACGTTCGATAGGTTGTCTCGCGCACCAGTACGCGCACCAACGGTGGCCGCCATCGTCGAGTTTGAAGAGGGGTCCTTCGATGAGCACGCTGCAGTTCAAGAAGTCACCGCGTCTGGCGGCGCCGCGGCCGCCGGGCGGCGAGGTGCATCTCGAACCGCCGCCTGAGGTGCCGCGCACCATCCCGGGCAACATCGTCATGAAGCTGCTTCCCGCGGTGATGATCTTCGCCTCCATCGGCATGATGATCTTCATGTTCACCACCGGTGGACGCAATCCCATGATGATGATGATGGGCGGCATGATGGTGCTCAGCACCGTCGGCATGATGGCCGGCGGCGCGGGCAAGGGCGGCGGCGCCAAAAAGGCCGAGATGGACGAGGACCGCAAGGACTACCTGCGTTATCTCGGCCAGATGCGCGACAGGGCCCGCGAGGCCATGGTCGACCAGCGCGCCGCTCTCGAATGGGTACACCCCGACCCGCAGACGCTGTGGTCGCTGGCCGCGAGCCGCCGGATGTGGGAACGCCGCCAGAACGACCAGGACTTCCTCCACCTCCGCGTCGGCCGCAGCTCGCACCGCCTCGCGACGCGGTTGGTGCCGCCGCAGACCGGCCCGGTCGACGAGCTGGAGCCGATCGCGACGCTCGCCCTGCGCCGGTTCGTCCGCGCGCACTCGATCGTCCCGGACCTGCCGACCCAGATCACCCTCCGCGGTTTCGCCGCGGTCAGCATGCAGGGCGACCGCGGCCTCACCCGTGGCCTCACCCGGGCGATGCTGGCCCAGCTGGTCACCTTCCACAGCCCCGACGACGTCCTCATCGCGGTCGCCACGGCCGGCCGCGCCAAGGAGGAGTGGGAGTGGGCGAAGTGGCTGCCGCACGCCCAGCACCCGGCGCTCGCCGACGGTATCGGCCAGCTGCGGATGATGGCGGGCTCCCTCGCGCAGATCGAGCAGTGGCTCGACGAGGAACTCCGTGACCGCCAGCGCTTCTCCCGCAACGCGACGCCCGCCCCGGACCAGCCGCACGTCGTCATCATCGTCGACGACGCCGAGGTCACCCGCGAAGAGCAGATCATCCTCGAAGAGGGTCTGGTCGGCGTCACCCTGATCGACCTTTCCGACTCCATCGGCAACCTCGCGGCCCGTCGTGGTCTGCGGTTGGTCGTCGAGGAAGACCGCCTCGGCGCGCGCAGCGCCGGCGGCGTCGAGTGGTTCGGCCGTCCGGACACGCTCAGCGTGGTCGAGGCCGAAGCGCTGGCACGTCTTCTCGCGCCGTACCGCGTCGGCACCGCCGCGCAGGACGCCGCCGAGGAAGAGCCGCTGCTGTCCAACCCCGGTCTGCTCGAACTGCTGGGCATCCCCGGCGACCCGATGACCTTCGACGTCCAGCAGGCCTGGCGGCCGCGCCCGGTGCGAGACCGCTACCGCGTCCCGTTCGGCGTCGGCGAGTACGGCCAGCCGGTCGAGCTGGACATCAAGGAAGCCGCGATGGAGGGCATGGGCCCGCACGGCCTGTGCATCGGGGCGACCGGTTCCGGTAAGTCGGAGTTCCTCCGCACCCTGGTGCTGGGCATGCTCGCCACGCACTCGTCGAGCACGCTGAACTTCGTCCTCGTCGACTTCAAGGGTGGTGCGACGTTCCTCGGCCTGGACGCCGCTCCGCACGTCTCCGCGGTCATCACCAACCTCGCGGACGAGGTCACGCTGGTCGACCGCATGAAGGACGCGCTGGCGGGCGAGATGAACAGGCGCCAGGAGGCGCTGAAGAACGGCGGTAACTTCAAGAACGTCTGGGAGTACGAGAAGGCCCGCGAGAACGGCGCCGACCTCGACCCGCTGCCCGCGCTCTTCATCGTCTGTGACGAGTTCTCCGAGCTGCTGGCCGCGAAGCCGGACTTCATCGACCTGTTCGTCGCCATCGGCCGTCTCGGCCGGTCGCTGCAGATGCACATGCTCCTCGCGTCGCAGCGGCTGGAAGAGGGCAAGCTGCGCGGTCTCGACTCGCACCTTTCCTACCGCATCGGTCTGAAGACCTTCTCCGCCGCGGAATCCCGTGCCGCGATCGGCGTGCCCGACGCGTTCGAGCTGCCGTCCGTGCCCGGTGGCGGTTACCTCAAATACGACACCTCGACGCTGGTCCGCTTCAAGGCCTCGTACGTCTCGGGCCCGTACCGGCCCGCGGGCATCAAGGCCGCCGGACCGGTCGCGACCGTGGTCCGCGCGGACAAGCGCCCGCAGCTGTTCGTCCCGGACTTCGTCGAACTGCCGAAGGAACCGGAGCCGCAGCAGATCGAGGCCGCGCCGGTGGAAGAGGCCAAGTCGGAGGAGGCCGTCGAGCCCAGTGAGCTCGACGTGATCGTGTCCCGGCTGATCGGCCAGGGCCCGCCCGCGCACGAGGTCTGGCTGCCGCCGCTCAAGGAGCCGAACTCGCTCGACACCCTGCTGCCGAACCTGAACCCCACCGACGACCGCGGTCTTTCCCCCGTCGGATTCTTCGGCAACGGGCGGCTGCAGGTGCCGATGGGCATCGTCGACCGTCCGTACGAGCAGCGTCGTGACCTGCTGTGGGCCGACTTCTCCGGTGGCGCCGGGCACGGTGTGATCGTCGGCGGTCCGCAGTCGGGCAAGTCGACCATGCTCCGGACGCTGATCATGTCGATGGCGCTGACCCACACTCCCGAGGAAGCGCAGTTCTACGCGCTCGACCTCGGTGGCGGTACGTTGGCCGGTCTCCAGGGCCTGCCGCACGTCGGTGGCGTGGCCGTCGCCCGGCGCGAGCCGGACAAGGCCCGCCGCATCGTGGCCGAGCTGACCACCCTGCTCACCGAGCGGGAAGGCCGGTTCGGTGCGATGGGCATCGACTCGATGAACGAGTTCCGCAACCGCAAGCGACGGGGCGAGATCAAGCCCGAGGACGACGCCTTCGGTGACGCCTTCCTGATCGTCGACAACTGGAAGGCGCTGCGGGACGACTTCGACGAGCTGGAGACCTCGATCACCAAGCTCGCCACCCAGGGTCTTTCCTACGGTGTGCACGTCATCATCGCGGCGAACAGGTGGGCGGACATCCGCCCGGCGATCAAGGACATGATCGGTACCCGGTTCGAGCTGCGTCTCGGTGACCCGAGCGAGTCGGACATCGACCGCCGGGTCGCGGTGAACGTCCCGGCCGGACGCCCCGGCCGCGGTCTCACCAGGGACAAGCTGCACCTGCTGACCGGTCTTCCGCGCATCGACGGATCGAGCAACCCGGACGACGTCGCCGCCGGTGTCGCCGACGCGGTCGCGAAGATCAAGGCCGCGTGGAAGGGCCGCCCGGCGCCGCAGGTCCGGCTGCTGCCGGAGATGGTCACCTACGACGAGGTCCTCAGCATCGACACCAAGCGCAACACGAAGCTGGTGCCGATCGGCGTCAACGAGGAAGACCTCCAGCCGATCTATCTCGACTTCGCCGCCGATTCGCACTTCTACGCGTTCGCGGACGGCGAGTCGGGCAAGACGAACCTGCTGCGCCAGATCACCAGGGGCATCACCGAGCGGTACACGACGCAGGAAGCGGTCATCATCCTCGTCGACTACCGGCGCACGATGCTCGGCTTCATCGGCGGGGACCAGCTGCTCGGTTACGCGGTGTCCGCCGCGCAGCTGGAGAGCATGGTCAAGGACGTGCACGGGTCGATGACCCGGCGCCTCCCCGGCCCGGACGTCACGCAGGAACAGCTCAAGACCCGGTCCTGGTGGACCGGTCCGGAGCTGTTCGTCATCGTCGACGACTACGACCTGGTTGCCACGCAGACGAGCAACCCGCTGAAGCCGCTCGCCGAATTCCTCGCGCAGGCGAAGGACGTCGGTCTGCACATCGTCGTCGTGCGCCGCAGTGGTGGCGCGAGCCGGGCGATGTTCGACCCGATCCTCGGCAAGCTCAGGGAGATCGCGGCGCCCGGTATGGTCATGAACGGCTCGCGGGACGAAGGCAACCTCGTCGCCAACGTGAAGCCGAGCCAGATGCCGCCGGGCCGAGGCAACCTCGTGACCCGGAAGCACGGCAAGCAGCTCATGCAGGTCTCGTGGATTCAGCCGGACTGACCTCCCGCGGAACCAGGTGAGGCAAGGGCCGGGCGTGGGGTGACGACGACGATCTGCGGGAGTGGCTTGTGACAGTGCGGGTAGCGGTGGACTTCGGGACATCGAGCACCTGCGTAGTCGCTTCGATCAACGGCCGCGAGCCGCAGGTCGTCGTGGTGGACGGGCAGCCCTTGATGTCGTCGGCGGTCTACGCCGCGCCGGACGGGACGCTGTTCGTCGGCCAGGAGGCGGAGCGGCAGGCGGCGGTGGATCCGTCGCGCTACGAGCCGAACCCGAAGCGCCGGATCGACGAAGGCGACCTGCTGCTGGGCGACAACGTCCTGCGCGTGACCGACGTCGTCCACGCCGTGCTGAAGCGCGCGGTGACCGAGGCGCGCCGGCTCGCCGGCGACGCCGAGGTCGAGCTGCTCGTGCTGACCCATCCCGCCGATTGGGGCGCGACCCGCACCCGGCTGCTCCGGCAGGCGGCGGGCGGGCTCGCGCGTCAGGTCGCGCTCGTGCCGGAGCCGGTCGCCGCGGCGGTCTACCACGCGGCGACGTTCGCCCCGGCCGACCTCAATTCCGAGCGCACCGTGGAGTTCAGCGGCCGCCCCGGCGACGCGCTGGCGGTCCTCGACCTCGGCGGTGGCACCGTCGACGTCTCCGTGGTGCAGCGCATGCCCGGCAGCCCGGCGGATCGCAGTTTGCCCGCTAAACGCGCTGGGTTCCAGGTGCTGGCCACGCGGGGCGATCCGAGCTTCGGGGGAGCGGACGTCGATCAGGCGCTCTTGGAGCACGTCGGGTCGCTGGTGTCGTCCGTCGACCCGCCGGAATGGCGGAAGCTGGTCGAAGGCCGCGAGCTCACGGACAGACGGCGGCGCCGCGTCCTGCGGCAGGACGTGCGCGGTGCGAAGGAGACGCTCTCCCGGCACGCGTACACCGACGTCCCGATGCCGCCGCCGTTCGCCGACGCGCATGTGACCCGGGAAGACCTCGAGCGGCTCATCGCGGGCCCGCTCGGCCGCGCGGTCGAGCTGACCGTGGCCGCGATCGGTGATTCCGGCCTGCGGCCGAAACAGCTGACGGCGATCTTCCTCGTGGGCGGGTCCAGCCGGATCCCGATGGTGTCCCGGCTGGTGCACGAGCGGACCGGTGTCGTACCCACGACCCTGGATCAGCCGGAGACAGTGGTCGCCCGCGGTGCCCTGCGCGCGGTGCTGATCGATCCGGACCGGACGGGTTCGCTCGCGGGCTCCGCGGTCTCCCGCGTCGGCGGTGGCCCCGCGCCCGCCCCGGCCGACCGGCGTCCCGATGCCCCGCGTCCTCCGTTCCCGCCCGGCCCACCCCCGCAGAGCGCGTTTAGCCCGCTAAACGCGACGCGGCACGGGCCGCCGTCGCCTCCGATGGGACAGCAGGGGATAGCGGCACCGCCGCCGTGGCGGCCGGGTGAGCCCGCCCGGGAACCCAAGACCGCCGAGAAGAACAAAAAGCTGCCCTGGATCATCGCGGGGGCCGTGGTGGCCGTCGCGGCGGTCGTCGGAGGCATCCTCTTCGCCGTCAACGGCGGGGAGGCCGAACCGGAGGGCCGCACGCTCGCCCAGTACGACTACCGCTTCATCGCGCCGCCGGACTGGACACAGACCGACGACCGCGTCGCCAACCGCCAGGTGGTGATCCACCCCAGCGAATCCCTCACCGGCGACGATCTCGTGGTCGCCCAGGAGAACGTGATGGACTACGACGCGACGGCCGACAGGCAGAAGCTCGTCGACGAACTCGCCGCGCTGGCGCGCCTGAAGCCGGACAAGTACAGCGGCTTCAACGGCAACGCGCAATACGCCGGCAAGACCGTCATCTACTACCGCGAGACCAAACCGAGCGCGCGCGTCGACTGGTACGTCGTCGTGCAGGGGAAGACTCGCGTCCACATCGGGTGCCAGTACGGCACCGGCTCGCCGCTCGAACAACGCGTGAGCGCGGCCTGCGAGCAGGTCGTCAAGACGATGGTGGTCATCAACTGAAGGGGGAGGCAGATGCCACCCGAACCCGAGACCGCCGCCGAACACTTCGCGCGTACAGGGCGCGACGCGGTCACCTATGCGCGGCAGGTCGCCCGCACGGCCAAGGCGCGTTACGAACGCCGGCGGGGCGAGAACGCCGAACTGGCGAAGCAATTCGGCAAGGGACGGCTCGCGGGCGGCGAGACCGCGCCGACCCCCGCCGCGCTCCGGAACGCCGCGAAACGGTTCCGTGTCGGCGCCGGTCTTCCGGTTCCCGCTTTGCCCTCGGCGGCGGACTTGGTTCCCCTTCGGACAGAACCGGCGCCCCGACGGCCACGAGTGGGTGACGACGACGAGGACTTTTCGCAGTCGCGAATCATGAGCCGCGGCGATTGAACGGCCTGTGTGCGTTCGCTAAATCGCGTGGTGAGAGCCATGTTCTCCGGGCGAAAAGCGGCGTGCGCGCCGAGTTCCCGCGTCCGGTTCCCGCCGGGAGCGTTAACGCAAGCAACTACTTGAAACCAACGAGCGACAAGAGGGAACCAGACGTGGCAGTGTCTCCGTCGTAGGTCCGTACCAAACGAACTTCACCAAGTACGGATAACCACGAACGAAGGGGGTAGCTCCCATGGCTGGCGGTTTTCAGGGAGATGTCGAGCAGTTCACCCAGGCTGAGAAGCGGGTGACCGAGGTTCGCGTCTCGATGGACCAGAACCTGAGCAAGCTTCGCGACAACATCGAGGCCACCCGCGCGGGCTGGACCGGTGACGCTTCGATCGCGTTCAACAACGTGATGAAGCGCTTCGACGACACGGGCCGCGCCCTCAACCAGGCCCTCCAGAACATCGGTGACCTGCTCGAGCAGGCCGGCTCGAAGTACAACGCTACCGAGCAGCAGCAGCAGGAACTCATCAACTCGGTCAACAAGGGCTTCGGCGTCCTCGGCTGATCTGCTCCACCCCGCACCAATCCAAGACTTTTCTTAATCACTGGAGGAATTCATGGGCGAGATGAAGGTCGATTACGCCACGATCCACGCGGCGGCCGACGACTGCAAGAACACCGGCGGCGAGCTGGAGTCCCTCTTCGGGCAGCTGAAGAGCGACCTCGCTCCGCTGGTCAACACCTGGCAGGGTGACGCGCAGACCGCGTACATCGCCGCGCAGACCGAGTGGGACAACAAGTTCGAGGAGCTCAAGCAGCTGCTCGCGCAGGTCGCCGGCGTGCTGCCGCAGCTGGCCGACGGTTACCAGGCCACGGAACAGGGCGTCACCGGCCTGTTCTGAGTCTTCCGGCTCCGAACGAGCAACGGCGGGCAGGCATCTTCGGATGCCGAGCCCGCCGTTTCGTTTGTGTCAAACGAAAGCCGCGACGGAAACCCGTCGCGGCTTTTCGTGTTAGTGCGGCGCGCCGACCTCGAATTCCGGGGTGGTGTTCAGCACCCGGACGGTGACTTTCTTCTGCTGCCCCGAAAGATCGATCGAGCAGTCGAACGTGGTGCCGTTCTCCACTGGCTGGCCGGAAGGACAGGACACGTTCTTCACGTCCGGCTCCCCGTAGTGCTCGTTGAGCACCCGCGCGACACCGTCCTGGACCGACTTCTGATCGAGCGTGTCGCCCGCGAACGCGCCGAGCAGCCAAGCGCCGACGCCGCCCGCGATCACGACAGCCGCGGCGATCCCCCCGACCAGCAAGGTCTTCTTCGACCCCTTGGGCTTCTTCGCCGGCTCTGTCCCGAAAGCGCCGAGCCCGCCGTACTGCGAGGAGGACTGGGCGGGCTGGAATCCGCCGCCGTACTGCCCCTGCGGGGGAGTGCCCGGAACCTGGTGCGGTGCCTGCCAATCCTGCTGCGGAGCGGGCTGCTGCTGCGGTTGCTGCCACGCCGTCCCCGGTGTGGGAGTGCCGCTTTGCTGCCAGGGCCCGGAAAAGGAGCCGGTGACGCCCGGCTGCTGCTGCCACTGCCCCGTGTAGGAACCGGTGGTCGCCGCGTTCGGATCGTTCTGCTGCCACTGCCCGGCGTGCGGTCCGGTGGCCTGGCCTTCCTGCTGCCAGCCCTGCTGCTGGTTCGCGGGATTCGCGGGCGGCTGCCACCACTGCTGCGGTTGCTGTGGCTGCTGTTCTGGGGGCTGGCTCATCGGTGGTCATCTCGGGACTTCGGGAACTTCACGGCGTCGGGACGAAAGGGGGCCATGTCTCAGACGCCCTTCAACGCGTTGAAGCGGCGGTTGAAGTCGTCCTTGGCCGCCTTGTCCGGCAGCACGGTGATCTGCGAGGCGTCGGGCAGCTTGGGCAGGTCCTGCGCACTCGCCTTGCCGGTGAAGCGGAAGTCGTAGCGCAGTTCGATCTTGTGCCCGCCGCCCTCGATCTTGGCGTCCATGACGATCTGGTTCAGCGTGCCGTCCGAGTTGAGGGAGACGGTGGTGCGCACCGGCGCCTTCTTCATCTCGGCCGTGACGGCCCCGCTGATCGTGGGCGGCAGGACCTCCACCCGCCGTTCCATGAACTTCCCGAACGGGATGTCGGCGGTCAGCTCGATCCGGTTCTCCGGAAGGCTTTTGGCGCCCTTCACGATCTTCTTGTCCGCGTTGTAGGAGACGGCGATCGCGTCGGCCATCTTGCAGGCGGTGATGATCCCGACCCAGGCGCACGGGATCGCCAGGCCCGCCTCCGACTTCGGCATCGAGACCCACGGTGTCGGGGCGAGGCTCTTGTAGACGGGGCCGAGGTACACGTACTCGACGGTCCCGTCGGCGGGCGTGTACCAGTCGATGCTGTCATCCGGGTTCTTCTGCGAGCGCTGACGGCTGACCCGGCCTTCCGGCGAACCGGTGCGGGCCGAGGAGATCGTGCTGCGGATGTACTTCTCGTCGAACCGGAAGTAGGCGCCCGACTCGCTGGTGACGTCGCGCTGCTGGCCGATGGTGTCCTGGAGCTTGTTCATCGCCGTTTCGAACTTCGTGCCGACGTAGGTCGCCGCGTCGTCACCCTTCGGCACGGCGGTGCCCGCCCGCCCCTGGCCGCAGGCGGTGGTGAGCGCCAGCACGGCGCTCAGCACGCACAAGATGGTCGTTGGACGTTTGTTCATCGCCGTTCCCCTGATCGAGTCCCCCGCGCGCGGTGCGCGTCCGGATCGTCTCATCCTCTCCCGCGAAGGACGATGCCGTGGGCGGTTCCGCCACACCGGCGGGGTACAGTTGCGGGGCGCCCGCCGGGCGCCGGTCCTAGTATGGGACCCCGGACCGACCCCCGCTTCGCAGTAGGGTCGGGCGTGGGGGTATCTTCATATGTCGTTGTGCGCTGCGGCGCGTAAGCGCTAGGCCCGCACAGAACCCACACGCAATGTTGACGACGAGGTAGACCCTTGCCCACGTACAGCCCCAAGCCCGGCGACGTCACTCGTGCCTGGCACGTGATCGACGCCGAGGATGTCGTGCTCGGCCGGCTCGCGACCGAGGTCGCCACGCTGCTGCGCGGCAAGCACAAGCCGACCTACGCCCCGCACGTGGACACCGGTGACTTCGTCATCATCGTCAACGCCGAGAAGGTCGCGCTCACCGGTAACAAGCGAGAGCAGAAGTTCGCGTACCGGCACAGCGGTTACCCCGGTGGTCTGCGTAAGCGCTCCTTCGGCGAGCTGCTCGACACCAAGCCCGAGCACCTGCTCGAGAAGGTCGTCAAGGGCATGCTCCCGAAGAACAAGCTCGGCCGCGCCCAGGCGAAGAAGCTCAAGGTCTACGCCGGTGCCGAGCACCCGCACGCCGCGCAGCAGCCGCAGGCGCGCGAGATCACCAAGATCGCGCAGGTCGCGCAGTGAGTGAGGAACAGTCTGTGACCAGCACCGAGACCGAGGCCGTCGAGGCTGTCGCGACCACGGAGACCGCTCCGGTCGGCGACGCCGTCGCGACCAGCGAGACCCCCGCCGCCCCGCGCCCGTCGCGTGCCGCCGGTGGCAACGCCCAGACCGTCGGCCGTCGTAAGGAAGCCGTCGTCCGGGTGCGCGTCGTTCCCGGTACCGGTGAGTTCAAGCTCAACGGCCGCACGCTCGAGGAGTACTTCCCGAACAAGGTGCACCAGCAGCTCATCCGTGAGCCGCTGGTGACGGTCGACAAGCCCGACTCGTTCGACATCTTCGCCAACCTGCACGGTGGCGGGATCTCGGGCCAGGCCGGTGCGCTCCGTCTCGCGATCGCCCGTGCGCTCGTCGAGGTCGACGCCGACGACCGTCCGGCCCTGAAGAAGGCCGGCTTCCTGACCCGTGACGCCCGCGCCACGGAGCGGAAGAAGTACGGCCTCAAGAAGGCCCGTAAGGCTCCGCAGTACAGCAAGCGCTGATCGCGCCTCTGGCGCAACCCGCGGAAGCGCCCATCCGTCTCTCGGATGGGCGCTTCCGTGTTTCCGGGGTCCTTCGGTCCCCGTTCACCCCAGTCCCACCCGCCCCATGCGCCCCACCCGTATCACGTTTAGCCCGCTAAAGTCGCGCGCGTCGCGATTAGCCCGCTAAAGGCGAAGCCGGGGGCGTGGGCGGGTAAACAGGGGGACTGGCTAGGTTGTCGTGGTGGTTTTTCAAGGAGGTCGACAGATGGCTCGTCTATTCGGTACCGACGGCGTACGTGGCCTCGCCAACGAGGAGCTGACCCCGGAGCTGGCGCTCTCGCTCGCCGCCAGCGCCGCCCGCGTCCTCGCGGCCCACGACCGTTCGCACCGCCCGGTCGCGGTCGTCGGCCGTGACCCGCGCGCCAGTGGCGAGATGCTCGAGGCCGCCGTCGTGGCGGGCCTCACCTCCGCGGGTGCCGACGTGCTCCGCCTCGGCGTCCTCCCGACGCCCGCCGTCGCCTACCTGGTCGGCGCGCTCGAAGCGGATCTCGGCGTGATGATCTCCGCCTCCCACAATCCCATGCCCGACAACGGCATCAAGCTCTTCGCGGCGGGTGGCCACAAACTGCCCGACGGGATCGAGGACGAGATCGAAGCCGGTCTCGCCGCTCCCGTCACCCGCCCGACCGGCATCGGCGTCGGCCGGGTGAAGGACGTCCCCGACGCGGGTGACCGCTACATCGAGCACCTGCTGTCGGCCACTCCGCACCCGCTCGCGGGGCTGCGGGTCGTCGTCGACTGCGCGAACGGTGCCTCCTCCTTCGCCGCCCCCGAGGTGTACCGCAAGGCCGGCGCCGAGGTCATCGCGATCCACGCGGACCCGGACGGCGTGAACATCAACGAGCACTGTGGGTCGAATCACCCGGAGGGGTTGCGCGCCGCCGTCGTCGAGCACGGCGCCGACCTCGGGATCGCGCACGACGGTGACGCGGACCGCTGTGTCGCGGTCGACGCCGCGGGTGAACTCGTCGACGGCGACCAGATCATGGCCGTCCTCGCGCTCGCGCTCGCCGAGACCGGCGAACTGACCAAGAACACCCTGGTCGCGACCGTGATGAGCAACCTCGGCCTGCACCTGGCGATGCGCGCGCACGACATCAACCTCGTCACCACCGCCGTCGGCGACCGCTACGTCCTCGAAGAGCTCCGCGCGAGCGGGTTCGCGCTCGGTGGCGAGCAGTCGGGCCACGTCGTCCTGCCCGCCTACGCGACCACCGGCGACGGCCTCCTCACCGCGCTGCGTGTGATGAGCCGCATGGCGTCCACCGGCAAGTCGCTCGCCGAGCTCGCCGCGGTCATGAACCGCCTGCCGCAGGTGCTGGTGAACGTCCCGGTGGCGGACAAGGCGGCCGTCGCCGTCTCGGCCGCGGTCCGCGACGCCGTCGGCGCCGTCGAGGCGGAACTCGGTGAAGAAGGCCGTGTCCTGCTGCGCCCGTCGGGCACCGAGCAGCTGGTCCGCGTCATGGTCGAGGCCACCGCGCACGACACCGCACAGGCGGCCGCGGACCGGCTCGCGGGAGTCGTCTCCTCCGCCTCGTAACCCCTCTCACGATCTCCTCAAGTCGCTGCGCTGGGGTTACCGGCCCGGTACATTCCGTGTGCGGATACCTAGGGGAGGGTGACGGTGGCCGGTAAAGGGCACAAGGTCGATCCAGCGCAGCTGAACGAGGCAGCCAAGGTCTTGCAGGACCTGCCCAAGCAGGCTTGCGAAGGGCCGATCGGGGCGGTCGAGCAGATCAACCTGACCGCGGCGAGTTTCGGTCCGGCGCACGGGGATTGCTTCAGCGGGTACTCCGTGAGCATCCAGCGCCTGGCGAAGTGCGCGCGCAGTTATCTCGCGGCTTCGGACGAGTTCGGCCGCAAGCTCGCGGCGTCCAAGGACCTTTACCAGTCCAATGAGGACTCCAACGCCGCCGAGATGAGGAAGCACTGATGCCTCTCGCAGATGTCGGCGGGGACACCGGTCACGACATTCCCAGCCGGGCCGAAGTCGAGAAGATTCTCAACGACCCGAACATCGACCGCGACACCAAACGCGAGCTCGCCCTCAACTACATCGACTACATCGAGGACGAGACACCGGAAAGCTGCGGGTTCGCCAGCGAAGCCGAGCGGAACGGCTTCCGGGACTACATCAAGTCGATGAACGGTGACTGGATCACCGAGAGCGACATCGGCTCCAACGACGCCTACCTCGAAGACCTCCAGAAGGCCTACAAGACCGCGCACGAGAAGTACGACGCGAACCAGGCCGCGGGGCGGCAGGGTGATCGTGACGCGCTGAACCGGGACGCGGCGAAGACCCAGGAGATCGCCGGGCGCGCCACCGAGACCGACCCGGGCTGCGCGAATTCGAACGACATCATGGTCCCCGGCCTGTCGGGGTTCAAGGTCTACGAGATCTTCCACCCGCTCTACGTCCGCGCGCTGGGCCTGGCGGGCGGCGGAGCGGCGGTCTCCCTCGCCGAGCTTCAGCGCCTGTACCACGAGCAGGACAACATCCCGTTCAACCTCTTCAAGACGAGCGCGGAGGAGCTGACCGCGGTCGGCACGGCCGTCACCGGGTCCGCGCAGGACGTCTCCGGAAAGCTGGGGAATTCGCTCGGCACCTGGGAAGGCGCCGCCGCCGAACAGGCGCGCGCCTACCAGAAGGCCTATTCGGACAAGACCGGTCTGGTCGCCGAGGCGTTCAAGGCCGCGGGTGACGGGCTGCTGCGCACCACCGCCTCGGTGGGCAGGTTCTGCCGCGAAAAGGTCGAGTGGCTGCAGAAGTGGTTCACTGACAACATCGACGGTGCCACGGCGCAGGACATCGAGCGGATCATCCGCATCGCCGACGGCTCGTGCAGCCAGAACGACATCATCCACTGCATCAAGTTCCTGAGTGTCGAAGCCAAGGACGCGTTCAACGACGACGCCGGCGACATCGACCAGAGCACCATCGACGAGGTCCTCAAACCTCAGGCGGTGGCCTGGTTGAAGAACGTCTTCCTCGGCTGGTTCGGCAAGCACATCGAGAACTTCCAGCTGGTGTGCAAGAACACGCGCGACGCGATCAACGGCGCGTGGAAGGCGTACTTCGATTCGCTCGGCCAGGTGGTCGAGAACCCGTTCGCGGATCTGGGCAAGACTCCGGAAACGGGCGGCGAGAAGCCGGTCGAAAAGCCGGTCGAAAAGCCGGTCGAGAAGGGCGGTGGCGGCCCGCCCGCCAGCGGTGGCAGTGGCGGTGCCGGACCGTCGGCCGGTGGGGGCGGCGCTGGGCGCATGACGCCGAGCAACACCGTGCTTCCGGAGCCGGAAAAGCCCGAAGTTCCCGGCCAGGAGAAGAACCCGGTCACGGACAAGCCACTCGACGTCGACCCGGCCACCGGCGAGCCGTATCCGATCGACCCTCGCACGGGTGAGGCGGTCAAGGACACCGTGCGACCGGAGCCGGTGACGGTCGAGCAGGGCGACCGCAAGATCTCCATGGCCGAGCCCGGCGCCGACGGGAAGATGGGCATCTCCGTCCAAGACGGCACCGGCCAGGTCAAGGACTACGACCTCGACTTCGGTGACGGTAAGGCCACGCCGGATGCGGCTGGCGGCCCCGCACACCGGGAGGGGGCCGAGCAGCCTGCTCCGCGCCCACCGGCGACTCCGGGTCCCGACGGCAAGATCCACATCGAGGACGGCGGCCTCAGGATCACCGCGGAACGGCCGAACGGTCCTGACGGGCCGACGCTGGTGACCGTCGACGACGGTTCGGGACAGCCGTCGAAGTACACGTTGGGCGAGGACGAGTCCGTGGGTGGCCGTCACGCGAACCCGGACTCCGCGCCGCAGCCGGCCGGAAGGCATGCCGCGGCGCAGCCTGTCGAAGAGCAGGCTGTTCGCTCGCACGACGGCACGTCCGGTGGGGCCGGCGGCGGAGCACCCGCGCCCGGTCAGCAGGCCGAGCCGGTGGCGGCGGCCGGGGACGGCGACTCCGAATCGACGACCGCCCAGTCGCTGAGCGACCCGTTCGAAGGCGGGGACAACGGTCTCGGTGACACGTCGGATCCGGCCGGGACCGGCGGCGGCGCGGCCGCTCCCTCGACGTCGTCCGGGCTCGGCTCCGCTCCGGGAGGGGGCGCCCAGGATCCGGCCGCGGCCGGTGCGGGGATGATGGGCGGCATGGGCATGATGGGCGGCGGCGCGGCCGGGGGCGGACAAGGTTCCGGCGAAGACCAGCAGCGCACGTCCAGCGGATACCGGGTCGACGGGGGCCTGTTCGACACCGCGACGACGACGGGCAGCCGGATCAGCGGCTCGCTCGACGACGACGGCGTCATCGGCTTCCGTTAGGGGAGGGTCAGTGAATCCTGAAGAGGATCTCGCCGGACTCCGGCACAAGCTGGCCGGGCTGGAGCGCGAGAACGGCGACCGGATGTACCTCGTCGACAACCGGGCGGCCAAGGCGATCGAGGAGACCAAGGCGGCGGGCGAGCAGCTCAAGCAGGAAACGGGCGCGGCGCTCGCGGCCCGAAGCGAGCAGAAGCGGCGCGCAGAGGCCGCAGGCGGCTGGGAGACCGAGTCGACGCTCTCGGAGAAGGTCGAGGACGACGGCGACTTCGGGTTCGAGGAGGACGAGGCCGAGAACGAGCGCCGTGCCGGGTATCGGGCGGCCGAGGAGCCGCCGATCGCGTACCGGCCGCCTGCTCCGTCCGTTCCCGCGCCGCCGCAGCCCCCGCCGGCTCCGGCGTCTGCGCCGGAGGAGCGTCCGGCCGGGCGGCATCGGCGGGCGGCCGCCGCGCGAGGCGACGACGACGATTTCGCCAACACCGACTGGCTGGCGACCTGAACGGTCAGGTTCGCAGCGCGACGATGGCCCGCTCGACGCCGTGGAAGACGGCGTGCGTCTTGTACCGCACCTCTTCGGCGACGTGGTCGGGAGTCAGGATCTCGGCGAGGGCGCGAAGCGCGGCTTCGCCCTCGGCGACCGCCACTCGCGAGCCGGGGCAGGTGTGCCTGCCGAGGCCGAAGGCGAGTTCGGCGTCGGGGCCCAGCGGGATGGCCAGTTTGTCCCCGGTCTCGAAATCCTTGCCCGCCAAGGAGAACGGCGCGGTCACGCGACGGGCGGCGAAGCGGGTCGGGGCGATTTCGTGGATCAGACCGCGTACGTCGTCGAGGACGTCTGGACGGCGTAGGAGTTCGAGGCCGGCGAGGGCGAGGAAGTTCATGGAGTTCTCGTACGCCGCGTGGGCGAGCATCACCGGCGTGATCATCAGCTCGTCTTCGGTGATCCGGCCCGCTTCGTGCGCTTCGCGGAGCAGCGCCAGCCCGCCGCCGTCGACGGCCGTCGCCTTGAGAAAGAACATCGCGACCCTGAGCGCGGCGGTGTCGGCCCCGGCGGGCCCGCCCGACCAGACGTCCAGATTCGCGGCGGTCTCCGAAAGGTTCGTCAGGAGCTTCTCGCCGAGTGGCTCGACCGTGCCCAGCACCGCCTCCGTCACCCTGGCCGCCACCGGCCTGGCGAAGTCGGCCACGAGGTCGAAGCGCGCACTCGACTTTAGCGGGCTAATCGTGACGCGCAGGTCTGTGAGCAGGGCATTCGGGAGGGGTTCCACCAGGGCGATGACCTCCTTGACGACCGCGCGGAGCCGCCGGTGGCCGGCGCCGTCCATCAGCAGGAGGTTCGGCGTCTCGGCCGCGGCACCGCCCGGGTTCGAGCTGAGCTCGCGGTCGCGCAGGGCCTTGACGCGATCCGCCGGATCGTCCAGCACGAAGAAGTCGTCCACGTTCGTATGATGCCCATGCGCCGCCGGAGGATGTGCCAGTGCCTTCAAAACCGTCACCAGAAGTGCCCGACGAAGTGTTGCGGACCCCGCTCGTGCGCCGCCTGCTCGAACGCGCCGAGGTCGATCGTCCGGCGTACACGCACCTCGACTGCTCGAACCGGCACGAGCCCGTCGAGGACACGCTGACCTGGGCCGAACTGCTCGTCCACGTCCGGGCTGTCGCGGCGAAGCTGCGTGAGGTGATCCAGCCGGGAGACCGCGTCGCGATCACCGCGCGGCAGGACCTCTCTTACGTCGTCGCCTTCTTCGGCGCGCTGTACGCCGGGGCTGTCGCGGTGCCGCTGTCCGCACCGGACGTCCGCGCTCACCGCGAGCGGCTCGTCGGGGTCCTCAACGACTGCGACGCCGACATCTGGCTCACGTCGGAGGCCCTGGTCGAGCGGTTGACCGACTTCGCCGAGGCGGAACCGGTTCCGGCGCCGCGCGAGATCATCGCCGTCGACACCCTGCCGCCGGACCCGGCCGACCAGTCGCCGCCGTCGCCGGTCTCCCCCGAAGACCCCGCCTACCTGCAGTACACCTCCGGCACGACGCGATCACCCGCCGGCGTGATCATCACGCATCGGGCGTTGTCGGCCGCCTGCTGGCAGATCTGCGACGCCTATGACGTCGACGAGCACACCACGTGCGTGGGCTGGATCCCGTTCTTCCACGACATGGGGCTGGCGCAGCTACTCGCCGGGACGATGCACGCCGGCGGCCGGACGGTGTTCATCGCGCCGCTGGAGTTCATCCGGCGCCCGGAACGCTGGCTGCTGCTGATGTCGTCGTATCCGAACACCCTCACCGCGGCCCCGAACTTCGCGTACGACCTGGTGACCGAGGCCGTGCCCGAGTCGAAGCGCGCCGAGTACGACCTCTCGACGGTGTCGATCGCGCTCAGCGGCAGTGAACCGGTCCGGGCGGCGACCGTCCGGGAGTTCCTCGCCGCTTATGAACCCCACGGCTTCCCGAGGGGCGCGTTCCGGCCGTCCTACGGTCTGGCCGAGGCCACGGTCTACGTCGCCAGCGGCGATTCCGGCGGCCCGGTAATGACCGAGGTGGACGGCCGGGAAATCGTCGAAATCGGCTGGCCCAGGGGGCAGCGGGTCCGCGTCGTGCCACCGCCGGATCGCAGTTTGCCCGCTAAAGTCGACACGGGCGAGATCTGGGTCAAGGGGCCCAATGTGGCTGCCGGGTATTGGCGCCGTCCGGAGTTGACCGCCGAGATGTTCGGCGCCGAACTCGACGGCGAAGGCGGCTGGCTCCGCACCGGCGACCTGGGCATGATCCGCGACGGCAGGCTGTCGGTGACCGGTCGCATCAAGGACCTGATCATCATCGACGGCCGTAATCACAGCCCCCACGACATCGAGGAGACGGTCGCCGCCACGCACCCCCTTCTCGGGCCAGAACGGGTCGCCGCGTTCTCGGTCGACGGCGATGAGGGGGAGGGCGTCGTCGTGGTCGCCGAACGCGCGCGGAAAGCCCCCGACTTCGACGAAGCCGAGATCGCGCGGGCCGCCACCCGCGCCGTCGCCGAGCGGCACGACGTGCGGCTTCGTGCTTTCTTCCTGGTGAAACCCGGCGGCCTGCCGAGGACCTCCAGCGGCAAGGTCGCGCGTTCCGCGGCCAGAACGCGGTACTGGACCGCGGATGGGACAGAATTCCCCCATGGCAGCTGACGGGAGCGAGTACGTCGACGAGATCAAGGCCCTCGTCTGCGAAACCTTCGACGTCGATCCGGACACCATCGACGAGAACACGCCCTTCGCCGAGATGGGCGTCGACTCCCGGCGTCGCGTCCGGCTCCTGGCGACGGTCGAGGTGGAGTTCGGTATCGACATCGACCTCGACGAGCTGGATCGCCTGGTCGACATCCGCGGCGCGGCCACCGTGCTCGCCGAAGCCATCGAAGCGGGCGCGAAACCGCGAAAACGCGGTCTACCAGGCTTCTTGCGCCGAAATCGTTTGAGTTAGCAAAGGTGTGAATGTCCCTGCGGTCCGGATGACCGGTGGGTACATTCTGTGTGCATATGCGATGGCACCTGATGCCGCCGGCGTGCGTCGTAGGTAGGACAACGAGGCGGATACAGCGGGACGAAGGGGGCACCGGTCATGCCGGACGGGGGCTACAAAGCCGATTCAGAGGCGATGCTCACGGCGTCGACGTCGTTGGAGCGCGCGGCTGAGAACACTACGTCCGAGGCGGGGAAGGTGGGGCCGACGCAGGTCCAGCCCGCCGACTTCGGCCGGATCCACAAGGACTACCAAAAGGGCTACGCCACCGGGATTCTCGCCATTTCCGACGCGATGAAGGGCTACGCGGGCCAGCTCACCCAGCTCGCCGGCGGGGTCAGCACCGCGTCGACCCGCTACACCTCATCCGACCAGGCGAACGCCGCGGCTGCCAACAAGGCGGGGACCCAGTAATGAGCGAACCGACGCCCGCACAGATCAAGGAAATCCTGAACGACCCGTACGTCACGCAGGGCACCAAAGACGCGTTGGTGTTGTCGTTCGGCGGCAGGGAAGAGGCCTACAAGAAGGCCGTCGCCGAACGTGACGCGAACGCGGCCGGGGACAAGAAGCAGGCGGCCGCCACGAAACAGGCCGACAAGGATCTCGACTCCATGTCCCGGCCCGCCGCGGGTGGCTCCACCACCAAGTCCGACCAGGTGCTCGACCTCGGGAAGCCGGCGCTGGACTTCTTCTCCGACTGGGCCGAGCAGGTCTGGAACAAGATGCCGGACAAGCCGTACGAGATCAGCTACAAGACCGACATCTGGGACCGGTTCCACGAGAACCGCGAGATCAACTTCCAGAAGATGTTCGACGAGGTCGAAGATCTCGGCGACGCGAAGAAGGCCGTCGAGCAGACTCAGAAGGACGCGTCGGCGGCGCTGTCCACGCTCTTCCACGACTGGAAGGGCGAGGGCGCGACGGCCGCGAAGGTCAAGTACGAGCAGCGGATCCAGCCCGACGCGAAAGAGCTCATCGCGCAGATGGACGGCGCCATCAAACTGGTGCCGTCGACCATCGACAAGATCTACAGCGCGCTCAAGCTGAAGGTCGACGAAACGCTGAAGCTGCGAGTCGACAAAGTCGCCACGGCGCCGCTGTTCACGGCGAAGCAGGTCGTCGAGATCGCGAACGGCAAGGTCGATTCCAAAGAAAAGCTCATGGACGTCGCGTACTGGCTCGACTCCGCGTGTCCGGGCAACAATCTCGCCGAACGGCTGCGTGACGACGACTGCAAGCTGAACGACGAGAACAAGGACTACGCGATCGGGGCCGCGAAGCAGTGGCTGAAGGGCTCGTTCGCCACCGAGTTCGGTGAGCGGTTCGAGAACTTCAAGAAGCTCTGCAAGAACGCGAACGAGACGATCAACACGCAGTATCACGAGCTGTCGCGGTTCATGGAGGACTACACGAACCCGTTCCCCGCGCCCGGTTCCGAGAAGCCGCCCGCCGACGACGGCAAGGGCAAGGACAAGGGCGGCGGCGGTGACACCGGTGGTGGCACCGGTGGTGGAAGTGGAACCGGGAGCGGCGGTGGAAGCGGAAGCGGCGGCGGTGCCAGCACCCCGCCCGCCGCCACGGTTCCCGAGACTCCGAAGCCGGAAGACAAGCCCGCCGAGGGCATGAACCCGGTCACCGGCAAGCCGCTCGAGCTGGACCCCGAGACCGGCAAGCCGTACCCGATCGACCCGGCGACGGGCGAGGCGATCAAGGACGGCATCGACGGTCAGGACACCATGACCGTCCAAAAGGGCGACAACAAGATCGAGATGACCGAGCCGGATAAAGACGGCAAAATGGACATCAAGGTCGACGACGGCAAGGGCAACGAGAAGGACTACAAGCTCGACTTCGACGACCCGAAGGGCGAAGAGGGCAAGGACGGCAAGCCCGGCGAAGAAGGCAAGGACGGCGAGTTCGGGCCGAAGGGCACCGTCAAGGAGGGCGAGCCCGGCCCCGACGGCGTCTACCGGCCCGGCCCGGACGGCAAGATCCACATCCAGGACGGCAACCTCAAGATCACCGCCGAGCAGCCGCAGGGACCGAACGGTCCGACCGTGGTGACCGTCGACGACGGCAAGGGCGAGCCGACCACCTACACCCTCGACGAAAAGGGTGAGAAGAAGGAGCTCAAGCCCGGCGACACCCTCCAGACCGACGACATCAAGAACGGCCTCGACGACCGGAACCCCGGCAACCCGCAGCCCGGCAAGGTCGAAGACGTCCGTCCCATGCCCGCCCCGGCTGACGGCATCGCTCCTCCCGGTGGTGGTGGCGGCGGTGGCTTCAGCGCTCCGGGCGGAGTCGAGGTCGGTGTCGGCGCCGAAGGGACCGCTTCGGTCTCGGCGGGGGCCGAAGCCGGCGCGGGTGGCGCGTCGGGTGCCGGCGGCGATGGCACCGTGCCGACCGCGGGAGGCGGCGGCAGCTTCGAAGGCGCGATCGGCAGCCCTCTCGAAGGTGCTTCGTCGGGGTCGCTGAACGAAGCCGGTTCCCTGGAAGCGGGCATGCAGTCCGGCGGCGGTGCGCAGCCTGCCGGGGCCGAAGGCGGTCTCGGGATGGCTCCCGGCGGGATGGACCCGGCGCCCGCGAGCGCCGGTGCCGCGAGCTCGCCCGCCGGAATGGGCGGCATGATGGGCGGAATGGGCGCCATGGGCGGCGCGGCCGGTGGTGGCGGGGGTGACACGCAGCGCGGGTCGAGCCAGTACCGCGTCGAGGGTGGCATTTTCGAGACCAGTGGTGCGGGCGGCCGGATCAGCGGATCGCTCGACGACGAGGGCGGCGACCGTTCGATCAGTTACGAGCGATGATCGGTAGCCGGGGAACGAGGGAGGACCGATGAGCGCTGTTGACCGGCTGGCGGCCGCCATGTCCAGGCAGGACGCCGCCATCACGGAGCAGTTGGAGCAGCGCGGGCTGCGGGAGCGGCATCTCGCCGATGCCAAGGCCCAGGCGGCGGAGACCATGCAGAAGGACGCCGCCATCCACGACAAGTACGCCGCGCACATGCAGGAGCTGGGGAAGCGGAGCAAGGAGGCGGGCGGCTGGCTGACCGGCAAGACGACTGCCGACCGCAGCCACACGATCGGCTTCGACATCGAGGACGACGACAAGCCGGATGCCCGGTTCGCCGAGTTCGGTGCCCGTGCCGACGTGTCGCGGCCGGCGCCGCCTCCGCCGCCGATCCCGGTCGCGCCGGGGGTGCCCGGAATGCCGGCGACGGTGGACGTCCCGTCCGCGGCGCCGGCGCCCGCTCCCAGCGCCGCGGCGCCCGAAGAGCCCGGCACGCCCGCGCGTCGCCGCGGTCGTCACGCTCGTGACGACAAGGGATTCGACGACGACGACTTCTCGAACAACTCGTGGATGGTCGACTGACCGGCTTCACCCCCGGATCGCGTTTAGCCCGCTAAACGCGATCCGGCGGTCAGGCGGCGGGTTCGTCCTGGAGCTCGATGGGGGCGCGTTTGACGTCGGCGTCCAGCAGGGGCTGGTACTTCGTCGTCCCCGTCAGGTGCGTGAGGAAGAACGCGGTGAACAGCGCCCGCGTCAGCTGCTGGGTCCCGCGGTGCGGCTTCCCGTGCAGCAGCAGCTGGCTCCAGTGCCTGCCCTCGGTGACGCCGAGATGCGACGACTTGCCGAGCGTCCGCAGCTGCACCGGCCCGCCCCACGCGTCCGCGATGGCCTCGGCATGTCCGACGGGCGGCGCGACCAGGTCTTCACCCGCCGCGAGATGCAGGCCGGGCGCGGTCACCGAGCGGGCCGACACCGTCGCCGGCGGCAGCGTCTGCGCGGGGGTGATGGTCGCGACCGCGCGGATCTCGGGCCGCTCTTCGTTCTCGGCGGCCTGCGCGGCGGCCAGTACCGCCGACCCGCCACCGGTCGAATGCCCGGCCAGGCCGAGTTTCGCCGGGTCGACGCTGATGCCGTCCGGTCCGAGGCGGACCGTCGTGATCAAGTCGAGCGTCGTGAGCAGGTCACCGGCCAGAAGCCGGTGCGAAGGCAACGGACCGCGCTGCGTGGCCGGGGCCGCCGCGACGATGCCCCAGCTCGCGAGATGCCGGAGCAGATGCCGGTAGCTCCCGGTCGGCTGCAACCAGCCGTGCCCGAACGCGATCGCGGGCAGACCGAGGCCCGAACGGGGGGTGAACACGACGCCGGGCAGTCCGACCAGGGCGAGGTTGCCGCGCAGAACCTCGTGCGGACCTGGGTGGGACAGCTCCGCGAGCAGCTGCTTGGGCTTGCTGGCCATGCTCGTGACCTTACTGCCCGCGCCCTCGTCCGGCCCGCGCGCCGCCCCGGCGTTCGCCTTTAGCGGGCTGACCGCGCTGCTTAGCGTGCCTAAGCGTCGCGTTTAGCCCGCTAAACACAGGTGCGGGCGCCCGGGCGAAGGGGCCGAATTTCCGTCGTTAGGCTGGTGGCCGTGTGTGGAATCGTGGGATACGTCGGACACCGCCCGGCTCTGGACGTCGTCATCGGCGGGCTTCGCCGGATGGAGTACCGCGGCTATGACTCGGCGGGCGTCGCCGTCCTCGACGGCACCGGCGCGCTGAACGTCGAGCGCAAAGCGGGCCGCCTGGCCAACCTGGAGACCCAGCTCGACACCGTCGGCAGGGACGCCTTCACCGGTACCGCCGGGATGGGGCACACCCGGTGGGCCACCCATGGCGCCCCGGTCGACCGCAACTCGCACCCGCACCGCGACACCTCCCAGCGTGTCGCCGTCGTGCACAACGGCATCATCGAGAACTTCGCCGCCCTGCGTGCCGAGCTCGAGGCCGAAGGCGTCGAGATGGCGAGCGACACCGACTCCGAGACCGCCGCGCACCTGATCGCCCGCGCCTACACCGAGGGCGACACGAAGGGTGACTTCGCGGCGAGCGTCGCCGCGGTCTGCCGTCGTCTCGAAGGCGCGTTCACCCTGGTCGTGACCATCGCCGACCAGCCGGACACCGTCGTCGCCGCCCGCCGATCTTCGCCGCTGGTCGTCGGTGTCGGCGAGGGCGAGCACTTCGTCGCGTCCGACGTCGCCGCGTTCATCGAGCACACCCGTGAGGCGGTCGAGCTCGGCCAGGACCAGCTCGTCGTGATCACCCGCGACGGTTACGAGGTCACCGACTTCCACGGTGATGCCGCCCAGGCCAAGCCGTTCACCGTCGACTGGGACCTCTCGGCCGCGGAAAAGGGCGGCCACGAGTACTTCATGCTCAAGGAGATCGAGGAGCAGCCGGAGGCGCTGGCGAACACGCTGCGCGGCCACTTCGACGGCGGCCGGATCATCCTCGACGAGCAGCGCATCTCCGACCAGGACCTGCGTGACGTCGACAAGGTCTTCGTCGTCGCCTGTGGTTCCGCGTACCACTCGGGCCTCGTCGCCAAGTACGCCATCGAGCACTGGTGCCGCCTGCCTGTCGAGGTCGAACTGGCCAGCGAGTTCCGCTACCGCGACCCGGTGCTGGACCGCGCGACGCTGGTCGTCGCCGTCTCCCAGTCGGGCGAGACCGCGGACACGCTCGAAGCCGTTCGTCACGCGCGCGAGCAGAAGGCCCGCGTCCTGGCGGTCTGCAACACCAACGGCGCGCAGATCCCGCGCGAGTCCGACGCCGTCCTCTACACGCACGCCGGTCCGGAGATCGGTGTCGCCTCGACGAAGGCGTTCCTCGCGCAGATCGCGGCCAACTACCTGGTCGGCCTGGCGCTCGCGCAGGCCCGCGGCACCAAGTACCCGGACGAGGTCGCCCGCGAATTCGCCGAACTCGAAGCGATGCCCGCCGCGGTACAGAAGGTCCTGTCCACTGTGGACCAGGTCCGTGACCTCGGCCGCCGGATCGCCGACTCGAAGGCCGTGCTGTTCCTCGGCCGCCACGTCGGTTTCCCGGTCGCCCTCGAAGGCGCGCTGAAGCTCAAGGAACTGGCGTACATGCACGCCGAGGGCTTCGCCGCGGGTGAGCTCAAGCACGGCCCGATCGCGCTGATCGAAGAAGGCCTGCCCGTCGTCGTGGTGATGCCGTCGCCGAAGGGCCGCGCGGTGCTGCACTCGAAGCTGGTGTCGAACATCAGTGAGATCCAGGCGCGCGGCGCCCGCACGATCGTGATCGCGGAGGAGGGCGACGAGACCGTCCGCCCGTTCGCCGACGAACTGATCGAGATCCCGGCCGTGCCGACGCTGCTGCAGCCGCTGGTCTCGACGGTGCCGCTGCAGGTGCTGGCCGCCGAGATCGCCCGCACGCGTGGGTACGACGTCGACAAGCCGCGTAACCTGGCGAAGTCGGTCACCGTCGAGTAAAAGACCGGAGGCGTCGTGCAGGGAATCTGGACCACGGAACGGATTCGCGCGGCGGAGGACCGGTTGCTCGCCGTCACTCCCGACGGCGAGCTCATGCGGCGCGCGGCTTTCGGCCTCGCGGTACACGCGGCCGGCATGCTCGCCGAGCACACGGGTTCGGTGTCCGGGCGGCGGGTGACGCTGCTCGTCGGGTCGGGCAACAACGGCGGTGACGCTTTGTGGGCCGGCGCGTTCCTGCGCCGCCGCAATGTGGCCGTCTCGGCGATCCTGCTGAAGCCTGAACGTGCGCACGGCCCCGGTTTGGCCGCCTTGAAGCGATCCGGCGGCAAGATCGTGTCCCTTGAGGACGGTCCACAGTGGATCAGCCGAGCCGACCTCGTCGTCGACGGGATCGTCGGTATTTCGGCGCGCGGGCCGTTGCGGCCGGACGCCGCCGCGCTGCTGGAGCACGTGGGTTCGCCGGTGCTCGCGGTCGATCTGCCGAGCGGGGTGGATCCGGACACGGGCGCCGTCGACGGTCCGGCGGTCGTGGCGGATCGGACTGTCACCTTCGGCGCGCTCAAGCCGGTGCACGCCCTCGCGCCCGCGTCGTGCGGTGAGGTGTCCCTGGTGGACATCGGACTGCGGCTCAGCGAGCCCGATCTGCACCGGCTCGATACGGCGGACGTCGCCGCCGCGTGGCCGGTGCCCGGCCCGGGCGACGACAAGTACAGCCAAGGCGTGGTCGGGGTGGCCGCCGGATCGGCGACATATCCGGGGGCGGCCGTACTCGCGGCCGGTGCGGCGGTGCGGGCGACGTCCGGGCTGGTGCGGTACGCCGGTCACGCCGCGGACGTCGTGCGCGGGCAGTGGCCCGAGATCATCGCGACGGGTTCGGTGACCGACGCGGGCCGGGTGCAGGCCTGGGTCGTCGGGCCGGGAATCGGCACCGGGAACGAGGGGCGGGACGTGCTGCGGTTCGTGCTCGGCCGGGGCGTGCCGGTGTGCGCGGACGCCGACGCGACGACGATCATCGCGCGTTCGCCCGACGTGCTCGACGCGCGCGACCCGGATACGCCGCTCGTGCTGACTCCGCACGCGGGGGAGTTCGAGCGGCTGATGGGTTCGCCGCCGGGTGCGGACCGGGTCGCGGCGGCGCGGTCGGCCGCGCGGAAGTACGACGCCGTCGTGCTGTTGAAGGGGCACTGCACGGTGGTCGCGGCGCCGGATGGGCGGGCGCTGGTGAACACGCCGCGGGGGTCGTGGCTCGCGACGGCGGGTTCGGGGGACGTGCTGTCGGGTCTGGTCGGTGCGCTGCTCGCCTCCGGGCTCGACCCATGGCTGGCGGCCGGCGCGGCCGCGCACGTCCACTCCCTCGCCGGATCCCTCGCCGCCGGCGGTGCCCCGACCTCGGCCTCCGGCATCCTCGCCGCGGTCCCAGACGCCATCCGGTCCGTCCGCTCCCTGACCTCCTGACCAGAGCCCCGACCTGCGTTTAGCCCCCTAACTGCGCTCTGAGGGCACCCGCCCGCAGAGCGCAGTTAGGGGGCTAAACGCAGGTCCGTGGGCTGGAGAGGAAGGTGGCAAGAAATGCGAGAGTTATCGAGTTACGTGTTAACTCCGGGCGAATAATCTGGTAAGAAGCAGGTGTGAGCGCCGACACCCACCCCGCCGAGACCACGATGGTCCGGGTCGTGAACGGTGTCGCCCATGTCTAAGACCAGGCCCTCGGACGCCGCCGTCGAGCACCGGCGCCAGGAGATCCTCGACTACGTCATCGCCACCGGCGAGGTCCGCATCGACGACCTCACCACCCGCTTCGGCGTCAGCCTGATGACGATGCACCGCGACCTCGACGACCTCGCCGAGCGCCGCCTCCTCCGCAAACTCCGCGGCAAGGTCGAGGCCTACCCCGCGACGACCATGGAGTCCGCCGCCCGCTTCCGCGACACCTTCAATCAGGCCACGAAGGACGCGCTGGGCGAGGCCGCCGCGGCGCACGTCCACTCCGGCCAGACGGTCTTCGTCGACGATTCGACGACGCTCTTCCCGCTCGTCCGCCGCCTCGGCCAGATCGAAGACCTCACCGTCCTCACCAACTCCCTCGAAGCCGCCCGCATCCTCGGCCCGGCCAAGAGCGTCGAGGTCGTCTTGGCGGGCGGCCGCTACCACCACGAGTTCGACTCGTGCGCCGGCCCGGACGTCGTCGCGTTCCTCGACCGCACGCACGCCGACATCGCGTTCGTCTCGGTCGCCGCGGTCGCGGTCGGCCGCCTCTTCCACCCTGTCCAGGACTACGCCGAGCTCAAGAAGGCCGCGCTGCGCACCGCCGACCGCAACGTCCTGGTCGTCGACAACTCCAAGTTCGGCCGCACCGCGACCTACGCGCACGGCGACATCGGCGACTACGACCTCCTGATCACCGACGAAGAGGCACCGACCGAGGAGATCGAGGCGGCACTGACCGCGGGAACCGCCATCGAGCAGGTCGAATGCGCACCGGAGGGCCCGGAATATGAGTTCTGAGCTGGTCGCCGGAATCGACTCGTCGACCCAGTCGACGAAGGTCGTCGTCTGCGACGCGAACACCGGCGAGATCGTCCGCACCGGCCGCGCCTCGCACCCCGACGGCACGGAGGTCGCCCCCGCCGCCTGGTGGGACGCGTTCCGCGAGGCCACGAACGGCCTGCTCGAGGGCGTCGGCGCCATCGGCATCGGTGGTCAGCAGCACGGCATGGTCGCCCTCGACGAGGCGGGCGACGTCGTCCGGCCCGCGTTGCTGTGGAACGACACCCGGTCCGCGAAGGCGGCCGAAGATCTCAGCGGCGAGCTCGGTCCGGAGAGCTGGGCGAAGTCCGTCGGCTCGGTGCCGGTCGCCAGCTTCACCGTCACGAAGCTGCGCTGGATGGCCGAGAACGAGCCAGAGCTGGCCGATCGCGTCGCCCGTGTCCTGCTCCCGCACGACTGGCTGACCTGGCGGCTGCTGGGTGACGGTGCCGAGCCGGTCACCGATCGCGGCGACGCTTCCGGTACCGGATACTTCTCGCCCGCCACCGGCGAGTACCGCCAAGACCTCCTCGCGCATGCCTTCGGCGGCCGCACGCCCGAACTCCCCAAGGTCATCGGCCCCGCCGAAGCCGCCGGTCGCACTCCGGACGGGATCCTGGTCTCGGCCGGAACCGGGGACAACATGGCCGCCGCGTTCGGTCTCGAACTCGCCCCCGGAGACGTCGTCGTCTCGCTGGGCACCAGCGGCACCGTCTTCGGTGTTTCCGAGACCGCGAGCGCCGATCCTTCCGGCATAGTCGCGGGATTCGCTGACGCCACCGGTCGCTTCCTCCCGCTGGCCTGCACCCTCAACGCGGCCCGCGTGCTCACGGCCACGTCCGCGATGCTCGGCGTCGAACTCGCGGAGTTCGACAAGCTGGCGCTCACGGCCGCGCCCGGTTCCGGCGGCCTCACCTTCCTGCCGTACCTCGATGGTGAGCGGACGCCGAACCTCCCGGACGCCAACGGCACGCTCTTCGGCCTGACCCGCGCGAACATGACGCCCGAGAACCTCGCCCGCGCCGCCGTCGAAGGCATGCTGTGCGGCCTCGCCGCCGGTCTCGACGCCCTGCGCGAGCAGGGGCTCGAAGTCCGCCGCGTGCTCCTGATCGGTGGCGGCGCGCAGTCGGCCGCCGTCCGCGCGGTCGCGCCGATCGTGTTCGGCGTGCCCGTCGTCATCCCCGAAGTCGCCGAGTACGTCGCGGTCGGTGCCGCGCGGCAGGCGGCCTGGGCCCTCGCTTCCAGCACGGAACCTCCCCGCTGGCAGGAACAGCACGGCTACACCCCACTCGAGCCGACCGAGGTGGACCGCGCCGAGGGGCACCGGATCCAGCAACGGCATCTCGAAGCCCGCGAACTCGGGCACGGCATTTCCGCGAAACCGAAAGAGGACTGAACCGATGGCCACGATCACCTACGACAAGGCGACCCGGCGCTACGCGGGCTCCGAGCGGCCCGCCGTGGACGCACTCGATCTCGAGATCGCCGACGGCGAATTCCTCGTGCTGGTCGGGCCTTCCGGCTGTGGCAAGTCCACCAGCTTGCGGATGCTCGCCGGCCTCGAAGACATCGACGAAGGCGCCGTGTGGATCGGCGACCGCGACGTCACGCAGCTGCCGCCGCGCGCCCGCGACATCGCGATGGTGTTCCAGAACTACGCGCTGTACCCGCACATGACCGTGGGCCAGAACATGGGCTTCGCGCTGAAGATCGCCGGCCGTCCGGCTTCGGAGATCAAGCAGAAGGTGCTCGACGCGGCGAAGCTGCTCGACATCGAGCAGTACCTCGACCGCAAGCCGAAGGCGCTCTCCGGTGGTCAGCGCCAGCGCGTCGCGATGGGCCGCGCCATCGTGCGTGAGCCGCAGGTCTTCCTCATGGACGAGCCGCTGTCGAACCTCGACGCGAAGCTCCGCGTCTCCACCCGTACGCAGATCGCCGCGCTGCAGCGCCGCCTCGGCGTCACCACTGTGTACGTCACGCACGACCAGGTCGAGGCCATGACGATGGGTGACCGGGTCGCGGTCCTCTCGGACGGTCTCCTGCAGCAGTGCGACACCCCGCGCGCCCTGTATGACCGGCCCGCAAACGCTTTCGTCGCCGGATTCATCGGCTCGCCCGCGATGAACCTCGTCACCGCGAAGCTCACCGAAGACGGTGCCGAGCTGGGTGGCGCGCGCGTGCCGCTGACCCGCGAGATCCTCGCCAAGGCCGACGGCGACACGGTCACCCTCGGCTTCCGTCCGGAGTCACTCGAGGTGACCACCAGCGAGGACGGCACCGTGCCGGTCAAGGTCGACCTCGTCGAGGAACTCGGCTCGGACGCGTACGTGTACGGCAAGCTGGCCGAGACCGACGCCGAAGGCACGAAGTCGAACGTCGTCACCCGCGTCGACCCGCGCAAGCCGCCGGCCATGGGTGACACGCTGCACCTGCGGATCCGTCCCGACGAGCTGCACGTGTTCTCCGCCACCGACGGGGCGCGCCTGTCCTGAGCCGGTTCGTGGGAAACTGGTGGTCGTTATGACCGCCAGTTTCCCGCGTGCCGAGGTCGTCATCGACCTGTCCGCCATCCGGCACAACGTCGCCCTGCTCGCATCACGCGCTCCCTCGGCCCAGACCATGGCCGTGGTCAAGGCGGACGGCTACGGGCACGGAGCCCTCGAGGTCGCCCGTGCCGCGGTCGAGGGTGGGGCCACCTGGCTGGGCACCTGCTCCCTCGGCGAGGCGCTCGCGCTGCGCCGGGCTGGGATCGGGGTCCGCCTCTTCAGCTGGCTCGACACTCCCGAAGCCGACTTCGCGCCCGCGGTCGCCGAAGACATCGACGTCGCCGTCAGCTCCCTCGACGAGCTGGCGCGCGTGGCCGACGGCGCTCGCCGGGCACGCGACTTCAGCGGGCTAAGTGCGATCTGTCGGGTGCACCTCAAGATCGACACCGGGCTGTCCCGAAACGGCTGCCCACCTGCGGAATGGCCGGCTTTGGTCAAAGCCGCGGCGGCCGCGAAGCCGCTCATCGAGGTCGTCGCCATCTGGTCGCACCTCGCCTGCGCCGACGAGCCCGGCCACCCCTCCATCGACGCACAGGCCAAGCGGTTCGACGAGGCCTACGACATCGCGCGCGCCGCCGGTCTGAACCCGATACGGCACATCGCGAACTCCGCCGCCGTGCTGACCAGGCCCGACCTGCACTTCGACCTCGTTCGCCCCGGGATCGCGATCTACGGGCTGAACCCGGTGCCCACCGGCGACGATCTGCGCCCGGCGATGACCTTCAAGTCGTCGGTCGTGCTCACGAAGCGGCTCCCGGCCGGCGAATCGGTCTCGTACGGCCACAGCTGGACGGCCGAACGCGACACCACCCTCGCGCTGGTTCCCGTCGGGTACGCCGACGGCGTACCGCGGTCGCTGTCCGGGCGGATGGACGTCCTGCTCGGCGGAAAGCGACGGCCGGTCGTCGGCCGCGTCTGCATGGACCAGCTCATCGTCGACTGCGGAGACGACGAGCCTGCCATCGGCAGCGAAGTGATCCTTTTCGGCAAGGGCGCGTTTGGCGAGCCCACGGCGCGGGAATGGGCCGACAAGCTGGGGACGATCGACTACGAGATCGTGACTTCGATGTACCGCCCGCGTGTCCACCGGACGTATCTGGAGGCAGGCTCGTGACACCTTCACGAAGACTGCTGGCCATAGTCGGCGGAGTCGGGGCGGTGGCCACCGGCACCGCCGCGGCGATCGCCGTCGCCGCACAGCAGCGGCGGCAGAGTGAGGATCCGTTCGTGGACGAGCCGTTGGGGGATCTCGCACCGGACCGGACATCGACAGTGGCGGCGGAGGACGGCACGCCGCTCGCGGTCGAGGAGATCGATCCGGCCGATGGAGGAGAACCGGAGCTGACCGTCGTCGGCGTGCACGGTTTCGCGTTGTCGAAGCGCTGCTGGCACTTCCAGCGGCGAGACCTCGCGTCACTGAAGCTGCCGCGCGTGCGTCAGGTGTACTTCGACCATCGCGGGCACGGGCAATCCGGCGCCGCGACCGCCGAGGCCAGCACCATCGAGCAGCTGGCGCGCGACCTCGACATGGTCCTGCGTTCGGTGGTGCCGGAGGGGCCCATCGTGCTCATGGGGCACTCGATGGGCGGCATGGTGATCATGGAGCTCGCGGCGGAGCATCCCGAGCTGTTCGACGACCGTGTCTGCGGGGTCGCGTTCATCGCGACCGCGGCGGGCGAAGTCGGCGCTCGAGGGCTCCCGAGATCACTGCTCTCGAAGTACAACCCGCTCACGCGAGGCGTCGGCGGGCTGGCAGGCTGGCAGCCGGGGCTCGTCGAGTTCGTGCGCGCGGCAGGCGGGCAACTGACCCGGCAGGCCGTGCGCAGGCTGGCTTTCGGCAGCCGCGACGTTTCGCCGCGACTTGTCGACTTCATGCTGGAAATGCTCGAAGTGACGCCGGTGCGCGGGCTCGTCAACTTCGTCGACACGCTCGGCAGCCACAACCGGTACGCCGCGCTCGCCGGGTTGAAGTACGCGCACGTGCTGGTCGTCGGCGGGGATTCCGACCGGTTCACGCCCATCGCGCACGCCGAGCGGATCGCAGCGGAGCTGCCAGACGCGGAGCTGGTGCGCGTCCGCGGCGCGGGGCACATGGTGCAGCTGGAACAACCCGAACTGGTGAACAGTCACCTGATCGACTTGGTGCAACGGTGCACGGGCACCGATGGTGAGACTTCCGAACGGCGGACCTGGTGGTGGCAACGCTGATGAATTTCGCTTTCCCGACTCCCGAGTCGACGATGGAGTTCGGGCGTGAGCTCGGACGGTCGCTGCGCGCGGGCGATCTGGTGCTGCTCGCCGGGCCGCTCGGCGCGGGCAAGACGACGCTGACCCGTGGGATCGCGGACGGTCTCGGGGTCGGCGGGCGGGTCAGCTCCCCGACGTTCGTGCTCGCCAGGGTGCATCCGGCCGGGGCTTCTGGGGTCGCTCTGGTGCACGTGGACGCGTACCGGCTCGGCGGGGATCTCTCGCAGCTGGACGACCTGGACCTCGATACCGAACTGGAGCGGTCCGCGCTGGTCGTCGAGTGGGGCGAGGGGGCGGCCGAACGCCTGTCGGACGACTACCTCGTCGTGCGCCTGGAGCGCCGCGAAGACGATGTCCGCATGGTCACCCTGGAGCCCCATGGCACCTGGACCTCCCGCACGCCCGACCTGCGTTTAGCGGGCTAATCGCGATCTGTGGCACCGGATCGCGATTAGGGGGCTAAACGCAGGTCGGCGGGGCCGACGACGGAGCGCGCGATTCCCAGGTCCACCAGGTCTTGGGGGCGTAGCCGCAGCCGGTCCGCGAGGGCGGGGACTTCGTCGGTGGGCAGCTTGAGGATCGCCGCGGCCGCCTCGGGCGACGTCACCGAGAAGTACGCGTTGGGCGTCACCCACGTCGAGCCCGGCGCCGCGAACGCGAGCGCGCCCCCGGAACCACCTTCCCCGATCACCAGCGTCGTGATCGGCACGGCCGCACTCGCGACCGCCTCGAACAACTCCGCGATCGCCGCGCCGGCCCCCGCCCGCTCGGCCGCCTCGTCATTCGCCGCGCCCGGGGTGTCGACGAGGGTGAGAACCGGGATTCCGAGCCTCGACGCGAGCCGCACCAGCCGTGCCGCCGTCCGGAAGCCTGCGGGCAGCGTCGGCGTCCCGCATTGCGCCGCGTACGCGATCGCTCGGCCGCTTCGCCAGCCGAAGCCGCACAAGACACCGGAGTCGACTCCGCCGCACCTGTCTCCCGAGACCTCCTCATGCCAGTCGAAGTACGCGTCGAGATACTCCGCTGCCCGAGGCCGCCCGGCAGAGCGCGCGGCTTGGACCGCGTCCCATCCGCTGTCGGGCAAATCCTTCGTTCCGAGCGCGCCGGGCGGCTCCGCTGCTTCCGCAGTCGGCGAAGTCAGGAGGCGCAGCCACCGTTCCAGTGCCGAGGGAAGGTCCGAAGGCGCCACGATCTGGTCGACCTGGCCCCACGCCAGCTTCGCTTCAGCCGTGTAGGCCTCCGCGGGTGCGCCGGCGGGCCGCACACGAGACCCGGCGAAACCGACCTGGGCTCCGGGCAACGCGAGAACGACGTCGGCGCTCGCACCGAGGGTCGCCCAGCCGCCGCCCGTGGTCGGATCGCGCAGGACCGAGATCCGCGGCACCGATCGGGCTCCGGCCGCCGCCCGCGCGATGCGCTGCAACTGCGAAAGCGCCCGCATCCCGTGCTGCATGCGGCTGCCGCCGGTCGCGATCAGTGACACCACCGGCAACCGGGATTCCACCGCCCGCGCGAACGCCGCTTCGACCCGATCACCGGTTCGCTGGCCGATCGACCCGCCAAGGAAGCCGAACTCGAAGGCGATCACGACCGCCTCGACGTCACCGATCCTGGCGGTCCCGCACAGCACGGACTCGTCTTCCCCGGTCCGCTTTTCGGCGGCCTCGCGTGCCGAGCGATAACCCGGCCAACCAATCGGCCCGTCGCCCGGCTCG
Organism: Amycolatopsis sp. TNS106; assembly: GCF_019330265.1. Lineage (NCBI taxonomy): Bacteria > Bacillati > Actinomycetota > Actinomycetes > Pseudonocardiales > Pseudonocardiaceae > Amycolatopsis > Amycolatopsis sp. TNS106. The sequence continues at coordinate 5,613,413 of NZ_CP024972.1, read as the reverse complement.
TCGGAACGCGGAACGTCGAGATCCTCGAAACCGGTCGCGATCTCCTTGATGACGGACCGCGCCGAGGACCTGCTCATCCGAGCGCCCGCTTCATGACCTTGCCCATGTCGTTGCGCGGCAACGCTTCCAGGTAACGGACCACTCGCGGCCGTTTGTGCGGCGACAACAGGCGCGAGACGTGGTCGGCGAGTTCCGACTCCGCCGGGCGTTCTCCTTCGGGCACCACCCAGGCCACGATGCGCTCGCCGAGGTCGTCGTCCGGCTCGCCGGTCACCGCCACCTCCGCGACACCGGGATGCTCCATGAGCGCGTTCTCGATCTCACCCGCGCCGATCTTGTACCCGCCGCTCTTGATCAGGTCCGTCGCCTTCCGGCCGACGATCTTCACGTATCCGGCCGCGTCGCGGGTCGCCATGTCGCCGGTCCGGAACCAGCCGTCGTCGAAGGCTGCTTCGGTGGCGTCGGGGCGGTTGAGGTACTCGGTGAACAGGTTCGGCCCGCGGACCTGGATCTCGCCAACGGTCTCGATCTCTTCGACGGGCTCGCCCGCTTCGTCGACGAACCGGAGATCGACGCCGCGCAGCGGGACACCGACCGTGCCGGGAACGTGCTCGCCGTCGGCGCGGATGCTGGTGTTCATGAGGGTCTCGGTCATCCCGTAGCGCTCGATCACGCGCCGGCCGGTCGCCGCGGCGATGCGTTGGTGGTCGTGGACGGGCAGCGCGGCCGATCCGGAGACGAGCAGCCGGGCGCTGCTGAGCGCTTCGGCGAGCGACGGTTCTTCACCGACTTCGCCCGCGATGCGGTGGTACATGGTCGGGACGCCGAACATCATCGTCGCCCCGGAGGCGAGTTCGCGTGCGACGCCTTCGGTGGAGAAGCGACCGAGATGCCGGACCGAGCCGCCGCGCCGGAGCGGCCCGAGGATGCCGAGGATCAGGCCGTGCACGTGGAACAGCGGTAGGCCGTGGACCAGGACGTCGTCGGCGGTCCATTCCCAGGCGTCCTCGAGCGCGTCGAGGGTGGTCGAAATTGCGCGCCGGGGAAGGACGACGCCCTTGGGTGGGCCGGTGGTGCCGGAGGTGTAGACGATCAGCGCCGGGGCTTCGGCGTCCGGTTCCGCGGGGAGATCGACGGGTGTGCCTTCGAGGACGATGTCGCGGTGCGGCAGGCCGGCCAGGCCGGCGGGCAGATCGACGCCCGGTTCGGCGAGTACGAGGACGGGCTCGCTGTCGGTGAGGATGTGCGCGAGTTCCCGCTCGCCGATCTTCGGGTTGAGCGGGATGGCGGGGACGCCGGCGAGCAGGGCGGCGACGATGGCGACGCTGGTGTGCACCGACGGCGTGGCCCAGACGGCGACGCGGCCGCTCGGGAGGTCGCGGGCGAGTGTGCCGGCGACGGCCGCGACGTCGTCGTGGGTGAGGGAGATGTCGCCGAAGCGGAGCGCCTCCTTGGCCGAGCCGCTCGCCAGCGTGGGGAACAACCGATCGGGCACCGTGTGACCTCCTGCTCGATTCCGCCGGCCGGGCGCGTGGCCCTCGCAGGACCGTACCGCGCTGCCCTCCCGCACCCCTGCGACCTGCTTCACACGATGGGCCGACCTGCGTTTAGCCCCCTAATCGCGATCTGCGGGTCCGGAGAGCGGGGAGCGACTTTAGCCCCCTAATCGCGATCCGGCGGCAGGGTCCCGAGACCGGAAGGGAGGCCCCAAGGCGGATCGCGTTTAGGGGGCTAAACGCGATCCGGCGCCGGGGGAGAGGGAGCGCCACCCGATCGCGTTCAGCCCGCTAAACGCGCTCCGGGGCGCTGGTCGTAGGCTGGGTAACCGTGCTGGTACTGGCCATCGACACCTCGACCCCGGCGGTCACCGCGGGCCTCGTCGCCCTGGACGGCGACGTCCTCGAGTCGCGCGGCGACCGCGTCACGGTCGACCCGCGCGCGCACGGCGAGCTGATCACGCCCCACGCCCTTGAAGCCGTCAAGGCCGCGGGCGTCACGCTTCGCGACCTCGACGCCATCGTCTGCGGCGTCGGCCCCGGCCCCTTCACCGGCCTTCGCGCCGGCATGGCCACTGCCGCGTCGCTCGCCCACTCCCTCGGCATCCCCGCGTACCCGGTGTGCAGCCTCGACGCGATCGCAGCCGACGTCGCCCCCGGCGAAGCGTCCTTCCTCGTCCTCACCGACGCGAGGCGCCGCGAGGTCTACTGGGCCGCGTACGCCGCCGACGGCTCCCGCACCGACGGCCCCCACGTCGAGCGCCCCGCGGACCTCGAGACCACCGTCAAGGTCGCGGCGGGCGACGGCGCCCTCCTCTACGCGGACGCCCTCGGCGTCCAGCCGATCGAGCCGCGCTTTCCGTCACCCCTCGGACTGGTCAAGGCCGCTCGCGAGAGCTTCGGAAGCGAGCCCGCCCCGCTCACCCCGCTGTATCTCCGCCGCCCGGACGCCGTCGAACCGGCCGCGCGCAAGAAGGTGACCGCGCCGTGAGGCTGGAACCCTTACGCCGCAAGGATATTCCCCGCTGTGTCGAGATAGAGAAGATCCTCTTCCCCGGCGATTCGCCGTGGAGCGCCTACGCCTTCCATGCCGAACTCGACGGCGGCGGCTACTACCTGGTCGCCCGTCCGGAGGAAAGCGACGAGGTCATCGGTTACGCCGGACTCGCCGTCGTCGGCCGCCGCGGCGACTACGAGGCGAGCATTCACACGATCGGCGTCGACCCCGGCCACCAGCGCAAGGGTATCGGCACCACGCTGCTGAAGGCGCTCCTCGACCGCGCGGACGAACTCGCCGCACCGGTCTTCCTCGAAGTCCGCACCGACAACGACGCGGCGATCACGCTCTACGAGCGACACGGTTTCGAACGTATCGGCCTCCGGAAGCGCTACTACCAGCCCTCCGGTGCCGACGCCTACACGATGGCCCGCCCGCGGGCCCAGGTCCGAGACGAGGTGGCGGGCTGATGCCGCGCATCATCATGGGCATCGAGAGTTCGTGCGACGAGACCGGTGTCGGCCTCGTCCGCCTGCACGACGACAACACGGTCGAACTCCTCGCCGACGAGGTCGCCTCCAGCGTCGACCAGCACGCCCGCTTCGGCGGCGTCGTGCCCGAGGTCGCCAGCCGCGCGCACCTGGAGGCGATGGTCCCGACGGTCGAGCGGGCGTTCGAGAAGGCCCGGCTCAAACTGTCCGATGTGGACGCCATCGCGGTCACCGCCGGACCCGGTCTCGCCGGTGCGCTCCTGGTCGGCGTCGCCGCGGCCAAGGCCTACGCCGCCGCGCTCGACATCCCGCTCTACGGCGTCAACCACTTGGCCGGGCACATCGCCGTCGACACGCTTCAGCACGGCCCGCTGCCTGACCGCTGCCTCGCCCTGCTCGTTTCGGGCGGGCACACGCAATTGCTGCTGGTGGACGACATCGCGTCCGAGATCACCGAACTCGGGTCCACTGTGGACGACGCGGCGGGCGAGGCCTACGACAAGGTCGCCCGCGTGCTCGGCCTGCCGTATCCCGGCGGCCCGCCCATCGACAAGGCGGCCAAGAACGGTGACGGCGCGGCCATCGCGTTCCCCAGGGGGATGACCGGGCCGCGCGACGCCAAGTTCGACTTCTCCTTCTCCGGCCTGAAAACCGCCGTCGCGCGCTGGGTCGAAGGCGCCGAGCGCCGGGGCGAGGACATCCCCGTCGACGATGTCGCCGCGTCGTTCCAGGAGGCCGTCGCCGACGTTCTCACCATGAAGGCCATCCGCGCCGCCAAGGAACACGGCGTGGACACGCTGGTCATTTCCGGTGGTGTGGCGGCGAATTCGCGGCTGTCCGAACTCGCCGCCGAGCGCTGCGCCGAAGCCGGGATCACCCTGCGGGTTCCGCGGCCGCGGCTGTGCACGGACAACGGCGCGATGATCGCCGCGCTCGGCGCGCACGTGGTCGCCGCCGGACGGCCGCGGGCGTCGCTCGATTTCTCCGCGAATCCGGCACTGCCGGTGCAGATCGTTTCGATCTAACGCGATTCGGCGGTGGTGCGCGGCGCCGGGGCGAGGTTGAGCAGTTCCTCCAGCGCGGTCACCGACAACGTGGCGGCATTGCCGTCGCCGTAAGGGTTTCCGGCGTGTGTCGGATGAAGGTCGCCACGCAGGACCTTCGCCGCGGTGTCCGCGATGAGGCCGGTGTCCGTCCCGACCAGCCAGGCGCAGCCCGCCTCGATGGCTTCGCGTCGTTCGGTGACGTCGCGGAGCACGAGGACGGGCGTGCCGAAAGTCGGCGCTTCCTCTTGAATACCACCGGAATCGGTCAGGACGAGCTCGGCGAGCCGCAGCGCGCGTACGAGGTCGGGATATTCGAGCGGCTCCGTGATCGTCACCCGCGGGGTCCCGCCGAGCGCGGCCGTCACCTGGTCCCGCACGGCCGGATTCGGATGCACCGGGAACAGCACTTGGACATCGCTGTGCTCCGCCACGATCAGTTCGATGGCCGCGAGCGTGCGGCTCAGCGGCTCGCCCCAGGACTCGCGCCGATGCGACGTCACGAGGACGAGGCGCTCGCCTGCCTCGGTGATCTCCATCTCCAGCAAGGCGAGCGCGGTGTCCCGCGCCGGGAGATCCCGCTCGGCGATCGCGATCACGGCGTCGACGACGGTATTGCCGGTGACCGCGATCCGTTGGCGCGGAACACCTTCCGTGCGCAGCGCGGCCGCGGCGGCCGGTGTCGGCGCGAGATGCAGGGCGGCGATGCGCGAGATCATCTGCCGCGTCCCCTCTTCGGGGAACGGTGCGGCCAGGTCGTGCGTGCGCAGGCCCGCCTCGAGATGCACGACCGGGATGCCCCGCCAGAACGCGGCGAGCGCGCCGGCCAGTCCCGTGGTCGTGTCGCCCTGGACGACGACCGCGGCCGGGGCGACGCGCCGCAGCATTTCGTCGAGCGCGGGCAGCAGCCCGGAAACGAGTTCCGCCTGGGTGCCGGTGGCCCTGGGCGGGGTGTCCAGCCAGGCGTCGACCGGCAGTCCGAACGGGATCAGCGCCTGTTCGACCATGCCCTGATGCTGTCCGCTGTGGACGACGAAGGGCCGTAGGTGCGGGTGCTCCGCCAGCGCCAACGCCAGCGGCGCGAGTTTGACCGCCTCCGGCCGCGTTCCGGCCAGCAACATCACGTCCACGCGTTCGCGCTCCTCATCCACGTTTCGAGTGTCCCGCACAACGCGGGTGATGGCCGCCGGCGTGCGAGGGGCCCACGCCGGCGGCCGTTTCGTCCGGGGGAGTGTCAGCTCCCCATCTCGCCGAGCCGTTTCGTGCGGCGGTAGCCCGCGATGACCGCGATGGTTCCGAGAACCAGCAGGATCACCCCGACGGCCAGCCACCAGCCGACATCGGCCCCGGTGGCGGCGAGGGCACCCACCCCGCCACCGGCGACGCCGACTCCGGCGCCAGGCAACTTGTACATTTCGACCTCACTTCACCCTGGTCAGGCGGTGGTCGCCGGACGCCGGTTGCGGACGACGCGGATACCGACCGGGATGGCGACGGCACCGAGCAGGCCGAGACCGATCCACAGCCCCGCGCCCGAAGCGAGCGGCACGGGCAGGCCGGCGGGCCCGCAGGTGGCCGACGAGACGATCACGTCGCCGGAACCGAGCGGGGTGAGGGCCTCGCCGAGCAGCTTCACGTGGATGGCGTTGACCGTGAGGCTGCCGTCGCTGTTCTTGATCTGTTCGTTCAGGATGATCGTCGCGACGTTGACGGTGCCGAGGCCGACCTTGATCTGCGTGTTCGGAGCGGGCGTGGCGTCGACCGCGCCCGCGCTGCCGAGTTTCGCGTCGACCAGGTTCGTCGCACCCTGCACACCCTTCTGGGTCGCGGTGCAGGTGGCTTCGACGACCTTGACGCCGACCGTGCCGAGTGCGCTCTTCAGCAGCGGCAAGCCGACATCGGCGGTGCTGGCCTTGGCGGTCACGGCACCGGAGTTGTCGTCTCGCTTGGCTTCGGTGTTGATCGCGCCCGCGGTGAGCACGCCGGTGAGGTCGACCTTCGCGAGGCTGTTGGCGGTCGGCCCGGAGGTCTTCGCTTCGGCGAGCGGCCCGGCTTTCACCGCGTCGAGGCCGAGGAGCTTCACATCGACCTTGACGCCGTACGCGGAGCCGTCACCGGGGGCCGCCGAGGCGGGCGCCGCGCCGGCGATGGCCACGCTCGCCACCACAGCGGCGAGCAGTCCACCTCGTCGCAAGAGGTGCGTGTTCTTCAACTGGTCCTCCGAATTGATTCGTGGGGAGTTTCTCTGGATCTGCGGTCGGCACGAGGGCACAACCGTCGCGGACGAATCCTCAGCTGGCCTGACTCGGCTCGCGGATCGTCTATCGCCGAGTGTTTCTTAAATTGCACAGGAAATTGCGAGGATCACCGGATCGGGTGGTCTTTGCGGACATTTCCCGCAGGTCGCCGATGATGTCACTCTTTCGGCCTAGTCAGTTTCTCCACGATCGTGCCGAAAGGGCCCATGATCACGTTGAAAAGGCGAACCCCGGTCGAAAGGGCCGGTTCTCACTGACTTACTCTCGTCGGCGAGGTCCCCTGTCCGCTTCGACGTGTCCCGTCGTCTGCTGCGTCTTTCCTGAGAGGGTCATCGTGGCCGTTGCGAGCGCTCCTTTGCCGAGTTCCAGCCGGTTTCCGCTGCGTATGGCGGTGCTGGCGGTGCTCGCCGTCGCGGTCGGCTTGGTGCTGGCCGAACGCCTGTACCGGGTTTTCGAAGTCCAGCTCTCCGGTCTGATACTGAGGGTTATCACCACATCGGGTGTCTTCGTCGCCGGTGAACGCGAGACTGTCTACTTTGGGTTGTCGGGCGATACTCCACTCGGGTTAAGAATGACTCCGGAATGCTCGTCGGCATTCATGTTGCTGCCCCTGTTGCTGGTGACCGCCGTCATGTTGTATTTCCGTCCGAGAAATGCGAAGAGGCTGTTCACTTCGTTGGCGATTTCCGCGATCGTCGTCATTCTTGTCAATCAGATGAGGGTTTTGGCCATCGTCGGCCTCGTGAACGTGATGGGTATCGACGAAGGTTATTACTGGGGTCACACCCTGCTCGGTTCGATGGTCAGCGTCCTCGGCGGCGCGGTCGCCCTCGTGCTGTTCGTCTGGCTGAGCACCCGCAAGCCCCGTGCCGAACGCGTGGCCGCCTGATGGGCGGCGGCTCGATCAAGATCCTTCTGGCGATCACGCAGGCGTTCGCGCTCACGATGAGCGTGGCGTTCATCGTGTACGTGGTCGTGATCGTCGTGCCGTACCTGCGGCGCAAGCCCGCGCCCGTCGGTGACGCCGCCGACTTCACTTGGCACTTCTTCGTTCCGTGCCGGGACGAACAGACCGTCATCCGGGAAACCGTGCGGTACCTGCGGTCGACGTTCCGGCACGCGCACGTCTGGGTCGTCGACGACGACTCCGAGGACCGCACGGCGCGGGTGGTGAGGTCGATCTGGCGCCGCAACGGCGGCTACGACCCGTACCTGCATCTCGTTCCCCGGCGCCGTCCGGAGGCGCGGACGGGCAAGGGGGACGCGCTCAACGCGGCCTATCAGGCGCTCAACGACTGGATGGGACCGGACGCGAGCCGGGACGACGTGGTCGTCGTGGTCGTCGACGCGGACGGGCGGCCGGCGGAGAACTGCCTCGAGGTGTGCGCGGCGGACCATCTCTTCGGCGACGAGACGATCGGTGCCGTCCAGCTCGACGTCTGGATGGGCAACGCCGGCACCCGCCCGCCGGGGAAGAACTGGTTTTCGCGCGCCTTCGGGCTGAAGCTGGCCCAGATGCAGGATCTCGAGTTCCGCACGGCCATCGCGGCCATCCAGACCTCGCGCGGCTTCACCGGCACGATCTCCATGGGCGGCAACGGTCAGTTCACCCGGCTGTCCGCATTGGACTCGATCGCCGGGCCGGACGAACAGCCGTGGCGTGGTTCGCTGCTGGAGGATTTCGAACTCGGCGTGCACCTGCTGACCGCGGGCTGGCGGACCGGCTACACCCCGGATTCCCATGTGAAGCAGGAAGGGTTGTACAGCCTGCGGCGATTCCTCGTGCAGCGCACGCGCTGGGGCCAGGGCACGATGCAGTGTTCGCGGTATCTCCGGCGGATCTGGGATTCACCGCATGTGAGCACGCTGGGCGCGGCGGAGATGATGTACTACCTCGCGCAGCCGTGGATGCAGCTGCTCGGCTCGCTGCTGTACCCGATCCCGTTCATCCTGCTGCTCTTCAGCACCGCGGGCGATCCGGCGCAGGTCTGGACCTGGTTCGCCGACGACGGCGCGTGGATCCTGTTCGCCATCTACGGCTCGTTCGGGCTGCTGCCGTTCATCGTCTGGGGCCCGATCTACCAGTTCAAATGCTTGAAGAGCCGCAATGTCCTACGTGGACTGGGGATGGGCTTCGCCTACGCGCTGTACATCTACACGTTCTACATCACGTCGTGGCGGGCGCTGTTCCGGCTGGTGCGCGGCCGCAACGGCTGGTCGAAGACGCGGCGGAACACCGAGCACGCCCCCGGGGTCAAGGTCGCGCTGGACTCCTGACCCCGGGGACGGTTTCAGAGCGCGGGCAGGATCCGGACGTCGTCCGCCTTCACGAAGGCGATGCGGTGTCCGAACTGGATCTGCACGTACTTCGTCTTGCCCTTGACGACCACGTGGTTCGCCGGGTCGAACGTCGTCGCCGAGTAGTACTCGGAACCGAGGACGTTGCCGAGCGAGTACCGCTGCCCCGCCGAGAACGTGTACGGCAGCGGGATCACCTGCTGCACCGGCACGTTCGCCGGGTAGGCCTCGGCTTCGGGATACGCGCGCCCGAACACCGGCACGGTCGCCAGACCCGGCTTCGGGGTGACGACCAGGCCGAACGCCGGGCTCGTCGTGCGCTGGTCGCGGAACCAGCCCTTCTGGCCGAGGTACCAGATCGCCGTCCAGCCGTCACGCCGCTCGGCGACCACGTACCGCTGGCCGGTCTCCGCCCGGCTGCCGATGTCGGAAACGGCCATCGTGCTCGCCGAACCGTCCGGGCGCAGGCCGATGTCCTTGAGCAACGGCGCCGAGTCGTTCGGCTCGCTGCGCAGGACGACGGAACCGGAACCCCTTGCCGGACAAGGCTTTCCGGCGGCCTCGCACCCGGTGAACGCGGGCTGGTTCGTGGCGAAGTCGGGGGTGATGGTCACCAGCGGTGAGCCCGGACGGCCGAAGCCGGAAAGCGGCGCGCCCATCAGCTCGAAGTAGTGCGCCCAGTCCCAGTACGGGCCCGGATCCCAGTGCATGCCCCGGATCGTCGAGGGGAGCGTGCCGGGAACGTTGTCGTGGCCGAGGATGTGCGCGCGGTCGAGCGGGATGTCGTACTTCCGCGCGAGGTAGCCGACGAGCTTCGCGGAGGTGCGGTACATCGCCTCCGTGTACCAAGTGCCCTTCGCGGCGAAGCCCTCGTGCTCGATGCCGACGGACTTCGCGTTGACGTACCAGTTGCCCGCGTGCCACGCGACGTCCTTGGTCGGCACGTGCTGCGCGATCTGGCCGTCGGCCGAGCGGATCGTGTAGTGCCAGCTCACGTACGTCGGGTCGGTGACAAGGTCCATCGCCGTGTCCCAGTAGCCCTCGGTGTCGTGGATGATGATGTATTCGACCTTCTGGCTCTTCGGCCGGTCCGCCTTGTCGTGGTTGCCGTAGTCGTTGTCCGGCAACTCCTGGTACGGCGCCGGGACCGAAAGGCACGAGACCTTCTTCGGGCACTCCGTCTTCGGGGCTTCGGCCTGGGTGCGCGCCGGGCTCACCGGTGACGCGGCGAGGGTGACGTTCTGACCGTCGTCGGTCCTGCGGCTGACGCCCTTCGAGATGGTGTCGAAGACTTCGTCGGCGAAGGACTGCGCTCCCTCCGCGTCCTTCGCGCCGCTGTAGCGCGCGACGGCGGCCCGCCAGTCGCCGGTCTCGCGCTGGTACTTCGCCAGGAGGGCGGCGCCGCCACGGATGTTCTGGGTGGTGTTCGTGCGCAGCGTCGCGACGTCCTGACCGATCAGCGCGGCCGCCTCGTCGATGGTCTGGAGGCCGGGCGGGGGCGGCTTCGGCGCCGGGGGCGCAGGGAGTTTCGCCGGGCGGGCGTCGTCGCCGCGCGGGTCCTCCTCGCCTTCGTCGTGATGCGTGCCCGTGCCCGCCTCACGCAGATCGGTCAGGTGCATCGGGCCGTACCCGGCGGACGTGCTCGGGGTGCCGGCATTGAAATTCCAGCGCGACTCCAGGAACGAGACGCCGAGCAGGACGTTCTCCGGGACGCCGAATTCCCGCGCGGCGGCCGCGAAGTCCCGCTGACGCTGCTGGTCCGCAGGGGCGGCTTCGGCGGGGACAGCGGCGAGGAGGCCGGCTGCGAGGGCGAGGGCCGCGAGTCCGGCGGTCCGTTTGGACCGGCGCCGGAGCGGCTCGAGGGTTACGGGACGGAAGGGACGCGGCATGGGCGTATACCCCCAGTGACTAGGTCTGCTGAACAGGACCGACCCCAATGGTCGGAACCTAACCAGAAACCGGCTTCGTTCGTAAGGTCCCTCCAGATCGCGATTAGGGGGCTGAACGCAGGTCGGTGGCAAGGTGGGGGTATGGCTGGGGTGAGGGAGCTTTTGCAGGAGAAGGACCACGTCTTCCTCGACTTCGACGGGCCGGTGTGCGACGTGTTCGCCAGGCTGCCGGCGAGCGAGGTCGCGGACAGGCTCAAACGGCTCATCGAGCCCGAGGTGCTCGACTCGGCCGATCCATTCGACGTGCTCCGGTACGCGGCCTCGTGCGGGCCGAACGCCGCCCATGCCGTCGAGCGGCAACTCAACCGCTTCGAGGGGGAGGCCGTGGCCCTGACCTCGCCGGCTCCCGGTATCGCGGAAGTGCTGCGCGACTGGCGTGCGCAGGGGTTCACGGTGACGATCGTCAGCAACAACTCCGTCGACGCGATCCGGGCCTTCCTGGGGTTGCACGAACTCGCCGAGCACATTCGCGGGATCAGCGCGCGGGCGACGAGCGATCCGGCGCTGCTGAAGCCACAGCCGGCGCTCCTCGACGCAGCGGTGACGGCTCTCGGCACGTCGCCGGGGCAGTGCGTCATGGTCGGCGACTCGGCCGCGGACATCCTGGCCGCTCGCGCCGCCGGCGTCGCTTCGATCGCTCTGGCGAAGACGCCATCGAAGCGCAGGGCCCTCGCGGCCCTCGACCCCGATGCCCTGGTGACCGACGTCGCGGACTTGCGTTTAGCCCCCTAATCGCGATCCGGTGGTACCGGGCGGAACAAAACGGCCGGTCAGGGGCTCGGGGACCGAGTTTTCCCGGGGTGAGCGGACCCTCCTTGCGAAGCTGGCACTCACATGGCTAGAGTGCTAATTGCACGGCCCGAACACGCCCCGGCACCCGCGACGGCGGGGGTGGTAGGAGCCGTAACTCATCCTGCCAACGCTTTCGACGACCGTGGAGGTCAACCCGGTGAGCGTGAACATCAAGCCGCTCGAGGACAAGATCGTTGTCCAGACGAGTGAGGCCGAGGAGACGACCGCTTCCGGCCTCGTCATCCCCGACACCGCCAAGGAGAAGCCCCAGGAGGGCAAGGTTCTGGCCGTGGGCCCGGGCCGCATCGACGACAAGGGCAACCGCGTTCCGCTGGACGTGGCTGTCGGCGACGTCGTCATCTACTCCAAGTACGGCGGCACCGAAGTGAAGTACAACGGTGAGGACTACTTGATCCTTTCCGCTCGCGACGTGCTGGCCGTCATCAACTGACGTCCGCTCTCAGCGCATGACGCCCCGGGCCCCGCATTGCCGGGGGACGGGGCGTTCGTGTTTTCCGTGCTTTAGAACTGGAAGGTAAGCGGAACAGGCCATGCCCAAGCAGATCAGTTTCGACGAGGACGCTCGTCGCGCGCTCGAGCGCGGGGTGAACAAGCTCGCCGACGCGGTCAAGGTCACCCTCGGCCCGCGCGGTCGCCACGTCGTGCTCGACAAGAAGTTCGGTGGCCCGACCATCACCCTCGACGGCGTCACCGTCGCTCGTGAGATCGAGCTCGACGACCCGTTCGAGAACCTCGGCGCCCAGCTCGCCAAGAGCGTCGCCACCAAGACCAACGACGTCGCCGGTGACGGCACCACGACCGCGACCGTGCTCGCGCAGTCGCTGGTGAAGGTCGGCCTGCGCAACGTCGCCGCCGGCGCCAACCCGACCGCCGTCGGCCGCGGCATCGAGGCCGCCGCGGAGAAGGTCATCGCGGTCCTCAAGGAGAAGGCGACCCCGGTCAAGGGTCGCGACAACATCGCCCAGGTCGGCACCGTCACCTCGCGTGACGCGGCCATCGGCGCCCTGCTCGGCGAGGCCGTCGAGCGGGTCGGCGAAGACGGTGTCATCACGATCGAGGAGTCGTCCACGCTGGCGACCGAGCTCGTGATCACCGAGGGTGTGCAGTTCGACAAGGGTTTCCTGTCGGCGCACTTCGCGACCAACCCGGAGGAGCAGAAGGCGATCCTCGAGGACGCCTACATCCTGCTGGTCCGCGAGAAGATCTCGGCGCTGGCCGACCTGCTCCCGGTGCTGGAGAAGGTCGTCGAGGCCAAGAAGCCGCTGCTGATCATCGCCGAGGACGTCGACGGTGAAGCGCTGTCGACCCTCGTCGTGAACTCGCTGCGCAAGACGATCACTGCCGTCGCGGTCAAGGCGCCGTTCTTCGGCGACCGCCGCAAGGCGTTCCTGGACGACCTCGCGGTCGTCACCGGCGGCGAGGTCATCTCGGCCGAGATCGGGCACAAGCTGTCCGAGACCACGCTGGCCCAGCTGGGCAACGCGCGTCGGATCGTCGTCACCAAGGACGACACCACGCTCGTCGACGGTGCCGGCACCAAGGACGACATCGCCGCGCGCGTCGCGCAGATCCGCAAGGAGATCGAGAACACCGACTCCGACTGGGACCGCGAGAAGCTGCAGGAGCGGCTGGCGAAGCTCGGCGGCGGTGTCGCCGTGATCAAGGTCGGCGCGGCCACCGAGACCGAGCTGAACGAGCGCAAGCACCGCATCGAGGACGCCGTGGCTTCGACCAAGGCGGCCGTCGAAGAGGGCATCCTGCCCGGCGGTGGCTCGGCGCTGGTGCACGCGGTCAAGGAGCTCGACGGCGGCCTCGGCCTCGAGGGCGACGAAGCGACCGGTGTCCGCATCGTCCGCGACGCGCTGTCCGCCCCGCTGTTCTGGATCGCGACCAACGCTGGCCACGAGGGCGCGGTCATCGTGAACAAGGTCCAGGAGCAGAGCTGGGGGCACGGCTTCAACGCCGCCACCGGTGAGCTCACCGACCTGCTGGCCGCCGGCATCGTCGACCCGGTCAAGGTGACCCGGTCCGCGGTGGCGAACGCCGCTTCCATCGCCCGGCTCGTGCTCACGACGGAGAGCTCCATCGTCGAGAAGCCGGCCGAGGAGGAGCCCGCCGCGGCCGGTCACGGCCACGCGCACTAGTTCCACCCCTGAAGCGGGGCGGTACTCCAGCCGGAGTGCCGCCCCGTTTTCGTGCCGACCGCCGACCTGCGTTTAGCCCCCTAATCGCGATCTGCGGGTGCCCGGCACGGACCTGCGTTTCGCGGGCTAACCGCGATCCGGATGTAGGGGAGGGGCGACCTGCGTTTAGCGGGCTAAACGCGATCCGGGTCGCGCGCGTGCCCACGGCCGCACCGACCTGCGTTCAGCCCCCTAATCGCGATCCGGGGCCGGAGACGCGGAAGGGCGGCACCCCACCCGGATGCCGCCCTTCCGCGTCGCCGACTCGGCCGGATCAGCCGTTCGACATGCTCAATTGGCGCTTGTCCGCCTTGATGATGTGCTCGCGTTCCGATTCCGACAGCCCGCCCCAGATCCCGTACGGCTCGTGCACGGCGAGCGCGTGGTTCCGGCACATGGCCAGTACCGGGCAGGCCAGGCACACGGCTTTGGCCCTCGCCTCGCGACGGGCTCTGGCCGGCCCGCGCTCGCCGTCAGGGTGAAAGAAGGACGCGCTGTCCATGCCTCGGCACGACCCTTCGAGCTGCCAGTCCCATACATCCGCGTTGGGCCCCGGGAGCCTGCGTGTGTCCGCCATCCTGACCGCCTCCGTCATCCGGTCGAAGCGTTTACCTGCTCTGCTGCGCTGCGGATACTCCATTCGGTGCAACGGCGGTAACGTTAGAAGCGCGCCAATACTTGTTCAAGAGATTCAAGACGATTCAGCCGTTAGGCATCCCCCGGATGTGTGAGCGGTACTTTCCGTTCCGGTTGCCCCGGTCCCTGCCTGCCTGGATATTGGGTCGAGTGGGATCTCGGATCAGCAGTGAAGAACCCACCCTGCCGGTGGCCTCGGTCGCTCGCCGGCTCGGGGTCGCGCCGTCCACCCTTCGCACCTGGGACCGCAGATACGGCGTAGGACCGAGTCGCCACACCAACGGCCGTCACCGTCGCTACGGCAGCTCCGACATCGGTCGCCTCGAACTGATGCAGCGCGCGTTGCTTCGCGGCGCGTCGACGGCTGAAGCGGCGAAGTACGCGCTGGAGCAGATGCCCCGGACGGCGACGGAGCCGCCGGAAGCCGTCGTGGTCCAAGTGGAGGAGCGGGCCGCCGCGCCACCCGCCGAGGATCACGACGTCCCGTCCCGCCTCGCCAGACGTTTGAGCACCGCCGCGCTCGCGATGGACTTCGGCGCGGTCCAGCGGATGCTCGCCGACACGATCCGCGAACTCGGTGTCCTGCCCGCCTGGACCGGTGTCGTGTCTCCGGTCCTGACCGCGCTCGGCGCGCGCTGGCGCGGTGTCAGCGCCGGCGCCGAGGTCGAGTACCTGCTCGCCGAATGCGTGTACGCCGCCCTCGTCCGCGCGACGCCGGTGCTGCGCGAGCCGCGTAACCAGCGCCCGGTCCTGCTGACCTGCGTTCCGGACGAGCGCGACAACATGCCGATGTACGCGCTCGCCGCGGCGCTGGCGGGCCGCCGGATCGGCGCCCAGCTGTTCGGGGCGTCCCTGCCTGCCGAAGTGCTCGCGGTGACCGTGCGCCGCAGTGTCCCGGCGGCGGTGGTGCTGTGGTCGGGACGGCGCGCGACCGCGGACCCGCGCCTGTTCGCCAGGATCTCCCGCGGCCGTCAGCGCAGCAGGCTGTTCGCGTGCGGTCCCGGCTGGGATCCCGCCACCCTCCCGGACAAGATCGAACTGCTCGGCGAACTGACGACCGCCGCCGACCGGATAGAGCACGTTCTTGTCGGTGCGAGGCGATAGAAAGGACGCATGGAATCGTCCTTGCGGTCCGCCGCGTTCGGCGACGGCGTGCCACCGCCGAGCCCCTTCGCGGTGCCCGCGTCGCCTCGCGAACGGCTGCTCGCGGCGATCGGGCTCGGCGCCCGCGGCCGGTACGCGGCCGCGGCCACGCTGCTGAACGGTTTGCGCGCGGGCAAGGAGCCGGTGGTCGCGTCGCTGGCCGCGAGCACGCTGGCTTCGCATCGGCGGCAGCTGGGCGGGCACGCGGCGGCTCTCGCCCTCGATGGCGAGGCGCTTGCCCAGGTGATCAAGGAACCGCCAGGTGAACCCGATCCCGACGGTCTGGACGCCGAGGGGGCGCGGGCGGACGCGCTCCTCGGGCTCGCGGCGGACAACCTCGGGCGCGGCAGGCTCGCCGCCGCCCGGAGGCTGCTCGCCCGTGCGGCCGTGCACACCGGCAACTGGCGGACCCGGACGAGGGCCGGTTGGGTGGGCGCGGAAATCGAACTGGCGAGTAACATTTCCGCCGAGGGGATCGCGCCTGCCGAAATGGCGCTGGAAACGGCGCGGGCGCGGGGCGCCGCCCGGCACGTCGTCAAATCACAGCTTGTACTCGGCGTGACGATCGTGAATGCCAGTTCCGCTGAGCGGGACCGCGCGAAAGCGCTGGTCGAGAGCGCGCGGGAAGCCGCGGAGAGGTGCGAATTCAATTCACTTCTGTGGGTGGCGTGCCTGGTCGAGGCCGACTTTCGGGCAGGACACGCCGATGAGTATCGATTCAGAGGTGCCGAACTGTTGCACGCAGTGTTACGGCACGCAGATCCTTGCGGGAGGCGGCTCGCACGGGAATCTCCGTGGGTCCCCCGCTGAGGGCGTCTAGCCTGTTGGAGGGCCCATTCCGGCAACCGGGCTAAGAACTTTCAAAAAAAGCCACCGGATCGTGTCAAGGTTCGGGCTAAAGCGTCCGATAGGGGAAGTGGAATGTCACCCGGCTGCAGGAAGGAAACCCCGTGACGACGGTCTTGATCTGCGACGACCGACGCAGTGTCCGCGAAGGGCTCACTCGAGTGATGTCCGCGGTCCCAGGGGTCAGTCGCATCGACTGCGTAGCGCACGGTGACGAGCTGCTGGCCCGGTACTCCCGTCAGCCGGTCGACGTCGTGCTGGTCGGTACCCAGCGCGCCGTCCCGACCGGCGTCGAAGCCACCCGGCGGCTCGTCTCGGCGAACCCCCAAGCGAACGTGATCGTGTTCGGCGCCCCGGACGACGCGGGCAGCATCGCCGCCGCCATCGCCGGCGGAGCCCGCGGCTACCTGCGCTGGGACGCCTCGCGTCCCGAGCTGGTCGCCGCGCTGGCGCACACGCTCGCCAGCACTTCGGTGCCGGCGCCGCGTCAGCCCTCGGACCCTGGCGTCCAGCTCACCGAGCGAGAACTTCAGGTGCTTCGCGGGATGAGCCAGGGCAAGAGCAACGGGCAGATCGGCCGCGAGCTGTATCTGTCCGAAGACACTGTGAAGACCCACGCCCGCCGCTTGTTCCGCAAGCTCGGCGTGCGAGACCGCGCTCAGGCGGTCGCCCACGGGTTCCGCCGTGGACTTGTTTCCTGACAACGCTTTCTTGATTTCAACGGCGAGATCGCACAACGGGTGACGAACGGGCCGGGGGTGTACCCCTGGCCCGTACCTGTGTTCCCTGTCACGCTTCGCGCATTTATGCTCACCGCTCGGGCACCCTGGCCCGAGCGAGTCCGCCTCCGGGCGGACCGCCGTACCCCTCTGTGTTCCGGCTCGTTGAAGGTTCGACCACGAGCGAAAGGGACAGGAAGATCCGGGTTCAGCGTGCTCGCCGCAGGGCGGCGCGCCGATGGCGGCCGTCAACGAAGGCGGCGAGCCCGAGCGGTACGGTAGCTGTCACCGGTAGTGGATTCCGAAGTCACACGCCGGACTCTTTGCACGCCTATACGTAACACTGGGACTGTTGTCTGCGATGGCCAATGTGGGGGACGGACTGGATGAGCCGGTCGCCGCTGCTGTTGAGGGTGATCCTCAAGCGGTCGAGCGGTTGCTGGCGGCCATCCGTCCTTTGGTAGTGCGGTACTGCCGCGCTCGGGTTGGCAGGCAGGAGCGTTCGTTCGCTTCCGCAGACGACGTTGCTCAGGAGGTGTGTCTCGCGGTGCTCACGGCATTGCCTTCGTACCGTGATCAGGGCCGCCCGTTCCTGGCCTTCGTCTACGGGATCGCCCAGCACAAGGTGGCCGACGCGCATCGCGCCGCGGCCCGCAACCGCGCCGAACCGGTCGCCGAAGTCCCCGACGAGGTCGAGGGCGGCGTCGGTCCCGAGCAGCGTGCCCTCCAAGGCGAGCTGAACGAGCGTATGTCGCAACTGCTGCGGGTCCTTCCCGACAAACAACGTGAGATCGTGGTCCTGCGGGTGGTCGTGGGATTGTCCGCCGAAGAGACCGCCGAGGCCGTGGGGTCCACGCCCGGCGCCGTCCGGGTGGCCCAGCATCGCGCCCTCGCGCGCCTACGTAAGGTTCTGGCCGCTGAGGAGGTGATCTGAGTGACCGATCGCGACCATCGGTTCTCCCCTGGGACCGATCGTGAACTGACGGCCTTCGAAAGAGGGCTGACGCCCTCGGAGGCCGAGTTCGCCGCGGATCTGTCGGCCGTCCAGGCCGATGACGCGCTGCTCGACGCCCTCGGCGGCTCGGACCCGAAGATGGCCGACGACCTCGGCGATCAGGAGCTCAACGCGCTGCTGCTGGCCTGGCGGCGTGACATCGACAGCGAACCGCTCGCGGAACTCGTCGACGTCGACACCGCCGTCGTCACCGTGAAGACCGCCGCGCTCGCCCGCAAACACGGGGGAAGACGCCGGCTGCTGGTCCCGGTGGCCGCCGCCGCGGCCGTCCTGGCCATCGCCTTCGCCGGTACCGGTCTCGCCGCGAAGGACGCGCAGCCTGGTGACACGCTCTGGGGCCTGACCAAGGTGCTTTACGCCGACCACGCCCGGTCGGTCGAGGCCGCCGCAGCGGCCAAGCTCGACCTCGAAAAGGCCAACCTCGCGCTCGCCGGTGGACGCCTCGACGACGCCCGCAAGGCGCTCGACGAGGCCCAGGCCGCGCTGAGCCAGGTGACCGACGAGGAAAACCGCGATCAGCTGCTCGAACAGCACCGCCAGTTGAGTGCTCAGCTGCAGAACCCTGGCCAGCAGCCGTTGCCGCCGGATCAGCAGCAGCCGACGCAGACGCCGGTCGCGACCACTCCGCAGCCCACCCCGCAGCCGACCGCACCGCCGACGTCGCTGCCCGGAGGCGGCAACCCCGGCACGAGTCTGCCGGGCACCACGACTCCCTCGCCGACTCCGCCGACCACGACCAGCGAGCCGCCGCCGCCCACGACGTCCACGACGCCGCCGGCGTCGGGCAACGACCCCGGTGGCTCGCGGAACGAGCCGACACCGGGCGCCGGCGCGCAGGTGCCCGCCGCGGGCGAGACGACGTAGCACCCCGAAGACGCCGAAGGGCCTGGTGAGATCTCTCTCACCAGGCCCTTCGCCTTTAGCGGGCTGAACGCGATCAGTAGGCGCTTTCGTTGGCCGTGACACCGTCCGCGAACCCGCGGCAGTAGTCCCAGCTCACGTAGTCACCGGGGTTCGGGTCGAAGGCGGGCTCATGCGGTCGCATGCGGCCGTCGGCGAGCAGCTGCTCGAGACTGGCGCGCAGCAGATGCCAGTCGTGGTAGTGGGGTTCGTCGCATTCACCGCAGTCGACCACGATCCCGCGCACTCCGCGCGGCTCGAGGAGCGCCTGGTAGACGGCGAGATCGGAGAGGTCGGCCAGCAACTCGGTGCGTTCTTCGTCGCTGATCGGCTCGTCGAGCCGGTCGGCGTCGTCGATGAACGCGCGGGCCGGGTCGTCCGGGTCATCCGCGAACGGGTCTGGGGGCAACGCATCTTGCGGCACGCCTGCACGCTACCGGGCGCCCACCCGGGCCGGGCGGCCGCCCGGCCCGGATATCATGAGGGGCAGGCCCTCGCCGTGATGCCAACAGCTACGGCGGCTCCCCTTCAACACCGCCAGGAAGGCCCTTCGCCTGCTATGACCAGCGACAGCGTCACCGCCCCCGTCCCGAGCAAGTTCGCCATGCTCGGGCTGACCTTCGACGACGTGCTGCTGCTGCCGGCCGAGTCCGACGTGGTGCCCAGTGCGGTCAGCACCCGCACCCGGCTCACCCGCAACGTCACCCTGAACATCCCGCTGGTCTCCGCCGCCATGGACACGGTCACCGAAGGCCGGATGGCGATCGCGATGGCGCGCCAGGGCGGAATGGGCGTGCTGCAGCGCAACCTGCCGATCGACGACCAGGCCGCCGCCGTCGAGGTCGTGAAGCGCTCCGAGGCCGGAATGGTGACCGACCCGGTCACGTGCTCGCCCGAGGACACCCTCGCCGAGGTCGACGCGCTGTGCGCGCGGTTCCGGATCTCCGGGGTGCCGGTGACCGACGCGGCCGGAAGCCTGGTGGGCATCATCACCAACCGCGACATGCGGTTCGAGGTCGACCACACCCGCCCGGTGCACGAGGTGATGACGAAGCCGCCGCTGGTCACCGCGCAGGTGGGGGTCACCGCGGAGGCCGCGCTCGGGCTCTTGCGCCGCCACAAGATCGAGAAGCTGCCGATCGTCGACGGCGCCGGCAAGCTGCGCGGGCTGATCACGGTCAAGGACTTCGTCAAGACCGAGCAGTACCCGAACGCCTCCAAGGACACCAACGGCCGCCTGATCGTCGGTGCCGCCGTCGGTGTCGGCCCGGACGGGCACAAGCGGGCGATGGCGCTGGCCGACGCCGGGGTCGACGTGCTGATGGTCGACACCGCGCACGGGCACTCCCGCGCCGTCGTCGAGACCGTCGCGCTGCTGAAGAAGGAACTGGGCGACACCGTCGACATCGTCGGCGGCAACGTCGCGACCCGGGCCGGCGCGCAGGCGCTGGTGGACGCGGGCGCGGACGGGATCAAGGTCGGTGTCGGCCCCGGTTCCATCTGCACCACCCGCATCGTCGCCGGGGTCGGCGTGCCGCAGATCTCGGCGATCTACGAGGCCGACCAGGCGGCGCGTCCGGCCGGGATCCCGGTGATCGGCGACGGAGGCATCCAGTACTCGGGTGACATCGCGAAGGCGATCGCGTCCGGCGCGTCCACCGTGATGCTCGGCAGCCTGCTCGCGGGCACCGCCGAATCGCCCGGCGACCTGATCCTGGTCAACGGCAAGCAGTTCAAGACCTACCGCGGGATGGGCTCGCTGGGCGCCATGCAGTCGCGCGGCCAGGCGAAGTCCTACTCGAAGGACCGTTACGCCCAGGACGACGTGCTGAGCGAGGACAAGCTGGTCCCCGAGGGCATCGAGGGACGGATCCCGTTCCGCGGGCCGCTCGCGAACGTCGTCCACCAGCTGGTGGGCGGGCTGCGGTCGGGCATGGGCTACGCGGGCGCGTCGACGATCCCCGAGCTGCAGGAGGCGCAGCTGGTGCGGATCACCGCGGCCGGGCTCAAGGAGAGCCACCCGCACGACATCACGATGACCGTCGAGGCACCGAACTACACCACCCGCTAGTCCGCCCGTTAGGACACTTACCCATCGGGTTCCGTTCCCGGGAGACTTGGCTCGCCGATCAAGTTTCCTGGGAGGAACCGATGTCTTTCACGTCGCGCCGGACCGCTCTGGCCGTCTTCGCCGCCGCGGCCCTCGGGGTCGGTGGCGGGGTGGCCGCTTCCGCCGTCCCCGCCGCTTCCGCCGCACCGTCCACGCCCGAGGCCGCCGCTTTCCAGGCGTCGCCGGTCGAGGTGTGGAAGCGCACCGAGCTGTACTTCGGGACCACGAAGCCGGGCGGTGGGGAGCTGACCGACGCCGAGTTCGCCGCGTTCACCGACAAGGTCGTCACGCCGAGGTTCCCGGACGGGTTCACCGAGCTGACCGGACGCGGCCAGTGGCGCGGTTCGGACGGCGTGATCTCGCGGGAGAGGTCGAAGGTGATCGTCGTCGTGTACCCGTTCAGCGACCGCGACGCGAACCGGGAGATCGAAGAGATCCGCACCGACTACAAGAAGACCTTCGCGCAGGAATCCGTCCTCCGGACCGACTCCGTGGAGAAGGTCTCCTTCTGACCCGAGCGACTTTAGCGGGCTAAACGTGAAACGGGTGGGGCGCACGGGGCTGATGTGACTTCCGGCCCGGTTCGGGTGCCCCGTGCGCAGGTCACCCACGCGGCCTAGCGACAATGGGGTGTAACGGTCGTCGGTGAGAAGGGACTTGACGTGCGGGATCTGGTCGAGATCGGCATGGGCCGCACCGCGCGGCGGGCGTATGACCTCGATGACGTGGAGATCGTGCCGTCGCGGCGCACCCGGTCGTCTTCGGTCGTGTCCACCGCCTGGCAGATCGACGCGTACCGGTTCGAGCTGCCGCTGGTCACCCACCCCACCGACGCGATCGTGTCGCCGGGAACCGCGGTGGCCGTCGGCGAACTCGGCGGGCTGGGCGTCCTCAACGCCGAAGGGCTGTGGGCGCGGCACCCTAACGTCGAGGACGCGATCTTCCGCCTCGTCCGGGCGGCCGAGGACACCGAGGACCCGACCGCGATCGTGCGTGAGCTGCAGGAACTGCACTCCGCCCCGATCCGGCTGGACCTGCTGACCGAGGCGATCAAGACCGTCCGCGAGTCCGGCGTCACCGTGGCCGCGCGAGTCAGCCCGCAGCACGCCGCCGAGCTGACGCCGGACCTGCTCGCGGCGGGCGTCGAGATCCTCGTCGTGCAGGGCACGATCATTTCCGCCGAGCACGTTCAGCGGGACGCCGAGCCGCTGGACCTGAAGGACTTCATCGGACGGCTCGACGTCCCGGTGATCGCGGGCGGCGTCAGCGACTACCGCACCGCGATGCACCTGATGCGCACCGGCGCGGCCGGCGTCATCGTCGGCCACGGCGCCAGCCGCGGCGTGACGAGCACCGACAGCGTGCTCGGGATCGGGACGCCGATGGCGACCGCGATCGTCGACGCCGCGGCCGCGCGGCGTGACTACCTCGACGAGACCGGCGGCCGGTACGTCCACGTGCTCGCCGACGGCGGGATGAGCACGTCCGGCGACATCGCCAAGGCGGTCGCCTGCGGTGCCGACGCGGTCATGCTGGGCGCGCCGCTGGCCGCCGCCTCCGAGGCGCCGGGGCAGGGCCTGTACTGGACGTCGGCGGCCGCGCACCCGTCGCTGCCGCGCTCGCGCGTGGCACTGGGGCCGGACTACGCCGTCGACCTGAAGACGCTGCTGTTCGGGCCGTCCTCGGACGCTGAGGGCGTCGTGAACCTCTTCGGCGCGCTTCGCCGCGCGATGGCGAAGACGGGCTACTCGGACCTGAAGGAGTTCCAGCGGGTCGGCCTGACCGTCCGCCGCTGACGCTCGCTCCAGGCCCGGATCGCGTTTAGCCCCCTAAACGCGATCCGGGCCGTTTTGGTGCACAGGTGTCCCAGCAGCCCCATGCGTCCCTCCTGTATCACGTTTAGCCCGCTAAAGGCGCTCCGGCCGCCGGGGGCGGTAGTGGGCAGAGCCCAGGGCCCGGGCGATCTTCCGCTGCAGGTCCCGCAGGATCGGGAGGGTTTCGTCGTCCGCGAAGCCGGTGGTGATCGACCAGTCCGCCCCGGAGCCGAAGACGTCGCTGGCGAACACGATCTCGGTGGCCACGAGGGTCCTGCGCCAGTCCGAGGCGCGTAGCGGCTCTTCGTCGGCCAGCGCCGCGCGCAACCTTCGCGCCTGCTCGAAGAGGTCGGGTACATCCTTGAAGCCCATCGCGACGGCGAGGTCGTCGGTGCACGCGGCCGGTCCACCCCAGTCCGCCAGGCCGCAGCGCAGCACCGTGCGCTCGTCACGCGTCAGGTCGATCGCCACCGGGGCATCCGTATCCACCGGTCGATGATGCCCCAGCCGCGTTGCTGCATCCGGCTGGAAGGTAACCGACGAGTAACTTACCTCTGGTCAGAAGGGGTGGCCGGGGTTACAGTCGAGGGTGTGACTGCGAGTAACACCACCACTGAAGACGACTTCGACTACGACGTGATCGTCGTCGGCTCCGGGTTCGGCGGCAGTGTCGCCGCCCTTCGCCTGACCGAGAAGGGCTACCGCGTCGCCGTCATCGAGGCGGGCCGCCGCTTCGCCGACGACGAGTTCGCGAAGACGTCCTGGGACCTTCGCCGCTACGTCTGGGCGCCTCAGGTCGGCTGCTTCGGCATCCAGCGCATCCACATGCTCAAGGACGTCATGGTGCTCGCCGGGGCGGGCGTCGGTGGTGGCTCGCTGGTCTACGCGAACACGCTGTACCGGCCGTTGAGGCCGTTCTACGTGGATCCGCAGTGGTCACACATCACCGACTGGGAGTCCGAGCTCGGCCCGCACTACGACCAGGCCAGCCGGATGCTGGGCGTCGTCACCAATCCGAGCGTGACGCCGTCGGACGTGGTCATGAAGGGCGTCGCCGAAGACATGGGCGTCGCGGCCTCGTATCACCCGACGCCGGTCGGCGTGTACTTCGGCAAGCCGGGGGAGCGCGCCGAGGACCCGTACTTCGGCGGCGCCGGCCCGGCGCGCACCGGCTGCACCGAATGCGGCTCCTGTATGACCGGCTGCCGCGTCGGGGCCAAGAACACGCTGGTCAAGAACTACCTGTACCTCGCGGAGAAGGACGGCGCGAAGGTCATCCCGCTCACCACCGTGAGCGCGATTAGCCCGCTAAACGCAGGTGGGTACGAGGTGAGCATCAAGAAGACCGGGACCACCTCGCGCAAGTTCCGGCACAAGCTCACCGCCGCGCAGGTGGTGCTCGCTGCCGGCACGTGGGGCACGCAGAACCTGCTCCACAGCATGCGCGACACGGCCAAGCTGCCGAAGCTCTCGCCGCGCCTCGGCGAACTGACCCGCACGAACTCCGAGGCCATCATCGGCGCCGCCCGGACGTCGGTCGACGAGGAGCGCAACTTCAGCCGCGGCGTCGCGATCACGTCGTCGATCCACCCCGACGAGAACACGCATATCGAGCCCGTCCGCTACGGCAAGGGCAGCAACGCGATGAGCCTGCTCCAGACCATCGCCACCGAAGGCGATTCGGCGGTCCCGCGCTGGCGCCAGGCCGTGAACTTCATGCTCAAGCACCCGGTCCAGACGGTGAAGCTGCTCAACGGCTACCGCTGGAGCGAACGCACGGTGATCCTGCTGGTGATGCAGAGCCTCGACAACTCCATCACCACGTACACCAAACGCGGGCTCTTCGGCCGCCGCAAGTACACGTCCAAGCAGGGCCACGGCGAGCCGAACCCGAGCTTCATCCCCGCCGGGCACGAGGCCAACCTCCGCACCGCCGAGCGCATCGGCGGCATGGCGGGCGGCACCTGGGGCGAGATCTTCGACATCCCGCTCACGGCGCATTTCATCGGCGGTGCCCCGATCGGCACGGCACCCGACAACGGCGTGATCGACCCGTACCACCGGGTGTTCAACTATCCGGGCTTGTCCATTGTGGATGGTTCGGCGATCACGGCCAACCTCGGCGTGAACCCCTCGCTGACCATCACCGCGCAGGCCGAGCGGGCCTTCTCGCTCTGGCCCAACAAGGGCGAACAGGACAACAGGCCGGCGCAGGGCTCGCCGTACGCGCGGCTCGAACCGATCGCGCCGAAGAACCCGTCCGTTCCGGCGGACGCGCCCGCGGCGCTGCGGCGGTAGCTTGGGCAGGTGACAGCCTCCGAACGCGCACATGCCCTGCTGAACCGCGTCCGCGCCCTCCACGACGAATGGGAGCGCGTCGTGCGCGGCATCGACGAGGAGGCCGTGCGCGGCCCCAGCGCGCTGCCCGGCTGGACGCGTGCGCATCTGCTGTCCCACCTCGCGCGTAACGCCGACGGCCTGGTCAACCTGCTCACCTGGGCCAAATCCGGCGTCGAGACGCCGATGTACGTCGGTGAGGCGGCCAGGGACCACGACATCGAGAAGGGCGCGTATCGGTCCGTCGAGGAGATCGCCGAGGACGTCGTCGGCTCCGCCGCGCGCTTGGTCCAGGTCGCGGAGAGCCTGCCGGACGACGCGTGGCAGGCCCGCGTGCGCGCCCGGCAGGGCCGCGAGATCCCGGCGGAGTTCGTGCTCTGGCTCCGGCTCTCCGAAACCTCGATCCATCTCGCCGATCTCGATCTCGGCTACGACTTCGCCCGCGTCGCCGAGCTGCTCGGTGACGAGTTCGACACCGTCGTCGGCAACGCGATCGGGATGTACGGCGGTGAACTGCCCGCCGTGCTCCTGGTCGCCGCCGAAGACAACGGGTATCGCCACGAGTGGCGGATGAGTGAAGGTCGACTGACGACGCTGACCGGGACCCGCGGCGAGGTATTGGCCTGGGTCACCGGCCGCAGTGACGGATCCTCTTTGGACGGTGACGTGCCGGCGCTCCCACGCTGGCTGTAATTCGGTGAGTTCGCCATCCACGCACGCCGGCCCTCGTGCGAAAAGGGGAACTCGCGTGATTGGGCGCGTAACTCGCGTGATCAGAGGGCGAACACGCTTCAGGATCACGGCACCGTCCAAAGAGGACAGGGTCAGCTCCGGAACGAGTCCACGCCGAACTGCTTGGTGATGTCGTCGAGCATGGCGTGCGCCCCCTGCAGGCTCACCGACGTGAACCAGGTGGTGTCGTTGACGTCGATCTTCTTTCCCTTGAGAGTTCCCCAAAGCGGGTTCGACTGGAACTTCGTCACCGGGTTTTCGGCCTGCTTGGTCTCATCGGTGTAGCTGGCGATGAAGATCGCTTCGGCGTCGAGCTTCCCGATCTCTTCCTGGCTCAGGTCGTTGGAGATCTTCGTCTTGTTGTCCGGCTGGCCGGCGGGGCGCTGGATCCCGGCGTCGGCCATCACGCTCCCGGGGAACGACGCGGTGCTGTAGAGCCGCACCGTCGGCTCCCCTTCGATGAAGCGGACCACGGAGGCGGTCACCGGCTTGCCGAGCTTCGCCTTGACCGCGTCACCGACCTTGCGGGCCCGCTCCTCGTAGGACTTGATCTTCTGTTCTGCCAACGCTTCCTTGCCCAGCGCCTTGCCGAGCATCCGGACGTTGTCCTTCCAGGTGGCACCGGTGGTCTGGCTGAACACGGTGGGTGCGACCTTGCTGAACTCCGCGTAGAACTTCTCGTGGCGCACCTTCGCGGAAACGATCAGATCCGGCTTGATGTCGTACAGCTGCTCGATGTCCGGGCTTTCGAGCGCGCCGATCTCCTTGGCGCCCTCGGCGTACTTGCGATCGTCGCCCAGGTAGTCCGGCAGCTTGTCGTAGTTGCGATATTTGGTGTACGCCAACAGTTTCGTCTCGAGCGCCAGCGTGGCATCGACGTAGCTCGAGTCGAGCGCCGCGACGGTGGCGGGCTGCTTCTCGATCTGGGCGGACCCCATCACGTGTTCGACGGTGCGCGGGAATCCACTTTGGCCGGTGCCGGGGGAAGCGGATTCCTGTTCACCGCCACCGCATGCGGAGAGTGCCAGGCAGGCTGTCACGGCGAGGACGAGGCTTTCCTAACCGGAGCATAGGATGGCGGATGTCCACAGTGGAAGTTCGTGTTGGAAAGGCGACAGTAGGCGCTCTGCTCGTCACCCTTCTGGCTGTGATCTGCGCCGCGAGCATCGCCCTGGGTGCGCGTTCGATTTCTTTGGGTGTCGTGTGGGACGCGATCTTCCATTCCACGGGCGTGCCGGATCACCTGATCGTCCGTTCGTTGCGGGTGCCGCGCACGCTGCTCGGCATCCTGGCGGGGCTCGCGCTCGGCGCGGCCGGGGCGCTCATGCAGGGCCACACCCGCAATCCGCTCGCGGACCCCGGCCTGCTCGCCGTCGTCGTGCTCGGCATCGACGACCTGTACGTGTTCATCTGGTTCGGCTTCGCCGGTGCCCTCGTCGCGAGTGCCGTGGTGTTCCTGCTCGGCGCGGTCGGCGGCCGCGGCGCCACGCCGGTGACGCTCGCGCTGGCCGGAGCCGCGGTGAGCGCCCTGCTCAACGGCGTCATCTCGGCGATCGCGTCGGCGACGATCGCGGGATGGAGACCTACCGGTTCTGGCACGTCGGTTCGATCGCGGGCCGGGACCCCGCGATGATCGGCCAGATCGCCTCGTTCGTGGCCGCGGGCCTGCTCCTCGCGGTGGTCAACACCCCGGGGATGAACACGCTCGCGCTCGGTGACGACGTCGCCGTCGCGCTCGGACGGCGGGTCGGCCGGACGCGGCTGCTCGGGGTCGCCGCGATCACGCTGCTGACCGGCGCGGCCGTCGCCGCCTGCGGTCCGATCGCGTTCCTCGGCCTGCTGGTCCCGCATTTCGCGCGGGCGATCAGCGGCGCCGACTACCGGTGGCTGGTGCCGTTCTCCGCCGTGCTCAACGCGATCCTGCTGCCGGCGGCGGATCTGCTCGGCCGCGTCGTCGCCTCGGACAACCTGGAGGTCGGCATCATGCCGGCCGTGCTCGGCGTGCCGGTGTTCGTCCACCTGGTCCGCAAGAAGGGCTTGACACGGATATGACGGCTCCCAGGGTGATCTCGCTCGGCCCGGCGGCCTGGACCGTCCGGCCGAGGACACTCGCCGTGGTGCTCTTCGCGACGGTCGCGCTGGTGCTGGTCGCCGCGCTGAACATCGGGATCGGTACCTCCCACATCGGCCTCGGCGACGTCCTGAAGACGCTGTTCGGCGGCGGCACCGCGCGGGAACGCGGGATCATCTTCGACCTGCGGATGCCGCGCACCTTGACCGCGATCGGCGTCGGCGCGGCCCTCGGGCTGTCCGGCGCGCTGTTCCAGACCATCGCCAGGAATCCGCTGGCCAGCCCGGACATCCTCGGCATCACCTGGGGCGCGGGCGTCGGCGCGGTCGGCGTGATCGTCGCGGGCGGCGCCGGTGGCCAGGTCAGCGGCCTGGCGAGCACGCTGGGCGTCCCGCTCGCGGGCCTGGCTGGCGGCGTGATCGCGGGAATCCTGCTGTGCGCGCTTTCGTGGCGGCGCGGGATCGACGGCTACCGCCTCAATGCGCGATGGCCGGATCGTCGCGCAGGGCCCGCCCGCCGAGGTGCTTACCGAGGTCTGACGGCGAAGGTCATGGCGGATCCGGTGTCCGGTACGCCCTTGGTCGTGCCGGTGAGCGCACACCTTCGGGGGTAGCGCCGCAACCTGCTCGTCCGCTGGGCGTCTAACGGGCATGGAGAGAAGGGCGTTCCTCAAGCTCGCCGGCGCGGCCGTGGCCGGGGCGGCCGCGACGGCGTGCTCAGCCGTGCCTCCGGCCCAGGCACCCAGCTCCGCGCCGGGAACGTCGTTGCCCCCGAGTACCGGCGTCGCTCCGCCGGACTGGGCGGCGCTGCGGAACAAGGTTTCCCTGCTCCTGCCGGGAGATTCCGGCTACGACAACGTCAAACGCGTGTTCAACCCGGCCTTCGACGGCCTCGAACCCGCTGCCATAGCGAAATGCGCCAAGGCCGAAGACGTGCAGAACGCTGTTTCCGCCGCCGCGCGGCGGGTTCCCATCGCGGCGCGCAGTGGTGGGCACAGCTACGCCGGCTACTCGGTTCCCGACGGTGGCTTGATGATCGACCTCGGCGGAATGTCCTCAGTGGACGTTCAGGGGGACCGTGTCGTGATCGGTGCGGGCGCGAAGCTGAAGGACGTCTACGCGACGCTGGGCGCCGCGGGCCGGTGCCTGCCCGCGGGCTCCTGTCCCAGCGTCGGGATCGCCGGGCTGACACTCGGCGGCGGAATCGGCGTCCTCGCCAGGAAGTACGGCCTCACCTGTGATCATCTGGTGTCCGCGCAGGTCGTCACGGCGGACGGGGAAATCCGGACGGCGTCGGCGGATTCCGAACCCGAATTGTTCTGGGCGTTGCGTGGCGGGGGAGGCGGGAACTTCGGTGTGGTCACCTCGTTCACCTTCCGCACCGATCCGGCGCCTTCGGCCGTTTCGGTGTTCTCCTTGCATTTTCCGGCAGGGAGCGCGGAGGATATCGTCGCCGAATGGCAGCGCTGGCTGCCCGAAGCGCCGCCTGAGTTGTGGGCGAATGTCGTGCTGTCGGGAGGTTCTCCGGTCGGTGTGCGGATTTCCGGTTGTCATGTCGGGGATTCCGCCTCACTGACCCCGCTGCTCGACAAGATCGGCGGGACGCGGACGGTGAAGCAGCTCGACTACCTTGGCGCGATGAAGTACTTCTCCGGCAGCGAGAACCGTCAGTCCTTTGTGGCCTCGTCGCGGATTCTCGGCAAACCGGCGGATCCCGCGAAACTGACGTCGATCCTCAAGGGCAGGCGCGGAATGGACCTGCTGGTCGACGGTCTCGGTGGTGCCGTCGCCGACATCGCCCCGGACGCCACCGCGTTCTGGCACCGGAAAGCGCTCGGAAGCGTGCAGATCTACAGCCAGGCGGACGCGCGTAACCGTTCCGCGGCAAAGGATTCCGTCGCGGAGGTGGTGTCCGGTCTCGGGCTGGGCGGGGGCTACGTCAACTACATCGACCCCGCCCTTCCCGACTGGATGACGGCCTACTACGGCGGCAACGTCACCCGCCTCAAGCAGGTGGCGAAGACCTACGACCCGGACAAGGTGTTCGGATTCGCGCAGGCCGTCACCCCGGACTAGAGGTCGATGCCGGTGAAGACGGTGACCCGTTCCTCGGTGAGGTCGTGCATCGCGGCGAGGACGCCCTCCCTGCCGACACCCGATCCCTTGACGCCGCCGTAAGGCATCTGGTCCGCGCGGTAGCTCGGGACGTCACCGATGATCACGCCGCCGACTTCGAGTTCCGTCGACGCGTAGAAGGCGAGATGCACGTCACGGGTGAACACACCGGCCTGCAAGCCGTAGGCGGATTCGTTGACCGAAGCGAAAGCCTCGTCGACACCGTCCACAAGAGACACAGCGAGCACCGGTCCGAAGATCTCCTCCGCCCAGGCCTTTGTGGACGGTGGTACGTCGGTGAGCACGGTCGGCTCCACCGTCGCCCCGTCCCGCTTGCCGCCGGTGAGGATCTTCGCGCCCGCGGCGACGGCCTCGTCGATCCAGGCGACGATCCGCTCCGCGGCGGCCTCGTCGACGACCGGGCCCACGTCGGTGTTCTTGTCGTAAGGATCGCCGGTTCGCTGTGCCCGCACGGCTTCCACCAAGGCAGGCACGAATTCCTCGGCGACTTCGCGTTCGACGATCACGCGCTGCACGGCGATGCAGGACTGCCCCGCCTGGTAGTTGCCGAAGGTCGCGATGCGTTCCGCGGCACCTTCGGGATCCGGCCAGTCGCGGAGCACGACGGCGGCCGCGTTGCCGCCGAGTTCGAGCACGACGTGCTTGCGCGGCGCGGCATCCGCGATCGACCAGCCGACCGGACCCGAACCGGTGAACGACACGACCGGCAGCCGAGGATCGGCGACCAGTGCCGACGTCTCCTCGTTGCCGAGCGGCAGCACCGAGAACGCGCCTTCCGGCAGATCCGTCTCGGCCAGGATCTCGCCGAGGATCAGCGCGGACAACGGCGTGCGCGGAGCGGGTTTGACGATGATCGGCGCGCCGACCGCGAGCGACGGCGCCACCTTGTGCGCCACCAGGTTCAGCGGGAAGTTGAACGGCGCGATGCCCAGCACCGGGCCGCGCGGGACGCGACGGGTGAGCGCCAGCCTGCCTTCGCCGGCCGGGTCGGTGTCCAGGCGCTGCAGGTCGCCACTGAACCGGCGGGCCTCTTCGGCCGCGATCCGGAACACCGACACCGCGCGGCGGACCTCCGCTTCGGCCCACTTGAGCGGCTTGCCGTTCTCGGCGGTGATGACCTCGGCGATCTCTTCGGCCCGGCCGGCGATGACCCGCGAAACGTGGTCGAGCGCCGCGGCGCGGCTGTGCGCCGAGGAGCGCCGGAACTCCTTCGCGACGCTCGCCGCCGCGCTCACGGCTCGTTCGACCTGCTCCGGTCCGGGCACCGCGACGGTGGCGACTTCGCTGCCGTCGTAGGGGTGATGCACGGTGATCGTCGAAGCGCCCTGCTCGGGGCGTCCGGCGATCCAGGCGGGGCGCGGCTCCGGGGTGATCATGTCCATGGGGACAAGGTATTCCAGTCAGGGTTCGACGAGCACCTTGAGCGCTACGCCCGGCTCGCGGTGAACAGTAGCGGGCCGTCGACGTCGTGCCGGGCGCTCAGGTCGGCGAGGAGGCCGGCGAGCCAGCCGACCGCGTCCGGCGTCCACTCGGCGAGCGTCCCGTGGAAGGTGACCGCGTGCTGGGGCGGGCCGTTCCAGAAGTCATCGTCGAACGGGGGCCTGAGGCCGGACTGGCCGTCGGCGTACGACTCGCACGCGAACACATCCTGATCGATCGTGGCCAGCCGGTCCGCGACCGCCAGGACGGTCGGGGACCGCCCGCCGTCGAGCGTCACCCGGACAGGTGTCCTCGACGTGGGTGCGCTGTCGTCGAACCATGCTTTGGTGAGCAGCGAGGGCGACCGGGCGAGCTCCGGGCGCGGCGCCGTGTCGAGGCATTGGACGGGCAGCAGAACCTGAACCGCGTCCAACCTCAGGTCTCCCATGCGCGCGACCGCGTCACTTGCGCACCTCAGGAACGGCTGAACCGGCAGCGGCCGATCACCCGGCACCGGCTCGGCCTCCACCTGGAACCACGCGACGAGCGAAGTTTCGGCCGGCGGGTGTTCCCGACCCGCGTCGTTCATCCCCCACAAACCCGCCGGGCCGTCTTCGCGCAGCCAGCCCATCGCGACCGAACGCTCGTAGAAGACCAGGTACGCGTCTCGATCCGTGCCCGGCGCGCGCCACGGGTGTGGCGTGAACTCGCCGTGGAGAGCCGCGAAGAGGGTGCCCGCGAACCCGCGGGCACCCGGTGCCAGGCCAGGGAGGGCTTCGTCGCCGTTGTCCGTCACTTCTCCCCTGCCTGATCGCGATCGCGTCAGCTCACTGATCGGGTCCGGTGACCCGGCACGCCACGTCCGCCTGACGATTGCGCACCTCGCCGCTGTCGATTTCCCAGTTTACGTCGACGTCCACGTGATTGCGCCACGACGTCATGTCCGCGGTGTCGCAATCCCGTCGCGCGGGCACTCGCCGGGCACTGCCGCCACCCGGTTTGAGATTGCCGTTCTCACCACACGCCTTTCGGCGCCAGGTGTTGTCCGTGTAGTACTCGTACAGGCAGGTCCGCACCGTCGCGGTTTCCCCGGTGCAATTCCCTTTGTTCCACCACCCGTGACCCGATACCGCGAAACCGGTGCCGGAACGGTGCGGGTTGTCGACCCCCGTGTCGGGTGTGCAGCCGATCAGCGCACTGCCGTTCTCGTCGGTGTAGACGCCGCCGGTCGCACCGGATGGAGCGAGCCCTGGAACCGCCTCCGCGTAGGACACGGCCGGTGCCGCCGCCACTTCCGATACCGGTATCGCCGTCAGCAAGAGTGCGGCCGCGGCGCCGACGAAGAAACGTGTACGGTTTCTCATGATTTCCCTGCCCCCTTTTCGAGAAATATGAAAGGGGACGCCACTGTTCACCGACGCGGCACCGTTTCACCCCAGTGAAATGCCGCGTGAAAGACCTCCCCTAGAGCAGCCAGGCTAGCTATTTCGGGCGCTTCGCGGGGGCCCTCCGGCGAGCTTCATCCGAAGAGAGCAAGGGGCGCTTTCTCACGGCAATCGCGTTTAGCGGGCTAAACGCGACGCGCGTAGAGGTCACGCAGCAAGAGGATTTCGGCGCCGTGGTGGATGGCCTCCCGGTTGATGTGGAGGACGAGGGTCGCGAGCGGGTACTCCGCGTACGGGCCTTCGGCCTCGCCGCAGGGGCGCTGGAGGTCTTCGGCGGTGAGGCCGCGGACGCCGTCACGCCAGCGCGCGTAGGCGTCGTCGAGCTGCTTCAGCGCCTCTTCGGCGGAGCCCGCGTACGGGAAGGTCTGGTAGTCGGCGGGCGGGCCGTCGAAATGCGACGCGTTCCGCATGGCGAAGACGCCGACGATGATGTGGGCGAGGCGCCACGCGATCGTCGTCACCGGCGGCGGAGACGGCTCCGGATACGCCCAGTCGATCGTGACAGCGCCGTTCTCACCCGGGCGGATCGTCCAGCAGTCCCCGACGGGTTCCCAGAGGTATTCGTCGTCGGTGAGCGTGTCCAGCCGGGGCCGGAGATGCCCTGTCCAGTGCCAGTCGAGCTGTTCGGAGAGTTCCTTGCTCCAATCGATGTCCATGTCCCCGACGCTAGGACGCCTCGCGGTCATCCGCTGTCCTGAATCGTGAGGGGGTTGGCGGCGAGGTGACCCGGCCCACCTGGGACGATGGTGGGGAAGCGTACTGCTCTGATCTGGAGGTTTCAGGTGCCCAGTCCCACCGGTCCGGTACTCGTCGTGGACTTCGGGGCGCAGTACGCGCAACTGATCGCGCGGCGCGTGCGTGAGGCGCAGGTCTACTCCGAGGTCGTCCCGCACACCGCCACCGCCGAGGACATCCTCGCCAAGGACCCCGCCGCGATCATTCTTTCCGGTGGTCCTTCCAGCGTGTACGCGGAGAACGCCCCCGCTCTCGCCCCTGGGCTGGTCGACGCGGGCGTGCCGATCCTCGGCATCTGCTACGGCCACCAGGTGCTCGCGCAGGCCCTCGGCGGCACGGTCG
Organism: Amycolatopsis sp. TNS106; assembly: GCF_019330265.1. NCBI lineage: Bacteria > Bacillati > Actinomycetota > Actinomycetes > Pseudonocardiales > Pseudonocardiaceae > Amycolatopsis > Amycolatopsis sp. TNS106. The sequence continues at coordinate 5,579,486 of NZ_CP024972.1, read as the reverse complement.
AACCGACCGGGATCCGCGAGTTCGGCCGCACCGAAGTCCGCGTCGCCGGTGAGGGCGGTGTCCTGCACGCCGGTCTTCCGAGCAACCAGCCCGCCTGGATGAGCCACAACGACAGCGTCACCAAGGCTCCCGAGGGCGCCACCGTGACCGCTTCGAGTGACGGCGCCGCCGTCGCCGGGTTCGAAGACGTCGAGCGCCGCTTCGCCGGCGTCCAGTACCACCCCGAGGTGCACCACTCGCCGCACGGCCAGGAAGTGCTGCGTCGCTTCCTGCACGACATCGCGGGCATCAAGCCGCAGTGGACGACGTCGTCCATCGTCGACGATCAGGTCAAGCGCATCGCCGAGCAGGTCGGCGACGGCCGGGCGATCTGCGGGCTCTCCGGCGGCGTCGACTCCGCCGTGGCCGCCGCGCTGGTCCAGCGGGCCATCGGTGACCGGCTGACGTGCGTCTTCGTCGACCACGGCCTGCTGCGTTCCGGTGAGCGCACCCAGGTCGAGCGTGATTTCGTCGCCGCGACCGGGGTGAACCTGGTGACCGTCGACGCGCGCGACCGGTTCCTCGACGCGCTGGCCGGGGTCACCGACCCCGAGGAGAAGCGCAAGATCATCGGGCGCGAGTTCATCCGCGTGTTCGAGCAGGCCGAGCGCGACCTCAAGGCCGAGGGCGACTACAAGTTCCTCGTCCAGGGCACGCTGTACCCGGACGTCGTCGAGTCCGGCGGCGGCGAGGGCGCGGCCAACATCAAGAGCCACCACAACGTCGGGGGGCTGCCCGACGACCTGCAGTTCGAGCTCGTCGAGCCGCTGCGCCTGCTGTTCAAGGACGAGGTGCGGCGCGTCGGGCTGGAGCTCGGGCTGCCGGAGACGATCGTGCAGCGGCAGCCGTTCCCCGGCCCGGGGCTCGGCATCCGGATCATCGGCGCCGTCGACGCCGAGCGGCTCGAGACGCTGCGCGCGGCGGACGCCATCGCGCGCGAAGAACTCACCGCGGCCGGGCTGGACGGGGAGATCTGGCAGTGCCCGGTGGTGCTGCTGGCCGACGTCCGCAGCGTCGGCGTGCAGGGCGACGGGCGGACCTACGGGCACCCGATCGTGCTGCGGCCGGTGTCGTCCGAGGACGCGATGACCGCGGACTGGACGCGGCTGCCGTACGAGGTGCTGGAGCGGATCTCGACCCGCATCACCAACGAGGTCGCCGAGGTGAACCGAGTGGTCCTGGACGTCACGTCCAAGCCGCCGGGCACCATCGAGTGGGAGTGACGGCCGACGCCCCGGACCTGCGTTTAGCCCCCTAATCGCGATCTGTCGCCTTTGGGCACCCGAGGCGACCGGATCGCGATTAGGGGGCTAAACGCAGGTCGGCGGCCGCGGGCACCTGCCGCCGACCGGATCGCGTTTAGGGGGCTAAACGCAGGTCGCGCCCAAGGCGAAGGCCCCGGCGAGGGGCCGGGGCCTTCGGAGTGGAGTGGATCGCGGGCGGCGCCGCTAGCGGCGGCTCTTGCGCAGCGAAGCGGCGAGCAGCAGGACGCCGACGAAGATCGCCCCGCCCGCCATGACCCACCGGAAGTCGAACTGCGGGAGCCACGAGGCGCCGTCCGAGAGGACGTAAGCCGACACCAGGAGCGTCGCGATCCCGACGAACAGGGTGATGGCGTCCACCCCGCGCTTCGCGGGCTGCGAAGACTGGGTCTGCGTGCTGTCGTAGTCGTACTCAGCCACGGCGCACCTCCACGTTTCCGACACCGTTCTCGACCTTCACAGTGATCTTCTGTCCATTGGTGCCCTGCGCGGTGAAGTCGACGGCGTCCTCGCCGACCCCCGAGCGGGACTGGCCGAGGCAGTCGACCTCGCCCGCTCCCGTCTCGCAGAAGACCTTCACTTCGGCACCCGCCGGCACGAGCACCGTCGAGTTGCCCGCCCCGTTGGAGACCTTCGTGCTCACCGACGCGCCCGCTGGCAGCTTGGTCAGATCCAGGTCGATGTTTCCCGCGGAGCGGTGGTATTCCGGGAGCACCTCTGACGCCTGGACGGGCGTCGCCGTCAGGTCGCCGACGCCGCCCTTCACGGAGAAGTTCTCGAACGGGACCGTGGTCAGCGCCATCCCGACGACCGCCAGCGGCACCGCCAGCCCGATCAGCCCGCGGCCGCCGCGGACGAACGAACCGGCCACCAGCCCGATGCCGACCACGCCCAGGGTGAGCCCGACGACGTGCTGCGGGGTGAACCACGCCTGGCCGTCCAGGCCAAGGACGGTGCCGACCCCGGCGACCAGCACGGCGATGCCGAAGGTGGCGGCGCCGATCTTCGACTTGCGGCCGCGGGGCGCAGGCGGTGCGGAAGGAGGCGGGGGAGTCCGCGGCGGCAGCCCACCGGACGGCGAAGCGTTCGGCAGGTCCCAAGCCGACGGGTCGGCCGCGAGCGGGTCCCAGCCGCCCTCGGTCGCCGTCGAGGTGGAGGCCGCCGACGCCATCGAGAACGCGGCCGTCGGATAAGCCGGAGCGGGCATCGTCGGCCGGTTGAACTGACCGCGGTTGCGGTGCAGCAGGTACAGCGCGACGGCCATCAGCGCGAAACCGATCAGACCCGTGCCGTCGGTCATCCAGCCGCCGCTCAAGGTCCAGGTGAGGCCGGGGAAAAGCAGGATCAGCAGCATGACCGCGAACGCAGGCGAGCTCGACGCGCGCCCACGGCCGATCAGGCTCTCGAACGCGGAAACGGGGTCGCCCTCCTGCGGCAGGAACAGCCAGCCCAGCAGGTAGACGAAGACGCCGAAGCCACCGAACACGGTCGCCGCGACCAGCGCGACCCGGACCACGGTCGGGTCGATGCCGTACCGGTAGCCGATACCGGCGGCCACCCCGGCGAACTTGCGGCCCGCCACCGGGCGGACCGGCCTGCTCCGCCAGAAATCCTTGACGGTCTCCTCGAAGCCGGCCGCGGGGCCGCGCTTCGGAACCTGTGTCTCACTCCCACTCATGCCACAAAGAATGCGCCCCGGCGGGCCCCCGCCACATCCGGGAACGTCCCTGAGGTTTCCCCCAGCGGGAAGAGTCAGGGGTTTCCCCGATGGATCGGTACCCCACTCCGTGTGACCATGGAGAACGTGCAGGAATCCGCCCCCAACGACCTCGCCGGACCGGTGAAGCCGACGATCATCGAGCGCCCGCCGGTGCCCGTCGCCGGCAGCCTGTCCCCGGCACCGTTCGAGCCGCCCAAGATGTACCGCCGCCGCTCCGGCCGCGCCATCGCGGGTGTCGCCGGCGGCCTCGCCGACCACCTCGGCGTCAAGGTGCTCTGGGTCCGGACCGCGTTCGCGTTGCTGGCCGCGCTGAACGGCGCCGGTCTGCTCGCGTACGGCCTGCTCTGGGTTTTCGTGCAGCAGCAATCCGGTGAGGTCGAGCCGGACAAAGCCGCGCCGAAGGAGAAGCAGCAGGCTTTCGGCCTGATGGCGCTGGGTGTCGGCCTCGCCGTCGCCAGTGGCACGCTGACCGGCTTCATCAGTGGCTGGGTCGCGATTCCGCTGGCGCTGGCCATGATCGGCGCGGCCGTCGTCTGGCGTGAGGCCGACGAGTCGCAACGCCGCCGCTGGCGTCTCGGCGCCAAGGGCGGCGTCGCCACGGCGTTCCTCGGCGGTGGTGGCTGGTCGGCCGCGATCCGCGTGGTCGCCGGGGTCGCGCTGGTGATGACCGGCATCGGGGTCGTCGTCCTGAAGAGCGGCAGCATCGACCAGGTCAAGTTCGCGCTGGTCGCCGTGATCGCGACGCTGTTCGGGGTGGCCGTGCTGACCGTCCCGTTCTGGCTGCGCCTGGTCCGCGACCTGTCCGACGAACGCATGGCCCGCATCCGCACCGACGAACGGGCCGAAATCGCCGCTCACCTGCACGACTCGGTCCTCCAGACCCTCGCGCTGATCCAGAAACAGGCGGAATCGCCGCGCGAGGTCGCTCGGCTCGCCCGCGGTCAGGAACGCGAGTTGCGCGGCTGGCTGTACGGGCCGTCGGGATATGGCAAGAACAAGAAGACCGAGGAAGAGGCCATCAGCGGTCAGCTGTCCGAAGTACTCGCGGCCGCGTGCGGCGAGGTCGAGGACGCGTTCGCGATCTCGGTGCAGCAGGTCGTCGTGGGGGAGGCCACGCTGAACGAACCGCTGACCGCGCTGGTCCAGGCGGCACGCGAAGCGATCGTCAACGCGGCCAAGCACGCGGGTGTCGACGAGGTCAGCGTGTACGCCGAGGTCGAGCCGACGGCGGTGACGGTCTTCGTACGCGACCGGGGCAAGGGATTCGATCCCGACGTCGTGCCGAGCGATCGGCACGGACTCGCCGACTCCATCCGGGGGCGGATGGAGCGGCACGGCGGGAAGCTCAAGCTGCGTACCGCACCGGGTGAAGGAACCGAGGTTCAGCTGGAGATGCCGGTCAAGGCGGGGAAGGGCGCGGCGTGAGGTCGCTATGCTCACGGGACAGGGCGAGCGAGGGAGCATCGTGACGGAGAACCAGCAGACGCGGGAGCCGGTCAAGGTCTTCCTCGTCGACGACCACGCGCTCTTCCGCGCGGGTGTGCGCACCGAACTGGACTCGATCACCGACGACGTCCGCGTGGTCGGTGAGGCGGGCTCGGTCGCCGAAGCGGTCGCGGGCATCGCCCGGACCAAACCGCAGGTCGTGCTGCTCGACGTGCACATGCCGGACGGCGGCGGCGCCGAGGTGCTGCGCCGGGTCCGGCCGGAACTGCCGGACGTCGTGTTCCTCGCGCTGTCGGTCTCCGACGCCGCGGAGGACGTGATCGCCGTGATCCGCGCGGGGGCGCGGGGGTACGTCACGAAGACGATCTCGTCGAAGGAACTCGTGCGCGCCGTCGTGCGGGTCTCGGACGGTGACGCGGTGTTCTCGCCGCGGCTGGCCGGGTTCGTGCTCGACGCGTTCGCCGACCGGCCGGGTTCCGCGCCGATCAGCGACCCGGACCTCGACCTGCTGACCCCGCGTGAGCGTGACGTGCTGCGGCTGCTCGCGCGCGGGTACGCGTACAAGGAGATCGCGTCCGAGCTGTTCATCTCGGTGAAGACCGTCGAGACGCATGTGTCGAGCGTGCTGCGAAAGACGCAGCTTTCGAACCGATACGAGCTTTCGCGCTGGGCTTCCGACCGGCGTCTCGTCTAGGTGGCGCCTGTTCTCATCGGCCTGGTGGCCGTGTTCTTCCTGGGCATGGGGCTGCTCGGGCTCGTCGCGCCGGAACGGCTGATCCGGCCGTTCGGAATTTCGCTGGAGTCGGCGACGGCGCGGACTGAAGTGCGCGCGGTGTACGGCGGCTTCGGCGTGGCCGTCGCGGTGCTGCTCGGGTTCGCGGCTTTCGACGTCGGCGGGATCCAGCGGGGCGCCGCGATCGCGGTGGCCGTCGCGCTCGCCGGGATGGCCTTCGGGCGGCTGGTCGCCCGGTTCGCGGAGCGGCCGGAGCGGTTCTATCCGAGCTGGCTCTACTTCTGGGTCGAGATCGTTCTCGCCGCCATGCTCACCATCGCGACCCTGGCACCGGATCGCGTTTAGCGGGCTAAACGCGATCCGGCGAGCCCCCAGGCCCCACCGCATCGCGTTCAGCCCGCTAAACGCAGGTCAGCGGAATTCGTGGGTGACCTCGATCTTCCCCACGATGTGCGTGTTGAACTCGGCGAGGTCTTCGGCCGGGACCCAGAGCTCCAGGATCGTTTTCCCGCCCGCCTGCTGGACGGGGTACCGCTCGACGAACGCGGTCTCGACCTCGAACCGCGTCACGAAGCCCGCGCCGTCGTAGCGCACGTTCCAGTCACGGGCGATCTTGATCGCGTAGTCCTCGTTCAGCACGGGGTAGAAGATCGGCTGCTCCGGCAGTCTCGGCGGCCACTCGCGCCAGCCCGACTCGCGGACGAGGTCGAGCTCGACGGGGCCGGTGGGACGCCACAGCGTCGTCGTGTCCGTCAGGGCGCGACCTTATCGGCGGCGGCGAAGGGGCGCTCGACCTGCGGAGTGGTAGCAAAGGTCCCTTGCTCCCTCGGGCGGAGCCGGGTCAGCGCGACCCCGCCCAGCACGACGACCATCCCGGCGATCACCCGCAGGTTCAGCGGCTCGGCCAGGAACACCGCCCCCAGCAGCACCGAAACCACCGGCAGCAGGTAGCCGACGATCGACGCCGCGACGGCGCCCTCGCTCGCGAGGAGCTGGTAGTTCAGCGCGAACGCGATCCCGGTCGACCCGATCCCCAGGATCACGACCGCGACGACCGCTCCGGTGCTCAGGTTCACCGGTTCGAAACCGCCCATCGGCATCGCGAGCAGCAGGAACCCGGTCGCCAGCAGCATCTGCCCACCGGCCAGCGACAGCGGCGAGTCACCGGTGCCGGTGAGGTACTTGCCCTCGTAGACGAACGCGAACCCGTAGCTCGCGGCCGCCGCGAGGCATGCCAGCGCGCCCCAGCTGAGCAGCCCGGACGCCTCCCACGGCGCGAAGATCAGCAGGATCCCGGCGAGCCCGACGACGAGCCCGGTGACCCGCACCGCGGTCATCTTCGTCCGCGCGCCCATCATCGGCGCGGCCAGCAACACCCACAGGGGAGTCGTCGAGTTCAGCACCCCGGTGATCCCGGAGTCGACGGTCAGCTCACCCCACGCGAACAGGAGGAACGGCAGCGCGTTGTGGAAGAACGCCGCGACGGCCAGATGTCCCCAGATCGGCCGCCCGGACGGCAGCCTGTCCCGGCCGAGGTAGCAGAGCCCGATCAGCACCGCCGCGCCGAGCGCCACCCGCGCCAGCACCAGCTGCACCGGCGAGAACGCGCCGAGCCCCAGTTTGATCCAGAAGAAACTCGATCCCCACATGAGCGCCAGCGCGCCGATCCTCAGCAGGGTCTTCGTCTCGCCCACCCCAGTCCTCCTTAAGTGCCTGGCCCAGCTTCGCCGCGCCGACGCGTAAGGACAAGCGAAAATAACTGCAGGAAGCCTTAAGAAGAACTGTAAGATCGGGGCATGCTGGACGTCCGCCGCATGCAGGTACTCCGAGCCGTCATCAGTAGCGGTTCGATCACCGCCGCCGCCCGGAATCTCGGCTACACACCTTCCGCGATCAGCCAGCAATTGTCCACCCTGGAAAGGGAAGCGGGGGTCGAACTGCTCGAGCGCGTCGGCCGCGGCGTGCGGCCGACCCCCGCCGGTTCGCTGCTGTCCGAACACGCGGAAACGCTGAGCACCCAGCTCGCGAAAGCCGAAGCCGCGCTCACCGAACTCAAGGAGGGCCGCACGGGCAGGCTCGCGATCCGCTACTTCGCCACGGCGGGAGCCTCGCTGGTGCCCCTGGCCGTCGCCGCGCTGCGCCGGGAATTCCCCGGCGTCCGCCTCGACCTGAAACTGGTCGAACCCGACGATTCGATGCCCGAGATCGAGTCGGGCAAGGCCGACGTCGCGATGATCGTGCTCCCCAGCAGCACTCCCCGGGTCAAAGGCGTCGAGTACGTCCACCTGCTCGACGATCCGTACCGCGCGATCCTGCCGAAGAACCACCGGCTCGCCCGCAAACGCGTCCTCGATCTCGGTGAACTCGCCGAGGATCCGTGGGTCGGCGTCGACGGTCTCCCCGGCGCCTGCCGCGACATCCTGCTCGACGCCTGCGGCGCGGCCGGATTCGCTCCGAACCACGTCGTCGAATCCGAGGATTACCAGACGGCACAAGGGTTCGTGGCCGCCGGGCTCGGTGTCGCGCTGATCCCCGAGCTCGGCCTCGGCGCCCCCCATCCCGGCGTCGCCATCCGCAAGGTCCGGCGGCCGGATCCGGTGCGGTCCATCCACGCCGCCGTGGCCGCGCACGCCAGGGAACACCCCGCGGTGCGGCGGTTCCTCCTCGCGATCCGCGAAGGGGCCGGACAGGTAAGCGGGTCTGGCCGAGTGGGCACGAAAACCGGCTGAGCTTGAACAGCCGCACGGGCGGTCGACAACCTGGCAGGGAACCTGCCAGCGAAAGGACCCCGGTGCGCCCCCTGATCGTCCTGCACGGCTCTTGGCACCAACCCGCCCATTTCGACGACGTCGTCGGACGCCTGCGCCGCGAAGGCACTGCTGTCACCGTCCCCGACCTCGGCGGGCGTCCGATCGCCGAAACCACCCGGACCGTCCAGGAACTCGTCGACCAGGCGGCCGAGCCGCCGGTGGTGCTCGCGCATTCCTTCGGCGGGCTCACCGCCAGCGGGCTTCAGGGGACTTCGCACCTGATCTACCTGGCCGCGATCGTCAGCGAGCCAGGGGAAACCGCTCGGTACTGGACCGAGCGGATCAGGGAGGAAACCGGCCGCGAACCCGATCAGGTGCCCTTGACCTTCGACGACGCGGGCCTCACCCATCTCGACCTCGCCGCCGTCCGCGGGGCCATGTACGCCGACTGCACGGACGCCGTCGCCGGACGTGCCACGGCCCTGCTGCGTCCCGAGCCCGTCACGATCTTCGACGAGTCGCCGGAAGGCTCGGCGTGGAAGGACACCCCCACCACGTACATCACCTGCACCGAAGACCGGGTGCTCGTCCCGGAAATGGTCGTCCACTTCGCCGAACGCTGCGAGACGACGGTGACGTGGCGGGCGAGCCACAGCCCGTACCTCAGCCGTCCGGTCGAACTGGCGGAGCTGGTCCTCGAAAGGCTCTAAATCAGGAACAGTTCCGCGAACAGCACACCGATGAGGATCGCCGCCACCACGGCACCCGCGACGATCAGCCACTTCCGGGTGTCCGGCGACTTCGCCGCCACAGGCGCGGCGGGCGCGTACTGCTGCGCCGGGGGCGCCGGGGGCGCGTACTGCGGCTGCGGTGGCTGATACTGCTGGGGCTGGTGCTGGGGGAACTGCGGAGCCGGCTGCTGCGGAGCCTGCTGCATCGGCATCGGCATCGAGGCCGGAACCGTCGGCATGGCAGGCGCGGTCGGCGGGATGAACGCCGTCTGCCGCCCCTCGGTGATCGCGTTCAGGGAGCGCACGGTGTCGGCCATCGTCGGCCGCGCGTCCGGCTCCGCCCGCAGCATCTTGCGCAGCGCGCCTGCCAACGGCCCGGCGGTCTGCGGCGGCCGTTCCGAGGACTCGCCGTCCTCGCCGAACGGCGGCACCCCCTCGACGGCCGTGTACAGCGTCGCGCCCAGCGAGAACACGTCGGACGCCGAAGTCGCCGGTTCGCCGCGCGCCACCTCGGGCGCCCGGTACGCGGGGCTCGGGCCACCGCCGGTGATGCCGATGTCGGTGAGCTTCACGCCGCCGTCGTCCGCCAGCAGGACCGTGCCCGGTTCGACGGTCCGGTGCACCACCCCGGCCTCGTGCATCGCGGCCAGCGCGCGACCGAGCACGATGCCCAGCCCGGCGGCCTGTTCCGCGGTCAGCCTGCCGTGCTCGGCGAGGAAGGTCGCCATCCCGCGAGACGGGATGTACTCCATCACCAGCCACACGTCCGCCCCGTCGGGCAGCACGTCGTACACCTTGATGGCGGTGGCGTGCTCGAACTTGGCCGCGTCCTTGCCTTCCTGGACGACGACGGCCTTGGCCTGCTCCGCCCGGTCCGGCGGCAGGCCGACGGGCAGGTACATGCGCTTCATCGCGACCGTGCGCAGCAGACGGGTGTCGAACGCCAGCCACACGATGCCCGCCCGGCCGCGCCCGATGGGCTGGTCCAGGCGGTACCGGCCGCCGACGATGGAACCTTCAGAACTCAATTGCAGCCTCGGATCAAGTGCCGGCCGGGGTCGAAGTCGGTGTCTCCGTGTTCGACTGAGTTGTCGGCGTGGTCGGAGTCGATGTCTTCGTCGGCGTCGTTTTGGTCGGAGTCTTCGTCGGCGTCGGCGGATCCGGTTCCTGAGTCTGGCTCGCCTTGCTCGATGTCTTCTTCGACGAGGTCGTTTCCTTCGGCGGCTCGGCCGATTGCGTTTCCGTCGGCGTCTCCGTGGTCTCCGGAGCCGACGACGTCGCCGACGGCGACGGCTTCGTCGAGGACGAGTTCCCCACCTGCGCGGGCGTCTCCGGGTTGTTCGGGCTCAGCAGCCAGAACCCCAGCGCGGCCAGCGCCACCACCACGACACCGCCGATGATCGCGGGCTTCTTCCACGCACCCGGCTTTTCGTCGTCGTCGTCCTCGTCCACCGGGCTGGTCTGCGCGCGGGTGGGCGGCGGTGGGGGCGGGTCGTCGTAATCGTCGTCGTAGGGATCGTCGTCGTAGTCGCCCGCGGGGATCGGGACGGCGCGCGTCGGCGCGGGGCCGCCACCGGGGTGGCCGCGTTCGGCCAGCAGCGCCGTCTCGTCGTAGTTGTCGTACCCGTCGTAGTCGTTTTCCGGGTAGCCCGAGGCGGGCGGCTGGTGGTAGTCGTCCTCGTCGTCGTAGTACGACCCGGCCGCGTTCTGCTCGTCGAGAAGCGAGCCCGAGTGACCGGCGGCCTCGCTGTCGAGCGCTTGGGTCACGCCACCGCCGGCGAGCGCGCCCGCGATGGGGGCGGCGAGCACGGTGTCGTCCGTGGGGCCACCCAGCGGCGTTTCACCCCGCGCGACGGCGGCTAGGAGCTCTTCGCACTCTTCGGCGGTGGGGCGGTGCCGCACCTCCGGGTGCAGCAGCACGGCCAGCACGCTGGCGAGCGGGCCGGACTGGCGCGGCGGGATGATCTGCCCGGCCGCGACCGCGTGCAGCAGGCTCAGCGTGTTCTCGCTGAGGCCGAACGGCGGCTGGCCTTCGCAGGCCGCGTAGAGCGTCGAGCCGAGCGAGAAGACGTCGGACTCCGGGCCGGGGTCGCCGCCGATGGCCACCTCGGGCGCCAGATAGGCGGGGGTTCCGGCGATCATGCCGGTCTTCGTGACCGTGACGTCGTCCTTGGCCCGCGAGATGCCGAAGTCGGTGATCTTCACGGTGCCGTTGGGCGCGAGCAGGATGTTGCCCGGCTTGATGTCCCGGTGCACGATGCCGACCGCGTGCGCCTCGGTCAGCGCCGCCGCGACCTGCGCGCCGATCCGCGCGACCTCCGTCGGCGGCAGCGTCCGCTCCTCCTGCAGCACCTGGGCGAGGCTGGTGGAGTTCAGGTATTCCATGATCAGGCACGGCTGGCCGTTGTCGTCGGTGACGACGTCGAACACCGAGATGGCGTTCGGGTGGTGCAGCCTGGCGGCGATCCGGCCCTCGCGCATCGTCCGCTGACGGGCGTCTTCGGCGTCGTGAGCCTCAAGTCCTGGTTGCAGAAGCAACTGCTTGATCGCCACTGTGCGGCCGAGTACCTCGTCGTGCGCTTGCCACACGGCCCCCATCGCGCCCGTACCGATCCGCCCGGCGATGCGATATCGACCGGCGACCAGGCGACCCTCGTCGCTCACGCGACCTCCCTTTGGGCTCCGTCTTCACGACGCGGAATGGTCCGCGTACGCGGTGCGGCCTTCAGCACGCCACAGCGTTGGAGCGTATGCACATGTAGTGGTCTGTGTGCCGGCTTTTCCGAGACCGACTCGTGACAAGGCTAGGCGCTCACTCTGCGCACACACACGCGGCACGCTCTGATCGCCCTGGGTGGAGGGCTGTTACACGCGCGGTGTTCGTCACATGTGTTGCGCGGACAGCAGTCGCGCGTCGGTGATCAGGCCGGAGGTCTCGTCGGCGAATTCCAGCACCTGCGTGACCCGCAGCAGGCCGCCGTCCGGGTTGCGCATGGTCACGATGGCGAGGATGGTGCCGTCGGCCTGTTCCCGGATGTCCTGGATCTGGATGGCGTCCATGGCGCTCCACGCCTCGATCAGCTTGCCCGCTCCGGACTCGGCCAGCACCGGCGTGATCAGCGACATCGCGCCGTACGGATCGGCGTCGACGGTCTGGTAGAACTTCCGGACCGCGTCGATCTTGTCCGCGGCGGTGCTGACCGCGGCGGGCTTGGCGGCAGGCTGCGAGCTGGCGCTGCTGGACGAAGAACCCCGCTGCGGGAGCGAGCCCGAACCCGTGCCCGAAGACGGCTGAGGTGTCGTGCTGGTGCCCGACGTCGCCGGCGTCTCCTGCTTGCGCTGCGGCTCGGTGGAGTCGGGGACGGCGAGCCCGCCGAGCGCGGCGGCTCCGCTCATCACCTCGGGTGCGGCGGCACCCGGCACGGTGCCCTGCGGCTGCGTGCCCGCGAGCACGCCCGCGGTGACGACGGCGCCCGCGACGAGGAATCCGGCGGCGACCAGACCGGCCAGCTTGGCCCGCCGGGCGGCCCGGCTCTCCGGCTCGTCCACCTCGGGTTCGGGCTGCGGCGACCGCTCTTCACGGGTGCGCGCGGGAACGAACTTCTGCGGCTCGCGGAAGACCTGCTCGAGGTACTCGCGATCGACGCGGGTGTCGTTCAGGATCTCTTCCGGGATGACGTCCTCGACACGTACGGCATCCTCACGCCGTATGCGCTGTCGATCAAGCACGAAATTCCTCGCTCTGGTCCGGGGCAGGCGCTGGGCCGTTCGGCCGACGCCTCTGGTCCGCGCGGCCGTCTTCTGAACGGTGCGGACCCTGCAGTCGTCAGGTAACCCTGTGCGGACGGTCCACGGCCAGGCTCCATCGCCGGAATGCCGTCGCGATACGACGAACGGCAGCTTAGGTCACCCACCCGGACCAGGGACGACCGCTCAGCGCACCGCACGTGCAGAGGGACAGGACACTTGCACGTGCGTGGTCGCCTACATGCCGTCGTCGACGATCTTGTCGTCGTCGCCGAAGGTGAAGGTGCGCTGTTCCATGGTCTTCGTGCCGTCTTTGTGCGTGACCTCGACGGTGTTGACCGTGACGCCGCGGCGCTGGTCGATGCTGACCTTCTTCACCTCGAAGTAGGCGACGTCGCGGTAGCGGTCCCGCAGGCCTTCCGCGCCTTCTTCGCGCAGGCCGCCGGAGGTCACCGAGGACGCCTCTTGGGGGTTCGTCGTGACGGAGTTGAGGAAGAGTTCGGTGTTGTCGCCCATCGCCTGCGCGTCCGGCTGCGACGCGTACCAGGGGGCCGGGGTGGTGGTGCGGTTGGCCGGGACGACCGGCGGCTTCTGCGGCCGGTCGCTCGACGGCGGCGCGGGCCGCCCGGACGTCGCCGGCCCGCTCGAGTCGGGCCGCGACGAGCCGGTCCCGGCGCTTTCGCTGTCCGAGGTGGTGCCGGAGTTGGCGGAGCTGCGGTCGTCCCTGGTGGAGGACTCGGTCTCGGCTTCGGACGGGTTGCCCGCCGCGCCGCCCTGCGGTGGCGTGGCCGGATGGCCGGCGAGACCGTCCTGGGTCAGCGGGCTGCCCCCGCGGTATCCGGGCCAGCCGCCCTGGCTCTGCTGCTCCGGGAGGGGTTTGCCGACCAGGTACGAACCGGCGAAGAGCAGGCCGATCACGACCAGCGCGGACGCGGCCGCCGCGAACCAGGCGGCCTTGCGCCAGGTCTTGGGCGGCGTCACCGAAGCGGGCACCGAACCGAGGTCGAAGGTGCTCAGGCCGTCGACCGGCGGGGCGAGGTAGACGCGGACGTCGTCGTTGTCGTCGACCTCCATCGGCTCGGGGCGGCGGGGAGCGGGGGCGGTCAGTGTCACCTTCGTGCGCTGGGCGGCCTTCGCGCGCCGTTCCTCGACGGGAGGGACGGGCTCGGTGAATGAGACCTCGACGCGGGCCGGGCGGGCTGGGTGCTCTACGGGGACCTCACGAGCGGGCTGGGGGAGCGGCAGACGGCCGCTCGATGGGGCGTAGCCGGGGCTCGGCGCCCTCCTGTCCCGCGGTGGCGGAAGGGGAAGGGAACCGGTGGAGGGCGGGGCGAACTCACGGTGGGCGTGGTGCCCGTGCCCGGTGGGCCGCTGCCGCCGCGGCGGCACGGAAGGAGTCCAGCCTTCGGTACCGCCCGCCCGGTGGCGGCCCGCTTGCGTGGCGCCGTTCCGTCCCTGGTGTTCCGCCCAGCCGTTCATGTTCGAGCGACCCCTTCACAGGCAGGCCCTGACGGCGATGTGACACCGGTTAAGCCGAACGGAGCAGCGGGTTCACGGGATCCCTCGCTTGCAGACTCCCAAGCAGTCTCGTGAGCAAATGCACGCGCATACGACTGGGGGCGCGCGGGGCCATCGCCCCCGCGCGCCATACGGGCATCGCCCGACCCAGACGCAAGGGTCCACACGAGGACCACAGTAAAAGTTCGACACCCGCAAGTCTTCACCCACTCTGCAAGTTGCAGATGTTTCACTCGGTCGGGCGCGGCCGAACGGGCCTCGGTGACGTTACGGAGTGCAATCGGCGCTGGTGAAGCCGTTCAGTTGCCGCTGCGGTACTTCTGCTGGGTCGATTGCAGGGCTTTCGTGGCCGTGATCCCGCTACCCGCTGCAAGCAAAATGGCGATGACGTCGAGCGTCGTTCCCCCACTCGTGAGCAGCCAGGCGAAAAGGGACGCGGCGGTGGTACCCGCCGCGATCGGCCAGCGCGTCTTGACGTACTGGGCGATGGGGGTGCCGCCCGCGCGCTTACCCGCCGCGTTGTTCAGCATGGCGAGATAACCGAGATGGCCCAGCGCGGCGAGCACACCGGCGATCGCGATCACGACGGCGATGAGGTTAATCATGTGTCCAGTTTGCCCTGTCCCGGGCCGTCGTGGCTCGGGGAACACCCTGAGTTCCGCCTCACGGCACGCAATCGTGACGCCCGCGCCTACCGCCCCAGCCTGCCTCGCCCGAGGTTGAGCAGCGCCATCGCCAGCTGCCGTCCCTCCGGCCCGAGTTCGCGGTAGCGCGCCAGCACGTCCATCTCGCGGTTGTAGACGATCCTGGTGCCGCCCGCGGCCATCCTGGCCGCACCGATCGTCTTGGAGACCTCGACGCGGCGTTTCACCAGCCGCAGGATCTCGCCGTCGAGGAAGTCGATCTCCTTGCGGAGCTCACCGATCTCTTCGGCGGTGGCGGTGGGTTCTTCGGCGTCCGGCTTCTGTGTGGTGCTCATCGGGACCTCTCTTCGGTCCGGATTCCCTGCTGGCCCCCGGAACAGCGTAAAGCCCCGGGGTCCGTGGACTCCGGGGCTTCGGGTGATGGCATTTCGGCACTATGCGATCACGGGAGCCGGAGTCCGGGTCCCGTAAAAAAATCGCGTCGCGTGCCGCATGCGCATCATTATGCCACAGCGAAACCCTCCTCCGGCTCGAAGCGGCGGCGCGCTCCGCGGACACGGGCGTGCACGAGGACGCTCATGGCCAGCCAGAACATCGGCATCGCCGGCCAGAAGAACGGCACCCCCGAAGCCGTCCAGCGGACGATCAGCAGCACCGACAGCACGACGGCCACCGCGAGATGGATTCGCACCGCCGGATGCCCGAAAACGACCAGGCGCCGCTTCGGCACGGGTTTCGGCAGATCGGCCGTGAGCGCGGCGAGCTCGTCCGTGTACTTGGCGGAATACACAGTGCCGAGCCGCTCTTCCACTTCTTCGAGGGTGAGACGGCCTTCGCCGCCGGCGGCCTGGATGAGCGAGACGACCCGCTCCCGGTCGGTGTCGGCCGCCCTGAGCCGGGAGGGAATTCCGTTGGTGTCCATGGCATCCGATCCTCCGCCGCGAACACCGCTCGCGCGTCGGACGGCAGGCGGCAACACCGCCTACGCCCGGCGCTGTAGCGTGGACCGGCGATGAACACCCTCTTCGATCTCCCAGCGGACGGTCCGGCCAAGCCTCGGCACTCGGACCTGCTCGACGACTTGAACCCGGCGCAGCGCGAGGCCGTGACCCATGCGGGCTCGCCGCTGCTGGTCGTCGCGGGCGCGGGCTCCGGCAAGACCCGGGTGCTGACCCGGCGGATCGCGTATCTGCTGGCCGAACGGGACGTGCATCCCGGCCAGATCATGGCGATCACGTTCACCAACAAGGCGGCCGCGGAGATGCGGGAGCGGGTGAGCGACCTCGTCGGCCGCCGCGCGAACGCCATGTGGGTGTCGACGTTCCACTCCATGTGCGTGCGGATCCTGCGGCGTGAGGCCAAAACGCTGGAGATGTCGTCGAGTTTCTCGATCTACGACTCGGACGACACGAAGCGGCTCATCACCCTCGTCGCCCGGGATCTCGACATCGACCCGAAGAAGTACGCGGCGCGCACGCTGGCCGTGCACATCTCGAACCTCAAGAACGAACTGATCGATCCGGAGACGGCGGTCGCCGACGCGGGCAACGACCTCGAACGCCGGGTCGCCGAGGTCTACGTCGAGTACCAGCGGCGGCTGAACCAGGCCAACGCGTTCGATTTCGACGACCTCATCATGCGGACGGTCGAACTCCTGCAGCGGTACCCGGACGTCGCCGAGTACTACCGGCGGCGGTTCCGGCACGTGCTGGTCGACGAGTACCAGGACACGAACCACGCGCAGTACACGCTGGTCCGCGAGCTGGTGGGCACCGAGGCGAACGAGGCCGGGATCGAGCCCGCCGAGCTGTGCGTCGTGGGTGACGCCGACCAGTCGATCTACGCCTTCCGCGGCGCGACGATCCGCAACATCGAGGAATTCGAACGCGACTTCCCGAACGCGCGGACCGTGCTGCTGGAGCAGAACTACCGCTCGACCCAGACGATCCTGAACGCGGCGAACGCGGTCATCGCGCGAAACCCGAACAGGCGCGCGAAACGGCTGTGGACCGATTCCGGTGACGGCGAGAAGATCGTCGGCTACGTCGCGGACAACGAGCACGACGAAGCGGCGTTCGTCGCGGGCGAGATCGACGCGCTGGCGGACAAGGGCGAAGCGGACTACTCCGACGTCGCCGTCTTCTACCGCACCAACAACCAGTCCCGTGTCTTCGAAGAGATCTTCATCCGCCTCGGTCTGCCGTACAAGGTCGTCGGCGGGGTGCGGTTCTACGAACGGCGCGAGGTCCGGGACATGCTCGCGTACCTGAGGGTGCTGGCGAACCCGGAGGACACGGTCAGCCTGCGCCGCATCCTCAACGTCCCCAAACGAGGCATCGGCGACCGCGCCGAAGCGGTCATCGCGACGTACGCCGAGCGCGAGCGCATCTCGTTCGCGCAGGCGCTGCGCGGCGCGGTCAACGGTGAGGTGCCGTTGCTGAACCCGCGCTCGGCCAAGGCGATCACCGGTTTCGTCGAGCTGATGGACGAGCTCGGCGAGGTCGTCCAGAGCGGCGCGGAAGTCGCCGACATCCTCGAAGCGGTCCTGGAGCGCACGGGCTACCGCACGGAACTCGAGGAGTCCGAAGACCCGCAGGACGCGTCGCGGGTGGAGAACCTGACGGAACTCGTCACCGTCGCGCGGGAGTTCACCGAATTCACCACCGAGGTCGCCGGTCCGGACGGCGAACTCCCCGAAATCGACACCGCGGATCCCGGTGTGCCGGAGCCGGGTTCGCTGCCCGCGTTCCTGGAGCGGGTCTCGCTGGTGGCGGACGCGGATTCGGTCCCGTCGCCCGACGGCGGCGATGACGGTGAGGGGCACGACGCGGGGGTGGTCACGCTGATGACCGTGCACACCGCGAAGGGTCTCGAATACCCGGTCGTCTTCGGAACGGGCTGGGAAGACGGGATCTTCCCGCATATGCGCGCGCTCGGTGACCCGACCGAACTCGCCGAGGAGCGCAGGCTCGCCTACGTCGCGATCACGCGGGCGAGGAAGAGGCTGTACGTCTCCCGTTCGATGGTGCGTTCCGCCTGGGGCCAGCCGCAGATGAACCCGGCCTCGCGGTTCCTCGACGAACTGCCCGCCGATCTGGTCGATTGGCGCAGGCTCGCGCCTTCCTCTTCCTCCGGTGGCTTCGGTTCGTCGGGTGGTTCGCCGCGCGCGGCGACGACCTGGGGGAGCCGCGGCGGTGGCTCGTCGCCTTCGAGGTCGGCGAGCACGAGCCCGTTCGGCAAGGGCTGGAAGGACACCGTCGCGCTCAAGCTGGACGTCGGCGACCGGGTCAGCCACGACAAGTACGGGCTCGGGACCGTCGTCGCCTGCGACGGCGCGGGCCCCCGTGCCACGGCGACGATCGACTTCGGCGCCGCCGGCAAGGTCCGGCTGATGCTCATCGGCAGCGTCCCGATGGTCAAACTCTAGCCCTGACCTGCGGTTTCTTCGCCGCTCACGAAAACTGTCGGACCCCTCCCGTATACCTGTCCCATCGAACACGAGTTCGATGAGCTGGGGTAGGCTGGAAGAGCCGGTGTGCCCCGTTCAGGAGGAGGGGGCGCAGCGGTGTGGACGGGGTCTTGTTTGGGGTTCTCTCGAGTGGGGTACTCGAGTACTTGCGGGGTGTTGAAGAAGGGGCGGGGACGGATCGGGGTCCGGAACCGCCGGAAGTGCTCAGGCTGGTCGCGGCCTGGCGCGCGTTATTGCGGGCACACGAACCGGACGGGGCCGGACGGTGCGTCGTATGCGGTCACGCGCGGCGATGGTTGTTCGGGCCGCGGCCAGCCGGGTGCCTTTCCCGGGGACTTTTCGCCGGATGGCGGCCAATCGAACGGCGCCCGGCGAGTCTCTGCACGGTCTGGCAGATCGCCGTGGGGTACTTCCTCAGGAAGCGGGCCGACGGCGTCGCATGAGGGCCCTGAGAGCCCGGAAGACCACCTACGCTCCGGGCCGGATGGCCTGCGACGCTTACCCGTGTGCTCGGAGCGGATGTCCTCGGAGCGGGAAGCGGAGGCCTGGAAGGCGCGCCAGAGCGTCGTCGCCCGGCGCGCCCTCATCGCGGGCGTAGCCACCGGAGTGGGGAAACGGTGTGGTGAAAGGAAAGCCGAGGCTCGGTCAGCCGACGTTCACGCCACGGGCGGCGAGCCACGGGCGCGGGTCGATCTTCTTCGAGCCGTTCTGCCATACCTCGAAGTGCAGGTGCGGGCCGGTGCTCTGGCCACGGTTGCCGACCTCGGCGATCTCCTCGCCGCACTTGACCTTCTGGCCTTCGCGGACGGAGAACGAGTTCATGTGGCCGTAGACGTGGACGGTGCCGTCGGCGAGCTGGACCTTGACCCAGAGGCCGAAACCGCTGGCGGGGCCCGCTTCGATGACCGTTCCGTCGGAAGCCGCGACGATCGGCGTGCCGATCGGGGCCGCGAGGTCGATGCCGAGGTGGCTCGTGCCCCACCGGGCACCGAAGCCCGAGGTGAAGGTGCCCTTGGTCGGCATGCAGGTCTTGGGCCGCTTGGCCTCTTCTTCGGCCTTGCGGGCCGCTTCGGCCTCACGCTTCACGCGGGCCTGGGTGATGCTGTTGTTCTCCGAGAGCTTCTGGGCTTCGGCGGAAGCGTTCGTCGACTGGCTCGTCGGCAGCAGCTCGGGGGCGCCACCAGCGGCTCCACCACCGAGGGCGAACGAGGCGCTCGCGTCCTGGGTGCTGGCCAGCGGGGTGACGGCGGCGTCGGAGGATTCCGAAACGGACTTCAGGGTCTGCCCGGCAGCGGCGGCCGCGAAGGCGCCGGCAGCGACGGCTGCGACCACGACACGACCACGAAGGGCCGAGGACGGGGGCGACAGGCGGTGCGAGCCCCGGACGCGGACGACCGCACCATCGAGTGCGTTCTCGAGCGCCGGGGAAGGAGCTTGGCCGCCGGGGGAGCGGTGTGAAGCCAAGACGGGGCCTTCCATGTTCGGGGAGTCGGATCAAGAGCCCGGGCGGGGGATCCCGGTGAACGACCTCGGGGGTGGTTCGTTCGGTGCTCTCATTCGTGATCTGACTGTAATGGGGACCCCGGGACAGTAACGAAGCGGCACCCCGATCAGCAAGATCTGACGGCGCTCTCGGCCGATCGGGCGACGGCGATCTGGCCGTTGTCCAGTGAAAATTACCCAAAGTTAGAGGAGGTTTACTCACAACCGTGTGACTTGCGTTACAAGATCAGAGGGCCGTTCGGGGGTCTCGGAGGGCCGAAAAGGAGGCAAACGAGGGAAATAAGCGGTTGCCCGACGGTGTTGAAGGAGGTTTACCCGGACCGTCCGGCCATCTGCGCCCGTGTCGTCGGGATCCGCCTGGGCAGGAAAACCGCGAACCGGACTTACAGGACGGCGCCCAGGCATCTTCGGTGGCCTGGCCCAGCGCCGGTGAGACCTGCGGCGCCCTGCTGCCGGGCCACGACCACCACGGCTTGCTAGCGTCGCCGTCGATGACTTCGCGCTCACGGCACCCTGGCGACTCCGCCGGGCAAGCCGTCCCCGGTACCGCGTCCGCCGAACTTCTCCGGAGCGAACCGGGCTCCCGCCCGCGAGCGCTCCTGCTGTCGGCGGGGCTGGTCTCGGCCGGTGCGGTAGCGCTGGCCGCCGGCGCGCTGCTGCCCGTCATCCAGGGCGGTTCGCCCGGTTTCACCGCCGCTCCGCTCCTGGTCGTGCTGGCCTTGGCGCCCGCGGCGGCCGTGCTCTACGCGCTGGCCACCGGACGCTCGGGGCTCGCGGCTGGTCTGGTCCTCGGGCTCACCGCGCTCGCGCCCGGACGGCTGCTGCTGGACCTGCAGCTGCTCGCCGACGGCTCCCTCGCCGCGCGTCCGGAACTGTTCCTCGCCGACCGGCTGCTCGCGCTGCCTCCGGCGGGGCCGGGGCTGTGGCCGCTGGTGGTGGGCCACCTGCTCACGCTCGCGGCCGGAGCGTTCGCCGCCGGGGCAGCCCGCGACGAGGCGGAACTGGCGGGTGAACTCGACGGACGGCGCCGCTGGCGGCTGCTCGGGCCCGTGCTCGGCGTGGCGGGCGGGATCGGATTGCTGCTCGCGCCGTTCGGTTCGGGCAACGCGTACCTCCTGGCCAAGAACGCCTTCGAGGGCCCGACCGTCGCGATGGCCGGGTACCTGTTGCTCGCGGCCTTGCTCCCGCTGACCGCGCTCGTGGCGGTGAGTTCCCCCTCGGCCGGGGTCGGCAAGGGCGGATTCGCCGGAGCGGGGCTGGCCGTGCTCGCCGTCGGCGTCCCGCCCGTCATCGCGGGGCTGGTCGTGGACCGCCTTTCGGTCGCGCCGGGTTCGGTGGTCGTGACCGTCGCGGGCCTGGCCCTGACCGGGCTGGCCTTCACCCGGTTCGACGTCGAGGAAACGGACGAGGCCGTCACCGGCGACCTGGCGGGCGAGGCCAAGCTGCCGGGGCTGTTCTGGTGGCGGCTGGCCACGGGAGGTCTGGCGCTGCTCGCTTCGGCCGCCGCGGTCGCGGGTGCCCTGGCTCCGGTGCTGAAGGCCAACGGTCCGACGCCGATCCCCGAGACACCGGCGCGCTGGCTGCTGCTCGGCGCCGCCGTCGTGCTCGCCGTGCCCGCGCTGTTCGTCTTCGTGCCGCGGCTCTCGGCGTTCGCCCGCGGAGTCGTCGCGGCCACGTGGGCGGGTGTCGTCCTCGCCGGCGCGGCGGTGCTGAGCGCCGCCTTGTCCGTGACCGAGGACAAGGCGGTCGATCCGGCGCTGTTCGGGGTCGACCTGCCGGTGCCGTTGCCGGACAAGGTCGGTTACTCGGCGGGCCCCGGGGTGACGTGGACGTTCGTCGCGCTCGTGCTGGCGGCCGTGGCCGCGCTCGCGGCGGTGATCACCGGCGTCGTGGAACGCGACGTCTCCGACGACGATGACAACGCGGAACTGGACACCGGCCTGGACGGAACGCGGGCGAGCGGCAACGTGCTCACCCCGCTCGCCGCGGCGGCGGTACTGGCGATCGCGGCGTTCGGCACGCCCGTGTTCACCGCGCCCGGCTACACCGCCCCCGGGCTGTGGTCGCACTTCGGCGCGGCGTCGTGGGGCCTGCTCGGCGCGCTCGCGGTCGTTCTCGGCCTGTACGCGCTCGTCCCGCGTTCACGGCCCGCCGCGGCGGCGTCCGCCTTGGCCGGGGCCGCGCTGGTACTCGGCCTGCGTGCGGCGGAACTTCCGCTGGTCGGCTCGGAGTACGACGGCTCGTCGGCCGGGATCGGGTTCTGGCTCGCGCTGGGCGGCGCGGTCGCCACCCTCGTCACGGCCGGGATGGCCGTCGCGGGCGCACGGCGGGCCGGATGACGCGCCGTCTTCTTCGCGTCGTGCTGGCCGAGTTCGACGTCGAGGAAGGCGCGGCGGTCGCTCTCGGACGGTTGCTGCGTGATGACGGTGTCGAGGTCGTCTATGCCGGGCGCCTCGAAACGGTCGACCAAGTGGCCAGGACGGTCGATCAGGAAGATCCGGACATGCTCGGCGTCCTGTGCGGCGCGAGCGGGCCCGAAGGACTCGCAGAAGCGGTCCCCGGCGTTCTCTTCTTCGCGGTCGGTAACGGCCCGAGCGAATTCGAGAACGCCTTCGAAAGCCTGGAAGACGCGGCGAACTGGGTCTCCGGTGTGCGGTCTCACACCGTGGAAACACCGTCTGACCGCGTACGGTGACCGACTTCACCAGGTGCGGAGTCCCCTGCTTCTGCGCAGGTCGCTAACCTCGACTGGTCCGACAGCGCGGTCCGGCAACGGACCACCACAGTGGCGTGTCGTCAGGAGACTGGAGTAGTGGACCTCTACGAATACCAGGCGAGGGATCTCTTCGCCGCCCACGGAGTACCGGTTCTGCCGGGTGCCGTGGCAAACACCCCCGAAGAAGCCAAGGCCACCGCCGAGAAGATCGGCAACCAGGTCGTCATCAAGGCCCAGGTCAAGACCGGCGGCCGCGGCAAGGCGGGCGGCGTCAAGCTGGCCCAGACGCCGGATGAGGCCGCCGAGAAGGCCGAGGCGATCCTCGGCCTGGACATCAAGGGCCACATCACGCGTCGCGTGCTGGTGGCCGAAGCCTCGGACATTTCCGAGGAGTACTACTTCTCCTTCCTGCTGGACCGTGCGAACCGCACCTTCCTCGCGATGGCTTCCGCCGAAGGCGGCGTGGAGATCGAGCAGCTGGCCGTCGAGCGTCCCGAAGCGCTCGCGAAGATCCCGGTCGACGCGATCGCCGGTGTCGACAAGGCGAAGGCCGTCGAGATCCTGACCGCGGGCAAGTTCCCGGAGAAGATCGTCGACGAGGCCGCCGACGTCGTCGTGAAGCTCTGGGAGACCTTCGTCTCCGAGGACGCCACGCTGGTCGAGGTCAACCCGCTGGTCCGTGACCCGCAGGACAAGATCATCGCCCTCGACGGCAAGGTCACCCTCGACGAGAACGCCTCGTTCCGTCAGCCGGGCCACGAGGCCCTGGTCGACAAGGACGCGGAGAACCCGCTCGAGGCGAAGGCCAAGGCCAAGGACCTCAACTACGTCAAGCTCGACGGCGAGGTCGGCATCATCGGCAACGGCGCGGGCCTCGTGATGTCCACGCTGGACGTCGTGGCGTACGCGGGCGAGAAGCACGGCGGCGTCAAGCCCGCCAACTTCCTCGACATCGGCGGCGGCGCTTCGGCCGAGGTCATGGCGGCCGGGCTGGACGTCATCCTCAACGACACCGACGTGAAGAGCGTCTTCGTCAACGTCTTCGGCGGCATCACCGCTTGCGACGCGGTCGCGAACGGCATCGTCGAAGCGCTGAAGATCCTGGGCGACGAGGCCACCAAGCCGCTCGTCGTGCGGCTGGACGGCAACAACGTCGTCGAGGGACGTCAGATCCTTGCCGACGCGAACCACCCGCTCGTCACCGTGGTGGACACAATGGACAACGCGGCCGACAAGGCCGCCGAGCTCGCCGCGGCAGGTGCGTGAGATGTCGATCTTCATCAACGAGAACAGCAAGGTCATCGTCCAGGGGCTCACCGGCTCCGAGGGCATGAAGCACGCGACCAAGATGCTGAAGTCCGGCACGAACATCGTGGGTGGCGTCAACGCCCGCAAGGCCGGCCAGACCGTCTCCATCGAGGGCAAGGACCTCACCGTGTTCGGCACGGTCGAGGAGGCCATCAAGGAGACCGGCGCCGACGTTTCGGTCATCTTCGTGCCGCCGAAGTTCGCCAAGGACGCGGTCATCGAGGCGATCGACGCCGAGATCCCGCTCGCCGTGGTGATCACCGAGGGCATCCCGGTGCACGACTCGGCCTACTTCTGGGCGCACGCGGTCGCGACCGGCAACAAGACCCGCATCATCGGGCCGAACTGCCCCGGCGTGATCAGCCCCGGCAAGTCGAACGCCGGCATCATCCCGGCCGACATCACCGGTGCCGGCCCGATCGGTCTCGTGTCGAAGTCGGGCACGCTGACCTACCAGATGATGTACGAGCTGCGTGACATCGGTTTCTCGACCGGTGTCGGCATCGGCGGCGACCCGGTCATCGGCACGACGCACATCGACGCCCTCGAGGCGTTCGAGGCCGACCCCGAGACCAAGGTCATCGTGATGATCGGCGAGATCGGCGGCGACGCCGAAGAGCGTGCCGCGGCCTACATCAAGGACAACGTGACGAAGCCGGTCGTCGGCTACGTCGCGGGCTTCACCGCGCCCGAGGGCAAGACGATGGGCCACGCCGGCGCCATCGTCTCCGGCTCCTCCGGCACGGCGGCCGCCAAGAAGGAGGCCCTCGAGGCCGCCGGCGTCAAGGTCGGGAAGACCCCGAGCGAGACCGCCGTCCTGGCGCGCGAGCTGTACAACAGCCTCTGATCTTCGGAGACTGAGCTTTCCCGGCGGGCCGGGCACCCTCACCGGTGCCCGGCCCGCTCTTTTCCCCCGGATCGCGTTTAGGGGGCTGAACGCACGTGCGTTCAGCCCCCTAAACGCGATCCGGACGTCGCCGAGGGGTTCCGCACGGAACCTGACCGGGTGTAGAGACGTCTCAGAGCCCGAGGCGTGGGGTGACCGCGTGTGCGCTAGCGTTCGAGCATCACAGCCGCCTCGTTTGTCCCGGGAGTCCCGCGCGCCCCGGGGTGCCGGTCGAACGACAGGAGAGCATTCGGATGTCCTATCCCAGCGGTGGGCCCGGCTACCCCCAGCAGGGTGGCGGCCAGCAACACCCCAACCCCGGCTCGGGAGCCTTTCCGCAGCAGCAGGCGCCGTCACCGGCGACTCCGCTGAACCTGGCGTTGCTGCTCGCGCTCGCCGTCACGGTCCTCGGGCTGGTGCAGTTCTTCATCGGTTTCTCCGACGAGGCCGACGCCGCCGGGCAGGTTTCGCTCTTCCTTCTGATCAGCGGTCTGCTCGCGGCCTTGCACGCGCTGCCGCGCGGCCCGAAGACGTTGCCGTTCGCCGCGCTGTTCAGCGTCATCGGCGCGTTCGGGGCACTGGACCTGGTCATCGGCTACGGGAGCGGCCGTGAGGACGTCTCGGTCCCTGGCATCCTCACCGTGGTCCTGATCCTCGGCATCCTGCAGATGCTGGTCGCGGTCGCCGCGCTGCTGTTCGAGCACGACGTCATCAAGCTGCCCGCCGCGAAGCCGCAGCAGCAGGCGCCGCAGGCCCCGTACAGCCAGCAGTTCCCCCAGCAGGGCCCGCAGGGTCCGTTCGGCCAGCAGGGTCAGCAGGGCCCGGCCGCCACGCAGGTCCAGCCGTTCCCCGGTTCGGGCCAGCAGGGGCAGCAGCAGGGTGAGCAGTCAGGCCCGTTCTCGCAGCCGGGCGGATTCCAGCCGCCGGTCACGCAGCCGCCGGGCCAGCAGGCCACGACGTACGCGCCGCAGCAGGGCCAGTTCTTCCAGCAGCCGCCGTCCTCCTCGTCGGAGTCGGGCCAGAACCCGGGCACGCCGCCCGGTGGTTTCGGCCAGCAGAGCTGACCTCTCGCACGAAAAAACACCCGCTGTGACTCTCCGTGTCACAGCGGGTGTTTTTCTTTTCCGGGTTACCCGACCGGGTGGGTTGGGCCACGTGCGAAGACGGGCGGCGGCGTGCCTCACCCGGACGGCCCAGTCCGGATGTCATGGTGCGGTTCATGAAGCTGCTCACCCGCGACGAACGCCCGCCGGGCGAAGAGCCGGTGAGCGACCTCGTCCCCGAGCTGGAGGTCTCCAGGGCGAAGCGGGTTCGTGTGTTGCTCGCGGCGGCCTGCGCGCCCCTGTTGTTCTCCTTCACCGCCATCGCGGCCGTTCTCGCGGCGGTTTCGTTCGGCGCCGACCGGTCCCGGTTCTCCGCCAGCGGCGCCCTGCTCGCCGCCGGCCCCGGCTGGCTCGCCTCATGGCAGGTGGAACTCGACCTCGGCGGTCATCCGCTCGGCGTGCTCCCGCTGCTGCCGACGCTCTTCGTCGGCTGGCTCGTGGCTCGGGCGGCCGCGCGTGCCGCCCGGAGGGGCGGCGGCCGGACCCCGGCGGACGCCATTCCGGTGGTGACGGTGATCGCCGGCGCCCACGCCCTGTTCGGTGTGCTCGTCGCCCTGCTGGCGGGCGGATCGCCGGTCGACGTGAACGCGCTGACCGCCTTCTGCGTACCGGGACTTCTCGCCGGACTCGCCGCCATCGCGGGAGTCGCCAGGGTCTGTGGCCTTCCGGCCTCGGTGCGGGACCGGTTCGACCCGGTGGCCATCCAGGGCCTGCGGGCGGGCGCGCTCGGCCTCGCCGCGTTGATCGCCTGTGGTGCCGTGGTGTTCACCGCGGCCACCGCGCTCTCGTGGTCCACTGTGGACAGTCTGTTCGAGCCGGGATTCGGTGCGAGCTTCGGCCTGTTCGTGCTTTCCGTCGCCTATCTGCCGAACGCGGTCGTCGCCGCGCTGTCGTTCACCACCGGGCCGGGTTTCTCGGTCGGTTCGCTGACCGTCGGGATGTTCGGCTACCAGGAAGGGCAGCTGCCAGGGGTGCCGGTGCTGGCGGGGGTCCCGTCGCACCACGCCGTCTGGTGGCCCGCGTTGCTGCTCCTGCCCGCGCTGGTCGGCGCGCTGGTCGGCTGGCGGATCCGTGCGATCGACGAGGACCCGATGCTGCGGATGCGGGCGGTCGCCGTCGCGGGCGCGCTCGTGGCGTTCGGCTGCGTCATCCTCGGGACCCTTGCCGGTGGCAGGCTGGGGGACGGGCCGTTCGATCCGGTCAGCGTGCCGGTCGGGGTCGCGTCGGTGATCGCCTTCTGCTGGATCGTCGTCCCCGGCGGATTCGTCGCGTTCTTCGCCGGAGCTCACGAGGCCCCCGAACCGCCGGGCGAACCCGAGGTCGAAGACAGCGCCGAAGCCGGAGAAGAACCCGTCGAGTCCGAAGCCGAAGAACCGGCGGAGGAACCCGAAGCCGAGCTCGACGAGGAATTCGACGAGGAAGCCGAAGAGGAACTCGCCAGGGAACTGGGCGAGGACCTCGACGAGACCCCGGCGGAACCAGCGGTCGAGCCGGAGCCCGAACCCGAGCCCGAGCAGGACATCGCCGTCGACGACGCTGTGACCGAATCCACCGAGGGGTCCGGCGACGAAAGCGCCCCCGGCGACGACCGTTAGGGTTGTCGCGACCAGGTGAAGCGCCGTACGCCCGAGTGCGTACCGCCGTGGCAAGGAGCCCGTTCTGGCTAGTCGGTTGGACCTGCCCACTCCGGTGAAGCTCGTCGTCCTCGCGTCCGGTTCCGGCACGCTGCTGCAAGCCGTGCTCGACGCGGTCGAAAAGCCGAACTTCCCGGCGAAGGTGGTCGCCGTCGGAGCGGATCGCGCCGGGATCAAGGCGCTCACCCGGGCCGAACGTGCCGGCGTGCCGTCGTTCACCGTGCGGATGGCCGATCACCCGGACCGCGCGGCGTGGGACAAGGCGATCACCGAAGCCGTCGCCGCCTATCAGCCGGACCTGGTCGTCTCGGCCGGGTTCATGAAGATCCTCGGCGCCGAATTCCTCGCGCGGTTCCCCGGCCGCGTGATCAACACACATCCGGCGTTGCTGCCGTCGTTCCCCGGCGCGCACGCCGTGGCCGACGCGCTGGCGATGGCCGTCAAGGTCACCGGGTCGACGGTCCATTTCGTCGACGCCGGAGTCGACACCGGGCCGATCATCGCGCAGGAGCCGGTGATCGTGGAGCCCGACGACGACGAGCACGTCCTGCACGAGCGGATCAAGGCCGTGGAACGCAGGCTCCTGGTGGAAACGATCGAAAAACTCGGCCGGAGCGGGTGCGCGGTCGAGGGACGAAAGGTGAGGTTTTCGTGAGTACCGCACAGGGACAGCGTCCCGTCCGGCGCGCGCTGATCGGCGTCTCCGACAAGGCCGGCCTGCTCGAACTCGCCACCGGGCTGCACGCGGCGGGTGTCGAGATCGTGTCGACCGGCGGCACGGCGAAGGTCATCGCGAGCGCCGGGGTGCCGGTGACGCCGGTCGAAGAGGTCACCGGGTTCCCCGAGTCCCTCGACGGCCGGGTCAAGACGCTGCACCCGCGCGTGCACGCGGGCCTGCTCGCCGACCGCGACCGCCCGGAGCACGTCGAGCAGCTCAAGCAGCTCGACATCGCGCCGTTCGACCTGCTCGTGGTCAACCTGTACCCGTTCACGCAGACCGTCGCCTCGGGCGCGAGCCCCGAAGACTGTGTCGAGAACATCGACATCGGCGGCCCGGCGATGGTGCGCGCCGCGGCGAAGAACCACAGCAGCGTCGCCGTCGTGGTCGACCCCGCCCGTTACGAGTGGGTGCTGGAGCGCGTCGCCGCCGGTGGTTTCGAGCTGGCCGACCGCAAGCGGCTCGCCGCGCAGGCTTACGCGCACACGGCGGCGTACGACACCGCCGTCGCCTCGTGGTTCGCGAACGTCTACGCGCCCGCGGACGACTCCGGGTTCCCCGACTTCACCGGTGCTTCGTGGGAGCGCGGCGACGTGCTGCGCTACGGCGAGAACCCGCACCAGAAGGCCGCGCTGTACAAGCACTGGCGGCCGGGCCTCGCGCACGCGGAGCAGCTGCACGGCAAGGCCATGTCGTACAACAACTACGTCGACACCGACGCCGCGCGCCGTGCCGCCTACGATTTCGAGGCCCCGGCCGTCGCGATCATCAAGCACGCCAACCCGTGCGGGATCGCGGTCGGTGAGGACATCGCCGAGGCGCACCGGAAGGCGCACGCGTGTGACCCGGTTTCGGCCTACGGCGGGGTGATCGCGACCAACCGGCCGGTGAGCCGCGAGGCCGCCGAGCAGATCTCCGAGGTGTTCACCGAGGTCGTCCTGGCGCCGGACTTCGACGCCGAGGCGCTGGAGATCCTTCAGCGCAAGAAGAACGTGCGGCTGCTGAAGCTGCCCGCGATCACGTCGCCGGATCCGATCGAGTTCCGGCCGATTTCCGGCGGCATGCTGGTGCAGACCGTCGACACGATCGCCGCCGAGGGCGACGACCCGGCGAACTGGACCCTGGCCACCGGCGCGCCCGCCGACGAGCGGACGCTGGCCGACCTCGAGTTCGCGTGGCGTTCGCTGCGCGCGGTGAAGTCGAACGCGATCCTGCTGGCGAACGACGGCGCGACCGTCGGCGTCGGCATGGGCCAGGTCAACCGGGTCGACTCCTCGCGGCTCGCGGTCTCACGTGCGGGCGACCGGGCGAAGGGCTCCGTCGCTGCTTCGGACGCCTTCTTCCCGTTCCCGGACGGGCTCGAGGTCCTGCTGGAGGCCGGCGTCCGCGCCGTCGTCCAGCCGGGCGGCTCGATCCGCGACGCCGAGGTCATCGCCGCCGCCGAGGCCGCCGGGGTCACCCTGTACCTCACCGGCACGCGCCACTTCGCCCACTGACGCCGACCTGCGTTTAGGGGGCTAATCGCGATCCGGGCCCGGACCTGCGTTTAGCCCCCTAATCGCGATCCGGGGCGACCGCGGACAGGACCACGGCATTCCCGGTGCCCGGCCCCGGCCGTCGTGCCATGCTGGCCGCGGATCGCGGTTAGCCCGCGAAACGCAGGTCCGGGCGCGCGTCGCCTTTAGCGGGCTAAACGCGACGCGGACGTACGCGAATCGATGGGGAGGATCGGTGCACCAGCCGCCGCAGGGGTATGGCCAGGGGCCGGGTTATGGCCCGCCGCCTGGGCAGGGAGGCCAGCCCGGCTATGGACAGCAGCCGGGTTACGGCCCGCCTCAGCCCGGCTACGGTCCGCCGCCCGGGTATGGCCCGCCCGGCTACGGGCCGCCACCCAAGAAGAAAAAGACCGGGCTGATCGTCGGCCTGATCGTGGGCGGCGTCGTCCTTCTCGGGCTGGGCATTCCCGGCGGCATCTTCGCGTCGGAGTACTACTCGTCGGTCGGCAAGGCGCCGGTCTCGCAGCAGCCGCCCGCCGAGTGCACGCTCCCGCCGGAGCTGCTGAACAAGGCGTTCACCAGCAGCTTCCAGGGTGTCCGGGACAACGAGATCAAAGCGGGCGACATCGTCACCAAGCAGCAGGGCTGTTCCTGGCTGCCCCCGGAGAGCGACAACGTCCACGACCGCGCCCTCCAGGTCACGGTGTACCGCTAC
This sequence comes from Amycolatopsis sp. TNS106, assembly GCF_019330265.1. Lineage (NCBI taxonomy): Bacteria > Bacillati > Actinomycetota > Actinomycetes > Pseudonocardiales > Pseudonocardiaceae > Amycolatopsis > Amycolatopsis sp. TNS106. The sequence continues at coordinate 5,549,348 of NZ_CP024972.1, read as the reverse complement.
GAGGGGCCGAACGCCGAGAAGCGCGCGTCGGAGTCGTCTCCCGGGTCGGCCGCGCCGTCCGAGCGCCAGCAGCAGGTGCAGGGCATCGGGGAGAAGGCGGTTCTCGTCTCCCTCGACACCGACAGCGCCTTCAGCGGCGCTGAGCTCCGGGTCACCCAGGGCGTGTACGTCGTCATCGTCACCTACAAGGGATGGGACAAAGGGTTCTTCACGAACTCGCCGATACCGCCCGTGGAGTCCGCCGAAGTGGCGAAGTCCGTGGGCGCCGAACTCGTGAAGAACCTGCCCCGCTAGGCGTACAGGCCGTTCAGCCAGGCCGTCCACGCCTTCTCGGCCTCGTCCGCGTCGGCGTCTTCGGCGAACAGGTGGTGCCCGATGCCGACAGGCCAGCCCCAGGCGTTCCGGCCGTAGAAGCGGTACAGCGCGTCTTCGGTCCGGACGCCGATGAAGGCCGGTGTCAGATAGTCCACGACGCCCTCGACGCCGGGGATGTCGAGGTACACCCGGTCACCCACGGCCTTCGCGCCTATCGCCGCCCGCACGGCCTCGAACGCCTCCGGGGCCTTCGACACTTCGGGCGCGTCGGTCTTGAAGTACTTCGCCGGACGCCGGTTGAAGTGCGTCAGGTACTCGCCCAGCGAGTGGTGGTAGAACGACGTGTGCTGACGGCACGCGTCGTATTCGACGTCCCAGTCGTCGAGGACGGTGGTGTGCTCGTAGCGCAGGTACGTGCCCCCGTCCCTCGGTTCGAGGACGTATTCGAGCGTGTTGAACCAGCCGCTCTCGTCTTCCGCGTAGGTGACGAAGCGCTGTGACGGCTTCCAGACGGTGACCATGCCGCCGTCGGGGGTGAGGCCGGACTCGGCGCCGCCGTCGCGGGGTTCGTACTGGATCGGCCAGAGCCAGCCGCCGCTGCCCGTGGTGATCGCGGCCCAGGTGTCCGCGGGTGTGGTGGGGAGGAAGCCCTCGAAGCGGACCTCGGATTCCTTCGCCATGACTTGTCCTCTCGTCTGCCTTCACAAGAGCGACGCCTGGCCAGGGGCGCTTTCGACAACCGGATCGCGTTTAGCCCGCTAAAGGCGACGTGACGCGGGTCACATTATGGAGTGTCGAGGTGCACCGGTCGGCGGCGTCCCTGGGTGTCCGCGAAGACGGCGACCCTAGGAGAGAGCGACATGCAGCAGAACACGATCGACGAGATCCTGAACCGCCCGCTCAGCCGGGAACTCCTGGCCCGCGACCTGGCGCGGCTGGCCTACACCGCGCTTGACGGCACGCCGCGGTCCATCCCGATCGGCATCCACTGGAACGGTGAGGAGATCGTCATGTGCACCCCGACGAACGCCCAGAAGCTGCCGGCCCTGCGCCGCAACCCCGCCGTCGCGCTGACGATCGACACCGAATCGCACCCGCCGAAGATCCTGCTCCTCCGTGGCACCGTCGAACTGGACCACGTCGACGGCATCCCCGACGAGTACCTGCAGTGGAGCGGTACCTATGAGATGACGCCCGAGCAGCGGGTCGAGTGGGAGGAAAGCGTGCGGTCGCTCTACGACGGCATGGTCCGCGTCGTGATGACCCCGACCTGGGTCAAGCTCATCGACTTCGAGACCACCCTGCCTTCCGCCGTCGAGGAGCTCATCCGGCGGAAGAGTGCCTGAGCATGACACTCAAGAAGCCGGAACCTCGCGAAGACGTCTCCGGCTGGTCGACGGCGCATCGTCTCCGGAGTTCGTTCTGGCCGTCTGCGACCAGCTGTCCCGGGGCGAGCACCGGGCTGATCCGGAGGTGCAGGCCGGTGAACCCGATCGGAACACCGGAGTGGATTACCGCGCGTGCTCGCCCGATCCAGTGAACGCGACCCTCGTGACCCAGGCCTAGCGGGAGGCCTGGGTCGATCTCGGCGCCGGCACACCGCCGCGCGTGCTGTGAGACCGGGCGCCGGCCGTCGGCTTCACCGGAGGGGTTGAACGCCGAGGCGGACCGATTCGGCCCGGAGTTCCGCTTCCCGCTAGGGCTGATCGCGGAACCGATCCGTCGCCGCCAGTAACGCGGCCAGGATGCCGGGCTCGTCGTACGCGTGCCCGGCATCCGGCACGATCACCAGTTCCGACTCCGGCCACGCTTTGTGCAGGTCCCACGCGGAAACCGCGGGCGTGACGACGTCGTACCGCCCCTGCACGATCACACCGGGTATGTCCTTCAACGCGGCGGCCTCCCGGATCAGCTGTCCCTCCTCGAGCCATCCGTTGTTCACGAAATAGTGGTTCTCGATGCGGGCGAACGCCAGCGCGTACTCCGGCACGGCGAAATCCGCCACCAGTTCGGGCCGGGGGAGCAGAGTCCCCGTCGCGCCCTCCCAGGTGCTCCACGCGACGGCGGCAGGCCCGTGCACCGCTGGGTCGGGGTCGGCGAGCAGCTTCGCGTACAACTCGACGGGATCGCCGTCGAGGCCGGCGATCGGCGCCGTGAACTTCTCCCACAGGTCCGGGTAGACGTTCGCCGTGCCACCCCGGTAGTACCAGTCCACTTCGGACGAACGCAGCGTGAAAACCCCGCGCAGCACCAGTTCCGACACCCGCTCCGGGTGCTTCTCGGCGTACGCCAACGCCAGCGTCGACCCCCAGGATCCGCCGAACACCTGCCACCGCGGGATGTCCAGCGACTCACGCAGGCGTTCGATGTCGTCGACGAGATGCCAGGTCGTGTTCGACGAAAGATCCTCCGACTCCGATGCGTGCGGCAGCGACCGCCCGCACCCGCGCTGGTCGAACAGGACGATCCGATAGGCGGACGGGTCGAACAGCCGGCGGTGCGACGGCGAGCAGCCGCCGCCGGGACCGCCGTGCAGGAACACCACGGGCTTGCCGCCGGGGTTTCCGCATTCCTCCCAGTACACGAGGTTGCCGTCACCGGTGTCCAGATGGCCTGACGCGTGGGGCTCGATCTCCGGGTACATGTGCCTATCCTGGGGCACGCACGGGTTCACGGCGACGAGGTTTCATTCCCCGTGGTACCGCAGGCCGGTGCGCTTCAGGACGACCCAGCGTTCACCGGGACGGTCCGCCACGACCGGATACCACCGCGGAGCCACCGCGGCGGTCAGCTCGCCACCCCGTTCGATGAGGGAGCTCACCGCGGGTTCACCCACCACGATGAGCGCGGACCAGTCGACGTGCGCCAGCAGGTCGTCCTCGGTGACTCCGAACCGTTCCTCCAGCACCGTGACCAGGTCGTGCCCGGTGTCCGGACCGGACCGGACTTCGCTGACGTCAGGCACTTCTTCCACTACGACGGGTTCGTCGTAGTCCTCGTAGTCATCTTCATCTTCTTCATCGTCTTCGCGTTCTTCGGACCAGACGTGGTGATCGAGCCGCGAAATGGCGTTGCTCAGGTCGAAGGCCTGTTCGTCGGTCATGACCAGGGTCACGGTGTGCCCTTCGGTCAGCGTGAACGTCAGTTCGGCCTCCGGATGACCGCTGGTGCCGGGCTTCGCCTCGACCATCCCCGCCACGGTCCCGGCCAGCGCCGAGTCCGCCGGGCTCGTGCTCCAGTCCAGTGACGGCAGGTTCGCCGCCATCTCCAGCACGCACGTCGCGGCGGTCCAGAACGCGTCCTTGTCCCGGAAGTCCTTGCGGCTGCTGGTCAGGGTCCGTCCGCTGCCCAGCGGCTCGGTACGGGCGTCCACCTGGCCCCGCCCGGTCCCGTTCTCCCAGATCGCGGTGACCGTGACCTGGTTGGCCAGCCGTTTGCGGTAGTTCTCGATAGGGCCCTCCCTGGCGAGTTCCCAGCCGTTCACCGTCTCGGGCCAAGCGTCGTCCACTGCGGGTTTTCCTTTCCAGACGCGGTGATTCCGGATATCGGACGTGACAGGTCCGGTGATCGTTCCGGCTCGCTTGACAACCGCTGCGCCACCCGGTCTACTGGAGTCATCGAACACGCGTTCGAAGTGCCGCCTTCCCCGTGGCACGCCGGTGCCGTCCACAAAGGACGGTCTAGGTGTCGTGGGGAGGCGAGGTCCGGTGACAGCGGAGGTGGTCGAGGCGCGGGCCTTGCCGTTGGCGAGGCTGGCGGCTTTGCCAGGAGTGAGCACGGCCAGTGGCGTGGCTTCCGCGGCCGAACACGCGAGGACGACGGGAAGGGTGCTCCCGGTGTCCCCGGCGTTGTCCGGTCTGCTGCCCGCCGCGGGGCTCCGGCGCGGGAGCACCGTTTCGGTGCTGGGGTCCACGTCACTGATGCTCACCCTGCTGGCCGCCGCGACCGCCGGCGGTGCGTGGGCGGTCGCGGTCGGCCTGCCCGCGCTCGGGGTGGTCGCCGCCGCGGAACTCGGGGTCGAGGTGGGCAGGCTGGCGCTGGTCCCCCGTCCCGGTGCCGAGTTCCCGGCGGTGACCGCGGCGCTGCTCGACGGTTTCGACCTCGTGGTCGTCGGCCCGGGGCTCGCCCGGCCCGATGTGGCGAGAAGGCTGTCCGCCCGCGCGCGCAACCGTGGTTCGGTGCTGCTTTCGCTGGGTTCCTGGCCCGGTGCGGAGGTCGAACTGAGCTGTCGTCGCACGCGATGGACGGGCTTCACCGGCGGTGGCGCGGGCTACCTGCGCACTCGTGAGGTGGAGGTGCGGGCCGGTGGCCGGGGTGCGGCCGCCCGGCCGATGTCGGCTTTGCTGCGGTTCCCCGGCCAGGGCGAGATCGAGCGGGCGGACTTCCCCGCGACCAGGTGGGGGACGGCGTGAACGTGCCTGTGCGCATGCTGGTGCTGTGGTGCCCGGACTGGCCCGCGGTCGCCGCCGCGGCCGTCGCGGGCGAACCCGTCGGCCGCCCCGCCGCGGTCTTCTCGGCGAACCGGGTGGTCGCCTGCACTGCGGTGGCCAGGGGATACGGCGTCCGCCGCAGGATGCGGCGGCGCGAGGCCCAGTCCTGCTGCCCGGATCTGGCGGTCTTCGGCGAGGACGACGGTCGTGACGCCCGGCTCTTCGAGTCCGTCGCCCGGGCCGTGGAGGAGCTGGCCGTCGGTGTCGAGGTGGTCCGCCCGGGGATCGTCGCCGTCCCGGTCGACGGTGCGGCCGGCTACTTCGGCGGTGAGCACGGCCTGCTCGAAAGACTCGTGGACGAGGTGTCCGTGGCCGCGGGAGTGGAAAGTCAGGTCGGCGTCGCCGACGGCCTGTTCGCCGCGACGCTCGCCGCCCGCCGGTCGACGCTGGTCGAACCCGGTGGGACGGCGGAATTCCTGGCGCCGTTGCCCATCCGCGAGCTCGATCAGCCCGAAGCGGGCCGCGCCGAGCTGGTCACCTTGCTCAAGCAGCTCGGCCTGCATACGCTGGGCGCCTTCGCGGCCCTCGACGAAAGCGACGTCTCCGCGCGCTTCGGGGCGGAAGGAGTGCTCGCGCACAGGCTGGCGCGAGGACGGTCCGAACGGCCGCCGTCGCGTCGGCGGCCGCCACCGGAACTCTCCCTCGCGAAGGCGTTCGACCCGCCGATCGACCGGGTGGACGCCGCCGCGTTCGTGGCGAAAGGGCTCGGCGAACGCTTCCACGCCGGGTTGGCCGCGCACGGGCTGGCCTGCACCCGCCTCGGTATCTACGCCACCACCGAGACCGGCGAACAGCTCGGCCGGGTGTGGCGCTGCGCCGAACCGCTGACCCCGCTCGGTGTCGCGGACAGGGTGCGCTGGCAGTTCGAAGGCTGGCTGAAAGCCAAGGACCGCCCCAACTCCGGAGTCGTGCGGTTGCGGCTGGAGCCGGAGGAGACGGTCGAAGGACGGTCGCTGCAGCTCGGGTTGTGGCAGGCGGGCGCGACGGGGGTACTGCGTCCGTCCACAGAGGACGAAGGGCTGTCCGGTGAGCGTGCCGGCCGCGCCCTGGTGCGGGTGCAGGGGTTGCTCGGTCCGGAGAGCGTCTTCACCGCGGTGCTCGACGGCGGCCGCGATCCCGCCGAGCGGGTCCGGTTGGTGCCGTGGGGCGACAGGCGGGAGAAGTCGGCGCAGGCGGACGCGAACTGGGCGGGGCGGCTCCCATCTCCTTCCCCGGCGACGGTGTTCGCCCGCCCGGTGCCCGCTCAGGTGCTGGACGAGAACGGGCGCGTCGTGGAGATCACCGCGCGGCGCCGGGTCACCGCCGCTCCGTTCCTCATGAGTTTCGAGGGCGGTGAGCCGCGCGAGGTCATCGCCTGGGCCGGGCCGTGGTTCGTCGGTGTCCGGGCCGGGGCGGGGCACGCCCGGTCGGGGACCCGGATGCGGTTGCAGGTGCTGCTGGCCGACGGGCAGGACGCCGAAGAGGCGGTCCTGCTCCGCTTCGAGCACCACAAGAATCCGATGTGGACACTGGAAGGGAAGTACGACTGACCATGGACGAGGAGTACACGCGGCTGGTGCGACGCTGGCTGGAGGAACCGGCCATCCCGGTACAGCGTGCCGAGTTGGACACCGCCTGGGCGGCGTGCGTCCCGCGCGCGGAAGTGTTCGTCCCCGCGCCGAGAAGTTCGACCGAGAACCGGTGACCCATGGGCTGGAACAACCCTCCGCGGCCGTGGAAGGACCTCGCCCGTGAGCTCGCGGGCGAGGTGCCGCCCGGCGACGGCGGTGACAGCCCCGCCTGGAGTGCCAAGCGACAGGGATATCGGCCGCCCGCGGATCTGACCGGGCTGATCGGTGAAGACGACGGCGCCACCGCGCGCCGGGTGCCGTACGCCGAACTGCACTGCCATTCGAACTTCAGCTTCCTCGACGGGGCGAGCCATCCCGAGGAACTGGTGGAGGAGGCGGCGCGGCTGGGCCTGGACGCGATCGCGCTCACCGATCACGACGGCATGTACGGCGTGGTGCGCTTCGCCGAGGCAGCGAGGGAACTGGGCGTGCACACCGTCTTCGGCACGGAGCTCAGTTTCGGCCTTTCCGGGCCGCAGAACGGCTTCGCCGACCCCGAGGGCGAGCATCTGCTCCTGCTGGCGAAGCAACAGGACGGGTACCTGAGCCTGAACCGGGCGATCACCGCCGGCCAGCTGTCCGGCTTCGACCGCGAAACGCTGTCGCCCAAGGAAAGGGCGGAGAAGGGCAGGCCGGTCTACGACCTGCGCGCGGTCGCCGAAGAGGTGCGCGGGAAGTGTGTGGTGCTCACCGGTTGCCGCAAGGGCGCGGTGCGCAAGGCGCTCCTCACCGAGGGCCCCGCCGCGGCCGTCGTGAGACTGAAGGAGCTCATCGACTGCTTCGGCCGGGAGAACGTCTACGTCGAGCTCATCGACCACAGCCTTCCCTTGGACAGCACGCACAACGACCTGCTGAGCGAAATGGCCGACGAGTTCGGCCTGCCGACGGTGGCGACCACGGCCGCGCATTACGCCCGGCCGGAGCGGGCCCCGCTCGCCGACGCGCTCAGCGCCATCCGCGGCCGGCGAGGCCTGGAGGACATGGAGGGCTGGCTGCCCGCCGCGGGGACGGCGTTCCTGCGGTCGGGGGAGGAGATGGCCGGGATCTTCGAGCGGTACCCGGGCGCGGTGCAGCGGGCGGCGCTGCTCGGCCGGGAGTGCGCGTTCGAGCTCCACCACATCGAGCCGGAACTGCCGCCGTTCGACGTACCGGAGGGATACACCGAAGCGTCCTACCTCCGCGAACTCACCTACGCGGGAGCGAAGGAGCACGAAGAGAACAAGGACGAGGAGTACCGCGAAAAAGCCAAGAAGCTGATCGACCACGAGCTGGACATCATCGAAGAGCTGGGTTTTCCCGGCTACTTCCTGATCGTCTGGGACATCGTGAACTTCTGCCGGACCAACAAGATCCTCTGCCAGGGCCGGGGATCGGCGGCGAACTCGGCCGTCTGTTACGCGCTCGGCATCACCAAGGTCGACGCCGTGCGCTACGGCCTGCTCTTCGAACGGTTCCTCGCCCCGGATCGCGACGGCTACCCGGACATCGACCTCGACATCGAATCCGACCGCCGTGAGGAGGCGATCCAGTACGTCTACGGGAAATACGGCCGGCTGAACACCGCGCAGGTGGCGAACGTGATCACCTACCGGGCCCGGTCCGCGGTCCGGGACGCGGCGCGGGCGCTGGGGTACTCGCCCGGCCAGCAGGACGCGTGGAGCAAGCAGATCGACCGCTGGGGAGCGTTGCGGGCCACGGAGAAGGACCACGATCACGACATCCCCGAAGAGGTCGTGGAACTCGCCTGCGCGCTCGAAGACTTCCCTCGGCACCTGGGCATCCATTCCGGTGGGATGGTGATCTGCCGGCAGCCGGTGAGCGAGGTGGTCCCGATCGAATGGGCGCGCATGGAGAATCGCAGTGTCGTGCAGTGGGAGAAGGACGACTGCGCCGCAGCGGGGCTGGTCAAATTCGATCTGCTCGGCCTCGGAATGTTGTCGGCCCTGCACTATATGATCGACCTGGTTCGTGACCACAAAGGGGAAGAGGTCGACATCTCCGAATTGGATCTCAAGGATCAGAACATCTACGAAATGCTCTGTCGCGCCGACGCGATCGGCGTCTTCCAGGTGGAGAGCCGCGCGCAGCTGGCCACGCTGCCCCGCTTGCTTCCCAAGACGTTCTACGATCTGGCGGTCGAGGTCGCGCTCATCCGCCCCGGCCCGATCCAGGGTGGTTCGGTGCATCCCTACATCCGGCGCAAGAACGGCCAGGAGAAATGGGATTTCGACCATCCGAAACTGGCCAACGCGCTGGGAAAGACCCTCGGTGTCCCGTTGTTCCAGGAACAGATGATGCAGATCGCCCTCGACATCGCCGATTTCACGCCGGCGGAGGCGGACCAGCTGCGGCACGCCATGGGGTCCAAACGTTCCGAGCAGAAGATGGAACGGCTCAAACGGCGATTCCTCGAAGGCGCCGCGAAGAACGACATCGAGGGCGAGCTCGCCGAGAAGATCTTCGGCAAGCTCAAGGCGTTCGCGAATTTCGGCTTCCCGGAGAGCCACGCGCTGAGTTTCGCCCTGCTGGTGTTCGCGAGCGCGTACTTCAAGTACTACCACCCGGACGCGTTCCTGGCGGGTTTGCTGCGCGCGCAGCCGATGGGGTTCTACTCGCCGCAGTCGCTGGTGGCCGACGCGCGGCGGCACGGGGTGCAGGTGCTCGGCCCGGACATCAACGCGAGCCTTCCGCACGCGACGCTGGAACCCTTGCCGGAAGGGGGAGAACTGCTCGCCGTGCGGGGTGGCCTGTCCACCGTGCGGATGATCGGCGAGAACCTGGCGAAGAAGATCGTCGAGGAGCGGGAACGCGACGGCCCGTTCGCGGATCTGCCCGAGGTCGCCCGGCGGGTGCGGCTGACCAGACCGCAGGTCGAGGCGCTGGCCGCGGCCGGTGCCTTCGGTTGTTTCGGCGAGAGCAGGCGAAGCGCGCTCTGGGCGGCGGGCGCGGTCGCCGACGAAAGCCCGGAGAAACTGCCGGGTCTCATCACCGGGGCCAAGGCGCCGATGTTGCCGGGGATGGACGAAATCGACATCGCGGCCGCGGACGTCTGGGCCACCGGGGTGTCGCCGGACAGCTTCCCGACCCAGTTCGTCCGGGAGCACCTCGACGAACTCGGCGTCGTCACGGCGGCGGGCCTGCGCGAGATCCCGCACGGCGCGCAGGTGCTGACCGGCGGCGCGGTGACCCATCGCCAGCGGCCGGCGACCGCGGGCGGGGTCACCTTCATGAACCTCGAAGACGAGACGGGGATGATCAACATCATCTGCACGATGGGGGTGTGGCAGCGCTATCACCGGGTCGCCCGCGGCAGTCCCGCGTTACTGGTCCGGGGCGTGGTCGAGCGCACCGGCGAGGTGGTGAACGTCCTCGCCGAACAGATCCGGCACCTGCCGCTGCGGATCACCGCCAAGTCCCGTGACTTCCGCTGAGCCCTCTTGACGATCATCAGGGCACCGTGCTGAAGTGTTTTCAGCGTCGCAGTGCACCCGGCAAAGAGACCGTCGCGGGCATGGAGGCGCCGGACCATGGGAAATCATGGAAACCCCTTCTCGGACGAACGGCCGGTTGACGGCGTTCGGAAATCAACTCGTTCAGGTTCACAACTGGCTGCGTAAAGAGCTCGCCGCGCTGCACGACGACCTCGGCTCGGTCGCGGCGGGGCGCGCCGAACGGCTGCGCGATCTCCGGGCTCATTGCCTCACTTTCTGCTCGGCGCTGACCAGGCATCACACCGGCGAGGACGGCGGTGCCTTTCTCGTGCTGGCGGAGAAATTCCCCGAATTACGGCCGTCGCTCGAAGAACTCTCGCACGATCACGAGGTCATGACCGGGATAATCGAACGGCTCGAAGAGCTGGTCGCCGGTGTCGGGCCAGGGTCGAGTCAGGCCGAGATCCTGCACGTCCAACGGGAGCTGGACGGGCTCACGGCGATCATGGAGACGCATTTCCGGTACGAGGAGAAGCGGATCGTCGAGGTGCTCGACTCGCTGGACATGCCGGAATGGCAGGAGTCGAAGCCGCCTTTCCTGCTGAAAACGCATTAGGACACGATCTGTCCTATACGGGTTCTAACGTTCTTCTCATCGAACACGACGACTGAGGAGAACCCGATGAGCAACCCGATCCCCGACGGCTACCACACGGTCACACCGTGGATCATCTCGCGCGACACCGCGAGCGTGATCGACTTCTTGAAGCGGGTCTTCGATGCGGAGCCGATCGGTGAACCGGTGTACGTCGAAGGCGGGAAGATCGGGCACGCGGAGGTCCGGATCGGCGACTCGGTCGTCATGCTGTTCGACTCGCGTGACAACTGGGTCGACACCCCGGCGTATCTGCGGCTCTACGTCGAGGACAGCGTGGAGACGCAGCGCCGGGCCATCGAGGCGGGCGCCGAAGAAGTGACGAGGCAGACCGAACTCTTCTTCGGCGACCGCGTCGGCCGGGTCCGCGACCCGTTCGGCAACCTGTGGTGGATCCAGACCAGGCTGGCCGACCTCGACTATCCGGAGATGGAGCGCCGGATGAACGACCCGAAGTTCATCGAGGCCATGCGCTACGTCTCCGGCACGGAGATCATCCCGAGCCGCTGAAGTCGGTAGGGTGGCGATAGCGACGCGGAGGTGAGCCGGTGGATCGCCACCCACTCCGGGGCAACCCCGGGGAGTACGAAGACAGCGAGACAAGGCGCCCCGCGCGAGCGCGGCATGCTTCGCGTGCGAGTCCGCGCGGATGACAGGAGAAAGAGTCACCTCCGCGTCGCTCCTCGAACCCCTGCCGCCGGTCTGGCGATTTCAGGTGGCCCGCTGGGCGACCTTCGACGACAGCGCCGCCGCCCTCGATCTGACACCCGGCGAACTCTCGTGGTTCGCCGACGCGAAGGGCTGGAACAGGCGTGCGGCCGACCCGACCCGGCATTACACCTACCGCTGGATCCCGACCGCTTCGGGTGGCGTGCGGCTCATCGAGCGGCCGAAGCCGCGGATCGCCGAACTGCAACGCCGGATCGCGCGGCACGTCGTCGACGCGCTGCCGGTGCACGAGGCCGCGCACGGGTTCCGGCGCGGCCGGTCGCCGATGTCGTGCGCGGCACCGCATGCCGGCCGGAAAACCGTGGTCAGGATGGATCTCGAAGGGTTCTTCCCGGCGGTGTCGGCGCGCCGGATCTCCGCCCTGCTCGCTCTCGCCGGCTATCCGCCTGCCGTGGCGGAGGCGTTGGCGGGCGTGCTCACCACGGCCGTTCCGCCAGATGTCCTCGCCACCGTGCCCGACGGCAGGCGGGATCCGGCGCGCGTGCGGTTGCTGAGCAACCTGGCGGCCACGCATCTTCCGCAGGGCGCGCCGTCCTCGCCCGCGGTCGCGAACGCGGTCACACACCAGTTGGACCGGCGGCTCGACGGCCTCGCTCGGGCACTGGGCGCGGTCTACACGCGGTACGCGGACGATCTGGCGTTTTCCGGGGATTCCCTGCCGCTGCACCGGTTGCTCCCCGGCGTCCGGCGGGTCGTGACCGACGAGGGTTTCCGGCTCCGGGACGACAAGACGTCGATCGCCGCCGCGCACCAGCGGCAACGGGTCGCGGGCCTGGTGGTCAACAGTGCGCCAGCCGCGACGCGCGCAGACTACGACGCCCTGCGCGCACTGCTCCACAACTGCGTCCGGACCGGCCCGGAGGAACAGAACCGGGCCGGTCATCCGGACTTTCGCGCCCATCTGCTCGGCCGGATCGGCTGGATCGCCGCGTCTTCGGAGCGCCGGGCGGCGAAGCTGCGCGACTTGTTCGGCGGCATCGGCTGGTCGTGAGCGGGTATGCGATCCTGGACGGGTGATCGAGACCGCGGAGGCTCAGCCGGATGAATTCTCAGCGGGAAAGAGTGCTTCGAATTTCCGAGAAGCCGTTCTTTCCGAGCAATGGTGGGAAAAACGCAGTTTCGTCGGCTGCGACTTCACCGAAGCCGACCTGCGCGGGCTGCGCACCCAGGGCTGCACTTTCGACCAGTGCGACTTCACCAAGGCCGACTTCGAAGGCTCGCGCCACGAGGCGTCCGCGTTCCGCTCGTGCACCTTCGACCGCAGTGTGCTGGCCAGTACACGGTGGAGCTCCTGCTCGATGCTCGGATCGTCCTTTGTGGACTGCCGGTTCCAGAAGATCGCCTTCACCGAATGCGACCTTTCGCTGGTCTCGCTCAGCAAGGCTCGTTTGTCCAAAGTGGACTTAGGAGGCCTCCGGCTGCGTGAGGCGAACCTGCTCGAAGCGGACCTGACCGGCGCCGACCTGCGCGGCGCGGACCTCACCGGTGCCCGGCTGGCGGGCGCGAAGCTCGAAGGCGCGGACCTGCGCGGCGCGCGGCTCGACGCCAACGGCCTGGTGCAGGCGAACCTCTCCGGCGTCCACGTGGACACCGAGACCGCGATCGCCTACGCCGCCGCGCACGGCCTCGTCATCCACTGACCCCTGGACGCTATGAACGGGCCGTTCCTTGCGAAATTCGCAAGGAACGGCCCGTTCATAGCGCTTACGGGAGCTAGGCCGTGTCCTGTAAGTCATGTTCGCGGTCTTCGCGCCCAGGTGGTCCCTGACGGCACGGGCGGATGCGGCCGAGTACGACCCGGTACGAGGCCGATCCGCCCGCACCGCCAGGTACCACCTGGATCACGAAGCCCACCGAACAGACTTACAGGACACGGCCTAGTCGATCGGCGGTTCGCCCGGGTCCAGCTCGATGAGGTCGCCCTCGGCGAGCAGTTCCTCGATGGACGCCGGCAGCAGGTACGCGGACCCGCCACCCGGCTGGTTGAACCACGGGATCGCGACGCCGGCGAGGGCTTCGAGCGGACGCTGCACGCGATAGACGTGGTACGGCCGGTTCACCCACTCCGGCACGAGCGAGCGCTCCTCGAACGGCGTCCCGGCCGCGTAGGTCAGGTTGCCGTTCGGGCCGCCGAAGCGGTCCAGCTCGCTGCCCGCGGGCAGCTCACGCAGCTCCTTGCCGCGGAACAGCGTCAGCGGCGGCTCACCGTTGAGCGGTGAGATCGGCCAGTTCTGCTTGGCGTCGGGCGCCCCGGCGGCGTTCGCCGCGGCCGGCGGGCGGGCCGGTTCCTCGCGCCGCATCGGCGGCGGCGGAGGCGGCGTCACCGGTGGCTCGCGCCGCGGCGGCGCGGGCGGCGGGCTCGCCGGCATCGGGCTCGCCGCCACCGGGTTCGGCCGCGCCGGGGGCGCGGGCGGGACCGGCGCGGGCTCGTCGTCCACATCGTCCCCGAGCAGCTCTTCGGCCGTCGTGAACGCGGTCTGTTCCTGTGCCGGGATCGACTCCCGCGGCGGCACCGGGTGCGAACCGGTGGCGATCTCGGGGGACAGCGTCGCCAGCACGGGCGGCGCCGGTGCAGGCTCCTCGGCGGGTTCCTCCGCGACGGCGGGCTGTTCCGAGGGAGGCGGAGCGCCGTTCGGGTTCAGCAGGACCTTGCCGAGCATGAACGCGGCCGCGTCCTCGGCGTCGCCGAACACCGCCGGATTGGTCAGTTTCCCGTCGTACCAGCCGACCCGCCAGCCACCACCGTCGACCGGCTCGACGCTCCAGCCGTGCTCGGCGGGCGAGCCGATGCGGTAGACGTCGCCGGGCACGTCGAGTTCGTCGAACTTCGCCTGCAACTCGTTCAGCACCGGCTCGGGGTGCTCGACGCGGCGCGGTCCGGGCTCGGGGCGGGCCACGGGGGCAGGCGGCGCGACGTCGACCTGCGTGACCTCGGTGTCCGACGGCGGGGGAGCCACGTTCGGCTCCGCGTCGTGCGTGAGGAGAGGCAGCTCGGGACCGGCGTCGGCCTGCTCGACCGGCGTATAGCCGGTGGTCGTCTCCTCTTCGGGGGGCGCGTACGGCTGGTCTTCTTCCTGCCGGGCGTACGCGTCCTGCTCCTCCTCGAGCGGGGGCTGCTCGAAGGCGTCGGCCTGCGGGACCCGCGCGTACGTGGTGGCCTCCGGGTCGGCCCGGGGTTCCGGCTCGGGCTCGGTGCCCTGCCGCTCCTCGTCGGTGAAGACGTCCTGTTCGGACTCGTGGAACCGCGCCTCGTCATGCGCGTACGGGTCTTCGTAGCCGTCTTCGTACTGCTGCTCGGCGGCGGCTTCGTGGAAGTCCTGCGCCTGGTAGTCCTGGGTGTCGTAGTCGTCTTCGTACCGCTGGGCCTGCTCGGCCTGGTCCGGGACGCCCGTTTCGGCGGAGGGGACGGCCGCCGCCGCGGCGACCGGTGCGGCGGCCGCGGCGGCCATCGCGGCCTGGTCCGGGCCCTGCTGGTGCGGCGGCTGGGCGGGGGCCTGGCTCGGGCCGGGGCCCGCGGGACCGCCTGGCCCGGCCTGACCGGGCGCGGCCTGCTGCTGAGGCGGCTGCGGCGGACCCTGCGGAGGTGGGCCCGCGGGCGAGCCGTTGTTGGGCCCACCAGGCCCACCGGGTCCACCCGGGCCGTTGGGACGCTGCTGCGGAGGCTGATTCCCGCGGGTGAGGTACCCCGCCGCGGCCTGCAGCGTCGGGGGGTCGACCTCGGGCAGCGTGAAGTCGTTCTGCCGGACGTGCTCGATCAGGTCGAGCTCCGGCGAGACGCCGTACTGGCGCAGATAGAAGTTCACGGCGGCGGGCCAGATCCACTGCCCGTCACTGTGGAAGGCGACCGGGACGGTGGCCTCGGGGGTCTGCGCGAGCCGGTCGATGTCGTAGCCGCGGTCGGTGACCACCAGCGGCGCGTGGTCGAGGTACTCGAGCAGCCTGTCCTGCTCCTCGATCTCCAGGTCGGGCCGGTTGATCACCGGACGCCCGGCCGGGCCGATGGTGTCGAAGATGCGGGCGATGCGGAAATGCGGTCCGGGCTGCTCGGGGCCGAGGCCGGACATGCGCCGGATCAGCCATTCGGGCACGTTCTCCTCGGAGCGGGGGAACATGCGCAGCTCGTCGGAGAGCGCCTGCGGAGGCGGTGCGAGACGCCACTGCGGCTCGTCGCGGTTGTATTCGAGGTTGTAGCTGGACGGGTGGTCGAGCTGGTAACGGGCGTTGAACCAGGTGCCGCGGCCGTCGCGATACATCCCGGCACGGAGCCTGCCGAACAGCGTCGCGATGTCGTGCGTCGCGACCCATTCGTGCGAGGTGCCGTCCTCGGTGATGATCTCGCCGGTCATCTCGTGGTACCTGCCGACGGCTCGGTACTCGGCGGTCACCTTCCGCCAATCACGCGGAGCGGCCCGCAGCAGGGCGAGGCCGATCTGTTTGACCAGGGTGTCCTGCTCGGTCGCGTTCAACTGAGTCGTCGGTTGTGCCACGGTCACATTTTGACCGTATCCGCGCTCGTGTGCACCCCGCATGTGGGTTTTGCCGCTATTGACAGCCCCCGAAGACGCCCTGACCTGGTCCCGGGTCACTCACCCGGGATACTGGCGGAGTGAATCGAATCGCCCACGCGACACTGAAGGACGAGGACTGATGGCGGTGGCCGGACAACGGCGTGACCGTGGGGCACTGCTCCATCACCTGCCGTTCCTGCTGGTGATGCTGGTGGTGGCGGTCGCCGCCCTGCGGATCGGCCAGTACCACTGGCGGCAGGGGGCCGCGCTGATCGGTGGCGCGTTGCTGCTCGCCGGCCTGCTCCGGGCGGTACTGCCCGAGGCGAAGGCCGGGCTGCTGGCGATCCGGGGCAAACCGGTCGACGTCCTGACCTACGGCGCGCTGTCTGTCTTGATCCTCTTCATCGCCTTCACGATCACCGGCGGACCTCTGTCCTGATGCGCGTGAAGGCCCCCTTCCCTCGACTGAGCCGAGGGAAGGGGGCCTTCACGCGCGTTGAGAGGTCAGGAAGCCATGGCGGGCGCTAGCCGGGCTTCGCGGCGATCCAGGCCGCCGGACACCACGGCCAGCGAGAGTCCCAGCACGGCCAGTGACGCGCCGACCCAGTTGGGCGCGACCAGGCCGAGGCCGCCCGCGATCACCAGGCCGCCGAGGTAGGCGCCGATGGAGTTCGCGATGTTGAACGCCGACTGCACGGCGGCGGAGACCAGCGACGGCGTCCCGCCCGCCTTCTCCATGATCCTGGCCTGCATCATCGGGCCGATCATGAAGCCGGCGAGGCCGACGAAGAAGATCGTCACCGCCGCGCCGACCTTGCCGTTGGCGGTGAAGGTGAAGATCGCCAGCACGGACGCGAGCCCGATCAGCGAGACGTAGAGGCTCGGCATCAGCGCCTTGTCGGCGAGCCTGCCGCCGAGGTAGTTGCCGATCGTCATGCCGACCCCGGCCAGGGAGAGCAGCAGCGTGACGTCGGACGGCGAGTAGCCGGTGACGTCGGTCAGCATCGGCGCGATGTAGGACAGGCAGGCGAACACGCCGCCGAGGCCGAAGGTGACGATCGCGAGCGCGAGCCACACCTGCGGGCGGCGGAAGGCGCCGAGTTCGCCGCGCAGCGACGGTTCGACCGGTTTGCCCTGGTGGGGGACCAGTTTCGCGATCGCGGCCATGGCGAGCAGGCCGATCACGGCGACGACGCCGAAGGTCGCGCGCCAGCCGACCTTCTGGCCGAGCAGCGTGCCCAGCGGCACGCCGACGACGTTGGCCAGGGTCAGGCCCATGAACATCATCGAGACGGCCTTCGCGCGTTCGCCCGGTTTGGCCAGGCTGGACGCGACGACGGCGCCGGCGCCGAAGAACGCGCCGTGCGGCAGGCCGGCGAGGAAGCGGAAGGCGACGCCGAACTCCTGGTTCGGCGAAAGCGCGAAGAGGGCGTTGCCCAGCGTGAACAGCCCCATCATCGCCAGCAGCATCGTCTTGCGCGGCAGGCGGACGGCGGCGGCGGTGAGCAGCGGGGCGCCGACCACGACGCCCAGGGCGTAGCCGGAGATGAGGTAACCGGCGGACGGGATCGACACGCCGAAGTCCGCGGCGGCTTCGGGCAGCACGCCCATCATGACGAATTCGGTGGTCCCGATGCCGAAGGCACCGATGGCGAGCGCGAGCAGCGCGACGGGCACGGCTCTCCTTCCGGGGGTCGTACGGGAAGTAAACGATTACTCGCCCAGCGTCGCGGATGGGGAGCTGAATCGATTTAGGTCTCGGACACAAAAGAAGACAGCGCGGGCGGCCTCGCTGTCCTGCGTCCAGTTCAACCGATCGAGGGGGTCTTTGTCATCCCGGTTTCGGGTGAGGCTGCCCACCCTCAGCGGCGGGCGGCGAGCACTCCCTGGAGAAGGCCGGGGAAGAGTTCGTCGAGATCCTTGCGGCGCAAGGAGTTGTAGCGGGCAGTGCCCTGCTGGCGGCCCATGATGATGCCCGCTTCGCGCAGCGTGCGCAGGTGATGGGTGAGTGTGGACTTGGTCACGGCGACGTCGAATCCGCTGCACGAGATCTCGGTGCCGGGCTCGGCCAGCTGGCGGACCATGTCGAGCCGGACCGGGTCCGCGAGCGCGGCGAGGACCGCCTCGATCCGGATCTCGTCCTGATCGGGATAGACGTACTGCTGCGTCGCGGCCATCCGTCCATAGTACGACGCCCCTCGAACTTCCGGCGAGTTCGTAGTACGGTCTCCATCGAACTACGACAACCATCGAACAACGACCCCCATGTCGCCTTTAGCGGGCTGAACGCGATCCGGCGCCGACCTGCGTTTAGCGGGCTAAATGCGATCTGTGGGATCTGGAGCTGGGGAGTCATGACCTTCGCACCACCCAGGACCGCGGTGCTGGCGCTCGGCACTTTCGCGGTCGGCACCAGCGGCTACGTCGTCGCCGGGCTGCTGCCCGCGCTGACCGGCGAGCTCGCGGTCTCCGAGACGGCCGCCGCCCAGCTGGTCACCGCCTTCGCCATCGCGTACGCGGTCGGTTCACCGCTGTTCGCCGCCGTCACCGGCCGCTGGGAGCGGCGCACGCTCCTGGTCGCCGCCCTCGTCGTCACCGCCATCGGCAACGCTCTCGCCGCCCTCGCGCCCGGCTACGTGACCCTGCTCCTCGCCCGGGTCGTCACCGCGATCGGAGCGGCGGTCTTCACCCCGGCCGCGAGCGCCGTCGCCGCCGAACTCACCTCGCCGGAACGCCGCGGTCGCGCGGTCGCGCTCGTCTTCGGCGGGCTCACCGTCGCGACGATCCTGGGCGTCCCGCTGGGCAGCGTCCTGTCGCAGAGCGTCGGCTACCAGGCCGTCTTCGCGCTCGTCGCCGCCTTCTCACTCCTCGGTGCCTTCGCGGTTCGGATGGTCCTGCCCGCCGTCCCGGCTCCGCCTCCGGTCCGGCTGGCCGAACGGTTCACCGTCGCCAAGGATCCGCGCGTACTCGCCATGCTCGGCGCGACCGTGCTCGGCTGCCTCGCCGCGTTCTCCGTCTACACCTTCATCTCGCCGGTCCTGTCCGCCACCGCGGGCGTCCACGGCACGACGGTCAGCCTGCTGCTGTTCGTCTACGGCGCCGGCGGCGCGCTCGGCAACGTCCTCGGCGGCCGCGCGGCCGACCGCTGGGGCGCCAGGGGACCGCTGCTGGTCGTGTTCGGCGGGATCACCGTGGTGCTCGCGCTGCTGCCGCTGGTGGCGACCACCGTCGCGGGCGCGGCCGTCGTCCTCTTCCTGTGGGGCCTGGCCACCTGGTCGGTCAACCCGCCGATCCAGCACCGGCTGATCGAGCTGTCCAAGCAGAACGCCGGGCTCGTCCTCTCGCTCAACGCGTCCGCGATCTATCTCGGCGTCGGCCTCTCCGGCCTGGTCGGGGGAGCGGTGCTGACCGGTGGCGGGCCGCTCCTGCTGCCCGAAGTCGCGGCGGTGCTAACCGCGCTCGGCGCGGCCGTGGTCGTGGCGGGCTGGCGGAACCGCGTGCAGCGGCCCGCGTTGGCCGAATGACGGCTATTCGGCGCGAGACTGGACTTCGCAGTCTGGGCCGGGGAACACCAGCCCTTCGTGTCCGTCCGCGAACCGGACGAGATACGGCGGGGCACCGTGTTCGCCGCGTACCTCGAGGATCTCACCGTGCTGCCCGGCCGACCCGACCGTGCGCCCGTGCACGTGGATCTCGTCTCCGACGGTCGCCTGCATGAGAAATCACCTCCGACGCTTCAAGGTTAGGAGCGTCGGGGGTCTTCTCGCTACAGTGTCCTCATGATCCTCGAAATCCTTGGAGGCGCGACGCCTCACGTCCGGTGAGCCCGTCGATCCGGGTCCGCACGCCCTCGGAGCTGCGTGCGGCCAGAAGAAGGAAAGCCCACTCCTGTTGGGGGCATCTCGTCGCCGCGCCGCTGTGGCCCTTGCACGGAGCGAATCTCGGCACCCTTCTGCGAACCTGTGACGCGGTGGGCGCCTGCCTTGCCGTGCCGCGGTTTCCGTGGGTGCCCGAGACGCTGCGCCGGGGGAACACGTTGCGCCGTCCGGCTTGTGTGCACTGGGTGCATGATCCACCGGACTGGTTGAAGCGGGAAAAGGCGGCGGGCACGGCGATCGTCGGCGTCGAACTCGCCGACGAGGCCGTGCGTCTCGCCGACCTTCCTGCCGCACGAGGGCGGACGATCGCCGTACTCGGCCATGAGCAGCAGGGAATTCCGCCGGATGCGCTCGACCTTCTCGACACCGTCGTCGAAATCCCCATGGTGGGCACCGGCGCGAGTCTCAACGTCGCCGTCGCCGGCAGCCTCGTCCTGTACAAAATGGCGGGACTGCTGTGACCGTCGCCGATAAGCTGCCCGGATGACCGACGTACTCGACAAAGTCGCCGGGAAGAGCGGCGAATTGGTGCTCCGCCGGGCAGGGGACGACTTCGAGGTCATCGCCAACGGCGTCTTCCTGATGGACACCCGGAACGGTGAATCCGAACGGTTGCTCGTGTCGGTGGCGGCGGATCTGGTGCCGGGCAAGGCGCGGATGCTGATCGGCGGTCTCGGCGTCGGCTATTCGCTGCGCGCCGCGCTGGACCATCCCGGCGTCGGCGAGGTCGTGGTCGTCGAGCGCGAGCCCGCCGTGATCGGCTGGAACCGCGAGGGTCCGCTCAAGGACGTCCACGACGACGCCCTGTCCGACGACCGGGTCACCGTCATCGAGGCCGATCTGGTGAAGTGGCTGCGCCGGACGGACGAACGGTTCGACGCGCTGTGCCTCGACATCGACAACGGTCCTGAGTGGACGGTCACCGACGGCAACTCGAAGCTCTACCGCGACGAAGGGCTCGACATGCTCGCCGAACGGCTGCGGCCCGGCGGCGTGCTCGGGGTGTGGAGCGCCGAGTCGGTGCCGTCGTTCAGGAAGCGGTTGCGGGCGCGGTTCGGTGAGGTGCGGGAGCTGAAGATCCCGGTGCCGCAAGGGGAACCGGACGTGCTGTGGTTCGCCCGGGTGTAGCCGACGCCGTGCGGGTCAACGCCCGCTGGTGCGACATGGTGTGCCGGACGGGCACCTTCACCGCCCGTGTCTGGAAATCGGCCCGCCGGACACCGCCGCTGTACCCCGACGCGATGACCCTGGCGCCGGACGCGACGGCCGACGAAGTCCTGGACGGGATCGACACCTCGCCGGGCTGCGCGGTGAAGGACAGCTTCGCCTGCCTGGATCTCACGCCGTCGGGTTTCGAGGTGCTCTTCGAAGCCACCTGGATCACCCGTACGGCCCGGATGCCGCTCGAACCGGGCTGGTCCCGGGTCGCCGACCCCTTCGGCGACCCGTCCGTCGCCGTGTGGTCGAGCGGTGCCGCCGGAGTGACGGCCAACCGGGACGGCGGCTTCGCCGGACTGTCCAATTTGTACACTCAAGGCGACTTGGACGACGCCTGGCGGGGCGCGACCTCGGCCGTCGCGGCGAGCTTCCCCAGCTTGCCGATCACCGGCTACGAACGCGGCGAGGATCTCGACGCCGCCCTCCGCAACGGCTACACGGCGCTGGGCCCGCTGCGGGTCTGGCTGAAATGATCGCCGCATGGAGATCACGACCTGGCACCTCGAACAGACCTCACCGGACGAGCTGAGCGCGGCGAAACCGCCGTCCGTCCCGGTGACGGTCACCCGCGCCGAACTGGTCAGCCCGGAACTGAACCGCTACCTCTACACCGCCGTCGGCGGCGACTGGTTCTGGATCGACCGGCTCGGCTGGACGTGGGCGCAGTGGGTCGAGTGGCTGGACAGGCCGGGCGTCGAGACCTGGGTGGCGTACGCACAGGGAACGCCGTGCGGCTACTTCGAACTCGATGGCACTGTCGACGGCGGTCTTGATGGCACAGTGGAACTCGCGTACTTCGGCCTGATGTCGTCCTTCGTCGGCAAAGGCGTCGGCGGGCACCTGCTGACCGTGGCGCTGCGGGAGGCGTGGGCGCTCGCGGAGCGCTGGCCGGGCAAGACGCCGACGCGCCGCGTCACGGTCCACACCTGCACCACGGACGGCCCGGCCGCGCTCAAGAACTACCAGGCCCGCGGGTTCCGGCTGTTCCGCACTGAGGTCGAGCAGGCCGAACTGCCCGCCGAGACGCCGGGGCCGTGGCCGGGAGCCGGGAAGAACTAGCTACTTCGCAGGCGCCTTGGCCGCGGCCTTCGCTGCCTTCTTGAACGCGCGTACCTCGCCGAGGGTCTTCTCGTTGGTGACGTCGGCGATCGAGCGCCGCGAGCCGCGGTCGCCGTACGCGCCCGCGGCCGCGCGCCAGCCCTTGGGCTGCACGCCGAGCTGCTTGCCGAGCAGGGCGAGGAAGATCGCGGCCTTCTGGTCGCCGTAGCCGGGCAGCGCCTTGAGGCGTTTGAGGACTTCGGGGCCGTCCGGCTTGGGGCGCCCGGAGGTCCAGATCCGGGAGGCGTCTCCCTCGTAGACCTCGACGACGTGCTGCGCGAGATCCTTCACCCGGCGGGCCATCGAGGCGCCGTAGCGGTGGATCGCGGGCGGGATCACGCACAGCTCGACGAAGGCTTCGGTGTCCATCGCGTGGATCTTCCCGATGTCGAACCCGTCCATCCGGTCCGCGATCTTCTGCGGGCCGCGGAACGCGTGTTCCATCGGGAACTGCTGGTCGAGGAGCATCCCGACGAGCAGCGCGAACGGGTCTTCAGTGAGCAGCCGGTCCGCTTCCTCGTCCCCGACCAGGTGCAATGCGCGCGTCATGCGCCCAGGATCTCACGACCGGGCCGTTCCGCGCGTCTTCATCCTTGTGGGTCGACCAGCAGGTCCGCGGCCGCCGTGGTGATGGCGGCCGACACCGCCGCCAGCGCGGGGGAGTCGAGTTTCCACTGCTGCCAGAACAGCGGTACGTCGATCGGGTGATCGGGGTCGAGACAGACGAAGCTGCCGTCGCGCAGCCGGTCGCCGATCTGCGCGAGTGGCACCATGCCCCAGCCCATCCCGGCCGCGACGGCGTCGAAGAACCCTTCGGACGACGGGACGTAGTGCCGCAGCCGGCCCGCGATCGTGCCGCGCTCGCGGGCGAAGCGGTCTTGCAGGTCGTCGCGGCGGTCGAAGACGACGACGGGTGCTTCGGCGAGGTCGAGGTCCGTGCCGAGTGCCGGGCTCACGACGGCCAGGTAGCGCATGTGCCCGAGCCGGTGCACCGAACAGCCCGCGACCGGATCGGGTGACGACGTCACGGCGGCCATCACCAGGCCCTCCCGCAGCAGGGTCGTGGTGTGGTCCTGGTCCTCGCGATGCAGTTCGAAACAGATCTTGTGCTCGGGCGGCACCCTCGTGAGGGCGGGCAGGAACCAGGTCGCCAGCGAATCGGCGTTCACCGCGATCGTCAGCCGGACCGGCTCGTCGCCGGTGGTCAGGCCGAGTTCGGCCCGGGTGTCGGCCTCCAGCAGCGCCATCTGACGGCCGAACCGCACCACCGCCTGCCCGGATTCGGTCAGCCGCACCGGTTTCGTGCGGATCAGCAGGACCCGGCCGGTGCGCTGTTCGAGTGCCTTGACGCGCTGGCTGATCGCCGACGGGGTCACGTGCAGTGCCGATGCCGCCGCGTCGAACGTGCCTTCGTCGGCGACCACCAGCAGCGTCCGGACCAGGTCGAGGGGCAGATCTGTCATCACGAACGCTAATCTTACGTAAGAATCTTTAGCTGTACTGTTGACGAGCGGCTTCCTAGTGTTGGTCGTATGGGAGACGTTCTGTTCAGCGCGGTCGCCGGGTTCGGCGCCACCATGGCCCTCATCGTCGCGATCGGCGCGCAGAACGCCTTCGTGCTGCGCCAGGGCATCCGGCGCGAAGCCGTGCTCGTCGTGGTGCTGATCTGCATCTTCTCCGACGCCATCCTGGTCAGCCTCGGCGTCGGCGGGGTCGGCGCGCTGGTGGGGACGTCGCCCGAAGCGCTGACCATCGTCGCGCTGGTCGGCGGCGCTTTCTTGCTCTGCTATGGCGCCCTCGCGGCCCGTCGCGCGTTCAAGCCCTCCGCCCTGGAGACCAGCGGCCCGGAGACCGGCGGATCTTTGCGCCGCATCGTGCTGACCACGCTGGCGATCACCTGGCTGAATCCGCACGTCTATCTCGACACCCTCCTTCTGCTCGGCGCCATCGCGGCCGGACACGGCAGCGACCGGTGGGCGTTCGGCGTGGGTGCCGTGTCGGCCAGCGTGATCTGGTTCCTCGCACTCGGTTTCGGCGCGCGGCTGCTCAGCGGGTTCTTCCGCAAGCCGTCGTCGTGGCGGGTGCTGGACGGGCTGGTCGCCGCGACGATGATCGGCCTGGGTGTGGCGCTGGTGGCCGGGGCCTGATCACGGCAAGCGAGCCAGCGTTTCGGCGGTGAGCACCAGGTCGGCCGCGGCCGCCGAATCGCGGATGGTCGCGGGCCTCGTCGAACCGGGGATCGCGATCATCGACGGCGATTTCGCGAGCAGCCAGGCCAGGCACACCCGTTGCGGGCTGACCCCGAGTTCTTCGGCCACGGCAAGGAATTCCCCGTCGATACCGCGAAGGGGGCCCCACGGCAGGTACGCGAGCCCGAGTTCGGTGCACAGGGCCAGTTCCGGTTCGTGCGCGAGTTGCGCGGGCGCGTGCTCGTTCTGCACCGAAACCAGGGTCTCGCCGAGGATGTCCCGCGCTTCGAGGATCTGCGCGCGGGAGACGTTGGAGATCCCGGCGAGGCGGATCTTGCCTTCGTCTGCCAGTTCCTTGATCGCACCGACGGACTCCGCCCATGGAACGTTCTCGTCGGGCTTGTGCAGCTGGTAAAGCCCGATGGCGTCCACGCCGAGTCGTTTCAGCGAGCCCTCGCAGGCGTTCCTGAGGTGAGCGGGAGTCCCGGTGACGGTCCACGAACCGTCACCGGGACGGCCGCGACCGCCCTTGGTCGCGACGAGCACCGCGTCCGCTCCACTGTGGACGGACAGTGCTCCGGCGATCAGCTCCTCGTTGTGCCCGATTTCGCCGGCATGCCAATGGTAGGAATCGGCCGTGTCGATCAGCGTGACACCGGCGTCGAGCGCGGCGTGGATCGTGGCGATCGCGCGGTCGCGATCCGGGCGGCCCTCGATCGACAGCGGCATCGCGCCCAGCCCGATCGCGCTCACTTCGACGTCGCCGATGCTGCGGTAACGCATGGGGGTCAAGCCTTTCTGGTGTCTTCGATGGCTTCGCCGAGCCAATCGGTGGTCGAGGAGAAGGAGAAGCCGAGGCCGGTCGCGCGAGAGGTGTCCAGAACGGCGTAGCGGTCGAAGGAGAACGGCGAGGCGTCCCGCTCGACGACCCGGAACCGTGGCTTCGCGCTGATGGCGGCGGCGAGTTCGAGCACCGACAGTTCGCCGTGCGAACCCGCGTTGACCGGGCCGGTGAAGTCCGCGAGCGTGGCCCAGCTCAGGAAGTCCGCGATCTCCCCCGTGTGGATGAACGTCGACGGCCGCGGTTCCGCGTGGATGTCCACGGCCTCCCCCGCGTCCAGTCGTTCGACGTAATGACGCAGCCGCCCGGTGAAATCCCCGCCACCGAGGACGTGCGCGACGCGCACCGAAGCGAACGGCGTGTCTCCCGCCGCGAAGACCGTCTCGGCCTGGCGCTTGCCTTCGCCGTAGTCGTACGAAGGTGCCCCGAGATCGACCGGCACGGCGGAGACCAGCGATTCGGCCATCGGCATCTCCGCCCGCACCTGGTCGTAGACCTCGATCGTGGACGTCATGACGTAGCGCTCCGTGTGGAGCACCCGGCGTGCGATCTCCGCCTGGACCGGCGTGTAGCAGACCTGGTCGAGAACGACGTCGAAGGAACGGGATCCCAGCGCGGACTTCAGCCCGGCCTCGTCGTCGCGGTCGGCGATCAGGTGGGCGACGCCACCTGGAGCAGGCGCGGATCCGCGGTTGAGGACGGTGACGTCCGCGCCGGCGTCACGCAGCCGCTCGACCACCCCACGGCCGAAGTACCGGCTTCCGCCGAGAACGAGCACTTTCTTCATGTCCACCAGTGTTACGGTGGCGATCCGGGTGGTTAAAGGGGAGAACATGGGTGAAATGGCGGAATCACTGAAAGAACCTCGGTCTAATCGCGGTCTCACCGAAAGTTCACTGGACGTGATCGACCGGCGACTTCTCGAACTCCTTCAGGAGGAAGGCCGGATCACCCTGAGCGAGCTCGGGCGACGTGTTTCGCTGAGCCCCGCCGCTGTCGGCGAGCGCGTCAAACGGCTCGAAGCCGACGGCACGATCACCGGCTACGCGGCGCTCGTTTCGCCCACCGGGATCGGCCTGGGGCTGCGGGCGTTCGTGCGGATGGCGCCGCACAGCGGATTCACCGTCCGGCACCCGCGGACGCGGACGATCATGGACCGGCCGGAGATCCTCGAACTCCATCACGTGGTGGGCGAGGATTGCTGGATCCTGAAGATCGCCGTGCGCGACACCGGCCATCTGGAAGAGCTGCTGGAGGACCTTTCCGTGCTGGGCGCCACGACGACGTCGATCGTCATGTCCAGCCCGATCGAGCGGCGAGTGCTGTTGCCCTTGTGATCCATCACAAGAACCGGCTGGCAAGTCTGGTCTCTCTCCTGGTTCTGGTCGTCGATTTGTGACGCATGATGACTCGCATCACATACTGACGAGTAACCGGAGGCGGGTATGCGGGCTCGGATCTTCACCGCGCTGGTCGCGGCCTTGACGTTCACGATCGCCGTCCCGGCGTCGTCGAACGCGGCGCCGTCCAGCGGCTGGAACGACTGGTCGTGCCGGCCGAGTGCGAGCCATCCCGAGCCCGTGGTGCTGGTGCACGGCCTCGGCGGCAACGCGACGACCAACTGGTTCCACCACGCGCCGAAGCTCAAGGACGCCGGTTACTGCGTCTATTCGCTGACCTATGGCGCCACCGTCCTGGGCGGACAGTTGTTCGGCGGGCTTGCTTCCATGCGGAAGAGCGCCGTCGAACTCGGCGCGTTCGTCGACCGCGTGCGGGCGAGCACCGGCGCGGACAAGGTCGACATCGTCGGGCATTCCGAGGGCACGACGATGCCCGCGTACTACCTCAAATTCGAAGGAGGTGCGAAGAAGGTGAAGCATTTCGTCGGCTTCGGCTCGAACTTCAAAGGCACGTCGCTCAACGGCCTTTCCGAGCTGGCCAAGGCCGTGCTGTCGTTGCCGGGGATCGATCTCCTCGCCGACGGAGTCTGCGGGGCCTGCCGCGAATACCTGGCGCCGTCCGAGTTCCTCGACGACCTCGCCCGCGACGGCGTGACCGTGCCGGGGCCGACCTACACGAGCATCGTGAGCCGCCACGATCGAGTGGTCACGCCCTACACCAGCGGAGTTCTGGACGAGCCGGGCGCGACCGACATCGTGCTGCAGGACCGTTGCGGCGCCGACGTTTCCGGGCACTTGAGCCAGGCGATCGACCCGAACGTGACGAGCCTGATCCTCAAGGCACTCGACCCGGAGAACGCGCCGGCGCCGAAATGCGTGCCGTTCTTCGCGCCGCTGTAGGCGTCAGGGCCTGGTCGCGTGCACCACGAACACCGACCGGACCCGATCCTCGGTCTCGACGTCGAGACGTTTCACGGTCACCTCGGTGAAGCCGGCGTCGGAGGCCAGTTCCGCCGCGTCGTCCTCGGTTTCCGGCAGTTTCAGGTCGGCGGGGACGATGGCGGCGAACGCCTCCGAAGGCCGGAACGTCGACGCGAGCGGCAGGCTGAAGCCCACCCTGCCGCCCGGGCGCAGCGCCCGCAGCCAGTCGCGGAGCGCGGCCGAGCCGAGGAAGTGCAGCGAAGACGCGCACAGCACTGCGTCCGCGCCCTCGTCCTCCACCGGCGACGGAACCGCGGAAGCGACCTGCCAGGTGATGCGTTTCCCGGGATCGTGCGTCGCCGCCTTCGCCTCGGCCTGGGCGATCATGCCCGGCGAGATGTCGATCGCGAGCACTTCGCCCGGCTCCAGGCGCAGCGCGGCGAACGCGGCCACACCGGTCCCCGTCGCGACGTCGAGAACGCGCTCGGGTGCCGTGCAGCCGAGGCCGTCGACGAGCGCGTCGGCGACCAAGCCGTGAAAGGGGTCTTCGTCGTAGCGGGCGGCGATGCCGTCGAACAACCCGGCCGCGATCTCCTCGGTCACGACCGCGACCTTATCCGGGAGACGGCGGCGTCCGGCGAAACCGAGGTCGGTGCGGTGATACCAGGACAGTTCCGCATCACCTTCGAGCCAGCAGAGCAGGACGTCGGCGCCGTCGATTTCGGCGGGGAAGTCGATCAGGAGCGGGGCGAAACCCTTCAGCTCGGCACCCGTCCGCTGGACGGTGGTCATCAGGTCGTCCAGCCGGGCCTGCGCGGCCTTCCACTCCGGCATCCCGCCGAGCGAGGTCTCGCGGCCGCCAGGGCGCAGGGAAGCGGCGAGTTCGGCCGCGTCGGCGCGGAGCCGGACCAGTTCGTCGAGCACGGGGCGTAGCCGGGCGAGCTCGGCGCGGGCTTCGGGAACGGTGAACAAACCCATGCGCCGATGGTCCCAGCACGCTCAACGGCGCCGCCGGGCGAGTCTCGACGCGAGGCCCGCGCCGATCAGGAGGAAGCCCGTCGCGAGCAGGCCGCCGATGAACAACCAGCTTGTGACGCCGTACGTGACGTCGTTCTGTGGCAGGTACTTCACCAGCCGGAAGCCCCATTCCGGGACCGCGATCGTGGCCACCCCGGGGGCGACGCCCCAGACGAGGCCGCCGAGGATCGGGCCGGTCGCCGAGAGCGCGCCGAGCAGCCCGACCGACAGCAGCAGGATCCCGCCGCCCACGAGGAGGCCGATGCTGAGGACGTCACGCTGGGTGCTGAGCGTCGCTTGGACGAGCATCTGCTGCCGCAGGCCGCCCCAGGCCAGCAGGCCGAGGGCGACCGGCGTCAGGATCAGGCCACCCGCTCCGCTGAGTACGCGACGCACGCCTCGGCCCGCGCGCGGGTCTTCGGGCACCAGGTCGTCGTCGAAGGGCTCGTACGGTTCATACGACTCGACGTCCTCGTACGGTCTTCGCGGGTCTCGCGGTTTTTCGGGTTGCTCGTACTCGCCGTACTCCTGGTAGTCCTCGTCGTCGTACTCCGCGACGTACCGGTGCGATGACATGGGCGGGTCACCTCCCTGCACCGGACTACGGACGCCGGCCCCCTTCGGTTCACTTCGATCTCCGCCGGATCGCGTTCAGCCCGCTAAACGCGATTCGCGCGGCGCCGCGAGAGGGTGCCGACCAGGCCGGCCCCGATGAGCAGGAATCCGCTCGCGAACAGGGCGCCCATCACCAGCCACGTCACCAAGCCCACCCCGAGACTCGTCCCGGTCACGTCGTAGGAGAGGCGCATGATGTCCTGCGGGCTCAGCAGGAACGTCAGCCCCGGCAGCACACCCCACAGCACTCCGCCCACGATGGGCCCGATTCCGGACAGTGCTCCGAGGAGCGCGACGCCGAGCAGAAGCAGGCCGCCGAGGATCAGCAAGAACAGGCTGAGCGGGTCTTCACCGACGGACAGGTACTGCGAGAGACTGCGCTGCAGCTGTGCGCCGCCGTAGATCACCAGGCCGAGGGCGACCGGCGTCAGCAGGACACCGCCGATCCCGCTGAGCACGCGCGGCACGGCCCGGCTCGCTTGCCTAGGCTGGGCGCCGTAAGGCTCCGGGGCCTGAGTCTGCTCGTACGGGGGCACGGCGTAGGGGTTGTTCGTCATGGGACCGCCCTTTCCGGTGGGCCGGCAGAGGAGTGCTGTTCGATGATGTCGCGGTCCGCGCGGTTCCGTGACGGCCGGATGGCCGTCGTCCGCCCGGGTGACGTCGGTCACAACCGCCTCGTGGAGACTTGATACCGACCACTACTGGAACCATCCAGGACCGTTAAGCAGTACGCTTGTACCGCTACCGGAGACTGAAGTAGAACGCGAAGATCCGCGGAAGGAGCACCGCTGCTCATGGCCAAGATCAAGGTCCAGGGCACCGTCGTCGAGCTCGACGGCGATGAGATGACCCGCATCATTTGGCAGTTCATCAAGGACAGGCTGATCCACCCGTACCTGGACGTGAACCTGGAGTACTACGACCTGGGTATCGAGGAGCGGGACCGCACCGACGACCAGGTCACCGTCGACTCGGCCAACGCGATCAAGAAGCACGGCGTCGGCGTCAAGTGCGCCACGATCACGCCGGACGAGGCGCGCGTCGAAGAGTTCGGCCTGAAGAAGATGTGGCTCTCGCCCAACGGCACGATCCGCAACATCCTCGGCGGTGTGATCTTCCGCGAGCCGATCGTCATCCAGAACATCCCGCGTCTGGTGCCCGGCTGGACCAAGCCGATCATCATCGGCCGCCACGCGCACGGCGACCAGTACAAGGCGACCAACTTCAAGGTCCCCGGTCCCGGCACGCTGACCATCAGCTACACCCCGGACGATGGCTCCGAGCCGATGGAGTTCGAGGTCGCGAAGTTCCCCGAGGGCGGCGGCGTCGCCATGGGCATGTACAACTACCGCAAGTCCATCGAGGACTTCGCGCGCGCCTCGCTGCAGTACGGCCTGGACCGTGAGTACCCGGTCTACATGTCGACCAAGAACACCATCCTCAAGGCCTACGACGGCATGTTCAAGGACGTGTTCGAGGAGATCTACCAGGCCGAGTTCAAGGCCGACTTCGACGCCAAGGGCATCTCCTACGAGCACCGCCTGATCGACGACATGGTCGCCGCGGCGATGAAGTGGGAGGGCGGCTACGTCTGGGCCTGCAAGAACTACGACGGTGACGTCCAGTCCGACACGGTCGCGCAGGGCTTCGGCTCGCTGGGCCTGATGACGTCGGTGCTGCGCACCCCGGACGGCAAGACCGTCGAGGCCGAGGCCGCGCACGGCACCGTGACCCGGCACTACCGCCAGCACCAGCAGGGCAAGCCGACCTCGACCAACCCGATCGCGTCCATCTACGCGTGGACCCGGGGCCTCGAGCACCGCGGCAAGCTGGACTCGAACCCGGAGCTGATCGGGTTCGCGAACAAGCTGGAGCAGGTCGTCGTCGAGACCGTCGAGAGCGGCAAGATGACCAAGGACCTCGCGCTGCTGATCAGCAAGGATCAGGAGTTCCAGACCACCGAGGAGTTCCTCGCGACGCTGGACGCCAACCTGGCCAAGAAGATCGCCCAGGGCTGAGTTTCGCTTGAAGGCCCCCTTCCCAGGTGGAAGGGGGCCTTTTCGCGTTGTGACGGTGGGTAGCCCGGGACCGGTCCGCGTTGGCGCCTCCGGGTGGTTGGCGATCCGGGATCTGGGCGGCCGCCCCGGCTTCTGCCACTCTGGACCGGACAGAAAACGATTCCCTTGTTCGAGGAGTGACCACCATGGCCATCTCGAAACCGGTCTTGTTCGTCGGCGGCGGACTGGCGCTGATCGTCGTCGTCGCCATCTCGGGACAGGACAGGGAGTCGAGCGCGTCGAGCCCGACCGGTTGCCAGGTCGTGGTGACGGCCGACGTGCTCAACGCGCGCGACGCACCCGGCGGGCAGAAGATCGTCGGCAAGTACGTCAAGGACGCGAAGATCGACGCGCAGCCGGTGGTCGAGAACGGCTTCCGCAAGGTCGCGGAGGGCAAGTGGGTCTCCGTCGAGTTCACGACCCCGGTCGAAGGCGCGAAATGCGGCCCGTGACCTGCGGGATCGCGATTAGGGGGCTAAACGCAGGTGGGCTCTGACCTGCGGGATCGCGATTAGGGGGCTAAACGCAGGTGGGCTCTGACCTGCGGGATCGCGATTAGGGGGCTAAACGCAGGTGGGTGCCTTCCTCGGCCGCCAGCACCTCGCCGCTGAACTCTCTCCGCGCTTCGGCCACCGAGATCGCGCGGTCGGAACCAGGCCAGAAGTGGGTCAGCAGCAGCCGCCGGGCACCGCCTCGCTCGGCCCAGTACCCGGCCTCGCCCGCCGTCGACACCAGACGCGGCGTCTCGTCGGGCGACGGTCCCTGAAGCGTGGCGTCGGCGATGAGGAGGTCGGCGTCGCGCGCCAGTTCGGCGAGGATCGGGCTCGGCCCGCTGTCACCGGTGTAGGCGACCGTGAGCCCGGGCGCGGTCAGGCGGACCCCGTAGTTCGGCACATGGTGCGGAAGCAGGAACGTCGTCATCCGGAACGGCCCGACCTCGCGCGGCGGCCCGAGCTCCCGCACATCGAAGATCGTCGTCGGATGTGGTCGCGGCTCCAGCGCTTCGAGCCGGCGCACCGTGCCCGGAGTGCAGTGCAGCGGGATCCTCGGCTCGTCCGGCAGCCCGTAGGCGCGTGCCCGCCCGAGCGCGCTCACGTCGGCGCAGTGATCGGGATGCTCGTGCGTGACCACCACCGCGTCGACCCGGCCGTCCGGGCAGTGTTCGAACAGTCGTGACGCGGCGCCGTAGCCGAGGTCGAGCACGACTTTGAAACCCTCGTGGACCAGGAGGAAGCCGGCGCAGGCCCGGCCAGGTTCCGGCCAGGCGCCGCAGCTGCCCAGCACGGTCAGCTCGCTCATGCGCGCAGTCTCGCAGAGCGAACGCCCTGCCGGTTCTGTCGGACCCTCCGGGTAGCGTGCGACGGGTGCTGACCGTCTCCACTGTGAATGTCAACGGCCTTCGTGCCGCCGCGAAAAAGGGCTTCGTCGAGTGGCTGGGCTCGACGAAGGCCGATGTCGTCGCCTGCCAGGAGGTCCGGGCCGAGCTCAAGGAGCTCCCGGCCGGTGCCGCCGCGCCCGAAGGCTGGCACGTGGTGCACGCGCCGTCGGCGCAGAAGGGGCGCAACGGCGTCATGCTCTTCAGCCGGGCGGAGCCGGAGGAGGTCCGCATCGGTTTCGGCGAGCCCGAATTCGAGGACAGCGGCCGCTACGCCGAGATCCACCTGCCGAACGTCGTGGTCGCGAGCCTGTACCTGCCCAGCGGCGACGTCGGGACCCCGCGTCAGGACGAAAAGGAGCGCTTCATGGCGGCGTTCCTGCCGTACCTCGTCGACCTGCGCGCCAAGGCCGAGGCCGGCGGCCGTGAGGTAGTCGTCGTGGGGGACTGGAACATCGCCTACGACAAGATCGACCTGAAGAACTGGCGCGGGAACCAGAAGAGCTCGGGCTTCCTGCCGGAGGAGCGGGAGTGGCTCGGCCGCGTGTTCAGCGAGGCCGGCTACGTCGACGTCCAGCGCAAGCTCGACCCGGAAGGTCCCGGCCCGTACACCTGGTGGTCGTACCGCGGGAAGGCGTTCGACAACGACACCGGCTGGCGTATCGACTGCCAGATCGCCACCCCCGGCCTGGCCGAGCGGTGCACCTCCGTCGTGGTCGAGCGCGCCGAGTCCTACGACCGGCGCTGGTCCGACCACGCGCCGGTGACGGCGACCTACTCCGGATAGCCTGGTCAGGTCATGGAGACGAACGAAGCCAGACGTATCGAGGCGACGAACGCCGAGCGCTACGCGATGTCCGGCCAGTACGGGTGGGAGTTCAGCCCGGACGCGCCGAACATGCTGGAGCGGTGGACGGTGCTGCCGTTCAACCAGCGCGGCGACAAGCGGATGGCGTTCGGCGCGCTGAGCGGCATGTATCAGGGACTGCGGTTCAGCGTCTTCGACTACCACCGCCGCCCGACGGTCACGAGCGTGCACACGCGGTGGACCAACAAGAAGGTCAACGAGCTCGACACGATCTCGATCGACACGGTCTGGGCCGTCAGCCTGCCCGCGCCGATGCCGAACTTCCAGATCGTGTCGAGCATCGAGTCCGCCTGGGACGTCGAGCAGTATCCGGAGCCCGCCACCGCGGACCGGAAGTTCAACCGCTGGTACAAGCTGATCGACACCGACCCGAACGTCGCGGTCGGTGTGCTGACACCACAGGTCGCCGTCACGATGCGGTCCTTGAAGCTGCACACCTGGTCGCTGGTCGGCGCGGAGCTGGTCTACGTCGAGAATCCGACCTTCGGCCGGACCAAGCCGGAGGACGTGCTTTCGACGCTGGGGCGTCTCGCGCAGCTGGTTTCGCTGCTGCCGTTCCATCTCGGCGGTGGTCAGCCCGTCGCGCCGCCACCTCCGCAGCAACCCCAGTACCCGCACCAGCCGTATCCGCCGCAGAATCCGGGCTACCCGCAGCAGTACCCGCCTCCGCAGCAGTATCCGCCTCCGCCGCAGTACGGGCGGCAGCCGTATCCGCCGCCGCACTACCCGCAGCCCGGGTATCCGCCGCCGGGGTATCCGCCGCGCGGTTACTGACGGGACTTCGCGCTCTCCGTCCACACTGGACTCTCGACGAAGTGGTTGTCGAACTTTTCCTGACTGTCCAAGAGATCCTGGACGGTCGCTTCGCCGTGCCCGACTTTCTCCAGTAGGCGGAAGTAGCCGAACCGTTCCACGCCGGGGATGAACACGATCAGCACGTCCGCCGGCGAGTCCACGGCCGCGCGGAAAGCGTGTGTGATCAGTGGTGGGACGACCAGCATGTCACCTTCGGAAACGGTGACGATTTCTTCCCCCACAAGGACTTCCAGCTTTCCGTCGAGCATGAAGAACATCTCGGAGGAGCCGGTGTGATAGTGCGGAGCGGCTCCATCCGCGCCGACGCCCAACCGTGTTCGCGCGCCGCTCAGGACCCCGCCTGTGGTCGAGACGTCGGCGAGCAGCGTGACAAGGGCGGGGGCAGCGCCGACGGTCTCAGCTTCGGTGGCGCGGACGAGGACGGGTTCACGGGCTTCGATGCGCTGTGTCATGCCGCCGATAGTTCCACCGCTGATAGTTCGCTGTCAAACTATCTCCTGTCGAATAGACTGCTCGCGTGAGCGAAGAACGAAACACGGACGCGATCGACGCGGTCGTCGGCGCGTGGCGGCGCGAACGGCCGGACCTGGACCTGACCGCGATCGGGGTCGCCGGGCGTCTCGGTCGGGTGGCGATGCTGACCACGCCCATGGTGGAAGCCGTATTCGCGAAGCACGGCTTGAAGCAGGGGGAGTTCGACGTGCTCGCGGCGCTCAGGCGATCCGGGAAGCCGTACACGCTGATCCCGTCCGAGCTTTCCGCGACGCTGATGATGTCGAGGGCCGGGATGACCAGCAGGATCGACCGGCTCGAGTCGGCGGGGCTGGTCGAACGGGCGTTGGATCCCGAAGATCGGCGGAGCTTCCGGGTCACGCTGACCGAGCGTGGCTTCGAAGTCGTCGACGCCGCCATGACCGAGCACACGGAGAACGTCGCGAAGCTGCTCTCGCCGCTCGGTGAGGATCTCGGCGTCCTGGACGCGTCGTTGCGGCGGCTGCTGACATCCCTCGAAAGCTGAAGGGCCCTTCGCCGCGTCTCGCATGCGGCGAAGAGCCCCTTCAGCACCTTCGCTGGATCAGCAGTACAGGTTGCCGCCCGGGGTCACGCCGAGGATGCCGGTGAACTGCTGGTACTTGTTCACGCGGCTCTGCACCTGGGCGGGGTTGCCGCCGTTGCACTCGATGCTGCCGTTGATGCTGCGGATGGTCTCGCCGAAGCCGCGGCTGTTGACCATCGCGTCGTGCGGGGTCATCGTGCCGGGACCGTTCTGGGTCATCCAGTACCAGATACCGGTCTTCCACGCGACGGCCGCGTCGTTCTGCACCAGCCACGGGTTGGTCAGCAGCGGCAGGCCCAGCGCGTCGCCGGCGGCCTTGTAGTTGAAGTTCCAGCTCAGCTGGATCGGGCCGCGGCCGTAGTACGCGGCGTTGCCCGCGGGGCAGCCGTAGGACTGGCTCGTGTCGCAGTAGTGCGGGTAGTTGGCCTCGTTCTGTTCGACGATGTGGACGAGGCCACCGGTCTCATGGCTGACGTTCGCCAGGAAGGCCGCCGCTTCCTGCTTCTTCACGGTGTCGCTGCCCGTGCCCGCGAAGGCCGGGTATGCGCTCAGGGCGGTGACCAGGCCGTTGTAGGTGTAGAAGGGGTTCCGGCTCGGGAACATCTGGTTGAACTGGGCCTCGCTGACCACGAAGCCGGACGGGTTCGGCGGGTTGGTGGTGCCGCCGCAGGCGCCCTGGTCGGCCCATACCTGCGCGCTACCAGGGGTTTCGTTCTGCGTCCACCACTTCGCGGACCAGTTGCGCCCGTTGTGGGAGGCGGTGTTGCCGCCCCAGTAGACCGAGCTCGCGTTCCACGGCGCCACGCAGTCCGCGGCGGAGGCGGATTGGGCCGGGACGACCACGGCGACCGTGGTGGCGGCGAAGGTGGCGGCGACCGCCGCGAGAATACGTCGAAGAGACATCGGTGGCTCCTTCGTACGAGGGGACCATGCAGGGAGATTGGTCTATACCTTTTAGGGGTATGGTCAACAGGTATAGACCATTGCGGACAAGAAACCAACCGGGGAAAGCCGGATACTGCCTGTTAGGCCGCGTGTGACAGTCGAATGGTCTAACCCTGTCCGGTTTTGTCGGAAACCGATCTTGAATACGGCAACTCTGAGAAGAGGGGTGCTCGAAACATCCCCCCTGTGAGGGGCTACTCTCGTGCCCCGAGTTGATCAGAACCCACAGGTCTTGACACGCTCGGTAGTTTTTTGACCAGCATCCTGGAAATGCTCACTCGTTCGGGTTAGCGTTCCGGTTCGGCAATGTCACGTCACGGGAGGCACTCCGGTGCGGAACCCAGTTCATCTCCTGATGCGATCGGCCATGCCCGCGGCGAGGGCCGCGGCGGTCGTCGCGATCCCGGTCGCGCTGCTCGTCGCGGGCGCGGTGCCGGCATCGGCCGCGGACACGACGTCGCGGTCGGAGATGGCGTTCGGTCTTCTGGGCCCGGTCGGCTTGATCGCCGTCGCGCTCGGCATCGTCGGGATGGCCTTCGGCGTGTTCCGCCAGCGCAGGAAGGCGCGCGCGGCCGCTGTCGCCCCCGCTCCCGCTCCGGCGCAGCCCGCCACCCCGCATGTCGCCGCGATGGCCGAGGCCGTGCTCGCGGATGACGCCCTCACTCGCCAGCAGCGCCCCTGACCTACGCCTCCCGGCCCCGGATCGCGATTAGGGGGCTAAACGCAGGTCGGCGTCCCTGGCCTGGCGGATCGCGGTTTGCCCGCTAAACGCAGGTCGGCGGATTTTTGGGTAGGTACACCTAGTCCGGCCCGGATTGTTTAGCCGCTCGCTGATCGCCACGCTCGGGTCCATGACGGTGACACGGCGTCGCAGCCGGCCCGGTGACCCCTTCCCCCGCGCCCTGGACCGGGCGATCACGGACAGCGGCCTCGGCCTCGACCGGATCCGGCACCGGCTCGCCCTGGAGGGCGTCCGGGTCAGCGTCGCGACCTTGAGCTACTGGCGGACCGGAAGAAGCCGCCCCGAGCGGTGCGACTCCCTGAAGGCGGTCGCGCTGCTGGAGCGGCTCTTCGAACTTCCGCACGGTTCCTTGCTGAACCGGCTGGGCCCGCGTCGCCCCCGGGGACGGTGGGGCGACGCGGGGACCGGATCAGACGCCGGAGTTGGTACGGATCCAGCTACGGAAGTAGGGGACGTCCACGTAGATCGACGGCCCGGTCGCGCAGGTGCTGCTGTTGTTCCCGGCGCGGCTCGTCGCGCCGACCAGCTGCCAGACACCGCTGACCTGCTTGACCTGCGGGCCGCCCGAGTCGCCGTAGCAGGCACCCGAGTTGCCGTTGGGGTTGTTGGTGCAGATCTCGCTGGCGCCGTTGATGCCGAGGCAGCGGCTGTCGGCGACGATCGAGGTGTTCAGCTCCTGGAGGTTGATCGGGGCGCCACAACCACCGCGGGTGGGGCAGGTCTGGCCCCAGCCGATGATCCGCGTCGCGGTGCCGACGGCCCCGGACGAAGCGGCGATCGTGACCGGCGCCTGCGACACCGCCGTCGAGAGGCGCAGCAGCGCCAGGTCGGCGCTCGGGTGGGCGATGCGCTGCGCCACGCGGGCGACGGTGCCGCCGCTGGTGCGGTTCGTGGTGCCGACGCGCACCTGGTACGGCGTGCCACAGTGCGCCGCGGTGACCACCCAGGTCGAGCTGATCAGTGAGCCACCGCACTGGTGGCTGCCGGAGCTCGACTGCTGGGACACCATGAACGAGTAGACCTGGGTCGCGTTGCCGCCGCCGACGATGTTCGGCTGGACGCCTCCGGTGGGCTCGGCCGCCGCCGCGACGCCGGAAAGCGAGAAGACGGCCGCGGCCGCCATGGCCAAGCCCATCAGTAGGGATCGTGCCTTCATCTGGGTTCTCCTTCGGTGTGGCCGGAAGATCCGGTGCCATGAACGCTAGGAATCGGGCACCCCGGCCAGAACCGTCGGAAGTATGTGGCGTTTAACCGTTTAGACCGTTCGGCCGGGGCGAGGCCGAGTGACCCGCCGTGGCGTGGCCTGAGAGAATCCGGGCGTGTCCGACGAACAGAAGCGCCCGCGCGTGCTCTCCGGGATCCAGCCGACCGCCGACTCGTTCCACCTCGGCAACTACCTGGGCGCGCTGCGGCAGTGGGTTCGGCTCCAGGACACCCACGACACCTTCTACATGGTCGTCGACCTGCACGCGATCACCGTCGAGCAGGATCCGAAGGTGCTGCTCGACCGCACCCGCCGCTCGGCCGCGCAGCTGCTCGCGCTCGGGGTCGACCCGGCCCGCAGCGCGCTGTTCGTCCAGAGCCACGTGCCCGAGCACGCCCAGCTGGGCTGGGTGCTGGAGTGCCAGACCGGCTTCGGCGAAGCGAGCCGGATGACGCAGTTCAAGGACAAGGCCGCGAAGCAGGGCACCGACCGCGCCAGTGTCGGCCTGTTCACATACCCGGTCCTGCAGGCCGCCGACATCCTGCTGTACCAGGCGAACGAGGTCCCCGTCGGCGAGGACCAGCGGCAGCACCTGGAGCTGACGCGCAACCTCGCGCAGCGGTTCAACAACCGCTACGGCAAGACGTTCACCGTGCCGGAGCCGCATATCGTCAAGGACACGGCGAAGATCTACGACCTCCAGGACCCGACCGCGAAGATGAGCAAGTCCTCGTCGACCGGCAACGGTCTCATCGAGCTGCTCGAAGACCCGAAGAAGTCGGCGAAGAAGGTGCGCTCGGCGGTCACGGACACCGGCCGCGAGATCGTCTTCGACGCCGAGAACAAGCCGGGCGTTTCGAATCTGCTGACGATCCTCTCCGCGCTGACCGATCAGCCGGTCGCCGAACTCGAGAACTCGTACGAGGGCAAGGGTTACGGCGACCTGAAGAAGGGCGTCGCGGAGGCGTTCGTCGACTGGGTCACGCCGGTGCAGGAGCGCGTCCAGTCCTATCTGGACGACGTCGCCGAGCTCGACAAGGCCTTGGCGCTCGGTGCGCAACGGGCCAGGGAAGTCGCTTCGGTGACGTTGCGGAACGTCTACGAGAACATCGGGTTCCTTCCCCCGGCGGGCTGATTCGCGCTGCGCAGTCGTCGCCGTGTGGTTAGCGTTTGACGGTGGCGAATGATGACGGCGCGAAGCCGGAACAGGACAAGCTGTTACCGCGCCTGAGGCGGAAGTACGGCTGGCTCGATCACCTCATCCGGGCGAACGACGCCTTCACCGAGCGTTACGGCAACCACTACGCGGCCGCCATCACGTACTTCAGCGTGCTTTCGGTGATCCCGATCTTGATGGTCGCCTTCGCGGTCCTCAAGATCGTGCTGGCCGGCGACCAAGTGGTGACGAATCAGCTCGTGGACGGCATCAAGAAGTCGGTCCCGGAAGGGCTGAGCGATCTCGTCGGCAGCATCATCAAGGCGGCGCTGGACTCCGGCGGCGGGATCGGGGTGTTCGGCCTCCTGCTGGCCCTGTATTCGGGCATCGGCTGGATGACGAACCTGCGTGACGCGCTGACCGCCCAGTGGGGCCAGGAAAAGCAGCAGTTGCCGTTGGTGTCGACGACGATCAAGGACCTGCTGTCCCTTGTGGGGCTCGGTCTCGCGCTGGTGGTCTCGTTCGGCCTCACCGCGGCGGGCAGTGGCGTCGGGCGGTTCCTGCTCGAACTGGTCGGTCTCGAAAACCAGGGCTGGGCCGTCTTCCTGTTGAAGGTCGCGACGATCCTGCTCGGCTTGCTCGCGAACACCCTGGTCTTCCTGTGGGTCATCGCGAGGCTGCCCCGTGAGCATGTCGCGCTGCGCAGCGCGGTCAAGGGCGCGATCTTCGCCGCGGTCGGGTTCATCGTGCTCCAGCAGGCCGCGACCCTCTACCTCGGCAGTGTCACGAAATCACCGGCCTTCACGTTGTTCGGCCCGGTGATCGGCCTGCTCGTGTTCGCGAACCTCGTTTCGCGGTTCCTGCTGTTCGTCACCGCCTGGACGGCGACGGCGAAGGAGAACCTGAAGACGGTCGTCGAGCCGCCGCCCCCGGTGCTGATCCACCCGAGGGTGACCGTTCAGCAGGGGCCGGGACTCGGCGCCGTCGGCGGGGCTTTCGCGACCGGAGCGCTGCTGGGCTGGTTCGGCCGCCGCAAGTCCTGACGTTATTCGCCGACCATGGCCTTC
Source organism: Amycolatopsis sp. TNS106 (assembly GCF_019330265.1). NCBI lineage: Bacteria > Bacillati > Actinomycetota > Actinomycetes > Pseudonocardiales > Pseudonocardiaceae > Amycolatopsis > Amycolatopsis sp. TNS106. The sequence continues at coordinate 5,509,146 of NZ_CP024972.1, read as the reverse complement.
TTGCGCTGGTGGCCGACGACGAACGACGCCACGATGATCAGGAAGACGACCAGCGTGATGATCCAGCCCGTCACGCCGAACGGGTCTTCGGCCGCGGCCGCGGCTCCGCTGTTCGACGCGCCGTCGGCGTTCGGCGCGGCGTTGGCCGGATCCGCGTTCACGGCTTCCGGTGACCGGTATTCGATGCGCCCTACCGATTCGGCCTTGGACTCACGCAGCGCGATGCCGTAATCGAGGAGTTTCGCGGCCTGTTCGGTGACCCGGGTCGGCCGCTGCTCGGCGCGCAGCATCACGACCCCGACCCGATGCCCGTTCTGGACCGCGCTGCCGGCGTAGGTGTGGCGCGCGTCGTCGGTGAAGCCGGTCTTCCCGCCGGTGAACCCGGGATAGTTGCCGAGGAGCTTGTTGTCGTTGTAGATCGTGACGACCGGTTTTCCCGCGGTGGCGGGGACTTCGAAGCTCTTGGTCTTGACCACCTTGGCGAATTCGGGGTTCTTCATCGCGTAGTGGAAGATCAGGCTCATGTCGTAGGCGGAGGTCGACATACCGGGGCCGTCGAGCCCGGACGGGGTCGCGGCCCGGGTGTCCGTGGCGCCGATACGGGTGGCCAGCGCGTTCATCTTCGCGAGGGTCGCGTCCAGGCCGCCGAGCACGGTGGAGAGCGCGTGCGCCGCGTCGTTGCCCGAGTGCATCAGCAGTCCGTGCAGCAGCTGGTCCACTGTGTACTGACCGCCCGCGGCGATGCCCATGCAGGTGCACTCCTGCTCGGCGTCCTCCTTGGTCGGCACGACGATCTTGGCGGGCGGGAGTTCGGTGACCACGACCAGCCCGAGCAGGACCTTGATCAGCGACGCCGGCCGCTGACGGGCGTGCGGGTCCTTCGCCGCGATGACGTCACCGGTGTCGAGATCCTGTAGCACCCACGACGCGGAGGTGTTCCCCTCGGGCGGGTTCAGCGCGCGCTTCGGGAGCACGAGCCCGCATTCGGCCATCCGGTCGCCGCCCACCGGGACCGGCGGCACCGGCAGCGGCGCCGGAGCGGCCTCGCCGGGGCGTGGTTTCTCGGAGGTGTCGACGGGCGGGGGAGGCGTCACCTTGTTCGCGCACGGCTGCGCCTGGGCTGGTGGCTTCGGGGCGGCTGTGGCCACCGGCGTCACCGCGAGGGCGAGCACACCGGAAACGAGGACCAGGAGCGACCGGGAGATAGCGCTGTGCACCCGAGCAATGTAGCGTCGCCGGGCTCGCTGCATACTCAGGGGCATGCGCATTTCGCGAGGTACTTCGATGTTCCTGCTGGGTTTCGGCGTGTGGTCGTGGATCATCTGGATCACGTTCGCCAAGAACCTCTGGGACAGTGACCGCGCGTGGGCCGCGGACGGCTCGCCCACGGCTTACTTCATCGTGCACGCGGTGCTGACGGTGATCTCGTTCGTGCTCGGCACCATCATCGGGCTCATCGGTCTGCGCACGCTTCGTGGCGCCAAGTCACGGGACGCGGAGAAGGCTGACGCCTGATCGGGTTTTGTCGTCCTTTTGACGGTGTTGGGCGGGGTCCGGCTCGCTTACGTTCACTCCACCGAATCATGGAGGTGGAATGTCCCGGATCAGACGCCTGCTCGTCCCCGCGCTCGTCGCGGCGGCGGCGGGAAGCGTGTTCGCGGCCCCGTCGGCGAGCGCCGCGCCCGCGCCCGAATGCGACACCGCGAGCGCGCCGTTCAACTACGTGGTGCTCTACAACCCGCGTACCCCGGAACGCAAGGTCGACAACGAACTGCGCGCCAAGTGCGGCGAGAAGGTCGCGTACTACCCGGAGATCGGGGTCGCGGTGGCGACCTCGCGCAACGCCGACTTCCAGGCGAAGATCGGTGTCTTCCGCGCCTACTCGGGCGGCCGTGACGTCGCGTTCCCGCCGGCGGCCTCCACCCGCTCGACCCGCTCCGCCGTGGTCGACACCAAGGAGAACGAAGAGACCACCAGCGTCGCCGTCGAAGAGGACCTGTCGGCCCAGCAGTGGGACATGCGGGCGATCCAGGCGCCCGAAGCGAACAAGATCTCCGGTGGCAGCCGCTCGGTGACCGTCGGCGTGCTGGACTCGGGCATCGAGCCCACCCACCCGGCGCTGAAGGCGGCCCTCGACCCGTCGGTGTCCGCCGGCTGCAACAGCGGCGCGCCCGACACCACCCCCGCCGCCTGGGCGCCCACGAACTCCGACCACGGCACGCACGTCGCCGGCACGATCGCGGGCAAGGACGCCGCACGCGGCTTCACCGGTGTCGCGCCCGGCGTCAAGCTGGCGTCGGTGAAGGTCGTGAACGACGACGGCCTGATCCTCCCCGAGGCCGCGGTGTGCGGGTTCATGTGGGCGGCGAAGCACCGCTTCCCGGTCACGAACAACAGCTACTACATCGACCCGGGCATGTTCTACTGCTCGAAGGAGCCGGGCGACGCGGCCGCGTACGAGGCCGTCCGCCGCGCGGTGACCTACTCGACCGGACGTGGCGTGCTGAACGTCGCCGCCGCCGGCAATAGCGGTTTCGACCCGGACGAGCAGACCACCGACCCGAACCGCCCGCACCCGGTCGACGAGAGCTGCGGCATCCTGCCCAAGGCCATCGACGGCGTCGTCAACGTTTCGGCCATCGGCTACGCGGGCACGAAGTCGTCGTACAGCAACTACGGTGACGACGTTTCGGTCACCGCCCCGGGCGGCGACCGCGCCCAGCTGCCGCCCGTCGGCCAGGGGGTCGGCTGCCCGCTGTCGACCATCTTCAACGGCGGCTACGGTGCCAAGTGCGGCACCTCGATGGCGTCTCCGCACGTCGCCGGTGTCGCCGCGCTACTGGCGTCCCGGTTCAAGCACGCTCCGCCCGCGGCGCTGAGGTGGCTGCTGGAGCACCAGGCGGACGCGGTTCCCTGCGGCACCGCGGCGCCGGTCTGCGAAGGTCCGGAGAAGGACAACTCGTACTACGGCCACGGCCGCGTCAATGCTCTGGACGCGGTGAAGTAGTTTCGCGCGATCGCCGGGGCCGGTCCACGTTCGTGGGACGGCCCCGGTTTCGTTTTCGGGAACTTTCGCCGGATTCGCGATCGGGGTCCTTCTCGCTACGTTGTGAGCACCTTCGACAGTGGGGAGTTCACGATGTCGTTGTCCGGTCGATTGGTTCCTGTGGTGGTGGGGCTGGCGATGCTCCCGCTCGTCAGCGCGCCCGCGGCGGTGGCGGCTCCGGTGGCGCCCTGCAGCGAAGAACCGCGGGAGCTGCCCATCACCGAGTTCACCGACTATCGCGAGATGGTGCGGGAGCTCGGGCGACTCGAACGGGTGAGCCAAGGGCGAGTGGCGGTCAAGGAAGTCGGGCGGTCCAACCGCGGCCGGGTGATCCACCAGGCGACCGTCGGGACCGGGCCGAAGGTCTTCGTGGTCTCCAGCGAGATCCACGGGAACGAGAAGACCGGCACCGACGCCCTGCTGCGCATCCTCGACTACCTCGGCACGTCGGAGTCGCGGGACGCCGAGCGCTTGCGGAAGACCATCACCTTCGTCGCGGTGCCGAAACTGAACCCGGACGGCGCCGAACTCGACCGGCGCGGCAACGACCTGTCGTGGGCCGAGGTGCAGCGGAAGTTCCCCCAGTTGAAGGACCGGCCGCCCGCCTGGAACTACCTCAACGACGTCCTCCAAGGCGACGACTACCGCAAGCGGCCGGGATTCGACGTCAACCGCGACTTCAATCCCGAGCTGAACTACGTCCCGCGCGCGGAGGACTTCCCGGGCGCGCCGGACCAGCCGGGATGGTTCATCACGCCCGAGGCGCGGGCGCTGCGTTCGGTGTACCTGGAGCTGACCGCTTCGCGGGGGAAGGTGCCCGACGTCTACGTCGATCTGCACCATCAAGGCGCCTGCGTCCGGCAGGAAGGCAGCGACCGGCTGCTCGACGTCGGCATCGACTACCCGCCGCTGCCCGACAAGTTCTTCGAGCCAGGCCAGAAGTACGCGAAGTACCGCGATGTGTACACAAAGGACGAATCGCGGCAGCTGGCGATCAGCGCGTTCAACGGGATGACGTCGCGCGGGTTCGTCGGGGCGCGGTATCCGCATGCCCCGGATCGGGATCTGCCGGGGCAGGCGCGGTGTTCGTTCGCGCTGAACGGGACGGGGACGGTGCTGTTCGAGGTGCGCGGGCAGACGCAGACGCTCGGGCAGCAGCACCGGGAGCGCTTCACGCGCGCGGTGATGGCTGGGCTGTACAACATGCTGCGGGACGTGAGCACGGGTGCGGTCGGGTACATCGACCCGGAGGCTTTCGACTGGCTGCCCGGCACTGCCGACTCCTCGCACCTCGCGCGCGTGCTGGAGTAGCGCCTGTCCGTGAAGGCCTCCTTGAGGGACTCTGGGTCCCTCAAGGAGGCCTTCACGGACTTCAAGCGGCACGGGAGACCAGGCTGACGGGTGGACGTGGACGGGCTGATGCGGCGAGACGAGCTGCTTCCAGCTCAGCCAGGACTCCGGCGGGATCGGACAGCAGTCGCGAGGGCAAAGTCTGGACGACGATGATCCCAGTGGTCGCGTAGCGTGTATTGCGCACGATGGTGCGCCGGTAGTCCTCGCGGGAGAAGTGGAAGTCGTACGAATCGATCTCCCATGCGAGCGCTATGTCGTCCCACCAGGCGTCAGGACGACCGATGTAGCCACCGCGACTGTCCCGGATTTCCGGATTCCAGTGGCTAGGTCGAACCGGGAGGCTGCGGCTCAGGATCTTGGCTCGTGCTTCCGCGACCGAATAGAGGTCCTTCCACTCGCCGAGAATCCTGCGTGGGATGGCAGTGCCTCGTTTGGAACCTGTGTTCAGCTCGTGGGCGAGGGCTTCGGGGGAGCATCGGCCGCGCTGAATCGCCTCGACGAGCAGACGTCCGACTGGCTCAACCGTCCGCAGGCGCCGGCACGTGTCCGTGGTCGCACGAACGAGGGGAGCCAAGGGAACACCTTCGCGGATTCGTGGTTCCGGTAGTCGATGGGTTCGCTCGACGGTCACGAATTCGGCACTGCGGACTTTGTGTTCATGCGGGATGAGTACATGAACATCGTCGTCCGGAGGCAGCTCGCGGGGGCGGAGTCCGTGTCGGCGACAGGCCTCCACGCCGGTCACCAGTGCGCGCGGGCCTGCATGCAGCAGCGCTCCGATCACCCGTTCTTCGGCCGTCGGGGGAGCCGAGTGCAGGAGAACGATTCCCGGTAGCAGGCGTTGCCAAGGGCCACCGGGCAGACATCTTCGGTAGATGACCTTGCTGCTCATGTCGAGCGCTTCCAAGGTGGTGGCCTTGATGACGCCGCCACGGCTTCGCTGCTGGAGCAGTTCGGGATGCTCGGCCCATCGGCCACGTTTGTTCATGATCACAGCGTGCGCCCGGCCAGGTCGCGATCACCAGACACACTTCGTCGCCCTGTGGATAACCCGGGCCTTGTGGATAACTACCCCAGAAGTCCGTGAAGGCCTCCTTGAGGGACCCAGAGTCCCTCAAGGAGGCCTTCACGGACCGCAGAGGCGGTTAGACGCGCTTGAACAGCAGGGCGCGTTTGACTTCCTGGATGGCCTTCGTGACCTGGATGCCACGCGGGCAGGCATCGGTGCAGTTGAACGTCGTCCGGCAGCGCCAGACACCCTCGGAGTCGTTCAGGATGTCCAGACGCTCTTCGGCGCCTTCGTCACGCGAGTCGAAGATGAACCGGTGCGCGTTGACGATCGCGGCCGGGCCGAAGTACGAGCCGTCGTTCCAGTACACCGGGCACGAGGACGTGCAGCAGGCGCACAGGATGCACTTGGTCGTGTCGTCGAACCGGTCGCGGTCGGCCTGCGACTGGATCCGCTCGCGCGTGGGCTCGTTCCCGTAGGCGATCAGGTACGGCTTCACAGCCTTGTACGCCTCGAAGAACGGGTCCATGTCGACGTAAAGGTCCTTGAGCGTCGTCAGGCCCTTGATCGGCGCGATGGTGATGGTCGTCTTCTTGCCGTTGGTCTCCAGCAGGTCCTTCATCAGGACCTTGCACGCCAGCCGGTTGATGCCGTTGATCTGCATCGCGTCGGAACCGCAGACGCCGTGCGCGCACGAGCGCCGGAACGAGAACGTCCCGTCGATGTAGTCCTTCACGTAGAAGAGCAGGTTCAGCAGCCGGTCGGTGCGCTGCGCCGGGACGTCATAGGACTCCCAGTGCGGCTCGTTGTCGATCTCGGGGTTGAACCGGAGGATCTTCAGCGTGACGGTGATCGGCGTGTGGTCGGAGGACACGGCCTCCGACTTCTCGGGGGTTGCCGTGGTCATCAGTACTTCCGCTCCATCGGTTCGTAGCGGGTGAAGGTCACCGGCTTGTAGTCCAGGCGGACGTCGGCGGTGAGACCTTCGCCCTCCTTGTAGGCCATGGTGTGCCGCATGAAGTTCGTGTCGTCGCGGTTCGGGTAGTCCTCGCGCGCGTGCCCGCCGCGGGACTCCTTGCGCGCCAGGGCGCCGACGACGAGGACTTCGGCCAGTTCGAGCAGGAAGCCCAGCTCGACGGCTTCGAGGACGTCGGTGTTGTACCGCTTCCCCTTGTCCGTCACGGTGATCCGGCTGTACCGCTCCTTCAGCGCCTGCACGTCGGTCAGCGCCTGCTTGAGCGTGTCCTCCGTGCGGTACACCGAAGCGTGCGAGTCCATCGTCCGCTGCAGCTCGGTGCGGATGTCGGCGACGCGCTCGTCACCGTGCTCCGAGAGCAGCAGCGCGAGCTGGTCTTCCACGACCTTGGTCGGGTTCTCCGGCAGCTCGATGTGGTCGTGCGCCAGCGCGTACTCGGCGGCGGCGATGCCCGCGCGGCGGCCGAACACGTTGATGTCGAGCAGCGAGTTGGTGCCGAGCCGGTTCGAGCCGTGCACGGACACGCACGCCACCTCACCCGCGGCGTACAGGCCGGGGATGACGTTCTCGTTGTCCCGCAACGCCTCGCCGTGGATGTTGGTCGGGATTCCGCCCATCACGTAGTGACAGGTCGGGAACACCGGCACCGGTTCGGTGACCGGGTCGACGCCCAGGTACGTCCGCGAGAACTCCATGATGTCCGGGAGTTTCGCGTTCAGCGTCTCTTCCGGGATGTGCGTGACGTCGAGGACGACGTAGTCCTTGTTCGGCCCGCAACCGCGGCCCTGCAGCACTTCCTGCACCATCGACCGGGCGACGATGTCACGCGGCGCGAGGTCCTTGATGGTGGGGGCGTAGCGCTCCATGAACCGCTCGCCGTCGGCGTTGCGGAGGATGCCGCCTTCACCGCGCACGGCCTCGGAGATGAGGATGCCGAGCCCGGCGAGGCCTGTCGGGTGGAACTGGAAGAACTCCATGTCCTCCAGCGGCAGGCCCTTGCGGAAGATGATGCCGAGGCCGTCACCGGTGAGGGTGTGGGCGTTCGACGTCGTCTTGAAGATCTTGCCCGCGCCGCCGGTGGCGAACACGATCGACTTCGCCTGGAAGACGTGCAGCTCGCCGGTCGCCAGTTCGTAGGCGACGACGCCGGACGCGGCCGGGTTGCCGTTCTCGTCCGGGGTCAGCACCAGGTCGAGCACGTAGAACTCGTTGAAGAACTCGGTGCCGTGCTTGACGCAGTTCTGGTACAGCGTCTGCAGGATCATGTGCCCGGTGCGGTCCGCGGCGTAGCAGGCGCGGCGCACCGCGGCCTTGCCGTGGTCACGGGTGTGCCCGCCGAAGCGGCGCTGGTCGATCTTGCCCTCGGGCGTCCGGTTGAACGGCAGGCCCATCTTCTCGAGGTCGAGGACCGCGTCGATGGCCTCCTTCGCCATGATCTCGGCGGCGTCCTGGTCGACCAGGTAGTCGCCGCCCTTGATCGTGTCGAAGGTGTGCCACTCCCAGTTGTCCTCTTCGACGTTCGCCAGCGCGGCGCACATGCCGCCCTGGGCGGCGCCGGTGTGCGAACGCGTCGGGTAGAGCTTGGTGAGGACCGCGGTGCGGGCACGCTGGCCGGATTCGATGGCCGCGCGCATGCCGGCGCCACCGGCGCCGACGATCACCACGTCGTACTTGTGGAACTGCATAGGGATGACTCCGCTTAACGTGTGGTGGGCGTCAGTTGGCCGAGATACCGGGATCGAAGGTGAAGATCACCATCGTGCCGACGGCGAGGATCAGCACCATCGAGACGTAGAGCACGATCTTCAGCCAGAACCGGGTGCTGTCCTTGCGGGCGTAGTCGTCGATGATCGTCCGGAGCCCGTTGCCGCCGTGGATCTCGGCGAGCCAGAGCATCGACAGGTCCCAGAACTGCCAGAACGGCGAGGCCCAGCGGCCGGCGACGAAGCCCCAGTTGATGCGGTGCACGCCGCCGTCGAGGATGTTCATGATGAACAGGTGCCCGAGCACCAGCACGATCAGGGCGAGGCCCGAGATGCGCATGAACAGCCAGCTGTAGAGCTCGAAGTTGCTGCGGCGGGCGGCCGGGCGCTTCGGCGAACGCGGCTTGTCGAGTGCGAGAACTTCGGTTGCCATGGTCAGTGCCCCCCGAACATAACTTCGACGGTGCGCTTCATCATGAAGTAGGCACCGGGAATCATCACCACGACCCAGATGGCCAGGATGGTCCAGAGCATCGGCTTCTGGAACTTCGGTCCCTTTTCCCAGAAGTCGACCAGCATGACCCGGATGCCGTTGAGCGCGTGGAACAGCACCGCGCCGACGAGGCCGACCTCGAGGAGGTTGACCAGTGGGGTCTTGTAGGTCTCGATGACCTCGTTGTACGTGTCGGGCGACACGCGCACGAGCGCGGTGTCGAGCACGTGCACGAAGAGGAAGAAGAATGTCAGCACGCCGGTGATGCGGTGCAGCACCCAGGACCACATACCGGGGTCTCCCCGGTAGAAGGTCCCCTGCCGGCGTGAGGCACCCGCCCGATCGCTCGCGGCCGCCTCAGTGGCGGTGCTAGCCGTGGTGGACATCGGTGAACGGCCTCCAACGTCATGGCTTGGGCCCGCTGACCGCTGGTTTCCGCGCCTGCCGCCGGGACGTCCACCTGGGGACGGCTCCGGCGACGGTGCCGAGATCATGGTCATCGAGCGTGGATGAAAAGGATGCTAGACCCGCACCTCACGGTGGGCTCACCTCCGGGTTCCTCTGTGTGATGGACCAGACATCGGGACCCTTGCCCGATCGGGTGACGCAGGCCGGTAACTCACCGGTTCGTCCACTGTGGACGCGCGACCGGTCGGCCGGAGGGTTTGAACGGTGCGTGACGATCTTCGTCGCTTCATGCGGCCAAGGGGCCGAGTGCTGCCTGCGATTACTCCGTTGTGATCACCGTGCGTACTCCATTCGTCGCGCGTACGACCCATGAGTAAACGTTTGTGTTACGTAGCGTGCCTTTCCTATGGCGGCTAAGCGGCCGTTAGGTACCGTCTCTCGGTCGAACCCGGCAGCGTCGCCGGGTCGCTTTCTTCGGACCATCCGCTGGATCAGCGGGGAGGGAGACACACGTTGCGTCGCATGCGTGGAACCGCGCTGGCCGCCGCCGCCATGGCCGGTGCACTGGTACTGGCCGGGTGCGCGAAGGATTCCGGTGGGGGGAACAACAACAACGCGAGCTCCGGGGACCAGTCCGCCAGCTGCGTGACGGCGCCCAAGCCGCCCGCCGCGGCGGCCGCCTCGACCAGCTCCAGCCAGGCCGGTGAGAAGGTCGACGGCAGCAAGCTCAAGGTCGCGCTGGCCTTCGACGTCGGCGGCCGCGGCGACGCGTCGTTCAACGACTCCGCCGCCGCTGGTACCGACAAGGCGAAGGCCGAACTCGGCGTCACCACGGTCACCGAAAGCACCGCCGCCGCGACCGAGGACGAGGCCGCCAAGTCTCAGCGTCTCGACCAGCTCGCTTCGCAGGGTTTCAGCCCGATCATCGCGGTCGGCTTCGCCTACGCCAAGGCCGTCGGCGCCATCGCGCCGAAGTACCCGAACGTCCAGTTCGCGATCGTCGACGACGACTCCGTCAAGGCGCCGAACGTCACCTCGCTCGTCTTCGCCGAGGAGCAGGGCTCGTTCCTGGCCGGTGTCGCCGCCGCCTACAAGTCGAAGAAGTGCCACGTCGGCTTCGTCGGCGGGGTGAACACGCCGCTGATCCAGAAGTTCGAGGCCGGCTTCCTCCAGGGCGTGAAGGCCGCTTCGAGCAAGGCCAAGATCGAGGACGAGTACCTCACCCCGGCCGGTGACTTCTCCGGGTTCCAGGACCCGGCGAAGGGCAACGTGAAGGCCGCCGCGCAGATCGCCAAGGGCGCGGACGTGATCTACCACGCCGCCGGCGCCTCCGGTAAGGGCGTGTTCGAGGCCGCGAAGTCCAACAACGCCATGGCCATCGGCGTCGACTCCGACCAGTACAACCAGAAGACGGTCGAGGCGTCGAAGGACGTCATCATCACCTCGATGCTCAAGCGCGTCGACGTGGCGGTGTTCGACTACCTGCGCGCGCTGGCGAAGGGCGACCTGACGACGCTGCCGAAGCGTTTCGACCTCAAGGTCGACGGCATCGGCTACGCCACCTCCGGTGGCAAGGTCGACGACATCAAGGACGTCCTCGACGGCTACAAGGCGCAGATCGTCTCCGGGGCGATCACCGTCTCGGACAAGCCGCAGAAGTAAGCTTCACCAGGCAGCAGGGCTCGGAAGGGCGACCCTTCCGAGCCCTCACCTGTTTAACTCCCAGACTGGATGGCTTTTCATGAGCGCTCCCCAGGCCGAGGTCACCGACGCCCCCGACCGGGGTGAACCGGCCGTGCAGCTGACCGGGATCACGAAGCGTTTCCCCGGTGTCGTGGCCAACTCCGACGTCAACCTCACCGTCACCAAGGGTGAGGTGCACGCCGTCTGCGGCGAGAACGGCGCGGGCAAATCGACCCTGATGAAGATCCTCTACGGCATGCAGCAGCCGGACGAGGGCGACATCGCGATCAACGGCGAACCGGTGAAACTGCGCAATCCGCAGGACGCCATCAAGGCCGGGATCGGGATGGTCCACCAGCACTTCATGCTGGCCGACAACCTGACCGTCGGGGAGAACGTCTTCCTCGGCGCGGAGAACCTGCACGGCATCGGCCGCGCGGCGAGGGCGAAGCTGGCGGAACTCGCCGAACGCGTCGGCCTGCGCGCTCGCCCGGACGCGCTGCTGGAAGAGCTCGGCGTCGCCGACCGCCAGCGGGTGGAGATCGTCAAGGTGCTCTACCGCGGCGCCCGGATCATCATCCTCGACGAGCCCACCGCGGTGCTCGTGCCGCAGGAGGTCGACGCGCTGTTCGAGACCGTGCGCGCCATGCAGAAGGACGGCTTCACCTTCATCTTCATCTCGCACAAGCTCGACGAGGTGCGCGCGATCGCCGACACGGTCACCGTGATCCGGCGCGGCACCACCGTCGGCACTGCCGATCCGAAGACGATCACGTCGCGGCAGCTGGCCGAGATGATGGTCGGCTCGGAGCTGCCCAGCCCCGAGACCCGCGAGTCGACCGTCACCGACCGGAACGTCCTCCGCCTGGACGACGTGTGCCTGAGCGTCGAAGGTTCCGAGCGGAACGTCCTCGACCACATCTCCTTCACCGTGCACGCGGGCGAGGTGCTCGGGATCGCCGGTGTCGAAGGCAACGGTCAGACCGAACTCGTCGAGACGATCATGGGCATGCGCAAGGGCGGCGGCCGGATCGAACTGACCGGGGCCGACGGCAAGGTCGTCGAACTGCACAAACTGGGGACGCTCGCCCGCCGCGAAGCCGGGATCGGCTACATCGCCGAAGACCGCACGCGGCACAGCCTCCTGCTCAGGCAACCCTTGTGGGTCAACCGAATCCTCGGCTACCAGACCCGCGGGCCGGTCGCGAAAGGACAGTTGCTCGACATCGACGGCGCGCGGGAGGACACCCGCCGCATCGTCGAGGAGTACGACGTCCGCACGCCGGGTATCGACGTCCCGGCCGCCGCGCTTTCGGGGGGTAACCAGCAGAAGCTGATCGTGGGGCGCGAGCTTTCCGGTGATCCGGTGCTGCTGATCGCGTCGCATCCGACGCGCGGTGTCGACGTCGGCGCGCAGGCGCTGATCTGGGAGCAGATCCGCCAGGCGCGCGCGGCCGGGCTCGCCGTGCTGCTGGTTTCGGCCGACCTCGACGAGTTGATCGGGCTTTCCGACACCATTCAGGTCATGCTGCGCGGACGACTGGTCGGCGAGGCCGACCCCGCGACCGTGACCCCGCAGGAACTGGGCTCCGCGATGACGGGTGCTTCCGAAGACTCCGAAGAGGAAGGTGCAGCGTGAGTAGCTGGCGTACGAGGCTGCTGCCGCCTCTGCTCGCGATCGTTTTCGCGGTCATCCTGACGGCCATCGCGCTGATCATCTCGGGCGCGGATCCGCTCCAGGCCTACGGCACGATGATCGGCCAGCTCTTCAAGGGCTCGACGGCCGTCGACACGGTGAACCTCGCGACGGTCTACTACCTGTCCGGGCTCGCGGTGGCCATCGGCTTCCAGATGAACCTCTTCAACATCGGTGTCGAGGGCCAGTACCGGTTCGCCGCCATCGTCACCGCCATCATCGGCGGTGCGCTGCAGCTGCCGCCGGTGATCCACGTGATCGCGATCCTGCTGGTCGCGGTGGCCAGCGGCATGCTCTACGCGGCCATCCCCGCCGTGCTGAAGGTGACCCGAGGCGTTTCCGAGGTCATCTCGACGATCATGCTGAACGCGATCGTCGGCGGCATCGTCGCGTTCCTGGTCAACGCGGACCAGTTCGGCGTGCAGACCGGCAACAACATCGCCACCCGCGAGATCGCCGAGACCGGCCGGATCCCCGGTATCCCGATCGGGTCCGGTGAGCTGTTCGGCTTCGTGATCATCGCGGCGCTGATCGGCGGGGCCTACTGGTTCATGCTCAACCGGACCCGGTTCGGGTTCGAGCTCAAGGCCTCCGGCGAATCGACGACGGCCGCCGCGGCGGGTGGCGTCAACGCCAAGAAGATGACGCTGATCGCGATGTTGCTTTCGGGCGGCGTCGCCGGTCTGGTCGCGATGCCGGAGCTGCTCGGCCGCGACTTCAGCTACGGCATCACTTCGACCCAGATGTACGGCTTCACCGGGATCGCGGTCGCCCTGCTCGGCCGCAACCACCCGGCCGGGATCGCGCTGGGCGCCCTGCTGTGGGCGTTCCTCGACCGGTCCGCGGTGTCGCTCGAGCAGATCAACGTGTCCAAAGAGATCGCCACGATCATGCAGGGCGTGATCGTGCTGTCGGTCGTCATCGCGTACGAGATCGTGCGCCGCGCGGACCTGGCCGCCGAACAGCGTCGCGTCGGTCGCGCGCTGGCAGGCAACGGCCGCAAGGGTTCCAGCGTGTCCGAGGGAGGTGCGGTGTGACCACCGCGGACGTTCTTTCGCCCAACACGGGCGGGACCACCATGCCGGTGAAACCGCCGAAGCGCCGCATCCCCGGCTGGCTCAAGGGCGCCATCTGGGGGCTGCTGGCGGTCGGCGTGCTCGCGATCGCGTCGTACGCCACCGGCGTCAACACGCTGACCTCGACCAACACCGCGCACACCGCGCTGCGGCTGGCGTTGCCGATCCTGCTGTGCGCGCTTGGCGGTCTCTGGGCCGAACGCGCGGGCGTGATCAACATCGGCCTCGAAGGCATGATGATCCTCGGCACCTGGGGTGCCGCCTGGGGCGCGTACCACGGCGGTGTCTGGGCCGGGCTGATCGCGGCGGTCGTGTTCGGCGCGCTGGGCGGTCTGCTGCACGCCGTCGCGACGGTGACCTTCAACGTCAACCACATCGTCTCCGGTGTGGCGATCAACCTGCTCGGTCTCGGCGTCGCGAAGTACCTGGCGAACCTGGTGTTCACCCCGCTTTCGGGGAACCCGCGCCAGTCTCCGCCGGTGCCGAAGTTCGACACCTATTCGGCGACGTTCCTCTCGGACTGGTTGTCGGATCTGGAAAAGATGCAGCGCGTCTTCATCTCCGACCTCGCCGGCATCCTCAACGGCCTGGTCACCGAGGTCGCGCCGCTGACGATGATCGCGATCGCGCTGGTCCCGATCAGCTACTTCGTACTGTGGCGCACGCGGTTCGGCCTGCGGCTGCGGTCCTGCGGCGAGAACCCGGTCGCGGCCGAGTCCCTCGGCGTGAAGGTCTACCTGCACAAGTACATCGCCATGATCATCTCCGGCGGGCTCGCCGGAATGGGTGGCGCGTCGCTCGTGCTGCTCGCCGGTGGAGCGGACTACCTGGAGAACCAGACCAACAACCGCGGGTACATCGGTCTCGCGGCGATGATCTTCGGCAACTGGCGGCCGGGCGGCCTGCTCGGCGGCGCGGCGCTGTTCGGTTACGCGGACGGCCTCCAGCTCGCCGGGGGCGGTACCGCGGTGCTCGCGCTGCTGTACGGCGCGGTGATCCTGCTGGCCGTGATCGTGGCGGTGCAGTTGTTCCGCCGTCAGTGGATCGCTTCCGCGCTCGGTGTCGTCGGCGCCGTCGCGCTGTACGCGATCTACTGGACCAACGATGACCTGCCCAGCGACCTCATCCCGTACACCGCGCACTTCGTGACGCTGATCGTGCTGGCGGTGGCTTCGCAGCGGCTGCGGCCGCCCAAGGCGATCGGCGCCACCTATCGGCGAGGTGAGGACTGACATGGCGGACTACGACTGGGAAGCCTTGCGGGCTAAGGCCGTCGAGGCGGCGAAGTCGGCGTACGCGCCCTACTCGGGTCTGCACGTCGGCGTCGCGGGTGTGGTGGACGACGGCCGGATCGTCGTCGGCTGCAACGTCGAAAACGCTTCGTACGGCTTGGGCATGTGCGCGGAATGCACGATGGCCGGCCAGCTGCGGCTGACCGGCGGCGGCAAACTCGTCGCCGTCGCCTGCCGCAGCGGTGCCGGTGATCTGCTGATGCCGTGCGGGCGCTGCCGTCAGATCCTGTTCGAGCACGGTGGATCCGACTGCCTGGTGGACACCCCGAGCGGCATCCTGCCGATGTCGGCGGTGCTGCCGGACGCGTTCGGGCCGGACGACCTGCCGTGAGCGCGTTCGCCGCCGTCGACGTCATCCGCGCGAAGCGGGACGGCGGACGGCTGTCCGACGAGCAGATCGACTGGGCCATCGACGCGTACACGCGCGGCGACCTCGCCGAGGAGCAGATGGCCGCGCTCGCGATGGCCATCTTCCTGCGGGGGATGGACTCCGGGGAGATCGCGCGCTGGACCGGCGCGATGATCTCGTCGGGGGAGCGGCTCGACCTGAAGGTCAGCCGCCCGACGATCGACAAGCATTCGACCGGCGGCGTCGGCGACAAGATCACGCTCCCGCTGGCTCCGCTCGTCGCCGCGTGCGGGGCGGCGGTGCCGCAGCTGTCCGGGCGCGGGCTCGGGCACACCGGTGGGACGCTGGACAAACTGGAGTCGATCCCGGGCTGGCGTGCCTCTTTGTCGACAGCGGAGATCATCCGGCAGCTCGACGAGGTCGGCGCCGTGGTTTGCGCGGCGACCTCCGGGCTGGCTCCGGCGGACAAGAAGCTGTACGCGCTGCGGGACGTGACTTCGACGGTGGAGTCGATCCCGCTGATCGCGAGCTCGATCATGAGCAAGAAGATCGCCGAAGGTTCGGCCGGGCTCGTCCTCGATGTGAAGACCGGCTCGGGCGCGTTCATGAAGACGCTTCCGCAGGCCCGTGAACTCGCGCGGACCCTGGTCGAGATCGGCACCGCGCACGGCGTCGCGACCACGGCGCTGATCACGGACATGAACGTGCCGCTGGGCCACGCCGTCGGCAACGCGATCGAGGTCGCGGAGTCGGTCGAGGTGCTCCGCGGTGGCGGCCCGGCCGACGTCGTCGAGCTGACCGTGGCATTGGCGCGGGAGATGCTGGCGCTGGCCGGATTGTCCGATGTGGACCCGGCCGCCGTGCTGGCTTCTGGCCGGGCTTACGAGACGTGGTGCCGGATGATCGCCGCGCAGGGCGGGGATCCGGAGGCTGCTCTGCCGCGGCCTCGCCATGTGCACGTGGTTCCGGCGCCCGCCGATGGGGTTTTGTCGCGTTTGGACGCTTATGCGGTCGGCGTCGCCGCTTGGCGGCTCGGCGCCGGACGGGCGCGCAAGGAGGACCCGGTGCAAGCCGCGGCCGGCGTTTTGTGCCTGGCGAAGCCGGGCGATGCCGTGTCGGCCGGACAGCCGTTGCTGGAGCTGCACACGGATACGCCGGACGCTGTCCCTTCGGCTCTCGCTGCGCTCGAAGACGCCTACGCGGTCAGCTCCGCTGGGCCTTCGGCCTCCGCTCCGCTCGTCCTGGAGACCGTGCGGCCCTGACCTGCGTTTAGCCCCCTAATCGCGATCCGGGGTCGCGCAAGTACGTGAAGGCCCCCTTCACTGCGCTAGGCGCAATGAAGGGGGCCTTCACGTACTTCGGTCCGGGTGAGGGCAGGCGCGGGGTGTCCGAGGCTGGTGCGGGTCGCGTTTAGCGGGCTAAACGCGACCCGGGTGGCCGAGGGTGGGGCTCGGGGCCGCAGCCCGGCCGTGTGAGGCGTTGCGAAAGCCACTTTCGCAACCTTCAACGTTGCGAAAGTGGCTTTCGCAACGTCAGGGGCCTGCGGATCGCGTTTAGCCCGCTAAACGCAGGTCGGCGCGGGGAGCCAGGCCGGAGAAGCGTGAAGGCCCCTTTCCCTCGGCTCAGCCGAGGGAAAGGGGCCTTCACGCGCTAAAGACGTCAGTCAGTGGACTCGTCGGCGCCGTCGGCCTTCGCCTTGGCGTCGGCCGCCTTGGGCGCCCGGCCGTTGCGCGAGCTGCGGCGCGGCTGACGCGGGGCGGGCGGCGGCGGGGAGATCTGCTGCACGGCCGGGCCACCGCCGAGCATCAGCTCCGCGAAGGTCGCCATGGCCTCGTCCAGCTGGCCGCCGATACGGCGCACGGACTCGTCGTTGCTCTTGCGCACCAGCGAGTCGACCGAGTCGGTGTCCGGCTGCTTCTGCAGCGTGCTCTCGACCTTCGACAGACCGGAGCGGATCGAGCCGTCGAGGTCGCCGAGGCGCCCGGTGAAGCCGTCCTCGACCTTGTCGAGCCGCTCGGCCAGGTCGTCCAGCCGCGAGGTGACCTTCTCGAGGCGGTCGCCGAGGCCGTCGAGACGCTCCGAGGCGTCGATCATCTCGCCGGTCTCGGTCAGCGCGGTCTTCAGCGCCTCGGTGTTCGCGGTGAGGCTTTCCTTGGTCGCCTTGTCGAGGTTCTCGACGCGGGTGCGCAGCTCGCGGTCGACGGTGTCGACGCGGTCCCGCAGGGTGGACTCGGCCTGCTCGACGCGCTCGCGCACCGGGCCGATCACCGACTGCGGCAGCGCGTCGGTCTTCACGTCCTGCTTGTCGAGGTGCGCGCCGAGCTCGTCGAGACGGCGGTGGATGTTCTGGAGCTTGTCCTCGAGCCCGTCCATCCGGCCCCCGACGCCTTCCAGGCGTGCGGCCATGCCGTCGAGGCGGCCATCGAGCTGAGCGAACGGCTTGGCCAGCTTGTCGACGATGCTTTCGACGGCGCGGGTCAGCGCGGCGATCGCGGTGTCCTGCGCTTCGAGCCGCGACATGGTCTCGTCGAGACGTTCGGCGAGCACGCTGGTCTCGGTGCGGTCGGGCATCTCCGAGAGCCGCTTGCGCACCGCGCCGAGCGAGTCGACGGGGGCCAGACGTGCGTAGATGTCGTCGAGCGCGTCGAAGATCTGCTGCTGTTCGCTCTCACGCACTTCGGCCGCGCGCACCAGCATGTTGCGCATCCGGTCGAAGGACGGGGCTGCAATGTGGTTGTCAGTGGTCACTGCGGTGTCCTTCGTGGGCGGGGAAATGGGAGGGACGTGACGTGAAGCTTATCCATTGCGAAATTGCTCTGCGTATGGCCCCCGGGTATCGGACAATGCCGAGCTCTGCCCTGATGGCCGATTCAGCCGGTGATCCACAAAGCCGAGGGTTAAGTCAAGCATGAGACTTACAGCCATGTAGGGGAATGACAGGCTGGTTACCGTTACGTATGTCCTCTGAAAGCAGCAGACCCAGCATCCCGGAGGCGGTACTGGCCCGCGCTCCCAAGGTTCTCCTCCACGACCACCTGGACGGCGGTTTGCGGCCCGCCACGGTCGCCGAACTCGCCGAGCAGACCGGGTATCGGGCCTTGCCGACCAGCGATCCCGTCGAACTCGGCCGCTGGTTCCGCGATGCGGCCGATTCCGGCTCCCTCGTCTCGTACCTTGAGACGTTCGCGCATACGTGCGGCGTCATGCAGACCGAGGAAGCGCTGGTCAGAGTGGCCGCCGAGGCGGTGGAAGACCTCGCGGCCGACGGGGTCGTCTACGCCGAGGTGCGCTATGCGCCCGAACTCTTCGTCGAACGCGGACTGTCACTCGATGCGGTGGTCGAGGCGATTCAGGCCGGGTTCGCCGAAGGTGAACGGAGAGTGGCGGACGGCGGGGGCCGGATCCGCGTCGGGACGTTGCTCTGCGCGATGCGCCAGCACGCCAGGGCGCTCGAGATCGCCGGTCTCGCCGTCCGCTACCGCGACGCCGGTGTGGTCGGGTTCGACATCGCCGGGCCGGAAGACGGATTTCCGCCTACCAGAAATCTCGACGCATTCGAGTTCCTGCGAACGAATAATGCGCATTTCACCATTCATGCCGGGGAGGCGTTCGGGCTCGCGTCCATTTGGGAGGCGATTCAGCATTGCGGCGCGGAGCGGCTGGGCCACGGCGTGCGCATCGTCGACGACATCAAGACCGACAGCGACGGCACGGTCCATTTGGGACGGTTGGCCGCCTACGTCCGCGACCGGCGGATCCCGCTCGAGATCTGTCCCACGTCCAATGTCCAGACGGGAGCGGCGCGCTCGATCGGCGAACATCCCTTCGGCCTGCTCGCCAGGCTGCGGTTCCGGGTCACCGTCAACACCGACAACCGGCTGATGAGCGGCTGCTCGATGACCAGCGAATTCGCGGCCTTGAGCGACGCGTTCGGCTACGGGGTGGCCGATCTCGAGTGGTTCACGATCAATGCGATGAAATCCGCGTTCCTCGATTTCGACCAGCGGCTCGACATCATCAACACGGTCATCAAGCCGGGGTATGCGTCCTTGCGTTCGTTAGCATAGCCAACTATCGTTCACTATGTAGGAGTTAGTTCCCATATAGTGAAACGGTGGCGAAGATGGCGCAGGTCGTGGACGGGAGGATCGGCGGCAAACGACGCTGGCTCATCCTCGCGCTCGGCCTCGCCGCGCAGACCGCGAGCTGTTCCTTCCTTTACGGGATCCCGTTCCTGGTCCCGTCGATGCAGCGCGCGGAAGGGCTCTCGCTCGCCGAAGCGGGCACCGTGGTCGCGGCGCCGAGCCTTGGCCTGTTGTTCACCTTGATCTTGTGGGGTGCGGCGGCGGACCGTTACGGAGAGCGTTTGGTAATGGCCATCGGGCTCGGCGTCTCGGGGTTACTCCTCGTGTACGCGGCCGTCGGTGACCACTCGCTCGTGACCCTCTTTGGGGTGTTCCTGCTCGCCGGCGCGAGCACCGCGTCAGTGAACGCCGCGAGCGGCCGGGCCGTCCTCGGCTGGTTCGGCCCGGCCGAACGCGGCCTCGCGATGGGCATCCGCCAGATGGCCCAGCCGCTCGGAGTGGGCGTCGCGGCCTTCGGGCTCCCGCCGCTCGCGGACCGCTGGGGCTTCCAGGTCTCGCTCCTGCTGCCCGCGCTGACCGCGATCGGTGTCGCGCTTCTGGTCGCCTGGCTCCTGGTCGACCCGCCGCGTCCGGAGGCCGAAGCGGGCAAGACGGAGAAACCGCCGTCGCCGTACCGGAAGCCGGCCCTGTGGCGGGTCCACGGCGCGAGCGCGCTGCTCGTCGTCCCGCAGTTCGCGGTCTCCGCGTTCACTCCCGTGTACCTGGTGACCGTGCACGGCTGGACGGCGGCGTCCGCGGGCTGGTTCGTCGGCGCCGTCCAGATCCTCGGCGCGCTGGGCAGGATCGCGTCGGGCTACTGGTCCGACCGCGCCGGCAGCAGGCTGCGGCCGATGCGGCAGCTGGCGGTCGCGAGCGCGGCGGTGATGCTGCTGGTCGCGCTCGGGGACGCGACGTGGCCGTGGCTGGTGCTGCTCGCGCTCGTCCTGGCCGCGGTGATCACCGTGTCCGACAACGGGCTCGGGTTCACCGCGTCGGCGGAGATGGCCGGGCTCGCCTGGGCGGGGCGGGCGATGGGCACGCAGAACACCGGCCAGAACATCGCCGCGGCGCTGACCCCGCCGATGCTGGGGCTCGTGATCGGTGATTCGCGGTACGCCCTGGCGTTCTGCGTGGCCGCGGTCTTCCCGATGCTCGCCGTGGCAGTGGTGCCCGTCCGGCACGAAAAGAGCCCCTCAGGACGAACCTGAGGGGCCCTTTCACGGGGTGGATCAGATGACCGTGAGCCGGTTCTCGAAAGTCTCGACGAGCTTGCGCCACTCCGACTGCTCGGCGTCGAACGGAGCGCTCGGCTCGAGGCGCGAGGGGTCCGGCCGCAGCACGAACGACACCAGCCAGCCGAGGCTTTCGTTGGCGGCCAGCGCGGTTTCGACGCTGTCGTCGTCGGCCCACTCGGCGGCGTCGGTGATCAGCTCGACCGCCAGCTCCAGCTGGGTCGGGTCGATCGACTCCGGGCCTTCGGCGATGTCCTCGGCGATCCCGTTCAGCACGTAGGTGTTCTCGGCGTCGACCTCGATCTCGAGCTCGCCCGCGGTGGCCTTCGTGGTCACTTCGTCCCAAGTGGACACTTCGGCGAGGTCGTTGCCCGCCAGGTCCTTGCCGTCCGCGATCGCGCGGATGAGGGCCTTTTCGGAGGTGAAGACGTCGATCTCGCCTTCGCTGCCGAGGAAGATCGGCTTGTCGTCGAGGTAGCAGCGCAGCGTGTAGTACTCGGCGCCGGAGGTGATGATCTTGATCGGGTCGATGCCGACCTCGCCCCAGAAGCCGACGGGCTCGTCGTCTTCCTCGTCCTCGTCGTCGACGTCCACGAGGTCCTCGTCGGCGGCGGCCGCTTCGGCTTCGGCGGACTCCGCGAGGAAGGTCGCGAGCTCCTCCGCGGTCTGCTCCAGGACCTTCTCGTCGACGTCGGGGACGGTCACCAGACCGTCGATCGCGTCGAGCACGGTGTCCCACTTCTCGGAGACCGCCTGCGACAGGTCCGCCCAGAGGCGCTCGCCGTCGCGGCCGGAGAAGGGCAGCGTGCCCTGGTCCAGCAGCGAGAAGCTCTCGTGCGCGTCGAGGACTTCGTGGACCTCTTCGAGCTCGCACACGTCCGCGAGCGAACGCACGATGCCGATGATCTCGGCCAGCTCGCCGAGCGTCCACTGGTCCGGCTTCTCGGCGACCAGCTCGGGGACGCCCACCAGGTCGTAGGTGTGGTCGTCGTCGGGGATGAGCTCGGGCACGTTCAGCGCCGGGACGACCTCCCACGCCGGGTGGTCGAGCAGGTCGTGCTGCTCGGAGGTCCGTACGAAGGCGGCGAGATGCGCGGCGTCCGGGAAGGCGTACAGGTCTTCCTCGTCGCCGAGGAAGGCTTCCCACTCCTCGCCGTCTTCCCGCCAGCGCGGCGCCCAGAGAGTGACGACGTCACCCTGTGGCAGGCCGAGTTCGATCGGGATGATGTCCTGTGCCATTCCTATAGCCCTCTCGGATTACCGCCTGTGTGCGCGGCCGGGTGATGGTGCCCGGAAGGTGCGCGGTACCGCGAAGCCTACGGGTTTCCGGCGGAGGGCGCGATCACCCCTGGGCAAGAAGCGACCAACGGATGGCACGATAGGTCCTCTGATGACACTTACAGACCTCCTGCCTGCGGATCCCGACGCCGACTCGCTGTTCGAAGCCTTCTCCACCTGGACGGCCGAGCGCGGGTTGGAGCTGTACCCCGCGCAGGAAGAGGCCATCATCGAGGTGGTCTCCGGAGCGAACCTGATCCTGTCGACGCCGACGGGCTCGGGAAAGAGCCTGGTCGCGGTCGGGGCGCACTTCACCGCGCTCGCGCACGGCCGCCGCAGCTACTACACGGCCCCGATCAAGGCGCTCGTCTCGGAGAAGTTCTTCCAGCTGATCGAGATCTTCGGCCCGGAGAACGTCGGGATGATGACCGGTGACTCGGCGGTGAACGCCGACGCGCCGATCATCTGCTGCACGGCGGAGATCTTGGCGAACATCGCGTTGCGGTTCGGTGCCGACGCTCCGGTCGGCCAGGTCGTCGCGGACGAGTTCCACTTCTATGCGGAGCCGGATCGCGGCTGGGCCTGGCAGGTACCGCTGCTGGAGCTGCCGAACGCGCAGTTCGTGCTGATGTCGGCGACGCTGGGCGACGTCTCGTTCTTCGAAAAAGATCTCACTCGCCGGACCGGCCGTCCGACCGCGGTGGTCACCTCGGCGCAGCGGCCGGTGCCGCTCACCTTCCGCTACGCGCTGACGCCGTTGCACGAGACGATGTCCGAGCTGCTCCACGGCGGGCAGTCGCCGGTCTACGTCGTGCACTTCTCGCAGGCCGCGGCGATCGAGCGCGCGCAGACGCTGATGAGCATCAACGTCACCTCGAAGGCGGAGAAGGAGGCCATCGCCGAGATGCTCGGCGACTTCCGCTTCTCGGCCGGGTTCGGGAAGACGCTGTCGAGGCTGGTCCGGCACGGGATCGGCGTGCACCACGCCGGCATGCTGCCGAAGTACCGGCGCCTGGTCGAGCAGCTCGCGCAGGCCGGGCTGCTGAAGGTGATCTGCGGGACCGACACGCTCGGCGTCGGCATCAACGTACCAATCCGCACAGTGGTCTTTTCAGCGCTGACGAAGTACGACGGTGTGCGGCAACGGCATCTCAAGGCGCGCGAGTTCCATCAGATCGCCGGCCGCGCGGGCCGTGCGGGCTACGACACCGACGGTTACGTCGTCGTGCAGGCGCCGGACCACGTCGTCGAAAACGCCAAGGCCCTGGAGAAGGCGGGCGACGATCCGAAGAAGAAAAAGAAGATCGTCCGCAAGAAGGCGCCCGAAGGGTTCGTCAACTGGACGGAGAGCACCTTCGACCGGCTGATCGCGGCCGAGCCGGAGCCGCTGACGTCGAGTTTCCACGTCAGCCACTCGATGCTGCTGAACGTCGTCTCCCGGCCGGGCAACGCGTTCGACTCGATGCGGCATCTGCTGGAGGACAACCACTCCGACCGTCCCGCCCAGCGGAAACTGATCCTGCGTGCGATCGCGATCTACCGCGCGCTGCTCGCGGCCGGGGTCGTGGAACGGCTCGACGAGCCAGACGAGCAGGGCCGCATCGTCCGGCTGACCGTGGACCTGCAGTTCGACTTCGCGCTGAACCAGCCGCTTTCGCCGTTCGCGCTGGCGGCGATCGAGCTCCTCGACGTCGATTCGCCGTCCTACCCGCTCGACGTCGTGTCCATTGTGGAATCCACTGTGGACAATCCGCGTCCGGTGCTGTCGCAGCAGCAGTTCAAGGCGCGCGGCGAGGCCGTGCAGGCGATGAAGGCCGAAGGCATCGAGTACGACGAGCGGATGGAACTGCTCGAGAACGTCACGTACCCGAAGCCGCTGGAGGAACTGCTGGAGGCGGCGTATTCCCGCTACCGGCAAGGGCATCCGTGGGTGGAGGACTACGAGCTCAAGCCGAAGTCCGTCGTGCGCGACATGTACGAGCGCGCGATGAACTTCGTGGAGTACATCGGTTTCTACCAGCTGGCACGCTCGGAAGGGCTGGTGCTGCGGTACCTCACCGACACCTACGACTCGCTGCGGCACACGGTTCCCGACGAGGCCAAGACCGAGGGCTTGCAGGACCTCATCGAATGGCTCGGCGAACTGGTGCGCCAGGTCGACTCCAGCCTCCTCGACGAGTGGGAAGCCTTGCGGCATCCCGAAGAGGAGGGCCCGGTTTCGACGCGGCCGCCGTCCGAGCCGCCCGCGGTCACGCGGAACGAGCGGGCGTTCCGGGTGCTCGTGCGGAACGAGTTGTTCCGCCGAGTGGAGCTGGCGTCGCGGCGTGCCTACGACACGCTGGGCGAGCTGGACGCCGCTTCGGGCTGGGACGCGGACGCGTGGGAAGACGCCATCGAGGACTACTTCGACGAGCACGAAACGCTCGGCATCGGACCGGACGCGCGCGGGCCGAAGCTGCTGATCATCGAGCAGGAGAAGGAGATCTGGCGGGTGCGGCAGATCTTCGACGATCCGGCGGGTGACCACGACTGGGGCATCAGCGCCGAGGTCGACCTGGCGGCTTCGGACGAGGCGGGCTCGGCGGTCATCCGGATCACGGCGGTGGACCAGCTGGGGCTTTCGGCCGGGTGACGAGCAGTAGCCGCCGGCGCCGGACCAGCCACACGATCAGCACGATCAGCGACACCGCCGGCAACGGATAGCCCAGCAGCAAACCCACCGTGATGTCGGTGAGCGGCGCGAGGACAGCGGCGACGAAAACCCACGTCGGCGCTGTCGGCAGCTTCGCGCCCGAGCGGACCTTGCCCCACGGTTTCGCCACCGAAAGCCACGCCTGGAACGCGAGCGCGCTCGCCATCAGCGCGGTACCGGAGACCAGCGCCACCGGCGCCGGTTCACTGCCGACGGAGTCCCGTAAAGCACCGGACAGCAGGAAGATCCCGGCGTAGAGCTGGACGAGCGTGATCGCGAACTTCGCCAGCACCCACCAGTGCCGGGTGAATCCCCAGGCAGTTCCTGCGGCGAGCATGAAACCGGTGAACGCCGACGCGTTGGCGAGCGGCGCCAGCAGGAACGTGTCGATCTCGTGCGCCATCGAGGTCGCGGCGACGCGGATCCCGCCGTCCTCGCTCGTGCGGCCGATCACCAAGAGGGTGAACAGCGCCAGGGCTTGTCCCATCCAGCCGACCGAAGTGACGACGTGCAGCCATACGGTCAGCTGCCGCCAGGTCCTCGTCCCCATGCCGGACACGGTCGCCTGAACAACCGGCCCGGCACATCGGGGACGACCCTGAAATCACACCGGAAGGGGCGGGAAGCAGGCCTGCGCGTCGTGGCCGTCGAACCAGAGCCCGACCGTGAACGCCATCGTCGCCTCCATGAGCGCGGCCCGGTCGAGGCCGCCCGCTACCAGTGGAACGCACCCGATGTCGCGGACCAGTTCGCTCACTTCGCCGACCCTGTCGCCGCAGATCGGCACCGCCAGCGGACGGCCGCCGAACACCGGCGGTGTCATCCGCCAGACGTCCACGTGGCACAGGTTGAACGCCTTGACCACGTGGGCGTCCGGTGCGGCGGCGGCGATCCGGGCGGCCTGATCGGGCACCGTGAGCACGGCGCCCTCACCGACCGCGTTGGTGCAGTCGATCAGCACCTTTCCGGCGAGATCCCCCGCGGCGGCAAGGACTTCCGTCACCGACGCGGCGGGAACGGCGAGCAGGATGACGTCACTGGCCCGGGCGGTCTCCTCCCAGGTCCCCACGCGCGGGGAAATCCTGGCTGCCTTGGCCCGGTCGCGGGCGGCGACCCTCACCTCGTGCCCGGCCCCGGCCCACTGGCCGCCGAGCGCCTCCGCCATCCCGCCGGCACCGAAGATACCGATACGCATGTGCTGCTCCCTAAGATCGAGTTAACCCCATGACCGTAGAAAGCCGTGCGGGTACCGATTGGTTACCGGAGGTCCGATGAACGACGTCTTCCTCGCCGATTGCCGTGCCCGGCTGGCCTTCGACCTGATGGCGAACACGTGGAACCCGGTCGTCCTGTGGGCTCTGCGCGACGGGCCGCTGCGGCCGGCCGAACTGCGGCGACGGCTCGGCGGGATCAGCACGAAGGTGCTCACGGAGACGGTCCGGCGGCTGGAGTTCAACGGGCTCGTCAGCAGGCGCGACTGTGGCCGGACGGCGAAGGTCGAGTACTCGCTGACGGACCTCGGGACCACCCTGCTGGCGCCCATCGAAGCGTTCGGGGAGTGGGCGTTCAGGCATGGCGACGAGGTGATGGCGGCGCAGGACGAGGCGTCCCGGTTACGCGAACTCGCGTGATTGAGCGGCGATCTCGCGTGATTGAAGGCGTAACTCGCGTGATTGGGCGGCGATCTCGCGTGATTGGAGGCGTAACTCGCGGTCAGGGGAGCGGGCGGGCCTCGGCCAGTTTGAGCAGCGGGACGGCCGCGGCGGCGTCGGTGATCAGCGTCGAGACCATGCCCGAGCGCAAGACGGCGTCGATCGCTTCGGCCTTCGGTTCGGTGTAGCCCAGCGCGATCACTTCGGGGACGGCCAGCAGGTCCTCGGCGCTGATGGCCAGGACGTGGTGGGCCAGGCCGGTGGACATCGGGTTCCCGTCGGCGTCGAACAGGCGCGCGGAGACCTCGGCCTTGGCGCCGCGTTTCGCGATCGCGCTCCGCTCGGCCTCGTCGAGCGCGTCGTAGACCGTCGACTCCTCGGGCTTCCACGCACCGATGCTGACGACGGCCTTGGTCAGGTTCTTGAACTGCCCGAAGGTCTCCGCGATGCCGGGTTGCCTGCGCAGCGTTTCGGTGGTGCGGCGGTCGGGGAGGACTAGCGGGCCGAAGATCGGGTACGGCTCGCCGCCGGACACCGACGCGACGCGGCTGACCGTCTCCACCGACCGGTCGCGCATGTCCATCCCCGCCTGCACTCCGCACAGCTGTACGACCGGGCATCGGGGCAGCGACTCGATCGCGTCGGTCATCGCGTTCACCGAACGTGCCCACGACAGGCCGAGGACGTCGCCGGGAGTGACGATTTCGGTCAGGAGGCGGGCGGCGAGCGTGCCGATCTTGCGCCGTGCCACTTCGCGGGATTCCGGTTCGGGCGCTCGTTCGAGCACGAGGACCCGGTCGAGCCGATACGCCGCGCGGATCTCCTCGGACAGCACGAGATCGACCGGCGCCGGCAGCCGGAACTCGACGCGGACGATGCCGCTTTCCCTGGCCGTGTCCAGCATCCGCGCGACCTTGAACCGGCTGATCCCGAACTCTTCGGCGATCTCGAGTTTCGAGGCGCCCTGTTCGTAGAACCGCCGGGCCACCGCGGCCAGGCGCAGCGATTCCACCAGGCCGGGACCCTGCTTCTTCCCGCTCATATGAGCACTATACCGCGAAATCGACCCGAAAGGTTGACGTAACAACAGCGAAAAGTTCACCATGCCTGAACATGCAGTCCGAAGCATAGGCCCGTCCCGCTCATTTGAGCGGAGAGAAGAGGAGCTGGCATGCGTGCCGCGATCGTGGACAAGCCCGGGGAGATCAGGGTCGGCGAGGTGCCCGATCCGAAACCGGGGGATCGCCAGGTCGTCGTCAAGGTGGGTGCCTGCGGGATCTGCGGGACCGACCTCCACATCGCCGACGGGCACTTCCCGCCGACGCCCTATCCGATCGTCCCCGGCCACGAGTTCGCCGGCGAGATCGTCGAACTCGGCGCGGATGTGCCGGGCGGCTGGAAGATCGGCGACCGGGTGGCCGTCGACCCGTCGCTGTTCTGCGGCTACTGCAAGCCTTGCCGGTCGGGCCGCGGCAACCTCTGCGAGAACTGGAACGCGACCGGCGACACCGTGAACGGTGCCTTCGCCGAGTACGTCGCCGTCCCTTCGGCGAACTGTTACCGCATGCCGGACACGATGACCTGGGAACAGGGTGCCCTCGTCGAGCCGGTCTCCTGCGCGGTCCACGGCGTGCGCCGGATCGGCGTCGAGGCGGGGGAGCGGTTCCTCGTCGTCGGCGCGGGCACGATGGGGCTGATCATGCAGCAGTTGCTGCAGCGCGCGGGCGCCCACGTCACGGTGGTCGACCGCAACACGTCCCGCCTCGGCCGGGCAATGGACCTCGGCGCGGCCGCGGTCGCGGGCGACGTGAAGGACCTCGACGACGAGAAGTTCGACGCCGCCGCGGACTGCACCGGCGCCGCGCCCGCCATCGAAGCCGCTTTCGACTCGCTTCAGCGCGGAGGCCGCCTACTGGTCTTCGGTGTCGCGCCCGCCGAAGCACGCGTCGCGCTTTCGCCGTTCCGGATCTACAACGACGAGATCACCGTCGTCGGCTCGATGGCCGTCATGAACAGCTTCGGCACCGCGCTCGACCTGGTCGCCGACGGCGCCGTCGACACCGCCGCGCTGCTCACCGACACCCTGCCGCTGGAGCAGTACCCCGACGCTCTCGCCCTCATGCGCAGCGGTGCCGGCCTGAAGGTGCAGGTCATACCGGGAGGCGAAGGTGCGTAAAGCGGCCGCTCTGCTCGGGGTCCTGCTGCTGACCCTCACCGGTTGCGCCGGAGCGGGCGCGCTCGGGACCGGTGACCGGACGCTCGTCGTCGCGATCGTCGCGAACCCGCAGATGAAGGACGCCATCGAGCTTTCCGGCGAGTTCGAGAAGGCGAATCCCGGCGTCAGCCTCAAATTCGTGTCCCTGCCCGAAAACCAGGCACGCGCGAAGATCACCGCGTCGACGGCCACCGAGGGCGGCGAGTTCGACGTCGTCATGATCAGCAACTACGAGGCGCCGCAGTGGGCCGCGAACGGCTGGCTCGAAAACCTCGGCCCGCATATCGCGGCGAACCCGTCCTACGACGCGGACGACTTCATCCCGAGCATCAAGGAATCCTTGTCGCACAACGGGTCGCTCTACGCCGTGCCGTTCTACGGCGAGTCGTCGTTCCTGGCCTACCGGAAGGATCTGTTCGAGCAGGCCGGAATCACCATGCCCGCCAAACCGACATGGACCCAGATCGCCGAGTACGCCGCGAAACTCGACGACAAGGCCAAGGGCATCGCCGGGATCTGCCTGCGTGGCAAGCCGGGCTGGGGCGAGAGCCTCGCGCCGTTCACCACGGTCGCCAACACCTTCGGCGCCCAGTGGTTCGACAAGGACTGGAACGCGAAGCTGACCAGCCCCGAGTTCAAGGCCGCCGCGGAGTTCTACGTGAACCTCGTGCGGAACCACGGCGAGGTCGGCGCGTCGAGCGCGGGCTTCTCCGAATGCGGCACGCGGTACACCCAAGGCCAGGCCGCGATGTGGTACGACGCCACGGTCATGGCGGGGACGAACGAAGACCCGTCGGCCAGCAAGGTCGTCGGTAAATCCGGCTACGCCCCGGCGCCGGTCGAGAAGACGCAGTCGAGCGGCTGGCTCTACACGTGGGCGCTGGCGATCCCGAAGGTCTCGAAGCACAAGGACATCGCCTTCAAGTTCATGTCCTGGATGACCGACAAGGCGTACGTGCAGCGGGTCGCCAAGGAGTTCGGCGACTGGAACCGCGTGCCACCGGGGGTGCGGAAATCGACCTACGACATTCCTGAATACCGCGAGGCCGCCAAGGCCTACGCGCAGCCGACGCTGGACGGGATCGCGGACGCCGACCAGCGCAAGGCGATGGTGAATCCGGTGCCCTACCCCGGGATCCAGTTCGTCGGCATTCCCGAGTTCCAGGATCTCGGCACCCGCGTGAGCCAGCAGCTTTCGGCGGCGATCGCGGGCCAGATCACCGTGGACGAAGCACTCGAACAGGCACAGGAGTACGCGCAGACCGTCGGCAAGTCGTATCAGGAGGTGCAGTGATGGCCACGATCTCCGCTCCTGCCCGCCCGGAGCCCGCCCACGCGAAGAAGGCGGCTCCGAAACGCGGCACCGATACGCCGTTCAAACGACGGCTGCCGCTCCTGCCCGCGCTGCTGTTCGTCGTCGCCGTGACGCAGTTGCCCTTCGTGCTGACGGTGTTCTACTCGTTCCAGTCGTGGAACCTGGTGCGCCCGGGCTCGCGGCATTTCGTCGGGCTGCGGAACTACATCGACGTCTTCGCCGACTCGACGTTCCTCGGCGCGCTGCTGAACACCGTGGTGCTGACGGTCGTGTGCGTGTTCTTCTCGCTGCTGCTCGGCCTGGGGCTGGCGATCCTGCTGGACCGCAAGTTCCTGGGCCGCGGGGTGGTCCGCACCCTGCTGATCACGCCGTTCCTGATCCTGCCCGCGGCGGGCGCGCTGCTGTGGAAGACGACGATGTTCGACCCGACCTACGGGTTGCTGCACTTCGTGTTCGGCACCGACGTCGACTGGCTTTCGGAGTTCCCGCTGGCCGCGGTGATGGCCCAGGTCGTCTGGCAGTGGACGCCGTTCATGATGCTGCTGATCCTGGCCGGATTGCAGAGCCAGCCGAAGGACGTGCTGGAGGCCGCGTCGGTCGACGGCGCCGGCCGCTGGCGGACGTTCACCGCGATCACGCTGCCGCATCTGAGCCGGTTCCTGCAGCTGGCGACATTGCTGGGCGCGATCTACATCGTGAACAGTTTCGACGCGATCTTCCTGATGACGCAAGGTGGCCCGGGGACGGCCAGCACGAACCTGCCGTTCTACATCTACCAGCGGGCGTTCCAGGGTTTCGACATCGGGCAGTCGTCCGCGATGGGCGTGATCGTCGTGATCCTGACGATGATCGTCGCGACCTTCGCGCTGCGGCTGATGTTCCGCACGTTCTCGGTACAGGGAGGCGCGAAATGAAAAGCCGCTTCGGCCCCGGCGCGCTGACGGTCGCGACCTGGGTGATCGCGATCCTGTTCGTGTTCCCGCTGCTGTGGATGATCCTCACGGCCTTCAAACAGGAGGCCGACGCCTACACCGATCCGCCGCGACTGTTCTTCACCCCGACCCTCGACCAGTTCGCGGGCGTGCTCGAACGCGGCTTCCTGCCGTACCTGTCGAACTCGGCGTTCGTGACCGTCGTTTCGACGCTTTTCGTGCTACTGCTGGGAATCCCGGCGGCGTACGCGCTTTCGCTGGCGCCGGTGAAGGGGACGAGCAACGCGCTCGGCTTCTTCCTGTCGACGAAGATGCTGCCGATCGTGGCGGCGATCATCCCGCTCTACGTGATCTCGCAGAACACGCGGCTGCTGGACAACGTGTGGGCGCTGATCATCCTGTACACCTCGATGAACCTGCCGCTGGCGATCTGGATGATGCGGTCGTTCTTCCTGGAGGTGCCGCACGAGATGATCGAGGCGGGGCGGATCGACGGGGCGACGCTGCCGATCCTGCTGCGGAAGATCATCATGCCGGTGGTCGCGCCCGGGGTGGCCGCGACCGCGCTGATCTGCGTGATCTTCTCGTGGACCGAGTTCTTCTACTCGGTCAACCTCACCGCCGCCCGGGCCGGGACGGTACCGGTGTTCCTGGTCGGGTTCATCACCAGCGAGGGCCTGTACTGGGCGCAGCTTTCCGCGGCCGCGCTGCTCGCGTCCCTGCCGGTGATGATCGTCGGCTGGATCGCGCAGAACCACCTGGTGCGGGGCCTGTCGATGGGCGCGGTCAAATAACCTCGTGATTGAAGCCGCAACTCGCGTGATTGAAGCCGCAACTCGCGTGATTGAAGCCGCAACTCGCGTGATCAGGGGCGGAACACGCGAGTGCGGCCTTCAGCCACGCGAGTTACGTGCCTGATCACGCGAGTTACGCCTTCGCTCACGCCGGGCCGCCTGTGGCCCGGTCCGTGAAGGCCTCCTTGAGGGAACCAGAGTCCCTCAAGGAGGCCTTCACGGACTTCGGACCCTACGCGAGCGACAGTGCCTGACCCGGGCAGATGTGCACGGCGGTGCGGGCGTTCTCTTCAGCCTCTTCGCCTTCGGGCTCGGCGTTCAGCACGATGACCGTCCCGTCGTCCTCGCTCTGGTCGAACAGGTCGGGATCGGTGAGCACGCACTGGCCCGCGCCCACGCACTTCCCGGTGTCCGCGATGATCTTCATGGCTCCTCCTACCAGGTGACCGGAAGGGCGTGGAGGCCGTAGATCGTCGAATCGTGCTTGAACGGCAGTTCGTCGACCGGAACGGCGATCCGGAGGCCCGGTACTCGCCGGAACAACGTATCGAAGACGATCTGGAGTTCCAACCTCGCCAAGTTCTGCCCGAGGCATTGGTGCACCCCGAATCCGAAGGCGACGTGATGGCGCGCGCCGCGTTCGATGTCGAAGGTGTCCGGGTTCTCGAAGCCGTCCGGATCGTGGTTGCCGGCGTTGCTCAGGCCGACGACGCCTTCACCCGCGCGGATGAGCGTTCCGCCGATCTCGACGTCCGCCGTGGCGAAGCGTGAGGTCGCCGTTTCCGCGATCGTGAAGACCCGCAGGAGTTCCTCGATCGCGGCGAGGGTCTTGCCCGGGTCCGCCTTGATCTTCGCCAGCTGGTCGGGGTTCTCCAGCAGGGTCACCGTGCCGAGCGAGATCATGTTCGCCGTGGTCTCGTGCCCGGCGATGAGCAGCAGGAACGCCAGCCCGACAAGGTCACTGTGTTCGCCGTGGTCGGCCTCCCGCTGCTTCAGGATCTGACGGCCGAGGAGGTCGTCCTCGGTGGCGTTCGCTTCCTTCTTGGTGACGAGCTCGTCGAGATAGTTCTCGAGCGACTCGAAAGCGGTCATCCGTTCTTCGGCGGTGACCTCCCGGCTGAGCATCCTGGAACTGCAGGACTGGAAGAACTCGTGGTCCGAATAGGGGACGCCGAGCAGTTCGCAGATCACCAGGGACGGAACCGGCAGGGAAAGCGCCTGGACGAGATCGGCGGGTTTGGGTCCGGCGAGCAGGGCGTCGAGATGTTCGTCGACGATCTGCTGAATTCGCGGTTGAAGCGCTTTCATGCGCTTGACGGTGAATTCCCCGACGACGTCCCGCCTGGCCCTGCTGTGTTCCGGCGGGTCCATCGCGATGAGGGACGGGCGGAACGGCTTGTCCTCGCGGCGGATCTGCCGCGCGACCATCAGCGGGAACGACGGACTCTGCCGGTCGGAACTGAAATGCGGGCTGCTCAGCATTTCGCGGATGTCTTCGAGCCGGGTGAGCGCCCAAGCCGTTTGCCCGGAAGGAAGACCGACCCGGGAAACCGGACTTTCCCGGCGAAGCCGTTCGTATTCGGGCGGCGGCGAAAACGGGCATTTCCGGGCCAGTGGCAAGGTCGCGGTGGTTTCCTCGACGTCGGTCATCGGGTTGTCCTTCCCCAGATGTCGGGTGGGTTCGGGTGGAATCGGACAGGGGGCCCCAAAAACGTATGCGGATGGATTCATTCCGCTTATGCCACCAAGGTACTCAAGTGGAGACGGGTCGTCCACTCGCGAAGGGGTGGTTTCCCGGGAGGCGTGAAGGGCACGCCCTTACGTGCGAGAATCACGGCCCTGAAGGACCCTTCGAGAGGCGAGGATCATGACTGCCGACCCCGAGACCCGCTTGCGCGCCGACGCGCGCCGGAACCGGGATCAGATCCTGGCCGCCGCGAGAGCCATCTTCGCCGCTCAAGGCGCCGAGGTCCCGATGGAGGAGATCGCGCGCTCGGCCGGTGTCGGCGTCGGCACCTTGTACCGGCGGTTCCCGGACCGCGACGCGCTGATCAGGGCGGTCGCCGTCGACAACTTCGACCGGGTTCTGAGGGACGCGAAGGCCGCGAGGGATCAGGAAGCCTCGGACTGGGAGGCGCTGATCCGGCTGCTGCACCAGTCGATGGAGCTGCAGCTGAGCATTCAGCTCGCGATGGTGTCGCCGCGGGCGCTGGCGATCCTGAAGAGCGATCCCGCGATCAAGGCCCTGCGTGACGAGTTGCTGCTGGTGATGGACGCTTTCGTCCGGGGAGCGCAGGCGGAGGGCAGGCTCCGCACGGATGTCGCCACCGGGGACGTCGCGATCCTGTTCGCGACGCTGCTTCGGCAGATGCCGGGCAAGGGCGAGGAGGTCGCGCGGATGGCGACCCGGCGCTGCATCGGGATCATGATCGACGGCCTGCGGGCCGTCGGCGCGAACGAGCCGCTGCCGGGACGGGCGCTGACCGGGGCCGATCTCGACCCGTGAGCCCCCGGCCCCGGCGCAAGTAGGTGACTAATTGCGCCGGGGAAGAGGTGTCCAACTGCGCGAACCGGGTGGGTCAGACACCCAGCGGATGCCAGACCGTCTTCGCCTCCAGGTACCGCCGCAGCCGCGAGATGTCGGCGTCGGCGGTCCAGTCCGGCTCGGTGTCCGGAACGGTCAGGACCCGCTTCACGGTCCCCGCGGCTTCCCGCGCCAAGTCCGCCCGCGCGGACGGCTCGGCGCCGGTCGGGTCGAGGGCGTTGACGTCCCCGTGCGACGCGAGCCACGAGCCCAGCTCCGACGCGCGGCCGGTCAGGATGTTGGCGACCCCGCCGGGCAGATCGGACGTCGCCAGGACCTCCGAGAGCGTGATCGCGGGCAGCGGCCGGTCCGCGCTGGAGACGACCACCGCGGTCGAGCCGGTCGCCAGCACCGGGGCCAGCACGCTCACCAGGCCCAGCAACGACGACTGCTGCGGCGCCAGCACTCCCACGACACCGGTCGGTTCCGGCACGGTGAAGGAGAAGTACGGGCCCGCGACCGGGTTGGCCCCGCCGAGCACGGTCGCGATCTTGTCCGTCCAGCCCGCGTACCAGACCCAGCGGTCGATCGACGCGTCCACAATGGACTGAGCCTTCTTCGCCGCGACGCCTTCGGACGCCGAAACCTCCGCGACGAACTGGTCGCGGCGGCCTTCCAGCATCTCCGCCACCCGGTACAGCACCTGGCCGCGGTTGTACGCGGTCGCCGCCGACCAGCCGCCGAAAGCCTTGCGCGCGGCGGAAACCGCGTCGCGGACGTCCTTGCGGGACGCGTGCGAGGCGTTCGCCAGGAACTTGCCCTTGGTGTCGGTGACCGGGTACACGCGGCCGGATTCCGAGCGCGGGAACTTGCCGCCGATGTAGAGCTTGTAGGTCTTCGCCACCGAAATACGGTCAGACATCGAGGTAGGCCTCCAGTCCGGTGCGTCCGCCTTCGCGGCCGAAACCCGACTCCTGGTAGCCGCCGAACGGCGCGGCGGGATCGAAGCGGTTGAACGTGTTGGCCCAGACGACGCCGGCGCGGAGCTGGTTCGCCATCCAGAGAATGCGCGAACCCTTCTCGGTCCAGATTCCGGCGGAGAGCCCGTACGGCGTGTTGTTCGCCTTGGTGACGGCCTCGTCCGGCGTGCGGAAGGTCAGCACCGAAAGCACCGGCCCGAAGATCTCCTCGCGGGCGATGCGCATCGACTGCTGGACATCGGAGAACACGGTGGGGGCGAAGAAGAAACCGCGTTCCGGCACCGGGCACGGGCTGGTCCAGCGCTGGGCGCCCTCGGCGTCGCCGGATTCCACCAGGCCCTTGATCTTCGCGAGCTGCTCGGCGGAGTTGATCGCGCCGATGTCGGTGTTCTTGTCCAGCGGGTCGCCCAGCCTCAGCGTCGAGACGCGGTACCGCAGCTTCTCGAGCAGCTCTTCGGCGATGGATTCCTGCACCAGCAGGCGCGAACCCGCGCAGCACACGTGGCCCTGGTTGAAGAAGATCCCGTTGACGATCCCCTCGACGGCCTGGTCCAGCGGAGCGTCATCGAAGACGACGTTCGCCGCCTTGCCGCCCAGCTCCAGCGTCAGCTTCTTCGCGGTGCCCGCGATCTGGCGCTGGATGGCCTTGCCGACCTCGGTCGATCCGGTGAAGGCGACCTTGTTCACGTCGCCGTGGCCCACCAGCGCGGCGCCGATGTCCCCGGCGCCGGGCAGGATGTTCACCACGCCGGGCGGGAGTTCGGCCTGCTGGCAGATCTCCGCGAACACGAGCGCGGTCAGCGGCGTGGTCTCCGCGGGCTTGAGCACCACGGTGTTGCCGGTGGCCAGCGCGGGCGCGATCTTCCACGCCAGCATCAGCAGCGGGAAGTTCCACGGGATGACCTGGCCCGCGACACCGAGCGGCTTCGGGTTCGGGCCGTAGCCGGCGTAGTCGAGCTTGTCGGCCCAGCCGGCGTGATAGAAGAAGTGCGCGGCGGCCGTCGGCACGTCGGAATCGCGCGATTCCTTGATCGGCTTGCCGTTGTCGAGACTTTCCAGCACGGCCAGTTCCCGCGACCGCTCCTGGATCAGACGCGCGATGCGGAACAGGTACTTGGCACGTTCGGAACCCGGCATCTTGGACCAGACGTTGTTGTACGCCTTGCGCGCGGCCTTCACCGCACTGTCCACATCGGACACCGACGCGGTGCCGACCTCGGCGAGCACCTCTTCGGTGGCCGGGTTGATCGTCTTGAGCGGCTCACCGGAGCCGTCGACGAATTCGCCGTTCACGAACGGCCGGTAATGCGGTTTGAGGTTCGCGAGGTCGCGCGATTCGGGCGCGGGCGCGTACTCGAAGATGCCCATGGATCAGTCCACCGTCACGTAGTCGGGACCGCTGTAGTGGCCGTCGGCCTGGGTGCGGCGCTGCAGCAGGAGGTCGTTGAGCAGGCTGGACGCCCCGAACCGGAACAGATCCGGGTTCAGCCACTGCTCGCCGGCGACCTCGTGCACCGCGACCAGGTACTTGATCGCGTCCTTGGTCGTCCGGATGCCGCCGGCCGGTTTGACGCCGCGCAGTTCACCGGTCTGGACGAACCAGTCGCGGACGGCCTGCAGCATCACGTGGGTGACCGGCAGCGTCGCGGCGGGCGACACCTTGCCGGTGGAGGTCTTGATGAAGTCGCCGCCCGCCAGCAGCGCGAGCCAGGACGCGCGGCGGACGTTGTCGTAGGTGGCGAGCTCACCGGTTTCGAGGATGACCTTGAGGTGAGCGCTGCCGCAGGCGGCCTTGATCGCCTGGATCTCCTCGAAGACCTCCAGGTACCGGCCTTCCAGGAACGCGCCGCGGTCGATCACCATGTCGATCTCGGCGGCGCCGGCGTCGACGGCGATCTTGGTGTCGGCCAGCTTGATCTCGCGGCTCGTGCGGCCGGCCGGGAAGCCGGTGGCCACACTGGCGACGTGGATGCCGGTGCCGCGAAGCGCCTCGACAGCCGTCTCGACCATGTCCGGGTACACACACACGGCCGCGACCCGCGGGGTGTCCGGGCGTTCCGGGTCCGGCCGCATGGCCTTCGCGGCGAGCGCGCGGACCTTGCCCCGGGTGTCGGCGCCTTCGAGGGTCGTCAGGTCGACCATCGAAATGGCGGTGTCGATCGCCCAGAGCTTGGCGGCCTTCTTGATGCTGCGCGTGCCGAGTCCCGCCGCCCGCTGCTCGACGCCGACCTGGTCGACACCAGGCAGCCCGTGCAGGAACCGGCGCAGGCTCGCCTCGTCGCGAGTCGCGTCCGCCAGCGGCGACGGGGTGGCCGTCGCCGCTGACGAGCTGGTCGTAGCTGTCATACGGGTGAGTGTAAGCGGCCTACAGGCTGGGCACCGGGGCCTGGGCGACCGCCCTGGTCGGGACCACCGGCGAGCAGAACTCGGAGATCATCGGCAGCTGACGCTTGAGCGCGGCCTCCGGCGACGCGGTGAGGTCCACGGTGGCCAGCGTGGAGATGTTCTTGCCGGAATCGTCGTGGAAGCTGAGGGTGGCGAACCCCGGAAGGTCGCCGCCGTGACCCCAGACCGAGATGTCCTCGGCGCAGGCGCCCGCCGTCTTGAGGTTCAGCTTCATCAGACCGAGGCCGTACTCCATGCCGCCGCCCACCGCGACCGTCTTCCTCATCTCCGCCACCAGAGCGGCGGGCAGCAGGCGCCCGCCGAACAACGCCTCGAAGAAGCGGTTGAGGTCCTTGGCCGAAGACACCATGCCGCCCGCGCCGAAGTAGCGCGAGTAGTTGTAGGTGGTGACGTCGGTGAGGCCGCGCGGCGCGTCGTACAACTGCTCGTAGCCGCGGGCGGCCGGGCGGAGCAGGAACGGGAAGTCGCGGGGGAGCGAGGTGTCGCGCAGGTGCAGCGGCCCGGTGACGCGCTCGGCGAGCGCGCGTTCCAACGGCTTCCGGGTGACCTTCTCGACCAGCAGGCCGAGGACGTTGTAGCCGGTGTTGGAGTAGGCCCAGCCCGTACCTGGTTTGAACTGCAGTGGCTGCTTCGAGACGCTCAAGCGGATCTGGTCGTCGCTGTCGAAGTGCTCGAAGCGTTCGGTGTCGACCTCCGGACCGGACGCCCAGGTGTCCTCGGGCGCCAGGTCGCGCGGGAGGCCGCTGGTGTGCTGCAGCAGCTGGCGGACGGTGATCGGCTCCGGATACGGCAACAGTCCAGGCAGGTAACGCCGCACGGGCTCGTCCAGCCCGACGCGCTTTTCCGCCACGAGCTGCAGGACCAGCGTCGCGACGAACACCTTCGACACACTCGCGATCCGCCAGCGGCCCGACGCGTCGGGCTTGCCCGGCCGGTCGATGTCCGCGACGCCGCTGACACCGCGGAATCCGTCGGAGACGGCGACCATGCCGGGGATGCCCGCGGCGACGGCCGCGTCCATCGCGGCTTGGCGCGGATCGGCGTCCTCGGCGGCCACCGCCGGTAAGGCGGTGGCGGAAAGCAGTGCGGCGCAAACGATCGCGACGAAACTTCGGCGCATGTGGTGAACCCCCCCAGTTCAGGTCAGGCTTCCAGTTCGGGTACGTCCTTTTTACGCGATTTCCGCTTCACGACGACGCCACCCCAGAACGCAAGGCCGGTGATCTTCACCGTCGGCGCGGTCGGCGGCGCCGGGGGCGTCCCGGCGCGATCCTCCAGTTCGAAGGCGCCCATGAAGCCGATTCCGGTGACGTCCACGTTGATGTCGTCGGGCACGATGATGTCGATCCCGCCCATGATCGCGACCGCGGTGATCGTCGAGTGCTTCTCGGCGAACCGCGCGTGCCGCAGATCGAGCTCGGCGCCGCCCCAGAACGCGAAACTGTTGTGCTGCGGCGGGACCACCCAGCTGCCCTTGCGCGACGCGCCCGACATGACGGCGATCGAGGCGCCGGAACCGGGATGCCCGCCGATGCGGTCGTCGGGCAGGCCGAGCGCACGCGACGTCGCAGGCTCGATCGCCGACCGGGACTGCTGGGGCAGATCCGCGGTGACCGGCTTGAGGTCGCCGACGGTCTTGGCCGCGTAGACGACGGTGAGCCGTTCCTCCAGCTCGTTGATGGTGATGCGTCCTTCGGACATCGCCGCGTGCAGCACCTGCGCGACCTGCTCGCGGTCGGCGTCGGAGATGCGCATCTGTTCGGGGCCCGGCAGGGCCGGCTCTTCACTCACCTGGAGGAGCCTAGCGCCGAGGAGAAGGCCAAGCGTCCATCTTCTGGTCGACAGTGGCATCCTCCGGTGATGGGGAACTCACTACCCGGCGCCGTCGAGCTGCCGGACGGGATCAAAGTGCGCGGACGGGGCCTGGGCCGCCCCTGGCCGGAAGGGCCCGTGCCGGATTTCGGACTGTATTTGGGCGGCGCGAAACTGCGCCGGAAGCACGATCACAAAATGGACTGGGAACGGGCGTGGATCCGCTGGCCCGACTTCCTCCTGCCGACGGACTGGGCGGACGCGCGGCGCCGGATCGTCGACCTGCACACCCGGGCGGCGGCGGGTGAAGGCGTCGAGGTCGCCTGTTACGGCGGAGTGGGTCGGACCGGCACGGTACTGTCCTGTCTCGCCACCCTTTCCGGGCTGAGCGCCGACGAGGCGGTGGCGTGGGCGCGGGCCAACCACGACAAGCGTTCGGTGGAGACACCCTGGCAGCGCCGGTGGGTCGGCTGGTTCGCGCGGCAGGCGTGACGGGCTAAATTGACCGGCATGGATGTGCACGTCGTTGATCACCCGCTGGCCAAGGCCAGGCTCTCCACCATGCGCGACGCGCGCACCGACAGCGCCGCCTTCCGTGCGGCGCTGCACGAACTGACCGTCATGCTGGTCTACGAAGCCACGCGCGACATGCCCGTGCGGATCGAGCGGATCCACACGCCGGTGGCGCGCACCGACGGCTACGCGCTGGCGAGCCCGCCGCTGCTCGTGCCGGTGTTGCGGGCCGGGCTCGGGATGGCGGACCAGGCGCACAAGCTGATCCCGGACGCCCAGATGGGTTTCGTCGGCCTCGCGCGCGACGAGGAGACGCTCAAGCCGACGCCGTATCTCGAGTCGCTGCCCGAATCGCTCGCCGACCGGCCGGTGATGGTGCTCGACCCGATGCTGGCGACCGGCGGATCGATGGAGTACACGATCCGCTTGCTCACCGACCGGGGCGCCACCGACGTCACCGCGATCTGCGCGCTGGCGGCTCCCGAGGGCATCGAGCATCTGGAGAAGACCGGGCTGCCGCTGCGGGTGGTGACCGCGAGCATCGACGAGCGGCTGAACGACTCCGGCTTCATCGTGCCCGGCCTCGGGGACGCGGGGGACCGGCAGTACGGGGCCGTCTGACACCGCCGGATCGCGTTTAGCCCGCTGAACGCGATCCGGCCGGTTCGCAACAACTCCGCCGTTGCCGGTCACTGACGGATGTGACCAGAACAGTGACCGGAACGGTGGGGGTGCCGGTGGACTCGTGCGAACCTCCTCCCGACAGGAGCGACACGGAGCTTTGGCGGGCGGCCGCGGGCGGTGATCATCCGGCGTTCACCGAGCTGTTCGAGCGCCACGCCCAGTCGGTGTGGAACCACGCCTACCGGCTGACGGGGTCGTGGGCGTCGGCCGAAGACCTGACATCGTCGACTTTTCTCACCGCCTGGCGGCGCCGGGCGGACATCACGCTCGTCCGCGACAGCGCGCTGCCCTGGCTGTACACCGTCGCGGGAAACCTCGCGCGCAGCGAACACCGCAGCACCGGGCGGCGGCTCCGGCTCGTCCGGCGGCTGCCGGAACCGCGGTCGGTGTCGGATCACGCCGACACCGTCGTCGACCAGCTCGACGGCGAGGACCGCCTCCGGCAGGTGCTCGCGTTGGTCGCGAAGCTGCCGAAGTCGCAGCGGCAAGCCGTCGAACTCTGCCTGCTCGGCGACCTCTCCTCCGGCGACGCCGCCGAACTGCTCGGCGTCGCCGAGGTGACCGTCCGTGCCCACATCTCGCGGGCCCGTGCGCAGCTGCGGGCCGCCCTGGAGGAGAAATGACCGACGACCTCGGCCTGCCAGGCAGGCGTGAACTCCCTCCGGAAGTCCTGGACAACCTGCGGATGTCCCTGCGGGAGGGGATGGGAAAACCCGAACGGCGGCGATGGCCGATCGCCGCCGCCGCGGCCGCCGTCGTGCTGGTCCTCGCGGGCGCTCTGGTCACGACCGTGCTCATCCGGGAGCCGGACCGGCAGGGCCCTGCCGTCGCGAGCGACCCTGACTTCGCTCTCGACCTGCCGAAGGCCGTGCCCGCCATGGACCGGTGCTGGGCGGCGCTCCAGACCCGGGGCAGGGCCGCGAGCTTCCCCGCCCGTGACGAATGGGTGCCGCAATTCACCGTCGCGCCGTCCTGGACGTCCGTGACGGTCGTCGCGGTGCGCGCGGGCGGCAAGACCTTCTTCTGTGAAACGACGTCGATCACGGCGACGGTGTCCGATCCCGACACCGCCCCGTCCTACGCGACGGGGACCAAGGCCGCGGCGCTGCTGACGAGCCGCGCCGGAACGGTCGCCGGGGTGGCCGACCCGGGCTGGGAAAAGATGGAGGTCTTCAGCCGGACCGCCGATTCGACGGCCTCGTCCGAGGTGCCGATCTTCCGGAACGGGAACCTGTTCGTGCTGCTTTCGCAGTCCAAACCGTCGCGGACCACGTACTCGGTCGGGCCGTACACCGGGCAGCCGGGCGACGGAGTCACCGTCGCGCCGCACGCCCTTCGGCCCGCGCCCGAACCGGCGGTGACGGAGATCGATCGCGTCCCGCCCGTGGTGCCGGACCGGGACACACCGGCGGGGAAGTTCTTCCAGACCTGCGTGGAGGGGGCGACCGAGCCGCTGCCCGACGTGGACGTGTACGAGATGGGGACGCTGCTCGAAGGCGATGACGTCAAGGTGGTCGTCGCCCGGCTCGGCGACAGGTTCGTCGTCTGCCAGGGCGGGCGCGGATATCACGACGGAACGAGCGAGTACTACCGCCTCTTCCCCGATTCGAGCACCGAGCAGCGGCCGGTGCGCAAACTTTCGACGGAAACGCTCGGCGGCTCCGAGCAGGGCGGGGCCGGCAGCGCTAAGAATCCGTTCATCGGGATCGTGCCGCGGACCGCGACCACGGTGAAGCTCGATTTCGGGGCGGGCAAGAAGGTCGACGCGACGGTCACCGACGGGACTTTCGCGGTCTGGCGACCGGACTGCACGGGGGCGATGGATCCGAACTCGCAGGTGGGCGTCGTCGTCCTCGATGCCGAAGGGAAGACGCTCCACGAGGGCACCCTGCCGCTCTACTGACCGCCAAGATCGCTGAACGCGAAAGTCCGTGAAGGCCTCCTTGAGAGACCCAGAGTCCCTCAAGGAGGCCTTCACGGACCGGCTGCCCGGCTCGGATCGCGTTCAGCGGGCTAAACGCGACGCAGCCAGCCCGCCGCGTTCACCCGCAGCGCGGTCTCGTAAGCCGTGCTCACGGTGTACTGCTCCGGCAGGTTCCCGTTC
Organism: Amycolatopsis sp. TNS106; assembly: GCF_019330265.1. Lineage (NCBI taxonomy): Bacteria > Bacillati > Actinomycetota > Actinomycetes > Pseudonocardiales > Pseudonocardiaceae > Amycolatopsis > Amycolatopsis sp. TNS106. The sequence goes on along the minus strand of NZ_CP024972.1, from coordinate 5,466,805 downwards.
AGCTCCAGCGACACGAGCCCGTGCACGAATCCCCAGCAGGCCACCGTGACGACCTCGGGCGGCACGTCGAGGAAGACGCCGTCGGCGACGGCCTTGCGGATCGTCCCCTCCAGCGGTGCCATCGTGGCGCGGGCCTGCTCGGACGTCTCCTCCGCCGGTTCGAAACCCGGCACCGACTTCGTGAACATGATCGCGTAGAGATGCGGGTCGGCCAGCGCGCTTTCCCGGTACGCGACGCCGAGCCGCACCAGATCCTCGACCGGGTCACCGCTCAGCGTGACCCTGGACATCCGGCGCCCGAAGCGGCGGAACCCTTCGGTGAACAGGGCGCTGACGAGGTCCGTTTTCCCACCGAAGAGCGAATAGACCGCGGTGGTGGACGTGCCGACGTCGGCGGCCAGTTTGCGGAGGCTCAGCGCCTTGGGGCCGTCGGCCGAGATGAGTTCACCGGCGCGGTCCAGCAGTTTCAGCCGGAGGTTCTCGTCGTGCGTCCTGGGGCGGGGCATGTACGGAGCGTAGCGCAACGCTGTTATCAATCGCTCGGATTCGGAGTTGACCTGGAGCGCACTCCAGGTCGTAGTGTCGTTCGCATGAGCTACTCGATAGCGGAAGCCGCGCGACGTAGCGGACTGTCCATCGACACTCTCCGGTACTACGAGCGCATCAAACTCGTCGAGCCCCCGGCTCGGGACGCCGCCGGGCGCCGCGCCTACACCGATGACGACCTCGGGTGGCTGGGGTTCCTGACCAAGCTCCGCCTGACCGGCATGCCCATCAAACGGATGCGTGAGTACGCCTCCCTGCGCCACCACGGCGCGGCGAGCGCGGGGCGGCGCAAGGCGATTCTGGTCGACCAGCGCAAATCGGTCGCCGACCGGATCGCCGAGTTGCAGACCTGCCTCGACATCCTCGACTACAAGATCGACCACTACGACCAGGTGGAACGCAAGGTGCTCGGCACCGCAGCCACCGTGGAGGGAATTTCAGCGTGATCAGCACCAGGAGGCTCGGCGGGCTGGAGGTCGGGGCGCAGGGGCTCGGCTGCATGGGGATGAGCCAGGCCTACGGCGTCCGCGACGACGACACGGAGTCGATCGCCACCGTCCACCGTGCCCTCGAGCTGGGCGTGACCCTGCTCGACACCGCGAACGTCTACGGCGCCGGAGCGAACGAAGAGCTGGTCGGCCGCGCGATCGCGGGCAAGCGGGACCAGGTCGTGCTGGCGACCAAGTTCGGCATCGTCTGGGACGAGGACGGCGGGATGTCCGCCCGCGGCGACGCGGCGTACGTCAAGCAGAGCTGCGAAGAGTCCCTTCGCCGGCTGAACGTCGACCACATCGACCTCTACTACCAGCACCGCGTCGACCCGAACACGCCCGTCGAGGAGACGTGGGCCGCGCTCGCGGAGCTGGTCCAGGAGGGCAAGATCCGCTACGCCGGGATCTCCGAGGCCAGTGCTGAGACGATCCGTCGCGCCCACGCCGTCCACCCGGTGACCGCGCTGCAGAGCGAGTGGTCCCTGTGGACCCGGGGCATCGAAGGCGAGATCCTCACGACCGTTCGTGAGCTGGGCATCGGCATCGTGCCGTTTTCGCCGCTCGGCCGCGGTTTCCTCACCGGCGGCGTGACGTCGGTGAAGGACCTGCCGTCGGACGACCTGCGCCGCGGGCTGCCCCGGTTCGCCGAAGGCAACTTCGAGCGCAACATGGCGATCGTCGACGCGTTGCGCGCGCTGGCCGAGCAGAAGGGCGTCACCGCCGGGCAGCTGGCGCTGGCCTGGGTGCAGGCGCAGGGCGACGACGTCGTGCCGATTCCGGGCACCAAGCGCCGCAAGTACCTCGAAGAGAACGCCGCCGCCGCGGATCTGAAACTGTCCGAAGTGGACATCGAGGCCATCGAAAAGGCCGCGCCCGCCGAGGCGTTCGCCGGTGAGCGTTACCCGGAGCGGCTCGCCCGCGCGGCCGGTAAGTAACCCCAGAGAATTGCGAGAGAGAACATGACGGGTTCCACCTTGCCCACCCGCAGGCTCGGCACGCTGGAAGTCGGCGCGCAGGGGCTCGGCTGCATGGGCATGAGCGAGTTCTACGGCCAAGGTGACGACACCGAATCGATCGCGACGATCCACCGCGCGATCGAACTGGGCGTCACCCTGATCGACACCGCCGACATGTACGGCTTCGGCCGCAACGAGGAGCTGGTCGGCCGCGCGCTGGCGGGCAAACGCGACCAGGTGGTGCTGGCGACCAAGTTCGGCATCGTGCGCGACGAGGCGGATCCCTCGAAGCGCGGGATCCGGGGTGACGAATTCTATGTGCGCCAACAGGTCGAGGCTTCGCTTCGGCGGTTGAACGTCGACCACATCGACCTCTACTACCAGCACCGCGTCGATCCGAACGTGCCGATCGAGGAGACCGCGGGCGCGCTGTCCTCGCTGGTCGAGCAGGGGAAGATCCGGCATATCGGGCTGTCCGAGGCAGGCCCGGAGACGATCCGGCGGGCGCACGCCGTGCATCCGGTGACGGCGGTGCAGACGGAATGGTCGCTGTGGTCGCGCGACATCGAGAACGAGGTCGTCCCGGTCTGCCGTGAGCTCGGCATCGGGCTGGTGCCGTATTCCCCGCTGGGCCGCGGTTTCCTCACCGGCCGTTTCAAGTCCAAAGAGGACTTCGCGGAGGGTGACTTCCGGCAGACGACCCAGCCGCGGTTCGCCGACGGGAATCTGGAGCGGAACCTGGCGATCGTCGAGGCACTGCGCGCGCTGGCCGAGCGGAAGGGTGTCACGGCGGGTCAGCTGGCGCTGGCCTGGGTGCAGGCACAGGGTGACGACGTCGTGCCGATCCCGGGCACCAAGCGGCGCAAGTACCTCGAGGAGAACGTGGCGTCCGTCGGCCTGAAGCTGACCGCCGAAGACGTGGCGGCGATCGAAGAGGCGGTGCCCGCCGACGCGGTCGCGGGGGAGCGCTACCCCGAAGCGGCCATGCGCTTGCTGTCCCGCTGAGTGTGGCGTGGCCGGTACGGATGGTCGGCCTGCCGGGCTGATCGGGGCTGTGCGCGGGGTCGTGAGTGGCAAAGATCGTTCCAACCGTCTTCACCACTCACGACCCCGATCAACCCGCGGGCGCGTTCACCGGAAGCCTTGACGCCTCGCGTTGCGCCCGCTGGCCGCGATTCGTTGTCAGAGCAGGGAATTGACCGCGTCGACCACGCCGTCGACGGCCACGGTCCGCTGATCGCGGGTCGCGAGCCCCCGCACGGTCACGTTCCCGGCGTCCCAGTCCTCCTGGCCGACGATCACCACGGCCCGCGCCCCGGCCTTGTCGGCCCGGGTGAGCTCCTTGCCCAGCTTGCGAAGCTCGACGGGCGTGGACGTGCGCAGCCCGGCCTTCCGGAGCCGTGCGGCGACCTCGCGCGCGGCGTCGGTGAGCTCTTCGACCACCGGGATCACCACGACATCGGTCTCGCTGCGCGGCTTCGGGGTGAGGCCGTGCGTGTCGAGGAAGTCGATGAGCGTGACGTCACCCATGCCGAAGCCGATCCCGGGGATCTGCTGCGACGTGAACAACGACGCCAGGTCGCTGTACCGGCCGCCGCCGAAGAGGGCGCGACGGTTCTCCGGAGAGGTGTCGAAGACCTCGAACACGGTCGACGTGTAGTACGCGAGCCCGCGCACGATCATCGGATCGAACGTGACCAGGTCCGCGGCGCCGCTGTTCAGCACCTTGACCAGGTTCGAGTTCTCCTTGACCTGGTCCGGCAGCTCGTCGAGCAAGGCCGCGCCGGACGTCAGGATCTCGGTCAGCTTCTCGAACTGCTTGTCGGTCAGGCCGATCTCGGCCGCGGTGTCGCTCAGCTTCGTCCGGTCCGACTTCTCCCAGCGGTCCACCAGGGTGAACACCTGCGGCAGCTGCTCCGCGGTCACGCCGACGATGTCGGTGAGCGCCGACGAGAGCAGGTTCCGGTCGTTGGCCCGCACCTGGAACATGTCCGGGGTCGCGCCGAGCGCGCTCATCATGTCGTGGACGAGCTCGAAGATCTCGATCTCGCAGTTCGCGCTGTCCGAACCGAAGATGTCCGCGTTGATCTGCCAGTGCTCGCGGACCCGGCCACGCTGCGGCCGCTCGTAGCGGTGGCAGTTCGGGTGGCTGTACCAGCGCACCGGGAACTGCAGCGACTTGGCGTTGCCCGCGATCATCCTGGCGACCGACGGCGTCATCTCCGGGCGCAGCGCCAGCCGCTCGCCGCCCTTGGTGGTCAACGTGTACAGCTGCTGGTCCGCGATCTCCTGCCCGGACTTCCGCTCGTAGATTTCGGCGGGTTCGAGGATTGGCCCGTCGTAGCGGAGGAAACCCCGCAGTTCGAGCACGTCGTAGAGATGGCCGAACACCTGCGTCCGGACGGACATCTCGGCGGGCAGGAAGTCGCGGGTCCCCTTGGCGGGGGCTGTCGGCAGGTATTCAGGCACGTCAACAAGCTTAACCAGCGAACGCGACGCCGTACGCGGTGGTCAGGATCGCCGCTCCGAGCAGTACCGCCCCGGCGCTGGTGACCCGCCCGCCGAGCTTGCCCTTGCCCGGTGCCAGGTGCAGGAAGAAACCGCCGGACTGGGCGAGCACGCCGAACAGCAGCAGGAAGCAGACGATCCACAGCGTGGCGGCCGGGAGCCCGGTCTGCCCGAGGATCTGCAGCGCGACCAGCGCGAGAACCAGCAGGACACCGGCGTGCGCGTGGCCGGCGCGGAACATCCCGCGCTGGTGTTCGGTCAGTTTCCTGTCGCGCAGGACACCCATCAGCGCGTAGCCGCCGTACATCACCGTTGGCAGGGAGACGAGCGCGATGACGGTGAAGAGCCTGATCGGGCCTTCCATGGTGGGTTCCTTTCGCCGCAGGGGAAGCCAACGATAACACCGTTTTAAAACGGTGTCACCAAAGTGGGCGTCCCGCTTTCGGGAGTCAGGCCCGGGCGCCCCGCGCAAGGACGAGGCGGACGCTCCGGAGCGCGGAAAGATCGGCGAGCGGATCGCCGTCGACGACCAGGACGTCGGCGCTCAGGCCGGCTGTCAGCCGCCCGGTGACGTCGCCGAGGCCGAGCCCGGCGGCGGAGTCCTCGGTCGCGATTTCGAGGATCCGGCGCCTGCCGAAGCCGAGCCATTCGTAGAGTTCGAGGGCGCCGACGGGATCGTCGAAAACCGAACCGGGCAGCCCGGCGTCCGTCCCCGCCAGCAGCGGGACACCCAGCTCCTCCAGCCAGGACAGCCGTCCGTACACGGTTTTCGCGAGCTCCTCGCCCATGCGCTCGGCCAGCATCCGCCAGTTGCGGCTGCTGGTCGAACACGCCGCGATGCCCTCGGCCGCCATGCGCTTGGCGACGCCTTCGCGCCTGTCCTGGCGCTGGGGCCCGGTCATCCAGGTGCAATGCTCGATCGTGCGGACCCCGGCCTCGACCGACGCTTCGATCGCGTCGGAGCCGTGGGCGTGCGCCGCGACCGGGAGCCCGTGGCGTGCCGCGTGTTCGACGATCAGGCGCAGCGCCCGGACGTCGAACTGGGATTCCCACATGTCCGCGCCGCCCTCGGTGATCTGGCCGCCGCTGGCCATCACCTTGATCACGTCCGCGCCCGCGGCCGCGTTGGCGTCGATCAGGGCCCGGATCGCGGCGTCGTCCGCGACCTCGCCGCCGAAGAAGTGGCAGTGTCCTTTGAGGACGGTCAAGGGCGATCCCGCGGTCAGCAGGCGCGGCGCGGCGGTGCCTTCGGTTTCGAGTTCCGCTCGGACCCGCGCGCCCAGCGCGTCACGATCGCCGAGGTCGCGCACCGTCGTGACGCCGCTGCGCAGCAGCTGTCCCAGCCGGTTCTTGGCGCCCGCGCGCAGCGCTTCGTCACCGCTCGCCAGGAAGTTCGGCAGCATCTCGCGGGTGGCGTCGAAAGCCAGGTGCACGTGGGCGTTGAACAGGCCGGGCAGCAGTGTCGCTCCGGGGAAGTCGAGCCGTTCGGCGTCCGGCGACGCCTGGGCCACGACCTCGGCGCGAGGGCCCGCCGCGAGGATCCGGCCGCGCTCGACGAGCACGGCGCCGTCTTCGACCGGTGTGCTCGGCCGTGGCAGGACGCGCCCGGCCGTCAGCAGAAGTTGTGCGGTCATGCCTTGCTCCTGGAGACGGCGGCGGACAGGGCGAGCAGCGGCCGCACGTCGGATTCGATGTCGGAGGCGCCGCCCGGGAGCACGAGTTTCGCCCGCCCGTCGGTCTCCTCACCGGCGGTCTGCCTGGCGATCGCCGTCTTCAGCGCTTCCGCCGCCGCCCGCGGATCGTCGGCGGCGAGCGCGGTGAGATCGGTTTCCAGATAGGGGCTCAGCTGCACGAGCCCGTCCCGGATCTCGATCACGCGGCGGTAGTATCGGCGGTGGACCGTGCGCGGCCGCCACCGCTCCCACCTGCCCTGTGGCGTGGTCCGGAGCACGATGTTCGGGTAGATCCCGGCCAGCGCGGTCCACAACGGGGTGAGCTCGTCGTGGTGGCGCCGATGCTGGCGACGGCGGCGCAGCGCGGCGAACCGCGCACGGGCGCCGGGATAGGTGATCCCGGCGAGGAAGAGCACGATCCCGAGCAGTACCAACGGGACGGCGACGGTGAGCAGAAGCGGGACCGAGGGCCCGAACGCCCACGCGATCACGATGTAGAGCGCGCGGAACACACTGCCGACGGACAGGCAGATCAGCCCGGCGGCGCTGAGTTTCAGCCCGGTCTTCAGATGGCGGTCCGCGGTGCGGATGTAGCGGAAGATCCACCAGGCGCACGCGGCGAGGCCGTAGATCAGGTAGATCCCGGCCCCCAGGTAGAACAGCGCCACCCCGGGCACGTGCACGAGCTTCGGGCTCAGCGCGAGCCCGCGCACCTCCGGCGGGGTGAGGGCCATGGCGACCAGCATCAGCGCGATCGCGCCGGAGAGCGGGACGAGCTCGAACAGGACGCGCTTCGGCCTGCGCGGCCCCAGCGCGGAGCCGAGGAACACGATCAACAGCGCGCACACCCCGATGGCGAGCATGATGTTGTTGACCAGGCGGCCGGTGCCCTTGCCCGTCAGCCCGTCGAGCCAGCCGGAGATGACCTTCTGCTGGGCGAGGAAGGAGCCGGCGACGCAGACGATCGTGATGGTGATCGCCCAGTTCGGCAGCAGCCGGGGCGCCCGGTACGTCTGGTAGATCCGCCAGGCGAGCGCGGTGGCGAACAGCACCATCGCCACGACGTTGAGAGGGGAGAACAGCGAGTTCACAGCCACCCTTGATGGTCGCCCAGCGCGCCTTGGACGCGGCGGACGTCATCGTCGTCGGCGCGACGGGGAATCGTGTAGTTCAAGACCGACGCCCATTCGAGGATGATGGTCGCCACGGTCTCGGCTTCCCATTCGTGCGCCTCATCGTAGGAGGTGCGGCGTAAGGCGCGGTGCACCGCGTCGCTGTCCAGGCCGGTGGCCGGGCCGCGCAGGAAGTCGGCGGGTTCGGCGTCGCCGCCGGGATGGTGATCGGCGAGCATATGCCCGAGTTCGTGCAGGATGATGTGGTCCTGGTGGGACTTCGTGGTCTCCTGCTGGAAGAAGATGTAGTCCGCCGAACCGGTGGCGATCCAGCAGCCGAACGGACCGGGGACCTCCAGCGGGTACGGCATCAGCCGGATCGGCCTGCCACGCTGTTCGCCGAGCCGCTCGCAGAGCACGCCGACGTCCAGCGGTGGCTCGATGTCGAGCTTGTTCAGCATCTTGCGGCAGCGTTTGCGGAGCTCCCGTTCCTTCATCGGCTTTCGTCCGGCTGGTCGCGTTCGGCCCGTTCGTAGCGCTCGACGAGCTCCAGCAGGTCCATGACCTGGCGACGGCCTTGGGGGGACAGCTCCTGCGCGCGCATGGCCATGAGCTTCGCCTCTCCGGCGGGCTGCGGTTCCTGGTCTTCGAAGAAGTACGTGACCGGGACTCCGAACAGCTTCGCCAGCGCCTCGACGTAGTGGATCTTCGGGTTGACGCGTTTGCCCGTGGCGAGCTGCTGGAGGTACGCGGGCGACATGGTGGGCCCGCCGGCGCGGTCGATCGCCGCGGACAGCTCGCGATAGCTGTGCGGGGCGCCTTCGTCCGCGCGCGCCGAATCGATCAGCGCGCTCAGTTTCTGCGCGAAGGTCTGATACGGAGACATGACCCCCCATCCGTTCCCTGGTCCCGTTCCGTAGTGGGAGTGTAACGCGATACAGCCTGTCCGCAGCTGTTGACAGCGTATGTATGCAGTGGTTTACAGTTGTCAAGCGGTTTCGTGCCGTGTCCGGTCTCTCACTCCGGAATCCGTGCCCTGGGGGTGTACGGACGCCGGAGTGAGAGCCGTTTTTCCGGTGGGTGCACAAGATCGTGCCGGATGTAGTACGCTGAGGCAGCCAAGGTTGATCGCCGTCACGGCGAACCCTTGGTCTCGGCCTGTTGCCGGAGGTCGACCCCCAGGGCTTCCGGTGACAGGCCCCTTACTTTTCCGCCGCAATTCGTCATCTACTCGCGTCGATCGCTGTCGCAACTAGATGACGAATTGCGGTGTGGGTCAGGGCATCAGGGTGGCGGCCAGGGTGCCGCCCAGTTCGAAACAGGCTTCCAAATCCGCTTTGCCCGGTTCTCCGGTGACGAGCACCGGCGAAGCCGCGCTCTCCCAGCCGAGTCCGGTGGTGATGCTCTCGATCCCGCGCACGGTGCCGGAGGTGTCGTTGTTGCCGTGCACGAAGAACCCGAACGGCCGTCCCCGCGTGGAATCCAGGCACGGGTAGTAGACGGTGTCGAAGAAATGTTTCAGCGCGCCGGACATGTACCCCAGATTCGCCGGGGTGCCGAGCAGGTAACCGTCGGCGTCCAGGACGTCGGGCACGGTCGCGCCCAGCGCCGCACGGCGCACGACGTCGACGCCCTCGATGTCCGGATGGTTCGCGCCGGAAAGCACGGCCTCGAACATCGCCTGCGTCGAGGGCGACGGCGTGTGGTGGACGATCAGCAGCTTCGGCATTTCACACCAGCAGGGACTCGATGTCGGCCCGCAGTGCGGACAGCCGGGCGTCCGCGGCGGCGCGTGCCTCGGTGAGGTCGCCGGCGACCGGCTGCTTGACCTGCAAGTACGCCTTCAGTTTCGGCTCGGTCCCGGAGGGCCTGATGACGACACGCAGGCCTTCGCCGGTCAGGCGGAGGACGTCGGCGTCGGGCAGGAGGTCCTCCATCGTGACGTCGGTACCGCCCAGCGCCGACGGGGGCGTGGCGCGCAGGCCCGCCATCAGCCGCTCCCGCACCGAAAGATCGGTGACCCGCAAGGAGACCTGATCCGTCACGTGCACACCGTGCTTCACGGACAGTTCGTCGAGGATGTCCAGCGGTCCGCGTCCGACAGCGCGCAGGGAAGCGGTCAACGCCGCGGCGAGGACGGCGGCGGCGATGCCGTCCTTGTCGCGCACGAAACCGGGGTTCACGCAGAGGCCGAGTGCCTCTTCGTAGGCGAAGACGAGCCCTTCGCCCGCGCGGACCAGCCATTTGAACCCGGTCAAGGTCTCCGCATAGCGCGCCCCGAATTCCTTCGCGACCTCGCCGAGCATCGACGACGACACGATCGTCGTGGCCACGAGCGGGTCGGCACTATCCACAGTGGACAGTATGTGCCGGCCGAGTAACACGCCGGTTTCGTCGCCGCGCAGCATCCGCCACGAGCCGTCCCGCTCGCGCACGCCCAGCGCGCAGCGGTCGGCGTCGGGATCGAGCGCGATCGCCAGGTCCGCGTCCACTTCGGACGCCAGTGTCAGCAAAAGGTCCGTCGCGCCCGGTTCTTCCGGATTCGGGAAGGCGACAGTCGGGAAGTCGGGATCGGGCGTGGCCTGCTCGGGCACCAGGTGGAGGTCGCCGAAACCGGCGCGCTCGAACGCGGCGCGCAGGGTGTCCGCGCCGACGCCGTGCAGCGCCGTTGCGGCGACCTTGACCTCGCGCTCCGGGCCGCGCGGCAGAAGCGCGACCTTCGCGAGGTACGCGTTCAGGAGTTCGTCGCCCAGCACCTCGGCGCCCGGCTCTCGCGGCACGCTGATCGCCGGGGGAGCGGCTTCGATGGCCCGCTCGATCTGACCGTCCGAAGGCGGGACGATCTGGCCACCCGACGCGTCGTAAAGCTTGTAACCGTTGTCCGCCGGGGGATTGTGCGACGCGGTGATCTGGATGCCCGCGACCGCGCCGAGGGCGGGAACGGCGAACGCGAGCACCGGTGTGGGCAGCGGGCCGGGCAGCGTCTTCACCGCGAACCCGGCGGCCGTCAGCACCTCGGCGGCCGCCGCGGCGAAGGCTTCCGAACCGTGCCGCGCGTCGCGGCCGACCACCACGACCCCGCCCGCATGTCCTTGCGAGGCCAGCCAGGCCGCGACCCCGGCCGTGGTCCGGGTCACGACCGCGACGTTCATCCCGTTGGGGCCCGCGCGCACCGGGCCGCGCAGCCCGGCGGTGCCGAATTCGAGCGGGCCCGCCATCCGGTCCGCGAGTTCGGCCGCCGCACCGGCTTCGCCGCCCATCGCGCGCGCGAGGATGTTCTGCAGCTCGACACGGGAATCGTCGTCCGGGTCGTCGGCGATCCAGCGGAACGCCCGATCCCGCAGCTCCGAGGTCAAAGAAGTCGTCACCGAGTCAGCCTACGGGTACGTTGGGGAGGGTGCGATTGATCTTCACTTCTCTGGTGAGTCATGGTCATCTCTATCCCCTACTACCGCTCGCCGTCGCCGCTCGCGACGCCGGGCACGAAGTCCTCTTCGCCACAGGTGACGACATGCTCCCGGTGGTCGAGAAGGCCGGGCTGGCCGCGGAAAGCGCCGGATTCGGCATGCGGGAGGCGTTCGAGTCGTTCTTCGGCCCCGACGCTCAGCCCCGGGCCAAGGACGCCCCACCCGAATCGTTCTACCCGGTCATCGGGCAGGTGTTCGGAAACGTGCTGCCGCGGCGGTTCGTCGCCGATCTCGCGCCGGTGCTCGACCGGCACCGGCCCGATCTCGTCGTCTACGAAAGCGGAAACGCCGGGGGCGCCATCGCCGCCCGGCTCGCCGGGATCCCCGCGATCGGGCACGGTTTCGGCCGCGTCTCGCCGGGCGAGGTCGCCGACATCATCACCGGCCGTCTCGCGGAATTCGCGGCAGAGTTCGGAATCGAGGGCGCGAGTCTGCCCTCTTTCGGTGACCCGGTCATCGACATTTGCCCGGAATCGGTGCAGGCGCCCGATTTCCTGGCCGAAGCGAACAGGATCCCGTTGCGTCCCGTCGGCTGGGCGGAGCCGGGAGACCTCCCGGCGGGAGTGGCCGGGCGGGACAGGAGCCGTCCGCTGATCTACCTCACCCTGGGCACCGCTTTCGGTGACGAAGACGTGTTGAAGCGGGCCATCGGCGGCCTGGCGCGGATCGACGCGGACGTCATCGTCGCGGCGGGGCCGACGGTGGATCCGGCGGCGCTGGGCGACGTCCCCGGCAACGTCCGTGTCGAGGCGTGGGTGCCGCAGGTCGATCTCCTGCCGCACGTCGACCTCGTGGTCCACCACGGCGGCAGCGGAACGACGCTCGGGGCTTTCGGCGCCGGGCTGCCGCAGCTGGTGCTGCCGCAGGGAGCGGATCAGTTCACGAACGCCGAAGCCGTCGTCACGGCCGGGGTGGGCACGCAACTGATCGGCGCCGACGTCGTCGAGGAGGTCATCACCGAGCAGGCGCGAAAGCTGCTCACGGACGAAGCGGTGCTCGGCGCGGCACGGAAACTCGCCGACGAGGTCGCCGCGATGCCGTCCCCCGCGGAGGTCGCTCAGCGGCTTCCCGAGTTCGCCGGCTGAGAAGCGCGTGAAGGCCCCCTTCCCTCGGCTCAGCCGAGGGAAGGGGGCCTTCACGCGCAAAGGGCTGTCAGGCGCGGGCGACGAGTTCCTTGAGCAAGGTGCCCATGCGGGTGGCGGACTGGCGGCCCGCCTCGAGGACCTCTTCGTGGTTCAGCGGTTCCCCGGTCATCCCGGCCGCCAGGTTGGTCACCAGCGAAAGCCCGAACACCTCGACCCCGGCGGCGCGGGCGGCGATGGCCTCCAGCACCGTCGACATGCCGACGAGGTCGGCGCCGAGCGTTCGCAGCATGTGGATCTCCGCCGGCGTCTCGAAATGCGGCCCGGTCAGCCCCGCGTAGACGCCTTCTTCCAGCGAAGGGTCGATCTCGCGGGCGATGTCGCGCAGCCGCTTCGCGTAAAGGTCCGTCAGGTCGACGAAGTTCGCGCCGACGATCGGTGAGCGCGCGGTCAGGTTCAGGTGGTCGGAGATCAGCACCGGCTGCCCGACCCGGAAGCCCTCGCGCAGACCGCCCGCGGCGTTGGTCAGCAGCACGGTCCTGGCGCCCGCCGCCGCGGCGGTGCGCACGTTGTGCACGACCGGGTCGATCCCCTTGCCCTCGTAGAAATGCGTGCGGCCCAGCAGGATCAGCGCGCGCTTCTCGCCGACGCGGACCGACCGGACGGTCCCCCCGTGCCCGACCGCGCCCGGCGCGACGAATCCGGGCAGCTCGCCCAGCGGGATCTCCGCCTCGGGCTCCCCGATGACGTCCGCCGCCGGGCGCCAGCCCGAACCGAGCACGACGGCGATGTCGTGCTTCTCGACGCCGGTGCGTTCGGCGATGGCGGCGGCCGCCGCGACCTCGTTCTCACTCATGCGACGAGCGTATCCGGACGGTTCTCACGAGCAGGAACGCCACCAGCCCGAACGGGGACAGGAAGATCGTGAGCGCCAGGATCGGGCCGGTCACCAGCGGGTGGATCCGGTGCTCGCGGGATTCGAGGTACATCCAGCGGGCGATGAACAGGTCGAAGGCGATCAGCTGGGCCCAGATCGTGGCCGCCCCGTACGGCGTGCCGGTGAACGCGCTGAGCACGTCGAGGTCCGGCCTGCTCACCGCCGTCCAGAGTTCACCGAGATGCGCGATGGCGAGCGCGAAGTACGGGATCAGCGGGAGCAGTGGCGTCCAGGGCGAGGACATGATCCGGCGGGTCCACGACCAGCCGGGCAGGAAGATCATCAGCAGCCAGAACGGCGTCGCCAGCGGGAAGGTCCAGGTGAACAGCGTCTCGACGCTCATCGCGACGATGCCTCCAGCTCCCGCGCCGACCGCCCGATCGCGATCAGCCCGCTAACGGCGACGCCCGCCCCGAGCAGGGCGAAGGCGGTCAGGGTCTGCGAGTCGGGGGCGACGATCGACTGGCCGCGCAGCGCCTGCCAGGTGAGCAGGGCGAGAAGGCCCGCGTAGCCGACACCGGCGATCACCACGAGTCGCAGCCGGAGGACGTCGTCGCGAAGCCTCGGGTAGCGCGCCGCCAGGACGCCGAGGGCGAGCGCGAGCAAGGGGAGGACCTGAAGCCCGTGCAGGCCGAGGAAATGCGGGATCCGCAGGTCGCCGCCGACCGTGCTCCAGCCGAGGATCGGCAGGCCGGGGCCGCCGTCGGGGAGCCCGACGGTATGCGCGCCGACCATCGCGGACTGGCCGGTCGCGTCGAGCATGGCCTGCTGGTCCGGGGTCGGGCTGGTCATCAGCGTGGCCAGCGAGAGCCCCAGCACGCCGAGGATCGCGCCGATCTTGGCCGCCCACGCCGTCGCCCGATCGGGGAGCCGGAGGAACAGGACGGCGATCGTCAGCACGAGGTTGACCACCCACAGCACGGCGATCGTCCCGGCCATGACGGCGAAGATCGTGGCGTCCAGCGGGGTCTCGTTGTTGAAGTGACTCGCGCGGACGCGAATGGTCTGGACCACCATCAGTGCGTACTCGATGCTGAAGCACACGACGAGGACGTTCGTCAGCCAGTACGCGGTCCGCCGGAACCTCGGCAGCAGCGAGACGAGCCAGCTCCAGGTGAAGAAGTACAGCGCCGCGGAGACGGCGAATTTGAACAGTTTCGCCCAGAGCGGCGCGCCGTTCAGGGTCCGCTGGTCGATCAGCATGGCCAGTGCGCACAGCACGGTGATCACGGCGAAGGCCTGGGCCAGGCGATACGAACCGCGGTGCCAGGTGCGGGTTCTCTCGCGGAGATCGGTCAAGATGGTCATGGGTCCCTCCCGGAATGGATAGTCAAGCTCTCCGTTATGGGAACCTAAGCTATCCATCCTGAGAAATCTTCAGGGATGACCCTGGAACCGTCCCCGAGATCGGAGAACGCACGCGTGCGGATGGCCGAACTGAGCGAGAAAGCCGGGCTCCCGGTCGCCACGATCAAGTACTACCTGCGGGAAGGGCTGCTCCCGCCGGGTGAGCGGACCAGCCCCAACCAGGCGAAGTACGGCGAGGGGCACGTCCAGCGGATCAAGCTGATCAGGGCGCTGATGGAGGTCGGCGGCCTGTCGCTCGCGACGGTCGGAGAAGTGCTCGCCGCGGTCGACGCCGGGGAAGCCAGCCCCCACCACATCCTCGGCATCGCCCAGCAGGGCATCACGCCCCCGCGGCAGGTCGCCGACGACGAAGCCCGCGAATGGGCGCTCGCGACGGTCCGGGACCTCACCGAGCGCCGCGGCTGGCCCTGCAAGGACGACGACCTGGTCATCCAGGCACTGGTCGGCGTCCTGTGCACGATCCGCGAGGTCGGGCACGGCTGGTACCTCGACCATCTCGACGACTACGCCGAGATCGCCGACCGGACCGCCGAACTGGACTTCGAGGCGATCGCCGGGATCGAGTCGCTGGAGCAGATCATCGAGATCGCCGTCGTGGAGACGCTTCTCGGGGACAGGCTGCTCTCGGTGATGCGGAGGCTGGCGCAGCAGCGTGCTTCGAAGGCCTACTTCGCTCAGGAGGGCTGAAGACGCTTCCTTCCCGTCGCATGCGGGGGTGACCGCTCGCAAGCGGTCCTGAGGGGGAAGTCGTGGGCGAGGCCAGTTCCGCGCGGGGTCGTGAGTGCTAAAGAGCGTTAGAACGACACTTACCACTCACGACGCCCGCGAGAGCCGGACATCATGGCACCAATCGGGCGCACTTGTGGACGCCGGCCCGCCGGGCTAACCGTCGACGATGAGGGAAAGCGCCACGGGCTCGAAGATCGCGGTCTTCGCGGAATTCTCCTGCTCGATCGGCGACGTCACCGAGAGGACCCAGAGGTCGGTGCCGCCACTGAACAGGTCCATGTACGTCGTGCGAGTGATGCTCTCGTTCACGGCGTCCCGGCTCCCGACAGCGCGCTCGGTCGTCCGGTAGGTGTACCGCTGGCTGTTGTCGCCCCGGCCGGGCACGGTGGTCGGCTCACCGATGAGGGCGATTTCGGGATGCTGGCTCTTCAGCCAGCTGAAGTAGGCGGGCGGCGGGCTGCTCGACAGGAAACCGCTCAGCCGCTCGACCCGGATGACCTGGCGGCCGTCGGGCGAGACGTACTGGACCACGGTGCTCGGCACGCCCTTGGTGACATGCGGCGCGACGAACTTCTGCCAGCCTTCCGGGACGCCGATGCTGAACCGGCCGCCCTTGAGGCCGTTCACCGTGCTGGCGTCACCCTGCTGCGTGATCAGTTTCGGCGGCGGCTGAGTGATGACCGTGTCGCCCTGCTGCACCTTCTCCGGTGGCCGCAGGTCCTGCCCGCCGACGGCCCTGGCCAGCACGAATCCGCCGCCGGCGGCCAGGAGGAAGAGGACGACCGACACGAGCGCCAGCACCACCGTGCCCACCGCCGACCGCCCTGACCGCCCCGGCGGGCCCGTCGGCGTCGGTGTGACGGTCGGCATCGGCGGTGGTTCGGCGGGAGGCGCCGGCGCGGGCTGGTTCAGGAACGGCAGCGGTCCGGGGTCGGCGGCGAGTTCGGAACTCGTGCCCTCGCCCGGCTTTTCCGGCGCGACCGGCTTGATCACCTGGGTGTCGGTCGCGTCGAGATGGGCGGTGGTCTTCTTGCCGTCGGGTGTGTGGAACAGCTCGGCGGGGAAGAGGTCGATGAGCGTCTTGGCCTGCAACGGGTACAGCCGGCGGCGCACTTCGCGCAGGGTGATCCGCTTCGACGGCTCCTTCTTCATGAGCGCGCCGATCACGTCGGCCAGCGGACCGGGGCCGGGCTTCGGCACCTTCCCGTTGACGACCTTGCCGACCGTCTCGAGCGGGTCGCCGTCGGCGTCGTAGGGCGGCGAGCCCTCGACGGCGGCGAACAGCGTCGCGCCGAGACCCCAGAGATCCGCGGCGGGGACGACGGCGCCGCCGGACGCGACCTCGGGCGCGATGTAGGCGGGCGAGCCCAGCATCATCCCGGTCCGGGTCATGGTGGCTTCGGAGACGTTGCGCGCGATGCCGAAGTCGGTGAGCTTGATGCGGCCGTCACCCGCGACGAGGACGTTGCCCGGTTTGACGTCACGGTGGGTGATGCCGGCGGCGTGCGCGGCTTCGAGCGCGGACGCCACCGCGATACCGACCGCCGCCGCCTGCTCGACCGTCAGCGGCCCGTGGTCGCGCAGGATATGCGCGAGGCTGCGCGACGGCAGCAGCTCCATGACCACGAACGGCTCGTCGTTCTCGCGCGCGACGTCGTGCAGGATGATCACGTTCGGGTGACTCAGGACGGCGATCGCGCGGGCTTCGCGCAGGGTCCGCTCACGCAGTTCGTCGGCTTGCGACGTCGGCACGCCGGGCGGGAGGCGGACCTCTTTGACCGCGACGGGACGGTGCAGGAACTCGTCGTAGGCCGACCAGACCGTGCCCATCGACCCCGATCCGATGACCGAGCGCAACCGATATCGCCCGGCGACCACACGCTTCTCGTCGCCGGGACTCTCGCTGGGCTCGGTGGTGTCGGACGGCACGGCCCAATTGTGGCGTATGCCCGTGTGAGGGACCCATGCGCCGTGCCCTGTCGGAGTGAACAGGCCACCCTTTCGGCGCGACTAGCGTCACAGGTAACGCCACTTGAGGGCCGTTAGCATCGATGGCTATGACGGAAGTGGCCGAGACGGAGTCAGTGCCGACCCCTGACTCGCCCGAGGAGCTGAAGCTCGCGGCGGAGTTCCCCGAAGCGAGCCGGGACCAGTGGCGGGAACTCGTGGCCGGAGTGCTGCGCAAGAGCGGCGCCATCGACGAGTCGTTCGACGGCCTGCCCGAAAGCAAGCTCGTCACCCGGACGTATGACGGTCTGGAGATCCAGCCGCTCTACACCGCCGAAGACGCCGTCGAGGGGACAGGGTTCCCCGGTCTTCCGCCGTTCGTGAGAAGCGCCCGGCCCGAGGGCGCGGTGACGACCGGCTGGGACATCCGTGCCCGGTACGCGCGTCGCGACGCGAAGGCGACGAACGCCGCGATCCTCGCCGACCTCGAAGGCGGCGTCAGCTCCATCTGGCTGCGCGCCGGTGCGCACGGCGTCCCCGTCGCCGATCTGGGCGACGCGTTGAACGAGGTCTACGTCGACCTCGCGCCCGTCACCCTCGACGCGGGCGACGAGTACGAAGCCGCCGCGAACGAGTTGTTCGCCCTGTTCGCCGAACGCGAGATCCCGGCGAGCGCGGTCACCGCGACCCTCGGCGCCGACCCGATCGGGTCGGCCGCGCGCACCGGTTCGGCGCATCCGCTCGTCCCCGCCGCGCGGTTGGCGGCGCGGGTCGCCGTCAGTCATCCGAAGGTGCGGACGATCGTCGCCGACGGCCTGCCGTTCCATGAGGCGGGCGGCTCGGACGCGCAGGAACTCGGCGCGACCATCGCCGCGGGCGTCGCGTACCTGCGGGCGCTCACCGAAGCGGGGCTGGACGTCGACACCGCGGCCGGGCAGATCGAATTCCGGCTCGCCGCCACGGCGGACCAGTTCCTCACGATCGCCAAGTTCCGC
This sequence comes from Amycolatopsis sp. TNS106, assembly GCF_019330265.1. NCBI lineage: Bacteria > Bacillati > Actinomycetota > Actinomycetes > Pseudonocardiales > Pseudonocardiaceae > Amycolatopsis > Amycolatopsis sp. TNS106. The sequence continues at coordinate 5,448,994 of NZ_CP024972.1, read as the reverse complement.
GCCGCGCGGCGCCTGTGGGCCCGCGTCACCGAGGTCGCTGGGGGCTCAGCCGGCAAGGTGTCCGGCATGCGGCAGCACGCGGTCACGTCGCCCGCGATGCTGACCCAGCGTGACCCGTGGGTGAACATGCTGCGGACCACGCTCGCCTGTTTCGGTGCCGGGGTCGGCGGCGCGGACGCGATCACCGTGCTCCCGTTCGACGCCGCGATCGGTCAGCCGGACGCGTTCTCCGCGCGGATCGCGCGCAACACGCACGCCGTGCTGCTGGAGGAGTCCAAACTGGCCGGTGTCATCGACCCGGCAGGCGGCTCCTGGTACGTCGAAAACCTCACCGAAGACCTGGCCAAGGCCGCGTGGCGCGAGTTCACCGCCATCGAAGCGGCGGGCGGGATCGAGGCCGAACTGGCCTCCGGCGCGCTCGCCGCGCGGCTTGCCGAAACGTGGGAAAAGCGGTCGAAGCGGCTCGCGACCCGGCGTGATCCGATCACCGGCGTCAGCGAATTCCCCAACCTGACCGAGAAAACAGTCGTCCGCGACGCCGTCGAAGAGCTGCCGGATGGCGGCCTGCCCCGGCACCGGTACGCCGAAGCGTTCGAGGCCCTGCGGGACCGGGCGGACGCGCATCCGAGCCGTCCCCGCGTCTTCCTCGCCACGCTCGGCCCGGTCGCGGCGCACACCGCACGGGCGAGTTTCGCGGCGAACCTGTTCCAAGCGGGCGGGATCGAGGCCGTGAACCCCGGTGCGCCGGAGGACGTCATCGCGGAATTCCGGGCCAGTGGAACGAAGATCGCCTGCCTCTGCGGAAGCAACACTTCCTACGCGGAGGAAGCCGACAGCGTCGCGAAGGCACTGAAGGAAGCCGGTGCGACGTCGGTGCTGCTCGCCGGAAAACCCGGCGACCACCCGGACGTCACGGGCTACCTCTACACGGGCTGCGACGCCCTGGAAATCCTGACCGGCACGTTGAACGAGCTCGGAGTGCAGTGATGACCATCCCGAACTTCGCCGGAATCGAGCTGGGCGGATCCGACCCCGCCGACCGTCCTCAGTGGACTGAGGCGTTGCACGCCGCCACCGGCAAGGGCCCTGACGCGCTCGCCTGGGAGACGCCGGAAGGCATCGGCGTCAAGCCGGTCTACACCGCCGACGATCTGTCCGGAGTGGACTTCCTCGGCACGTATCCGGGTATCGCGCCGTATCTGCGCGGCCCGTATCCGACGATGTACGTCAACCAGCCGTGGACCATCCGCCAGTACGCGGGTTTCTCCACCGCCGAGGAGTCGAACGCCTTCTACCGCCGCAATCTCGCCGCCGGGCAGAAGGGCCTTTCGGTCGCCTTCGACCTCGCGACGCACCGCGGCTACGACTCCGACCACCCGCGCGTCGCCGGTGACGTCGGCATGGCGGGCGTCGCGATCGACTCGATCTACGACATGCGCCAGCTCTTCGACGGCATCCCGCTCGACAAGATGAGCGTTTCGATGACCATGAACGGCGCCGTCCTGCCGGTGCTCGCGCTGTACGTCGTCGCGGCCGAGGAACAGGGTGTCACGCCGGACAAACTGGCCGGGACCATCCAGAACGACATCCTCAAGGAGTTCATGGTCCGCAACACCTACATCTACCCGCCGCAGCCGTCGATGCGGATCATCTCGGACATCTTCTCGTTCACCTCGCGGAACATGCCGAAGTACAACTCGATCTCCATCTCCGGCTACCACATGCAGGAGGCCGGGGCGACCGCCGACCTGGAGCTGGCGTACACGCTCGCGGACGGCGTCGAGTACATCCGCGCCGGGGTCGAAGCCGGGCTGGACGTCGACAAGTTCGCGCCGCGCCTGTCCTTCTTCTGGGCGATCGGGATGAACTTCTTCATGGAGGTCGCGAAACTCCGCGCGGCACGGCTCCTCTGGGCGAAGCTGGTGAAGGGCTTCGACCCCCAGAGTTCCAAGTCTTTGAGCCTGCGGACCCACTCGCAGACGTCGGGCTGGTCGCTGACCGCGCAGGACGTCTACAACAACGTCGTCCGCACTTGCGTCGAGGCGATGGCCGCGACCCAGGGACACACGCAGTCGTTGCACACCAACGCCCTCGACGAGGCGCTGGCGCTGCCGACCGACTTCTCCGCGCGCATCGCGCGGAACACGCAGCTGCTGCTGCAACAGGAATCCGGCACCACGCGGGTCATCGACCCGTGGGGCGGCAGCGCGTTCGTCGAGAAGCTGACCTACGACCTCGCGCGCAAGGCGTGGGGCCACATCACCGAGGTCGAGCAGGCGGGCGGGATGGCGAAGGCGATCGACGCCGGTATCCCGAAGCTGCGCATCGAAGAGGCCGCGGCGCGGACACAGGCGCGGATCGACTCCGGCCGTCAACCGGTGATCGGCGTCAACAAGTACCAGGTCACCGACGATGAACAGATCGACGTGCTCAAGGTCGACAACGCCGGCGTGCGCGCACAGCAGCTGGAGAAACTGCGGCGGCTGCGCGAAGAACGCGACGAGGACGCCACACAGGACGCGCTGCGACGGCTGACCGCGGGCGCCGAGTCCGATGGCAACCTGCTCGCGCTGGCCATCGACGCCGCGCGGGCGAAGGCCACCGTCGGCGAGATCTCCGACTCGCTGGAGAAGATCTGGGGGCGCCACTCCGGCCAGATTCGTACCATCTCCGGTGTGTACCGCGAGGAGGTCGGCAAGGCCGAGAACGTCGAGCAGGCGCGCGAACTGGTCGAGAAGTTCGCCGAGGAGGAAGGCCGCCGTCCCCGGATCCTGGTCGCGAAGATGGGCCAGGACGGCCACGACCGCGGCCAGAAGGTGATCGCGACCGGCTTCGCCGACATCGGTTTCGACGTCGACGTCGGCCCGCTGTTCTCCACCCCCGGCGAGGTCGCGCGGCAGGCGATCGAGGCCGACGTGCACGTCATCGGCGTTTCGTCGCTGGCGGCAGGGCACCTTTCGCTGGTCCCCGCGCTGCGCGCCGAGCTCGCCGAGCAGGGACGCGAGGACATCATCGTCGTGGTCGGCGGCGTCATCCCGCCGCAGGACTACGAAGAGCTGCGCGCGGCGGGCGCGGCGGCGATCTTCGGCCCCGGCACGGTGATCGCCGAAGCGGCGATCGACCTCATCGGACAGCTGACCGCCCAGGAGTCCTGAACCTTGCCGCGCAAGATCGACGTCGGGGCGCTGGCCAAAGGCGTCCTCGCGGGTGACCGCGGCCTGCTGTCGCGGGCGATCACGCTCGTCGAGTCCAACCGGGACGACCACCGGGCGCAGGCGCAGGAGCTGCTGGTCGAGCTGCTCCCGCACGCGGGCGGCGCGCGGCGCGTCGGCATCACCGGCGTTCCCGGTGTCGGCAAGTCGACCTTCATCGACCAGCTCGGCACGGATCTCACCGAGGCCGGGCACAAGGTCGCCGTGCTGGCCGTCGACCCGTCGTCGACGCGGACCGGCGGCTCGATCCTGGGCGACAAGACCCGCATGGCGCGCCTCGCTGTCGACCCGAAGGCGTTCATCCGCCCTTCGCCGACTTCGGGCACGCTCGGCGGCGTCGCGCGGGCGACCCGCGAGACGATCGTGCTGATGGAAGCGGCCGGATACGACATCGTGCTGGTCGAGACCGTCGGGGTCGGGCAGTCCGAGGTGACCGTGGCGAACATGGTCGACCACTTCCTGTTCCTGACCCTCGCCCGCACCGGCGACCAGTTGCAGGGCATCAAGAAGGGTGTCCTCGAACTGGCGGACGTCATCGCGGTCAACAAGGCCGACGGCGACCACGAACGCGACGCGAAACGCGCGGCCCGTGAACTCGCCGGCGCGCTGCGGATGATCTACGGACGGGACGCCGAGTGGACGCCGCCGGTGCTGACCTGCAGCGCGCTCACCGACGTCGGACTCGACGACGTGTGGGCCGAAATCGGCCGTCACCGCGAGGTCTTGACCGCTTCGGGTGAACTGGACGGACGGCGGCGACGGCAGCAGGTGGAGTGGACCTGGTCGATGGTCCGGGAACAGCTCCTCGGACGGCTCGCTTCGCATCCGGACGTGCGAGCGGTCGTTCCCGACGTCGAACGGGCGGTCCGGGACGGTGAGCTGACGCCGACGCTGGCCGCGCAACGGATTCTGGAGGCGTTCTCCGGTCCTCCGCGTGGCGGCTGACGCGGGAACCCGGCAGAGTGCAGAATCGGATTCGCGCTACGCCGTCGAAAGGGAGTCATGCCGAAAAGGTCTCGTCTCGGGCAGCTTGCCGGGCTCGTCGCCGCCGTGCTGGTCGTCTGCGCGCCGGTCGCGCAGGCTGCGCCGTTCTCGGAGATCCAGGCGCCCGCGCCGGTGATCGCGCAGGCAGCGGCGGTGCACGAGGTGCCGTCGCAGGCGCCCCCGGGGCCGGTGCTCGACCCCGCCGAGACCGACAAGGCCAACAGCCAGGAGACCAAGAGGAAGATCATCGCGGGCGTCGCCGCGGCCATCTTGCTCGGTCTGGTGATCCTCGGCCGCCGCGCCCGTTCCAAGAAGAAGGCCTGAACCGCTACCGGTAAGTAGAAGGACTCTCCGCTTAGCCCGGGCCGAACTCTCTCAGCCGTTCATCGCAGATCCACTACCGGCCATCTCCGGCTCGATCACTCGACGAGCGGCTTGCCATCCGCATGGTGCACGATCTATCGCAAATGCGTATCACAGATCGAACGGCACCCAGCGTGCCTTCAGCGACCACTCGTACGGTGGTAGACGAAGGTGACTGTGTCGCGGGAGGAGGTGCGGCGTGACGGTGCTCGATTCACGTCCGGACATTCCAGGCGACCCCGAGGGTCGCGTCGTTGCCCCTATAGAGGCGTCCACCGCGCTGATTTCCGAGGCCGGCGTCAGCATGGCACCTGTGCATGACCTTGGTGCCGGACGCGGCCCCTTCTGGCTCGACGACTGGCTCCGTGCGAACGCCACCGACGTCGTCGCGTGGCGCCGCCACATCCACGCGCACCCGGAGCTCTCCCGCCACGAGTTCGCCACGACCGAAATGGTCATGTCCCTGCTCCGCTCGGTCGGGCTCAAGCCATGGGTGCTCCCCACGGGCACCGGCGTGGTCTGCGACATCGGCAGCGGCGACCGCTGCGTCGCGCTGCGCGCCGACATGGACGCCCTGCCGCTGACCGAGGCCACCGGGCTCCCGTACGCCTCCAAGACCGACGGCGCCGCGCATATGTGCGGGCACGACGCGCACACCGCGATCCTGCTGGGCGCGGCGAGGGCGCTGGCAGGTGCGCCGGAGCTGCCGGGCCGCGTCCGGCTGATCTTCCAGCCCGCCGAGGAGGTCATGCCCGGCGGCGCGCTGGACATGATCGCCGCGGGCGCGATGGAAGGCGTCGAGCGGATCTACGGGCTGCACTGCGACCCGCGGCTGGAGGTCGGCAAGGTCGGGCTGCGCGAAGGCGCGCTGACGTCGGCCGCCGACCTCATCGAGCTGCGGCTCACCTCGCCGGGCGGGCACACCTCGCGGCCGCACCTGACCGCGGACCTGGTGCACGCGCTGGGGACCGTGATCACCTCGCTGCCTGCGGTGCTCTCGCGTCGCGTCGATCCGCGATCCGGGACCGTGCTGGTCTGGGGCGCGGTGCACGCCGGGCAGGCCGCCAACGCCGTCCCGCAGGACGGGGTGCTGCGCGGCACGCTCCGCACCGCGGACCACGAGGTCTGGACGATGCTGGAGCCGCTCGTCGCGGCTTCCGTGGAGTCGCTGCTCGCGCCGACCGGGGTCGGGTTCTCCCTCGACTACCGCCGCGGTGTGCCGCCGGTCGTGTCCGATCCGGAGTCGCACGCGCTGATGCGGGCCGGTGTCGAAGCCGCGTTGGGCGAGACCGCCGTGGCGGGGACCGAGCAGTCGTCCGGTGGCGAGGACTTCGGTTGGTACCTGGAGCACGTCCAGGGCGCCTTCGCTCGCCTCGGCGTCTGGTCCGGTGAAGGCCCGATGGCCGACATCCACCGCCCGACCTTCACCCTCGACGAGCGTTCGCTGCTGTGCGGTGTCCGCACGCTGGTCCACACGGCCCTGGCCACCCTGGCCTGAGTTACGCCTCCAATCACGCGAGTTACGGCCCCAATCACGCGAGTTACGTCCCTGTGCACGGGTGTTCGGTCCTGTCGGACCCGAACACCCGTGCACAGAGTTGCCCACAGCCTGGGCGAGTTATCCACAGCCCGGGAAACGCGCCCTTCCCAAGACTGATCCCGTCGCCGATTCTCGAAGATGTGACCAATTGGGGAGGACTACATGGGGCGGTCTTGCGTAGTGAGGCCGACAAGATCTTGGGGCGACGTGCCGTCGTCGAAGGGCTTGAGCGTGGTGTGCTGGCTCAGCCTTGGCGAGGCGTGATAGTCCACGCGGCAGATCTGCTCAAGTTGCCGACTCTGGCACAGGCGGCACTGCTCGCGGTCGGACCACCCGCCGTGCTTTCCGGCGCTACTTCTCTTGCCCTGCATGGGATTTCGGCTGCCGACAGCACGGTCGTCCACCTGACCGTTCCCTACTCGAGACGAGTCCAATCGAGGCCTGGGCTGGTGGTGCACCGGGCGGAATTCCACCCGGCCGATGTGCTCGAACTGGACGGGCTCCCCGTGTTCTCGTTGGACCGTGCGCTGGCCGACCACCTCTGCGACGGCGACAAGCGAACAGCGTTCGCCGCGCTCGAAGAGGCGCTGCACAACCTCGCGCCAGACCACCGGGGAGTCCTGCGCGCCAACGTCCGGGATCGCATCCTCGACCGCCGGGACCGGCGAGGTATCCACAGGGCACAGATGCTGCTCGCGCACGCGACGGGCGAGGCCGAATCGCCGTCGGAGAGCATTCTCCGCTTGATCGTCGTGGAGGCCGGACTGCCGGTTCCGGTCGCCCAGTACGAGGTGGCCACCATCGATGGGCGAAAGCTGTACGTGCTCGACCTGGCGTGGCCTGAGTTGCGTATCGCCCTGGAGTACGACGGCTACGCGGCACATGAGGGCAGGAAGGACTACGACGCGGAGCGGGACGCCCGGATGGCGGCGCGCGGGTGGATCACGATCCGTGCGACAGCGGCCGATCTGCGGGATCCACGGCGGTTGCTGGGGGAGTTACGCGGAGCATTCGAGCGTCGCACGGCGCGACTCGCGTGATCAGAGGCGTAACTCACGTGATCAGAGGCGCGACTCACGTGATCAGAGGCGTAACTCGCGTGATTGGGGGCGTAACTCGCGGGTCAGCCGGAGATGCCCTGGCAGGGGCGGGTGCGGAGGGCGTCGACGTAGTCGGCGGGGGCGCCGGCGGCCTCGGCCGCGTCGGCGAGCACGCCGAGGTAGCGCGCGGACGGGAGGCCGCCCTCGTAGGCGTCCAGGACGTACAGCCACGCCAGTACGGAGCCGTCCATGGTCTGCACACGGAGCCGGATCTTGGAGTGAATGCCCAGCTCGCCGCCTTCCCAGCGGTCGAGGTTGGGTTCGTCCAGCGAGGTGACGTCGTACAGCACCACGAAGACCCGGGAGCCCGGGTCTTCGACGATGGTCGCCAGCGCGCCTTCCCAGCCGAGGTCTTCGCCCCCGAAGGTCAGCCTCCAGCCCTCCAGCCAGCCGGTGCCGGCCATGGGCGAGTGGGGAGCGCGCTCCAGCATCTGGGAGGGCTCCATATTGGATCCATACGCGGCATACAACGGCACGGCGACAGCCTAGCGACCCACCGGTCACCCGGCTGGACGTACATGCCGTGTCCGGCCACTCAATCCGCCCAACGGTCGCCCGCGTACGGTAAACGCAGTCACAGACACCGCTGCGAGGAGGAGACCAGTGACCAAGATCGTGATCATGGGCGGAGGCCCCGCCGGTTACGAAGCGGCACTGGTCGCGGCCCAGCACGGAGCCGACGTCACGATCGTCGAGCGCGACGGCCTCGGCGGCGCGTGCGTGCTCTACGACTGTGTCCCGTCGAAGACGTTCATCGCCTCCTCCGGCGCGCTCGCGAACATGCACGACCTCCGCGAGCTCGGCATCAACACCGACATGGCCGACACCAGCGTCGACCTGCCGACCGTCCACGGCCGGGTCAAGGGCCTCGCGCTCGCGCAGTCCGCCGACATCCGCGCCCGCGTCCAGCGGGAGGGTGTCCGCGTCGTCATCGGCCAGGCCCGCTTCGACGACGAGGAGGCCGGGCTCGCCACGCACAAGGTCGCCGTCACCGCCTCCGACGGCTCCACCGAGGTGCTCGACGCCGACGTCGTCCTCATCTCGACCGGTGCCACTCCGCGCGTGCTGCCCGGCGCCGTGCCGGACGGCGAGCGCATCCTCGACTGGCGCCAGCTCTACGACCTGCGCGAGCTGCCCGAGCACCTGGCCGTCATCGGTTCGGGTGTCACCGGCGCCGAATTCGCCTCGGCCTACACCGAGATGGGGGTCAAGGTCACCGTCGTGTCCAGCCGCGACCGCGTGCTCCCGCACGAGGACGCCGACGCCGCCGCCGTGCTCGAAGAGGTCTTCTCCCAGCGCGGCACCACGGTCGTCAAGCAGGCCCGCGCCGACAAGGTCGAGCGCACCGAAAAGGGCGTCGCGATCCACCTCTCCGACGGCCGCGTGATCGAAGCCAGCCACGCGCTGATGACCGTCGGTTCGGTGCCCAACACCGCCGACATCGGCCTGGAAAAGGTCGGCATCGAGCCCGGCCCCGGCGGCTTCATCGGCGTCGACCGCGTTTCCCGCACCAGCGCGCCCGGCATCTACGCCGCGGGCGACTGCACCGGCGTGCTGATGCTCGCTTCCGTGGCCAGCATGCAGGGCCGCATCGCGATGTGGCACGCGCTCGGCGAGGGTGTCGCGCCGATCAAGCTCAAGACCGTCGCCGCCAACGTGTTCACCCACCCCGAGATCGCGACCGTCGGCATCAGCCAGCAGGCGATCGACTCGGGTGAGGTGCCCGCCCGCACCATCATGCTCCCGCTCGCGACGAACGCCCGCGCGAAGATGGAAGGCCTGCGACGCGGTTTCGTGAAGCTGTTCTGCCGTCCCGCCACCGGCGTGGTCGTCGGTGGGGTGGTCGTGGCGCCGACGGCGAGCGAACTCATCCTTCCCATCGCGCTCGCCGTCCAGAACCAGCTCACAGTGGAACATCTGGCACTGACGTTTTCGGTGTACCCGTCGCTGTCGGGGTCGATCACCGAGGCGGGCCGCCAGTTGATGCGCCACGACGACTTGGACTGATCGCCGCCAGGAGGCAACCCTCGCGGGGGCGACCGCGTCTAGCGCATGTCGGTGTTTTGGTGACGGCTAGGGGTTTTCCGTGATTCGCAGGGTTCTCGCCGGAGTGGTGGCGATCGGTGCGGCGGTGCTGGCGGGGGCGTCGGCCGGGTTCGCCCAGCAACCCGAGCCGGATCCCGGTGTCACGGTGCAGCTCAACGACGACACCGCCTACGAACTCGGGCTCGTCAACAAGTACGTGCACGGCGACTCCAACGTGGCGCTGGCGCGATGCCCCGGCGGCGACGGGCTGAAGGCGCCGTCGTCGACGACGTTCTCTTCGCCGGTGCTGACCGTCGGGAAGTACGACTACGGTCCGCTCATCGGGGTCCCGGCGAATGTCAGCGCCGACGTCGAACTCAAGGCCGGCACGGCGCCCGGCAGCTACCCGCTGATCGTCAACTGCAACGGAAAGTCTTATACGGCAACGTTCACCGTTCCTCCCCGCCAGGTGAACGCGGTGCCTTCCGGTGCCGCTCACGCCGGCGACGGCAGCATGGCGCCCTGACCGCTACCCGAAGGGGCGACCATGAAGGCGACCTGGCCGCGACGGGCACCGCTGGTTCTGGCGGCCGTCTTGGCGTTCTTCCTGTCCGGATGCGACGAGGTCGCTCCGCCGCAAGCCGGGACGCCGCAAGCCGAGACGGTGCCGAGCGTCGCACCCGAGACCGTCACCCGAGGTCTGCCGAAGGCCGATCCGGTGTCGATCGACGTGCCGGCGATCGAGGCGAAGTCCAGCCTGATCCCGCTGGGACTCAACGCGGACAACACCATCGAGGTGCCGCCGGTGACCGAGCCGATGCAGGCGGGCTGGTACGTACACGGGCCGACCCCGGGGGAAATCGGTCCTTCGGTGATCCTCGGGCACGTGGACGGCGACAAGCAGAAGGGCATCTTCTTCCGGCTGAAGGAACTGACGCCCGGCGCCAAGGTCTCGATCACCCGCAAGGACGGCGTGACGGCTGAGTTCACGGTCACGAAGGTCGAGAGGGTGGCGAAGGACAAATTCCCCACCGACGCCGTCTACGGCGACACCACCGAGCCGGAACTGCGACTCATCACCTGCGGCGGCGTGTTCGACAAAGCGTCGCGCAACTACCTCGACAACGTCATCGTGTTCGCCCGGATGACCTCGTCCCCGTAACGGGTGAAGGCCCCCGACCGAGGGAAGGGGGCCTTCACGCGCATAGCGCGGGTCAGTCTTCGTCGACCCAGTCGAAGGTCTTCGTGACCGCCTTCTTCCAGTTCCGGTACTCGGACTCGCGGCGGGCCTCGTCCATCGACGGGTCCCACTGCTTGTCCTGCGCCCAGTTGTTCCGGATGTCGTCTTCGCTCTCCCAGAAGCCCACCGCGAGACCGGCCGCGTAGGCGGCGCCGAGCGCGGTGGTCTCGTTGACCACCGGCCGGATGACGGGCACGCCGAGGATGTCGGCCTGGAACTGCATGAGCAGCTCGTTGACGACCATTCCGCCGTCGACCTTCAGCGACTTCAGCGGGACGCCGGAGTCGGCGTTCATCGCGTCGATCACCTCGCGCGACTGGAAGGCCGTCGCCTCCAGGACCGCCCGCGAGATGTGCCCCTTGTTGACGAACCGGGTGAGGCCGACGATCGCGCCGCGGGCGTCGGAGCGCCAGTACGGCGCGAAGAGACCCGAGAACGCCGGCACGAAGTACGCGCCACCGTTGTCCTCGACGGTGCGGGCGTGCTGCTCGACCTCGGCCGCCGAACCGATCAGGCCGAGGTTGTCCCGCAGCCACTGCACGAGCGAACCGGTGACCGCGATCGAACCTTCGAGCGCGTACACCGTGTCGTTCGAGCCGATCTTGTAGCAGACCGTGGTGAGCAGCCCGTTGTCCGACATGACCTTCTCGGTGCCGGTGTTGAGCAGCATGAAGTTGCCGGTGCCGTAGGTGTTCTTCGCTTCACCCGGCGAGAGGCACGCCTGCCCGAAGGTCGCCGCCTGCTGGTCGCCGAGGATGCCCGAGATCGGCACTCCGGCCAGCGCGCCCTTCTCCCGGACCTTGCCGTAGGTCTCCGAGGACGACCGGATCTCCGGGAGCATCGACAGCGGGATCGACATCTCCTCGGCGATCTCGGCGTCCCAGGTCAGCGTGTCGAGGTCCATCAGCATGGTCCGCGACGCGTTGGTCGGGTCGGTGACGTGCACGCCGCCGTCGACCCCGCCGGTCATGTTCCACAGCACCCAGGTGTCCATGTTGCCGAAGATCAGGTCACCGGCTTCGGCCTTCGCGCGGGCACCGTCGACGTTGTCGAGGATCCACTTGATCTTCGGGCCGGAGAAGTAGGTCGCCAGCGGCAGGCCCACCTTCGCGCGGTAGCGCTCCTGACCGCCGCCGAGCGCGCCCAGGTCGGCGACGATCTTGTCGGTGCGGGTGTCCTGCCAGACGATCGCGTTGTACACCGGCTTGCCGGTGGTGCGGTCCCACACGAGCGTCGTCTCGCGCTGGTTGGTGATGCCGACCGCGACGATGTCGCTCGCGACCAGGTCGCCCTTGGCCAGCGCGCCCGCGGCGACGGCCCGCGTGTTCTCCCAGATCTCTTCGGCGTTGTGCTCGACCCAGCCGGCCTTCGGGAAGATCTGCTCGTGTTCCCGCTGGTCCACGGCGACGACCCGGCCGGAGTGGTCGAAGATCATGCAGCGGGTCGACGTGGTGCCCTGGTCGATCGCGGCTACGTACGAAGTCATCGAAAACTCCAGTCTCAGGTGAGGTTGTGGACGGCGAGGAACAGCAGGGCGGCCAGGGCACCGCCGACCAGCGGGCCGGCGACCGGGACCCAGGAGTAGCCCCAGTTCGGGTTGGCCTTGTTCTTGATGGGCAGCAGGAACGCGTACGCGATGCGGGGGCCGAGGTCTCGGGCCGGGTTGATGGCGTAACCGGTCGGGCCACCGAGGGACTGGCCGATGACCAGCACGACGAACGCTACACCCGCGTAACCGAGCGCGGAGTTGCCGAAGTTCGGCGTGCCGCCCTCGGCCGTGGCGTTGGCGTAGACCGGGCTGAGCAGGATCCACGCGACCAGCACGAAGGTGCCGATGATCTCGGTGACGAGGTTCCACACCTTGTTCGGGATCTGCGGCGCGGTCGAGAAGATGCCGAGCGTCTCGTCGCGCTGCGGGTGGTCGTCGAACTGGAGTTTGTAGGCGGCCCAGCAGAGCACGGCACCGAGGATCGCCCCGACCAGCTGCCCGGCGAAGTAGATCGGGACGTCCGCCCACTTCGTCTTGTCCGCGATGGCGAGGCCCAGCGTCACCGCGGGGTTCAGGTGCGCGCCGCTCGGCGCGGCGATGCTGGCACCGGCGAAGACCGCGAACGCCCACCCGAGGGTGATCATCACGACGCCGCCGTTGTGGCCGTTGTTCTTGCGCAACACGTGGTTGGCGACCACGCCGTTACCCAACAGGATCAGGACCGCCGTTCCCAGCAGCTCCCAGACGAATATGGCTCCTGCACTCACCGCTTGACCTCCACTTTGGACATTCCGCGCAGGGTCGAACACGGTGTGCTACGGCGCCCTTGCCGACCCACGTCCGTGGCACGTTACCGTCGCGTATTTGTTCCTTCCAGGTGTCTTGCGAACCGATCCTTCCAAGATCGACGAGGGTTACGCCACACGTGTCACCCGCATAACGGACCGGTCGCGGCCGATCGTGCGATGCTGGAGTCACAGCGGCACCAAGGAGGAATGTCACGTGGCAAGCTCTCAGCGCGAAGCCGAAAACAGCCCCGCCAGGCTGGGACCGCTCAAGCGGGAAGAGTCTTGGCAGCGGCTGGGTGAGGACAAGTTCGACCTCGTCGTCATCGGCGGCGGAGTGGTCGGGGCGGGCACTGCGCTCGACGCCGCGACACGCGGCCTGCGGGTCGCCCTCGTCGAAGCGCGCGACCTCGCCTCGGGCACGTCGAGCCGGTCCAGCAAACTCTTCCACGGCGGGCTCCGTTACCTCGAACAGCTGGAATTCGGTCTGGTGCGGGAAGCTCTGCGGGAACGCGAGCTGATGCTGACGACGATCGCCCCGCATCTGGTGAAGCCGGTCAGCTTCCTGTACCCGCTGACCCACCGGGTCTGGGAGCGCCCGTACACCGCGGCCGGTCTGCTGATGTACGACACGATGGGCGGCGCGCGGTCGGTCCCCGGCCAGAAACACCTGAGCCGCGCGGGCGCGCTGCGGATGGTCCCGGCGCTGAAGCGGTCCGCGTTGATCGGCGGGATCCGTTACTACGACGCGCAAGCCGACGACGCGCGCCACACGATGACCGTCGCCCGCACCGCCGCGCACTACGGCGCCGTGGTGCGCACCTCCACCCAGGTGGTCGGTTTCCTCCGCGAGGCGGACCGTATTTCCGGGGTCCGCGTGCGCGACGTCGAGGACGGCCGCGAGACCGAGATCCACGCCTCCGCGGTGGTCAACTGCACCGGCGTGTGGACCGACGAGCTGCAGCGTCTTTCCGGTGGCCGCGGCCGGTTCCGCGTGCGGGCGAGCAAGGGCGTGCACATCGTCGTCCCGCGCGACCGGATCGTCTCGGAATCGGGCATGATCCTGCGCACCGAGAAGTCCGTGCTGTTCGTCATCCCGTGGCGCAACCACTGGATCGTCGGGACCACCGACACCGACTGGAACCTCGACCTCGCGCATCCCGCCGCGACGAAGCACGACATCGACTACCTCCTCGAACACGTCAACACCGTGCTCGCGACACCGCTGACGCACGACGACATCGAAGGTGTCTACGCGGGTCTCCGGCCTCTGCTGGCCGGGGAAAGCGAAGAGACGTCGAAGCTTTCCCGTGAGCACGCGGTCGCGCGTGTCGCGCCGGGACTGGTCGCGATCGCGGGCGGCAAGTACACGACGTACCGGGTGATGGCGGCCGACGCCGTCGACGCCGCGGCCGTCGATCTGCCCGGCAGGCCGCAGTCGTCCATCACGGACAAGGTGCCGCTGCTGGGCGCGGACGGGTACCACGCGCTGGTCAACCAGGCCGACCATCTGGCCGGCGAACACGGGCTGCACCCGTACCGCGTGCGTCATCTGCTCGACCGGTACGGCTCGATGGTGCACGAGGTCCTCGCGCTCGGCGAAGGACGGCCGGAACTGCTGAAGCCGCTGGAGCACGCTCCGGACTACCTCGGTGTCGAGGTCGTCTACGCGGCCAGCCACGAGGGCGCGCTTCACCTGGAAGACGTGCTCGCGCGCCGGACGCGGATCTCGATCGAGTACGCGCACCGAGGCGTCGACTGCGCCGCGCAGGTCGCCACGCTGGTGGGCGAGGTGCTCGGCTGGTCGAAGGACGAGGAGAAGCGCGAAGTCGAGGTGTACAAGGCGCGGGTCGACGCGGAACGGGAGTCCCAGTCGCAGCCGAGCGACGAGGCCGCCGACGCGTTGCGCTCGGCCGCGCCGGAAGCGCGCTCGGGGATCATCGAACCGGTGAGTTGATCGTCCCTGCCACGTGGTGTGCCACGCGCGCAAGGATCGTTGCCTGATCCGGTGAACCTGGCATAGCGTCGGCCGTCCCAGAGACGGAAGGCGGCCTTGTGGTGTTTCTCGACTCGTCGACGTGGACGGACCGGATCTTCGCCGGAGGTTCCTGGGTGCCCGGGACCGGTGGCACCCGAGACGTCACCGAGCCCGCGACCGGAGCGGTGCTGGGAAGCGTGGGGATCGCCTCGGCCGAAGACGCCGCGAAAGCGGCGGAAACGGCGGCCGAGGCGCAGCGGGCCTGGGCGGCGACACCGCACGTCCAGCGCGCCGCTGTCCTGCGCAAGGCGGCGCGACTGTGGTCCGAGCACGCCGACGAGATCCGCTGGTGGAACGTCCGTGAGGTCGGCGCCGTGCCGGGAGTCGCGGGCTTTTCGCTGCACGTCGCGGAGCAGGAGTGCTACGAAGCGGCGGCGCTGCCCGGGCGCCCGTACGGCGAGCTCCTGCCGAGCGAAGAGCCGCGCCTTTCGATGGCGCGCCGCGTCCCGGCCGGTGTCGTCACGGTGATCTCGCCGTTCAACATGCCGATCATCCTGGGCATCCGGTCGGTCGCCCCGGCGCTCGCGCTGGGGAACGCCGTCATCCTGAAGCCGGACCCGCGCACCGCCGTCACCGGTGGCGTCGTCCTCGCGCGGATCTTCGAGGAAGCGGGTCTGCCGCCGGGGGTGCTGCAGATGCTGCCGGGCGGTGCCGACGTCGGCGAGACGCTGGTGACGCATCCGGCGGTCCGGGTCATCTCGTTCACCGGGTCGACGGGCGCCGGGCGCAAGGTCGGCGAACTCGCCGGAAAGCACCTGAAGCGGGCACATCTGGAGCTGGGCGGGAACTCCGCGCTCATCGTGCTCGACGACGCGGACGTCGACGAAGCCGCCGGAGTCGCCGCGTTCGGCTCCTTCTTCCACCAGGGCCAGATCTGCATGACCACCGGGCGGCACCTGGTGCACGAGCGGCTCTACGACGATTTCGTCGAGCGGCTGGCGGCGAAGGCGGCCGCGTTGCGCGTGGGCGACCCGGCGCGGGACGAGGTGGCGCTCGGGCCGATCATCGACGCCGGGCAGCGGGACAAGATCCACGAGCTGGTCACGGCCAGCGTCGCGGCGGGAGCGAGGGTCGCCGCCGGCGCCGAATACGACCGGCTGTTCTACGCCGCGACGGTGCTCGCCGACGTGCCGTCGACGGCGCCCGCGGTGGCCGAGGAGATCTTCGGCCCGGTCGCCCCGGTCGTGCGGTTCTCCGACGCGGAGGAGGCCGTCCGTCTCGCGACGGCGAGCGAGTACGGGCTGTCGCTGGGGATCGTCACGCGCGATGTCCTCAAAGGACTGGAGCTGGCCGACCGCGTCCCGACCGGGATCGTGCACATCAACGACCAGACCGTCAGCGACGAGGCGAACAGCCCCTTCGGCGGCGTCGCCGCTTCGGGCACCGGAAGCCGCTTCGGCGGCGCGGCGGCGAACATCGAGGCCTTCACCGAGACGCGATGGGTCACCGTCCGGAACCCGCCGCCCACCTACCCCTTCTGACCACCCGCCGCAATTAGTCACCTACTTGCCTGCGATCGAAGTCCGGCGCCGGGGAGCGCCCAGACAAGTAGGTGACTAATTGCGGCGGCGCCAGCGGATGAGGCGTTCCCCGGTCGGGGCCGGCTCCAGTTCGGGCCCGACCAGGGTGAACCCGCATTTGCGGGCGACCGAAGCGGACACCTCGTTGGTCTCTTCGTAGCGGTAACTGACCTCGCGCAGCCCGAGCCCGCCGAAACCGAAGCGCAGGGCGGCGTTGAGCGCGGTGCTCGCGACGCCCTTGCCCCGCGACGCCGCGCGCACCCAGACCGACGCCTCCGCGTACCCGGCGTCGAGATCGAGATCCCGCAGACCGACCTCGCCCAGCAGATCCCCGGTCGTCGGTTCGGCCACCGCCCACGAACAGCGCTCGTCACCCGCCCACTGGGCGGCACGCAGCGCGACGTACTCGGTCGCCTCGTCGAGGTCGCGCAGGCGATAGTTCAGGACGTACTTACGGTGCGTCGGATCGGCGAAGGCCGCGACCAGCGCCGGACGGTCGTCGAGGGCCTTGTCCGCCCGCAGTTGCCGCAGGTAGTACTCGCCCGCGTTGATCTCCACCGGTTCCACTCTTCGAGGGTAACCAGACCGGGGTGGACCGCACGCGGACCACCCCGGCCGGAGATCACCGCACGTAGTGCCAGACCACCGGCGTGCCGCCCTCGTCCAGCGGCTTGTCCGACGTGATTCCCGCGATCGTCCTGTCCTCCGAGACGACCCGGCCTTGCGCCCGACCGAAGCCCGCCGGGGTCGGCAAAGGCCCGGTTCGCTCGGTGCCCTGCCAGGTCACCGAGCGGTTCATGATCGGCTCGGGAGCCGGCTCCAGCCCGGTCGTGAGCCCGTGCGAGTTGAGGTCGACGCCGTACACGCCACCGGGCAGCGCTTCCGCGGTGGACGGCGTGCTCCACACGAACGCCTGCGAATCCCGGATCGCCGGGTCGTAGGCGCTCCCGACGATCCGGCCGGCGTTGATGGCCCGCACGGTCACGGACTCGTATCCGGCGGGGGCGGTGACCTCGGTGAGGGCGCCGTTCTTCCACACGAAACCGCCGTTGTGGAGACGGCTCAGCAGGACCGTTCCGTCATCGTCGATGTCGGTCGCCAGCAGCCCCGCGGGAAGCAGTTCGGGACCGGACGAGGTGGCGGTGGCCCGCCACAGCACCGCGCGGGTGCCGTCCGGATCGTCCTTCTTGTGGGCGTTGCCGACCACGTCACCCTGGTCGTTGACGGCCACGCCGTAGACGTACGAAAACCCCGTCGGGACCGGGAGGACCCGGAACCCGTTCGCGTCGAGGACGAACGGCCTGGTGTCGCCCGTGTCGTAGTCGGACGCGTCGCCCACCACCGTGCCGGACCCGTTCTGGTCCCAGGCCATCGCCCATTCGTAGCCGGCCGGTACCCCGTGGACGGTCGGTGCGCCGTTCTTCCAGGTGACGATCTGCGAGGTGCCGCCGATGGGGAAGGCGCCCGCGTAGCCGCCGTGCCCGTCCGCGCCGGTGACGAAGCCCCGCGAAAGTTCGCTGCCCGCGGGCAAGGTCAGGAAAGTGGCCTCCCAGTGTCCTTCCGCCGCGCTCGCGGGCACGGTGGCCAGCACGGTCATGCCGATGGTGGTGGCGGCGAGCAGGGCCCCGGCGCGCACTCTGGACTTGACGATCATGTTCGTCCCCATTTCCCCAGATCTGTACCGAGGACACGCGCGAACCGGGCTTTCGGTTGTCTAGCGGCGGCGGCTCATGATCAGCGCGACCGCCAGCGGCAGCAGGAAGACGAGGAACGTCCCCCGGGTGAAGAAGAACAACGCGATCGCGACCGCCGCGGCGATCGGCACCGCGCTGGCCGTCAGCCATTTGGACGGCTGGGCCTCGTTCTTCGCGGACGCCTGTGCGACACCGGGCATCGGCGGCAGGGGGAGCAGCGCGCTCGGGCGAGGCGAGGGCAGGTCGGTGAACAGCGGTTCGAGCTCGCTGGCCATCCTCGCCGCGCTGATCTTCGCCGACCGCGTACCGAACTCGTCGAGGTCGAGTCTACCGGTGCGGACATGCTCCTCCAGCGCTTCGAGCGCGTCTTGGCGTTCGGCGTCGCTCAGCCGCATGTCCGGTCTCTCGGCACTCACGTCCCGAGTCTACGGGCGGATCAGCCGTCCAGCTCCCGTCGGCGCTGCTTGCCGAGCTTCTTGTGGGAGTTCTCCCAGCCCTTGCCCCAGATGCCCTCGCCGACGGCGCTGATCCCGATCGGGACGAGGATGAACCACCAGGTGATATCGGTGGTGATGATGAGCGCGATGGTGGCGATGAACAGGATCGGCAGGAGCGCGCCCAGGACGCGTTGCGCCGGGGAGATGCCCGCCCACGGCGATGCCGGCTTCTCCGGTCCGGTCCCGGGCGTGTCGTAGCGCGGATGCGGTTCGGGGAGGTCGGCGAAGACCTCGGACAGCTCGCCGCGGGTCTTGGCGGCCGTGACCCGGGCGGATCGATCGCCGAACTCGTCGATGTCGATCCTGCCGACGGTCATGTGCTCGCCGAGCGCGGCCAGCGCGGACTCGCGATCCTGGTCACTGATCCGCAGCCGCGGAGACGGAACCTCGCTCACCCTGGTGATGGTAGGCCGGGTGAGGCCCCGTCAACCACGACATCCGTCAGTCTTTTCGCGGCCTGCCGGTCCGCACGTCCCAGTGAGTCCACAATGGACTCACTGAGACGTGCCGGTGGATCAGTCCTTCAGTTCGAACAGCTGGGTACCCTGCGTCACCGCGGCACCGACCTCGACCGCGAGGCCGGTGACCGTGCCCGCCTTGTGCGCGGTGACCGGGTTCTCCATCTTCATCGCTTCGAGCACGACGACCAGCTCGCCCGCTTCGACCTGCTGGCCCTCTTCGACGGCGACCTTGACGATGGTGCCCTGCATCGGCGCGGTGACCGCGTCGCCGCTCACCGCCGCCTTGGTACCGCCCGCGCGCTTGCGCGGCTTGGCCTTCACGGCCGTCCCGCCGCCGCCACCGGCGTCAAGCGAGAAACCGCCGGGAAGCGACACTTCGAGACGGCGGCCGCCGACCTCGACGACGACGTTCTGCCGCGGCGCCTCGTCCTCGGCCTCGGCGGCTTCCGGTGCCACGAACGGCTCGATCTTGTTGTCGAACTCGGTCTCGATCCAGCGGGTGTGCACGCTGAACCCGTTCTCGTCGCCGACGAAGGCCGGGTCTTCCACGATCACGCGGTGGAACGGCAGGACCGTCGCCATCCCGTCGGCGACCATCTCGGCCAGGGCGCGGCGGCTGCGCTCGAGCGCGTTCTGCCGGTCCGATCCGGTGACGATCAGCTTCGCGAGCATGGAGTCGAACTGGCCGCCGATCACACTGCCGGACTCGACACCCGAGTCGACGCGGACGCCGGGGCCGCTCGGCGCGACGAACTTCGTCACGGTGCCGGGCGCGGGCAGGAAACCGCGGCCGGCGTCCTCACCGTTGATGCGGAACTCGATCGAGTGGCCGCGCGGTTCCGGGTCCTCGGTGACGCGCAGCTTCTCGCCGCGTGCGATCCGGAACATCTCGCGCACGAGGTCGAGGCCCGTGGTCTCCTCGGACACCGGGTGCTCGACCTGCAGACGCGTGTTGACCTCGAGGAACGAGATCGTGCCGTCGACGGCGACGAGGTACTCGACGGTCCCGGCGCCGTAGTAGCCGGCTTCCTTGCAGATCGCCTTCGCGGATTCGTGGATGCGCTTGCGCTGCTCGTCGGTCAGGTACGGCGCGGGCGCCTCTTCGACCAGCTTCTGGTGGCGGCGCTGCAGCGAACAGTCGCGGGTGCCGACGACGATGGCGTTGCCGTGCTGGTCGGCCAGTACCTGCGCCTCGACGTGGCGCGGCTTGTCCAGGTAGCGCTCGACGAAGCATTCGCCGCGGCCGAACGCGGAGATCGCCTCGCGGGTCGCGGATTCGAAGAGCTCCGGGATCTCCTCGCGGGTGCGGGCGACCTTCAGCCCGCGGCCGCCGCCGCCGAACGCCGCCTTGATCGCGACCGGCAGGCCGTGCTCGTCGGCGAAGGCGACGATCTCGTCGGCGTTCGCGACGGGGTCCTTCGTACCGGGCACGAGCGGAGCTCCGGCGCGCAGCGCGATGTGGCGCGCGGTGACCTTGTCCCCGAGGTCGCGGATGGACTGCGGGCTCGGCCCGATCCAGGTCAGCCCGGCGTCGATCACGGCCTGGGCGAAGTCCGCGTTCTCGGAGAGGAACCCGTAGCCGGGATGGACCGAGTCCGCGCCCGACCGCTTGGCGGCGTCGAGCAGCTTGTCGAAGACGAGGTAGCTCTCGGCCGCGGTGGTGCCGCCGAGGGCGAAGGCCTCGTCGGCGAGGCGGACATGGGGTGCGTCACGATCGGGGTCGGCGTAGACGGCCACGCTGGTCAGCCCGGCGTCTTTCGCCGCCCTGATCACCCGTACCGCGATCTCCCCGCGGTTCGCGATCAGGATCTTGGTCACCGGACCACCTGTGCCGGCCTGCTCGGTCACGCCGTACCTCCTGCGTTCGCACGTCGGGCCGCCCCGATGCGGCTCCGCAGCAGTTTACGGAAGTTCCCGCCCCGATTAGTGAGAGCAAGGCCACCCAGTGACCTTTGTTTATACCAGCGCCTCGCGGTGCCGCAGTTCTTCCGGAAGGTCGGAATCGAGCACGATCAGGTCGTACGGCTGGGCCTGGTGGATCCGGCCGAGGTGCTCGGATTTGACCAGCGCCCACGGCTGATGCGGACCGCAGCACTCGACCAGTCGCTGCACGGAACTGAAGGCGATCAGCGCCATCCGGCCGTCCTTGGTCGCCCGGAGTTCGATCTCCGCGCTCGTGTAGTCCTTCGGCTTTTTCGCCGTCGGGAGGAACAGTGCTGGGGGCAGTCCGGGATTCGTCACAGGAACAACATAGACGTGCACTCTGCGCTAGATCACTTACGCTCTCGGATATGCGGACTCAGGAAGCGCGGGCCCCGCGATCCGTGCTGCTCACCGCGCTGCTGGCGGTGGTGGTGACGGCGGGCGTGATCGTGGCCGTGGTCCTGCTCCGCCCCGCCGCACCGGCGCCCGCCGGTGACCCCGGCGTGCCTCCGGTCTCCGACGGTGCCCCGCACCCGCCCGGTGTCGACTGCGGCGACTCCGCCTGCCGGGAGATCGGCGCGATGACCGTCGGCGGGCTGCCCGTCGTGCTGCTGGCCGACGACGCGGGGAAGCAGGGCGTGGTCCGGATCGGGGCGGACACCGTGTACCCGCTGATCCTCAACGACATGGGGGTCACCCTGAAGGGCGATTCTCTGCGGTGCGTCGACGGCACGACGCCGGTGTGCCTGGTGCGTGGCGAAGTGGGCGGCGGCTCGGCGGGCGAGCTGTTCGTCGCGCGCGGCGGGATCTGGCGGGACACCGGGAAGCCGTATTTCTCCGACGCCGGGACGATCGCCCTGACCGACGTGACCGCCGACGGGATCGCGGACGTCATCGTCGTGCGGCACGAATGCCCCGGCGCGCAGTCCGGCTCGGCGCGGTGCCAGGCGGCGCCGGTGCTCGCGGAGGTCTACGACGTCGCGCGCGGTTCGGTGGGCTGCACGCGCCGGTACACCGCGCCGTCAGAGCTGAGGGGATGGCCGGAGGTGCGGCTGACGAAGGCGGATTTGCGGGCCTGCCCCCAGTGAGAGCGTGGGTGGCGGCCGGTCCTCGGAGCCTGAAGTCCGTGAAGGCCTCCTTCACTACCTTGAGGGTAGTGAAGGAGGCCTTCACGGACTTTTGGAACCTCAAGCGCCTGCGGCGGCAGGCTCCCTCTTAGAGGTAGTAGCCGCTTCGCCATCGGAAGTGGGCGAAGGGTCCGTCGGCGAGTTGAGCACGTCGTCGTCCAGCAGACCTTCGCTGCGCGCGACGACCACCGGCACGACGATCTGGCCCGCCACGTTGGTCGCGGTCCGCATCATGTCCATGATCGGGTTCACCGAGTAGATCAGCGCGATCCCGAGCGCCACCTGCTGCGCGTCGAGCCCGATGAACGCGGTGGTCAGGGTCAGCGCGGTCAGCCAGCCGGTGGTGCCCGCGGTGGCCAGCGCGCCGAGCACGGCGACCACGACGATCCCGACGTACTGCCAGATGTTCAGCGAGACGCCGGAGAGGTTCGCGATGAAGATGGCGCCGATCGCGGGGAACACCGCGGCGCAGCCGTCCATCTTCGTGGCGCTGCCCAGCGGAGTCGCGAAGGCGGCGTACGCGGGCTGAACGCCCAGGTTCACGGCGGACTGCCGGGTGAGAGGCAGCGTCGCCGCCGAAGACTGCGAAGCGAAGGCGAACTGGATCGCCGTGCCGGCCTTCGAGAAGAACTTCAGCGGGCTGACCTTCGCCACGAACTGAAGCAGGATCGGGTAGACCACCAGCAGCACCAGCAAGCAGCCGGCGTACACCGCGAGAGTGGTGGACAACAGCGGCCGGAACAGGGCGTCGCCGTAGTTCGAGACCGCGGCGCCGATCAGGCCGACGATGCCGATCGGGGCGAGCCGGACGATCCAGCCGAGATAGCGCTGGATGATCTCGAAGACGCTGGTGGTGAAGTCGACGAACGGCTTGGCCTTGTCGCCGAGGCTGTAGGCGGCCGCGCCGATGATCACGGCGAGGAACAGCACCTGAAGCGTCGAGCCCTCGCTGAAGGCCGCGAAGAAGTTCTTCGGCAGGAAACCTTCGATGAAGGCGCTCCAGGAGCCCCAGTTGTCGACGCTCTTGGTGGCCTTGTCCGCGTTCTTCGCCGTCGCGGCGACGCCTTCGCCGAGACCGCCGCTGCCCGGGTTGAACAGTTTCGCGACGGCGATGCCAATCAGCGAAGCGATGAACGAGGTAATCGCGAACCACAGGACGGTCTTGCCACCCAGCCGCGCGGCCTTCTTGCCGCCGCCGAGATTGCGCAGACTGTTGATCCCGACCACGATCGCCGTGAAGACCAGCGGGATCACCGCGATCTGCAGCAGCGTCGTGAAGATGGTGCCGATCTGGTCGAGCAGGTCGGTCAGCCAGCTCGCCTCGGTCGTCCTGGCGAGCACGCCGAGCAGGGCGCCCACGACGAGCGAGCCGAGGACCGCCGCCGCGAAGACCTTTGGCCTTGTGTAGGTCCGAATGAAAGACACGGGGCGACTCCGGTGCGTGAAGGTTTCCTGATTTCCCGAACGTGAAGAACGTTCGGCGAAGCAGGACTCTTCCGGATCACCCGATCGTGTGGGAGTCGTCTCAGGATGCGGGACGCGTCCACAGTTCGACGACGCTCACGCCGACCTCGGCCAGCAAACGCCGGGTCAACGGGAGGCTGATTCCGATGACGCTCGAGAAATCGCCGTCGATTCCCTCGATGAACCAGCCGCCGAGTCCGTCGAGCGTGAATCCGCCTGCCACCTGAAGCGGTTCCCCGGAAGCGATGTACGCCTCGATCTCTTCCTGCGACGGCGTGCCGAACCGAACGGTGGTGCCTTCGGTTCCGGACGCTTCTTTCGTCTTCACGCCATTCTCGACGCGGATGATCGAGTGGCCCGTCAGGAGTTCACCCGTCTTGCCCGCCATCGACGCCCAGCGCTCGCGCGCGGCTTCCGGCGTGATCGGCTTTCCGACCATTTCGCCGTTGATCGACAGCATCGAATCGCAGCCGACGATGACCATGTCACCGTGCCCGCCGAGCGTCTCGAAAACCGTTTCGGCCTTCGCGGCGGCGAGGGCGCGGACCAGCTCTTCGGGAGCCGGATCGGTCAGGGACGCGGCGACCGCGTCCTCGTCGACGCCGGACACGACGACGCTCGGGTCGAAGCCGGCGGAACGCAGGACGCCGAGGCGGGCGGGGGACTGGGACGCGAGAACGAAACGCACTCGTGGAAGGTACTCGACGGCCGGTCGTTGCCTGATTGTGACCTGGGACACCCGGCCGTGGAGCTAGTTTGTTGTGGCGCGCAACATATGGATTGTCCGAGCTACGGAGGAACCAATGTCGTCCCGCCTCCGCGTCAGAAGATCACTTCGCACGACGCAAACCACAGTGCTCGCAGGACTGCTCCTGGCCGGTTCCGCCCTGTCGCCGGTGGCGTCGGCCGCCCCGGGGCCGGTCTACAAGAACCCTCACGCTTCGACCTCCGCGCGGGTGAACGACCTGCTCGGGCGGATGAGCCTCGACGACAAGATCGGCCAGATGACCCAGGCCGAACGTGGCGCGGTCACCCCCGAGCAGGCCGCCGCGCTCAAGCTGGGGTCCTTGCTCTCCGGCGGTGGCTCGGTGC
Source organism: Amycolatopsis sp. TNS106 (assembly GCF_019330265.1). Taxonomy (NCBI): domain Bacteria; kingdom Bacillati; phylum Actinomycetota; class Actinomycetes; order Pseudonocardiales; family Pseudonocardiaceae; genus Amycolatopsis; species Amycolatopsis sp. TNS106. The sequence continues at coordinate 5,424,440 of NZ_CP024972.1, read as the reverse complement.
CCGCTAGCAACACGCCGAACGGGTGGGCCGACATGGTCGACGCGTACCAGAAGGCGGCGATCTCGACACCGCTCGGCATCCCCACGCTCTACGGTGTCGACGCCGTGCACGGCCACAACAACGTCTACGGCGCGACGATCTTTCCGCACAACATCGGTCTCGGCGCGGCGAACAATCCGCGCCTCGTCGAGAAGATCGGCCGCGCGACGGCGCTGGAGGTCGCCGGAACCGGTCCGCAGTGGGACTTTTCGCCGTGCCTGTGCGTCGCCCGTGACGATCGCTGGGGCCGGACCTACGAATCCTTCGGCGAATCCCCGCGCGACGCCATCGCCAACGCGTCGGCCATCACCGGTCTTCAGGGGCGCAGGCTCGGCGAGAAACCGGGATCGGTGCTCGCGACGGCGAAGCACTACGTCGGCGACGGCGGCACGACGAACGGCGTCGACCAGGGCGATACCGAGATCAGCGAACGCGAACTGCGCCAGATCCACCTGCCGCCGTTCCGGGAGGCGATCGATCGCGGCGTCGGCTCGGTGATGATCTCGTTCTCCAGCTTCCAGGGTGTGCGCATGCACGCGGAGAAGTACCTCATCACCGATGTCCTCAAGCGGGAGCTGCGGTTCTCCGGTCTGGTGATCTCGGACTACAACGCGATCAACCAGATCGACGGCAAGGAAGGTTTCACCCCCGAAGAGGTGCGGCTCTCGGTCAACGCGGGTATCGACATGTTCATGGTCCCGTGGGACGCGCCGCAGTTCATCTCCTATCTCAAGGCCGAAGTCGAGGCGGGCCGGGTCTCGCGCGACCGGATCGACGACGCGAACCGCCGCATCCTGGCGCAGAAGTTCAAGCTCGGCCTGTTCGAACGCCCGTACACCGACCGTTCGCTCCAGAAGACGTTCGGCGGCAAGGAACACCGTGAACTGGCCCGGCAGGCCGTCCGTGAATCCCAGGTGCTGCTGAAGAACGACGGTGTGCTGCCGCTGGCGAAGAAGAACAACAAGATCTTCGTCGCGGGCAAGAACGCGAACGACATCGGCAACCAGGCGGGCGGCTGGACGCTCACCTGGCAGGGCCAGAGCGGCCCGGTGATCCCGGGCACGACCATCCTCGACGGGATCAAGTCGGGGGCGGGGAAGGGAACCACGGTGACTTATGACCGTGCGGGTAACGGAATCGACAGCGGCTACCAGGTCGCCGTCGCCGTGGTGGGCGAAACGCCGTACGCCGAAGGGCAGGGAGATCGCCCGAACGGCTTCGGGCTCGACGCGGAAGACCTCGCCACGATCGCCAAGCTGAAGGCCTCCGGGGTCCCGGTCGTCGTGGTGACCGTTTCCGGGCGCCCGCTCGACATCGCCGCGCAACTGCCGCAGTTCGACGGGCTTCTCGCCGCCTGGCTCCCGGGCAGTGAAGGCGCCGGTGTCGCGGATGTCCTTTACGGCGACTACAACCCGACCGGAAAGCTGACGTTCAGCTGGCCGACCAGCGCGGCGCAGGAACCGGTGAACGTCGGTGACGGCAAGAAGGCGCTATACCCGTACGGCTACGGCCTGCGGTACCGCCGGTAGGGCCTCGTGAGTGGTAGGGACGGTTGGAACCGTCCTTACCACTCACGAGCCCTGACCGGCGATGTCACGCGTGTCGTCCATCCAGTCACGCGTGTCGTCCGGTCAGTCACGCGAACCCGCCGCTCGCGCACCGCTGAGCCACCTGTCCTTATCGCTCACGAGACCTGGGGTCAGGCGGCGCTGGTGGCGGGTTCGGGCACCGGCGCGTGCGGACGCGGAGCCGGACGGCGCATGGTGAGCGCGGCGAGCACACCCAGCACCAGCACCGCGGCCGGCAGCAACAGGGTCACCCGAGCCGCATCGGTGAGTCCATTGTGGACGGAGTCCAGCGCGAGCCGCTGGGCCTGTTCGGCGACGCCCGGCGGCAGACCGGGGAATGCCGCCGTCCCGGACGGGCCGAACTCCCCGGTCGATTCCGCGGCCTTCGCGACACCTTCCGCGAACGGCGCCCGGTATTGCTCCGGCAACGCGCTCGCGGCGGCCGTGGCCTCGTCGGCGATCGAAGCGCTGATCCGTGCCTGCAGCAGCACGCCGACGGCGGCGCTGCCGAGTACGCCGCCGACCTGGCGCGCGGTGTTGAAGATGCCCGACGCGGTCCCGATGAGCCGCGGCTCGACCGAGCTCATCGTCAGGTTGCCCATCGGCGCGAAGATGAACCCGATCCCGAAGCCCGCCACCAGCAGGGCCGGGGTGAGCGCCCAGGCGTTCGCACCCGCCCGCGCGGTCAGCGCCGCCAGCGCCAGCCCCGCGCCCAGCGCGGTCAGGCCGATGATCAGCAGGACCTTGCCGTTGACCTTGTCCGAAGCGCGGCCGACGAACGGCCCGATCAAGCCACCCAGCAGCGACATCGGCGCGAACAGCAGGCCGGACATCGTCGGCGACTCGCCGAGCACGGCTTGGATGTAGATCACCAGCGGCAGGAACATGCCGGTCATCGCGAAGCCGACGGTGACCGAGGTCAGCGCTCCGGCCGAGAAGTTCCGGTTCGCGAAAACGCTCAACGGCAACAACGGTTCCCTGCGGTTGAACCGTTGCCACACCACGAAAGCGACCAGCAGGGCGACTCCGGCGCCGATGATCTCGAACACGGTGATCGGCCCGAGTACGCGGCCCCAGTCGTACTGCTGTCCATTTTGGACACCGTAGACGAGGCAGAACAGGCCGGCGCCCGACAGCAGGATGCCGGGGACGTCGAAGGAATGCGAGTGCTTCGGCTGCCAGTCCGGCACCTTGAGCAGCGCCAGCGCGAGCGCTGCCACGCCGACCGGCAGGTTGACGAAGAAGATCCATTCCCAGCCGAGATGGTCGACGAGCACGCCGCCGAGCAGTGGCCCGATGATGGCCGCGATCCCGGCGACGCCGCTCCAGAGTCCCATCGCGGGGCCGCGTTTCGACGGCGGGAACAGATGGCTGATGAACGCGAGGGTCTGCGGCGTCATCAAGGCGGCGCCGAGTCCCTGCACCGCGCGGGCCGCGATCAGCATTTCGACAGAACCGGACAGGCCGCACCACAGCGAAGCCAGGGTGAACACCACGAGCCCGGCCAGGTAGACGCGTTTCGGGCCGAAACGGTCACCGAGCCTGCTGGCGAACAGCATCGGCACCGCGTAGGCGAGCAGGTAGACGCTGATCACCCAGACGATCGCGTTCAGCCCCGCGTCGAGTTCGCGCAGCATCGCGGGAATCGCGGTCGAAACGATCGTGGTGTCCAGCAGGATCATGAAGAAACCCAGGCACAGCGCGGAAAGCGCCGCCCAGGGGTTAGCTTGTCGCGCGTTCATCACTGTCGTCCTCGGTGACCAGGTTCAGGTGCGGCGTGCAATGTCCCTGGAACAGGATGCGACCGGATTCCAGGTCTTCGACCAGTTTTTGGGTCCACTGGAGCTCGAAGGCCCGCCGCGCGGTGGCGTAGGACCAGTCGAGCCAGTAGACCTCGGGGAGTTTGTGCTCGTTGACCAGGTTTTCGAGCACGACCTGGTCGGAGGCGATGGCGGCCTGAAGCCGCAGCACGCGATGCTTGAGGTGGGTGAGCGACATCTCCGGGCCGAGTTCGTCGATGACGGCGAGCGCGCTGAGGAACTCGGGATACTCCTCGGCGGGGTTGGCCAGCATGTCCTGCGCCCGGTCGACGAACTCGTCGCGGCCGGCGTCCGTCATCGCGTAGACGGTGCGCTCGGGGCGCTTGCCGTCGCGCTGTGTCTCGACGGCCTCGACGAATCCGTTTTGCACCAGGCGATCCACCGTGTGGTAGAGCGAGCCCGCCTTCACTTTGACGCGCGTGCTGACGAAGCGCTCCCGCATCAGCTGCGCCATCTCGTACGGATGCATGGCCCGCTCGTGGAGGAGCTCCAGTACCGCCATGGCGAGTGGGGTGAGCTTCGAGGCCATGGATGATCCTCTCGGAAGATTCCTTACTGATTATTCCGAGTGGACTATATGGCAGGACCGGTTCGGGCTCAAGTGCGGGGTTCGCGTGCTTGAAGGCGTAACTCGCGTGCTTGGAGGCGTGACTCGCGTGTCAGCTCAGGGGTCTCGGCCCGATTTCGCGTTCGAGGAAGCGGTGGTACTCGATGGCCGCGATCGAGTTCTCGAGTTGTTCGAACGTCGGCGCGGGGAGTGCGCCGTTGAAGACGATGGTGAGGCTCTTGCGCGGGATGTTGATGACGTACGGATCGACGTCGAGTTCTTCGCAGTGGCTCCGCAGGACGGCCGTCCAGTGGTCGAGGTCCTCGTCCTCGCCGAGGTGTTCCCATCGCGCGACGATCCAGTTGCCGTTGATCAGCTGGCCCGCCATCTCCCGCGGATCGTGGACCATGTACGGCTCGGCGACGTCGTTCATCGACCGAGGTGCTCGAGGAGCGCGGCGAAGGACTCGGCGGGGAGCACCAGGATCGGCCGGGTCTCGTCCGGCATCGCCCATTGCTTGGTGTCCCGGATGCCGACCAGGCCGGGTGCGACGCCGACCTCGACGCAGGCGTTCTCTTCCCAGTGCGTGTAGGTCGACTTGTGCCAGCCGGTCATGCTTTCGTGCCAGGTGGTCATCGGAGGCCCTTTCCCCAGTGACTGTTTCGGCAAGTAGACGGGTTGCGCGGCAGCAAGGTTGGCGAGATCGGGTGATCTGTGCCCGCTGGTCGGTGAACGGCTTCGGTGCTCGCGTTCGGCGCACGAAAGAGGACCTTCACCGACAGGTGCTTTACTCACGATGCACTCTCGGAGTGCATAGCGCAAAGGGTATTAGGTCACCGAAGTGGTTCGACCGCGAGCTGTCGGTAGTCGGCCGCGATCCGCATCAGATGCGAGCAGGCGATGTCGCCGTAGGTGGCGTAGTGCTCGACTTCGGTGAAGTTCTTCTCGTAGTCGGCCACTTCGCGTTCGTCCGTGACGAGCGCCGTGGCCGTCTGGGTCCCGAGGAGCACGGCGCGCGAGTCGTAGATGTCGAAACCGTGGAGGACCGGGACCGAGACCGGTGCGGTCCACGGGATCACCCCGAGCCGCACCCGCCCGCGCCGGGACACCTCGATGAGGTGACCGAGCTGGGCCAGCATCGTCGCCGCGCCGCCCATGTTCCAGCGCAGGGCGCCTTCGGTGAGCACGAAGTGGAACTCGCGGTTCGAGTCGAGGATCCGCTGGCGTTCCAGCCTGGCTTCGACCGTCTGGTCGCGTTCGACGGCAGGCAGCGAATCACCGAACAGGGCGGTGATGTAGTCGCGGGTCTGGAGCAGGCCGAACACGATGGTCGGCTGGAAACTCCGGATCCGGGCGGACGCCGTCTCGATCTTGCCGATGCGCTGCTGCATCCGCCACGCACCGCGCTGGAGGACGACGCGGGCGGACGACGCCTCTTCGCGGAGGTCTCGCGTGATCGCGACGAGCACTCGCCGGACCTTCGCGGGCGCGCGGTAGAGGCGGCACAGCGCGACGACCTGCTCCTCGGTCGGCATGAACGCGCCGGTTTCGACCCGCGAGACCTTCGACTGGCTGAGGCCGGTGAGCCTGGCCGCTTCGGTACCGGACAACCCGGCGGCTTTGCGCAGGCGGCGCAATTCGGTGGAGAGGTGGTCCTGGTTCGTCACGCACGGCTTTCTGGGGGGCGATCGCGGTCGGCGGATCCGTCACGATAACCCGCGAAGCCGCTTTCAGCGAGGGAGCGCCGAAGCGCGCCAAGCCCCTTCACCGGGCGCCAGCGGAGCCCGCACGAGCGAAGCCTTGTCCGCCCACCACGAATCCCGATTGGGGGCCGGCTCCGGCGCCCGCGCGCTGGCCGCCGCCGCGACGACGACGGTCAGCGCGGCGAGTTCGGCGTCGTCCGGGTTGCCCCGGACGACGCGCAGCAGCGGGGTCTCGGGCGCGGTCACAGCGGGATGTTCCCGTGCTTCTTGGGCGGCAGCGTCTCTCGTTTGCCTTGGAGCAGCGAGAGCGCCTTCGCGATATGGCCGCGGGTGTGCGCGGGCACGATCACCGAGTCGACGTAGCCGCGTTCGGCCGCCGCGTACGGGTTCAGGAGGGTGTCTTCGTATTCCTGGATCAGCTCGGCGCGCAGGGCGTCGACGTCCTTGCCGTCGGCGGCGGCCGCGGCGAGGGTCTTGCGGTGCACGATGTTCGCCGCGCCCTGCGCGCCCATGACCGCGACCTGCGCGGTCGGCCAGGCCAGGTTGATGTCCGCGCCGAGGTGCTTGGACCCCATGACGTCGTACGCGCCGCCGTAGGCCTTGCGGGTGATGACGGTGACGAGCGGGACGGTCGCTTCGGCGTAGGCGTAGATCAGCTTCGCGCCGCGCCGGATGATGCCGTTCCATTCCTGGTCGGTGCCGGGCAGGAAGCCGGGGACGTCGACAAAGGTCAGCACCGGGATGTTGAACGCGTCGCAGGTGCGTACGAACCGCGCGGCCTTCTCGGACGCGTCGATGTCGAGGCAGCCGGCGAACTGGGTCGGCTGGTTCGCCACGATGCCGACGCTGCGTCCGTCCACCCGGCCGAAGCCGACCAGGATGTTGGGCGCGAACAGCTCGTGGACCTCGAGGAAGTCGCCGTCGTCGACGATGCGGGTGATGACCTCGTGCATGTCGTAGGGCTGGTTCGGCGAGTCCGGGATGAGGGTGTCGAGTTCGCGGTCGGATTCGGTGACGTCGTCGAAGAATCCTCCCGGTGCCGAGTCGGTCTCGAAGACCGGGGCCTCGGACAGGTTGTTCGCCGGGAGGAACGAGAGCAGTTCCTTGACGTAGGCGATCGCGTCCTCGTCGTCGGAACCGAGGTAGTGCGCGTTCCCCGAACGGGTGTTGTGCGTGCGCCCGCCGCCGAGTTCTTCGAAGGAGACCTCTTCACCGGTCACGGTCTTCACCACGTCGGGGCCGGTGATGAACATGTGCGAGGTCTTGTCGACCATCACCACGAAGTCGGTCAGCGCCGGCGAGTAGACGTGCCCGCCCGCGTTGGCGCCCATGATCAGCGAGATCTGCGGGATGACGCCGGACGCCTTGACGTTGCGGTTGAAGATCTCGCCGTACAGCCCGAGCGAGACGACGCCTTCCTGGATCCGCGCGCCGCCGCCCTCGTTGATGCCGATGATCGGGCGGCCGGTCTTGATCGCCAGGTCCATCACCTTGACGATCTTCTCGCCGTACACCTCACCGAGTGAACCGCCGAAGACCGTGACGTCCTGGCTGAACACGCACACCGGACGCCCGTCGACGGTGCCGTAGCCGGTGACGACGCCGTCGCCGTAGGGCCGGTTCTTCTCCTGGCCGAAGTTGACCGAGCGGTGCTTCGCCAGCTCGTCGAGTTCGACGAACGAGCCCTCGTCGAGGAGCAGGTCGATCCGCTCGCGAGCGGTCTTCTTGCCCTTGGCGTGCTGTTTCTCCACCGCCCTCGCGGAACCCGCGTGGACCGCCTCGTCATATCGGCGGTACAGGTCGGCCAGCTTGCCGGCCGTGGTGTGGATGTCCGGTTCGTCCTCGGGCGGCGTCCCGAGCGGCTCCGTCGCACTGCTCATGAATCGGCAGCCTAGCTACTCGACGGTCACTTCGCGTGTGGCGTAGGCAACGTCCGCGGGGCTCGGCGTGACCGGATGGACGACACGCGTGATCCGACGGACGACACGCGTGACCGGGCGGACATCACTGGACGGAGGCGCGCACCAGGCCGGATTCGTAGGCCGCGATCACGAGCTGCGCCCGGTCCCGCGCCGCGAGTTTGTGCAGGAGGTGGCCGATATGCGTCTTCACCGTCGCCAGCCCGAGGTGCAGCGTTCCGGCGATCTCGTCGTTCGATAGCCCGCGCGCGATCAGGCTCAGGACCTCGCGTTCGCGGGTGGTGATGTTGTCCAGCGACGCCGCGACGCGCTGCCCGGGTTCGGGCAGCCGCGCGAATTCGGCGATGAGCCTTCGCGTGATCGACGGGGCGAGCAGTCCTTCGCCCGCCGCGACGACCCGGATCGCCGTCAGCAGCTCGGCGGGCGGGGTGTCCTTCAGCAGGAATCCGCTCGCGCCCGCGCGCAGCGCCGAATAGACGTAGGCGTCGAGGTCGAAGGTCGTCAGCATCAGCACGTGGACGCCTTCGGTGGTGGCCGACGCACAGATCCGCCGGGTCGCTTCGATCCCGTCCAGCTCGGGCATGCGGACGTCCATCAGCACGACGTCGGGGCGCTCCTTCTCGGCGAGTTCCGCGGCCTCCGCGCCGTCGCTCGCCTCCCCGACGACTTCGAGGTCCGGCGCGCTGTCGACGAGCACGCGGAAGCTGCCGCGCAGCAACGCCTGGTCGTCGGCGATCAGTACGCGGATCATCGTGTCCCCATTTCCTTGGCGGCGTACGGCAGCCGAGCGAACACCCGGAATCCCCCTGCGGGCAGCGGGCCCGCTTCGAAGTCACCACCGTAGACGGCGACGCGTTCGCGCATGCCGATCAAACCGTGCCCGCCGGACGTCGGCGGCGAGCCTTCGCCGCGCCCGTCGTCGACGATTTCGACGCTGACCTCGCCGGGGCCTTCGGTGATCGTGACCCGGCAGGCCGACGGTCCCGCGTGCTTCACGACGTTGGTCACCGCCTCCTGGGTGATGCGGTAGACCGAAAGCGCGACACCTTCGGGCAGGTCGTCCACCCCTTCGCCGGTCAGTTCCACGCGCACCCCGGCCTGTCCGGCGCGTTCGGCGAGGGTCCGCAGGTCGGCGAGTTTCGGCGCGGGGCCGAGCGCGGCCTCGGGCGTGCCGTCGCCGGAACGGAGGACGCCGAGCATCCGCCGGAGTTCGACGAGCGTCTCGCGGCTGGTCAGCTCGATGACCCGCAACGCTTCGCGTGCTTCTTCGGGTTGTTCCCGCGCGACGTGGTTGCCGACGGCCGCCTTGACCGCGATCAGGCTCATGCTGTGCGCGACGACGTCGTGCATCTCACGCGCGATGCGCAGCCGTTCGTCGGAAACCGCCTGATCGGCTTGGGTTTCCGCGAGCTGCGCCAGATTCGCGCGCCGCTGCCGCGTCATCCAGCCCAGCGCCCACGAGCCCGCTACGCCGCCGCCCGCGAAGGCCGTCGACGCGATCGTGTTCGGCCCGAGCCGCAGGAACTCGAAGATCATGACGACGACCAGGCCGAGACCCATCGCGATCAGCGAGCGGGCGCGCGGATGTTCCAGCGCCACGGTGTACAGGGCGCACGCCGTGGCCAGGAGCGCGGCCGGGCCCAGCCCGTTGCCGGCGACCAGTGCCGGGACCAGGCTGCCGAGGCCGAGGCCGTACGCGACCAGTGGCCGGTGGCGCCGCAGCGCGATCGCGATCCCGCTGGCGGCGACCGTCGCCCAGGCGAGCCACATCGGGATGGCGACGAGGAACGTCCAGGTCCTCGCGGCCAGGTTCCCGCCGACGGCCACGACGAGCACCAGCGCGAGGAGCGCGTCGATCGTGTACGCCACCCGTTGGGGGAGCGCCGACGGCTGTTTCATACGGCGAACTTAACCGGATGCGCGGTGTGCGCGCGTCCGTCCGGCGAAGGTCATCCCCAGGGTGGAGATCATCGAGCCAGATGGACGCCGAGTCCGTTCTGTCCGGGGGCGAGGTCGTCACGCAGGATCAGATCGTCGTCGTAGTCGCCCCCGTTCTGGGGACGGAACGGGATCGGGTCCTGAGTGGCCAGTGTTCGCAGTCGTGCGCGCAGCGATGCGGCGGCGGCTTCGAACTGCTCCGGTGAGAAGCGGTCGGCACCGCAGATCGTCAGCGGGGGAAGGACGGACATGCCCGCGTACCAGAGTGTCCCGTGCTGCAACGGGAACAGCAGATCGCCGATATCGCCGTTCACCCCGCGCGGGCCGATGGTGGCCTCCGGCGCCCCGGCGGTCAGCACGACCATGGCGCGTTTCCCGGCCAGCGCTCCTTCGCCGTAGCGCGCCGTCCGGCCGTCGGGACGCTGGACACCGTAGGCGAAACCCTTGACGAAGACGCGGTCGAACCAGCCCTTGAGGATGGCGGGCATTCCGTACCACCACAGCGGGAATTGGATGATCACGACGTCCGCCCACGCCAGTTTTTCGTGCTCGGCGCGGATGTCCTCGCCGAGTTCGCCGGTCTCGAAGGCGTTCTTCGACGTCGAGCCGACGACGAGCCGGTCCGGGGAAGCGGCGCGGCCGAAGTCGTCGGCGTCGACGACGGGCTTCCATTTCATCGCGTACAGATCGGATTCCCGGACGCCGGCGCCCTGCGCGCGAAGGGCACGCAATCCCTCGTCGCGCAGCGAGCCACCGAGGGAGCGGGGTTCCGGATGGGCGAAGATCCACAGCACGTTCATGGTTCCACCGTCGCGCGTTCTTCCGGCCGAGACGAGTGGCCCGATGGACAACATGTGCAAGAATCGAGCCATGGGCTTCTTCACGCATCCAGGCCGCCATCGGGTCGCCGTGCTGGTCCGGCACGGAATGCTGGTGATGGAGCTGGGCATCGTCACCCGGCTGTTCGGCACGGCCAAGTCGGCCGACGGCGAGCCGCTCTACGAAGTCGTCACCTGTACGCCGGAGCCAGGGCAGATCCGGACCGACGCCGACGTCACGATCTCGGTCGGGCTCGGCCCGGAGGTGCTGGCCGAGGCCGACACCGTCGTCATCCCGGCGTCGTCCACCGAATACGAACCGTCGGGGCACGACCTCACCGAGCCGCTCGCGCGGGCGCTGGAGCTGATCCGGCCGGAAGCCAGGATCGCGTCGATCTGCACGGGTGCCTTCGTGCTCGCCGCCGCCGGCCTGCTCGACGGCCGGAGGGCGACCACGCACTGGCGTTCGGCGCTGGATTTCCAGGCGAAGTTCCCGAAGGTCGACCTCGATCCCAACGTGCTCTACACCGACGACGGGAACGTCCTGACCGCGGCGGGCGTCGCGTCCGGGATCGACCTCTGCCTGCACATGATCCGCTGTGATCACGGTGCCGCGATCGCGAACGAGGTCGCGCGCGGCACGGTCGTCTCGCCGCATCGCGAGGGCGGACAGGCGCAGTTCATCCGGCGGCCGGTGCCGGAGCCGCAGTCCTCCTCGACCGCGGCGGCACGGGCCTGGGCGCTCGAGAACCTGGGCCGGCCGCTGACTCTGCGCGAGTTGGCGGCGAAAGAGGCGATGAGCACGAGGACGTTCACACGGCGGTTCCGCGACGAAGTCGGGATTTCGGCGTTGCAGTGGCTCACCCAGCAGCGGATCGAACGGGCCCGTCAGCTGCTCGAAGAGACCGATCTGCCGGTGGACAAGGTCGCCACCGAAGCGGGTTTCGGCACCGCCGCGTCGCTGCGCCAGCATCTGCAGGCGGCGTTGGGGGTCTCGCCGAGCGCGTACCGGAACACCTTCCGCGAAGCTGTCTGAATATAGCTGACCTCCTGGTAACTTACCCAGAAATAAGTTCCGGAGGTGGTCAGTGAAGGCCCTCAAGCTCGCCGAACGGGTGCTGTTCGCCGGCGCCGCGATCGGCACGGTGTACTCCGCGAGGACAGGCAATCGGAAGTTGCAACTCGCGACCAAACCGGCCGCGGTCCCGGTGCTCGCCGCCAGGGTCGCGCGTTCGCGGGGGCTCGCGCCGGGGGAGAAGGGCCTGCTCGTCGCCGCGTTGATCGCGGCGGGCGCGGGCGACCACTTCATGGGCCGCTCCGACGAGGACGGCCAGCTGATCAAGGGCGCGACATCGTTCGGTCTCATGCAGGTGCTGTACTCCGCGCTGTTGTGGCGTCGCGGTGCCCGCCCGCGCGCGGCGACCGCGCCGCCCAGGCTGGCGGCGTGGGCGGCGGCCGCGGTCGCGATGGCGTTGCCGAAGCCCTCTCCGGTCTCTTCGGTGCTTTCGGTCTACGGGGGGCTGCTGAGTACGACGTCGACCCTTGCGGCCGACCCGGCGCTGGCGCCGAAGGCCAAGGTCTCGGGCGGGATGGTGATCCCGTCGGGTGACCGCCGCACCTGGATCGCCGCCGGCGCGCTGCTGTTCTCCGCGTCGGATCTGGCGATCCTGATCCGGCGCGACTTCGTCACCAGCGAGCGGGCGCGGGCCAATCTCGAAACCTTCGTGCTGACTTCGTACCTCGCGTCGCAGTGGCTGCTCGTCGAAGGTATGACCGCGGAAAGTTAAGCATCCACTTGACTATCATTCGGCGTGAGCGGATAGTTAAGCGTGTGCCTAACCAACGCATGGACCAGGTGTTCAAGGCGCTTTCCGACGGAACGCGCCGCGAAATGATCGAGCGTCTCACCCGGGGACCCGCCTCGGTGGGGGAGCTCGCGCAGCCGTTGTCGATGTCGCTACCCGCCGTGATGCAGCACCTCCAGGTGCTGGAGGCCAGCGGGCTCGTCCGGTCGGAGAAGGCGGGACGCGTCCGCACCTGCCACCTCGAACCGGACGGGCTGCGGATGGCCGAGGACTGGCTCGGCGGGCAGCGCACCGGCTGGGAACACCGGCTCGATCGCCTTGGCGGCCATCTGGACACCGACGAAGGGAAACGGTCATGACCGTCAAACACGCCACTTTCACCCTCGAGCGCGTCTACCCCGTGGCGCCGGAACGCGTTTTCGCCGCTTGGTCGGATCCGGCCGCGAAAGCCGGGTGGATCACCGCGCCCGGTGGCGGGCACTCCCTGGACTTCCGGGTCGGCGGCCGTGAGGTCGTCAGCGGCCCCGCCGACGGCAAGCGGCTGGTCTTCGAAGCCCGCTACGAGGACATCGCGGAAAACGAGCGGATCGTCTACGCGGGGACGCTTTCCGCGGACGACGTCCTGGCGACCGTGTCGATCACGACGATCCTGCTCGAAGCGGCGGAAGGCGGCACCCGGCTGACGGTGACCGAGCAGGGCACCTTCCTCGACGGCCACGAGGAACCGAGCTGGCGGGAGCAGGGCACGGGTGACTGGCTCGACGCACTGGGGAAGACATTGTCGGCAGGATGAACACATGCTGACCGCTGAGCTGATCGTAGACAGCCGTGTCCCCTCGAACCCCGCGCTTTCCCCGGATGGACGGTGGATCGCCTACCAGGTCGCGACCATCGCACGGGGTGTCCCGGAAATCTGGCTGGCGGCCGTGGACGGAGAGGAAGAGCCGCGGAAGCTGGCCGAAGGGTCCTCGCCGCGGTGGTCGCCGGATTCCCTCTACTTCCTCCGGAACGGGCTGATCCACACGGAGGACGGGCCGCTGTTCCCCTGGCGGAGCGAGATCACCGCGTTCCTCCCGATGCGAGAGCGCGTCGTGTTCATCGCCGAAGACGAGACGGCCCCTCCGGCCGTCTGGGTCTGGAGTGAAAGCCTCCGCCCGGCGCGGTTGCGGAGCTTCGACCCGCGCACCGGTGAGATCACGACGCTGATCGGGGACCACGTGGTCGACGTCGCCCGCCGCCCGGACGACGGGGCGCTCGCCGTCGTCACCTGGCCGACGCCCGAGCTCGACCCCGGTGGCCTCGAACCCCGGCTTTCCTTGCTGGACCTGGAAACCGGTGAGCGGCGTGCTCTCGGCCGGGCCCCGGTCGAAGCCTGCAGCCCGGTCTGGTGGCGGGGCGGCGACGGCTGGCACGTCACGTATCTCGCGACACCCGAAATAACCGGCGGTTGGGCGGTCTTCGACGTGCCGGTGGAAACAGGGGAACATCGCAACCTGACACCGGCATCGGCCTGTCCGATCAGGCTCGCGCAGGTCGATTCCGGTGCGCCGCTGGTGCTCGTGGCCGACGGTCTCGACACGGCCCTGCATCGGCTCGGCGAAGGCGAAGTGTCGTTGTGGCGCGGGCACGCGGACGCGATCTCTTCGAACGGCGAGACCGTGGCCGTCGTGCTGAGTACCGCCCATCGTCCGAAAGATGTCCACTGTGGACCCGTCGGCGGCCGGCTGGAACGGGTGAGCGATACGGCGCCGGAGTTGGCCGATATTCCCTGGGGGCCGCAAGAACGCTTGTCCTACAAAGCTTCGGATGGTCTGACGCTGGACGGACTGCTCGTCCTCCCGCCGGGAAAGACCCGGGAGGACGGGCCGTTCTCGCTGCTCGTCATGCCGCATGGCGGACCGTACGACCGGTACGCGGACGGCTTCATGCTGGGCTGGTACCCGTCGGCGCGGTGGCTGGCCGCGGCGGGACACGCCGTCTTCCTGCCGAATCCCCGTGGGGGACAAGGTCATGGGCACGAATTCGCCGCCTCCGTCGCGGGACGGGTAGGGCTGGAGGAATGGAGCGATCTCGAGACCGGGATCGATCTCCTCATCGCGGAAGGAGTGGCCGATCCGGAGCGGCTCGGGATCGCGGGCTGGAGTCACGGCGGATACCTGACGGCCTGGGCCGTCGGGCAGACCCACCGGTTCAAGACGGCGCTGATGGGGGCCGGGATCTGCGACTGGGGAATGCTCGCCGCGACCGGTGAATTCGGCCCCTTGGAAGCCGGCCTCGGCGGAAGTACCGGCTGGGAAGGGGCAGGCCCGCACCGGCACGATCAGCTCAGCCCGATCTCCTTCGCGTCGAAGATCGAGACCCCCGTGCTGATCGTGCACGGTGCGGACGACACCAACGTCCCGTTGTCCCAGGCGGAATTCTTCCATCGCGCGCTACGGCACTTCGGCGTCGACCACGACCTCGTCGTGTATCCCGGAGAAGGGCACAGGATCTCCGAACGGGAACACCAGTTGGATCTGCTCCGCCGCACCCGCGAGTGGTTCGCGCGGTTGCTCTAGCTTTGCGGTTCGCCGGGTACGTACGTGCCGAAAGTCCATTCGTAGCCTTCGAGGTCGTCGACGCGGCAGCGGTAGTTGCCCCATTCGGTGTTCACCGGTTCCCAGACCGTCGTCGCGCCGGCTTCGAGGGCGGAGGCGAATACGGCGTCCACGGCTTCCTGCGACGGAAGGCTCACGTAGAGGCCGTGGCCGACGGTTTCGCCCTTGCGTGCCGGGCGGTCGTAGTCCTCCTCCGCGCTGAACACGATGATCCGGACTTCGCCGAGCCGCAGTTCGGAGTGCAGGATCAGGCCTTTGTCGTCGGGGTACTCCGTGGTGGTCTCGAAGCCGAAGGCGCGTTCGAGCCAGCGGAGGGCCTTGGGAGCGTCGTTGTAAGCGAGGTAGGAGTGGAGGGCGGCGGTGCGTTCCTGGGTTTCGGTCATGGGCACAGCCTCGCAACCGATGCGGACAACCACGGTCCTCGATTCCCGCCGGATTCTTCACCAGAGCAACCGCAGACCGAGCACGGTGATGAGCGCGCTCGACGCCAGCGCCGTCACCAGCCGTCCCCGGCGGCCGGTCAACGCTTTGCCGAGTACGGCGCCGCCACCCGCGAGGAACAATTGCCAGCTGGCCGAAGCCGCGAACGCCGCGGCCACGAAGACCACGTGTTCCGCTCCGCTCGCCGCGGCCATGTCCTCGCTGCCGAGTACGAGCGCCGCGAAGTAGACCACCGTCGTCGGGTTCAACAGCGTGATCCCGAGCAGGCTCGCGTAGGCCTTCACTGGCCCGATCGTGACCGGCTGCGTGACCTCGGCTTTCGCGGAGTCGCGGAAGTTCCGGATCCCGGTGAGTCCGATGTGGACGGCCAGCGCGAGCAGCACCACGACCGATGTCCAGCGCAGTGGTACGGCGATCGGCTCGATGACGGGGATGAGCCTGCCGCCGCCGAGAACCGCGACCAGCGCGTACAACCCGTCGGCCGTGGCGACGCCGAGCGCGGCGTACGCGCCGATCTTGAGCCCCGATCTCGCCGTCAACACCACCAGATAGGTCGCGACCGCGCCCACCGGGATGGCGATGCCATACCCGGCGAGCAGGCCCGCGACGAGCGCGGCGCTCACGGCCGGACTGGTGTCGTCCTCCGCCAGGACCCGGCCTGCTGCTGCACCCGCACCCGTCGGACGACGGAGGACGGGGTCAGGAAGGCGAGGGTCGAAGTCATGGGAGAAGGATGCGAACGGACGGCCCCTCGCGCAACACAATTACGCCCGGTTCGCCGGCCTTGCCGCTCACGAGAGGGCGGGTTGCAGGGCGGCGTCCAGATCGGCCAGCAGCTTGGCCTTCGGCCGGGCTCCGACGGTCGTCCACACTGGACTGCCGCCCCGGAAAAGGATCAGCGTCGGTAGCGACATGACCTGATAATTCCGTGCCGTGAGCGGGTTTTCGTCCGAGTTGAGCTTGCGGATGAGCAGCGAACCGGCGCGTTCCTCGGCGATCTCCTCGAGCACCGGCGCGATCATGTGGCAGGGCGGGCACCATTGCGCCCAGAAGTCCACCAGGACAGGCGTGTCCTGATCCAGGACGAACTCTTGGAAGGTTTCGTCGGTGACGACGGACAGGGACATTCAGGCCTCCTCGTTTCACGGCGCGACGACGCACGGTCCCGGTGGCGTTTTCAGCGCGCCCGCCAGCTTGGTCAGCAGGCTTTCCCGTACGTCGTTGAGCCGGGCCAGACAGGCGTCCACCTCGGCGAGTTTGCGTTGGTAGACCTCGATCGAATCGGCGCACGAGTCACCGGTCTCGTGCCCGGCGCGCAGGCACTCGACGAACGGCCTGGTGTCTTCGAGGCTGAGACCGACCGCTTGCAGCGTCAGGATCTCGTTCACCAGGCGATAGTCGTCCTCGTCGTACTCCCGGTAGCCGTTCGACGCGCGCCGTGCGTCGAGAAGCCCCTGTGACTCATAGAAACGCAGCGCGCGGGTGGTGGTTCCGGTGCGCGCGGCGAGTTCGCCGATCCGCATGGAGCCGAGCGTAAACCTTGCCCTTGGCGTCAAGGCAAACGTTCAGTCGTCGAGATCGACCCGGATGGTGAGGAGGTCCGTGCCGATCGCCCGCACGGCCGCGCTGTTGACCGTGGGCAGGGTCTTCAGCCGGGCGCGGGGGTCGTCTTCGGGGAGCAGGCGCGCCGTACCGGTGTGCCACCGGCCCTTGAGCCGGACCCGGACCCGCGGATCGGCCTGGATGTTGCGGACGTACTGCGATTTCTCGCCGAACTCCGAGACGATCCAGAAGGAGCGGCCCACCCGGCGGCCACCGATCGGCGTCCGCCGGGGCTCTCCGGACTTGCGGCCGGTGGTCTCCAGGATCGGCTGGGCGGGAAGACGGACGAGGATCGGGTTGCCGACGTGGCGTTGAAAGGTGGTGGCCACGCGGTGCTTGATCTCGTGATAGCGGGACATGGTTCCAGGGTGCCCTACGCTCGGGCCATGGTGAACGAGTCCGACGTGGAGCTGGGGGACGGGACCACACTGCACACGTACGACACGGGCGGGGCCGGTCCGGTGGTCTTCTGGCACCACGGCACTCCGAACATCGGCGCCCCGCCGGTCCCGCTGTTCGCCGCCGCCGAGCGGCTCGGGCTGCGGTGGGTCTCCTACGACCGGCCCGGTTACGGTGGTTCCTCGCCGCGGCCCGGCCGGGATGTCGCGTCGGCGGCGTCGGACGTCGAGAGGATCGCCGACGCACTGGGGATCGAGCGGTTCGCGGTCTTCGGGCATTCCGGCGGTGGACCGCACGCGTTCGCCTGCGCCGCCCTGTCACCGAAACGGGTGACGGCGATGGTCTGCGTCGCGAGTCTGGCTCCGTACGACGCCAAGGGGCTGGACTGGTTCGCGGGGATGGGCGCGGCGGGAGCCGCCTCCTTGACGGCCGCCGTGGCGGGCCGGGAGGAAAAGGAGCGGTACGAGGCGACCGCCGAGCACGACGCCGAGATGTTCACCCCGGCGGATCACGCGGCCCTGGCGGGTGACTGGAACTGGGTGCTCGACGTGGTCGGTCCCGCGGTCGAGGGCGGGCCCGGCGCGCTGATCGACGACGATCTCGCCTACGTCGCGCCGTGGGGGTTCCAGCCGTCCGACGTGCGGACTCCTGTCCTGCATCTGCACGGTGGCGCGGACCGGATCGTGCCGGTCGCGCACGGCGAATGGCTGACCCGGCAGTGCGCCACGGCCACGTTGCGCGTCTTTCCCGAGGACGGGCACGTCTCGGTCCTCCGTCACGGGGAGGCCGCGCTCGAATGGCTGGCCGAACGCGCGTGAGCTGCGACGTCGTCCTGGTCCGGCACGCCGAGTCCGTTCCGCCTTCGCCGGGAAGGCCCGACGACCCGGAGCGGCCACTGACCGCGGCGGGTGTGGCGGCCGCGGAACTGCTCGCGCACGAGCTTGCCGCGATGAAGCCGACAGCGGTCGTGTCGAGTCCGTACCGGCGAGCGGTCGCGACGGTCGAGCCCGCGGCCAGGAAGGCCGGGCTCGAAGTCACGACCCGCTGGGAGCTACGCGAATGGGACTCCGGCTTGGAGCCGACACCGGACTATGCCGGGCACTACGAGCGCAGCTGGGCGGATCCGGATTTCGCGCGGCCCGGCGCCGAGAGCCTGCGGCAGCTGACGGCACGCGCGATGGCCGCCATCGCTCGGCTCGCGGAGGAGTATGACGGTGGGGTCGTGCTGGTGGGCACTCATGGGACCTTCGTGTCCCGCCTGCTGGCCGGCGTGCGGCCGGGGATCGGCTGGCCGTTCTCCCGGGACATGCCGATGCCCGCCGTCCATCGGCTGCGCTGGCCCCACGAACGCTATCCGGCGCCGAAAGCGGCGCGAAGCGACCTCTCGTAGTCCTGCCGCGAGAACGTCAGGTCACCGATGCTTCGGTAATCCCAGTCCCGGTACGTGTTACGCAGACCCGACCAGGTCACCATGTCCTCGCCGAGCGCGATCTTCGCCACCAACGCCCAGCAGTCGTCGATGCCGCACGTGCACCCCAGCAAGAGGTGCTCGTCATCTTCGACGCCGTGCGGAACGCGATCCGGCGCCCCGCCGAGTAGATGTCCGGCGGAAAGGCGCGTCGAGGGAGCGTAATCCCCGGCGAGCAAAGGGGCGGGCTCCGACGGGCATTCCTCGATGCGCTCCTGTTGTTCCGCGAGCGCGCCGGGAAGTTCGGCTTCGCGTACCAGCTCCAGGAAAGAGACACCGTCGATCAGGAACTGAAGCGACGTTTCCCGCTCGGCCGGTCTCGTGGAGATCCTGCGGAACTCGATCGAACGCATGGGCGCCACGGTATCCGCCGGTGCCGGGGCAACGGGTGTTCTGGCCGGTTCAGGCCGCGGGCCGTCCGGCGCCGGTGTAGTCGTCGCCCTTCGAGTGATACGTGTGGATCTGGACGGCCTGGCCCTCGGTGGGCGCGTTGATCATCAGCCCGTTCCCGAGATACAGCCCGACGTGGTGGATCCGCGTCGCCGGGTTCCCGTAGAACACGAGGTCCCCGAGCTTCGGCTCACCGGGCACCTGCGGCAGCGCCCGGAACTGGCTGTCGGCGGTCCGCGGGAGCGAGATCCCGGCTTCGTCGTAGGACTTCTTGGTCAGCCCGGAGCAGTCGAAGCCCGCCGCGCCCGCCTCGGGACCGTTGCCGCCCCATACGTACGGGAGGCCCAGCTGACCGAGGGCGAACCGGGTCGCCTTCACGGCCGGGCTGGCGGACCGTGCCGGGTCGAGGGACAGGGTCGCGTACAGCTGGGCGTTGCCCAGGACACGCTGGCGGAACAGTTCGGCGTCGTTGCCCTTGCCTCCCTGGTAGCCGGCGATGGCCTTCCACCAGCCGTTGCCGCCGCCGAGGTCGGCTCCGGAAGCGCACAGGGCACGGCCGGCGGCGACCGAGGCGGAGTCCGGATCGGTGAGCGCGGGTTTCGCGATACCGGGGATCGACGCGCCGTGCTTCTTCCACTGCTGCGCCGACAGACCGAGGGGGTTGTCGCCGCCACGCCCGTGGTTCGAGCTCGCCGCGCCGATTCCGGCGAGGGTGACCCAGGACAGGTGGCAGTTCGGCTGCTCGCCGCGCAGTGCCAGCTCGCCGTTCGCGTACCCCATGAGCGACTTCGCCGGGATGTCGAGCGCCCCGGCGAGCTTGTTCGCCCACTCTTCGAGCGGCCGGGCGCCCTTCGGCGTCTCCTGCGCCTTCACCGGTGCGCTGACTTCGAGCACCGACGGGCCAGCGCCGCCGCCGACGGTGGCGGGATCCTGCTTGGCGGCCGGAACGGGAATCGGCTGCCGCCCGTCCGCGGGTGCGGGATCGTTGCCACCCGCGAGCAGCCAGCCCGCCGTCGCGAGCCCCGCGACCAGGGGGAGGGCGACCAGGCCGCGCATCGCCACGCCGTGCGCCCACGACTTCTTCGGGCTGGCTTCGGGCGCGCTCGGGGCCGGGTCGGGCTCAGTCACGCCGTCCAGGTTATTGGAGACCACCTCTGCGTAACGAGCGAACGCCTTGCACGTTAGGGGGACTCTCATATTCTGGACGAATGAGTGAGACGGGAGCGCTCGACGCAGGGCGTCTGGGTGCCACGCTGTCCGGCCGGTACGCCGCGATCCAGGTCGTGGCGAGTACCGGGTCCACCAACGCCGACCTGCGGGAAGCCGCCGCGAAGGGCGCCGAAGACCGCACCGTGCTGATCGCCGAAGAGCAGACGGCCGGTGTCGGCCGCCGCGCGCGGCAGTGGGCCTCGCCGAAGGGATCGGGCCTCTACGTCAGTGTCCTGCTGCGTCCCGGCGGCGTTCCGTTCGCCAATTTGGGTTCACTTTCCGTGGTCGCGGGCCTCGCGGTCCGGGAGGTCGCCGCGGGCCTCGGCGTCGACGCCGTCCTGAAGTGGCCGAACGACGTCCTCGCCGGGCCCGAACGCGCCAAATGCGCGGGCATCCTGGCGGAGGCCGTCGCCGGTGACGACACCACCGTGATCCTCGGCATCGGCCTGAACGTGCTGCCGCTCGGCGAGAACGTCCCGGCCGGGCCCGGCGGCCTGCCCGCGACCTCGCTGGCCGAGCAGGGCGCGACGGAGACCGATCGCGCCGAGATCGCCTCGCGGCTGCTCACCGGTTTCGACGAGCTCGAACGCCGCTGGCGGCTCGCCGGCGGGTCGCTGGCCGAGGCCGGACTGCTCGGGGACTACCGGCGGTACTGCGCCACCCTGGGCCAGGACGTCGAGGTCCAGCTGCCCGACGGTTCGGCGCTGACCGGACGCGCCGCCGACATCGATCCCGCCGGCCAGCTCCAGGTCGACGTTCCCGGTGGTGAGCGGTACACGGTGTTCGCCGGAGACGTCGTCCACGTGCGGCCCGCCAAGGCCTGATCCGTGCGTCTCGTTTTCCGGCGTCTCCTCTTCCGCCGGGACCGTTCGCCGGTACGGTGAGCTCACCAGCGCCGAACACACTTTGGGAGCGTCCGTCGTGGCCTATCCGGACGATTTGCTCAGCGAAAACGAGCACGTCGTGGTGCACAGTCACCCGCATTTCAAGATGCTGATCTTCCCGTTCCTCGCGCTGATCGTCACGCTCGGCGTGGGGATTTGGCTGGCCGTCGTCGCGAAGGACGCGACGGCCCCGTGGGACCTGATCTCCGAGATCGCGATCGCCGCCGTCGGGCTCGGTCTCGTCGTGTGGCTCTTCCTGGCGCCGTTCGTCCGCTGGCGCACGACGCATTTCATCGTGACCACCGACCGGCTGATCGCCCGCGAGGGTGTGCTCAAGCGGACCGGGATCGACATCCCGCTGTCGCGGATCAACAGCGTCCAGTTCGAGCACGGGCTGCTGGACCGCGTGTTCGGCTGCGGCACGCTGGTGATCGAGTCCGCTTCGGACGAACCGCTGAAGTTCGACGACATCCCCAAGGTCGAGCGCGTGCACACGGTCATCTATCGCGAAGTCAACGACAACCCGTACGACGACTTCGCGCCGGGTGCCGCTGCGCCGCAGCAGACCGAACCGCTTCCGCCGCAGGGACACCCGCCGCGCGGAAACCGGCGCCGTTGATGGGCACGCGAGAGCTGGGGCTGCCCGACCGCGTCCCGTCGGCCGCCGCGTTGCCGGAGCGGGTGACGATCTGGGAGGTCGGTCCGCGTGACGGTCTCCAGAACGAGAAGTCGATCGTCCCGGTCGAGGTCAAACTGGAGTTCCTGGACAAGCTCGCCGGCGCCGGGCTGACCACGCTCGAAGCGACCAGTTTCGTGAGCCCGAAATGGGTGCCGCAGCTGGCCGACGCCGAGCAACTCCTGGCCGGGCTCGAAAAGCGTGAAGGCGTCCGGTACCCGGTGCTCGTCCCGAACGAACGCGGGCTGGACAGGGCGCTGGAGGCCGGGGTCTCGCATATCGCGATCTTCGCCAGCGCCACCGAAACCTTCGCCAAGAAGAACCTCAACTCGACGGTGGACGATCAGTTCGCGATGTTCGAGCCGGTCGTCACCAGGGCGCGGGCCGAAGGTCTCGACGTCCGCGGGTACGTGTCGATGTGCTTCGGCGACCCGTGGGAGGGCGCAGTCCCGGCCGAGCAGGTCGCCGGAGTGGGCAGACGGCTCCTCGACCTCGGCTGCTCGCAGCTCTCACTCGGGGACACCATCGGCGTCGCGACCGCGGGCCAGGTCGAGGCGCTGATCGGGCAGTTCGCCGACGTCGGCTCCCTGGCCGTCCATTTCCACGACACCTACGGCCAGGCGCTCGCGAACACCCTGGCCGCCCTCCGCTGCGGTGTGTCCACTGTGGACTCCTCGGCCGGCGGTCTCGGTGGCTGCCCGTACGCCGAATCGGCCACCGGGAACCTCGCCACCGAAGATCTGGTGTGGATGCTCGACGGCCTCGGCGTCGAAACCGGTGTCGACCTCGACGCGCTGGTGGCGACGAGCAAGTGGATGGCCGGGAAACTGGGCAGGCCGAGCCCGTCCCGCGTGGTCAACGCGCTCGCCGGATGAGGTTCGTGGAGGCCGCCGCCGGAAACCGTTGGGGCCGCTGGTGGGAAGAGCCGTCGCCGAAGGTTCTTCCCCGCCTTGCCGCGCTTTCGGGTATCCGCCGACGAGACCGTCGGTCGGCGCTAAGGTCGTAACGCGTCCTGTCCGCTGCCTCCCCCGTTCACCGGTGGGGTCCGATTCCTTGGGGGAGGTGCGGTGACCGATCCGAGCGAGGCCGGAACGGGCCCGATCCGGCTGCCTGCCGAATACGACGCCCCGACCCCGCCGCACGGGACGCGCGCTCCGTACGCGCCCTCGCCGTGGCCGCCCGCGGTGGCGCCGCTGCGAGTGCCGTTCCCGCCCCAGCCGGTCGCTCCGCCACCCATGGGGGCCTTGCGGACCGAGCGGGAGAGCGTGATCGCGCTGTTCCTGGTGCACATGTTCCCCATCGGGCATCTGCCGGTCGCGATGGGGAAACCCGCGCGCCAGCTGCCGCTCCCCGAGGGCGGTTCCGGCCCGCAGGACCATCCCGAAGCGGACGTGCTCGACGACCTGGACGCGTTGTCCCACGTCAGCAGCGGTTTCCGGCGCTCGCCGACGGCTCCGGGCGTCGCGCCCCCGGCGGAGTTGACCAGGGGCCACGATCCGTGGGGCGGAATGTCCCAAGAGGACTGGAAAGCGCGTTTCCTGACCGGGACGGGCTACCTGTGGCCGGACGACGCCGGCCCGGAGAGGCCGGTGATGCTCGAAGCAGGCACCCCTCTCGACCGCTTCGGAGATCAGCACGGCCGGGTGTTCGCCGAGGACGCGACCTTGTTTTCGATGCGTTCGCTGCCGCCCGATCAGGTCACCTCGTACCGGCGTTACCGCGTCGTGCGGGCGCTGCCGGTCTGGCGCTCGGTGACCGCCGGATGGTTCGGCCAGCCCGGCGGCGGGGTGTCCTTCCGCACGGTGCTGGGCGCCGATGAACTCGTCACGCTGGGCTTCCTGGCGGACGTCACGGGGGAGGTTCGGTGAACACGGGGACGATCCTGCGGTGGCTGGCCGCATTGGGTGTGCCGCCCGAAGTGGTGTCGGTCGGCGCGGAGACGGACAACGCGTGGTGCCTCATGCGCACCGAGGAGGAAGGTGCCGAGCCCGCCTGGGAGGTCTTCTGGCGGGAGCAGGGCAACCGGTACGACTGGGCCCGGTTCACCAGCGAACAGGTCGCCTGCCACTACCTCTTCGGACGTCTCGCCTGGTCGCAGGTCGCGCGCGGCGCGGTCGGTCTTCTGCCCGGCGCGCAGTGACCCCGTCTCGGCAGCCGGAGGCACGTCGCGAAAGCCACTTTCGCGACGTCTGATGTCCCGAAAGTGGCTTTCGCGACATGCCGGGTGCGGTGACTCCGCGCGTTCAGCGCTTCAGGATCGCCAAGACCTCGTCGTGCAGCAGACCGTTCGTCGAAAGCGCCGAGCCGTTGTCGTAGCGAGCCTCGCCGTTCAGGTCGCTGAAGCGGCCGCCGGCTTCGGTGATCAGCACCTGGGCCGCGGCGACGTCCCACGGGTTCACGATGCATTCCGCGGTGACGTCGAGCGCGCCCTCGGCGACCAGGCAGTGGTGCCAGAAATCGCCGAAAGCGCGGCTTTCCCAACAGGCGTTCACGAGGTCGAGGTACTTCTCGCGGGAGTGGTACTCCACCCACGAGTTCAGGTCCGTTGTGGACAGATACGCGTCTTCGAGCGACGCGACCTTCGACACCGAGATGCGCCGCTCGCCGGCGGAGTCGCTCATCCAGGCACCGTCGCCGGCCGCGGCCCACCAGCGGCGGCCGAGCAGCGGCGCGCTGATCATCCCCACCACGGGCGTGCCGTCTTCGACCAGCGCGATCAGCGTGGCCCAGACCGGGACACCGCGCAGGAAGTTCTTGGTCCCGTCGATCGGGTCGAGCACCCAGGCGCGGCCGGTCGCCGCGGTGCCGCCGCGTTCCTCGCCGAGTACCGCGTCGTCCGGCCGGTCCGCGGCGAGGATCGCGCGGATGGCGTCTTCGACGGCGGTGTCCGCGTCGGTGACCGGCGTCCGGTCGGGTTTGCGTTCCACGGCCAGGTCGAGCGCGCGGAACCGGGCGGTGGTGATGGCGTCGGCGGCGTCGGCCAGCCGGGTGGCGAGTTCCAGATCATTCTCGTAGCCAGGCACGGTGACGATGGTTTCACGCCCGGCAGTCGTAGAGTTGGCCAGGTGAGCATGGTGCTACTCGCCGAGGACGACCCGGCCATCGCCGATCCGCTTTCCCGCGCACTCCAGCGGGAGGGGTACGACGTGCGGGTCGTCGGCGACGGGCCCGCCGCCCTCGACGCGACCGAGAGCGATCGGGTGGACCTGCTGGTCCTCGATCTCGGCCTGCCCGGGATGGACGGCCTCGAAGTGTGCCGCCGCCTGCGCGCCAGCGGCACCGAGGTGCCCGTGCTGATGCTCACCGCGCGCACCGACGAGGTCGATTTCGTGGTCGGGCTCGACGCCGGCGCCGACGACTACGTCGCCAAGCCGTTCCGGCTGGCCGAACTGCTGGCCCGCATCCGCGCGTTGCTCCGCCGCCGGGCGCCGGACGTGCTCGAAGCCGGGGGAGTGCGGATGGACCTCGGTGCCCGGATGGTCACCGTGGACCTGCACGAGGTGCAGCTGGCGAACAAGGAATTCGAGCTGCTCCGGGTGCTGATGAGCCGCGCGGGCCAGGTGGTCAGCCGCGACGAGATCCTCGCCGAGGTGTGGAACGACCTCGAATCGAAGACCTCGAAGACCCTCGACATGCACATGTCGTGGCTCAGGCGGAAGCTCGCGATCGCGGCCGACGAAGCCGCGGGCAGGGCGGGCAAACCCGGCGGGAACGGCGACGGCGAACGGCGGATCGCCACGGTCCGCGGCGTCGGCTTCCGCTTCAACGCGGAATAGCATGCGCCGGCGCATCCTCCTGGCGATCCTGCTCGCCGTCGCGGTCACCGCGGCGGTGCTGGGCATCCCGCTGGGGATCACCGCGTGGCAACTGGTCGAGAACCTCAACCGGGAGAATCTGGCCTCCTCGGCCCGCGGGATCGCGGCGACACTCGACAACGAGATCGCCGTCGGCCAGCCGATCAATCTCGATCTGCTCCGCGTGGGTGTCCCGCAGGGCGGGTTGCTGACCGTCCGCACCCAGGGGCAGATGGAGAAGCGCTACGGCACCGATCCCGGCCCCGACGTGGTGTCCGAGCGGGCACCGATCGCGTTGCACGGCGAGGTCGAGCTGGCCGTGCCCGCCGGGCCGATGCGCACTCGCCAGACCCAGGTCACCCTGCTGGTGGTGCTGCTGGTCGTGCTGTCGGTGGGCACCGGCACGGTGGTCGCGACGGTGACCGCGCGAAGGCTCGCGAAACCGCTGAGACACGTCGCGGATCGTGCGGTCAAACTCGGTGGCGGCGATTTCCGGCCGGATCCCAAGCGCTATGGCGTCGGCGAACTCGACATGGTCGCCGAGGCACTCGACGCGTCCGGTTCGGCGCTCGCGCAGCTCGTCCAGCGGGAACGCCAGCTCGTCGGCGACGTCTCCCACCAGCTGCGGAGCAGGCTGACCGCGTTGCAGCTGCGGCTCGAACCGCTCACCATCCACGCCGACCAGGACGTCGTCGACGAGGCGAAGGCCGCTCAGGAGCAGGCCGACCGGCTCGCCGAGGCCCTCGACGAGTTGCTGGCCGCCGCACGGGCGGCACGCGAGGTCGGCGCGGAACCGGTGAACCTCCAGGAAGTGCTTCCCGAAGTCTCCGAAGAGTGGCGGCAGCTGCTTCGTGCCGAGGGAAGGCATCTGCGGATCCGCGTCACCGACGGCCTCAGGGCCAGGGCGACGCCGGGCCGGTTGCGCGAGGTCGTCGGCGTCCTGCTCGACAACGCGCTGCGCCACGGCGCGGGAACGGTCACGCTCGCCGCTCGGCGCGGCGACACGGAAGGCACCGTCGTCATCGAGGTCGCCGACACCGGAATGGGTGTGCCCGACGAGCTCGCGCCGCATATCTTCGAACGCGGCTTCTCCGGCGGCGGTTCGACCGGTGTCGGGCTCGCGCTCGCCCGAGCGCTCATCGAGGCCGACGGTGGACGGCTGGAGCTGTCGAGCAAGCAGCCCGCGGTGTTCAGCCTCTTCCTGAAGGTGCCCCGGCCGGGCGACGTGGCCGAGGTGCGCTGGCCTGCCGAGCGGGTCCCGCGTTAAGACCTCCCCAAGGATCTCCCGATCGGGCAATGCCGGGGAAGCGCGCCGACCTACCGTCGGAGGGTGCGTGCGACGGCGTTCCGCTACCACCCGCCGGTGAGTCCGGTGGCCGCGGCGACCCTGGAGATCGGCAAGGTGGCGGTCACCGTGGGCTTGTCCTTCGACGGCGCGCTGTACGCGTGCCGCCGTCCGCCCGGCGTGGTGGAGCGGATGGAGGCGGAAGCCTTGGATCTGCTGTCGAAGGGCCTGTTCGTCAGCGGGATCGACACGCCGGTCGCGACCGTGACCGGGACGGCGGGACACCGGTTCGTCCAGCAGAGCGCCGAATTCCGGCCGCCGGACGCCCGGCTCTACCGGGGCATGTGCGGGGTCGGCGCCAGCCGGAACGGGCTGACCCTGACCGGCATCCTCGGCTACCGCCTCGAAGTCCGCGCGGAGTGGTCCAGACGGGCCGGTGAACGCGGCCCGCCCGAGACGGCCGCCGAATGGTGCGAGTTCTTCGGCGGGCAGCTGTCGTCCATCGGCGGGGTGGTCCTGCGGCGGTGCTCGGTGCTCAGTCTCGGTACTCCGCCGTGACCGTGACGACGAACGCCGCACGCGCGGGCAGGCCGAGACCCGCCCACAGCCCGGTCGGATCGGTTCGCCCGAGTGCCATCCGCGCCTGCTGGTCGCCGACCACCAGGAACTCCGTCCGGAGCAGGATCCGCAGCGAGCGGTCGAGCAGGGTGTGCTCGTCCCGCACCTTGTCCGCCTGCGCGGTGACCAAATAGGACAGTTCACACCGCTGCGCCCGCACGGCGCCGGTTTCCGGGCCGGCGCCGTGCAGGGCGAAGAGGAACAGGTCGACGCTCGACACCCGCGTCTCGGTCTGCCAGCTGGGTTTCGGCGGATCCAGCCGGACCACCGTCCCCTCCGGCAGATGGGGCGCGATGAGCAGGCACAGCGCCTCGTCGACCTGGCTGATCACGGGGTCAGATCAATCCCTCACGCAGTGCGTAAGCCACCGCGTGCGAGCGGTTCCGGAGCTGGAACCGGTTGGTCACGTCGTGCAGGATGCTCTTCACCGTGCGCTGCGAATAGCAGAGCTGGTCGGCGATCTCCTGCGTCGAGAAACCCGACGCGACCAGCTTGAGCACCTCGGTCTCCCGGCTGCTCATGCCACCGAAGTGCAGGCCGCGCGGCTGCAGCACCTGGCGTTGCAGCCGCGAGACCCGGTGCAGCAGCCTGCCGAGCAGGTCGGGCGGCAGCGCGCCTTCCCCGGCCGCGGCCGCCTTGATCAGCCGGACCAGGACGTCGGCGCCCGCCTCGGAACGGCGGGCGACCGCGCAGACGCCGTGTTCGATGGCGCTGAGGATCTCGTTATCGTCGACTTCACCCGCGACGAGCACGATGCGGGTGAATCCTTGGTGGTGCAGTGCGGACAGCAGCTGCGTCATGGCCTCGTCGAGGCGGTCGGTGACCAGGAGGGCCACCATCGTCGGGTCGGCGGCCTCCCCGTCCACCAGCCAGACATCGTCACGGGAGCGGAGCGTCATGCAGACGCCGTTGTGCAAAATCGGATCGGTGGCGCGGACGACCACCGGTGTCCTGTTCGGTTCGAACATGTGATTCCCATTCCCCTCGAACGGTGCGAGGGTCCCACCCCTCGCCCTACTCACCCTGCCGGGTGAGGTGTCCCGGGCGCATGGGACTCCGGTCCCGAATTGCCCGAAAAGCCGCCCTTATCGGGGTCGCTTTTTCAGCGGCCCAATCCTGCTTCGCGGGCGCGCACGATCGCTTCGGCGCGGTCCGCGACGTGAAGCTTGCTGAAGACGTTCGAAATGTGGTTCCGCACGGTTTTCGGGCTGAGACAGAGAGTGCTGGCGATGGCGGTGTTGCTGTGGCCCCCCGCGATGAGCGAGAGGACCTCTCGTTCGCGGACGGTGAGTTCCGGGAACACCGTGTCCGCGCTCGGCTGAGAGTGGTTGAAGAAGCCGAGCACGCGCGTCGCGATATCGGGGCCGAAGATCGCTTCGCGCCTCGCGACGGCGTGAACGGCACGGATGATTTCGTCGGGCTCCGCGTCTTTCAGCAGATAGCCGCGGGCTCCGGCACGCATCGCCGAGAAAACGGATTCACTTTCGTCGGCCATCGTCAGCATGAGCACGCCGACGTCCGGCCGCTCGGTGACGATGTGCCGGGTCGCTTCGGCGCCGCTGATATCGGGCAAATGCAGGTCCATGACCACGACGTCGGGACCGAGCGAGCTCGCCGCGCTGATCGCGTGCGCGCCGCTCGCGGCCTCGCCGACCACGTCGACCAACGGTTCGTTGGCGAGCAGTGTGCAGACCCCGAACCGGAACAGCGGATGATCGTCGACCACGAGCACGCGAAGGCGTTCGTTCATACGGTTCCCCCTGTCTCCCCGACGCGGCACGTTAGCGAGAGGGCCGCTCGGCGGACAACGCGTGGTCCGGACAGCGGACCGGCAAAAATTAAACGCCTGATGAGTGTCGCGTATCGCGGTGGCTCGCCCCAAGTCATTAACCCTTTCGGCGCAAGTTCGGGTCTCAAGTCCGTGAAGGCCTCCTTGAGGGACTCTGGGTCCCTCAAGGAGGCCTTCACGGACTGCCGGCACCCAGGCGGTAGCAAAGGTCCCTTGCTCTCTTTCCGCAGGTCAGGCGAAGGCGGCGGCGTGCTCCCGCGCCCAGTCGGCGAACGTGAGCGGCGCCCGCCCGAGCAGTTCGCGGACGGTGCCGAAGACGATCTCCTCGTTCCCGGCCGACTGCCGTTTGAGCTCGAAGATCCCGTCGACCGCCGAAGCGGGCCAGCCGTACCCGAGCATCCGGGCTCGCGAAGCGGCTTCGGGCTCTTCGACGTACGTCAGCGGTCGGCCGAGCGCGTCACCGAGGATCTCGACCTGCCGCCGCGTCGTGAGCGCTTCGCCGCCGGTGATCGGATACGTCTGGCCGGCGTGGCCGTCGGTGGTCAGCACGGTCGCCGCGACTTCGGCGATGTCGCGGACGTGCACCAGTGCGGACGCCGGATCACCCTCGGGGACGCGGACGACCCCGCCGCCGCGCACGGCGTGCAACCAGGCGAACCGGTTGTCCATGAACGTGCCGGGACGCAGGATCGTCCAGTCCGGCCCGGCTTCGCGCACGGCCTGTTCCGCCTCGGCGTGCACGAGGGAGATGGGGTCCGTCTGTCCGAAGTGGACTCCGGTGGTGGAGAGTTTGACGACGTGCGAGACGCCGGAGGCGGCATCGAGCACGGCCCGCTCTTGGGCGAGCGGGTCCGAGCCGTGTCCGGAGGTCAGGACGAACACGCGGTCGACGCCGTCGAGCAGCGCGGGATCGAAGGCGTCGAGATCGCCGGCGGCGACCTCGGCACGCGGATCGACGCGGGCGCGGGCGGGGTCGCGCGTCAGGGCACGCACGCGAGCGCCCCTGTCCAGCAGCGCGGGAACGAGCTCGCGGCCGATTTTGCCGGTGGAACCGAGTACTAGGATCATCGAAGGACTCCTTAGTGGTGGTGCCGCAGCGGAACGCGCGGCAGTAAGAGGGAAGCGGTGAGCCCGGCGGCCAAGGCCGGGACCATCACCCAGAACACGCCGTTCAGCGCGGATGAGTAACCGGCGGGACTGTCGTCGGTGAAGGCGTTCGTGAACACCGCACCGAAAACGGTCAGCCCGGCCGTGGTGCCGAGGGAACGCAGGAAACCGACGGTCGCCGAAACGGCGCCGAGATCGGTCCTGGCGACGTTCTGCTGCGCCGCCATGGAAAGCACCTGCATGGTGAGCCCGGCCGCCGCGCCGAACACGACGAGGTAGGCGACGACGAGCGGCAGCGGTGTCCTTTCGTCCATTGTGGACATCGCGAGCGCGGCGGCGAGGCCGAGGACCATGCTGAGGATCGGTGCCCAGCGATAGGCGCCGGTGTTGGCGATGACCCGGCCCGCGACCATCGACGACGCGGCGACCGCGAGCGTCATCGGCAGCAGCAGGAGCCCGGCTTCCGAAGGTCCGGCGCCGCCCGCGGTCTGCAGGAAGAGTGCCAGATAGTTGACCGAACCCAGGAAGACGAACCCGGCGGCGGCACTGGCCAGCACGCTCAGGCTGAACATCCTGGAGCGGAACAGCCGCAGTGGGATCACCGGTTCGGCCGCCCGGCGTTCGATGAACAGGAAGGCGACGAGCAGCGCCGCGCCGATCGAGGCCGACAGCGGCGTCGCCAGGGTCAGGCCGACGATCGCGCCGGAGAGGACGACGATGCCCGCGAGATCGAACGGTGCGGTCGTCCGGCGTCGTTCGAGGCGCAGGCAGCGCGCGACGACCGCGAACGCGGCCAGCCCGATCGGCACGTTGAGGCCGAAGATCGACCGCCAGCCCGCGAGGTCGGTCAGGACACCGCCGACGACAGGGCCCGCGAGCGAGGACCCGGCGAAGCAGAGCGAGAACCAGGCGAAGTAGCGGGCGCCTTCGCGTCCCGGGAACAGTTCGCCGATGATCGCGGCGACGGCGACGAACAGGCCGCCGGAGCCGATGCCCTGCAGGACGCGGGCGGCGATCAGCAGCGGCATCGTCGGCGCGAGCGCGCAGGCGAGGGAGCCGAGGACGAACAGCGCGATCGCGGCGAGCACGACGCGCTTGCGGCCGAAGAGGTCACCGAGCTTCCCGTAGACGGGAGCGCTGACGCTGCCCGCGAGCAGGTAAGCGGTGGTGACCCAGGCGAACGACCCGGCTTCGCCGAGCTCACCGACCATGCGCGGCAGCGCGGTCGCGACGACTTGGGCGTCGAGCATCGCCAGGAACACGGCGGCGAAGAGCCCGACGAGGGCGAGGGTGTTTCGGGCGCGCGGAGGCGCGCCGAGGGTGGTGCTCAAGAAAGAGATCCGTTCACTGGAAGAAACGAGGGAACGCGAGGGACGCGGAGCAGCGCACGAAAGCGGCTCCGGATCCCCGCCAAGGCGGAAAAGGCTCAACCGTCATCCGAATCGGATGCGGTCCTCTTCGCGCTTGGCGATCACCTCGAATTCGTCCCGCTCGACCGTACGAACCCGGCCGGCGTCAGCAATGAAGGAACAGTGACATGGATGACTTTAGACAATCACATGTCTTGTGACAAGTACTTAGCGGAGCGGAATGACGTCCTCGTCCGGCTCGTCGCTGTCCCGGCGGCGTTTGCCCAGCTCGTCCGGGAAGACCCACTTCTTGAAACCCCAGAAGCGGAAGAACATCGCCAGCAGCATGCCGATGATCGACCCGCTGGTGAAGTCCGCCAGCTCCTGGACGAACCGCGTCACGTGCGGCACCTCGAGGTCGAAGATGTAGCGCGACGTGTACAGCGGGATCAGGTTGACCACCACGGCGATGCCGCTGATCACGAAGAAGAGCGCCGCTTCGTGATGCCGCTCGCGGCCGCCGCGGGTCCGGAAGGACCACTCGCGGTTGAGAATGTAGGACACGATCGTCGCGACGATGATCGCGATGGCCTTCGCCGTGGTCGGCTTCGACTCCAGCACACTGAGTTTCAGCAGGTACCAGACGCCGTTGTCGACCAGGAACGTCGTGCCGCCCACGATCGCGAACTTCAACAGCTCACGGTGCTTGATCAGCACGGATCGGAGCGGCTCGGGCGTCCTGGAAAGGACGGATTCGACCACGGTCACCAGATCAGTCTAATTCGCGTCGCCCGCCGAACGGGTCGGCAGGGGATGGACAGCGCGGTATAGGGCGCTTTGGGCGATTCGATGGCGATCGGTCTCCGGCTGCGGTTTTTTGGTCCGTGAAGGCCTCCTTGAGGGACCCAGAGTCCCTCAAGGAGGCCTTCACGGACTCGAAGAGCGTCGCACTCGCCCCACCGGCACCAGCAGTCACGAACGGACGGATCAGGCGGCCGAATCGTCGGGAATGTCGGAAACCTGCCCGCCGCCCCGCAGCAGCCGCGGCCGCGCGTCCGCCTCCGGGAAGACCCATTTCTTGAACGACCACCAGCGGAACGCCGTGCCGAGCAGGGTGCCGATGATCACGCCGCTGACGAAGTCGGCGATCTCCTGGGTCAGCAGCCCGACATACGGCTGCTCCAGCTTGAACACGTACCGCGAAACCAGCTGCGGAAGCGCGTTGAGGCCGAGCGCGATCGCGCTGAGCAGGAAGAAGAGCGCCGCTTCGTGGGCTCGCTCACGCCCGCCGCGGGAGCGAAAGGACCATTCGCGATTCGCGACGTACGAGAAAACGGTCGCCACCAGGACACCGATGACCAGCGCGGTCACCGGTTTGTCGGTCAGCACGGTGAACTTGAGGCCATAGGTGATGGTCATCGTGATGACGAAGCTCGCGCCGCCGACCAGTACGAACCGCAGCAGTTCGCGATGCTTCCCCCGCATGCGGGCGACGCTACTGGAAAATGCGGTCGACCACTCCGTTGGGCTGGGTGGACGGCTTGGTCTTGCCGGGCCGCGGCGGCGCGCTCGTGGTCGTGGTCGTCTCCGGCTGGGCCGGCGCCTGCTTCGCAGGCTCCGAAGAAGTCACGGCTGGCGAAGGCTTCTTCGACGGAACAGGCCACCCTGGCCGCCCAGGCTTCGTCGTCTCGATGCTGGCCGGGGGCTTCGAAGTGACCGAAGGCAGCGAAGGCACCGTGGTCGACGGAAGCAGCGAGTTGTCGTCACACCAGTGACGCCAGCAGTCGAAGTAGACCTCGACCGGCTTCGCCTTGGCAGTGCCGAGGGTGGCGTTCACCGTCACCGGGTCGTGCGCCGGCGGACGGCCCTTCAGCGTCACCATCAGGTTCGCCTGGCGCCCCGGAGCCAGCGAGCCTCGCGAAGTGCACGACGCACCTTCGCCGGTCGGCGTGCATCGGATGCCGGAGAAGCTCGACGAGTAGAGAACGCGGTGATCGAGAGTGATCGTCACCGGCTTCGTCGACTCGCCGGTGTTCTTCACCTGGATGGTCATCCGCGGATTGGGGACCCAGGGGAACGAAGACGGCCAGACGCTGTGGGCGCTCAGGGAGAGGCCGTCCACGGGTGCGGGCGGCGCCGGCACCTTGACCTTCACCTCGACCGACACCTTGATCTGTGCGCCCGCCGTCACCGAACCGGTGACCACGCTGCCGTCCACGGCCGTCGCGTCGGCGCGCAACCGGAACGTCAGCACGGCGGTCTGTCCCGGTTCGAGGCCGGTGCCGGTCCGGCAGGTCACCGTGCCGGTGCCGCCGGGGCAGCTCACCGCGATCGGAGCGGGCGCCTGCTGACGGAATCCGGGGGCGCCCATCGCGCCACCGCCGCCGGCGTTGATGGCCCGCACGCCCTTCGGCAGATTCAGCGAGACCGCCACGGGCTCGGACTTCGATCCGCCGTCGTTGCGCACGGTGATCGGCAGATCGGCCGGTTCACCGGGCCTGAGCTGGACACCACCGGGCGGGGTCGACGCCGTCATCACCGGAGGCGCCGGGACCACCGGCGTGGGCGTGGGAGCGGGCGGTTCGGCGGGTGTCGGAGTCGGCGCGGGAGCGGGCGTGGGAGGCGGCACCTGCTGAGCGGGCGGCACCGGCTGCTGCGCCGGCGGCGGGCCGGCGGGCGGCGCCGGGGGCGGATCGGCCGGTTTGGGAGCGGGCGCCGCGGCGGGGGGCGCGACCGCCGCGGCGGCCGGGATCTCCTGCGTGCCACCACCGGCGGCGAGCGCCACCGCGACGGCGGCGACGATGGCCGCGCTCGATCCGGCCACGCCGGCGAATTGGCGCGGTCCGGCCGCGGCGGCACCGGCGGCGCCACCCGAACTCGACCCCGCGGCGGCGGCCGTCGCGGCCGCGGTGACCGCGCTCGCCTTGCCCGCCCCGGTCGTCGCCAGGTAACCGAGAGCCGCGCCACCGAGCACGATCGGCGCGATGATCCCGCGCAGACCGGTGTTGACGTCGGCCAGTTCCGCGGCCAGCGCGCGGCAGTTCTCGCATTCGTCCAGGTGGTTCTCCACCTGGGTCCGTTCGCGTTTGGACAAGCCGTCCCGGGTCCAGGCGCCGAGCTTGTCCGCGCTCGCGCGGCAGCGTTCGGCGGAGTTCTCGGCCAGGTGGACCTGCAGATAGGCCTGGCGCAGCCCTTCACGGGCACGGTAGGCGAGCGCGGAAACACCGTTCGCGGTCAGGCCCAGCAGCGGCGCGACCTCGGCGGGGGTCTGCCCCCCGATCTCGGTGTGCCACAGCACCGCCTGCCACCGCTCGGGCAGCCGGGCGAACGCCTTCGCGGCGAGCGTGCGCTCGAGCCCGGCGACGGCGGTGTCGGAGAACGGGACCGTCAGCGCCTCGCCGACGGCACCGCCGACGTCGGACATGTCCTCGTTCAGGTCGACGCGTTTGTCCTTGCGCGTCTTGTCGTAGGCGGTGTGCCGGAGCGCGGTCAGCAGGTACGCGCGGAACGCCGCGTCGGGGCCTTTGCCGCCGCGCAGCGTGTCCAGCACTTTCGCGAAGGCTTCGGAAACGAGGTCGTCGGCCTCGGAACTCGAGCGCGCGAGCTGGCGGGCGAGATTGTGCGCCGCGCCGGCGTGGCGCTCGTACAGGGTTCCGTAAGACGCGATCTTCCCGTCACGCACCTCGGCGATCAGCTCGGCGTCACTCTTACCGGAGAGATCGGCGGGAACGGTGGACACGGGGCTCCTTCATCTGCTGGTTCGGCGGGTCTACTGTCTTAAACGCCCGAACCCGCTCAGTGTGACGGACTGGGCGACGCACGTCACCTCGCGGCCCCTCCGATGACCCGGAGAGCGCAACACCTTCACCCGCCCTGGGTTACCGAAGAGTTCGGAAAGATCCTTGGAAAACGCCGTCACGCGCGGCGTGGAGCGGCGTCCCCACCGTGAAGCGATCGCAAGATCGAAAAGATCGGAACGGAAAGGGGCGGTGGGCAGTGGACGTACCGGCCACCGGTGCGCCGTCCGGGGGATCCGACGGGCAAGCCGCCTGGAACCGGTTCGAACGAGATCGCACGCTCCGCGCACTGCGAGCCCGCTGGCGGACGGCCAGTCTGGCCGCGGGCTGGCGTTTCCCGAGTGACTGGGGCCTCCCCGAGGTGGACGCCGTCTGCGCGGCGGTGATCAAGAACGGCCGGGTCGCGCCCGCCGAAGTGGCGGAGACCGCCCTCGCCGGGCTGGGCCGGGCACGGGCCGCCGCGGGAGCGGGGCTCGCCGAAACGCTCGCGGACCTCGCGGCGTTGCACGCCGTGCTCGCCGACCCGGACGCGGTGGACGGTTTCCTCGCGCCCGATGTCGACTCGACACCGTCACGGTTGCTCCGGGTGACGGCGCTCGCGTGGGCGGACGTCGCGACCGATCAGCTGGTGAACACCGAGGTCACCGAACCCCTCACCGGGCTGCCCACGGCCGCTTACCTGAGGACCCGGCTGAGTGAGCTGTACCGCCAGGCCCGCCGTGACGAGCGGCCGGTCGCGGAGGCGCACACGCTGCTCGTGGTCTCGATGGACTTCAGCTCGGTCGCGGGCTGGCCCCGGCTGACCGGGATGATCCTGGTCGCGGACGCGTTGAAGCAGGTGTTCGACGGCGGCGAGAGCGTCGCCTCGATCGGACCTTCCGTCGCGGGCGCGCTCGTGCCGAAGGACGTGAGGCTCGCTTCGTCCGGCGTCGCGTTGCGAAGGGCGCTCAATGAGCGGCTTTCGGTGGACGCCCAGCTGCGTGACACCGGCCGTCCGCAGATTTCGGCCGTCCGGCTCCCGGCGACCTACGACCTGGCGTGCGATCTCCTCGGCACCCTCGCCCGGTCCTGACCCGGGGTTAGCGCAAGACGTTCTCCAGGTCACGGCCGACCCTGTCGACCAGCGACGACCGGGTTCATGATTTCCTGTTTGCGTGACCCGGACTGTTCCCGCCGACACCAACGGCGACGTTTCGGCGAGCCGCCCGCAGCATCGCCTGTCGCTGCGCAAGTCGCTCGCCCGCTTGTCCGTCCGGCCGAGATCGATCCTGATCCTGTCGGTGATCCCGCTGGTCGCCATCGGTTTCGGTATCTGGGGCTGGCAGCACGAATGGGTGCTGGGCGTGGACAGCGCGGTCTACCGCGCCGGCGCCGAGACGCTGCTGAACGGCGACCCGCTGTACGACGCGAACACACTTCCGGTGGAACCGTGGTGGGCGCTGCTGCCGTTCACCTACCCGCCGACCGCCGCACTGCTGTTCATCCCGCTCGCGATCGTCCCGACGCAGGTCGCCTGGGGGCTCCTGACCGCGGTCTCGCTGCTCGCGCTGGCGCTGTGCGTCCGGATCGCCATCGGCGCGCTGCCGAAGCCCTCGACCGACGGCCCCCGCTGGTGGGCCTCGCCCGCCCGGTCGACGATCGCCTTCTTCCTGGTCTTCCTCGGCCTCGAGCCGGTGTGGCGCACGATCTTCCTCGGCCAGATCAACATCATCCTGATGGCGCTGGTGATGCTCGACATCCTGGTCATCGGGGCGAGGGGCAGCCGCTGGGGCGGGGTGCTCGTCGGCGTCGCGGCCGCGGTCAAGCTCACCCCGATCGTGTTCCTGGGGCATCTGTTCATCACCGGCCGCCGGATGGACGCCGTCCGCGGGCTCGTCACCTTCGTCGTGATGCAGGGCCTGATGTTCCTGATCATCCCGCACGACGCGGCCCGGTACTGGACCTACACGCTGCCCGACACCGGCCGCATCGGCCCGGTGCACTGGGCGGGCAACCAGTCGCTGAACGCGCTGATGAACCGCTTCACCGAGCTCGCGCCCTGGGCGTCGAAGGCGGCGATGGGGATCGGCGCCCTGCTCGCGATCCCGGCGATCTGGCTGGTGCTGCGCTTCCACCGCAAGGGCCAGGCGCTCGCCGCGATGCTGGTGACGGCGTTCTGGATCCTGCTGATCTCGCCGATCTCCTGGACCCATCACTGGGTGTGGGTGGCGCCGCTGGTCGTCCTGCTGGTCTCGCGGCTGCCGAAGACCACGCCCGCCACCGCGTGGAAACGCTGGCTCGGCACCTTCGCCGTGTTCTTCGTCTTCATCAGCTGTGTCCTGCTGATCCTGCCGAACGGCCGCAACGTCGAGCTGCACTGGAAGGTGTGGCAGAACATCCTCGGCAGCGCGTACATCTTCATGCCGCTGGTGCTGGCGCTCGCGCTGGCCGGACGGTGGTGGTACCTGCGCCGGAAGCAGGGCACGGGTGACGCGGAAAAGCATGCAGAAGTCGCGTCCGGCGGCTGAGCCCCGCGTCGTCGGGGTCACGCTGGCGGGTGCGCTCGCACTGGCGATGCTCGCGCTGGGCATCGTCGCGTGGCTCGGCGAATGGCACCTCGGCGCGGACAGCGCCGTCTACCGCGCAGGCGCTCTCACGCTGCTGAAGGGCGAGCCGCTCTACACCCGCGAGGCGCTGACGACCCTGCCGCCGTGGGTGCTGCTGCCGTTCACCTACACCCCGGCCGCGGCGCCGCTGTTCCTGCCGCTCGCGATCGTGCCCGCCGGGCTGACCTGGGGTGTGGCCGGCGCGCTCTCCGTGGTCTGCCTGAGCGTGGTGATCTCCGTGGTCGCCCGAGCCTGCGGCGCCCCCATCACCCGGTGGTGGGTGCTGCCGCTGGCCACCGCGGCCGCGCTGGCGCTGGAGCCGGTGTGGAAGACGATCTTCCTCGGGCAGATCAACCTCATCCTGATGGCGCTGATCGTCCTCGACGTCCTCGTGCTTTCCGCGCGCGGTTCGCGCTGGGCGGGGGTGCTGATCGGGATTTCGGCCGCGATCAAGCTGACGCCGCTGATCTTCGTGCCGCATCTGCTGTTCACCGGCCGCTGGAAGGACGCGCTGCGCGCGCTCGGCACGTTCGTCGCGCTCGAAGCGGTGATGTTCGCGGTGATCCCCGGTGACGCCGTCCGGTTCTGGACCGAATCGGCGACCGACCCCAGCCGGGTCGGCTCCGTGCACTGGATCTTCAACCAGTCCCTCAACGGCCTGGTGAACCGCGCGTCGGAACTCGCGCCGTGGTCACTGACGGTGGCCATCGCGATCGCCGCCGTTCTGGCCGTACCCGCCGTCTGGCTGGTCGTGCGCCTGCACCGCCGCGGCGACCCGGTCGGCGCGCTGCTGGTGACCGCGTTCTACGGGTTGCTGCTCTCGCCGGTGTCCTGGTCACACCACTGGGTGTGGACGGTGCCGTTGCTCGTGCTGCTCGTGATCCGCCGATCGTGGGTTCCGGCCGCGGGCGTCGCGACGCTGTTCGCGAGCTGCCTGATCATGGTCGTGCCCAACGGCGGGGAGACCGAGTTCGGCTGGGGGTTGGGCTGGTCGCTGCTCGGGAACGTCTATGTCCTCACGGCTGCGATCGCCATCACAGGCCTGGCGGTGCGGGAGCTGCGACGCGGGTCCGCCCAGGTCGTGGCGGTGGCGGCCAAGTAATCTGCACCCTGCAGTATGGAATGTGGCCTCAGCGGAAAAGAGAACTTCGGCCAGTGGACAAACGAACCGGTCTTCCGATCGTGGGCATGGTGGGCGGCGGACAGCTGGCCAGGATGACCCACCAGGCGGCGATCTCCCTCGGCCAGTCCCTGCGCGTGCTGGCCGCCGGGGAGAACGAATCCGCCGGCCTCGTCGCGGGCGAGGTCGTGCACGGGCACCACACCGACCTCGAAGCGCTGCGCTCGTTCGCCGCCGGGGTCGACGTGCTGACGTTCGACCACGAACACGTTCCCGGCGAGCATCTGCTCACGCTCGCGATGGAAGGCGTCACCATCCGGCCCGATCCGGCCGCGTTGTCGATGGCGCAGAACAAGCTCGTCATGCGCGAGATGATGGCCGGACTCGAGATCCCCGGCCCCGCCTTCGCCGAAGTGTCCTCTGTGGACGATGTGATCACTTTCGGCGACAAGCACTCCTGGCCGGTGGTGCTCAAGGCGGCGCAGGGCGGCTACGACGGCCGCGGTGTCTGGATGCTCGACACCGCGCAGCACGCCCGCGAGACCGTCCCCGAACTGCTCGCCGCCGGAACCCCGCTGCTGGTCGAGGAAAAGGTCGTCATGCGGCGCGAACTGTCCGCGCTCGTCGCCCGGTCGCCGTTCGGCCAGGGCGCGGCGTGGCCGGTGGTGGAAACCGTGCAGTCCGGCGGGATCAACACCGAGGTGCTCGCCCCGGCGCCGGGGCTGAGCGTCGAGCGCACGCAAGAGGCGCAGGACCTGGCGCTGCGGATCGCCGCGACGCTGAACGTGACCGGCCTGCTCGCCGTCGAGCTGTTCGAAACCGACGAAGGCCTGCTGGTCAACGAACTCGCCATGCGCCCGCACAACTCGGGACACTGGACCCAGGACGGTTCGAAGACCTCGCAGTTCGAGCAGCACCTGCGTGCCGTGCTCGACTACCCGCTCGGCGTGACCGACCTGATCGCCCCGGCCTGCGTGATGGCGAACGTCCTCGGCGCGCCCGAGGCCCCGGCGATGGGCCCGGACGAACGGCTGCACCACCTGTTCGCGCGGTACCCGGACATCCGCGTCCACCTGTACGGCAAGGGAGAACGCCCCGGCCGCAAGCTCGGCCACGTCAACCTCGTCGGCGAACGGATGGAAGAGCTGCGCGACCGCGCGCTGCTCGCCGCGCACTGGCTTTCCCACGCCGTCTGGCTCGACGGCTACGAAATTCACTAGGAGTAGGAAATGGCGCCGCAGGTTGGCCTGATCATGGGCAGCGATTCGGACTGGCCGACGATGGAAGCGGCCGGGCAGGCGCTGGCCGAGTTCGGCGTCGAATACGAGGTCGGGGTTTATTCGGCGCACCGCACTCCGCAGCGGATGCTCGACTACGCGACCTCGGCCGCTTCGCGCGGCGTGCGCGTGATCATCGCGGGCGCCGGCGGTGCGGCGCACCTGCCGGGCATGGTCGCGTCGGCGACGGTGCTGCCGGTGATCGGCGTGCCGGTCCCGTTGAAGTACCTCGACGGCATGGACTCGCTGCTCTCGATCGTGCAGATGCCCGCGGGCGTCCCGGTCGCGACGGTCTCCGTCGGCGGGGCGCGCAACGCGGGCCTCCTCGCGGTGCGCATTCTCGCCGCGTCCGACGAAGAGCTTCAGGCGAAGATGGCGCGGTTCCAGGCGGATCTGGAGCAACTGGTGCTCGACAAGGACGCCGCACTGCGCTCGAAGATCGAGCAACCCGGCACCTGATTGCGGTGGTTCGACGACGAACCACCGCAAGTAGGTGACCAAATGCGGTGGTTCAGTCGGCGAGTTGCTTCCGTAGCTCACGTTTGAGTACCTTCCCGGCGGCCGAGACCGGGATCTGGTCGACGAAGTGGATCGCCCGCAGCCGCTTGTACGGCAGAACGCGGGCGCCGACGGCCTCCAGGAGTTGCTCGGCGGTGACGCTCTCGTCGCTGCGCACCACGAACGCGACCGGTAGCTCGCCGACCTCGGTGTCCGGTTTGCCGACGACGGCCGCCGCGGCGACGCCGGGCAGGGTGATCAGCAGCTCTTCGAGTTCACGCGGGAAGACGTTGTATCCCTTGTAGAGCAGCATGTCCTTCTTGCGATCCACAATGGACAGATAGCCGTCCTCGTCGAGGATGCCGATGTCGCCGGTGTGCAGCCAGCCGTCGACGAGCGCGGCCGCGGTCTCCTCGGGGCGGTTGCGATAGCCGGTCATCACCTGCGGGCCGCGCAGGCAGACCTCGCCGCTTTCCCCGGCTGGCAACGGATCTTCACCGCCTTCGGCGGGGACGATCTTGATCTCGGTGTCCGGCAGGGGGAGGCCGACCGAGCCCACCTTCCGGGTGGCGGAGCGATACGACGGCGCGATGACGGCGCCCATGGTGACCTCGGTGAGGCCGTAGCCCTCGGTGATGACCACTCCGGGGAAGCGTTTCTGCAGGGCGCGGATCATCTCGTGGTTCATCGGCGCCGCGCCGGAACCGATGGTCAGTACCGAAGACAGGTCGGCTGTGTGAAACTCGGGGCAGGCGAGCAAGGCGGCGAACAACGCCGGTGCCCCGCCGATCGTGGTGACCCGCAGCAGTTCGGCGTCGGCCACGTACGCGGCCGGGTCGAAGCGGTCGTGCAGGACGACGGTGCCGCCGTCGAGCAGCGGGACGTTGAGCGCGGCGATGGTACCCATGGCGTGGAACCACGGCGTCAGGTTGAGGGCGACGCCGGTGCCGATCCGGGACGGCCATTCGTCCGGACCGCCGAGCTGCTCGACGATCACCTCGCCGGACGCGTCGACAGCGGGGACCGCGCCCAGCCGCCAGCAGGAACTCTGGAGGCTGTTGACCACGACGTTCCGGTGCGGCAGGCACACTCCCTTCGAGCGTCCGGTGGTGCCGCCGGTGTACGCCAGATGGGCGAGATCGCGGTGGATGTCGATCTCGACGTCCGGCCGCTCGTCCGAGCGAGCGGAGTAGAACTCGGTGAATTCGACCTCGCCCTGCGTCAAAGCCTCGGGCGGGTGAACGACGATGCTCAGCCGGACCGATGTCCGGTCACGGACCGAAGCGAGCACCCGGGCGACGGGGCCGACGGTGACAGCGGCGACCGCCCCGGCGTCGGCCAGCTGGAAGGCGAGGTCGTCCGGCGGAAGCAGCGGGTTCGCCGGGCTGAAGGTGGCCCCGGCGAGCAACGTCCCGTAGTACGCGACCGGGTACGCCAGGCAGTTCGGCAGGTGGAGTGCGACGACGTCGCCCCGCCCGACGCCCTCGGCGCGCAGGGCGTTCGCGAAGCGGCAGGCCGCGTTGTACGTCTCGGCGAAGGTGAGGCTCTGGTCTCCGTGGGCGAAGGCCGTGCGGGCGCCCCAGCGGGTAGCGGCGCCCGCGAGCACCGAGCCGACCGGGACCTCGGGATAGTCGAGCGACCGGGGGAACGGGGTGAGCTCCATCACTCGAACGTACGGACTTTGCGGTCAAAGACACAAGCGCTCGCGATGTCGCACGATGTGAACGAGCGCTAACATCGGTCAAACTCCCAAACGCGGTTAGAAGAGGTGACGAAGGTGTCTGACGGCCCGGGTCTGTACCAGCTTGCCGAAGAGCACGAGGAGCTGCGGGCCGCGGTGCGTGCCCTCGCCGAGAAGGAGATCGAGCCCTACGCGGCCGAGGTCGACGAGGACGAGCGTTACCCGATTGAGGCGTACAACGCGCTGGTCAAGTCGGGATTCAACGCCGTCCACATCGACGAGGCCTACGACGGTCAGGGCGCGGACGCCATCGCCGCCTGCATCGTGATCGAGGAGGTCGCGCGGGTCGACGCGTCGGCGTCGTTGATCCCGGCGGTGAACAAGCTGGGCACGGTGCCGATCATTCTCTCGGCGTCGGAAGACCTCAAGAAGCTGGTGCTGCCGTCGATCGCCTCCGGCGAAGCCTCGGCGTCGTACGCGCTTTCGGAGCGCGAAGCCGGCTCGGACACCGCCTCGATGCGCACCCGCGCGAAGCTCGACGGTGACCACTGGGTGCTGAACGGCACCAAGTGCTGGATCACCAACGCGGGTGAATCGTCCTGGTACACCGTGATGGCGGTGACCGACCCCAACGCCGAGAAGAAGGCCAACGGCATCTCCGCGTTCGTCGTGCACAAGGACGACCCCGGCTTCACCGTCGGCTCGAAGGAGCGGAAGCTCGGCATCAAGGGCTCGCCGACCCGCGAGATCCACTTCGAGAACTGCACCATCCCGGCCGACCGCATCATCGGCGAGCCCGGCACCGGCTTGAAGACCGCGCTGCGCACGCTCGACCACACCCGCCCGACCATCGGCGCGCAGGCGCTGGGCATCGCGCAGGGCGCGCTCGACGCGTCGATCGCGTACGTCAAGGAGCGCAAGCAGTTCGGCAAGTCGATCTCGGAGTTCCAGGGCGTCCAGTTCATGCTGGCCGACATGGGCATCAAGATCGAAGCCGCCCGGAACCTCGTCTACGCCTCGGCCGCGGCGACTGAGCGTGGCGACAAGCGCGGCGGCTACATGGCCGCGGCCGCGAAGGCGTACGCGTCGGACATCGCGATGTCGGTGACGACGGACGCCGTGCAGCTCTTCGGAGGCGCGGGTTACACGCGCGACTTCCCGGTGGAGCGCATGATGCGCGACGCGAAGATCACCCAGATCTACGAAGGCACCAACCAGATCCAGCGCATGGTCATGGCGCGCGCCCTGCTCAAGGGCTGATTCGTTTCCGCGTGAAGGCCCCCTTCCCTCGGCTCAGCCGAGGGAAGGGGGCCTTCACGCGTTTCGCGAGCTCGCATTCAGGTGACGAAATGCGCAGGTGAGATGGCCCTTCGGTGAGATGCTTCACGGAAGTACGGCGATCATGGACCGCCGGTGTCACCCTCGAAAGATGTTCTGGTTCGCACCGGTGTCGTGGACACCGCACGACGAGGCCGAGCTGATCGCCGGCTGGCGGTTGTGGCTCGAACTCGGGGATCGCACGTGGCCG
This sequence comes from Amycolatopsis sp. TNS106, assembly GCF_019330265.1. Taxonomy (NCBI): domain Bacteria; kingdom Bacillati; phylum Actinomycetota; class Actinomycetes; order Pseudonocardiales; family Pseudonocardiaceae; genus Amycolatopsis; species Amycolatopsis sp. TNS106. The sequence continues at coordinate 5,380,189 of NZ_CP024972.1, read as the reverse complement.
ACGGCCGCCTGGGACGGGACGGCGGCTGACGTCGTCCGGCCGCTGCGTGAGCTGGTCGCGGCCTGCGACGAGATCGAGACGGGCTACCGCGAGGCCGTCGACGAGCCGTCGGAGGGGTTCATCCGGATCATCCAGTTCCTCGTGTGGACCGTCAGCACGGTGATCGAGCTGTGGGCTGACGACGAGGTCCCGCTCGACGCCGAGCGGATAGCGTTGCTGCACGCCGATCTGGCCGGGTTCGCGGAGCAGGCCGAGCGGGTGCTCGAGGTGCTGGCCGTCAGCGGGGGCTGGACGGGTCTGGCCGCGGAGCATCGGCGGACGGGTCGCTGAGCGACACCGGGTTCTCGACCCACGCGAACCGTGAGCCCGCCAGGTGCTCGGTCAGCGGACGGTCCAGCGAGAGCAGGGTCACCGGGGTGCCGTACGGGTCCTCGCCGGGCGCGATCTCGTAGCCGACGTCGACGACGGACTCTTCTTGCTCGTCGGATTCGACGTCGTGCCGGGTCACACCGTTGTCGATCGACCACGTGCCGCTCAAGGTGCGATGGAACTTCAAGACCAGTTCGCCCGGGGTCGCCCAGGTGAAACGGGACACCGCGAACTCGGTGCTCCAGCTCGACCAGTAGAGCCGGCCGGAGCCGTCGCGGCGGAACACCAGGTCGACGGTTTCGGTGCTGCCCGGATGCAGGATTTCGTCCGACCACAGGCCGGTCAGTCGTTCGTCCGTCACGGAGGCGAGTCTGCCGTACAGGCTTCCTGTCGGGTACCTGTCGATCACGCTCCGGAGGTGCCATCGGAGCCGTCCGGTGCCCTACCGTGATCCGGGTAAGTTGAATATTCACCGACCAGAAAGCTGATACCCGATGTTCGCTCGTTTCAAGGATGTCGCCCTCCTGCTCGGCCGGATCGGTGTCGGTGTGGTCTTCCTCGCACACGGCCTGCAGAAATGGGAAAACGGGATCGACGGCACCGCGAAGTTCTTCGAGCAGACCGGAATCCCGCTGCCGACGCTCGCGGCGATCTTCGCGATCGCGGTGGAGATCGTGGGTGCGATCTTGTTCATCGTCGGTTTCCTGACGCCGCTCGTGGGCCTCGGCTTCGTCGTGGTCTCCGTCGGTGCTCTGCTCTCGGTGCACCTCGACAACGGCCTCACCGGCCAGGGTGGTTACGAGCTCGTCCTCGTCCTGGCGGTCGCCGGGCTCGCGCTCGGCTTCAACGCCGGCAAGCTGTCGCTCGACCACGCGCTCTTCGGGCGCAAGCGTGAGGCGAAGCAGCTCCAGGACGCCTGACCTCGGCTGCGATGAAGGGGCCTTTCCTGGCGAAATTTGCCAGGAAAGGCCCCTTCAGGGCACTTCAGGAGGGGAGATCCGCCGTCGTCCGCTCAGCTTCGCGCCGGGAAGCGAGTTTGGCCGGATCCGCGTCGGTGACCTGGACCAGATGCGCACCCGCCGCCAGCGGCGTCAGGAATCCCGCAAGAATTCCTTCCTCGCCCGCCCACTCCACAGTGGACAGAACCCGGTCTTCGGCGGACAGGCCAAGACCGGTGGCACGCGCGCGGGCTTCGGCGAGTACTTCGTCCACAGTGGACGACCCCAGTGCCGGAGTGTCGCCGGGCACGGGGAACAGCGGGCTGAACTGGTCACCCGAAAGCCGGGCTTCGGTCAGGTAGTCCAGCGCTCCGTCCGGCACGGAACCGGCGGGCAGCCCGAGACCCATCGGGTGCAGCGAGACGACGGCCGTGGCGGCCGCGTCGGACACGCCGCCAGGCGCGACGAACGCCACCCGCGCGCCCGTGGTCTCCGTCACCACCCTGGCGCCACACCACCACGCGCCCAGCAGGACACCGGCGGTCTGCCAATGCGACGGCAGCACCACGGCGACCTCGTCCCCGGGTTCGACGTCGAACTCTTCGACCAGCCAGTTCGCCGTCTTGGCCGCCCAGTTCACCGTGGTCGCCACGGACAGTTCGACCCGGCTGCCCTGCTTGTCGTCGTAGTGCGTGATCAGCGGTTTCGCGGGCGACCCGAGCACGGGCCGCAGCAGCAGTTCGGTGAGGCTCACACCACGACGTTAGTTCACGCAGGGAACGCTCGACGCGGCGAGCACCGGAGCAGCGCCGGGGGCGCCGCCACCGCCGCCCCGGCCCGCCAGGCCGGAGATGAAGCTCCGCACGGCGGCGACATCGATCTCGACGATGCTCTGGCCGTCCGCGCTGCGGCCGTTGATGTTCACCACCGGGATGGTCGTGAACGTCAGATCGCCCGACGCGATCCCTTTCGCCTGCTGCGCGAACTCCAGCAGGTCCAGTCCTTCGTCGAGGACGATCGACCGGCGCACGACGTCCATCAGGCCCGACATCGTCGACGGGCTGGTCAGTGTTCCGGCCGAAAGCACCTGGTTCAGCGCCGAGGACAGGAACGTCTGCTGCCGCACGATGCGGTCGAGGTCGCCGCGCGGCAGGTTCTTCCGCTGCCGCACGAAGGACAGCGCCTCGCCGCCCGACACGGTCTGTTCGCCGCGCCGGAAGTTCGCGCCCGAATCCTTGTCCTCGGTCGCGTGGTTCAGGCAGACCTTGACGCCGCCCAGCGCCTCGGTCAGCAGGTAGAACCCGAGCAGGTTGACCTCGGCGTAGTGGTCGATGCGGATCTGCGTCAGTTCCTGAACGGTCTGGACCAGTGCCTTGCGGCCTTCCTGATCGGAATCGCGTTCGAGTTTCGCCTGATCGGTTTCACCCCGATGGGCGTTCGCGTAGTTGGTCTTCGCGACGCCGTAGGCCGAATTGATCTTGTTCGGGCCGCGGCCGGGGATGTCGGTCCAGGTGTCGCGCGGGATCGAGATGCCGGACGGTTTCCCGCCGTTCTTCGGGATGCGCAGGATGATGATGGTGTCGGTGCTGACGCCGGGTTTCTCCTCGGTGCGCAGCTGCTTGAGCACGCGCAGTGGCAGCGGATTGCCCTGCGCGTCGGTCCGCGCGTCGCTGCCGACCAGGAGGATGTCGGTCGCGCCGTCGTCGGCGGGCGGAGCGGCGGGATCGTCGGGCTTGCTCAGTGCGTTCGTCGTGGGGACGTTGTTCTGCAGCTGGTCCTTGGTGACGTACGCGTAGCCCGTCGTGCCGAGGGCGAGCAGGGACACGAGACCGAGGGCGATCCGCCGGGTGATCCGGCCGGCGCGGCGCAGCGGGCGCTCGGGCACGTCGAGCACACCCGAAATCGGTTCGTCTTCGTCCGCGGCCGGGGCCGACGGCTGCGGAAGCGGCGGATTCCGCGGGTACGGCGTCGGGACGAGCTTTTCGTCACTCTCGGTGTCCGAATTGCCGTCCTCTTCGGACTTCGGCTCTTCGGCGTCCAAGTGCTCAGAACGTTCGTTGACGCTCTTGTCCTCGTCGCTCATCCCTGATCACCTCCCCTGGCGCGGTAGCCGGTCCGATCGTAGGAGAAGGCTAAGCCACCGTGAGGGCGGCCACGCTGAGTACCCGGAATTAATTGACGCAGGGCACATTGCCCGCGACGATCGGCTTCGTGGTGGGCGCCACCGGAGCACTGGAGGGCGGCGGAGCCGGCTTCGATGCCTCCGACGTCTTCGCCGGGGGCGTGGCCGCGCCGGAGGACGCGCCCTTGAAGTCCTTGCCGAGCAGGACCCGCACCTTGCCGGGCGCGACGTCACGGTCCGCCTCGGCCTGCACCGCTGTGCCGAAGACCTGCTTGATCAGGGCCAGCGCGGCGTCGTCGCCCGGCGCGTGCCGGATGACCGTCGAGTTCCGGGTGCTGAGCTTGGTGTCGGCCGCGAGTTTGAAACCCTTGCCTTGCAGGAGGTTCCGGGTTTCGGTGGCCGCCGTGGGGGAACCGGTCCCGTCGAAGAGTTCGACGGTCACCGCTGCCGCACCCGGCAGGGTGGCCGGAGTCTCGGACGGCGCGGTCTCCCCGTCGGCGGTCAGCCGGGCGACCTCGGCCTGCACCTGCGCCGGGTCCACGCGGAGCACGGCGGCGCCGCCGATGGTCGCGTCGCCCTGGGTCGGGATCGTGTGGAACTCGACGTTGCCGCTGGTCAGCCCGCGCATCTGCGCGGCGAACTCCGGCAGATCCCAGCCCGCCGACAGCACGACCGACTTCTTCACGGCTTCGATCAGGTCCGCGATCTTCGCCGGGTTGATCAGGACGTCCGACGAGAGCACCTTGTTCGCCAGCCCGGACAGGAAGGCCTGCTGCCGGGCGATCCGGTCGAGGTCGCCGTTCTGCAGGTCGTAACGCTGGCGGACGAACGCGAGCGCCTGGACACCCTCGACGGTCGACTTCCCGGCGGGCAGGTCCACGCCGGACTTCTTCTCCTTGACCGCGTTGTTGAGGCAGACCTCGACGCCGCCGATCGCCTTGGTGATCTCGTAGAAGCTCGACAGGTTCACCTCGGCGTACCGGTCGATCATCTTCGGCTTGCCGATGAACTTCTCCAGCGTCGCGATCAGGTTCTTGCGGCCGGCGTCCTTGGCCTTGGCGTCGACGTCCTTGAGGTCGGTGTTGCCCTGCTGCTGCAGCGTCTTCGACGTGTCGTTGTAGGCGTACACGTACGCGCTGTTGAGCTTGTGCTTGCCGAAACCGCCGGTGATCTCGACCCACGAGTCACGGGGGAAGGAGATCGCGACCGCCTTCTTACCGTTCTGGGGGATGTGCACCAGGATCATCGTGTCGGTCTGGCGCTCGCCGTCCGAAACACCGGCGTGCAGCATGTCGAGGACCTCGCGCGGCAGCGGGTTGCCCTGCGCGTCGGTGCGGCTGTCCTGGCCGACCAGCAGGATGTCGATCGCGCCGTCCAGCGGTTTCGCCGGCGGGTGGCCGTTGTCCTCGAAGATGTTCGTGGTCGCGAAGCCCTGGGACGGGTCGCCGATGAACTGCCAGCCCCACCACGTCAGGGCCAGGATCGTGATCGAGACCAGGCTGAACACGACCTTCACGCCACGGCGGGCGAACACCACGACGCCGCCGCCACGGCGCGCCGGAATGGGTGGCCCGGGCCACTCGGTCACGTGCGGTCCTCCACGAATCTCCCCAGGGCACACGCGTGCCTCGAACCTGACTCTACTGAGTCTCGTGTTAGACGTCCGTAGGCTGGTGAAAGGTTGCCCCGGTCGTGACACACTCGGCCGGTCAGGAAGTAGCAGAGGGAGGATCGCGGCATGCGAGTGCTGGTCACCGGTGGCGCCGGGTTCATCGGTTCGCATTACGTCCGGCAGGTGCTGACGGGTGCGTACCCGAGCTTGGCCGACGCCGAGCTGATCGTGCTCGACAAGCTGACCTACGCGGGCAACGAAGCGAACCTGGAGCCCGTGCGCGAGAACCCGCGCTACCGGTTCGAAAAGGGCGACATCTGTGACGCCGCCCTGGTCGGTGAGCTGATGCGGGGTATCGACCTGGTCGTGCACTTCGCCGCCGAGTCCCATGTGGACCGGTCGATCGCCGGGGCGGCCGACTTCGTGCTGACCAACGTGCTCGGCACCCAGACCCTGTTGCAGGCCGCGCTCGAGGCGCAGGTCGGGAAGTTCGTCCACGTGTCCACCGACGAGGTCTACGGCTCGATCGACCAGGGATCCTGGGACGAGGACCACGTGCTGGAGCCGAATTCGCCGTACTCGGCGTCGAAGGCGTCTTCGGATCTGCTGGCCCGTTCGTTCTTCCGCACGCACGGATTGCCCGTCTGTGTCACGAGGTGCTCGAACAACTACGGTCCGTACCAGTTCCCGGAGAAGGTCATCCCGCTCTTCGTGACCAACCTGCTCGACGGCAGGAAGGTGCCGCTCTACGGCGACGGGCTCAACGTGCGTGACTGGCTGCACGTGGACGATCACTGCAACGGCATCCAGCTGGTCGCCGACGGTGGCAGGCCGGGCGAGGTCTACAACATCGGCGGCGGAACGGAACTGACCAACCGCGAGCTGACCGAGCGGCTCCTGGACGCCGTCGGCGCCGGCTGGGACAGCGTCGAGCCGGTCGTGGACCGCAAGGGGCACGACCGCCGGTATTCGGTCGACATCACCAAGATCTCGCGGGAGCTCGGTTACGCGCCGCGGAAGTCCTTTGAGGACGGTCTGGCCGACACGGTCGCCTGGTACAGCGGGAATCGTTCCTGGTGGGAGCCGCTGAAGAAGCGTGCGGGGGAGTGAAGAAGTGCTGAGCATTCTCGTACCGGGCGGATCCGGGCAGCTGGGTCGGGACCTCGCGGCGCTCGCCGTGGACTCCATCGACGCCACGACCCCGTCGTCGTCGGAGCTGGACGTGCGCGACACCGGCCAGGTCGTCGCCGCGGTGACCGAGCTGGCCGCCCGGGCGCGGGCGGCGGGGACGTCGCCGGTGGTGATCAACGCGGCGGCCTACACCGCGGTGGACGCGGCGGAAACCGATGAGGAGCGGGCGTTCGCGGTGAACGCCGACGGCCCCCGGGTGCTCGCCGCGGCGTGCTCGTCGCGCGGGGTGCCGCTCATCCACGTGTCCACGGACTACGTGTTCGCGGGCGACGCGACTTCGCCGTACGAGACCGATGCCCTGCTGGGCCCGCTCAACGCCTACGGCCGGACGAAGGCGGCCGGGGAGGACGCGCTGCTCGGTTCGGGTGCCCGTTCGTGGATCGTGCGGACGTCCTGGGTCTACGGCAAAACCGGGTCGAACTTCGTCGAGACCATGGCGCGGTTGGAAAAAGAGCGCGACGAACTGTCCGTAGTGGACGATCAGACCGGTTCGCCGACCTGGTCACGCGATCTCGCCGCCGGCCTGCTCGAGCTGGCAGGCCGGGTCGCCGCCGGTGAAGGGCCGACGCAGCGGGTGCTGCACTGCACGGGCGGCGGGTCGACGACGTGGTGCGGCTTCGCGAAGGCGATCTTCGCGGAGCTGGGCGCGGATCCGGCGCGCGTGAAGCCTTGCACGACGGCGGAGTTCCCCCGTCCGGCGGCGCGCCCGGCGTACGGGGTGCTGTCGAACGCGTCCTGGCGCGAGGCGGGTCTTACGCCGCTTCGGGGCTGGCCTGATGCACTGAAGGCCTACTTCGCTTCCTGACCCTCCCGCAATTAGTCACCTACTTGCCCCGAACGTATTCGTGCGCCGGAAGGTCTAAAGGGCAAGTAGGTGACTAATTGCGGGAGGTCAGTGCTTCGTGCTCGCCTGGCGGTATGCGGCGACGGTGAGTTCGGCGCACGCCCGCCAGGTGAAGTTCGCGACGTGCGCGCGGCGCGCGGCCGAAGTGGCGACGGCGTGCGGGTCGCTGACGGCCACCCGCAGCGCCTCCACGAGCCCGTCGACGTCCTCGTAGGGGACCAGGCTCGCGCAGTTCCCCGCGACCTCGCGCAGCGCCGGGATGTCCGTGCACACCACGGGAACGTCCGACGCCAGCGCTTCCAGCACCGGGAGCCCGAAGCCTTCGTCGCGCGACGGCAGCACCAGCGCGCTCGCCCCGGCGACGACCCGCCGGAGGTTCACGTCCGACAGGTAGCCCACGTGGCGCGAACGAGGGCCCACCGTGAACGAACCGGGACCGACGAACACCAGATCAGGCAGATCCGGCGCGGCCTCGTGCGCCTGCCGAAGCCAGTGCAGGCCCTTCCGGGGCCCGGGGGCGCCGGCGAAGAGCAGGTACTTGTCCGGAAGCCCGAGTTCCTTGCGGCGTTCCGGGTCCGGTGGGCGGGCGGTGAACCAGGCCGGGTTCACGCCGAGCGGGGTGACGATGATCTTGCCGCGGTCCACGTCGAGCCGTTCGGCGACCTGGTCGGCGACAGCGTTGGTGGGCGTGCAGATCGCGTCCGCGAGCCGGGCGCCTCGCCGCACCAGCCGCGGCAGTTCGTGATCGCTCGGCGCGAGCTCCTCGGGAGCGTCCAAAAAGGCCAGGTCGTGGATGGTCACCACGCCCGCGGCGCGGAACCGGCCGGGCAGCACGAAGTTGGTGCCGTGCACGACATCCGTCGGACCGGCGAACAGTTCCACCGGCGGCAGTTGCGAACGCAGCCACGCCTTGCGCAGCAGCCGCGCCGCCACCGGCATACCCCGTGCCCGGACGCCGTGCGGGAGCACGTGCCGCAGCCTTCGCCAGCCGCGCAACGTGAACGCGACCGCGCGAGTGTCCACTTCGGACATCGAGGCGAGCTCTTCGGAGAGTGCGACGGTGTACCGGCCGATACCCGTCCTGGCACCGAGAAGCGGGGTCCCGTCGAGCAGGACGCGCAAGGGGCGGTCAGCCACGGCCGAGCCTCTGCTTCGCGACCTTGACCACGCGGCCGCCGACGCGCCGCGCGAGCTCCTTGGGGCCGCCGTCGGCGAGGTACTCGCGGATCAGGCCGACGTCGCGGAGCAGCATTTCCTTGCCCCGCACCGGTTCGGAGACCACGAGGTCACCGGAGCCGGGAAGCCGGTCGGCGGCGGGCCGCGGGTTCCGGCAGAACTCGACCAGCGGTTTCAGCGCCTCCGGCCAGGCGTAACGCCGGGCGACCGCGGTCATCCGCTCGACACAGCCCGCGGCGAATTCCTCGTCGTACAGAGCCTTTTCCAGCGCGTCGGCCAGCGCGTCCACGTCCTCGGCCGGGACGACGACGCCGAGCCGTTCCTCGCGGACCAGGTCGGCGAACGAGTCGCCGTCGGTGGTGACGATCGGCAGCCCGGCCCACAGGTAGTCCAGCACCCGTGTCCGGAACGCGAAGGTCGTCTCGACGTGCTCGTAATGCGTCGTGACGCCGCAGTTCGCGTCGAGGAGCCAGTTCTGGCGCTCCTCGTACGGGACCCACTGCTGGTTGAAGAACACGTGCTTGCCGGTGAGCCCGAGCGTGTCGGACAGCAGCATCGTCCGCGCGCCGATGTCCATCTCGGTGACCTCGGGGTTGGGATGCTTCATCCCGAGGAACACCAGGCGGACGTCGCCGCGACGCTGCCGCAGCCGTTCGATCGCCCGGACCAGGGTCAGCGGGTCGAACCAGCTGTAGACGCCGCCGGCCCACAGCACGACATGGTCGGTCTCGCCGATACCGTCCAAAGTGGACCGCAGGCCGGGGCCGGTGCGGACCGGCGCCTGTGGCGGCAGGCCGAACGGGACGATCGACAGCAGCGACTGGGTGGTCGGGTCGGCGTCGTACAGGCGAGGCGACAGCCTGCCCATCGCGGCGAGGTGGCCAAGCCAGAAGTGCCGCTGGCGTTCCGACGCGCACAGGAAGAAGTCGCCGCGTTCCAGCTGCGCGTCGAGGACCTTGGTGACCCCGATGAGGTCCAGCGCCCGCTTGTCGTCGGGAACGCCCTTGCCCTGTTCGAGCAGTTCGAGGTGCATCGGGTCGTACAGATCCGCGACCACGATCTTGTGCGCGTACTGCTTCTTCAGCGACGGCGCGAGTTCCAGCACGTGGCCCTGCAGGACGATGATGTCGGCCCACTCGATCGGGGTCTCCAGATCGCGCCGGGTGGCCGCGCTGACCCGGAACGCGGCGGGCGGCGGATCGGCGAGCGGGTTGACCGTGACCAGGTGGACGTCGTGTTCGGTGGCGAGGGTCGTGGCCATGTTCCACGCGCGGATCGCCGGGCCCGCCATCCGTTCGGTGATCGCGTCGCCGGTGATCACCAGTACCTTGCGGCGCTGGCCGAAGAGCGCGTCGATGCCGAACGTCTCGACCAGGACGTCGTGCGCGGCGAGGTAGCGCGGAAGCGGATACGCGGGCTCCAAGGCCTTGCGCAGCAACGGAAGCAGATCAGCGTCGGTGCGGACGCGGGCGGCCTGTTCGGCGGCGCGCGACTCGGTGAGCGAGGGCAGCAGTTCGACGAACTGGTCGATCGCCAGCACGCCGGCCAACGTCGTCCTCGGCACCTCGACCGGTCCGGTCTCGGCCGGACCGACGCCCTTGGCGAGGTCGAACCGGGTGGCGTCGAGGTCACCGCGCGCGGTCGCCCGGCGGACCGCCAGCGCCAGCGCGGCGGGCAGGGCGCGCGCGAGTGTTTCGTCGGAGAGGTTCTTGTACAGCGCGGCCAAGGCGTTGCGTTCCAGCAGGAAGGTCTCGCGCCCGGAATCCGGTGCGTCCACTGTGGACATCGTGGCGTGGTGCCGGTGGTAGGTCAGCGACTCCGGCACGTAGCGCACGCGCCAGCCGCGAAGGTTCAGCCGCCAGCCGAGGTCGACGTCCTCGTAGAACATGAAGAACCGCTCGTCGAAGCCACCGAGTTCGGCGAACACCCCGGCGCGGACGAACATCGCCGAACCGGTCGCGAACAGGACGTCCTTGGCGATCTCGTGTTCGGCGGCGGGGACGTCGGCCAAGGGGCTGCCCGCGTGGCGCTTGTAGCCCATGCCGAACCAGGTGAGGCCCGCGTCGACGAAGTCGGTGCCGGTGCCGTCCCAGTCGAGGACCTTGCTGGCCACCGCGGCGACCGTCGGTTGCGCGCGCAACTCGGCAACGGCCGCGCCGGCCCAGCCGGGAGCCGGGCGGGCGTCGTTGTTGAGGAAGGCGAGAACGGTGCCGGTGGCGTGCCGCGCGCCGAGGTTGCAGCCGCCCGCGAAGCCGGAGTTCACCGGGGACTCGACGAGCTTGACGCCCGGGGCCGCGGCTCTGATCTCGGCCACGTCGGTGCCGCCGGAGGCATTGTCGACGCAGATGACCTCGAGGTTCGGGTAATCGTGTTCGGCGAGTGCGCGCAGGCAGGTGATGGTGTCGGCCGCTCCCCGGTAGTTGACCACGATCACCGAGACGACCGGTTGCGTTTCCCCCTGCGCCAAAGCCGTACTCCCTGCTCTCGAATGGGGCAAGCTTAATTGCCCGCCCACGCGTCCCAGACCGCGCCTCGGCCCAGTGTCGCCCGCCGCCCGATGGCCCGCCGCTCGAGCAGCGTGCGCGGCAGGCGGGCGGCGACGGCGCCGAGGACCCGGCACCGGAGGCTCGGACGGAAGTTCGGTGCCGCTGGTTTCCCTCGGAGGGGCAGTACCAGGGTGAGCACGGCGAACTTCACCAGCTGGCGGATCGCCACCGCGCGCGGAGCACACCGCAGGAGGGTCAGCAGGCGGTTGCGTTCATTCCACAGATGGAACTGGACCGAACCCGGCCGGGTGCTCGCGCCATGCCGGTGGGTGACCTCGGCCTCGGCCCCCACGACGTCCCAGCCCGCCAGCCGCAGCCTCCACGCCGTGTCGGTGTCCTCGTAGTAGCAGAAATAGGACGCCGGAACGCCGCCGACGGAACGGAGTGCCTCGGCGTTCAGCACGGCCGCGCCTCCGCAGAAACCGAAGACTTCTTCCGCGGGTTCGGGCAGGTCGGCACCGTGGCCGTCGGCGGTCAGGCGGACGCCGGTGGACTGGACGGTTCCGTCGGCGAGCGTCAGCCGGGCGCTCACGGCGGCGGCGAGCGGAGCCTTGGCGAGGGTGTCTTCGCAGGTCGCGAGCCAATCCGGGGCCGGGGCGGCGTCGTCGTTCAGCCAGGCCATCAGCGGGGTGCCGACTTCGTCCAGCGCGGCGGCCATGGCGCCCGCGTAACCGGTGTTGCGCCGCAGCCGGAGCACCTCGGGCTTCGAGGGATGGGCGGCGAGCAGAGCGGCCGTTCCGTCGTCGGAGGCGTTGTCGACGACCAGCGTCCGATGCGGGCGGGACTGCGCGGCGAGGGCGTCGAGGCAGGCGGAGATGTGCGCGGCGCCGCGCCAGGTGACCACGACGACGGTGGTGCTGGTCATGCCAGAGAGAATAGAGACCATGCCCGAACTGGTCGTGCTCGCCGAGCAGCTGCTGGCGCCCGTCCCCGGCGGGACCGGCCGCTACACCGGGGAGCTGCTGCGGGCGCTCGCCGAGACCGCGCCGCCGGGATGGACGGTGTCGAGCGTGGTCGCACGCCACGGCGACGTCGGCGCCGCCGTCGTCGAAGGGGTCGAGGGCCCGCGCGTGCTGCCGATCCCGCCCCGCGCGCTGATCGCCGCTTGGCAGCTGGGCCTGCCGTGGTGGCCGGGTGGCGACGCGGTCCACGCGCCGACGCCGCTCGCGCCCGCGCGGGTGCCCAAGGGGCGGACGCTGTCGGTCGCGGTGCACGACACCGTGCCCTGGACTCATCCCGAGACGCTGACGCCACGCGGCGTCGCGTGGCACAAGGCGGTGATCGCGCGGGCCGCGTCGCGGGCGACCGCGCTCACCGTGCCGACGCGAGCGGTCGCGGACGAGCTCACCGCGCTGTTCCCGGTCTCGGTGCCGCTGCGCGTGATCCCGCACGGTGTCCGGCCGCATGCCGGGTTCGCCGAGGTTTCGCTTCCGGAGCGGTACGTGCTCGCGATCGGGACCATCGAGCCGCGCAAGGGCATCGACGTGCTGATCGACGCCGCCGGCCGGATCGGGGTGCCGCTGGTGCTGGCGGGTCAGCCTGGCTGGGGCGGCATCGATCCGGTGGCACTGGCGCGCGAGCACGGCGCCGATGTCCGGGTGCTGGGGAAGGTGAGCGACGCGGAACTGGCGACCACGTTGCGGGGCGCGTCGGTGCTGGCGATGCCGAGCCGGGCGGAGGGGTTCGGGCTGCCGCTGATCGAGGCGATGGCGGCCGGGGTGCCGGTGGTGCACTCGGACGTCCCTGCCCTGGTCGAGGTGGCCGGGGGAGCGGGCGTGGCGGTGCCTGTCGGCGACGCGCAAGCGCTTGCGGACGCCCTTCGTGCCGTACTGGACCATCCGGAGCAAGCGGCGGCGCTGCGTGACAGTGGTCTCAGCCGTTCGAGTGAGTTCACCTGGCGGGGTGCCGCTTCCGCGGTTTGGAGTCTCCACCAGCGCTAGCGGGTTGCCTGACAAGACGCAGCCGGAGTTTTCCTCTCGTGAAGTGAATCTGTCGGTTCCTCACCGCGCTGCCAGTGAGCCGCCGTACCCTCCTAGGGTGACCGAAGACCCTCGCGTGCTGATCGACGCGACCGCCGTCCCCGCGGACCGGGGTGGCGTCGGTCGCTACGTGGATTCGCTGGTCGCGGCGCTGGACGAGGACGGCGCGCGGATCACCGTCGTCTGTCAACCGCGGGACGCGGTGCTGTACGACCGGCTGGCACCCGGCGCGCGGATCGTGCCCACCTCACCGTCGACGTCGACCAGGACGGCCAGGCTGACCTGGGAGCAGGCGACCCTGCCCCGCCTGGTCCGGCGGCTCTCCGCCGACGTCGTCCACTCCCCGCACTACACGATGCCGCTGGCCAGCCCGGCCGCTTCGGTGGTGACCCTGCACGACGCGACCTTCTTCACCGACGCGGTACTGCACTCTTCGGTGAAAGCGCGCTTCTTCCGCGCCTGGACCGCGACGGCGCTTCGCCGCGCGACACTGTGCATCGTGCCGAGCATCGCGACGGCGGCCGAGCTGGACCGCGTCGGCCAGGTGCGCTCCGCCGAACTGGAGATCATCCATCACGGCGTCGAACCGGATCGGTTCCATCCGCCCTCGCCCGCCGAGATCGAGGCCGCGCGGCAGGCCGTCGGCCTCGGGAAGACACCGTACGTCGCCTTCCTCGGCGCGCTGGAACCGCGCAAGAACGTGCCCGCGCTGATCCGCGGCTTCGCACACGCCGTGAACGGCAGGCCGAACCCGCCGGCGCTGGTGCTGGCCGGGCAACCGGGCTGGGATTCGCAGGTCGAACGCGCACTCGACGCCGTACCGCACCGGCTGCGGGTCATCCGGGCCGGATATCTGCCGTTCGACACGCTCGCCGGCTTCCTCGGTGGCTCCGAACTGGTCGCTTACCCGAGCCTCGGCGAGGGGTTCGGGCTGCCGGTGCTGGAGGCGATGGCGTGCGGCGCGGCCGTGCTCACGACCCGGCGGCTCTCCCTGCCGGAGGTCGGCGGGGACGCGGTCGCCTACTGCGGGGTCGGCGCCGGAGACGTCGCGGCGGCCATCTCGGAACTGCTCGACGCCCCGGCGAGGCGGGCCGAGCTGGCCGAAGCCGCGCTCCGGCGGGCGAAGGAGTTCTCGTGGGCGACGACCGCGGAGCGGCATCGGGAGGCTTACGCGAAGGCTTGGTACCGGCATGCGCAGCGGCGGGCGGGCTGAGGCTCCTGGGCGCGCGGCAGCGGTGGCGGGAGAGCAAGGGACCTTTGCTATCGCCCCGGGGTAAGTGCGGCAGGTGGGGTATGCTCGAGGTGCGAGGCCCCGGTGGGGCCGAGTATGAAAGCCCGTGACGCGTCCGGACGGTCGTCTCGCGGGCTTTTCGCTGTTCAGGGCTCGATGACCGAGTCGATGAGCCGGCTCGCTCTCCGGCGCCAAGTGCCGCCCGCGCCGAAACACCATCCCACCGCGTCGGAAATCCACAGCAGGGGTTCGGCGGTCGAGTTCAGATGTTCGTAGGTGAGCTCGGTCTTGGACGGGCGGTGACCGAGAGCCTTCTGCAGGCACCCAGGTAGACGGTCGTCGTGACTTCCAACGCGGCTATGCGGTCGATCAGTCGCCTGCGGCGGGGGTTCCTTTTCTTTCTTGAAGTGCAGTTCCCGTGCGCCGGGAAGCAGCAACGAACTCAACTCTCGCCGCGACGGCGCGAGCTGCGCGGGGGCGACCAGCGTCATGCACAGGAGGTATCGCTGATCTCGCACCGATTCGTCGATGAAGGCGTGCACGGGCATCGACCCATTCTGCCCGGCGATGATTGCGGAAAGCAGCGGGGTGCACACGTTCAGTTGCGGCGTTGCAACTGCCGGGGTGGGTGCGGCGCGGTCGCGTTCGGTGACGGGTGGACAATGGCCGCGTGACTGAGCACCCCAGCTACGGCGACGGGCTCGCCGTCGTGACCGTGACCTACTTCCCCGGCGAAACCCTCGAGAAGTTCCTCGACACGCTCGAGAAGGCGACGGACCGGGACGTCCAGGTCGTCGTCGCCGACAACGACTCGACGGGCGACGACGCGCTGGACAAGGCCGCCCGCCGGGACAACGTCAAGCTGCTCAGGATCGGCGAGAACGTCGGCTACGGCACGGCCGCCAACCGGGGTGTCGCGGAACTCGACGACAGCTACGGCTGGGTCGTCGTGGTGAACCCGGACCTCGAATGGGAACCCGGTTCGCTCGACGCGCTGTTGGAGGTGGCCGAGCGCTGGCCGCGCGGTGGTGCGTTCGGTCCGCTCATCCACGATCTCGACGGCACCGTCTACCCGTCGGCCCGGCTGCTGCCGTCGTTCGGCCGGGGGATCGGGCACGCGGCGTTCGGCAAGATCTGGCCGGGCAACCCGTGGACGCGGCAGTACCGGCAGGAGACCGGCACCCCGGTCGAGCGCACGGCGGGCTGGCTTTCCGGGTCCTGCCAGTTGCTCCGCCGCGAGGCCTTCGACTCGGTAGACGGCTTCGACACGCGCTACTTCATGTACTTCGAGGATGTCGACCTCGGTGACCGGCTGACTCGCGCGGGCTGGCTGAACGTGTACGCCCCCTCGTCGAGCGTCATGCACATCGGCGGGCACTCGACTTCGCAGGCCTCGGAGAAGATGCTGCGCGTGCACCACGAAAGTGCGTACCGCTACCTCGCGGACCGTCACCGCGGACTCCTGTGGAAGCCGGTCCTGCTCGCGGTGAAGGCCGGTCTCGCGCTGCGGCTCAAGCTCGAAACGCGCCGGAAGTAGCCGTTCCGGCCACCGGAACTCGCGCGACTCCGCTCCTCGTCGTCGTTACCGTCGGTGCATGGACTTCGCCGCACTGGACACCTGGCTGACCGAACGCGCCGGGGAGGACCGCTTCTCCGGGGTCGTGCTGATCCGGCGGGGAGCCGAGACGCTGTTCGAACACGGGTACGGCCTGGCCAGCCGCCGCTGGTCGGTGCCGAACGCGCCGGACGTCCGGTACGACACCGCGTCGATCACGAAGGTCGTCACCGCGATCGCCGCGGTGCGCTTGGCCGACGAGGGGTGGCTCGATCTCGATCGCCCAATCGGCGAGATCATCGACCTCGATGGCACGGCGATCGCGCCCAGGGCGACGACGCGGCAGCTGCTCACGCACACGTCCGGGATCGCCGACGACGCCGACGAGGAAGCGGGCGAGAGTTACGAGGCGTTGTGGGTCGACAAGCCGGTGTACTCGGTGGTCGACACACGGGACCATCTGCCCAATTTCGCTTATCGGGCACCGAATTTCGCCCCTGGCGAAGGCTGCCGGTATTGCAATTCGGGCTACGTCCTCGCCGGGCTGGTGATCGAGGAGATCACCGGAAGGCCGTATCGCGACCACGTCCGGGAGACCGTGCTCGACCGCGCGGGGATGACCGATTCGGGCTTTTTCGACCGACGCGATCCGGCGCCGAGGGTCGCGGAGGGCTGGGACCCGGTCCTCGACGGCGAGCGGATCACCGGCTGGAAGCAGAACATCTTCAGCTACCCGCCGATCGGGACACCCGATGGAGGTGCGTACTGCACCGTCGGCGATCTTGTCCGGCTGCTTCGGGCGATCCGCGAGGAACGGCTTCTGAGCCCTGCGCGCACGAAGGAGTTCCTCACGCCGCAGGTGCTTCACAGCAGCGGTGTCTGGTACGGCTTCGGCCTCGAATTCGTCCTCGCGCCGGACGGCTCGGTGCGGCACTACTACAAGGACGGCGGGAACGTCGGCGTCTGCTCGCTGATGCGGCACTATCCGGCCGAAGGGCTGGACGTCGCGATGCTGTCCAACGCCACGTACGGCGGGGGAGCGGCGATCAAGGAGATCGATCGGGTGATCCGGGCTTCCTGAGCGGGTCCCGTAATGACATGAACGGTCCGTTCCTTGCAAAATTTGCGAGGAACGGACCGTTCATGGCGCGCGTGAGGGGCTAGATGCCGTCCAGACGGCGCGAGAGGTTGGACCGGCCCGAAGGGTTCTGCTTCACCGTCGGCACCAGGCCGCCGACCTCGTTCTCGACGGTCTCCGGCTCCGGCTGCTCGATCAACGGGCTCTGTACCGGCGCGGCGGGCGGCCGCCGGGTGAGCGGGGTCGTCGCCTGTGGCAGAGGCCTGGTCCGCTGGGGAGCGCCGGGACGGCGGGGATACGGCTGCGGCTGGGTCGAGCCTTCGCCCCGTGCCGGCGGCAGGTCCAGCCGCGTCGTCGGTTCGGCCCCGGCGAGCGGGTGATCGTTCTCGGCGATCAGCGAAGCCGGTAGCTGAGTGGTCGTATCCGGGTCCGAGGAACGGTCGATCTCGGCGACCACCGATCGGGGGATCTGCTGAGTGTTCGCGGAGTCCATCGGAGACGTCGCGTTGTCCGGTGTCACGACGAAGGCTCCACGCGCGCTTGCGCGTGCGAGCAAGGCGTCCGCCCGAGCACGGGGGTCCATTCCCCTAGGCCTCCCGACTGACCTGGGGCCCTCTGGGTTCAGGGCCGACTGTGTGTTGTCTAGGGTAGGCCCTAGGTGCGGCTGCCGTCAGCAGACCCGCAAACGTCTTCCGACAAAAGTTGGCGGGCCGCCAGTACTCAGGCTTCCATGTCCGAGAGGATCCGCGTGCTGGAGTCCGCCTTGTCCGTGCCGCCGATGCCGTAGACCATCGAGATGTTGTTGCGGGCCCCCGCCTCGACCTCGTCGGCCGGGAGCTCGTCGACGTTGCGCCGGTCGCCGCCGTTGCAGAACTCGAGCTCCGTGTCGGGGTACGCCGCGCGGATCTGGTCGAACGATTCGTTGATGCCCGGCCCCTGCTCGACGGCGATGTACACGTCGTCGACGATGCGCAGGGCGCGGACGATCCTGGCGCGGACGTCCTCGGTCTGGATCACCCTGCCCTTCTTGAGGACTTGCTGGTGATCGTTGTTGACGATGACGATCAAGTAGCCGGACCGCGCCTGCGCGGACTCGAACAGGTCGAGATGGCCCTGGTGGAGCGGGTTGAAGTACCCGCTGACGATCGAGGCCTTCGCCGGTCGCTCGGTCATCGTCGGTGTCCTCCGTAGGCTTACGGTTTCAGGTGGCCCGCTCACCCTAGCCGAGTGCCGGGTAGTTTCACCGTGTGCTGTTCCGTCCTGGGTACTCGCTCGATCTGGACGCGGTCCTGGGGCCGCTGAGCCGGGGATCGCGTTCGCCCAACGTCGTCCGCACCGAGGGCGGGGTCACCTGGCTGGCCGCCAACACGGCGGACGGCGCGGGCACGCTCGCGCTGCTGCGGCGCGCCGATGGCGAGATCGAGGCGGAGGCCTGGGGGCCCGGCGCGGACAGGCTCCTCGAAGGCGTTCCGGCGATGTTGGGCGCGCATGACGACGACTCCGAATTCGTCGCGCACCACGACGTCATCGCGTCGGCGCGGCGCCGGAACCCGGGATTGCGCCTCGGCTCGACCGGCCGGGTGTGGGACGCGCTGGTGCTCGCCGTGCTGGAGCAGAAGGTGACCAGCACGGAGGCGCTGCGGTCGTGGGGCGAGCTGTGCCGCTGGTTCGGAGAGCAGGCGCCAGGGCCGGGCCCGGAGCGGCTGCGCGTGCCGCCGACACCCGTCGCCATCCGATCCATTGTGGACTGGAAGTGGCATCGCGCCGGGGTGGACCTGAAACGGCGGACGACGCTGATCACCGCCGCCCGCGTCGCGTCACGGCTGGAGAAGGCCGTCGAACTGAAGGGTGTCGAAGGCCGGGCCTGGCTGCGGAAGGTGCCCGGCATCGGCGTGTGGACCGCGGCGGAGATCGCGCAACGTGCCTGGGGAGACCCGGACGCGGTGAGCTTCGGCGACTACAACATCCCGTCGATGGTCGGGCACGCGCTGGTCGGGGCGAAACTCGACGACGTGGGGATGTCCGAGGTGCTGGCGCCGTATTCACCCCAGCGGCAGCGCGCGGTGCGCTACCTGTCGACGGCCGGATTCCGCCGGCCGAGGTTCGGGCCGAAGATCGAACTCCGCGACTACCGGGCGATGTGACTCAGTTGCCCCAGCCCTGCGGCGGGTAGGGCTGCTGCTGGCTGGGGTACTGCGGCGGCTGCTGCGGGTACTGGTGGTGGGGGTACACCGGAGGCTTCGGCTTGTTGAGCGCCTTCACCAGGAAGAAGATCCCGACGCCGACGCCGGCGAGGACCAGGACGATGACCAGCAACATCAACACGGAGACTCCCATTCCGTGAGGCTAGCCCAGCGCCGCGTCGACGATCGCCTTGGCCTCGTCGCGGCCGAGGCCCAGCTTCCTGGTCAACGCGGCGTAGTCGGCGGCCGCCTGCCTCGCCCGTTCGCGGGTCTCGTCACCGACGGCGCTCACGAACGTCCCGGCCCTGCCGCGAGTCTCGATCAGGCCCGCTTCTTCGAGCTCGCGGTAGGCCTTGGCGACCGTGTTGGGGGCGATGCCGAGGTCTTCGGCGAGTTTCCGCACGGTCGGCAGTTTCGCCCCGACGGGCAGAGTGCCGTCGTTGATCTGCTCCGCGTAGGCGGTGCGGACCTGCTCGAAGGGCGGGACCGAGGAGTTCGGGTCGACCCTGACCATGCGGTTTCTCCCTGCTGGAAATGCCGTGAAGGCCTCCTTGCCTACCTTGAGGGTAGGGAAGGAGGCCTTCACGGACAGCGGACTACTGGCGGGGCGGGACGACCTGGGTTCGGTCGCCGCCGGCGACGACCTGGGTGGCGTCACCGCCGCCACCGGGCACCACCTGCGTCCGATCGCCGCCCGCGGGGGAGACGACCTGCGTCCGGTCCGCGGCGGGTGAGACGACCTGGGTGCGGTCCGCGCCGGCGTCCGCCTGCTGCTGCGGGGACACCACCTGCGTGCGGTCCGCGCTGCCGTCGATCGGCGGCCCCGGCTGCGGGGGAGGCGGCGGGAAACCAGGCTGAGCCATGCCGGGCGCACCGAACGGATTGGGCGCAGGGGTGCCAGGAGGCGGCGCGAAACCCGCGGGGGCGCCAGGCGGCGGGAATCCCGCCGGAGGCGGCGGGAAGCCGGGCGCCTGGCCGTAACCGGGCTGAGGCGGCGGGAAACCGGGCTGCTGCTGCCAGTTGCCCTGCGGGGCGGGACCGCCGGCGGGCGGGGGCGGCGGGAAGCCGGGGGCCGGGCCGCCACCGCCGAAGTTCGGGTTCTGCGGGAAGGTCATCGGCGGCTTCTTCGCCTGGTTGACCTTCACGATGATCACCACGATCACGATGATGATGACGATGATCGCCAGCGCCAGCAGAAACCAGCCGAAGCCGTCACCGTCACCGCTGCTGTGGACCCGGACCCGGTCGAGGTATGGCGTCAGCGCCGTCAGCATCATTCCCCCTTCAGAACGTCAGCCGACACCCTAACGGCCGAGCGCGACGGGCACTGCGGCTTCCATCAGTTCGGCGAGATCTTCCGACCCTTTCGGCAGGGAATCCACCGGCCACCACCGAAGATCGTCCGATTCGTCACTTTGGACCGGTTGTGCTCCCCGGGGTGCGCGCACCACGAAACGCACGTCGAAATGCCGGGTGGGCACGCCGAGCGAGCACGTGATCGGGTGGACGTCGAGATGCACCGGCGCCGGGTCGATCACGAGGTCCTCGATGCCGGATTCCTCGCGTGCCTCCCGAAGGGCGGCGTCCGCGAGCGTCGCGTCGCCGGGCTCGCAGTGCCCGCCGAGCTGCAACCAGCGCCCGACTCGCGGATGCAGGGTGAGCAGCACGTTTTCCGCGTCGGCGTCGAGAAGGACGGCCGACGCGGTGATATGCCCGGCCGCGCATTCGCGGCGGCAGACGTCGTCACGGGCGGCGAGGAAGCCGAGATAGGCCTGGCGCAAGGATTCCTGAGTCGCGTCCCCGGGGCGCCAACCGGACAAAGTAGACACAACGTCGTCGTGCAGGGTCACAGTTCGAGAAGTCCTTCACCGGGTTCGACGGGGCCGCGCGCGGGCGGAAGGGCGGCGGGATGCCCGATCGCGACGGCGCCGAGCGGTTCCCAGCGCTCGTCCAGGCCGAGCACGTCACGCACGATGTCCGCGGCGAAGATCGTCGACCCGATCCAGCACGAGCCCAGGTCTTCGGCGGCGAGCGCGACCAGCAGGCCCTGCACGGCGGCGCCACCGGCGACGGTGAACATCGTGTGCTCACAAGCGTTCCGCCGGTCGTCGCGGTAGGTGTGCGCGCCCTCGGCGACGAGGAACGGCACCACGACCTCGGGCGCGTTGTAAAGGATGTCGCCGCGGCTGAGACGCTTCGCGACCTGTTCGGCGGTGAAGTCGTCGGCTTCGAGATCGGCTTGCCATGACGCCTTCATCGCGTCGAGAAGCTTGCGGCGCAAGCCTTCCTCGCGCAGCCACACGAACCGGACCGGCTTCGTGTGATGCGGCGCGGGCGCCGTCAGCGCCGTCCCGACCGCGCGGCGCAGCACCTCGGGGTCGACCGGCTCGTCGGTGAACGACCGGATCGAACGCCGCGCGAGCACGGCTTCCCGGCGGCCCTGCGCGATGGATTCGTTGGTACCGAGGCGGAACAGGTCTTCTTCGACCGGCCGCAGCAGTTTGCGGGCGGTCGAACCGTCGTCGGTCAGCCGAAGCCCGCGCACGACGGCGACCGGTGTCCCGCCGAGCTTGCCCTTGACCAGATCCGCCGCGGCGGCGAGTTCGTCGGCGATCGCCACCTCGGTGACGGCGAGTTCGTTGCCCTGGCTGTCGACCTCGCCCGCGTACGAGTGCAGCACCCGCAGCCCGGACGCGCCGATCGCGGCGTCGGTCTGCCCGACCCGCCAAGCGCGGCCCATCGTGTCGGTGACGACGACGGCGACCTCGACACCGAGCCGTTCCCGCAGCCCGTTCCGCAGCGCGAGCGCGGAAGCGTCCGGATCGGACGGCAGCAGCGCGACCTCGCCGGAGGCCACGTTCGACGCGTCCACCCCGGAGGCGGCCTGCACGATGCCGAGCTTGTTCTCGGTGATCACCGTCCGCTTGATCCGCGCGATCACGCGGACGGACTCCTCTTCGACGAGCTTGCGCCGGGCGGCGTCACGCTCCTCCGGATCGGCGGGGACGCGGATCAGCATGCCCTCGACCTTGGAGACGATCTTGCTCGTCACGACCAGGACGTCGCCCGACCGCAGCCAGGGAGCCGCTTCGACGAGCGCCCCGGTCAGGTCGTCGCCGGGACGGAACTCCGGCAGGCCTTCGACCGGCAGGATCTCGATCTTCGCGGAAGCGTGGTCACTCAACGGAAACTCCAGCCAGATCGAAGGCGGCGCGCACCATGGCCGCCGTGGCGTCCACATCGGACATCAGCAGAGGTACGTCGCGGACGGCGACCCCCGGCACGTCGACGGTCTCACCCTCGGAGACCAGCCACCCGTCGAGGACGCCGTCGGATTCCTTGCGGGAGCCGTAATGCCGCCCGACGGCCTCGGCCGAGGTCTCCACGCCGATCGCGCTCAGGCACGCGTCGGCCATCCCGCGCAACGGCTTCCCGCCGATGATCGGCGAGACACCGACGATCTTGGCGCGTGTCTTCCGCAGTGCGTCGCGGATTCCCGGGACACCGAGCGTCGTGCCCACGGAGACCACCGGATTGGAGGGCGCGAACAGCACGATGTCCGCGGCCGCGATCGCGTCGAGCACGCCCGGTGCCGGCTTGGCCTCGTCGGCGCCGACGGCGATGATCGAATGCGCCTTCGGCTCGGCGCGGTAGCGCACCCACCACTCCTGGAAGTGGATCGCCTTGCGCTGGTCCGGATCCTCCGGGTCGTCGATCACGACATGCGTTTCGACGCGGTCGTCCGACATCGGCAGCAGGCGCACGCCCGGCTGCCAGCGATCGCACAGCGCCTCGGTGACCTGCGAAAGCGGATAGCCCGCGCGCAGCATCCGCGACCGGATCAGATGCGTCGCGATGTCCTTGTCGCCCAGGCCGAACCAGGTCGGCTCGGCGCCATAGGCGGCGAGCTCCTCCTTGACCGTCCAGGTCTCCCCGGAATGGCCCCAGCCGCGCTCTTCGTCGATCCCCCCGCCGAGGGTGTACATGCAGGTGTCCAGGTCCGGGCAGATGCGCAGACCGTGCATCCACACGTCGTCCCCGGTGTTCACCAGCGCGGTCACCTCGTGCGGCGAGTCCGGCGCGGAACCGGTCGCGGGCAGACCCAGTGCTTGTTTGACCCCCAGCAGGAAGCGGGCCCCGCCCACTCCGCCGACCAAAATGACGACCTTCACGACGGGCGATCCTCGCACGCCCCCGGAGCCGGGGCCCAGTAGCGGTACCTGTGGTGCTCCGTACAGCCCAGGCTTTCGTACAGCTTCAGTGCGCCGGAGTTCGCCACGGCGACCTGCAACAGCATCCCGGTCGCGCCTTGAGCGGCTCCCCAGGCGCCCACGGCGTTCATCAGCCCGCGTGCCAGCCCCCGCCGCCGGAACTCCGGCCGTACCTCCAATCGGGCGATGTGCAGCCACTCGCCGACGACCGCTCCGCGCACCGCGCCTGCCGTGACGCCGTCCAGCTCCACGATCCCGAAGCCGACCTTGCCGGTGCCGAGGACGTGCCTCGGCGCCTCCGGCGGATCCGCGCTGCCCGCCGCCATTTCCCACCATCCGGAAGTCGGCTCGTCGAGGATCACCGCTCCCGCCGAGGTCCCGCGCGAGAGCGGCCCGGTCAGGAGGCGGACCTCGTGCGCGGGGCGATGTTCCACATAGTGGACCCAGCCGTCGGCGGCGATGGCATCCTCGAGAGACGTGTTCTGGATCACCTGAACGACGGGCGGGATGGCATGATCGTGGGCGAAGTCACAGACCGTCCGCAGGGCGTCTGGCAGCGGTTTTCCCGGGTCACCGATCGCCAGGGCACTGTTGGCCCGCGCGGTGAACCCGTCCGCCCAGCGGAGCCTCCAGTCACCGATCCGGCTCTCCAGCAGGGGAGTCCAAGCCCGGCTACAGGTGAGCTCGAGCATTTCCGCACTGTTCACGGTTAGATTGTGCCAAGGAAGGCAGTGGAGGGACCCCGATGAGCATCGCGCGCAAGGACGACAGGCACAACGAAGACCTCGTCCGCGAGATCTCGGACGGCTTCAACCGGGCATTGGGCGCGGAAAAGGCCGTCGAGAAGGGCGAGACGGACACAGTGGCGGCGAAGCCCGCCGCGCCGAAGTTCGTCATCACTGGGGACAGCAGGGCCACTCCGCCGCCTCGCCGGAAAGACCGCTGAACGCCCATACCCGGGGTAGGCGATAAGGGTGGCCTAAGCGGGCCGGTCGCGCCCGTGGGCGCGTAATGTCCGTTGCAGACTGGTGAAGCAGAGATAAAGCAGGAGTACGCAGTGACCTACGTGATCGCCGAGCCCTGCGTCGACGTGCTCGACAAGGCGTGTATCGACGAGTGCCCCGTGGATTGCATCTACGAGGGTGACCGCATGCTGTACATCCACCCGGACGAATGCGTCGACTGCGGTGCCTGCGAGCCGGTCTGCCCCGTCGAGGCGATCTACTACGAGGACGACGTCCCCGACGAGTGGAACGACTACACCAAGGCCAACGTCGACTTCTTCGACGAACTCGGCTCGCCCGGTGGCGCCTCCAAGGTCGGCAAGACCAGCCACGACCCCGCCTTCATCAAGGCTCTTCCCCCGCAGGGCGAATGAGCCGGGTCGCTCTTCCCGATTTTCCCTGGGATTCGCTCGCCGAGGCGAAGGCGAAGGCCCAGGCGCATCCCGGCGGCCTCGTCGACCTGTCGATCGGCACGCCGGTGGACCCGGTCCCCGAGAGCATCCGCGCGGCGCTCGCGTCCGTGTCGGAGGTCCCGGGGTATCCGACCACGCACGGGATCCCCGAGCTCAGGGCCGCCGCGATCGACGCGCTGTCGCGGCGGCACGGCATCGTGGGTGTTCCCGAGGCGGCCGTGCTGCCGACGATCGGTTCGAAGGAACTGGTCGCTTCGCTGCCGCGGCAGCTGGGGTTCGGCCCCGGCGATCTCATCGTGATCCCCGAGGTGGCGTACCCGACCTACGAGGTCGGGGTGCTGCTGGCGGGTGCCTCCCTGCTGCGCGCGGACAGCACGTTCGCGCTCGGACCGCAGCGGCCTTCGATGCTGTGGATCAACTCGCCGTCCAATCCGACCGGGCGCGTGCTCGGCGTCGACCACCTGCGCAAGGTCGTCGAGTGGGCGCGCCAACGCGATGTCGTCGTGGTCTCCGACGAGTGTTATCTGGCGCTGGGCTGGGAAAGCGAGCCCGTGTCGATCCTGCACCCGTCGGTGCACGGCGGCTCCCTCGACGGCCTGCTCGCCGTCCACTCGCTGTCGAAATCCGCGAACCTCGCCAGCTATCGAGCCGGATTCGTCACGGGTGACCCGAAGCTCGTCGCCGGGCTGCTGGAGATCCGCAAACACTCCGGGCTGATCGTGCCGCGGCCGGTGCAGGAGGCCATGGTCGCCGCCCTGAAGGACGACGAAGCGCTTGCCGTGCAACGGGAACGCTACGCGCGCCGTCGGTTGGTGCTGCGGAAGGCGTTGCTGGACAGCGGTTTCGAGATCTCGCATTCCGAGGCCGGGTTGTATCTCTGGTCCACGCGCGGGGAATCCGCGCTCGACACGGTCGACTGGCTGGCCGAACGCGGCATCCTCGCCGCGCCGGGCACGTTCTACGGGCCTGCCGGTGGGAGGCACGTCCGGATCGCCTTGACGGCGACGGACGAACGGATCGACACCGCCGTGGAGCGGCTCGCTTCCTGACTAGGACACGTCGCGGCCGGTGAAACCCCGGTAGACGAACCGCGTCAGCGCCTCGACGGCTTCTTCTTCGGAGACCGACGCCGGGTCGAGCAGCCACGTGTGCGCGAAACCGTTGACCAGTTCGGCCATCATCGCGAGCGTGACCCGCTCCGACGCCGGGAGTTCCATGCCCGCCGCGGTGATGTACCCGAGGTGGTCGAGCAGGTCCTCCGCCTGATCGGCGCCGAAGCGCGCATAGGTGCGTGCGAACTCGTCGCTGACCATGGCGGCCTGGCGCAGCGCTAGCATGGTCGCGGCGTTGTCACGGTGGAAGTTCCAGTACTCGCGGACGTGCCAGCGCACGGCTTGCGGGTCGGTGAAGTCGGGGATGTGCTCCGGTGAGGTCGCGTTGACGTCGCTCGCCGCCGCGAGATCTTCGAGGAGTGCTTCGAGCAGCTCTTCCTTGCTCGTGAAGTGGTTGTAGAACGAACCCGCCGCGCGTCCGGCCTCCGCCGTGATGTCGGTGATCTTGGTGTTCAGGTACCCCTTCGCCGCGAAAACGCGCTTCGCCGCCTCCTTGAGCGCGGCCTCGGTTTCCGCTGCCTTCTCCTTGCGGCTCGTCGCCGTCATCGCCACCTCCTTGACAGGGAAGGCTAGCAACGGCCAAACTGAATCTAGATTCACTGAATCATAATTCATCGGAGGGAAGATGACCGAGGTACTGATCGCGGGAGCCGGGCCGACCGGCCTCACGCTGGCCATCGATCTCGCGCGCCGCGGCGTCGCCGTGCGGATCGTGGAGAAGGCCGAGACGTTCTTCGAAGGCTCGCGCGGCGACGGCCTGCAACCGCGCACGCTGGAGGTCTTCGAGGATCTCGGGGTACTGGAGGCGGTGCTGGCCGTCGGGCAGCCGCCGGTGCCGATGAAGATCCACCTGGACGGTGAGGTCGTCGGCGAGCGGATGATGGCCGAACTCACCGAGCCGACCCCGGACGTGCCGTATCCGAACGGGTTCTTCCTCGGCCAGTCCCGGACCGAAGGGATCCTGCGCGACCGGCTCGCCGAATTCGGCGTCCAGGTCGAACTCGGCACCCCGTTGCTCGGCTTCGAACAGGACGACGGCGGCGTGACGGCCGAACTGCCGGGCGAGCGGGTCCGCGTCGAGTACCTCGTCGGCGCCGACGGCGGGAAGAGCTTCGTGCGCAAGGCGCTCGGGATCGCGTTCGAGGGCACGACCGACGAATCGATCCGCATGCTGCTCGGCGATGTCCAGGCCGAGGGTCTCGATCGCGCGTACGGACATTGGTTCGCGAAGCCCGAAGACCCGATGTCGGGGATCGGGCTCACGCCGCTGCCCGGGGTACCGCACTTCCAGTTCGCCGCGCCACTGGGCGAAGAGGAGGTCGAGGCGTCGCTCGGCACCTTGCAGTCCCGGCTCGACGAACTCTCCGGCGGCGGGATCCGGCTGCACGACCTCGCCTGGGCGACGGTGTGGCGGCCCAACATCCGGCTCGCCGAGCGGTTCCGGATCGGCCGGGTGTTCCTCGCGGGCGACGCCGCGCACGTCCACCCGCCGACCGGTGGGCAGGGACTGAACACCGGCGTCCAGGACGCGTACAACCTGGGCTGGAAACTCGCCGACGGTTCACCGGAGCTGCTCGACAGCTACGAGCCCGAACGGCGCGGGGTCGCCGCGCGGGTGTTGAAGATCAGCACCGAAATCCTCGAGAAGTACAAGGAAGGTGCGGAAGACGCGCACGAGCGCGGCGAGAACACGCGTCAGCTCGACATCGGGTATCGCGGTGGCCCGCTCGCACCCGTGGCGACCGGCCGGATCCGGCCCGGCGATCGTGCCCCGGACGCGCCGCTGAGGGACGCGAACGGCAAGTCCGTCCGGCTGTTCGAGGTGCTGCGCGGCCCGCAGGCGACGCTGCTGGTGTTCGGCGACGGTCCGGCACCCGAAGGCGCGCGGCGGATCCTGCCCGCGGGCAGTGCGCTGTCCGACGCGGATTTCGAGGACGTCGGCGGGCACGCCTTCGCCGCGTATGAAGCCGAGAACGGGCGGCAGGTGCTGATCCGCCCGGACGGCTATATCCGCGGGCTCACCGCCTGAGCGGCTTCGTCGACTTCGGCCCAGACGTCGCGCCAGACGGCACGGACCTCGGCGCGGCGCAGCAGTTCCTTCTCCGCGATCCGGCCGGCGATGAAGGCGACCTCGGAATCGACGGAGGCCACGACGCCACGCATTCGATCGGCGGCGACGCAGGCGTCCTGGTGGTCCCCGAGGACGGTCTGGAAGTTCTTCGTGGCCTTGATCAGCCGCTGGATCCGCTGCGCCTGCTTCTTCTTCGCGGCGGGCTTGGCCATCTCGGCGGCGTAGCGGAGTTTCTTGCCGTAGATGCGAAGCGCGTGAAGGTCGTCATCCGGGGGATCGGCGGGAAGGGCCTTCACGGCCTTCGCGAGCTTTCGATGCGGCTTCGCGAGACCGGCCACGAGATCGGCCGAGGTGGGGGCGGCCTCGGACGTGGGTTCTTCGACGGCGGGTTGCCGGGCGAGGCGGCCGATGTCCTGGAGCATCGAGGCGTATCGGGGGCTGGCGAGCGCGCGGGTGAGCCGCCGCTTCGCGACGCCGCGTTCGGTGACGAACTTCGCCACCAGACGGCGCGCGGCCGGCTGGTCGCGCACCTCGAACTCGGCGACGACCTCGCGGAGATGCCCGATCAGGACGTCGTAGTCGCGGACGTCGCCGAGGGACTGACCGAGCCAGCCGAGCTCGGCGCGCACCGGCTCGGCGTCCGGGCCGACGAGACGGCCAGAGAGCTTGAGGACGCTCCGCATACGGCGCAGGGCGACCCGCATCTGGTGCAGGTCTTCGGGGTCGGCGCCGGATTTGGTGCCTGGTTCGTGCGCGAGGAGTGTGCGGATCTCGACGTCGAGTTTGACCCGGACATGGGTGGCCGCCGGATCACCGGGCCCGGCTTTCGCGGGCCTTTCGCCGAGCCCGAGCGCGGCCGGAGTGGTCGAAGGGGCGTTCTTGCGCGGCAGAGCCTCGGCTGTCACGAGATGAATTCTAGGTGAACCGGCAAGGTGGTCCAGGCCGTGAGAGAAGCAAGGGACCTTTGCTACCGCCCTCCCGGGGGGAGTGGTAGCAAAGGTCCCTTGCTCTCTTTTGGTGCCGCCGAGGATGTCGCGAAAGCCACTTTCGGGACATCAGACGTCGCGAAAGTGGCTTTCGCGACATCCCGAGCTACCCAGGTGGTAGCAAAGGTCCCTTGCTCCCGCGCGAAGCGGCCGCCGACAGGGACTGTGTGGGTTTCGGGTCGTCCAACGCACCAAAATCCACACGGTCGGTCAGTGTCGCTACGCGGGGTGAGGGGTGTGTGGGAACAGGGACGCTCAACGTCCCGATTTCCACACACCCTCCTGCCATCCGCCGGTCACGCCGCGCGGTAGCAAAGGTCCCTTGCTCTCTTTCCGCAGGTCAGTTGGCGTGCAGGGCCGCGTTCAGCTCGATGCCGACGCCGGTACGCGCGACGACTTCGACGGCGCCGGTCCCGGAGTTCCGCCGGAACACCGCGCCCGAGATACCGGACAGCTCCAGCGCCTTCACGACCTTGCCCTCGAAGGTCACCTTCGTGCCGGCCGTCACGTACAGGCCCGCTTCGACGACCGAGTCGTCGCCGAGCGAGATGCCGACGCCGCCGTTCGCGCCGATCAGGCAGCGCTCGCCGATCGAGATGGTCTCCTTGCCGCCACCGGACAGCGTGCCCATGATCGACGCGCCGCCGCCGACGTCGGAGCCGTCGCCGACCACGACACCGGCCGAGATCCGGCCTTCGACCATGGAGGCGCCGAGCGTGCCGGCGTTGAAGTTGACGAAGCCCTCGTGCATGACCGTGGTGCCGTTGGCCAGGTGCGCGCCGAGGCGGGCGCGGTCGGCGTCGGCGATGCGGACGCCGGTCGGCACGACGTAGTCCACCATCCGCGGGAACTTGTCCACGCCGTAGACGGTGACGTTGCCGCGCGCCCGCAGCCGCAGCCGGGTCGCCTCGAAGCCTTCGACGGGGCACGGCCCGTGGTTGGTCCACACGACGTTCGCCAGCAGGCCGAAAATGCCGTCGAGGCTCGCGCCGTGCGGCCGGACCAGACGGTGCGACAGCAGGTGAAGACGCAGGTAGACGTCGTGCGTGTCGCCGGGGGCGTCGGACAGCCGGGCGATGGTCGTGCGGACCGCGACGACCTCGACACCGCGATCGGTGTCCGGGCCGAGCTGGGCGGCCGCGGCCTCGCCGAGGGCCTCGGAGGCCTCTTCGGCGGTCAGCCGCACCGTGCCGGCCTTGCTGTCGGTGACGTCGGTCAGCTTGGGCAGCGGGAACCAGGTGTCCAGCACCGTGCCGTCGGTCGTGACAGTGGCCAGTCCGACGCCGGTGGCGCCGGTCGTTTCGGGGTCAGGGGTCTGCTCGCTCACGACCTGAACGGTAACCCAGTGACCCCGCTCAGCCGTCGACGAGGCTCTTCACACTGGTCAGCGCCGTCGCCATGTCGGCGAGCGTCTGGCCGCACGGTCCGCCGGGGGCGGCCTGGTCCTGGCAGTTCGCGGTGCGGAAGGCGGCGATCGGGCGCTCCAGCGCGTCGGCGTGCGACGACAGGTCCGGGCGGCGTTTGCGGATGGTGCCCGCGGCGCTGAAGAGTTCGGTCACGTACTTCTGGCAGCCCTTGGGCGACTCGGCCGCCGGCGCCAGATAACACTGGTCGGCGCTCAGCGCCTTGAGCTTGATCGGCAGCACGTCCGGCCCCTCGCCGCGGGTGGGTTTCACCGTGACGGGGACCTCGTTCGATCCACAGCCACTGAGTACCAGGAGAAGGGCGAGCAGGATCGCTTTGGTGCGCACGCCTTCACGGTAGCCCTGGGCCCCCGGCGGTACGGTGCGGGCATGCCTTCGCTCGACTTGCACGCCGATCCCGCCGACCTCACCGCCGCGCTGGTGGACATCTTCAGCGTCTCGGAGGAGGAGAAGGTCATCGCGGACACCGTGCAGGCCGCGCTCCAGGCGCAGGCGCCGCATCTCGAGGTGATCCGCAACGGCGACGCGGTCCTCGCGCGCACGAACCTCGGCCGTCCTTCGCGGGTGCTGCTGGCCGGGCATCTCGACACCGTTCCGGTCAACGAGAACCTGCCCGTGCGCCGTGAGGGGACCGGTGACGACGAGATCCTGCATGGTCTCGGCACCGTCGACATGAAGAGCGGCGACGCCGTCTTCCTCCACCTCGCCGCCGCCCTCCCGGAGCCGAGGCACGACATCACCTTCGTGTTCTACGACTGCGAAGAGATCGAAGCGACGAAGAACGGTCTCGGCCGCATCGAGCGCGAGCTGCCGGAGTGGCTGCGAGCCGACCTCGCGATCCTCGGCGAGCCGTCGAACGGCGGCATCGAAGGCGGTTGCCAGGGCACGATGCGGATCGAGCTCCGCGTCGACGGCGTCCGGGCGCACACCGCGCGCGGCTGGATGGGCGTCAACGCGATCCACGGTCTCGCCGAACCGCTGCGCAGGCTGGCCGAGTACACGCCGAGGGTGGTCGACATCGACGGCCTGACCTACCGCGAAGGCTTGCAGGCCACGAAGATCGGCGGCGGTGTCGCGGGCAACGTCGTGCCGGACGAGGCCGTGTTGACGATCAACCACCGCTTCGCTCCGGACCGCTCCCCGGAGGAGGCCGAGGCACACCTCCGTGAGGTCTTCGAGGGCTACGACGTCAAGATTGTCGACTTGTCGCCTGGCGCGTTGCCCGGTTTGAGTGCTCCCGCGGCCGCCGAGCTGGTCGCCGCGGCCGGGGGCAAGGCGGTCGCGAAGCTGGGCTGGACCGACGTCGCGCGCTTCGCGGCCCTCGGGATCCCGGCGGTCAACTTCGGTCCGGGTGACCCGACGCTGGCGCACACCCGGCAGGAGAACGTCCGAGCCGGCGAGATCCGGCAGGTGGCCGCGGTACTGCGCGAATTCCTCAGCTGATCAGGGCGAGCAACTCGTCGAGCGCCTGATCCTGGCCGCCATAGGTCAGGTGCGAGATGGCGAACATGGGGGCGACCACCCGGCTCCAGGCGTACAACCTGTCCCCGTCGAGTCCGCAGGCGTCCGCCACCGAACGGCAACGGGTCTCGACGCCCTCGTGCCCGGCGCCGCTCACCACGTAATCGACGGCGTCGAAGCACGGATCACCCACGCAAGCCTTCGGATCGATCGCGATCAGGCCGCGCGAGCCACCGTCCAAGGCGTTGCCGAGATGCAGATCGCCGTGGAGCAACACGACGGCGGCCTGGGTGTCCAGCAACTTCTCGCAGCGCTCGATCGCCCGCTGCCACGTGTCCGGGCCGATCCTGGCGGCGATGGCCGGTTCGGTGATCCGTTTGCCGATCCGGTCGAAGGATTCCTCGAACCGGCCGCGCAGGCTCCACGGCCAGTCCGCGGGCGGGGCGACGGAATGCAGTGCGGTGAGCAGGTCACCCCAGCGTCCCGGCAGTGTCGGCAGCGGCAGGTCGTCGGCCGGGGTGCCCGGCTGGATCTCTTCCAGGACCATCGCGCCGGCGTCCGCGTCCGCCGCGAGGACGGCGGGCACGCGGCCCGAGGGCGCGAACACCCGCAGCATTTCGAGCTGTTTGGTCAGCAGCGCCCCGTCCGGGCTGAGTTTGAGCACCGCCGGTGTCCCGTCGGACCATCGGCAGCGCAGGACGACGGACGACGCTCCGCTCTCGAACAGTTCGCCGAGTTCGAAGTCCCACCGAGAGGCCAGCCTCTCGGCGAGGGCGGGGACCCCGGCGAGCCATCCGTCGACGCCGGCGCCGAATCGGCTCACCAAACGGGCGCTGATGTCTTCCAAGTCCACTTCGGTCATCGGGGAACGTCCTCCTCGGCTCCGAGAAGGAGCAGTCCATGCCGCAGTAGGTCCACGGCTTCTTCGATGCGACCCTGATCGCTAAGGAGCTCTCCCGCTTTGTCGACTGAAGCGGCCAAGACGCCGCGAGTGTCGTGGAGAGCGGCTACGTCGATGGCATGCGCGAAGGCTGCTTCGGCCGCTTCGAGGTCTCCGCGGGCGAGGGCGAGCGAGCCCTGCTGGAAAGTGAGTGAAGCGGACAGCGGCGAGTCCTCCGGGATGGCATCGGCTGCTTCGGAGAGTAGCTCGGTGGCGTCGTCGAGACGACCGAGTTCACGGCAGACGTCGGCGAGTTCCAGTGTGACGGTGTGATCGGGCGCGGCCGCGCGGGACGCGCGAAGGTCCGCGAGAGCGCCTTCGGGGTCGTCGGCACGCCGGTGCAGCGCCCGCGCGAACAGGCACCGGGCCAGCACCGGCCGCAGGGCGCGTTCGTGGAGCAGGTCGTGCAGTGCCGACACGGCGGCGACGGCGTCGGCCAGCCGTCCTTCGCCGAGATAGGACTCGGCCAGCCGTCGCTGGTTCTCGGTGAGTTCGGCCAGGATCTCTTCGCCGCCGCGAGCCAGCCGAAGTGCCTCTTTCGCGTGATGCGCGGCTTGGGCGTTCTCGCCGAGACGGAGCCGCCCGTCGGCCAGGTACGCGTGCAGGGTCACCAGGAGCACCGGATGCGGATGTCGGGCGAGGCTCGCGTCGAGCGCGGTCCGGAGCAGATGCATCGCGTGATGCGGTTCGCCCCGGTCGATCAGGACGTTCGCCCGCAGCGCGGCGGCCAGTTCGCGGTACGGCGGGATTTCGTCGGCGAGCGCGGCTTCGGCGGCGGCCACCGGCCGCGCCCTGGCGTCGCCCTCGGCGAACCGCGCGAGCCACAGCCAGGCGAGTCCGGCCTGCCGGTCGCGGCCGATCTTCTCGGCCCGCCGGGCCAGCCGCCGCATCTTCGGTGCCGAACCGTTCCCCGCCAGGAGGTCCGCCGCGGCGGCCGCGATGTCCAGATCGAGCCGGACGTCGTCGCGGGGCGACGTCACGCCGAGCAGTTCGCCGGTGTCCACGCCGAGCCGTGCGGCGAAATGACGCACCGCGTCACCGGAGGGTGTCCGCGCACCCGTCTCGACGGACGAGACGTACGCGGCGGTGTAGTGCGGTTCGGCGAGCTCGCGCTGCGTGAGGCCGCGTTCGGCGCGGAGCCGTCGTAACCGTCCGCCGACCTCCTCGCCCATGAGCGAGAACGATACGGGCGGACGCGCCGAAAGGTTGCGCGCGCGGTCCCACAACCTC
This sequence comes from Amycolatopsis sp. TNS106, assembly GCF_019330265.1. Lineage (NCBI taxonomy): Bacteria > Bacillati > Actinomycetota > Actinomycetes > Pseudonocardiales > Pseudonocardiaceae > Amycolatopsis > Amycolatopsis sp. TNS106. The sequence continues at coordinate 5,346,513 of NZ_CP024972.1, read as the reverse complement.
TCCAGGCCCCTGCTCGTACTCCTGGGTGTGACCGAGGATCTCCGGGAGGACCGATGACCGCGCGCCGGGCGCCGGCCCTCGTCGTATGCGCCTTGGTGGTGGCCGGCTGCGAAACCCATTCGGTCGCCCCTCCCGCCGTGACACCCGTCATCGTGTCCTCGACGACGACGTCTTCCTCCGCGCCGAAGGCCGTGCTGGCGCCGCCGTCCGCCGAAATCACCTACCCGCAGGCGGGATCCGGCCGGTGGCTGTTCCCGCTCGGCGAAGGGGCGGTCGCCGGGCAGACCGGGAGGCTGCTGCGGTACCGGATCGCCGTCGAAGCCGACATCGCGGGTGTGAGCGTCGACGGTCTCACCAAGACGGTCGAGCTCACTCTGGGTGATCCGCGTGGCTGGACCGCAGGCGGGCGATGGCGGCTGCAGCGGGTCGGCCCGGACGGGCCCGCCGACTTCACGATCCACCTCGCCACGCCGGGCACACGGGACGTGCTGTGCGGCGGGCCCGACGGCTACACCTCGTGCCGCAACGGGAACAGCGTCGTGCTCAACGTCGCGCGCTGGGCGAACGGCGTGCCCGGTTACGGCGCGCCGCTGACGGTCTATCGGCAGTACATGATCACGCACGAGGTCGGGCACCGGCTCGGGCGCGGCCACGAGAAATGCCCCGTGCCGGGCGCGCTCGCGCCGGTGATGCAGCAGCAGACGCTCGGCCTGCACGGCTGCACCGCGAATCCGTGGCCCTACCCCGACGGAACGCAGCACTCGGGCCCTTCGGGGGACTACGACGATCCGATCCCGCGCGGCGAATCGTGAGTTACGCCCCCGATCACGCGAGTTACGCCTCTGATCACGCGAGTTCGCCGGTTCCGCACGGCGAGCCCGCGTGACCGAACTCGTGACTCGCGTGACGGGAAGGCGAACACGCGTGATTGAAGGCGTAACTCGCGTGATCAGACGGACGACACGAGGATCAGCGGCCCTGGAGGGATTTCACGTTCTGGCCGAAGGTCCAGTTCCGCGAACCGTCCCAGTTGATCGACCAGGTCATGAGGCCCTTCAGGGCCGGAATGCTGCGGTACGCCTGGGAAACCAGGCTCGGCGACATGTAGCCGCCGCCGGCGCCCGCCTGCGCGGGCAGGCCAGGGGCCTGCTTGTCGTAGGGAACGCGGATCGTCTGGCCCTGGATCACCAGGCCCTTGTCGAGGCAGTTGGTCTGCGCGACGAAGCCCTGGACCGTCCCGGCCTGGTACGAATCACCGGAGCAGCCGTACATGCTTCCGTTGTAGTACTGCATGTTCAGCCACCACAGCCTGCCGTTGTCCGCGTACTTCTTGATGATCGGCAGGTACGCGCCCCAGATCGAGCCGTAGACGACGCTGCCGCCGGTGACGTACGCGGTCTCCGGCGCCATGGTGAGCCCGAAGTTCGGCGGCATCGCGGCGAGGACGCCGTCGATGATGCGGATGAGGTTCTTCTGCGACGCGGAAAGCGTGTTGATGTTCCCGCTGCCGGTGAGGCCGGTTTCGATGTCGATGTCGATCCCGTCGAAGTTGTACTTCTTCAGGATCGGCACGATGGTCGCGACGAATTTGTCCGCCACGGTGGCCGAATTCAGGTCGATCCCCGCGGTGGCGCCGCCGATGGACATCAGGATGGTCGCGCCGGCGTCCTTCGCGGCGCACATTTCGGACGGGGTCGCGACCTTCACAGTCGCGTCCATCCCATCCTCCCATTTGGCCGTTCCGTCGGACAGGATGACCGGAAAGGCCGCGTTGATCACGTTGTATCCGTTGGCCTTGATCCGGGCGTCGGTGATCGGGATCCAGCCCATCGGCGGATGGACGCCGTTCGACGCGCCGTCCCAGTTCTCCCAATAGCCTTGCAGGACCTTGCCCGCGGGCTTCGATTTGACCGCGCAGACCTCGGCGTCGGGAGACGCCTGCGCCGAGCCCAAGGCGACGAGTGTGGTGACGGCGAGTACCGCCGCGCCGGTGATTGCGAGCAGCCGTGAGACGCGACCGAACATACCCAGCTCCCATCTCGAAAGCGGTTTGAACGAACAGGAAGCGGCCGTTCGGCTCAACATAGGTCGCCGCGCATGAGTGGCGCTACCGACGATCGGGTGGTCTAGACCAGATATCGAAGAGTTGTCCGGAAATCCCCCTCACGCACGAAGGCCATCCCACGAGGCCGGGTGTCCTCGTGGGATGGCCTTCGCCATTCGGATGGTCAGACGGTGATGGTCCAGCTGTCGAGCGTGCCGGTGTCCTGCGCGTAGGCGTCGTAGAGCACGAGCGTCCAAGTGCCGGAAGCGGCCTCGTTGGTCACGGGGACCGAGTACGTCCTGGTACCGAGATCGGTACAGGGCAGGGATCCGGTGGCCTTGACCGAGTAGGTGCTGCCGTCGGGCGCCTTCAGGCTGATGCGGAGGTCCTCGGAGCAGGTGTGCGTCCCGGTGACCGACACCTTCACCGGCGAGGTCGCCGTACCCGTCGCGGTGGACGTGATCGGGCTGTTGACCGTCGCGTAGTCGTTCAGCGCGAAGTCGGTGCCGTTGGTGAACGTGCGCACGCTGACGTCGCCGACGGTGAGCGTGTACTGCGCCGTGCGGTCCACCGAGGTCCCGTCACCGGTCACCGTGATCGTGCTGGTGCCGTTGGGAGTGCTCGCCGACGTCGCGATGGTGAGCGTCGAGGAGCCGCCGGACTGCACCGAAGCCGGGTTGAACGTCGCGGTCGCCCCGGCGGGAAGGCCGCTGGCGCTCAGCGAAACCGCCTGCGCCGCACCGGAAGTCGTCGCGGTGTTGACCGTGACGGTGGCCGACTGTCCCGCTTGGACGGTGCCGGAGGACGGCGAGAGACCGAGCGAGAAGTCCGGCCCCGTCGACGTGCCGACGGCGAGCTTCCAGAGCGCGTACGCGATCGCGTCGCTGTTCTTCTCCAGCGGGGTGTCCGGGATGTTCGACAGCGTGTCGCACGCGCGGTGGTAGCAGCTGTCGAACGCCCTCCCGGCGGTGCCGCCCCATTTCTGTTGCTGCGCGGCGCTCTTCGTGTACCCGGCACCGGTCGCGAGACCGCCGACCGGGATGCCCGCGCTCTTGAACGACGCGTGGTCCGAACGGCCGTCGCCCTCGGTGTCACCCTCGGTCTGGATGCCGATCGTCCGGAAGTACTCGTCGAACACGGCCTTGACCGAAGCGACGTCGTCGTAGACGAAGTAGCCCCAGTTGTCGGAGCCGATCATGTCGAAGTTCAGGTAGGTCTTGATCTTCGTGCGCTCCGTCTGCGGCAGGCTGTTGACGTAGAACTTGGAGCCGCGGAGACCGGACTCCTCGTCGGCCCACCAGCCGAAGCGGACCCGCTTCGCCATAGCCGGGTTCTCGCGCGCCAGGGTCAGCGCGACTTCGAGGATCGAAGCCGAACCCGAGCCGTTGTCGTTGATACCGGGGCCGGCGCTGACACTGTCGAGGTGCGCGCCGAGCATGATGACCTGGCTGGCGTCACCCTGCGGCCATTCCGCGATGACGTTCTGGTTCGAACCCGCGCAGCTCGTGCAGGACTGCAGCGTGACGTTGTAGCCGGCGTCGCGCAGCTTCTGCGCCACATAGGACACCGACGCCGGGTAGCCCGGCCGTCCGGCCGCGCGGTTGCCGCCGTTCTGGTTGGCGATCGTCTGCAGGGCGCTCAAATGCGCCTTGACGTTGGCGAGCGAGATGTCGGGCGCGGCGGCGGCCGTGGCCGCCTGCGCGGGCGCCGTGACGACACCCAGTACGGCGGCCATGCCGACGACGGCCGCTCCTATTCGCTTTCCCCACTTCATGCCGGGGTCTTCCTTTCTGCGGTGATGGTCCGTGAAGGCCTCCTTCCCTACGCTGAAAGCAGGGAAGGAGGCCTTCACGGAACGGGAATCAGACGGTGATGGACCAGCTGGAAAGAGTGCCGGTGTCCTGCGCGTAGGCGTCGTAGACCACGAGGGTCCAGGTGCCCGCCGCGACCTCGTTGGTCACGTTCACCGAGTAGTTCCGGGTGCCCAGATCGGTGCAGGGCAGGGAACCGGTGGGCTTGACCGAGTAGGTGCTGCCGTCGGGCGCCTTCAGGCTGATGCGGAGGTCCTCGGAGCAGGTGTGCGTCCCGGTGACCGTCACCTTCACCGGCGAAACCGCGTTGCCGGTGGCGGTGGAGGTGATCGGGCTGTTCACCGTGCCGTAGTCGTTCAGCGCGTAGTCGGTGTCGTTGGTGTAGGTGCGCACGTCACCGCCGGTGCCGACGGTCAGCTTGTACTGCGCGGTGCGCGCTCCGCTGGCCCCGGTGCCGGTCACCGTGATGGTGCTGGTGCCGTCAGGGGTGCTCGCCGACGTCGCGATGGTGAGCGTCGAGGAGGCGCCGGACTGCACCGAAGCCGGGTTGAACGTCGCGGTCGCCCCGGCGGGGAGGCCGGTCGCGCTCAGCGAAACCGACTGCGCCGTGCCGTTGGTGGTCGCGGTGTTCACCGTGACCGTGGCCGACTCGCCCGGCTTGACCGAGCCCGACGCCGGGGTGACGCCGACCGAGAAGTCGTTGCCCTGCGGGGTGCACGACGTCGGCTCGCCGGTCGCCGCGGTGACGCTGATCGCGTCCCACGCCGCCTTGGTGGTGGTGAACTCGGTGCAGGAACCCGGGTACAGCGCGAGCGCCGCTTCCAGCGTGGCCTTGCGGGCTGCCTTGTGGTTCCAGCTGGAGGTCTTCTTCAGCAGGCCGTTGTAGAAGATCTTCCCGGCCTTCTGGATGCCGATCCCGGTGATCGAGGTGTTGTTGCAGGTCGGGCTGGCCGGCTTGCCGACCGGCGCGGTGCCCTCGGCCAGCAGGTAGAACCAGTGGTTCTGCGGGCCGGCGGCGGCGTGCACCTCGGTGTTCGGGATGGACGACGAGTAGCAGTCGGGGTTGCCCGAGATCCGGCTCGGCTGGTTCATGTAACGGATCGGCCCGCGGCCGACCAGGTTCACGCCCTCGCCGACGTCGTAGTCGGGGGTGTCCTTGGCGTTGTTGGCGTAATGCTCGGTGATGGCACCGAAGATGTCACCGGTGGACTCGTTGAGGCCGCCGTTCTCGTTGCCGCTGCCCGCGCCGCCCGGCGTGGTCTGGAAGATGGCGTGGCCGTACTCGTGCGCGACGACGTCCATCGGGGTGGCCTGGCGCTGGCTGTCCGACGAGCGGCCGTAGGTGGTCGAGGAACCGTTCCAGTAGGCGTTGGCCTGGTTGAGGCCGACGTAGGCGGGGAAGCCGCCGCCGTTGCCGTTGATCCCGTTGCGGCCGAGCCATTCGCCCAGCATCTTCCACTCGGTCTGCACACCGAAGAGCGCGTCGACGCAGGCGGTTTCCAGGTCGGTGCCGGAGCCGTTGCCCCAGTTGTCGTCCGGGCCGCTGAAGGGCGAGCCGTTCTGGCGGGCGCAGCTGATGTTGGTGCGCTGCGGGTCGCGCATCGTGTACGTGCCACCGGAGTTGGTCGTGTCGATGGTGACGTTGCCGGCGTAGTAGCTGTTCCCGGCGCCCAGCGTGCTGACGTCGTTCGCCGCCGCCTTCGGTGCGGCGGTGGGGTAGTTGGACATCTTGACGTCGTCACGGGTTTCGAGGACCGCGCCGGTGACGCCGTCCACGAAGACGTGTAGGTTGCTCGGGTTCGCCGCCTTGGTGCCGGCGACGACGACCTCGTAGGCGAGTTTGGGGGAGTTCCCCGCCAGCACGACGAGCTTCGGCGCGACGACACTGTCTACTTCGGACAGCTGGCCACGGGCGACCTCGGTCGCCTTCGCCGCGGAGATCTTGGCCTTGGTGTCGACCGAGATCGCCGCGGTCTCCGCGGCGCTGGTGCCGCGGACGCGTCCGGCGCCGTCGGCGACCACCACCGCGTCCCCGCCGACGACCGGCAGGCCCCGGTAGGTTCGTTCGTAAGCGGCGTAGAAGAGTCCTCCGCCACCCGGGGTCAGCCCGACGCGGCGGAAGTCCTCCTGTGCCCCCTTCCGCAGCTGGTCTACACCAGCCGCGGCGGCCCGGTCGGCCGCGCTCGCGGCCACGGCGTCGGGGCTCGCGGGCTGGATGGTGGCGGTGGTCGCGTTCGCCGGGGTCACCGGGAACGTCATGCTCAGGGCAAGGCCGGCGACGGCCGCCAACCCTGTTCTGAGCCCTCGCTGAACGGTCATGGGAACCTTCCATGGGCAGGACCGTGTACCCGTCCGGCCTTCAGGCGCGGCGGGGAATTCAGACCTGGCGGGCGCACGGCGGGGGACGGGGAGCGTGCCCATTCGGATAACTGGAGTTATCCCGATGGACACGTCCGAGTAAAGGAGCCGGTCACAAGGTGCGTCAATGGGCCGGATGGCCTAGCGGAGCGGGCGAAGATCGACATGCAGGGAATGAAATGCCTGTGTAGTAAGAGTTTTTCCCGCCATGTGCGATATATGGCGACTTTCGTATGGTTTTCAGCCGGTCGGCCCGAAATCGGACATAGCGGCCGCGCGTACGCCCCGCCGATAGGCCTCCGCGGCCTTTTCGATTAATCCGCGGGCGCGCAACGTGTCGCCCAAATGCAGCGAGGTGGCGACGAGCGCGCCGCGCAGTTCGGACTTTTCCTGTGCGGTGGCGGCTTCTTCGAGCAGTGCGGTCGCCTGGGGAAGGTCGCCGCGCGCACGGGCGATGAGTCCCAGTAGCCGGAGAACCTCGGTCCTGGCCTCGATATCGGGGGATCGATCCAGAAGCGGGCGGATCCCTTCGGCGAGTTCGGCGGCCTCGTCGAGCTTCCCTTGGCGGCGGCGGACGTCGGCGAGTTCGATGGTCGCCCCGAGTACCCCCTCCCGTGACCCGGCCTTGGCAAGGAGATCGCGCGCGAGCCGCAGTTCGGCGTGCGCCTCGTCGAGTTTGCCCAGCCGTCGCCACAGGAAGCCGCGCGCCCAGCGGCATCGGGCTGCGTCGCGGTCGTAGCCGAGGGAAGTGAACAGGCGCAGTGCCCGCGACAGGTCCTTCTCCGCACGGTCGACCAGGCCGATCTCCTGCCACAGTTGCGCCGCCTGCCGGTGATAGCGCGCGGCGATGTCCGCACGGTGAGCGGAAGGAAGGACGCGACGGCCTTCTTCGGCGGCGCGGCGGGCACGGCCGAGCGCGCCCATTTCGATCAGCGGGTGGAGTGACGCGGTCACCAGCGCCAGTTCGGCGTCGGGATCACTCGTGCCGGTGGCGCGGAGATCGGCGAGCGCGTTGTCCACGAGAGCGACCGAAGCACCCAGGTCGCCCGAAAGCGCGCGGCAGGCGGCGACGCGGTTGACGATCATCGCGCGCAGCCGGGGAGACGCGGCGTCGGCGAGTTCCATGGCGTGCGCGAATCCCTTGTCCGCCAACGGGATGTCGTAGCGTTGCCACTGGACTTCACCGAGGTAGAAGCGCGCGTGGCATTGGACGTCCGGCAGCCGGTATTCCGCCGCCCGGCGTTCCACTCGGGTGAACTCGCGCTCGGCGGCTTCGAGTCCGCCTTGCTGGAGCTCGCGGTACGCGGTCTCGAGCACGCCGGTGAGTTCCTCGGCGGCGCCCGGTGGCCGGTCGAAGCGGAGTTCGTCCGCGGTGAGGCCCAGCCGTCGCGCGAGATGGGAGAGCACGTCGTCCGAGGGCGCGCGGCGGCCCGACTCGACCTTGGCGAGGAAACCGCGGTCGTAGCGCGGCTCGGCGAGCTCACGCTGAGTCAGCCCGCGTGCCCGGCGCAACCGCCGGATCCGCGCGCCGAGCGGTTCTGCCCTGGACGGCACTGATCCACGGTAGACGATTTCCCGGCGGGTATCCGGCTGAGCTGGGCGGATACCCGCCAACAACGGCCGGATCCGGTGACTTCCGACCGGCGAAACGGACATATTGACTGGTGGCGTCCCGGGCGCTAGCGTCTTGCGCCATAAAAAGGAAACTTTCTTAACTAATCCATGAGCGGGGCGCCGATGATGGTGAGTTCCTGGTCCCGGACGGTGGCCGCGGTTTCGGCACTGGTCCTCGGGGGTTTGACGGTTCCGGCGGTTTCGGCCGCGGCGGCGGTGCAAGGTGAGGTACGGGTCGATCAGGTCGGCTACGGCATCACCGAGACCAAGCACGCCTATCTCCTGTCCAGCGCGCCGGGTGCGTTCTCGGTGATCGACGAACGCGGCCGGACCGTCCATCGTGGACGGACCGGGCAGTCGCTCGGCGCGTGGAACGCGAAGTACCCGGCGGTGTACCAGCTCGACCTGTCGAAGGTCTGGCTGCCGGGCAAGTACCGGATCGAGGTCACCGGCGAGACCAAGGCGACGTCGCCGACGTTCCGGGTGGACACCAAGGACCGGCTCTTCACGCCGCTCGTCCGCGCCACCAATGAGTTCTTCCAGGCGCAGCGCGACGGTGACGACATCATCCCCGGCCGTCTCGACCGCAAACCCTCGCATCTGGCGGACAAACAGGCCACGGTCTACGAATGGCCCGCGTTCGGCGGTGAATTCGGCGACGAGATCACCGAACCGCTGAAGCCGGCGGGCGGGCCGATCGACGTCGAGGGCGGCTGGGTCGACGCGGGCGACTTCGTCAAGTTCACGTCGAACACGGCGTACTCGCTGGCGGAGCTGGGTTACGTGCTCCGCGAAGGCTACGACCGGGAGCTGGCCAAGGAGGTCAAGCTCGGCCTCGACTGGCTCGACAAGATGTGGGACGAAAAGAGCAAGACGCTCTACGCCCAGGTCGGGATCGGGACGGGCAGCGACAAGTTCGGCTTCCTCGGCGACCACGACGTCTGGCGGAACCCGCACGACGACGACCCGCTCGACGTGAAACCCGGTGACCCCAAGTACTTCGTGAAGCACCGGCCGGTCTTCCCGGCGAACCCGGGCGGGTCCGGGCTCAGCCCGAACCTCGCCGGCCGGGTCGCCGCCGCGTTCGCGCTCGGCGCGCAGGTCGAGGCGAAGCGGAACCCCGCGCTGGCAAGGGAATACCTTGCCGAGGCCGCGTCGGTCTTCGCGCAGGCCAAGACCGAGAACGTCGGCGAGCTGGTCACCGCGTTCCCGCACGCGTACTACCCGGAATCGTCCTGGCGGGACGACATGGAACTCGGCGCGACTCAGCTGGCCCTGGCGGCCAAGGCCCTGCGGGACCCGCGGTCCGCCGACTGGACGCGGCAGGCGGCGCACTGGGCGAAGGCCTACATCGACGTCGAAGAGAAGAGCACGCTCAACCTGTACGACACCAGCGCGCTGGCGCACGCCGAACTGGCGAAGCTCCTGCGGCACGGCGTCCCGGGTGCCGCGCTCGGTCCGAAGGAACTGATCGGCGACCTTCGCCGTCAGCTCGACGAAGGTGTCGCGAGCGCGGCTCAGAGTCCTTTCCGGACCGCCGTCTCGGTGAAGGAATTCGACGCGGCCAGCAAGAGCTTCGGGTTCGCCGCGACCGAACGGCTGTACGCGGACCTGACCGGTGACCGCCGGTACGCGGCGTTCGGTTCGCAGCAGCGGAACTTCACCCTCGGCGCGAACGCCTGGGGCATCTCGCTGGTCGTCGGCGTCGGCTCCACGTACCCGCGGTGCCCGCACCACCAGGCGGCGAACCTCGCCGGCGAGGAGAAACTGCTCTACGGCGCCGTCGTGAACGGCCCCAACGGGGCGGAGAACTTCGAGCACATGGAGCTCCCGCCCGGATCGAAGGACTGCAGGAAGCCCTTCGAAGCCTTCGACACCCCCGAGTCCCGCTACGCCGACGACCTCGCGTCGTGGCCGAGCAACGAGCCCGCCATCGACTTCACCTCGACGGCCATGCTCGCGTTCGCGCTGACCGGACGTTCCTGACCCGTGTTCGCGGGGCCCGCTTCCCGGCGGGCCCCGCGTTCGCGTATCCGACAACTCCTGTTCGCGGCGATGCAGCCGCTCCGGACGGTGACGACGTCGTAGGCTTGGCGGGGTGAGTGAGACAAGCGAGTTCCCCGACGGCCAGTACCCGGAACGTCCGATCGAGCGCCACAAGGGCCCGGTCGTGCTGCGGCGGGATCGCCGTGACCAGGGCAGCACCACCGACCAGCGCCTGCTGGACTCGCGGGGGCCGAGCGACTGGGTGCACACCGACCCGTGGCGGGTGCTGCGGATCCAGGCGGAGTTCGTCGAGGGCTTCGGCGCGCTGGCCGAGGTGCCGCGCGCGGTGACGGTGTTCGGTTCGGCGCGGACCAAGCGGGACCACCCGGAGTACGAACTCGGCCGCAAGATCGGCGGCGCGCTCGCGAACGCGGGCTTCGCGGTGATGACCGGCGGCGGCCCCGGCGCGATGGAAGCGGTGAACCGCGGCGCCAACGAGGCGGGCGGGTTCTCGGTCGGCCTCGGCATCGAGCTGCCGTTCGAGCAGGGCCTGAACCCGTGGGTCGACCTGGGCGTCAACTTCCGGTACTTCTTCGCGCGCAAGACCATGTTCATCAAGTACTCGCAGGCGTTCATCTGCCTGCCCGGCGGCTTCGGCACGCTCGACGAGCTGTTCGAGGCGCTCACCCTGGTGCAGACGAAGAAGGTCACGAAGTTCCCGGTCGTGCTGTTCGGCAGCAAGTACTGGGGCGGCCTGTACGACTGGATCGCCAGTTCGCTGCTCGCCGAGGGCAAGATCGGCCAGAAGGATCTCGAACTGCTGCACGTCACCGATGACATCGAGGACGCCGTCCGTGTCGTGCAGGACTCGTACAAGGCATGGGAGGACACCCACTGATGGCGCCGCGCCGGATCTGCGTCTTCTGCGGCTCTTCGATGGGCTTCGACCCGAGGTATGCGGACGAAGCTCGCGCCCTGGGGGCGTTGCTGGCGTCGCGGGGCATCGGGCTGGTCTACGGCGGGGCCTCGGTCGGGACCATGGGCGTCGTCGCGGACGCCGCGCTGGCCGCGGGCGGCGAGGTGATCGGCGTGATCCCCGAGGCACTGGGCAGTGTCGAGATCGCGCACGCCGGCCTGACCGAACTGCACGTCGTCGCCGACATGCACCAGCGGAAGGCGAAGATGGCCGCGCTGTCCGACGGCTTCCTCGCGCTGCCCGGTGGGGCCGGGACGCTGGAGGAGCTGTTCGAGGTGTGGACGTGGGCGCAGCTCGGGCTGCACGAGAAGCCGATCGGGCTCGTCGACGTCGGCGGGTACTACGCGCCGCTGCTGAAGTTCGCCGACCACATGGTCTCCGAGGGCTTCCTGTCGGCTGGTTACCGGGACATGCTCTCGATCGACTCGGACGCTTCGGTGCTTCTGGACGCCTTCGCGGACTACGTGCCTCCGCCGCGGCCTAAGTGGGCTAAGTAGGGCTGTGGCAGGGGCGCGGCGGGCTTTCGGTGTCTCCAATGTGGCATTGGAGACGCTGAGCGTCCCGAATGGCACATTGGGGACATCAGGACCGAGTGCCGGACCTCGTGAGATTGGGCGGTCGCCGTGAAGGCCTCCTTGAGGGACCTAGGGTTCGTGAAGGGGCCCTTCACGGACACTCCGCCGAAGCTCGCTCGCCGCGCCGAGAGGCCCGAATGTCCGTTTAGCGGGCCAAGGCGCCGCGGGGGAGCAAGGGACCTTTGCTACCGCCGGGGTCTCTCGGATGTCGCGAAAGCCACTTTCGCGACGTCTGATGTCTCGAAAGTGGCTTTCGCGACATCCTCGGCAGCTCGGAAAGGGAGCAAGGGACCTTTGCTACCACTTCAGTCCCGCGCAGGCGTCAGGCAGCGCTCTGATCAGGCCGTTTGTGGTACGAGTCGACGTATTCCTGTCCCGAAAGCTCCAGGATCGCGTACATGATCTCGTCGGTCACCGAGCGCCGGATCGCCGGCGACGAGTCCTGCCCCTCGTACCGCGAGAAGTCCAGCGGCGCACCGTAGGTGACGGTGATCTTCGCCCGCCGCGGGATCCGCTTCCCGGCGGGCTGCAGGTTTTCGGTCCCGGAAAGCGCGACGGGCACGACCTTCGCACCGGTCGCCAGTGCCAGGGCCGCGACACCGGTGTGGCCGCGGTGCAGCCGCCCGTCCAGCGAGCGGGTGCCCTCGGGGTAGATCGCGAAGGCGCCGCCCGCGTCGAGCACCTTCCGCGCCGCTTCCAGCGCGGCGAGGCCGGCCTGCGCGTTGCCGCGTTCGACCGGGACGTAGCCGAGGCCGCCCAGGAAACCGGCCATCAGTTTGCCCTTGAGCCCGCGGCCGGTGAAGTACTCCGCCTTGCCGAGGAACTTGACCTGCCGCATCGCCGTGAAAGTGATCACGCCGGTGTCCAGGGCCGCCCGATGGTTGGGTGCCAGCAGCACCGGTCCGGTGGCGGGAATGTTCTCCACGCCGCGGATCTCGGGGCGGTACAGCGCCCTGACCAGCGGGCCCAGCACGAATCGGACGAGTAGCGGTAGCAAGGTTCCTCCATCGACAGGGTGTCGGACTCCAGCATGGCACGATCACTACTCATGAGTTGGTTCGAGCGGCGTACGTGGCAGAACCCCGGCTGGACGGTCGATGACATCGTCGCTGCGAAGGGTGACCGGACGGTTTCGGTCGTGCTACCGGCGCTCGACGAAGAGGACACCGTCGCCGAGGTCGTCGGGACGGTCCGCCCGTTGCTGGGCACGGTCGTCGACGAGCTGGTCGTGATGGACTCCGGGTCCACCGACGCCACCGCCGAGCTCGCGGCCCGCGCCGGCGCGCGCGTGGTGCACCGCGAGGACGTGCTCCCCGACCTCCCGCCGGTGCCGGGCAAGGGCGAGGTGCTGTGGCGGTCGCTGGCCGCGACGACCGGTGACGTCGTCGTGTTCCTCGACTCCGACCTCGTCGACCCGGATCCGGCGTTCGTCCCGACCCTGCTCGGCCCCCTGCTCTGCGAAGAGGGCGTCCACCTGGTCAAGGGGTTCTACCGGCGGCCGCTGCGGCTGGAGAGCAGCGGCGGCGGCCGGGTCACCGAGTTGCTGGCGCGACCGGTCCTCTCGGCGCTGCGCCCTTCGCTCTCGGGGCTCATCCAGCCCCTTGGAGGCGAGTACGCCGCGACGCGCGAGTTTCTCGAGTCCGTGCCCTTCGCGGCCGGATACGGCGTCGAGATCGGGCTCATCCTCGACGCCGAAGCGCGCTACGGCCTTGAAGGGCTCGCGCAGGTCAACCTCGGCGTACGCAAGCATCGCAACCGTTCGTTGCTTCAGCTGGGGGTGATGGCGCGCCAGATCCTCGGAACGGCGCTAGCGCGCTGCGGCATCAAGTCCGACGACCCGGCCCAGCTCACCCAGTTCGCGCAAGTAGGTGACGAATGGCTGCCGGAGGTCGCCGAGGTGTCGGTGAGTGACCGGCCGCCGATGCGGGACGTGCGGCGCCTCTCGTGAAGTACGTGAAGGTCCCCTTCACTGCGCTAGACGCAACGAAGGGGGCCTTCACGTACTTCAGGAACCCAGCCGCAGGACCTCGTCGAACCCGGCCACCTGCGACTCACGATGCGTGACCAGGACGACGGTGCCGCGCGCGGCCGCGAGCACATCGGCCAGGACGGCGTCGCCGTGTTCCGGATCCAGCCCTTCGACGGGCTCGTCCAGTACGAGGATCGGCGGAGCGGCCAGGACCGCCCGCGCGAGCACGAGCCGCTGGCGCTGCCCGCCGGACAGCGTGTCGCCGTCGGAGCCGACCTCGCGATCCAGCGGCAGGTCGAAACCGGCCGTGGCGCAGGCGGCGAGCAGCTCCGCGTCCGAAGAGCCGGGTTTCGCGAGCAGCAGGTTCTCCCGGACCGTCGTGTGGAAGACGTGCGCGTCCGCGAGCGCGCCCGAAATCACCGACGGCAGCAGCGTCGGATCGTAGGTCTCCAGCGGTTTCCCGTTCAGCAGAGCGCGCCCGGACGTCGGCGCCACGGAACCCAGCAGCACGTTCAGCACCGTCGTCTTCCCGGCCCCGCTCGGTCCCACGATCCCGACGCGCTTGCCCGGCGGCAAGTCGAGGTCGACGCCGTCCAGCGCCGGAGCCCTGCCCGCGAACCGAACGCCGACCCCTTCGAGCCGCAGATGCCCCGGCTCGGGCGCCACGGTGCCGCGCGCGGGCGGTGGTTCCGTCAGCAGCGCGCGCACCCGCTCGGCCGATGCGCGGACCTCGACCCAGCGCTGAGCGGCCGCGGTCAGGGGGAGGACCAGCTCGAAGACGGCCAGCGCGCCCAGGGCCAGCGCCGCCGTCAGCGGCGGCGAAACTCCGGCGGTCAGCGCGATCGCGACGCAGGTCAGCAGCTGGACGAGGATCCCGGCCGCGGTCAGCAGGCTCGTGCGGTTCGCCGTCGCCCGATCCCGCGACGCGAGGGCTTCGACAGCGGTGTGCGCGGCGTCCACAGTGGACTCGTGAACGCCGTAGGCGATCAGCTCCCGCCGTCCGGTGATCAGCTCGACCGACCGTTCGGCGAGGTCCGCGCGGGCCGGAGCGCTCTTCTCCGCCGCCGCGCGAGTGATCCGCACGCACAACCACGGCAACCCGACTCCGGCGACGGCGAGTCCGAGTGCCAGCACGAGCCCCGCGGCCGGGCTGACGATCAGCGCGACCGTCGTCGACACCGTGCCGACGAAGGCGGCGACACCGGCAGGCAGCAGGCAGCGCAGGATCGCGTCCTGCACCGCGTCCACATCGGACACCAGCCGCGTGACGAGATCGCCGCCGGAATGCCGCGAGACCCGGTGCGGCAACAGCGACGTGTACACGCGGGTCCGCAAGGCGCCGAGATACCGCAGGACGACTTCGTGCCCGGCGAGCCGTTCCGCGTAACGCAGCCCGCCACGCGCCAGGGCCAACGTCCGGACAGCGACGATCGCCACGGTGAGCGAGGCCAGTGGCGGCTGCTCGGCCGCCTTCAGCAGCAGCCACGCCGCGGTGGCCATCAACGCCAGCCCGGCGATCTCCGCCCCGGCCCCGATCAGCCCGGCCCGGACCAGCCGCAGGACGTCCCTTGTGGACACTCCCCAGACGTTCACACCAGTTCCCGTTCTCGTACGGCGCCATCGTGGACTTCGAGGACGCGGGTGGCCAGCGTGGCCATCGCGGGCCGGTGGGCCACGAGTACCGCGGTCCGGCCGGTGAGCAGCTCGCGGGTCGCGCCGAGCACGGCCGCTTCGGTTGCCGCGTCGAGCCGGGCGGTCGGCTCGTCGAGCAGCGCCAGGCCCGCTTCGGTACGGGCCAGCGCCCTGGCGAGGCCGAGCCGTTGCCGCTGACCGGCCGAAAGCGGCGCGCCCAGCTCGCCGATCCTCGTCCGGTAGCCGTCGGGCAACCCGCGCACGACCTCGTCGAACGCCGCCGCGCGCGCCGCCTGGACGTCCGGCACCTGGCCCATCGCGATGTTCTCCTCGACGGTCCCGGTGAACAACGTCGGCCGTTGCGGCACCCACGCCGTCCCCTCCCGCCACCCGGCCGGATCCAGTTCACGCAGATCGACGCCGTCGACCAGGACCCGGCCGGACGTCGGCGTCACGAAGCCCAGCAGGACCGCCAGCAACGTGCTCTTCCCCGAACCACTGGGCCCGACGAGCGCGACGTGCTCGCCCGCTTCGATGGTAATGTCCACTTCGGACAGTACGGTCTCGTCGCCGTATGCGACGCTCACTTTCTCCAGCACGATCCGCGGCGCACCGCGGCGGGCCACCCGTGAACCCCGGACGACGTCCTCCGAGCGCACGGCCAGCGCCTCACGGAGCGTGGCGAGCCCTTCCGCGCTGGCATGGAACTTCGCCCCAGCGGCCCGCAGCGGCAGGTACGCCTCCGGGGCGAGCAGCAGGACCAGCACCGCCGTGTGCACGACCATGCCGCCTTCGAGCAGCCGGAAGCCGATCGGCACCGCGACCAGTGCCACCGAAAGCGTCGCCACCAGTTCCAGTACCAGCGCGGACAGGAACGCGACCCGCAGCGTGCGCATCGTCGCGTCGGTGTGCGCGTCCGCCATCGCCCGCACCGTCTTCGCCTGCGCCTCCGCGCGGCCGAACACCTTGAGCGTGCCGAGCCCGCGCACGACGTCGAGGAAATGCCCACCCAGCCGGGAAAGCAGCGACCACTGTTTGGCGGTCTTCGCCTTCGTGTGCTGCCCGACCAGGATCGCGAACACCGGGATCAGCGGCAGCGTCGCGAGGATGATCAACGCCGACGACAGATCCGCGGCGAACAGCCGGACGAGCACCGCGACCGGCACGATCGCCGAAAGCACCACCGTCGGCAGATATCCGGTCAGGTAGGCGTCGCTCGCGTCGATGCCCTTGGTCACCAGGGTCGCGACCTCGCCGGGCTTCTCGGCTTCCGCCCCGAGAAGCCGTTTGCGCAGACCGGCCTTCACCGTCGCCGCGAACCGGCCGCCGACGGAGCCCTGGACGCCGGCGAGCAACGCCCGCACCGCGATGGCGGCCACGAGCGTCCAGGTCACGCCGCCGCCGGTGAGCAGCGTCGCGAGACCGTCGGCCTGGACGAGGATCGCCGCGGCGGTCAGTGTCCCGAGGACGGCCAGGACGCCGAAATGGCGTCTCAGTCCGGGAAGGGGAGGCATGTCAGGCTCCTAGAAGTGCAGCAGCGAACGCTGGTCGACTCGGCTGTCGTGCCTGCGCCAGGTCACCCATTGCACGGCGGCGATCGCCACCAGCGCGGGCGGCAGAAGGAGGGTGAGCAGGCCGAGCATCTCGGTACTGGTCGCCGCTTCCGTCAAGCTCAGTGAGAATCCTCCGTCCACAGAGGACACCAACGCGTCGGGCAGGCGCGCCGTCCCGACGGCCAGCACCGGCGACGCCGACAGCACCATCGTGGCGACCAGCGCCGCCTTGTGCCGTCCGGAGCGCAAGGCCGCCGCCGCGACGCCCAGCGCGCCGAACGCCAGCACGATCGCGGGCAGCACGGACCACGACGCGGTGGTCTCGACGGCACCCCAGCCGACCGCCACGACCAGGAACGCCAGCGACGGCGCGAGCAGTGCCTTGGCGATCCGGTTGGCGCGGGCAGTGAGCTCGGCGGGTGCCCGCACAGCGAGGAAAGCCGCACCCTGCAAGGCGAACAGCGCGACGAACCCCGCACCCCAGAGCAGCGCGTACGGACTGAACACCGCGAGGACGTCGCCGGTCGGTTTCCCCGCCGCGTCGAGCGGGAGCCCGAGGACGAGATTGCCGAGGAACACACCCCACGACACCGCCGTCACCCAGGCTCCGGCGGTGATCGCCAGCGTCCAGGCACCGCGGCCCGCGTCCGGCCGCCTGCTGCGCAGCTGCACCGCCGCTGTGAAGGTGACCAGCCCGAGCAGCAGGGTCACCACCGGGATGTACGCCCCGGCGAACACTTTTCCTTCCAGATGCGGGAAGGCGCCGAACAGGACACCGACCGCGGCCACCAGCCACACCTCGTTGGCCAGGAAGAACGGGCCGAAGGCGCCGAGCACGCGCCGCCGCCCCACCTCGTCACGGCCCAGCCTGCCGAGCAGCATGCCGACGCCGTAGTCGTAGCCCGCCAGCGCGAAATAGCCTGCGGTCAGGAAACCGAGCACGCACCACCAGAGGATCACCATCGGTCAGACTCCGCTCAGGACGGGAAGTTCGGCACGGGGCGCGGCCGTCTCTTCGCTCGCGTCCGGGCCGCGTTTCGCGACCCGTGACATCAGCACCCAGTCGGCGATCGCGAGCACCAGGAACAACAGGGTGAAAGCGATGAAGGAGAACAGGATCTGCCCCGCCGGGATCGCCGCGACGGCGTCGGCGGTGGTCAGTTGCCCGCGGATCAGCCACGGTTGACGGCCGATCTCCCGCACCAGCCAGCCGAGGATCGCCGCGACGAACGGCAGCGGGATGGCCAGCACCATCACGTACAGCAGCGGCCGCACCTTGGTGATCCAGTTCCGGAACAGCAGCAGCGTGCCGAGGATCGAGGCGAGGAAGGCGATGAACCCGATCTGGATCATGAAGCCCAGCGACGCGCCGACCAGCGGATCGGGCGACTTGAGCTTGTCGGGGTGGTACTCGCCCAGCGGACCGAACTGGCCGAAACCGAAACCGATCACCAGTGTGCTGCCGACCAGCGAGGCGAGCACGCCGATCCGCATCGAGCGCTGGAAGAACTCGATCTCCTTGGTGCGCTTGATGAAGTGGTACGCGCTGACGCCGACCACGAAGAAGCCGCCGGTCATGAGCGCCGCGCTCAGCACGTGCGGCAGCGAGCTCGTCAGCGCCGGGTTGGTGAACAGGGCGCCGAAGTCGTCGAGTTTCAGCACGCCGTTCTCGGCGTGCGTGCCGACCGGGTTCTGCAGGAACGAGTTGGCCACCATGATGAACAGCGCCGAGGCGTAGGCGGTCAGCGTGACCAGCCAGATCAGCGTCAGGTGGACCCATTTGTTCAGCCGCCCCCAGCCGAAGATCCACAGGCCGAGGAAGGTCGATTCGGCGAAGAAGGCCACCAGTGTCTCGATGGCCAGCGGTGCGCCGAAGACGTCGCCCGCGACCGCGGACAGGCCGGTCCAGGTGAGCCCGAACTGGAATTCCATCACGATTCCGGTGACGATTCCCAGCGCGTAATTGATCACGTAAAGCTTGCCCCAGAAACGAGTCATCCGCGTGAGTTCCGGCTTGTCGCCGAACGCGGAGCGTGTCTGCATCACCGCGACGAGTGTCACGAGCCCCAGTGTGAGCAGCACGAACAGGAAGTGGAACGAGGTCGTCGTCGCGAACTGGAGTCTCGCGATCGGGAGTGCGTCCATGTCGAAGCACTGTATACGTAGGCTGGCTACATGTAGCCACTAAATCTATGAAATCGGGGTGATCTCGGGGACTTTCCCTGAGGCCGGTCCGGGAAAGTCCCGGCTACCCTGGTAGGCGGCGATGTGTAGACTGTCTATCTATGAAGGCCGACAGTCTGCGCGGGCACCTCGACGCGCTGCTCCTCGCCGTCCTCGACGGCCGGAAGCTGCACGGGTACGCCATCATCGAGGCGCTCCAGCTCCGCAGTGACGGTGCGCTCGACCTGCCGACGGGCACCGTCTACCCGGCGCTTCGCCGTTTGGAGCGCGCCGGATTCCTCGCCAGCGAATGGGACGTCGTGTCCGGCCGCAAACGTCGTACGTACAAGCTCACCCGCTCCGGGCAGAAGGCATTGGCCGCGGAACGGGCGGAGTGGCAGGAGTTCACCACCGTGATCGGTGGTGTCCTCGGGGGGAGCACGGCATGAGCGCGATCGACGGCTACATCGGTGACCTGGGCAGGCGGTTGCACGGGCCGGCGAGGGCGAAGACCGATCTGCTCACCGAGGCGAGGGACGGCCTGGTCGACGCGGCCGAGGCGTATCGCGAGGGTGGGGTCGGCGAGGCGGAAGCGGAACGCCGGGCCGTCGCCGACTTCGGCCCGGCCGCCGTGATCGCGCGCGACTATCAGGCCGAGCTGGCGTTGCGCGGGGACATCGGCACGTTGTGGAAGGTCATCGTCGGTGTGCCGCTGATCCAGGTGACCTGGGAGCTGGGGCGGATCTGGACCTATGGCGACTGGAGCCGCTCGGGCAAGCCGAACCCGGAGTGGTTCACGGCCGTCATCGAACTCTTCGGCGTCCTGGTCCTCGTTCCGGCCGTGATCGGAGCGGTTTCCCTGTTCGGGGCCCGGCTGCTGGGGCGCAGGCTCGACAGCGTGAGCCTGGGGAGAGTGACGCGGTGGACGGTGGGTGCCGCGGCGAGCACGAACCTGCTGGCGCTGCTGCTGCTCACCGTGAGCACCACGGTCCTCGATCCGTCGAGGATGAACGTGAGCCTCGTGTGCAACCTGGTGGCGCTCGGCTGGGTCGCCTTCAGCTTCTGGCTGCTCGCACCGGCTTTCCGGTCCCGGCCCGCGCTCGCCGCATGAACGCGATCGAGGCCTACATCGGCGCACTGGACGGCAGGCTGCGCGGGCCGTCGGCGGCGAAAGCCGATCTGCTCACCGAAGCGAGGGACGGTCTGGTCGACGCGGCCGACGCCTACCGCGCGGGCGGAATGGACGAGGCGGAAGCCGAACGCCGTGCCGTCGCCGACTTCGGCCCTGCCGACCTGATCGCCCGGGACTACCAGGCGGAACTGGGGCTGCGGCGCGACATCCGCGTGCTGTGGGAGCTGATCGCCGGTGTCCCGCTCCTGATCCTCGCCTGGGATCTGGCGCGGGCCTTCGCCGACTGGTCGCGGCTCGGCGCCACGCCGTCCTGGTACCACCGCGCGATCGGCGTGGCCGACACGCTGGCGGCGTTGTCCCCGGCCGTCGCGATCGCCGGGCTGCTCGCGGCACGGCTGCTCTCGCGGCGGACGGCCGGTCCGCCGGTCGCGCGCGCGGTCTCGTGGACGCTGGCCGCGGCCGTGGGGTTGAACCTGGTCGCGGTCGCGACGTACGGCGGCGCGACCGGACTGATGGAGCCCGCCCGCATGCTCGTCAGCGTGCCGTGCGCGGTCCTGTCCGGAATCTGGATCCTGTTCAGCATGCGGCTGGCGGTCGCCGCGCGGAGTTGGAGAACCACGGTATGACGGTGATCGAGGCCTATCTGGGGGAGCTGCGCACGCGGCTGGACGGCCCCGCGTCGGCAAAGCGGGATCTGCTACGCGAAGCGCGCGATGGGCTCAACGACGCCGCGGACGCCTACCGCGACGGCGGCTGGAGCGAGCACGAGGCGCAGCGACGCGCCGTCGCCGATTTCGGGCCGGTGCACCTGATCGCCCGGGACTACCAGGCCGAACTGGGCATGCACAGCGGCACCCGCACCCTCTGGAAACTGATCCTCGGCGTGCCGCTGATGCAGCTGGCCTGGGAGCTCGCCCGCAAATGGACCTTCGGCGACTGGTCGCAGCTCGCGCCGACGCCGGGTTGGTACAAGTACATCGCCCAGTTCACCCACGGTTCGGTCTTCATCGTCCCGGTGCTGGGGGTGATCGCCCTCGTCTCCATGCGCTGGCTGTCCCGGCGCATGGACGGTGCGCGGCTGGTCAAGACCGCCGGCGTGCTGATCGGCGAGGCCGTCGGGCTGAACCTGCTTTCGGTGGCGCTGCTGGTGACCGCCACCGGGTTCATCGACGCGTCGCGATTGTTCCTGTCCGTGCCGTGCGGGATCCTCATGGTGCTCTGGGTCGTGGTCAGCGTGCGACTCGCGTTGCTGGCGCGACGATCGTGGCGTTCGTGTGCCACGATCGTCGCGTGACGACCGCCCTGATCTATCTCGTAGTCATGCTGCTGGTGGCCGCGGTGGTGTTCTTGCTGGCCGCCGTGGTGTTCGGCCGGGGTGAGGAACTGGCCCCGCTGCCGCCCGGCAGCTCGCCGACCAGGCTGCCCGCCGAGGACATCACCGCCGAAGACGTCCACGCCGTCCGCTACCAGATGGTGCTGCGCGGTTACAAGATGTCCGAAGTGGACTGGGTGATGCGGCGGCTCGGTGTCGAGATCGACGAGCTGCGCGCCAAGGTGGCCGAACTGGAGGCCGAGCGCGAGGCCGCCAGGTGACCGATGTCGTCGTCTCCGTCGACGTCGCGGTACCGGCCGGGACGGCTTGGCTCGCCCTGACCGATTGGGAACGCCAGGGCGAATGGATGCTCGGCACCGAGGTCAAGGTCGTCGAGGGCAACGGGCGCAGCGTGGGCTCGAAGCTGTCGGCGTTCACCGGCGTCGCGGGGATCGGGTTCACCGACACCATGGAGATCACCGCCTGGGAGCCGCCGCTGCGCTGTGTCGTGCGGCATACCGGCAAGATCGTGCAGGGCACCGGGGTGTTCCAGGTGATCGAGAAGGGGCCGCATTCGTCGACGTTCGTCTGGGCGGAGCATCTGCGGCCGCCGTTCGGTGTCGTCGGACGGCTCGGCTGGCCGGTCGCCAAGCCGGGTTTCGAACTGGGGCTGCGGCTGTGCCTGCAGAGATTCGTGAAGTACGCGGAGGGGTACCGGGTTGGCTGAGGCGGGTCTGCTGGGCGCGGACGGGATCAAACGGTGTTCGTGGGGCAACTCGGCCCCGGACTACGTCGAGTACCACGACACCGAATGGGGCGTCCCGCTCCACGGCGACGAAGAACTGTACGAACGCCTGTGCCTGGAGTCGTTCCAGTCCGGGCTTTCGTGGATCACGATCCTGCGGAAACGCGAGTCGTTCCGGAAGGCGTTCGAGAAGTTCAAGCCGAAGAAGGTCGCGGCCTTCACCGACGACGACGTCGCCCGTCTCATGGAAGACGCGTCGATCGTGCGGAACCGGGCGAAGATCCTGGCGGCGATCAACAACGCGCGGGCGATCGAGGAACTCGACGGTTCGCTGGACGACCTCCTGTGGTCGTTCGCGCCCTCCTCGCACACCCGGCCGCGGCGGATGGCCGACGTTCCGGCGATCACCGACGAGTCGAAGGCGATGGCGAAGGAACTCAAGAAGCGCGGCTTCGTGTTCCTCGGGCCGACGACCTGTTACGCGCTGATGCAGGCGACGGGGATGGTCGACGACCACGTGAAGGACTGCTTCCGGGCCAGCTCGTGAGTGGCGCTCGGGTTAGAGCGGACCGGCATTTACCTACCTAAGCCTGACCGGGCGAAAGTGGTGGTTCCGCGGCTGCCGGGCGCGACGATGGAGGAATTGGGACGGTGAACGTCCCAATTCCTCCATCGTCGCCAGGGATGCCCGGTCTTGGACTTGATCAACGGAAGGTTCGGGACACTCAACGTCCCCGACCCTCCGTTGATCAAGGTCGCGCCAGGCGCGACCGGTGGCAGACGAGGCGACGGGGGAAGATTCCGGACGTTCAACGGCCGGAATCTTCCCCGTCGACCGCCGATCACACCAGTGGGTAGGTAAATACGAGTCCGTCAGAACCGTCCTAGCCACTCACGAGGGGTCACTTGCCCTGGAAGTTCGGCTTGCGCTTGCCCACGAAGGCCTCCACCGCTTCGGTGTGGTCGGCGGTCGCGCCGAGCGCGGTCTGGGCCTCGTCCTCGGCCGCCAGCGCGGTTTCGAGGGACGACTCGGCGGCGACCGACAGGACGTTCTTGATCTTCGCGTACGCGACCGTCGGGCCTGCCGCGAGCTTCGCGGCGACCTTCTGCGCGCGGGCGGCCAGTTCCTCGTCCGGCACGACCTCGCCGACGAGGCCCAGCGTCAGCGCTTCGGCGGCGTCGACCGTGCGCGCCAGCAACATCAGCTCGGCCGCGCGGCCGAGACCGATCAGCCGCTGCAGCGTCCACGACGCCCCCGAGTCCGGGCCGAGGCCGACGTTCGCGAACGCCATCAGGAAGTTCGCCGACGTCGCGGCGATCCGGAGGTCGCTCGCGTACGCGAAAGCCGCCCCCGCGCCGGCCGCGGGGCCGTTCACCGCGGCGATGACCGGCTTCGGCATCCCGACGATGGTCTTGACGATCGGGTTGTAGTGCTCCTTGACCGTGTGTAGCGGTGCGGGGTCACCCGCCTGCAGCAGCCCGACATGCTCCTTCAGGTCCTGCCCGGCGCAGAACGCCTTGCCCGAACCGGTCAGCACGACCGCGCGGACACTGTCGTCGGCCGCGGCCTCGGTCAGGCCCGCCAGCAGCAGTTCCTTGAGTTCGACGGTCAGCGAGTTGTACGCCTGCGGCCGGTTCAGCGTGAAGGTGCGCACGCCATCGGCGTCGGCGGTCAGCAGAACGTCGGATGTGGTCACGGGATCTCCTAGTCGGCGAAACTGCGGTCTGAGACGAGTCTTTCAGCCTCGCGAGCCGCATACCAGCACCGATACGGCGGCAAAAGATCGGTCCGCGTTCGCGCTCGGCCGCTGATGAGGGACAATGGACAGTAGACCCGGCTGGCTTTGACGAGCGCGACCCGGGCGCGCCGGTTGAGACGGAGGGAGCACGCTATGGCGGCCATGAAGCCCCGGACCGGAGATGGTCCCCTCGAAGTGACTAAGGAGGGGCGGGGCCTCGTGATGCGCGTACCACTCGAAGGTGGTGGGCGCCTCGTCGTCGAACTCTCCGCGGAAGAAGCGAAGGATCTCGGCGCGGCCTTGCAGGAGGTCACCGGCTGAGCCGGACCGCACCAACGTTCAACCACCCGCACCCCGGTCTCCCCTTCGGAGGCCGGGGTCGCGGTTCATCTGCGCCCGGAGGTCGCTCACTGTGCGTAACCCGCTACCCCCCGTTCCGGGGAAGCTGCTCGAACTCGAAGTCTCGGACGACCTCAGGCGCGGTACGCCGCTGGCCAAGCTGATCGCCGCGCCGTCCGAAGAGGACGGTGACGCCGGGCTCGAGGAGATCGGCGGCGTGCGGCCCACCGGCAAGGCCGGTGACGTGCAGTCCGTGCCGACCGGCGCCGTCCGCTGGCTGGCGGGCGTCGGCGACGGCGAGCCGAAGCAGTACCGCAAGGCCGGCGCCGCGCTGGTCCGCGCCGTCTCGTCGGCGCTGGAGGAAGACGTCAAGGCGGGGCAGAAGGCGTTCCGCGCTTTCGCCGTCGAACTGCCCGAGGACGCGGGCGCCGAGCACGTCGAGGAACTCGCGTTCGGGCTGCTGCTCGGTGGTTACCGGTTCACGGTGACGGCCGAGGAGCCGAAGCCGATTTTGCGGACCGTGCGCTTGATCACACGCCACGAAGTCGATTTGGAGCGGGTCCGCGAACTCGCCGCGGCCGCCGCGTTCGCGCGCGATCTGGCGAACACGCCGTCGAACGTCAAGACCCCCGCCTGGCTCGCCGACACGGCCGTCCGGGTGGCGGGCGACATCGCGAACCTGACCGTGACGGTGCGGGACGAGAAGTGGCTGGCGGAGCAGGGCTTCGGCGGTGTTCTCGCCGTCGGTGGCGGCTCGGCGGCGGCGCCGCGGCTGATCGAGCTGGAGTACCGGCCGCGCGGGGCGACGACGCATCTGCTGCTGGTCGGCAAGGGCATCACCTTCGACACCGGCGGTCTTTCGATCAAACCGGCCGACGGCATGCACCTCATGCGCACCGACATGGCCGGTGGCGCGGCGATCATCGCCGCGGTCCGCGCCATCGCGGCGCTGCGCCTGCCGGTCAAGGTGACCGGGCTGGTGCCCGCCGCCGAAAACCACGTGTCCGGTTCGTCGTACCGGCCCGGCGACATCGTGCGGCACTACGGCGGCAAGACCACCGAGGTGGGCAACACCGACGCCGAGGGTCGCATGGTCCTGGCCGACGCGCTCGTCTACGGCATCAAGAAGCACAAGCCGGACGCCGTGATCGACGCGGCGACCCTGACCGGAGCCATGAAGGTCTCGCTCGGCGTCCGCACCGGCGGTGTCTTCGCCACCGAAGACGCGCTCGCGGAACGGATCACGAAGGCGGGCGAGCGGGTCGGCGAGGCGTGGTGGCGGATGCCGCTGCTGGAAGACCTGGCCGAGACCGTGCAGGGTTCGCTCGGTGACGTCCGGCAGGCGCCGGGTGGCCCCGGCGGCATCGTCGCGGCGCTGTTCCTGCGGGAGTTCGTCGGCGACGTGCCGTGGGCGCATCTCGACATCGCCGGTCCCGCGCGGGCCGACAAGACCTACGCCGACGTGGTGCCCGGGGCCACCGGTTTCGCGGCGCGGACGCTGGTCGAACTGGTCGCCTCTTACGCCTGACCTGCGGTTACCTGCGGGGCGGGAGCAAGGGACCTTTGCTACCGCTCCGCAGGTCCACCTTGGGCATGGGCTGGGTCGGCGCGTCCCCGGCATGGGCGGTGAGCCGTCGAGCGATCCCGGCCGCCGGGCTTTTCAGGTAGCGGAACACGAGCCACGCCGTGACGGAGCCGAGGACGAGCCCGGCGAGCACGTCGTGCGGGTAATGCGCGCCGACGAAAACCCGCGAGAAGCCCATCAGCAGGGCACCCGGGAGCACCCACGGCGCGAGCCGGCGCCAGGCGAGTGCCAGTCCGACGGCCGCCGCCCCCGCGATCGTGGAATGGTTGCTCGGGAAGGACCAGTCGCCGATCTGCGGGCAGTCGACGAGCGTGACGAGGTTCCGGCAAGGCCGGTCCTCCTGGATCACCGTCTTCAAGCCCTCGCTGATCAAGTACGCGATCGCGGTCGCGCCGGGCGGCAGCAGCGCCACGGCGATCCGGACGGGCGACGTGCGCGCCCGCCACAACAGCCAGGCGAAGAGCCCCGCGAAGGCGAGCAGTCCTGCTTCCGTGAACAGGATCCCTGTCGCCTGAAGCCAGCTCGGGCTCTCACCCGCCAACTCCACGATGTCGTCGTACATTCACCCGAAGTTAGCGAAAACGACGCGCCCGCGGGGTGGACGAACGTCAGTGATCGACCCCGACGATCGTCACCAGGACCGCGCGCGGACCCGCTCACGGAAGCGCAGTACGGCGGGCGGCAGGGCCACATCGCGACGCCAGGCCAGCCCGATGGTCCGCCCGACCGGTGGCACCAGCGGGACTTCGACGACCCCCGCGGGGCTGCCCGGCTCGAAACGGGGGAGCAGCGCGACCCCGAGCCCGGCCGCGACCAGCCCGCGAACGGTGTCGGACTCCTGGCCCTCGAACGCGATCTTCGGTTCGAAGCCGGCCGCCGCGCACAGGTCGTCGGTGATGGTGCGGAGGCCGTAGCCGGTTTCGAGGAGCACGAACTCCTCGTCCTTGAGGTCGTCGATGGCGGCGCTGGGCCGGTCGGCGAGGCGGTGCGACGTCGGAACGGACAGGAAGATCTCCTGCTCGGTGAGCACGGCGGCGTCGAGCAGCGGATCGTCGACGGGCGCGGGGGCGAGCAGTGCCAGGTCGAGTTCCCCGCTGGTGAGCCTGTCGACCATGTCCTGGCGTGACCCCTGGACGAGCGTGAACCGGACTCCCGGATGGTCCGCGCGGTAGCCGCGGAGCAACGTGGGGACCAGCGACCTGCCGAGCAGGTGCAGGAAGCCGAGGACGACGTGCCCGGATCCGGGGTCGACCTCTTCGCGGGCTTGGCGGACCCCGGCGTCGACGGCGGCGAGGGCGCGTTCCGCGGCATCGGCCAGCAGCTCGGCGGCGCGGGTGAGCCGGATGCCGCGACCGTCGGGGACCGTGAGCGGGGCGCCGAGGGCCTCGCCGAGCGCCGAGATCCGGCGGCTTACCGTGGGCTGGGGGACACCGAGCAGCTCGGCCGCCCGTGTGACGTTCGTCGTGCGGCGGAGTGCGGTGAGCAGGGCGAGCTGCGGGGCTAGCTGGGCGGTCATCCTTTCATTCAGCACGGTATCGATTGTGGCAGATGAACGTATTAGACGTATCGTTTAGCCAGGCTTAGCTTCGGCACCGTGCCTGCCACCGGAACCACCCGTCGCGTGACGATCGCCGTCGCCGCGGCCGGGATCTCCTCGTTCGCGCTGCTCTACGCGCCCCAGCCGGTGCTGCCGCAGCTGGCCGAGCAGTACCACCTCGATCCCGGTGGCGCTTCGCTCGCGGTGAGTGTCGCGACCGGCGCCCTCGCGATCGCCGTCCTGCCCATCGCCGCGCTCTCCGAGGTCGTGGGACGGCGTCCGGTGATCATCGCTTCGGTGGTCGCGTCGGTCGTGTTCGGTTTCCTGCTGCCGCTGGCGCCCAGCTATCCGGCGCTGCTCGTGCTCCGGGCGCTGCAAGGGGTCGCTATCGCGGGGTTCCCCGGCGTGGCCGCCGCCTACCTCGCGGAACGGCTCGGCAAGGCCGTGCTCGCGGCGGCGGTGGGCGCGATGATCGCCGGGAACACCATCGGCGGCATGATCGGACGGCTCGCGGCCGGGTTCACCGCCGGACCGTTCGGGTACCACGGCGCGCTGATCGTGGTCGCGGGGATCGGGCTGGTCTGCACGGTGGTCACGGTGCTGGCCCTGCCGCCGGGGGAGCGAGGGACCTTTGCTCCCACTTTCGCGGATCGCCGCAGGTCAGAGCGGCTGCGCGAGCAAGGCAGGGCGGTGCTGGCCGGGCTCGGTGCGGCGGTGCGGAAGCCGGTCCTGCTGGTCCAGTACGCGGTCGCTCTGCTGGCCATGGGCTCGTTCGTCGCGCTGTACAACGCCGCCGGATTCCGGCTGACCGGCGAGCCGCTGAACCTCTCGCCCGCGATCGCGTCGCTCGTCTTCCTCGCGTACGCGATGGGTTCGGTCTCGTCGGCGACGGCCGGCAGACTGGTCGGCCGGTTCGGTCGCCGCCGGTCGCTCGCCGGCGCCCTGCTGCTCACGATCGCGGGCGCCGCGCTGACGCTGTCCGACTCGCTGCCCATGGTCGTCGCCGGGTTCGTGGTGCTGACCGGAGCGTTCTTCGCCGCGCACGCCGTCGCCAACGGCTGGGCCGCCGCGGAGGCACCCGAGAACGCCCGAGGCCAGGTCGGCGGGCTCTACACGCTTTCGTACTACCTCGGCAGCAGCGTCGGCGGCGCCGTCGGCGCGACCGTCTACGGGCACGCGGGCTGGACCTGGCTGATCGTGCTGACCGCCGCCTGGCTCGCCTTGGCCGCTGTCGCCGTGGTCGCGGTGGTCCCCAAGTCCGTGAAGGCCTCCTTGCCTACCCTGGAGGTCAGGGCCCACGCGAAGGCGAGGTAGTCGGGCACATCGCGAGCCGGTCTGGTGTCCCCAATGTCGCATTCGAGACGCTCAGTGTCCCTAATGCGACATTGGGGACACCAGACCCGCGAAGCAAGGCACGGAACGCGTCCGAAAAGTGGTAGCAAAGGTCCCTTGCTACGCGATCGCGGCGACGAGCAGCCCGCCGCCCACCGGCAACAGCGCCGGGACCAGCCGCTCGTCCTCGCGGAAGGCCCGCGCGACCTCCCGCAGCGCGAGCGTGTCCGGATCACGCCGTGAGGGATCGGTCACCCTGGTCCCCGAAACGTTGTGGAACGCCAGTATCCCGCCGGGCCGCAGCAGCGAGACGGCCTTCTCGTAGCAGCTCGGGTACTCGATCGGCGCCGAATCGACGAACACCAGGTCGTAGCCGCCGGGGGTGAGCCGAGGCAGGACGTCGAGCGCGCGCCCCATGATCAGGCGGGTCCGCCCGGGCGCGTAGCCTGCCTCGCGGAACGCCGCCCGCGCCGCACGGTGGTACTCCGGCTCGATGTCGATCGAGGTGAGGATCCCGTCGTCGACCATGCCGCCGAGCAGGCACAACCCGCTCACCCCGGCCCCGGTCCCGACCTCGACGACGGCCTTCGCCCGCAGCGTCGTGGCGAGAAAACGCAGAGTCGCACCCGCGCCCGCGCTCAGCGGGCCGCACCCCAGATCGGCCGACCGTGCCCGCGCGGCGGCCAGTACCTCGTCGTCGGGGACGTAGCCGTCGACGAGATCGGCGTCGGCGGCCTCGGCAGGCGAGCCCGCATGCGTCCCGGAATTCACACGCGGAGGTTAGCGCTGCCTATCGTCAAAAGAGCGAAGACTCCCTGGTACCGACTTCTCAGCCTCCTCTCAGTCCAGTCTCACTAGAAACATAAGCAGGCCGGACAGACTGGTCCTCGACAACGGGAACACCGTGCTCATCGCCCGCGTTGGGTGGAGTAGTTGGGAGAAGACGCTGATGGAGGTGCCTACTTCCCCGATGCAGGAAACGATGCAGGACCAGCACGCGGACCAGGTCACGCCGGTGACGGTGGACGAGGCCGCATGGACGCCGCCCTCGTGGGACGAGGTCGTGCG
Organism: Amycolatopsis sp. TNS106; assembly: GCF_019330265.1. NCBI lineage: Bacteria > Bacillati > Actinomycetota > Actinomycetes > Pseudonocardiales > Pseudonocardiaceae > Amycolatopsis > Amycolatopsis sp. TNS106. The sequence goes on along the minus strand of NZ_CP024972.1, from coordinate 5,317,043 downwards.
TGAACACGCCGACCGCGTCTACCGGCTGGCGTACCGCCTGACCGGTAACGCCCACGACGCCGAGGACCTGACGCAGGAGACCTTCATCCGGGTCTTCCGCTCCCTCGCGTCCTACAAGCCCGGCACGTTCGAAGGCTGGCTGCACCGCATCACCACGAACCTCTTCCTCGACATGGCCCGCCGCCGCTCACGCGTGCGGATGGAAGGCCTGCCCGAGGACACCGACCGCATCGTCGGCGACGACCCGAGCCCGGAGCAGGTCTACTCGGACACGCATCTCGACCCGGACCTGCAGGCCGCACTCGACGAGTTGCCGCCCGAGTTCCGTGCCGCGGTCGTGCTGTGCGACGTCGAAGGTCTCTCTTACGAGGAGATCGGCGCCACCCTCGGTGTCAAGCTCGGCACCGTGCGCAGCCGGATCCACCGCGGCCGCCAGGCGCTTCGCGCTTCTTTGGAGCGTCGTCGCGCCGCGGCGCAGGAGTCTGCGAAGGTGGGGGTATGACCGCACCGCGAGGTTGGGGGCTCCCCGAGTCGCATCTGCTTCCGGACGCCATCGTCGCCTTCGTCGACGGCGAGCTGTCCCTCGGCGCCCAGGACAGGGCGTCGGCGCATATCGCCCGCTGCCAGACCTGCGCGGCCGAAGTGGCCGCACAGCGCCAGGCCGTCGCGGCCGTGAAGCAGGCGGGAGCCCCGTCGATGTCGGCGGGTTTCCTGGCCAGCCTGTGCTCCATCCCGCAGAACACCGAACTTCCCGGCACGCCGGATAACCTGGCGATGACCGCCGACGGTCAGCTGGTGGCCATCCAGCGGCCCGACCGGGTCGCCGGCCTTCGCGACACCGGGGTCTTGGGCGGTACAGCGCCGTTGGGATCGACGGCGCCGCTGGGCCAGTCGCCGAACGTTCTCGGCGGCGGGCGGTTCGGCCTCGCCCGGCGGAAGTACGCGCAGGGCGCCGGAGTCGTCGTCTCGGGCCTGGTGCTGAGCGCGCTGGCCCTCGTCGCGACCTCGGGTGACGGCACCGAAGACCAGCCGAATACCGGTTTCACCCCGCCGCAGGGGGTCAACGCCGGACTGCTGCCCGCGCAGCTGGGCGGCGGCACTCCTCCGGAACCGCCGCGCAGCCCAGCGCCGAGCCCGAGCACGTCGAGCGCGCCCGTGCCCGTCTCGGCCCGCTGATCTACTTCGTCAGGGTTTGACGAAGCAGATCGTCGCGCTCTTGAACTTCGTGGTCCCGTAGCTGGCGTAGGAGATGACCTCCGCGGTGCCCTCCGCGCACGGGCTGGTCACCACGCTCATCTGCGGGAAGACCTCGCTGATCTTCAGCCGCGCCGAGCCGCAGTCCTTCAGCGGCGGCGGCGTCTTGGTCTCGATGTCGTCGAAACACAACCCGACCTTGGCGTTGATCGCCAGGCACAGGGCGACGCCGTCTCCGCGCGCTCCTCTCGGGACGGCGTACTTGTAGAAACCGTCCTTGCAGTCCCACTCACCCTTGTCGAGCCCGGTGAGGCTCACCGCGTAGGGCGCTTGCGGCGAATCGCACGGCGTCTTGACCGCGTCGGCTTCCTTGCCGGAGCCGGTCAGCACGACGCAATCGCCTTCGGTGAGCGCCTTGGCCTGCTTCTCCGGTCCGACGGCCGCCTTCATCACGAGGATGAAGCCGATCCCGCCGCCGACCACGACGAGCGCGGCGACGAGCAGCACCACTTTCAGCTTGGTGGACAGCCCCTTCTTCTGGGGCGGCTGCTGCGGCCAGCCCTGGTGCTGGGGCCACTGCTGGTGCGGCCATTGCTGGTGAGGGGCGTTCTGGGGCGGAAAGGGAGCCCCCGGGTTCTCCGACATGCCCGTTAGACTGCCAGAAGTGAGACATGGTTGCCTCAAGTGTCACATTTCTCGCCGGGTTCGGGGAATCAACGCGCACTTCACCGTGGTCACGGCAGAATCCCGGGCAAGGCTTGGCGTACTCTCGCGTCCGGCCAACCTGATCTCAGCCCCGGGGAATGATGACCGAGCAGCCGAACGCGAATCCGCAGCAGCCTGGTGACCCGGCGCGGGATCGGCTGGCGCCGCGCCCGCTGGCCCGGCCCGCCGTCGATCCGGCACAGGCGGCCACGTTCGGCAGGCCGCACGGCGTCGATGGTGCCTTCGACAAGCTGTACCAGCCGGGCGGAAACGGGCAGTCCGCGCCGGGCCTGAACCTCGCGCCGCCGACGCCGGAATCGCTCGCCGAGGCCTTCCGCCGCCCGCCGGGCGCCGAAGGTGTCGTGCTGGAGCGCCCGCACGGGACCAACGGCTCCGCACCGTCCGCGAACGGCGCCGAAGGCCCGCTCTGGACCACGACCTCGGATCCCTGGCGTGACCCGTCGTCCGGCGCGGTGCTCGCCGGGCCCGCCGTGCAGCAGGACTCGGACGAGGAGAAGGACGCGAAGCGCCCGCAGGGTGCGCTGCTGAGCCTTCCGGAGGTCCTTTTCGGCCGGCGTGTGCAGACGAAGGCGCTGGCGATGCTCGCCGCGGTCGCGCTCGTCATCGGCGCCGCCGGCGGGCTGATCGGCTGGTGGTTCGCCGACACCGGCACCGAACTGACCGGACAGGCCAGCATCTCCGAGGCCGATGCGGCCAAGGAACGTCCGGCGGGTTCGATCGCGGACATCGCCCACCGGGTGGCGCCCACCGTGGTCTCGCTCGAAGTGTTCAAACCCGGCGCCGACGCGGGCCAGCAGGGCTCCGGCGTCGTCATCGACACCCAGGGCTACGTGCTCACGAACGAACACGTGATCTCCGCCGCGACGGCCGACTCGGCCACCAAGGTCACCGCCGTGTTCTTCGACGGCAAGCGCGTCGAGGCGAAGGTCGTCGGCGCCGACCCCAAGACCGACCTCGCCGTGGTCAAGGTCGACGTCAAGAACCTGACCGCGCTGCAGGTCGGGAAGTCCTCCGACCTCGCCGTCGGCGACTCCGTGATCGCCGTCGGTTCGCCGCTGGCGCTGCAGAACTCGGTCACCGCGGGCATCGTGAGCGCGCTCAACCGCCCGGTGACCGCCGGTGGCGACGGCGGCAGCGCACCGGTGATCTACGAAGCCATCCAGACCGACGCCGCGATCAACCACGGCAACTCCGGCGGCGCGCTCGTCGACGCCACCGGCGCGCTGGTCGGGATCAACTCGGCGATCCGCTCCTCCAGCGCCGAAGGCGGCAGCATCGGCATCGGGTTCGCCATCCCCAGTGACTACGCGGTGAAAATCGCGAAAACACTGATCAAGGACGGCAAGGTCGTCCACCCCGACATCGGCATCAACGCTTCGTCGACCGTCGCGGGCTCCAGCACCATGGGCGCACAGGTCCGCAACGTCGCCCCTGGGGGCCCCGCGGCCTCCGCCGGGATCAAAGAAGGCGACGTCATCACGGAGGTCGGCGGACGGCTCGTGCGCGACTCGGCGGAACTGCTCGTCGCGGTCCGCGCCCGCGAAGTCGGCGAAGTGGTGCCTGTCCGGCTTGTCCGGGATGGGTCTTCACTCGTCGTGGACGTGAAACTGGCCTCGGACTAGCGAGTTCGGACGGGTACCCTGAACGGGGAAGACGCCGAGGCGGAGGTTCACACGGGTGTTCGAGAGTGTCGGCTGGGGAGAGATCCTCATCATCGTCGTCGCGGGTCTTTTCATCCTCGGTCCGGAACGGCTGCCCGAAGCGGCGTCGTGGGTGGCGAAGAGCGTCCGCAAGGTCCGCGACTTCGCGACCGGGGCCAAGACGCAGCTGCGGGAGGAGATGGGCCCGGAGTTCGACCAGCTGCGCAAGCCGCTGGAGGATCTGCGGGGCCTGCGGAACTTCGACCCGAAGCGGGTCGTCACCCAGCACCTGTTCGACGGTGACTCGGATCCGCTGGGGATCAACAACATCAACGGCACCAATGGCGCGAACGGGTCCAACGGCGCTGCCAAGCCCAACGGCTACCCGGCGACCGCTTCGCAGCCGGAGCCGCTGAAGCCCGGCGAGCGCCCTCCAGTCGACCCCGACGCCACCTGACCCCCAACATGCATTTAGTCCTCTGAATGCGGTACTTGCACACGCAAGGACCGCATTCAGAGGACTAAATGCATGAGAGGGGGACGGTCAGCGGCCCGCAGGGGTGACGTTCAGCATCATCCCGGCCAGCCCGCGCGCCCGGACGGTCAGCTTCTTCGCCGCCTCCTTGAGCACGAGCGACGCCGGCGCGTCCGGCTCGGCCAGCACGATCGGCGTCCCCGCGTCACCGTGGGCGACCACGCGCGGGTCCATCGGGACCTGCCCGAGCAGCGGCACGGTCGACCCGACCGACTTCGACAGCGAGTCGGCGACGGACTGCCCGCCACCGGAGCCGAAGATCTCCATCTTCTGGCCGTCGGGCGTCTCCAGCCACGACATGTTCTCGATGACCCCGGCCACGCGCTGCCGTGTCTGGAGCGCGATGGCGCCCGCGCGCTCGGCCACCTCGGCGGCCGCCTGCTGCGGGGTGGTGACGACCAGGATCTCCGCGTTCGGGATCAGCTGCGCCACCGAGATCGCGATGTCACCGGTGCCCGGCGGCAGGTCCAGCAGCAGGATGTCGAGGTCGCCCCAGAACACGTCGGCGAGGAACTGCTGCAGCGCGCGGTGCAGCATCGGCCCACGCCACACGACGGGCTGGTTGCCCGGGGTGAACATGCCGATCGAGATGACCTTCACGCCGTGCGCCTGCGGCGGCATGATCATGGTGTCGACCTTGGTCGGCTTCTCCCGCGCGCCGAGCATCCGCGGCACCGAGTGCCCGTAGATGTCCGCGTCCACCACGCCGACGGAAAGCCCGCGTTCGGCCATCGCGGCCGCGAGGTTCACCGTCACCGAGGACTTGCCGACACCGCCCTTGCCGGACGCGACGCAGTAGACCCGCGTCAGCGAACCCGGCTGCGCGAACGGGATCACCGGTTCCGCGGCGTCGCCGCGCAGGGATTTCCGCAGTTCCGTGCGTTGCTCGTCGCTCATCACGTCGAGCTCGACCCGGACGTCGCTGACGCCGGGGAGCTTCTTGACGGCTTCGGTGGTGTCGTTGGTCAGTGTCGCCTTCAGCGGGCAGCCGGCGACCGTCAGGTAGATCCCGACGGTGACCACACCGTCCGAGCCGACCTCCACGTCCTTGACCATGCCGAGTTCGGTGATCGGTTTCTTGATCTCCGGGTCGTACACGGCCTTCAGCGCGGTGCGGACATCGTCGACGCTGGGGAGTTGCTGCGTACTGGTCACCCCACCATGTTACGTACCGGTAGGCGGAGCTGGGCGAGCCCGCCCTGGCCGAAGGCCCCGGGATCACAGCGGCGGGGCGCACTGGGGAGCAAGGAGCGACCTGTTCGACCGGTGTGCGCCCTGGCGATGGGATCGCGGTCGGGGCTCATCCGCAAGATCAAGTACCGGTAGGCGTGCGGTCGGGTTTGGCCTTGCGCGGCTTGGCGTCGAGATCCTCACGGAGCCGGTCGAGTTCGCCCCGCAGGAAGTCCCGGGTGGCGACCTCGCCGAGCGCGATCCGCAGCGACGCCAGCTCCCGCGCGAGGTACTCGGTGTCGGCCTTGGTCTGCGCGGCGCGGTTCCGGTCCTCCTCCAGCGAGACGCGGTCGCGGTCGTCCTGCCGGTTCTGCGCGAGCAGGATCAGCGGCGCGGCGTACGCGGCCTGCGTCGAGAACGCCAGGTTCAGCAGGATGAACGGGTACGGGTCCCATCGCAGCGAGACCGCGACCAGGTTCAGCACGATCCAGATGATCACGATCAGCGTCTGCCAGAACAGGTACTTGCCGGTGCCGAGGAACCGCGCGATCCGTTCGGTGAACCGGCCGAACGAATCGGGGTCGATGTTCAGCCTGAACCGGCTCTGGCCGCGGGGCTGGTCCAGCCGCCGCCCGGACAAAAGTTCAGGCACGTTCGGTCTCCTCGGTGATCTCGCCGGTGATGTCGTGCAGCCCGGTCTCGCGCCAGTCCTCCGGGAGCAGGTGGTCGAGCACGTCGTCGACGGTGACCGCGCCGAGCAGGTGGTCTTCGGCGTCCACCACCGGCCCGCAGGTGAGGTTGTAGGCGGCGAAGTAGCGCGTGACCTCGGACAAGGTGGCGTTCGGCCGCAGCGCGGGCAACTGGGAGTCGATGGCGCTCGCCACCATCTCCGCGGGTGGTTCGCGCAGCAGCCGCTGGAAGTGGACGACGCCGACGAAGCGACCGGTCGGCGTCTCGGTCGGCGGACGGCAGACGAACACCATGCTCGCCAGCGCCACCGGGAGGTCCGCGTTCCGGATGTGCGCGAGCGCCTCGGCGACCGTGGCGTCCGGCGTCAGCACCACCGGCTCGGGCGTCATCAACCCGCCCGCGGTGTCGGAGGAGTACTCCAGCAGCCGCTTCACCGGCGCCGACTCCTCGGGTTCCATCAGTTCCAGGAACCGGTTCTGTTCGGCGGGGGCCAGTTCGGCCAGCAGGTCGGCGGCGTCGTCGGGGTCCATCGCTTCGAGGATGTCGGCGGCCCGTTCCTCGGCGAGGTAGGACAGCAGTTCCTTCTGGTCGTCTTCGGGAAGCTCCTCGATGACGTCGGCGAGGTGCTCGTCGTCCATCGCGTCGGCGACCTCGTGCCGTCGTTTGAGCGGCAGATCGCGGACCGTGGCGGCGACGTCGGCCGCGCGCATGGTGTCGAACAGCATCAGCAATTGCGCCGCGCCCTGGGTCTGGCCGGTCAGGTCGGTGAGCCCGAGCCCGGACACCTCCGCCCACGGCAGCACCTGCATCGCCGAACGCCGTCTGCCGAGGCCGAGCCTGCTCGACCGTTCCCGGATCGCGAGTTTCGCGAGCACCCAGTCCCGCGTCCGCGTCGGCTCCATACCGGCGTCGACGACGGTGACCCGCGTGTCCGAACCGGCGAGGGTGGCGTGCGCGTCGAACAGCTGCCCGACCACCAGCACCTCGTTGGGCCGCTGGTGGAAGCGCCGCATGTTCACCGATCCGGTCGCGAGCGTGACGGCGCTGGGCTCGATCGACGTCACGCGCAACATCGGCACGAACACCCGGCGCCTCGTCGTCAGTTCGACCACGATGCCCAGGATCCGCGGGGGTTGCTGGTCGAGGCGCAGGCCCGCCACCAGGTCCCGTACCTTGCCGATCGATTCACCATCGGGGCCGAAAACCGGCAAACCGGCCAGCTGAGCTGCGAATACCCTGTTCACGGCTGCCATGCCCGAAGGTTATCCGCTCCCGGGGCCGGAGACGATTCGTGTGATCACCGCAATGCCCAGGCGGCGATCGCGGGGACGGCGGCGTAGGCCGGGTCTTCGGCGAGGGTTTCGGGCGAGGCGCCCTCGGCGAGGTCTTCGTACAGCCAGGTCCAGTTCTGCACCGCGCGGACCAGCGTCCACGCCCGCGTGCGCTCGGCGTCCACCCCGGCGGCCGCGGTGAACCACGCGATCTTTTCGTCCATTGTGGACTCGTTCGCCCGGTTCCAGAGGATCGAGATCGCACCGAACTCGAGGTCACCCGAAAGCGGCTTCGGGTCGATCACCAGCCACGGTTCGCGTTGCCCGGCGAGGACGTTTTCGAAGTGCAGGTCCTCGTTCACCATCAGCTCACCGGCTTCCGGTCCGAGGTTCACGCAGATTTCCACGGCGGCGTCGATGTACTTGCGATCGAACGGTTCTCCCAGCTCGCTCCAGGTCTCGGGGAGTTCGGTCACCAGCTCCGCGGCTTCCTCGCGAAGGGATCGCTGCAGCGTTTCGGGAGCGGGGACGGCCAGCCGCCGTGCCAGGGCCCCGACGGTCTCGACGGCCTCCCGGATCGGCTCCGTTTCGAGTGACCGGCCTGCGTCGAGCCGCTCCAGGAGCAGCACGCCGTCCTCGGGCACGTTGTCGTATATCAGCACCGCGCCCTGACCGGCCCAAGTGGACAGTGCGAGCGGTTCGTCGTCGGATTCCTCGTGCTGCCAGCCGAGTTTGAGGATCGCGGGGGAGCCGTCCGCGCGGCGCACGGGCTGCGCGACGCCGACGAAGCCGTGCATGGCCTCGCCGTCGTAGTCGAGTTGCCACTTGGCGGTGTACTTCTCGGCGAGGAACGGGAGGGAGTCGAGCCACTCGGCGGCGCCGGGGCCGAGGTCGGCGGCACGGTCGAGGAATTTGGGCGGGATCTTGAAACCGGTCACGGATCCACCTTGGCAGGCCTGTCCACCGTGTTTCCCTCGTGACCCGCCGGGCGTACCGTGAACAGCGAGAACAACCCCGGGAGCAGCCATGGTGGTGGAGATTCTCAGTGCGGTCGCCGTCGCGGGCGGTGCTTGGCTCGCGACCGGCCTTCGCGTGGTGAAACAGTACGAACGCGGTTTGGTGTTCCGGTTCGGGCGGGTACGCCCGGCCATCCGGCAGCCGGGGCTCGCGCTGCTGGTGCCGATCGCGGACAGGCTGCAGAAGGTCAACATGCAGATCGTCACGATGCCGATCCCCGCGCAGGACGGCATCACCCGCGACAACGTCACCGTGCGGGTGGACGCGGTCGTGTACTTCAAGGTGATCGATCCGGTGCTGGCCGCGGTCAACGTGCAGGACTACCGCTCGGCCGTCGGCCAGGTCGCGCAGACCTCGCTGCGGTCGATCATCGGCAAGAGCGACCTGGACGACCTGCTGTCGAACCGCGAACGGCTGAACGAGGGCCTGGAGCTGATGATCGACAGCCCGGCCTTGGACTGGGGCATCCACATCGACCGCGTCGAGATCAAGGACGTCGCGCTGCCGGAGTCGATGAAACGCTCGATGTCGCGCCAGGCCGAAGCCGAACGTGAACGGCGGGCGCGGGTCATCTCGGCCGACGGGGAGTTGCAGGCGTCGCACAAGCTTTCGCAGGCTGCCGCGACCATGGCCGACACCCCGGCGGCGTTGCAGTTGCGACTGCTGGAAACCGTCGTGCAGGTCTCGGCGGAGAAGAACTCGACGCTGGTCTTGCCGTTCCCGGTGGAGCTTTTGCGCTTCCTCGACGCGAACACCCCGAAGCGGGGAGCGCCATCGGTGGAGCCGGAGGTCTCAGAGGGCAACGGTCAGGTGGCGCCGGCGCCCAGGGAAGGCAGCTGAGCGCATGAAGAAGCCCCAGGCGCTTGCATCAGAGGCGACACTGGGGCGTTCGTCACTGACGGTAGCATCTTCGGGTGCCGTCCGTCGAGACCGAAGAGCCCATGGCCTGGAATCTGCTGTCCGAACCCCGGATGGCTCCCTACCTCGAAGCAGCGTCGGGGGACAAGGTCGCGGCCCTGCGGCTGTACGAATGGAGCGCGCGAACATCCTCCGCCGCTTTCGAGGTCGTCGGCCATCTCGAGGTGCTCCTTCGTAACGCTCTGGATCGGTGTCTTCGCGAGCATTTCCGAGAGGATCAGTGCGGCATCCCGTGGTTCTTGCTGCCGACTCCCGGCGGGGACAATGTGGCGGAGGCCGTGGCCACCGTGCGGGAGCGGCTGCGCCCCCAGTGAAAGGAAACCCGGCACCAGATCATCGCCGGATTGAGCTTCGGGTTCTGGTCAGGTCTGCTCGGCCCCAAGTACGAGGAGCTCTGGCGCGATTGTCTTCATCGCGCCTTCCCGCACTCGTCGGGAAAGCGAAAGGAGGTCGCCGTCGCGGTCGAGCGGGTCCGCAAGTTCCGGAACCGGCTCGCGCACCACGACTCGACGATCAACGTCGACATACCCTTCGAGCTTCGCCAGATCTTCGACCTGGTCGCGTACATCGACAAGGATGCTGCGCGCTGGCTGAAGCGGTGCAGCGGACTGATGACCGTCTACGCGCAGCGGCCGGTCACGGTCGACGACACCGTCGTCGTTTCGGCGAAGCACGCTTGGCCGTTGTACGAGACCTGCTCCGCTTACGTGTGCCAATCCGGGCGGGCGTTTCGGCCGATCGAGCGTGTGGCGTTCTACGCGGACCGTGAAATCAAGCTCGATGTACCCGCCGTGCTTCACCGCCGGGACAACGTCGAGTGGTCTCCGGAAGAGGCAGCGCGGCTCGGTGCTTCGGAGGATCGCTTCGACCGCAAGATCGCGAAAGTCATCGAGACGTCGGACGATACCTGGACGGATGGCCGCTATCAGGTCTTCCTGCTGACCGCTCCAGGACATCCCGACCACCGGCAGCTACGGCAGGCACTGCCGTATCTCGGCGCCGGACGAGGCTCGGCTTTCGTGCAGCGGCAGCGATATGTCTCCCTGCACTCCTTGGAGAACGCGGTGACGACGGCTGACCTCTAGACAGCCCGGCCGGCGCCGCTACTCGAGCTCCCCGTTCACCCCGAGAATGATCATCGTCCCGCCGAAACCGACGTACAGCGCGATCACGACGTAGGCGATGATCACCGCCGCGAGCGCCATGCCACGCCCGCCCGCCTCGCCTCGATTCGCTTTCGCCAGCCCGATATGCCCCAGGATCAGCCCGACGATCACCGTCACGCAGGAGCAGATCCCGATGAGCGAGCACACCAGCCCGGCGATCGCCATCCCGTTGTCCTGCGATCGCGGGGGAGCGGACGCCGCGTACGGGTTGTACGGCTGCGGCGGCGGGTACGCCGCGGGCAACGGCACGGGTGCGTACACCGACGGGACCGGAGGCGCGTAAGGCGGCGGCACGGGCTCGGCGGTCAGCGGGTCGATGGCCTGCCCGTACGTCTCGACCGGAACCGGAACGGAAGCCGAGTCGGGAGTGGGCGCGGGATCCGGGGAAGAAGCCGAGGGCGGCTCGAACGGAGCGGGCGGCTCGAACGGCGGGGGCGGACTGAAGGGCTCCGGCGGCTGAAAGGGCTGCGGGCCCGACACGGTTTCGGGCGCCGAAGACACCACCGTCGGGTCCGAGAAGGTGTTCGAGTCGGTGTAGGACGACGTCGACGGTGTGTCCTGCGAGTCGGAACTGCTCATCCGGTTGCCCCCTGGTTCGTGCGGGACACCACCGTATCGTCCGAACGGGTCACGAGACGCCCGCGGCTCCGATCGCGAGCACCACGAAAACGAACCACAGGATGACCGGGATCAGCCAAAGCGCGGTGACGACGTATCCGATGATCATCCCCGCCTGTGCCATGCCCTGGCCGCCCGCTTCGCCGCGTTTGGCCTTCGACAGCGCGATGTGCCCGAAGATGATCCCGAGGATCGCCGGGAAACACATGACCAGCCCGATCAGCGAGCACACCAGCGACGCCACCGCCATGCCCTGGTCCGGCGGCCGCACGTACGGCTGCTGGACGTAGTACAGCTGAGGCGGCGGCTGATACGGCTGGAGACCGTAGGGCTGCTGGAACTGCCCGGACGGCTGCTGCCCGTACGGGTCGTGCGGATTCGTCATGCAGGTCCCCTCGTCGACGAGGACCGTATCGCTACCGGAATGCCCCGTGTTTCGCGACGATGTTCGGCGCGACGGGGACCGTGATGGCCCTTGCCACGGATGGCGTACGCGTGACTGCGCTCATAGCGGGGTCTCCCACCAGCCGTCATACTCACCGGTAACCCAGCGCCGGGAGCCCGGCGCGCGCGAATTTAGGGAGCAGCGATGGCTCGCCTCGCCCAGACCGCCGGCTTGACCGACGTGCAGTCCGAAATCCTGGCCACGGTCCGCCAGTTCGTGGACAAGGAGGTCATCCCGCGCGCGCAGGAGCTCGAGCATTCCGACACCTACCCCACCGACATCGTCGAGGGGATGAAGGAGATGGGGCTGTTCGGGCTCACCATCCCGGAGGAGTACGGCGGCCTCGGTGAATCGCTGCTGACCTACGCGCTCGTGGTCGAGGAGATCGCGCGCGGCTGGATGAGCGTCTCCGGTGTCATCAACACGCACTTCATCGTCGCGCACATGATCAAGCAGCATGGGACGCCGGAGCAGAAGCAGCACTTCCTGCCGCGCATGGCGACCGGTGAGGTCCGCGGCTCGTTCTCGATGTCCGAGCCGGACCTCGGCTCCGACGTCGCCGCGATCAAGACCCGCGCCCGCAAGACCGGCGACGGCTACGTCATCGACGGTTCGAAGATGTGGCTGACCAACGGCGGCAGCTCCAACCTGATCGCACTGCTCGTCAAGACCGACGAAGGCGCCGAGAAGGCCCACCAGAACCTGACCACGTTCCTGGTCGAGAAGCCCGAGGGCTTCGGCGAGGTCGCTCCCGGCCTCACCATCCCCGGCAAGATCGACAAGATGGGCTACAAGGGCGTCGACACCACCGAGGCCGTGTTCGACGGCTACGAGGTCGGTGCCGACAAGGTCCTAGGCGAAGCGCCGGGCAAGGGCTTCGCGTACATGATGGACGGTGTCGAGGTCGGCCGCGTCAACGTCGCCGCCCGCGCCTGCGGCATCGCGATCCGCGCGTTCGAACTCGCCGTCGAGTACGCCCAGCAGCGCAAGACCTTCGGCAAGGCCATCGCCGAGCACCAGGCGGTCGCGTTCAAACTCGCCGAGATGGCCACCAAGGTCGAGGCCGCGCATCTGATGATGGTCAACGCCGCCCGCCTCAAGGACTCCGGCGAGCGCAACGACGTCGAGGCCGGCATGGCGAAGCTGATCGCCAGCGAGTACTGCGCCGAGGTCACCCAGGACTCCTTCCGCATCCACGGCGGCTACGGCTACTCCAAGGAGTACGAGATCGAACGCCTCATGCGCGAGGCGCCGTTCCTGCTCATCGGCGAAGGCACCAGCGAGATCCAGAAGACCATCATCAGCCGCGGCCTGCTCCGCGAGTACAAGTCCCGCTCCTGAACGTTCGCGCCTTTCGCCCGTCCTTGAGAAGATGGACCAGGACGGGCGAGAGGTGATTACGTGAGTGCTCCCTTTGGCGGAAGCGGCCGGGCCGCGGGCGGGCTGCCCAGGCTGCCGACACCGCCTTCCGGCTGGCCGATCGGTTCCTACGCGACGTACGGCGAAGCCCAGCAAGCCGTCGGTTTCCTCGCGGAAAAGGAGTTCGGGGTCTCCGACGTGACCATCGTCGGCGTCGACCTGATGCTCGTCGAGCGCGTCGTCGGCAGGCTGAGCTGGGGCCGGGTGCTGGGCACGGGCGCGGTGTCCGGCGCGTGGTTCGGCCTGATCATCGGGTTGCTGCTCGGCATGTTCAACAACCAGGGTTTCGCCTGGCAGCCCATGATCGGCGGGCTCGTGCTCGGCATCCTGGCGTGGACGGTCTTCGCGGCGATCAGCTACAGCATGTCCCGCCGCGACTTCTCCTCCGCGAGCCAGCTGGTCGCAGGCCGCTACGACGTGCTCTGCCAGCCGCGTTCGGCCGAACAGGGGCGTGAGCTCCTCGCCCAGCTGGCGTTGGGCGGCCGTCCCACCGGATGACTCCGAGTCCGGACCACGGACATTCGGCGGTACTCGTTCACCTGTTCGTCGTGCGGTCCGCTGAATCGTTACCGATACTGCTTGCGGGCGGTGATCGCCCGGAATAGGTTGCACAACACCAGTCGGGCGGTCGCGTACTCCAGCGTGTCCGCCCGAGCACTAGCACGTCGGGGTGCTGGCGCGCGGGCTTCTTCAACGCGTCCTAGTGCCGCCGTTCCCCAGGCGTGCGCGGGTGAGGAGGCCTCATGGGGAAGAGGATGAGCGCGAGCCGGAGGGGCCGCTCACCAGGCCGCGCCGGCTCGCTACTCGGCGCGGCAGCGCTGACGGCCGGCTTGCTGGCGGGTTGCGGTTCGGATGCCGGGCTGAAGATCAACGTCTACTACGCGCCCGAAGACAATTTCCAGTCCGTTGTGGACGATTGCACCAAGGCCTCGGGCGGGCGGTACGAGGTCGTGTACAACAAGCTCCCGCGTCCGGCCGACGGCCAGCGGGAACAGATGGTCCGGCGCCTGGCCGCCGGGGACGATTCGCTCGACGTCCTCGGGCTGGACGTCACCTGGGTCTCGGAGTTCGCCGAGGCGGGCTGGGTCGACGAATGGACGGGTGAAGCCAAGGCCGAGGCGACCGCGGGTGTCCTGCCCGGTCCGCTCGAAACCGCCACGTGGAACGGAAAGCTCTACGCGGCGACCAAGAACACCAACGTCCAGCTGCTCTGGTACGACGACCGCCTGACCCCGACGCCGCCGAAGACCTGGGACGAGATGATCCAGCAGGCCCAGGCGCTCAAGGCACAGGGCAAGCCGGCGAACGTCGTGTTCACCGGCGCGCAGTACGAAGGCCTGGTCGTCATCTACAACACGCTCGTCGAGTCGGCCGGCGGCAAGATCCTCTCCGACGACGGCAAGTCGGTCGTGATGGACGAGGGTGCGATCAAGGCGCTGGAGATGCTCAAGAAGGTCACCACGGCCGGGATCACCGACCCGTCGCTGACCAACTCCAAAGAGGACGAGGTCCGCCAGGCCTTCCAGCGCGGGAACGCCGCCTTCGAGTTGAACTGGCCGTTCGTCTACGCCTCCTACGCCAAGGAGAAGAAGGACGAGCTGAAGCATTTCAAGTGGACCACCTATCCGCAGTTCGAGGCGGGCAAGCCCGCCAAGACCACGATCGGTGGCTACAACCTGGCGGTCAGCTCGACCTCGAAGCACAAGGCCGAGGCCTATGAGGTCGCGCTGTGCCTGCGCAGCGCGAAGAACCAGAAGTTCTCCGCGCTCAAGGACGGCGTCCCGCCGACGATCGAATCGCTCTACACGGACACGCTGCCACTCGACGCGACGGCGCCGCAGAGCGACGACAACCCGAGCATGGACACGAAGTACCCGATGCGGGAAACGATCCTGGAGGCCCTCAAGGACGCCGCCGTGCGTCCGTTGACCCCGGCCTACCAGAACGCCTCGACGGTGTTGTCGAAGGTGCTTTCCCCGCCTTCTGAAATCGATCCGCGGAAGACGGCGGAGAAGCTGAAGGAACAGCTCGCCGACGCGCTCCAGTCGAAGGGGGTGATCCCGTGACCGTGCAGGAAACCACCGGTTCGGCGACCGCGGCCGAACCGGGCAAGAAGATGAAACCCGTGCTCAGTGAAGGAAAGAAGGCCGAGCGCAGACTCGGGCTGTGGCTGTGCGCCCCGGCGGCGATCGTGATGATCGCGGTGACCGGGTACCCGATCATCTACTCGATCTGGCTCTCCCTGCAGCGCTACGACCTCCGGTTCCCGGCGCAGAAGGAGTTCGTCGGGCTCGACAACTACATCGCGGTGCTGTCCAACGGGTACTGGTGGACGGCGTTCGGGACGACGATGGGGTTGACCATCGTCTCGGTGGTGATCGAGTTCGTGCTGGGCATGGGCCTGGCGCTGATCATGCACCGGACGCTCGTGGGCCGGGGCCTCGTGCGGACGGTCGCCCTGATCCCGTACGGCATCGTGACGGTGGTCGCGGCGTTCTCCTGGTACTACGCCTGGACGCCGGACACGGGGTATCTGGCCAACCTGTTCTTCCCGGACAGCGCGCCGCTGACCCAATACTGGCCTTCGCTGGCGATCATCGTGCTGGCCGAGGTGTGGAAGACGACGCCGTTCATGGCGCTGCTGCTGATGGCCGGCCTGGCGTTGGTGCCGGACGACCTGCTGAAGGCCGCGGCGATGGACGGCGCGACGGCGTGGCAGCGGTTCACGAAGGTGATGCTGCCGGTGATGAAGCCGGCGATCCTGGTGGCGCTGCTGTTCCGCACCCTGGACGCGTTCCGCATCTTCGACAACATCTTCGTGCTCACCAACGGCGCGCAGGACACGTCGTCGGTGTCGATGCAGACCTACAACAACCTGGTCAAGGGGTTGAACCTCGGGATCGGGTCGACGATGGCGGTGCTGATCTTCCTCACGGTGGCGATCATCGCGTTCATCTTCATCAAGGTGTTCGGCACGGCCGCGCCTGGTAGCGACGACGGGGGTAAGCGCTGATGGCGATCGGTGGAGCGGTCACACCCGGCCGCAAGGTCAAATGGGGCCTCGTCGACATCCTCGTGCTGGTGTTCGCGCTGTTCCCGGTGCTCTGGGTGGTCTCGCTTTCGTTCAAGACCAAGGAGACCTTGGACGACGGGAACTTCATCCCGTCGGAATGGACGTGGCAGAACTACGCGGACATCTTCAAGACCACGGAGTTCATCAGGGCCCTGGTGAACTCGATCGGGATCGCGATCATCGCGACGGTGATCGCGGTCGTCCTCGGCACGATGGCGGCGTACGCGATCGCGCGGCTGGACTTCCCCGGCAAGCAGGTGCTGGTCGGGATGTCGCTGCTGATCGCGATGTTCCCGCAGGTGTCGCTGGTGACGCCGCTGTTCAACATCGAACGTGAGCTCGGCCTGTTCGACACCTGGCCGGGGCTGATCCTGCCCTACATCACGTTCGCGCTGCCGCTGTCGATCTACACGCTGTCCGCGTTCTTCCGGGAGATCCCGTGGGAACTGGAAAAGGCGGCGAAGATGGACGGCGCGACCCCGGCGCAGGCGTTCCGGAAGGTGATCGCGCCGCTGGCGGCACCGGGGGTGTTCACCACCGCGATCCTGGTGTTCATCTTCTGCTGGAACGACTTCCTGTTCGCGATCTCGCTGACCTCGACCGAGGCCTCGCGCACGGTCCCGGCGGCGCTGTCGTTCTTCACCGGGTCGTCGCAGTTCGAAGACCCGACCGGGACGATCTCCGCGGCCGCCGTGGTGATCACCGTCCCGATCATCCTGTTCGTGTTGTTCTTCCAGCGTCGCATCGTGGCGGGGCTGACGTCCGGTGCGGTGAAGGGCTGACCCATGGCTGAAATCGTTCTCGAAAAAGTGTCCAAGAAGTACCCCGACGGCGCCCTCGCGGTGTCCGAAGTGGACATCACGATCGCCGACGGCGAGTTCATCATCCTGGTCGGCCCGTCCGGCTGCGGAAAGTCCACGACCCTGAACATGGTCGCGGGACTGGAGGACATCTCCTCCGGCGAACTGCGCATCGACGGCCAGCGCGTCAACGAGAAGGCGCCGAAGGACCGCGACATCGCGATGGTGTTCCAGTCCTACGCGCTGTACCCGCACATGAGCGTGCGGGAGAACATGGCGTTCCCGTTGCGGCTGGCCAAGGTCGACGACCGGACGGTGCGGGCGAAGGTCGAGGAGGCGGCGCAGATCCTCGATCTGACCGGGCACCTGGACCGCAAACCGGCGAACCTCTCCGGCGGCCAGCGGCAGCGCGTCGCGATGGGGCGCGCGATCGTCCGCAACCCCAAGGCGTTCCTGATGGACGAGCCACTGTCCAATCTGGACGCGAAGCTCCGCGGCCAGATGCGGACGTCGGTGTCGAAGATCCAGAAGCAGCTGGGCACGACGACGCTCTACGTCACGCACGACCAGACCGAGGCGATGACCCTCGGCGACCGGGTCGTCGTGCTGCGGGCGGGCTACGTGCAGCAGATCGGGTCGCCGCAGTTCCTCTACGACAACCCGGCGAACCTGTTCGTGGCCGGGTTCATCGGCAGCCCGTCGATGAACTTCGTGCCCGCGACGCTGGAGAACGGGACGGCCCGCAGCGCGCTGGGCGACATCCCGCTCACCGACCGGGTGCGGCGGCTGGTCGAAGCCGCCGACGCGCCGCGCGAGGTCATCGTCGGCATCCGGCCGGAGCATTTCGAGGACGCCGCGCTGGTGGACGCCGCCGCTCGTCAGGGCGCGACGTTCACCGCCCATGTCGACGTCCTCGAGTCGATGGGGTCCGAGAAGTTCGCGCACTTCTCGGTCGAGGGTGCGGCCGCGTCGTCGTCCGACCTCGCGGATCTCGCCGCCGACAGCGGTTCCTCGGACGTCCCCGGCGCCGAGTCGCAGATCGTGGCCCGCCTCTCGGCGGCCTCGTCGGCGGCGGAGAACCAGGACGTCGAGCTGTGGTTCGACGCGGACAAGATCAAGCTGTTCGACGGGGCCAGCGGCAAGAACCTGACCTACACCGACTAGCTCCCTCCTGTAGCGCGTGAAGGCCCCCTTCCCTCGGCTCAGCCGAGGGAAGGGGGCCTTCACGCGAGTTACGCCTGTCCACTTCGGACATCGTGAATTCCCCACCTTCGGCGGTGTACGCCTCAGGGGCGATCGGGGATCCTCGGCCCCGCATCGGTACCTAGAGAAGGGCACCTGCCTTGCCGAAGAAGCTGACACGCCGTCTCCTGCAGGGCCTGGTCGGAGCGGTCCTCGTCACCACGCTCGCCCCGGCCGTCGCCTGGGCCGAACCACCGCAGGCCTTGCCGTCGAACGCGACCGACGCCGACCGCACGTGGCAGCCAGCCTTCGACTACGACACCGACGGCTGTTACCCGACGCCCGCGATCTCACCGACCGGCGCGATCGCCACCGGGCTCAAGAACTCCGGAGCCCTCAACGGTCAGTGCCGCGACCGGTCGGACCTCGACAACACCAACTCCTACGCGCGGTCGAAGTGCAACAACGGCTGGTGCGCCCACCTCTACGACCTGTACTTCGAAAAGGACCAGGCCGTCCCGCTCGTCGACTGCTGCGGGCACCGGCACGACATCGAACACGTCGTCGTCTGGGTCAACGAGGGCCAGGCCCGGTACGTCTCGACGTCGGCGCACGGCAACTACTCCACTTACGACCGCTCCAAGGTCTCCTGGGAGGGGACCCACCCGAAGATCGTCTATCACAAGGACGGCGCGAGCACCCACTGCTTCCGCATCGCGAGCGCGACCGAGCCGCCGGAGAACCACTACAACGCCTGGCAGTACCCGGACCTCGTCAGCTGGGACGGGTTCCCGCCCGGTATCCGTGACACGCTCGTCCGCGCCGATTTCGGCAGCGCGAGCCTGGCGATCAAGGACGGCTCCTTCGAATACAACCTGGGGAAGGCCAAACCGGCGGGCATCCCCTTCGATCCCAACGCCTGAGGATCAGTACTCGCTCTCGGGCAGGGCGAGCCAAAGCACGAGGTAGACGATGAACTGGGGGCCGGGCAGCAGGCAGGACAGCACGGCGAGCAGGCGGACCTTGCCCGGCGTGGTGCCGAAGCGTTTGGCGAGACCGGCGCAGACGCCGCCGATCATGCGGCCCTGGCGCGGTCGGGTCAGGCGGGCGGCTACGGGGTTCGTCACGGTACTTCCCTCTCGGTCGTCACGGTCTGTGAAACCCATTCTCGTCTCGTGACGGCCCTGCCGCATCCCACCGCGGAACGAAACGCACCCCTAGGGGCGTGAAATCACGGTAAGGCAATCACCTGGGAAAACGTGGCGGACCCTGTGTTCTTCGCCCGTAGGGGCTGGTGTTCCGCGATCTTTTGACGATACTGCTCCGGTGCCCTCGAAGAGACTCAGCGCAGCACTCTGCGGCCTGTTCCTCACCGCGGCCTGTTCCACCCCGGAACCGGCGGTGGCGCCGTCGATCACGGCGGGTGGCGAGGCCCTGACCGCTTCCGAGGCGCTCGGCGAATATTCGTCGCTGGATTACTGCAGCCTTGTCGACCAGCGGAAAGTGATCGGCGGGGGAAACGCGGTCAAACCGCCGTTGACCTCTTTCGAGTTCTGCCGGCTCGAATTCGTCGAGGGCGCCAATCGCTACACCGTGACCACCGGCCCGATCACTTCCGGTCAGGATCCGAACAATCAGCCGTACGAATACGCCGGTCCGCTGCCGGAAGGTGTCAGCGTCCAGCGGTCGACGTTCAACGAGGACACGGCCTGTACCCGGCTGCTCACCTTCGCCGACGGGATCAGGCTGTCCATCGCGGTGACCTCCGACGACACCGCGCCAGCGGATCAGGCCGACCGCTGCCGGATCGCCGACGCGACGGTCGACGGCGCGGCCGGGGTGATCGGCGCGCGCAAGGTCGGGCGGCTGAACCTCGACCAGCGTTCGTGGGGCCGGGTCGCCCCGTGCGCGCCGCTCGACCAGCACGAGCTCGACGCCGCCGCCGGCCCGGAGACCAAACCGGCCCCGGCGCTGTCTGGGCACAGCTGCATCCGCGGCAAGGTCAGTTTCGCGCTGTCGGTGGGCGCGGACACCACGCCGGGCGCGACGGAGGCGCTGGGTGGGCGGCAGGTCCAGGTCACCACGTCCGGCGCGTTCTGCCAGGTGACCACGCACCGGCCGATTCCGGGTACCCCGGACCGGGTCGAGCAGGCGATGCTTTCGGTGGTAGGTGTCGACGGCGCGCCCGAGGAGGCCACCTGCGCGGCGGCCCGAGAAGTCGCCGTCGCCGTGTTCCCGAAGCTCCCCTGACGCATTTAGCCCTCTGGATGCGGTCCTTGCACGCGCAACTACCGCATCCAGAGGACTAAATGCGTGGCCCCGGCTCCAGGTCACGTGCTCGAAGACGTAACTCGCGTGCTCGAAGACGTAACTCACGTGCTTGGAGGCGTAACTCGCGTGACTGAAGGCGTAACTCGCGTGCTTGGGCGGACGACACGCCTGCCGCGGGGTTCGGCGCGTGTCGTCCGGCTGAGCACGTGTGTTGCGGCTTCAAGCACGCGAGTTACGTCCCCAAGCACGCGAGTTCCGCCGTCAAGCACGTGAATGCGCCGCAAGTAGGTGACTAATTGCGTGGGGGCTAGCGAAGGCGGGGCAGGCGGAAGGAGCACATCGCCTCGTCGAGTGCTTCGACGTCGAGGGGCGGATGGGGCAGCGGGGTGGTGCACCCGGGTTCGGCGCGCAGACCGTCCAGCAGCATCGCGAGGCACCGGCGCCACAGCTCCGGCTGGATACCGTGCGTGAACTCGATGACCGAGCCGATCATCTGGTGCAGGAGCGGTATGTCCGTCGGCACGAAGTCGGCGCGGAGGACGCCCGCCGCCTGAGCCCGCTCGACGAGCTGTGTGATCAACGGCACCATGCGGGATTTCGCCTCGGCGACGCGCTCCTGGCCGAAGACGTTCGACAGCATGACTTCGCGTAACCCGCGGTCACCGGCGTGCAGTTCGGCCGCGCGCCACGTGAAGCCCGCGAATCCCTCCCAGGGATCTTCGGCGCGAAGCGCTTCTTCGGCGAACTCGCGGATCGTCTCGAACTGGTCGACGAACATGGCCTCGACCAGGTGTTCCTTGCTCGGGAAGCGGCGATAGACGGTGCCGACGCCGACGCCCGCGTGATGCGCGACGTCGTCGAGAGTCGCTTCGAGCCCGCGCTCACCGAAGACGGTGTGCGCCGCCGCGATGATGCGCTGCCGATTGAGTTCAGCGTCGCGCCGCAACGGCCGCGCCGGTGCGGCGGGAGCGAGTTCCCGAGCCATTCATCCAGCTTAACAAACGAAGTAGAGGACACTTCTCCACTTCTTGTGTACCTTGGGCGCGGAAAGGGGAGATACCTACTCCACATAGCTTCTTCGTCACTATCGGTGAGGAAACCGCCCGTATGTCTGACTCATCCACCGCTGTCGCCACGCCGCCGGGGGACGCGGCCGTGCAGCACACCAACCCGCACCACGCCAGGAGATGGCTGATCCTGGTGATGATCGGCCTCGCCCAGCTGATGGTCGTCCTCGACGCCACCGTCGTGAACATCGCGCTGCCGTCGGCGCAGCAGGACCTCGGCTTCTCGAACGACGCCCGCCAGTGGGTCGTCACCGCCTACGCGCTCGCGTTCGGCAGCCTGCTCCTGCTGGGCGGGCGGCTCGCGGACCTCTTCGGCCGCAAACGCGCCTTCCTCGTCGGGCTCGCGGGTTTCGCCATCGTGTCCGCGATCGGCGGTGCCGCCACCAGTATCGAAATGCTGCTCGTCGCCCGAGCCGCCCAGGGTGTCTTCGGCGCGCTTCTCGCACCGGCCGCCCTTTCGCTGCTGACCACGACCTTCACCGACCCGAAGGAGCGCGGCAAGGCGTTCGGCGTCTTCGGTGCGATCGGTGGGGGCGGCGCGGCGATCGGCCTGCTGCTCGGCGGCGTGCTGACCGAGTACCTCGACTGGCGCTGGTCGATGTACGTCAACATCATCTTCGCGGTGATCGCGTTCGCCGGTTCGGCCGTGCTGCTGAAGAACTCCGAGACCGACGGCCCGCGCCCGAAGCTCGACATCCCGGGCACGATCACCGCCTCGGCCGGTCTCTTCGCGCTGGTCTACGGCTTCGCCAACGCCGAGCGCGACTCGTGGTCCTCGGTCTCGGTCTGGGGTTTCCTCGCCGCCGGTGTCGTCCTGCTGGCCGCGTTCGTCGTGATCCAGCAGCGGGTTTCGCATCCGCTGCTGCCGCTGCGGGTGCTGCTCGACCGCGACCGCGGCGGCTCGTACCTCGCGATGTTCCTGCTCGCCATCGGGATGTTCGCGATCTTCCTGTTCCTCACCTTCTACATCCAGCTGAACCTCCAGTTCACGCCCGTGCAGAGCGGTGTCGCGTTCCTGCCGATGGTGGCCACCCTGATGGCGAGCGCGACGTCGGCGACGGCCGTGCTGCTGCCGAAGTTCGGCGCGAAACCGTTGGTGTCACTGGGAATGCTGATCGCGGGCGCGGGGCTGTTCTGGCTCTCGGCCATCGACACCACCAGCACGTACGCCGGCGGGGTGCTGTTCCCCCTGATGATCATGGGCGTCGGCATCGGCCTCGCCATGGCGCCCGCGATGAGCGTCGCGACCTTCGGCGTCGACACGCACGACGCCGGTGTCGCGTCGGCGGCGGTCAACACCGCGCAGCAGGTCGGTGGCTCGATCGGGACCGCGCTGTTGAGCACGCTGGCCGGTAACGCGGCGACGTCGTTCCTGGCCGGGAAGGCGCCTTCGCCGCAGCTGGCGGCCGAAGCGGCTGTGCACAGTTACACGACCGCTTTCGTGTGGGGCGGGTGGATCTTCGTCATCGGTGCGGTGATCTGCGGGCTGCTGCTGCGGTCGGGTGCCCCGGCGAAGGCGCCGGAGGGCGCTGAGGCTCCGGTCGCCGTGCACATGTAGGGGGAGCGCTATGAAAGGCCCCTTCATTGCAAATTTGCAATGAAGGGGCCTTTCATAGCACGCGCGGAGCGCGTCAGCGGGACTGTGACCGCACCGCCTCGAAGACCTCGTCGTCCCATCGGTGCGTCCGGATCAACCGGTACCGTTCGCAAGCCACCCACAGATACGCCTCGGCGTCCGTGCGCGAGCCGATCAGGTCCGCCTGCCGCAGCATCGCCACCACCGGCACGAACTCCTCGTCGAACCACCGCTGCGCCAGCGTCGCGCGGTCCGAGTAGGCGCCTTCGTCCTGCATCAGCCGGAAACCCCACGCCTCCACGTGCTCGCCGAGCCGCGCGTAGTCCCACGGGTCCGTGAACACCACCGAAGCCCGCGCGTGCCCCGAAAGCGGGACGCGTTCCAGGAACAGCCGCCGGTAGTCCTTCACGATCAGGTCGCCGCGGTACCGGATCCCGCTCGGGTCCAGTTTGGTCCGCACCTCGGTGACCATCGCCTCTATTGTGGACAGTCGCATCGCGTGCGCCACCGAAACACGGTGGTGCCCGTCGATGATGAAATGCAGCTCGCCGACGCGGTACACCTCGATCGGCGGGATCGACTCGCCGCGCCGGGTGGCGAGCGCCAGCCGTTCCCAGCGTTCGCGAACCCGCCCGGACGTCGGGCGGAAGCGGCGGTCGAAGTCGCGGCCGCGATCGACGCTGCCGACGATCGAATCGAGCCGGATCACCCGCGCCCCGATCTTCCGTTCGCCGAGATAGCCGAGCGCGTCGACCACCTCGTGGAACGGCAGCATGATGTTGACGTCGTCCGGTTCGCGGCGCAGCCAGTTCGCCAGCCGGGACAGCACCTGACGCCGTCGCGCGCGGAGGAAGTCGTGCTCCGCGTCCGCGCGGGGAAAGCCCGTGTCCTTCATGAGAACTCCATGATCCGGTGCCCGACCACGTTGCGGACCGTGGTCCCGCCGACCACCCGGTCCGGCACGGGTTCACCGTGCGGGTGGATATGCCCGTGCAGCAACCACTTCGGGCGCAACAACTCGATCGTGCGATGGAGACAGTCGAACCCGCGGTGCGGCGGATCCTCGCGGTCGCCGCAATGCCGCGGCGGCGCGTGCGTGAGCAGGACATCCACGTCCCTGCCGTCCCGCCAACGACGGAACCGTGCCCGGCGCACCAGCCGCCGGGCACGTCGCGCCTGTTGCCGTTGCGTCCACTGGTTCGGGCCGTCGTTGTAGCGCACCGAACCGCCGAGCCCGGCGAACCGGAGCCCGCCGACGTCGACGACGCGGCCGTCCGCGTTCACCCCGCCCGCCGGCCCCGGCCACATGGCGGGGAAACCGTCCTTCATGGACAGTCCGCCGTAGCGCGTGTAACCGGACAGGTCGGGGTCGTGGTTGCCGGGAACGAACACGCACGGCACGTCGAGCGCGCTCGCCAGGAACTCGAGGTAGTCGTACGGCAGGTCGCCGGCGCCGATCACGAGGTCGGCAGGGTGGTTGCGGACGGCGGACGTCCACAACCGCTCTTCGACCTCGTCCGCGACGACCAGCGCCTTCATGCGCTCCAGCGTAATGCCGGACGGCCTACTTCGGGCCGTGCGCGAACGCGGGGTCCTTGGCGATGATCGCGATCACGATGCCGAGCCAGACGACGCAGAACGCCAGCGCCCAGAACTTGAGGTTGGTCAGGATCCTTGGCATGGGGAACTCCAGGTACTACCGAAGCGGGAAGAGGTCAGAGCCAGCGGTTCTTCCTGAATATTCGGTAGAGCAGGATGCAGACGCCGAAGATCACCGTCATCGCCACCGGATAGCCGAAGCGCCAATGCAGCTCCGGCATGTAGTCGAAGTTCATCCCGTAGATGCCGGCCAGCGCCGTGGGGACCGCGATGATCGCCGCCCACGCGGTGATCTTGCGCATGTCGGTGTTCTGCTGGAGCGTGATCTTCGCCAGTGTCGCGTCCACCAGGGTGGTCAGCAGCTCGTCGAAGTTCGCGACCCGCTCCGCCACGGTCGTCAAGTGGTCGGAGACGTCGCGAAAGTACGAGCGGACCTCGTCCGGGATCAGCCGCGTGTAGCCCTCGGCGAGCCGCTGCAGCGGGGTGCCCAGCGGCATGACGGCGCGGCGCAGCTCCAGCACCTCGCGCTTCATGAAGTAGATCTGCTCGGCGCTCACCTTGGAGCGCGGGGCGAAGACGTGGGTCTCCATTTCGTCGATGTCCGACTCGATCGCCGTGGTGACGTCGAGGTAGTGGTCGACGACGTGGTCCGCGATCGCGTGCAGCACCGCGGACGGCCCGAGGTCGAGCCGCTCGGGATCCTGGTCGAGTTCGCGGCGCAGCCTGGCGAGCCCCGAGTGGTTCCCGTGCCGCACGGTGATCACGAAGTCCCGGCCGAGGAAGGCCATCAGCTCGCCGGTCTCGACGATCTCGTTCGCCGTCGCGGGCGACTCGTGCTCCACGTACCGGACGGTCTTCAGCACCATGAACAGCGTGTCGTCGTAGCGTTCCAGCTTGGGCCGCTGGTGTGCTTCCAGCGCGTCCTCGACGGCCAGCTCGTGCAGGCCGAAGGTGTCCGCGATGCCCTGGATCTGGACCGCGTCGGGCTCGTGCAGGCCGATCCAGACGAACCCGGCGTGCCGCTTGCGCACCTCTTTGATGGCCTCGGCGTGCGTCCAGCGGCCGGGCAGGCGCTTGCCCTCCACGTACACCGCGCAATCGACGACGTACGCCGAAAGGGGGACGGGCAGCGGGCGTTCGGGGACGCTCTTGGCGCGGCCGTTGCTCCGGCCGCGAAGGCCGCCGAGCGAGGGAATGGCAGGCATGGGGTCTCCTGGGCAGACGTCGTGCGTTGATGCGCGAAGACGACGGGCCAAGCGGTCGGGGGGCCGCTCGGCTAGGCCAGCGTTCCCGGTTTCGTCAGCCCTGCCAGGTGGGGATCCGGCGAGATGTGAAGGCGGAAACGCTGCGACTACTAGGAAGCGGACTATCGCCACTGGACATCGGGTTCCTCACCTCCTTGGCTCGGCGGACGGTTACGCAGTGGTGTGGGTCGCGTTGACGACCCGACACCAATGGTCGAGGGTACTCCTCAACACGAAGGCCTGTCGTTCCAGGCTCACGCCGCGTTACTCGTGCAGGAGGAATGGGTGCAGTTCGGTCGCTATTACGAAGAGTTCGAGGTCGGCGCGGTCTACAAGCACTGGCCGGGCAAAACGGTCACCGAGTACGACGACCACCTGTTCTGCCTCATCACCATGAACCACCATCCGCTGCACCTCGACGCGCACTACGCCGAGGAGACCACCGACTTCGGCAAGAACGTCGTGGTCGGCAACTACATCTACTCGCTGCTGCTGGGGATGTCGGTGCCGGACGTGTCCGGCAAGGCGATCGCGAACCTCGAGGTCGAATCGCTGAAGCACGTGAAGCCGACCTTCCACGGCGACACGATCTACGGCGAGACCGAGGTGCTGGACAAGACGCCGTCGAAGTCGAAGGACGACCGCGGTGTCGTCTACGTCGAGACCCGCGGCTACAAGCAGGACGGCACGA
Source organism: Amycolatopsis sp. TNS106 (assembly GCF_019330265.1). Taxonomy (NCBI): domain Bacteria; kingdom Bacillati; phylum Actinomycetota; class Actinomycetes; order Pseudonocardiales; family Pseudonocardiaceae; genus Amycolatopsis; species Amycolatopsis sp. TNS106. The sequence continues at coordinate 5,290,731 of NZ_CP024972.1, read as the reverse complement.
TCGTGTGTGTCTTCCGTCGCAAGGTGATGGTGCCGAAACGGTCTTACGGTGACAGCAGGGGCGGTGAACAGCCCGGCCGTCCTGTCCCGCACGAATAATGGGTGTCACGAACGGGAAGAGGGAGCGCGTCGATGCCCATCGGGCTGGATGAGATCAAGAGCCGTCTGCGGAAGTTCGCGACGGTCGAGGCGGCCGGCGTTTCGCCGTTGTACGAACACCTGGCGGCGAAGGCGTCCGAGGACGACGACGTCGCCGGTCTCCTGACCGACGCCCGCGGCGGTGAAGCGCGCGGAACGCTCCTCATGGCGACGGCGCACCGGCTCATCCAGGCCGACCCCATCCACCCGCTCTCGCGGTACTACCCGTCCGTCGGCGGTTTCGACGGCGTGGACTCGGAGACCTGGCCGCTGTTCCGCTCGTTCCTGCTGGAACGGGCGGACAAGGCCCGGTCGATCATCTCCTCGCGGTACACGCAGACCAACGAGGTGCGCCGTGCCGCGCTGCTCTATCCCGCGATGACGACGGCCGCGAAGGAGGCGGGCGGCAAGATCGCGCTGCTCGAGGTCGGTTGCAGCGCGGGTCTGCTGCTCGGCCTGGACAAATACGCCTACCGCTACCAGTGCGACGGCGGCGAACAGCTCACCGCCGGGCCCGCGAAGACCGCGGTCGGCCTGCACTGCGCACTGGACCTCGCGCCCGGCGCCGTCACGCCGAAGGTGCCGAAGAAGCTGACGATCACCGCCCGCGCCGGCCTCGACCGCGCACCCGTGGACCTGGCCGACGAGGACGAGCTGGCCTGGCTCGAAGCCTGCGTCTGGGCCGACCAGCCGGACCGGATCCGGCTTCTGCGCACGGCCGCGGCGGCGCAGGCCAAGCAGCGTCCGGAGCTGATCGCGGGCGACGCCGTCGACGATCTCGCCTCGGCGGCCGCCACGCTGCCCGCCGACGTACCTCTCGTGGTGCTGACCAGCCATGTGCTGGCGTACCTGGGGGAGCGGCGCACGGATCTCGTCGAAGCGCTCCGGAAACTCGCCGCGGACCGGCCGCTGTGGTGGGTCAGCGAGGAGTTCTACGCCGCCGCGCTGGAACTCCTGGTGCCCGGCAGGGCCGATCTCGCCGAACCCGGGGATCAGGCCGTGCTCGGCCTCGTCCGCTGGGACGCCGGAGTACCGGACGTGCGAGCGCTGGCCCGGACGGCCCCGCACGGGCAGCGGATGACCTGGCTGCCGGTTTGAGCCCCCGGCTGTCAGGTTTACCCATTCGGCCCGGCGAGATGTCGGTAATGCATCGGGAAGGCTAATTTTCACCTCCCGCGCTGCTTTATCGCCGCGTCTTTCGCCGAATCGGGCACAGCGGGTGTCAAGACGGCGGGATCTGCCCGGTCGGGAGCACTCCCCAATCGCGGAGAGTGACGAACAGGAGTTCGGCCAAGTGGCCGTCTTTGTCGAGTTCGATCAAGGTTTCGGCGTCGATCCACCGGGCGTCGGTGGCGTCGTCCCCGGCACGGAGAGTGCCGCCGGCGACCGTGCAGGCGTAGTCGTGGATGTCATACGGGCCGCGGCGGACGCTCCCGACGAGTGTGCCCGGCGTCACGTCGAGCCCGGTCTCTTCGCGCATCTCGCGAATAACGGCCGCTTCGTCCGTTTCGCCTGGTTCGACCCGCCCGCCGGGGACCGACCAGAGTCCACGTCCGGGTTCATTCGCGCGCCGGATCAGCAGAATCCGTCCCAGCTCGTCGTGGACGATGCCGCCTACGCAGCGGACGGTGCTGTCCGAAACGGTGTTCATTCCCGAATGGTAGACGCGGGCTTCCTGACAATGGCTGTCCTGTACACGGAGAGTAGCCATACGGTACACTTCACCTCGCCGGCTGACCCAAGCGCGGGACTTCCCTCCCGCGCCGGTGGAAGGTGCGGTACAAAATGAATGGTCAGTATCCGCAGTCAGTCACCGTAAGAGACAGGATTGATCGCTGTGAACGCGAAAAAGCTCCTCACTTTCGCAGGAATCGCGTTGGTGCTGTTCTTCGTGATCGCGCAGCCAGGTCAGGCCGCGGGCCTCGTGGGAAACATCATCGGCTTCCTGCGTGACTCGGCCGAATCGGTGATCACCTTCGTCAGCAACGTCTTCAGCTAGCGGGGGAGCGGATACTCTATCGGTATGTTCGCCCCACGCGATCCAGACGAGTATCTCCTCGACACCGAGCGGCGGGTCATCAGGATCCGCCGGCACTGGGCTGTGCTGTTGTGGGAAACCTTCGAGACGGCCGCGTTGCTGGCCGTCTGCGTCCTGGTCTCCTACCTGTTGCCGCCCGCCGCGTGGGTCATCCAGAACATCCTCTGGTATGCCGCGTTGCTCATCATCCTGCGCTTCGCGTACGTGGTGATGGAGTGGTGGGTCGAGCGCCTGGTGGTCACGGACAAGCGGTTCGTGATGACCACGGGTGTCTTCACGACGAAAGTGCTGATGATGCCGATCACCAAGGTCACCGACCTCACCTACGAGCGTTCGGCGTGGGGCCGGATGATGGGGTACGGGACCATGGTGGTCGAGTCCGCCGGCCAGATCCAGGCGCTGAACCGCATCGACTACCTGCCGAAGCCGGAAGAGTTCTACGACACGATTTCCGAGCTCGTCTTCGGCGACAAGCAGAAGCAGGCCGAGCGCTTTTCGATGATCAAGGCACAGCGTGCGGCGCGCGGCAAGAAGAAGGTCGGTTAGCGCAGGTCCCGGAGTCGCTGTGACCTGGAGCATCGTCGATACTGAGCGGCGATGCGCATCGACCTGCACGCCCACTCCACCGCCTCCGACGGTACCGACAGCCCGGCCGGGCTGGTCGCCGCCGCCGCGAAGGCGGGCCTCGACGTAGTCGCGATCACCGATCACGACACCACGGCCGGCTGGGCCCCGGCCGCGGAGGCACTTCCGCCGGGACTCACCCTGGTCCCCGGCGCCGAGCTGTCCACGATCTCCGTCGATCCGGTGACCGGGCGGCATATCAGCGTCCACCTGCTCGCGTATCTCTTCGACCCGGCGTCGCCGTCGATCGTCGCCGAGCAGACCCGGCTCCGCTCGGAGCGGCGATGGCGGTTGCGGGTGATGGCCGAGCGGATGGCCGCCGACGGCCTCCCCGTCGATCCCGACGAGGTCATGTCGCTGCTGCCGGAGGACGGTTCGGCCGGGCGGCCGCATCTCGCGCAGGCTCTGGTGCGGGCAGGCGTCGTCTCGTCGGTGAACGAGGCCTTCGGAAGCTATCTCGGCAACGGCAGCGGGTACTTCGTGGCGCGGCAGGACACGCTCGTGGAGGACGCGATCGACATGATCGCGGAGGCGGGCGGCGTCACCGTCATCGCGCACCCCTTCGCCTACACGCGCGGCGCGACCATCACCGTCGACGTGCTCGCCGGGCTGGCCGGGCACGGGCTTACCGGCGTCGAGGTCGACCACCCGAACCACGACGAGGAGACCCGCGTCCAGTTGCACGGGCTGGCGGGGGAGCTGGGGCTCGTGCGCACCGGTTCGAGCGACTACCACGGCACGAACAAGACCATCGATCTCGGCGACGAGACCACCGACCCGCTCGCGCTCGAAGAACTCGTCGCGCGGTCGACCGGCTACCAGGTCGTGACCCGGTGACGATCACGGACTTCTTCGACGCGCGCCTGTTCATGAGCGCGACGATCACGCTGATCGTCATCATGGACCCGCCCGGCACGGTGCCGGTGTTCCTGAGCCTGACCGGCCGCAAATCGGTGGCCTTCCGCGCCAAGGCCGCGCGGCAGGCGGTGCTGGTCTCGTTGCTGGTGATCTCGCTGTTCGCCGTCGCGGGACAAGCGATCCTGTCGTACCTCGGCATCGGGATCCCGGCGCTGCAGGGCGCGGGCGGACTGTTGCTGCTGCTCATCGCGCTCCAACTGCTGACCGGCAAGACCGGCGGCGAGGCCGAGGCGGCGGGCGACGACGTCAACGTCGCCCTCGTGCCGCTCGGGACACCGCTGCTCGCCGGTCCGGGCGCGATCGCCGCGACCATCGTCTTCGTCCGGCAGGCCGATGGGCACGTGGGCGCGTACGTGGCTCTCGCGCTTTCGATCGTGACGGTGCACTTCGTGCTGTACCTGTGCATGCGGTACTCGGGCGTGGTCATCCGGCTGATCAAGGAAAGCGGCATCACGCTGCTGGCGAAGATCGCCGGTCTGCTGCTGGCCGCCATCGCGGTCGAGCTGGTGGCGAACTCGGTGAAGGGCTTCATCTCGGGCACGTGACCGGGCGCGAGTGGTAGCAAAGGTCCCTTGCTCCCCCGCCCGACCGCGGCATGCCGTGAAGGCCCCCTTCACGGACCCAGGGTCCCTCAAGGAGGCCTTCACGGACCGGCACGCTTCCCCTGGGCCCCGAGGTGGTAGCAAAGGTCCCTTGCTCCCTTCCTGGGGATCCCCTCGAAAAGTGTCGGTGGGGGTGCGTAGCGTTGCGCGCGGGGTGATCCGATGGAGCAAATTGGTTTCGACTTCGGCGTCGAAGCGCCGCGCAAGCTGACGAAGGTCTCGCCCGCGCGCCTCGCGACGTTCGAAGATTGCCCGCGCCGCTACCGCATGTCGTATCTCGACCGGCCGTCCCCGGCACGCACCGGCGCGTGGGCACACAGCACGCTGGGTGCGGTGGTGCACAACGCTTTGCGGGCGTTGTTCGACCTGCCGGTGATCAAGCGCGTGCCGCAGCGGGCGATGGCGCTCGTCGCCGAACACTGGAAGGACGCCGGGTTCGAGGACACCGACCAGGCCGCCCGGTACCGAGCCAGGGCCAAGGCCTGGGTCGCGGAGTACGTCGAGCACAACGACGTCAGCGTCGATCCCGTCGGGCTGGAGCGCTGGGTTTCGGCGCCGGTCACGCTCGAGCCGGGCAGCGGGCCCAGCCTCATCATCGAGGGCCGCGCCGACCGGATCGACCAACGCGGTCGTGAGCTGGTGATCATCGACTACAAGACCGGCCGCCGAGAGCCGGACGAGTACGAGGCGCGCTCGTCACAGGCCTTGGCGCTGTACGCGGTCGCGGCCGCCAGGACGCTGCGGACGCCGTGCTATCAGGTCGAGCTGCACCATGTGCCCACCGGAACCATCGCGGCCGCCGAGCACACCGAGGAAAGCCTGAAGCGGCATCTCCAACGCGCCGACGAGACCGCCGGGGACCTGCGGCTGGCAGCGGATACCCTGGACGCGGGCGGCGACGGGGACGTGTTGTTCCCGGCGCGCCCTGGCCGTCGTTGCTCATGGTGCGACTTCCGGCCCAGTTGCGCGGCAGGCCAGGAGGCCGGGCCCGCGGCTCAGCCGTGGGAGTTGCTGGCGCCCTAGAATCTCGAAACCCGACGATTGGACAGGCGAGGACGTGTCGTCACCGGACACCGAAGAGCTCGCGATCATCCCGCGGCCCGAGGACGAGCCCAAGACGCCCGAGAACGGCCGGTTCTGGCGTGGGCTGACTGGAGCGCTCGCGGCCGGAATGGCCGTGCTCGCGGTGTGCGTCGTCGCGATCGCTTCGCTCTGTCTGGTCACCGGTGCGCCGGGGCCGGGACTCCTGATGCTGATCGGCCATCCGGTCGCGGCGGTCGTCGCCTTGCTGGCACAACGGGTCGCCGATTCGCGTAATGGCCGCGTCGCGGGCTACGCGGGTCTCCTGGTCGTGGTGAGCGTGTCGGCCGCGCTGAGCCTGTTCTGGTGGAGCTGATACGGCAGGAAGGTGTCATCGGCCCGAAAAGCGTCCCGCCGCTGCGAAACTATGGCTCACTGGGGCATGTCGTGGATGAACACGCTGCCCCGCAGCGAGGACGAAGGGCACTGTCGATGACCTACCCACCCCAGCCAGGACAGCCTGACCACGGCCAAGGCGGGCAGCAGTACCCGGGACAGCCCGACCAAAGCGGGCAGCAGTACCCCGGACAGCAGCAATACCCAGGGCAACAGCAATACCCCGGGCAGCAGCAGTATCCGCAGGGCGGCTACGACCAGAGCGGCGCGTTCCCGCAGCAGCAGTACCCCGGCTATGGCCAGCAGCAGTACGGCCAGAACCAGCAGTACCCCCAGGGCTTCGGCGGGCCGCCCGCGCCCCCGAAGAACTCCAAGACCGGCCTGATCGTGGGCATCGCCGCCGCTGCCGTCGTGGTGCTCACGCTGGGTATCACCGGATTCGTCGCTCCCGGGTTCTTCCTCGGCGACGACAAGGCCGAAAAGGCGTCCGGCCCGGAAGGGACCGCGCAGGCGATCATCGACGGCATCAACGCCCATGACCGGGCCGCGTTGACGGCGCTCAAGTGCGGGAGCGCCGAAAAGGACATCGACCAGATCATCGAGCGGGTCGACGAAGCCTCGGACGCTTCGCTCGGCCCGGTCACGAAGGTCTCCGAGACCAAGTACACGGTCGCCGTCACGCTGACCGTCGCCGGGCGGCCGGGCACCGCCACCGGCACGCTCGCCAGCGAAGGCGGCAAGTGGTGCTGGAAGGAAGTCAGCCGGCTGCGTACTTCCAGGGCTTCGACGACGCGCTGACGGCAGGCGGGAGCAAGGGACCTTTGCTACCGCCTGCCGGTCACTTGAGCGCGACGAGGGTGGGGCCGCGCTGCTCCAGCAGCACGGGCCCGACCGAGGAAAGCAGCACCGGGCCGGTGTAGCCGCGCCGGTCGACGCCGACGGTGCGGATCGTGGCGCCGGTCGTCTCGTCGAGCACGGCGAGCCCGCCCTGGATCGGCACGACCAGCTGCTCCCCGAAGGTCACCCCGGGGCCGGTGGAGTTGTTCAGCGTCCAGCGCGGTGTGAGGTCGTCCCGCGAGAACGCCATGGTCTTCGAGCCGGTGAACCAGTAGACGCCCTGCGCGGTCCACGAGGTCGTCATGATGCCGCCCACCGGATCCTGCGCGATGTCCGCGTCGGGCACGTCGAGCGGGTACGCCGACTTCTGCAGCCCGTCGCCGCCGTAGATGACGAGCAGTTTCTGCTCGGGCAGCACGATCAGCGCGAGATCACCGGACATCGCGACGACCTTCGCGTTCCTGCCGGCGAGCACGGTGCTGTATTCGACCTTGGGGTCGTCGGCTTCGTCGTTGGTCGCGCGGTAGACGGTGAACCGGTCGGCCGGGTCGCCGGGGCAGCGCTCGATCACGCCGATCTTGCCCGCCGCGGCGGCCACCGTGCCGTAGGTGCAGCCGGTCCTCGGCTGCTTGTTCGGGTTCACGATGGCGGGGACCTGGCCGTACTCCATGCTCTTGACCAGGTCGTCGCGCCAGGTGTTGAGCAGGTTCTTGCCGGTCGTGGTGACGTGCGATCCGTCGACGACCAGCCTGGTCCCGAGTTCGGCGTCGCCGTTGCGCTGCGCCGTGCGGCGCCCGGTGCCCGCGTCGAGCTGGGTGACCTCACTGCAGCCGGTGTCCTTGCGGTACACCGCGTCCACCTTGATTCCGGCGAGCGCGACGGTGCACAGTTCGAGATCGCGCGAGTAGCGCCACCGGACCTCGCCGGTGTACGGGTCCCGGCCGAGCACCTCGCCCTTGTCCGCGGTGACGACGCTATTGGCTTCGCCGATCGGGACGGGTGTCGACGAACTCGGTGCCTGCCACAGCTCGCTCAGTGAGCCGGGAACCTGCGCCGGCGCGGGCGGGAGCCCTGGCGGCAGGGTGGCGGCGACCTGCGCGACCGTCGCCGCGTTGTCGCTGGTCACACCGAGGACGACGCCGGTGATCGCGACGACCACCACGATCGCCGCGGCGATCACGCGATCCCGCGTGCGGTTCCACGGCGAGCGCCGGGCGCGTTTCCCGCCCAGCGGCGGCTCGGTGGCCACCGGCTGGGCGGGATCGGCCTCCAGCACGTCTTCCGTGCCGATCGCGTTTTCGGCCGTCTCCGGCTCGCTGCCGTCCGGCTGCCCGGGATCGGCGGGCACGGGCCGCGCCGGTTCATCGTTCGGCGCGGCGTCCCAGCGTTCGCTCACGTGCCCCTAGCTCCCCATGTCCGCAGTATGAAAGCTCAGTCTGCCGACGCAGGTGTATCAGAAGTCGCCGACGGACGGCGACGGCGGCGTCGGCGAGCCGGACGCTCGGCGCTGTCGCCTGCTTCTTTCTCGACCGCCGGGCCGCTGACCTCCGGGCTCGGCTTCGCGGCGCCGCGGCTACGGCGACGGGTCCGCGTGCGGCCCTCCGAAGAGGACTCAGCGGCTTCGCCCGCGGTCCCTTCCGCGGAAGCGTTCGCGGCGGCGTCGGCGGCCTCGATCTTGGCGGCCGCGTCGGCACCACCACGGGTCCGCTTGCGCGGCGCGCGGTTGCGCTTCCGGGGTGCTTCTTCGTCCTTCGCCGGACCCTGTCCACGGCCACGGCGCTTGCCGCCCAGGTCCTCTTCGACCTCGGCCGAAAGACCGGCGCGGGTCCGCTTCGACAGCGGGAGGCGCCCGGTGGTGCCCTCGGGGATGCCCAGGTCACTGAACAGGTGCTTCGACGACGAGTACGTCTCGGCGGGCTCGGGCATGTCGAGCCCGAGGATGTCCGAGATCATCTTCCAGCGCGGCTCCTCGTCCCAGTCGACGAGGGTGATCGCGACACCGGTGCGCCCGGCGCGGCCGGTGCGGCCGATCCGGTGGACGTAGGTCTTCTCGTCCTCCGGCGTCTGGTAGTTGATCACGTGCGTGACGTCGTCGATGTCGATACCGCGGGCGGCGACATCGGTGGCGACCAGCACGTCGACCTTGCCCGCGCGGAACGCGCGCAGCGCCTGCTCCCGGGCGCCCTGGCCGAGGTCACCGTGCACGGCGGCGGCCGCGAAGCCACGCTCGACCAGTTCGTCGGCGACCTTCTGCGCGGTGCGCTTCGTGCGGGTGAAGATCATCGTCAGGCCACGGCCTTCGGCCTGCAGCGCGCGGGCGATCAGCTCGGGCTTGTCCATCGAGTGCGCCCGGTAGACGAACTGGGTGGTGCGCTCGTGGATCGCGCCGGCGTCGTTCTCCTCGGCGCGGATATGCGTCGGCTGGGTGAGGAACGTGCGGGCCAGCGTGATGATCGGGCCCGGCATGGTCGCCGAGAACAGCATCGTCTGGCGCTTTTCCGGGACCATCCGCAGGATGCGCTCAATGTCGGGCAGGAAGCCCAGGTCGAGCATCTCGTCGGCCTCGTCGAGCACCAGACCGCGGACCTTGCCCAGCACGAGGTGCTTCTGCTCGGCCAGGTCCAGCAGGCGGCCGGGCGTGCCGATGACGACGTCGACGCCGTTGCGGAGCGCCGCGATCTGCGGCTCGTAGGGGCGGCCACCGTAGATGGCCAGCGTGCGGATGCCGAGGTGCTTGCCCGCGCCCTTGAGGTCGTTCGCGACCTGGATGCACAGCTCACGGGTCGGCACGACGACCAGCACCTGCGGGGTGCCGTCGCCGGGGACCTCGACGCGGTGCAGCAGCGGGACACCGAAGCCCAGCGTCTTGCCCATGCCCGTGCGGGCCTGGCCGATCAGGTCGTCGCCCGCCATGGCCAGCGGCAGCGTCAGGGCCTGGATGGCGAAGGTGCGCTCGATCCCGGCTTCGTTGAGGGCCTTCACGATCTCCGGCTTGACGCCGAAGGAGGCGAAGGTGGGGGATTCGGCCTCCACCGGCGCGCCCGCCTGCAGCGGGTGCGACGTGTCCAACGCCGCCGGGCCTGTCTCGCTGTGCTCCAGCGCGACGGCCTCCGGGACGCCGGTGGTGGTGTGCTCTTCGGTTGTGGTTTCGTTCGTGGTCAGGGTGCTCGCCTCTCTCGTGACCAGCGCGCACTGCCCTGGTCACCGATCGACACTCGACCACGAAAATTCGCTCGGGCTCCGCGCTACTGGCGCTGGAGCGGCCCTTCGTGGGAATGCCGCAGGATGGCGTGCACGCACATCATTCTTGTGCTGACCGGGGCCACACCGGCTGTCCTTCAGCCGCAGCGGCGTCCCGATCCGGGACGGAAGATCCGTCGTATCCGGCGGCCAGTCTACCTGATCTGCGGTTTTTCGATAGCCCCAGGCGCGCCGACGAAGGTGGGATCGGTCTCTTCACCACCCCGGACGTGTGTTCGGCGATACCCTTTCCGCCGTGACGGAGGCAAAGCAGATCAGTGAGGGCGTAGTCGATTTGCTCGGCGTACTCGCCTATGGGGAATTGTCCGCATTCGATCGCATGGCCGAGGACGCGCGCACCGCGCCGACGCTGTCCGGCCGGGCCGCGCTGGCGTCCATGGCGGCCGCCGAGATCGGGCACTACGACCTGCTCACCAAGCACCTCGCGGGGCACGGCGTCGCGATCGAGGACGCGATGCGGCCGTTCGTCGGGCATATCGACGCCTGGCATGCCTCCACGGCGCCGCGTTCCTGGCTCGAGTCCCTGGTGAAGGCCTACGTCGGTGACGGGCTCGCGGCCGATCTCTACCGCGAGATGGCCAGCTGGCTCGACCCCGAGACCAAGGATCTGGTGCTCACCGTGCTCGCCGACACGGGGCATTCCGCGTTCGCCGAACGCGAAGTCGCGGCCGGTATCGAGGCCGATCCGAAGGCGCGGGACAAGCTCGCGCTGTGGGGCCGCCGTCTGCTGGGAGAGGCGCTGACCCAGGCCCAGTACGTCGTCGCCGAGCGGGACGGGCTCGCCGAGTTGATCGTCGAGGGCTCTGGGGACCTTTCGGGAATCGCCGCGCTGTTCCGCCGGTTGCAGCAAGGGCACACCAAGCGCATGCAGGTGCTGGGGCTCGGCTGAGGTCACTTCGGCTAGCCTTGGCGCACCAGTGATTTTTCGAACTTTCAAGCGGAGGTCCCACGTGGAGGTCAAGATCGGCATCAAGGACACGCCGCGGGAGCTCGTGGTGTCCAGCAGCCAGTCACCCGACGAGGTCGAGGAACTGGTCGCGAACGCCTTGAGGGCCGGCGACGGGATCTTCCGCCTCGACGACGAAAAGGGCCGCAAGTACATCGTGCCCACCGACCGGATCGCCTACGTCGAGATCGCGCCGTCGGATGTTCGCAAGGTCGGCTTCGCTGTTGGTGGTTAACCCGATCGGGTTGTAGTCGGATGTCACAGTGGCGTCACCGCCGCGTCTCAGCCAGCTCTCAGATTTGATCGTCACGCTATGGCGGGGACGGCAGGGGGTTAGCCGAGAAATGAGGTGGACGGCGTCACTGTGATGGACCGCGCGCTGGTCGACGGCGCGCGCACAGTTCCCGAACAAGGCAAACGGGTCGCTGGGCGGCTGACCGGTATAGACGTCGCCCGCGGCCTGGCCGTACTCGGCATGTACGCGGTGCATGTCGGCCCCGATCCGGCCAAAGGCGGCGTCGGGGTGCTGTTCAAACCGTTCGAAGGTCATTCCGCCGCGTTGTTCGCGGTGCTGGCCGGGGTCTCGATCGCGCTGATGTCCGGCGGGCGCCGTCCGAAACAGGGCCGCGACCGGACCCGCGTCGCGCTCAAACTGGCGACCCGCGCCCCGCTCTTGGTGGCGCTGGGGCTGTGGCTGACCAGCCTCGAAACCGGCTACATGGTGATCCTGGCCTACTACGGGGCCTGCTTCCTCTTCGCGATCCCGTGGCTGCGCGCGGGCGCGAAGGCGCTGGCGATCGCTGCGGTCGTCGTCGCCGTGGCGGGCCCGCTGCTCTCGCACCTCATCAGAGCGCAACTGCTTCCCCGCGACCTGCTCTTCTTCGCGCCGGACCTGACCGCGGACGATGTCACGTCGACCGGGCTGCTGAAGGCCGCGACCGTCCTCGTCCTGACCGGTACCTTCCCCGCGTTGACGCTGATGGCGTACGTGTTCGCCGGGATGGCGATCGGGCGGATGGACCTGACGTCGCGCAGCGTGTGCCGTCGCCTGTTCTTCGGCGGATCGGCGCTCGCGGTGGGCGGGTACGTCGTGTCCTGGATCGCGACCGGACCGCTCGGTGGCATGCAGGCCGTCTACCGCTCGCTGGAACCGGCCGCCGCGCAGATGGGGATGACGCCGCCGGAATTCCTCCGGCTCCACCAGACCTGGATCCACGGCACCCCGCCGACCACCAGCTGGGCCTGGGAGCTGCTGCCGACGGGGACCTCTTACACGCCGTTCGACCTGCTGATCTCGATCGGGATCGCGGCGGCGGTGATCGGCGGTTGTCAGCTGCTGATGCCGAGGTTCGAACGCGTGCTGCGGCCGCTATCGGATCTGGGCGGGCGGGTGCTCAGCGCGTACGTGCTGCACTTCGTGGCGATCGCGCTGCTGTGGGACGAGAGCGACGGCGACTCGATCTTCAGCGTGCTGCACTTCGTCGAGTTCTCGGTGGTCGCGCTGACCGCCGCGGTGCTGTGGCGGAAGTTCATCGGGCGCGGGCCGCTGGAGTGGGCGATGAACAAGCTGTCGAGCTGGCCTAAGTACGTGGTGCCGCGGAGCCGGGTGCCCGCGCAACGGCGGGGCTGATTTCTGTAGGGCCGGCAGCGCCGGGTTCCCAATGTCGCCTTTGAGACGCTGAGCGCCTCAAATGCGACATTGGGAACCCGGAGCTCCCGAAGGCCCGCGCTGACCTGCGGAAAGAGAGCAAGGGACCTTTGCTGTCGTTTGTTAGCGTGCTAACGAATGAGAGCAAAGGTCCCTTGCTGTCGCCTCAGTGGTCAGGCGTTGAGTTCGTTCAGTTCGTCCAGTGAGGTCGGCACGTGGAAGGGCGGCGTGCTGGTGCCCATGATGCGGTAGCGGTCCCACGGGTCCGGGTCGGAGAGTTCGCCCTTCGCGCTGTACTCGCCCGCGCGGATCTCGACGGCGGTCTTCTTGCCGCCAGCGGCCGCGGACACCTGCTCGTTGGTGGCCACACGGCCGTACCAGCGGTAATACCCGTCGATGGGCTGGAAGTAGCCCCTCAGGTCGACCGTGGTGGCGATCTCGGTTCCGTCGATCACGAGGACCGCTTCGCCGGAATAACCGTCTTCGTCGTGCTCGCTCATTGCGCCTCCGATTCCTTCCGCATCTGGACGACCTTGTTCTCTTCGAGCGGCAGGTTCGGGTCGATGACGATGCCCTGCTGCCGGGAGAGGCCGTCGATCGCGGCCCAGATGATCTGCGTCAGATACTCGACGACGCTGTCGCGCCCCATCGAGCGCCGGTCCAGCCACCATTCGCCGGTGCTCTGCACCATGCCGACGATGCCGTGCGCCCACGGTTCGGCGGCGCCGGAGTCCATGTTGAACATCCGCATGTAGTCGCCGAGCAACGCGGTCAGCGCGGTGGCGATCAGTTCCTTGTCCTCGGCGACGACGTCGGCCTTGACGACCACCTTCTCCTGAAGGCCGCCGCGCGCGAGCAGGCGGTACAGGTTGGGGTGTTCCTCGATGACGCTGAAGAACGCGTCGAGCGCCATCCGGATCCGGGGGACCGGGGCGAGCTCGGAGTTGATGGCCGGGATCAGCCGCTGGAAGAGGATCTCCGTGCCGCGCTGCCCGAGCGCGACGTACAGATCCGCCTTGTCGTCGAAGTGCCTGTACAGCACGGGTTTCGTGACGCCCGCTTCGGCGGCGACGTCTTCCATGCCGAGGTCCGGCCCGTGGGTGTCGAGCGCGCGCAGGGCGGCCTCGACGAACTCCGCGCGGCGCGCGATCCGGTGCTTGCGCCAGCGGTCACGACGGGCGTCACCCGTGTCGGCCTCACCCGCTGTGGGGTGCTTGCTCGACTGCTTGCTGTTGCGCTTGACACGTTCGATCACCCAAGTCATGCTACCAGAGGTAACTGTTACCACGAGTTACAGATAGGGGTGTGTCGGCAATGACGCGGGCGCTGAAAGAAACAGACCGGGAGAAGACGGCCGAGCGGCTGCTCAAGTCCTCCGCGAACAAGTTCTACGATCCCGACGTCGACATCGACTGGAACGCCCCGCTCGTCGAGGGGAAGCACTACATCCCGGCTCACCGTTCTTCGCTCTACGGCACCGAGCTGTGGGACTCGCTCTCCGAAGAGCAGCGCATCGAACTCGGCAAGCACGAAGTCGCGAGCGTCGCCACGACGGGGCTGTGGTTCGAAATCCTCCTGATGCAGATGCTGCTCAAGGAGGTCTACGAAGAGGACCCGACCAGCTCGCACGCCCAGTACGCGTTGACCGAGATCGCGGACGAATGCCGTCACTCGACGATGTTCGCGCGGATGGCTTCGCGGATCGGCTGCCCGAACTACGGGCCGGTGCCCTGGTTGCGGCGGCTGGCGAAACTGATGCCGACGATCAGCTACGGCCCCGCGCGCTACGGCGCGATCCTTGTCGCCGAAGAGGTTCTCGACCGGCTTCAGCGCGAGCAGATGAACGACCCGGACATTCAGCCGCTGGTGCGCATGGTCAACCGGATCCACGTCCTCGAGGAAGCCCGGCACGTCACCTTCGCCCGCGAAGAGGTGACTCGCGGAATGGCGAAACTGTCGAAGAAGGAAATCCTCTACCAGCAGTTCATCATCGCGCTCATTTCGTACTTCGTGACGCGGGCCTTCATCAACCCCAACGTCTACAAGGCCGTCGGCATCCGTCCGCGAGACGGCGTCGAGGCCGCGCTGAACAACCCCCACTGGCGCGAAAGCATCCAGTGGGCAGGCGAGAAGATCATGCCGTTCCTGCAGGAATCCGGTCTGGTCGGCAAGCCGGGCATGTACTTCTGGCGCAAGTCCTTCCTGCTGCCGGGGAAGCGATGAAGAGCGTCAAGCAGCGCGACGCCGTCTCGTGGGACCCGTCGCGGGAACACCGGTTCGTGACGGGAGACGGCACCGCACTGCACGTCGAGACGAGCGGCCCCGCCGACTCCGAACTCACGCTGGTGCTCGTGCACGGCTGGACCCAGGACCACCGGACCTGGGACGGCGTGGCGGCACGGCTCGGCGACTCCGTCCGGACCCTGCGCTACGACCTGCGCGGCCACGGCGGTTCCGCGCCGGCGAAACCGGGGACGGCCACGATCGCCACCCTCGCCGACGACCTCGCCGAGCTGATCGAAGACCGCGTCCCGAACGGACCGCTCGTGCTCGCCGGGCACTCCATGGGCGGTATGACGATCATGGAACTTTCCCGCAGGCATCCCGATCTCGTGGCCCGGCGCGTCGCAGGGGTCGCGTTCGTCGCCACCTCGTCCGGTGAGATGGACCGGATCACCCTCGGCCTGCCGGGGATCGCGGGCAGCGGCGCGGCGAGGTTCGAACGGAGGCTCGCGAAGCTGCTCGCGAAGAACCGCCGTGACGCCTTGCCGCTGCCGCTGTCGGTGGTACGGCCGGGCGCTCGGCTGCTCGTCTTCGGGCGGCGGCCGCAGCGGGCCGACGTGGACTCGGTCGCCGAACAGCTGCTGTGCGCGCATCCGGCGAGCGTCGCGGGGTTCCAGGACGCGATCTCGCGGCACGACTGCCGGGTGACGCTGGCCGCGCTGCAGGGCAAACCGGTGGTCGTGCTCGCGGGGGAGCGGGACCGGCTCTGCCCGCCGCCGCACGCCAAGGTCATCGCCGACGAGCTGCCGGAGGCGGAGTTCGTGCGCTACCCGGGCGCCGGGCACATGCTCCCGCAGGAACGGGCGCAAGAGGTTTCGGACCGCATCGCCGCCCTCGTCCGCCGCGCCGCGAGGGCCTGAAAAAGGGAGCAAGGGACCTTTGCTACCGCTTCTCTCGACAGTGAGACAAGTGGTAGCAAAGGTCCCTTGCTCTCTTTCCGCAGGTCAGCGGCTCAGGGAGGGCGCTTGAGCATGTCGCGAAAGCCACTTTCGGGACATCAGGCGTCGCGAAAGTGGCTTTCGCGACGTGGGGACGCGGCCAGGTGGTAGCGAAGGTCCCTTGCTCCCTCAGAGGTTCGTGTAGCCGTGCTCCAGGAGGCGTTTACCGGTCTCCCGGTAGGCGTCCTGGTCGTCGACGGCGAGGGTGGCCAGCCCGTCGACGTAGCGGTTGAACATGCAGAACGCGGCCGCGATCAGGACCGTGTCGTGGATTTCGACGTCCGTCGCGCCCTCCGCGCGGGCCATCTCGATCAGCTCTTCGCCCACGGATTTCCCGCTTTCCCGGACGGCGAGCGCGACGTGCAGGAGCGCCTTGACCTTCGCCGGGACGGGGGCGCCGTCGACGTCCTTCCAAGCCGCTTCGACGACCGGCATGCCGCCTTCGAGCGCTTCGGCGGCGACGGCGGCGTGACTGCGTGAGCAGAACGTGCAGTCGTTGCCGCGCGAGACGACCGCACCGATCAGTTCGCGCTCGCCCACGCTGAGACTGCTCGGGCCGCGAAGCAGGACCTCGGCGAGTTGCCCGAGCGGCGCGGCCGTCTCCGGCCGGTAGGCGAACAGGGCCGTGATGCCGGGCAGGTTCTCATCGAGCGCGATGTGGGGCATGGCTTACTCCTCGCGGATCGGTGACGCGGTCGTTCGATTCATAGCCGAAATCCGGCCCGGGCCGGTGCCTTCGGGCGAATCAGAGCACGAGCAAAGGTCCCTTGCTCTTTTCGCGAGGCATCCCGCCACTCACGAGGGGACCCTGATCGTCAGAGTCCGGGGCCGCGCGCTTCCCGATGGACGAGGAATCCGGGCAGCTGGGACACCCCGTCGCGGTCATTTCGCGAGGCGTCCGCGTCCGGTGGGCTAACGTGATCTCATCGACTGGGGAGTTGAAATGATGAAACAACGTGGATCGATCCTGTCCGTCTTCACCCTCACCCTCGCCGCGGTTCTCGGCGCGGCCCTGCTCACGAACCTCGGCGGCGAAACCACCGAAGCCGGAAGCGACGCCGAGTTCTCCGGGGCCGGCCGCGTCGTCATCCGGGACGCTTCGATGGTGCTCACCATGGATCCCGGCCTCGGCGAAGGACCGCTCGGCGCCCTCGCCGACGCCGACGTCGTGCTGGAAGGCACCAAGATCAAGCAGGTCGGCAAGGACCTCGACGCGGGCACCGCGAAAGTCGTCGACGGCCGCGGCAAGATCGTGCTGCCCGGGTTCGTCGACCTGCACAACCACCTGTGGCAGTCGCTCATCCGAGGCTGCGCGGCCGACAAGGAACTCATCGGCTGGCTCGGCAAATGCGTCATCCCGTTGTATCGCGCGCCCGTGACCGACGCGGACGCGTACGCGGGCACGAAACTCGCCGCGGCCGACGTCGTCTCGACCGGCATCACCACGGTCACCGACTGGTCGCACGCCTTCAACACCGACTTCGCCAAGGGTGGTCTCCGCGCGCTCGGCGAGTCGAAGCTGCGGTTCCTCTACTCCTACAACGGCACGACCGATCCCGCGCTGCAGAACGAGATCCGCCGCGTGAAGCGCGAGGTCATCGATCCGAACCCGTTGGCACGCCTGCAGATCGGCACTCATCCGTCCACGGGCAACTTCCCGAGCGTCGAGGCGTCGGAGAAGCTCGCGCGCGAACTCGGCGTCTCGCTGAACGTGCACCTGCTCGAATCGAAGGCCGATCTGACCGCGGGGCAGATGGACGCGCTCCGGCGGGCGAACGCGCTGCACCCCGGGCTGGTGGCGAACCACGTCATCCAGACCACCGACGCCGACCTCGACGAGCTCGCGGCAGCCGAGGTCAGCGTGGCGCACAACCCGCTGTCGAACATGCGGCTCGCGTCGGGGGTGATCCGGCTGCCGGAGATGAAGAAGCGGAACATGAAGGTCGGGCTCGGCCTCGACGGCGGCACCAACGACACGAGCGACATGTTCAACGTGATGCGCGCGGCCGTCGGTCTCCAGCGGGCGACCACGACGGATCCGGCGGTCTACCCGACCACCGCGGACGTCCTGCGCATGGCGACCCTCGGTGGCGCGGAAGCGCTCGGGATGGACAAGGAGATCGGGTCGCTGACGCCGGGCAAGCGGGCGGATCTCCAGCTGGTCGACGCCCAGGCGGTCAACTTCGCGCCGAAGGTGGACTGGGTGAATCAGCTGGTCTTCAACACCCAGCCCGCGAACGTCTCATGGGTGTTCGTCGACGGCCGCGCACTCAAGCGCGAAGGGCGCGTGGTCGGCATCGACACCGCGAAGGTCGTCGCCGACGCCCAGCTCGCCGCCGACCGCGTGAAGAAGCTCCTGCCCCAGTGACCTGACGCAATTCGTCATCTACTTGCGTTCGGGATGGACGCGAGTAGATGACGAATTGCGGGTCGGGTCAGTGCTGCAGCGGGAAGCCGCCGCCGATACCCCGCCAGGCGAGGTTGGCGGTGAGCGCGACGGCCTCTTCGCGGCTCATCGACTTGTGATGCGCCAGCCAGAACCGCGCGCTGACCTGCGAGAGGCCCACGAGGCCGACGGCGAGCAGCCGGGCCTTGTCCTCGTCGAGGCCCGCGTCGGCGGTGATGGTCTCGGTGATCGCGTCGACGCTGGCCGACGTCGCCCGGTCCACCGCCTCCTGCACGGCGGGCTCGCCGCGCAGGTCGGACTCGAAGACCATGCGGAACGCGCCGGCGTCGTTGTTGACGAAGTCGAAGAACGCGCCGACGGTCGCCGGCACGCGCTGCTTGTTGTCCGTCGTGGAGTCGAGCGCCTCCTTGACCCGCCGCACCAGTTCGTCGACGTGGCTCTCCAGCAGCGCGATGTAGAGGTCGAGCTTGCCGGGGAAGTGCTGATAGAGGACCGGCTTGCTGACTCCGGCCTCTTCGGCGATCTCGTCCATCGCGGCAGCGTGGTATCCGTTCGCGGCAAACACCCGCTGCGCGGCGGCCAGCAGCTGGGCGCGGCGTTCCGTTCTGGGCAGGCGAACACCTCGGGCCTGCAGTCGCGCCATGTCTGTCATCGTTCCTCCAGTTCGAGGCACTCGTCTCCGCCGAGAACGCATAGCGCAGTCGAGCGGGGCTCCACGGGCGGGGTCACCACCGCGTGAAGTGAGGTCGAGATTACTCGCCGGTACAGCCGGACCGCCAAGGGTCAGGCATCCTTGATGCTGTGTCTTCTCCAGTTTCCCGTGCCGCCGGGGGTCGTCCGCCGCTGACCCATGTGCCGCTTTCGCGCAGGTCGTTGCCGTCACTGGAGCCCGCGCCGCCCCCTTGGCCCGGGGAAACAATAGGTGTCGCCGGGGTGAAATTGCACATCCGCCGGACGCCGGGCGGGCCGGAGACGGCCGTTTACGTCCACGGGCTCGGCGGTTCGTCCACGAACTGGACCGACCTCGCCGCGTTGCTGGCGCCTCAAGCGGGAGGTACGTCGGTCGATTTGCCGGGTTTCGGCTATTCGGAGCCGGCCGACGGGTTCGACTTCAGTCTCGACTCGCACGCCGAGATCGTCGCGAGTCACATCGAGAGTCTCGACGCGGGGCCGGTGCACTTGTTCGGCAACTCGATGGGCGGCGCGGTCGCGCTGCTCGTCGCGGCCCGTCGTCCGGAGCTGGTGAAGACGCTGACGCTGATCTCGCCCGCGATGCCGGATCTCCGGCCCAGCATGAGCAGGCTGTCCGATCCGCGGATGGCGTTCGCGTACCTGCCGCTGATCGGTCCGCGGGTGCGACGGCAGCTGGCCGCGCTCGGTCCGCGCGAACGCGCCATGCAGGTCATCAAGCTGTGCTTCGCCGACCCGAGCCGCTTCGCCGAAAGCAGGCTGGACGAGCTCGAAGAGGAACACAGCGCTCGCGCCGCCTTCGAGTGGGCCGCCCCCGCGCTGGCTCGCAGCACCTTCGGCATCTTCCGGACGTGGTCCGCCCGCGGGCCCGCGTCGCTGTGGGCGGTCGCGCCGACCGTCGACGCGCCGACGCTCGTCGTGTGGGGGCAGCACGACCGGGTGATCTCCGTCCGGCGCGCCGAGCGCACCGCTCGGCTACTTCCGCACGCCCGGTTGCTGGTCCTGCCCCGAACCGGCCACGTGGCGCAGATGGAACGCCCGAATGTCGTAGCGAAGGCCGTTTTGGGGATGTGGGAATCGGTCGAATCGGGCACCTGGTAGCCCATTCGGGTGGGCGGGACACGCCCCGCGAAGCGCCGGTCGCTCACAACATCACAGTTCGGTTATGGCACCCTGGTGCGCGTGGATCGGGTAAAGCAAGGCGCGCAGGGCGAAGGTCGGCGGTCTCAGTACTCCGCCTCCGCCCGCCGTCCGTCGCGCGCCCAGCCCCGGACCACCGACGCGCCGCGCACCGGGCAGTACCGGCCGACGCCACCGCCGTCGCAGCGGCTCGACGAGGACCGCTACCGGCCCGGCGGTCGCCGGACCAGTGCCCAGCCGCTCAGTGCCTCCTGGAAGCCGCACGAGCCCGGCGCCGCGAAGACCGTCAAGCGCAAGAGCAAGGGCGGCATCGGCCAGTTCGCCAAGACCTACGGCTGGCGCGTGTACGCGCTGCCGATCCTCGTCGTGATCACCGCGCTGGTCGTGTTCAACACCGCCACCGGCCCGCCCGAGCCGATCGCCACGGACGGGGCGAGTCTCGCTTCGGCCGATGGATCGGACGGTTCCGCCGGCAACGGCGGCGAGCCGGGCGCGGGTGTCGACGGGGGCGGCGACGTCCTCCCGGAGAACCCCGCCAAACCGGTCGACCTCAAGATCCCGACCGCGGACCTGCCGAAGGGCGGCCCCTTCACCGAGTCGGGCAAGGGCACCTATCACGTGGTGCCGGGCAAGGGCGAAAAGGTCGGAACGGGCCAGCTGTTCACGTACACCGTCGAGGTCGAGGACGGCATCGACCAGGCCAGCTACGGCGGTGACGACAGCTTCGCCGCGATGGTGGAAGGCACCCTCTCCAATCCCAAGAGCTGGACGTGGGACGGCAAGAAGGCCCTTCAGCGCGTCGACGCGAGTTACCCGAACCCCAGCTTCCGGGTGAGCCTCACCACACCGAACACGACGCATCGCGCGGACGTCTGCATGTTCCAGATCACGTACGAGACGTCGTGCTACCGCGCGAGCTTCGACAAGCGCGTGGTGATCAACCTCGCCCGCTGGGTGCGGGGGGCGCTGGCCTTCGAGAGCGACATGACCGGGTACCGGCAGTACGCCATCAACCACGAGGTCGGGCACGCGCTGGGCGGAAAGCACGTGGGCTGCAAGGAGAACGGCGCGATCGCGCCGGTCATGATGCAGCAGACGTTCGGCGTCTCCAACGACTTCGTGGCCCAGCTGAACAATCTCCCCGGTGGTGACCGCGGCAAGGTGCCCGCGGACGGCAAGGTCTGCAAGCCGGGCTCCTGGCCGAACCAGACACCTTAGTCCCCGCCGTCTCATCAGCTGGAATATCCCAGGGTCTGGAACAGGGGAAGGCGTTCGGGCCTTTCCCTGTTGTAGATACTGGGATGCGACCCGCGATCCACGCGAGATGGAGGACCCGATGTCAGGCACGCTGCCGCCGCTCGTCGAGCCGGCCGCCGAGCTCACCAAGGAAGAGGTGGCCCGGTACAGCCGTCACCTGATCATCCCGGACGTCGGGATGACCGGGCAGAAGCGGCTGAAGAACGCCAAGGTCCTGGTCATCGGTGCCGGCGGCCTCGGCAGCCCGGCGCTGCTGTACCTCGCCGCGGCGGGGGTCGGCACGCTCGGCATCGTCGACTTCGACGAGGTCGACGAATCGAATCTGCACCGCCAGGTCATCCACGGACAGTCGGACATCGGCAAGCTGAAGGCGGCGTCCGCGCAGGAGTCGCTCGCCGAGATCAATCCGTTCGTCAAGGTGCACCTGCACACCGACCGGCTCGAGTCGTCCAACGCGCTGGAGCTGTTCGAGCAGTACGACCTGATCCTCGACGGCACCGACAACTTCGCGACGCGCTACCTGGTCAACGACGCCGCCGTGCTCACCGGCAAGCCCTACGTGTGGGGCTCGATCTACCGGTTCGAGGGCCAGGCGAGCGTGTTCTGGGAGGACGCGCCGAACGGCAAAGGCCTCAACTACCGCGACCTCTACCCCGAGCCGCCGCCGCCCGGCATGGTCCCGTCGTGCGCCGAGGGCGGTGTGCTGGGCGTGCTGTGCGCGTCCATCGGCTCGATCATGGTGAACGAGGCGATCAAGCTGATCACCGGAATCGGTGAGCCGCTGCTGGGCAGGCTCGTCAGCTACGACGCGCTCGAGATGAAGTACCGCGAGGTCAAGATCCGCAAGGATCCGGAGACCCCGAAGATCACCGAGCTCATCGACTACGAGGCGTTCTGCGGTGTTGTGTCCGACGAAGCCGCTTCGGCCGCTTCGGGGCACACGATCACTCCGGCGGAGCTCAAGGCCAAGTTCGACAACGGCGACAACTTCGCCCTCATCGACGTCCGTGAGCCGCACGAGTACGAGATCGTGAACATCAAGGGAGCGACGCTGATCCCGAAGGACAAGATCCTCTCGGGCGAGGCGCTCGCGGAACTGCCGCAGGACAAGCCGATCGTGCTGCACTGCAAGTCGGGTGCGCGTTCGGCGGAGGCGCTCGCGGCGCTGCACAAGGCCGGGTTCAAGGACGCGACCCACCTTGGGGGCGGCGTGCTGGCGTGGGCGCGGCAGATCGACCAGAGCCTGCCGACCTACTGAGGTTCGCGGAAGCGCGTGAAGGCCCCCTTCCCTCGGCTCAGCCGAGGGAAGGGGGCCTTCACGCGCGAGTGGTAGCGAAGATCGCCCGCACGAACTTCGCGAACCCCGCGACGACGTCCGTCCGGTTCCCCCGGGGCGACTTCGGGACGGCGGCGATGATCTCGGCGTCGGTCAACGGATGGGTCTTCGCGGCCAGTTCCCGCAGCTCCTCGGGTTTCCAGTTGTGGTTCCCCGCGAGGTGCACCGACAGCGCACCACGCCGCTGGATGAACTCGATGCGGTCCGCGTTCCGCCGGATGAACTCGCCTTCGCCGACTTGGGCGCACGTCGCGTTCTCGAGGTGCCAAGCGGTCTTCACCGACGTCTCGCAGTTCTCGACGGCGTCGGTCGCGAAGGTCCAGACGGGCGAGATCCACAGCTGAGGCGCGTACTCGACGATCAGCGACCCGGAGTCCGCGGTCGTCTTGGTCGGGAGCCGCTGCGAGCCGAGGTCCGCCGCGAGAGTGCGGTCGTGCGGGACGCCGGTCGAGGCGAGGCGCCGTGCGGGGGTATCCGGAGGCAGTGACGCGGGGACGGCGATCCCGCCCGCGATCAGGGCGACCAGGAGGACACCCGCCCCTGCCCGCATCCGGAGGTCACGCGTGAACAGCCCCGTGACGAGCAGCACGGGCACTCCCAGGAACGGCACCGCGAACCAAGGGTCGAACGCCTCCGACACTTCGAGTACGAAGATCGCGCCGAACACCCCACAGATCCCGGTCGCGAAGGCCCAGGCCAGCCGCGGCCAAGGTTTCGCGACGGACGGGAAGGCCTCCGGTGCCACGAAACCGATGAGGTAGACCACGCCGATCGACACGAGCGGCACCGGCAACGCGATCCACGGTACGTGCAGGAACGCGGCGAGTGGGAGCAACAGGCCCACGGTGAGCGCTCCGAGTGTCCCGAGCAGCCACAGTGAGCCGAGTGCGAGCGCGGTGAGTTGCCCGTCGGTGAGGCGGCGCTGAGCCGTTCGGGGGATCACGGTCGAAGAATGGCAGGTCAGAAGCGATCCTGTCTTGAGTATCGCTACTCAAGACCAGCGCGTCTTCTCGTTCGTGGCGCGCAAGACCGGGTAACGTCCCGAGCCGTGCGTGCCACCCTAGAAAGCCCTCCGGAACACGTCTGTTCGGCGTTCGGCGGACGTACCGGTGACGCGGAACCGCTGCCCGGCACCACTGCCTGGCGCTACAACGATCTCGTGCTCAAACCCGTCGTCGACAAGTCGCGGACCCTGTGGACGGCCCGGGCGCTGGAAGCCGTCGACGAGCCGGGGCTGCGGGTCGCGAAGCCCGTCCGGTCCAGCGACGGCCGGTGGATCGTCGGCGGCTGGTCGGCGAATCGCTACGTGTCCGGTACGGCCGAGCACCGGTACGACGAGGTCGTGCACGCGGCGGTCAAACTGCATCGCGCGACGGCCGGGTTGCCCCGGCCGGATTTCCTGGGACGCCGCACCGACATCGAGGCGCTGGCCGACAAACTCGCCTGGGGCGAGGCGGAAATGCCCCTCGACGAGAACAAGGGCGGCCGCTGGTTCGAGGTGCTGGCCGGTTCGCGAAGACCGGTCAAACTGCCGGACCAGGTCGTCCACGGGGAGCTTCTCGCCGGCGTGCTCTTCGACGGCGACGCGGCCCCCGGCATCGTCGATTTCGTGCCGTACTACCGGCCGGGTGAATGGGGCGCCGCGATCGTCGCGGTCGACGCGCTGGCCTGGGGCGGCGCCACCATCGATCTCCTCGAACGCTGGGCGCATCTGCCCCAATGGCCGCAACTTCTCCTGCGGGCGGTCCTTTTCCGGCTCGCCGCCAACGCCCTCGACCCGCGGTCGACCCGGGCGGCGCACGACGGACTCCGTGCCGCCGCCCGGGACGTGAGCGCGGTGCTGTAGGTCACTCGGTGCGCAGGTTCTCCGTCTTCGCCGCCGCGCGGACGGACGGGACCGTCGACGCCGTCACCAGCAGCACCATCGCGATCGCCGCCGCGGCGAGCAGCCCGACCGCGGACCAGTCGACGTGCAAGTCCTTCCAGAACAGCCGTCTGCCCAGCGCGGCGACGGCGATCCCGGTCACCGTCGCGACCACGATGCCCACCAGCAGCGGAATCCCGTTCTGCCACAACAGGGACCGGACGATCACCCGCACCGGCACGCCGGTGGCGGACAGCGCCCCGAGCGCCCGGCGCCGTTCCCGGACCTGTTCCTGGGCGAGCACCAGCAGGCTCACCCCGGCCAGCAGCAGGACGGACAACGCGCCGCCGAACAGGATGTTCCGCACGTCGTCGAGCATCCGGGCCTCGTCGGAGACCCGCTTCTCGTTGGCGGACGCCACCGAGACCTGTCCGCTGTACGGCGCCACCGAGTTCCGCACCAGCTCGACGAAGTCCGGATCGCCGGTCGTCCCCCGCAGGCTCACCGTGACCGGCGCGGCGGCCAGGTCGACGCCCGCCATCGCGGCAGGCGTCGCGACCACGTGTGGCTGGAGTTGCTCGCCGAGCCCCGACGGCTTCACGCTGAGCGGGCGGGGCGTGGCCGGAACGGTCCAGGGCCGCTCCCTCTTGTCGTCGTCGACGAGCTTCACCGACTGTCCTTTGTGGAGAGAGGCCGGATCGGCGAACACGTCACCGTCGTGGCATCCGGTCGCGGCGGTGGTCGCTTCGATCGTGGCGCAGTCGGCGACGGCGAGCGAGACGAGCCCGCCGTCGCCGCGGTTCGTGTCGACGAGCATCGAGCGCATGGCCTGGAAGCCGGCCGCGCCGGGCACCGCACGGACCGCGGCGATCGCCTGATCGGCCACCGAACTGTCGGCATGGACGGAGATCCGGTCGTCGGTCTTCTTCTGATAGACGGCCGCCAACGTCACCTGGCCCGCCAACAGGCTCTGCAGCGCGATCACCCCGGCGAGCACGACGCAGAGCCCCGCGACCACCCTGGCCGGGGTCCCGCTGTCGTTCCGCAGACGGCGGATCGCGAGCTGGAACGACGGCGGCCCGCCCTTGACCCGGGCGACGGCGCGCTCCAGCACCCACGGCAGCATCGCGGGTATCCCGAGCATCAGCAGCACGGCACCGGCGATCAGCGCCATCCGGCCGAGTTCGCTCGCGACGCCGAAATCCGGGGCTATCAGAGCGATTCCGGCGACGATCGGCAGCAGCCGCCACCACAATCGCCGCTTCGGCGGCACGGTTTCGCGGACGACTCCGAGCGGTTCGACGACCGTGTGCCGCTGGGCGGCCCAAGCCGCCGCCACGGTCAGGGCGGGGACCACGAGCACGATCAGCACCACCAGCGGCCACGGCGGCGTCAGATCCTTCGGGTACACCCCGAACCGGAGCACCTGGAAGTCCGCCACCGTGCCGCGGAACAGCAGGAACGCCGCGGCACCGGCGACCAGCCCGGCCACTGCGCCCACGAGGGATTCCGCCGCGGTGATCCGGCGCAGCTGCTTGAGGGAGGAGCCCGCCAGCCGTAGCGCGGCGAGCCGCCGGTCACGGGCCGCCCCGCCGAGCCGGGAGACCGTCCCGACGAAGATGAACACCGGCGTGAGCAGGACGAAGAGACCGATCAGCAGCAGCGAGAGAATTCCTCGTTCGAACGGCGCTTCGTAGCCGGGAGGGGAACCGAAGGTATAGATCGGGGCGCCGTTGCGTGGATTGTCCGTGCCGGCGTAGACGACGAGATCATTCGGATTGAGTACCGCTCCCGTGCCGATGATCCCGACCGGCTTGCCGGGCAGACGGGGCCGTAACAGACCACTGGTGTCGGCCGCGACGAGTTCGTCGAGCTTCGGGGAAAGGAAGACCTCGCCCGGCGCGGGCAGCCGGTCCACCCCCGGCGGGATCGGCGAGTTCGGCCCGGTGGCGTGAAGGTGGACGAGCGAGATCGCCTGCCCGCGGAAGTCGGTCGTGGTCGTGTGGTGATTCAGTGGTGCGACACCCGGGATCGGTTCGTTCCGCGGGGAGGCGGCGTACGCCCGCTGGTCGCGGTTCTCCTTGACGGTGCCCGCGGAGGCGCCGATCAGGAGGACCGCGACCGCGAGCCCGATGCCGACCGTGCTCAGGACGAGCCTGACGATCGAGCCCCGGCCGCCCCCGACGGCCAGCCGGAACCCCAGCATCAAATCTTCGCGCCCGGTCATCGGGTGATCACCGGTTCGCGTGTCCGGCCGTCTCGCACGATGACCTCCCGGTCGGAGTAGGCGGCCACGCGCGGTTCGTGGGTGACGAGGACGACGGCGGCGTCGGTCTGCTTCGCCGTCTCGGACAGCAAACGCATGACCAGCTCTCCGCTGAGCGTGTCCAGCGCGCCGGTCGGTTCGTCGGCGAAGACCACCGACGGTTCGGTGATCAGCGCCCTGGCCATGGCGACCCGCTGGCTTTGCCCGCCCGAAACCTGGCCGGGTGTGCTGTCCTCGGCGTCGCCGACCGCCAGCCGGTCGAGCCAGGTCCGCGCGAGCCGCTCGGCGGGGCGGCGTTTCATCCCGCCAAGGCGCAGTGGCAGTGCGACGTTCTCCAGGCAGGTCAGCTCCGGGACGAGCTGCCCGAACTGGAAGACGAAGCCGAATTCGGTGCGCCGCAAGGCACTGCGTTCGGTGTCGGACATGCTCGCGAGATCTCGCCCGCGGAACAGCACCTGACCTGCGTCGGGCCGCACGATTCCGGACAGGCAGTGCAGCAGTGTCGACTTCCCGGAGCCGGAGGGACCCATGATCGCGACGATCTCACCGGCTTCGAGCGTCAGCCCGGCCCCGTCGAGCGCCTGGTTCGGGCCGAAGGCCTTGTACAGGCCGAGCCCGTGTAACAACGGTGTTTCCACTGTGTGGTCCCCAGATCAGCGCGTCAGCTGGCGCGCGAGGTCGTCGAGGCGGGCGGCGGTGAGTTCCAGCCACCGCAGATCCGCTTCCAGGTGGAAGAGCGCGTGGTCGCAGATCAGCTGATCGGCGAGGTCGCCGTCGGTCTTGCGGGCGGTGAGCTCACGCATGGCGCGCAGGTGGGAGCTCCGCTGGGCGTCGAGCAGGTCCTGCGCGCCGCGGCCGGACAGCAGCGCGAGCACGACCTTGGTGTAGAGCGTGTTCTGCAGGTAGACCGAGGGATTTTCCGGGCTTTTCAGCCATTCCTCGACGTTGGTGACGCCTGCCTCGGTGATCGCGTACCGCTTCCGGTCCGGGCCGCCGCCCGCCTCGACGCCGTTCTCCACGACCAGGCCGTTCTTCAGGAGCCGGTTCAGCGTCGAGTAGACCTGCCCGTAGTGCAGCGGACGATCCTGCCGGAACTGCTTGTCGTAAAGCTGTTTGAGGTCATAGCCGTGCTTCGGGCCGGCTTCGAGCAGGCCGAGCAGCGTGTTCCCGATGGACATGGGAGCGACTATACACACGATCTATACATCGAGTGTATAGCTGCGGAAGGCGTCTTTCCCGCATGCGACGCGGTGGAAGGCCCCTTCAGCCCCTTGGGCCGTGCCGCATCAAGAGGTGTCGCGAGGTCGACTCGAGCAGGCCCGCGACCTCACGGTGTGACGTCGATCAGCGGCGGGCAATGTCAAACGCCTGAAACATTCAGGAGTTTTCAGGTAACACGGCCTACCTACCTTCAAGCGCTATCGACGCCTGGAGGAGGTGCCCGTGCCGCTCACCGCCCCCACCGTGACCGCGGTGGACACGCACTGCCCGTACTGCGCCCTGCAGTGCGGGATGAGCCTCGACGGCGCCCGGGTCGCGCCGCGCGACTTCCCGGTCAACGCCGGCGGCCTGTGCCAGAAGGGCTGGACGTCGGGGGAGCTCCTCACCTCGCCCTCCCGCTTGACGACACCGCTGATCAAGGTCGACGGCGAACTCCGGCCCGCGACCTGGCCGCAGGCTCTCGACCTCGTCGCCGAGCGGCTCACCGAAATCCGCGCTGCCAAGGGGGCCGACTCGGTCGCCGTCTTCGGCGGCGGCGGGCTGACCAACGAGAAGGCGTATCTGCTGGGGAAGTTCGCCCGGGTCGCGCTGGGCACCTCGCAGATCGACTACAACGGCCGGTTCTGCATGTCTTCGGCGGCCGCCGCCGGGATCAAGGCGTTCGGCGCCGACCGTGGCATGCCGTTCCCCGTCACGGATCTCGCCGACGCCGACGCGGTCCTCCTGATCGGTGCGAACCCGGCCGAGACGATGCCGCCGTTCACCCAGCACCTGCGGGGCGCGGACCTGATCGTCGTCGACCCGCGCCGGACGCCGACCGCCGAACTGGCCGGGCTGCATCTCGCACCCGCGCCGGGGACCGATCTCGCGCTGGCGCAGGGCATTCTGCACGCCGTCGTCGCCGACGGCCTGCTCGACCAGTCCTATGTGGACACGCGCACCACCGGTTTCGAAGAACTGTGGCGCTCGGTCGCGGCCTGGTGGCCGGAGCGCGTGGAGCAGATCACCGGGGTCTCCGCCGCGGACCAGCGTCGTGTCGCCGCCAAGCTCGCCGCGGCCCGCAACGCCTACGTCCTCACCGCGCGTGGCACCGAGCAGCACGCCAACGGCACCGCGATGGTCAACGCCTGGATCAACCTCTCGCTCGCCCTCGGCCTGCCCGGGCGCAAGGGGTCCGGCTTCGGCTGCCTGACCGGGCAGGGCAACGGCCAAGGCGGTCGCGAACACGGGCAGAAGGCGGACCAGCTGCCCGGCTACCGCAAGATCGACGACCCCGCGGCCCGTGAGTACGTCGCCGGGGTCTGGGGAGTGCCGCCGGAATCCTTGCCGGGGCCGGGCCGTTCGGCCGTCGAGCTGCTGGAGGCGCTCGGCACCGAAGACGGGCCGAGCGCGCTGATGGTGTTCGGCAGCAACCTCGTCGTTTCCGCGCCCGGCGCCGGGAACATCCAGGACAAAGTGTCCTCTTTGGACTTCCTGGTGGTCTCGGACCTCGTCCTGTCGGAGACGGCGGCGATGGCCGACGTCGTCCTGCCGGTCACCCAGTGGGCCGAGGAGGACGGCACGATGACCAACCTCGAAGGCCGGATCCTCCTGCGCCGCAAGGCGATCGACCCGCCGTCCGGCGCGAAGACCGATCTCTGTGTGCTTTCCGAGCTCGCCCGCCGGTTCGGCCAGCCCGACGGCCGGTTCCCGACGGACGCCGAGACCGTCTTCACCGAGCTTCGCCAGGCGTCCAAGGGCGGTGTCGCCGACTACTCGGGCATCACCTACGACCGGCTCCGTGACGGCGAGGCCCTTTACTGGCCCGTCCCGGCGGAATCGCATCCCGGCACGCCGCGGATGTTCCTCGACCGCTTCGCCCATCCGGACGGCCGCGCGCGGTTCGTCCCGGTGGACCACGTCGGCCCGGCCGAGCTGCCCGACGCCGCATTCCCCTTGCAGGCCACGACCGGGCGGGTCCTGCAGCACTACCAGTCCGGGGCGCAGACCCGGCTGGTCAAGGAACTCAACGACGTCGTGGCGGAGGCCTTCGTGGAAGTTCATCCCGACACCGCTGCTCGCGCGGGACTGGCCGAGGGCGACCTCGCCGTCGTGCGTTCCCGCCGCGGGGAGACGGTCGCACGCGTCCGCTGCGTGGCGTCGCTGCGCCCCGACCTGGTGTTCCTGCCGTTCCACTTCCCCGGCGAGGGCAGGGCGAACCTGCTGACCAACCCGGCGCTCGACCCGACGAGCCGGATGCCCGAGTTCAAGGTGTGCGCGGTCGCGCTCGCCCCGGCCGAGGCCGTCGCGTGAGCCCCCGGTCGGTGGTCATCGCCGGATACGGCATGGCGGGCGCGAGGCTGGCGGACGACATCCGCCGCCGCGATCCCGACGGCGAACGCGTCCGGCTCACCGTCGTCGGCGCCGAGACGCACACCGCCTACAACCGCGTGTTGCTGTCGTCGGTGGTCGCCGGCACCATGCGGCCCGAGGTCGTCCGGCTCCACGACGACGACTGGCCGTCCCGTACCGGGGCCGACCTGCGCCGCGGGGTCGCCGCGACCTCGATCGACCGCGCGGCGCGGCGAGTGCACCTCGACGACGGGTCCACTGTGGACTACGACGCGCTCGTGCTCGCCACCGGCGCGAACCCGTGGATGCCGCCGGTCGAAGGGCTCGAACCCGGCCCGGACGTGGTCGCGTTCCGCACCCTCGACGACTGCGCGCGCATCCTGGACGCGGCCAAACTGGGCGCGCCGGTCGCGGTGCTCGGCGGGGGGCTGCTCGGTCTGGAAGCCGCGCGAGGCCTCGCCGGACGGGGAAACCTCGTCACCGTCGTGCATCCGATGCCGCACATCATGGAACGCCAGCTCGACGCGGAATCCGCACGGGTGCTGACCAGGAAGCTCGAAGAGCTCGGCGTCGCCTTCCGGCTCGGTGTCGGGGCCGCGCGTTACGTCAGCGGCGACGGGCTCAAACTCGACGACGGCACGCACGTGCCCGCCGATCTCATCGTCGTCTCCACCGGGGTCCGACCGGAGACGAAACTGGCCGTGGACGCCGGGCTGACCGTCGAGGGCGGCATCGTCGTCGACGATCTGCTGCGGACCAGCGACGGCCGGATCCACGCGATCGGCGACTGCGCCCGGCATCCCGGCGCGTTCGGCGGGCTCGTGCAGCCCGCGTGGGAACAGGCCGCCGTCGTCGCCGATCTGGTCACCGGCACGAAGTCCGCGTCACGCTATCGCGGGACCCAGGCGGTGACGCGGCTCAAGGCCCGCGGCATCGACCTCACCGCGCTCGGCGAGACGATGACCGGCGCGGACGACCCGGCCGCCGAAGTGCTCACCTTCAGCGACCCGGCGGGCTGCCGCTACGGCAAGCTCGTCATCCGCGAAAACCGGGTGGCCGGCGCGATCCTGCTCGGCCTGCCCGACGCGGCCGCGACGATCACGCAGCTCTACGACCGGGGTACTCCGGTGCCCGAAGACCGGTTGGCGGTCCTTTTAGGACGCTCGTTGCCGCCCGGGGCGCCGTCGGCGGCGAGCCCTGCCGATCTGCCCGCGTCGGCGGTCATCTGCCGCTGCAACGCGGTGACCAAGGGACGGCTCGTCGAAGCGTGGCGCGGCGGCGCCACCGACGTCCCCGCCCTCGCCGGGGCGACCCGCGCGACGACCGGCTGCGGCGGCTGCAAGGACGCCGTCGGCGGGGTCGCGAAATGGCTGGCCGCCCAGTGAACCCGAACGCATCCATCAAGGAGGACCGCATGCACGCTCGCGGAAAGCG
This sequence comes from Amycolatopsis sp. TNS106, assembly GCF_019330265.1. Lineage (NCBI taxonomy): Bacteria > Bacillati > Actinomycetota > Actinomycetes > Pseudonocardiales > Pseudonocardiaceae > Amycolatopsis > Amycolatopsis sp. TNS106. The sequence goes on along the minus strand of NZ_CP024972.1, from coordinate 5,259,137 downwards.
CTGGATCGAGCACTGGGATCCGGAGAACGAGCAGTTCTGGGAGGAGACCGGGAAGAAGGTCGCCCGGCGGAATCTCTGGTTCTCCGTCCTCGCCGAGCACATCGGCTTCTCCGTCTGGACACTGTGGTCGGTCATGGTCCTGTTCATGGGCCCGCAGTACGGGTTCTCGGCCGCCGACAAGTTCCTGCTGGTCTCGACGCCGACGCTGATCGGCGCGCTGATGCGGCCGCTGTACACCTTCGCGGTGGCGAAGTTCGGCGGCCGGAACTGGACGATCGTCAGCGCGCTGCTGTTGCTTGCGCCGACGATCCTGGCGGCCGTCGCGATGCAACCGGGCACTTCGCTCGGCACGTTCCTGCTGATCGCCGCGCTCGGCGGCGTCGGCGGCGGGAACTTCGCGTCGTCGATGACCAACATCAACGCCTTCTACCCCGAAAAGCACAAGGGCTGGGCGCTCGGCCTCAACGCGGGCGGCGGAAACCTCGGCGTGGCGGCGATCCAGCTGATCGGCCTGCTGGTCATCGGCACCGTCGGCGCGACCGCACCCCGGCTGGTGCTGGCGATCTACATCCCGCTGATCGTCGTCGCGGCGGTCTGCGCGTACTTCTACATGGACAACCTCGCCTCGATGAAGAACGACACCAAGGCGATGCGCGAGGTCGTCAAGGATCCGCACACGTGGGTCATGTCGTTCCTGTACGTCGGCACGTTCGGTTCGTTCATCGGGTACAGCTTCGCCTTCGGCCTGGTGCTGCAGAACCAGTTCGGCCGCACTCCGTTGCAGGCGGCCGCGGTCACGTTCCTCGGCCCGCTGCTCGGTTCGTTCTCGCGGCCGACCGGCGGTTGGCTGGCCGACCGGATCGGCGGCGGCAAGATCACCTTCGTGACGTTCGTCGGCATGGCCGCGGCGACCGTGGTGCTGATCCTGGCCTCGACGTCGAACTCGCTGGCGTTGTTCACCGTCGCGTTCATCGTGTTGTTCGTGCTCACCGGCATCGGCAACGGCTCGACGTACAAGATGATCCCGGCGATCTTCCGCGCCAAGGCGAAGGTCGCGATCAGCGAGGGCGCGGACGAGACATTGGAGATGCTCAAGGCTCGCAAGCTATCCGGGGCGTTGATCGGGCTGGCCGGGGCGATCGGCGCGCTCGGGGGCCTCTTCATCAACCTGGCCTTCCGCCAGTCGTTCGCGGACACGAAGAGCGGGGTGCCGGCGTTCATCGCCTTCTTGGTCTTCTACGGCCTGTGCTTCGCCGTCACCTGGGCGGTGTATCTGCGCAAACAGCAGTCGGAGGTGGCGAGCACCCGAGGTCTGGCGCTCGCCGGAGCGGAGGTCTGATGCGGAAACTCGTCGTCGTCGGACATGGCATGGTCGCGCACCGGCTCGTGGAAGCGGTGCGCGCGGAGGACAAGACCGGCGAGTGGCAGATCGTGGTCCTCGCCGAAGAGGCACGCCCCGCGTACGACCGCGTCGCCCTGACGTCCTATGTGGACACCTGGGATCCCGCGTCCCTCGCTCTGGAAGGCGCGGAATACACCGACGATCCGCTGGTCGAACTGCGGCTCGGCGACGCGGTGGTTTCGGTGGATCGGAATCGCAAGGTCGTCGTCACCGAGGCCGGATACGAGCAGCCGTACGACGCGCTCGTCCTCGCGACCGGTTCACGTCCGTTCGTCCCCCCGGTGCCCGGCCATGATCTTCCCGGCTGTTTCGTCTACCGGACGATCGAGGACCTCGACGCCATCCGGGAAGCCGCTCAGCGGCCCGGGCGCGGACGGCGTTCGGCGGTCGTCATCGGTGGCGGGCTGCTCGGTCTCGAAGCCGCGAAGGCGTTGCGGGACATGGGCCTTTCGCCGCACGTGGTCGAGATGGCGCCGCGGCTGATGCCGCTGCAGGTCGACGAGGGCGGCGGCGGCCTGCTCCGGCGGCTGATCACCGATCTCGACGTGACCGTCCACACGGGAACGTCGACCGACGCCATCGAGCCGGACGGCGAACGCTACCTCGCGAAGCTCGGCAACGGCACGGAACTCGACGTCGACCTGGTCGTGTTCTCCGCCGGTATCCGGCCGCGTGACGATCTGGCGCGTTCGTCCGGCCTGGAAGTCGGCGCGCGGGGCGGGATCCTGGTCGACGACACCTGCCGGACGGCCGACCCCGCCGTGTTCGCGATCGGGGAATGCGCGGCCGTCGACGGCAAGGTGTACGGGATCGTGGCGCCCGGATACGCGATGGCGGAGATCGTCGCGGCGCGGCTGACCGGCGGCGAGGGCACGTTCCCCGAGCCGGACATGTCGACGAAGCTCAAACTGATGGGTGTCGACGTCGCCAGCTTCGGCGACGCGCACGCGGCGACCGAGGGTGCGCTGGAGGTCGCGTTCAACGACGCCGTCGCCGGGACGTACAAGAAGCTCGTCGTGTCGGACGACTCGAAAACGTTGCTCGGCGGTGTGCTGGTCGGCGACGCGAGCGAGTTCAACACGCTGCGTGCGATGGTCGGCAGGCCGCTGCCCGCCGAACCCGGCGCGATCCTCGCCCCGGCCGGTGGCGGGGCGGCGGTCGGGGTCGACGCGCTGCCCGACGCCGCGCAGATCTGTTCCTGCAACGCGGTCTCCAAGGGCTCGATCACGCATGCGATCACCGAAGAGGGTTGCGATTCGGTCGCCAAGATCAAGGGCTGCACCCGGGCGGGCACGGCCTGCGGATCGTGTGTCCCGCTGCTGGGCAAGCTGCTGACGGCTTGCGGCGTCGAGCAGTCGAAGGCGCTGTGCGAGCACTTTCCGCAGTCGCGCGCGGAGCTGTTCCAGATCCTCCAGGCCACGCGGATCACCACGTTCAGCGAGATGATCGACCGCTACGGCACCGGGACCGGCTGCGCGATCTGCAAACCGGCGATCGCGTCCATCCTGGCCACGCTGGGCAACGGGCACATCCTCGCCGGCGAGCAGGCGACCCTGCAGGACACCAACGACAAGTTCCTCGCGAACCTGCAGCGCAACGGGACCTACTCGGTGGTCCCGCGCATCCCCGGCGGCGAGATCACGCCGGAGAAGCTCATGGTGATCGCGCAGGTGGCGATGGATTTCGGGCTGTACACCAAGATCACCGGTGGACAGCGGATCGACCTGTTCGGCGCCACCGTCGACCAGCTCCCGCTGATCTGGCGGCGGCTCGTCGACGCCGGTTTCGAGTCGGGGCACGCCTACGGGAAGTCGTTGCGCACGGTGAAGTCGTGCGTCGGCTCGACCTGGTGCCGCTACGGCGTGCAGGACAGCGTCGGGTTGGCGATCGAGTTGGAGCTGCGCTACCGCGGCCTGCGCTCGCCGCACAAGCTGAAGTCCGCCGTCTCGGGCTGTGCCCGGGAATGCGCCGAGGCGCGGAGCAAGGACTTCGGCATCATCGCCACCGACAAGGGCTGGAACCTCTACGTCGGCGGGAACGGCGGCGCGACCCCGCGGCACGCGGATCTACTGGTGTCCGAAGTGGACACGGAGACGCTGATCCGGACGATCGACCGGTTCCTGATGTTCTACGTGCGCACGGCCGACCGCCTGCAGCGCACCGCGCCGTGGGTCGAGGAGATGGAGGGCGGCCTCGACCACCTGCGCGCGGTGATCGTCGACGACAAGCTCGGCATCTGCGAGGACCTCGACGCGGCGATGGCCAAGCACGTCGGCGACTACGCCGACGAGTGGCGCGGCGTGCTGGAGGACCCGGAGAAGCTGGCGAAGTTCACCTCGTTCGTCAACGCGCCGGGCACGCCGGATCCGACGATCTCGTTCCGCACCGAACGTGACCAGAAGGTGCCCGTGCTGCTGGGCATCCCGGAGGTGAAACAGTGACGACCTCGATCGAGCGCACCTGGACCGCCGTCTGCGCGGCGGGCGCGGTCCCCGAATGGTCCGGCGTCGCCGCCCTGCTCGACGGCGGCGTGCAGGTGGCGATCTTCCGGTTGCCCGGCGACCGGTGGCACGCACTGTCCAATGTGGATCCGGTCAGCGGCGCGGCGGTGCTTTCGCGGGGGATCGTCGGCGACGCGGGCGGCGTCCCCGTCGTGGCGTCGCCGGTGTACAAGGAACGGTTCGATCTGCGGACCGGCGAATGTCTCGACGCCGAAGGTGTCTCGGTCGCGGCCTATCGGGTGCGGGTCACCGAGGGTGTCGTGGAGGTGGAATTCTCACCGTGACAGAAGTCCTTCCCCTGGCGGGATTCGTCATCGGGATCACGGCGGCGCGGCGGGCTGACGAGCTCGGCGCGCTGTTCGTGCGTAAGGGTGCGACCGTGCGCTACGGCCCGGCCATCCGGATCGTGCCGCTCGCCGACGACACCGAACTGCGGTCGGCGACCATGCGCCTGCTCGAAGCTCGGGTCGACGCCGTCGTCGCGACGACCGGGATCGGCTTCCGCGGCTGGGTCGAGGCGGCCGAGGGCTGGGGGCTGGGGGAGGAGCTGCTCGACCGGCTCGGGAAGTCGGCGCTGTTGGCGCGGGGCCCGAAGGCCAAGGGCGCGATCCGCGCGGCCGGGCTGTCGGAGGACTACTCGCCCGCGTCGGAGAGCAACGCCGAGGTGCTGCGGCATCTTCTCGATTCCGGAGTGGACGGTCAGCGGATCGCGGTGCAGCTGCACGGCGAGCCGCTTCCGTACTTTGTGGACAGTCTGCGCGCCGCGGGCGCCGAGGTGATCGAGGTGCCGGTGTACCGCTGGGTCGGCCCGGCCGACCCCGGCCCGCTGGACCGGCTGCTCGACGGTGTGCTCGACGGTTCGGTGGACGCGTTGCCGTTCACCAGCGCGCCCGCGGTGGCGTCCATGCTGGCGGTCGCGAAACGGACCGGACGGCTGCCGGGAATCGTGCGGGCACTGGAGAAACGGGTCGTGGCGGCCTGCGTCGGGCCGATCACGGCGGCACCGCTGGCCGCGCTCGGGATCCCGACGGTCCAGCCGGCGCGGTCGCGGATCGGGGCGTTGGCGCGGATGGTGTCCGACGCGCTCGAAGCCCGTTCGCCGCGGCTGACCGCGGGCGGCCGCACCATCGAGCTGCGGGGTCAGGCGGCGCTGGTCGACGGGCAGTGGTGTGACATCGCGCCCGCGCCGATGGCGGTACTGCGGGCGCTGGCGGAGTCACCGGGGCGGGTGTTCTCCCGGCGGGAGCTGGTCACCGCGTTGCCCGACGGCGGCGAGGAACACGCCGTCGAGACCGCCATCGGGCGCCTGCGGAGCTCTTTGGGGTCGCCGAAACTCGTCCAGACGGTGGTGAAACGCGGCTACCGCCTGGCCGTCGACCCCTGACCCCCGCAATTCGTCACCTACTTGCGGTGGTCGCGCTCGGGAACGTGTCGCAAGTAGGTGACGAATTGCGGGAGGTGCGGTCAGGAGAAGGTGACGCGGTGGTCTGGGAACTCCCGGGCGGCGGCGACGCGGGCCGCCTCCGCTTCGGCCGCCTTCCGCGCGGCCGGGCGGAGAGCGTCGAACGGGGTCACGGTGAAGTCGAGCCGTTTCCTGCCGCTCGCCTTGGCCCGCCACACCCCGGCGATCTCGCCGTCGGCCAGCAGTGCGCCGGGACTGCCGAGGATCTTCCAGACCTCCTTCTGCCGGGCCTTGTCCGGCACCAGCACGGCGCGGTCGCGCGCCTGGACGAACGGGTCCAGCGGTGGCAGCAGGCGGACCACATCCGGCTCCGGTGGCTTTTCCAGGAGCGGCACGCGGTCTTCCGGCAGATAGGCCTTCTTGCCGTCGACCCGGACCTCGGCCAGGCAATCCGGCCACATCGCGTCGACGCCGGCGCGAGTCGTGCCGACGTAGGCGGCGGCGTCGCCAGGTGTGGCGGGACCGTTGATCCGCAGGTAATCCTCGATGACGCGGGTGGCCGCCTTGACGTTCGGCGACGTCTTGATGCGGCCGCGGCCTTCCAGCGGTGCCAACGTCGCCGGCGTCGCGCCCGTCTCCAGCCGGACCCCGGCGTGGATCGACGCGACCCGCATCAACTGCTCGTAGATGTGCACGACACCGCAGCCGCGGCAGGCGTACGACAAGCCGCGGGGGATCAGTTTCGTGACGGCGCCGCTCACCGTGCCTTTGGTCTGCGCGCCGGTGACGACTTCGCGGATCGCCTTCGCCGCGGTGAACAGTGCGTCCGTCGCGGACCTGCCCGCGGCCTCGACCTGCTTGCGCTGCCAGAGGATCCGCGCCATCGCGTCCTTCTCGTCGAGCGGCACGAGCGCGGCCCGGATCTCGTCCAGTTCCGCGCGGCGGTGGAAATGCGGCGCGCCACGATGGGTCCACGCGAGCACGAACCGCTCGTCTTCCCAGATCGCGGGCGTGATGTCGCCGTCGATCCGGGCGGCGAGCCCCAGGAGGGCGGTGTCCCGCACGGAATCCTGCAGCCCGAGATCGAACACGGCCGCCGCGGCCGGATCCGTCTCCTCACGGTGCAGTCCGTGGGCCGCGATCCGGTACGCCAGCACCTGCTCGCGATCGACCTCGAGCATTCGTCCTCCCTACAGCGAAAAAGCGAACGTGTACGACATCGTCGGCGCATCGAGCGCGCCGGTCGTGGTGCCGGTGCCGGTGATCCCGGCGAGTTCACCCGTTCCGGAGCCCTCGACGACCGCGAACTTCGACGAGATTCCCTTCGCGTCGAACCCGGTGTCGTGCTTGATCACGAAGCTCCCCTCGCGCCCGTCCACACTGCCTACGATGCGTTCGAGGCCGGGGGACGTGGTCCCGCCGCCGTCGAAGCCCTCACCCGCGTAGTACAGCAGGTAGTCGATGACCGCCTCGCCCTCGATCAGCCCGCTGTAGGCGAAGGTGGCGTGCGCGTGGGCCACGCGCGGCCCGCCCTCCGTGCCGCTGACGAGGGCTTCTTCCCAGTTCTTCATGGCGAACGTGTTCATGGGCTCACCCTGTCAGCCAAACCTGTCAGGTTGTGTCAGGTTTTCGGGGATACTGGGTTCATGCGCGCGAGCAGACTCCTGTCGGTCCTCCTCCTGCTGCAGAACCGCGGCCGGATGACGGCCGAGGAGCTGGCGACCGAGCTGGAGGTGTCGGTCCGGACGGTCTACCGCGACGTCGAGGCGCTGTCCGCGGCCGGCGTGCCGGTGTACGCCGATCGCGGGCGCACGGGTGGATATCAGCTGGTCGACGGCTATCGCACGCGGCTGACCGGGCTGACCGAGGAAGAGGCGCAATCGCTTTCGCTGGCGGGCCTGCCGGGGGCGGCCAGTGAGCTCGGGCTGGGCACGGTCCTCGCCGCCGCTCAGCTCAAACTGCACGCGGCCATGCCCGCGGAACTGCGTGCCGGGGCGAGCAAGATCTCCGAACGGTTCTATCTGGACGTCCCCGGCTGGCATCGCGGGATCGAAAGCCTGCCGCGGCTGTCCGAACTGGCCGACGCGGTCTGGCACGCGCGGCGGGTCAAGGTCCGGTACGAACGCTGGGGACAGCGGAAGGTCGATCGCGTCCTCGACCCGCTCGGCCTGATCCTCAAAGCCGGGAACTGGTATCTCGCGGCGCGGTGCGACGGCAGCGACCGGACCTATCGGGTCTCCCGGATCGAAGAACTCGAAGGTCTCGGCGAGACCTTCGAGCGGCCGTCAGACTTCGACCTCGCGCGCTACTGGCAGGAATGGTCGGAACAGTTCGAAAAGCGGATGTACTCACGAGTGGCGGTGGTCCGGCTGAACGAGTTCGCCCGCATACTGGTGCCGTTCTATCTCGGTGCCGTCGGAGCGAGGGCGCTGCGGGAAGCGGACGCCGAGCCGGACGAAGACGGCTGGCTGACGATGGAACTGCCCGTGGAACCCGGAGAACCGGCGGTCGGTGAACTACTGCGGTTCGGCGGGAACCTCGAAGTGCTCGCACCGCCGGAGCTGCGCGAGCGGCTGGCGGAAGAGATCGGGAAGATGGGCGCGCGTTATGGCTGACCTGGACGGAATCACGATCGGGATCACCGCGGAGCGGCGGGCCGACGACTTCATCGGCGCGCTGACACGGCACGGCGCGACCGTCCTGCACGCGCCCACCATCCGGATCGTCCCGCTGCCCGACGACACCGAACTGCGGGCGGCGACGGATGCCGTGCTGGCCGGACCGGTCGGCTTCACCGCGGTCACCACCGGCGCCGGATTCCGCGGCTGGCTTTCGGCGGCCGAAGGCTGGGGGCTGCGCGAACCGTTGCTGGAGCGGCTGGCCGCGTCACGGATCTTCGTGCGGGGCCCGAAGGCGGCGGGCGCGGTGCGCGGCGAGGGGCTGCGTGAGGAATTCTCCGCGCCCGAGGAAAGCAACGCGGAACTGTTCGAAGGCTTGCGCGACGCCGGGGTTCGCGGAGCACGGGTCGCCGTCCAATTGCACGGAACCCTGCTGCCCGAACTCACCGGGTCGCTGCGTGACGCGGGTGCGGACGTCGTGCAGGCGCAGCCGTATCGCTGGCTTTCGCCCGCCGACGTCGCACCTGTGCACGAACTCGTCGAAAGCGTGATCGCCGGACGCGTGCACGCGTTGGCCTTCACTTCCGCTCCGGCGGCCGCGAACCTGCTGACGCTGGCGGGGCCGCGCCGCGAGGAACTCCTTGCCGCACTGCGAGGTCCGGTGTTGTGCGCGTGCGTCGGACCGGTGACCGCGGCGCCGCTGGAAGCCGCCGGGGTACCGACCGTGCAGCCCGAACGTCAGCGGCTCGGCGCGTTGGTCAAACTTCTCGTCGCGGAGCTGCGCATTCGGCCGTCTTGACGCGGGTAGCCCGCTTTGCCAGGCTCGAGACATCGGACGCGGGGAGGGCGGCGGATGTCCGAGTCTCAATCGGTCACGTTCGTGCGCGCGATGTTGCGAAAGGGCTCTTCGGTCTTGGGCGCGAGCCCCGCCGACGAAGCACCCGACCCCGATTCCGTTCCCGATTGGCGTTATCGGGAAGATTCCGCGGACACGCTGCTGATGCGCGCGATCCGCTACTCCGCGCTCGGCCCGATCTTCTACCGCGTGGCCGCGTTTCCCAAGGTGTACATCGGTTTCCTGGTCTCGAACGGGTCGGCGGGGATCGTCCCGGTGCTGAGCGTGACGATCCTCGGGGTGCTGCTCAACGTCCTCGCGGTCTGGTGGGTGGTGCGGGGCCGCGGGATCCGGGCGAAGACCTCCGGGCGGCTGATGTACGCGGATCTCGCCGTGGGTGTGGTGCTCACGACGATCGTGGCCACCGCGGCGCCCGCCGGGATCCAGCCGTTCGCCGTCGACGTCGCGTGGACGTGGATGGTCGGGACGGTGGCGCTGTGGACGCTGTCGTTCGGGCTGCCGGCCGCGCTCGTACTGGTGATCGCGGCGGTGCCGTTCCGGGTGTTCCTGACCTGGATCGGCGGACTGCCGATCGATCATCCGCTCGCGGTGAGCCGGTCGGTGGGGTGCATGGTCGCGCTCGTCGTGGCGATGGTGACCACGGCGGGGATCCTGATCCTGCTCGGCGTGGGGACGCGGTTCGCGCTGGGGATCGGGATGCGCCGGGGGCAGCGCGCCGAACGCCTGCGGACCCAGCGGGTCATGCACGACTCCGTGCTCCAGACCTTGGAGGCGATGGGGCTGGAGGCGCCGGACGACGATTCCGCCGCCGCGGAACGGCTCGCGGAAATGCGCGCCACCGCACGGGCGCAAGCCGCCGAACTCCGCCGCGAACTGACCGGCCCCGACGCGCCGTCGGCGCGCGGCCTCACCGCGGACCTCGCCGAGGTCGCCACCGAAATGGCGCGCGACGGCCTCCGCACCCAGCTCGTCGCCGCCGAGACCGAACAGGACTACCGCCTCTCCCACGCACGCAGGACCGCCATCCGCGACGCCGTCCGCGAAGCACTCCGAAACACCGTGAAGCACGCCGGGACGAACCAGGTCGTCCTTCGCGTCGAGGAATCCGAAGGTGGCATCGCGGTCATCGCGCGGGATCAGGGGACCGGGTTCAGCATGCTGGACCGGCCGCCGGGCTTCGGGATCAGCCAGTCGATCATGGCGCGGCTGGCGGAGGTCGGCGGGCGAGGGACGATCGATTCGCATCCGGGTCGGGGAACGCGGGTGACGTTGTGGGTGCCGCACTGAGGGGCTGTGGTTGGGGCGTGCCTTCGCCGCTCAAGTCCGTGAAGGCCTCCTTCACTACCTTGAGGGTAGGCAAGGAGGCCTTCACGGAGTTCCGGGGCGTGAGCGGGAGCAAGGGACCTTTGCTATCAGTTGGTTAGCATGCCTACGTAAGCGGTAGCAAAGGTCCCTTGCTCTCTTTCCGCAGGTAGGCGCGGTGACTGTGTGGATTTCGGGTCATCCAACGCACCAAAATCCACACAGTCGGTCACCACTGTTACGCGGAGTGCGGGGTGTGTGGAAATAGGGACACTCAACGTCCCTATTTCCACACACCTCACCCGCGGTAGTAAAGGTCCCTTGCTTTCTTTCCGCAGGTCAGAAGGTCTCAGTCCTCGTCGGCCGAAGGAACCTCTCCCGCCTCCGCCTGCCTCATCGCTTCACGGCCGGCCGCCTCTTCGCTCACCCCTTGCCGCCAGTACCCCGTAAAGCAGATCGCCCGCTTGTCGACCCCGCGCTCCCGTACGAGGTGCCGCCGCACCAGCTTCACCATGTTCGCTTCGCCGGAGATCCACGCGTAGGGCGTCCCGCCCGGCAGCTCCGCCTTCCGGACGGCTTCGAGCACCGCGTCGCCGACCGGGCCGGAGCCCCGGACCACCCAGTGCAGTTCCACGGTTCCCTGCGTTTCGAAGACCTGCCGGTCTTCGCGATCACTGATCTCGATGTAGACCACCGCTCGCGTCCCGGCGGGGAGCGCTTCGACGATCGCGCCGATCGCCGGGATGGCGGTCTCGTCCCCGACCAGCAGCTGCCAGGTCGTGTCCGAAGGCACGTCGTAGAGCCCATGCGGTCCCAGGAAAGCGACCCGGTCACCCTCCGAAGCGCGCGAAGCCCACGCGGAGGCCGGGCCTTCGTCACCGTGCAGCACGAAGTCGATGTCCACCTCCTGCACCGACGGTCGCAGCGCGCGCACGGTGTACGTGCGCATCGGCGGCCGGACGTCGTCGGGCATCGCGAGGTAGGTGCGGTACCAGGACAGGACTTCGTCGCCGCTCAGCGGAGCGGGCAGCACGGGCTCCGCCTGGCCGGGCTGCGGGAAGAACACCTTCAGGTACTGGTCGGGCGCGTGGTCCACCAGCGATGCCCCCGAGAAGGTCACCCTGCTCATATGCGGAGTGAGCCGCCGGACCCCGGTCACCTTCGCCTCGATGTAGCTCATTAGGGGAGGCTAACCTAAAAGAGAGCGCCGGGACCAGCGTCGTCGTCCGGATCACGTTGCCACCGGTATTTCCGCAGGTCGACGCGCTGGCCGTCGGGGATGACGCCCTCCGCGCGCAGCCGTTGCAGCTGCTCGTCGAGCAGATGCGGAGCCGGTGTCCCGTCGGCCCGCAGAATGCGGTGCCAAGGCAGATCGTGGCCGTCCTCGCCGAGGATCCGGCCGACCAGCCGCGGGGACGGGGCTCCCGAAACCGACGCTATATCCCCATAAGTCGCGACCGAGCCGGCGGGCACGCTCGCGATGACCTCGCGCACCCGCTCGTGCAGTTCGTCATCCATGGGACCACTTTGCCGTGCCGCTGCGAGGTTGTGTCGGCGGGGCGTGGTTCCATCGTGGGCGTGAACGGGCGGCGAACAGCGGCAGGAACCGACGCGCGGCTGGTCCGCACGCCGGTCACCGGCACGCCGTCCTTCCAATGGGATTCCGGCGCCCGTCGCCTGCTGGCCGCCCCGGACGGCTTCCGACGGGTCCTCGGCGGGCCGGGTACGGGCAAGACGGCGTTGCTGGCGTCGGCGGCGTCGCGGCGCATCGCGGAGGGCGCGAACCCGGAGAGCGTGCTCATCCTGACCACCTCCCGCAAGGCGGCCGAGGTCCTGCGCGCCGACATCACCCACCGGCTCACCACCGATCCGGAAGAGGATCCGCTGCCGCGCACGATCCGTGAGCCGCTCGTGCGCACGGTGCACTCGTACGCGTACGCGCTGTTGCGGATGGAGGCGCAGGCCGACGATCTCCCGCCGCCCCGCCTGCTGGCCGGAGCGGAACAGGACGTCGTCGTCCGAGACCTGCTCGCGGGCGACCTCGAAGAGGGCGCGCTCGACTGGCCGGAGCAGCTGCGGCCCGCGTTGGGCGTGCCCGGATTCGCCGAGGAACTGCGAGATCTCCTGCTCCGCGCCGCCGAACGCGGGCTCGGCCCGGAGGATCTGGTCGAACTCGGCAGGCGCCGCGGCCGCGAGGAGTGGGTCGCGGCCGGGCGCTTCTGGAGCCAGTACGAAGAGGTCACGCTGCTGCAGGGCGCGGGCGGCAACGCGCTCGGCGTCGCGAGCGCGCCCGCGCTGGACGCCGCCGAGCTGGTCACTTCGGCGCTGCTCGCGCTGGAAGACGATCCCGAACTGCGCGAACGCGAGCAGCGCCGTGTCCGGCATCTCTTCGTCGACGACGCGCAGCATCTCGACCCGTTGCAGACCCAGCTCATCCGGCTCATCGGGCACGCGGCCGACGAGTTCGTCGTCGCGGGCGACCCCGATCAGTCCGTGTTCTCCTTCCGCGGCGCGGATCCCAGCCTGTTCGCCGACGCGGACGAGGAAGGCGAGCGCACGGTCCTGCTGACCACGGCCCATCGGCTCGCCCCGGTGATCCGCACGGCCGTCACGAAACTCGGTTCGGTGCTGCCCGGTTCGTCGCCGCAGCGCAAACTCGTCGACGCGCCGGACGCCGAGGGCGGTGCCGTCCGGGTCCGCCTGATGCCGACCCCGGCCGCCGAGGCGAGCTGGATCGCCGATCAGCTCCGCCGCGCGCATCTCGTCGACGGCGTGCCGTGGTCGGAGATGGCGGTGCTCGTCCGCTCGCCCGCTCGTACTTTCCTTGTCCTGCAACGTGCGCTGCGGGCGGCCGGGGTGCCCATCGGTTCCGCCACCGAAGAACTGCCGCTCGCGAAGCAGCCCGCAGTTCGTCCTCTGCTGGCGATGTTGCGGCTCGCCGCGGATCCGGAGCTGCTCGACGTCGACCTCGCCGAGATGCTGCTGTCCTCGCCCTTGGGTGGCGCGGATCCGCTCGCCCTGCGCAGGCTGCGTCGCGGCCTGCGCAGGCTGGAGCTCGCGGGAGGCGGGCAGCGGTCCAGCGACGAACTGCTGGTGGAAGCCTTGCGTGCCAACGACGTCCTCACCGGTCTCGCCGAGGCCGAGGCGCTGCCGATGCGCCGGATCGGCGGCCTGCTGCACGCCGCGCACCAGGCCGTCGTACGCGGGGACGGTGTCGAGCAGGTGCTGTGGGATCTTTGGCAGGCGAGCGGTCTGGAGGAGCGCCTGCTGCGTATGGTCGATCGTGGTGGTTCGCTCGGCTCGCAGGCGGATCGCGACCTCGACGCCATCGTCGCTTTGTTCGACGCCGCCGGTCGCTATGTCGACAGGCTGCCGAAGGCGAGTGTCGCCTCGTTCGCGGATTACCTGTCCTCGCAGAACATCGCCGGTGACACGCTGGCGCCCGCCGCGATGAAGAGTGACGGCGTCTCGCTGCTCACGGCGCACGCGTCCGCCGGTCGCGAGTGGACGGTCGTGGCCATCGCCGGTGTCCAGGAGGGCAGCTGGCCGGATCTGCGGCTGCGCGGTTCCGTGCTCGGTGTCGAGCGGCTGGTCGACCTCATGTCCGGCGTCGACGCCGAAAAGGTGTCCGCCACCGCGCCGATCCTCGCCGAGGAGCGGCGGCTGTTCTATCTCGCCGCGAGTCGCGCACGGAAGACGTTGCTGGTCAGCGCGGTCGCGGGGGAGGACGAGCAGCCCTCGCGGTTCATCGACGACCTGGAGGAGAACGGCGCGGACGACGGCGGTCTCGACTCGCGGATGAAACCGGCGGGACGCTCGCTCGTGCTCGCCGAACTCGTCGGTGAACTGCGCGAAGTCGTCTGCGACGAATCGAGCGAGCCGGAAAGGCGGAAACGGGCGGCGCGCCAGCTCGCCAAACTGGCCGCCGCCGGGGTGCCGGGCGCGCATCCGGGCACCTGGTACGGCCTGCTGGAGCCTTCCACCGGTGAACCCGTGCACGGGCCGGGCGATCTCATCCGGATTTCCCCGTCCACTGTGGAGGTTCTGGTCAAATGCCCGCTGCGCTGGCTGATCGAACGCCACGGCGGTAGCGACCCGGCGCAACTCGCGGCGGTCACGGGAACCCTGGTGCACGGGCTCGCGCAGGCGGTCGCGGGCGGCAGCAGTGACGAGCAGATCCGCGCCGCCCTCGACGAAGCGTGGGTGCGGGTCGACGCGGGGGCGCCGTGGTTCTCGCGCCGCGAGCGGTCGCGGGTCGAGCAGATGCTGCGGAACTTCATCACCTGGCTGGAATCCAGCCGCAAGGAGCTGATCGAAGCCGGGGTCGAGCAGGACATCGAGGTCGAGTTGCCGGTCGGCGACAGTGACACCGGCGACGTCCGCGTGCTCTTGCGCGGCCGCGTCGACCGCGTGGAGATGGACAAGGACGGCCGTCCGGTCGTCATCGACATCAAGACCGGCAAGGTCCCGATCTCCGCCGCCGACGCCGAACAGCATCCGCAGCTCGCCGCGTACCAGCTCGCCGTGCTGCTCGGCGCGGTCGAGGGCGGTTCGAAACCCGGTGGCGCGCGGCTGGTCTACGTCGCGAAGTCCAACAACAAGACCGGATCCACCCAGCGTGAGCAGGCGCCGCTGGACGAGGACGGCGGCAAGCAGTGGCTGGAACTGGTGCGTTCGGCGGCCGGATCCGCCGCGGGCCCGGAGTACGGTGTCACCGAGAACCCGGACTGTGATCGTTGCCCGGCGAGGGGTTGCTGCCCGCTCCGGCCCGAGGGCAGGCAGGTGACCGGCCCTTGATCTCCGAACTTCAGCGCCGCCAGGTCGAGCCGGGCGAGATCGCCCGCGCGCTCGGGCTGCACAGCCCGACCGACGAGCAGGCCGAGGTGATCGCCGCGCCGATCGAGCCGTCGCTGGTCGTCGCGGGCGCGGGTGCGGGCAAGACCGAGACGATGGCCGCGCGGGTGGTGTGGCTGGTGGCCAACAGCGTCGTCCCGCCGGAACGCGTGCTCGGCCTGACCTTCACCCGCAAGGCCGCCCGCCAGCTCGGTGAGCGGGTCCGCACCCGGTTGCGCCGTCTGGTCGGATCGGGGTTGCTCGACAAGATCGACCCGACCGGCGACCTGCGCACGACGGTGACCGCGGGTGAGCCGACGGTGCTGACATACCACGCGTACGCCGGACGTCTGCTGTCCGAGCACGGCCTGCGGTTGCCCGTCCAGCCCGGCGTCCGGCTGCTTTCGGAGACGTCTTCGTGGCAGTTCTCGCATCGCGTCGTGTCCACTTGGGACAACGATCTGGACACCGACCGCGTGCCCTCCACGGTGACGGCGCACCTGCTGGCGCTGGCCGGGGAACTCGGCGAGCATCTGGTCGAGACCGAACGGCTCGCGGGGTATACGTCCTGGCTGTGCGAGGTCATCGAGAACGCGCCGCGCGCGAAGGGGCAGCGCGCGTCGTTGCCGCAGAAACTGGCCGAAGTCATGGCCGCGCAACGGTTCCGGCTCGCGCTCCTGCCGCTGGTCGAGGCGTACCACGCGCGGAAGCGAGCCGAGGGTGCGCTCGACTTCGCCGACCAGATGTCGCTGGCCGCGCAGCTCGCCAGCAGCTATCCGGCGGTGGTCGCGGGGGAGCGCGAGCGTTACGGCGCCGTTCTGCTCGACGAATACCAGGACACCGGGCACGCTCAGCGCATCCTGCTGCGGTCGCTGTTCGGCGGTGTCGAGCATCCGCCGATGCCGGTGACGGCGGTGGGCGACCCGGCGCAGGCCATCTACGGCTGGCGTGGGGCGAGCGCGGCGAACCTGCCCCGGTTCACCACGGACTTCCCCCGCGACAACGGCGAACGGCTCGTCCCGGCCTGGGATTTCGGGCTGCTGACCAGTTTCCGCAACCCGCCCGAGGTGCTCGAACTCGCGAACGCGATCTCGGAGCCGTTGCGGGAACGCGGTCTCGGCGTCGCGCGGCTGCGTGCGCTGGAAGGCGCGGGGACGGCCGATATCGCCGCCGCGCTGCTGCCGGACGTCCGCGCCGAACGCGAGTGGGTGGCCGACGCGGTGGCGAAGCGCTGGTTCGAAACCATGGAGGAGACCGGAAAGCCGCCGACGGCCGCGGTGCTGGTGCGCCGTCGCGCCGACATGGCGCCGATCGCGGCGGAAATGCGGGCACGCGGGCTGCCGGTGGAGGTCGTCGGTCTCGGCGGCCTCCTCGACGAACCCGAGGTCGCGGACCTGGTCAGCACGTTGCGGGTGCTCGCCGATCCGCTCGCGGGGAGCGCGGCGGCGCGGTTGCTGACCGGGGCGCGCTGGCGGATCGCGGCGGCCGACCTCGCGGCGTTGTGGCGCCGAGCGGGCGAGCTGTCGTCGCCCGTGCCGCCTTCGGGGAAGTCCGATGTGGACGAACCGGTACTGGTGACCGAGCGGGTCGAGCAGGCCGGGCTCGCTGACGCCATCGACGATCCCGGTACACCGGACCGGTATTCGCCCGAGGGCTACCGGCGGATCCGGAAGATCGGCGCCGAGCTGTCGGCGTTGCGACGGCGTCTGGATCAGTCGCTGCCCGAGCTGGTCGCCGACGTGGAGCGCACCATGCTGCTCGATGTCGAGTCGCTGGCCCGCCCAGGGCCTGCCGGACGCGCGCATCTGGACGCTTTCGCCGACGTCGTCACGGACTTCGCCGAGACTTCGCCGACGGCCACTCTGTTGTCCTTTGTGGACTATCTGAACACGGCCGCGCACGCGGAAGACGGGCTCACCCCCGGCGAAGTGGAGGTCGTCCCGGATCGGGTCCAGGTGCTGACGGTGCATTCGGCCAAGGGGCTGGAATGGCGCATCGTCGCGATCCCGCATCTGGTCAAGGAGGTCTTCCCCGGCCGTCGGCGTTCGTCGTCGTGGCTGCGAACGTCGACCTCGCTGCCCGCCGCGCTGCGCGGTGACTCCGAGGACTTGCCGGAGTTGCGGATTCCCGAAGGCGCGGACCGCAAGGAAGTGCAGGAAGCACTGGAGCTGCACGAAGAAGGCTTCGTCGCGCGTGAAGCGGACGAGGAGCGGCGGCTCTGTTACGTCGCGCTGACCCGTTCCGAGCACACGATGCTGATCTCAGGTCATTGGTGGAACGAGAGCAGCGCGCGGCCGAAGGGGCCGTCGGAGTTCCTGCTCGAAATCGGCGAGGTGATGCGGGCGAACTCGGTCGGCCGGATCGAGCACTGGGCCGACGAGCCCGAAACCGACGGCGAGAATCCGCTGGTCGCCGACTCCCGCCGGGCGCGCTGGCCGGTCGATCCGCTGTGGCCGCGGCGCGAAGGCGTCGCAGGCGGCGTCGATCTGGTGCTCGGTGCGATGGAAGAGGCCGAACACGCCGAGGAAGAGGAAGAGGACGATCCGGACGGCTGGATCTCCGACACCAAGGTGCTGCTGGAGGAGCGCGCCCGGGCGCGCGATCGCGTGCAGCAGGTCGTCCTGCCGCCGCATCTCTCGGTCAGTCAGCTGGTGGAGCTGTCGGCCGATCCCGCCGCGCTGGCCAAACGGCTACGTCGCCCGCTTCCCGTGCGCCCCAACACTTACGCGCGCCGGGGGACGGCGTTCCACGGCTGGCTGGAGCAGCGGTTCGGTGGCGAGCAGCTGCTGGAGATCCACGACCTGCCGGGCGCGGCCGACGTCGACGAGGCCCCCGACACCGAGCTGGAGGCGTTGCAGACCGCGTTCGAGAAGAGCGAGTGGGCGCATCGGGTGCCGCACGCGGTCGAGGTCCCGTTCTCGGCGGACGTCGTGGGCGTCACGGTGCGCGGGCGGATGGACGCGGTGTTCGCCGACGCGGACGGCGGCTGGACCGTCGTCGACTGGAAGACCGGCGCCGTGCCGGACAAGGACCGGCTCGAACCGCTGGCCGTGCAGCTGGCGGCGTACCGGCTGGCTTGGGCGGCGCTCAAGAAGGTGCCGGTCGAGAAGGTCCGCGCGGCGTTCCACTACGTGAAACACGACAAGACCGTCCGGCCGGCGGATCTGCTGGACGCCGAAGGCCTGCGACAACTCCTGCGGAGCGTCCCGACGATCTAGCAATTCGTCATCTACTTGCGGTGATCGCGCGTGCGACTATCGCGAGTAGGTGACGAATTGCGGGGGTCAGGCGCGGTCGCGCACCTTCAGGGCCCAGGTGACCAAGGGGATCTGCAGGGGCACGCGGGCCCAGAACGCCGCCCGCCAGTGCTTAGGGGCCTTGCGGCGGTCGGCGTCGACGGCCATCTTCACGTTCCCCGGCAGGACCACGACGAACAGCAGCGCGGCCGCGAGCCCACCGAGACGTCGCGTCTTCGGGTTGGCGACCGCGGCGGCGACGCCCAGCTCGGCCACTCCCGAGCCGTACGTCCACGCTCGCGGGGAGCCGGGAAGCTGCTTCGGGATGATGGCGTCGAAGGGCTTCGGCTGGACGAAGTGCAGCACACCGGCCGCGCCGAGCAGGCCGGCGAGGAAGTACGCGGGCCGCTGAGACGGCTTGGAATCCGAAGACATGCCCTGAGCTTCGCATACCGCGCTCAAGGTGAGGATCTTCGGCTATCCTCCCGACCGTGAGTGACGCGGACCAGGCCGGAGCCTGCGCATGAAGGTTCTCAAGCGTTTCCCGGTCCGGCTGAGCGACCGCCCGGACCACGAGCTCGTCGGCGTGATCCGCATGCCGGAACTGACGGTCAGCCCGCTGCGAGCCATCTCCAGGCGGATCATCGGCGCGGTCCTCGCCCTCCTCGCGACCGTCCTGATCGTCTACCTCGACCGGGACGGCTACCGTGACGCCAACGGGGACGGGCTCACCTTCCTCGACAGCCTCTATTACGCGACGGTGTCGCTGTCGACCACGGGGTACGGTGACATCGCACCCGCGACGCCGTCCGCGCGGCTGGTGAACGTCCTGGTGATCACCCCGCTGCGGGTGCTCTTCCTCATCGTCCTGGTCGGTACCACCCTCGAAGTGCTCACCGAGCGCTCCCGCCAGGCCTTCAAGATCCAAAAGTGGAGGACGAAAGTGCGTGACCACACGGTCGTCGTCGGATTCGGCACGAAGGGCCGGTCGGCGGTCAACGCGCTGCTCGGGGACGAGAACGTCGAACCCGACCACATCGTCGTCGTGGACACCGACCAGCAGGCCCTCGAAGCGGCCACGTCACTCGGCCTGGTGACCGTGCACGGCTCGGCCACCCGCGCCGACGTCCTGCGGGTCGCCGGCGTGCAGCGAGCCAAGGCCGTCGTCGTCGCCCCGAACCGGGACGACACCGCCGTGCTGGTCACGCTGACCGCCCGTGAGCTGGCGCCGAAGTCGCACATCGTGGCGTCGGTGCGGGAAGCGGAGAACGTCCACCTGCTCAAGCAGTCGGGCGCGAACCAGGTCGTGGTGTCGAGCGAGACCGCCGGACGCCTGCTGGGTATGGCGACGTCGACGCCGCTGGTGGTCGACATGGTCGAGGACCTGCTGACCCCCGAGTCCGGTCTCGCGATCGCCGAACGCCCGGTGGAGCCGTCCGAAGAGGGCGGTTCGCCGCGGCATCTGCCGGACATCGTGCTGGGTGTCGTCCGCGACGGCGTGCTCTACCGCGTGGACGCTCCGCAGGCGGACGCGATCGAGCCGGGGGACAAGCTGCTGTACATCCGGAAGGTGACCTCCGCGGAGACCATCGAGCGGTAGCAGGGGACCTTTGCTACCACCTTCCCGGGTTCCTGTGCTTTGCCGCGACGTTCTGGGAACATGGCGTTCGTGCGCAAGCGATCGGACCCCGCCAGAGGGCTCACCCCGGGGTGGAACTCCCTGGCCGTGGCGGCCGGTGCCGGCCTGCTGGTGATCTTCCTGGCCTGGTTCGCCGGGCCGGGCCTGTTCGGTATCACGAACGAGCCCCAGGGGACGAAAGTGCAGGCGGAGGTCGTCGAGCCCGCCCCCTGCACGGGCGGTGGCTCGACCGAGAAGGTCAAGTTCGAATTCGGCGGCAAGCCGATGGAGGGTGCGCTCAACGGCTGCGGTCACGGCAAGGGCGAGCGCCTCGAGGTCGTCGTCCCCGACGGCGCTTCGGGGGACTCGGTCCCGGTGCACGCGGCCGACGCGACGGCGGGAGCGAGCGACGCGCGGCGGCCACTCGGGCTGGCGCTGCTGGTGTTCAGCTGCTTCGCCGGCGGGATGTACGTCTTCTTGGTGTTGCGCGGGCCGCGGGTCCCGGCGACTGCCTGATCCCTCCGGCCGGCGGCGCCGCCGGGGCATGTCGCGAAAGCCACTTTCGCGACATGTGATGTCCCGAAAGTGGCTTTCGCGACATGCGCGCCCAGGTGACCAGCCGGACCGGGCAAGCCGGAATCGACGACGGCACCGCATCCGTCGGCGAACGGCACCCCGCCCCCAAGTACGTGAAGACCCCCTTCACTGCGTCTAGCGCAATGAAGGGGGCCTTCACGTACTTCCGCTACGTCAGGAAACGGCGCTCGCCGGGGCCGAGAAGGTGTTGCAGTCGGCGATCCGGTTGTTGCTCGCACCCGCCCGCCACCAGGACGCGTAGTGCGCGTTCGTCCCGTGGTCCTGGCTGCGTGAGGTGTTGTCGCCCCGGGTCTCCTGGTCGTTCCAGGCCTTGTTGTACATGTCCCGGCTGACCGTGCCGCCCTGGTCGACGTGCGCGCCGAGGAACATCCCGGAGAAGCACTGCGCCTGGAGTTCCTTGCGCCGCGACATCTCCAGCCCGGCGGGGCTGTTCTGGCCCGCGTCGTAGATCTTCTGCCAGGCCGCGTCCATCAGGCCGGCGACCTCCTGCACGTGGTGCCCGTACTCGTGCGCGAAAAGGGCGAGGTAGACGCCGGGGTTGTTGCCGTACTGGTCGGTCTGGAGACCACGGAACGGCACGTAGAGGTTGTTCTCGCAGTAGTACGCGGCCGTCGCGATGCCCACCTGGATCGTGCCGCATTCGGTCTCGAAGCTGGCCCCGGTCGGGAAGTGCAGCGCGGGCGGGGTGAACGGCAGGTCGTAGGCGTCGAGGAACGGGCCCCAGGCGTTGTCGAGGCATTTGCCCGCCGCCGTGAAGAACGCCTCGGCGGCCTGCTGGCTGCTCTGCCACTGCGGCAGCGTGCAGACGCGGTTCCGCAGGCCGGCGTTGGGGTCCTGGAGGATGGGGTGGTCGGCCAGCTTGAGGATCTTCTGCGGACCGCTCGACGAGGACGGCGCCCTGGACGGTGACGTCGGGAACGGGTTCGTCGAGGACGAAGGCGATGAGGACCCGCTCGGCGGCAGTTCCGCCCGCGAGGACGGGGCCGGGAGTGTGCTGTAGCCCGCGTTCGCTACGTGATCGGAGTCGTCACGATTGAGTGAAACGATCGCCACCAGGCCGAGGACCAGTACGGCGACCGCGCCGAGGCAGATACCGATGATCGCGCCCACGGACCTGCGGGGCGGCGGAGGCGGGAAGTGGTGCGGCGCTCCGTGCCACTGGGCAGGGTGCTGGCCGTGCACCGGCGGTGGCTGGACGGCGCCGCGTGGCGGCCACTGGCCGTGGGGCGGTTGCGTCATCAAGTCGGTCCCGGTGGTTCTAGGGGCGAACCGGGGGTACCCGGCCCGATGTTCAGCATAACGAGCTAACGGTGTCCCCACCCACAGCTCGGCTGCAGAGGGTATCCAGCGTGAGGCGAGCGGTCACCCATCAGTGTCGTCACCCCAGCTCTGGCTGGGTGTCGGACCCTCTGGAAGAGTGGGCGCAAGCAACGTGAACGGGTAAGGGGCTGTCGCATGACGGAGACCGGCGGACCGTCCGGGCCTGAAGGCACCGAGACGCCGAAGCCGCAGGCGGGGGAACCAGCGCAGTCGCAGGCGGGGGAACCAGCACAGTCGCGGGCGGACGCGCCGACGCCGCCGCAGGGTGAAGTGCCGCCTTCGCCGGCGCCGGAGCAGCAGTGGCAGTCTCCGTCCGGGGCGACGCCGCCGCCTCCTCCGTTGCCGTCGTACCAGCCGCCGCAGCAGCAGTATCCGAACTGGAAGGTCGGCCTCGGCAGGCCCGGTGTCATCCCGCTGCGCCCGCTGAACCTGACCGACATCCTCGACGGCGCGGTCACCGCCATGCGCAAGTACTGGCGGATGGTCTTCGGTGCCGCCGCGGTCACCGCCGTGCTCACCGCGGCCATCAATCTGGTGGGGTTGCTGCTGGTCGACACGACCGCCGATCTCGAACGGATGCGCGATCTCGGCCCGGCGGCCACCGATCAGGAGCTGATGAACCAGCTGCTCGGCGTCCTCGGCGGGACGCTGGCGTCGTCGTCCATCGGCCTGGTCGCCACCTTGCTCGGGACGACGGTCCTCACCGGATTCCTCACCGTCCTGATGGGCAAGGCCGTGCTGGGCAAGCCGGTCACGTTCAAGGAAGCGCTGCGTGAGGCGACGCCGCGGCTGCTTCCGTTGCTCGGCCTGACCGTGCTCTACACGCTGGCGATCATGGTCGCGGCGATCTTCTGCCTGCTGCCCGCGATCATCCCCTACACCTTCTGGGCGCTGGCCAGCCCGGCGTTCATCCTCGAACGCGGCACGGTGATGGAGGCGTTCCGCCGGTCGGTGAAGCTGGTGTCGGGGATGTTCTGGCGGGTCTTCGGCATCCTGCTGCTGGCCACCGTGATCTCGTCCTTCCTGGCGTCCATCATCACGATCCCGTTCAGCTTCAGCGCCTTCCTGTCCATTTTCGGCGATCTGGACCAGATGTACGTCCCGTCGACCGGTGACCTGATCCTGCAGTCGGTGGGCACGGTGATCGCGCAGACGATCGTCGGCCCGTTCACCGCGCTGGTGACCGTGATCCTCTACATCGATCAGCGGATGCGCCGCGAGGGCATGGACATCGAGCTGGCCCGCGCGGCCGGGATCGCGACGCCGCCCCCGCCGCAGGCATGGTGACGCGTTTCCTCACCGAGGTCCCGGTCGACATCGACCGGGACACCGCCCGGCTGCGCGCCGCCGAGGAGCTCTCGGGCGAGGCCTATCAGGCCGCGAGGCCGAGCTGGCTGTCCGAAGCGTTCAGCTGGGTGGTCGAAAAGCTGCTGGGCTTCCTCGAAACGCTCGACAGCGCGGTACCCGGCGGGATCTTCGCCGTGCTGCTGCTGGTCGTCGTGCTGATCGTGGTGGTCGTGGTGATCCGGCTGAAGTCGGGGCCGCTGGCGACGTCGGCCAAGAGCGGGCGAGCCGTGTTCGCCGGGCAGCGCAAGGCGTCGGGCGAACATCGCAAGGCGGCCGAGGAGGCCGCGTCGCGGGGCGACTTCGACGACGCCGTCCGTGAGCGGTTCCGCGCCGTGGTGCGGTCCTTGGAGGAGCGGGCGCTGCTGGACGAGAAGTCCGGGCGGACCGCCGACGAGGCCGCGATCGAAGCCGGACGGCTGCTTCCCGGCGTCGCCGTTCCCTTGCGCGCGGGCGCCCGGTTGTTCGACGACGTCCACTACGGCGGGATCCCCGCGACGGAGGCCGGGTATCGGTCACTGTCCGAATTGGACGAAAGCTGTCGTCGTGCCAGGCCCGTCGCCTTGGTGGCCGGATGACCTCCGTTTCGCCCGACGCCCGCCGGATCTGGCGCGGGGTGCGGCTCCCGCTCGCCGTCGTGCTCCTGATCGTGCTGACCGGGACGCTGCTCGTGCTCTTCCGCGGCGAGCAGACCACCGGCGCGCTCGAACCGGGTTCCTACGAGCCCACCGGCAGCCGCGCGCTGGCGACCTTGCTGGAACGGGAAGGCGTCAAGATCCCGGTCGTGCGCACCGCCACCGCGGCCAAGGGGGTCGCGAGGGGCGCGACGGTCTTGATCACCCAGCCCGAGTACGTGCCCAAGAGCGCCTTCACGGAGATCAGGCAGAACGCCGAGCATGTCGTGCTGGTGCAGCCGAGCCCTCGTACGGTCGAAGAGATCCTTCCCGGCGTGCGGGTGAACGGCCAGGCCGAGACCGAGACCCGCGAGCCCGACTGCGAGGCGAAGGATCCCGTCGCGGCGGGGAAGGCGACGATGGGCGGCCTGAAGTATTCGGCCACGCAGCCGAGGGCGCAGGAATGCTACGGCGGCTCGTATCTCGAAGTCCCGAGTCCACAAGGGACGGTCACTGTACTCGGCACCCCCACCCCGCTGACCAATGACTGGCTGGCCGACGAGGGCAACGCGGCGCTGGCGATGCGGCTGCTCGGAAAGCACGAGCGGCTGGTCTGGTATCTGCCGACGGCCGCCGATCCGTCGCTGGAGACGGAGAAGAAGCCCCTGTCCGAGCTGATCCCGGCGGGCTGGTCGTACGCGGCGTTGCAGGCCGGGGTCGCGGTGGTGTTGTTGGCGCTGTGGCGTTCCCGGCGGCTGGGCCCGGTGGTGACCGAACCGATCCCGGTCGTGGTCCGCGCGGCGGAGGCCACCGAGGGACGGGCGAGGTTGTATCGCAAGGCGAAAGCCGCCGCGCACGCCGGGGAAACCCTGCGGGAGGCGGCCCGCGCGCGGCTCCGGCCGTTGCTGGGGCTCACCCGCGACGCCGAACCGGCCGCGCTCGTGGAGTCCGTCGCCGCGCGGACCGGCCGGGCGCCCGCCGAGATCGGCGCGCTGTTGTACGGGGAACCGCCCGCCGATGACGCCGCGCTCGTGCGGCTGGCGGACGGACTCGATGTCGTGGAACGAGAGGTGGAGCGGTCTTGAGTAGCGAGCAGTCCGATTTGGACAGTGCGGCCGACGCGCGGGCGGCGCTGATCGCGTTGCGCACCGAGGTCGGAAAAGCCGTGGTGGGTAACGACGCGGCCGTCACCGGGCTCATCATCGCGTTGCTGTGCCGGGGGCACGTGCTGCTCGAAGGCGTCCCCGGGGTGGCGAAGACCCTGCTGGTGCGGGCGCTGGCGGCCGCGCTGGACCTGGAGACGACCCGGGTGCAGTTCACGCCGGACCTCATGCCGGGCGACATCACCGGTTCGATCGTGTACGACGCGCACAGCGGCGAGTTCTCGTTCCGCGAGGGCCCGGTGTTCACGAACCTGTTGCTGGCCGACGAGATCAACCGCACCCCGCCGAAAACCCAGTCTTCGCTGCTGGAGGCGATGGAGGAGCGTCAGGTCTCCAGCGACGGCAAGACGCGGCCGCTGCCCGACCCGTTCATCGTCATCGCGACGCAGAACCCGGTCGAGTACGAGGGCACGTACCCGCTGCCCGAGGCGCAGCTGGACCGGTTCCTGCTGAAGCTGACCATGCCGATGCCGTCCCGTGAGGACGAATTCGGCATTCTTTCCCGGCACGCGCAGGGTTTCGACCCGCGGGACCTCGGCGCCGCCGGGGTCACGCCGGTCGCCGGGATCGCTCAGCTCGACGCCGCGCGGCGCGCGGTCGCCGGGGTCACCGTGCGTCCCGAAGTGCTCGCCTACATCGTCGACGTCTGCCGGGCGACGCGGTCGCTGCCGTCCGTGCGGCTCGGCGTCTCCCCGCGTGGCGCGACCGCGTTGCTCGCCGCGACCCGGGCGTGGGCGTGGCTCGCGGGCCGCGACTACGCCACCCCGGACGACGTCAAAGCCTTGGCGCGTCCGGCTTTGCGGCACCGGCTCGACCTGCGGCCCGAGGCCGAACTCGAAGGCGCGACCGCCGACGGCGTGCTGGACCGGGTCCTCGCGTCCGTCCCCGTTCCGCGCTGATGGCCGTCACCGGGCGGCTCGGGCTGCTGGCGCTCCTCGCGGCGCCGGTGGTCGGTTTCCTGCTGCCCTCGTTGGCCGGGATCGGGCTGGCCGCGACGGTGCTGTTCCTGTTGGTGGTGCTGGATGTCCTGCTCGCCGGGAGTGTGCGCAAGCTGCATTTCGCGCGGTCCGGCGCGACGTCGGTGCGGCTGGGGGAGGAGTGCGAGGTCGCGCTCACCGTGGCCAATCCCGGCGGCCGCCCGGTGCGCGCGTGGCTCCGGGACGCTTGGCCGCCCAGTGCCGGCGCGCACGACCGGCACCGGTTGACGTTGCCCCCTGGCGAACGCCGCGTCGTGACCACCCGGCTCCTGCCGACCCGGCGCGGCGACCGGATCGCGGCCAGGGTGACCGTCCGGTCGACCGGGCCGCTGGGGCTCGCCGCACGGCAGGGTTCGCACGACGTGCCGTGGACCGTGCGGGTGCTGCCGCCGTTCCACAGCCGCAAGCATCTGCCCTCGCGGCTCGCGCGGTTGCAGCAGCTCGACGGCCGCAACGCGGTGCTGATCCGGGGCCAGGGCACGGAATTCGACTCCCTGCGCGAATACGTGATCGGTGACGACGTGCGGTCGATCGACTGGCGGGCTTCGGCGCGCGCGTCCGACGTCATGGTGCGGACCTGGCGCCCGGAACGCGACCGGCACGTGGTGCTGGTGCTCGACACCGGCCGTGTTTCGGCGGGCCGGGTCGGGGACGCGCCCCGGCTCGACGCGGCCATGGACGCGGCCCTGCTGCTGGCCGTGCTCGCCGCCCGGGCGGGTGACCGCGTCGACCTCCTCGCGTACGACCGGCAGGTCCACGCCGCGGTCCAGGGATCGACGGAATTGTTGCCCGCCTTGGTGAACGCCATGGCGCCGCTCGAATCTTCGCTGGTCGAGACCGACGCGCGGGGGATGGTCGCGGAGGTGCTGCGGCGGACCCGGCGGCGCGCGCTGGTCGTCCTCCTGACCGGGCTGGACGCGGCACCGCTGGAAGAAGGCCTGTTCCCGATCTTGTCGAAGCTGACCTCGCGGCACCAGCTGATGATCGCTTCGGTGGCGGACCCGCGGGTCGCCGAGATGGCGGCGGGCCGCGGCGACGCGGAAGCGGTCTACGACGCGGCCGCGGCCGAGCGGGTGCTGGCCGAACGGCGCCAGGTCACCGCGCGGCTGGCGCGGCACGGGGTCGAGGTCGTCGACGCCGTGCCCGAGGAACTGCCGCCGCGGCTGGCGGACCGGTATCTCGCCTTGAAGGCGGCCGGACGGCTTTGATGTCGGACTGAACCCGATGGAGTGGTGCCGGTTGGCGGCGGGTGTCCCGGGCGGTTAGCTCGGAGGAGATCCGGACCGACACGATTGGGGCCCAGGCTTGCGCAGGTTCGTGCTGTTCTTCGCGACGGTTTCGGTGCTGCTGGCCGGGGCGCCCGCTTCCGCGCAGCCCACCGGAACGCCGGTCTACCTCGCCGACGGGGGCGGCACCATCTCCTTGGCCGCGGCCGACGGCAAGCTCGCCCTCGCCGACGCGAAGGACGCCGGCGCGCAATGGATGTACGACAAGGCGGCGCTTTCGTACAAGCATGTCGCGAGTGGACAGTGCTTGGCGGCGATCAGCCCCATCGACGGGGTCGGCGTCAAACTCGTGGCATGCGACGGCAAGGACCGGCACCAGCAATGGCGCCGCAACGCCGGACTGCCTGGGCTGGTGCTGCTGGCGAACGTGGCGACGGCCCGGTGCCTGACCGCGGAATCACCGGTCGCCGGTGCTCGGCTGTATCAGGAGGTCTGTTCGCTGTCCGGGCTTTCCAACACCTGGGCGGCCGGCGTGCGGACGCTCGCGATCCTGTCGGGCAATGGGCAGCGGCTGTCGACGAAGACGCCCGGTCAGCCGTTCGTGGTGCGCGTGGTCGGGGAGAACGGCCAGCCCGCGGCCGACGTGCCGGTGAACTTCTTCGTCCGCGCGGCACGGCCGAAGAACGTGCTGGTCTTCGAAGGCGGTGCCGAGACGGCGACCGCGAAGACCGGGGCCGACGGTTCGGCGGCGAGCCCGAAGATCGTGCTGACCGAACCCGGCGAGTTCGAGATCTGGTTCGCGGGCAGCGCGAGCCTGGAGGACGGGAACAGCATCACCTTCGAGGGCAGCTGCACCTGCTGAGCTACCGCTCGAAGCGCGTGAAGGCCCCCTTCCCTCGGCTCAGCCGAGGGAGGGGGCCTTCACGCGCTTCGCCGGTCGTGAGTGGTAAGTGTCGTTAGAACGACACTTACCACTCACGACCCCGGGCCAGGCTCAGGCCACCAGAGCGAAACTCGAGTAGTACTCGCCCGACGGGTCCCGCGAGCCGCTCCGGTCGGGGCTGACCTCGGCGCCGACCCAGCCTTGGAACGCGCCCGCGTCGTCGATCACCTGCAGGAGCGGCCGCACGTGGCTGTTGCCGAGGTAGCAACCGTTGTAGGACAGGCATTCGCACCAGAACTCGTAGCTGTTGCGGCGTCCGCCGAAGGCGTCGCTCAGGTAGTAGAACCGCCTGTCGCCGGTGTCGATGATCTTCTGCGCGCACGCCGCGTAACCGGGGCCGGCGGGGCAGCAGGAGGACGGGTCACAGCCGGAGT
Source organism: Amycolatopsis sp. TNS106 (assembly GCF_019330265.1). Classification (NCBI taxonomy): domain Bacteria; kingdom Bacillati; phylum Actinomycetota; class Actinomycetes; order Pseudonocardiales; family Pseudonocardiaceae; genus Amycolatopsis; species Amycolatopsis sp. TNS106. The sequence continues at coordinate 5,230,811 of NZ_CP024972.1, read as the reverse complement.
CGTACTGCACGAATCCGAGGCACGAGCCGTCGTCGCACTTGTTCCATCCCGGACCGACCCCGAGCGCGCCGCTGCTGCCCCTGGTCCAGTTGGTGATCGCGCGGCCGTTCACCCCTTGCCCTTCGAGCAGGTACGACCGCTGGGTCGCGCGGACCGAGCTCATCGGGGCCTTGCTGGTCTGCGCGAGGGAGGCGTTGCTGCCGTAGGCGATGCCGCTGGTGATCGAATAGTCGTCGCTCACCAGCTGCATCCGGCCGAGGCCCGGCCGCGGCTCCGAGACCGCCCACTTCTCCGCGAGGTTCACGGTCGTCGTCGTGCCGTTGACGGTGCTCTTCGTCCAGGTGATGGCCACTTGCCCGGAGTTCTCGGCGTAGGTGCCGGTGAAGTGACCGTTCGGTTCACCGGTGAAGCCCGGCGCGGTCTTGATCGGGCAGTTGTTGCGGGGATTGGATCCGGGTGCCCAATCGCCGCAGTAGTAGACGTCGCCGCTGTTGACCGGAACGGGGAAATCCGCCTGGTTCCAGGTCCAGAAATTGTGCGCGACCGTGTTGTCGGCCGGGTTGAACACGAGGTAGCCGAGGCGGAGGTAGTTGCGGTCGGCGTCGGTCCGGAATCCGGCGACGCTCACCACCCAGTTCAGTTTGCCCGACGGCGCGGACGCGGTCCTGGCCTGGGACACGCCGACGAGGAGAGTCGAGGCGAGGACAGACAGGACGAAGATCGCGAAGCCGCGTAACCGATTTCTCCCCATGACAGGAGCTAACCAGGTCAGCCCGCTTCAGGTCGAGAATCTCCAGCGTATCGCCAGTCGACATCACCCACTTCGCCCGCTTTCGCGGCCCTGCGCCCGACGACGAACACGTAAAATAAGAACGCGACCTCCGCGATCACTCCAATGCCGATACGTGCCCACGTCGGCAGGCCCGACGGGGTCACGAATCCCTCGATCACACCGGAGATCAGCAGCACCACGGTCAGCCCCAGCGCCATCACCACCACCGAGCGCCCCTGCTCGCCGAGCGCCGCCGTCCGGGAACGGCGCCCCGGGTCGATGACCGTCCAGCCGAGCTTGAGTCCCGTCCCGGCGGCGACGAACACCGCGGTCAGTTCCAGCAGGCCGTGCGGCAGGATGAGGCCGAAGAACACGTCGAGCCGCCCGGCCGAGGACATCAGCGCCGCGCCGATCGCGAGGTTCAGCGAGTTCGCCCAGAGCGCGTAGATCACCGGGACGCCCAGCACCACGCCGAGGAACAGGCAGGTCGCGGCCACCCACGCGTTGTTGGTCCAGACGCGCGCGGCGAAGGAACCCGCGGGATCGGACGAGTAATACGTCTCGTACTTCCCGCCCGGCGCGGTCAGGTCCCTGAACTCCTCTGGCGAGGCCAGCGACGCGAGCACCTGCGGGTCCCCCGCGATCCACACCGCCGCGATCGCCATCACCGCGATCGACGCCGCCGCCGACGCCAGCCACCAGCGCCGGCTCAGGTACAACGCCGCCGGGAACCGCTGGGTGAAGAAGAGGCCGATCTCGCGCCAGGCGGGACTGTGCGAACCGGTGACGGCCGAGCGGGCCTTCGCGACCAGGCCGGACAGCTGCGCCACGAGCACGGGATCGGGCGCGACCGAGCGGATGATCGAAAGATGTGTCGCGACGCGCTGGTACAGCGTCACCAGCTCGTCGGCGTCCGGGCCGCTGAGCCTCCCGGCGCGGCCCACGAGGTCACGCAGCCGGTTCCATTCGGCCTGATGCGCGGCGACGAACACGTCCACGTCCAACTCGGAGCCCTCCCGGCGATCGTCCTTGGTCGCCCAGCCTATTCGTCACTACGCTTGCCAGGTGGAACCTGAGTCCGAACTCGTCACCGGCGAGGCCGTCGTCCTGGACGTCCGCGCGGCGAAACTGGCCAGCCGCGGGCTCGCCATGATGCTCGACGTCGCCCTTCAGCTCGTCGCCCTGATCGTCGCGATGCTGGTGCTGAGCCAGGTCGCCGCGTTCGGTGACGAAGCGCTGGCGCTGACCCTGTTCCTGGTGACCGTCGTGCTGATCATGGTCGGCTACCCGGTGATCTTCGAGACACTGAGCCGTGGCCGCACCCTCGGGAAGATGGCGCTCGGCCTGCGGGTGGTCCGCACCGACGGCGGGCCGGTGCGGTTCCGGCACGCGCTGGTCCGCGGGCTCGCCGGGTTCTTCGTCGACTTCTGGGCGCTGGGGATGCTCGGCGTCGTGGCGGTGGTCACGTCGCTGCTGTCGCCCAACGGCCGCCGCGTCGGCGACTATCTCGCCGGCACGCTGGTGATCCGGGAACGCATGCCCGCCTCGCGGACGCCCTACGTCGGGATGCCGCCGCAGCTGGCGTACTGGGCCTCGCAGCTGGACCTGACCCGGCTGTCGAACGACCTCGCGCTGGCCGTCCGGCAATACCTGAGCCGGACGAGCGAGCTTCGCCCCGAAGCGGTCGAAGCGCTCGGGTACGGGCTCGCGCAGCAGGTCGCGGCCGCGATCGGGGCGCCGGTGCCGCCAGGAGTGCCGTCCTGGGCCTATCTGTCGGCCGTGCTGGCCGAGCGACGGAGGCGGGACCAGGCGAAGCTGCGACCGGCGGTCCAGTACGGGCAGGCTTATCCGCAGGCGGCCTCTCCGGTCGCTCCGGCTGCACCCGCACCGGTCGTCCAGCCGGAAGCTCCGTCAGCGCCGGTTCCGGAGAACCCTTTCGCGCCGCCGGGCTGACCCGCGCCGAGCCGTTCCGTGAAGGCCTCCTTCCTGGTTTCCAACGCTGACAGGGCGGGCGCAGGCATCGAGTGTCCACAAAGGATGCTTCTTGGCGACCGCATGTCCGATTGAGCACGTATATACGGTTCTGCGTGGGTGTCGTGAGTGGTAAGTGTCGTTAGAACGATCTGTCCTGTTTCAGGACTTCGTGAACAGATGTGTTTCAGGACTTCGTGAACGGTTTCTGGTTGGTGAGACGTTGGTAGCGTACTGAGCGGTTGAGTGTGAGCTGGTGGGTGACCGTGTCGCCGATCATGATGGTGATGCGGTCGCCTTGCCAGAACACGGTCGCGGTGTGGCCTGCCCAGCGTCGGCCGAGGACGATGGAGCAGCCGGAGAACGCGATGACGCCGGTGGCGGATATCGGCCGCTGGGTGGTGCCGCTGGGGGCTTGCCGGTTGGTGGATGGCGCGGTTTTGGGGCTGGCGTCGTAGCGTTGCTGCGGGGTCTGGCCGTCGAGGCTCTGGTGCCGTCGCTGGGTGTTGTAGGTGTGCCGGTATTGGTCGAGAAGGTGTTGCAGGGCAACGAGGTTCTCGGCTGGGGGTCGTGCGGCGAGCCACTTTTGCAGGGTTTGGTGGACGCGTTCGTTCTTCCCGCAGGTCTGCGGGTGATAGACCGAGGAGGCGATCGTGGTGACACCCTCTCCGGCGAGGTGGCGTTCCAGCTCGACCATGAGGCCACGGTGCTTGCCGGAGAAAGCCAAGCCGTTGTCGGAGAGCACTTTCACCGGTACTCCGTAGCCGGCGAAGGCCTGCTGCAACGCCGCCCAGGTGTCAGCACTGTTCTCGCTGGCCGCGGCGTAGGTGCCGACGTCGAGGCGGGAATGGTCGTCGAGGATCTGGATGATGCAGACCTTCTGCCCATCGGCCAGGTAGTACTCCATGCCATCGATCTGCCAGCACCCGTTGGGGTCGGCGTATTCGAACCGGCGCCTCGTGCGGGGCCTCTTTCGCGGCTCCGGGGTGATCTGGCCGCGATCACGCAGGATCCGGTAGATCGCCGACCGTGACGGCAACGGCTCGAACCCGGCGTCTTCCAGCCGCCAGTGGATCGAGATCGGCCCGTTGTCCCAGCCCTCGTCCTCGAGCTCTTTGCGGGCCCGCAGCACCGCCTCGGCCACTTCCGGCCCGAACGCGGTCGGATGGTGACGCGGAGCGGTGCTGCGGCGGATGAACCCATCCACGCCCTCGGCTTTGAACCGGGTCACATACTTGTGGAACACGCCCCGGGAGATGCCGCGGTCACGGCAGAACCCCGAAATGTTGATCTTCTCGCCCGCGGCGACCCGCGCAACCGCGGCGACGAACTCAGGATCCATCGAAAACCCTGTACTGCCCATCGCCGGATGATCACCACAAACACCCTGGTCATCACGCCGACAGGCCGGTCAGTGTTCACGATGTCCTGAAACATCAACTGTTCACGATGTCCTGAACTCAGACATGTCGTTAGAACGATCCATAACACTCACGACCCCGCGAAAGACGCGCGAATCGTCCGAATCGGGCACTTCAGTCTCGATTCGAGTCCCTTGCGGACAGTCAAGGTGCCGGTCCCTGCCCTCAAAGTAGGGAAGGAGGCCTTCACGGACCAAGTGTGGTCAGGAAACGTCGGACGACTTCGCCGACCAGGTGTTGCACTCGAACATCCGGTTCTTCTGCGCGCCGTGCTGCCACCACGAGACGGCGTGCGCGTCGGAGCCGTGGTCGCGTGGGCCGCCGTTGTGGTCGCCGCGGTCCTGGGTCTGCCAGGCGTCGCGGTACATCGCCTGGTCGACCGAGCCGCCGCGGCCCACCGTCGAACCCAGGAACGTCCCGGACAGGCACTGCGCCGAAAGCTCGTTGCGCCTCGACATCTCCAGCCCTGCCGCCGAGTCGGTGCCCGCTTCGTAGCGTGCGGTCCAATAGGCCTCCGAAATACCGGAAAGCGCTTGGATGTGGTGCGCGTACTCATGGGCGAAGACGGCCAGATAGACCCCCGGCCGGCTGCCGTACTGGGAAACCTGGAGGCCTTCGTACGGCATGTAAAGCGTCTCGTTCTGGGAGCAGTAGAACGCCGCGACCGACCCGTTGCTGGCGTCGCCGCAGGGGCTCGACCAGTTCTTGCCGGACGGATACTTCACCGTCGGGACCCGGAACGGCAGTTTCGTGTAGTTCATGACCTGCTGCCAGACACTGTCCAGGCAGGGCCGCGCGCTGTCGAAGAAGGCCGCCGCCGCGTCCGGGTTGTTCGCCCAGCGCGAGAGATTGCACGGCTGGTTCGGCAGGCCGACTTGGGAATCCAGCCACAGCGGGTTGTCCGCCAGCTTGAGGTGCGGCCGCGGCCCGGATGGCGCGCGGCTGGCCGACGTCTCGCGGGTCGAGCCCGCCGACGTCTCGAGGGAGGCGGTCGAATCGCTCGAACCGGTGCTCGTGGTCGACGTGTCGGTGGACGTGGTGGTCGTCGTGTAGTCCGAAGAGGACGTCGTCGGGTAGCTCGAATATCCGACATCGGCGACCTGCCTCGAGCCGCCGTTGGCGAGGGTGACCACCATGAGCAGCCCGCCCATCAACGCCATCAAGGCCACGATCGCGACCGCCGCGATGACCCCGCCGTTCGACTTCTTGGCTTGGTATCCCCCGTAAGGCGTGAACGCGGGCTGCGCGAAACGCGGACCGTACGGAAGCTGCGGCGGGCCGACGGCCCCGGGTCGGAACGGGACCGGCGCGCCGATCCGCGGCGGCGGCAGCGGAGCCGCGCCCGGCGGGGGAAGCGGCATGCCGCCGCTCGGCGGACCCGGCCGGAACGGCGGCGGCATCGGCGTCGGCCGGGAAACCGGCGGCCGAGGAGGACCGGGCGGGACGGGACCCGGCCGGTTCGGCGGCGGCATCGGCGGGCCACCGCGCGGCGGCAGCGGACGCGCTCCCGGCGGTGGCAGCGGACGGCCACCAGGCGGCGGCAGCGGACGGCCGCCCTGCGGTGGACGTGGTGGCGGAGTCGGCCGGCGCCGCGGATCAGGCGGGCCGGGCGGCTGCTGGTTCATCGAGTGGATCCCCCATGCGTTCGGCAACGCCGTTCGCCCAGGTGGCGGATTCGGCGTTTCGGCGGTCAGCATAGATCGGCTGCCCTAGAGTGTGTGGCTGTGTTGACGAAATGGGGGACGGCGGTCGTGGCCGTCGCGGCGAGCTCGGCCTTGATGGCCCCGCCGTCGGATACGAACGTTCCGGAGGCGCCCGCGGCCGGCCCTTCGCTGACCAACGCGCCGCAGCTGCCGAAGCCGCCGCCGATCGGCGCCCGCGGCCAGCTCGGGCTGCTCCAGCCGCCGAGCGGTCCGGCCGCGAACGTCGCGGTGAAGGTGGAACGCGACGGTTCGCTGTCGATCACCGAGCAGGTGACCGTCCCGGGTGGACAGCACCTCGTACGCCGGATTCCCTTGCGGGTTCCCGCCGGTGAGGAGCAGGACCGCGTGTACGTCGTCCGTGACGTCTCGGTCGAGGGCGCGGGCAGAGCGGAGCCGAACGGCGAGCAGCTGGTCGCCACCTTCGACGGCGGCGCGGCCACCCTCAAGTACAAAGTGGACGGGGCGGTCGCGGACGTCAACGGCGCCCAGCAGGTCCGCTGGCAGGTCGCGAGCGGCTGGGACGGCGAGCTGTCCCGGGTGTCCGCTTCGTTCAGCGCGCCGACGCGCGAAACGCCCACAGTGGACTGTTTCGCCGGGCCGCTCGGTTCGGACAGGCAGTGTTCGCTCGCGGAGACCGACCACAGCGGCGTCGTCCGCGTCGAGCAGGACAAACTCCCGGCGGGTGAACGGGTCGACATCGCCGTCCAGCTCCCGGCGGGCACGGTGCCCGCGAACGCGCGGTTCGAGCAGATCGCCACGGTCGGCGGGGCGTTCGCCCTCACCACCCTCGCCGGTATCGGGTTCGGGGCGCTGGCGCTGTTCCTGGTCCTCGGCGCGCTCGCCGTCTGGCTGCTGCGCCGCCGCGACAAGGGCGCGCTCGCTGCGGGCACCGGTCCGGTCGACGTCCTCATGCGAGAAGGCGGCCGGGTTTCGTTCGCTTCGCCCGACGGTGTCCTGCCGGGACAGGTCGGCACGGTCGTCGACGAGACGGTCGACGTCGTGGACGTCAGCGGCACGGTGGTCGACCTCGCGGTCCGCAACTACCTGTGGATCGCCGAGGTCCGCGGCGCGGGCACGGTCGACTGGCAGATCGCGCGCCGCAACACGCCGGACGAGCACCTCGCCGCCTTCGAACGCGAGATCTACACCGCGATCCTGCCCGAGGGCACCGATTCCGTGCTGCTGTCGGAACTTCGCGGCCGCGGCACCGTCGATCTCCGTGTCGCGGGCGAGGCGATGTACGCCGACGTGGTGCGCCGGGGCTGGTTCTCGCGCCGCCCGGACAAGGGCAAGAGCAAACTCACCTGGGCGGGTATCGGCCTGATCGCCCTCGGTCTCGTGGGCACCGCCGTCCTGACGTTCACCGTCGGGCACGCGCTGCTCGGCGTCGCGGCCGTGCTCGCCGGGGTCGCCGCGTTGCTGGGTGCTTCGTGGGTGCCGCCGCGGACCTCGCGCGGCAGGCGTCTGGTCGGCCAGGTGCGCGGCCTGCTCGAGTACCTGCACACCGTCAAGGTCGCCGACATTCCTTTGGGAGACCGGGAAATGGTGTTCTCGCGCTCGCTGCCGTACGCCATCGTGCTCGGTGACGTCGAGCGCTGGCTCCGGACGTTCGAAGGGCTCGACCCGTCGGCGGACGGTTCGGCCGGGTTGTACTGGTTCGGCGGCCTCGAAGGCGATCGGGACCTGCGCCGGTTCGCCGCGCATCTGCCGTCGTTCCTGTCCGCTTTGGACGGTCTGCTCGCCGAATCCGGGCACCTGCGCTCGCTCCGCCCGGAACCGGTCCCCGCCTGACGTGAAGATCTGCTTGCTGGTCGGTCTCCTGCTGGTGCTGGGCGCGGCACCGGCGGGAGCGCAGGGCGAACCGCAGCTGCCCTCGTTGCCGAACAGCGCGGAGATCTCGCTCAAGGTGGAACGCGACGGCGCCCTCTCGGTGGTCGAGGCGGTGTCCGTGCCGGCCGAGGCGACGATGACCCGCCGGATCCCGCTCCGTACGGCGGCCCCGCACGACCGCGACCGGATCATCGGCATCCGCGACGTCGTCATCGAGGGCGCGGGCAACGCCGAGCTGACCGACGACGAGTTCACCGTCAAGCTCAAGGGCGGAACCTCGGTCGTCCGGTACACAGTGGACGGTGCGGTCGCCGAAGCCGACGGCCTGACCCGGGTGAGCTGGCAGCTCGCGGGCGGCTGGGACTCCCGGCTCGAACTGGTGCGGGCGAGCTTCGCCGCGCCGTCCGTCCCGAACGCGGTCACCTGTCACGCCGGCCCTGAGGGCGCTCGCGCACGCTGCGGCACCGCCCAGATCGCGCATTCCGGGCTGACCAGGTTCAGCCAGCAGAATCTCGCGGCCGGGCAGCGGATGGAGATCTCCGTCGAGCTGCCCGGCGGAACCGTCCCGGCGAACGCGCGCCTGGAGCCGTCGAAGACCTTCGCCGGAGCGTTCGTGCTCACCGCTCCGGTCGGCTGGGCCTGGTTCGGTTTCGCACTCGCGCTGGTCGCGGCCGCGGTGGCGTTGATCCTCCTGCGGAGGCGGGACGAGCACCCTGGCGACGCGCTCCCGGTCCGGTTGCTCACCGGGAAGGACGACCAGGCCGCGTTCGCGTCACCCGACGGAGTGCTGCCCGGGCAGGTCGGAACCGTGCTCACGGGGCGCGCCGACGCCGTCGACCTGGCCGCGACGGTCGTCGACCTCGCCGTCCGGAACTACCTCTGGGTGAGCGAGGAGCCCGGCGAGCTGACCGGCTGGCGGCTCGTCCGCCGCAACCCGCCGGACGACCAGCTGACCGCTTACGAACGCGCGGTCTTCGAGGCGCTGCTGCCCGGCGAACGCGAGTCCGTGCTGCTAACGGAGATCCAGTCGGCGCGGATCGGGATCGAAACGGTGCGGGACGTGCTGGCCGACAGCGTGGTCGAACGCCGCTGGTACTCGCGGCTGCCCGGCAGGCTGACCCGCGTCGGCCTGCGGATCTGCTTCTACGGGCTGTTCCTCACCGTCCTGCTGGCCCTGACCGTCGGCTACGCCCAGCTCGGGGTGATCGTCATCGCCGCGGGCGCGGTACTCGCCGTCGCCGCCCGATGGCTGCCGGTGCGCACCGGCGCCGGCGTCGCGCTGCACCGACGGCTGCTCGGCGTCCGCGACGCGCTGCTGGCGACCGAGGCGACGGCCGTCCCGAAGCTCGAACGCGAGGTGCTTCTTTCCCGGGCGCTGCCGTACGCGCTCGCTCTCGGCGAACAAGAACAGTGGCTCTCCGGATTCGCCGCGCTCAAGGGGCCGCCCAAGATCTACTGGTACGGCAAGGAAGAGGGCGAGGAAGTGCCGATCGAGTGGGTGAGCGACTTCACGGCCGCGCTAGTGGGAACCTTCGCCGCGACCCGCCAGGGTCGTCGCCTGGAGGCCTGACTAGCCCGTAGGGTGGTGCGCATGGCCGATCCCGAGCTTGTCCGATTCACCCTCGACAACGGTCTGCGCGTGGTGCTCGCGCCCGACGCGACCGCTCCGGTGGTGGGTGTCAGCGTCCACTACGACGTGGGCTTCCGTTCCGAGCCCGAAGGGCGCACCGGTTTCGCGCACCTCTTCGAGCATTTGATGTTCCAGGGGAGCGAGAGCCTGGAGAAGCTCGCGCACTTCCGGTACGTCCAGTCGAGTGGTGGCAGCTTCAACGGCTCCACCCATCCGGACTACACGGACTACTTCGAGGTCCTCCCCGCCGCGGCACTCGAGCGCGCCCTGTTCCTCGAAGCGGACAGGATGCGGGCGCCGAAGCTGACGCAGGAGAACCTGGCCAACCAGATCGACGTGGTCAAGGAGGAGATCCGCCTCAACGTGCTGAACCGGCCGTACGGCGGGTTCCCGTGGATCCTGCTCCCGCCGGTGCTGTACTCCACGTTCCCCAACGCGCACAACGGTTACGGCGGTTTCGAGGATCTCGAACAGGCCACCCTGGACGACTGCGCGGCCTTCTTCGACACCTACTACTCGCCCGCGAACGCGGTGCTGACCGTCGCCGGTGACTTCACCGTCGAGGAGGCCCGCGAGCTGATCGAGAAGCACTTCGGCGACGTGCCGCACCGGCCCGCCCCGGAGCGTCCGTCGTTCGCCGAGCCCGCCCCCGAGGGCGAGCTGCGCGGCGAGCACGTGGACCCGCACGCCCCGCTGCCCGCGGTCGGTGTCGGCTACCGCATGCCGGATCCGATCAACGACCTCGACGGCTACCTGGCGAACCTCGTGCTCGCCGGCGTGCTGACCGACGGCGACGGCTCCCGCCTGCAGCAGCGCCTGGTGCACCGTGAGCCGCTGGTCGTCGACATCGGCGCGGGCGCCGGGCTGTTCGGCCCGTTCGAGGCCCGCGACCCGGACACGTTCACCATCACCGCGATCCACCCGCACGAGGTCAGCACCGACCAGGTCCTCGCCGCGCTGGACGAGGAACTGGAGAAGCTGGCGGCCACGCCGCCGGAAGACCAGGAGATCAAGAAGGTCACCGCGCGCTGGGCCGCGAGCCTGCACTCCGAGCACGACAAGCTGGTGTCCCGCACGCTGGCCCTCGGCTCGTTCGAGCTGCTGTACGGCGACGCTTCGCTGGTGTACCGGCTCGCCGAGAAGATCTCGGCGATCACCGGGGAGGCCGTTTCGGCGGCGGCGAAGGCGCTGCGGCCGGATTCGCGCGCCGTGCTCGTCGTCCGCCCGGGTAGTGGATCTTCAGACCAGGAAGGTACCGAGCAGTGAGCGCACCGCACCGCACCGCCGAGGAGATCGGCCGCACGGCCACCGGGCCGCGTCCGGTCCCTTCGCTGGGGACACAGCGCGCCGCCGCCGATCTGTCCCATGTGGACACCACGCTGAGCAACGGGCTGCGCGTGCTCGCCGTCCGCAAGCCCACCGTGCCGCTGGTCGAGCTGCGCGTCTGGATCCCGTTCGCCGGTGACGACAAGCTGCACCCGGCCACCGCCGAGGTACTGGCCGAAACCCTGCTGACCGGCACCGCCCGCCGCGACCGCATCGAGATCGACGCGGATCTGGCGCTGATCGGCGGTGACCTCGCGTCCGGCGTCGACCCGGAGCGCCTGATCATCACCGGTACCTCGCTGGCCGACGGTCTGCCGACGATGCTCGACGTCCTCGCCGACTCGCTCACCGGCGCGTCGTACGCGGACGCCGAGGTCGAGCGGGAACGCGAGCGGCTCATCGAGCGGATCGCCGTCTCCCGCACGCAGCCGAGGACGATCGCCCGTGAGGCGCTGCAGAAGCACCGCTACGGCGACCACCCGGCGGTGCGCGAGGTCCCGCAGGCCGAAGACGTGGCGGTCGTGACGCCGGAACAGGTTCGCGCGCTGCACCGCGCTTCGGTGCTGCCGCGGGGATCCGTGCTGGTGATCGTCGGCGACATCGACCCGGAGACCGTCATCGGCGACCTGGAGAAGGCGCTCGGGGGCTGGGCTTCGGAGCGCTCCGCCGTCCGCCTGCCCGCGCTGCCCGAACTCACCGGTGGCAACGTCCTGCTGGTGCCGCGCGCCGGTGCCGTGCAGTCGCAGATCCGGCTGTCCGCGCAGAGCGTGTCGCGCACGGACCCGCGGTACCCGGCGCTGCAGCTGGCGAACCTCGTGTACGGCGGGTACTTCTCGTCGCGGCTGGTCGAGAACATCCGTGAGGACAAGGGCTACACCTACAGCGCGCACTCCGGATTCGAGTTCACCGACCAGACCGCCGTGGTGAACGTCGACGCGGACACCGCGACCGACGCGACCGCCGCCGCCCTCATGGAGACGCGGTACGAGCTGGCCAGGCTCGGTCTCGTGCCGCCGACCGCCGACGAGGTCGAGTCGGTGCGGCAGTACGCGATCGGTTCGCTGGTCACGGCGGCGTCGTCGCAAGGGGGCCTGGCCGCGCAGCTGTCCGCGCTCGCCGCGACCGGGCTGGGCGTCGAATGGCTCGCCGGGCATCCGGAGCGCCTCGCCGGGGTCACCGCCGAAGAAGTGGCGAACGCGGCGCTGGAGTTCTTCGCGCCCAAGCGGTTCACCGGGGTCGTCGTCGGCGACGCCGACGTCCTCGCGGCGAAGCTGACGGCGCTGGGTGACGTGACCGTCGGGGAGCCCTCCTGATGGAGACGCCGTTCGGGTTGGGGGCGCTCCCGACGCTTTCGCGCTCCACCGCGGACCGTCAGGAATCCTTGCGCACCAACCCGGACAGGCTGGCCGAGCGCTGGCCGAACGCCCGGATCGTGCTGCTCGACGAGCACGCGCGCACCCCGGTGGTGGAGGGTTCCGGCACCCTCGCGACCCGCAAATCGCAGGACTTCGGCACCGAGCCGCCGGTCGACGCGGTCTTCCTGGGGGAGTGGCAGGGCACCGACTACTGGTCGATGCCCGGCCGCCCCACGGGGGAGACCGAGACCGTCGAAATGGCGGGCAGCTGGGGCGTCGTCGAACAGATCGAGCGCCGCGACGGCGAGATCTGGGTCGACCTGCGCGGCTACGGCGATCTGCTCGACGACACGTCGGCCGGGCTGTTCACCACCGCGCAGGCGTTGCAGGCGTGGCGGCGGCAGGCGAAGTTCTGCACGCGCTGCGGCAGCCCGACCGAGCTGATCCAGCTGGGCTGGGCCAGCAAGTGCAGCGGCTGCGGCCGCGAGGAGTACCCGCGCACCGACCCGGCGGTGATCTGCCTCGTGCACGACGACGCGGGCGTCAACGGTGAGCACGTCTTGCTGGCGCGGCAGCCGATCTGGCCGCCGGACCGGTACTCGATCCTCGCCGGTTTCGTCGAGGCCGGGGAATCGCTCGAAGGGTGCGTCGAACGCGAGATCCGCGAAGAGGTCGGCGTCGAGGTGCGCGATGTGCGCTATCTCGGCAGCCAGCCGTGGCCGTTCCCGCGCTCGATCATGCTCGGTTTCACCGCGCGGGCCGACATCACCGCGACGATCGTGCCCGCGGAGGGCGAGATCGAAGAGGCGTTCTGGGTTTCGCGCGAAGAGGTGCGGGCCGCTTTCGCGAACAGTCAGCTGCGGAACGCGGGCGCCGTGCCGACGCCGATCGCCGGTGGCACCCGGCAGCTGGTGCTGCCGGGCAACTCATCGATCGCGCGCGTGATGCTGGCGGCCTGGGCCGGCGTCTGATCCGAAGCGGGTGCGAGGTCCGTGAAGGCCTCCTTGAGGGACTCTGGGCCCCTCAAGGAGGCCTTCACGGACTTCGATCATGTTGGTGATTCGCCCCCAACGCGGTGACGTGTCCGCTAATCTCCTGCTGTCCGTTTCGAGATCATCAAGTTAGGACACTGGGGAATATGAAGAACACCTTGCGGCGGGTCGCCGTCGCCGGAGCCGCTGTCGCGGCCCTCGTTTCGTTCAGCGCCGTGACCGCGGGAGCGGCGCAGGCCTCGGATTACGAGTACTTCGGTTCGTACACCGAAGAAGACTGCGGAATCACCGGCCACCATGGCCAGATCGCCGGAGACTGGGACGGGTGGATGTGCTATCCCTCCTCGCTTCCCTGGGTGTGGGATCTGTACGTGCAGCCCAACTTCTGATCCACCACCGCGTCGCTGAAGGGCCGTTCGGGAGGCGTCGAACCTCCTGAGCGGCCCTTCGTCGTCTGGCACGAACCACTCGCCGGGGCAGGTCTGCCATGCGAGCACCCTCCGCGCCGGTGTCGGTCGGCGCTCAGTGTCCCAAGGTGGCATTGGGGCATCGGATGCAAGCTCGACGCCACCCCGGATAGGCCTTCATGTACTTGAGCCGGTCGTCACGCGATCGCGATCGCCTTGTTGACGGCGGTGACGGTCTCGGCGGGATCGTCGACCGTGAGCACGAGCCGGTTGTAGTCCTCGGCCTCGTCGAGGGTGATGACGACCGTGCGGTCGAATCCGGAGACGTTCCAGAACTGCCGGTCGCCGTCGGCGTGAAAGGTACCGCTGAGCTTCCCGGGGATCCGGAGACCCGGCCCGCGCCACCCTTTCGGCTCGTCGCGCATTCCCGGATCGTGTGTCGCGCCGCGTACGTGGGCGAGCGGGAATTCGAGCCGCCGGGTGAGTGACCAGACCTTGTCGATGCCCACCGGTTCGACCACCAGGCGGTCTCCGGTGATGGTGACGCGGTTGTTGCTCATGTCGTTCCTCCGTTGTCGATGTCCGGCAATCCGGCGCGGGCCAGCAACCGGCGTCCCAGCTGGTCCGGGGTGGCCCCGGCGTCCTGGATGACGGTCCGGACCCGGGCGCGCAGCCGTTCGTCTTCGGGCGCGAGTTCGAGCAGGGCGATCAGCAGGACGTCGAGCCGCCCGGCGTCGTCCCCATCGCCGGCGGTGTGTTCCAGCACCCGGGCGAACAAGCCGTGCTTGCTGCCGAACGCGCCGTACAGGCTTCCTCGGTGGACACCCGTCGCCTCGACGAGGTGATCGACCGAGGTCGCGTGGTATCCCCGCTGCCGGAAGACCGCCGCCGCGGCTTCGATCGCTGTCGTCTCGTCGAACTGGCGTGGTCGGGCCATGAGTTTGAGAATAGTCATTCAAGAATGACCAGTCAAGAACACCGACGGCGGCGCGTCTGCCTGGATGGCGACACGGCCGACGAGTGAGTCGTCCATCCAGTCACGCGTGTCGTCCGATTGGCCGCACGAAACGCGCAGGTGGTCGCGAGCGGCGACCCGCGGCGACCACCCTCCGCGCCGGTACGCATACCCGCTGTGCGGGACACGGCAAGCGTTACCTCCCCGTTTCCCGGCGCCGTTGACGGCTGTGGCTCGGCTCACTACAGTCCCCGGAAACCGTCTGTAAAGTTTCCTAACGAAGTCGGGAGCGAGCCCCAGTGCGAGCCGGTAGTCCGCGAATGCTGCGCGAGATCAACGATCGCGCGGCCATAGAGGTCCTCCTCAGGGACGGCCCTCTGACGCGTTCCGAGCTCGAAGTCGCCATCGGCCTGTCGAAGCCCGCGACGGCGCAGCTGCTCACCCGGCTCGAGCAGGACGGCATCGTCGCCAAGGCCGGCGTCCGCGGTGGGGGCCGGGGCCCAAGGGCGCAGCTCTGGCAGGTCGACGGTGGCGTCGCGTACGTCGCGGCCGTGGACCTGACGCCGCAGCAGGCCGACTTCGTGGTCGCCGACGTCGCGGGCACGGTGCTCGCCGAGTACCAGGTCCCGCTGCCGGTCCACGAGGGCGCGGACGTCGTCGGCACCTTCGGCGCGGCGCTCACCAGCGTCGCGAACAGTGCCGGCCTCGCCGCCACCGATCTCCGCCACGTCGTCATCGGTGCGCAGGGCGCCTTCGATCCCCGCACCGGTTTGCTCTCGTCGGCGCCCCACATCCCCGGCTGGCTCGGGTTCGACGTGCCGGGCAGGCTCAGCCGGGAGCTCGGCGTCGAGGTCACCATCGAGAACGACGTCAACCTCGTCGCGATCGTGGAGATGACGGTCGGCCAGGCCGTCGGCCTCGACGACTTCGTGATGATCTGGCTCAGTGACGGCGTCGGTGGCGCGGTGGTGGTCGGCCGCAGGCTGCTGCGCGGCGCGACCGGCGGTGGCGGCGAGATCGACTGGATGCGTGTTCCCGATCCGGTTTCCGTTGCCACACCGAGGGAGAAGCCCCGTGCGGGAGATCGTTTCGGTGATCTCGTCGCTTCTCCGGCCGTCGTCGAGCTTGCCGCCGCGCACGGCATCGAGGCGGAGACCGGCGCCGACGCCGTCGCCAAGGCGCGAGAAAACCGCGACGAAGCCTTCCTCGACGACCTCGCCCGCCGTGTCGCGGGCGGAGCGGCCGGCCTGATCGCGGTCGTCGACCCCGAACTCGTGCTCCTTTCCGGCGACACCAGCCGGGCCGGTGGCGACGAATTCGCCGCACTGGTCGCGGAAAGGCTGCACGAACTGGTCCTGCCCCGCACCCCCGTCGGGGTCGCTTCGGTGCAGGGCAACGCGGTCCGCGCGGGCGCGCTCCAATCGGCGCTCGCCACCGTCCGACGGGACGTCTTCGGCGTCAACACCCCTTCGCTCCTCGGGCCGAGACGGTCCGGGGCGGGAGAGCCAAATCCGATCGTGGCGATCCCGGATTCACGAACAGAACCACCGTCTCCCGCCCCAACCAACTAGGAGGAGGGTCATGAGTTCCACGACCCAGGTTCGGAGAAGTGGCCGCCGTTGGCGCGGCTCGATAGTGCTCGGCGCGGTCACCGTCGCCGCACTGGTGTCCGCTTGTTCGGGCGCCGCAAGCGGCCCGAACGGTGGGGCGGGCGACGCGGCGGCCGCCCCCGCCGCGGACGCGAAGCTCACGCTGACCGTCTACAGCAAGTTCACCGACCGCGAGTACAACGTGGTCACCGCCGGGCTCAACAAGCTCAAGGCGAAGTTCCCGAACATCGAGATCAAGCACGAAGGCCAGCAGGACGACGACAAGATCACCCAGTCCATCCGCGGTGGCAACCCGCCGGACGTGGCGATCTCGTTCTTCACCGACAACCTCGGCGCGTGGTGCTCGACGGGCAGCTTTCAGGACCTCAAGCCCTACATCGACCGCGACAAGATCGACCTGACGCAGATTCCCGACGCGGTCCGCAGCTACACCGAGTTCCAGGGCAAGCGCTGTGCCATGCCGCTGCTCGCCGACGTCTACGGCTTCTACTACAACAAGGACATGTTCGCGGCGAAGGGCGTCACGTCGCCGCCGAAGACGACCTCGGAACTGTTCGAGGCCACCAAGAAGCTGACGGAGTTCAACCCGGACGGCTCCATCAAGGTCGCCGGTTTCCTGCCGTCGATGCCGTTCTACGCCAACATGGCGCAGTACTGGGCCCCGAACTTCGGCGCCACCTACATCGGCCCCGACGGCCAGTCGCACCTCGCCGACAGCCCCGAGTGGAAGGCGATGTTCGACTTCCAGAAGCAGCTGGTGGACTTCTACGGCGGCCACGCCAAGGTCGAGCAGTTCAAGGCCGGTCTCGGCGAGGAGTACTCGGCGGACCACGGTTTCCAGCGCGGCAAGCTCGCGATGATGATCGACGGCGAGTACCGCACCGCGTTCATCAAGGACCAGGCGCCGGAGCTCAAGTTCGGCACCGCGGCCCCGCCGGTGCTCGACAGCAAGCCCGACCGCTACGGCGGCGCGTTCACCACGGGCACGATCATCGCGATCCCCAAGGGCGCCAAGAACCCCGGCGCGGCTTGGGAACTGATCAAGCAGGTCACCCTCGACACGGCGACGCTGGTCGAGCTGTCGAACGGCCTGAAGAACGTCCCGAGCACCAAGGCCGCGCTGACCGACCCGAAGCTCGAGGTCACGCCGGAGTTCAAGACGTTCCTCGACCTGTACAACGGCGGCAAGCTGACGCCGAACCCGTCGACCCCGATCGGCGACGCGCACCTCAAGGCGGTCAACGACTTCGCCGAGAAGTGGCAGGCGGGCAACGTCCCGGACATGGTCGCGGGTCTGAAGCAGGTCGACGCTCAGATCAACGACGAGCTGGCCCAGAAACGCGCCGGCGGCTGATCGCATGACTTCGACCCTGGAATCCAGGGCGGTCGCCTCCCCTTCCGCGTCCACCCGGACGCGGAAGGGGAACGCGGCGCGCCGCCGTCGCACCGTCTTCTACTTCATCGCCCCGGCGATGCTGGGTTTCCTGATCTTCTTCGGCTACCCGCTGATCGCCACCGTGTACTACTCGTTCACCCGGTATGACCTGATCAACGCGCCGGAGTTCATCGGGTTCGACAACTACGTCCGGATGTTCACCACCGAGCCGCTGGTCGGCACCGCCGCGTACAACACGTTGTGGCTGGTGATCGTCCTGACCGTCTGCCGGGTGGTGTTCGCGCTCGGCGTTGCCTCGGTCATCTCCCGGCTGAAGTCGGGCGTCGGCCTGGTCCGGACGCTGTGCTACCTGCCCTCGCTGGCGCCGCCGGCGGCGGCGACCCTGGCCTTCGTGTTCCTGTTCAACCCGGAATACGGCCCGGTCAACGCGTTCCTGGACTTCGTCGGCATCGACGGCGGACTGTGGTTCAACGACCCGGCGATGTCGAAACCGGCACTGACCCTGCTGGTGATGTGGGGTTCGGGCGAGCTGATGATCATCATCCTGGCGGCGCTGCTCGACGTGCCGCAGGAGCAGTACGAAGCCGCTCAGCTCGACGGCGCCGGGCCGGTCCGCCGGTTCTGGCATGTCACGCTGCCGTCGATCTCGCCGGTGCTGCTGTTCGGCATCGTCAACTCGATCATCTTCGCGTTGCAGTTCTTCACGCAGGCGATCGTCGCGGGATCGGCCGCGGCAGGCGCGGCCGACGTCGCGGGCAACACGAAGTTCATCGGCGCACCACAGAACTCGACGCTGACCTATCCGGTTTGGCTGTACGTCCAGGGGTTCCGGTATTTCAACATGGGTTACGCGGCGGCGATGGCGGTCCTGCTGTTCGTCGTCTCGGCCGGGTTCACCTGGATTCTCGTGCGGCAGCTTCGTAAGTCCCAGCATCAGGAGGAGGGGGCATGATCATATTCTCGCGCCGGCCTGTTCATGGCCCCGACCGGGTGCGGGTGTCCCGCGCGAGCGGAGTGGGCGGATGACCACTCTGGCCGAACCCCGGCACGCCGCCCCGGCGTCCGAACCGCCGAAGGTGCGGATGCGGCGCAAGTGGGACAAGAAGCTTTACTGGATCGCGACGCACAGTGTGGGCATCGCGATGGGCGTGATCTTCATGCTGCCCATCCTGTTCGTGTTCCTCACCGCGGTGATGTCCAGCGATCAGGCGCTTTCGTCGAACTTCTGGCCGACGGAATGGCATTTCGAGAACTTCATCGAGGTGTTCGAAAAGGCGCCGCTGCTGCGGTACTTCGGCAACAGCATGCTGTATTCGACGCTGGCCACGGTCGGGGCGCTCGTCTCGGCGATCCCGGCGGCGTACGCGCTTTCGAAGCTGAAGTTCCGCGGGCAGAACCTGTTCTTCATGCTGACCGTCGCCGCGATGATGCTGCCCCCGCAGGTCACCGTCGTGCCGTTGTACGACCTGTGGGTGCGGCTCGGGTTCACCGGGACGCTGATCCCGTTGATCGCGCCGTACTTCTTCTTCGACGCGTTCTCGATCTTCCTGCTGCGACAGTTCTTCCTCACCATTCCGAAGGACTACCTCGAAGCGGCGAAGATCGACGGCTGCACCGAGTTCAAGGCGATGGTCAAGGTGCTGATCCCGATGGCGAAGCCGGGGATCGCGGCCACCGCGATGTTCTGCTTCCTGTTCACCTGGAACGACTATTTCGGTCCGCTGCTCTACACGGGCGAGACCAGGGACAGCTGGCCGCTTTCGCTGGCGATCGCGTCGTTCCGCGGTATGCACCACGTGGAATGGAACCTCACCATGGCGGCCACCGCGCTGATCATGCTGCCGGTGATCGTCCTGTTCGTGTTCGCGCAGAAGTCCTTCGTCAAGGGCATCACATTCACAGGGGTCAAGGGATGAAACTGGCAGTCGTCGGTGGTGGGTCCACGTACACGCCCGAGCTGATCGACGGGATCGCCGGACGGCGGTCCACTTTGGACGTCGACGAGATCGTGCTGATCGATCCGGACGCGTACCGGGTGGAGGCGGTCGGGGATTTCAGCAATCGGTTGCTGAGCCACGCCGGGCATCCGGCGCGGGTCCGCACCACGTCGAGTCTCGAAGAGGGCGTCGACGGGGCGTCCGCGGTGCTGATCCAGTTGCGGGTCGGCGGGCAGCGCGCGCGGCGCGGGGACGAGACGTTCCCGCACGCCTGCGGTTGTGTCGGGCAGGAGACCACGGGCGCGGGCGGCCTCGCCAAGGCGCTGCGCACCGTTCCGGTGGTGCTCGACATCGCCGACCGGGTAAGGAAGGTCGCCGGTGACGACACCTGGATCGTGAACTTCACGAACCCGGTCGGCATCGTCACCCGCGCGCTGCTGAACGAGGGCCACCGCGCCGTCGGGCTGTGCAACGTCGCGATCCACCTCCAGCGCACGTTCGCGCATCTGCTCGGTGCCGGGGTCGACGAGGTCAAACTCGTGCACACCGGACTGAATCACCTGAGCTGGGAACGGAAGGTGCTCGTCAACGGCGAGGACCGCCTGCCGGAACTGCTGGCGGAGCACGCGGAATTCCTCGGCGAGCACGTCACCGCGCCGGTCGAATGGATGCGGCGGATGAACGTCGTGCCGTCGTACTACCTGAAGTACTACTACGGGCACGACGAGCAGGTCACGAAGCAGCGCACCGAGCGGCCGCGCGCGGACGTCGTCAGCGACGTCGAGGAAGAACTGCTCAAGGTGTACCTCGACCCGGAGGTGGTGACCAAACCGGAGCAGCTGGAAAAGCGGGGCGGTGCCTACTATTCCGAGGCCGCGGTGCAGCTCGTGCACGCGCTCACCTCGGGTGGCCCGGCGGAGGAGCACGTCGTCAACGTCCGGAACGAAGGCACCTTCGACTTCCTGCCGGACGACGCCGTCATCGAGGTTCCGTCCCTTGTGGACGGTAACGGGCCGCGTCCGATCGCGCAGCCGCCGGTGGAGCAGCGGTTCGCCGGGCTCATCGCCGGGGTGACCGCGTACGAGCACCTCGCGCTGGAGGCGGCCATCAAGGGCGGCCGCGATCGGGTGGCCGACGCGTTGCTCGCGCATCCGCTGGTCGGCCAGTACACCAAGGCCGATCAGCTCGCCGACACGCTGGTGCAGGTCAACCGTGAGTTCCTGCCGTGGGCGGGGGCATGACGGCGGGCTCACAGGACGTCGTCGTCGCGATCGACGGCGGCAACAGCAAGACCGACGTCCTGATCGTCTCCAGGGAAGGCCGGGTACTCGGACAATCGCGAGGGCCGGGCGCGTCCCCGCAGAACATCGGGGTCGACGGCAGCGTCCAGGCGTTGGAGAAGCTGGTCCTGGAAGCCCTTCGCGGGGCAGGGCTTCCCGACGAACGTCCTTTCGCGACACATACGTCGGCTTACCTCGCGGGGCTGGATTTCCCGCGGGAGGAAGCGGTCCTGCACGCCGCGCTGGCCGCGCGCGGCTGGAGCGACACGCTGATCGTCGGCAACGACACGCTCGCGCTGCTGCGGGCGGGCAGCTCCGACGGGACCGGGGTGGCGGTGGTGTGCGGCGCCGGGATCAACGGCGCCGGCGTCAGCGCCGACGGCCGTGAGCACCGGTTTCCCGCGCTGGGCAAGATCTCCGGCGACTGGGGCGGCGGCTACCGGCTGGGCGAGGAAGCACTGTGGTGGGCCGTGCGTGCCGAGGACGGGCGGGGGCCGGGCACGGCTTTGCAAGCCGCCGTCACCGCGCACTTCAAGGCGTCTTCGGTGCTGGAAGTGGTGCAGCGCCTGCACTTCGAGGAGTTGCACTCCGACGCGATCCACGGCCTGTGCCCGCTGCTGTTCGCCGTCGCGGCGGGCGGCGACGAGGTGGCGCAGGACGTGGTCGACCGGTTCGTCGAAGAGGTCGCCTTGCTGGTCTCGGTGATCCTGCGGCGGCTGGAACTCACCGAGGAGGCGCCGGAGGTCATCCTCGGCGGGGGAGTGCTGACCGGGGTCGGCGAGCGGGTGATCGCGGAAATCGAGCGGCGGTGCCTGAAAGTGGCGCCGCAGGCTTCGATCCAGGTGGTCGACGTGGCCCCGGTGGTCGGCGCGGCGTTGTTCGCGCTGGACACCATCGGTGCTTCCGGCACCGCCAAGGCCGCGCTGAAGGCCGCCACCAAACGGGTCTGAATGTCCGTGAAGGCCTCCTTCCCTACTCTCAAGGTAGGGAAGGAGGCCTTCACGGATCATCGGCTCAGGAAGCGGCAGAACCGAGCGGCTCGTCCGTCTCCAGCAGCGTCTTGAGGTCCGACAGGATCCACGGCCAGCCGCCGCCGGGGTTCTCGTTCGGTCCGGCGTCGATGTTCTCCTGCGAGCCGTTGACCAAGGCGGCCGTCGTCGGCGCGCCGGCGACGTCGTGGGTGACGGTCAGCCGGGTGCCCGCGGTCTTCGTCTCTTCGATCTCGTACGTGAGTGTGGTGTACGGCTCTCTGTCGAAGGCCGGGCTCATCAGCAGCTTCCAGGTGATGACCAGTTTGCGCGGCGGAATCGCCTCCAGGACCTCGCCGTCGACCAGGTCGCCGGTGAACCCGGCCTCGATGTAGTCCGATGTGGGATGCGTGGCGTGCTTGCCGCCCGGACGCAGGTCGAAGTCGACGAGGCCGGTGTACCCGTATTTCCGTGACCACTCCGGCTTCGTGATCGCGTCCCAGATCTTCTCCGGGGTGGCCTTGATGTAGACGCGGTAGACCTGGATGTCGGTCATGGCGGCTCCTGCTTTTCGAGTTCGGCTTTGAGGTCGAGCAACGCGGTCACGTTGTGCTCGGTGAACTTGTCGATCCACCGGTCGTGGATCTGGCGGATCGGCACCGGGTTGAGAAAGTGCTTCTTCTCCCGGCCTTCCTTGCGTGTGACGACGAGCCCGGCCTCTTCGAGCAGTTTCAGATGCTTCATCACGCCGAACCGGCTCATGTCCAGGCCGGACTCGAGTTCGGTCAGCGTGCGACCGTCGCGCGCGAACAGTCGGTCGAGCAGGAACCGGCGGGTCGGATCCGCCAGGGCCTTGAAAACCAGGTCGTCGTCGGGCACGCCAGCAGAATAGGTGACCAAAAGGTCACATGACAACCCGGTACTGCGGCTACAGCAAGGCGCCGAGCGGCAGGATCAGCGCGATCGCGACCACCGAGATGACCGTCTCCATGATCGACCAGCTCTTCAGTGTCTGCCCGACCGAAAGCCCGAAGTACTCCTTGACCAGCCAGAACCCGGCGTCGTTGACGTGGGAGAAGAACAGTGACCCGGCACCGATCGCGAGCACCAGCAGCGCGCTGTGCGACGGGTCCATGGTCGCGGCGAGCGGGGCCACGATGCCGGCGGCCGACACGGTCGCGACCGTCGCGGAACCGGTGGCGAGCCGGATCGCGACCGCGACCAGCCAGCCGAGCAGCAGCGGCGACAGGTTCGCGCCGGTGGCGAGACTGGTGATGACGTTGCCGACGCCGGCGTCGACGAGGGTCTGCTTGAATCCGCCACCCGCGCCGACGATGAGCAGGATGCCGGCGATCGGCGGCAGCGAGTCCGCCACCGTGGACGACAGCTTGTCCCGCGTGAAGCCCGCGGACCTGCCAAGGGTGAGCATGCCGAGCAGGACCGCGGCGAGCAGCGCCACGAGCGGGTCGCCGATGAAGTCGAGCACGCGGCGGACGTGGTTCTCCTTCTCCAGCAGGATGTCCGCGAGTGCCTTGCCCATCATCAGCACGACGGGCAGCAGCACGGTGGACAGTGTCGCGAGGAAGCCGGGCCGCCGGCCGTCCGAAGAGGACGATTCCGGGATCAGGCGTTCCGGCGCGACGGCGTCCGGGACCATCTTCGCGGCCAGCTTGCCGAACAGCGGCCCGGCGATGATCACCGTCGGGATCGCGACGAGCAGACCGAAGGCCAGGGTGAGTCCGACGTTGGCGTTCAGCGCGCCCGCGGCGGCGAGCGGCCCGGGGTGCGGCGGGACGAGACCGTGCAGCACCGAAAGCCCGGCGAGCGCGGGGATTCCCAGCATCAGCAACGGTTTCCCGGTGCGCTTGGCGACCAGCAGGATCACCGGGATCAGCATGACCAGGCCGATCTCGAAGAACATCGGCAGCCCGATCAGCGCGGCGACCAGCGCCATCGCCCACGGCAGGGTGCGGTCGCCCGCGCGGCGCAGGATGGTGTCGACGATCTGATCCGCGCCGCCGGAGTCGGCGAGCAGTTTGCCGAGCATCGCGCCGAGTGCGATCAGCACGCCGACCGAGGCGACAGTGGACCCGACGCCGGAACTGAAGCTCTTGATCAGCTTGTCCACCGGCATGCCCCCGACGAGCCCGAGCACGCCGGAGCCGAGGATCAGGGCCAGGAACGGATGCTGCTTCGCCTTGGTGATCAGGACGACGATCACGGCGATGGCGAGCACCGTCGCGCCGATGAGACGGGTGTCGTGTCCGGTCCAGGCGGCGGCGAGAGTGGTGGTCATCAGCGGTCCTTGAAAGCGGAAAGGGCGATGTCGACGATCGCTTCCGGGTTCTTCGCGATGTCGGCGATGAGGCCGAATTCGTCCGGCTGCAACGGTTCGAGGTCGGCGAGCTGGGAGTCCAAGAGGGACACCGGCATGAAATGACCGGAGCGGGTCTTCATCCGGTCGGCGAGCAGGTCGCGGTCGCCGTGCAGGTGCAGGAACCAGACGTCGCCGCCGCTGCGCAGGATGTCGCGGTAGCGGTACTTGAGCGCGGAGGACGTCACGACGCCGCCGGAGGACTGATGGTCCCGGATCCAGGCGGCGATGGCTTCGAGCCAGGGTCGCCGGTCTTCGTCGTTCAGCGGGTGGCCGGAGCTCATCTTGTCGATGTTCGCCTTCGGATGGAACGTGTCCGCTTCGGCGTAGTCGACGCCGAGGCGTTCGGCGAGTGCCGTGCCCACGGTCGTCTTGCCCGAGCCGGAAACGCCCATCACCACGATGACGGTCATCCGTACCTCCCACGTCGTTGTAGCCGGGACGAGTACAGCTCAAAAGTACTACTTAAGCAACATCAAGTACTACTTAATCGAGTCAGAACGTTACAGTCGCCTGGTGGGCAACGACAGGCATGCCGAAGTACTCGACGCGCTCGGTTCCGCGATCGCGAACGGTGAGCTCCCGCCGGGTTCCGTCCTGCGCTCGGAGGAGCTCCAAGAGCGGTTCGGCGCGTCCCGCACGGTCGCGCGTGAGGTGGTACGCGTCCTCGAAACGATGTGCCTGACCAGCAGCAAGCGCCGGGTCGGGATGATCGTGCGCGAGCCGCGTGACTGGAACCATTACGACCCGAGGCTGCTCCGCTGGCAACTCGACGGATCCGAGCGGAAGACCGCGCTGCGAACCCTCACCGAACTGCGCTCCGGCGTGGAACCGTGCGCCGCCCGGTACGCCGCGCTGCGGGCGACACCGGAAGAAGGCGGCCGGCTCCGGGCCCTGGCGAAGAGGCTTGAGGAGACGGCGCACCAACGGGACCTCGAAACCTTCCTGGGGCACGACGTCGCCTTCCACGATCTGCTGCTGTCCGCGTCGCGGAACCCGATGTTCGCGCAACTTTCGGCGGTCGTCGCCGCGGTGCTCGCCGGGCGCACCGGGCACGGGCTGATGCCGGAGGAGCCGCAACCCGAGGCCGTCGCCCTGCACGTCGAGGTCGCCGCGGCCGTCGACGCCGGTGACCCTGACCGGGCCGAACGCGCGATGCGGGACATCGTCATCCAGGCGCGTGACGAGATGGCCGTCCTTCTGGACGGATGATCTTCGAGTAACCTCTGCAGGTCTTCGAGGGATACTGGCTGCAGGGGGCGATGGTGAGCGCGGCTCGCGCGATCGGCTTGGTGTTGGGGGTGGCCGCGGACGGGGTGATCGGAGACCCTCGGTCCCGGCGTCCGGCGACGGCGTTCGCCAAGGCGGCTTCGGCGGTGGACGCGAAGGTCCGGCCGAGGCATCCGGTGGCCGGCGTCCTGTGGACCGGTGGCCTCGCGGGCTCCGCCGTACTGGCGGGCGTGCTCGCCGAACGCGCCGGACGGCGCAGTCCCGTCCTGCAGGCGACCACGACCGCGGTGACCACCTGGGCCGTCCTCGGCGCCGCCGGCCTGGCCGCGCACGGCACATCGCTGGCCCGGGACCTCGAAGAAGGCGAACTCGAGACCGCGCGCGGCACACTGTCCACACTGGACCCCCGCGTCGCCGACGACCTCGGCGTCATCGGCCTCTCGCGCGCTTCGGTGGAGACACTCGCCGAGAACACCGCCGACGTCGTCATCGCCCCGCTGGTGTGGGGAGCACTGGCCGGTGTCCCCGGCCTGCTCGGCTCGCGCGCGATCAGCCTGCTGCGCGGCATCGGGCGCGGGCGCCCCGAGCGGTACCGATGGCTCGTCACCCGGCTGGACGAAATCGTCCATCTCGTGCCCACGCGAGTAGCCGCCGGGCTGACCGTGCTCGCGGCACCCGTCGTCGGCGGCTCGGCGGGCGGCGCTTGGCGGGCTTGGCGACGGGACACCACCGCGCACCCGAGCCCGAACGCGGGCCGAGTCGAGGCCGCGTTCGCCGGGGCACTCGAGATCCGGGTCGGCGGGCGGACGGTGTATCCGCACGGGGTCGAGGAACTGCCGGTGCTCGGCATCGGCCGCAATCCGGACGCCGGGCACGTGACGCGGGCTGTGGAACTCTCGCGAGTGGTCGGCTGGCTGGGCGCGCTCAGCTCGGTGGTGCTTGCGGGTCTCGTCGGGCTTCGGCGACGACGGCGCTGAGCTGCGGTTTCGGCGGCGGGGGAGCAAGGGACCTTTGCTACCACGTGGCGCGCTGACCTGCGGAAAGGGAGCGGGGGACCTTTGCTACCGCGTTCCAGGCGGGCGGGGGTGTGTGGAAATAGAGACGTTGAGTGTCCCTATTTCCACACACCCCTCACTCCGCGTTGCGGCCGTGTGACCTGCGGAAAGAGAGCAAGGGACCTTTGCTACCGCTCCCGCCGCGCCAGCTGCGCCCGCGCCCGTGCG
Organism: Amycolatopsis sp. TNS106; assembly: GCF_019330265.1. NCBI lineage: Bacteria > Bacillati > Actinomycetota > Actinomycetes > Pseudonocardiales > Pseudonocardiaceae > Amycolatopsis > Amycolatopsis sp. TNS106. The sequence continues at coordinate 5,204,431 of NZ_CP024972.1, read as the reverse complement.
TCCATCGGACCGTCTCGCCGCGCGAGCTCCGCGTCGATCCGTGCCCGGTCGACGGGCTGCTTGTTCCCGCCGAACTTGAACTTCGCCCGCACCCCGGTGACGGTCAGCTCGACACCGCGGATGCCGGGTAAGACCCGCTTGTCCGGCGCCTCGGTGGCGCTCACCCCCAACCGGGCCGAACCGGGTTCGAAGTGCGCGAGCTGTCGGTCGAGCAGCGTGGCCTTCTCCGCGGCGTCGTCGATCAGCCGGACGTCGCATTCGAGCTGGACGGACGCGTAATACGACGTCGGGACGCCGTGCGGCGGGTCGGCCGGGGTGTTCCAGCCGGAGCGGATGTAGGTGTGGTCGTCGATCACCGACAGCAGCGCGCGAGGGTGTTCCTCCAGCATCGGCCAGACCGGGTTGGGGCGCGCGAGGTGCAGCAGGACCGTTCGGTCGCCGTCGTAGACGAAGTGCACGGGGTTGACGATCGGCAGGTCACGGCCCGCACCCCCGGCGATCAGCTGGCCGAAGTCGTGTTCGGAGAGCCAGGCCTGCCATTCGGCGTCGTCGTGGGCGGCGTCCCACGGGTGAATCAGCATGATCGAAGGGGAGCACGCGGAATGGACCTATAAAAGGGCCATTTTCGCATCAGATCAGGTGGCCACTTCGGAGCGTTCGTCCTCGGCCAGCATCTCGGCGACACTCTTGCGGCGCTGTGGCCGCTCCGTGGCCAGCGCGCCGCCCGGCTTCAGCTCGCGGACGGTGAAGTACAGCCAGCCCATCAGCGCCATCGCCCCGAACGCGATCCACTGGAGCGCGTAGGAGAAGAACGGGCCGGCGTCGGTCTGCGGCAGCGGCAGCGCGCCCAGCACGCCGGGCTGGTCCACGTCGAGCTGGAAGTAGCCCGGACGGATGTCCAGCTTCGCGGCGCGCGCGACGACCTGGGAATCGACGACGTAGCTCTGCAGCTTCCCGCCGGTCGACTCGTCGGCGAAGGCGTCGCGGTTCTTCCCGTCCTTCTCGTCGTGACGGGCCCGCGTGACGATGTCGACCGTTCCGGCGGGAGGCGGGTCGAAGGGGAGCGCGCGCGACTTGTCGTCGAGCCGGACGTACCCGCGGTCCACCAGTACGACCGTGCCCTCGACGGTCCGGAACGGTGTCAGGACTTCGAAGGCCGCTTCGCCCTGTACGGAGCGCAGCCGGGCAATGACCTCACCCTCGGGCAGGTACGTCCCCTTCATCGCGACGAGGTGCCATTCGGTGCGCTGATCAGGGGCGGCTCCGTGGGGAAGCAGCTGGTCCAGCGACCGCGGCTGCCCCGAGAACGACTCCCGCAACGCCGCGTTCTGGTGCTCGCGTTCGGTGTTGCGGGAGAACTGCCACGGCGCCAGCAGGGTGAAGCAAGTGATGGCGAAGGTGAACACCACCAACGTCAACGCCAGCCACCCGGGCTTCAGCAGGAACTTCAACCGCACCCCACCACGGTAAGCGGTCGGCCTCAGGCGTGTGCGCGCACCCAGTCGAGCAGGCCGGGAACGGCTCGCTCGATCATGCCGAGGACGTCCTCGAAACCGTCGTCCTCGCCGTAGTACGGGTCCGGGACCTCGGCGCCTTCGGGCGCGGACGGATCGAACTCGCGCAGCAGCCGGACCTTCGCCGGGTCCGGCACCTTGCGCCGAAGGAACGACAGGTGACTCTCGTCCGCCGCGAGCAGCAGGTCGGCGGCCAGATGCCCGCGGTCGACCTCGGCCGCGACGTGACCGGTCGGGTAACCGTGTTCGGCCAGCTTCGCGCGGGCCCGCTTGTCGGCGGCCTCGCCGACGTGCCAGCCGCCGGTTCCGGCACTGGACACCTGAACGAGGTGATCGAGTCCCGCCTCCTCGGCCTTCGCACGGAAGACGAGCTCGGCCATCGGGGAGCGGCAGATGTTGCCGGAACAGACGAAGACGATGTGCAGCACCTGATCAGTGTGATGGCCGCCGGAGATCGACCGCTCACCGGCTCCGAACGGCTACCGGGCGCGCGAAGGTGGAAAGCCGGGACGAAGCGGGAGTAGACCTCCTGGAGAGAAACACGCAGGAAGGTCGCTTATGAGCGCACCAACACCCAGCGTCGAATCCCCGGCAACCGGGCTTCGCTGGTATCGCATCACCGTCAAGCTTCCGCACCCCTACGAGGTCGGGCGGATCCTGTCGGAGCACCACTTCGTCCAGGCGAGATCGCCGAAAGAGGCGATGACCAGGATGCCGTTGCACCTCCGGTCGAGCGCGTCCGTCGCGCCGTACGAGGTCGTCCGGCCCGACGTGCCCGATCAGGCGACGAAGGCCTACCGGGCGATGCTGTGGACGGGCCGCGTGGTGCGCGCGGCCGGCCGCTGGGCGATCAACAAGGACGCGAAGGCGCTGGACTGAGCCGGGAGCGGTAGCAAAGGTCCCTTGCTCTCTTTCCGCAGGTCAGCGTCCTGGGTGATCGACCCGGGGATGTCGCGAAAGCCACTTTCGGGACATCTGACGTCCTGAAAGTGGCTTTCGCGACACGGGCCGCGGCCGAGAAGTGGTAGCAAAGGTCCCTTGCTCCCCTCCGGCGGGCACTGTGTGGATTTCGGGTCACCCAACGCACCGAAATCCACACGGTCACTACCCGCAGTAGGAGGTGCGCGGAGATAGGGGCACTCAACGTCTCCCCCTCCGCGGTAGCAAAGGTCCCTTGCTCTCTTTCCGCTGGTCAGCGCCGCACGCAGGCAGACCGCACGGACTCCGCGAGCGCGCCCGAGTGCAGCCGGTCCAGCTCGCGCCGCGCGTCGGTCAGCCGCACCGTGACCGCGAGCCGCACGTCGCACGACCGCCGCGCCCGCGCGTCCCGCGTCTCCGCCAGTTCGGAGAGCAGGCCCGCGTTGAGCCGGTCGATCACCGGCCGCACCTCGGTCCCCAGATCGGGCCGTCCGGGCGGCCGCGTGGCGGGGTGCTCGGTCCACCGCGCGTACAGGCCGCGTTGCACGACCTTGTTCGCCTCGATCTGGTCGCGGAAGAACCGCACCACACCGGCCGCGTCGAGGCCGAGACCAGGCGCCTTCGCGGCCACCGAGTCGAGGATCTGCTGTTCCCGTACCGGGTCGTCGATCGGCGACGGCGTGCCGAACTTCGCGGCCGCGACCTTGTCGGCGATCTGCACGCGCTGCGCGGCCAGGTCGGTCAGCTGCCAGAGCCCCGAAGACGCTGACGCGGGCGGCGCCGGGAGCACCAGGAGAAGCAGCGAAGCGGCACAGAGCACCCGAAGTCGCATGCCCGGAAACGCTACATGCGAAAATCCCCGGGTGCCCGCGCTAGCCGAAGTCATCGCCGCCTTGGAGCAGGCGTACCCGCCCGAACTCGCCGAATCGTGGGACGCCGTCGGGCTCGTCTGCGGCGACCCGGCCGAGAACGTGGACAAGGTCCTGTTCTGCGTCGACCCGGTCGAGGAGACCGTCGACGAGGCGATCGACGGCGGCGCGCGGCTGATCGTCGCGCATCATCCGCTGCTGTTGCGTGGCGTCCACGGCGTCCCGGCCGACAGCACCAAGGGGCGCCTCGTGCACCGCCTGATCCGTGCGGGCGTCGCGCTCTACTGCGCGCACACCAACGCCGATTCCGCGTCGCCCGGCGTTTCCGACGCGCTCGCCGACGCCATCGGCCTGACCGTCCTCGGCCCGCTCGACCCCCGCGAAGACGGCGTCACCGGTATCGGGCGCATCGGGGAACTGCCCGTGCCCGAACCGTTTTCCGCCTTCGTCGAACGCGTCGCGAACGCCTTGCCGCGTACCGAACCAGGCGTCTACGGCGCCGGCGACCCGGCCCGCCTGATCCGCCGTGTCGCCGTCTCCGGCGGTTCCGGCGACAGCTATCTCAAACGGGCCACCGCCGCCGGTGTCGACGCGTACGTCACCGCCGATCTCCGGCATCATCCCGCCGGCGAGCATCTCGCCGAGATCACCGAAGTCCCCGCCCTGGTCGGCGTCACGCACTGGGCGAGCGAATGGCCGTGGTGCGAGCAAGCCTCGGCCGTCGTCCGCGCCGCGTTTGCGGGTAACGTCGACGTTCACGTCTCCACGAGGTGCACCGACCCGTGGACGCTACGGGCCACCCGAACCGAGCACTGACAATCCAAGGAGCACCGTGAAGGCCGACCCCGCCGTCCAGCGCCAGCTGCTCGAACTCGCGAAGGTGGACGCGGAACTCTCGCGTACCGCCCACCGCCGCCGCACCCTGCCGGAGATCGCCGAGATCGACGCGGGCGAGAAGACGGTGCGCGAACGACGTGACGCGCTGGTCTCGGTCCAGACCGCGGCGTCCGACCTCGACCGCGAGATCGCGCGCCAGGAGAAGGAGATCGAGTCGGTGCGCGCCCGCGGCGACCGCGACCGCAAGCTCCTCGAATCCGGTTCCGTCGCGGCGAAGCAGATGACCGACATCGAGCACGAGCTGAACAGCCTCAACCGGCGCCAGTCCGCCCTCGAGGACGACCTGCTCGAACTGATGGAGCGCCGCGAGGCGCTCGAACTCGACGCCCAGCGCACCAGTGCCGAGGTCGCGAAGGCCGAGAACGAGGTCGCCGAAGCCGTCCGCCGGCGCGACGAGCACTTCACCGATCTCGACACCACGAAGGCGCGCCGCGACGAAGACCGCGCCAAGCTCCTGCCGCGGTTCCCGGAAGACCTGATGAAGCTCTACGAGCGGGTCCGGGCGCAGAAGGGCATCGGCGCGGCGCTGCTGCGGGCCCGCCGCTGCGGCGCCTGCCAGCTCGACATCGACCGCCGCGAGATCGCCGAGATCAAGGCGGCCCCCGAGGACAACGTCATCCAGTGCGAGAACTGCGGCGCCATCCTGGTGCGCACGCTGGAGTCCGGCCTGTGACCGAGCACGTGCTCGTCGAAGCCGACGGCGGTTCGCGGGGCAACCCCGGGCCCGCCGGCTACGGCGCGGTCGTCAAGGACGCGGCCACCGGCGAGGTGCTCGCCGAGCGCAAGGCGTACGTCGGCATCGCGACCAACAACGTCGCCGAGTACTCCGGCCTGATCGCCGGGCTCGCCGCGGCCGCCGAGCTCGGCGCGTCCACAGTGGACGTCCGGATGGACTCGAAGCTCGTGGTGGAGCAGATGTCCGGGCGCTGGAAGGTCAAGCACCCGTCGATGCAGCCGCTGAACGCCGAGGCCAAGGAGCTGGCGGCGCGGTTCTCGCGAGTGCGCTACGAGTGGATCCCGCGTGCGGAGAACTCCCATGCGGACGGGCTCGCGAACGAGGCGATGGACGCCGGGGCCGCGAAGAAACCAGAAGCTCCGAAGACCGTGAAGCAGGACAGGGTCAGCCCGGTCGGCTGGACCGGCGCGACCGGGACACCGACGAAGCTGCTCCTCGTGCGGCACGGCCAGACGGCGATGTCGGTCGAGAAACGCTACTCCGGCCGCGGCGACGTGCCCCTCACCGAGCACGGCAAACAGCAGGCGGCCGCCGCCGCGAAACGCCTCAGTGCGATGGAGGGCCTGATCGTCGACGGCGAGGCCGCGCCGATCATCGCCTCACCGCTGATCCGCACCCAGCAGACCGCGCAGGCGATCGCGGACGCGCTCGGCGGCCGGGTCGAGACCCACCCTGGGCTGATCGAGACCGATTTCGGCGACTGGGAAGGCCTCACCTTCACCGAGGCGATGGAGCGCGACCCCGGATTCCAGACCAGCTGGCTTTCCGACACCTCGATCGCGGCGCCGGGCGGCGAAAGCTTCGACGGTGTCCACCGCCGCGTCCGCAAGGCCCGCGACGAACTGATCGCGAAGTACGGCGGCCGCACACTCGTGCTGGTCAGCCATGTCACGCCGATCAAGGCGCTGCTGCGGATGGGCCTGGACGCCGGGCCGTCGCTGTTGTTCCGTCTGCACCTGGACCTGGCCTCGCTGTCGATCGTCGAGTTCTATCCGGACGGCAACGCGTCGGTGCGGCTGGTGAACGACATCTCGCATCTGTCATAGCCGGGAAGATGTGGCGCGGATCACGCCTGGATATGACGTGTCGCGGGCGGTCGATGGGGTATTGGCTACAGTTCCGGCGACGGCACGTGAGCGAAAAGGCAAAGACGGGGACATGACGGCGAGCGCACTGAGCGAAGCTTCCGAACAAGACGTGCCCGGCCCGGCGGAGACGCCGGCCCGTCGTGGCCTGGCCGCCCGTGTCGCGCCGTACCTGGCGGTGCTCGCCGGGGTCGCGGCCGTCGCCTGGCACGCCACCCTCTACGGCCACTGGATCGTCGACGACGCGGCCATCACCTTCTCCTACGCGCGCAGCTTCGCCGACGGGCTCGGGCCGGTGCTGCAGCAGGGGCAGCCGTCGGTCGAGGGCTGGTCGAACTCGACGTGGCTGGTGGCGCTGGTGCTCGGCAAACTCGTCGGCGTCTTCGACAGCGGCATGCTGTTCGGCGTTCCCGACTACGTCCTGTTCCCGAAGCTGCTGGGGCTCCTGTTCACCGCCGGGACGCTGGCCGCGTGCCACGTCATGGCGAAGCAGATCTTCGCGCGCTTCGCCTGGCTGGCGACGCTGGTCGTCGGGCTGACGCTGGCCGCGATCCCGTCGTTCGTCATCTGGACGATCTCCGGTCTGGAGAACTCCCTGTTCGGCATGGCCGTCGCCTGGCTCGCCGCCCTGTTGTTCGTGGCCGTGCGCAAGGACACCGTGCTCACCGCGAAGGTCGCCGTCTGGTCCGGGGTGCTGGTCGCGTTCGCCGCGCTGACCCGCCCCGAAGGCCTGATCTACGGCGGCGCGTACCCGCTCGTCGTCCTGTTCCAGCTGCGGAAGCCGCTCCTGGGGCAGAGCGTCAAGCTGATCGTGGTGTCGGTGGTCGCGTTCGCGATCCCGTTCGGGGCGTATCTCGCCTGGCGGATCGCGGAGTTCGGCAGGCTGCTGGCGAACCCGTCCATCGCGAAGGGGCAGGGCCTGCCCGGGCTTTCGGCGCTGAAGCAGCCGTTCGAGCTGGTCGGCTACGCCGGTATCGCCGGGACGATCCTGCTGGCGCTGACCATCGGTTACGCGCTCGTCCGGGCGGAATGGCGGCGCGCGCTGATCGCGCTGCTGGTACCGCTGGCGCTGGGCATCATCGCGTACGGCGTGATGGTCCCGGACTGGATGGGCCAGCACCGGTTCGCGACCCCGATCTGGATCCTCGCCGTGCTGGCGGGAACGCTGGCCGCCGGTGAACTGCTGCGCCGCTCGCGGGCCGTGCTGCGGACCGTCGTGGTGCTCGTGCTGGTCGCGGCCGCGATCCCGTCCGGGATGGGCTTCGCGTCGGCGTCGAAGAAGTTCCAAGAGGTCCCGACCGTGCCCGCGTGCCTCATCGCCGACCGCTTCGGCCGCGGCTTCAACACCATGGCCGACATCCTCGGTCTCCAGCAGGCGTCGCTGCTGCTGCCCGACCTCGGCGGCTCGTCGATGACCAGCCGCCTGCACCTGGTCGACATGGCCGGGCTGGTCGAGGCGGACGTCGCGGACTTCCTCAAGAACGGCGACCTGCCGGGGCTGCGCGACTACGTGTTCGAAAAGGTCAAGCCGACCTTCATTCACTCGTGGGGCCCGTGGGCCGCGGGCAACGGCATCACCGTCGATCCCCGGATCGACCGCGATTACGAGCCGATCTTCGTGTACCCGGGCAGCGGCCCGCGGAACGGGGACTTCGTGCGCAAGGACGCGATCACCAGCCCGGAGAAGCTGAAGGCCGTCCAGGACTACGCCGCGAAGACCATGCCGGACGTCGAGAAGGCGCGCTTCGGCGGCCCGCTCAAGGACTGCGGCCCGACCATGCACCCGGGCCAGACCGTCTACCTGCCGTAAACCCCCACGCAATTCGGCACCTGGTTGCGATCGTTGCACGTGCAACGATCGCAACCAGGTGCCGAATTGCATAGGGGCGGGGGTCAAGGGGCGGAAGCGACGAGGGGTTCGGGGGTGCCGGCACCGCGTTCCAGGTCCGCCTCCTTCGCCCGGATCACCGGAAGCACGTGCTTCCCGAAGTACTCGACGTCCTCCAGGTAGTGCAGGAAGCCAAGCAGCAGCAGGTTCGCCCCGCGCTTCTTGTACTCGATGGCCCGGTCCGCGATCTGCTCCGGCGTGCCGATCAGCCCGGTGCGGAAGCCGTCGTTGTACTGCACCAGATCCTTGAACTCCGAGTCGGCCCACATCCCCTTCTTGTCCGAAGTGGAGCTTCCCGCCTGTTTGACGGCGTTGCGGAAGCCCTCGACGGCCTCGGTGTTCGCCTTCTCGACGATCTCGCGCAGCACGGCCTTCGCCTCGCTCTCGGTCTCCCGCGCGATCACGAAACCGTTGAGCCCGAAGCGGACGGCGTGGTCGTTCTCCGCCGCGTAGCCGCGGACCTCCGCGACCTGCTCGCTGAACCCGTCGAAGTCCTTGCCGTTGCTGAAGTACCAGTCGGAGACCCGGCCCGCGAGCTTCCGTGCCGCGGTGGAGTTGCCGCCCTGGAAGATCTCCGGATGCGGCCGTCCGACCGGTTTGGGCTTGATGTCGAAATCGTGGATCCGGTAGAAATCGCCGGTGAATTCGGCGTGATCACTGGTCCAGAGTTCCTTCAGCACGCGAATGAACTCCTCCGAACGACGGTACCGTTCGTCGTGTTCCAGCCACGGTTCACCGAGGTTCGTGAATTCGTCCTTGAACCAGCCGCTGACCACGTTCACCGCCGCGCGGCCGCCGGAGATCACGTCCGCGCTGGCGATGAACTTCGCGAGCACCCCGGGATGCCACAGACCGGGATGGATCGCCGCGATCACCTTCAACCGTTGCGTCGCGAGCAGCAGCGCGAGGCTGAATCCGGTCGATTCGTGCTGGTAGGCGGCGCCGTAGCTGGCCGTGTAGCGGACCTGGCTCAGCGCGTATTCGAACCCGCTGTTCTCCGCGAGGACGGCGAGTTCCCGGTTGTACTCGTAACCCCAGTCGGTGCGCTGCTCGATGTCGCTGGTGACCAGACCGCCGCTCACATTGGGGACCCAATAGGCGAATTTGAGTGGTTCGGATTCGATTCCCGGCATGCCGCGGAGTGAACCCGCCGACCCCGGAAATCGTCAATCGGTGTCCACGCGCTGGGACCGGCCGAGCGCGGAACTCAATTCGGTGCGGCCGGTGATCCCCAGTTTCCGGTAGGCGCCGGACAAATGGAGTTCGACGGTGCGGCGGGTCAGGTGCAGCGCCTCGGCGATCTCCCGGTTGGTGAGACCTTGTGACGCCATCAGCGCGACGCGGTATTCCTGTTTGGTGAGGCCGTGTTCGTTGTCCTTCGCCGTCGTGAGGCTCGTGCGCGCGTCCCGCAGCGCCTCGGCGGCCCGCCGCGCGAGCGGGCGCGCCCCGCAGTGCTTGCTCGACTGCGCGGCGATCCGCAGCGTGCCGATCGCCTTCTCGGTCTGCCCGCGCCGGGCCTGGAACACGCCGAGTTCGGTCAGTGCCTCGGCCAGCGCCAGTTTCGCGGTCGATCCGCCGAGGACGTCGACGGCCTTGGTGAGCAGGCGTTCGGCCTCCTCGCCGAAGCCGTCGTCGCGGACGAGACCGGCGGTGGTCAGCGCGCCACCGAGGATCCTCGGTGCTCCCCAGCGCCCGGCGGCGTCGAGATCCTCCTCGGCCAGCCGGGCCGCCGCGTCGGTGCGTCCGAGCGCCAGCGCGGTGCGGGCGGCGTGCGCGCGCCACGGGGCGAAACCGGGGAAGCGCATGCCGTGGTGTTCGAGACGGCGGCCGCAACCGCGCAGGTCTTCGTAGCCGAGTTCGGGTTCACCGGTGGCCGCGCGGAGCCTGCCGCGGGCGTAGAGCAGGTAATTGTGCGGGAAAAGTCCTTGGGTGGCCGCGAAATCGATTTTGCCCAGCAGCGCGGTCGCGACGTCGTGGCGGCCGAGGTCGACCGAGACCTCGATCAGCCTCGCCGCGCACAGCACCGCGATCGGGCACCGGCTGGTGACGCCGCGTTCGTCGAACTGCCGCACCAGCGATTCGTAGTGGACGCTCGCCCGCACCAGATCGCCGCCGGCTTGCAGGGCGATCCCGCGGGCGAGGGTGGCCAGGGCCCCCTTCGGCACATGGAAGTCCCAGGGCAGGCGTTTCGTGTCGAGTACTTGGCAGAGCTTGTCGGTGAGCGCGGGCTCGTCGGCGAGTGCGGCCGTCGCGAGCGTGAAGAAGTAGGGCTGTTCGAACAGTTCGGGCTGCTCGCCGGACAACGCCTCCCCGAAATACCGGACGGCGTTCGCCGAGGACTCCCCGCTGCGCACCGTGTCGAGCGCGAGCAACCCCGACCGGCTCTGCTGCGCGGCGGGATCGTTCAGCGGCGCCCATTGCCGCTCGAAGTCGCGGAAGTCCGGCGGCGGCCCGAGCCTGCTGCCCGCCTCGGCGAGATAGGTCATGCACAGCAGCGGCCAGACGGCGTCGGGCCCGCCCGCGTCGAGCCGCGCGGCGAACTGGCCCGCGGAGTTGATCGCCAGCCGCGCGTCCGGGCCGCAGCACAGGGAAAGGATCATGGCCGTCGCGACGAAGGCCGCGGTTTCCCGGTCGTCGATGTGGTCGATGGCCTCGCGAACCCTGGCCGGCGCCGAATCCGGGTCGCAGTGGAACTCCGCGTGCGCGAGCTGAAGCAGGATCGCCATCCGCTTGCGTTCGCTGAGCCGTTCCTCCAGCGCGCGCGACAGGAACCGGACGGATTGCTCCGGGTCGCCCTCGACCACGGAATGCCGTGCGGCCAGCCGCAGGACGTCGACCGCCCAAGGGATCCTGATCGCGGTCGCCTCCAGGAGATGCGCGCCGACCCGCTCCGGCGCGGCGCCCGCGTCGTGCAGGAGCCGTGCCGCCCGAGCCTGGGTGACCGCCCTGGTGGTGAGCGGCATGTCGGCGAGCACCGAGTTGCGGACGAACCGGTAGGTCAGCGCCGGCCGATGGCTGTTGGTCAGCAGATGCACGCGCACCATCGTGTCGATGGCTTCCAGCGCGGTGCTCTCGTCGACCCCGGCGAGCTGGGCCAGCAGGTCGAAGCTCGCGTCCTCGCCGAGGATCGCGACGGCTTCGAGCATCTTCGGCGCGGCGGTGTACTCGTGCATGCGGACCCGCAGCACCTCGCCGATCATCGCCGAACCCGCGGTGTCCAGATCCATCCCCGGGACCAAGCGGCGGGCCAGCGCGCCGAGCAGGAACGGGTTGCCGCCGGTGACCTCGCGGCATTCCTCGGCGAACCGCCCGGGCGGGACCCGAAGGAACTCGGCGACGTGCCGGGTGCCGAGCCCGCGCAACAGGATCGTCGCCGGGGTGCAGCCGGACATCTCCAGCAGCGCGACCTCGCCGGTCTGCAGATGGCCGATCAGCGAGGTCAGCACGACCAGCACCGGCAGGTGCTCGACACGATGGCGGATGTAGGCGAGACAGCGCATCGACCACGGGTCGGCGAGGTGGATGTTGTCGATGCCGAGGAAGACCGGCCCCTGGCCGGCGGCGTGCCGGACGGCGTGGAAGAAGGCGTCGAGTGCCTCGGTCTGTTCGCGTTCGGTCCGGGGAGGATGGTCCGGCAGGAGTTCAGTCTCATGCGGTGTGCGCGGTCGCGGTGATCCGGGGACGGCGGGGGCGTGGGTGAGCCCCTCGATCAGCTGACGGCCGACACCACCGCTCAGATGCGTCTCCAGCCGGGACGCGGTGGCGATCGCGACGGTGAACCCGGCCGCTTCCGCGAGCTCACCGGCCGCGGTGAGCACCGCCGACTTGCCCATGCCGAACTCTCCGGCCACCACCGCGCTGACGGCCCGGCCGGCCAGGGCGGCCCGGAACAGCCCCGTGATCGTGTCGAGTTCGCTGTCGCGGCCCAGTAGCCCGGCGGCGCGGCGCTTCGGTACCGAAGGCCCGCCGAAGGGGCTCTCGGGATTTACTTCGGTATGCACCGTAGAGACCTTCGTGTCGGGTTGCGGCAGACTACTCGAACGTGAGCGGTATCGGGAGTAATCGCTGGTCATCGAGGGGAGCAGGGGTCGAGATGCCCGCATCGGACGAGAGCCGCCGAAGCCGGCGGGACGACCGTTGTGACGACATCAAGGCCGCGACGACGCACGCCAGGAAGACCACCACGAGGTTGGCCGCGATCAGCGACAGCCGCCCGCACCGCGGTGAAGCGCCGGGGGACAGGTAGCGCAGGTCGGCTTTCGCGAGCGCGTCTTCCACCGAAGCGAATTCCGCGACCTGGCGGCCACAGCGCAGGCAGCCCTTCAAATGCGTTTCGAAGGCGAGAGCCTCGGCCTGGTCGAGCACACCGAGTACGTACGCCGCCACATCGGTGTGTTTCACCTTTCGCTTCCTCATCGCGAACCCAGCTCTCCTAACGACCGTCGCAATGTCCGCATGGCCGCGTACAGCCGTGATTTGACCGTTCCCTCCGGGATTCCCAATATCACCGCCGCCTCGCGGACCGTATGCCCGGTCAGATACGTCTCGTAGATGACGGCCTGATATTTGCCGTCCAGATAGCGTAGCGCTTCGGAAATGACGAGTGCGGACAGTGACTGCTCGGTCCGATCCGCTATTTCGGCGTTTTCGGAACTGTCCAGTTCCACCTCCTGTGGGCGCGCACGCCGGTTTCGCCAGCCGTCGATCACGATCCGCTTGGCGACCGTGAGCAGCCAGCCGCGCAGCATTCCCGGCTCACGGTTCAACGTGTCGGAATGCTGCCAGGCGCGAATCAGTGTTTCCTGGACGACGTCCTCCGCCCATTGTTGATCATGGCCGGTCAGGTACATCACCTGACTGAACAGGGTTTCCCGGAAATCCTTGTACAGCAACGAAATCAGTTCGTCGGAAAGCTCGCTCGGCCGAGGGTCGCCGCCGAGCCCGCATTCTCTGCCCACTGCTTCCATAGAGTTCGCAACCTCCCCAGCGGTGGAGGATTTCACAGGTTCGTACACCGTAGCGCAGACTTTCGCCGTGGGCCATGTGCAGTAGTGCTCTATTTACCATTAGTCGTCCGGTACGTAAGCCGACGGGAAACGGTTCTAAATATGTAGTGTGATGCACATCACACTGGCTGCGATAGCAGAGATCGAACCGGCCGCTCCGGTTCGCCGTACTCCCAGTGAGGCACTTCGAGGACGGGGACGGGTGAAATGATCTATCGGCTTCTTGGAGTGGTGATCGGCTGCATGGTGATATGGGTCGGTACGCCGACCGGCGCCTTCGCGGAAATCGACTCCCCTGATCGGGAGCTCCTCGTGCGAGTACGCCAAGCCGGTTTGTGGGAAGGCCCGGTGAGCCGTCAGGCGGAACATCGCGCGAGCGCGCGGCGGGTCCGCGAGGTCGGCCGCGAACTCGCCGACGACCACGACCGTCTCGACGCACAGGCGCGCACCCTCGCTTCGAAAGCCCGAATCGAACTGCCCGGCGAGCCCACCGAAGAACAGCGCTCCTGGGCCGACGAGATCACCGGCGCCACCGGTGCCGACTTCGACCGGCTCTACGTCAATCGCGCCCGCGCCGCGCACGGGAGCCTCTTCGGCCTCGCTTCCCACGTCCGGGCCGCCACCCGCGACGACGAGATGCGATCGTTCGCCCAGGCCGCCGTCGACACCGTCATGCGGCATATGACCCTGCTCGAAAGCACCGGTATCGCCGAGACCACCTCGCTGATGGTCGTTCCGGCGGGCGGCAACGAACTCGACGGCGGCGACCTCGCGCTCGGCATGCTCATGGTGGGGATCGCCGGTGGAGCGACCTTCGGGCTCGTCCGGGTTCTCGGCGCGCAGGGCAGGCGAGCATGACGGCCGCACTCCTGGCGGTGCTCCCGGCCCCGTCACCGCACGACAGCGGGGTGCGGGACATCGCCGCGCTTTCCGCCCGGTTCGCCTACGTGACGATGTGCCTGACGCTGGTGTGGGGCGTGTTGAGCGCGACCGGCTGGATCAGGCGCGCCACCGGTCACGACGCGTTGCGCGGGGGTCACGTCGTGTTCGCGACGTTCAGCCTCGCCACCGGTGCCGTCCACGGACTGTCCTATCTGTTCCTCGACGACGGCTCGTTCGGTGTGCTCGCGCTGCTGATCCCGTTCGCGGGCGGCGGGTTCGCGCGGCACGCGGCGGGTGTCGCCGGGCTGGAACTGTTCATCGCCGTCTCGATCACCGCCGCGGTGCGCCGTGGCGTGACCGATCGCCGAGGGCAGCGGTTCCACCAGGCCGGCTACCTCGCGGTCGGCCTGCTGGTGATCCACTCCTGGCTCGGCGCGGCCGCGAACGGGAACGTCGCGACGGTCTGGCTCGGCGGGATCACCGTGCTCACCCCGGCCGTCGTGCTCACCGTGCTCCGGGTGCTCCCGCCGGGGGCGCTGGTCCGGCTGGGGCTGCTCGACGGCGGAGCCGGCCGTGCCGAACCGGTCCGGATCTCCGTCGACGACAAGAAATGTCACCGCTACGCCATCTGCCAGGCCGAAGCGCCGCAGGTCTTCCAGCTGCAGGGAGACGGCCAGCTGCGCTATCTCCGGAAACCCGGCGCCAAACAGGTACCGCTGGCACAGGCCGCGGCCAGAGCGTGCCCGATGCGCGCGATCCGATTGCAGGGGGCTGGACGATGAGCGAACGGATCGTCGTGGTCGGCGGCGGGCTGGCCGGGCTGCGGTGCGCGGAACGGTTGCGGGAACTGCGGTTCGACGGCGAACTGGTGATCGTCGGCAACGAGCCGGAGCTGCCGTATCACCGGCCCGCGCTGTCCAAGCAACTGCTGACCGGCGCCACCCATCCGGCGGAAATGCTGCTCGCCCGGCCCGACGAGATCGACGCCGAATGGCGGTTCAACACGCCGGCGACCCATCTGCAGCCCGGCCGCCAGATCGTCCACCTGCCCGGGGCGGAGGAACTGCCCTACGACGGGCTCGTCATCGCCAGCGGCGTCGAACCGCGGCGCCTTTCCGGTGTGCCGCACGGACATCCGCGGGTGGTCGTCGTCAGGACACTGACGGACGCCGCGGAACTGCGCGACAACCTCGCCGCCGACCACGGGCCCATCGCGGTGCTGGGGAGCGGGTTCATCGGCTGCGAGGTCGCCGCGAGCCTGCGCGAGATCGGCCGGGAGGTCACCATCATCGGCCGGTCGGCGCACCTGCTCGGCGAGGCCGTGGGCAAGCACGTCGGCCAGAAGCTCTCGGCGCTGCACCGGTCGCGCGGGGTACGGCTGGCGCTGGGCGCGTCCATCGACGGCTGGCAGACCACGGCGAACGGCCTGCGGCTGCGCTCGTCCGACGGCTGGATCCTGGACGTCTCGTGTGTCGTCGTGGCCGTCGGGACCGTGCCGTCGATCTCGTGGCTGCGCGGGGCGAAGCTGCCGCTCGACGACGGTGTCGTCTGCTCGCCGACCTGTCACGTGCTGGGAATGAACAACATCGTCGCCGCCGGTGACGTCGCGCAGTGGCCGAACCTGCGTTTCGACGAGACGCCGCGACGGGTCGAGCACTGGCTCAACGCCGTCGAAATGGGCCGGGCGGCCGCGGAGAACCTGCTCGACGGCCCGCGGGCTTCGCGCCCGTTCGCACCGGTGCCGCGGTTCTGGTCCGAACAGCACGGCATGCGGCTCCAGGCGGGCGGCATCCCGAAGCTGGGCACCGACACCGTCGCGCTCGCTTCACCCGTCGGTGGCGAACGGCCCGTCACCGGTTTCGTCCGCAAGGGGCGTCTCGTCGGTGTCGTCGGCCTCGACAGCCCGTCCGCCGTCCGCCACTGGACCAACGAGATCGCCGCGCAGAACCCCGTCCGCCACCCGGGAGAAACGGAGACGCCTGATGCGCCGATCGCGGTTGACCATGCTCGTCGTCCTCGCGGTGCTCGTCGTGGGCGCCGCGATGTGGTGGCAGGCGGCTGAGCCGGTGTCGCGGACGGCACGGGCTCCGGTCACCGAAGCGCTCCCCACCCCGAGGCCCAGTACTCCGGCCGGGACGCGGCTCACCGCCGTCCACCTGGCCCGGATGGGGCAGGCCGTCCTCGACGAGACCGGCGCCGTCCTCTTCCGCTACGAACGCGACAATCCGCACAAGGCCCGCTCGGCGTGCCTTGGGGACTGCGCCACGGTCTGGACCCCCGTCACGACCAGCGGCACGCCGTCGGTGACCGGCATCGACCCGGCTCTCGTCGACACCGTCAAGCGTCCCGAAGGCGCCGAACAGGTGACCTTGGCGGGCTGGCCGCTGTACAAATCCGCCACGGCGCGGCCCGGCGAATGGACCGGACAGGGCACCGACCACGTGTGGTTCGTCGTCCAACCCGACGGGCGGCGCAACCCGAACTGCCTGCCCGGACCCGTGCAGTAGGATTCTCCGACGGACGAGTCGGCGGGGCGGCCGCGAGCCGGGAAACCGGTTCGAGGAAAGTCCGGACTCCACAGGGCAGGGTGGTTGTTAACGGCAACCCGGGGCGACCCGCGGGACAGTGCCACAGAAAACAGACCGCCTCCGTTCGCTTCGCGGGCGGAGGTAAGGGTGAAACGGTGGTGTAAGAGACCACCAGCGTCCTGGGTGACCAGGACGGCTAGGTAAACCCCACCCGGAGCAAGGTCAAGAGGGAGCCGCGAGGCTCCTGCGCAGGCGATCGAGGGCTGCCCGCCCGAGCCTGCGGGTAGGCCGCTCGAGCCCGTCGGCGACGGCGGGCCTAGATGGATGGCCGCCACCCGCGCCGCCGCGAGGCGGGGCGGGGACAGGATCCGGCTTACACGCCGGCTCGTCCGTACTACTTCTTCGACCGCCGAGGTGTCGGGTCGACGCGGGACCCCGTGCGAGCCGGCACCCTCCCCGGAGCCTGAAGAGGTCCTCGCTACTTCCGGCCGTCGCTGTCTTCCCGCCGTCCGGTCCAGTGGATGGTGTCCGGGAACTCGAAACGGTCGCGCAGATGCCGGTCCTCGGTGCGGCCGTGCAGGGTGAACGCGAAACTCGAACCGTCCGGCCAGGTGATGACGCGTTCGCGGAAGTCGATCGCGGGCGCTTGCGGTTTCCGGGCCTGCCAAAGGATCTCCGGCGGCGGCGCGTCGGCAGGGTCCCGGTAGGTCGAACCGGTGTCCACCACCGCGATCGCCGACGGCGAGCACACCAGCCACGGACCGCTCGCCTTGCGAAGCCGGTCGGTCAGGTCGAGCGCCAGCGCGTTCGCCGGGCCCTTCACGCGGATCTCCCGCTGGAACGGGTGACCCCCCTTGCCGCCGCCGCTGCCCGCGCCGTTCAGCAGCGCGAAGACGTAGACCACCGCGCCGCCGATGCCGCGGAACACGTTCCAGAAGAATCGCCGGACGAGCCGCTTTCCCTTGACCGTGCCGTCCTGACGCCTGCCGGGTACGTCGAAACCCAGGTCGGTGTCGCCCAGCCGCAGCACCAGGACCGGCTCGCGCCACTGGCCCGCCATCAGTTCCTCGACCCGTTCACGGTAACCGGGACGGACCTGGGCCTTCTCCGCCTTGTCCTCCATGCGTTCCTGGTGCGCGAAGATCTTCTCCGCCGCTCGCCTCCGGGATTCGCTCAGATGTCGAGGTTCCCCCGGGTCTCCTCCGGACTCTTGTCCCCGCCGATCTCGCTCTTGTCGAACCACGGCTCGTTCTCCCCCTCCGGCGTGACGGCTTCCTTGCCCTCGGTGTACGCGCCCTTCGCGGCTCCGATGCCGCCCTTGACGGCCGCGCCGGAGACCAGCGGGCGCGCGCCGACCGCGGTGCCGAACATCGTGGTGAGCGCCCGGTTGCTCGGGGTCAGCGCGACCCCGGCGGTGTTCTCCAGGACGTTCAGCGAGAACTTCGACTCACCGGCGAAGGTCCCGATCCGGAACTTCCTCGTCGCTTCCACGACCTTGGTCGAGTATTTCGCGAGGTACTCGATGAAGGTGTCGAGCAGCTTGCCGAACTTGCCGAGATACTTGGTCACCTTCTGCAGCACGCTGGCGGCCTTGGCGATGGACGCGGTCATCGCGGCGGCGACCGAACTGCCGAAGCTGATCACCGACGCCGCCAGCGCGGGCAGCCAGATGGTGATCAGCCAGGAGATCAGCTCGGTGATGATGCCCTTGATCAACTCCTCGATGACCACCATGACCATCGACCACATCTGCAGCACTTCGGCCACCGATCCGGCGGCGGACCCGATGCCGCGGATACCGGAGGAGAAGTCGCCCAGCGCTTCCTTCGCCGCCTTGCCCGCGTCGTCCACCCACTCGGCGAGCGCCGCGTCACCGGTCTTCTCGAAGTCCTCGGCGAGGGCGACGAAACCGTTCGCGAGGGTCACGAAGTTCTCCGATGCGTGCCCGATGGCCGGGCCGTCGCCGGTGACCTGGTGCAACGCGTCCTGCAGCGGCTGGACCAGCTCGAGCAGCATGTTCAGGCCGTGGCTGACCAGCCAGCCGATCGGGTCCATGGCGAAGGTGACCATGTCCGCGGCGGCCGCGCCGACGAACGCCGCCCCGTCTCCGACCAGCGCGGCACCCGCGGACGCCAGTTCGGCCGGGTTGTCCGCCTGGGCCGCCTGCTGGGCGTGCCCGGCGATCGACTTGCCCGACTTGTAGATCGTGCCCGCCACGGGCACGTGTCCCATCGCGCGATCGAGGTTCGCGCTCATGCTCTCGTCGTACGCCTGGACGTTCAGCCCGTCGGCGATGCTCGACTTCTCCTCGGTCATGACCCCTGCTTTCCGAGCGTCTGGTCGATGGTCGCCTCGTGTTTGCCGAACTCGACCTTTCCGGCTTCCTCGATGCCCCGGTACATCTCGGCGGCCTTGTTCAGCTTGGTGATGAACCCGTCGACGCCGTCCTTCATGTCGTTCATCAGGGAACGGAGTTCGCCGAGGCGGTCGGTGTAGCCCTGTTTGGCCCAGATCCCGACGACACCCCAGGCCTCGTCGGTCACGTCGGCGGCGTCGATCTTGGCGCCGAACTTCTCCGCTTCCTGCTCGTAATAGGGGAGCTGCTGGGCGTACGCGGCGATCGCCGCGATATTCGTCTCGATTCCCTTTGACATCTTGGGAGTCCCTCGGTCGGTTCGGTCAGCTGCGGCGGAGGAAGGAGCCGTCGTCGAAATAGTCGTCGTCGTCCCGCGGGGCGGGCCGGCGCGCCGGCCGGGATGGCTGCTGCGGTTGCTGCTGCTGCTGTGACGCCGGTTCTTCCTCGGCGGTTCCGAACGCCTCGGCCTGTGCCTCGCGGACCTGTTCCGACGTCTTGAGGCCGAACGCCTCACCGAACGTGTCGTCCACGATCCCGGCCTGCTGCTGGGCGGCGCCCGCGACGGCCTTCTGCAGGGTGCTCATGATCACCGAGGACAGGTGGCCCGCTTCGAGGCGCATGGCGCCCGCGCTGAGCCGGAGATCGGTGACGGTTCCGCCCGCCCCTGCGACCACCGTGACCTCGCCGGACGGGGAGGTCACGGTGGTCTCGACCCGCGCGATCCGCTCCTGCATGTCGCCGACCTCGGCGAAGCGCGCCTCGGCCTGGCGCACCTTGGCCTGGAAGTTCTCGAACTGGGCGATCAGTTGTTCCATCTGGGCGGACATCGTCGCTCCCCGTGCGCTGTGGTGATCCGTCGTCTGGAGTATGACGCAGCCGAGCGGGCTCGGTTCCGCCTTGTCTCCCGGCGGTAGCAAAGGTCCCTTGCTCCCTTCGGCGCCGTGGTGGGCGGCTTTCGCGATGGCGGCCAGGGCTGGGTGACTGTGTGGATTTCGGGTCACCCAACGCAACAAAACCCACACGGTCGCCACGCGGAGTGGCGGGTGTGTGGGAATAGGGACACTCAACGTCCCTATTCCCACACACCCCCAAGTGGCAGCAAAGGTCCCTTGCTCCCTTTTCGCAGGTCAGCGGCCCAGGTGGTAGCAAAGGTCCCTTGCTCCCGCCGCCCCTTCGGACGCTGCGCCCGTCGCTACTTGTCGGTAGGGTGCTCACATGGGTGAAGCGAGTCGGGTCACGGGGCGGTTCCGCGGAACGTTCGATGTACTGCATTCCCTTACCTACTTCGCCCCCGAGACGGAAGCCGCGCTCACCGGCGCGGGTCTCCGGCCGGGGCGCATGACGTACTTCGCGGGCCGCGCGGCGCCGATGGGCGCGGTGGGGCCCGGCGTGGTCGCGGCGACGTTCTACAACTTCAACCCCGAACTCGTCGCCCGCCACATCCCGCGCGCCTGGACGCTGGCCTCGCCCGAAAAGATCATCGAGGCCCGGTTCGAGGCCGTCGACGCGACACTGACCCGGCTGCTCGGCAAGGAGACGCTCGGTTCCGAAGGGGTCGCCGAAGCGGCGGAGCTCGCCCGCGAGGCGACCGGCGGCTGCCAGGTCGACGGCCGTCCCCTGTACGCCGGGCACGCGGGTCTCGACTGGCCGAGCGAGCCGCATCTCGTCCTCTGGCACGCCATCACCCTCCTGCGCGAGCATCGCGGCGACGCCCACATCGCCGCGCTCGTCGTCAACGGGCTCGACGGGCTCGCCGCCCTCGTCACGCACACCGCCACCGGCAAGGGTTTCCTGCCCGACGCGGCCAAGGTGTCCCGCGGCTGGAGCGACCAGCAGTGGGACGAAGCGGCGGCGAAGCTTCGCGAGCAAGGCATCCTCGACGGCGAGGGCGGCCTGACCGAGGCCGGGAACGATCTTCGTGAACGGCTCGAAGTCGCCACCAACGCGGCGTCGGCAGGGCCTTGGGAGCACCTCGGCGAGGAGAAGACGAAACGGCTTCACGAGCTGTGCGGACCTTTGAGCCGTCAGGCCGTCGAAGCGGGCGCTTTTCCCGCCAATGTGTTCTCTACGGGCCGATAATCACGCTATGTAGTGAAAATGGCCGCTCCGTTTTCGCTTTGGGTAACGGAAGTGTGACTTTCGCTTGATCGGCACTCATGATTTTTGTCGAATGCGTGTTCACCCAGCGGACTCGGGAGAAGCCACCGAACGAGTCATGTCACACTGGTCGAGGCCGAAATCTCCGCGGCCGACCCGTACTCACAGTGAGCAAGATGCCTCGCAAGCGAGTGAGGCCGTCCGCACACTGCGAAATACGGGTGGCCGGGGTTAATCCTGACGACCCTTGCAACGATGATGGAGACCGAGGATGGTCGTGGTGCTGTGCCTCGCTCTGTGAACTGTAGACAAAACGACATCTACAGAGCGCGCTTTGACCACTACGCCTCGTGACGCCATGATGTTCGAAGCACCACCGAGCCAGAACCGCGCGAACCCCCTCTCCGCGCACCGGGAGTAATGCGATGATGACCATGACCACCCTCGACACGCTGGCCGCCGGCGAGCTCGGCACCGGCAACGTCCGCACCTGGCTGATCGACAACATCATCCCCCTGGTGCTGCTGGCCGTCGCACTCCTCCTGCTGTGGCTTGGCGGTGGCAAAGGGGACAACGCCGGTGTCATGCGCCGGCTCGCCGGTGTCGTGATCGCGCTGGCGATCATCGGCCTCGCGGTGAGCGGCGCCGGAGTCAACGTGGGCCAGTGGATCGCCGGCCTCTTCACAGGCTGAGGGCTCGCGTTGCGTATCCGGACCGATGACGAGGTTTACCGGGTCGATGCCGTGTGGCTCGGCCCGCCGAAAGCGACTTTTCCCTGGAGAGCCCGCTACGTCGCGTGGCTCGTCGGTATCCCGGTCTTCCTGCTCGTGCTCACCGTCGAACGGTGGGCGGGCTGGAGCTTCGGGTTCTTCTCGACCGCCTGGGCCTTCGTCGCCACAATTGTGATCACCAGATTGATCACGGCCAAGATCAGCCACGAGCGTCCGCTGGGCGCCGTGGCCGCGATGGCGGCGAAAGAGCTCAACACACCCAGAGAACGGACCACGGGCACCGGGGGCGCGGCCAGCGCCTCCCGCGTCCGGGTGCGGGCGAACCGCCCGCTACCGAAGCACCGCAGGAGACGGCAGTACCAGCACCACGGCTACGGCGGCGGCGCCGGAGCTCAGGGAACACCACGAGCGCGTCGGAGCCGCCCTGCGGCTCGGGCCGGGAGGTAGTCGTTGTTCGGTCGCGGCGGAAGCCGAGGAAAACGTGATCGAGATCTGCAGCAAGGGGCCTGGCACCCGCCCCAGCAGGTCCGCTCCGCGCAGCCCAAGAAGGCCGGCAAGGGAAGGCGGCTGCCCGGTGAGGCGGCCATACCCTCCTATACCCCGTCCATCGCGGCGCGAAGCATCGACGGGCACCTGTTACGCACCGGTTATGAGGTGTACGCCTGGTACCGGCTCGCCCCGCAGCGCTGGTCGTTCCGGTCGGACTCGCAGCGCCGCGACCTGATCGCGGCCATCGCCGGGCAGTACGCGGAACTCCAGGGCCGCTGGCTGCACCTGCGCGTGACCAACCGGCCGTACCCGATCCGCATGTGGGCCGAGGCCCACGTGCACAACGCCGTCGGCCGTCCTCAGGACGTCCAGGGCGCGCTGTCCTTCGACGACTACCTCATCGGCGAGCAGCAGCAGCTGATGGGCCGTTCGATGGCCGAAAAAGAGGTCTACCTCGGCGTCCAGGTGCAGACCAGGCGGATGATCGACCGCGCGGTCGAGAGCGCCGCCCCGGTGCTGCGCAAGGTTTTCCCGGAGGCGGTCGACGCCGAGCTGGCCGCGCTCGACTCCGAGGTCGAGCATCTCGACCAGGTGATCGGCTCGGCCGGGCTCGAAGGCCGTCCGGTGCACGCCGAGGAGATGTCCTGGCTGATGCACCGCTCATGCTCGCTGGGCCTGCCCGCGCCGCGCAACATGCCCGCGGTCCCCGGCGCCGCCTGGGAGCCCGAGGACCTCGCCAGCTTCACCGACGCGGCGGACTTCCACGCCGAGCCGTACGCGCCGACGGTGACCGTCCGCGGTCGCACGGGGTCGAACGCCGGGGTTTCGCGGCATCTCGCCGTCCTCACCGTCGGCCAGATGCACGGCCTGCAGATCCCCGAGGTCGACGACCCGTGGATCCAGCACGCGGACCGGCTGCCCGCCGCGGTCGAGGTGTCCGCGCGGATCTACGTCCGGCGCCCCGAGGAAGTGGCGGGCGAGCTCCAGCGCCAGATGAACAAGGTCCGCTCGCAGGTCAAGCACTACACCGACGAGCACGAGCTGGAGCCGCCGCAGTCACTGGCACGCCAGGCGGGCCGGGTGCTGGAGATCGACGACGAGATGACGTCGGGTTTCACCGCGCTGGCCACCCGGGTGCGGTCGTGGTGGCGGCTCGCGGTGTCCGGGCCGACGGAGCGGGACGCCCTGCGCCTTGCCCAGCAGCTTCTTGACCTCTACAAGCCGAAGATCGCCGTCGAGCATCCCGAGGCCCAGTACGCGCTGGCCCGGGAGTTCATCCCTGGCGAGCCGCTGGCTTCGGCGGCGTACATGCGCCGCGGTTCGGTCGTGTGGGCGGCGTCGTCCGTTCCGACGGCGACGGCCGAGGTGGGCGACCGCCGCGGCATCCTGCTCGGCGAGACGGTGACCGCGACGCGGCGCCCGGTGGCGTGGGACCCGTGGATGGCTCAGGAAATCCGCGACGGTTCCGGTCTGACCGCGATGGTCGCCGGTCTCGGTGGCGGTAAGTCGTTCCTCGGCGGCGGCATCGTCTACAAAACGCTCCGCGCGGGCGCGCACTGGACGATCCTCGACCCGTCGGGCCCGCTATCGCGGCTCTGCGACCTGCCCGAACTGCGTCCGTACGCGCGGCCGATCAACCTGCTCAACGCGCAGCCCGGCATCCTCAACCCGTACCGCGTGGTCGCCGAGCCGCAGCTTGAGCACTTCATGGACGAGGACGATCCCGAGCGGTCGTGGCGGCGGGAGAAGGCCCTCGCGGGCGCGACGCGCCGCCGTCTCGTGCTCGACGTCCTCACCGGTGTCCTGCCGTACGAGGTCTCGCGGATGGCGCAGACCCGGATCGTGCTGCTGCGCGCCGTCCGCGCGGTCGGCGGCCGGTTCGACGCCGACCCGGGCCAGGTCATCGACGCGCTGCGGCGCGACTCCAGCGAGCACCACGAGCACGCCGTCGTCGTCGCGGACTTCCTCGACGAGATGCGCGAGCGGATGGCGCTGCTCATCCCGGAGAGCGACGCGGACCCGTACGCCGAGACCCGCGACGACCGGATGACCGTGCTGACCATGGCGGGGCTGACCCTGCCCAAGGACGGCGTCCCGCGCGAGTACTGGACGGACGCGGAATCCCTCGGCGTCGAGATGCTGAACCTCGCCGCGTGGCTGACGCAGCGGTCGGTGTACGAGAAGCCGAAGGAACTGCGCAAGGGCGTCTGGATCGACGAGGCGTTCTTCCTCTCCGAGGTCCCGACCGGTCGCGTGCTGATGAACCGCTTCGCGCGTGACTCGCGCAAGTGGAACGTCCGGGTGCTGCTGTCCTCGCAGATCCCCGCGGACTTCCTGAAGATCCAGGGTTTCGTGGCCCTGCTGGACTCGGTGTTCGTCGGCCGCCTCGACGACGACGACGCCCAGGCCGACGCGCTGCGCCTGCTGAAGGTCCCGGTCGGCGTCGGCTACGAACAGGTCGTCGCGGCGCTGGGCCGCCGCCCCGGTTCGTCACGCGATCTCCAGCGCGACGTCGAGCCGCGGCAGTTCATCTTCGGTGACGGCGCCGGCGGCGTGGAGCGGATCCGCGTCGACTTCTCCGGCCCGCATCTGGAGCACCTGCGTCGGGTCATGGACACCACGCCGGGTTCGCCCGACGCCAAACCGTCCAGGCCGGGCAACGAACTCGCGGTACCGGCGGAGAAGCAGTTCGTCGCTTCGCCGCCGGAGGAAGACGACTTCGAGCTCGAAGAGGATCTCGAACTCGCGGCCGAACTGGAGGTCGGTCTCACCGACGAACAGATGCTCGGCGCCCCGGACCCGTTGGCGGCCGAAACCGGAGAAGTGCAAGGCGCTGTCCAGAACGGACATAACGGGAACGGGAGTCAAGGCGAGCAGCACGCGCGCGCCGGCAAGGGTGGCACCGGCAGGGACGCCGCATGAACACGGTGCTCACACTGGCGTTCGTGCTCGCGTTCGCCGCCGGCTGGCACGCGCTGCGCCGCCGTCTCAAAGAGGGGCCGCGGCCGGGCAAGACCAGACCCAGCCGCCGCGCGACGATGTTCGTCGTCATGGTGATCCTGGGCCTTCAGGCCGTGGCGACCGCTCCGGCGGCGTCGGCCGCGGCCTGCGGTGAGGCCCCGAACCCGGAACGTCCCGGCGCGGGCATGGTCGGCGCGCTCGACCCGCCCGCCACCGCTCGCGGTGAAGGCGGCAGCCCGTACAACGTCTACGGGTACGCCGGGCACGTCTGGGACACCTTCGAAACCGACTGCGGCCCGCTCGCGGGCATCACCTCGCCCAACTCGACCATCGACACCTGGGCGGGAAACCAGCTTTTCAACATCGGCAAGAACATCGTCGGTGCGACCAACTCGCTGCACTACACCGTGTTGCAGGGCAGCCTGCTCAGCCCGCTGTACAACGCCGTCAAGGCCGGGGCCGAGAAGGTCTACAACAACATCTACGCGCAGTTGTTCGGCCTGGCCGCGCTGATCATGTCGATCATGTTGTTCCGCAACATCTGGCGCGGCGATCTCGCGGCGGTCAGCAAACGGGCGCTGTACGGCCTCGCCGCGGTCTGGCTGGCCGCGTCCTCCTTGGCACTGCTCAGATTCCTCGATCCGATCGACAACGCGATCGTGCAGACCACGACCAACATCCAGGCCGGGTTCATCGACGAGGCCAAGACCCCGCCGCCGTCCCAGCCGCAGCCGCCCGCCGCGCAGCCGTGCCAGGCGACTCCGGAGGCCGTGGCCGCGCGCCAGCCGTGGGACCGGGTCCCGACCGAGTTGCACTGCCGGGTCGTCTACGACAACTGGCTCCGCGGCGAATTCGGCAGCCCGGACTCACCGCAGGCGATCCAGTACGGCCCCGCTCTCCTGGACGCGCGTGCCTTCACCTGGGGTCAGATCCAGCAGGGCGGGGACGCCGACGCCGCGCTGGTCGACTCCAAGAAGGCGGCGTTCAAGGACATCTCCACCAAGCTCGGCCCGGCGACCGGGTACTTCACCGGTGAGGACGGCAGCCGCGTCGGTGCCGGTTTCCTTTCGCTCGGCCAGGGCATCTTCTACTCGCTGTTCCAGCTGCTGGCCAAGGCCACGGTGCTGCTCGCGCAGGTACTGATCAGGATCTTCGTCCTGACGGCTCCGTTGATCGGCCTGATCGCGCTGCTCCAGCCCCAGATCATGCAGCGCATCCTGAAGGTCGTCGGCGCGGTCGCCTTCAACCTCATGGTGCTCTCGGTGCTGGCCGGTGTGCACACCCTCCTGCTGGAGGCGATCTTCACCGCGGGGAACTCGCTGTCCCTGCTGACGAAGATGGCGCTGGCCGCGATCATCACCGTCCTGCTGTTCATGGTCGGCCGTCCCGTGCGGCGGCTGTGGCAGATGGTCGAGATGTCCGTCGGCATGGTCGGCGGCGCGATGCCTTCACCGCGCGGCGGGCTCTTCTCCCGTTTCCGCAAGAAGAACAACGAGCCGACCCCGCAGGACGCGTTCTGGCAGAACGTCCGCGACACCGACGACGTCGTCGACGGCGACCTCCGCGGTCCCGTGGGCGCGACGGTCGGTGGCGGGCGGTTCCGGCCCGAGGCGACGATCTTCGCCAGCTCCCAGCGGCTCGACAACGGTTCCGGCGCGATCCGCCCCGCGGCGGCCTGGTCGGGAGCGCCGTGGCCGGGTGCGGTCGGCGGTGGCGGCGGGATGCCCGCGCTGCCCGCCGGTGGTGGCGGAGGCGTTCCCGTGTTCGGCCAGTACAACCCGTCCGCGGGCAATCCCGGCGACTCGATGTTCACCTCCGGCGGGCGGAGCCCGATCCAGGTACCGAGCCGCCGGGTCGACACCTCGCCGGTCGCCGACCGGCGCTGGAGCGACGAACCCGAACCGGTCGTGGTGCCGTCGCGGATGAACTCCGCGGGCGGCGGTTACGCCATCCCCGACCAGTCGGGCGCCGTGCCGGTGCAACCGGGACCGTCGACACCGCGTCCGCGCCGTGTCGACCCCGAAGTCGTCGCGGGGAAGCCGGTCTTCGTGCTGTACCGGCCGTCGCGCGGGCTCGAGGTCCGCGAGGAAGTCCGCGACACAGACCACGCAGTGGGCCGGTGACCCATGCCGATCCGGACCAACCGCGGGCGTACCGCGGTCTACCGCAGACTGTGGGGCTGGCCGTTGCGCTCGCCCCGCCACCTCGTCGGCACGCTGGTGATCCTCGCGGTTGTGCTCACCGCCTTGGGCATCCTGCTGCCCAAGGCCATCGGAAAACCGGGACAGACGGCCGCCGGGCCGGGTTCCTCGGCGACAGCCACCTCACGCCCCGGCGTCGCGGCGCCGGTGACCGTGACGTCGACGTTGCCGCCGAGGCTCACCAGCCAGCCACCGCCGTCTTCCGCACCACCTGACCAGGACGGTATCCGGGTCGCCAAGAATTGGGTGACGGCATGGGCGAACCATCCCGACGGAACGACGACCGAGCAATGGCTGAGCGGCTTGAAGCCGTACACCACCGAGGAGTACCTCGCCGGGGAACTGACGACGGTGGAACCCGCGAACATCAAGGCCACCAGGGTGACCGGGGAGCCGCAGGTGGTCTCCTCGCTCGCCGGATCGATGGAAGTCGACGTACCCACGGACGGGCCCAGGGTCCGGGTCACCGTCGTCAAGACGAACCCGGGATGGCGGGTCACCAAGTTCACCCAAGCGGGCTGACCCGATGAAGATCGGGCTCATCGTCGGCGTGCTGATCGCCGCGGTCTTCGCCGCGGTGGTCACCACGAGCACGGTCACCAAGGTGGTGACCGACCATGTGGAGGCGCAGTCGGGCGGGATCGTCAAGACCTCGTGCGACGCGTCGATCGGGCCGACCCTGCCGGGACAGACCGATCGCGGCTCTTCGGACATCAACAAGCTGGACGAAGAGCAGAAGGGGATCGTCGCGCTGATCATCTCGATCGGCAAGCAGCGGTCGCTGTCCCCGCGCGCGTGGCAGGTGGCGATCCAGGCCGGGATGACCGAGTCCAAGCTGCGGAACCTGACCTACGGCGACCGCGACTCGCTCGGCATCTTCCAGATGCGGCCGTCGATGGGCTGGGGCACCGTCGCCCAGGTCACCGACCCGCCGTACCAGGTCAACAAGTTCTACGACGTGCTGCTCGCGGTGCCGGACTGGGAGAACATGCGGCCCGGCGACGCCGCGCAGCGCGTCGAGCGCTCCGGCTTCCCCGACCGTTACCACAACTGGGAGCCGATGGCCGCCCTCCTCGTGCAGAACGAGGGCCAGATCGTCGACGTCGTCGGCTGCGGCACGAGCGTCGGCAGCGTGGTGCCACCGAGCCAGGCGGCCGCGCAGGCCATCAAGTTCGCCCTCGCCGAGCAGGGAAAGCCGTACGTCTGGGGCGCCACGGGACCGAACAGTTACGACTGTTCCGGGTTGATGCTGCGGGCCTACGAGTCGGCCGGGATCATCCTGCCGCGCGTTTCCCGCGACCAGTACAAGGCGGGCGCGATGCTGCCGGTGCGGCAGGCGCAGCCGGGTGACCTGCTGTTCCTCGCCACCGTGCCGTCGAATCCGGCGACCATCCACCACGTGATGATGTACCTGGGCGACGGCAAGATCGTCGAAGCGCAGCAGACCGGGGTGCCGGTGCACATCCGCGACTTCTCCTTCGACGAGGCCGAAGTGGTCGCGCAGGCGGTCCGTCCTGGCGTTTAGCATGGTGAGAGCGTGGTATCGCGATCGCGGGACCAACGGATTCACCCGAAGTGGCGGCCTGTCCACCGGCACGCGGCCGCACACTGGCAGAGGATGAAGAACGTGGCACGGAAATTCGGAAGGCGAGGCAAGCCCGCGGCGGGAGGCGGCCCGGAGGTCGATCCCCGCGATCTCTTCGGTACCGCCCAGCCCGCGCGGCAGGCGGCGCGGCCGGCGTCGAGCACCCCGCTCGCCGACCAGCTGAACCAGGGCTGGCCGGGCGTCGATCCCGGTTACGTCGTGTTGCCGCGTTCGCTGGCCGAGGGGATGTCGCTGCCCTGGCAGCAGCAGATGGCCGCCCTGCTCGCTCAGTTCCACCAGGAGAACGCCCGGCTCGCCTGGCCGATCTACCGGGTCGTCCCGTCGCGCTACGAAAAGCTCGTCGATCTCGACGAGGAACAGCTCGCGGAGGCCGGCTACCTGGTCGAGATGGACACCGAGGGCGAGATGGTCTACCGCGAGCGCAGCGGACGGAAGATCGAAGACCCGGCGAACACCACGGTGCTCGTCTCCTGCCTCGATCCGATCCCGAAGCCCGCGCAGCGTTCGGCGCCCCCGGCGCCTTCGCAGACCGCGCCGCCCGCGACCGGGCAGCCGCCGCGCGCTCCGGCGCCGATGAACATCGGGCCCGCGCCGGTGTGGCGTACGGTCGCGCCGCCTCCGGGGCCGCCCGCGCCGCCGTTGCCGGGCAATCAGGGGATGGCCGCGCCTGCTCCTCAGGCACCGGGGCCTCAGGCACCTGCGCCGCAGACACCCGCCCCGCAGGCGCCCGCGCCTCAGGCACCGTCGGCCCAGCCGCCGGTGTCTCCGCCGCCGCTGCCTCAGCCCACCCGGACACAGTCCTCGCCCGGGAACCACACGCCGCCGCCGGTGAGCGCGCCTCCTTCCACCCCGGAGGCCCCGGCCGCCGCCTCGCCCTCGCAAGCCGAGCCGGAGCCGCCCGTGACGCCGCCGTCGTCGGCAATGCCCCCGGCTCCGCCGTTGACGCAGCCCGTGTCTCCTCCGCCGGGGATTCCCCTGGCGCCCGAACCGGCGACCCCGCCGCGTGGCGTCCCGATGCACCGCGGCTGGTTCGACGAACTCGCCGAGAACGTGCCGGAAAGCTCGAAGGTGGACCAGCCGGAGGGCGGCGAGTTCGGCCCGACCGGCGATCCCACGGAGATCCCCTACCGCTATCGCAAGTGATGACAGGACGTCCGGGTGATGTCAGGCTTGACGTATGTCGAGCGACCCGAACCCGGATCAGGGCTGGTACTTCAACACCAAGACGAACCAGGTCGAGCACCTGGAACGAGGCCGGGGCATCGACCTCCTCGGTCCGTACCCGGACGAGGCGACGGCCAGGCGCGCCCTGGAGATCGCCAAGGAACGCACCAGGCAGGCCGACGCCGAAGACGCCAAGTGGAACGGCGACTGATCTGACGGACGACTCGCGGCAGAACCCCCGTCCGCAGGCGTGTGTCGTCCATCCAGGCACACGAGTCGTCCGTCGGATCACACGTGTCGTCCATCCAGTCACGCGAAACCGCCCGCTCACCCCGGCGCCGCCGATGCTGCGAAAGCCACTTTCGCAACCTTCAACGTTGCGAAAGTGGCTTTCGCAGCACGTCGCTGTCGCAGCAGGCCGCCGGCCCCACCAGGCCGCTTCGCCTCAGGCGTC
Source organism: Amycolatopsis sp. TNS106 (assembly GCF_019330265.1). Lineage (NCBI taxonomy): Bacteria > Bacillati > Actinomycetota > Actinomycetes > Pseudonocardiales > Pseudonocardiaceae > Amycolatopsis > Amycolatopsis sp. TNS106. Next base: position 5,174,049 of record NZ_CP024972.1, on the reverse strand, counting down.
CTGAGCGGCGAGCGCCGGCCCGAGCACGAACTCCGGGTCCACCTGTGCGGTGAGGTCTTCCCCGGCCCGCCCGCTGCCCCACGCCCGCGCGTTGCGGAGGTGGAATTCGACGCCTTGCCGCTGGTAGCGCGCCCAGTCGCGCCGCTCGCCGTCGACGGTCGCGAGCATCGAGTCCAGCGTCGCGAGGTTGTGCGCTTCGAGTTCTCCGATCGGGCGCGCGCGGCCGCGTTCGGCGGCGCGGACGTGCCGCGAGTTCTCCATCCAGCCCAGCAGGGCGTCGCCGACCTCTTCGCGCAGGAACTCGATGTCCTCGTCCTCGGTCACCTTGTTGCCCACGACGACCAGCCGCACGCCGAAGTCCCGCGCGTAGTCGGCGTACTGCCGGTACACCCCGACGCTGCGCACGGTCGGCTCGCACACCAGGAACGTCACGTCGAACCGCGTGAACAGCCCGGACGCGAACGCGTCGGCGCCGGCGGTCATGTCCATGACCACGTATTCGCCCGCGTCGTCGATCATGTGGTTCAGCAGCAGCTCCGCCGCGCCGACCTTCGAGTGGTAGCAGGCGACGCCGAGGTCGTCCTCGTCGAACTGCCCGGTGACGCCGAGCCGCACCCCGCCGAATTCGCGGAAGCACGCCTGGAAGATCGGGTTGTCCTCGAACGGCCGGACCAGCCGCGACCCGCGCCCGGGCGGGGTCGTCTTGATCATCGAGGCCGCGTCGGCGATCCGCGGGTTGTCGCCGCGCAGGTACTCCTTGATCAGGCCCATGTTGTCGCCCAGCGTCGGCCAGGCGATGGCCTCTTCCTCGCTCGCGCCGAGCGCGACGGCGAGGTGCTGGTTGATGTCCGCGTCGATCGCCAGAACCGGTTTCCCGCCGCCGGCCAGGTACGCGGTGAACAGCGACGCCAGCGTGGTCTTCCCGCTGCCGCCCTTCCCGACGAACGCGATCTTCACGCCACGGCCCTTCCTGTCGTTTTGAAAAGGGTATCGGTTTTCATTTCGGCCCGTAACGTACACCCGACCGGCCCGCACCCGAACGGGCGATCAACGGCGCCGGATCGGGATAGGGTTGGGTGGTGCCTCCACTCGTGATCAGGACACACGTGGCAGGAGGGGACTTCGGTCACCTTCGAGCCGAGTTCTCGCTGCCGGAGTCGTTCGGGCCCGACGTGCTCGCCGAGGCGGAGGCGGCGGTCGTCGACCCGCTCGAATCGGCGGGGGAACGTGAGGACGCCACCGGTCTGCCCTTCGTCACCATCGATCCGCCCGGTGCCAAGGACCTCGACCAGGCGGTACTGGTCGAACGCGTCGACGGCGGCGGGTTCCGGGTCCACTACGCGATCGCCGACCTGGCCGCGTTCATCCCGCCGGGTGGCGCGCTCGACAAGGAGGCGCGCCGTCGCGGGCAGACGCTCTATCTGCCCGACGGGAACGTCCCGCTCCATCCGCCGGTGCTGTCCGAGGGCGCGGCGAGCCTGCTGCCGGGGGAGACCCGGCCCGCGGTGCTGTGGACGATCGACGTCGACGCGAGCGGTGAGCCGACGGCGACCAACGTCCGACGGGCGCTGGTCCGGTCCACCGAACAGTTCGACTACGAGACCGTCCAGGCGGCGATCGACGCGGGCGATCCGCACCCCTCGGTGGCCGCCCTGCCGGAACTGGGCCGTCTGCGCCGCGAACTCGCCATCCGGCGCGGCGCGGTGGAGCTGCAGCTGCCGGAGCAGGAGATCAGTGGCGATCCCGACGGCGGCTGGGCGCTGATCCAGCGGCCGCGCAACGACGTCGACGCGTGGAACGCCGAGATCTCGCTGCTCACCGGCATGGCCGCGGCGAAGATCATGATCGGCGCCGGGATCGGGGTTCTGCGCACGCTGCCCCAGCCCGACGCCGAAGCGATCGAATGGCTGCGCCGGTCCGCGCAGGCGCTGAACATCGACTGGCCCGAGGGCAAGAGCGTGTCGGAGTTCCTGGCCGCGCTCGACCCCGGCCAGCCCGCGTCCATGGCGCTTTTCGCCGACACCACCAGGCTTCTGCGCGGCGCCGGATACACCGCCTTCGACGGCGAACTGCCCGCCTTGACCACGCACGCCGGGATCGGCGGCGCGTACGCGCACGTCACCGCGCCGATCCGGCGGCTGGTCGACCGGTTCGCCACCGAGATCTGTCTCGCCGTGAGCGCCGGCCGGGAAGTGCCCGCGTGGGTCCGTGCGGCGCTTTCCGAGGTACCGGAGCAGATGACCGCGTCCGACACCCTGGCGGCGAAGGTCGAACGCGCCTGCATAGACCAGGTCGAGGCCTGGGTCATGGCCGAGCACATCGGCGAGGAGTTCGACGCGATCGTGCTGCGGGCCGACGAGACCAAGTCGGAGATCCTGATCGAGAATCCGCCGGTGATGGGCAAATGCGCGGGCGAGAAACCGCCGGAAGGCGAGCGGATCCGCGTCCGGCTCACGGCGGTGGACGTCGACAAGCGGAAACTGTCGTTCGAGCGCGCATGATCGACGATCTCGGCGAAGTCGTCCCGCTGCGCGAACCGGCGTCGCGGGTGGTGTCGCTCGTGCCGTCGCTGACCGAAGCCGTCGAGGTGAGCGCGCCGGGACGGCTCGCGGGCGCCACGGACTACTGCACCCATCCGGTGGATCTGGACGTTCCGCGAGTGGGCGGCTCGAAGTACCCGAACGTGGACAAGGTGCTCGAACTCGAGCCGGATCTGGTGCTGGCCAACTCCGAGGAGAACCGGCCGGAAGACGTGGAACGCTTACGCGCCAACGGGATTTCGGTCTGGGTGATGGAGGCGTCGGCGACCGTGCCCGGTGCGCTCGCCTCGATCCGGCGGATCCTGACGCAGGCCTACGACCTTGCCGAGCCGGAGTGGCTGGTCGAGGCCGAAGAGCTCTGGCGGGAGACGCTGCCGGAGCGGTTCCGCGCGGTCGTGCCGGTTTGGCGGAAGCCGTGGATCGTGCTCGGCAGGGAGACCTTCGGCGGCGACGTCCTGCATCGCGTCGGAATCGGCAACGTCTACGCGGATCACGAAGAGCGCTACCCGCGTCCGAAGCTCGACGAGCTCCAAGCGCGCTTCGGGGACGGAGACGCGAACCTGCTTGTACTGCCCGACGAGCCCTACGAGTTCACCGCGGACGACGGTCCCGAAGCGTTCCCCGGCGCGAAGCACGTCCTGGTCTCCGGGCGCTACCTGACCTGGTACGGCCCCTCGCTCGTCGAGGCCCACGCCCACCTCACGCAACTCGTCACCTGGTTGCGATAGTTCGTGCACCGAACCATCGCAACCAGGTGACGAATTGCGAGGGGGATCAGAGGGTGAGGCCGGTCAGGACGGTGACGCGTTCTTCGGTGAAGTCGGCCATCGCGGACGCGGGGCCCTCGCGGCCGACACCGGAGTCCTTCACGCCGCCGTAGGGCATCTGGTCGGCGCGGAAGCTCGGTACGTCGCCGACGAGCACGCCGCCGACACGCAGCTTCGCGGACACGTCGAACGCCGTCGGCAGGTCGCGTGTGAACACTCCCGCCTGAAGGCCGAAGCGCGAGTCGTTGATCCGGCGCACCCCGTCCTCCACCGAGTCCACGCGCGTGATCGACACGACCGGCCCGAAGACCTCGTCGGCCATCACCGACGCGTCCTCCGGCACGTTCGCGAGCACCGTCGGCTCGACGGTCGCGCCGTCGCGCTTGCCGCCGGCGAGCAGTTCGCCGCCCGCCTCGACCGCCGCCGTGATCCACGACTCCACCCGGGAAGCGGCTTCGGTGTTGATCAGCGGCCCGACGTCGACGCCGTCCGTCCGCGGGTTGCCGGTGCCGAGCGCGCGCACCTGCTCCAGCACCTTCGCCTGAAGCTCCTCGTAGACGTCGGCGTGCGCGTACACGCGCTGCACCGAGATGCACGACTGGCCGGCCTGATACATCGCGAACGTCGCGATCCGCTGCGCCGCGAAGTCCAGATCAGTCCAATCAGGACAGACGAGCACGGCGGCGTTGCCGCCGAGTTCGAGTGCGACGTGCTTGCGAGGCACGCTGTCCCGGATGCCCCAGCCCACCGGCACGGAACCGGTGAACGACACGACCGGCAGCCGCGGGTCCGAGACCAGCTTGGCCGATTCCTCGTTGCTCACCGGAAGAATCGACCAACTTCCGGCGGGCAGGTCGGTCTCGGCGAGGATTTCGCCGAGCAGCAGCGCGGTCAGCGGTGTCGCGGGCGCGGGCTTGAGCACGATCGGCGCGCCGACCGCGATCGCCGGCGCGACCTTGTGCGCCACCAGGTTCAGCGGGAAGTTGAACGGCGTGATGCCCAGCACGGGGCCCTTCGGGACACGGCGGACCAGCGCGAGCCGTCCGGTGCCGCCCGGGTCGGTGTCGAGGCGCTGCAGGTCACCGGAGAACCGGCGAGCCTCCTCGGCGGCCCAGCGGAACGTCGACGCCGCGCGCCCGACCTCGCCGCGTGCCCACTTCAGCGGCTTGCCCGACTCGGCGGTGATCAGCTGCGCCAGCTCTTCGGACCGCTCACCCAAAACTCGGGACACGCGGTCCAACGCGCCTGCCCGGACGTGCGCGGGCAGCGTCGCGAACTCCTCCTGGACGTCGTGCGCCGCCTGCACGGCGGTCTCGATGTCCGAAGTGGACGGAACGTGGTGCGAGCCCGCCTCGCTTCCGTCGAAGGAGTGACGGACGACGACGGTCTCGTCGCTGGTGACCGGTTTCCCGGCTACCCAGAAAGGAAAGGTGGTCACTTGGCGGCCTCCGTGCGGACAGCGTGCTCCAGGACCGACAGGCCCTCTTCGAGCAGTTCGGTGGACAGGGACAGCGGCGGCAGCAGGCGGACGACGTTGCCGTAGGTGCCGCAGGTGAGGACGACGACGCCCGCCCGGTGGCAGGCCTGCGCGACCCGCTTGGTCAGGTCGGCGTCGGGTTCGGTGGTGCCCGGCTTCACGAACTCGGCGGCCAGCATCGCACCGCGGCCGCGGACGTCGCCGATCACGCCGGTCTCCTCGGCCAGCGCCCGCAGCCGCGGCAGCACCGTGTTCTCGATGCGCTTCGCCGACGCCGCGAGGTTCTCCTGACGCATGACCTCGATCGAACCGAGCGCCGCGGCGCACGCGATCGGGTTACCGCCGTAGGTTCCGCCGAGCCCGCCCGGCGGGACGGCGTCGAGCAGTTCCGCGCGGCCGGTGACGGCGGCGAGCGGCAGCCCGCCCGCGATGCCCTTGGCGGTGGCGATCAGGTCGGGGACGACGTCTTCGTGCGTGGACGCGAACCACTCGCCGGTGCGGCAGAAGCCGGTCTGTACCTCGTCGGCGACGAACACGACACCGTTTTCGGTGCACCAGCGGGAAAGCGCGGGCAGGAAACCGGGTGCGGGCTCGATGAAGCCGCCTTCACCCTGCACCGGCTCCAGCACGACGGCCGCGACCTGGTCGCCGCCGATCTGCTTTTCGATGCGGTCGATGGCGATCCGCGCCGCTTCGGGACCGGACAGCCCGTCGCGGTACGGGTACGAGCCGGGAACGCGGTAGACCTCGGGCGCGAACGGGCCGAAACCGTGCTTGTAGGGAATGGACTTCGCGGTCAGCGCCATCGTCAGGTTCGTGCGGCCGTGGTAGGCGTGGTCGAAGACGACGACGGCCTGACGCCCGGTCGCCGCGCGGGCGATCTTCACCGCGTTCTCGACGGCTTCGGCGCCGGAGTTGAACAGGACCGAACGCTTCTCGTGGGTGCCCGGCGTGAGCTTGTCGAGTGCTTCGCACACCTCGACGTACCCCTCGTACGGCGTGACCATGAAACACGTGTGCGTGAACCGGCCCACCTGCTCGCGGACGCGGTCCACGACGGCCGGGGCGGCGTGGCCGACGTTGGTCACCGCGATACCGGAACCGAAGTCGATCAGGACGTTGCCGTCGGCGTCGGTGAGCAGGCCACCTTCGGCGGAGGTGACGTAGACCGGCAGTACCGAACTCACGCCCGCGGCGACGACGGCGGCGCGTCGCTCCTGCAGGGCGCGCGAGGCGGGGCCGGGGATCTCGGTGCGCAGCCTGCGCTGGGTTTCGGTGGTGACGGTCACGGCCAGACTCCTGCGGACGCGAGGGACGGGGTCGCCCTCCAGGATGGGAGCCTGCCCGGGCCACGTCAGCTCGACATCTTGTCGATATCGAGGCGTAGAGTTGGACAACATGGCACTGACCCTCGCCGCACTGGTGGCCGAACGCTCGCTCGGCCTGCGGGTGCGCGCGGCCGAGGCGGGGCTCGACCGGGCGATCGGCTGGGTCCACCCCACCGAACTGACCGATCCGCAGGCCTTCCTCGAAGGCGGCGAACTGCTGCTGACCACCGGCCTCACCCTGGATGAGACCACGTCGCCCGGGTACATCCGGCGGCTCGTCGACGCCGGCGTGGCGGGCCTGGGCTTCGGAGTCGGCCTCAGCCACGAGAGCATTCCTCGGTCCCTTGTGGACACCGCGGAAGAGGTCGGGCTGCCGGTGCTCGAAGTGCCGAGGAAGACGCCGTTCATCGCGATCACGCGGGCGGTTTCCCGCGCGGTCGCCGCCGACGAATACGCCTCGCTCGTGCGCACCGGCAAGGGTCAGCAGGAACTGACCAGGACGGCCGTCGGCAAGGGCGGGCCCGGTGGAGTGGTGCGCAAACTGGCGAAGCTGGTCGACGGCTGGGTGCTCCTGCTCGACTCGTCGGGCGCGGTCACTGAGGCTTCGCCTGCCGCAAGACCCTTCGCCGACGACCTCCAGGAAGACCTGGCGCGGCTGCGAGCGGGCACGCTGGTGACGGTGGCGGGGGAGTACAACGTCGTCCTGCAGACGCTCGACACCCGGGCTCGGGGAGTGCTCGCCGTCGGTACCCACGAGCCGCTCGATGCCGCGGGGCAGCATATCGTCAACACCGCGGTGTCGTTGCTTTCCCTTGCGCTGGAACAGAATCGTGAGCACGTAGGTGCCTTGCGGAGGCTGAGGTCAGGGCTGTGCGATCTGCTCGGCGCGGGGCAAGCCGAACTCGCCACGCGGACGATGAAGTCGCTCTGGGGCGGTGTCCCGGAAGCACCGTGGTCCGTGCTGGCCGTCGCCGGCCCCGCGGGCACGCGCCGCTCGCTCGCCGACGTGCTCGACGCGGAAGTGGCCGGAGACAAGGTGTTCTTCGGCGAGTCGGGGGCGTTCGTGGTCGCGCTCGGCGACGTGGAGACCGTCGCCCGGCAGGCTTCCCGGCTCGGCGGGCTGCACGCCGGGCTGTCCGATCCGGTGTCCACGGTCGATTTCCCGGCCGGGCTCCGGCAGGCGAAACAGGCGGCGGAAGCGGCGAAGGCCGAGCGTTCCCCGTTGGTCCGGTTCGCCGAACACGCCGGGCGCGGTTTCCTGGAGATGGTCGAGTCCCAAGCGGCACAAGCGTTTTCGGACAGTCTTCTGGCGCCGCTGCGGCATCATGACGAGACCGGCCGAGGCGAGCTCGTCGCGTCGCTGACCTGCTGGCTCGAACACCACGGTCACTGGGATCTGGCGTCCGCGCGGCTCGGCGTCCACCGGCACACCTTGCGCAACCGCATGCGCAAGGTCGCCGAACTGACCGGCCGTGATCTCGATTCCCCCGGGGTGCGCGCCGAATTCTGGCTCGCGTTGCAGGTCAGCGTTCGGACCTGACCAGGGCGATCGGCGAGTCTCCGCAGCGTCGCAGGTGCGTGCCGGTCTCTGTCGTGACCGGCTCCGCGCCGGCGGACCACCACGCCGGGACGTCGACGTCGCGGACCAGCGATCCGGTCGCCTGGCGCGCGTTGTTCGAGACGATCACCCGGCCCTGGGCGTTGACCAGCGCCGCGCGGCCGCCGAGCGCGCGCAGTTTCAGCTGCAGCAGGCGCTCGACCTCGCGTACGTAGATGTCCGCGCCGACGACCCCCGCGAACCCTCCGTCACGCTGGACCGGGACGGTGAAGGTCAGCGTGTACTCGTCGGTGCAGAGATAGTCGACGTACGGGCCGTTGATATGGCGGCGGCCGGTGTCACGCGGGACGGTGAACCACGATTGCCGGGTGTAGTCCAGGAAGTTCTCGCTGCCCGGATCGAGGCTGATGACCAGTTGCGCCGGTTCGGCGTCCCCGGTCTCGGTCCACCATTCGAAGCCGAATTCCTGATCGGCCAGCGCGTTCGGCGCGCTGATGAACCCGGCGCCGACGACCAGTCCGCCGAGGACGTCGAAGACCTGCGGCCGGAGGCGGGTCAGGTCTTCGACGGTGGCATCGGTGGAGGCGGCCAGGAGCCCCTCGGCGCCGGCCAGTAGCGGCTTCAACCGGCCGAAGACGTCCTCGACCAGGGTGGATACCTGTTCGACGACCTCGGAACCGGCGGACGGTGTGTCGTTCACGATGCTCACCTCGGATGCGCGGATGCCGCAGCTTAAGGGGCCAGAAGGTCTAAATGCACGTCCGCCAGCCGGTCTATCGCTTCGAGGATGTGCTCCTCGGTGAGCTTTCTGGCCAGCTCGCCGTCTCCCTGCGCGATGGCGGCGGCGATCGCGCGGTGTTCGGCGTAGGCGTTCTCGCGGGTGCCGTGCGGTTCGAGCGGCAGCCACAGCAATCCGCCTCGTTCGCTCTGCAACTGCACTTCTTCCCTGGTCAGCCGCGGCGATTGGGCGGCCGCGGCGACTTCGAGATGGAACTGGCGCTCGGCACGCGACGCCTCCGCGCCGGTCGCCGTGCGGATGTCCTCGGTCGCCAGTTCGAGCCGCTCGATGTCCTCGGGCGAACTCCGCTCGGCGGCGAGTTTGGCCGCGGCGCCCGCGATGGCGAGGTAGTGATCGCCGACGTCGCGAAGCTCGGACAGCGAAACCGTGCGAAGGCGCTCTCGCCACGAAGCGGCCGAAGGGTTGGCAGGCGTCTTCACGAAGCTTCCGCCGCCCCGGCCGCGTCGCGTCTCGACAAGGCCCTGCTGTCGCAAGGCCACGAGCGCTTCGCGGACCGTCACGGTGGAGACGCCGAACTGGGCGGCCAGCTCGGCTTCGCTCGGCAGCTGCTCCGAATCGGCCAGCAGCCCGAGAGTGATGGCGTCGACCAGTCGCGCGGTGACCGCTTCCGCCCGGCCGATCTGGTCGAGCGGAGCGAACATCGCTGATCGCGCGCTGTGCGACATCCCCTTACGCATGGTGGCCCTTCGCCCGTACCGCTACCCGATGGAAGCAATCTTGCCTCATCGTCTTGTCATTTAACATCTGGACTTATATGTTTTAGCGACCTCGCCGCCCCACAAGGGAGCAAGGGACCTTTGCTATCGCCTCACGCCCCCAGGCCCAGTAGCCAGGAGCTCTCGTGCAGCAGTTGAAGCACTTCATCGGCGGTGAGTACACCGGATCCGCGTCGGGCCAGGTCGCCGACGTCGTCGATCCCGTCACCGGCCGTCCGTATCGCACCGCCGCCGTCGCCGGCCCCGAAGACGTCGATCGCGCGCTCAAGGTCGCGGCCGCCGCCTTCGAAACCTGGCGCGAGACCACGCCCGCGCAGCGCCAGCTCGCGTTGCTGAAGATCGCCGACGCCGTCGAAGCACGCACGGAAGAGATCGTGCTCGTCGAATCGGCGGACACCGGCAAGCCGATCGCGCTCACCGCGACCGAAGAGCTGCCGATGATCGTCGACCAGTTGCGGTTCTTCGCGGGGGCCGCGCGTGTCCTCGAAGGACGGTCGGCGGGCGAATACATGGAAGGCCATACCTCTTTCGTCCGCCGAGAGCCGATCGGCGTGTGCGCGCAGGTTACGCCGTGGAACTATCCGCTCCTCATGGCGGTCTGGAAGATCGCCCCCGCGCTCGCCGCCGGGAACACCGTGGTGCTCAAACCGGCCGACACGACGCCCGCCTCGACCCTGCTCTTCGCCGAAATCTGCGCCGGATTCCTGCCGCCAGGCGTGCTCAACGTGATCTGCGGAGACCGCGACACCGGGCGGACGCTCGTCGAGCACGAGATCCCCGCGATGGTGTCCATCACGGGCTCCGTGCGGGCTGGGATCGAGGTCGCCGCTTCGGCCGCGAAGGACGTGAAGCGCGTACACCTGGAACTCGGCGGTAAAGCGCCCGTAGTGGTCTTCGCGGACGCGGACATCGAAGCGGCCGCTGAAGGCATCGCCGCCGCCGGGTACTTCAACGCGGGCCAGGACTGTACGGCGGCGACGCGCGTCCTGGTCGCCGACGAAGTCCACGACACGTTCGTCGCCGCCCTCACCCGGCAGGCGCGGGCGACCACCACCGGCAAACCCGACGACACGTCGGTCACCTACGGCCCTCTCAACAACGCAGCGCAACTCGAACGGGTCGCCGGGTTCGTCGATCGGCTGCCCGAACACGCGGTGGTCCACTGTGGAGGTAAGCGGCAGGGGGACGAGGGTTACTTCTACGAGCCGACGGTGATCTCCGGCGTTCGTCAAGACGACGAGATCAGCCAGACGGAGGTCTTCGGCCCGGTCATCACCGTGCAGCGCTTCGAGACCGAGGCCGAAGCGCTCGCCGCGGCCAACGGCGTCGAGTACGCGCTCGCGTCGTCGGTGTGGACCACCGACCACCAGCGCGCGATGCGGCTGGCCGCGAAGCTCGACTTCGGCTGCGTGTGGATCAACACGCATATCCCGCTGGTAGCCGAAATGCCGCACGGCGGCTTCAAGAAGTCCGGCTACGGCAAGGACCTCTCGCTCTACGGCCTCGAGGACTACACCCGCGTCAAGCACGTGATGAGCGCGCTGTGACGACCACCGAAAGGCACGCCATGCCTCATCAGGCACCCACCGCCGCCGCAGGGGAGCAAGGGACCTTTGCTATCACTTCCGCAGGTGGAGGCGACATTCCGGCCATCCGCCTGTGCGGGCTGCGCAAGGAGTTCGGCCAGGTCCACGCGGTCGACGGCGTCGACCTCGACATCCCACCCGGCGAGTTCTTCTCGATGCTCGGCCCGTCCGGCTCGGGCAAGACGACCGTGCTCCGCATGATCGCCGGCTTCGAGCTCCCGACGGCGGGCACGATCGAACTGCACGGCCGCGACGTCAGCCGTCTCGCGCCCTTCGACCGCGACGTCAACACCGTCTTCCAGGACTACGCGCTCTTCCCGCACATGACCGTGCAGCAGAACATCGAGTACGGCCTCCGCGTGAAGCGCGTCCCCCGCGCGGAGCGCCGTCAGCGTGCGAAGGAAGCTCTCGACACTGTCCGGCTCGGCGAGTTCGGCGAGCGCAAACCCGATCAGCTCTCCGGCGGCCAGCGTCAGCGCGTCGCGCTCGCCAGGGCACTGGTCAACCGGCCGAAGGTGCTCCTGCTCGACGAACCGCTCGGCGCCCTCGACCTGAAGCTGCGCCACACCATGCAGACCGAGCTGAAACAGATCCAGCGCGACGTCGGCATCACCTTCATCTTCGTCACCCACGACCAGGACGAGGCGTTGACGATGAGCGACCGCATCGCGGTGTTCAACGCCGGCCGGATCGAACAGGTCGGCTCACCGGTCGAGGTCTACGAGCGGCCCGCGTCGGCGTTCGTCGCCGGATTCGTCGGCACCTCGAACCTGCTCAGCGGCGGCGGCGCCGAGAACATCATCGGCGAACCCGGTGTGTTCAGCATCCGCCCCGAAAAGATCCGCATCGACGCCGATCTCTCGAAGACCGCGGAGGTCGGCGAGACCAGCGCCACCGGCACGGTCACCAACACCGTCTACGCCGGCGCGACCGTGCGCTACGAGGTGACCCTCGACGCCGGCGGCCAGCTCTCCGTGGTCCGGCAGAACACCGCCGAACCCGCGGGCTTCGAGGGCGGCCGTGTCCGCCTGAGCTGGCGGCACGAACACAGCTTCCGCGTCCCCGAAGCCGGTTAGTTCTCCCCAGCACCGAAAGGTTGTTCAATGAAGAACAGGAAACTCGCGCTCGCCGGCCTGCTCGGCGCCGGCCTGCTCGTGGCCGCCTGCGGAACCTCCGGATCCGGCTCGACCGCGGCCGCGCCCGGCGGACAGGGCTTCACCCCGCCGAAGCTCGACGCGCTCGCGCAGCTCGGTCAGCCGGAGGGCCAGGTCAACGTGCTGGCCTGGCCCGGCTACGCGGAGAACGGCTCCAACGATCCGGCCGTCGACTGGGTCACCGGCTTCGAGAAGGAGACCGGCTGCAAGGTCAACGTCAAGGCGTTCGGCACCTCCGACGAGGCCGTGAGCCTGATGAAGACCGGACAGTACGACGTCATCTCCGCCTCCGGTGACGCTTCGCTGCGGCTCATCGCGTCCGGAGACGTCGAACCGGTGAACACCGCGCTAGTGCCGAACTACGCCGACGTCTTCGACTTCCTCAAGAACCGCCCGTGGAACAGCGTCAACAACGTGTCCTATGGCGTGCCGCACGGCTGGGGCGCGAACCTGCTCACCTGGCGCACCGACAAGGTGACCCCGGCGCCGACGTCGTGGTCGGTCATGTTCGACGCGAACAGCCCGTACAAGGGCAAGATCACCGCCTACGACTCGCCGATCTACATCGCCGACGCCGCGCTGTACCTGCAGACGCACAAACCCGAACTCGGCATCAAGAACCCGTACGCCTTGGACGACAAGCAGTTCCAGGCCGCCGTCGACCTGCTCAAGCAACAGCGCCCGATGGTGGCGGAGTACTGGTCGGACTACCTGAAGGAGAGCCAGGCTCTCAAGAGCGGCGACGCGGTGGTCGGCACCGCCTGGCAGGTCACGGTGAACCTGACCAAGAGCGAGGGCGCACCGGTCGAGTCCGTGCTTCCGTCCGAAGGCGCGACCGGCTGGTCGGACACCTGGATGGTGTCGGCGAAGTCGCCGCACAAGACGTGCTCCTACAAGTGGCTGAACCACATCGTCAGTCCGAAGGCCAACGCCCAGGTGGCCGAGTACTTCGGTGAATCGCCCTCGAACCCCAAGGCGTGCGCCGAAACCAAGAACAAGGCGCACTGCGAGACCTTCCATGCCGGTGACGCCGCGTACGCCTCGAAGATCCAGTACTGGACGACGCCGATCGCGCAGTGCCTCGACGGCCGCACCGACGTCAAGTGCAAGGACTACGGCGAATGGACCCGCGCCTGGACCGAGATCAAGGGCTGACCTCCCGAACTCCGGGAGCGGACGGTGGTGCCCCCCCAACGCCGTCCGCTCCCGGTCCCATCCCTCACCTGGTGGAGACGATGACGACCACCTTCGATTCGCCCAGGCGGAAAACCTCCGCCTTCCTGTACCGCAAACCCCGGCTGCGACTGGGAATCCTGCTCTCCGCGCCGATGCTGTGGCTCGGCCTCGCCTACCTCGGCGCGCTGGCCGCGTTGTTCGTGACCGCGTTCTGGAGCACCGACGTCTTCACGGGCCAGGTCGTGACCGAGTGGTCACTGAACAACTTCGTCACCCTCTTCAGTGACGCGGTGTACCGCACGATCACCCTCCGGACGGTCGGGATCGCCGCGCTCGTCACGGTGGTCACCGCGATCATCGCCTTCCCGATGGCGTTCTACATGGCCAAATTCGCCTCACCGAGGGCGCGGCGCCTCCTGGTCATCGCCGTCATGACGCCGTTGTGGGCGAGCTACCTGGTGAAGGCCTACGCGTGGCGGACCATGTTGTCCGGCAACGGGGTCCTGCACTGGCTGCTGAACCCGTTCGGCCTCGACACCCCCGGCTACGGCGTGCTCGCGACCGTGATCACCCTGTCGTATCTCTGGCTGCCGTACATGATCCTGCCGATCTACGCGGGCCTGGAGCGGCTGCCGACCTCGCTGGTGGACGCCTCGGGCGACCTCGGCGCCCGGCCGTTCCGGACGTTCCGCTCGGTGGTGCTGCCGGTGACGTTCCCGGCCGTCGTCGCCGGCTCGATCTTCACGTTCTCGTTGTCGCTGGGCGACTACATCGCGGTCAAGATCGTCGGCGGCACGTCGCAGATGCTCGGCAACGTCGTCTACGACAACATCGGCGCGGCCAACAACCTGCCCTTCGCGGCGACCGTCGCGACCGTACCCGTGATGATCATGCTCGCCTACCTCGCCGCCGTGCGCCGCACAGGCGCGTTGGACAACCTGTAGGAGCGCGCGATGCGGCTTTCCCGGACGACCAAATACCTTCTGCTCGCGGCGCTGGTGCTCGGCCTCGCGGTGATCTACTTTCCGCTGCTGGTGGTGCTGCTCAACTCCTTCAACGCCGACACCACCTTCGGGTGGCCGCCGTCCAGCTTCACCCTCGAATGGTGGGGCCGGGCCGCAGACAACGAAGGCGCCCTGAACGCGCTCGGCACGAGTGTCCGAGCAGGACTCGCCGCGACCGCGATCGCCCTGGTACTAGGCACAATGGCGGCCTTCGCGCTGCAGAAGTACCGCTTCTTCGGCCGCAATCAGGTGTCGCTGCTGATCATCCTGCCGATCGCGCTGCCCGGTATCGTCACCGGTATCGCGCTGAACAACGCCTTCCGCACGATCCTCGGCATCGACCTCGGCCTGTTCACCGCGATCGTCGCGCACGCGACGTTCTGCATCGTGGTGGTGTTCAACAACGTCGTCGCGCGCCTGCGGCGTATGGGCGGCAACCTCGAAGAGGCGTCGATGGACCTCGGCGCCGACGGGCTCACGACGTTCCGGCTGGTGACCTTCCCGATGCTGCGCTCGGCACTCCTGGCAGGCGGCCTGCTGGCGTTCGCCCTGTCGTTCGACGAAATCATCGTCACGACGTTCACCCTCGGGACCGGACTGGAGACCCTGCCGATCTGGATCCTGAACAACCTGTTCCGGCCGAATCAGGCGCCGATCGTCAACGTCGTGGCCGCCGTGCTGATCCTGGCTTCGACCGTTCCGGTCTATCTGGCGCAACGGCTTTCCGGCGACACGACCTCGGGCGGCCGGTTGTAGTCGCTCCTACCGAAAGGAATCCGTCGCCTCACGGAGCGCGGCCAGCATCCCGGGATCCGTCACAGCGTGCCCGGCCGCCTCCACCAGCTCCAGTTTCGAATCCGGCCAAGCCCGGTGCAGTTCGTAAGCCGTCGTCGGCGGGCATACCGCGTCGTATCGACCCTGCACGATCACGCCGGGGATCCCGGTCAGCTTCCCGGCTTCCCGGATCAGCTGCCCTTCCTCAAGCCATGCGCCATGGCAGAAGTAGTGCAGCGCCAGCCGGGCGAACGTGACAGCGAACTCCGGTGACGCGTACTGGTTGCGGAAGGCGGGGTCCGGTCGCAGGCAGACGATCGCGCCTTCCCAGGCGCTCCAGGCGATGGCGGCACGTTCTCGAATCGCCCGATCGGGGTGGTAGACGAGCTCGCGGTACGCCGAAAGTGGGTCATCGCGGCGGTCCTCGGGGATCGGGGCGAGGAACGCTTCCCACTCCCGGGGGAAGAGGTTCGCAGCGCCGCCGTTGTAGATCCAGTCGAGTTCGCTGCGGCGGACGGTGAAGACGCCTCGCAGGATGATCTCGCTGACACGGCTCGGGTGGGCTTCGGCGTAGGCGAGGGCGAGGGTCACGCCCCATGAGCCGCCGAAGAGTTGCCACTGGTCGAGATTCAGCCGTTCGCGCAGCTTTTCCATGTCCGAGACGAGGTGCCAGAGGGTGTTGACCGACAGGTCTACGTCCGGCGTGCCGATGTGCGGAGTGCTGCGGCCGGCACCGCGCTGGTCGAACAGGATGATCCGGTAGGCATCGGGGTCGAAATGCCGCCGGGCCATCGAGGAGATGCCGCTACCAGGGCCGCCGTGCAGGACGACCACCGGTTTGCCGTCCGGGTTCCCGGCTTCCTGGCAGTAGATCCGGTGCCCGTCGCCGACGTCGAGCATGCCCTCGGCGCGCACATGGATCGGCGGGTACAGGTCATCCATAAGGACACTCTGCCCGAATAGGCGAGTGTCCGAAGGGTGGGGGCCCGCCCCCGCCGCCGGGCTGAGCGGGCCCCCGGTCTTCGGTCGCGTCAGCAGCCCGCCGTGGCGGCCACGTTCGCGAATCCCTTCCCGGCACCGGTCACCTTGTTGCTGGCGCAGACCTTGTTCCCCGTCGCGGCCTTCACGAGGTAGAAGCCGTAGGCGAAGCTGGACCACACGTCCGCGGTGTTGCCGGAGAAGGTGTTTCCGCGGCCCCAGCCGTCGAGCTGGACGTGGACTTCGAAGCCGCCGTAGGTCGCGTCGTGCACGAATACCTTGCTGCCCCGGTTGTCCGCGACCACGTAGTTGTTGCCCTTCATGTCCACCCAGCTGTCGGCGAAGTGCTCGCCGCTCTGCCCGGTCCCGTCGAAGACGTTGCCGCGCAGCTCACCGCCGGTGGTGCCTTCCTTGACGTCGATCGACTCGGCTCGCACGTTCGGGCCGATCTTGTTGTTCAGCGCCTTGTTGCGGTCGCTCCGGTCGGGCGTGCCGCCGGGCCAGTTGCCCTTCGCGGAACCGAAGTAGATGCCTTCGCCGTAGCCCGCGTATTCGCGACCGGTGTCGGTCACCTCGGAGTTCTTCACGATGTTGTCGGTGCTCGTGTACTGGAAATGGATGCCTTCGTGGCCGACGCCGGTGACCTTGATGCCGTCGACGACGGTGTTCCTGACGCCTGTCGCCATCAGGCCCTTCTGGCCACCGGTGAGGGTGAAGCCGGTCAGGTTCCAGTGGCTGCCCGTCAATTCCAGCGTGCGCCCGGCCGAGGCCTTGATGACCGCGCTCCGCGGCCCCTTCAGGGTGATACGGCTGCTGGCCGTGCCGCTCTTCGCCGCCTTGAAGTTGCCCGTGAAGGTCGTGTCGGCCGCGAGTTCGATGACCGTGCCCGGAGTGACCGAAGCAAGCGCCGCCGTTAGCTGCTCCGAAGTCCCTACGCGGATTGTCGCGGCTTCAGCTGGGTACGCCGCCAGCGTGGACAGCAGGGCGGCGCCGGTCGCAAGAGCCAGAACCCGCTCACGAACACGCATCCGTGGTCCTCCTCGTCGAGGGATCGAAGCTTGGTCGTGGCGGCGACGGCTAGACGGTAAGCCTCTTTACGAATGCGCGTCAAGGACATGATTGAAGTTCATATACGTGAACAACTAAAGGAGGGTCACCCCCGCGAGGCCTACCCGAAAGAGAGCAAGGGACCTTTGCTACCACGCTCGCGACGGGCAGAGGGTGTGTGGAAATAGAGACACTCAACGTCCCTATTTCCACACACCCCCGGACTCCGCGTAGTGACCGTGTGGATTTTGGTGCGTTCGATGACCCGAAATCCACACAGTGCCCGCGGGGGAGCAAGGGACCTTTGCTACCACTCGCCAGCCGGGCGGAGCGGTAGCAAAGGTCCCTTGCTCTCTTTTGGCAGGTCAGAGGTGTGTCAGTCCTGGAACGAGTGCTCCGGAGCCGGGAACTCGCCTCGCCGGACATCCTCCGCGAACGCCGTCGCGGCCCCCGCCAGCACGCCGGCGAGGTCGGCGTACTTCTTCACGAAACGAGGGGTCCTGCCGCGTCGAAGCCCGGCCATGTCCTGCCAGACGAGCACCTGCGCGTCGCAATCCGGCCCGGCGCCGATACCGACGGTCGGGATCTTCAGTTCGTGCGTGATCCGCTTCGCCGCTTCGGACGGCACCATCTCCATGACGACGGCGAAGGCGCCTGCCTCCTCCAAGGCGAGCGCGTCGGCGAGCAGCGCTTCGGCCGCTTCGCCGCGTCCCTGGACTCGATAGCCGCCCAGATTGTGTTCACTCTGCGGGGTGAATCCGATATGTCCCATCACCGGGACGCCGGCCGACGTCAGCGCCTCGACATGCGGAGCGAATTTCCGTCCGCCTTCGAGTTTCACCGCGTGCGCGCGGCCTTCCTTCATGAACCGCACCGAGGTTTCCAGCGCCTGCTGCGGGGAGAGCTGATACGAGCCGAACGGCAGATCGGCCACGACCAGCGCCCGCTTCACCGATCGGGTCACCGCCCGGACCAGCGGAAGCAGTTCCTCGACGGTCACCGGAAGCGAAGTGTCGTAACCGAAGACGTTGTTCGACGCCGAATCCCCGACCAACAGCACGGGAATGCCCACTTCGTCGAACAGCGCGGCGGTGTACATGTCGTAGGCGGTAAGCATCGGCCAGGTTTCGCCGCGCTCTTTCATGTCGCGAAGGTGATGTACGCGGACCTTCTTCCCAGATGTGGCCTGGGGCGCCGCGCCGGTCCCGTACGGAGCCGCGAGCTCGCCGGAATCCTTTTCGGTGGCAGACATCCTTGTCGACCGTCCTTCCCTCGAGGCCTCGAAGAGGTCCCCGGGTCGTGGAGCTGAACAGGCCAAGCGTGACATGCCCATATGGCCGTCCCAAGGCCCTGCGACCAGCTTCACACAGGGCCGTCACACCCGCGAATGAGGAAATTCAGACCAGAGGATGATGATCGTTGACAACCACACGGGGTTGTGTGACGTCAAGTAAGTACAGCTGTCGATCTCCTGTGTGTACCGCGAAGGACCAGAATGGCAAACCCAGTGAGCCGAGTCGCGCCGTGGAAGGCGAGGGCGGGCGGCATCGTCGCCACCCTCGTGCAGCTCGCGGCCGTGTTCTCGGTGATCCTCCTGCTCGCCGGCGGTGTGAAGGGGCCGGTGCTCAGGACGGGTGACATCGCCTTCTCGGCCTTGAGCATCCCGACGAACGCGAGCCTCGTGATCGTCCTGCTGCTCGTCGTCCTCGGCGCCGCGCTCCGCCGCCGCAAACGCGCCGCGCTTTACACGCTGCTGCTGTTCCAGGTCGGTGGACTGGCGGTGACGCTGGCGTTCCAAGCCGCGCTGCTGTGGTGGCCCGAGCTGCTGAAACTCGGTCCGTGGCAGGTCCGGCACATTCCGCATCAGGTGTGGGTGCTGGCCATCGCCGACCTGATCTCCCTCGGCATGATCGCGTTCCTGTGGATCCTGCGCCCGGCGTTCCCGGCCAGGCTCGCCCCCGGCGCGTGGCGCGATGGACTCACCGTCCTGTTCGGCGGCCTGGCCGCGGTCATTGTCGTCGGCTGGGGCTTGAGCGAAGCCTTTCCCGGTCGTCTCGCCGACACCTGGGCACGCTTCGCCTGGGTCGTCAACCACACGACCGGCGAGAACATTCAGCTGCGCCGGGTCGGCATCGGTGAAGGGCCCGCTTGGCTCGATCTCGTGCTCGACCTCAGCGCGACAGCCGTCGCGACTGCCGCGTTGTACACGCTCTTCCGCGGCGTGCGGAGCCGTCGCTTGAGGACGGACGAGGAAGAACTGCGCGTACGCCGCCTTCTTGCCGAACACGGCGAAGACGACTCGCTGGGCTATTTCGCCACCAGGCGCGAGAAGAGCGTCGTCTTCTCGCCCAACGGCCGCGCCGCCGTGGCCTATCGCGTGCTCGCGGGCACCAGCGTCGCGAGCGCGGACCCCATCGGCGATCCCGACGCCTGGCCCGACGCCGTCCGCTCCTGGCTGAACGAAGCGCGCACCTACGGCTGGACGCCCGGCGTGCTCGGCGCGAGTGAACATGGCGCGAAGGTCTACGCCGACGCGGGCCTGCGTGCGCTGGAAATAGGTGACGAAGCCGTCCTCGACGTCCGTGACTTCAGCCTGGCCGGACCGGAACGGCGCTCGGTCCGCCAAGCCGTCAAACGGATCGAACGGGCCGGATACACCACGAAAGTCCGTCGGCACAGCGAAATCCCGGCCGACGAAATGGCCAAGCTCCTGCTGCACGCACAGCAGTGGCGCGGAGCGGAAACCGAGCGCGGGTTCTCGATGGCTCTCGGCAGGCTCGGAGATCCGAGTGACGGCCGCAGCGTGATGGTGGAGGCGTACGACGCCAAGGGTCAGCTTCGCGGCATGCTGTCGTTCGTGCCGTGGGGCCGTCGCGGCCTGTCCCTCGACCTGATGCGGCGCGACCGCGACGCCGAAAACGGCCTCAACGAATACATGGTCGCGGAGGTCGTCGCGGCGAGCTCACACCTTGGCGCACAACGGATTTCACTGAATTTCGCGATGTTCCGCGCGGTCTTCTCCGAGGGGGAGCGGATCGGCGCGGGCCCGGTGCTGCGCGCCTGGCGCGGCGTTCTCAGCATGGCGTCGCGCTTCTTCCAGCTGGAATCGCTCTACCGGTCCAACGCCAAGTACGGCCCCGACTGGGAGCCGCGTTTCCTGTGCTATTCCTCGGCTCGACGGCTGCCTCGGGTCGGCATCGTCGCCGGTGCGCTCGAAGGATTCGTTCCGACAGGCCGGTCGGGACGAGCACTGAAACTGGAGACCGTCACCGACGACTTCGTCGCCGAGGTGCACCGCATCGAAGCGAACGCGGCCACCCCCGCGCCGAAACAGGTGCGGCGCCCCGATCAGGTCCGGGTGCGGATGGCGAAGCTGGATCGCTTGCGGGAAGCGGGGATCGATCCCTATCCGGTCGGCTTCGCCCGGGAGGATCTGCTCGGTGACGTCGTCTCGAAGTTCGGTGATCTGAGCCCGGACACCCGGACCGGTCATCGGGTCCGGGTCGCGGGCCGGGTGCTCGCGATGCGAAACCTCGGCGGTCTGTGCTTCGCCCGGGTCAAGGATTTCAGCGGCGAGATCCAGTTGATGCTCGACGCCTCCGTGCTCGACCCGGGCGGCTGGCGGCGAGGCGTCGACCTCGGCGATCACGTCGGCGTGAGCGGGCAGGTCGTGACATCACGGCGCGGTGAACTTTCCGTGCTCGTCGACGAATGGACCGTTACGGCGAAGAGCCTGCATCCGTTGCCGGACAAGCGAAAGGGCCTCACCGACCCCGAGACGCGGGTGCGGCAGCGTTACCTCGACCTAGCCGTGAACCCGGATTCGACGGCGATGCTGCGGATGCGCTCGACCGTGGTGCGCGCGGTGCGGGAACGGCTGCACCAGGGTGATTACCTCGAAGTCGAGACGCCGATGCTGCAGACGGTCCACGGCGGCGCCAACGCTCGCCCGTTCATCACGCACATCAACGCCTACGACATGCGGATGTACCTGCGGATCGCCCCCGAGCTGTACCTGAAGCGGTTGTGCGTGGCTGGTGTCGAGCGCGTTTTCGAGCTGAACCGGAACTTCCGCAACGAAGGCGTCGACGCGACCCACAACCCCGAATTCACCATGCTGGAGGCGTACCAGGCGTACGCCGACTACAACACGATGCGGACGCTGACGCGGGAACTCGTGCAGTGCGCCGCGGAAGCCGCGTACGGCGCGCAGGTCGTTCGCCGTCCGGGGGCGGACGGTCAGGTCGTCGAGTACGACATCTCCGGCGACTGGCCGGTGATCCCGGTGCATGAAGCCGTTTCGGCTGCGCTCGGGGAAAAGATCGACGCGAGCACCTCGGTCGCCGAGCTCCAGCGGCTGTGCCGTGCGGCGGGAGTGCCGGTGAACGAGGAGGCCGGGCACGGCGATCTCGTGCTGAAGGCCCACGAGCACCTGGTCGAAGGCGCGACCGTGCTGCCGACCTTCTACACCGACTACCCGACCGACGTCTCGCCGCTGACCCGGCAACATCGAGTGGACCCGCGGCTGGCCGAGCGCTGGGACCTGATCGCGTTCGGCTCCGAAGTCGGCACGGCCTACACCGAGCTGACCGACCCGCTCGAACAACGGCGGCGGCTGGAGACCCAGTCGCTGCGCGCGGCGAGCGGGGACGTCG
This sequence comes from Amycolatopsis sp. TNS106, assembly GCF_019330265.1. NCBI lineage: Bacteria > Bacillati > Actinomycetota > Actinomycetes > Pseudonocardiales > Pseudonocardiaceae > Amycolatopsis > Amycolatopsis sp. TNS106. The sequence continues at coordinate 5,152,490 of NZ_CP024972.1, read as the reverse complement.
AGGCGATGGAGCTGGACGAGGACTTCCTGCTCGCGCTCGAACACGGCATGCCGCCGACCGGCGGGCTCGGCATCGGCGTCGACCGGCTGCTGATGATGCTGACCGGGGCGTCGATCCGGCAGACGGTGCTGTTCCCGTTCGTCCGCCCGCAGGGCTAGCGGGGGAGCAAGGGACCTTTGCTACCACCTCTCTCGATCTTGAGGGAAGTGGTAGCAAAGGTCCCTTGCTCTCTTCCTGGCCGAAACGCCGCAACAAGCCGGTGCCGGATGCCATGATCCCCTTCCCAACGGAAGGAGCCGCCATGGCTGGAAACGTTCCCCCGGTCGCCGACGAGCGCGAAGGTCTTCTCGCGTACCTCGAGCAGCAGCGCCACGTCCTGCGGATCGCGGCGCACGGCCTCACCGAAGAACAGGCCAGAGCCGTCCCGACCAAGAGCTCCCTGAGTGTCGGCGGCCTGATCAAGCACACCGCGAGCACGGAAGACGGCTGGATCGACATCCTTCTCCAGAAGCCCGCGAAGCCGATGGACGAAGCGATGAAGGAGTACGAAGCCGGGTACGTGATGACGCCGGAAGAGACGGTCGAAAGCGTCCTCGCGCGCTACGACGAGGTCGCTCGCCGCACTTCGGACGTCATCGCAGGCATCGCGGACCTCGGCCAGCCGGTCCCGGTGCCGAAGGGCGTGCCCTGGTATCCGCAGGACGTCGACGCGTGGTCGGTCCGCTGGGTGCTGCTCCACCTCATCGAGGAGACCGCGCGCCACGCCGGGCACGCCGACATCATCCGCGAGCACATCGACGGCGCGACGGCGATCCCGCTGATGGCCGCCGCGGAAGGCTGGCCGGAGACGCCTTGGCTCAAGCCCTGGTCACCTACCCAAGGCGACTAGAACAAGGTCGGTTCGTCCGCCAAAGCGCCTTCGATGACCAGCATCCGGCGCTTGGTGGCGACCCCTCCGCGCGCCGAGAAGCCACCGTCCTTGCCGCCCGCCGCGAGCACGCGATGGCACGGAACGATGATCGGGAACGGGTTCCGGCCCATCGCCTGCCCCACGGCCTGCGCGCCGCCGGGCATGCCGAGGATGTTCGCGATGTCGCCGTAGGTCAGCGTCTTGCCCGCGGGGATGGTGCGGATGAATTCGTAGACGCGGTGGTGGAAGTCCGGTACTCCTTCGTAGTCGAGGCCGACGTCGGTGAGATCCGTGCGCGCGCCGTCCATCAACGAGACGATTCCGTCGATCGCGCGCTGGATCTCGCCCGGCGGCGTGGATTCGGCCGCCTCGGGAAGGCGCGCGGTCAGTCGCGCCCTCGTCTTCTCTTCACTGCCCTCGGGGAGCTGGACCGCGACGACCCCGCGTTCGCTCCACGCGATGCCGCAGTCGCCGATCGCGGTGCCGAACACGGAATAGCCCGGTGCCGTCATGTACCCAGGGTACGAGAGCGGTCCGACAGTTTCGGATTCGTCGCCGGGCCGTGGTGCCGCCGGAGCCGTCACTGCGGTAGGAGTATGGACATGAGCGACCTCGTGCTTGATCACCTCGTCTACGCCGGGCCGGATCTCGAAGAGGCCGTCGCGCGCGTCGCCGAGCTGACCGGCGTCACGCCGGTACGCGGCGGAAGGCATGTCGGGTTCGGTACGGCCAATTACCTGGCCGATCTGGGCGCCGGCGCCTATCTCGAGGTGGTCGGCCCCGACCCGGACCAACCCGAGCACGTCGGACCGCGCCCGTTCGGCATCGACGAGCTGACCGCGCCGGCCCTGGTCACCTGGGCCGCACGGGTGGAAGGCATCGACGAGGCGATCGCCGAAGCGCGTGAACGCGGCTACGACCCGGGCGAAGCGTCCGAGATGTCGCGGACCACCGACGACGGCGAGTTGCTGACCTGGCGGCTCACCGGCGCAGGCGGTCTCGACGGGCTCGCACCCTTCCTCATCGACTGGGGGAGCACCCCGCATCCGACGACGCGGGGGCTCCCGTCGATCCCGCTGCTCATGGTCACCGGCGTCCACCCCGAGCCCGCCGCGGTCGAATCCGCGGTCCGCGCGCTCGGGATGGACATGCTCGTCCGGCGTGACACGAAGCCCGGCCTGGTGGCCGTGCTGACGAACTCAGCGGGGAAGCAGGTCGCGCTGAGCTGAGCGGGTCACGACCGTGCCCTCTCGCCAGCCGTTGGTCATCGGCAGCCGCCGGTCCCGGCCGAACGCCTTGAACGTGATCTTGGTGCCCGGCGGGTACTGGCGGCGCTTGTATTCGGCCTTGTCGACCATCCGCACCACACGATCGATGGTCTCGGGTTCGAAGCCCGCGTCGACCAGGTCGACGTAACCGCGGTCGCCCTCGATGTAGTCGTCGAGGATGTCGTCGAGCATCAGGTAGTCGGGCAGCGAGTCGCTGTCCAGCTGCCCCGGCCGCAGTTCGGCCGATGGCGGTTTGGTGATCGAGTTCTCCGGGATCGGCGGGGTTTCGCCGTTCTTCTCGGCTTCCGCGTTGCGCCACTTGGCCAGGTGCCAGACGTGCGTCTTGAACAGGTCCTTGATCGGCGCGAAGGCTCCGACGGCGTCGCCGTAGATCGTCGAATACCCGACGGCGAGTTCGGTCTTGTTGCCGGTGGCGAGCACGAGGTGACCGTCCTGATTGGACAGTGCCATCAGCAGCATGCCCCGGACCCTGGCCTGGATGTTCTCCTCAGCGAGGCCCGTCAGCTGAAGCTGCTCCACGTAGACCTTGACCATGTCCGCGATCGGCTCGACGCGGTAGTGCGCGCCGATCCGGCGGGCGAGGTCCTCGGCGTCGCCCTTCGAGTGCTCGGAGGAGTACTCCGAAGGCATCGAAACGCCGTAGACGTTGTCGCCGCCCAGCGCGTCGGCGGCCAGCGCCGCCACGACCGCGGAGTCGATGCCGCCCGAGAAGCCGAACGTCACCGACGAGAAGCCGTTCTTGTGCACGTAGTCGCGCAGGCCGACGACCAGCGCGTGCCACACCTCGGCTTCGTCCGACAGCGGCTCGCTGATCGCGGACTCGGTGCGCGGGGTGTACGCCGGAACCGGCTCCTCGCTGAGCACCCGGCGCTTCACCCGCAGGCCCTCGAACTCGCCTTCGGCGGTGTGCCCGCCCGACTCGAGGTCCGTGTCGACGACGAGCAGATGCTCGACGAACTGGGGCGCGCGCGCCAGCAGCCGTCCGTCCGCGCCGACCACGATCGAGTCGCCGTCGAAGACGAGGTCGTCCTGACCTCCGACCTGGTTCGTGTACACCAGCGGCGCCCCGGCCTCGGCCGCGCGGCGAGCGATCAGCGGCAGACGGATGTCGTCCTTCGCGCGCTCGTACGGCGAAGCGTTGGGCGCGACCACCAGGTCCACCCCGGCCTTGCCCAGCGCGGAGATCGGGCCGCCGTCCTGCCAGACGTCCTCGCAGATCACCATGCCGACGTCGACACCGTGGAAGCGGACGACCTCGAGGTCGTGGCCCGGCTTGAACCAGCGGTGCTCGTCGAAGACGCCGTAGTTGGGCAGGTGGTGCTTGAACTGGCGGGCGACCACTTCGCCGCGGTACAGCGCGGCCGCCGCGTCGCGCGGGCCGGTCTCGTCCAGATCGAGGTACCCGATGTAGGTGAGGACCTCGCCGCATCCGGCGTCTTCGAGCCGCTTGGCGAGCGCTTCGACCATCTGCTTCGAGGCGGACGCGAAGGTCGGGCGGAGGGAGAGGTCCTCGACGGGGTAGCCGGTGAGGGACATCTCCGGGAAGACCACGACGTGGGCGCCTGCTTCGGCGGCTTTGCGAGTCCACTCGACGGTGAGCTCGGCGTTGCCTTCGAGGTCCCCGACGGTGGTGTTGACCTGGGCCAGTGCGATGCGCAGTTGCGGCATGCCGACATTCTCACCCACCGGCGTCCGCGGGGACGACCGGATGTGCCGAATCGCCCACCTGGGTCCGGGCGGTGCGAAAGAGAGCGGGGGACCTTTGCTGTCACTCTCCAAAAGAGAGTGACAGCAAAGGTCCCCCGCTCCCCGCCGAGGACCCGCGCGCTACTTGCGCTTGATCATGCTCCGCACCTTCTTGATGGTCTGCTCGAAGTCGGAGTCGAACGGGTTGTCGTGCACCAGGTAGGTCCACGTCGTGTTCGCCCGCCGCACGCCCGCGTCACCGAGGTCGATCCCGTTCTCGGTGATCTCGGCTTCCTCGAGCGTCTTCGCCGCCCTCTCGGCCGCCTCCGGGATGATCTTGTGGAACTCGGGGATCGCCGCGCGGTGGAACTCGTCGATCGGCGTCTCCCGCGCCAGCGCCCGCAGGTGGATGCTCTCCCGCACGTCGGTCAGGAACGCCAGGTGGTCGGACCACAGCTGGTCGATGTGGAACAGCAGCACCTCCCGGCACAACTGCTCGACGCGGGCCTCGTCGTCGACGGCCTCCGAAAGCTCCTTGAACTTCTCCGGGTGTGCCTTCTCCAGCACCTCCGCCGCGTGCTTCGTCCGCAGCACCTTGTCCCGGTGCTCCAGCAGCTCGCCGCGCTGCCGCTCGATCAGCCGGGTGTAGCGCCACGTGTTCCGATGGATCTCCAGGTCGACGCCCTCGGCGACACGCTGCGCGTGATTGATCTGCCGCAGCGCCGCCGGGTCGACGATCTCGCCGCTGCCCACGTCGGAGCTGATGCCCTCGGGGATGTCCGGCGCGTTCGACAGCACGAGTTCGTCGTTCAAGCTGGCGAAGAACACCGCGCTGCCCGGGTCGCCCTGGCGTCCGGACCGGCCGCGCAGCTGGCCGTCCAGCCTGCTCGACGGGTAACGGGCGGTGCCGATCACGTGCAGTCCGCCCAGCTCGACGACCTCGTCGCGGCCTTCGCCGTCCTTGCCGCCCAGCCGGATGTCGGTGCCTCGACCGGCCATCTGGGTCGAGACGGTGACCGCGCCCTTCTTGCCGGCGTCGGCGATGATCGCGGCTTCCTCGGCGTCGTTGCGCGCGTTGAGCACGACGCATTCGAGGTCGACCTTCGCCAGTTTCTCGGCCAGTTCTTCGGATTCGGCGACGTCCTGGGTGCCGACGAGGATCGGCCGCCCGGTCTCGTGCACCCGCCGGATCTCCTCCTCGATCGCGCGCAGCTTCTGCGACGGCGATCCGAAGATCCGGTCATCCTGGTCCTCACGGATGTTCGGCGTGTTCGGCGGGATGACCGCGACCTCGAGCTTGTAGAACTCGCGCAGCTGCTCGGCGACCGCGACCGCGGTACCGGTCATCCCGGCGACCTCCGGATACCGCGCGAGCAGCGCCTGCACGGTGATCGAGTCGAGGATTTCGCCGCGATCGGTCGCCTTGACCTGCTCCTTCGCTTCGACGGCGGCCTGGAGCCCGTCCGGCCAGCGCTGCAGTTCGGCGACGCGGCCACGCGCGGCGTTGATCAGCTGCACCTTCCCGTCGCGCACGAGGTAGTCGACGTCGCGGGTGAGCAGCGCGTGCGCGTGCAGCGCCACGTTCACCGCGGGCAGCCGGTCCGACCCCGTCTCGTCGTAGAGATTGATGTCGTCGCCGAGGGCCTTCTCGACCACCGAAGCGCCCGCCTTGGTCAGCCAGGCGTTGCGGCCGTCGGCGTCGGTCTCGTAGTGCAGCCCGAGCCGCAGCCGCCGGACGATGTTCGCGACCTCTTCGTCGGCGTCGGTGTGATCGATCGACCCCGCCATCACCAGCGGCACGCGGGCCTCGTCGACCAGCACGGAGTCCGCCTCGTCGACGATCGCGACCTCGGGCTCGCGCTGGACCAGGTCCTCCTCGCGGGTCACCAGCCGGTCGCGCAGCACGTCGAAGCCGATCTCGCTGACGGCGCCGTACGTGACCTCCTTCGCGTACGCCTCGCGGCGTTCCTCGCGGGAGTGCGCGGGCTCGACCCAGCCGACGGAGACGCCGAGCAGGTCGTAGATCGGGCCCATCCACTCCGCGTCGCGGCGGGCGAGGTAGTCGTTCACCGTGACGACGTGGACGTGCTTCCCGCGCAGGGCGTACCCGGCGCCGGCCAGCGCACCCGCGAGCGTCTTGCCCTCACCGGTCTCCATCTGCACGATATGCCCGCTGAGCAGGCCCATCGTTCCCAGCAGCTGGACGTCGAAGGCACGCTCGCCGAGCGCCCGCCGCGCGGCCTCGCGACCGAGCGCGCAGACCTCGATCAGCTGGTCGTTGCCGAAGGAAGCCGCGTCCCGAAGCTTGCCGGCCCGCTCTGTCAGCTCCTCGTCGGAAAGCTTTTCCAACTCGGGCTCGAGCTTCTCGATGGCCGGCAGCAGCGCTTCGTAGCGGGTCAGCTCGACGCTGCCCGGCCGCTGGATGATCCGGCGCAGCTTCTTGCCCACCCGGCTGATCAGTGCTGCCACCCCTGTGCTCCCGTCTGTTCTTCTGCCGTCCGCACCCGTACCACCAACGCAGTGGTGGTGCGGCCGAGTTCCACGGCCGATGGCACGATCCAACCGTGTCCACTCATGTCAGCGCCAGGTCCCGTGCCCGTCGATTCGCCGCGATCACGCTGTCCGGCCTGCTCGCGGTCACCGTCGCCGCCTGCTCGTCGGGAGAGGGTAGAACCCAGCCGCCGCCTCCGGCCACCGAATCGCACGCTCCGACCGGACCGGTGCCCGCCGGACTCGAGAAGTTCTACGGACAGAGTCTGACCTGGGCCGACTGTGCACCCTACGCGACATCCGATGACGCGAAAGCGGCGTTTCGGGTGAAGGACGCACAGTGCGCCCGGCTGACTGTCCCGCTCGACTACGCGAAGCCCGAAGGCGACTCGATCACGCTCGGCCTGCTGCGCCGGAAGGCGCTGGAAACCGACGAAAGGATTGGCGCGCTCGTGGTCAACCCCGGCGGTCCAGGTGCCTCCGGGATGCAGGCCGCGGCCGGTCTCGCCTCCCGGACGGCGACGAACGAGCTGGGCAAACGCTTCGACATGGTCGGTTTCGACCCGCGCGGGATCGGCGCGAGCCAGCCGCAGGTCCGCTGCCTGACCGACGCCGAACGCGACGCGGACCGCGCGGACGACAGCGAGACCGACGGCTCACCCGAGGGAGTGAAAAAGCAGGAGACCGAGTCCCAGGACTTCGCGGCGAAGTGCGCCGAGCGGACCGAACACGGCGCCGCGATGCTCGCGAACTTGGGCACGCGTGACGTCGTCAAGGACATGGACATCCTGCGCTCGGTCCTCGGCGAGCCGAAGCTGAGCTACCTCGGCTACTCCTACGGGACGCGGATCGGCTCCGCCTACGCCGAGGCGTTCCCGGCGAACGTCCGCGCCCTGGTGCTCGACGGGGCCGTCGACCCGGAGCAGGACGCGGTGGAGTCGCTGGTCGGGCAGGGGCAGGGCTTCGGCAAGGCGTTCGGGGAGTTCTCGAACTGGTGCGCCGCGCGTGAGGACTGCGCCCTCGGGCGCGACGCCGCCGGCGTGACGAAGGCGTTCCAGGATCTGGTGCGCCCGCTGATCGACTTCCCGGTGCCGGTCAGCGACGGCCGGAAACTGTCGTACGAGGACGCGACGACAGGCGTGATACAGGCCCTCTACCAGGAAGATCTCTGGGAACCGCTGAACACCGCGCTCAACGATCTGAAGCGCCAGCGCGGCGACGGCCTGGAGAAACTGGCCGATCTCTACAACGAACGCGGCGCCGACGGCCGGTACGGGACGACGCAGGACGCGTTCGTCGCGATCCGCTGCGTCGACGACCCGCGGGTCACCGATCAGGCGAAGATCCTCGACGCGCAGAAGCGGTACGCGGCGGCGGCGCCGTTCCTCGACGACGGGAGGCCGGACGGTTCCGCGCGTGACGCCTGCGCCTTCTGGCCGGTGCCGAACACGTCCGAGCCGCATCAGCCGAACGTCGAAGGGCTGCCGAAGACGCTGGTCATCTCGACGACGAACGACCCGGCGACCCCGTACCAGGCGGGCGTCAACCTCGCGAAAGCGATCAAGGGAGCTTTGCTCACGTTCGAGGGCAACCAGCACACCGTGTTCCTCCAGGGCGTGTCGTGTGTCGACCAGATCGGCATCGATTACCTGGTGAACGGCGCCCTGCCGGACGAGGGCACGCGCTGCGCCGCCAAGTAACGAGTTCGGCGCGAAGAGCCATGAGCGGCCGGGACGCTGCGAAGATCGCGAAATGAGCCTTCGCCGCGTCCCGGCCGTGCTCGTCGTCGCCGTGCTGGTCGCCTCGTGCACGACGCAGCAGCCGCAGCCCGCGCCGACGACGTCTCCGACGACCACCGCGTCACCGACGCCGGACCCGAAGGCGCTTGAGAAGTTCACTCGGCAGGAGCTGGCATGGGGCGCGTGTGAGTCCTCCGCGGACAAGGCGTTCGACTGCGCGAAGCTCACCGTGCCGCTCGACTATCTGAGACCGGACGGCGAGACGATCTCGATCGGCGTCCTCCGGCACAAGACGAAGAATACCGGCAGGCGGATCGGTTCCCTCGTGCTCAATCCGGGCGGTCCAGGTGGCTCAGGCGCCTCGGCCGCGGCGCGGATCGCTAAGTCCAGGCCGGCGGCGGCGCTGGCCGAACGCTTCGACATCGTCGGATTCGATCCGCGCGGAGTGGGGACCAGCGAACCGAAACTCGTCTGCCTCACCGACGCCGAACGCGACGCTGACCGCGCGGAGGATTCGGAAAGCGACTCGACGCCCGGCGGGATCGCGAAGCAACTCGCCGACGCCAGGGCGTACGCCGCGAAGTGCGCCGAGCGCACGAAGCACGGTAAAGAGCTGCTCGCCAACATCGGCACCAGGGACGTCGTGCGCGACCTCGACGTCCTGCGCTCGGCCCTCGGCGACGAGAAGCTCACCTACCTGGGCTTCTCCTACGGCACGCAGATCGGGACCGCTTACGCCGAGGCCTATCCGGACAAGGTGCGCGCGTTGCTCCTCGACGGTGCGGTCGATCCCCAGCTCGACACCGCCGAGTCGCTGGTCACGCAGATGGCCGGCTTCCAGAACACGTTCGCCGAATTCGGCAAGTGGTGCGCCGCTCGCGAAGACTGCGCGCTCGGCCGGGACGCGGGCGCGGTGACGAAGGCCTTCCAGGACCTGGTGCGGCCACTGATCACCGAACCGGTGCCCGCGGGGACCCGCAAGCTCTCGTTCGAAGACGCCATCACCGGGACCAGCGCCGCGCTGTACTCGCAGGACGCGTGGAAGTTCCTCAACGACGGGCTCGCCGAGCTGAAACGGGGAAGCGGCAAAACCCTGGTCGCGCTCGCGGACAACTACTACGGCCGCGAGACGGGCGGCCGGTACACCGGCATCCTCGACGTGTACTTCGCGGTCCGTTGCGTCGACAGCACGCGGATCGCCGACAGACGTGTCATCGAAGGCGCCCACCAGCGGATGCTCCAGGGCGCGCCGTTCCTCGCCGGTGGCACCCCGGACATGAGTGAGCTCGACATCTGTTCGGTGTGGCCCGTGCCCGCCACCTCGGAGGTGCACAAGCCGGACATCGACGGCCTGCCGAAGCCCCTGATCATCTCGACCACCGACGACCCCGCGACCCCGTACGCGTCCGGCGTGAACCTCGCGCGGGACCTCAAGGGAGCTTTGCTCACGTTCGAGGGCGCGCAGCACACGGTCTTCCTCGAGGGGAACGAGTGCGTCGACAAAGCCGGCATCGCCTACCTGACCGACGGCGAACTACCCGCCCCCGACACCCGCTGCTCCTAGCGGGGAGCAAGGGACCTTTGCTACCGCCCCGCGCCGATGACCACCGCGTTATGCCTGGTCAACGCCAGTTCCAGCATCACCGCGAAATCCTCCGGACTCGACGGCGGCACCTGCAGCCACACCCGCACCAGCCGCCGGGGCTCGTCCTTCGAGATCCACAGCTTCACGACGACGTCCGACTTGATCTCCGGCACGATCCCGCCGATCACCGCGGCCGGCACCTTCGCGGCGATCCGGAACGACTCGGTGTCCTGCACCCGCTCCCATCGCTCTCCCCGCAGGTCGGTCGCCCCGGTCAGCAGCCGCCGAAGCCCGCCTTCAGGCCCGAGCATCGCTTCGGGCGTGTACGGCGGCGAAGCCGGAATCACGCGCTCTTCGCGAGGCCCACTGAGTGTGATCTCCGAGCCCGACAGTCGGTACTTGACCTTCATCCGTTCGAAGTCGTCCTGCAAGTCGGCATTACCGACCGCGCCACCCTCCAGACTGACTTCGCCGTCGAGCCCGCGCACCGGCAGGCCGGTGACGACACCGTTCACCCCGAGCGTGAACCGCACACTGCGCAACGAGACGAGGGAGTCGGCCGCCGCGCTCACGTATTCCTCGGCAGGCGGCAGCGGGGGAGACCCCGCGCAGCCGCCGATGAGCCCGATCGTGAGCAGCAGCGCCGGCACGAGGTGACGGCAGCGCATGGCCGAGAGCCTATGGCCTGGCCCGAATCTTTCGCACAGTGTCCTTCCGGCCGCTTTCGCCGCGAGCCGCCGCTGATGAGGCTGTATCCGTGCAACCTCAGACCCGGCTCCACCGCGCGTGGTTCGTCGCCGCCGCCGCATTCATCGCCCTGCTCGCCGCCGCCGGTTTCCGCGCGGCTCCCGGTGTGCTCATCGACCCGCTTCACAACGAGTTCGGCTGGTCGCGCGCGACGATCGCGTCGGCCGTCTCCGTGAATCTCGTCCTCTACGGCCTCTTCTCGCCCTTCGCCGCAGCTCTCATGGAGCGCTTCGGTATGCGGCGCGTCGCCTCGACGGCATTGTTCGTCGTCGCGCTCGGCGCGGGCGGCACGGTGTTCATGGACGCGAGCTGGCAGCTCATCCTCTGCTGGGGCGTCCTGGTCGGCGTCGGCACCGGCTCGATGGCGATGAGTTTCGCCGCGACGGTCGCCGCCCGCTGGTTCGTCCGCAGTCGTGGCGTCGTCACCGGGGTCCTCACCGCGGCGGGCGCCACCGGCCAGCTCATCTTCCTTCCGATCGTGGCGAATTTGGCCGTCGACGAAGGCTGGCGGACGGCGTCGCTCGTCATCGCCATCGCCGCACTGGCCGTCGTGCCCGTCGTTCTCCTGGTGGTTCGCGATCACCCGTCCGACGTCGGACTGACCGCTTACGGCGCGGAGCCCGGCGAAGTCGCCCCAGTCGCCCGCACGGGTGGCTCCGTGCGCCGTGCGCTCTCGGTCCTCGGCTCGGCAGCGCGCACGAGGACGTTCTGGCTGCTCGCCGTCGGCTTCGCGATCTGCGGCGCCACGACGAACGGCCTGGTCAGCACCCACTTCGTGCCCGCGGCGCACGACCACGGCATGCCGCAGACGACGGCCGCCGGACTGCTCGCCCTCGTTGGGATCTTCGACGTCGTCGGCACGATTGCGTCCGGCTGGCTCACCGACCGCGTCGATCCGCGGATCCTCCTCGGCGTCTACTACGCCCTTCGTGGCGTTTCGCTCGCCCTGCTCCCTCAACTGTTGAGCGGAACGGTGGAACCGAGCATGTGGGCGTTCATCATCTTCTACGGCCTCGACTGGGTGGCGACGGTTCCGCCCACGGTCGCGCTCTGTGTCCGGCAATACGGCGCCGCCGGGCCGATCGTCTTCGGCTGGGTCTTCGCCAGCCACCAGCTCGGCGCGGGTCTCGCGGCCTTCGGCGCGGGCGCGATCCGCGATTCATCGGGCAGCTACGCGCTCGCTTGGTACATCGCGGCGAGCCTCGCCGTGGTCGCTTCGGTCGCTTCGCTGGCGATCACCAAGGCGGCCAAACCCGAACCGGCGCTCGTCGGGTGATCCACCACTTACGGTCGATCGGCGCGTCGCGAAACATGTCGTTAACACGTTCTCGTTAGGGTGCGGCCATGGATCGCCAGCAGGAGTTCGTGCTCCGTACCTTGGAAGAGCGCGACATCCGTTTCGTCAGGCTCTGGTTCACGGATGTGCTGGGGTTTCTCAAGTCCGTCGCGGTGGCGCCCGCCGAACTCGAGGGCGCCTTCAGCGAGGGGATCGGCTTCGACGGATCGGCCATCGAAGGATTCGCCCGGGTCTACGAGTCCGACATGGTCGCGAAGCCCGACCCGGCCACGTTCCAGGTCCTGCCGTGGGAGACCCCGGACGGCGGCCCGTACTCGGCGCGCATGTTCTGCGACATCGCGATGCCCGACGGCTCCCCGTCCTGGGCGGACCCCCGGCACGTTCTGCGCAGGCAGCTCTCCAAGGCGGGCGAAGCGGGTTTCACCTGCTACGTCCACCCCGAGATCGAGTTCTTCCTGCTCTCCAACCTGCCGGACGACGGCAGCGAGCCCGAGCCCGCCGACAACGGTGGCTACTTCGACCAGGCCAGCCACGCGACCGCGACGCACTTCCGCCGCCACGCCATCGAAACGCTCGAGGCGATGGGGATCTCCGTCGAGTTCAGCCACCACGAGGGCGCGCCCGGTCAGCAGGAGATCGACCTCCGGTACGCCGACGCGCTGACCATGGCCGACAACGTGATGACCTTCCGCTACGTCGTCAAGGAGGTCGCGCTCACGCAGGGCGTCCGCGCGACCTTCATGCCGAAACCGTTCACCGATCAGCCGGGCTCCGGGATGCACACCCACGTGAGCCTGTTCGAGGGTGATCGCAACGCCTTCTACGACGCGGAAGACCCGTACGAGTTGTCGGCGACGGGTAAAGCTTTCGTGGCGGGGCTGCTGCACCACGCGAAGGAGATCTCGGCCGTCACCAACCAGTGGGTGAACTCCTACAAGCGGCTGATCAGCGGCAGCGAGGCCCCGACGACCGTTTCGTGGGGCCGCGCCAACCGCTCCGCGCTGGTCAGGGTGCCGATGTACTCGCCGGGCAAGGCGTCGTCACGCCGCGTGGAGATCCGGACGCTCGACTCCGCGTGCAACCCCTATCTGGCGTACTCGGTCATCCTGGCCGCCGGTCTCAAGGGCATCGAGAAGGGCTACGAGCTCCCGCCTCCCGCCGAAGACAACATCTGGCAGCTTTCGGACGCCGAGCGCCGCGCGGCCGGATATGCCCAGCTCCCGCAGAACCTGGGGGAGGCGCTGGCGGAGATGGAGAAATCGGAACTTCTGCCCGAAGCGCTCGGAGAGCACGTTTACGACTTCTTCCTTCGCAACAAACGTGTTGAATGGGACAACTACCGCAGCGCGGTGACCCCGTACGAGCTGCGGACCCTGCTTCCGGTTCTCTAGACGAAGGAGACCTGATGGTGCGGCGACCGGTGTTCCGAGTTCTGACGACAGTGGTCGCCGTGACCATCGCGGCGAGTGCCGCGCCGGCGGCATCCGCCACCGGGAAGCCACTCGATCTCGACTCCGCCGACATCCCCGCGCTCCAGGCCCGGATGTCCTCCGGACGGCTGACCGCGGTCGGCCTGACCTCGGCTTACCTCGACCGCATCCACAAGGTCGACCGGAAGGTGAACGCGGTCATCGCGGTCAATCCGGCCGCGATCGCGCAAGCCGCGGAGAGCGACGTCCGCCGCCGCGCCGGCAAGAGCCGCGGACCACTGGACGGCATCCCCGTCCTGGTGAAAGACAACGTCGACACCCGCTCCATGCAGACCACGGCGGGGTCGCGCGCACTGCGCAGCAAGCCCGAGAAGGACGCGACCCTGATCCGCCGTCTGCGTGACGCGGGCGCGGTGGTCCTCGGCAAGGTGAACTTGTCGGAATGGGCGAACTTCCGCGCCGCCAAACCCACTTCCGGGTGGTCGAGCGTCGGCGGGCAGACGAACAACCCGTACGTGCTCGACCGCAACCCGTGTGGGTCGTCCGCCGGATCCGCCGCAGGGGTTGCCGCGTCACTGGCCCAGGTCGCCATCGGCAGTGAGACCGACGGCTCGATCGTCTGCCCGGCCGGGATGACCGCGACGGTGGGGCACAAACCGAGCCTCGGCCTGGTCAGCCGCACCGGCGTGGTGCCGATCTCGGCCGAACAGGACACCGCGGGCCCGATGGCCAGGCACGTCGTCGACGTCGCGCTCACCCTGTCCGCGCTACAGGGCCGCGACCCGAGCGACCCGGCCACCGGTGCGTACCCGCCGAATCAGCCGACCGACTACGCCGCGCACCTCCGGCCCGGCGTGCTGAAGGGCTCCCGGATCGGTCTCTGGCGCCTGCCCGTCCTCGGCCCGGATGTCGACGCCGTCGTGACGAAGACCAGGAACTCGCTGGTCGAGGCCGGTGCCGAGGTCGTCGAGGTGACGCCGCCGTACCAGGCCAGGCTCGGTGAACTGGAGTTCCCGGCGCTGCTCACCGAGTTCCACCGGGACATCGATCGCTACCTGGCCACACGCCCGGAAGGTCCGCGCGACCTCGCCGCGCTCATCGCCTACAACCGGTCCGACCCCCTGGAGCAGACCTGCTTCGCCGGGCAAGAGCTTTTCGAGCAGGCACTCGCCGCGCCCGGGCCGTCCGATCCCGCCTACCAGGCCATGCGACGCGAGCTCACCGATCTGGCGAAACGCTCGATCGACGAAACCCTCGCGAAGTACCGCCTCGACGCGATCGCCGCGCCCACGAACCCACCCGCCTGGAAGACCGACTGCAAGACCGGCGACAACGACGTGATCCCGTCCTCGACGCCGGCCGCGGTCTCGGGCTACCCCGCGGTGACCGTGCCCGCCGGGTTCGTCGGCGAGCTCCCGGTCGGTGTCTCGTTCATGGCGGGGCAGTGGACGGACGCCCGAGTGCTCGCCTACGCGGCCGACTTCGAGCGCGTCGCGCCGGCCCGCAAACCGCCCCGCTACCTGAAGACCGTCGGATGAGGGTGATCCACACCGGCTGACCTGCGGCGATGTCGTTAAGTGACCCCCCTGTTTTCAGGGGGTTCCGGGGCATGTAATCTTCTCTTCGTCGCCAGGAACACCGGGCCGCCGGGGCCGAAAGCCCCGAGGCAAGGAACCAGGGCCGAGCGGGTTGACACCGCGAACCGGACCAGGTAATGTTCAGCGTCGGCCCACGAGCGGCCGCCGACCCCCTACGACTAACAGTGTAGGATTCGGCATGCTCGACCAAAAAGCTTGTGAATATCGCTTTGAAACAAAGCGTGTTGCTTGAGAACTCAACAGTGTGCTAGTGAACTAAGCCAGTAGAGCTTATGTATTTGAACCTCGTTTGAGGTTCCTTTGAGAGCAAGTAAATTTGCCTCGATCAAATTTGACATTGTTGGAGAGTTTGATCCTGGCTCAGGACGAACGCTGGCGGCGTGCTTAACACATGCAAGTCGAACGATGAAGCCTTTCGGGGTGGATTAGTGGCGAACGGGTGAGTAACACGTGGGCAATCTGCCCTGTACTTTGGGATAAGCCTGGGAAACTGGGTCTAATACCGGATATGACTGAGCCTCGCATGGGGTTTGGTGGAAAGCTCCGGCGGTACAGGATGAGCCCGCGGCCTATCAGCTTGTTGGTGGGGTAATGGCCTACCAAGGCGACGACGGGTAGCCGGCCTGAGAGGGTGACCGGCCACACTGGGACTGAGACACGGCCCAGACTCCTACGGGAGGCAGCAGTGGGGAATATTGCACAATGGGCGCAAGCCTGATGCAGCGACGCCGCGTGAGGGATGACGGCCTTCGGGTTGTAAACCTCTTTCGCCAGGGACGAAGCGCAAGTGACGGTACCTGGATAAGAAGCACCGGCTAACTACGTGCCAGCAGCCGCGGTAATACGTAGGGTGCGAGCGTTGTCCGGAATTATTGGGCGTAAAGAGCTCGTAGGCGGTTTGTCGCGTCGTTCGTGAAAACTCCACGCTTAACGTGGAGCGTGCGGGCGATACGGGCAGACTTGAGTTCGGTAGGGGAGACTGGAATTCCTGGTGTAGCGGTGAAATGCGCAGATATCAGGAGGAACACCGGTGGCGAAGGCGGGTCTCTGGGCCGATACTGACGCTGAGGAGCGAAAGCGTGGGGAGCGAACAGGATTAGATACCCTGGTAGTCCACGCTGTAAACGTTGGGCGCTAGGTGTGGGCGACATCCACGTTGTCCGTGCCGTAGCTAACGCATTAAGCGCCCCGCCTGGGGAGTACGGCCGCAAGGCTAAAACTCAAAGGAATTGACGGGGGCCCGCACAAGCGGCGGAGCATGTGGATTAATTCGATGCAACGCGAAGAACCTTACCTGGGCTTGACATGCGCCAGACATCCCTAGAGATAGGGCTTCCCTTGTGGTTGGTGTACAGGTGGTGCATGGCTGTCGTCAGCTCGTGTCGTGAGATGTTGGGTTAAGTCCCGCAACGAGCGCAACCCTTATCCTACGTTGCCAGCGCGTGATGGCGGGGACTCGTGGGAGACTGCCGGGGTCAACTCGGAGGAAGGTGGGGATGACGTCAAGTCATCATGCCCCTTATGTCCAGGGCTTCACACATGCTACAATGGCTGGTACAGAGGGCTGCGATACCGCGAGGTGGAGCGAATCCCTTAAAGCCGGTCTCAGTTCGGATCGCAGTCTGCAACTCGACTGCGTGAAGTCGGAGTCGCTAGTAATCGCAGATCAGCAACGCTGCGGTGAATACGTTCCCGGGCCTTGTACACACCGCCCGTCACGTCATGAAAGTCGGTAACACCCGAAGCCCATGGCCCAACCGCGTAAGCGGGGGGAGTGGTCGAAGGTGGGACTGGCGATTGGGACGAAGTCGTAACAAGGTAGCCGTACCGGAAGGTGCGGCTGGATCACCTCCTTTCTAAGGAGCAACACATCCACCCCGCCGGGATACCCGGAGCAACGGTGGTGGAGTGGCCAGGGCTCAAGTGCCGAATGTGTACTTGTTCTGGTTGCTCAAGGAATTGTGGAACTACTGGTTAGGGTTCGAGATTGGGTTGCCAGCGGGGGCGAGTACTGCTTCTCCGGAAGCGTGGAAAGTGTTACGCCGGATTCAGTCAAGAATTGTTCACTACGCATGCTGTTGGGTCCTGAGGCAACACGCCAAGGGGCTAACCCCCCAGGTTGTTTGTTTCTGGTGTGGTGTTTGAGAACTGTAGAGTGGATGCGAGCATCTTTGTGGTCAAGTTGTTAAGGGCACATGGTGGATGTCTTGGCTTCAGGAGCCGATGAAGGACGTGGGAGGCTGCGATATGCCTCGGGGAGCTGTCAACCGAGCTGTGATCCGAGGATTTCCGAATGGGGAAACCCAGCACCAGTTATGTGGTGTTACCCGCATCTGAATATATAGGGTGTGTGGAGGGAACGCGGGGAAGTGAAACATCTCAGTACCCGTAGGAAGAGAAAACAACCGTGATTCCGTGAGTAGTGGCGAGCGAAAGCGGAAGAGGCTAAACCATGCACATGTCAAGCTGTCAGGCGTTGTGTGTGTGGTGTTGTGGGACCCGCCTTGAGAATTCTGACAAGTTCTCGGGTTTACGCGTGTGTTAGTGGAACGCCTTGGGATGGGCGACCGGAGTGGGTGAGAGTCCCGTACGCGAAAACACATGTTTGTGGACCTTGGTGGTGTTCCCGAGTAGCAGCGAGCTCGTGGAATTTGCTGTGAATCTGCCGGGACCACCCGGTAAGCCTAAATACTTCCTGAAGACCGATAGCGGACTAGTACCGTGAGGGAAAGATGAAAAGTACCCCGGGAGGGGAGTGAAAGAGTACCTGAAACCGTGTGCCTACAAGCCGTCAGAGCCCGAGCACATCCTTGTGATGTTGAGGTGATGGCGTGCCTTTTGAAGAATGAGCCTGCGAGTTAGTGCTGCGTGGCGAGGTTAACCCGTGTGGGGTAGCCGTAGCGAAAGCGAGTCTGAATAGGGCGATTGAGTCGCGTGGTCTAGACCCGAAGCGGAGTGATCTACCCATGGCCAGGCTGAAGCGTCGGTAAGACGACGTGGAGGGCCGAACCCACTTAGGTTGAAAACTGAGGGGATGAGCTGTGGGTAGGGGTGAAAGGCCAATCAAACTCCGTGATAGCTGGTTCTCCCCGAAATGCATTTAGGTGCAGCGTCACATGTTTCTCCACGGGGGTAGAGCTACTGGATGGTCTAGGGGCCTTACCGGGTTACCGAAATCAACCAAACTCCGAATACCGTGGTGTGAGAGTGTGGCAGTGAGACGGCGGGGGATAAGCTTCGTCGTCGAGAGGGAAACAGCCCAGAACACCAGCTAAGGCCCCTAAGTGTGTGCTCAGTGGGAAAGGATGTGGGATTGCCCAGACAACCAGGAGGTTGGCTTAGAAGCAGCCACCCTTGAAAGAGTGCGTAATAGCTCACTGGTCAAGTGGTCCTGCGCCGACAATGTAGCGGGGCTTAAGCACACCGCCGAAGCTGTGTCATTGACACATATAGATCGGCGTTCTCCTTGCGGGGACGTCTAGTCGTGTTGATGGGTAGGGGAGCGTCCTGCATCCAGGGAAGCGGCGGCGGAAGCCAGTCGTGGAGGGTGTGGGAGTGAGAATGCAGGCATGAGTAGCGAATGCAGAGTGAGAAACTCTGCCGCCGGATGACCAAGGGTTCCTGGGCCAGGCTAATCCGCCCAGGGTAAGTCGGGACCTAAGGCGAGGCCGACAGGCGTAGTCGATGGATAACGGGTTGATATTCCCGTACCCGAGCACGTGCGCCCAGGATGAGGCGGTTGATACTAACCACCCAAAGCCGGTTACCGATGTCTTCGGACGGAGGTTTCTGTGTGGAGCGTGGGATCTGATTCCGTAGTAGTCGAGTGATGGGGTGACGCAGGAAGGTAGCTCCGCCAGTGAGTGGTAGTACTGGTGTAAGCGTGTAGACCGAGTGGTAGGCAAATCCGCCGCTCATCAAGGTTGAGACGTGATGCGTAGCCGATTGAGGCGAAGTAGAGTGATCCTATGCTGCCGAGAAAAGCCTCTAGCGAGTGCGTGCACGGCCCGTACCCCAAACCAACACAGGTGGTCAGGTAGAGAATACTAAGGCGATCGGGTGAACTGTGGTTAAGGAACTCGGCAAAATGCCCCCGTAACTTCGGGAGAAGGGGGGCCAAACACTCTGAAGTCCCTTGCGGACTAGGGGTGGGTGGCCGCAGAGACCAGCGGAAAGCGACTGTTTACTAAAAACACAGGTCCATGCGAAGTCGCAAGACGATGTATATGGACTGACGCCTGCCCGGTGCTGGAACGTTAAGAGGACCGGTTAACCCCTTTGGGGGTGAAGCTGAGAATTTAAGCGCCAGTAAACGGCGGTGGTAACTATAACCATCCTAAGGTAGCGAAATTCCTTGTCGGGTAAGTTCCGACCTGCACGAATGGCGTAACGACTTTCCGGCTGTCTCAACCACAGGCCCGGCGAAATTGCACTACGAGTAAAGATGCTCGTTACGCGCGGCAGGACGGAAAGACCCCGGGACCTTTACTATAGTTTGGTATTGGTTTTCGGTTCGGCTTGTGTAGGATAGGTGGGAGACTGTGAAGCTGGCACGCTAGTGTTGGTGGAGTCGTTGTTGAAATACCACTCTGGTCGGATTGGGAATCTGAACCTCGGACCATGATCTGGTTCAGGGACAGTGCCTGATGGGTAGTTTAACTGGGGCGGTTGCCTCCTAAAGAGTAACGGAGGCGCCCAAAGGTTCCCTCAGCCTGGTTGGCAATCAGGTGTTGAGTGCAAGTGCACAAGGGAGCTTGACTGTGAGACAGACATGTCGAGCAGGGACGAAAGTCGGGACTAGTGATCCGGCACCACCTGGTGGAAGGGGTGTCGCTCAACGGATAAAAGGTACCCCGGGGATAACAGGCTGATCTTGCCCAAGAGTCCATATCGACGGCATGGTTTGGCACCTCGATGTCGGCTCGTCGCATCCTGGGGCCGGAGTAGGTCCCAAGGGTTGGGCTGTTCGCCCATTAAAGCGGCACGCGAGCTGGGTTTAGAACGTCGTGAGACAGTTCGGTCCCTATCCGCCGCGCGCGTAGGATACTTGAGGAAGGCTGTCCCTAGTACGAGAGGACCGGGACGGACGAACCTCTGGTATGCCAGTTGTCACGCCAGTGGCATGGCTGGTTGGCCACGTTCGGAAGGGATAACCGCTGAAGGCATCTAAGCGGGAAGCCTGTTCCAAGATGAGGTATCCCACCCCTTGTGGGTTAAGGCCCCCAACAGACCATTGGGTTGATAGGCCAGAAATGGAAGCACAGTAATGTGTTGTCGAGTTGACTGGTACTAATAGGCCGAGGACTTGCCCACAAAGATGTTACGCATCCACTCTACAGCTCTGAAACACCACACAACCACACACAATGTGTGAGCGTGTGTGGGTGTTTCACAGTGTTTCGGTGGTTATAGCGTCAGGGAAACGCCCGGTCCCATTCCGAACCCGGAAGCTAAGCCTGACAGCGCCGATGGTACTGCAACCGAAGGGTTGTGGGAGAGTAGGACACCGCCGGACTAACCTTGAAAAAAGGGAGGGTCCAGGCCCCGGTCGAGAACCACGAGTTCTCCCGGCGCCTGGACCCTCCTTTTTCATACCCGCGCTCGCCAAGTGGTAGCAAAGGTCCCTTGCTCCAGCGGCCCGCTCAGCAGCTCTGCCGGCCGACCGCGCGTCGGCGCACGGGCGACGAGAAGACCAGCGAAGTCGTCGTCTCCCCATAGCGCTGCATCCGCTCTACGAGTTCTTCCAACTCCGCGGTGCTCCGGCAGGCGACCCGCACCAGCCAGCATTCGTCACCCGTGACGTGATCGGCGTCAAGGACCTGGGGGAGCGGAAGGATGGTTTCGCGGAAGCGAGCCGTGTCCAAACTCCGCACCTTCGCCCGGACCACCGCCTCGATCGGTAACCCGAGCTTCGCCACGTCGACGTTGGCTGAGTATCCGGTGATGATCCCCCTCTCCTCGAGCCGGCGAACCCGCTCGGTCACCGCGGGCGCGGACAGCGACACACGCCGACCGAGTTCCGAAAAGGTCAATCGGCCGTCGGACTGGAGCAGTTCGAGGAGCTGCCAATCGAGATCGTCGAGGTCCACAGAACTCCAAGTTGATCGTCGTGTCCACCAGGAAACTCCAGGCTAATCGCCGACAAGACCTGGATTGTCCGATGTTGGGGATGATCACTGGTCAGCATGATTGAGGCATGGCGACCGAACCCCGCGTACTCACGTTCCCGGCCTTGGACAGCGCGACGGCTGTCGCGCATCTGCGCGCCGAACTCGCTCTCGAGGTCGACCCGGACGACCTGGTCCGGGACCTCACCTCTGGTGCTCAGCAGGGGTACGTGATCGTTGAAACCCGAGCTCCCGAAGCCTTCGCGTCAGCTCGCATTCCTGGCGCGATCAACCTCCCGTACCGGGAGATGACCCCCGAGTCGGTCCGCGGGCTGGACCGCGAACTCGTTTACGTCTGCTACTGCGAGAGCATCCACTGCAACGCCGCGACCAAGGGAGCACTCAAACTCGCGGAGTTCGGCTTCAAGGTCAAGCGCTTGTCCGGAGGCATCACCGCCTGGCAAGCAGCCGGCTATCCCGTTGACCGGGACGCCTCGTCACCGGCCATCGCCTCGACCCCCGCTCCCCGCTGCTCCTGTTGACCAAAGTAAGCGGGGGACCTTTGCTACCGAGCCCCCGAGCGGTAGCAAAGGTCCCCCGCTCTCCTGTCGGTCGTAGGCTGGTGGTGTGACCGCTCCCAAGTTGCTCGTCATTCAGCCGGACGCATCAGACCCGATCGGCCCTCTCGGTGACTGGCTCACCGAGGCGGGAGCCGAGCTCGACATCAGGTTGCTGCCCGACCAGACACTCCCGGCCGATCTTGATGGGTACGCGGGCGTCGTATGCCTCGGCGGCGGGATGGGCGCCAACGACGACGGCGATCATCCGTGGCTGGCGGACGTGCGGAAGCTTCTTTCAAAAGCCGCGGGTGCACGCATCCCGACGCTCGCGATTTGCCTCGGTGGTCAGCTCCTGGCGGCAGCGTTGGGCGGCAGCGTCGCCACCGGTGATCAAGGGCCCGAGGTCGGCCCGGCCCTTGTGTCCAAGAAGGACGCTGCTTGGACAGACCCGCTCTTCGCGGACTTGCCACTCATGCAGGATGTCCTGCAGTTCCACAACGACGCGATCACCCGGCTCCCCCCGGGCGCCGAGCTGCTCGCTTCCTCACCGCGATACGCCTACCAGGCCTTCCGATTCGACCGTTGTGCCTACGGTGTCCAGTTCCACATCGAGACGACGCCGGACGTGGTCCTGGATTGGGCGCGGCAGTCACCAGAAATGGCAGAACTCACCCGGCCGGACGCACTGACCCCGGAAAACCTCGCTCGGGTGCATGCCGACATCACCGAAACCTGGCGGCCGTTCGCCCATCGCTTCGTCCGTCTGGTGTCCGGTGACCTCGCCCCGGCTGCGGACCGTCAACGTACATTGCCGATGGCTTAACGGCCTATGTCTCAAATGCGTATGGGTTATTAACACTCGGGTCATGCCGTCAGGTACCTTGCGAAGGGAATTTCGAAGGGTTCGGAGGTCGGGGTGGAGCCCTCAGTGTTGGTCGTGCTCGTCGTCGTCACGGCCCTAATTTTCGATTTCACGAACGGGTTCCACGACACGGCCAACTCGATGGCGACGTCGATCGCCACCGGTGCGTTGCGTCCCAAGGTCGCGGTGACGATCTCCGCGGTCCTGAACCTGGTCGGAGCCTTCCTGTCGGTCGAGGTGGCCAAGACCATCTCCAATGGACTGGTCGACGACTCCAAGATCGGGCCGGCGATCGTGTTCGGCGGTCTGGTCGGGGCGATCGTGTGGAACCTGATCACCTGGTTCGTCGGACTACCGTCCAGCTCGTCCCACGCGCTGTTCGGCGGGCTGATCGGTGCCACGTGGGTATCGGCCGGAACGGACTCCGTCCATTTCGGAAAGATCGTCGAGAAGGTGCTGGTCCCGGCTGCGTTGTCGCCGATCCTGGCCGGTCTCGTCGCGATGATCGTGACGTACTTCGTCTACCGGATCTTCGTCCGCCGCGGCCGCACCGCCGGCTTCCGGGTCGGCCAGATCATCTCGGCCTCGCTGGTCTCGCTTGCCCACGGCACGAACGACGCGCAGAAGACCATGGGCGTCATCACGCTGACGATGATCACCGCCGGAGCCCTCCCCGCCGGGGCGGGACCGCCGCTCTGGGTGATCGTCAGCGCGGCGCTGGCGCTCGCGCTCGGCACGTACCTGGGTGGCTGGCGTATCACCTTCACACTAGGCAAAGGCCTGACGGATATCGATGGCCCGCAGGGCTTCGCCGCGCAGACCAGCTCGGCGGCGGTCATCCTCGCCTCGACGAATTTCGGCTTTCCGCTTTCGACGACCCACGTCTGCTCCGGCGGCATCGTCGGCTCCGGGGTAGGCCGAAACGAATCACCGGTTCGCTGGCGTACAGCCGGGCGCATGGTGACAGCCTGGCTGTTCACTCTTCCCGCCGCTGCCATCGTCGGCGCCGCGGCCGGTCTCGTGACCTCGACAGGCACGGTGGGCACGATCGCCGTTGGTGTCACGGGCCTGGCGATCGGCATCGGGATCTACCTTCTTTCACGGCGGAGCCCGGTCAACGCGGGTAGCTTCGCCAGTCCCACCCCGACCGTTCCTGAACAGGAAGTCGGCAGGATCGCTGCTTAGGAGAGCAAGGGACCTTTGCTACCGCTCCCAACGCGGTAGCAAAGGTCCCTTGCTCCCTTGCGCGTCCGTCTGGCCTCGGGCGTAAGGGCGACTACGGTGGAGGCCGATGGTTGAGCGCGCCAGGCCGACCGCTTCCGTGGCGAGATACGGCTTCACCGACCCCCGTGCCGACGGGCAGCTGCGTGCTGCCGGTTGGTGGACCGAATCCGGCCCGGACGGCTCCGCCGCCGACGTGATGTCGGCACTTTCCCGTGCCGCGGATCCCGATCTCGCGCTGAGCGGGCTGGACCGGATCAGGGAAGCCGACCCTGGTGCCTGGAATGAGCTCGACCAGGCGCTCCGTACCAACCGCACCTTCCGCGGCCGGTTGCTCGGCGTTCTGGGTACTTCGAGCGCGCTCGCGGATTTCCTGGTCGCGAATACCGACTGTTGGAAGATCCTCCAGGGCGAGAAGAACATCGCCCCAGATCGGTATGTGAGCAGTCTGCTCGATCATTTGCGACCGGACGGAGAGCTGCTTACAGGCCTCGAGTCGGAGCATGCACTTCGCACCGGCTACCGCGAACTTCTACTCGGAATCGCTGCGGCCGACCTCGGGCATCTCGTCGAACCTGGCCTCCGCCAGCCGCCCTATGCCGAGATCGGGGCCCAGCTCACGATGCTGGCAGAGTCCGCGCTGCAAGTTGGGCTGCTGGTCGCGGAGGTCGAGGTGGGTGCCGGCGCCGAAGGACGCCTGGCCGTGATCGCGATGGGCAAATGCGGTGGTCGAGAGCTGAACTATGTGAGCGACGTGGATGTCATCTTCGTCGGAGATGGAGACCTTTCAGTCTCCACGCGGCTGGCCAGCACGATGATGCGCGTGGTTGGCAAAGCATGTTTCGAGGTCGATGCGGCGTTGCGCCCGGAGGGCAAGGCCGGCGCGTTGGTCAGAACCCTCGACGGCCACGCCGCCTACTATCAGAAGTGGGCCAAGACCTGGGAGTTTCAGGCCTTGCTCAAGGCGCGACCTGTCGCAGGCGATGCCGAGCTCGGGCGTCAATACGCGGAGATGGTCGCGCCGAAGGTGTGGGCAGCGGCCGATCGGGAGAATTTCGTCCCCGAGGTACAGAAGATGCGGCGCCGCGTCGAGGGCCATGTGCCGTCCGCGCATGCCGAACGTGAGCTCAAGCTGGGGCGCGGCGGCCTTCGTGACGTCGAGTTCGCCGTGCAGCTGCTGCAACTAGTCCACGGCCGGATCGACGCCGAGCTGCGTTCCCCGTCCACGATGGACGCACTCGCTGCCCTGGGGGACGGCGGGTATGTCGGCCGCAAGGACGCTGCGGAGCTCGCATCGTCCTACGAGTTCCTCCGGACCATCGAGCACCGGCTTCAGCTTCGCCGACTACGGCGTACGCACCTGTTCCCTGCGGCTTCGGACGTGAGCGAGCTGCGAACGATCGCGAGAGCGAGCGGCGTGCGGCCGGTCCGGGGCAGAAGTGAAGGGGACGTGTTGGTGGCGGAGTTTCGCCGTCACCTGCAGAGCATCCGGCGCCTGCACGAGAAACTCTTCTACCGGCCCCTGCTGCAATCGGTCGCGAATGTGCCGACCGAAGCACTACGGCTGACTACGAAACAAGCCGAGAGCCGCCTCGCCGCACTCGGCTATGCCGCGCCGGACGGGGCCCTGCAGCACATCAAGGCGCTGACTGCGGGCATGTCCCGCCGGGCGGCCATCCAGCAAGCTCTGCTGCCGGTCTTGTTGGACCTTCTCGCCGATACTCCAGACCCGGACCGTGGCCTCCTGTCCTATCGGAAGGTATCGGAAGCACTCGAAGAAACGCCTTGGTATCTCAGGGTTCTTCGGGACGAGGGTGCCGTCGTCGAGCGGCTCGCATTTCTGCTCGGCACGTCACGTCTGGTTCCCGACCTGTTGGCGAGAGCGCCGGAAGTGCTGCAGTTGCTCGGTGACCCAGCGAGGCTGTCCGGCCGTACTCCGGCGGAGGTCGCCACTTCGCTGCGAGCCACCGTGCGGCGACAGCCGGGGTTGAATGCCGCGGTCGCGGCCGCGAGATCCTTGCGCCGGCACGAGATGCTCCGGATCGCGTCGGCGGATTTGCTGGGGCTGCTCGATGTCCCAGCCGTCTGCGAGGCACTGTCCAGCGTGTGGGCCGCCGTGCTTCAAGGTGCCCTGGCGGCTGCTTTTCGCCAGCGCCAGGCCGAGCTCGGCCAGACCCCCGCGAAGATATCCGTCATCGGTATGGGGCGGTTGGGCGGGGCCGAACTCGGCTACGGGTCCGACGCGGACGTTCTCTTCGTGTGCGAGCCTGCCGAGGGCGTTTCGGACTCCGACGCAGCGAAGTTCGCTTCCTCCGTCGCAGAGACGGTTCGCAAGATCCTCGGTGCCCCCAGCCCCGATCCCGCACTGGTCGTCGACGCCGATCTCCGTCCAGAGGGACGGAGCGGTCCACTAGTGCGAACCCTCGAGTCCTACCGCAGCTACTACGGGCGGTGGGCGGAGGTCTGGGAATCGCAGGCGCTGCTCCGTGCGCGGTTCATCGCCGGTGACGACGACCTCGGTGCACGGTTCATCGAGATGATCGACCCCATTCGCTACCCGGAGGCCGGCCTCGACGCGGTCCGCGTGCGGGAGATCAGGCGAATCAAGGCGCGCGTGGAAACGGAACGGATGCCCAAGGGCGCCGACCCGACCCGGCATACGAAACTCGGCCGTGGAGGACTCGCCGACGTCGAATGGACAGTCCAGCTTATGCAACTGCGTCACGGGCACGAAGTCGAGGGGCTCCGGACCACCTCGACGATCGAGGCGCTGAAGGCCGCGGCGGAGGCGGGGCTCGCCGAGCCTGCCGAGATCGAGTCCCTGACTGAGGCGTGGTTGCTGGCGACGCGCGTCCGTAACGCCGGGATGCTGGTCCGCGGTAAGGCAGTCGACGAGATTCCCAGCTCCGGTCGTGACCTCGCCGCTGTCGCGCGAGTGCTCGGCTACTCGGCCGATGACGATCCAGGTGAGTTCCTCGACGCCTATCGGCGGACGACGCGACGTGCCCATGCGGTCGTGGAGACCCTTTTTTACCAGGGCTGACCGCTCTGACCTGCGGAGTGTGAGCAAGGGACCTTTGCTGTCGCTTGCCCAGGCTGGGGATACGGCAGCAAAGGTCCCTTGCTCACACTCCGCGTCGCGGACGGTAAGTGGCGCTTACAGTGGACCGGTGACTGTGCGCGAGCCGTTTCGCACCCGGATCAAGGTGCGTCATTACGAGCTGGACACCCTCGGCCATCTCAACCACGCCGTCTACCACTCATACGGCGAGGTCTCCAGGCTCGAGTTGATGGAGCTCGCAGGTGGCCTCAACTCGGGTATGCGCGATGCGAATCTTGCCTTCGTGCTGCTCGAATCCCACATCGTGTTCCGACGCGAGCTTCGGGCCGGTGATGTCGTCGACGTGACCTGCGACGCCAAGTTCGGCACCGGCAAGACCTTCCACATGGACTCGAACATCTACAAGGTCGACGGCACCCTCTCCGCTGAGATCACGTGCACGCTGGGGTTGATGGATCTCGAGCGACGCAAACTGGTGGACGATCCACGTGGCCGTATCGAGCGAGCGGGCGTCGATCTGAAGGTCCTTTCCACTTCGGAGTAGCCGCACTACCCGGCCCAATAAGAAACGCCGGTGGTGAGGGCGCTTCCGCACCTCACCACCGGCGTGCTCTTGGTGTTTCTTACCGCACGATCACACGTCGTAGTACAGCGAGAACTCGTACGGGTGCGGACGCAGCCGCAGCGGGTCGATCTCGTTCTCACGCTTGTAGGAGATCCACGTTTCGATCACGTCGGGAGTGAACACGCCACCCTCGAGCAGGTAGTCGTGGTCGGCTTCCAGCGTGTCGAGAACCGCGCCGAGGTCGCCCGGGACGAGCTTGACGTTCTGAGCCTCCTCCGGCGGAAGCTCGTAGAGGTCCTTGTCGATGGGCTCCGGCGGCTCGATCTTGTTCTTGATGCCGTCGAGACCGGCCATCATCATCGCCGAGAACGCGAGGTACGGGTTGCCGGACGAGTCCGGGCACCGGAACTCGGCGCGCTTGGCCTTCGGGTTGTTGCCCGTGATGGGGATACGGACACAGGCCGACCGGTTCCGTTGCGAGTACACCAGGCTGACCGGGGCCTCGAAGCCCGGCACGAGCCGGTGGTACGAGTTGACGGTCGGGTTGGTGAAGGCCAGCAGGCTCGGGGCGTGCTTGAGCAGACC
Source organism: Amycolatopsis sp. TNS106 (assembly GCF_019330265.1). Classification (NCBI taxonomy): domain Bacteria; kingdom Bacillati; phylum Actinomycetota; class Actinomycetes; order Pseudonocardiales; family Pseudonocardiaceae; genus Amycolatopsis; species Amycolatopsis sp. TNS106. The sequence goes on along the minus strand of NZ_CP024972.1, from coordinate 5,124,758 downwards.
GCCGATGTAGTGGCGGGCGGTATCGGACAGACCCGCGTACCCCGACTCGTCGTGGAACAGCGGCGTGCCGTCCTTCCACAGCGACTGGTGGCAGTGCATGCCCGAGCCGTTGTCGCCGGCGAGCGGCTTCGGCATGAAGGTCGCGGTCTTGCCGGCGGCGAACACGGTGTTCTTCACGATGTACTTGAACAGCTGCAGGTCGTCCGCAGCGTGCAGCAGCGTGTTGAACTTGTAGTTGATCTCGGTCTGGCCAGCGGTGCCCACCTCGTGGTGCGCGCGCTCGATCTCGAAACCGGAGCCCTGCAGGTTACGGACGATCTCGTCGCGCAGGTCGGCGAAGTGGTCGACCGGCGGGACGGGGAAGTAGCCGCCCTTGAACTTCGTCTTGTAACCCTGGTTGCCGCCCGGCACGTCGGCACCGGTGTTCCACCAGCCCTCGACGGAGTCGATCTCGTGGAACGAAGCGTGCTCGGCCGAGTCGAACCGGATCGAGTCGAAGATGTAGAACTCGGCCTCGGGGCCGAAGAACACGTTATCCGCGACGCCGTACTCGGAGATGTACTGCTCGGCCTTGCGCGCGATGTTGCGCGGGTCGCGGCTGTACGCCTCGCGGGTGAACGGGTCGTGCACGAAGAAGTTCAGCGAGAGCGTCTTCGCCTTGCGGAACGGGTCGATACGAGCCGTTTCGGGGTCCGGGAGGAGCAGCATGTCGGATTCGTGGATCGACTGGAACCCGCGCACCGAGGAGCCGTCGAAGGCGAGGCCTTCTTCGTAGGCTTCCTCGTTGAACGCCTTCGCCGGAACGGTGAAGTGCTGCATAACGCCGGGCAGGTCGCAGAACCTGACGTCGACGACCTCTACGTTCTCGTCGGCGATAAGGCGCTGAATGTCGTCTGGAGTAGTGGGCACCCTCGGTGACTCCTTCTCGTTCGTTGCCGGCGGCAGTACTCTCTTCGGCTCACGCTAAGAGCGCGGTGTTGCCCGACCGTCACCCGTATGTTTCGCCGGTGTTAACGGGGCGGCGATATCGGGTAGTCGACCAGGGCGAATGTGGCCAGCGCCACCGGCATACCCTGGATGGGTGGCGAGATGGACCGGAGAATGGCTGCCCGGGGCTGGCGATGAGACGACGGCCGGTGGCGAGGGTACGCAGCGGTGGCGTGGTGAGCGACTCGGCTTGCCCCAATCGGGTGTCGGCTCGGTAGCGGGCGGCGGCGCTCGCCTTCTCGGCCTGCTCATCGACCTGGTTCTCGCCTCGTTGGTCACCACCCTCTTTGTGACTCCCAGCCTTCAGGATCCGGCGGTCATGCAGACCTTCAATCTCTGGTCGGTCGGGGTCTGGGCGGCGATCACGGTCATTCCCGCCGCCTTCTTCGGGTTCACTCCTGGCATGGCAGTGGTCGGAATTCGCGTCGCCAGGCTCGACGGCGCGCAAATGGTCGGGATATGGCGTGCCGTCGTGCGGGGTGCGCTGACCTTCGTGATCATTCCGGCCGCGATCCGTAACATCGACGGGCGAAGCTGGCTCGACCGGCTGACCGGAACCGTGGTGATCCGCATGCGATGACCTCAGGGGGAGCAGGGGACCTTTGCTCTCGCCGGAGGATCGGCTGCCGGACCGGCGGTCGTCAGGCAGCCGGCGCCGCAGGCACGCTCCCGAGATCTGGAGGGGGTCGTTGTCGGGCGCGGCGATGAGCTGCTCGCAGGTCTTGGATGACCACCAGTGGCTCGTCACGTAGCTGTGCCGGACTCACCTGGACGACGATGAGGCCTGGAGCGGACAGGGCTGGGATCTCGGACACCTTGTCCGGTTCGAGAGCGACCTCGTCGTAGCGGACCTGCAGCGCGACGCCGACCTGCGGCCACCACGCATCGGCGCTCCCGATAACCACTCCGTCCGGAGTTCTTAGCTCTGCTTTCCACACGGGTTTTGGCAAACCGCTGCGCTCGACTGCAGCCTCCAGCCACTGCTCGACGGCGGAGTCGACGCCGTCCTGGAGAGCGTTGACGACTATTCGAGGGAGCGCCGAGCCGATCGTGCTGGCCTGGGCCAGCTCGTTTCGAAGTTCCTCCGGGGTGCAGAGCCCGCGATGGACGGCGTCGTGGATCATCGCCCGCACCGCCTTCAGTTCGTCCATGCGTCGAGCCGCGTCGATCAGGGCTCGGGCTAGAGGAGCGACAGGCAGCCCGGCGATCTCCACTGGTTCCGGGAGGTGGATCGTTCGTTCTACGACGGCGAATCCCCACGTGGCGACCTTGCTCCGGTGAGGGATCAGAGTGTGCGCCCGTCTTTCTGGCGGAAGTCTTCGGACGCCGTACAACCTGGCGGCTTGTACTCCGGTGAGCATCGCATCCGGACCCGCATGAGTCAGTGCGACTTTCAAGAGCTGGTGCTTGGTCGGCGGGGCACTGGTCAGGAGGATGACACCGGGTATCGGACGGCGCCACGGGCCGCCTTCGCGGCAACGGCGCGAGATCGAGGAATGGGAGTGCCCGAGGGCGACAAGTTTCGCCCGGGCGGCCACGCCGTCCGGGAACATCGCTGCCAGCGCCTTCTGCCGGGCGCTCGAGGTTCGGTCCACTCAGTGATCATGCGACCACCCACCGACAGTTTTTGTCCAGAGACGCATCAGGGGTCCTTTGCTACCGCACGCGGCGGTAGCAAAGGACCCCTGATCCTCGTTTGTCAGCGGCGACGGATGGTGCGCTGGACGTTGCGCATCTTCGCGCCGGCGGGCATCGGGCCCTTGGGCATGGCGGCACCGCGGCTGCCGAGTGCGGCGAGCTTCGCTTCCAACGCGTCGACCTGAGCGGGCTTCAGGTTGCGCGGCAGCTTCATCAGGTGGCTCTGCAGCTTCTTCAGCGGTACCTGCTGGTCTTCGTTGCCGATGATCACGTTGTAGATCGGAGTCTCACCGATCAGACGGGACACACGCTTCTTCTCCTGCGCGAGCAGGGACTTCACGCGGTGCGGCGCACCCTCGGCGACGAGCACGACACCGGGACCACCGAGCACTCGGTGCACGGCGTCGAGCTGAGTGGTGGCCGCCACGGTCGGCGTCACCTTCCAGCGGCCCCGCATGTTCTCGAGCGCCCAGGCCGCGGCACCCGGCTGGCCGTCGGCCTTCGAGTACACGGTCTTCTGGACCCGCCTGCCGAAGATGATCACAGCGGCGAGCGCGCCGAGCAGGATGCCCAGCGGCAGCACTACCCAGTGGACGTCGAAGATGAACCCGATGCCGAACACGACACCGGTGATGACCAGGAGCGATCCGACCATCCAGGGGATGAGCGCCTTGTCTTCCTTGCGCTGCATCTTGAAGGCCTCGAAGATCTGCCCGCGGCGAGCCTTGCTCGCGGCACGCTTCTCCTCCTTGGCCAGCTTCGCTGCTTCCTTGTCCTGCTTTCCCGCCATGTGACCAGGATACGGCCGCGTGCCCTGCGCCGATCCCGTCGGGCCCTCTGCGAGGATCGGGACGTGGTTAGCGCAGCGTCCCCGAAGAGTCGTCCAGGCCTGCTCGATGGGCTCGATCCCGAGCAACGTGCCGCCGCCTGCGCGCCGAGGGGGCCTGTCTGCGTCCTCGCGGGAGCGGGGACAGGCAAGACCCGGACGATCACACACCGCATCGCCCACCTGGTCCGTTCCGGCCACGTCGCCGCTGGTCAGGTCCTCGCCGTCACTTTCACGACCCGCGCCGCGGGCGAGATGCGCACGCGTCTCCGAGGGCTGGGTGTGGACGCCGCCCAGGCGCTCACGTTCCACGCCGCCGCCCGTCGTCAGCTGCGGTATTTCTGGCCTCAGGTCGTCGGGGACCGGCCTTGGGAGCTGCTTGAGAACAAGTTTCGCTACATCAGCCAAGCCGCCACGAGGGCCGGTCTCGGCACCGAGACGGAACTGCTGCGTGACCTCGCCAGTGAGATCGAGTGGAGCAAGGCCTCTTTGGTATCGCCGGACGACTATCCGGCGGTAGCCGCACGGACACAGCGGGACACGCCGGCGCCCGCCTCGCAGGTCGCGGAGGTCTACCGCAACTACGAGAAGGTCAAGAACGCCGCGCAGGTCCTCGACTTCGACGACCTGCTCCTGCACACCACGGCCGTCCTCGAGGAACACACGGTGGTGGCCCAGGAGTTCCGCGAGCGCTATCGCTGCTTCGTCGTCGACGAGTATCAGGACGTCACCCCGCTGCAGCAGCGGCTGCTCGACGCCTGGCTCGGCGGCCGTGACGACTTGACCGTCGTCGGCGACGCCAACCAGACCATCTATTCGTTCGGTGGTGCTTCTCCCCGGCCGCTCCTGGAGTTCACTCGGCGGTTCCCCGAGGCGACGGTCGTGAGGCTCGAGCGGGACTACCGGTCGACTCCGGAGGTCGTGGCTCTCGCCAATCAAGTGATCGGCGCCGCGCGCGGTCGTCCCGCGGGGTCGAGGTTGAAGCTGATCGGCCAGCGTCCCTCCGGGCCACCACCGCGGTTCGCCGAGTATGACGACGAGACCGCCGAGGCCGCGGCTGTCGCGCGCAGAATCCGCGATCTGCTCGACAGCGGAGTGGCGGCCAGCGAGATCGCGGTGCTCTACCGCGTCAACGCCCAGTCCGAAGCCTACGAGCAGGCTCTGGCGGAGATGGGCATCCCTTACCTGGTCCGCGGCGGCGAGCGGTTCTTCGCCAGGGCCGAGGTCCGGCAGGCCATGTCGGCGCTGCGGATGGCGTCGACCGACGCCTACACCGGAGAGCTGGTGACCCGCGTTCGCTCCGTCCTCGCGAAGGTGGGGCTCACCGACCAGCCTCCCGCCGGAGGCGCGGCGAAAGAGCGGTGGGACGCGCTTCTTTCGATCGTCGAGCTGGCCGAGGAACTGGCTTCCACTGTGGAAGATGCGGATCTCCCTCGATTCGTGGCGGAGCTCGAACAGCGGGCGACAGCGCAGCATCCGCCGACGGTGGAGGGCATCACCCTGGCCTCGCTTCACGCGGCGAAAGGTCTCGAATGGGACGCCGTGTTCCTCGTGGGGCTCGCCGAGGGGACCATGCCGATCCTCCATGCCGACGGCGACGACGCGGCCATCGAGGAAGAGCGCCGCCTCTTCTATGTCGGCGTCACGCGTGCACGAGTGCATCTCTCGCTGTCGTGGGCCTTGGCCAGGACGTCGGGAAACCGCCGTAACCGGCGACGTAGCAGGTTCCTCTACGGCCTCATCCCTGAAGATCACCCGGCGGCGAGGGTCGCCCGGTCGCAGCAGCCGAAGCAGACCGGTAGCAAGGCCCGGTGCCGGGTATGCGGCGGGCCGCTGCTGGAGACGCTGGACATCAAGCTCGGCCGATGCTCCCGGTGCCCGTCCAACGTGGATGAGCAACTGCTCGAGAAGCTGAAGTCCTGGCGAGGTGAGCGTTCGCGGGAGCTCAAGGTGCCGGCCTTCGTCGTTTTCACGGACGCGACGCTCGTGGCCATCGCCGAGCAGCGACCGACCGATGACACGGCCTTGTGCGCCATCTCCGGGATCGGCGCGACGAAGCTCGAGCGCTTCGGAGCGGAGGTTCTCGACGTCGTGCGGGCCTCGGTGGAGACTTGACCGCGTCCCGGGCTTGATCCACGCGGCGAACCTGCTGCTCAGAGCCGATCTTCGCAACTTCGACGGATTTTCTGGAAAATAAGTTGCCCCGGTGCGGCCGGTGGCAATAACCTGCAGGTACCGGGCGGGAAGCGCCTGGTCTGGGGAAGAACTTCTACAACACAGCGTAGACCGCAGGGCGGCTCGCGCGCGACAGAGAAAGGTGGTGTCAGTGAAATGAGGATCAACATGAAGCTCACGAACCCTGGCACCCGTCTGTCTTGCGTCGCGGAAGTCCCGCAGGCACAGCGCCAGGGCACCTTCATGCCCGTGAGCATCCTTGCCGCCCGCGGCACTCAGCGTCTCAACCGGCGCTGGGTTACCGCCGACGAGACCTTCACGCACGCTGCCGCCTTCGGTGGGGCGTACGTGAACGGTGGCGTCGATCTGCCGGTCATCAAGCAGTTCCGTGTTCCGTTGTCCCAACGGGAGCGAAGTTCCTGACCTAGTCAGGATCAGAGGCTCACGAAGGCCGCGGAACCGGTTACCGGATCCGCGGCCTTCGTGTTTTTTGCTGCACAAACAAGTTGGCTGCACAACCTAATTGGGGTTCAGCGTTGTCCAGTTCCACCGTGAGTACGAAATCCGTTACGGCACAGAGGAGTGCACTTATGTCATCGGCCATAGCTTTCGCGCCGGGGGAGGCCCTGCCCTTCGCCGACGCAGGCGTCGTCGACCTGCTCGACGCCATCGACTCGCCCGAGTCGATGCTTCCCTGCCGTTCGGGCGACGCGGACCTGTGGTTCGCCGAGTCGCCGGCAGAGCTCGAGCGGGCGAAGGCGTTCTGCGCCGACTGCCCGGTCCGTTCCGCCTGCCTCGCGGGCGCTCTTTCGCGGCGTGAGCCGTGGGGCGTCTGGGGTGGCGAAATCTTCGAGCGTGGCGTTGTCGTCGCGCGGAAGCGGCCCCGTGGCCGCCCCCGGAAGAACCCGGTCGTCGAGCCCGCCGCCGAGGCTCGCCCCGTCGCGCGCAAGGTCGAGCGGAGCGCCGCGGCATGACCGTCGAACTCATCACCACCAGGGATTACGAGGCGCTGACGGGAACTCACGCGCCGGCCGAATTGAACGAGATCAAGGTCGAGGAGACCAGCGAAATGTTGCTTTATGAAGAACTGTCCAGGGCCCGAATACGAGACCTCGAGGAGGGAGTCCGCGCGCAGCGGGCTCGGAGCGGTCCACGCGCCGCGCGCAGGTGGACCAAGGTCGCCCGCTGGGCGACCCGGCGAGCCGAGCGCTTTCAGGCCTGACCACTCGGGGGGAGCGGGGGACCTTTGCTATCGCGCCGCGACAGCAAAGGTCCCCCGCTCCCTTTTGGGACGTGATGCGGCTCGGCGTGGTGTTCACTGGGGGAATGGCCGTACACACGCATGACGACATCGACTGGTCTGATCGGCTTCGCTCGCTTCGCATGGCCGAGGCGCTCGATGCCGAGCCGATGCGGGCAGCGGCCCGGCGGCTGCTCGAGGGCATGCCGGAGGGTCCGACTGTCCTCGACGTCGGCTGCGGCGCGGGCGGGATGAGTGTGCTCTTCGCCGAGGAGCTCGCTTCCATCGGCGCCAAGATCGTGCTGGTCGACGCGACCGAACAACTGCTCGCCGAAGCGCACCGAGCCGTCAGCGCGGCCGCAGGGGAGAGGGCCGTCGTCGAGACGGTCCATGCCGACGTGGCTGACGACGGATTGCCGGCCAAGCTCCCTGCCGCCGACCTGGTCTGGGCTTCCCGAGTGGTCCACCACCTGCCCGACCAGCAGTCGGCCATCGATACCCTCGCCCGGCTCGCCCGCCCCGGCGGACTGGTCGCCATCTCCGAGGGCGGCCTGGACTTCAACTGTCTCCCCTGGGAGCTCGGCATCGGCCGCCCCGGGCTCGAGGAAAGGCTCCTCGCCGCTCGCGGCGAGTGGTTCGCCGAGATGCGGGCAGGAATCCCCGGCTCCGCTTCCATGCCCTACGGCTGGAACATCGCGCTGCAGCGAGCCGGCCTCGCCGACGTCGACTCTTTCGGAGTGCTCATCCATCACCCGGCACCGGGCCCGGAGCTGCTTCGCGAGTTCGTCATCGAGCGGGTGACCTGGCTGACCGAGGTCGCGGGTGATCGCCTGGGCGATGACGACCACAAGACCGCGGCCGCACTCGTGGATCCGGCGCACCCCAGCTACCTGGGCGCTCGCGGGGACCTGTTCCTGCAAGGGGCAAAGACCGTCCATTGTGGACGTCGATCGTGAGTGACCAGGCCACTTGCTCGTTGTGCGGCCGGATCCGCGGTGGCGACGAGGAGCCCGCGCAGACACTCGCCTGGGTTTCCACTCGCGAGAAGAACGTCGTGCGCTGGATGTGCCCCGCCTGCGCTCGCCGCCACACCCGCGACATCGAAGGAAAGCTGCCGGACGAGTACTGGTGAGTTTCAGGCGGCGTCGATCCGGCCGATCGTACGGACTTTCGGCCTCGGCGTCCGAGTCGCTTCGCCGAACGCCCTGACGAGTTCTGCCGCGACTTCCAGCGGAACCTTCTTCAGCTGGTCGATGGTGCAGCGCACCAGAACGGTCCCGGTCGCGGTCAGTGCCAGCGGGTGGAAATTCGCGGCGCCCTCCTTCAGTGCCCGGAATTGCCACGCCATGCCGATGTCGTCCCACCAGGCGTCGGCGGTGCCGATGGGGCGCCCTCGCCTGTCGCAGAGTGTCGTGTTCCACGACGGCGCGGGCAGCGGGCAGCCGCTGAGGACCTTCTTCGCCAGCCCATGCGCGTACGTCTCTTCGGGGTCGACCCGCCGCAGAGCCGCGCGCACCGCGGCCGAACCTCGCCGGTTACCGGAATCGAGCTCCTCGTTGAGTTCATCGAGCGTGCACAGGCCCCAATACAGCGGCAGCGAGATCAGCTCGTCGATGCGCGCGGGGTCGAGCTCCAGCCGGGCGAGATCGAGCGCTGCCCGGGCCGGTGGGGCGAACGGAACACCGTCGATCGTGGTCGGCGGCGGCATCCGGGTGGTTCTTCGTGGCAGCATGCCGGGTTCCGCCGGCACGCGCCGATAGTCGGGGACCAGGAGATGGACCTCTCGTGTCAACGGGCAGCCGACACCTCGTGCGCGTAGCGCGTCGGCACCTGTCACCACGACCTCCGGCCCGAACCGTGCGACAGCGGCTTGTAGCAGCTGAAGCCGGGTGGGGGCGACGTCGCGCAACAGGATGACGCCCGGCATCAGCCTTCGCCAAGGTCCGCCAGGACCGCAGAGCTTCGCGGCGTAGCGCGCGGTGATACCCGCCTGCCGCAGCTCGCGGCTGGTGACGATCCCGGATTCGCTGGTGTTACTGAGCGCTATGAGTCGGGCGCTTCGTGTAGTGGTCATGAATCGAGGATGACCGCTGGGCCGACCGGGTGGAACCACTTCCGCGAACTTGTGGACAACTCGCCGGAGCAGCCCCGTTTTCGGCTCTGTCGCCCCGTTCCCTGTGGATAACTTCTCAGGCCGCGAAGCCCGGCTGCCACCGTTCGACGATCGCGCGGGCGGGGATCTCGGCGTCGAGCTGACAGAGAATGCCGGTCGATCCGGCGGTCACCCGGTGGATCATCAGGTACTCGGGCGGCAGGTTGAGGGAGCGGCCGATCCGGAAATCCCGGCCGCGCGTGTCGCCGACCCGGCCCGCCTGTCGCTGCATCCAGCGACGGGTGAAGTGGAACGTGTCGCCCGCCAGCGGTTCGGTGAACGGCGCCAGGTAGGCGAGCACGTCATCGGCCCGCAAGTCCGCGTCGCCTCGGATGAAGCCGGATTCCCTGAGCAGTTTCATCAGTTTCGCGGACTCGCCGTCGAGCGCCAGCCTGGTCATCTCGCCGAGGTGCTGAGGGATCCCCTCGGGCAGCCGGGACACCCCGCCGAAGTCGATGACGCACAGCCTGCCGTCGGCGGTCAGCATGAAGTTGCCGGGATGGGGGTCCGAATGCAGGAGCCGGGCTCGTTCCGGCGACGAGTAGTGGAACTCGGTGAGCAGGCGGCCGGCGCGGTCTCGTGTCTCCTTGTCGCCACTGGCGATGATCTTCGACAGCGGGGTTCCGGTGGCCCACTCGGTGACGACGACCTTCGGCGCGCTGGCGACCACGCGGGGGATCAGGAAGCCGGAGACACCTTCGAACGCCTTGACGAAGGCACGCTGATTCTGCGCTTCGGCCTGGTAATCGAGTTCTTCGTTCATCCGCTCGGCGAGTTCCGCCAGAAGCGGCTTCACTTCGGTCCCCGGCACGAACGCCTGGAACAACCTGCTGAAACGCTGGAGCTGCCGGAGGTCGCTCCGCAAGGCGTCGTCGGCTCCGGGATATTGCACCTTGACGGCGACTTCGCGGCCGTCGTGCCAGGTCGCGCGGTGGACCTGGCCGATGCTCGCGGAAGCGGCGGGCTCGTCGTCGAAGGCCGCGAACCGCTGCTTCCAGGTGCGCCCCAACTGCTCGGCGAGGACCCGGTGGGTCTGCCGGGCGGGCATGGGCGGCGCGGCGGCCTGAAGCTTCGTCAGGGCCTCGCGATAGGGCTTCGCCATCTCGTCCGGCACCGCGGCCTCGAAGACGCTCAGCGCCTGGCCGAACTTCATCGCACCGCCCTTGAGCGTGCCGAGGACCTCGAAGAGCTGCTCCGCCGCCTTGGCGGACAGCGTCGCGTTGACTTCTTCGGCGCTCTGCCCGGTCAGCCGCCTGCCCCAGCCGCCGACCGCCCGCCCCGCTATGCCGAGCGGGATACTGGCCAGCTTCGCCGTTCGCGCGGCCCCGTTACGGGGGATGGCGGCTTCACGGTCCTCGGCGTTGCGGGAGTCGGTCACCTTCGCGATTCTGCCTTGATTCACTGCGCCCGCGCAGCCTGTTGCGGGAGTGTATGTGGGCTACGTCGCTTGCCGTATCACCGAGCACCGCATCCGCACGCGCTGTGGGGCGGCCAGTCGCGATGCCGGATCTTGCCGTCGAAGAAGTCGATCTCCAGCGTGGCGTTCCAAGCGGGCGGCGCATGATCGCTCGGGGACAGAAGCCTGAGCGCCTGCGCTGCGGCGAGCGCGGCGCAGGCCTGAACGGAGCCGAGATCGGCTCGCTGCACGCGGCCGACGAGCTGGCTCGCCACCCGCGGCCAGGAGTCGTCGCGACCGGCCCGGTGCAGGTCGGCGCAGCGCAGGCAGCTGCTGCGGCCGGGCACCACCAAAGGTCCCACGATGCCGACCCCGTCCCGGACGCGCACCGGGAGGTGGTTGACGCCGTCGCGGACGAGTTCGTCGACCACCTCGGGAGCAGGTACCACGGCGTCGGTGAGCAGGGCGAGTTCCGGCCGCCGGTCCGAGTAGAGCCGCGTTGTCACGGTGCTCGCCCTGGTGCGGTGCACGACCTGAGCCATCGCGTCCCGGCGGGGCATGCCGATTTCGGCTTCGGTGTAGCCCGAGCCCAGGTCGCCTTCGAGAACCGTGCCCGAAGCCCGGACGTCGATGTGCCCGATTCCGCCGTTGGCGAGCAGGACCGCGATGGCCACCGCCAGCCTGCCGTCACCGTGGATCGCCACCGCGGTGCGCCCGCGACGGGCCGTCATGGCCGTCTGATGGTGGCGGGCGCGTAGCGACCAGAGCCCTGTCTCCGGTCTCGGTCTCGGATGTCGTTCGGACTGGCCCGCATCGGTCACGAGACCTCGGGCCGTCAGATCCGTCATCAGGTCCCGCAGCTGTTCGTCGTGTTCGCTCTGCGCGAGCACGATGTCGTCCGCGGCCTGTTTCCCGTCCAACCCGCGGAGGGCTTCGGCCACCTCGGTGGCGACGCCGGCGATCACCACGGCGTGTGCGGGGTCGAGGCCGATCTGGATCTCGCCGTTTCCCCGTTCCAGCACATCCAGCCCCGGAAGCAGGGTGGGGAAGGCGGGCAGGATGATCGATCGTAAGTCCGGTTCGCGCAGGTTCATGATCGCAGGATCGCACCCACTCACTGTCCGTCAGCCCGAAAGAACGCGAGTTATCCACAGGTTGGCCCCGTTGTGGACAACTGGAGGCTGTGACCTTTCGGCTCTCGGAGTTGTCGGTGACTGGCCTTACCGTGGTCGAGTGGTCGAAGCACGGACGCCCTCATTGAGGGGCCGGGACACGACGAATCCGTCGGACACTCCCGAACACAAGGTCGAGGTACGGCGTAGCCAACGCCGCCACCGGACCGTCACCGCGTACTGGGACGAGGACACCCTCGTCGTGCTGATCCCTGCCCGGATGACCCGGGCCGAGGAGAAGCACTGGGTTGCCGAGATGCAGCGCAAGCTGCTGCGCAAAGGCCCGCGGCAGGCCGCGCCGCCAAAAGCCTCGGACGAGGCGCTGTTGGCACGCTGCGCCGTGCTCTCGGCGAAGTATCTGGACGGGAAGGCGATACCCGCGAGCGTTCGCTGGGTCCCGCCGATGAGGACGAGGTGGGCGTCCTGCACACCGGTCGACGCGACGATCAGGGTCAGTGATCGTCTGCGCCGGGTGCCGGCATGGGTGCTGGACTACGTCCTCGTGCACGAACTCGCGCACCTGAAGGAACCAGGGCACAACGCGGCGTTCTGGGAACTCGTTCGCCGTTATCCCAAGACCGAACGCGCCATCGGCTTCCTGGAGGGTCTGTCCTCCGCCGCCGGATGGGGCATCGCGGCGGAGGACTGACGTGCCTCAGCTCTCTTCTTCGTCGCCCTTGGGCTTGTTCTTCTCGCGCTCGGTGCGTTCGATCTCGGCGATCGGGTCGATGCCTTCGAGCGTCGACTCGCCATCGCCGAGGCGTTCGGAGAAGTCGAGCGGCTCGTCGAGGTCGTCGGCGGTCGGCATGAGGTCGGGGTGGGACCAGAGGCCGTCCCGCTTCTCGATGCCGTGCTGGTCGCCGACCAGCTTCCACAGCGAGGAGGCCGCCCGCATCCGCCTTGGCCGGAGCTCAAGCCCGACCAGGGTGGCGAAGGTCTGCTCGGCGGGGCCACCCGTGGCCCGGCGGCGGCGTAGCGTTTCCCGGAGCGCGTCCGCGCCCGGAAGCCGGTCGCCGATGGCCTCGGCGACGACGACGTCGACCCAGCCTTCGACCAGCGCGAGCAGGGTTTCCAGGCGGTTGAGCGCCGCCTTCTGCTCGGGCGAGGTCTGCGGCTCGAGCAGGCCGGAGGACATGGCCTCTTCGATGCTGGCCGGGTTCGACGGGTCGATCTGGCCCGCGAGCTGCTCCAGCGCCGAAGTGTCGACGGAGATGCCGCTCGCGAACTCCTCGACGGTGGCCAGGAGTCGCTGCCGCAACCAGGGGACATGGGCGAACAGTCGCTGGTGGGCGGCCTCGCGCGCGGCGATGAAGACCAGCACCTCACTGGTCGGCAGCTCCAAGCCCTCGGTGAACTTCTCGATGTTCGCCGGCAGCAGCGCGGAGGTGGCCGCGGGGCCGAGCGGGAGACCGACCTCGGTGGAGGTGAGCACTTCGGAAGCCAACTGAGCGAGAGCGTTACCGAGCTGGGAGCCGAAGGCCATCCCGCCCATCTGCCCCATCATCGAGAGCAGCGGGCCCGCGGCCTGCTTGGCCTCTTCGGGCAGGGCCTGGACCCACGCGCCCGAGACCTGCTGGGCGACGGGGTCACAGAGCCGCTGCCAAGTAGGCAGCGTCTTCTCCACCCAGGTACGCGCGGACCAAGCGACGGTCGTCGTGGCCCCTGCGGGCAGGATCGTCGCGGCGTCCAGCCACAGTTCCGCCAGGTGGGCGGCGTCGCGGACGGCCGTGCTCGAATCGCCGCCGCTGGACGACGAAAAGCCGAGTTGGACGTCGGCGGTTCCGCTGCTGCTGAGGTTCTGCAACGCGATCTGTTTCGCCAGGTCATAGTTGACCGGCCCGGTCGAGCTGCCGGCCTGGCTGAGCATCTGGCCCAGCTGGCTGAGCATCTGACCGAGCTGATTGAAGGCCTCGGCGCCGGAGGGCTGGCCGCCGGAGTCCGACGGCTCGTTCTCGCCTCGTTTGTCGGGATCGGGCGGTCCGAAGCCGAACGGGGGTTTGCTCATGGCACCACCGTACGCGGGTCCGGAGATTCACAGCTCGTCAAGTGGAGTGATGAGCGTGGCCTTCACCGAGAAGCGAACACCGTCACCGTACGCTGTCACGCGTGACAGAGCCCTCGGAGGAGACCACAGGATCGCGGAGCCGTGCGAGCTCCGCGGGTGACCAGGACCGCTCCGACCGGCGGCTGACCCGGCGCGGCTGGACGCTGCTGGTCAGCGGCGCGCTGTTCGTCGCCTTCGCGCTGGTCGGGTTCTTCATCCCCGTGCCGTACGTGGCGATCAGCCCCGGGCCGACTTACGACACGCTCGGCAAGGACGCGGCCGGACAGTCCGTGATCCAGGTCAACGGGCACGAGATCTTCCAGACCTCCGGCGAGTTGCGGATGACGACGGTCTCCCTGCGCGATGGCGGCATCACGCTGTTCAACGCGCTCGGGCTCTGGGCGAGCGGCCGGTACGCGCTGGCGCCGCGCGAGGAGTATTTCAAGCCGGGTGAAACCAACGAGCAGGTCCGGCAGGAGAACATCCAGCAGTTGCAGGACTCGCAGACCGCCGCCCAGGTGGCCGCGCTGCGCCGCAAGTTCCCGGTGAAGGTGCTCGCGAAGACGATCGTCTCCGGCAGTCCCGCGGACAAGGTGCTCGCTCCTGGCGACCGGCTTTTGGTGGTCAACGGGAAGACCGTCACCGAGGCGGCCGAGGTGCGCGCCGCGCTCAACGGAACGAAGCCCGGGCAGACCGTCCAGATCACTTTCAAATCCGACGGGCAGGCCGAACGCACCGTGCCGCTCACGCTCGCGCAGCGACCCGACGGCCCGGAAGGCTTCATGGGCCTGACCGCGGTGGACCGGGCCGACGTTCCGTTCGACGTGAAGATCTCGCTGCAGGACGTCGGTGGCCCCTCGGCGGGCCTGATGTTCGCGCTCGCGATCGTCGACAAGATGGAGCCCGGCGACCTCGCCGGTGGCAGGCATATCGCCGGGACGGGCGAGATCTCCGAGAAGGGCGTTGTCGGCGCGATCGGCGGCATCTCGTTCAAGGTGGTCGGCGCTCGCGAGGCCGGCGCCACCGACTTCCTCGTGCCCGCGCACAACTGCGCCGAGGCGAAGACCGCCGCGCCCGAAGGGCTGAACTTGATCAAGGTGTCCACACTGGACGAGGCGATCGCGCAACTCGAGAATCTCAAGGCGGGAAGGCCGACCGCCACCTGCTGACCGCCGCGGAAGCAAGGGACCTTTGCTACCGCCTCGCGGGCTGCCGGAAGAGAGCAAGGGACCTTTGCTATCGCTCGCCGCGCGCCCGGGTCGGCGGTAGCAAAGGTCCCTTGCTCTCTTTTCGCAGGTCAGGGCAGCAGGGTTGCCTTCAGTGCTTCGAGCAGGTTCGGGGCCAGCTCCGGGTTCTCGATGATCTCGTCGACAGGGACGTCACCGGGCTCGGAGGGCTGCCCGGCACCGCGAAGCCGCATTACGCACGCACCGGCACCATCCCGCAGCACCGCCGCGACGAGGCGGGCCTCGGTCCGGCGCGGGTGGTCGGCGGCCGCTTGACGCAGGCGTTCGGCGTCGGTTTCGGGCACGGCGGGAAGCTCGGCTTCGGCGTCCGGCGGCAGCACGATGATCTCCTGCGCGAGCGCGCAGCCCAGCACCAGATCGGGCCACGCTATCTGTGCCAGCGCTTCACCCAGGTCACCGTCGGGCAGAGCCTCCTGCGCGACGGGCGTCAGCGGGGCCGACGCGTCGAGTTGCCCGGCCAGTTCGGGTTGTTCGTCCAGCAGCGCCGCGGTCGGGACCAGCGCGAACAACTGCGGGGGCTGATCCCAGCCTCCCGAAGCGACGAACTCCTCGACTTCGCGGGCCAGGCCGGCCACGCCCTGCTGCTCACTCGGTGCCATTGGCACATCGTTCCAGGCGGCCGGGGCAGCGGCCTTCCGAGTCCGGTTTGGGCGGGTTCCGGGAACTTCCGACGGCATCCGTAGAGTTAGAGCATCAGGGGCCGCACGCGGTACGCGCGCCCCCGCGAAAAGTTCACCAAACCAGGAGCGTGTGCAGTGGCCACTCGGCCCCCCGTGAGCCTGCCGAAGCTGTCCCGGCGCAGCCGGATACTGCTGATCATCGCCGCCGTCGTCATTCTGGCCCTGCTGCTGGGGGCGAGACTGCTGGACACCTACGTCGACTGGTTGTGGTTCGGCGAGGTCGGCGCCCGCACGGTGTTCAGCACGGTGCTGATCACTCGTGTGGTCTTGTTCTTCGCAGTAGGGCTCCTGGTGGGAGGATCGCTCGCGGTCAGCTTGATGATCGCGTACCGGTCCAGGCCGGTCTTCGTGCCGATCTCCGGCAACGACGACCCGCTCGCGCGCTACCGGTCGGCGATCGTCGGCCGGATCCGCCTGTTCGGCATCGGCATCCCGGTGCTCACCGGGCTCATCGCCGGCGCGTCCGCGCAGAGCGACTGGCAGGTCGTGCAGCTGTTCCTGAACGGCACACCGTTCGGCCAGACCGATCCCGAATTCGGCAACGACGTCGGCTTCTACGCCTTCGACCTGCCGTTCTACAACTGGCTCCTGGGCTGGCTGTTCATCTCGGTCGTCATCGCGTTCTTCGGCGCGCTGATCTCGCACTACATCTTCGGCGGCATCCGGCTCGCGGGTAAGGGCGGCCAGCTCGCCGGTCCGACCCGTGCCCAGCTCGCCATCACCATCGGCATCTTCGTGCTGCTGAAGGCGGTCGAGTACTTCTTCGACCGCTACAACCTTCTGTTGTCCGATCGGGGGGCTCCGCTGTTCGTCGGTGCGACCTACACCGACTTGAACGCGGTTCTGCCCGCGAAGCTGATCCTTCTGTGCATCTCGGTGATCTGTGCCGTCGCGTTCTTCGCCGGCGCGTTCCTGCGCAACCTGCAGCTGCCCGCTATCGCGCTGGTGCTGCTGATCCTGTCGAACGTGCTCGTCGGCGTCGCGTGGCCCGCGGTACTCGACCAGTTCTCCGTGAAGCCCAACGCGAACGAGAAGGAATCCGCGTCGATCCAGCGCAACATGGACGCGACGCGCCAGGCGTTCGGCCTGACCAATGTCGAGTACAAGGACTACACCGGCAAGTCCGAGGCGACCTCCGCGGAGATCAAGGCGGACAAGGGGACCGTCCCGAACATCCGCCTCCTCGACCCCAACGTCCTCAGCGACACGTTCACCCAGCGCGTCGGCCGTGAGAACTTCTACGGCTTCCCGTCCAAGCTGGACATCGACCGCTACACCCTCAACGGGGTCACGCAGGACTACATCGTCGCGGCCAAGGAGATCAAGACCGAGGGCCTCACCGGCAACCAGACGAACTGGATCAACAAGCACCTCGTCTACACGCACGGAAACGGTTTCGTCGCCGCGCCGGCCAACACGATCGACCGCGCCCTGAAGGATGCCAACTCCGACGGCGGTTACCCGATCGCCACCACCAGCGACACCCAGAACCCGGCGGGCGCCGGGTCGACGGACCCGAACAAGCCGGGCATCAAGGTGGACGAGCCCCGTATCTACTACGGCGAGCTCGCGACCGACGCCGCGTACGCGATCGTCGGAGGCAAGGCAGGGCAGGCACCCGGCGAGTACGACACCGCGGTCGACCGCGCCTACATCTACAAGGGTTCTGGCGGCGTGCCGATCGACAACTGGTTCAACCGGCTCGTTTTCGCCGCCGAGTACGGAGAGCGCAACATCCTCTTCTCCGACGCGATCGGCGACGGATCCAAGATCATGTTCAACCGCGAACCCCGTGATCGGGTCGCCAAGATCGCCCCGTGGCTGACCCTCGACGGCGACCCGTACCCGGCGGTCGTGGACGGCAAGATCAAGTGGATCGTCGACGGCTACACGACGATGAACAACTTCCCGTACGCCCAGCAGACCCAGCTCGGCCAGGCGACCAACGACTCGCTCAGCGGCACCACCCGCCAGGCGAACTCCTCGATCAACTACATCCGCAACTCGGTCAAGGCCACCGTCGACGCGTTCGACGGCACCGTGACCCTGTACGGCGTCGAGGACAACGAGCCGGTGCTCAACGCCTGGAAGCAGGTCTTCCCTGGCCTGGTCAAGCCGAGCAGCGAGATCTCGCCGGACCTGCGGTCGCACTTCCGCTACCCCGAGGACCTCTTCAAGGTGCAGCGGGAACTCCTGTCGAAGTATCACGTGAACAACCCCGCGGAGTTCTACGCTCAGCAGGCCTTCTGGAGCGTTCCGCAGGACCCGACGCAGGAAGGCGGCGTGAACGCGTCCGCCTCCGGGATCGCCAACCAGCCCGGCTACTACGTGCTGGCCACCGCGCCAGGCGACACCAAGTCGCGGTTCCAGCTCACCAGTTCGCTGACCGGTCTCCAACGGCAGTATCTGGCGGCCTGGATGTCGGTGTCTTCGGATCCCGAGGACTACGGGAAGATGCGCGTCCTGAGATTGCCGACAGGCGCCAGCGGATCCACCCAGGTGGACGGTCCCGTTCAGGTCCAGAACCGATTCCAGAGTGATCCACGGGTCGCTCAAGACCGGACTCTGTTCAACAACCCGAACGTCACCGTCACCTACGGGAACCTGATCACGCTGCCCGTCGCCAACGGCTTCCTCTACGTGGAACCGGTCTACATCCGGCAACGGAACCAGCTGAGCTATCCGCAGCTGGCCCGTGTCCTGGTCTCCTACGGCACCAAGATCGGGTTCGCGCCGACGCTGAACGAAGCGCTCGACCAGGTCTTCGGCGCGGGCACGGGCTCCGGGGTCACACCGCCGCAGACCGGCGGCACCCCTGGGCCCACGACGCCTCCGCCGCCGGGGACGTCGACGCCGCAGCCGCCCGCCGGCGGTAACCCGGCGCTCGACAAGGCCGCGGGCGACATGCACGACGCCTGGGTCAAGTTCCGCGCCGCCCAGCAATCCGGGAACTACGCCGACCAGGGTGCCGCCCTGGCCGCACTCGAAGCGGCCTCCAAGGCCTACGAGTCGGCCAAGGCCGCCCCGCCGGCATCCGGTGCGCCTCCGACCTCCGGCCAGCCTGGAGGGTGACGTCGCTTACCTAAAGGGCACCTGCTTTGCGCCTGCTCGAAACGCAGGCGTAAGGTAGGTGTCACGACGCGGGGTGGAGCAGCTCGGTAGCTCGCTGGGCTCATAACCCAGAGGTCGCAGGTTCAAATCCTGTCCCCGCTACAGAGGTAGGAGGCCCGTGTCTGCGGAAAACGCAGACACGGGCCTCCTTCGTATTTGCCCCGGGGGTCGAACCCCCGGACCCCCGCCAGGGAGGCTCCGCCCCCTGGACCCCCGAAGCGTTGGGTTGCGCGGGTGCCAGAGGTAGCGGGGGACCTTTGCTATCACCGGTGGGGAGCGGGGGACCTTTGCTACCGCGTGGGGGCGACCCAGCAGGCATAGCCATCGGGGCGGTACAGGACGGCTTCCGTGGACGGCCACGGAAGCGCTGTGACCAGCTGAGTGACCAGACGCGGCGAGGGGGCGTGGGCCCGGGCGGCGTCGACGTGGGCCTGAGAGGTCGTCAGGAGCACGAAACCACCGTCATGGAAGAGTGTGCTGGGCCGCAGCGGGCCGGTCTCCGTGGCGACGTCCTGGTCGGTGAGCCGCGAGCCGAGCGCGGGATGCGAAGTCCCGTGCGTCGTGTAGCGGATCCCGAGGCCGGAAACCATGCCCGACAGGTAGCGGCTCACCTCGGGCAGTTCCGCAAGCTCGCCGAAGAGGGCGCGAAGCGCGCGTGACTCGTGAGAGCGCGGAGTCAGCCCCAGTTGAGCGGCGACGTTGTGCAGCACCTGGGCGCCGACAGGGTGCCGCTCGGCCTCGTAGGTGTCGAGCAGGTCGTCATCGGCCGCCCAGCCGCGCACGGTCGCGGCGAGCTTCCAACCCAGGTTCATGGCGTCCTGCACGCCCAGGTTCAGGCCTTGGCCGCCTGCCGGGAAGTGGATATGCGCGGCATCGCCCGCCAGCAGTACCCGCCCGACGCGGTAGTGCTCCGCCTGCCGCGCCGCGTCGGAGAACTGTGACGCCCAGCGGATTTCCGACACCGTCGCGGTCTCACCGTACGAGTCGAGCAGGGCTTGCCGGACTTCGTCGTGTGCGATGGCGGACCGGATGTCCTTGGGGCAGGAGGCTCGATCGCCGTAGATGAAGCGGTAGAGACCCGGTTCTCCCAGCGGAATCAGACCTTTGAACGTGGTCGCACCGGTCGGCTCGCCGACGTTCCGCATCGTTCGCCACTGTTTTTGCGCACCGGCGGGGATTTTGTCGAACAGGACGTCCGCGACGACCCCGAAACCTTCACCGTCCACACCGGGAAAGTCCACGTCGAGTCCTTTGCGTACAACGCTTCGGGCGCCGTCGCAGCCGACGAGGAACTTCGCGTGCAGCTGGTTCTCGCCACTGTCTGTTCGGTACCGAACAGAGACGAAGTCCTTTTCCTGCACGAAATCGATTACTTCCGCGCCGCGGCTCACCTTTGTTCCTTGCGCGGCAAGCCGTTCCTCCAGGTACGCCTCGACCTGCGCTTGCGGAATCCCCAGCTGGAAAGGGAATCGAGTGCCCCAGCCGTCGTAGCCGATGGGGATCATCGCGAAATGCCCGTCCTGCACGGTCGTGAACGAACGCTCCTCGGCGCCGTCCAGAAGTCCGCGCAGCTCCAGTATTTCCGCGGTCCGCGGTTGCAGGTTCAGTGCCTTCGACAGTCCTGTGCGTTCGCGATGCCGTTCCAGGACCACGACATCGACGCCGGCGAGCGCGAGTTCGTGGGCCAGCATCAGCCCCGTCGGCCCCGCCCCGGCCACGATCACGTCCGTCCCCAGGTTGTTCATACCACTCCTTAACGTTGTTAAATTGACCTGCGGTCAGCGTGCCCTTAACATCGTTAAATTGTCAAGGAGCTTCCATGGGAAAGAGAGGCAAAAGTGGGTCTGACCAGGCAGGACATCGTCCGTGCCGGGCTTCGGCTGCTCAACGACGTCGGGCTCAACGGGCTGACGCTCCGCCTGATCGCGCAGGAACTCGGCGTCAAGGCTCCTGCGCTGTACTGGCACGTGAAGAACAAGCAGGAGTTGCTCGACGAGATGGCGACGCTGATGTACGCGGACGCGATGCCGGGCCGGGTTCCCGAAGGTACGGGGGAGCGGGAGGCTCTCGAGCTGGCATCACGGGCTTTGCGCCGGATGATGCTCGCTTACCGTGACGGGGCGAAGGTGTTCGCGGGGACTTTCCTGACCGACGACAGCCTTCTCGGTGACAATCCGTTTCAAGGGCGCGTCGACGCGGGGCTGGAGCTGTACCTGGCCGGACGGGCGTTGTTCACCGTCTACAGCTACGTCATCGGTTTCACCATCGAAGAGCAGGCGGTTTACCCGGTTCCGGGCGAACGGGATCCGCGTTACGACGTCACGCCCACGGCCTGGGTGTTCGACGAGGACATCGAGGGCAGGTTCGCCGACGGGCTGACCATGGTGCTCAACGGCGTCTTCGGCTGGCTGGATGACAAAGTCGCGCCATAACGGCTGGTCAAAGGCTCTTCGGGAAGTTAGGGGTACCCGCCTGAAAGGCGGTTTCGCCCCCCTGTAATCTATTGACACAACGACGCGGGGTGGAGCAGCTCGGTAGCTCGCTGGGCTCATAACCCAGAGGTCGCAGGTTCAAATCCTGTCCCCGCTACAGAGAAAACGAGGCGCGGGTCTGCGGAAATCGCAGACCCGCGCCTCTTTGTTTCCCTGTTTCGTACGAAGTGTGCCCCTCGGGGCGATCACTCCCCGTCGTTGGTCGGGGCGGGGGACGCGTACCGCTGTCCGTGGCGAAGGCCGGTTGCGTAGCGTGTCCGGTCCATTGTGGACAGGCGTAGTGCGTTGGGCCGAATGAGCGCATATCACTAGCCACAATGGACAGATGTGCTGACCACAGTGGACACAGGTTCCGAAAAGTGGGACCGTAGAGGACGTGTCCGAATTGAATGCAACAGCCGCCGCACTGCTCGGTCTTCTCCACGACGGTCCCGCCACGGGCGGGCAACTGGTCGCGGGGGCGGGTGAGCGTTTCGGCGCCTTCTTCAGCGTGACCCGCAGCCAGGTGTACCGGGAGCTCCCCGCCTTGTCGAAGGAGGGCCTCGTCCGCCTCGGCAAGCAGGGCCCGCGGTCGAGCCAGCAGTACCTCATCACCGCGGCGGGCAAGAAGGCGTTCAAGACGTGGCTGACCACCGAAGCCGGTCCTGACCACCTCCGCAGCCCGCTTATCCTGCGTCTCGTGCACGCCGGTTCGCTGACGGTCAAGCAGCGCTCGGCCCTGCTCGAGTCTGCCCGCGCGAGCTACACCCAGCAGCTCGACGAGGCGAAGGCCGCCACGAAGGCCGCCGACGGCCCGTACGCCAAGGCCGTCGCCGAGTTCGCGCAGGCGCAGGCGAAAGCCGCACTGAAACTGCTGGATTCCATCCCCCAGTCCTGACCCGGACAGGTGCCCACGACCGGTTCCCCGCAACCGGTCGTGGGTTTTGCCGTAACCTTGGCCGACGTGAGTGATGAGTTCGATGCGGCACTGAAGGACCTGGCCGGCAAGCTGACGCAGATCGAGTCGGTGATGGACCTGGATGCGCTGCGTGCCCAGGTGGCCGAGCTGGAGGAACAGGCATCCAGCCCGAACCTCTGGGACGACCCCGAAGCGGCGCAGAAAGTCACCAGCCAGTTGTCCCACCGGCAGAGTGAGCTGCGACGCATTTCCGAGCTGCGGCAGCGGCTCGACGACCTGGGCGTTCTCTATGAACTGGCCGAGGCAGAGGGCGACTCCGCCAGCGTGGCCGAGTCCGAGTCCGAGCTCACGGCGCTCACCAAGGACATTGACGGGCTCGAGGTCCGCACGCTGCTCTCGGGTGAGTACGACCCGCGCAACGCCGTGGTCACCATCCGGTCCGAAGCGGGTGGCGTCGACGCGGCCGACTGGGCCGAGATGCTGCTCCGGATGTACCTGCGGTGGGCCGAGCGCCACAACTACCCGACGGACGTCTACGACATCTCCTACGCCGAGGAAGCGGGCATCAAGTCCGCCACCTTCAAGGTGACGGCGCCCTACGTCTACGGCACGCTCTCGGTCGAGCAGGGCACCCACCGGCTGGTGCGCATCTCGCCGTTCGACAACCAGAGCCGCCGCCAGACCTCCTTCGCGCACGTCGAGGTGATGCCCGAGGTCGAGGAGGTCGATCACGTCGACATCCCCGAGAAGGACATCCGCGTCGACGTGTACCGCTCGTCCGGCCCCGGTGGCCAGAGCGTGAACACGACGGACTCGGCGGTGCGGATCACGCATATCCCGACCGGCGTGGTCGTGTCGTGTCAGAACGAGAAGTCACAGCTGCAGAACAAGGCGGCCGCGATGAAGGTCCTCCAGGCGCGGCTGCTGCAGCGGAAGAAGGAGGAGGAGCGCGCCGAGATGGACGCGCTCAAGGACGGCGGCTCCAGCTGGGGCAACCAGATGCGCTCCTACGTGCTGCACCCGTACCAAATGGTCAAGGACCTGCGGACCGAGTTCGAGGTCGGCAACCCGTCGTCCGTGCTCGACGGCGAGATCGACGGCTTCCTGGAGGCCGGCATCCGCTGGCGCAAGCAGTCCGGAGCCGCGTAGCAACCCTGCGTGAGAGAGCAAGGGACCTTTGCTCTCACTTTCCGAGAGAGAGTGAGAGCAAAGGTCCCTTGCTCGCTTGGCCGCCGGGACCGGGCTACCCGGGCTTAACGACGGGCATGGGTAGTATGCCGAACCGTGATCCGGCTCGAAGAGGTTTCCAAGGTCTACAAGACCTCGACCCGTCCCGCCCTCGAACGGGTGTCGGTCGAGATCGACAAAGGCGAGTTCGTCTTCCTGATCGGTCCTTCGGGATCCGGGAAGTCGACCTTCCTGCGTCTCCTGCTGCGCGAAGAGGTGCCGAGCAAGGGTCGCGTCATGGTCTCCAACTTCGACGTCGCCAAGCTCGCCCGTCGCCGGGTGCCGCGACTGCGGCAGACCATCGGCTGCGTGTTCCAGGACTTCCGTCTGCTGTCGAACAAGACCGTCGCCGAGAACGTCG
The DNA here is from genome assembly GCF_019330265.1 of Amycolatopsis sp. TNS106. Classification (NCBI taxonomy): domain Bacteria; kingdom Bacillati; phylum Actinomycetota; class Actinomycetes; order Pseudonocardiales; family Pseudonocardiaceae; genus Amycolatopsis; species Amycolatopsis sp. TNS106. The sequence continues at coordinate 5,101,112 of NZ_CP024972.1, read as the reverse complement.
CCTTCGCGCTCGAAGTCATCGGCAAGCCGCGCCCCACGATCCGCAAGGTCGTGCCCGAGGTGCTCGAACTCGTCGGCCTCGACGGCAAGGCCGACCGTCTCCCCAACGAACTCTCCGGTGGTGAGCAGCAGCGCGTCGCGATCGCCCGCGCCTTCGTGAACCGCCCGCTCGTGCTGCTCGCCGACGAGCCGACCGGGAACCTGGACCCCGACACCAGCCAGGACATCATGTTGCTGCTGGAGCGGATCAACCGCACCGGCACGACGGTGCTGATGGCCACCCACGACCATTCGATCGTGGACTCGATGCGGCGAAGGGTCGTCGAGCTCCAGCTCGGCAAGGTCATCCGTGACGACGCCCGAGGCGTCTACGGCATCGGCCGCTGACCGGCCCCGCCCTCCTCCGTAACCCACGACTTCCAAGGGACATCAACCCCGATGCGCGCCAGTTTCGTCTTCAGCGAGGTAGTCACCGGCTTGCGCCGGAACGTCACGATGACCATCGCGATGATCCTCACCACCGCGGTCTCCCTCGCCATGCTCGGCTTCGGCCTGCTGGCGGTCGGCACGATCGACAAGATGAAGGCCAACTTCCTCGCCGACGTCGAGGTTTCGGTCTATCTGGTCAACGACATCAGCGCGGGTGACCCGAACTGCTCGCAGTCCGCCTGCCAGTCGCTGCGCCAGGACCTGCAGGGCAACGACGGCGTCGAGTCGGTCGTCTTCGAGAACCGCGAGCAGTCCTACGAGCGGTTCAAGAAGATGTTCGAGAGCCAGCCGGAACTGCTCGCGCTGACCGGGCCGGAGGCGCTGCCCGCGTCGCTGCACGTCAAGCTGAAGAACCCCGAGCGCAGCCAGGCGATCATCCAGGAGTACACCGGCAAACCGGGCGTCAGCAAGGTCGACGACCAGCAGAAGGCACTGGACCGCGTGTTCAACGCGCTCAACGGGGTGCGGAACCTGGCCTTCGGTGCCGCGCTGATCATGGCCATCGCCGCGCTGCTGCTGATCGCCAACACGATCCAGGTGTCGGCATTCACCCGGCGCACCGAGGTCGGCATCATGCGGCTGGTCGGCGCGACCCGCTGGTACACGCAGCTGCCGTTCCTCCTGGAGGCGGTGGTCGCCGGCCTGGTCGGTGCGATCATCGGCATCGTGTTCCTCGTGCTCACCAAGGTGCTGTTGCTCGACTTGGTGCTCACCGGGGACGTGTTCCCCGCGGTCGGCATGCTCGAATTGCTGTTCCCGGTGGCGCCGATCCTGCTCGCCGTCTCGATCGTCATTTCGGCGATCACCGGCTACGTGACGCTGCGCCTGTACGTGCGCCACTAGCCGCCCCGATAACCACCTGCCCGAACACAGAAACTCACGTAGAGTCGCCGCTATGCCCAAGGAACGTGGACACAAGGTGATCGTGTCGAACCGCAAGGCTCGCCACGATTACTCCATCCTCGATACCTACGAAGCCGGTCTCGTGCTCGTCGGTACCGAGGTGAAGAGCCTGCGTGAAGGACGGGCATCGCTGGCCGACGCGTTCGCCACGGTGGACGACGGCGAGGTCTGGCTGCGGAACGTGCACATCCCGGAGTACGTGCAGGGCACGTGGACGAACCACACGCCGCGGCGCACCCGGAAACTGCTGCTGCACCGCCAGGAGATCGAGAAGCTCATCGGCAAGACCAAGGAGAGCGGCCTTTCGCTGGTCCCGTTGTCGATGTACTTCAAGGACGGCAAGGTCAAGGTCGAGATCGCGCTGGCGAAGGGCAAGAAGTCCTACGACAAGCGGCAGGACATCGCCAAGCGGGACGCGGATCGCACCATCAGCCGGGCCATGGGCCGGGCGTTGAAGGGCCGGTACAACGATTGATCCACGGGCCCGCGTCGGACGCCGAGATCCCTGGCTGGATCTCGGCGCTCGGCATCGACGGGCTCGTGGACCTTCACCTGCACTTCCTGCCGAAGCAGGTCATGGACAAGGTGTGGGCCTACTTCGACCAGGCCGAAGAGCACTACGGCATGGCCTGGCCCGTGCACTACCGCACGCCGGAAGAAGAGCGCATCGAAACCCTGCGCTCGTTCGGTGTGCGCAAGTTCGCGCCGTTGGTCTATCCGCACAAGCCCGGAATGGCCGAATGGCTGACCTCGTGGGCGCTGGAGTTCGCGGAACGTGTTCCGGAGGCGGTGCCGACCGGCACGTTCTATCCGGAGCCCGGCGCGCTGTCCGTTGTGGACGGTGCGCTGCGCGCGGGCGCCCGCTGTTTCAAGGCGCACGTCCAGGTCGGCGCCTACGACCCGCGTGACGAGCTGCTGGACGGCGTCTGGGGCGCCCTGGCGGACGCGGGTGTCCCCGTGGTCGTCCACTGTGGACACGGTCCGTTGAAGGGCGCCTACACCGGGCTACGGCTGTTCGAGGAGATCCTGGTCCGGCATCCCAGCCTGACGCTGGTGCTCGCGCACGCCGGCATGCCGGAGATCGATTTCGCGTTCGCGCTGGCCAGGAAGTATCCGCGGGTGTACCTCGACACCACGATGGTCGGGGTGGAGTTCACCGCGCGCGGCAATCCGCTCCCGCCGGACTGGACGGATCTGCTGGCCGAGTTCCCCGATCGCGTGGTGCTCGGTACCGATTTCCCCAACATCCCGTACTCGTACGCCACACAGCTGCAGGCGATCGCCGGCTGGGCAGCCGACGATCGCCTGGGAGAGCCGTTCCTGCGGGCGGTGCTGCACGACACTCCCGCGAAACTGCTCAGCGTTTGAGCTGTGCCACCTCGGTGACCGAGACGGCGCGGCCGAGCAACCGCGTTCCCAGCTCCGAAACCTGGATTTGCTTGCCGGCCAGGAGGAAGCCGCCCGTCGCCAGCGCCACCCACGGCGCCGGACCCTGGGCGAGGCCGTCGCTCAGCGGGGCGAAACCGTGCGCGGCCAGCCCGAGCAGGCCGCCCGCGATCGCCAGCCCGGCCACCACCAGCTGAGGTGTGTGGGCGGTCGACGCGGGGCCGGAATTCTGCGTTTCGAACCGGGCGAACATCCGCAGCAGTCCGAAGAGCACCAGCCCGCAGGCGCCGAGCCAGGCCGGGAGCATCGTCAGCCACAGCACGGAACCCGGTTCGGGGGTTTCGTAGCCGAGGCCGTAGACCGCGACACCGGAGACGACGATCAGCGCCGGCATGTGCCACAGGTAGACGCTCATGAACCGCGGGCCGATCCACTTCAGGGCGGCGTCGAGCGACGGCCGCGTGGCCATGGCGTTCAGCTGCGGTTTGAAGGCCAGCAGGAGCCCGATCTGGCCGATCGCGAGGAAGGCCAGCAGGACGGTCGGCGGGCTCATGTTCGACACCGGGGCGCCCGGCATGCCGATCATGCTCGCGGGGTACGGGCCGAACGCGACCATCAGCGCGGTGACGCCGAACCCGATACTCGCCATGCCCAGCGCGGCGTTGCGGCTCAGCGAGCCGAGACGGCCCTGCGTGTAGTGGAAACCGAGCTGGTGCACGGCCATCCAAACGAAGATCGCGTTCGCGAAACCGATCAGGCCGAGGTCGTTGAAGCGGGCGACGTCGACGAGGACGGCGGCGGCGAGCATCACGAGCGGGACCTTGAGGCCCCAGCGCCGGTGTGCCGCGGCCATCAGCGGGGTGAGCAGCACGGTGAGCACGTACACGGCCAGGAACCACAGCAGCTGCGCGGCGATCGCTCCACCGACCTGCAGCGGCTGCTCCGGAATGCCCATGCCGCGCAGGATGTCCGGGACGAACAGCCACACGGCCACCAGCGGCAGCACCGGGATCATCAGCCGCTTGAGCCGGGCCGCGAGCCAGGAACGGGAACTTTCCGCGCGGCTCAACGAGATCAGGTTCGCCGCGCCGCCGGCGAAGAAGACGAGCGGCATGACCTGGCTGAGCCAGGTGATGACCCACCAGCCGGGCGTCGCGAGGGCGTTGCCGGTCGAGAGATGGCCGTCGGCGTACGAGAGCACCGGCATTCCCCAGTGCTGAACGACGACCGCGAGGATCGCGACCGCTCGGACGATGTCCAGGAACCTGTCCCGGCCCTGTTTCTGGCTCGTGTGCATGGAAAAGAGCCTGGTGCTTCGGGGTCGCGAAAACAGCGGTGCGGGCCGCCGTATCGGTCTTCCTGTTTTCGCCCTCGGAAGGTGGAGTTTTCCCTACCCCACGCCGTCGGTCTCGGGCTCCGGGAGCGGGGCGGGGCAGAGCCGGAATTCCCAGCAGTCGTCCTCGGCGAGGCCGAGTTCGTAGCGGGTCTCGATCTTCGGGCCGTCGTGCAGATGGACGTGTTTGAGGACGGTGCCCGCGACCGGTTCGGTGTCACCGAGTTCCTGGACGCGTCCGTCGAGAGGGCCGCCGAAGAAGCGGGCGCTGTGGGAGGGCCTGTCGGTCATGGGTCCTCCTCGGTTCGGCGCGTCACCCACCTACAGTCTGCCCATGTTAGGTGAGTGACGGCTTCGCCACCAAGAGCTACTTCAGCGTCCTAAGTAAGTCAGTACCGCGCGGACCCGGCGGTGTTCCACCGAACTCGCTTCGAGGCCGAGCTTGGCGAAGATGTTGCCGATGTGCTTCTCGACCGCGCCGTGCGAGACGACGAGCGAGTTCGCGATCGCGGTGTTCGACAGCCCCTGCGCCATCAGTCCCAGCACCTCGGATTCGCGGGCGGTGAGCGCGTCGAGCGGGTTCTTGCGGCCCCGCGCCATCAGCTGCGCGATGACGTCCGGGTCGATGGCCGTGCCACCGCCGGCGACACGTTTGACCGCGTCGAGGAAGTCGCCGACGTCGGCGACGCGTTCCTTGAGCAGGTAACCGACTCCGCCAGCGCCGCCGGACAGGAGCTCGACGGCGTAACTTTCCTCGACGTACTGGGAAAGCACGAGAACCGGCAGGCCCGGGATGACTTCGCGAGCGCCCAGTGCGGCGCGCAGACCCTCGTCGGTGAAGGTGGGCGGCATCCGTACGTCGACGATCGCGAGGTCCGGCCGGTGCTCCTTGACCGCGACCAGCAGGTCGTCACCGTTGTCCACGGCCGCGACGGTCTCGATGTCCTCGTCGGCGAGGAGGCGGATCACCCCCGCGCGCAACAGAACCGCGTCTTCGGCGATGACAACCCGCATGCTGCCCCCAGCGTCGTGAGTGAATGGCAGAGCCTATTCACTCACGAGCGGGTCACCATTGACACGGCAGGTCCGCGCGAATCACCGTCGGGCCACCCGGCGGGCTGACGACGGTGATCACGCCGTCGATCGTGGCCGCGCGGTCGGCGAGCCCGGCGAGCCCGCCACCAGGCCGGACTTCGGCGCCACCGTGCCCGTTGTCGGTGATCTCGACGATGACCATCGAGTCGGTGCGCCACACCTTCACACCCGCTTCGGTCGCTCCCGAGTGCTTCGCGATGTTCGTCAGCGTCTCGCCGACGATGAAGTAGGCCGTCGTCTCGACCGCGGCGGGGGGCCGCGGTTCGACGTCCACCTCGACATCGACGTGGATCGGCGATTTCGCGGCCTGCGCGGACAAGGCGGCGTCGAGACCGCGGTCGCCGAGCACGGCCGGGTAGATCCCGCGGGCGAGATCGCGCAGTTCCGACACCGCGAGCTTGGCGTCGAGGTGCGCCTCGTCGATCAGTTCGCGTACCGCGTCCGGGTCCTGGTCGAACTTCGACTTCGCGCGGCCGAGGCTCATCGCGACGGCGACCAGGCGCTGCTGGGCACCGTCGTGCAGGTCCCGCTCGATGCGGCGGCGCTCGGCCTCGGCGGCGTCGACACCGCGAGCCCGCGACGCCTGCAGCCGTTCGGCCTTCTGCTCCAGTTTCGCGGCGCGGTTCGGGCCGAGCAGCGAGTACGCCAGGTTGCCGTGCAGCCACCCGACCCACGGGGTCACCCAGATCGCCATCGGCAGCAGCACGATCGACGCGATCGCGATCGGAAGTTCCAGGCACGCCAGCGGGAACGCCACCATCAGGTAGGCGAGGTCGCGCCACGTCGTCGCGTCGGTCAAGCGGGTCAGCCAGCGCTTGATCAGCGGAAGCCCTTCGACCGGCAGACGCTCGACCGGCTCCAGGGGAGTCTCGAGCATCGTGCGCGCCCACCCCCGCTCGCGGTCGGCGGACCAGCGGATGAAGTTGGTCGTGGCCATGAGGATCGGGAAACCGATCCACACCACCGCCGTCGCGATGCCGACCGCCAGACCGGTGACGATGAGAACGAACTGGAGGAGCCGGAACACGAAGCTGACGATCATGTAGACGATCGACCTCAACGGTCGCGGCCGCGGAATCCCCACCTGCGGTACCTGCTGGTCGATCGTCATCCGTGAACCTCGCCCCATGAATCCTCCAGACGGCGGCGCTGGGCGTGGGTCGGCCCGAGCAGCGCCGTCGCCAGCCGGGCGTGCATCCCGGCCAGCGCCTTCGTCAACGCTACCGACAGCGCGATGCAGAGGACCCCGAGCGCCGCCCAAGGCAGCGCCGAGACCGTCGAATCGACGGTGAACCACGCGTTTTCCCAGGTCGGGAAGCGGTACTCGCCGCCGGGCAGGAAGCGGTAGTGGATCGGCAGGCCGGCGAGGCCGAGGCTGGTCGCCCAGAACACCGTGACCAGGACGAACTCGATGATCCCGAGCGGGAAGAGCAGGAAGAAGTAGGCGAGGTCGCGCCAGGTCGAACCGTCCTTCAGTCGTGCCTTCCAGCGCACGGACTGGCCGGCGACGGGCAGCGGGAGATACGGCAGGTCGATGTAGCGGTCGAGCAGCGCGTACACCCGGGCGCGCTCCATCCGGGCCGCGCCGCGGACCGTCAGGATCACCAGTGCGAGGAGTGGCAGACCGATCCAGACGACCGCCGTGCCGACGCCCGCCGAGATGAAGGACACCAGCAGCGCGAACGCCAAGATGCCCATCGGCAGGTTCATCAGCAGGTAGACCAGCGAGCCGCCGAACGACGGATCGGACCTGCTCAGCTCCCGCTCGGCCGCTAGCGAGCTCATGGTCGTGCTCCTCTCTGGTGTGAGGAGTCCAGCATCGCGCTCGCGCGTGCTCGCTGACATGGTGCCCACGGGCATCTCCCAGGTGGGGCTAGCCCCACCTGCGGGAATAACCCGGTTGCCGTCCGAGTTATGATGTACAGGTTGTATCCCACCAAGGGGGTGAACGGTTTCGACTTTGGTCGTTGAATCAGGAGAAGCGTGCCGGTGCAGGCGAGAGACCACCGTAAGCGTCATCGCAAACCAATAAGCGCCGAGCCTAAGAGCCAGCGCGAGTTCGCTCTTGCTGCCTAAGCAGTAGAGCAACTCTGTCGGTCCGGGGTCGCCTCCGACCCGGTCACCGGCATCAGCTAGGAGGCTTACCGCCACACTCGGCTACGGGGTGTGGTTGGGAACCAAACAGTGGCTGGGCTCGTCACTTCAGCTTGTTCGCGTGACTGAAGGGGCCAAGTAGAGACATAGCGGACTGCGCACGGAGAAGCCCTGGTGATGCGCCAGAGGACCCGGGTTCAATTCCCGGCACCTCCACTGGTCGACGGAGCGGCCCTGCCCCTGAGGGGGTGGGGCCGCTTCTTTTTTGCGTGTCGGCCGGGGTGGCAGGGGTTGCCATTCCCGATCCGGTGCCGGAGACGCTGCGGCGGGGTGCCCGCGCACTGGTCGGGATGCGGCCGCCGGGAGACGCGTTGGCCTCGGCGGATTTCCCGATGCTCGTGATCACCGGTGACCATCGTCCGGAGTACGAGATCATCGCCGACGCGATCGCGCCCAAGACCGGTGCCGACCGCGACGTGGTGACGGGGATGGAGCATTTGCTGCCCGACACGGGTGCGCCGTTCAATGCCCGGCTCGAGTCTTTCTTGAATCACGCAGAGTAGCGAAATCTAGATCGTTTTTGTCTCAATTCACCCGCGCCGGGAACTGCCGAGGGGAGGGATGTCATGCTGAGTGTCCGACCATGGCCCTCTTTCGAAACGACCCCGTGTCGCCGGAGGGCCGGAAGAAGGTGGCAGATGACCTGGGCTAGGCATTCCAGTCGTCCCGACCCCGCTGAAGACCAGAGCCGGATGGCCGGTGTGCGAGCGGAGGAAGAAGTCCGCCTCACGCTGCAGAACGGCCGAGCCGCACGAACCGTCGCAGGGCACGCTTCGGACGCCCTCGATTGTGCTGAACTGCTGGCGATGCTCGGGCTCGAGGGAGTCCAGAAGAAGCACGCTCAGCGCATCTGACCCCCGATCCGGGTGGTCAGTTCGGCCGCGGTCAGGCGGACTTCCTCGGCGAGGTCCGGCCAAGTCTCCTCGCACCCCTCGGCTCCCGGGCAGAGGTGGCGGAGGGTCACGCTGATCGCGGCCATCGGCCGGCCGCCGTGGTCGAAGACAGGGCAGGCCACCGAGGCGAATCCTTCGGTGACGTGACCGTCTTCGACCGCCCAGCCGAGCCTGCCCTCCTCGTTCAGCGTTCGGCGCAGTTCGGCGAGAGTGCGCGGGCCGCGACCGGTGCGCAGGACGAACGCCGACGCGTTCGGGAAGAGCGCGCGGACGTGCGGTGACGGCAGATGCCGGAGCATCGCCCTGCCCGAGGCCGTGAGCTGGCCAGGCAGCCGGACGCCGACCTCGGTCACCAGGGTTTCCGGGCGGGTGGGACGCTCTTTGACGAGATAGAGCGACTCGTTGCCGTGAAGCACGCCCAGATGCGCGGTGTGGCCGACGCGGTCGGCGAGTTTGCGCAGCAGCGGGAGTGCGAGCCGCTCCAGCGGGTCGTGCCGCAGGTAAGCCGAGCCGAGCTCGAACGCGGCGATACCGAGGCCGTAGCGGCGCTCGTCGGGCAAATGCGTCACGAAACCGGCGGCCTCCAATTCGGCGAGCAGGTGATACGTCGTCGAACGCGGGAGGCCGAGTTCGCGCGCGATCGCGGCCGCCGACACCGGACCCGGCCGCGCGGCGAGGGCGCGAAGGATGCCGAGGCCGCGTCGCAGAGCCGGGACCTCACTGCTCTCACCCATGCCGACCTCCTGTTTCGCTTCGCCGGGGGAGCAAGGGACCTTTGCTACCGCTTCTCTCGACGTCGAGAGAAGCGGTAGCAAAGGTCCCTTGCTCTCTTCCGCAGGTGACCGTGTGGATTTCGGGTCATCCAACGCACCGAAATCCACACGGTCGGTACGCATCGCTACGCGGAGTACGGGGTGTGTGGGAATAGGGACACTCAACGTCTCTATTTCCACACACCCTCCGCCGCCGCGGTAGCAAAGGTCCCTTGCTCCCACCGCACGTGTCTTGGATACCAGACACAACCACCGGTTGGGGCCGCCCACCAGCGGGCATGGCGTTGTCCAATGGGGCTATGCCGGAAACCGTACTTCTGGGCTCCGAACCGCTTCGGCCCGAACAGGTCGTCGCGGTCGCCCGTGACCACTCGCCCGTCGCGGTCAGCGAAGCGGCCGAGAAGAACCTCGCCGCGACGCGGCAGCACATCGATAACCTCGCGCACGCCGAGACGCCGACGTACGGCGTTTCGACGGGCTTCGGTGCGCTCGCCACCAGGCACATCCCGCTCGAGAGCCGTACCGCGCTCCAGCGGTCGCTGATCCGGTCGCATGCGGCGGGCGCGGGCCCGGTCGTGGAGACCGAGGTCGTGCGCGCGCTGATGCTGCTGCGGCTCCGCACCCTCGCCAGCGGGTACACCGGCATCCGGCCGCAGACCGCGCAAGCGCTTGCGGCCTTGCTCAACGCCGGGATCACCCCGCTTGTTCACGAGTACGGCTCGCTTGGCTGCTCCGGTGACCTCGCGCCCCTCGCCGCTGTCGCGCTCGCGCTGATGGGAGAGGGCGAAGTCGAGTACAACGGCGAAGTCGTCCCGGCCGGCGTAGCGCTGAAGCACGCTGGGATCGAGCCGGTCGTTCTCGCGGAGAAGGAAGGTCTCGCCCTCACGAACGGGACCGACGGCATGCTCGGCATGCTCCTGCTCGCCGCGGCCGACCTTCGGAAGCTTCTCGACACAGCCGACATCACCGCGGCGATGAGCGTCGAAGCGCTCCTCGGCACCGACCGCGCCTTCGCGGCCGATCTCCAGGCGCTCCGCCCGCACCCGGGCCAGGCGCTCAGCGCCCAACGCATGTGGACGGCGCTTCAGGACTCGAAGATCGTCGAGAGCCACCGCGGCCCCGACTGCAACCGCGTCCAGGACGCGTACTCCCTCCGCTGCGCGCCTCAGGTGCACGGCGGCGCCCGCGACAGCCTCACGCACGCCGAACTCGTCGCCGAGCGTGAGCTTCACTCGGCGGTCGACAACCCGGTCGTGCTGTCCGACGGCCGCGTCGAGTCGAACGGCAACTTCCACGGCGCCCCGGTCGCGTACGTGCTCGACTTCCTCGCCATCCCGCTCGCGGACGTCGCGAGCATCGCCGAGCGCCGCACGGACCGCATGCTCGACAAGGCCCGCTCGCACGGCCTGCCGCCGTTCCTCGCGTTCGATCCCGGCGTCGATTCCGGCCACATGATCGCCCAGTACACGCAGGCGGCCGTGGTCAGCGAGTTGAAGCGGCTCGCGGTGCCGGCGTCGGTCGATTCGATCCCGAGCAGCGCCATGCAGGAGGACCACGTCTCCATGGGCTGGTCCGCCGCGCGCAAGCTTCGCAAGGCCGTCGAGGGCCTCAACACCGTCCTCGCCATCGAACTGCTCACCGCCGCGCGGGCACTCGACATGCGCGCGCCCCTGGTCCCGTCGCCGGTCACCGGCCGGGTCCGGGATCTCGTCCGCACCGAGGTCGAGGGCCCCGGCCCCGACCGTCATCTGGCGCCGGAGATCGCCGCCGCCGAAGAACTCGTCGCGTCGGGTGCCGTCCTCGCCGCGGCCCAACTGGAGGTCTGAGCCCATGACCCGCACGGTCCGTGCCGCCCGAGGCACCACGCTCACCGCGAAGAACTGGCAGACCGAAGCCGCGCTGCGGATGTTCCACAACAACCTCGACCCCGAGGTCGCCGAGCGCCCGGAGGACCTGGTCGTCTACGGCGGCACCGGCAAGGCCGCCCGCAACTGGGCCAGCTTCGACGCGATCACCCGCGAACTGACCGCTTTGGAGCAGGACGAGACGCTGCTCGTCCAGTCCGGCAAGCCGGTCGGCGTGTTCCGCACGCACGAATGGGCGCCGCGCGTGCTCATCGCGAACTCCAACCTCGTCGGCGACTGGGCGACCTGGCCGGAATTCCGCCGCCTGGAGGCACAGGGCCTGACGATGTACGGCCAGATGACCGCGGGGTCCTGGATATACATCGGCACGCAGGGAATTCTGCAGGGCACGTACGAAACCTTCGCCGCCGTCGCGAAGAAGCGGTTCGGCGGCAGTCTCAAGGGCACGCTCACCGTCACCGCCGGTCTCGGCGGGATGGGAGGTGCGCAGCCGCTGGCCGTCACGATGAACGACGGCGTCGCGCTGGTCATCGAATGCGATCCGCAGCGCGCCCACCGCCGCGTCGAGACCCGCTACCTCGACGAGGTCGCCGACGACCTCGACGACGCGATCCGCCGGGTGGAGGCCGCGAAGAAGGAGAAGCGCGCGCTGTCCGTCGGCGTGGTCGGCAACGCCGCCGACGTGCTGCCCGAACTGCTGCGCCGTGGTGTCGAGGTCGACATCGTCACGGACCAGACCTCCGCGCACGACCCGCTTTCCTACCTGCCCAAGGGTATCGGCGTCGACGAGTGGCAGGACTACGCGGACAAGAAGCCCGACGAGTTCACCGAGCGCGCCCGCGAGTCGATGGCGGAGCACGTCGAGGCGATGCTCGGCTTCCTCGACAAGGGCGCCGAGGTCTTCGACTACGGCAACTCCCTGCGCGGCGAGGCGAAACTCGGCGGCTGCGAGCGCGCGTTCGATTTCCCGGGATTCGTGCCCGCCTACATCCGCCCGCTGTTCTGCGAGGGCAACGGCCCGTTCCGCTGGGCGGCGCTGTCGGGTGACCCCGAGGACATCGCGGCGACCGACCGCGCGATGCTGGAACTGTTCCCGGAGAACGAGTCCCTCGCGCGCTGGATCCGGCTCGCCGGTGAACGCGTCGCCTTCCAGGGGCTTCCGTCGCGGATCTGCTGGCTCGGCTACGGCGAGCGGCACCTCGCGGGCCTGCGGTTCAACGAGATGGTCGCCAGCGGAGAGCTGAAGGCGCCGGTCGTCATCGGCCGCGACCACCTCGACTCGGGCAGCGTCGCCTCGCCGTACCGCGAGACCGAGGGCATGGCCGACGGTTCCGACGCGATCGCCGACTGGCCGCTGCTGAACGCGCTGGTCAACACCTCGTCGGGCGCCAGCTGGGTGTCGATCCACCACGGCGGCGGCGTCGGCATGGGCCGCTCCATCCACGCCGGCCAGGTCAGCGTGGCCGACGGAACCCTGCTGGCGGCGCAGAAACTCGAACGTGTGCTCACCAACGACCCGGGCATGGGTGTCATCCGGCACGTCGACGCCGGCTACGACCGCGCCGCCGAAGTCGCCGACGAGCGTGGCGTGCGCGTGCCGATGCGGGACGCCGAGTGAGCGCGTCCTCGCTGCTGGAGGAGATCTCGGACGTCGGCCGCGACCCGAAGCGCGGCGGCTACTCCCGCCACGCCTTCGACGCGGCCGAAACCGAACTGCGCGAGTGGTTCGTCGAACGCGCCGGGCGGCTGGGGCTGGGCGTCGAGACCGACCGCAACGGCAACGTCTGGGCCTGGTGGGGCACCCCGGGCCCGGACGCGGTCGTCACCGGGAGCCACCTCGATTCGGTGCCGGGCGGCGGCGCCTTCGACGGCCCGCTCGGTGTCGCGAGTGCGCTCGACGCGGTGGAGATCTTGCAGGCCAAGGGATTCCGCCCCGCGAAGCCGTTCGCCGTCGTGGTCTTCGCCGAGGAAGAAGGCGGCCGATTCGGCGTGCCGTGCCTCGGCTCCCGGCTGCTGACCGGGACCATCGACGCGGACAAGGCGCGGGGCCTGCGAGACCCGGACGGCGTCACGTTCGCCGAGGCGGCGGCGAAATCGGGCCTCGATCCCGAGCGGGTCGGCCGGGACGCCGAGCGGCTCGGGCTGATCGGGCGGTTCCTGGAACTGCACGTCGAGCAGGGGCGCGGGCTGATCGATCTCGGTTCGCCGGTGGCCGTCGGCAATACGGTGATCGCGCACGGCCGATGGCGATTCTCCTTCCAGGGGCAGGGAAATCACGCCGGTGCGACGCTGATCTGCGATCGTCGTGATCCGATGATCCCGGCGGCCGAGACCGTGCTCGCCGTGCGGAAGCTGGCCAAGGCGACCGCCGACGCGAGGGCCACCGTGGGCAGGCTCGTGCCGATTCCCGGCGGGACCAACGTCATCGCGTCCACTGTGGACTTGTGGCTGGACGCGCGGGTGCCGGGTACGGATACGCCCGAGCTGGTCGCCGAAATCGCGAAGCTGGCCGAAGAGGCGGCCAGGCAGGAAGGCTGCCGCGTCGAGGTCACCAGGGAGTCGTACTCCGACGACGTGATCTTCGACGACGCGTTGCGCCGTGATCTGGGCACCTGGCTGGGCGGGCCGCCGGAACTGCCGACCGGTGCCGGGCACGACGCCGCGATCCTCGCCGGGTTCGTCCCGTCCGGGATGCTCTACGTGCGCAATCCCACCGGCATCAGCCATTCGCCGGAAGAGTTCTCCGAGGCGGAGGACGTCGACCATGGTGCCCGCGCGCTCGCGGACGTCCTGGAGAAACTGTCGACATGACGACATATTGGTGTGAACGTGCCTGGCTGCCGGACGGGATCGCCGATGCCGTCCGGATCGAAGTCGAGGGCGGCCGGATCACTTCGGTGACGGCGAGCGCGCCTCGTGCGGGTACTGTCCTCAATGGACTCACCCTGCCGGGGTTCGCCAACGGGCACTCGCACGCGTTCCACCGTGCGCTGCGTGGCCGGACGCATCACGATCGCGGGACCTTCTGGACGTGGCGCGAGCGGATGTACTCGCTCGCGTCCCGGCTGGATCCGGATTCGTACTATCGCCTGGCGCGTGGGGTTTACGCGGAGATGGTGCTGGCCGGGTACACGAGCGTCGGCGAGTTCCACTATCTGCACCACGCGCCGGGCGGAAAGCCTTACGCCGAACCGAACGCGATGGGCGAGGCACTGCGTCAAGCGGCCAAAGACGCCGGGATCCGGCTGACGTTGCTCGACACGTGCTATCTCGCGGGCGGGATCGGCGTCGAACCCGACGAAGTCCAGCGGCGGTTCTCCGATGGGACGGCCACGAAGTGGGCGCAACGAGCCGGCGAATTGCGGGAGGACGAGACGTTCCGGGTGGGTGGCGCGATCCATTCCGTGCGTGCCGTACCCGAAGATCAACTGTCTGAAGTGGACAATGGAACGCCCGAGGATCGGCCGCTGCACATCCATCTTTCCGAGCAGCGGGCCGAGAACGAACAGTGCGTGGCGGCTTATCACTGGACTCCGACCGGCCTGCTCTGGGACAACGGAGTGCTCACCGAGCGGCTCACCGCGGTGCACGCGACGCACCTGACCCCGGGCGACATCAAATGGCTCGGCGAGGCGGAGAGCCGCGCCTGCTTCTGCCCGACGACCGAGCGGGATCTCGGTGACGGCATCGGCCCCGCGCGGACACTGCTGGACGCGGGAGTGCGATTGTCGCTCGGCAGCGACAGCAACGCGGTCGTCGACGCGTTCGAGGAGACCAGGGCGCTGGAACTGAACGAGCGGCTCGCCAGCGAGAAGCGCGGCCGGTTCACCGCGGAGGAACTGCTCGCGGCGGCGACGGATCACGGCGCGGTCGGCTGGGACGAGGTCGGCAGGCTGGCTCCGGGCGCGGGCGCGGACCTGGTGACGGTCGGCCTGGGTTCGGTGCGGACCGCCGGGATCGAACCGTCCGGGGTGGTCTTCGCCGCTTCAGGGGCGGACGTCCGGGACGTGGTCGTCGCCGGGCGGGAGATCGTCCGCGATGGTGTGCATCAGCTGATCGACCGGCCGGAAACGGTCTTGGCCAAGGAGATCGAGGCATTGTGGCAGTCCTGATCACGGGAATCGGCGAGCTCACCACGAACGACGCCGAGTTGGGCAAGCTGCACGACGCGGCCGTCGTCGTCGAGGGCGAACGGATCGCCTGGGCCGGCGCGGCCGCGGACGCGCCCGACGCGGACGAGCGAGTCGACGTCGAGGGCCGCGCGGTGCTGCCCGGCTGGGTGGACAGTCACACGCACCTGGTCTTCGCCGGGGACCGGACGGCCGAGTTCGAGGCGCGGATGGCCGGTAAGGCGTACAGCGCCGGAGGGATCGCGGTCACCGTCGACGCGACGCGGTCGGCTTCCGACGAGCAGCTGGCGGCGAATCTGCGGCGTCACGTCGACGAAGCGGCGAGGCAGGGCACGACCTGCCTGGAAACGAAGACCGGATACGGGCTCAACGTCGCGGACGAGGCGCGTTCGGCGCGGATCGCCGCCGAGGTGGCGGACGAGGTGACGTTCCTCGGTGCGCATCTGGTGCCACCGGGCGCGGACGCGGAGTCGTATGTGGACTTGGTGTGCGGTGACATGCTCGACGCCGTCGCACCGCTCGTGCGGTGGGCGGACGTGTTCTGCGAGACCGGTGCGTTCGACGAGGCGCAGTCCGGCCGGGTGCTGAAAGCGGCGCGGGAGCGCGGGCTCGGGCTGCGGGTGCACGGGAACCAGCTGGGGGAGGGGCCGGGCGTGCGGCTCGCCGTCGAGCTGGGTGCGGCGAGTGTCGACCACTGCACGTACCTGAGCGAAGCGGACGTCGAGGCTCTCGCTGCTTCGGACACTGTCGCGACCTTGCTGCCGGCGTGCGACCTCTCGACCCGGCAGCCGCTGGCGCCGGCGCGGCGGCTCCTCGACGCGGGGGCGACGGTTTCGCTGGCCAGCAACGCGAATCCGGGCAGCTCGTACACGACGTCGATGGCGTTCTGCGTCGCGACCGCGGTGCTGCAGATGCGGATGACGATCGACGAGGCGGTGTGGTCGGCGACGGCGGGCGGCGCGCGCGCTCTGCGGCGTGACGACGTGGGCTTCGTGCGGCCGGGGGCGCGTGCCGATCTTCACGTGCTGGAGGCGCCTTCGACGACGCACCTCGCGTACCGGCCCGGCGTGCCGTTGACGGCCTCTGTGTGGCGGCGCGGGAGGTGTCTGACCAGCGGTTTCGCCGCAAAGTGGTAGCAAAGGTCCCTTGCTCCCCCTCGGCGATCAGGAGGCTTGGCCGAGGGTCTCCTCGACGCGCTCACGCAAGCCGGGCGGAAGCTCGCCGAGCAGATGGGACCACTGCTCTACCCGCTTCTCGCTCAGGTGGGTGAGCAGGTCGAGCACCGGAGCCCACAGGTCCTCGTCGGCGGCCGCGACCTGGAGGAGGCCGCGGAACCGGGCTTCGGGGAGCAGCCCGAGGACGTGATCGATCCGGCTCTTGTCGTCGAGGACGAACGCGATCCGGATCAGCGCCTCGTCGCCGATGACGGCCAGCGCCCGGCGCACCGTCGGATCGGGCAGATGGCCGACGAACCGGCCGACGGTGATCCAGTCCTCGCGGCGCACCAGTTCGCCGGCGACCGCGACGACGGTGTCGAGCGGGATCCTGGCGATGATCGCGCTCGCGCGGCGCGGGTCCAGCTCGGCCGCGACGTCGGCGAGGAAGGGCGGCTTCAGCCGTTTCGCGACGTCGACGCCCCGGGAGACGTCCACCAATCCGGCGATCCGCGCGCACAGAAGCGGGCCGAAGACCTTCTCGGCGATCTTCGCGAGGATCGGGCTCGGGACGAGCTTGCTCGCCATCGCCATCCGCTCGAGCGCGGCGAGGTTGGCGTCGAACAGCGTGTCCGTCACCTGTTCGCGGAATGCCTGGAGTTCGGCCGCGTCCACTTTCTCCAGATACGAAAGCCGCTCCGGGGTGGTGCCGAGGACGCGGGCAAGTTTGAGGATCTCCGCCTGCGACGCGAAGTTTTCGCTGGTCACAGGCCCACCACCTTGCGAACGGTGCCGCGCAGCAGCGCGGGTACGTACTTCAGGCCCTCTTCGCCCGCTTCGGCCAATGCCTTGGCCTGGCGATGACGCGCGTCGCGCAGCGCGTCGGAGAGGTCCTGCTTCTCGTGGTCGGCCAGCGCTTCGATGCCTGCCGGAACAGGACCGCCTAGCTGACCGGTGAGTGTGCGCTCGGCCATGGTCGATCATCATGCCTCATCGGACGCGGGAAGCAGGGGACCTTTACTTTCGTCCATGGCGGACCGCTCGTCACGGCTTGTAGCGTCCTGACGTGTGAAGGATCCTGAGGAGCCCGTGCGGCGCGGGCGACGGCTGGTCATGGACGTCGCGCTGTGGCTCGGGCTCTGCGGCTGGGTGGTCATCGACGCGGGATCCAGCACGAAGCACTGGGAGCTGCTCTTCGGGCTCACCGCGACCACGGCCGCGATCGCGGTGTCGCGCCGGTACCCACTGGTCTCCCTCGCCATCGCCATGATCGCGAGCTTCATCGTGCTGGGCAGCTTCGGCGGCCGGGTGCCGATCTGGGAAGGGTTCGTCCTCGTCGCGGTGGGCTACCTCGCCGGCTACCGGCGGCCGGTCGCGAAGCCGATGCTGCGCGTGTTCGCCGTCGTTTCCGTGATCGCGGTCCCCGTGGCGCTCGTGTGGAGCAAGGACGGGTTCGCGTCCTGGGGTGCGCTGCTCGGCGTCCTGGTCTTCGCGGGCGTGACGCCCTGGCTGCTGGGCAGGTACATCCGGCAGCGCGAGGACATGGCAAGTGACGGCTGGCGTCGCGCCGAAGAGATGGAGAGCCGTCAACGGCTCATCGCCGACCGCGCGCGCCTGCGCGAGCGCACCCGGATCGCCAGCGACATGCACGATTCGCTGGGCCACGAGCTGAGCCTCATCGCGGTGCGCGCGGCGGCGCTGGAGGTCGCGGGCGGCCTCGACGAGCAGCAGCGACAGGCCGCGGGTGAGCTGCGGCAGAGCGCCGCGACGGCGACCGAGCGGCTGCGCGAGATCATCGGGGTCCTGCGCGAGGACGACGCGCCGACCGAGCCGGTGCACGAAAGCATCGACGAACTGCTCGACCGGACCAGGGCTTCCGGCGTGCAGATCGAGTCCTTTGTGGACGCGCGGCTCGACGGTGAGCCGCGGATGGTCGACCGTGCCGCGTATCGCGTGGTCCAGGAGTCGGTCACGAACGTGGTGAAACACGCACCGGGTGCCGCGGTCACGGTCCGGGTCACGCGGTGCGAGGGACGCACCGACGTCGTGGTCACCAACGCCGCGCCGCCCGCGGGGCCGCTGCCGGGCCGGACGTCGGGCAGGCGGGGGCTCATCGGCCTGCGCGAGCGGGCCCGGCTGGTCGGCGGGACCCTGCGCGCGGGGCCGCGCGACGGTGGATTCGAGGTCAGCGCGACCTTGCCGCACGACGCGGCACCGTCGGAGGAATCGCCCGAGAGCCAGGCGGTGATGGACGCCGAGGTGGGACAGTCGACATCGGCCAGGGAACTGGAACGCGCCCGCCGGGACGTGCGGCGCAGCCTGATCCAGGCGATCGTCGTGCCGATCGGGCTGTTCGGCCTGGTGGTCGGGATCAGCGGTGCGGTGTTCCTCGTCCAGTGGTACGGCTCCGTACTCGCCGGTGGCGACTACGACCGGATCCGGATCGGCCAGACGCGGGCGGAGATCGTGTCGGTCCTGCCCGGCAGCCAGCGGATAGCCCGGCCCCGTGTGGTGGAACCCCCGGTGCCCGCGGGGGCGACCTGCGAGTACTACGGCACCGAGCGCAGCGTGTTCAACTTGAACTACGAGGCCTACCGGCTGTGCTTCGCCGAGGGGAGACTCGTGGCGAAGCATGTGATCAGTGAAGACGAACAAAGGGGGGACCCGGATGATCCGGGTGGTGCTGGCCGATGACGAGGCGATGATCCGCGCCGGTGTGTCGGCGATCCTGGCCGCGGACGCCGGGATCGAAGTGGTCGCGGAGGCCGAGGACGGCCGCGCCGCCGTCGAGCAGGTCCGCGCGACCAGGCCGGATGTCGTGCTCCTCGACATCCGGATGCCGGTCATGGACGGGCTCAAGGCGGCCGAGGAGATTCGGCGGCTGCTGCCCGAGGTCGGGGTGATCATGCTGACCACGTTCGGCGAGGACGCCTACATCGAACGTGCGCTGGGCCTCGGTGCGAGCGGTTTCCTGCTGAAGTCGGGAGATCCGCGCGAACTGCTCGGCGGGATCCACGCGGTCGCGGGTGGCGCGGCGTTCCTGTCGCCGAAGGTTGCGCAGCGGGTCATCGCCCGCTTCTCCGGCAACCAGGTCTCCCGCGCCGAAGAGGCGAAGGCCCTGATCGGCAAACTGACCCCGCGTGAGCAGGAAGTATTGGCGTTGCTCGGTTCCGGACTGTCCAATGCGGACATAGCCGCGAAGCTGTTCGTGGTCGAGGGCACGGTGAAGGCCTACGTCAGCACCATCCTCAACCGGCTCGGCGCGCGGAACCGGGTGCAGGCCGCGATCACCGCGTACGAGGCGGGGCTGGTCGGCGGGGGAGCGGAGGCGTCCAGCCGCTGACGCCTGCGCCGATGCGGGCGGTGAGCGCGCCGGGGAGCAGCCGGAACACGCCGTTGCGGACGGCCACGGCGAGCGGGTTGCGCAACTGCGGGCCGATCTTTCCGGCCTGGACCGAGGCTTTCACGACACCTTGGCTGCGCGGGCGACGCTGTTCGTCGTAACTCTTCAGTGCCGCGTCGACGTCTTCGATGGTGCTGAGCGCGGCGGCGAGGACGACGGCGTCTTCGATCGCCTGGCAGCCGCCCTGGCCGAGGAACGGCGGCATCGCGTGGGCCGCGTCGCCGAGCAGCGCGACGCGGCCCTTGACGTAGGTCGGCAGGGGAGTGCCGAGCAGGTAGAGATCGTGGTGGAGCAGCGTCTCGGGCGTGGTCGCCTCGATGAGCTCGGGAATCGGTTCGTGCCAGCCGCCGAAGCGGTTTCGCAGATACGACTTCGGGTCCTCGTGCCGGACGCCCGCTTCGGCGACGTAACTCGCCCACCAGTAGACGCGGCCGTCGTGCAGCGGGATGACACCGATCTCGGCGCCGTCGTCCCAGCTCGTGCTGAGTTCTGCCGGGTGAGGGAGGGGGGTGACCGCGCGGAAGGCCGTGCTGCCGCTGTACACCGGTTCGGGATGGCGCGGCCAGAGTTCTTGGCGAGCCGTGCTGTGGATTCCGTCCGCGGCGACGATGACGTCGGCGTCGAGATCGTCGAGGCTCGTGACCTCGACGCCCGTGCGGACGCAGCCGTCGGGGAGGGCGTCGCGGAGCGTGCCGATGAGATCCGCGCGGTGGATGGCGGCGAGCGCGCGACCGTGGTGACGGCGGAATGCCTCGGCGTCCCATCGGGTGATGCGGCGGCCGTCGCGGTCGTGGAGGCCGCCGGAGGATTGTTCTTGTTGTCGGGTGAGGCGGACGCCCAGCGTTTCGAGTGAGCGCAGGGCGTTCGGCCACAGGGAGATGCCCGCGCCGACGGCGGTGAGCTCCGGCGCCTGTTCGAGGACGGTGACCTCCCAGCCGATGCCGTGCAGTCCGATGGCGGCGCTCAGTCCGCCGATTCCTCCGCCGATCACGATCGCTTTGCCCATGTCGACCTCCTCTACATTTGTAGAGTACTACTACACTTGTAGAGTGCGAAAGGCGATGATCGGGGACGCGGCCATCGAGGTCATCGCGGCCGAGGGGATGCGGGGGCTGACGCATCGCGCCGTCGACCGGTTCGCCGGGCTGCCGGCGGGTTCGACCTCGTACTACGCGCGGACGCGGGCGGCGCTGCTGGAGCTGGCGATCTCGCGGATGATCGAACTCGACGAGGTCACCCTCGACCCGCCACCCGGACGGCTGGCCGAGTACGTGGCCGGGTTCGCCCACGCGGCGATCACGAACGGGCGGACGCGGATGCTCGCGCGGTACGAGTTCGCTTTGGAGGCGACGCGGCGGCCGGAGCTACGCGAGGCCTATGACCGAGGCGGACTGGTCATCCGGCGGCGCTGCGCGGAGGTGCTCGCCGGGTGCGGATCGGCGGAGCCGGAGCGGCACGCGCGGGTGCTCGTCGCGTGGCTGGAAGGGACGGTCTTCGACGCGCTGGCCGGGACGGGGTCGTTGCGGCCGCCGGGGCTGGAGGAGCTGACGCGAGGGGCGCGGGAGGTGCTGGCGGGGCTCGGGGTGGCGGGGTAGCAAGGGACCTTTGCTACCACTTGGGGCTCTGACCTGCGGTTTAGTGGCTCCGGGGAGCGGGGGACCTTTGCTACCGCCCGGGGGTGTGTGGGAATAGGGACGTTGAGTGTCCCTATTTCCACACACCCTGTACGCCGCGTAGTGACCGTGTGGATTTTGGTGCGTCGGATGACCAGAAATCCACACGGTCACCTGCGGAAGAGAGCAAGGGACCTTTGCTATCGCTTGGCCGGGAGGGCTGCGGCGGGCTCGTCGGTCCCGGAACGGGTGTCGCGAAAGCCACTTTCGGGACATCAGACGTCCTGAAAGTGGCTTTCGCGACGTGCCCGCGTGCCAAGCGGTAGCAAAGGTCCCTTGCTCTCCCTCAGGCGTCCCGCCGCCTGAGCACGGTGGAACCGGTGATCAGGCCAGCCGCCGCCCAAGCCGCACAGAGCGCGACGCCGACCCAAGGCGCGTAGGGCGCGACGCCACCGAAGATCGGGTTCGGCTGTCCTGACGTGACCATCGCGTTGACCCCCGCGAAGCCGGGGAAGTAGTTCACGAGGTCTTCCCAGCCCAGCGAACCGGCGAACATCGGGATCATCACCAGCAGCACGAACACCGTCACGATCGTCCCCGCCGTCGAGCGCAGCGCCGTCCCCAGGCCGAGGCAGAGCAGGCCCAGCAGCGCGAAGTAGGCGCCCATACCCGCCGCGGTCGCGAGGACCTCGCCCACCGAGGAACCGGGCGCGGGGATCAGCGGTGCCGAGACCGCCACGCCGGCGAGGGTGTTCAGCACGCCGTAGCCGAACAGCACCGGCAGCAGGACGGCGGACTTCGCCGCGAGGACCCGGTTCCGCACCGGGACCCACTGCAGGGTCGAGCGGATGCTGCCACTGGCGTACTCGCTCGTCATGAACAGCGTCGCCAGCGCGACCACGGCGAACTGCGAGAGATAGAACGCCGCTCCGGTCACCACGGCGTGTGGGGCCATCGGACGGTCGCTGCCGTTCCGCAGCGCGAAACCCAGCGCCGCCGAGTAGGCCAGCATCAGGGCGAGCCCGCTGATCAGGCACCACCAGGTCGACCGGACCGACCAGAACTTGGTCCATTCCGACGAGATCGTGTTCATCGTGCGCTCCACTGCTTGAAGAAGCCGGTCAGCTCGTCACGGAAGAACTTCAGCGCCTTCCGCGAGTCGATCGATCCGTACTGGTTCTCGACCTCGGCCGGCGGGACGTGCGGGCGCAGCCCCAGCTGGTCGATCAGGATCGCGGCGTCGGTCACCGACGAATGGCCGCTGTTCTCGACCAGGTCCTGCCTCTTCGGCCCGGTGAGCCGCGGCCAGGTCTCGTCCCAGGACGCCCGGTAGTACTTCTCGCCGGTCGGGCTGGTCAGCAGCAGGAACGGCCGGTCGAGGGAGACGTTGCCGAAGAACGGGCCGTCGACGTTCACGCCCGCCTTGATCCGCCGGTCGGCGACCATCGCGGCGGCGGTCGCCGAACCCCCGGCGGAGTGACCGGCCATCCCGATCTTCGTCGCGTCGATCGACCATCGACGGTCCTTCAGCAGGGTGTCGACGACGAACGTCGTGTCGACCGCGCGGTTCGCGATCGCGGCGGGCCACGGGTCGCTCGGTTGTCCACAAGCGACACACTGGCGCAGCCCGTCGGGGAATTCCGTGGCCCATGCTTCGTAGGCGTGGTCGATCCCGGCGACCACGAAACCTTGCGCGGCAAGGTGTTCGGCCACCGACGTCAGGGTGATCCGGTTGTTGCCCGCGCCCGGCGAAAGCACCACCAGCGGACGCCGCCCGGGCAGGGAAGGCGCGTTCTCCCGGGAGTGGACGCGCACCTTGCTCAGGGTGTCCGGCGGCAGGTCGAGTTTCCGCCCGGCGACCGCCGCCGCCGACTCCGCGTTGGTCATGTACAGCGGCGTGCGTCCGACCGGAACGGCCGGGTACCAGACGTTGACCATCAGTTCGCGCCGCTTCTCCGGCACCCAAGGGTCGGCTCGCCGCTGATCGGTGAGGTGCAGCGTGCGCAACCCGATCGGGAGCGGGCCGCCCGGCGCGGGCAGCGACAGTTCCGGTGCCGCCGACGCGGCCGCCGGCACCCCCAGCAGGCTGGCGATCACCGCCACCAGGACCATGAGTGACTTCATGCCGCGACTCCCGTTCCGTATTCGACCGACGACGCGGTCAGTTCCATGTACGCCTGTTCCAGTGACGCGGTCCGCTCGGCCAGCCCGTGCACGCGGATCCCGAGTTCGTGCACCGCGTCGCCGACGAGGTGGACGGGCAGGTCGTGCACGAGCAATTCGTCCTGATCGGACTCCGTGGTCGCGCCGAGCGCGCGAAGGCGCTGTTCGAGGACGCGCAGATCGGCGGGAGCGGGCACCCGCACCACGACCGACGTCCGCGAATTTCCCGCGATGAACTCGTCGACCGGCGCGTCGGCGAGCAGTTTCCCCTTGCCGATGACGACCAGCCGGTCCGCGGTCAGCTGCATCTCGCTCATCAGATGGCTCGACACGAACACCGTGCGGCCCTCCTCCGCGAGCGATCGCATCAGCTGCCGCACCCAGCGGACGCCGTCGGGGTCGAGACCGTTCACCGGTTCGTCGAACATCAGCACGCCCGGGTCGCCGAGCAGGGCTCCGGCGATTCCGAGGCGTTGTCCCATACCGAGTGAGAACGTCCCGGCGCGTTTGCCCGCGACGTCGGTGAGGCCCACCGTCGCGAGCACTTCGTCCACCCGGCTCGCCGGGATCCCGTTGCTGCGTGCCATCGCCAGGAGGTGCTTGCCCGCGCTCCGGCCGGGATGCAGCGCCTTGGCCTCCAGCAGCGCGCCGACCTCGCGCAGCGGGAAACGCAGGTCCGCGTACGTCTTGCCGCCGATGTGGACCTCCCCCGCGCTGGGCGCGTCGAGGCCGAGCGTCATCCGCATGGTCGTCGACTTGCCCGCGCCGTTGGGACCGAGGAAACCGGTCACCTTGCCCGGCTCGACGGCGAACGTCAGCCCGTCGACCACCGTCTTCTCGCCATAGCGCTTCGTGAGTCCTCGAAGCGTGATCATCCGCGTCCTCCTTCGTGTCCCCGAATCCTCCGGCGCGGGGGCACCCGGGCGCAGTGCCCCGAAGTCATCGGCCATCCCTTACTTTCGTCAGGTGCCGTTCGGCACGAGTCCCCGCGGAAAGGCAGAATCGGCGCCATGACCACCCGCGAACAACGGCGCGTGAATCCGCTCGACCTGGTGATGCTCGTACTCGCGGTGTTTTCCGTCGGGCTGCTCGCCTACGTGACGTTCTTCCCGCATTCGGAGGAGACGGCGCACCGCGTCTTCGTCATCGACACGACGGTGTGCGGGATCTTCGCCCTGGAATTCCTCTGGCGCTGGCGGCGCAGTGGCTGGGAGAAGCGGTTCCCGCTGCGCAACTGGTACGAGATCCTCGGCATGATCCCCATCGCGCATCCGGCGCTGCGCGGGTTCCGGTTGCTGCGGATCATCGTGGTGCTGGTCCGGCTCGCGCGCACCGCCGACCGCGCGTTCGGGGAGCGGTTCACCCAGCGGCTGGTCGAACGGCTTTCCCGGCCGATCGTGCTCGCGATCAAGAAACCGATCACGATCGCGGTGCTCGACGAGGTCGTCAAAGTGCTGGAAACCGGCAACTATCCGCAGAATCTCGCGCGCTCACTCGGCGAGAACCAGACGCTGTTGCGGGGGATCATCGCGGAGAAGCTCAAGAACGATCGGCAGGCAGGGCGGCTTTCGAAGCTGCCGTTCCACGACGAGGTGGTCCGTTCGGTGATCGACACCGCGATGCGCGTGATCCTCGAAGTGCTGACCGATCCGCGGATCGACGAGTTCTTCGCGCATGTGGTCCGGGAGAATCGGGAGCAGATCCGCAGCGCCGTGCAGCTGGGGCTGAACGAGCGTGAGGACGACGAGGAGCTGGCGGCGCAGTTGCCGACCCGGCCTCAGCATCAGCTGATGGACTGACCTCGTGAGGTGCGCCGGGTGGGGGCGGCGTTCAGCGGGTCCTCCGGCCAGGGATGCTTCGGATACCGCCCCCGGAGATCGGCGCGCACGGCCGCGTAACCGTTGCGCCAGAACGATTCCAGATCCGCGGTGACCGCCGCGGGCCGTCCGGCGGGGGAGAGCAGGTGCAGCACGACGGGGACGCCCGCGAGTCTCGGCGTCGAGAGCCAGCCGAAGGTCTCCTGCAGTTTGACGGCGAGCACGGGCTGTTCGCCCGAGTAGTCGACCCTGATCCGCGAACCCGACGGTACCTCCAGCCGGTCCGGCGCCAGTTCGTCCAAACGCGACGCCTCTGGCCAAGGCAGCAGCCCGCGCAGCGCGGCACCGGCGTCCAGCGCGGCGAGGTCGGACCGGCGACGGGCCGAGCCGAGATCGAGCCAGCTGTCCAAAGAGGACATTAGGTCGGCGTCGGAGACAGCGGGCCAGGGCGCTCCCAGTACGCGATGCAGGAAGGCCAGCCGCTCCCGCAGTCTCTTCCCGTCCTCCGGCCAGCGCAGCAGGCTGAGCCCTTCGGTGCGCAACCCGTCCAGCAGCGCGGCGCGGATCGCTTCCGGCGAGGGCGAGCGCAACGGTTTCTCCGACAGCGTGATCGCACCGAGCCGCCGCACCGATCGCGCCACGACGTCACCCGAGTACCAGTGCACTTCATCCACTGTGGACACCAGATTCGGCGCGGCGCGCACGGCGAGTTCTTCGTCCGCGGGCGCGGCCAGGCGGATGATGCCCTGCGCACGGCCGGGATCCCGGGTCGCCTCGGCCACCGCCAGCCATTCGACGTCGGCCAGTCCGCTGCCGCGCGGCAGTTCGGCCGCGGTTCCACCGGTCATCAGATACACCGGTGTCCCCGGCGAACGCCGTCGCGCGAGCCGTTCGGGGTGCGCCAGCGCCACGACCAGTGCCGGATCGGAGGCGTTGCCGCCGTCGGGAACCAGCCGGGAAAGCCTTCGTACGTCACGCTTCCAGCGCTCGTCACCGCGCACTCGCCGCAGCTCGGCTTCGAGGTCGGTCAGCGTGCCGCCGCTGTCCAGCAGCGCGACGACCTCGGCCGCCGAACGCGCGTTGGTCCGCGCCGCGCCGTCCAGCAACGCCCTCGCCAGCCGCGGATGCAGCCCCAGAGCGGCCATTTTCCGCCCGCGCTCGGTCACCGTGCCGTCTTCCGCGGTGGCCCCGAGCGTGGTCAGCAACGCTCGCCCGGCGGCCAGCGCACCCTCACCGGGCGGATCCCACCAGGCGAGGCCGGAACCGTCCGGAGTGGACCAGCACGCGAGTTCCAAGGCGAACCGCGCCAGCTCGGCCGTCCGGATCTCGGGCTCGGGGTACGCGGGCAGGGAACCCTGTTCGTGCGCAGCCCAGCACCGATACGCACGTCCCGGTGCCTCCCGCCCGGCACGGCCGGCCCGCTGCTCCGCGACCGCTGCCGAAACGCGGACCGTCGCCAGCCCGGGCAGGCCGCGGCGGTGATCGACGCGGGGCACGCGGGACAGGCCGCAGTCCACCACCGCGCGTACTCCCGGCACCGTCAGGCTGGACTCGGCGACCGACGTCGAGAGCACCACCCGGCGGCGGGCGCGCGGGCGCAGCGCGTCGTCCTGGTGCGCCGCCGACAGTCGTCCGTGCAGGGGCAGAACGTCGGCGTCGAGGCCGCTGAGCAGGCCGCTCACCCTGGCGATCTCACCCGCACCCGGCAGGAAGGCGAGCACGTCGCCGTCCCCTTCGGACAGTGCTTTGTGGATCACCCTGGCGACGGTCGCCTCGATCCGCTCGCCGCGCGCGGGTGGGGAGTAGGAGACGTCGACCGGATAGGTCCTCGCGTGCGCGGTGATCACCGGCGCGTCCCCGAGCAGCGCGGCCAGCCGTCCGGAGGCCACGGTGGCGGACGTCGCGAGCAGGCGCAGGTCGTCCCGCAGTCCCGCGCGCACGTCCAGGAGCAGCGCGAGCAGCAGATCGGCGTCGAGATGGCGTTCGTGGCATTCGTCGAGCAGGACGGTCGACACCCCGGCGAGTTCGGGATCGCCCTGCACCCGCCGGACCAGCAACCCCGACGTCACCACTTCGATCCGCGTCGAAGAGGACACCTTCCGGTCGCCGCGGACCGAATAACCGACCGTCTCGCCGACCCGTTCACCCAGCAGGGACGCCATCCGCGCCGCCGCGGCTCGCGCCGCCAGCCGCCTCGGTTCGGCGACGATCACCCGGCCTTCGCCGTTGTCCAGCGCGAGCGGCACCAAGGTGGTCTTGCCGGTTCCCGGGGGCGCGACGAGGACGGCGGTGCCATGGGCGTCGAGCGCGGCTTCGAGTTCGGGCAGGACGGCGCGGACCGGCAGATCGGGAAGGGTCACTTCTCGGTGACCTGCGGTGGAGGCGGGATCCGGTAGCCGGACGGGCCGATGTTGCGGTTCAGTGATTCGAGCCATTCGCCGGACGAGATCATCTTCTGGATCGCCTTGGCCACCGCCGCCCGCCCCTCGGTGTCTTCCTTGCGCAGGCCGACACCGTACTTCTCCTTCGAGAACGGCTTGCCGACGACTCGCAGCAGCTCCGGATTCTGCGCCACGTAACCGGCGAGGATGACGTCGTCGGTGGTCACCGCGTCCACCTGCCCGGCGAGGAGAGCCGTGACGCAGTCCTGGTAGCGCGGGTATTCGACGAGCTGGACGGCCTGCGCGAACTTGTCGCGCACCTGTTCGGCGGAGGTGGTGCCGCCCACGGCGCACAGCTTGCGGCCGTTGAGGTTCTCGGGACCGGTGATGTCGGTCGACCGGAGCCGGACGAGCAGATCCTGGCCCGTGTCGAAATAGGGCCCGGCGAAGCCGACCACCTGTTTGCGTTTTTCGGTGATGGAGTAGGTCGCCACCATCAGATCCGTGATCCCCGAGGTGATGTCCGTCTCGCGGGACGACGGCCTGCTGTCGTGCCAGGTGATGTGATCCTCGTCGACCCCCAATTCGCTCGCGACGTACTTCGCCACGTCGACGTCGAAGCCGACATACCGCCCGTCCATCGTTTTTCGCGAAAGTCCCGGCTGGTCGAAGCGGATGCCGATGGTGAGCTTGTTGGACGCGACGGCGCGCGTGACGAGAGAGTCCGACGGGCCGGCCTCTTCGCCGCAGGCCGCCGCTGTGACCAGCATCAAGCAGGCCACCAGCAGGCTGCGTCCCCTCATCGGGTGCCTCCGTCCGCCGCCTCACATTGTTCTCAGGGTCGGCGGTTAGCCTAGGCCCGTGCGTAGACCGCCCCAAGTCGTACTCGACGCCGTGGGCACACTCGCCCGGCTCGGCCTGGCCGCCGTCTGGTTGGTTTCCGGAGCGCTGAAGATCAGCGATCCGGGGCAGACCTACATCGCGGTCCAGGCCTTCGACGTCCTGCCGGACGGGCTCGTCCGCCCGGTCGCGATCGGGATGCCGCTCGTCGAACTGGCGCTCGGCCTGTTCCTGCTCGCCGGGTTCGTGACCCGGTGGGTGTCGGTGCTGTCGGTGCTGACGCTGGCGGTGCTCATCGCCGCGATCGCCCAATCCTGGGCGCGCGGGCTGAGCATCGACTGTGGCTGCTTCGGCGGTGGCGGTCAGATCGCCGCGGATCAGACGAGGTATCCGCAGGAGATCGCCAGGGACCTCGGGTTCGCGCTCCTGGGTGTCTGGCTGATCGTGCGGCCGCGGACCTGGCTGTCCGTGGACGGCTGGCTCGGGAACTCTCGCGCCCCCGCCGACGACGACTATGTGGGTATCGCTGAAGGGAACGAATAATCGTGGGTGGAGCTGAGCGCAACGCTCGGAAACGCAAGCAGCAGCAGACCGCGTCGCGCTCGGTGGCACAGGCCAGGGGCGTCGCGGGCGGCGACAAGAAGAAGGTCGTCGCGATCACCGTCGCGGTGGTCGTGCTCGCCGCGCTGGTGATCGGTGGCGTGATCTGGACGACGTCCAGCAAGGACAGCACCGAGGGCAAGGTGATCGGCGCGCAGCCGACCGCTTCGGCGCCCGGTGTCGTCGAGAAGCGCGAGGGGGCGGCCGTGGTCGTCGGCAAGCCCGAGGCGAAGAAGACGATCGACATCTACGCCGATTTCCTCTGTCCGGTCTGCAAGCAGTTCGAAGAGTCGTTCAAGGGACAGATCGAGGAGCAGGTGAACAACGGGACCCTGCAGGTCCGGTACCACATGCTGCCGATGCTCAACCAGCGCTCCGACCCGCCGGGCTACTCGCTGGACTCCGCCAACGCCTCGCTCGCCGCGGCCGACGCGGGCAAGTTCCTCGCCTTCCACGACGCGCTGTTCAAGGATCAGCCGGAGGAAGGCGGACGTGGGTTCGACAAGGCGCAGCTGATCAAGCTCGGGCAGGACGTCGGCATCACCGACCCGGCCTTCGCGCTCAAGGTCAACAGTGGCGCCTACGACCAGGAGATCCAGGACGCGTACACGAAGATCTCCACGGATCCGTCGCTGCAGCAGGACTTCGGCAACGGCCCCGGGTTCGGCACGCCGACCGTCACCGCGAACGGGCAGGTCGTGAAGCTGGAACAGGACTGGGTACAGAAGGTCACCGGCTAGCTTTTCCCGTGAAGGCCCCCTTCCCTCGGCTCAGCCGAGGGAAGGGGGCCTTCACGCTGTTCGGGGTCGGTGGGGCGGCCAGGTGGTAGCAAAGGTCCCTTGCTCTCTTTCCGCAGGTCAGGGGCGAGAAGCGGCGGCGACGGTCGCGAAGGCGTGTACGCGGGCCGTCTCCGCGGAGCGCGGCCAGACGAGGCCCCATTCGACGTCGGGAGAGCCGGCGAAAGGCACGAAACGGATTCGCGGGTGGCTGAAGTACTCCCGCGCGTGCGAGGCGAGCGGGCAGATGCCGGCGCCGGTGGCGATCGCGGCGAGCAGTTCCTGAAAGGTCGCGAAGGGTTTGCCCCGGGTCACGAGGTGTCCGGCCGGCGTCAGCCACTGCCGTGGCTCCTCGATCCAGTACGGCTCCGGCGGATGCGCCGCGCGATGGACGGTGTCGCGGGCGAGGTCGTCCAGGGTCACTGACTTCCGCCGCGCGAAAGGGTGCTTCGACGACACCGCGAGCACCATCGGTTCGGTGTACACGACCGGTCCGGTCAGGAGATCCGGCTCGTCGGCCGGAAGAAGGGTCGCCAGCACGTCGATCTCACCCGATCGCAGCATCGCCATCGGATCGGCGAAATCGGCTTCGCGGATGAGCAGTTCCGTGTCCGGGTAGCGCTGCCGGAAGCGGTCCAGGAGGTCTTCGATCAGGTCGGCGACGCCGGGTGCTTCGAAACCCAGCCGCAGCACGCCGCCGATCCCGCGCCCGGCCGCGATCGCGCGGTCGATGCCTTCGTGCAGTGCTCGGTAGGCGGGGCCGAGGTCGTCCCGC
Organism: Amycolatopsis sp. TNS106; assembly: GCF_019330265.1. Taxonomy (NCBI): domain Bacteria; kingdom Bacillati; phylum Actinomycetota; class Actinomycetes; order Pseudonocardiales; family Pseudonocardiaceae; genus Amycolatopsis; species Amycolatopsis sp. TNS106. The sequence goes on along the minus strand of NZ_CP024972.1, from coordinate 5,070,570 downwards.
AGTCGTTCGCCGATCGGCGTGAGCCGGACCTGCCTGCTGGTGCGGGCGAACAGCGGCGCGCCGATCCGGCGTTCCACCTGCTTGATCGTCTGGCTCACCCGAGCCTGCGAGACGTGCAGGCGTTCGGCGGTGCGGCCGAAATGAAGTTCGTCGGCCAGCGCCAGGAAGATCTCGATATCCCGCAATTCCATAATCCCCAGGTTATCGATCCGCGCCAGTGTCGGTCAGCGGGAACCGACTTTTCCGCAGGCCTAGCGCTTTGTCATGTGTTAATTCAAGATATGAATTTACACACTTCGGCATGGGTGGTGAGGTATGAGGAAATTCGCGGTCCAACTCGCTCTGCTGTTCGTTTCGTGTCTCGCGCTGTCGTTGGCGCCGGTGACGGCACAGGCGGCACCCGCGTTCCAGGTGCTGGCCTTCTACAACGGCACCTACGACCCGGCGCACATCAGTTTCGTCAAGGAAGCCAACCAGTGGTTCCCGAAAACCGCGTCACAGCACAACTTCGGTTACACCGCGACCAATGACTGGAACCGGCTGAACTCGTTGCAGCCCTCGCAGTACCAGGTCGTGCTGTTCCTGGACGACCTGCCCCAGACCTCGGCGCAGCGTGCGGGCTTCGAGCGGTACATGAACGCGGGTGGGGCGTTCCTCGGCTTCCACGTGGCGGCGTTCACCACCAATCCGTCCACTTGGGACTGGTACCACAACCGATTCCTCGGCACGGGCGCGTTCAAGTCCAACACCTGGGGGCCGACGACGGCGACGCTGAAGGTGGAGAACCGGCCGCATCCGTCGACCACACGGTTGCCCACGACCTTCACCTCGTCGGTGAGCGAGTGGTACGCCTGGAACAGGGACCTGCGAAAGAACCCGGACATCCGGATCCTCGCCTCGGTGGATCCGGTGAGCTTCCCGCTCGGGACCGATCCGAATCAGTCCTGGTACAGCGGGTACTACCCGATCCTCTGGACCAACGCCCGGTACAAGATGCTGTATGCCAACTTCGGGCACGACAAGATGAACTACGAGACGAACCAGCCGCTTTCGTCGACCTTCGGCAGTGAGGTGCAGAACCGCTTCGTCATCGACGGTCTGCTGTGGCTCGGCGGAAGGCAAGCCGCACGAGAATGAACAGGACCAGGCAGGCCAGGTTCGCCCTATGCCATTTTTGGCGAGTGCTTCGCGGCGGACCAGGTCCGGCTGTTCCTTCAGCAGGGCAGGTCGACCGACCGGACGAGCTGGATCGTGCTGCCGGTGGCGGCTGCGGCGGCCCGCGAGTGGTAGCAAAGGTCCCTTGCTCTCCCGCGGGTGCCGTGAAGGCCTCCTTGCCTACCCTGAAGGTAGTGAAGGGGCCCTTCATGGACTCTGGGTCCCTCAAGGAGGCCTTCACGGACGGCCATCGCGGCCCGCCAGCAGTCAGGCGGTAGCAAAGGTCCCTTGCTACTCCTCGATGGCGCCGCCGACCGACCGCAGGTGCTGCCGAAACGTCAGCGAAGGCGACTTCGCGCGCTCCGCAAGAAAGTCGGCGAAGCGCACTTGCTCGCGAAGCGACTCTCCGGCGCGGATCCGCTCGGCCTGGAGGCGCTCGGTGTCGCGGATGCCCTCGGCGCGGTCCAGGACCTCATCCGCCCGGTCGGCGGGGATGAACAGGACGCCGTCCTCGTCGCCGAACACGAGGTCTTCCCGCGTCACCGTCCACTCGCCGACGACGGCCGATTCGAGCGCGTCGTCCGGGCGGGCGGAGACCGAGAGCGGACCGGTCGGGATCGAGCCGAGACTGAACACCGGCAACCCGATCTTCTTGATGTCGGCGGTGTCGCGATGCAGCCCCCAGATGACCACGCCGCTCAGCCCGGCGGCCTCGGCTTCGAGCACCGCGAGGTCTCCGACACAGCTCTCGTCGAGCCGGCCGCCGTTGTCGACGACGAGGACATCGCCGGGGTTCGCGGTTTCGTACGCCTCCAGGAAGACGTCGACGCTGCCGACGTGCCGGGCGGGGGTGACCCGCCCGGAGACGCGGCTTTCGGGCACGACCGCGTGCGTACCGGCGGGCGCGCAGCGGACCGGGACGCCGGCGCGGACGCAGCCGTCGGTCAGATGCGCGGTGGTCAGCAGGGAGAACCGCTGCCGAAGCTCCTCGGGATCCATACCCCGACCTTAGCGACACGTGCGCTAAGTAACATCCGTGCAGACCTGTATGTAAGGGGTTGATAAATACAGTCCTGTCTGTATCTTCAGTTCCAACAGCAACGACAAGGAGCGTCGTGGTGGCCAACAAGGTGTACGTCGTCGGCGTGGGCATGACGAAGTTCGAGAAGCCCGGTCGGCGCGAGGACTGGGATTACCCGCAGATGGCCAAGGAGTCGGGGACCAAGGCGCTCGAAGACGCCGGGATCTCCTTCGACGAGGTGCGGCAGGCCTACGTCGGCTACGTCTACGGCGAGTCGACCTCGGGTCAGCGGGCGGTCTACGAGCTGGGCATGACCGGGATCCCGGTCGTCAACGTCAACAACAACTGCTCGACCGGCTCGACCGCGCTGTACCTCGCCGCGGAGGCGATCCGGGGCGGCCGCGCCGACTGCGCGCTCGCGCTGGGTTTCGAGAAGATGCAGCCTGGATCACTCGGCTCGACCTACGACGACCGCGAGCAGCCGATGGGCAGGCACATCCAGGCGCTCGCGGAGATCTCCGAGGTGCTGTTCCCGCCGGCGCCGTGGATGTTCGGCGCGGCGGGCCGCGAGCACATGAAGACCTACGGCACCACCGCCGAGCACTTCGCCAAGATCGGCGAAAAGAACCACCGCCACTCGGTGAACAACCCGTACGCGCAGTTCCAGGAAAGCTATTCGCTGCAGGACATCCTGGACTCGCGGATGATCTACGACCCGCTGACGAAACTCCAGTGCTCACCGACGTCGGACGGATCGGGCGCGGCGATCCTCGCCAGCGAGTCCTTTGTGGACTCCCATGGGCTGGCGGGGCAGGCCGTGGAGATCGTCGGACAGGCGATGACCACCGACTTCGCCAGCACCTTCGACGGCACCGCGAAGAACATCATCGGCTACGACATGAACGTCCAGGCCGTGCGGCAGGTGTACGACCAGGCCGGGCTCGGCGCGGAGGACTTCCAGGTCATCGAACTGCACGACTGCTTCTCCGCCAACGAACTCCTGCTCTACGAAGCGCTGGGACTCTGCCCCGAAGGGGAAGCCGGGAAGCTCGTCGACTCCGGGGACACCACCTACGGCGGCAAGTGGGTCGTCAACCCGTCCGGCGGGCTGATCTCCAAGGGACACCCGCTCGGTGCCACCGGCCTCGCGCAATGCGCCGAACTCACCTGGCAGCTGCGCGGGACCGCGGACAAACGCCAGGTCGACGGCGTCCAGGCCGCATTGCAGCACAACATCGGACTCGGCGGCGCCGCCGTCGTCACCGCCTACCAGCGCGCCGAGCGCTGATCCGGAAAGGAAGAACCATGGGCAAGATCAGTGCCTCCGTCGAACTCCCCGCCGCCCCCGGCAAGGTGTGGGCGGAGTTCTCCAACCCCAACAACTTCGAGAAGTGGCTGACCATCCACACCAAGTGGAAGGGCGAGGTCCCGGCGGAATTCTCCAAGGGTGCGCAGGCCTCCGAGGTCGTCACGATGCTCGGGATGCCGAACACGATCACCTGGACCGTCGACGAGTTCGAGGCGCCGTCGAAGCTGGCGATCTCGGGGACCGGGATGGCCGGGGTGAAGGTCAAGTTCGAACTGTCGGTGGAGGCGTCCGGCGAAGGTTCGCTCGCCAGCATCGACGCGGAGTTCGCCGGCCAGATGATCGTCGGCGCGCTCGGCAAGGCCGTCGAGAAGGACGGCAAGAAGAACCTCGACGCCTCCCTCGAAAACTTCAAGGCGCTGGTCTCGTGACCGAGCGGTTCGACCCCGGCGGGCTCGGCAAGTGGACCGACGAGTCGCGGTTCGAGGTCACCCGCGAGCGGCTGATCGAGTACGCGAAGGCCACCAACGACCCGATTCCGGCGCATCTCGCCGGGGACGTCGCGAGCCCCGTGTTCGCGATCGTGCCGGTGTTCGAGTCGCTGATGGAACCCGCGCTCGAGGTCGTTCCGGTCGGGTTGTTCGGCCGGATCGTGCACGGAGAGCAAGAATTCCGGTTCCACCGGCCGATCCGACCCGGTGACAAGCTCGTGTCACGAGCGCGGATGACCGGATACGAAGGGCTGGAGAACGGCACGCGCGGCACCATCCACCTCGAATGCCGGACCGAGGACGGCGACCTGGTCAACGAGCAGTACGTGACCTTGTTCGTGCGCGGGTTCGACACCGGCGAGACACGCGGCGAACTCGGGCCGGAGCACAAGTTCGACGAAGCCCTGCGTTCGCAGGCACCCGTGGCGAGGGTCAGCCAGCACGTCGATGACGACCAGACCTATCGGTACGCGCCGGCCGCGGGCGACCCCATGCCCATCCATCTCGACGAAGAGGTCGCGAAGGCTTCGGGACTGCCAGGGATCATCGCGCACGGCTTGTGCACCATGGCGTTCACCTCCTGGGCACTGCTGACCGAGGTCACCGGGTCCGATGTGGACAAACTGAAACGGTTCGCCGTGCGGTTCGCCAAACCGGTGCTGCCCGGGCAGGACCTGATGACGTCCATCTGGAGCGCGGGCGGCGGAAGCTACGCCTTCGAAACCACCGTCGGCGACACGGTCGTGATCAAAGACGGCCTCGCGGAATTCGCGGAGTAGGAGCAAAAGCCATGGGAACACTCGACGGGCGGGTCGCCGTCATCACCGGCGCCGGACGTGGGATCGGCCGCGAGCACGCGCTGCTGTTCGCGCGCGAGGGCGCGAGCGTCGTGGTCAACGACCTCGGCGGCGCGAACGACGGCAGCGGCAGCGACACCGGGCCCGCACAGGAAGTCGTCGACGAGATCCGCGCGGCGGGCGGGAAGGCCGTGGCGAACACGGCCAACGTCGCCGACTGGGCGGGCGCGGAGGAACTGGTCGCGCAGGCGGTGGGCGAGTTCGGCAGGCTGGACGTCGTCGTGAACAACGCGGGCATCCTGCGGGACGCGTTCATCGCCGGACTTGAGGAGTCCCAATGGGATTCCGTGATCGCGGTGCATTTGAAGGGGCACGCGGCGGTGCTGCGGCACGCGGCCGCGTATTGGAAGAGCGCGAGCAAGGCCGGCGAGCGGGTGGCGGGTTCGGTGATCAACACCGCGTCGGCGTCCGGGACCACGGTGCCGAACGCGGGACAGGCGAACTACGGCGCGGCGAAGGCGGGCATCGCCGCGCTGACACAGGTCGCAGCCGAGGAACTGGAACGCTACGGCGTGCGGGTCAACGCGATCGCGCCGATCGCGCGCACGCGGCTCACCCTGGCGACGCCGGGCATGGGCGCGATCTTCGCGCAGGAGGTCGAGGAAGGGGAGTTCGACGCGTTCTCCCCGGCGAACATCTCGCCGCTGGTGGCCTACCTCGCGACCGAGAAATGCCCGCTCACCGGCAAGGTGTTCGCGGTGCAGGGCGGCGCGATCTCCGAACTCGCGGGCTGGCACGACGTCAAGGTGATCGAAACCGAGGCGGCCTGGGAGATCGACGACATCGCCGCGAGGCTGCCGTGATCGAGTGGTCCGAGACCGAACTGCTGATCAGGGACGCCATCCGGGAGTTCGTCGACAAGGAGATCCGGCCGCATCTGGACGCGTTGGAAAGCGGGACACTGCCGCCGTACGACATCATCCGGAAGATGTTCGCGTCCTTCGGCATCGACGCGCTCGCGCGGGAATCGGTGTCGAAACTGCTGTCGAAGGAGCGAGGGTCCGGCTCGGGTGGCGGCTTGGCGTTCGGCGGTCAGGAGGCGATGGCGCTCATCGCGGTGAGCGAACTGGCCGGGGTCAGCCTCGGCATCGTCGCCTCGCTCGGCGTGAGCATCGGGCTGACCGCGCAGACGATCCTGACCAAGGGCACGCAGGCGCAGAAGGAACGTTGGTTGCCCGGATTGGCGACGTTCGAGAAGGTCGGCGCGTGGGCGATCACCGAACCCGACTCCGGATCGGACGCGTTCGGCGGGATGAAGACGTCGGTGCGGCGCGACGGTGACGAGTACGTCCTCAACGGACAGAAGACGTTCATCACCAACGGGCCTTACGCCGACACGATCATCGTGTACGCGAAGCTCGACGACGGTTCGGACGCCCGTGATCGCCCGGTGCTGACGTTCGTGCTGGACAAGGGCATGCCCGGGCTCACGCAGGGCAAGCCGTTCAAGAAGATGGGCATGATGTCCTCGCCGACCGGCGAGCTGTTCTTCAGCGACGTGCGGCTCGGGAAGGACCGGCTGCTCGGCGAATCCGAGACGGGTCGCGACGGAGACAGCAAGGCCGAGGTGAAATCCGGGTTCGCCGTCGAGCGGATCGGCGTCGCGGCGCTGGCGCTCGGGATCATCAACGAGTGTCATCGGCTTTGCGTGGACTACGCGAAGAACCGGAAGCTGTGGGGTCAGGAGATCGGGCGATTCCAGCTCATCCAGCTCAAGCTGGCGAAGATGGAGGTCGCGCGGATCAACGTGCAGAACATGGTGTTCCAGCTGATCGAGACCCTGCGCGCGGGCAAGATGCCGACGCTGGCCGAGGCTTCGGCGATGAAGCTGTACTCGTCGGAGGCGGCCACCGAGGTGGCGATGGAGGCCGTGCAGCTGTTCGGCGGGAACGGGTACATGGCGGAGTATCGGGTGGAGCAGCTCGCGCGGGACGCGAAGTCGCTGATGATCTACGCGGGCAGCAACGAGATCCAGGTGACGCACATCGCGAAGGGGCTGCTGGGGCCGCGCGTTTAGTCCTCTGAATGCGGGGGGCGGGGGCGGCGGGGGAGCAAGGGACCTTTGCTACCGCTTGGGACTCGAGCTCTCGCGTAGCTGGATCCGGATCACGCGTGATCGGAGGCGCGACTCGCGTGATTGCGGGCGTAACTCGCGTGATTGGGGGGCGAACTCGCGTGTTTGGGGGGCGAACTCGCGTGATTGGGCGGCGAACTCGCGTGATCAGAAGGCGGACTCTTGTCGCGAGTGGGGTGTCCAGCGCGCAATGAAGGGGCCTTTCATAGCAAAATTTGCTATGAAAGGCCCCTTCATTGCGCTTGCGCTAGGGGCGCCCGAGGTGGCGGCCGCAATTAGGTGACTAAATGCGGCACGGGGGCTAGTCCCGTTCGATCAGGTGACCGACGACCTCCGGGCCGGGGTGGGCGTGGCCGGAGCCGTCGCGCCGGACGTCGACTTCGGGCAGCTCCACCGGGTCACCGGTGCGCGAGGCGCCGGCGGGACGCGGACCGATCCAGCCCACGACCAGCCGCGTCTCGCCCTTGAGGAAACGCTGCGCCCGGACACCACCGGTCGCGCGGCCCTTGGCCGGGTACTCGCTGAACGGGGTCACCTTCACGCTCGCGCCGGTCGCGGTGACGACCATCGGCTCGCCGTGTTCGGCGTCGTCGGTGCGGATCGCGCCGAAGAAGACCACTTCCGCTTCACCGCGCACGGTGATCCCGGCCATGCCGCCGCCCTTGAGGCCTTGGGGTCGCACGAGCGAAGCCGGGTAGCGCAGCAGTGACGCTTCGGACGACAGGAACGCCAGTGTCTCTTCGCCGTCGGTGAGCCAGCTGGCGCCGACGACCTCGTCGCCGTCCTTCAGGCTGATCACATCGAACTCGTCCGAGCGGACCGGCCATTCCGGCGCGCACACCTTCACGACACCGTGCTTCGTCCCGAGCGCGAGACCCGGGGAGCCTGCCGCCTGTTCGCCGAGCGGGGCAAGGCCGATGACGCGCTCGCCCTTCTCCAACGGCACCAGTTCCTTCGCGGCCATCCCGCCGCGCAGCGACACCGTGCCCGCCTGCTCGGGCAGGACCGGCAGCGGCAGCACGTCGGTCTTGAACGCGCGGCCGCGGTTCGTCACCAGAAGCACCTGACCGCGTGCCGTCGAATGGACCACCGCGGACACCGAGTCGTGTTTGACGCGGCCGTTGCGGCGCCGCACTTCCGACGCTTCCTCCGATTCCGCCGCCGTCCGCGCGACCAGCCCGGTGGCCGACAGGATCACCTGGCACGGATCGTCGGCGACCTCCAGCGGACCCGACGGCTTCGACGCGGCGAGGACCTCCTTGAGGTCACCGTCGATCAGCGCGGTGCGGCGTTCGGTGGGGTGGTCCTTGGCGACCTTGGCCAGCTCTGCCGAGACGACCTTCTTCAGCACCGACTCGTCGTCGAGGATCTTCGACAGCTCGGCGATCTCCCCGCGCAGCTTGTCCTGCTCGGCTTCGAGCTCGATCCGGTCGTACTTGGTGAGCCGCCGCAGCGGGGTGTCGAGGATGTACGTCGCCTGGATCTCCGAGAGCTTGAACCGCTTCATCAGGCCGTCCTTCGCGGCCGCGGCGTTCTCGCTGTCGCGGATCAGCTTGATCACCTTGTCGATATCGAGCAGGGCGATCAGCAGACCGTCGACCAGGTGCAGGCGCTCTTCGCGCTTGCGGCGCCGGTACCGGGTGCGGCGGGTGACGACCTCGTAGCGGTGGCTGAGGAAGACCTCCAGCAGCGCCTTGAGCCCCAGCGTCTGCGGCTGCCCGTCCACCAGCACCAGGTTGTTGATGCCGAAAGACTGCTCCAGCGGTGTGAGCCGGTACAGATCCGCGAGCAGCGCCTGCGGGTTCACCCCGACCTTGCATTCGATGACCAGCCGCGTGCCGTTCTCGCGGTCGGTGAGATCCTTGACGTCGGCGATCCCGGTGAGCCGCTTGGACTTGTTGACCTCGTCGGTGATCTTCTCGATCACCTTCTCCGGGCCGACGCCGTACGGCAGCTCGGTGACGGTGATCGCCTGGCGGCCGCGGCTGCCCTCCAGCGGCCCGGTCTCGGCGCTGGCGCGCATCCGCACGACGCCTCGGCCGGTCTCGTACGCGCGGCGCACCTCGTCGAGGCCAAGCAGCGAACCGCCGGTCGGCAGGTCGGGACCGGGGACGTACTCCATCAGCTTGTCGAGGGTGGCGTTCGGGTGGTTGATCAGCCAGCGCGCGGCGCCGATGACCTCGCTCATGTTGTGCGGGATCATATTGGTCGCCATCCCGACGGCGATCCCGGAAGTGCCGTTGACCAGCAGGTTCGGGAACGCCGCCGGCAGCACGGACGGCTCTTCGAGCGAGCCGTCGTAGTTCGGCCGGAAGTCGACGGTGTCCTCGCCGAGTTCGCCGACCAGCAGCATGGCCTCCGGTGACAGCCGTGCCTCGGTGTACCGCGAGGCGGCCGGGCCGTCGTCGGGGGAGCCGAAGTTGCCGTGCCCGTCGACCAGCGGGACGTTGAGCGAGAAGTCCTGCGCGAGCCGGACCATGGCGTCGTAGATCGCCGTCTCACCGTGCGGGTGGTACTTGCCCATCACGTCGCCGGTGACACGCGCCGACTTCACGTACGCGTGCGAAGGCCGGTAGCCGTTCTCGTTCATCGAGTGCATGATCCGGCGGTGCACCGGCTTCAGCCCGTCCCGCGCGTCCGGGAGCGCCCGCGAGTGGATGACCGAATAGGCGTACTCCAGGTACGAATCCTCGATCTCCGTCTTCAGCGAGTTGTCGAAGACGTTCGCGCCGGGCTTGTCGAACGCGGCGGGATCGACCTTGGTGGTGGTGCCCTTACGGCGTGCCATTGCTCAAAGCTCCTTGAATAGCAACGAAATCAGGCGTCGATGGCTTCGCGGTCGACCCGGTCGGAGGATTCGACCAGCCAGTTGCGGCGTGGCTCGACCTTCTCGCCCATCAACAGTTCGAGCGCGTTCTCCGCGGCTTCGACGTCGTCGAGGGTGATCCGGCGGACCGAGCGGGTGGCCGGGTTCATCGTGGTCTCCCACAGTTCGTCGGCGTCCATCTCGCCGAGACCCTTGAACCGCGGCACCGGCGTGACGATCTGCTTGCCCGCCCGTTCCAGCTCCGCGTACTTGGTCTCCATTTCCTTCTGGGTGAAGGTGAAATGGGTTTCCGGGTTGCGGCCCTTGGTGACCAGTTTGTGCAGCGGTGGCATCGCGGCGTAGAGCCTGCCGTCCTCGATCGCCGGCCGCATGTACTTGGCGAACAGCGTGATCAGCAGCGTGCGGATATGCGAACCGTCCACGTCCGCGTCGGCCATCAGGATCACCCGGCCGTAGCGCATGGTCGACAGGTCGAACGTGCGTCCGCTGCCCGCGCCGAGCACCTGCACGATCGAGGCGATCTCGGCGTTTTTCAGGGTGTCGCCGAGCGACGCCTTCTGGACGTTGAGGATCTTGCCGCGCAAGGGAAGCAGCGCCTGGTACTCCGAGACGCGCGCCATCCGCGCCGAACCGAGCGCGCTGTCACCCTCGACGAGGAACAGCTCGCTGCGGGCGACACCGGTGGTGCGGCAGTCGACCAGCTTCGGCGGCATGGCCGCGCCTTCGAGCGCGGTCTTGCGCCGGGCCGCGTCCTTCTGCTGCTTCTGGGTGAGCCGGACGCGTGCCGCGTCGACCACCTTCTGCAGCACGATCTTCGCCTCGGACTTGGTCTTGCGCTCTTCGGTCCAGGAGCGGATGTGCTTGTCGACGACGCCCTGGATGACGCGGGTGATCCCGGCGGTGGACAACTCGTCCTTGGTCTGCGAGGTGAACTGCGGCTCCGGCAGCCGGACGTGGACGACCGCCGTCATTCCTTCGAGCACGTCCTCGACGGTCGGCATGTCCTCCTTGGGCTTGAGCAGCCCGCGGGTTTTGGAAATCGCGTCCTGCAAGGCTTTCAGCACCGCGCGGTCGAAACCGCGGCGGTGCGTGCCGCCGTGCACGTTGCGGATGGTGTTGGTGAAGCACTCCACGGTGCGCTCGTAGCCGGTGCCCCAGCGCAGCGCGACCTCGATCTCCGCGTGACGCACCACATTGGACTGCATGACACCGCTGGCGTCGGCCGCGTTCTCCTTGTACGTGCCCTCGCCGTTGATGATCAGCGTGCCGCAGACGGGTTTCTCGCTGTCCGGGGCGAGGAAGTCGACCATGTCCGCGAGGCCGTTGGGGAAGTGAAAGGTCTCTTCGCTGATCGAGTCGTCGACGGCGGTGCGCAGTACGTACGTGACGCCGGGGACGAGGAACGCGGTGTTGCGCATCTTCGCGCGGACACCCTCGACGTCGAGCGCGGCCCCGCTTTCGAAGTAACGCGAGTCGTACCAGTACCGGATCGACGTGCCCGAGCGCTCGCCGCGTTTCATCTTCCCGGTGACGTTCAGCCCGGACTTGCGGGTGAACTTCGCCTTCGGGCCGGGGCCGTCGAACACGCCGGGGACGCCGTGCGCGAACGACATCTGGTGGACCTTGCCGTTCTGCTTCACCGTGACGTCGAAGCGGTGCGACAGCGCGTTCACCGCCGAGGCACCGACGCCGTGCAGGCCGCCGGAGGTCTTGTAGCCGGAGCCGCCGAACTTGCCGCCCGCGTGCAGCCTCGTCAGCACCAGCTCGACACCCGACAAACCGGATTTGGCGTGCGTGCCGGTGGGGATGCCGCGACCGTCGTCATCGACCTGGACACTGCCGTCGGCGTGCAGGGTGACCACGATCTTCGTGGCGTGACCCGCCACACCCTCGTCGGTCGAGTTGTCCACGACCTCGGAGAACAGGTGGTTGATGCCGCGGCTGTCGGTGGAACCGATGTACATCCCGGGGCGCTTGCGGACCGCTTCCAGACCCTCGAGATGCGTCAGGTCGTCGGCCCCGTACAGGGTCTCAGCAGTCACTGGGTACTTCTCCTGGAGTCATGGCTCGCGAACTAGCTCGTGGAGGTGGTGTTCAACGCGACACCGTACTGGAGGATATCCGCCCCCTCCGACAGCTTCGTCCTCCCGAGCCCCGGGTGTGGCGGATCACGCCGTCCCGATGGCCGGGTCACGGCTGGGGAAAGCGGCTTCCTCCTGGCTTGGATGAGGCGTTATCGTTCCCGGTGTCACACGGTGACGGGGGGAAGAAGGTGGCCGTCGGAACCGGTCCCACACGCGTCTCGACCGCACAACGCGTCGTGAGTCTCTGGTATTTCGTGGTGGTCGTCGGGTCGTTCGGCATACTCGCGCTGTTACCGGTGGCGCACGCCGCGATCCGGTTGCGACGCGCCGTCCTGTGGCTGTTCGTGCTGGGCTATGGCGGTATCGCGGTCGGGATGACGTTCCTGCTGGAGCGGGCGGCGGCGGAGGGCGAGTCGGAGGCGGTGCTTTCGTTCGCCTGGTTCTTCGGCACGATCGTGTTCATCACCGTGGCCTGTGTGCACCTCGCGCTGCTGCGGAGGAAGATCCTCTACCCGCCGCCGACGGCTTGGGTCGAGTCCGGCATGCACTGCGGGTTGTTCTCGATCGACATCGCCGGATTCGGTCAGGTCGGGCGCAGCAGCGAGATCTTCGTCCAGGTCCGGCGGATGCTCTTCGGTGTGCTGGCCAACGCCTTCGAGACCAGCGGAATCGCCTGGGACGCCTGCCTGAAGCGCGATACCGGGGACGGCATGATCGTCGTGGTCCCGCCGCATTTCCCGAAGTTCCGCCTGGTGTACCCGCTCGTCTCCCGGCTGACCGCGGAACTCGCCAGGTACAACGTCGTCACCGAGCCCGGCCTGCGGATCCGCGTGCGGGTGGCGATCCACGCCGGCGAGATCGCGCTCGACGAGTACGGCGTGACCGGGCGGCCGAAGGTGCTGCTCGCCCGGCTGCTCGATTCGCGGGTGTTGCGGGACGCGCTCGCCGAAGCGCCGGACGAGTCGCCCGTGGTGGTGCTCGTCTCGGACCGGTTCCACGAGGACGTCCAGGACCAGGGCGGCCCCGGTCTCGACACGATGAGCTACCGGCAGGTGCTCGTGCACGAGAAGGAGACCGAGGTCCGCGCCTGGCTGCACGTCCCGGATCCGGTGCTCAGAGAGCTGCGGTGAGCACCTCCAGCGCGCTGTGCTGACGGGCGGCGTCGATCCTGTCGACCGGTCCCGCCCAGCGCAGGCCGTGCTGGTCGAGCGACGTGCGGTTGGTCGCGATCGTGGAGTTCGCCTGTCGCGTCAGGTAGGCCCGATACGGCCTGCCGGTCAGCGCCCGGTCCAGTTCGCCGAGCCCTCTGGCGTACGCGCCCTTGAAGGACGGCCCGTCGGCGCCGCAGTCACCGGATTCGCACGGGTCTCGCAGGATCCCGTTCGAGTGAAGCAGCGACGTCGTGGTGGAGGCATCCGCGAGTCGCCGGGCCGTCGTGAGCAGGGCGGCGTCGCCGGTCGCGCGGTTCAGTTCGACCAGCGCGCCGAGGACGATGCCCTGGTTGTAACTCCAGACGGCCTGCCCGTTGTTCGCGCAGGAGGAGTTCAAGCCGTCGTTGACCAGACCGGCCCCGTTGATCATGCCGCTCGCGCGGAACCAGTCCCACACCTCGCGTGCCCGCGCGAGCTGGAGCGTGTCGCCGGGGAGCCGGTTGTGCAGTGACGCGGCGACTTTCACGTACAGCTCGTTGGTGACGGCGTTCTTGTACGTCTTCGCCGTCGACCACCAGAGCCCGCCGCCGCAGGTCCCGTCGCGGTAGGAGTACATGTAGTCCGCCGCGATGACGGCGGTGTCGAGATAGCGGCGGTCCTTGGTCAGGTCATAGGCGCGGATCCAGGCGAGCGCCCACCAGCCGGTGTCGTCGATGTATTCGTTGGTGAAGTTGTCGCCGCGGTTGCGGTCGAAGGTGTTGGCGATGGCGTAGCGGTAGTTCTGCGAGCCGGTTCTGGCGCTGTAGTCGAGGATCGCGGTGAGCGCGTTCGCCGAATTCCACCAGCCCGTGGTCTGCCACAGCCCGGTGCCGTTGTCGTAGAACTGCATGAGCGCGGTGGCGGCGGCCTCGGTGCGGTCGTTCGCGGCGACGGTCGTGCGGAACCACCGAGTACAGGCGATTTCCGGCCGGTTGCTCGCCTTCCCGCAGGCGCGCAGGGCGCCGAAACGGTGGGTGGCGGGGTCGTCGACGTTGAACATCAGGGTCCGCCAGCCGCGTTGGCCGGACGGGATCTTCGTGTCGCCGATCCGGCTGTCGCCCGTCCAGGTGCGGCCGCCGTCGAAGGAACGGTCGAGCCAGACCTCGTCGCCGGGGTCGCCGTCGCCGATGCTGCCCCAGCCCATGTTGTCGCCGTCGGAGAGATGCAGCGTGATGCCGCGGCCCCAGACGGACGCGGTGCCGGGTCTTCTTTCGCCGACGGCCAAGGCGGGGTCGCGGCTGTCGCAGTACTTGGCGCAGATCGTCGCCGCGACGGTGGGTTCGGGAGTGGTGGCGGCCGGCGTGAGCGCGAATGTCAACGTTGTCACAAGCAGGGAGGTGAGCCACATGGATTCGAGTGTGGGGGCGGCCACTTCCCGGGCCGATCAAGTCACCCTTTCGGCTCGCGCCGATGGTCTGGAATACTTCTTGCGCGCGTGAGGTTGAACGCTCAAGCAACGTAACCCGGCCCAGGGAGCAGGTCATGCAGTTCGGAATCTTCACGGTGGGCGATGTGACGACCGACCCGACCACCGGGGAGGCGCCCAGCGAGTACGAGCGGATCAAGGCGATGGTGCGCATCGCGCTCAAGGCCGAAGAAGTCGGCCTCGACGTCTTCGCGACCGGCGAGCACCACAACCCGCCCTTCGTGCCTTCGTCGCCCACGACGATGCTCGGCTACATCGCCGCGCAGACGTCGAAGATCATCCTTTCCACCTCGACCACGCTGATCACCACGAACGACCCGGTGAAGATCGCCGAGGACTTCGCGATGCTGCAGCACCTCGCCGACGGGCGCGTCGACCTGATGATGGGGCGCGGCAACACCGGCCCGGTGTACCCGTGGTTCGGGCAGGACATCCGCCAGGGCATCCCGCTGGCCATCGAGAACTACCACCTGCTGCACCGGTTGTGGCGTGAGGACGTGGTCAGCTGGTCGGGCAAGTTCCGGACACCGCTGCAGGAGTTCACCTCGACCCCGCGGCCGCTCGACGGTGTCCCGCCGTTCGTGTGGCACGGTTCGATCCGCAGCCCGGAGATCGCCGAACAGGCCGCCTACTACGGCGACGGGTTCTTCGCGAACCACATCTTCTGGCCGAAGGAACACTTCCAGGCGCTGATCAATCTGTACCGCGAGCGCTACGAGCACTATGGGCACGGCAAGGCGGACCAGGCCATCGTCGGACTGGGCGGCCAGGTGTTCCTGCGGCCGAAGTCGCAGGACGCGGTGCGGGAGTTCCGGCCGTACTTCGACAACGCGCCGGTGTACGGGCACGGGCCGTCGCTGGAGGAGTTCACCGAGCAGACGCCGCTGACCGTCGGCAGCCCGCAAGAGGTGATCGACAAGACGCTGACCTTCCGCGAGCACTTCGGCGACTACCAGCGTCAGCTGTTCCTGATGGACCACGCCGGGCTGCCGCTGAAGACCGTGCTGGAACAGCTCGACCTGCTGGGCGAGCACGTGATTCCGGTGCTGCGCAAGGAACTTGACTCGCTTCGCCCAGCGCACGTACCCGAAGCGCCTACTCACGCTTCCCGGTTGGAGGTTTCGGCATGACGACGATCGCAGTGGTGACCGCGGGCTTGAGCCGGCCCTCCTCGACGCGGCTGCTCGCGGACAAACTCGCCGCGGCCACGCGTTCGGTACTGCCGGACGTGCGGATCGAGGTGATCGAACTGCGGGACCTGGCCGTCGACGTCACGAAGAACATGCTGACCGGCTTCCCTTCGCCCGCCCTGCGGACGGCCATCGACACGGTGACCTCCGCGGACGGCCTGATCGCCGTGACGCCCGTGTTCACCGCGTCGTACAGCGGGTTGTTCAAGTCGTTCTTCGACGTGCTGGACCAGAAGGCGCTCGACGGGAAGCCGGTGCTGATCGGCGCCACCGGCGGAACTGAGCGGCACTCGCTGGTGCTCGACTTCGCGCTGCGCCCGCTCTTCGCCTACCTTCGCGCCGAGCCTGTCGCGACGGCGGTGTACGCGGCTTCGTCGGACTGGGCGTCTCCGGGCGACCTCGACACGCGGGCTTCGCGGGCCGGGCGGGAGTTCGCCGCGCGGCTGTCGGCGGAAGTGCCCGCCGCGGCTCCGGCCGGCGGGTTCGTGCCGTTCGAGCAGCTGCTGCGCGCGGGGGAGTGAGCAAGGGACCTTTGCTACCGCGTGGTGGCGAGGTCCGTGAAGGCCTCCTTGAGGGACTCTGGGTCTCTCAAGGAGGCCTTCACGGACTTCAGGGGGTCGTAGCCGAGGATCTGTTCACGGCTGCGTCCTTTCGTCCAGTGGGTCGTCACTGTCGTCCGCGCCGGGGTACGGGCTTCCGCAGATCAGCAACATGTAGCGCATCGGTCCTCCTGTCTGAGCCTGTTCACCATCCCCGACGAACGGGCCCGTCCGATACCGACAAGGTCATGACCCGAACGTGTCGGACCAGCGCGTTCCCGCCACGACCGGCACAATCGACGGAAAGGCGACGGCGAGGAGAAGACGGTGGGCATCGGAAAACCCGTGAAGCAGGTCTTGATCCTGATCGCGGGCGGCGTTCTCCTGCTGGTCGGCATCGCGCTCCTCGTGCTGCCCGGGCCGGGCCTGCTGCTCGTGCTCGCGGGTCTGCTCGTCCTGGCCTCGGAGTTCCCCGTGGTGGAGAAGTACGTCGATCCGATTCGCGACAGGGCGATGAAGGCGGCCGAGGACAGCGTTTCGTCGCCGCTGCGCATCGCGGGTTCGGTACTGGCGGGGCTGGGCCTGCTGGCCGCGGGGGTCGTGTGGGGACTCGTGCCGGGGCTGCCGCTCGGGGGCTGGAGCACCGGATCGAGCCTGATCCTGTCCGGGCTCATCCTGTTCGCGTTGCTGATCTGGAGCTACAAGCGGGTGCAGGCCAGGAGGGCCGCGAACGCCGAATAACAGCCGGGTGGTCTGGTAGCGTGCGGCGCGTGGCCCCCGACTTCCAGCGCGCGCGGCGGCCGGAACAGGTCGAGGCCCGGCGCGCGGCGATCCTCGGTGCGGCGCGCGAACTCCTTGCCGAACGGCCCGTCTCCCGGATCAGCCTGCGAGAACTGAGCGATCGGGTGGGCTTGGCGAAGTCGAACGTGCTGCGGTACTTCGACAGCCGCGAGGCGGTCTTCCTGGAGGTCCTCGACTCGGTCTGGGTCGCGTGGCTCGACGAACTCGAAGCCGAACTAAGCGTTCCTGACGGCGCGAAGCCGGCGTACGAGCGTGTCGCGGCCGTCATCGCGACGTCGATCTCGCGGCAGCGCCTGCTGTGCGAGCTGATCAGCACGATGGCCGCCGTGCTCGAACGCAACATCTCCGTGGAGACCGCGCGGACGTTCAAGACCCGGGCGGGTGAGCGGACCGAACGGCTCGCCGGTCTCGTCCGCGCCCATGCCCCCCTCGACGCCGAAGCGGCCGAGCACTTCGCGAAGGCCGTCTTCATCCTCGTCGCGGGGCTGTGGCCTTACGCGAACCCAGGGGAAGCCGTCGCGACGGTCATGGCCGAACGCGGAACGCCAGCCGGCCCCGCGATGTTCGTCGACGGGCTGACCGAGGGACTGGCGAACCAGCTGGTGGGTCTGGTCGTTCGCGCAGGTCAGAGCCCCGAGTGGTAGCAAAGGTCCCTTGCTCCCTTCCCGCACGCGCCAGGACGGGCGAGCCTGCATAAGGTGAGCCGAACCCACTTGCACAAGGAGCGACCATGAGCCCAGGCGGCACCCTCACCCTCGGCGATCTCACCGTGAGCCGGATGGGCTACGGCGCCATGCGGCTGTCCGGCCCCGGCATCTGGGGGCCGCCGAGCGACCGCGACGCCGCGATCGCCGTTCTCCGCGAGGCGGTCGAACTGGGCGTCACCCATATCGACACCAGCGACTTCTACGGCCCGCACACGACCAACGAGCTGATCCGCGAGGCTCTCCACCCGTACCCGGACGATCTGCACATCGTCACGAAGGTCGGCGCGAAGCGGACTCCGGACAAGGGCTGGCCTTCGGCGCTCTCGCGCGAGGAGCTGACCTCCGCGGTCCACGACAACCTGCGCAACCTCGGCGTCGACGTGCTCGACGTCGTCAATCTGCGGCTCGCGGGGGAGCACGGCGTCTTCCCGATCCCGGTCTCGATCACAGAGCCGTTCGAGGTGCTCGCCGAACTTCAGCAGCAGGGTCTCATCCGGCACCTCGGCCTGAGTCACGTCTCGGCGGAACAGGTCAAGGAAGCCCGCGCGATCGCGCCGGTCGTCTGCGTGCAGAACGAGTACAACGTCGCGAACCGCGCCAACGACGGCCTCCTCGACGCCCTGGCGGCCATCAACATCCCGTTCGTGCCGTACTTCCCGCTCGGCGGGTTCACCCCGCTCCAGTCCGGTGTCCTCGACGACTGCGCTCGCCGGGTCGACGCGACGCCGATGCAGGTCGCGCTCGCGTGGCTGCTCCAGCGGTCGCCGAACATCCTGCTGATCCCGGGCACGTCGTCGCTGCCGCACCTGCGCGAGAACGTCGCTGCCGCGAACCTCGAGCTGCCCGCGGACGTCGTCGCGGATCTCGACGCGCTCGCCTGATCCCGCGTGAAGGCCCCCTTCCCTTCGCTGAGCCGAGGGAAGGGGGCCTTCACGCGCGGTTCAGAGGACATCCCGGCGCCGCAGCAGCCAACCGCCGAGACCGGCGAAGACCACCAGGTAGCCGGCCACGACCAGCGTCGCCTGGGAGACCCCGACGAGTTCCCCGACGCCGGGCGTCGCGCCCGAAGCGCCCAGCGACGCGGCCAGCGAACCGGCGTTGGCTCCCGGCAGTGCCAGCTGGAGCGTGCCGACCCAGTCCACCAGCGGGGCCGCGACCCCGAACAGCAGGTTCTGGACCACGAGCAGCCACACCAGGCCGAGTCCGATCGGCAGCGCCACCCCGCGCATCGCGATGGCGAGAGCCGCGCCGAGTGCCGCCCAGGTCATCGCGATCAGCCAGCCCGCGCCGATCCCCGTCAGCAACGAGCCGGACGACGGCCAGTTCATCGGCTCGCCTTCCGAGGAGGCGATGAGCGCGCTCGTGACCGCGCCCGTCGCGAAGCTCGTCAGCACGACGGCCAGGGACGCGACGGCCAGCGCGAACAACTTTCCACTGTAGACGGTCAGCCGTGAAGGTCCTTGCGTCAGCGCGGTCTTCCAGGTGCCCCAGCCGTATTCGGTGCCGACGGCCAGCACCCCGAGCACGAGCAGGATCGCCCCGAGGAACACCGGCAGCCCGCCGATCGAGTTGCCGACCAGATTCGCCGGAAGGGTCGCGGCCAGCCCGCGATCCGTCCCGGGCGCCCCGCTCGACGAACCAGCCGCGCCCGCGAGCGGCAGCAGATAGGTGAAGGTCAGGCCGAGCACGACCGCGATCCCCAGCATGAACCAGTTCGCCGGACGCCGGACGAGTTTCACCAGCTCGGCGGTGCAGCTACCCCACATGACCTGCCGCCTCTCCGGTGAGCTCGAAGAACACCTGTTCCAGATCCCGTTCGCGGACGTGCAGTTCGCGCACCGGGATCCCGGCCGTGACGAGTTCGCGGTTCAGCCACGACGCGCGGTCCGGGTCGACGGTCAGGTCGAGACCGGTCCCGCTCGCGCGCACGTTCTCCGTGCCGACCCAGTGCCGCACCAAATCCGCGGCGCGCATGGTCTCGTCGGTTTCGATGTGCAGCACCGTGCCGCCGCGCAGCTCGGCCACCGTGTTCTCCGCGACCAGCCGCCCGCGCGAAACGACGCCGACGCGGTCGCAGATCTGCTGGACCTCGCCCAGCAGGTGGCTCGACAGCAGCACGGTGCACCCCTCCGCGCCGAGCCTCCGGATCAGCACCCGCATGTCGGCCATCCCGGCCGGGTCGAGCCCGTTGGTCGGCTCGTCGAGGATCAGCAGCCGCGGATCCTTCAGCAACGCCGCCGCGACACCGAGCCGCTGCTTCATGCCGAGTGAGTAGGTCGAGTACCGGTCCTTGCCTCGATCGGCGAGGTCGACCATCGCGAGCACCTCGCCGACGCGGAGCGGATCCGTTCCGCTGTACCGGGCCAGCACCTTGAGATTGTCCGAACCGGACAGATACGGGTAGAAGCCCGGCGATTCGATCAGCGCGCCGACGCCGTCCAGATCGCCGGGCGGCCTGCCGAACAGCCGGACGCCGCCGGAGGTCGGCCGCACCAGCCCCAGCAGCATCCGCAACGTGGTCGTCTTACCCGCGCCGTTCGGGCCGAGGAAGCCGTAGATCTCGCCGGGCCGCACGGTCAGCTTCATCCGGTCGACGGCGAGGTGCTCGCCGTACCGTTTCGTGAGTTCGTCTGTGTCCACGGGAAGGTTCATGGTGCCGAATGGTGTCCCGGGAGAGGCCGTCGCCACATCCGTTCACGGGCGGCACTCCGCGTACGTCGCCGGACGTAGCCGATGGCCGGAATCCTGCGACATCTGTCGAAAACACCGGTACCGAAGGCCGGGGTGACGCTCATAGGGTCGGTGGCGTGTCGAAAGTCCTCTTGATTCTCCATGTGCTCGCCGCCGTCATCGCGGTCGGACCGGTCACCGTCGCGGCGAGCATGTTCCCCGCCGCCGCGCGCAAAGCGTTCGCCGAACCGGGTTCCGGGCTGTCCGTGCTTCGTGCGCTCAACCGGATCTGCCGGGTCTACGCGATCTTCGGCATCGCGGTGCCGTTCTTCGGGCTGGCGACGGCGGGCAGCATGCGGGTCTTCGGCGATTTGTGGGTGATCGTGTCGATCGTGCTCACCGCGGCCGCCGCCGGTGTGCTGGCGTTGCTGGTCCTGCCGGGGCAGAACGCGATCCTCGCCGCGCTGGGGGCGGAGCCGCCCTCGGAACCGGTCGCGGCCGGGCGGATGGCGATGTACACGGGGATGTTCAATCTGCTCTGGGTCGTGGTGACGGTGCTGATGATCGTGCGGCCCGGATCGAGCACCGGCGCCTGAAAGACTCGTGAGTGGTAAGGACGGTTAGAACCGTCCTTACCACTCACGAGGTTTCGTCTTAAGCGCTCAGCAACTGGTTGAAGAACGACCGGTAGCGGCGCAGCGCGATCCGGAGATCTTCGGTCGCCGGTTCGCCCTGGCTCCACGCGGATTCCAGTTCCTTCTTGTGATCCGCGAACGTCGTGGCCAGGTTCTGGATCACGACGGCGACGAGTTCGTCGGCCTCCTTGACCGCCCGCCGGGGATCGTCCACGAAGGCGGTCTGGATGCCTTGCCAGCTCTCGCGGAACCGGTCGACGTCGGTGTCGGCGAACAACGTCTGAGCTTCGTCTTCGTCGGTGCGCTCGGAATCGGCGGTCACCAGATCCTCGGTGCTCAAGGCCTGCCCGTCAGCGTTCCGTTCCTCGCCGAGCCGATCCGTCGTCCCCGCGACGCGTTCCGTTCCCTCGGTTTCCAGGGGCCTGCTTTCCATGGCTTTCCGCTCCTTCGCCGGCGTCGGTCAACAGATCTTCGAACACTTCGCGGTAGTGCTTCATCGCTTCGCGCATGTCCTCTGTGGACATTTCGGCTTCCCGATGACGCACCAGGGTGTCGTGTCCGGCGCGGTAGTGCCGTAACGCGTTCGCGTGCCGGACGGACAGATCCGCGAGCTGCTGGTCGTACCCTTCGGTCGGGTAACCGCGCTCGGCCATCAACGAGACCAGTACCCGGTCCGCCTCGACGACGGCACCGGACGGGCGGTCGACGAACTGTTCCTGGATCAGTGCCCATTCCTGGGCGTACCGGTCCTTTGTGGTCTCCGGCAGCGGCCGGATGTCGAGATCCGAATGTCGTTTCACCCGCGACGAAAGCTCACGTTCCGCTTCCCTCGGGCTTTCGTGTTCCTCGACCGCCCGGTCGTATTCGGGACCGAACGTGTCTCGCAATCGCCGCTTGCGCTGTTCCGCGAGTACGAACCAAGCGGCAACGCCCACCACAAGGATCGCGGCGATGACGATGATGATGACCAACCACGTGGGCATCGCTATCTCCTCCGGATGTTTCGCCGGTCAACCCCCGACATGAGGTGAGTTCCCCCGGTTCTCGACCGGAAACCCTTATGTCGCAAGAAGTTTTGGATCTTAGGCCGGATGGCGCAGCGGAATGATCTCGATTCGCCGTCTTCGCGTGGAGTGGCGCCGCCATTCGGCGGAGATCGTGAGGCTCGCTAACCAGGCGTCCCCCTATTGGGTGCCGACGATGACTCAGTGTAGGTAATCGCTCCCGATCACTGCTCCGTTGTGGCACTATTGCCCCGTTCGCAGGAAGAGGGCCTGTGAACAGAGGGGGCCGTCGTGACGAGGCTGCCTGGTACGACAAAGAAAGATCATCAGGGGAGGAGATCGTCAAATGTCGACGCCTACGGACGTCAAGGACCCCATCGGTGAGGAGGAGCCGGTCGACCCGGCTCAGCCCAAGCCTGACCTGCCGCACCACGAGCACAGCCCGGACTGTGAGCACTACCGGGACAAGCTGCTGGAATGCTCGGGCGGCTGCGCTCAGACGCCCCCGCCGACCCCGTGAGCAGCTTCGACGCCTGAAGGAAGTCGCCCGCTCGCCGGGCTTTGCCCGGCGGCGGGCTTCCTTCGGCTACGGAGTGTGCTGTCATTGTCCAGTGGCTGTAACTTCGCTCGACGAACTCGAGGGCATTCGCAAGGCCCGTGAACTGCACCTGGCGGGTGTGGAGGCGGGCTGCTCGGCGCATCAGCGCGAGGCCCTTCAGCTGCTCCGGCGGGGAATGAGTGTGCTCGAGTCCGTCCACCCCGTGTCGGCGAAGAACCGTGACGAATGGCTGACGGTTCGCATCAGGCTCGCCTCGACCATCGCCACGATCGGCACCGAGACCAGCGGGGCGGTCTCCGCCGGGCTAGCCGGGCTCGATGACATCCGGCTGCTGCTCCCCGCCGTATCCGATCCGCTGTTGCGAGCCGATCTCTCCGGCAGGCTTGACCACAACTTCGCCTTGCTGCTGATGGCGGCAGGCCGGAACGAAGACAGCATCGCCTATTTCGATTCCTCTCTCAGGTTTCGGCAGACGGTTCTCGACGCCGCGGCGGATCCGGTTCCGTTGCTCGATCCTTATCTCGGCACGCTGGTCACCCGAGGCCTTGCCTACACGCGGCTTGGCGACGTCCGCCGGGCCCGGTCGGACCTCACGCAGGCCATGGAATTGGCAGAGCGGCATCGGATGCGCTCACAGGCGGCGGACGCCAGGCGACCGCTCGGGTCGCTCGAGCTGCGCGTCGGCAATGTCCCGGCCGCATTGAAGATGTTCGAGGAAAGCGAACGAATCTACCGATCACTGGATATCGAGGTGCATCCGCTCCTGCGGCTCGCGCAAGCCCAAGCACTGCTGACGGCGGGGCTCGCCGAAGAAGCCGGAGGACACCTCGACGAGGTGCTGCCGACGATGCGCACGCAACGGAGCATCAGCCGTGATCTCGCCGATGTGGAGCTGTATAGGGCTTCCGCCGCGCTGATGAGCGACGATCTCGAACTCGCCCGCTCGTATGCCGCGTCCGCACGCCGCAGGATGCTGCGGTGGGGCTGCCAGACCTGCGTCGCCAACGCGACCATCGTCGGTCTCCGCGCCGACGTGCAGGAAGCCTTGCGCACCAACGTGATCCCGCCGACCTTGACGTCACGCGCGCTCCGTGCGGCGAACGGGATGCCGATGCCGCGCCTCGCCGATCAGGCGGCGCTGGCGCGGATGCTGGCCGTCCGGGTCGAACTGCGCAAGGGAAAACGCCAGCGCGCCGCCGAGTTGCTCGAACGGATTCCGCGGCCGGGGCGGCTGACCTCCGTCGATTACCGGATGTTGCGCAGGCTTTGCCGCGCGGAACTCGCGGTGGCCGAAGGCGACAAGACCAGGGCGCTGGCCGAGATCCGGGCCGGGCTGACCGAACTCGACCGCGTGCGCGATCGGATGGGCGGTATCGAGCTGGTGTCCGGGACGGCGTTGCACGGCAGGGAGCTGGCGGATCTGGCCGTCAAGATCGTGCTGGAGCGCGCCGACGCGGCCCGGTTGTTCGGCTGGACGGAGCGGACTCGCGCCCAGAGTTACCGGTACGAACCTGTGGTGGCGGCCGATCCGGAGCTCGCCGAGCGGGTCGGTGAGGTCCGGGGGCTCGATCAGGCGATCCACCAAGCGCAGCACGACGGGCATCCGACGGCGGCGTTGCGGTCCAAGCACGCCGAGCGGTTGCGCGAGGCTCATCGGCTCGGGTGGCATACGGGCCGCTGGGGCAGGCCGCGGCCGGTCGCGCGGCTCGCCGAGGTGGCCGAGGGGCTGGGCGAACGCGCGCTGGTGAGTTTCGCGTCGTCGGGGGACGACCTGGTGGCGATGGTCGTCGTCGGCGGACGATGCGAACTGGTACGGCTCGGTTCGGCCGAGCGGGCGGCAGAGGCCGCGCGGATGCTGAACGTCGATCTCGACGCCCTCGCCCCGGATCGGTTGCCGGCTCCGCTGGTGCAGGCGGTGCTCGCTTCGGCGCGCAAACAGGCGGAACGGCTGGACGGCCAGCTGGTCCGGCCGCTCGAAGCACTGCTCGGGGACCGCGGCCTGGTCGTCGTGCCGACCGGCCCGTTGTTCGCCGTTCCTTGGGGAGTGCTGCCGGCGCTGCGGGCGCGGCCGATCGTCGTGGCTCCGTCGGCGACGGCGTGGCTGGGCGCGGAGCGCGCGGCGATACCCCGTGCGCGGAAGGTCGTCCTCGTCCGCGGGCCCGGTCTCGTCGGAACCAGAGGTGAGCTGGACAAACTCGCCACGCATTACCTGGCCGCGCATACGCTCGCCGGGGCCGACGCGACCGTGTCCGCCGTCTTGCGCGCGTTGGACGGCGCGAAGCTCGCGCACATCGCCGCCCACGGCGCGCACGAACCCGAGAACGCCTTGTTCTCCCGGCTGGAACTCGCCGACGGCGCGCTCTACGCGCACGAGATGGCCGGGCTCGCGCAGCCTCCGGCGCAAGTCGTCTTCGCGGCCTGTGAACTGGCGCTGAACCGGATCCGGCCCGGCGACGAGGTCCTCGGTTTCGCCAGCGCGTTGCTCGCGAGCGGTTCGCGGACGGTGATCGCGCCGTTGAGCCGAGTCGGTGACGAGGCCGCGGCGGCCGCGATGGACGATTACCACCGCGGACTCGCCGAAGGGGCCGGACCGGCGACGGCCTTGGCGGACACCATCGCCGTTGATCCGTTCCGGCGACCGTTCGTCTGTTTGGGTGCGGGCTGAACGTCCGGCTTGACAACCCCTGTTCGATCTTCACGACTCCAAGTGCCCGGTTGGTTACTCTTGACCGAGTCGTCTGAACCAATTATGGTCTAGACCACATTCGCTCGCTCGGCGTTTCGGCGGATGTGTCCCGACCTTCATTGGTATTTCGCTCGCTGTGACCCAGAAATCTCGAGTCCGCGGTGGGTGTAGAGATGGGAAAGGGGTAGGCATGAGCTTCAAACGACGGCTTTTGACCCTGGCGGCCGGTGCGGCGATGGTGCCGGCGGCCCTGGTCGCGATCCCGGCAGGCACCGCCAACGCGCACGGTTACGTCTCCTCGCCTGCGAGCAGGCAGGCGCAGTGCGCGCAGAACACCGTTTCCTGCGGCTCGATCAAATGGGAGCCGCAAAGCGTCGAGGGTCCCAAGGGGCTCATGAGCTGTAACGGCGGCGTCGGCCGTTTCGCCGACCTCAACGACGACAGCAAGGGCTGGAAGGTGCATTCCCTCGGCCGTACCACCACGTTCCGGTGGACGCTGACGGCTCGCCACCGCACCAGCACTTGGGAGTACTTCGTCGACGGCGCCAAGGTCGCCAGCTTCAACGACGGCGGCGCGCAGCCGGGTGCCACGGTCACCCACAGCGTGAACCTGCAGCAGAGCGGGCGCCACAAGATCCTCGCCCGCTGGAACGTCTACGACACGGCGAACGCGTTCTACGCCTGCATCGACGCCAACATCAGCTAGGTGCCATGTCTCGTGAGTGGTAATGACGGTTCTAACCGTCATTACCACTCACGAGGCTTTTGTGTCAGGCTCGTCCCATGTGCGAACGGGACGGCGTCAAGCTGACCAACCTCGACCAGCCGTTGTTCGAGGGTGCGACCAAACGCGACCTGGTGGACTATCTGGACGTCGTCGCGGACCGCGTTCTCCCGGTTCTGGAGAACAGGCCGCTTTCGGTCATCCGCATCCTTCGCGGCCAGGACCCGTTCATGCAGAAGAACCTGCCCAAATACACGCCTGACTGGGTGAAGCGGTACGGGATGTGGGCGGAGACGTCGAAACGACAGGTGTCGTACGCGCTCTGCGACGACCGCCGGACGCTGCTGTGGTTCGCGAACCAGCGCGCCGTCGAATACCACCCGACCTTGATGACCGCGGACGTCGATGCGGGGCCCACCCATCTGGTGCTGGACCTCGATCCGCCGGCGGGGGACGATTTCGCCCACGTCGTGAAGGCCGCGATGCTGGTGCGGCAGGCTCTCGCCGACTCCGGGCTCGCCGGGGCGGTGAAGACCAGCGGTTCCAAGGGAGTGCACATCTTCGTCCCGCTGACGCCGGGGCACGGCTTCGAAGACGTCGCGGCCGCGACCCGCGCCCTCGCCGCCCGTGCGGAGCAGATCGACGCGGCGATCGCGACGACCGCGTACATCGTGGAAGACCGCGAGGGGAAGGTGTTCCTCGATTCGACCCGGGCTGGCGGGAACACGGTCGCGGCGGCGTACAGCCCCCGGTTGCGGCCAGGGCTGACGGTGTCGTTCCCGGTGGCCTGGGACGAGCTCGAAAACGTGGTCCCCGCCGATTTCACCGTCCATACGGCGCCGGGTCTCCTCGGCGACGAGGATCCGTGGGCCGAGTCGATGCCGGAACCGCAGACGCTGCCCGCCGATCTGGTCGAGCAAGGGCACACGATCCCCATCGCCCGCGTCGTGGCGATGCACGAAGGGAAACGCAGGGCGAGGGCGCGCGCTCGGAACGACTGAACGCCCACGACGCCACGGCGTTTTGTGTACCTTGGACCGCACTGGGGGCGGGCGAAGGTACTGGGGGCTTTCGTGGGAAAGATCGATGCCGACGTGGTGATCGTGGGGGCCGGTCCGGCGGGGCTCGTGCTGGGAAACCTGGTTCGGGCCGCCGGAATCGACTGCATGATCCTGGAGCGCCGAAGCCGTGAGCATGTCGAAAACCGTGCCAGGGCGGGCTTTCTCGCCGCGAACAGTGTCCGTGTGCTCAGCGAGAACGGGCTCGACGCGGGGCTGCTCGAGAAAGGCCTGAAGCACGACACCTGTGCCTTTCGCCATGATCAGGCCGAATTCGAGCTCAAGTACGGCGAACTCGGGAACGGTGAGGTGCACACCGTCTATCCGCAGCAGTTCCTGGTCGCCGACCTGATCGCGGAATTCCTCGCCCGGGGCGGGGAGATCAGGTTCGGGGCCGAGGTGACCTCGGTGTCGGGGATGGACGCGACGGTCATCGCCGACGATCTTCTCTTGCGTGCCAAGTACATCGCCGGTTGCGACGGCAGGCGCGGGGTCTCGCTGAGATCCGTGCCGGCCCGGGTGTTCCGGCGGGACCACGACATCTCGTGGCTCGCGATCCTCGCCGAGGCGCCGCCGAGCATGTCCGCGATCGGTTACGCGATCCACGAACGAGGATTCGCCGGGCATATGGCCAGGACGCCGACGGTGACGCGCTATTATCTCGAAGTACCGCGGGGTGAGGATCCGGAGAACTGGGGAGACGACCGGATCTGGGACGAACTGCACGTGCGGATGCGGGCCGACCGTTACGGCGAGCTCAAACGCGGCCCCATCGTCGAGCGCCGGATCGTGGACATGGCCTCGCGGGTGATGGACACGATCCAGCGGGGGAACCTGTTCCTCGCGGGGGACGCGGCGAGCCTGATCAGCCCCGCCGCGGCGAAGGGCGCGAATCTCGCGTTGATGGAGGCCGAGGTCCTCGCGCACGCGTTGATCGAAGCCCACACCGAGAGCGACACCACGGCACTTGACCGCTATTCCGCCGAATGCCTGCCGCGGATCTGGCGCGCGCAGGAATTCTCCCTCTGGATGATCAATCTGCTGCACGGCCCCGCCGGATACGACGACGAGGCCGTCTTCCAGCGGGCCCTGCGGGACGCGCGGCTGGAGAGCCTGCGGACTTCCCGCGCGCATCAGGACTTCTTCGCCGAGAACTACGTGGGTATCTGAACCGATCGTTCGCCGTATCCGTATTCCGGTGAAGAGGGAAAGGACGAACGACGATGCCGGTACGCCTCCGCTGGACGCCGCTGAACCCGCACCCGAACCGTCCGGTGCCCGCCGACGAACCCGAGCCGGAACCGTTAGCCGGCGCGGACGGCGGGTGTCGTGGGCCGCTCGACGCGAAGGAGCCGGACGTCGCCTGAGCGGTCTCTCCCCGGCTCCTCCTCGGAGACGAATCGCAGCGCCCCGGTGACCTCACGGGTCACCATCCGCGCGCCGTGCCAGCCTGCCGGCACCCAGCCGTCGCGCAGGGCACCGCGCAGCTTCTCGGCCCTCTTGACGTGGCGGGCGAACGAGTGCCGCCGGATGACGCGCCCGCGCGCGACTTGGCCCGCGCGGGCGTCCTCCGGGGTGACGTCGAGCCACAGCAGCCGGACCGGGCGACGGCTCACCAGGCCGAGCAGGGCCAGCAGGCCGCGGGTCGTCGCCCGGGTCGACGGCTCGTGCACGATCAGCGGGCCGCCGTCGGCCAGCGCGAACCGGACGACCCGCGCGCGATGCCACAGGTGGACCACCGGCCGGTAGAACCGGTACGGCAGCGCGGACGGCAGCCGTGCGCGCAGCCGCGCGCGGACCTGATCGGAGTCGAGCACCGGGAGGTCGCCGGTCGCCGCCCGGGACAGCAGGGTGGTCTTGCCGGCCCCGGGAATCCCCGCGACCACCAGCAGGTCGCGGCGGCCGAGGCGGAATGCGATGCGATCGGTCATAAGGCCTCAACGACCCGGCCGAGTGCAAAGGTTCCTTTACCTTGACCGGCGCAGGTCAGGCGGTCACCCGGGTCCCCGCCGTCACCGGCTTGTCGGGCAGCAGCGTCCCGCCCTTGGTGAGCCACGCGACACCGAACGCGAGGATCGCGACCGACTCCAGCCACAGCGCCGGATAGAGATCCTTCGTCTGCTCGTCGAAGACCAGCCCGCAGAGCACGATCAACGCCAGGCACACCAGCATGATCACGCCGGATGCGACGTACAGCTGGTTCCGGGCGGGTTTGCGGGCACCGGGGATCTCCTTGTCCGACTTGGTGAACAGCACGATGCAGAAGAACGCCAAGGTGAGGAAGAAGACCGCGGCGAAGCCGAGGTGCAGCAGACCGGCGATCTCGTCCGTACGGTCGCCGTTCGCCGGAGTCGTGGGGAAGAGCGCCACCCCGACGGCGGCCACGGCCGCGATGTTCCCGGCGATGTCGTCGACCCGGCCGTAACCCCGATAGGACAACAGGAAGACGCCGATGGCGCACATGACGCCGACCCAGACGTCCCGCATTCCCGAGTAGTAGTACCCGCTGATGGAGTTGAGCAGGCCGCCGCCGTCGACGACCAGCTTCCCGAAGACCAGCACGAAGGGCAGCCCGATCCCGAGGAAACCTATGGCACGCCGCAAGAACAGGTAGTTGTGGACGAGGTTGTCGGTCGCCGTTCGCGGGCCCATGGTCGCCTCCGTGCTCAGTGCTTGTCACTCCATGATGACAGCTCGTGACGACGGTGAGACCGTGTGTTATCGAATTGCTCGCTAGGCGTTCTCCAACACGACAGCCGCGACGTAGCCGCCCATCCCGATCGACGTCTTGACGGTGAGCCCGCTTTCCGGCCGGGACGGCCCCTCCATCAGCTGCGCGTGCCCTTCCGCCACCGGTTTCGGCGCCGGGACGAGGTCGCGCTCCGCCGCGAGGCAGATCGCCGCGATCTCGGTCAGCGCGCTGCCCGACTGGCTGTGCCCGGTCAGCGGTTTGATCGAGTAGATCTCGGTCTCCTTGGGGAAGACCGCTTCGAGGATCCGGGATTCCGTGCGGTGACAGAGTTTCGTGCCGGTCCCGTGCGCGTTCAGGTAGCGGACGTCGGACGGCGCGGCGTTCGCGTTCTCCAGCGCGCCGGTCACCGCCGCGATGGCGTTCGACGGATCGGGGTCGAGCGCCATCGCGTTGTGCGCCTCGTGGGTCATGGCGCCGCCTCGCAACGTCGCGTACGAGTCGGTCTTCCGCTGGGTCAGCACCACCGCGACCGCGGCCTCGGAGAAGGTGAAACCCTTTGTGCCCTCTTGGAAAGGACGGCACGCTTCGAGCGGCGGCACGTCGGTGATCGCCACCCCGCAGTGCACGAAGTTGCGCACCATCGGCCTGGTCGCGGACAGATCCGTGGTGACCACGACCACGTCGTCGGCCATGCCGGCGTCCAGCCACATCTTCGCGGTGAGCACCGCGGCGCTGCCGGTCGCGCACATGGCGGACGTGGCCATGGAAGGACCATGGAAACCGAACTCCGACATGAGCGTGGCGATCGGCGTCGAGGGCATCATGCCGATGAATTCGCGCCGGTACATGAGCTGTTCGCCCATCTCGGTGAGCCGGTCCCAGGTGCGCAGGTCCTCGCGGACGCCGCCGGAGATGACGCCGACCCGGCGGCCTGGCGTCCAGCCCCGCGCGCCGGCGTCCTCGATCGCTTCCCGAGCCGCGGCGAGCAGGGCGCGCGCGTGCAGGCTGCCGTCCCTGGCCCGCCCGCCTTCGGGGACGTGCGCCACCCATCCCGGCTGATCCGGGGTCTCCCCGAAGCCTTCGGTGAATTGGGCACAGGGGACGCCACCGGCCAGGCCCTCCCACAGTGATTCGCGCCCCCAGCCGTAGGCGGTTACGGCGCCGATGCCGCAGATGTCTGTTTTGCTCCGCACGTGTTTCCCTTCAACTACATTCAGTCAACGCTGGGGTGGAATGGCCGCACCGATCAGCTGTCCGGGGAGGACGGCTACGTCGATTTAGTGATCTAATCGGAAGCTACATCAGTCGAGTAGGGGGTTTGGATCAGATGGATCCTGACGATCTCGACGGTGGGACCCCCGACACCCACCGGCCCTCGGATCAGGATTCCTCGCCAGCGAACGGCACCGCGACCCGCACGGTGGGAAAACCCGACCGACACGCGTCGCTCGTCCGTCTGCTGACCGAGTTGTCCGCGGAGAGGGATCAGCGTGGCGAACCCGCGCTCGCCTTTCTCGGTCAGGGGTACCGCCTTTTGGAGCAAAATTCCGACGGCGGCGCATTGGGAACGCAATATCTCACGATGGTGGAGGCGAGCCCTTACGGGATCTGTGTCCATCAGCGGGGCAAAGTCGTCTTCGTGAACTCGGCCACGATGCGCTTCGTGGGCGCGAACGTGTCGACCGAGATCATCGGGATGCACATCACGGATCTGGTCGACGCCGGCTCGCAGGACGCGCTGCTGGCACGGATCGGCTCGCTGGTTTCGCCCGGCTCGTTCAGCGAGCCGACCGAGATGACGCTGCGGACCCTTCAGGGCCGAAGCGTCACCGTCGAATCGCAGGCGGTGCTCACGACGTGGGAGGGCAAACCCGCGTACCAGGTGATCATGCGCGACCTGACCACGCAGAAGGCGGCCGAGGCCGGTCTGCGGTTCCAGGCCGCGCTGGTCGGGCACGCGAGCGACGCGATCATCGCGACCTCCCCCGACGGGCTGGTGACGAGCTGGAACCCGGCGGCCGAGGCCGTCTACGGACATGAACTCGACCAGGTCATCGGGGTTCCGGTGGCCGAGGTCGTCGGCGCGCCGATGAGCCCGCGGGAGGTTGTCGCCGCGGGCGGTGTCGTGCAGGCCACGCATTACAGCGCCGACGGCACGGCGCTGGCGGTGCGGGTCTCCGCGGCCGAGATGTTCGACGGTTACGTGCTGCTGTGCGCCGACGAGACCGCGCAGCGCCGGGCCGAGGCCGAATTCGCCACCGTCGTCGAGACGCTCGACGAGGGAGTGCTGCTGGTCGGCCCCGGCGGACGGATCGAGCTGGCGAACTCCGCGGCGCACCGCATCGCCGGGGTGCCGCCGGGTTCCCTGGTCGGGCTGGAGAGCCGGACGATGCGGCTGCACGACGAGCAGGGCGTTCCGGTGCCCGTCGACGATCTGCCGTCCGCGCGGGTGCGGCGGTCCGGGAAGGTCGAGACCGGGCGGGTCGTGCAGGTGCGGCGGCGCGACGGCGCGCACCGATGGCTTTCGCTGACCTCCGGTCCGCTGATGGCGCCGGGGCAGAGCGTGCCCTCCGTGCTGACGTCCTTCGCCGACATCACCGAGCGGCGGGCGATCAGCGAACGGCTGGCCTACGAGGCCACCCACGACCCCCTGACCAGGCTCGCGAACCGCACGCTGGCGCTGGACCACCTGCGCCGGACGAACGCCGACCCGGCGCATACGACCACCGTGATGTTCATCGACCTCGACAAGTTCAAGATCATCAACGATTCGCTCGGTCATACCGTCGGCGACCAGGTGCTGCGCATCATCGGCGACCGGCTGCGGACCGCCGCCGGGCCTTCGGACCTGGTCGGACGGCTCGGCGGGGACGAGTTCCTGGTCATCACCACCGGTTATACCGAAGCCGCCGAGGTGCGGGCACTGGCCGACCACCTGCAGCGGCGGCTCGCCGAATCGCTCACCGTGCACGGCCGCGAACTGCATATAAATACGAGTATTGGAATAGTGATCGCCGAACCGGGCGATCGGCGCAGCGCCGATGAATTGCTGGAAGACGCCGATTTGGCGATGTATCAGGCCAAGACATTCGGGCCGGGGCGTTATGCGTTCTATGCGCCGATCATGCGGAAACGAGTACAAGACCGTTTCGCGTTGGAACAGGATCTGCGCCACGCCGTCGCCGAAGGCCTGGTCGAGACCGTTTATCAACCCGTCGTCGATTTGCGGACCGGTGACATGGTCGCGGTGAAGGCGAAGTCCTGTTGGGATCACCCGGTGCGCGGACCGATCGATCCGGCGGAATTGGCCGAGATCTCCGACGACGGCGATCTTTTGACGGTCATCGGGGCGGAGGTCCTCGCCAAGGCCGCCCGCGAGATCTCTCGATGGCGTGCCGATCATGGTGTGCACTGTAATGTGAATGTGAGTCTTTCGGTCCGCCAACTGGGCGATCCCACGCTGCTGCAAGTGGTTCAGACAACCCTGGAAGCGGCGGGGCTCGGGCCCCAGGACCTGAGCCTCGACGTCGACGAGACGGCGCTGAAAGACGCGGCCGACGCGGTCGACGCGCTGCGGAAGACCGGGGTGCGGGTGACCGCGGAACGGTTCGGCGCCGGCTACTCCTCGCTCGCCCAGCTGTGCCGCCTCGACTTGAACGTGATCGAAATCGACCGGTCGTTCGTGGCCGATCTCGGCAGGTCGAGCGACGCCAAGCCGATCGTCGCCGGGATCATGGCGATGGCGCACGCCGTCGACCTCGTGGTGGTCGCCGAGGGAGTCGAAACCGTGCGGCAGCTGGAGGTCCTGCACGAACTCGGCTGCGATTGGGCGAAAGGGCCGCTGGTCGCGTCGCCGGGCCGGGTCGAAGACCTGAAGTGCGCGTACGAACACGTCGTGCGATGAACCGCGCGGCCATCGCGGACGTGGTCCC
The DNA here is from genome assembly GCF_019330265.1 of Amycolatopsis sp. TNS106. NCBI lineage: Bacteria > Bacillati > Actinomycetota > Actinomycetes > Pseudonocardiales > Pseudonocardiaceae > Amycolatopsis > Amycolatopsis sp. TNS106. Next base: position 5,036,942 of record NZ_CP024972.1, on the reverse strand, counting down.
GGGTGAGCGCCGCTGACGGGACCAAAGCCTCCTATTGCTCCGGTTCCTTCCGGCGCAGTCTTGTCGGTGAAGGAGGCGCGTCATGTGGCTCGTGTTCTTGTGGCGCCGGATCCATCTCGGCCGGAATCCGCTGGCCCGGATCCCGGACCGGATCGAGGCGGCGATCCTCGTCGGCGGCGTCGTGACGGCGCTGCTCGGTGTACCGCTGGCCGCGGCGGCCGGCTCGGAGGCCTACGCGACCATGATGGAACGCTCGGCCGTCGAGACGGCCGCGCGTCACTCGACGACCGCGTTCCTGCTCGAGGACGCGCCGCCTGCGCGTATCGGCGTCGATGGGACGCCCTCCGCGGAGACGGCTTCGGTGGCGGCGCGGTGGGCGTTGCCGGAGGGGACGTTCGGCGAAGCGGTGGTGAGCGCCGAGCTCGGTGCGTCGGCCGGGGACGCGGTGACCGTGTGGCTCGACGAGTCCGGTGCCGTGGTCGAGCCGCCGGTGCTGCCGATGGACGCGACCAGTACGGGGATCGGCGTCGGGGTGGGGGTGTGGCTGGCCGCGGTGACGCTGCTGGCGGCTGGGTACCTGCTCGCGCTGCACCTGCTGAACCGGGCGCGCCGGGCGGCTTGGGACCGGGAGTGGGAACGGTTCGGGCAGGACTCGCGGTCTTGAGACTCTGGGGTGGCTTCGGGGTGGCTTGGGTGGGTCCGTGAAGGCCTCCTTGAGGGACTCTGGGTCCCTCAAGGAGGCCTTCACGGACGTGGGGTGTGAGGTTTGGGGGGCATGGGGGCATGGGGTGGGGGCGGGAGCAATTAGGTGACGAATTGCGGCGGTGTGGGTGCTGACCTGCGGATAAGCGCGAAAGTGGTAGCAAAGGTCCCTTGCTCCCCAAGCGCCACGGCTTGCTGTCTGTACCTACTAGTATGTACGGTCTGCTCGTGGACAAGAGGGAAAGGCTCATCGAGAGCACGCGCGAACTCCTGTGGGAGCGCGGCTACGTCGGCACCAGCCCCAAGGCGATCCAGGAGCGCTCCGGCGCCGGCCAGGGCAGCATGTACCACCACTTCCAGGGCAAGTCCGATCTCGCGCTCGCCGCGATCGGCCGCAGTGCCGACGATCTGCGCGCCAGGGCGGAGGCCGAATTCACCGGCCCCGGCTCGGCCGTCGAGCGCATCACCGTCTACCTGCGCCGCGAGCGCGCCGTGCTCAAGGGCTGCCCGGTCGGCAGGCTCGCCCAGGATCCCGACGTGATGGCCGACGCGGACCTGCGAAAGCCGGTCGAGGAGTTCTTCGGCTGGCTCACCGGCCGCCTCGCCGAACTGCTCGAGGAGGGTCGCTCGGCGGGCGAACTCGACCGGGCGCTCGACCCGCTCACGACGGCGACCGCGCTGGTCGCGACGCTGCAGGGCGGCTACATCCTCGCTCGCGCCGCCGGCTCCCCGGACGTGTTCGCGAAAGCCGTCGACGGCGCACTCGGCCTGCTCGCCACCAAGGAGAACTGACATGCCCTTCGTCCGCATCGACGCCATCGGGACCGGCAAGCTCGAAGCCCTCGGCAACGCGGTCCACGACGCGATGGTCGAGACGCTCGGCATCCCCGCCGACGACCGCTTCCAGGTCCTCAACGGCCGGAGCACCCTGAAATACGACGACTACCTGGGGATCCACCGCGACGAAGGGGTCGTGTACGTCGCGATCACCATGCGGCAGGGGCGCACCGACGAACAGAAGAAGTCGCTCTACCGGCGGATCGCGGAGCTCGCCGCGGAGTACGCGGGGACCGAGCCGCGGAACGTGCTCGTCACGATCACCGAGAACAATCCGGTCGACTGGTCGATCGGGAACGGCGAAGCGCAGTACGCGTGATCAGGCCGGCGCGGCGGTGAAGGCGTGCTGTTCCAGCAGCCACCATGTGTCGCGCCCGAACGACCAGGTCAGCAGCGCCAGCGCGCCCAGCGTGACCACGAAACCGGCCCAGAGCGGCAGGATCGCCGACGCCGCCACGACCAGCACGATGCCCTGGACCGCCGCGACCGTCTTGCGCGCCATGCTCGGCGGAAGCGGCGTGTTCAGCCACGGCCACAGCTTGCCCGCCACGACGAAGACGTAACGCATCGCGCCGATCGTGAGCACCCACGGGCCCAGCGACTGCGCGACGACCACGCTCAGGATCAGGATCAGATACGCGTCGACCTCCATGTCGAACCGCGCGCCCAGCGGCGACGCCGTCCCAGTACGGCGCGCGACCTGGCCGTCGACGGCGTCCAGGGCGAGCGCGATCGACGCGAGGACGACCATCGCGACGATCTCCCGGCCCGCGGTGTCGACGACGAGCGCGGTCACACAACCGACCAGCCCGGACCGGCCGAGCGTGACGGCGTCGGCGGGGCCGAGGGAGCGCGCGGTGCTCCGGTTGAGGCCGTAGGTCAGGAATCCGCCCACGGCGAGGCCGTAGGCCGCTCCGGCGAGCCAGCCCAGGAGGCCCAGCCCGGCGACGGCGTCCAGCGTCCCCAGCAGCGCCAGCTGGACGAGGACCCCCAGGAAAACTCCGGGGTTGATCACGAGGCCTCCTCGTTATGGTGGCGGTGACCCCGCTTCCAGGGTCCGACATGAGAGGACACGATGGAACGCGCCTTCTGGTTCAGTGGTTCCGGCGACGGTGAGATCAGGCCGGTCTCGCTCCCTCCGGTCGGCGACGGGGAAGTACTGGTCCGCACCCTGTACACGGGCGTGAGCCGGGGCACCGAGACGCTCGTCTTCCGCGGCGAGGTCCCGCCGAGTCAACGTTCGGCCATGCGCGCGCCGTTCCAGGAGGGCGACTTCCCAGGGCCCGTGAAGTACGGATACCTCAATGTCGGCGTGGTCGAACGTGGTCCCGAAGACCTGGCCGGGCAAGTCGTCTTCTGTCTCTACCCACACCAGACGCGCTATGTCGTCCCGGCGACGGCCGTGACGCCGGTGCCGCGCGAGGTCCCGCCGGAGCGCGCGATCCTCGCGGGGACGATCGAGACCGCGGTCAACGCCGTCTGGGACGCGTCGCCGAAACTCGGCGACCGGATCGCCGTGGTCGGCGCCGGGATGGTGGGAAGCAGCGTCGCGAAACTGCTGGCCGGTTTCCCGGCGACCAGGGTCCAGCTGATCGACGTCGACCCGGAGCGCGCGAAGATCGCGCAGGCGCTCGGTGTCGACTTCTCGACACCGGAAGACGCTCTGGGTGACTGCGACCTCGTCGTGCACGCCAGCGCGAGCGAGGCGGGGCTCGCGCGCTCGCTGGAGTTGCTCGCGCCGGAGGGCGAGGTCATCGAGCTGAGCTGGTACGGCGACCGCCGCGTCAGCGTCCCGCTCGGCGAGAACTTCCATTCCCGGCGGCTGGCGATCCGCTCCAGCCAGGTCGGCATGGTCTCGCCGTCCCGCCGCCTGAACCGGGACTACGCCGGCCGCTTGGCGCTCGCCCTGCGTCTTCTGGCCGATCCAGGATTCGAAGTGCTGGTCAGCGGGGAATGTCAGTTCCGTGAACTACCGGACGTCTTGCCGCGTCTGGCCGCGAATGAACCAGGAACGCTCTGCCTCCGTGTGAGCTATCAGATGGAGGACACGCGTTAAGGGCTCGATCCGGGAGGTCCGTTGTTCAGTATCACCGTCCGCGACCACGTCATGGTCGCCCACAGCTTCCGAGGCGAGGTCTTCGGCCCCGCCCAGCGGCTGCACGGCGCGACCTTCCTGGTGGACGCGACGTTCCGCCGGTCCGAACTGGACGCCGACAACATCGTCGTCGACATCGGCAAGGCGACCGAAGAGCTCAAAGCGGTGCTCGCCGACCTGAACTATCGCAACCTGGACGACGTGCCCGAGTTCGCCGGGATCAACACCTCGACCGAGTTCCTCGCGAAGGTCATCGCAGACAGGCTCGCCGACCGCGTCCACACGGGAGCGCTCGGTGAGGGGGCGCGCGGACTCGAGGGGCTCACCGTCTCGCTGCACGAATCCCACGTCGCGTGGGCGAGTTACGAGCGTGCCTTGTGACCGGCCTCCACGTCGTCCTGCCCAACGACATCGACGACGTGAGCGCGCCCAGCGGCGGCAACGTCTACGACCGGCGGCTGTGTGACGGCCTCGCCGCCGAAGCGGTGGAGGTCCACGAGATCCCCGTGCGCGGGAACTGGCCGCGGCCCGACACCGAAGCGCGCAAGGTGCTGGCGCGCAAGCTGGCCGAACTGCCCGACGGCGCCGCGGTCCTGCTCGACGGGCTGGTGGCCTGCGGCGTGCCCGAGGTGATCGCCCCCGCGGCGCGGCGCCTGTCGATCGCGGTGCTGGTGCATCTCCCGCTCGCCGACGAGACAGGACTGTCGCCCTCGCTCGCCGCCGAGCTGGACCGGCTGGAGCGGGAGACGCTCAGCGCGGTCGAGGCCGTGGTCGTGACCAGTGACTGGGCGGCCCGGCGGCTGATCGGGCACCACGATCTCGCCCCGCATCGCGTGCACGTGGTGCCGCCAGGGGTCGACAAGGCCGCAGTCGCTTCCGGAAGCCTGGACGGGACGCGGCTGGTCTGCGTCGCCAACGTGACGCCGCGCAAGGGACAGGGTCTGCTCGCGGACGCGTTGAAGTCGCTCAAGGAACTCCCGTGGACCTGCGAGTGCGTCGGCGCCATCCCGCGCGAGACCCGCTACGTCGAACGCCTGCGGCGACACGCGCTCGGCGATCGCTTCACGCTCACCGGCCCGCGGTCCGGTGAAGCGCTCGAAGCGACGTACGCGGCCGCAGACCTTCTCGTGCTGCCATCGCGCGCGGAGACCTACGGGATGGTCGTCACCGAGGCTCTGGCACACGGTGTTCCCGTGCTGACGACCGCCGTCGACGCACTGCCGGACACCCTCGGCCAGGCATCCGACGGCAGTGTTCCGGGGATGCTCGTCCCCGGCGAGGACGTCAACGCGCTGGCCACGGCCCTTCGCCGCTGGCTCACCGAACCTGACCTGCGTGACCGCCTTCGCGCCTCCGCCCGTCTTCGCCGCGAGACGCTGACCGGCTGGGACGAGACGGCCCGCGGCGTCGCCGCCGTACTGCTGAGCGAAAGGACGGCGGCATGACCAAGTACGCCCCCAGCTGGCTTCAGTTGCGTGAAGACGCCGACGCCGCCGCCCGCGCGACCGAGCTGATCGAACCGGTGCGCGCGTTCCTGCGTGGCCGGGACGAGGTCGTCATCCGGGATCTCGGCTGTGGCACCGGTTCGCTCGGCCGCTGGCTGGCGCTGCGGCTGCCCGGCCGCCAGCGCTGGATCCTGCACGACCGCGATCCCGACCTGCTCACTCACGCACTGGCGCGCACCAGCCGTCCGGACCACGCTTTGGACGGAAGCGAGGTCACCGTCGTCACCGAACAGCGTGACATCACCGAGCTGCGCGCGGAGGACCTCGCCGGGACCTCGCTCGTGGCGGCGTCGGCGCTGCTCGACCTGCTCACGGCCGAAGAGATGTCCCGGTTGGCGGAAGCCTGCGTCGAAGCGGGCTGCGCGGTCCTGTTCACGCTGAGCGTTTCGGGCCGTGTCGTGTTGTCGCCCAAGGACAAATTCGACATCGAGATCTCCGACGCCTTCAACGCGCACCAGCGCCGCGTGACCGACGGCCGGTGGCTGCTCGGACCGGACGCGGTGGACGTCGCCTTCGGCGTCTTCGAACGGCTCGGCGCCACCGTGCGGCGCGCTCCCAGCCCATGGCGGCTCGGGACCGACCAGGCCGCGCTGACCGCGGAATGGCTCACGGGCTGGGTCGGCGCCGCCTGCGAGCAGCGGCCGGAGCTGGCGCCGGACGGGGACACCTACCTGCGGTGGCGGCTCGCGCAGTGCGCGGCGGGCGAGCTGGACGCGGTGATCCAGCACGAAGACCTCCTGGTGGTGCCCGCGTGAAACGGTGCTGGCCGTGGCTGCGGATCCTCGGCGCGCTCGGCATCCTCGGGGTGCTCGTGTGGCAACTGGGCACGGGCGCGTTCCTGGCCGGGCTGCGCGAGGTCGACGCGGGCGGGATCGCCGCCGCGCTCGGGATCGGGTTCGCCACCACGGTTTTCAGCGCTTGGCGCTGGTGCCTGGTCGCGCGGCGGCTCAGCCTGCGGTTGTCGCTGCCGAGCGCGGTCGGCGAGTACTACCGCGCGTTGTTCCTCAACGGTGTGCTGCCCGCGGGAGTCCTCGGCGACGTCAACCGGGCCGTGCACCACGGCCGCGAAACCGGTGACGTCCCGCGCGGCGTCCGCGCGGTGGTGCTGGAGCGCACGGCCGGGCAGATCGCCGTCATCGGTGCTTCGGTCGCCGTCGTGCTCAGCGCGCCTTCCGTGGTGCCCCCGCCGATCGACGGAGTCGTCACGGGCGCCGGGATCGCCGTGGTCGCCCTCGCGCTCACCCTGATCGTCACCGGGATGACGGCCGGGAAGCGGTGGATCCACAGTGGATCGAAATGGCGCCGCGGGTTCGCCGTCACCCTCGCCGACGTCCGGCTCGGCCTGCTGACCAAGGAGACCTGGCCCGGCGTGAGCCTGCTTTCGGCCGCCACCCTCGCCGGGCATCTCGCGCTGTTCGTCGTCGCCGCGCGCGCGGCCGGGGTCACCGCGCCGGTCGGCGATCTGCTGCCGTTGATGATCCTCGCCCTGCTCGCGATGGGCCTGCCGCTGAACATCGGCGGCTGGGGCCCGCGCGAAGGAGTTTGCGCGCTGCTGTTCGGCGCGGCGGGGCTCGGTTCGGCGCAGGGCGTCACCGTGGCCGTCGTCTACGGCGTGCTCGCGCTCTTCTCCAGCCTTCCCGGTGCGGGCGTCCTGCTCGTGCGTTCCGTCAGGAGTCACCGAACAGAGGAGAAACCCGATGACCGTCGAGAGGGTCGTGGAGACCAGACTGCCCACCCGATACGGCGTGTTCCGCGCGTATGGGTATCTGGACGCCGACGGCACCGAACAGATGGCACTGGCGCACGGCGACGTCGCGACCTCCGGCACGCTGGCGCGGGTCCATTCGGAATGCCTCACCGGTGACGTCTTCGGTTCGATGCACTGCGAATGCGGCGATCAGCTGGCCGCCGCGCTGCAAGCGATCGTCGAAGAGGGGGCCGGAGTCCTTGTGTACGCCCAAGGCCACGAAGGACGCGGGATCGGCCTGCTCGCGAAGCTGAAGGCGATGCGGTTACAGGACGAAGGGCTCGACACCGTCGAAGCGAACATCGCGCTGGGCCTACCGGTGGACGCGCGCGACTACCGTGCCGCGGCGGAGATCCTGAACGACCTCGGGGTGCGGTCGGTGCGGTTGCTGTCCAACAACCCGGCGAAGGTCGACCAGCTGAAACGGCACGGGGTGCGGATCAGCGAACGGGTGCCGCTGCTGGTCACGCCGAACGACGAGAACCTGCGGTACCTGCGGACGAAACAGGAGCGGATGCACCACTTCCTGCCGCATCTGGACCTGATCGAGTCAGCCGAGAGCGGCCAGGGTGTCCCCGAAGCCCTCCACCAGTGACTCCAGCACCAGCCGTCCCTTCTCCGCCGTCGCCAGCGAGGGCCGCCCGACCACACCGGATGCCGAATACGGGCGCAGGCCCACCGTGAGCAGGTGCCGCCTGTCGTCGGCGAGGTGATCCGCCTCGCGGAAACCGGGCCGGACCAGCGACGGGTGCGCGTGCAGCAAAAGGGAGGTCTCCAGCTCACCGGCGTGCATGTCGCTGTCCAGCGACGTCTCCAGCCCGGCCGCGTCGTGTGCCGCCTGCCAGCCTTCGACACCGGGGAAGAGCGCCATCGGCGACGTCGACTCCTGGACCACGTTGGACAGCACGTAGTTGCCGCCGTGCGCGTTCACCAGCACCAGTTTCGGCACGCCGGAACGGCGCAGGGAGGCCGCGACGTCGTTCACCACGGCGTACAGGGTCGCGGCCGAAATACTGACCGTGCCCGCCCAGTCCGCGTGTTCGTGCGAACAGCCGATCGTGACCGGCGGGAGCCGCAGCACCGGGTACGCCGCGGCGAGGGCGTCGGCGATCGTCGTCGCGATCAGGGTGTCGGTGGCGAGCGGGAGATGCGCACCGTGCTGTTCGAAACTGCCGACGGGCAGCACCGCGACCTCGGCGCCGCGGGCGCTTTCGTCGGCCGTCGTGGCCGTCGGGAACAGGTCCATTCCGGTTACGGTACCCAGATGACCGACCACGCCGCATTGTTGTCCGTGGCCCGCGAGGCCGTCGCCAAGGCGACCGGGATCATCCGTTCGATGACATCGTTCTCCGTTGCCCCCAAAGGTGATCGCGACATGGTGACCGACGTCGACCTCGCCGTCGAGGACGCCGTCCGCGAATTCCTGGCGCGCGAGACGCCGGAGATCGGCATCCTCGGCGAGGAACGCGGGCACGAGGGCGACAAGGACCTCTGGTGGGCGCTCGACCCGGTCGACGGCACGGCGAATTTCGCGCGCGGCATCCCGCTGTGCGGCGTTTCGCTCGGGCTCGTGGACGGTCTCAAGAGCACGGTCGCGGCGATCTCGTTGCCGTTCCTGGACGTCACCTACACCGCTGTCGAGGGGCAGGGCGCGTACGCGGGCGAAGAGCGTCTCGGGGCGTCGACAGCCACGGAGTTGTCCGACGCGATCGTGAGTGTCGGCGACTTCGCGGTCGGCGAGGGCGCGGAGGCCAAGAACCGCGTCCGGATGGCGCTGCTGGCGGAACTCGGCGGCCGCGTGCAGCGGGTCCGTTTCCTCGGCTCCGCGGCGATCGACCTGGCCTGGGTCGCGGACGGCAAACTCGACGCGAGCGTCATCCTGTCCAATCAGCCGTGGGACACGATGGCGGGTGTCCTGCTGGTGCGCGAGGCCGGGGGAGTGGTCGTCGACACCGATGGCGGCGACCACACGGTGCGTTCGGCGGCCACCATCGCGGTCGGTGCCGGGCTGCGTGACGAGATCGTCGCCGCGATCGCGCGTGCGGCGGGCCGAACTTCGTCACGCGGGAAATGAACCGGACGGGCGCCGCATCCGTGTCTACCGGTAAGGCGCCCGCATCTGGAGGTAACCGTGTTCACCTCGAATGTCCGCGTGACCGAACCGGTCGTCTTCGTCCTGCCGGGGGACACCGAGGACACCAGCGGTGAATACGACCGCCGCATGTGCCAGAACCTCCCGGCCACCGGCCTTCCGCTGCTGGAACTGCCGATCGCCGGCGAATGGCCGATACCGGGGCCGCTGTCCCGGTCGAGGCTGGCCCGTTCGCTCGCCGCGCTGCCCGACGACACCGTCGTCCTGATCGACGGCACGGTCGCCTGCGGGGTCCCGGAGATCGTGGTCCCGCACGCGCGTCGGCTGCGGCTGGCCGTCCTGGTCCACCGGCCGCTCGCCGACGACCCCGCGCTCGATCCGGCGCAGGCCGCCGAACTCGACGCGTGCGAACGGGAGACCCTGCGGCTGACGGGAATGATCGTCGCCACCGGTCCGTGGCTCGCGCGGCAGCTGATCGACCGGCACGACCTCGACCCGACGCGGGTCTACGTCGCGACCCCCGGTACGGACGCGGCCCCGCTCGCCGCCGGAGCCGACGGCGTCTCCCGGCTGCTGTGCCTCGCGCCCATGACCGCGCGCCACGGCCAGGACGTGCTCATCCGCGCGCTTTCGATGGTCGACGAGCTGGCGTTCAAATGCGTGTTCGCCGGTGCGACACAGCACGATCCCGCGTATGTCGACGAGTTGCGCTGGACGGTCGAACGGCTCGGGCTCGGTTCTTGGATCAGCCTCATCCAGCCGCCGGACGATCTAGACCTGGTCTACGACGGCGCGGATCTGCTCGTCCTCCCCGCTCGCGGCGGCACGTCGGGGCTGGTCGTCGCCGAGGCGCTCGCGCGTGGCATCCCCGTAGTGGCCACCGAAACCGCCGGCGCGCACGACGCGCTCGGCACGGCGCCCGGCGGCGGCGTCCCCGGCATGCTGGTGCCGCCGAACAACCCCTCGGCGCTCGCGGCGGCGTTGCTGCGCTGGTCGCTCGACGCCGAACTCCGCCATTCCCTGCGGACGTCGGCGCTCGCGCGGAGCAGCGTCCTGGAGGAATGGGACGTCGCCGCGGGCAGGCTCACCGATGTCCTTTCCCGGTTGCAGGCGGTGCCGCGTCAGCCTGCTTGATCATCGCCCGGATGCAGCTATCGGGCCGGTCAACGGCTCGCTTGACTTGGCGGCATGCGAATCGTCGATCTTGCGTCCCGTCCCGATCTCCTCGAACCCGCGCTGAACCTCGGCGATGTCGGCGGTGAGTTCATCTACGCCGGGTTCAGCGGCAAGATGATCACCCCGGAACGGTTCCTTCGCCACTGGTCCCGGTACTTCCTGATCGCGCTGGACGACGACGGCGAACCCATCGCGCGGGCGTTGTCGGTCCCGCTGACCTATCCGGCCGAGGACCGCCGCGAACTACCGGCGCACGGCTGGGACGAGGCGATCCAGTGGGCCGCGCAGGACCTCATGGACGGCCGCGCGCCGGACACCCTGTGCGCGCTCGAAGTCGTTGTGGCGCCACGGATGCGTGGGACGGGCCTGTCCACACCGATGCTCAAGGCGCTGAAGGCGCGCGCGGCCGAGACGGGGTTGAAACGGCTGATCGTCTCCGTTCGCCCGATCGGCAAGGAGGACGAACCCGATGTGCCGATGGAGGAGTACGCCGTCCGGCGGCGTGAGGACGGGCTGTTCGCCGACCGCTGGCTGCGCACTCACGAACGGCTCGGCGCGCGGATGATCAAGGTGTGCCCGTTCGCGGTGACGATCTCGGGCTCGATCGCGGACTGGCACGAGTGGACCGGGGTGAAACTCACCGACGGCGACAACGTGATCCCGGGCGGCATCGCGCCGGTGCACGCGAACGTCGAGCGGGACTGCGGGGTGTACGTGGAGGCGAACGTGTGGATGGAGCACCCGTTCTGAGCCGGTGGTCCCGGCCGTCGCCGATGTCGCGAAAGCCACTTTCAGGACATCAGACGTCCCGAAAGTGGCTTTCGCGACACGCTCCGCCCGGACGTGCCGTGACACTCAGCGCCTGGCCCATTCCTCGCGATTTCCGTCGCGATCGTCGCATCGGCCGCACCGGGCCCCGGCCGTGCCGCACAGTAAGGCCATGGGTATCTCGCGAGTCGGTTTCGCCGGGCTGGGCAGCATGGGCGAGCCGATGGCACTGAACCTGGCGCGGGCCGGAATCCCGTTGCTCGTCTGGAATCGCACCCCCGGTAAAGCGGTGGCCGAGGCGGTCGTGGACGTGGCCGAGCTCTTCGCGCGGTGCGACGTCGTGATCCTGATGCTCAAGGACGCGGACGCCGTCGACGCCGTGCTCGATCGCGGCGGGCCCGCGTTCGCCGGCCGGGTGGCGGGCCGCACGATCGTCCACATGGGAACGACGGCGCCGGGGCACTCCCGCGGGCTCGAAACCGAGCTCCTCGCGGCCGGGGCGAAGTACGTGGAGGCGCCGGTCTCCGGCTCGCGGATCCCGGCGGAGGTGGGGGAACTGGTCGCGATGCTCGCGGGGGATCCCGGCACGATCGACGAGGTACGTGAGCTGTTCGCGCCGATGTGCCGGGAAACCGTGTACTGCGGGCCGGTGCCCAACGGGCTCCTGATGAAGCTCGCGGTCAACGTGCATCTGACCGCGGTCGTCACGAGCCTGGCCGAGACCGTGCGTTTCGCCCGGGCCTACGGACTCGATTCCGGCCTGCTCGCCGACGTCCTCGGCGCGGGACAGCTGGCCAGCCCGATCCTGCGGGTCAAGGCGCCCAAGCTCGTCGAGGAGGATTTCGCGCCGCAGGCCTCGATCGCGAACGTCCTGGCCAATGTCGAGCTGATCGCGGCCGCGGCGAGGGAGGCGGGACTCGAGTTGCCGCTGATCGAGGCTTCCCGCGCGCTCTACGCCGAAACCGTACGGCTCGGCTTCGGCGCGGAGGACATGGTCGCCGTCGTCAAGGCCCTCGATGCCCGGCCGCGTTCAGTGGACTGAACGCGGCCGGATCAGCCGCGCAGGGCCGAAGCGATCCGGCCCGCCGCGGCGAAGGACTCTTCCTCCGGCTCGCCGAGCAGGGGGAGGAGGATGACGGATTCGGTCCCGGCCGCGTACAGCGCGCGGATCTGCTCGACACAGCGGTCGAGCTGCCCGCTGATGCTCAGCCGGTCGATCCACTCGGGCCGCAACCGCCGCGCCAGGTCTGCCCGGTCGCCGTTCGCCGCCGCGACCTCGGCCAGCAGCTCGGCGCCGAAGTCCAGCGGTTCCAGCGCCGGGCCCGAGTTCGGCCCGATCGCGGAAGCGACGTCGGCCCTGGCGCGCTCGCGGGCCCGTTCGGGATCGGCGTCGAGGGCCAGCCAGTTGTAGGTGGCGATCGTATGACCTTCCACGCCGATGAGGTCCCGCGTCGCGCGGACGTACTCCGGTGTCGCCGGTTCGGCGAGCAGTGTCCCGTCGGCGACCCGGCCCGCCGCCGCGAGCGACTTCGGGCCGCGGACGCCGGCGATGAGCTTCGGCGGCAGCGCGGGCGGGAACTCCAGCTCGACCTCGTCGAGCCGGACGTGCTTGCCCTCGAAGGAAACGCGCTCACCCGCCAGCAGCCGCCGCAGCACCGTCAGCGTCTCCTCGAAGGCGGCCAGCGCCGACTTCGGCCACGCGTCGATCTGCCGCATCCAGCTCGGCACACCGTGCCCGAACCCGGCGATCAGCCGCCCCGGGTACAGCTCCGCCAGCGCCGCGATCTCCATCGCCGCGATGGCCGGGTTCCGCGCCACGGCGGGCATGATGCCGATGCCAAGAGTGATCTTCTCGGTCGCCGCCAGCACCGCGGACGCCGTCGCGATCCCGCCCGCGTAGAAGCAGTCCTCGACGATCCAGACCTCGTCCAGGCCCTCCTGTTCCGCGCGCCGGGCGAGGCCGGTCAGCCGGGCGGCGGGCAGTTCACGCGGAATCCTGACTCCGAGCCGTGAAACCATGTCGCTCTCCGTTCCTCAGACGCGCCGCAGCACGTGTAGCAGGTATTCCTTGCGGTTCAACGGGTTGTGATCGGTCCTCGACCGAGTCGGCGCGGCACCCCGGACCGGCCGGTAGCCGTGGAACGCGGTTTCCATCGTGCCTTCGCCCCGGGTCACCGAGGGCAGGAACCGATGCACCTCATGGGTTTTCACCGCCGGGATCTCGCCTTCCAGCTCCGCCGTCCCGGCTTTCGTGCGCGTCGTGCGCGGGACGGCACGAGCCTGCGCCAGCAGGGCGGTGACCGGACCGAGGGTGTCGGCCGGGGCCTGGAGGACGAACCGGTGCATCGGTTCGTGCACGGTGGTCCCGGCCTCGCGCAACGCCGCCATCACCACCAACGGCGTCAGATCGCGGAAGTCGCCCGCGGTGCTGGACATGCTCTTGTCGAAGGTGCCGTGCGCATGGCTTTGCCGGGCGTAGTAGCCCGAATGCGTCATCGTCACCACGCAATCGAGCACCTCCCAGCCGTGGAGGCCCTCGCGCAGCGTCTCCTTCACCGTTTCCTCCACTGCTTTGACGAAGGAATACGGCATGGAGCCGAGTTCGACCTCCAGCCGGAACGAGATCCCGCTTCCGGGTGACCCCGGCCCGACCCGGAGCCCGATCGTCGCCAGAAAGGGATTCGGTGCCTTGCCGATGAATTCGGCGGCCGACCCGGTGCCGGAGACGTGCTCGACGCAGATCGTCGTCGTCTCACTGAACGTGACGCCGAGGCCGTACTCGTCCGCGAGCGTCGCCTGTATGACCTCCTTCTGCACTTCTCCGTACAACGAAACGGAAGTCTCCTGACGCACCTCGTCGTGCCGCAGGCCGATCAGGGGGTCCTGCTCGGCCAGCCGGGTGAGTGCCTGGTGCAGCGGCCCGCGATCGGTCGGGCGCACCGGCGAGACGACGGTTGCCAGCGTGGGCGGCGAGAACAGCCCTTCCCACCCTCGGGTCCGGGCCCCGAGCATGTCGCCGACCCGGACGTCGAGCCCGGAAAGCTTCGCGATCCGCCCGGCGCCGACCGATCCCGACGGCACGGCCGAGCCGTTTTCGAAGACGCTGATCGCGGTGACCTTGCCTTCACCGTCCCCGAGCGGGACCTTCTCGCGCACGGAGACGCTGCCGGAGAACAGCCGCACGTAGGCGATCTTCTCGCCGCCCGGCGCGCGCTCGACCTTGAACACCGTGCCGGACAGTGGCCCGTCGACGTCACTTTCCCCGGCGGGCAAAAGGTTCTCGATACCATCGCGGAGCGCATCGATCCCGGCGCCGGTGATCGCGGATCCGAAGTAGACCGGATGAGCGAGACCTTCGGCGACTTTCGCCGTCAGTTCGGCGCGGAGTCGCGACGGCGTGAACGCGTCCGGGGCCGTGAGGTACTCGGCGAGGAAGTCCTCGTCGAGGGTCGCCAGGAGGTCGATCACCCGATCGAGGTCCATCGGGTCCATTGCGATCGCCGACGGCGTGAGCTTTGCGGTGACCTCCCGGAGCACCCTGCCGGGATCGGCTCCCCGGCGGTCCAGCTTGTTCACGAACAGCAGCACCGGAATGCCCAGCCGTCGTAGCGTCCGCATCAGGACGCGGGTCTGCGCCTGGACGCCTTCGACCGCCGAAAGCACCAGGACGGCGCCGTCGAGCACGCCGAGCGCGCGTTCGACCTCGGCGATGAAATCGGGGTGGCCGGGAGTGTCGATCAGGTTGACGGTGACGTCGCCGAGGGCGAACGAGACCACAGCCGCCTTGATGGTGATGCCACGGGCACGTTCGAGCGCCAGTGTGTCGGTCTGCGTGCTGCCGTCGTCGACGCTGCCCAGTTCGCCGATGATCCCGGCGGTGTGCAACAGCCGCTCGGTCAGGCTCGTCTTCCCGGCGTCAACATGCGCCAGAATTCCCAGATTGAGGTTCTTCACGAGTGGTCTTGTCCTCGAGGTAGGCGGGAATTACCTGATGGAAGGACGTGGACACTCGCAAGACGATCATCTCCTGGGCCGGGAACCGGTCTTCCCGACTACAACATTCCTGCTCCGGCACCGCAACCGAATTACCCTCGAACGCATTTCGTCCTCTGAACGCGGTACTTGCGTGTGCATGTACCGCAGCCAGAGGACGAAATGCGAGAGGGATCAGGCCAGGTACTCCGCGGCGGCGCGGAGGCTGACGTAGGACCCGCTGAACGTGTCGATCCGCGGGCCGTCGCCCGAGTCCGGTCCCGGAACGCCGGTCTCGACCCGGATGTAGTCCACAGTGGACTCGCGCAGCCAGCTCAGGAACTCGCGGACTTCGGGGTGCCGGTGCGCCTCGCGCGTCACGATCACGAGATCGCGGGCGCCGTGGACGGCTTCGATCGCGGTCGCGATCCCGTCCGCGCCGACCTTGAGCGCCCGCGTGCCGGGCACGAGTTCGGTCAGATGCGAGCCGAGCCCCCACGGCATCGGGCCCGCCGCGACGATCGGCTCGGTCTCGATGTCGATCACCAGCGGCGGCCCGCCCAGCTTCGGCGAACCCTGGATCCGCAGCGCCTTGCGCGCCGCCACCAGCCCGAGCCGGTGATCGACCGGCGCGATCGGCGTCGACACCGGCGGGGCACCGAGCGCCGCGACCCGCTCCGACGCCTCGGCCAGCCGCTCCAGCGGCAGCTCACCGGACTCGACGGCGGCCGCGATGACCGCCGCGATCCGGTTCAGCTCGTCCTCTTCGAACGACACACCGCCGAGGCACAGCGCGTCGGCACCGGCGATCAGCGCCCGCACCGACGCCCGGCCGACCCCTTCGGTCTTGCCGAGTTCGCCGGCGACGGCACCCATGTCGAGCGCGTCGGTGACCACCGCGCCGGTGAAACCGAGTTCGCCGCGCAGGACGTCGGTGAGCGCCTTCGGGTTGAGCGTCGCGGGCAGATCACCCCACGCGGGGACGACGAGGTGCCCGGTCATCACCGCGCGCACCCCGGCCGCGATCGCCGCCTTGAACGGGACGAGTTCGAGTTCGTGCAGTTCCGCCTCGGTCCTGGGCAGCACCGGTAGCGCGTGGTGCGAATCGTCGGTCGCCGCCCCGTGCCCGGGGAAATGCTTGGCCGACGCGGCCACGCCGTACTTCTGCAGGCCGGTGATGTACGCCGCGACATGCGGCGACGCCTTCACCGGATCCGAACCGAACGCCCGGACCCCGATCGAGGGATCCTCCGCCGCGAGCGTCAGATCCGCGCACGGGGCGAAGTTGATCGTGACCCCGCACGCGGCCAGCCGTTCGCCGAGCGCCGCCGCGACCGAGGTCGTCAGCTCGACGTCGTCCGCGGCGCCGAGTGCGAGTGGTCCCGGGACGAACGAGCCGGTGGCGACGTCGAGCCGGGTGACGTCACCGCCCTCCTCGTCGATGCCGATGAGCACGTCGGGCCGCTCCGCCCGCAGCTGCGCGCTGAGCGCGGCCACCTGCTCGTCGTCGACCACGTTGCGGCCGAACAGGATCGCGCCGCCGAGGCCGTCGGCCACCTTGCGGCGCAGCCAATCCGGCGCGGTCGTGCCGTCGAAGCCCGAAACGAGAACGGATGCGGCGAGCTTTTCCGGTGAAGACAAGGACTACCCCTTCACTGCGCCTGCGGTCAGATTGGACACGAGCTTGCGCTGAACGATGATGAAGAACACCAGTGCGGGCACGGCGTAGATGACCGACGCCGCCATGATGCCGCCCCAGTCCACGGAGAACGCCGTGCGGAACGAGGACAGCCATACCGGCAGCGTCTGCTTGTTCTGGTCGCGCATGAACACGAACGCGAACAGGAACTCGTTCCACGCGGTGATGAAACTGAAGACCGAAGTGGTCACCAGTCCCGGCGCGAGCAACGGCAGCGTCACCCGGCGGAAGGCGCCCGCCCGGCTGCATCCGTCGATCATCGCGGCCTCTTCGAGGTCGTACGGGATGCCGTTGACGAAGCCGTAGAGCATCCAGCACGTGAAGGGCAGCGTCGCCGCGAAGTACACCAGCAGCAGCGAAGGCAACTGGTTGAGCAGCCCGGCGTCGCGCATCAGCAGGTACATCGGGATCAGCAGCGCTTCGAACGGCGCCAGCTGAGCGACGAGCACCAGCAGCAGGAATCCCTTGCGCCCGCGGAAACGCATCCGGGACAGGGGAACCGCGGCCAGCACACCCGCGACGAGCGAGCACAGCACCGCGCCGATCGTGACGATCAGGCTGTTGGTGAGGTACGTGGCGAAGCCGGGCTTCGTCAGCGCCGAGACGAAGTTGTCGAACGTCACCGAGAGCGGGATCAGGTCGTAGTCCGGGGAAAGGACCTGGCCCGGTGTCTTCAGCGAGGAGGTGATCATCCAGTACGTCGGGAAGACGAACAGGACGGCCACCACCACGCCGAGCGTGCCGAGGCCGATCCGCTGGGTCAGGGACTTCCTCATGACAGGTCGGCCTCCTTCGTGCGCACCAGCAGCTGGACGTACCGGGCGGTGAGCAGGATCAGCACGAGCATCATCAGCAGGGCGGCGGTCGCCGCCAGACCGAAGTGGTTGCCCGCGAGGCCCTTGAGGTACATGTAGACCGGCAGCGTCGTGCTGGCGCCGTCCGGCCCGCCTTGACGGATCGCCCACACCTGGGCGAACACCTTGAAGTCCCACAGGACCGACAGGAACGTGACCATGGTCAGGATCGGCCGGATCGCCGGCCAGCTGACCGCCCAGAACGCCTGCCAGGCGTTCGCGCCGTCGATGCCCGCGGCCTCGTACTGCTCCTTCGGGACGCCGAGCAGCCCGGCGTACAGCGTGAACGCCACGAACGGCACGGCCTGCCAGACGACCAGCAGGCCGATGACGGTCAGCGTGCTCGGGCCGGTGGAGAACCAGGAATGCCCGATGAACTGCTCGAAGCCGAGTTTCGCGAGCGTCTTGTTCAGGATCCCGTACTGCTGGTCGAAGATCCACTGGAAGACCGTGGTGGTAGCGACCACCGGCGTCGCCCACGCGAGGATCAGCGCGACCTGCAGGATCACCCGGACCACCGGGTTGAGGTGCCGCATCAGCAACGCCATGAACAGCGCGAGCAGCAGGGTGGTGATCACGACCGCGGCGGTGAACACCAGCGTGCGGACGGTGATCTCCCAGAATTCGGGGTCGGACAGGATCGCGGAGAAGTTCTCGAACCCGACCCAGACCATCTCTCCGGAGACCAGCTCACGGAGGTCGAGCTTGCGGAGACTGATCCCGACCAGCTGCAGCGTCGGCCATCCCAGCAGGGCCAGGATCGCGATCAGCGCGGGAAGGATCAACAGGTACGGCGCCGTCCGTTCGCCGAGACGGAGACGCCGGGTGGACTTCGGCGGCTTGATGCGCGGCGATGCCGGCGGGGTGGCCCCCGCCGGCATCGTCACATCTTCGGTCGTGGTCATCCGCCGATGAGCTTGTCGAGCGCTGCGTTGGCGTCGGCGGTCGCCTGGTCGAGCGTCTTGGTTCCGGTCAGGTAGGCGGTCAGCATGTCCTTGATCGGGTTCTGACCGGATTCGACGTCACCCCACTTGGGGCTGGTCGGCACGGCGCGGCCGTTCTTGGACGCCTCGGCCATGACCTTGGTGAGCGGGTTCGCGTCGAGCGCGGACACGTCGGTCGAGGTACCGGGGACGTAACCGGCCTTGGCCAGCTCGGTCTGGTACTTCGGGGTGGAGAACAGCTTGACGTAGTCCTTGGCCGCGGCCGCGTTCTTGCTGTTGGCCGGGATGACCAGGTTCGAGCCGCCGAGGAAGACCGGGGCCGACTTGCCTGCGGTCTTGCCCGGGATCGGGAAGGCGGCCGACTTCTCCTTGATCGACGGGTCGGTCTTGGCCGCGGTGTCGACCTCGCCCGGGACGCCGATCATCATCGCGACCTTGCCAGCGCCGTAGATGCCGGCCTGCTGCGGGGTGGCCTCGTCGGCGTCCTTCGGGGCCTTGGTGCCCGAAGCCTCGGTGAGCTGCTTGTAGAACTCGAGCCCGGCCTTCGCCTGCGGGGTGTCCAGGGTCGACTTGAAGGACTTCCCGTTGGCCTGGGCGATGTCGCCGCCCTCGTCCCAGATGTAGGACAGCAGCTCGTACCAGTTCTGGCCGGGGTGGTAGAGGGCCTGGAACTCGGGGTCGCTGCCGAACTTGGCCTTGAGCTTGGTGATCGCGTCGAGCCATTCCGCGCGCGTCTTGGGCGTCGCGGTGACACCGGCCTGCTCGAACATGTCCTTGCGGTAGATGACCTCACGGTTGGCCGCGTAGAACGGGACGCCGTAGGTCTTGCCGTCGAATTCGCCAGAGGCCTTGAGACCCTGGAGCCACTGGGCGCCGTTGAAGTCGCCGACGCTCGAGGTGAGGTCGGCGAGCACGCCCTGGTTCGCGAACGCGGGGGTCTGGGTGTTGCCCAGCTCGATCACGTCCGGCGGGTTGTCACTCGCCAGCGCGGTGGTCAGCTTCTGCTGGATGCCGTTCCACTGCTGGATCTCGTACTTGACCTTGACGCCGGGGTGCGCGTCTTCGAATTCCTTGTGGAGCGAGTTCGTCAGGGCTTCCGGGGCGGTCCCGGTCATGAGCCAGACCGTGAGCGTGCCGTTCGAGGCCGGAGCGCTCGAATTCGTGCTGTCGCCACTGCCGGAACCGGCGCAGCCCGCCGTCGCGAGGGTGATGGCGGCGGCGCCCGCAGCCATCTTGAGCCAGCGCTTCACTCGTGCCGTCCTTTCGATGCCCGGCCACCATGCCGGGCTCCCACAAAATGGTGTAGACCAATGCGGGCAGCGTGGTACGTACCACTCCGACTGTCAAGCGGGTGGCCGGTTCGTTGTAAACGAGCCGCAATCTTTCACCTTGAGTGAGCGCATGATCACGCTGATGATCGGATTCCGGTGCTGCCGTCAGTGCCTCGCGAGGCGCGCTGACATGCGGTTTTTCTTTGTCTGTACCGCTGATCGGGGCATTCGGCGGGAGCCTTTTGCGCCGTTCGGACGTATGCGGAGCTCGCGTTCGCCGAGTGGGCTAGAGCTGGTCCTCGTCGTCATCGGGAGGCGGCTTGATGCCGAGCAGCGCACGCGTCTGGTTCTGGAGGAACCACGCCAGCGTCGCGCAGGCGATCAGCAGGACCAACGGCAGAACCGGGCCGCCGTCGGGGAGGATGAACAGCTCCGTGATGCTCGCGCCGACCATCACGCCGGCCAGCAGGAGCGCCGACGGCCCGCCGAGGCGGGGGATGAGCAGCCCGATCGCGCCGCCGGCTTCGAGCACGCCGGTGACGTACCGGAGCCACTGTCCGAGCCCGATCTCGGCGAAGGTCTGTTCGGTATGGCCGCCCGCGAACAGCAGGTAGCCGCTGTAGAGGAACTCGGCGGCGAGCGCGACGCGCACGATCCACAGCACGATCGAGCCGACCGTCAGGCTTCGGGTACCGCTGGTTCCTTCGGACATGCCGGGGATCCTTCTCCGGGTGAGCGAGGCTGGCAAGGCGGGCTGTATCCCCGCGGCGAACGGTGCGCGAGTCAGTTCTGTTCGCCGAGGAGTATCTGTTCGAGCAGCAGGTCCACGTCCCGGGCGGACTCGGCTTCGCCTATCCGGTGGAACGTTTCGGCGGCACGGAGCGCGCGGCGGGCGGCTTCCCGCACCCGTCCCGCGGCGCTGAGCACGTGGGCGGCGACGTGGTCGAGCTGGGCGGCGAGATGCTCCCTGGCGGGCGCGGTTTCGCTTTCCACGGCGTGCACGGCGGTTTCCGCGGCGTCGAGCGCGGTCAGTGCCGCGTCGAGGTCGCCGGACCGCAGCCGGGACAGTGTCGCGGCGTTGCGGCAAGTGGCGGCCACGTAGCCGCCGCCGATCGCCGAGGCCGCGTCGGCGGCCCGCGCGTAGAAGTCGGCGGCGTTCGCCCCGTAGCCGAGCAGGTCGAGTTGCTCGGCGGCGGCCATGCTCACCGAGATGTAGGAATGCCCGGTGTCACCCGAGTCCTGGAGGATTTCGGCGAGGACGGCGTATTCGTCGAAGGCGCGGGAAGATTCGCCGAGCGCGCGGTAACTGTCGGCGTACATCCACCGGCAGCGGTGCGCCCAGTCCGGTGACGCGGTGAGCAGCGTGATGGTGCGGGGCGCGACGTCGAGCACGTCGTCGTAGCGGCCGGCGCCGTGCAGCGCGGTGACGAGGACGTACCAATGTTCCGCGGTGTCCTTGCCTTTCGACGCGGCGACACCGAGGGACGCGTAGGCGTCGTCGACGGCTTCGGCGAATCGGCCGGTGCCGATCAGCGACAGCGCCCGGAGGTGGCGGAGATGCCCGCGCAACCGTTCCGGCCCGCCCACGGGCAGCGTCGCCAGCAGGTGCTCGACGAAGACGTCCAGTTCGTCCAGCGATCCAGTGCGCTCGTAGGCGATCCGGACCTGTTCGACGGCCTCGATGGCTTTCTCGCCGACGTTTCCGACGATGAAGGCGTCCGTCGCCGCCCGCGCGAGTTCCAGTGTGGTCACGGGATCCTCGCCGTCACCATTCCGCAGCGACGCTTCCAGGCACAGAAGGGTGCCGTGGAGCAGGGGATCGCCCGCCTCGCGAGCCCGCCCGGCGCCCCGTCGCAAAGCCTCGTACGCCTCGGGGGTCCGCCCCTGTCCGGAAAGCACGTGCGCCAGCCAGTATTCGCCCCAGCAGGCGGCACGCTCGTCCGTCCCGGCGCGCAACCGCGCCGCGGCCACCGTCGTCAGCGCGACCCCGGTCTCGGCCTGATCGTCGAAGACGAGCCACAACCCGAGCCAGCATTGGTTGAGCAGGAACCGGATTTCGTCGTTCTGGCGCCGGAATCCGGCCGCGGCGTCGCGTAACCGTTGCTCGGTGTCGTCGCCCTGGTGGAAGATCGCGCGCAGCTCGGTCAGCCGCGGGGCTATTTCGTCCGGGACGGTTTCGATCGCCGCGAGGCAGGCTCGCGCCTCCTCCGGTTCGCACCGGTGGTTGTGGATTTCCGCGCGGACGACGAGTTCCTCCGCGGACAATCCCGGCGGGGGCGTGATCGCGACCCGGGGGAGCGCGGAAGGCAGGAGCGGCACGAAGTCCGCGACCGGGTTCGCGGCCATTTTCCGTTCGGCGTACGCGGTGAAGTAACCGGTGCGATCGAGTTCGTCGAGTTCTTCGGCTTCGACGAGCGCCGCCGCACGCATTCGCCGGTGCAACCTGTTCAGGGGCACCCCGTCGTACGGTCCGTTGAGAACGAACGGGATCTCGCCGTATCCGGTTTCCGTCAACCGGCGGGTGAGCAGCGCGGCCGAGGCGAAGAACTCCATCCTGTCCACGGCGTCCGCGTGGTCGCCCACACCGTCCAAAAGCGACAGAAGATCGACACCGGTGTGCTCGTTGCCGGTGAGGGCGCAGAACTCCAGGCGCAGCGCGTGATCGCCGTAGCGGAGCGGATCCCCGGCCGACGCCCTGGTCACCCATCGGTAGGTCGAGGCGGCCTCGGCGTACTTCCCGGCGGTCGCCAGTGGCACGAGCGTCCGGCAGAGCCGGGTGATCTCGGCCCCGCCGGAGCCGTCCGCGCGACGCGGTTCCACTTCCATGGTCCTGCCCCCAGAACAATGACGTCGACGCCGGATCTTAACTCCCGGCGCCGCGTCTTGGTCCTGCTTTCGGGTGGTTTCAGGGAACGCGTACGGCGGCGATTTGCGTCGCTTGCCCGATCAACCTGTTCTTTTCGTCCCAAAGTTCGGCGACCTCGTCCATCCGGTCGTCGCCGATCTCACCCGCGCGCATCCGCACCCGCACCGGTCCCGGCGCCGGGAGCCCGCGCAGATACGCGGTGAACTGGACCGTCGGCGCCCAGCCCGCGATGCCGAGGTCGTAGGAGATCGGCGGCACCGGGTCGAGTGCCACGAGCAGGCTCACCGGATCCCAGTCGGTACCGTCGGCGAGCCGCAGCCAGGACGAGATGATGCCTTTCCGGGACGGCTGTCCCACCGCGAACCCCGCCGAGGCCGGGTCGATCCGCTGCTCGACGACGTCCATCAGGCCGATGCGGAATCCGCCGCCGCCGTCGGCGGGCACGGGCAGGCAGTCCTGCTCCGGCGGGATCTCGACCGGGTCCACTCCGGACCACCAGGCGTCACTGTCGGTCAGGACGCCCTGGGTGATCAGGGCTTCGGTGCAGGGCTTGCCGTGCTGGCTCAGCCGTGCGCGCAACTGGGTGAGGCCGCGCCCTTCACGCAGCACCTCGACCTCGACGACGGCCGGGCCGGGTTCCGGCGCCACGGAGAACGAGCCGCTGATCGCGGTCAGGTGCGGATGCGAGGAGACCTCGGCGGCGGCTCGGCCGAGCACGGCCAGCAGATAGCCGCCGTGCAGCTTCGTCCCGATCGTCCACTGTGGATCGAGTTCGGTGTCGAACACCGGAAGCTCGTCCCGGCGGACGAGGGCGGTCGCGGTCTGGAAAGGCGCCATGGCTCAAGCTGACATCGTCAAGTTGACGGTGTCAAGTCAATGCTGGCAGCATCACGGCATGGGCGCGAAACGGACGAAGGCGCGGCCGGGTGAAGGGGAGAAGCTGCGGGACGAGATCCTGTGCGCCGCCGACGCCCTGCTCGGCGAGGCGGGGACCGACGAGGCGCTGACGCTGCGTGCCGTCGCGCGCCGGACCGGGGTCTCCACACCGTCGGTGTACGCCCACTTCCCGAGCCGAGACGCCCTGCTGGAGGCCGTCTGCCTGCGGGTGTGGGACGAACTCGCGCACCGGATGCGCGAACACGCCCTCGAAGTCGCCGACCCGATGCGCGCGCTCAGCCGGTGCGCGCGGGTGTACGCGCGGTTCGCGCTCGACCATCCGGTGCAGTACCGCGTGCTGCTGATGCGTCCCTCGGGCGGCTCGTCTCCCGGCGCGGTCGCCTGTTTCCGGTATCTCGCCGACGCGACGGCCACCTGCGTGCGGGCCGGGATCCTGCACGGCGAACCGGAGGTCCTCGCGATGGGCCTCTGGTCGGCGATGCACGGCTGCGTGAGCCTGCTGATCGCCCAGCCGGGTTTCGGCTGGCCGGAGGAACCCGAGGCGCTGATCGACACCGTCATCCGGATGGCCGGTCTCGGCACGGCGCTCGCCTGCCGCGTCCCGCGCGACGCCATTCCGCCGAGTGCCGCACTGGCGGAGGACCTCGACGGACTGACGGCGGGCTGGGCGGTGCGGGCGGGGCGGACTGGCTAGGCTCTGCGCATGCCCGAGACCCCGACCGCCGACGAGCGGCTCCAGGTGCTCGAAGCCATCACCGACACGTCCTTGGGGAAACTCGGTCAGGACAAGGTGATGGCGACGCTCCTCGCGCGCGTCCGCGAAGTACTGGGCGTCGACACCGCCACTGTGCTCCGGCTCGACCCGACGGCGCAGCAACTGCAGGCCATGGCCGCCTCCGGGATCGAGGAGGAGGTCTACCAGGACGTCCGGATCCCGGTGGGAGCCGGTTTCGCGGGCCGGGTGGCCGAGCATCGGCGACCGGTGATCATCGATCACGTGGACGCGACCACGGTGGTGAACGCGCTCCTGTGGGAGCGGGGGCTGCGCACCCTGCTCGGTGTGCCGATGCTGGCCGAAGACGAGCTGGTCGGTGTCCTGCACGTCGGGTCGGTGACGGACCGGGAGTTCTCCGAGACCGACGTCGAACTGCTGCGGCTGGTGGCCGCGCGGCTCGCGCTGGAGGTGCAGATCGAGGTCGCCGCCAGCGATCGCGCGGCCGCGGCGGCGCTCCAGCGGAGCCTGGTGCCCGCCCGGCTGCCCGACGTCCCCGGGATGAAGTTCGCCGCCCGGTACGTGCCCGGGACCGAACCCGGCGTCGGCGGTGATTGGTACGACCTGTTCCCGTTGCCGGACGACCGCCTCGGCATCGTGATGGGCGATGTCGCCGGGCACGGGCTCAACGCCGCGGTGATCATGGGGCGGCTGCGCAGCGCGCTTCGCGCTTACGCGCTCGAATCGGACGATCCGGCGGAAGTACTGTCCAAACTGGACCGGAAGGTTCAGCATTTCGAGCCTGGGGCGCTGGCCTCCGTCGTGTACGGGTCGGTGTCGGCTTCGCGGGAGAGCATCGCGATCTCGCTGGCCGGGCATCTGCCGCCGGTACTCGCGGTGCCCGGCGGGCCGTCGGTGTTCGTCGACGCTCCCGTCGATCCACCCATCGGTGTCACCGGGCCGGGGCGCCGAAGAGTGGAGATCGAGCTGCCACCCGGTGGTGTGCTCGCCTTCTACACCGACGGTCTGGTGGAGCGCCGGGACCAGCTGATCGACGTCGGCCTGCAGCGGCTCGCCGGTGTGGTCACCGCCGACTCGCCTTCGGTGGTGTGCGCGCGGGTGATGGCCACGCTCGTCGGCAACACGCCGGCGCAGGACGACATCGCCCTCCTCGTGGCGCGGTGCGAACCGAACTGAATCACCGGGCCGGGTGATTGGCGCGGAGGTTCACGGCCGCGAGTTCGACGGTCCTGGCGATCCGCCGCTCCCGGGTTTCCGGCTTCTTCGCCGTCAGGATCCACTCCAGGATCAGCCGTTTCGACGACGGCGGGAACTTCTCGAAATGGGTGCGGGCGGCCTCGTCGGCGTCGAGCCGGGCACGCAGGTCCTCGGGGACGCCGTCGCCGTCCGGCACGACCTGCCAGCGGCCCTTCTCCTTGGCGAGGTCGATCATCGCCTGCCCGCGTTCGGTCATCAGTCCCTCGGCGATCAGCCGGGCGGCCCGCTCGCGGTTGACCCGGCTCCACGAACTCCGGGGGTTGCGCGGAGTGAAGCGCAGGCGGGAACTCGTCGCGTCGTTCTTGCGGTGCAGCCCGTCGATCCAGCCGAAGCACAAAGCCTGTTCCATCGCCTCTTCGATCCGGACGCTGGGAACGCCGCTGCCCTTGTGGTGGATGACCAGCCAGACCTCCTTCGCGGTCCCGGCGTTCTCGGCCAGCCAAGCGCGCCACTCGGCGGGGGAAGCGGCGGTGAAGGTGGTCTCGTCCATGGCCGGGTTCCTTTCGTCGTAACGTCTGTGACCATCATCGGAAGCAAAGTGCTCACCAAGTGAGCGCTTTTTGGAGGGAGGTGGCCCCGGATGGAGATCTGGGTGAACCCGGCGTGTGCCAAATGCCGGTCCGCGGTGTCGATGCTGGACGAAGCGGGAACCGAGTACACCGTGCGGAAGTACCTCGAAGAGCCGCCGACGGTGAAGGAGCTGAAGGCCGTCCTCAAGCGGCTCGGCCTCGAGCCGTGGGACATCACCCGCACCGCCGAGCCGATTGCGAAGGAACTCGAACTGAAGACGTGGGGGCGCACCCCCGCCGACCGCGATCGGTGGATCGAGGCGCTGGCCACCCATCCGAAGCTGATCCAGCGGCCGATCATCACCGCCGACGACGGCACGACCGTGGTGGGGCGGACCCCGGAGGCCGTGCGGTCGGTGCTCCCGGGCTGACGGCCTCGTGAGTGGTAAGGACGGTTAGAATCGTCCTTACCACTCACGAGGGGTGAGCAGCACCAGCGTCAGGATCACGACGGCCGCACCCGCGAACACCGGTCGCAGCCCGAAGACCTCCGCGAGCAGCCCGGCCGCCGCGGCGCCCAGCGGTTTGGTGCCCCACGCGACGAGCCGGTGTCCGCTGGTGGCCCGCCCGAGCAGGTGGTCCGAGACGATCCGCTGCCGCAGCGAAACGACGATGACGTTCCACAGCATGACCCCGGCCCCGCCGAGGAAGAAGACCGCGCCGATCACGTACGGATTCGCGGTCACCGCCGGGATTCCGGCGAACGCGGCACCGGTGAGCAGGCTGAGTACCAAGGCGCGGGACCGGCCGAGCGCGAGTTCGATCCGCTCGGCCGCGAACGATCCCGCGAAACTGCCGAGGGCGATGGTGGCCAGCAGGAATCCGTAGGCCTGTTCGGACAGTCCCATCGCCGACGACGGGCCCACCGCGTAGAGCACGAAGAGCGTGAGCACCGCGCTCGTGGCGAAATTGAATCCGCCGACCATGATCGCCAGAATTCGGAGAATCCGGTTCTCCCACAGGAAACGTAGTCCTTCGACGAGGTCTTCGCGCACGCTTGCGCCACGAGTCCGTTCGACACGGAACGAACCCTGGACGAAGAAGAGCGCGGCGACCGCCATTATCCAGAGCGCCGAGGGTGCCGCGAAGGCGGCGAAAGCGCCCGCGGCGACAAGGAAGCCGCCCAATGGCGGCCCGGCGAACTCGTTGGCGGTGAGTTCGCCTGCGTAGAGGCGGCTGTTGGCCCGCGTCAGCAGATCGCGGCCGACGACCTGGGGGAGGATCGCCTGCGCGGCCGTGTCGTGGACCGTTTCGGCGATCCCGATTCCCAGCGCGACCACGTAGAGCAGCCAGATCGATCCGAGATCCAGTGCGATCGCCGCAGCCATCCCGGCGAGCAGGATCGCCCGGACCACGGTGGCGGCGAGCATCGCGCGGCGGCGATCGACGCGGTCGGTGAGCACCCCGGCGTGCAGGGCGAACACCAGCCACGGCAGGGACGACACGGTCGCCAGCCCCGCGATGAGCGCCGGCGACCGGGTGAACTGGACGGCCACTAGGCCGAGCGCGACCTTGACGATCCCGTCGGCCAGGTTCGACAGGCCCGATGCGCTCCACAGCCGCCAATAAGCGCTCCCCAGCGAGGTCATCGATTGAGGATCGCACATCGATTGAGAAAACTCCATCGATGTTTCTCTTCTCCATCGGTCGGCTACGCTGCGGTCATGGACGATCAGGTCGCCGCGAGGGTCGCGGACCGGCGGCGCGAGGCGACGGCGCGTGAGGCCAAGGCGCTCGGTCATCCCTTGCGGCTGCGGATCCTCCGGCTCTGCGGCGAGCGGGAACTGACCAACAAGGAACTCGCCGTCAGGCTGGACAAGGACCCCGGCACCGTGCTCTACCACGTGCGGCAGCTCACCGAGGCCGGACTGCTGGAGCAGGCCCCGGTGCGCACCGGGGCGAGTGGTGCGCTCGAGAAGCCCTACCGCAGCGCCGGCAAGTCCTGGTGGCTGGACGGGCCGCTGAACGGCGAGGACGAAGACATCCGATTCGGGCCGATCGAGGCCTTCCAGGACGAACTCCGCGAGGCGGGACCGGGTTCGGTGCGAGTGGTCGAGCGGTTCGCGCTGCACCTCTCGCCGGAAGAGGCCACCGAACTCGACAACCGCATCCTCGACATCCTCGACGAGTACGTGGCGACCGACCGGCAGCGGCTCGACAGGCCGCTGCTGAACGGGATCTTCCTGCTGCACCGCATGGCCGAGTGATCTGCGCTCGATCCCGGCCAAAGTACGTGAAGGCCCCCTTCATTGCGCCTAGCGCAGTGAAGGGGGCCTTCACGTACTTTCGGGAGACTCAGGTCAGCTTGCGGAAGAAGGCCCGGATGTCGCCCAGCAGCAGATCCGGCGCGTCCTGCGTCGCCCAGTGGCTGCCGCGATCGAATTCCTGCCAGGACACGATGTTCGCGTGGTCCCGGTCGGCGAAGCGACGCAGCGGCCGGAAGTCGTAGGCGAAACTCGCCAGTCCGGTCGGCGCGGTCGTCGGCTCGGCGGGGTGCTCGGTGTGCTTGTCCTCGTAGTAGAAGCGCGCCGCCGAGGCCGCGGTGTTCGTGAGCCAGTACAGCGTGGCGTTGGTGAGCACGTGGTCGTCACTCGTGGCCGAAAGCAGTTGCGCGCTCCACGCCAGCTGTCCGGTCGGCGAGTCGGCGAGCGCGTGCGCGAGGTTCTGCGGCGCGCTCTCCTGGAGTTTGGCGTAGCCGGACATGTCGTCGTTGAAGGACTGGAGGAACTGCATGTACTCCAGTTCCTTCTCGGTCATGCCCTCGAATTCCGCCGGGTCGCCGCTGGGGAAGGAGAACAGCTGCGTGACGTGCACGCCGATCACGTGCTCCGCGTCGACCCGGCCGACCTCGGGGGCGACGAACGAGCCGGCGTCGTTCCCGTGCGTGCCGTAGCGCTCGTAGCCCAGACGGCGCATCAGCTCGGCCCACGCCTGAGCCGTGCGGTACCGGTTCCAGCCCTTTTCGCGCGTCGGGCCGGAGAAGCCGAACCCGGGCAGCGACGGGATGACCACGTGGAAAGCGTCGGCCGCGTCGCTGGCCTTTAGACGCCCCCCGGCGGCAGACCGCGGGTCGGTCAGCTGGTCGATCAGGTCGAGGTACTCGAAGACCGAGTTCGGCCAGCCGTGGGTGAGGATCAGCGGCTTCGCGTCCGGCTCCGGCGAGCGGACGTGCAGGAAATGGATGTTCTGGCCGTCGATCTCGGTGGTGAACTGCGGGTACTCGTTGAGCTTCGCCTCCCACTTGCGCCAGTCGTAGCCCTCGCGCCAGTACGAGACGAGGCGCTGCACGTACTCCAGGGGCACGCCGTACTCCCAGCCCGGCGTGACCGGTCCGCGCTGCACTCCGTCGGTCACCTGATCGGCGGGCAGTTCGTTCGCCCAGCGGACGCGGGCCAGGCGGTCGGCCAGGTCGTCCAGTTCCGCCTGCGGGACGTCGACGCGGAAGGGCTTGATCTCACTGTTTTCGTTCATGGGACCAAGATAGGATTCCATTAGGAACATCTCGTTCCTAATGGAGGGGGATCCTGAAAAAATGTTGGAAACTTCGGCGCGACTACTCCGTTTGCTCTCCCTCTTGCAGACTCCCCGTGACTGGACCGGTACTGAACTGGCGGAACGCCTCCAGGTCAGCCCCCGGACGATCCGCAACGACATCGAGCGGCTGCGCGCGCTCGGCTATCCGGTGGACGCGACCCGGGGATCGGTCGGGGGCTACCGACTCGGGGCGGGCGCCGATCTGCCGCCGTTGCTGCTGGACGACGAGGAGGCCGTCGCCGTCGCGATCGGCCTGCGCACCGCGGCGGGCGGCACCATCGCGGGCGTGGAGGAGACGTCGTTGCGCGCGCTCGCCAAGCTGGAGCGGGTGCTCCCGTCCCGGCTGCGCCGCCGCGTGAACGCCTTGCAGGCGTACACGGTCCCGGTACCGAGGGACGAGCCCGGCCCGCGAGTCGCGGCCGAGACGCTCACCGTGCTGACGGCGTGCTGCCGGGACCGAGAGGTGCTGCGGTTCGGCTACCTGACCCACGACGGCTCGGAAAGCGTCCGCAAGGTCGAGCCGTATCGCCTGGTGAACTGGGGTCGCCGCTGGTATCTGGTGGCCTGGGACCTCGACCGCGGCGATTGGCGCACGTTCCGCGTCGACAGGCTGACGCCGCGCGTCCCCACCGGCCCGCGGTTCACCGCACGCGAACTGCCCGAGGACGTCACGGACCGGGTGCGGCGGGGCGTCTCGTCCGCCGCGTGGCGCTACCGGGCCGAGGTCACCGTGCACGCGTCCGCGGAGGAGGTGACCGCGCGGATCAACCCGGCCGTCGGAACGGTGGAGGCCGTCGACGCGAACACGTGCGTCCTGCACACCGGCGCGGACACCATCGAGACCTTGGCCGTCCACTTGGGACTGCTCAACCGCCCGTTCCGGGTGACCGAACCCCCGCAATTGGTCGCCTACTTGCGGGAGTTGGCCGACCGGTACCGCGACGCGACCCGCATTTAGTCCTCTGAATGCGGGAGAGAGGCGGGGAGGAGGCGTCGCGAAAGCCACTTTCGCGACCCTAGACGTCCCGAAAGTGGCTTTCGCGACACGTTGCCGGGGGCTGGGGGAGGGCCCCGCCGGGCGCGCGACGCGACCCGCAAGTGGTCGACCAAATGCGGGGGTCAGCGGGCGAAGGTGGTCAGGAAGCGGTCCCGGAACGTGTCCATCCGCCACACCGGCGCGTTCCGGTCTGGGTTCAGGCCGTCCTGCCAGCTCCAGCCGGCGATCTTGTCGAGGACCGCCTTGTCCCGCGTGACCACCGTGATCGGGACGTCGTGATCCGCGCCCGCGCCGGCGACGATCGGGTTCGGCTGATGATCGCCGAGGAACACGAGTACGAGGTCGTCGCCCCCGTAGGTCTCCACGTACGAGATGAGCGAGTTCAGCGAATAGGCGATCGAGTCGCCGTACGCGTCGCGCACCTTGGCCGGGTCGGTGAAGACCTCCTCGGGCGTCTTCCCTTGCGAAGGCATGGGATCGTAGATCGACCCGCCTCCGACGTCCTTCCAGTCGACCGTGCGGGGGAGTGGCGTCCACGGCCAGTGACTGGTGACGAGGTCGATCTCCGCCATCAGCGGCGGCCGGTCCGGCCTCGCGCGTTCGGCGCGTTGGAAAGCCGAAAGCGTGAACTGGTCCGGCATCGTGGCGTAGGAGAACGGCGGTCCGCGATACCCGATGGTGCGTGAGTCGTAGTAGCGGTCGTAGCCGTAGACCTTGCCTTCCGGCCAGTCCTCGGTATGCGCCGGGACGACGCCGACCGTCTCCCAGCCCGCTCGTTTGAACGCACTCCCGAGGGTGAACCGGTCGGTCTTCACGAAGTCGTCGTAGCGGTGCTGGCTGTCGACCCAGACCCCGGACTGGAACGTCGAGTGCGCCAGCCAGCTGCCCGCGCTCGTCGTCGGCGAGGTCAGGAACGCGCTGCGTGAGCCGTATCCGGCGCTCTTCAGCCGCGCGGTCCCGGCGTCGAGCACCGCGTCGACCTTCGGCGCGATGTCCGAGTCCTGGACGGCCACCCGCCCGTAGCTTTCGACGAAGGTGAACAGCACGTCCTTACCGCGCAACGCGTTCAGCAGCCCGGAAGCCGGAGTGCCACGGAAGGCGTCGACGGCGATTTCTTCGGCGAAGGCCTCTCTGTCCCGGATACCGGCGCGCACCTGGCGGAGGTCGTCGTAGGCGAAAGCGACCGCGCTGCGCGACGCGAACGGCTGTCCCGGGACGAGTTGCGCGCCGGAAACCGCGCACACCATCCAGAGCACGCTGAGCACGGCCGTCACCCGGGTCGACGCGGTGCGCCGTCCGGCCACCACCCGGCTCAATCGCAGGACGGCCAGCGCCATCAGCACGATCACGGCCACGGCCAGCAGCGTCAGCCCGGCGAACGACGCGAGCGCGCCGGCCCGGCCGATCGACGTGGCGAGCAGGTCGACACCGTTGCCGAGCACGCCCCAGTCGAACACCGGGTTGAACCGCCGGTCCAGCGCGAGCCCGAATCCGATGTCGATGGCCTTGAGCACGGTCAGGAGCCCGAGGAGCGCGCCTGCCGACACCGCGACGACGCGTCGTGCGCCGTCGCGCAGCAGGAGCACGACCGCCACCCCGAGCAGCGCCTCCACCGGCAGCCGCACGAACGCCTCCGGCGTCAGCCCGTCGAGGTCGTCCGGCGCGAGCAAGGCGAACAGCACGAGCACCGCCGACGCGGTCGTCGCCGCGCTGGACGCGATTTCGCGGGCTGTCGTCCGGTCGCCGGGCAGGCCGGCCAGGGCGGGACGCGGGAAAACCGACAAGGCGGGTTCCTTCCGGGGTGGAGTGCCTTCATCGGGTTACACGGACGAGGGGCCCCGGCGGTTCAGCCCGAGCGCCACGTGCGCAGCGCCCACCACCAGCTGACGGTGTGCCGCACATGCGCTCCGCCGTCTTCCTCCGGCGGGTCGAGCGACGTTCCGGTGATCTCGCCGAGCCGGGAAAGCCGGTACCGGACGGTGTTCGCGTGGACGTGCAGCGCCGCGGCCGTCTGGTCGAGCCGCCGCCCGTGATCGAGGTAGGCCAGCGCGGTCGAGACGAGTTGCTCATGGAACGGATCGCCTGGCGTCAGCGCGTTCAGCAAGGTGCCTTCGAGCAGTGCGGCGAGCCCGGGCTGGGCGGCGAGCGCGGTTTCCACGGCCAGATCGGCCACCGCGTGCAGGCCGCGGGATCGCGCGGCCGTCGGCAGGGCCATCACGCACAGGGCGTACGTGCCGCGGACTTCGGCGAGCGGCACGGCGGGGGAGGCCACCATGAGCACGTCGTCCCCGAGCGCCGACGGAGTGGGGAGCCGCGGCGCCAGCCCGGCCAACCGCCCTTCGACCAGGCCGAAGACGCCACCCGTCGCGCCGAGCCGTCGCTCGACGACCCGTGCCTGGTACGGATCGCCGACGTCGGAGAGAAGGCAGTGGTAGCGCCCGCCCGGGTTCAGCCCGGCGTTCGCGACCTCCTCGGCCGACGGCGCCGCCGCGTCGCCGCCCAGCAACCGCCGCAGCACCCGGGCACGGCTGTCGTGCGCCGTGCGGGCGAGTTCGAGTTCGGCTTCGTGATATCCGGCGATGACCTGGCGTTCGAGCGCGCGGGTGTTCCGGTCGAAGTCGACCAGCGCCGCCAGCATGACGTCGTCCGGCACCCCGGCCGCCTTGCCGCGTCCGACGGCGATCTCCACCGCGCGGCTGCGGCCCGCCTGCACCCCGCGCAGCAGCGCGGCGAGCGGCACGCCCTGCGCGGCCCGGTCCGCGCCAAGGTCGGCGGCCGCCGCGTAGTCCTGCTCCCCGGCGCCACCCGGCCGGTCGAACGAGGCGAGCCCGGCCGCGAGCACGATCGCGACGTGCCGCCGGTTCTCGTCCACCGGCAGCCGCGCGACTTCGGGCGATTCCGTACGGGCGGCCCGGACCACTTCGTCGACGACCTCGGCGTCGGCCGCCATCTCGGCCAGCAGGTCGTGGAGCGACCGGTGCGCCATCGCCACCGCCTTCCCGCGCGGATTGTGCCCGGTGCACAACGAAGCCGGCGGTCGTTGGCGACCGTCCCCTACCGAGGGTGTCCGGCCGGTTGGTTTCCTGTGAGCTACCGAAAGGTAACAGGCCCTCGCCGAAAGGTGCGCCCGATGCGGAAACGCCGGTTGCTGAACACCGTCCTCGTGACCTGCCTGGCCGCGGCACTGGGCTCGGTGCCCGCCGCCGCGGCGGACGACAGCCTGCGCCAAGTCCTCTTCGTCGGCAACAACTGGGAGGGGACGGCGGACATCATCGCGCCCGCCGGCGACTACGCGAAGATCGCGCGCGTGAACATGGTGCCGGACAAGGACGAACGGCTCACCGAGATCTACCTGAACCCGATCAAGCTCGCGTTCTTCCTCGGCATCCGCAACGGTGTCGGCGAGGGGCACGACCAGCTCGTCGACGACCTCTACACGACCCCGGACGGCCGCGCGGTCGTCGCGTCCCGCCCGAGCTTCGCCGACGTCGTGTCGATCGACCTCGCCACCGGCCGGGTCAACTGGCGGTTCCCGGTGTCGGGTTTCCGCTCAGACCACATGGCGGTTTCGCCGGACGGGCGCAGCATCGCGGTGTCGGCCTCGACGTCGAACACCGTCCACGTGCTCGACATCGAGACCGGACGGCAGCTCGGCTCGTTCAAGACCGGCGACAAACCGCACGAGAACACCTACACCGACGGCGGCCGGTACCTCTGGAACAGCTCGATCGGCGAGGTGAACACCGCGCTCGACGCGCCGTGGCAGGACTTCACCAAGGGCGACCGGAAGCTCACCGTGGTCGACGCGGCCACCTTCCAGCAGGTCAAGGTGATCGACATGCGCCCCCGCCTGGACGCCTTCGGCCGCAAGGACCTCTCCGACTCGGTCCGGCCGGTGGCCTTCACCCCGGACGAGTCGAAGCTGTACTTCCAGGTGTCCTTCTTCAACGGTCTCCTCGAATACGACGTCGCCGCTGACCGGATCACGCGGTCGAAGACGCTGCCGAAGAACCCGGGCACCAGCGAGGACCGCACCACCTGGGTCAACGACTCGCGCCACCACGGGCTCTCGATGAGTCCGGCGGGCGACAAGCTCTGCGTCGCCGGGACGATGGACGACTACGCGACCATCGTGGACCGGGCGAGCCTGCGGGAAGGACCGCTCGTGCCCGCCGCGAAGCCGTACTGGGCGACCGTGAGCGGTGACGGAAAGCATTGCGTCATCTCGGAAAGCGGCTCGGACCAGGTGACCGCGATCGACTTCGCGACCGGTGCGAAGGTCAAGTCCGTGCCCGTCGGCGACCACCCGCAGCGCATCCGGATCGGCCACGTGCGCACCGGTAGTCTGCGCGGGTGAGCGAAGAGATCTGGGCGGCCCTCGGTGCGACATCCCTCGAAGAGGTGCGGCGGCGTGCCGCGGTGATCGACGCGGTCACCGAGATCACGCCGGTCGAGGTGGACGGCGCGGAGCGGTTCGCCTGGAACGACTGCGGCGGGCAGTCGGCCGTCTGGTACTTCACGCCGGACAAGCAGGCGCTGCTGCTGACCTTCGACCACGAGTCGGACTTGAACCTATACGCCGAAGAGGACTATTCGGCGCAGGAGGCGCTCTACGGCGGCGTTCCCGAAGACCTCGTCGCGCTGGTGCGGAACCGCCCCGAGAACTACGAGTCGCTGAACCTCGTCGACGCGGAGACGGGAGCGTCGATCCACTACGCCGGTGGCGTGTTCTGGTTCGACGGCGAGCGGTGGGCGCAGGCCGAAGGCTTCCTGGAGCACTGCCGCCGGGAAGAGCTGGACCCGCTGAGCGAGTCGGGGTTCACCTACTGCGTCGGCCACTACCTGTTCGGCGAGGAGTTCACCCCCGAGGCGATCGTCGAGGAGCGGGCCGCCGACGGCTGGTACGAAGACGACGACGCGGAGCGAGCCGAGGCGCTGGCCGAGATCAGGGAGATCTTCGCGCGGCTCGGCTGAGGAGTCCGCTCAGCGCACGATCTTGGCTCCGTTGTGGCACCGTTCCGGGCATGAGCCTTCGTCTGGGTCCGTTGCTGAGACACGTCGACGAGACGTCGGCGACGGTGTGGGTCGAGACCACCACCGCGAGTGAGGTCGAGGTACTCGGCACGACCGCGAGGACGTTCGAGATCAAGGGCCACCACTACGCCCTGCTGGTGCTGACCGGTCTCGAGCCCGGCTCGTGCGTCGAATACGAAGTGCGCGTGGACGGCGAAAAGGTGTGGCCTCTCGCCGATTCCGGGTTCCCGCCGAGCCGGATCCGGACGCTGCCCGAGCAGGAGTCGCGGGTCCGGCTCGTGTTCGGCTCGTGCCGCAAACCGCACGAAGGAACGGCCTTCGGCCCGGACGCGCTGGCCGCGTACGCCCACCGGATGGCGGCGGGCGAGGAAACCGAATGGCCGCAGGCGCTGCTGATGCTGGGAGACCAGGTCTACGCCGACGAGACCACCGACGAGACCCAGGAGTGGCTGTCCCGGCGCCGCGACATCTCCGAGCCGCCGGGCACGGAGGTGAAGGATTTCGAGGAATACACCCACCTCTACCTCGAAGCCTGGGGTGAGCCGTCGATCCGGTGGCTGCTCTCCACCGTGCCCACGTCGATGATCTTCGACGACCACGACGTCCGCGACGACTGGAACACCTCCCACTCGTGGCGGGAGCGGATGCGCGCGCAGCCGTGGTGGCGGGAGCGCCTGCGCGGGGCGATCATGTCGTACTGGGTCTACCAGCACCTCGGGAATCTCGGCCCCGCCGAACTCGCCGAGGACCCGACCTTCCAGAAGGCCCTCGCCTCCGGCGGGGACAACGCCGGCTTGCTCGTCGCGTTCGCCGACGAGGCCGACGACGACCGTGACGGCACCAAGGGCGCGCGATGGAGCTATCGCCGCGACTTCGGCGGAGTGCGGCTGCTGGTCATCGACAGCCGGGCGGGCCGGATCCTGGCAGGCGGTGCCCGGTCCATGGTCGACGACGACGAGTTCGACTGGATCGAGGACAACGCCGCCGACGCCTGCGACCACCTGCTCATCGGCTCCTCGCTGCCGTGGCTGCTGCCGCCGGTGATCTCCCACCTCCAGTCGCTCAACGAACGGGCCTGCGCGCGCCCCGGATGGCGGGGGAGGCTCGCGGAGAAGATCCGCCAAGCCGCGGACCTCGAACACTGGGCGTCGTTCCGGGCGTCGTTCGATCGGCTGTCCGCGATGATCGCCAGGGAGGGGCGGCGGGAGAATCCGCCCGCCACCATCTCGGTGCTCTCGGGCGACGTCCATCACGCCTACATCGCCGAGGCGCGTTATCCGGAGCCGGTGACTTCGACGGTCTTCCAGCTCACCTGTTCCCCGGTCC
Organism: Amycolatopsis sp. TNS106; assembly: GCF_019330265.1. NCBI lineage: Bacteria > Bacillati > Actinomycetota > Actinomycetes > Pseudonocardiales > Pseudonocardiaceae > Amycolatopsis > Amycolatopsis sp. TNS106. The sequence continues at coordinate 5,000,067 of NZ_CP024972.1, read as the reverse complement.
ACAACGCCATGCCGCGCCCGCTCCGGCTGGCGTTCGCCGCCACCTGGTCGGCCCCGGTGGCGGCGATCGCGCGCCGCTGGGCCCGTCGCGGCGGCGTCGCACCCGATCCGCTGACCTGGTCCAAGGTGTCCGGGCCGCATTTCGGCAACGTCATCGCCACGGTCGAGACCGAGGGCCGGTCCGCCATCACGACGATCGAACAGGCCACCGGCGACGGCCTGACCGAGGTGGCCAGGCAGAGGCTGGCCTGACCCGGTCCCGCGCTCGGTAATATCGCCGCGTGACAACCTCTGCCGAAACACTCGAGTTCCAGTCGGAGGCACGTCAGCTGCTCCAGCTGATGATCCACTCGATCTACTCGAACAAGGACACCTTCCTGCGGGAACTGGTGTCCAACGCCTCCGACGCACTGGACAAACTCCGCCTCGAAGCGTTCCGCGACAAGGACCTCCAGGCGGACACCGACGATCTCCACATCGAGATCGCGACCGACCCCGAAAACCGCACCCTCACCGTGCGGGACAACGGAATCGGGATGAGCCGGGACGACGTCGTGGCGCTGATCGGCACGATCGCGAAATCCGGCACCGCCGAATTCCTGAAGAAACTGAAGGAGACCAAGGATTCCGCGGCTTCGCAGGACCTGATCGGCCAATTCGGCATCGGCTTCTACGCCAGCTTCATGGTGGCCGACAAGGTCACGCTGCTGACCCGCCGCGCCGGATCGGACGAGGGCGTCCGCTGGGAGTCCGAGGGCGAGGGCACGTACACCATCGAGACGGTGCCGGACCTGCCGCAGGGCACGTCGGTCGTCCTGCACCTCAAGCCCGAGGACACCGAAGACCAGCTCTTCGACTACACCTCGGCCACGAAGATCAAGCAGATCGTCAAGAAGTACTCGGACTTCATCACCTGGCCCATCCGGATGACCGAAGGCGATGAGGTCGTCACGGTCAACTCGATGAAGGCGCTGTGGGCCCGGTCCTCCAGCGACGTCACCGAAGCCGAGTACAACGAGTTCTACAAGCACGTCGCGCACGACTGGAACGACCCGCTGGAGACGATCCGGCTCCAGGCCGAGGGCACGTTCGAGTACCAGGCGCTGCTGTTCCTGCCCGGCCACGCGCCGCTCGACCTGTTCATGCGGGAGCGCAAACGCGGCGTCCAGCTGTACGTGAAGCGCGTCTTCATCATGGACGACTGCGAAGCGCTGATGCCGGAGTACCTGCGCTTCGTGAAGGGTGTCGTCGACGCCCAGGACCTTTCGCTCAACGTCTCGCGGGAGATCCTGCAGCAGGACCGGCAGATCCAGCTGATCCGCCGTCGCCTGGTCAAGAAGGTCCTCTCGACGGTCAAGACCCTGATGGCCGACGAGAACCGCTACAAGTACGAGACGTTCTGGAAGGAGTTCGGCCGCGCCGTCAAGGAAGGCCTGCTGGACGACCACGAGAACCGCACCGCGATCCTCGACATCTGCTCGTTCGCCTCGACCAACGATCCGGAGAAACTCACGTCGCTGCGTGAGTACGTCGAGCGGATGAAGGACGGCCAGGAGCACATCTACTACCTGACCGGCGAGTCGCGGCAGAGCATCGAGAACTCCCCGCATCTGGAAGCGTTCCAGGCCAAGGGTTACGAGGTGCTCGTGCTCACCGACCCGATCGACGAGATGTGGGTCGACGCGGTCCCGGGCTTCGAGGAGAAGCAGTTCCAGTCGGTCGCCAAGGGCGAGGTCGAACTCGACTCCGACACCACCGACGAGCAGAAGGAAGAGTTCTCCGGGCTGCTGACCTGGCTCACCAAGACCCTTTCCGACCAGGTCAAGGAGGTCCGGCTCTCGTCGCGGCTCACGACGTCGCCCGCCTGCATCGTCGGCGACACGAACGACGTCACCCCGACGCTGGAGAAGATGTACCGCGCGATGGGCCAGGAAATGCCGCAGATCAAGCGGATCCTGGAACTCAACCCTGGCCACCCGCTGGTCTCCGGGCTGCGGGACGCCTTCACTTCGCAGGGTGAGAACGACGGGCTCGCCGAGACCGCCGAACTGCTGTACGGCATGGCTTTGCTCGCCGAAGGCGGCGAACTGGGCGACCCCGCCCGCTTCACGAAGCTGCTGGCCACGCACCTGCAGAAGACCCTGTAGTTCCGTGAAGGCCTCCTTGAGGGACCCAGAGTCCCTCAAGGAGGCCTTCACGGACTGCTATGGCCGGGTCTTCCAGAGCACCAGCACGAAGTACGGCGTCCCGACCATCGCGATGACCAGGCCCGCCGGGATCTGGGCCGGCGCGATGACCGTCCGCCCGAGGGTGTCCGCGACGCTCACCAGCAGCGCCCCGAGCGCCGCGGCCACCGGGATCACCCGGCCGTGCCGTCCGCCGACGAGCGAACGCGCCAGATGCGGCGCGACCAGCCCGACGAACGCGACCACGCCGATGGCGGACACGGCGGTGGCCGCCAGGATCCCGGAGGCGGCCAGCACGATCAGCCGCGACCGTTCGACGCGCATCCCGAGCACACGCGGGGTGTCCTCGTCGAGGGCGTGCAGATCCAGTTCGCGGTGCTTGATCCACAACAACGGCGTCAACGCGAGGAGCGCCAGCGCCACCGGCGCGACCTGTTCCAGCGTGCGGCCGTAGGTCGACCCCGAAAGCCAGGTCAGCGCCTTGGCCGAGTTCCACGGGTCGGAGACCACGATCAGCAGCGTGATCAGCGCCATCCCGGCCGACCAGACCGCGATGCCGATGATCACCAGCCGGTCCGAATCCAGCCCCGACCGCCAAGCCAGCCCGTAGACCAGCACGAACACGACGGCCGCGCCGACACCGGCGGCACCGGCGATCGACCAGGCGCCGACCGTGGGGACGATGGTGATCAGCGTGATCGCGCCGAGCCCGGCCCCGGCGGTGATGCCGAGGAGCCCCGGTTCGGCGAGCGGGTTGCGGCTGACCGACTGGATCCCGCAACCCGAGACCGCCAGCGCGGCCCCGGCGAGCAGCGCGGCCAGCACCCGCGGAAGTCGCTGGTCCAGCACGAAGGTCAGCGCGGTGCCGGTGTTGCCGGTGACCCAGTTCGCGAGATCGCCGAGCAGCACCATGCGGTCGCCCAGCATCAGGCCCACCAGCGGGACGACGGCGAGCAGCGCCACCAGTACGACGGAAATGGCCACGAGGCGCCGGGTCGATCCGGCGACGCCGACCCGCCCGGCCGGAGCCGGACGACGTGAGCCGCTGCCCCGCCCGCGCCGCGCCAGCCACACCATCACGACGGCGCCGACGATCGTGGTCACCACCCCGGTCGGCACCCGCACGGCGGCGGCCGAACCCATGATCGCCCGCAGGACGACGTCGGCGCCGAGCACCGTCACCACGCCGACCAGCCCGGAGACCGGCAGCAGTGCGCGGTGCTTGGCGATCGGCAGCAGCAGCCGCGTGATCACCGGCGCGCTCAGCCCGACGAACCCGACCGGTCCGGCGACGGTCACCGCCGCCGCGGTCAGCGCGACGGTCAGCACGACCGCGCCGACCCTGGTCCGGCGCACCCGCAGGCCGAGCACGGTCGCGTTGTCGTCGCCGAGGGCGAGGACGTCGAGTTTGCGGCCCATCGCGATGAGCGCCGCCACGGCGAGCACCACGACCGGTGTCATCTGGGCGGTCGCCCGCAGATCGGAGACGGTGAGCGAACCACTGCCCCAGGCGAACAGCCCGGACGTCTCCTGCTCGAACATGAGCAGCATCAGGATGGTCACCGATTGGAGCGCCAGCAACACGGCCGAGCCGACGAGCACCAGCCGCGGGCTCGCCGAGCCGCCGCCAGCCAGTCCCAGCACGATGACCGCCGCGGCGAGCCCGCCCGCGAACGCCGCCCCGCCCACCGGCACGAGCGGCAGCGAAAGCCCGAACGCGGAAATGGCCACCACGGCGAAATGCGCGCCCGCGTTGACCGCGAGCGTGTCGGGCGAGGCGAGCGGATTCCGCGCGACGGACTGCATTCCCGCGCCCGCGACGCCGAGCGCGACCCCAAGCAGCAACGCGGCGAGCAGCCGGGGGACGCGCGAACCCTCGAGTACCGCGAGGGTCTGCGCGTCGCCCTGGCCGAAGATCGCCTTCACCACGTCCAGCGGACCGGACGTCGAGGTGCCCTGGGTCAGGTGGACACCGGCGAGGACGACGATGAGCACCACCAGCCCCGCCGACACCACCGCGGTGCGCACGGCTTGCGGCGCACGCAGTTCCTTGATCATCAGGCGGTGATGGCCTTCACGATCTGGTCGGCGGTCATGATGACCGACTTCGGCCCGCCGAAGGTCCACGTGCCGGCCTCCAGCTTGTGGATCTTCTTCGAGACCACGAACGGCAGCCGCTGGTAGACGGCGTTCTGCGCGAGCCCGGTGGTGAAGACGTCCTCTTCGGCCGCGCTGTAGAACAGCACGGTCTTCGGGTCGGTGAGCGTGGTCAGGCCCTCGACGTCGGTCTGGCCGAGACCCCACTGCGGGTCGACCTTGCCGGTCCACGCGTTCTTCAGGCCGACCGCCTCGGCGGTGTCGGAGACCAGCGAGCCCTTGCCGAACGGGCGGATGCTGACGGTGCTGCCTTCGAGGTAGCCGTCGGCCATCAGGAACGGGGTGCCCGCGGCGCCCTTGGCCTCGACGGCCTTCTTGCCCTCGGCGAGTTTGGCGTCCATTTCGGACAGTTGCTTGTCCGCTTCGGACTCCTTGCCGACCGTCTTCGCGATCAGCTTGAAGTCCTCGCGCAGGCGGTCGAAGTTGCGGCTCGCGTCGCTGGCCTTGGTGACCACGACCGGCACGTACTTCTCGATCTGCGGCACCAGCGTCGAGTCGCGCTCCTCGGCCATGATGACGACGTCGGGGTTCAGCCCGACGATCGCGTCGACACTGGGCTCGTTGCGCTTGCCGACGTCCTTGACCTCGGCGGTCAGCGGGGCGGCCTTGTCCCAGACGTTGTAGCCCGCGACGTCCGCGGCGCCGACCGGCATGACCCCGAGCGACGCGACCATCTCGGCCTCGCCCCACTCGAGCGCGACGACCCGCTTGGCCGGGGCCTTGAGGTTGACGGCCTTCCCGCGTGCGTCGGTCACCGTGACCGGTCCGCTCGCGGCGGCGGTGTCGCTCGGCGCTGCCGCGGTGTTCTCGGTGGTGCCGCAGGCGGACAGCAGCAGGGCCGTCGCCGCGACAAGGGCGGCAGGGGTCAGCAAACGCATGGTTCTTCCTGGATTTCTCAGGCGGGCCTGGGCGAATGCCGCCCGAGTGGCCTGCAGTGGATCGCGCCCGTCACCGGGTCGTTCGCGACGTGGACGGTGACGCCGTAGGCCTGGGAGAGGTGCTCGGTGGTGAGCACCTGCCCGATGTCACCCGTGGCCACGATGGTTCCCTCGCTCAGCAGCACGACCTCGTCGGCGATGATCGCCGCGTGGTCGAGGTCGTGCAGCACCACGCCGACCGCGACGCCTTCGTTGGCCAGATCGCGGACGACGTCGAGGATCTCGACCTGATAGCGCAGGTCGAGATGGTTGGTGGGCTCGTCGAGCAGCAGCACGGAGGTCTGCTGGGCGAGACAGGACGCGAGCCAGACACGCTGGAGTTCGCCGCCGGACAGTTCGTCGACGCCGCGCTCGGCCATCGGCGTCACGCCGGTCAGCTCCATCGCGCGGCGGATCGCGGTGGCGCCGTCGACATCGACCCCGCGCCAGCCCGAGCGGTACGGGTACCGGCCGTAGGAGACGACGTCGCGCACCGAAACGCCGCTCGGCGTGGGCCGGTGCTGGGTCAGCAACGTGACCCGCCGGGCGAACTCCTTGCCGGACAACGCGTTCCCGCCCCAGACGGCACGTTCCCCGAGGCGGACGCCGCCTTCGCGGGGCTTGTGCAGCCGCGCCAGCGAACGCAGGAGCGTCGACTTGCCGGAGCCGTTCGGCCCGACCAGCGCGGTCACCACGCCGGCGCGCAGCGACAAGGACACGCCGTCCACCACGGCCCGCTCTTGGTGCGCGAGCACCAGGTCATGGCCGGTGAGCAGCGCGTCTTCCGTAGACATGAGGGGAGCCTAACCTAAGGTCGGGCCGGTACCCATGTCACGAGAGACACAGCGCGTGGGGTGATCGCGCGGTTACCGGATGGACGACACGCGTGACTGGATGGACGACACGCGTGACCAGGCGGACGACACACCCGCGGCCGGACGCCGCCGCGTGTCGTCCGCCCAATCACGCGAGAACGCCGTCCGGTTACGCCGCCCGGGACAGCTCCCGCCTTCGCCTGGCCAGCCGCTTCCCGATGATCCCGTGCCGTGGCCCGAACAGGTACACCAGCGTGAACCCGGCGCCCTGCACCAGCACGATCATGCCGCCGGACGCGGTGTCGAGGTGATAGCTCAGGTACAGCCCGGTCACCGCCGCGAGGACCGAGAACGACGGCGCGATCACGAGCATGCGGCCGAAGCGGTCGGTCAGCAGGTACGCCGTCGCGCCGGGGATGATCAGCATCGCCACCACGAGGATCACGCCGACCACCTGCAGCGCCACCACCGCGGTCAGCGCGAGCAGCCCGAGCAACGCGGCGCCGAGCACGCGCGGGTTCAGCCCGATGGCGTGCGCGTGCGTGGGATCGAAGGCGTACAAGGTGAAATCGCGGCGTTTGAGCACCAGCAGGGTGAGCGTGATCGCGCCGAGGACGCCGATCTGGATCAGGTCCGAGGTGTCGACGCCGAGCAGGTTGCCGAAGATGATGTGGTTCAGGTCGGTCTGGCTCGGCGTCACCGAGATCAACACGAGCCCCAGCGCGAACAGCGTGGTGAACACGATCCCGATCGCGGCGTCCTCCTTGACGCGGCTGGTGTCGCGGACGACGCCGATCAGCGCCACGGCGAGGAAACCGAAGACGACGGCGCCCAGTGCGAACGGCGCGCCGAGAACGTAGGCGAGCACGACGCCGGGCAGCACGGCGTGCGAGACCGCGTCGCCCATGAGCGACCAGCCGATCAGCACCAGCCAGCAGGAGAGCACCGCGCAGACCGCCGACGCGATGACCGTGGACGCCAGCGCCCGCACCATGAAGTCGTAGCTCAGCGGTTCGAGGAACAGGTCGTACGGACTCACGCGAGTTCTTCTTCCCGTTGCAGGACGTCGAGTCCGAAGGCCAGCGCGAGATTTTCGGGCCGGAGCACCTCGCCGGGGGAGCCGTGCGCGAGCACCTTGCGCATCAGCAGGATCGCCTCGTCGGCAAGGCCGGGCAGCGCGTGCAGGTCGTGCGTGGAGATCAGGACCGCGGCGCCGTCGGCCGCGAGTTCCTTGAGCAACCGGGTGATCGTGGCTTCGGACCGCTTGTCCACGCCGGCGAACGGCTCGTCCAGTAACAGGACACGGGCACCTTGGGCGATGCCGCGCGCGACGAACGCGCGTTTGCGCTGTCCGCCGGACAACTGGCCGATCTGGCGTCCGGCGAGTTCGCTCAGCTCCACCCGCTCCAGCGCGTGGTCGACGGCTTCGTGGTCGGCGCGGCGCGGGCGCCGGGTGAAGCCGAGATGTCCGTAGCGGCCGGTCATCACGACGTCCCGCACGGACAGCGGGAACGACCAGTCGACGTCCTCGCTCTGCGGCACGTACCCGATCACGCCGGTCTTGCGGGCGCGGGCGGGAGTGCCGCCGTCGATCGACACCGTGCCGGTGTCCGGCCGGACCATGCCCATGATCGTCTTGAACAGCGTCGACTTGCCGGAACCGTTCATCCCGACCAGCCCGCAGACGTGCCCGTGTTCGAGCGTGACGTCGACACCGTCGAGCGCGAGGACGTCGCCGTAGTGGACGGTGACGCCTTCGACGCGGATCGCGGCCGTCACGGCTTCGCTCCGGTGAGCGCGGCGACGATCGTCTTCGAATCGTGGCGGATGAGGTCGAGGTAGGTCGGCACCGGGCCCTCGGGGCCGGACAGGGAATCGACGTACAGGACGCCGCCGAAAGCGGCACCGGTCGCGGAGACGACCTGCTGCATCGGGGCGTCGGAGACGGTCGACTCGCAGAACACCGCGGGGACCTTGTTCTGCTTGACGAATTCGATGGCGCGGGTGATCTGCTGCGGCGTTGCCTGCTGTTCGGCGTTGACCGCCCAGATGTACCGCTCGGTGAGGCCGGTGTCGCGCGCGAGATAGGAGAAGGCGCCTTCGCAGGTGACCAGCGCTCGCTCGTTCTGCGGCAGCCCGCTCAGCGCACCCGTCATCTCGTCCCGCACCTCCTTCAGTTTCGCCTTGTAGGCGTCGCCGTTCGTCTTGAACACGGCGGCGTCGCCGGAGGAGAGCTCGCTGAACGCCTTCACCATGTTGTCCACGTAGATACCCACATTCGTCGGAGACATCCACGCGTGCGGGTTCGGCTTTCCCTGATAGGCGTCTTCGCCGATGGCGATGGGCTGGACACCCTCGCTGACCACCTTGTGCGGCGCGTCGCTCTCCTTGACGAACCGGGCGAACCACGCCTCCAGGTTGAGTCCGTTGTCGAGGATCAGGTCGGCCTTCGCGGCCTTCTTGATGTCGTCCGGCGTGGGCTCGTAGCCGTGGATTTCGGCGCCGGGCTTGGTGATCGACTCGACCCGGAGCTTGTCGCCCGCGACGTTCGAGGCGATGTCCGCCAGGACCGTGAACGTGGTCAGCACGACGGGCCGCTTGTCGTCCCCGCCGTCGGCGGGACCGCCGCAAGCGGACAGGACGAGTGCGGACGCCGCCAGCGCGCACACGGTCTTGCGCAGATTCGCCATTCCGCGAGTTTAGAGTTCGGTGTGCCGAACTTCCAACTCTCGTGTGCCTTAAATCTCCGTCGTCGTCCGGTCCCGCTCCCGCACGGTCTCCAGTAGCAGCTGGGAGACATCACGCACGGTGACGTTCTCGCCACGCTTCTCGCTCTGTCGCTGGACGAGGCCGTCGTTCAGCATCACGCGGCAGAACGGGCAGCCGGTGACGATGGTTTCGGCGTCCGTGCCGAGGGCTTCGTCGACGCGCTCGAGGTTGATGCGCTTGCCGATCTGCTCTTCCATCCACATCCGCGCGCCGCCGGCACCGCAGCAGAGCGAGCGGTCGGCGTGCCGGGGCATCTCGCTGAGCGTGGCGCCCGTCGCGCCGACGAGTTCACGCGGCGGCTCGTAGACCTTGTTGTGGCGGCCGAGATAACACGGGTCGTGGTAGGTCACCGGGCCGGCGTCGACCGGTTTGACCGGCGTCAGCTTGCCCGCGCGGACGAGCCGGTTCAGCAGTTGCGTGTGGTGCAGGACCTCGTAATGCCCGTCCAGTTGCGGGTACTCGCGGCCGAGGGTGTTGAGACAGTGCGGGCAGGTGGTGACGATCTTGCGGGTGCCCGGCTCGCGGCCCTCGAACACCGCGTTCAGCGTCTCGACGGTCTGCTGCGCGAGCATCTGGAAGAGGAACTCGTTGCCGGAGCGGCGGGCCGGGTCGCCGGTGCACGACTCGTCGGTGCCGAGGATCGTGTACTTCACCCCGGCGAGATGCAGGAGTTCCGCGGTGGCGCGGACGGTCTTGCGGGCGTTGTCGTCGAAAGCGCCCGCGCAGCCGACCCAGTAGACGTACTCGACGTCGTCGGCTAGTTCGCCGTCGAAGATCGGCACCTCGAAGCCGAGGTCCTTCGTCCACGCGAGGCGATCGGAGTTGTTCTGGCCCCAGGGGTTGCCCTTGGTTTCCAGATTCTTGAACAGCACACCGAGTTCGCTCGGGAACGCCGACTCGATCATCACCTGATAGCGACGCATGTCCACGACGTGGTCGACGTGCTCGATGTCGACCGGGCACTGCTCGACGCAGGCGCCGCACGTGGTGCAGGACCAGAGGACGTCCGGATCGATGACGCCGAAGTCCTCCTTGGTGCCGACCAGAGGACGTTCTTCGGGCGCTTCCTTGCCGTCCAGGATGTAGGGCGCCTTCTCGAAGAGGTGGTCGCGCAGATCCATGATCAACAGCTTGGGGGACAGGGGTTTCCCGGTGTTCCACGCCGGGCACTGCGACTGGCAGCGGCCGCATTCGGTGCAGGTGGCGAAGTCGAGCATGCCCTTCCAGGTGAAGTCCTCGATCTTGCCGCGGCCGAACGTGTCGTCTTCGCCCGGATCCTCGAAGTCGATCGGCTTGCCGCCGGATTCCATCGGCAGCAAGGGGCCGAGCGCGTCGGGGAGTCGTTTGGCGGTGACGTTGACCGGCGCCAGGAAGATGTGGAGGTGCTTGGAGTAGAGCACGATCGACAGGAACGCCAGCATCACGCCGATGTGCAGCAACAGCCCGACGGTCTCCAGCGGCTCGGTGACCGACGGGCCCAGCGGCTCCAGGAGTTCGCCCACGCCAAGGGAAACCCACGCGCCGGACTCGTAGGGGAAGACACCGACCGCGGCTGACGCGCCTCGGAAGAGGAACATCGTCCAGATCACGTTGAAGATCATGAACAGGATCAGCCAGGCGCCGCCGGTGTGCGATCCGAAGAACCGCGACGCGCGGTCTTTCCGTTCGGGGGCCTGGCGGATCCGGATGACCGCGAAGACCGCGAGCGAGACCAGCACCGCGACCGCGATGAAGTCCTGAAGGAAGCCCAGTACCGCCCAGTGCCCGATGAGCGGGATGTGGAAGTCGTGATCGAACAGGGCGCCGTACGCCTCGACGTAGACGGACCCGAGGATCACGAAACCCCAGAACGTGAACAGATGCGCGAGCCCGGGGACGGACCACTTGAGCAGTTTGCGCTGCCCGAAGACCTCCGCCAGATGCGTTTTCGCGCGGACCGCCATGACGTCCGAGCGTTTCTCGTCCGGCTGGCCGGAGCGGATCAGTTTGTAGAGCCAGAAGGCGCGGCGGGCGGCGAAAGCGAGACCGGCGACGGTGATGAGCAGGCCGAGGATGAGACGAACGAGCACGAGTCCTCCGGGGGAGAATCGGCTCAGTGAGAGCCGGTGTAGTACCGGCACGCCTTGCAGGCGTACCGCATTTTGGCCACTCGCCACCGTTTTCGGTAGGCCTCGAGATGTCCCGGCCGTGGCGGATGCACGCCGAGCCTGCGGTGACGGCGGATCCGCCGTCCCGTTTCGAAGAGTTCGGTCGCCAGGCCGAGATAGGCGCGCCTGAGCGCGATACCCGGCTCCGCGGCGAGTGTGTCCCGGCAGAATCGGTGCAGCAGGGCGAGATCCGGGAGTCCCGGTGAGGTCACGCCGGGCAGGTGTTCGACGACGCCGAGGCCGGGATGCCCTGGCGGGACGGAGAATCTCGCCGGAAGTCCACAATGGACACAAGTGAGCGTGCAGCTCAGGCATCGGGTGACGTGGCGGATTCGCCGTTCGCGTCGATCCTCGTCGATCGTTTCGCGAACGTGCCACCCCATGGAGCCTCCCAAGACCGTGGTGTGTCCTGTGTCACTCTCAATACTGGAGAGTAGGGCCCGCCCCGGTGGTGCGACAGGTCCAACCGGATGGCTTGGGAGCCGCCGGTCGGCGTAACGCTCCGCTCGCAATTAGTCACCTGCTTGCGGGTGGGATCGGCGCAAGCAGGTGACTGATTGCGGGGCGCACCGTGACCCACTCGTAGCCGAAAACGGCCCGCCCGCCGTCACGCGCTGGTTATAGTCCTGACCCGGGGTAATGGGGGAGGGAACGACGGCGATGGGCGGGTTCGTCACCGCGGCTCTGGGGTTCCCGGCCGTGCTCTTCAGCTTCCTGCTGATCGTGGTGATCGGCTACTGGCTGCTGGCCCTGCTCGGTGCTGTCGACGTCGACGACTTCGACGGCGGCGACGGGCTCCTGGCGGGCTTCGGCGGGGTCCCGCTGTCCCTTTCGCTCTCTTTACTGATCGCATTCACCTGGTTCGCCAGCCTGGCAGGGACGGTTCTACTCGATGACCTGGAGCTTTCGACACCATCGAGGATCGGGCTCGGGATCGGCGTGCTCGTCGTCGCGCTCGTCCTCGGCACATTCGGGACGAGGGTGATCGTGGTGCCGCTTCGTCGAGTCTTCGGTCCCGCGAAGGAACCGAGCAGGAGAGATTTCGTCGGCAGGGCCGCGGTCATCCGCACCTCGTCGGTCACCCATGACTTCGGCCAGGCCGAAGTCGCCGCCGCCGACGGCTCCACGGCCATTGTGGACGTTCGTCAGGCAGGCGAAGGCAACCTCACGGCGGGCAGCCGCGTAGTTCTCTATGACTACGACCCCGAACGCGAGTTCTTCTGGGTCGAGTCCTTGGACATCTGAAGCAGAAAAGGAACACTATGGGTGCCATCAGCGTGGGGGCCGGCGTACTGATCGCCGTGATAGTTGTCATCCTCCTGGTCTTGCTCTTCACGATCACCAGGTTGTTCAAGAAGGTGCCGCAGGGCAAGGCGCTGATCATCTCGAAGGTCCGCCGCGTCGACGTGACGTTCACCGGCGCGATCGTCCTGCCCGTGCTGCACAAGGCCGAGATCATGGACACCTCGGTCAAGGCCATGGAGATCACCCGGACCGGCCGGGAGGGCCTGATCTGCCGGGACAACATCCGCGCCGACATCCGGATCTCGTTCTTCGTGCGGGTCAACAAGACCGTCGAGGACGTCATCAAGGTCGCGCAGGCCATCGGCACCGAACGCGCCAGCGACGAGGCGACCCTGCAGGAGCTGTTCAACGCCAAGTTCTCCGAGGCGTTGAAAACCGTCGGCAAGCAGCTGGACTTCGTGGACCTCTACACCAAACGCCACGAATTCCGCGACCAGATCATCCGCGTCATCGGCACCGATCTCAACGGGTACAGCCTGGAGGACGCGGCCATCGACTACCTCGAGCAGACGCCGATGGCGCAGCTCGACTCGGCGAACATCCTCGACGCGCAGGGTATCCGCAAGATCACCGAGCTGACCGCGATCGAGCACGTGCGCACCAACGAGTTCCGCCGCAGCGAGGAAAAAGAGATCACCCGCCAGAACGTGGACGCCCGCGAGGCGATCCTGGAACTGGAGCGGCGGCAGGCCGACGCGGAGATCAAGCAGAACCGCGAGGTCGAGACCATGCGGGCGCGTGAAGAGGCCGAGATCGCGAAGGTGCAGGCGGAGGAACGGCTCAAGTCGCAGGCCGCGCAGCTGCGCACGGACGAGCAGCTCGGCATCCAGCACCAGAACCAGCAGCGTGAGATCGAGGTCGCGGGCAAGAACCGTGAGCGCGTGATCGCCATCGAGAGCGAGCGCATCGAGAAGGACCGGCTGCTCGAGGTCATCGGCCGCGAACGCGAGACCGAGTTGTCCCGAATCGCCAAGGACAAGGAAGTCGAGACCGAGAAGCGGTCCATCGCCGAGGTGATCCGCGAGCGGATCGCCGTCGAGAAGACCGTGGCCGAGCAGGAAGAGAACATCAAGAAGCTCCGCGTCGTCGAAGAGGCGGAGCGCCAGCGCTCGGCGATCATCATCCGGGCCGAGGCGGAGGCGCAGGAAAACCTCGTCAAGGACATCAAGGCCGCGGAAGCCGCCGAGGCCGCGTCGAAGCACAAGGCCCGCGAGGAGCTGACGCTGGCCGAGGCGCGCCAGCAGGCCGCCGAGCTGGACACCCGGGCCAAGATCCGGCTGGCCGAAGGCATCCAGGCCGAGGAGGCCGCCATCGGGCTGGCCGCGGCGCAGGTCAAGGAACGCGACGCCGACGCGCTGGAGAAGGTCGGCCGCGCCGAGGCGATCGTCGAACGCGAGAAGGCGATCGTGCTCGCCGACGGGATGCGCGACAAGCTCAAGGGCGAGGCCGAAGGTCTCACCGAGAAGGCCGCCGCGATGGCCGCGCTCGACACCGCCAGCCGTCAGCACGAGGAGTACCGCCTGCGCCTGGAGGCCGAGAAGGAGATCCGGCTCGCCGCGCTCACCGTGCAGCGCGAGGTCGCCGAGGCGCAGGCCACGGTCCTCGGCATCGGGCTGGAGAAGGCCGACATCGACATCGTCGGCGGCGAGACGATGTTCTTCGAGAAGGTGATCGGCTCGATCGGGCTCGGCAAGAGCGTGGACGGCTTCGTCGAGCACTCGGACGTCGTCCAGACGCTCGGGAAGTCGTGGCTCGACGGTTCGGGCAGCTTCACCGAAGACCTGACGAAACTGGTCGGCTCGGTGAGCACGGAGGACGTGAAGAACCTGACGCTGTCGGCCTTCCTGGCCAAGCAGTTGCAGGCGGGCGGCCCGGACAGCGACAAGCTGCGTGAGCTGCTGTCGATGGCGCAGCGGCTCGGCCTCGCCGAGACCTCTGTCGCCACCCTCGCCCCCGCGAAGCAGTGACGACGACCGAACCGGCGGCAGGAACGGAGCAGCTGGACGCGGGCACCTACGAGGTGCTCCGCGCCCGGCTCGCCGCACAGGCCGCCGAACTGGCGAAACGCGCGGACGAGCTCAACAAGGCGCGGCTCGGGGTCTTCGGCAGCGCGCAGCTCGCGCTGATCGGCACGGAACGGATCCGCACCGCGAACAACTGCGTGCCGCGGGACGTCGTGTCGGTCGGCGGGCGGATGCTGTTCGGCTACAACGTCTTCATCGGTCTCAAACCGGAGACGACGGTCGACGACGTCTTCTCGCTGCATGGCTTCAGTCATGACGAAGAGGCTTTCCGCTTCGACGACGTGCCTGCCGAAGAGCTGCCGGAGCTGCTGCGCGACGAGCAGTTCGTCCGCGACTTCGCCGAGCTGTACCGGTACTACCGGCAGGCGAAGCTGCTGCAGCTGCGGCGGGTCGAGGGCAAACTGCTCGCGGTGTTCCAGATCGGTCCGCGGACCGAGGACATCCGCGTGCTGCGCTGGGGCATCGCCGCCGATGGCTCGGTGTCCTATGTGGACAGCCGAGGCGAACGGGACCACGTCTTCCCGCCGTCGCACGACTTCGAGTGGATCGAGACGAGCCGCGAACAGCATGTTCTCGGGCGGCATCCGCATATCTCGATCGAGGACGAGGTGTTCGTCGAGACCGTCGGCGGCAACCTGACGATCAAGGTCGAGAACAACACCGAAACCGGTGAGGGCGTCTACGCCGAGGCGGTCGACGAGCCGCTGCAAAGCCTCGCCGACGCCGAGGTCTCCTACGCCAGGATCGGCCCGCTGATCCTGCTGCGGGTGCTGCCGTACAAGGAGACCGTGTACCGGTACCTGGTGTTCAACACCCGCACGCGCGCCGTCGTGCGCCTCGACGGGATCGGGCAGGCGTGCCAGCGGCTGCCCGAGGACCACGGGATCATCTTCCCCGGCGGCTACTATCTCGACACGGGTGTCAGCAAGACGTTCGACACCACCGTGGACGGTCTCGAATTCGAGCGGGTGATCCGCTCGCCGAACGGCGAGGACGTGCTCTACGTCTTCCACGCGCGGACCGACGGACGCTCGCTTCTCCTGCCGTACAACGTGATCCGCAAGGAGGTCTCGAACCCGATCCCGTGCCACGGGTACTCGCTGTTCGACGACGGCACGATGGTGCTTTTCCGCGCGCTGTCGGACGAGCCGAGCCGGGTGCACCCGATGCAGGTGTGGCGGACGCCGTTCCAGTCCGACACGTATGCCGCGTCGCAGCCCGCCGGGACCGGGCCGCTGGAGCGGGTCGGCAACGCCGATCTGGTCCGCGGGATCTCCGACTGTCTCTCGATCGGCCGGATGGTCGGCGAGATGGCGCCGTCGGCGGCGGTGTTCGAAGCTCTGATCGCCGCGTGCGCCCGGGTCTTCGACCACTACCACTGGCTCGGCGAGGCCGAACTCGGAGATCTGCGGTCGCCGCTGTCGGACGTCCGGGTCACCGCGGAACAGGTGCTCGACGAGTTCGAGACGGTCACCGCGCTCACCTCGCAGGCGGCCGAGGCCGTCGAGGAAGCCGCCGCGGAAACCGCCTCGCTCGTGCGGAAGGTACGGGGCGAGGCGCTGAACGCGGCCGACGCGTGGGTGCGCAGGCTCGCCGAAATGCACCGTGCGCGAGGGCATCTCGTCACCGTGCGGGAACTGCGCTATGTCGACACCGACCGCGTCGACAAGCTGATCGCCGACCTCGACGGAAACTTCAGCGAAGCCGCTCAGCGCGCCGTCCGGTTCTTGCAGGGCGAGGACGCGTTCACGAGCTACCACGCCGAGGTCGACGGGCTGATCGAGGCCGCGGGCTCGATCTCCACGGTCGCCGAAGCCGTCCCGGTCGCCGAACAGCTGGACGAGCAGTCCGGCGGACTCGAAGTCCTCACCGACGTGGTCGGCGGCCTGGACATCGCGGACGCCGTGGTGCGGACGAAGATCCTCGAACGCGTCGGCGAGGTCATCGGCGCGGTCAACCGGGCACGGGCGACCCTCGAAGCGCGTCGCAAGGAACTGCTGGAGACCGAGGGCCGGGCGGAGTTCGCCGCCGAGTTCGCGCTGCTCGCGCAGGCGATCACCGGCGGGCTCGCGGTCGCGGACACTCCCGACCGGTGTGACGAGCAGCTCGGCAGATTGCTGCTGCAGCTGGAGAACCTCGAATCGCGGTTCGGCGAGTTCGACGACTTCCTCGCATCGCTCGGCGAGAAGCGCACCGACGTCTACGAGGCGTTTTCCTCGCGCAAGCAGGCACTGCTCGACGAGCGGGCGCGTCGCGCGGATCGGCTGGTCGACTCGGCCGAGCGGATCCTCTCGAGCGTCACCAGGCGGGTCGGCACGCTCGGTTCGGTCGATGAGATCAACACCTACTTCGCCTCCGATCCGATGGTCGCGAAGCTGCGCAGCGTCGTCGCCGAACTGCGGGACCTCGGCGACCAGGTGCGCGCCGAAGAACTGGAAGGCCGGGTCAAGGCCGCCCGGCAGGAGGCAGGCCGCGCACTGCGTGACCGGCTCGACCTCTACGGCGAGGGCGGCGAGACGATCCGCCTCGGCCGCAACACCTTCGCGGTCAACACGCAGGACATCGACCTCACCCTGGTGCCGCACGACGGCGGGATGAAGTTCGCGATCACCGGGACCGACTACCGCTCGCCCGTACGGGATTCCTCCTTCGAGGCGACGCGGCCGTACTGGGATCAGCTGCTGGTCTCGGAGTCGCCCGAGGTCTACCGTGCCGAGTACCTGGCGACGTCGATTCTGGCCGAACAGCCGGAGCTGCCGGAAGCCGATCTGCTGGACGTCGTCCGGCGCGTGGCGGGGGACCGCTACGACGAGGGTTACGCGCGGGGTGTGCACGACCACGACGCCGCCGCGATCCTGTCGGTGTTGTTGCGCCTGCGGTCCGGGGCCGGGCTTCTGCGTTATCCGCCCGCCGCCAGGGCTTCCGCTCAGCTGTTCTGGGCCTTCGGTGCCGCCGAGGCGGCGAAGGCCGCGTGGACGACGCGCTCCGCTTCGCTCGCGCGGGTGCGGGAGGCGTTCGGGCACACGACGGCGATCGACTCGCTGGCGCGGGAACTCACCGAGGCGATGTCGGCTTTCGCCACGTCGTCCGGCTTGACGCTGGACCTCGAACTCGCCGGCGAGTACCTGTTCGAGGAACTGGCCGACGCGTCGCCGGGTTTCGTCACCAGTGCCGGCGCGCGGACCTTGCTCGACAAGTTCCGGCTCGACCGCCGGAGCTTCGCCGAAGACCTGCGCGCCCTCGAAGATCTCGCGGACCGTCATCAGCTCGCCGAGGCCTGGCTTCGGTCCTTTGTGGATTCGACCGGTCTGCCTGACGACGAGCTGGCGGAGGCCGTCGCGATCGAACTGGCAGACCTGCCCCGCTACGATTCCTCGGCGGAACTTTCGGCCACTGTGGACGGTCTGCTCGGCTCACATCCGCGGATCGTCAACCGCTCCCTGACCCTGCGGCTCGACGAGACGCTGGCCAGGACGCTGCGGTTCCGGCGTGACCGGGTGCCGGGTTTCCGGGCGTACCAACGGCTGCGCAACGATCTCGTGGCGGCCGAACGGGACAGGCTGCGGCTGAGCGAGTACAAGCCGAAGGTGATGAGCGCATTCGTGCGCAACAGGCTCCTCGACGAGGTCTACTTGCCGCTGATCGGCGACAACCTCGCCAAACAACTCGGCGCCACCGGCGACGCGCGGCGCACCGACCAATCCGGTCTGCTGCTGCTCATTTCGCCGCCCGGCTACGGCAAGACGACGCTCATGGAGTACGTCGCGAGCCGCCTCGGGCTGGTGTTCGTGAAGGTGAACGGGCCGGCGCTCGGGCACGAGGTCACGTCGGTGGATCCGGCGGACGCGCCCAACGCGACGGCGCGGCAAGAGGTCGAGAAGATCTCGTTCGCGTTGGAGCAGGGCAACAATGTGCTGTTGTATCTGGACGACATCCAGCACACCTCGCCGGAACTGCTGCAGAAGTTCATCTCGCTGTGCGACGCGCAGCGGCGGATGGAAGGCGTCTGGGAAGGCCGGACGCGGACCTACGACCTGCGGGGCAAGCGGTTCGCGGTCTGCATGGCGGGCAACCCCTACACCGAGCAGGGCAAGCGTTTCCGGATCCCGGACATGCTCGCGAACCGTGCGGACGTGTGGAACCTCGGCGATGTGCTGTCGGGCAAGGAAGAGCTGTTCGCGCTGAGCTACATCGAGAACTCGCTCACCGCGAACACCGTCCTGGCACCGCTGGTCTCCCGCGAACGGTCCGATGTGGACGTTCTCGTGCGGCTGGCCCGCGGTGACGGTTCGGTGCGGGCGGATCAGCTGAAGCACGCGTACTCGGCGACCGAACTGGAACAGATCCTCGCCGTACTGCGGAAACTGATCAAGGTGCAGCAGATCGTCCTGAGGAACAACCAGGCGTACATCGCTTCCGCCGCGCAGGCGGACTCGTCCCGGGTCGAACCGCCGTTCCAGCTACAGGGCTCGTACCGGAACATGAACAAGCTCGCCGGCCGGATCGTGCCCGCGATGAACGACGCCGAACTGGAAGCGCTGATCGACGACCACTACGCCGGCGAAGCACAGACACTCACCTCGGGCGCCGAAGCGAACCTGCTGAAACTGGCCGAACTCCGCGGACGGCTGAGTTCGTCGGACGCGAAGCGATGGGCGGACGTGAAGGCGGCTTACCTGCGCGCGCAAGCGCTGGGCGGGGACGACGAGGACCCGATGAGTCGCGCGGTAGGCGCGATGGGCCTGCTGGCCGACCGGGTCGGCGCGGTCGAGGCGGCTATCGAGCGCGCTTCGGAGCGGATGGTCGTGCGGGACGTGATGTAGGGCTTCCCGGTGGATGGGCTCGGTTGTTTCTCGGCGGGTTCTTGCTGGGCGTTCGGGTGGCAGGTTCTGTCGGCGGTCTGCCTTTGTCGCCGGAAATCGGCTACGTGATCCGGTGGCTACTCAGTGCCGGAAACCGGCGACGGACGCCCGGTGGTGCCTATCGGCAGGTCTCGGCTGAGACCTTGTTGCCGGAAGTCGGCGACGCAGCACGGATTCCTCGTTGTCGTAGGTCGGGGATGCCGGACTGTGGTCGTAATAGGTGGTGTACGTCGAGTTCTCATTGTCCGGAAGCCAGCGATGCTGCATGGTGGCTGAAGTCGGTGGTCTGCCTTTCGTTGTCGAAAATCGGCGATCCCGCCCCTCGTCGTGAAGCCGGAAACTGTCGGTGGCCGGTCGTATGGTCGTGGGGTGGACACACATTCCGCGCCTGTGGCGCTACTGGAAAAACTCACTGAACCCGAGGTGCTGGAAGCGGTGAATGCTTCGGTCACTTCGTTGGACGACAAGGATTCCGTCGCTGTCGCGCAAGCGGCGTCGGCATGGATCGCGCGGCTGGAAGCGGTCCGGTTCCGGGCGCTGGCACAGCTAAACCGGCATCGCGACGGGGCGCGGAGCGTCACGCAGGAAGTCGCCTTCGCGCTGTCTCTTGTGGACAATCATGCCGGTGCGATGGTCGCCGCTGCCGACGCGTTGACCGCCCGCCTGCCCCGCACTCTGTCCCTGATGGACCAAGGAGAAGTGAGTGGCTTCGGCGCGATGAAGGTCGCCGCGGCCACCGCGTGGCTGTCGGACGAGGACGCCCGTACCGTCGATGCGCTCCTGGAGGAGCGGTTACCGGGCAGGAACCCTGACCAGATCCGGAAAGCAGCGAACCACGCGGCGACCACCGTCGACCGCGAGGGCGCCGAAGCGCGGGCCGAACGCCATCGCGAAGGCCGTCGCCTGACCTTGCGGCAGGGCGAAACGGGAGTGGCGTCGATCGAGGTCGAAGACGGACCGGTCGAGAAAGTCACCGCCGCCTACCGGCGCATCGATCGGGAAGCACGGGCGCTCAAGACCGGGGAAGAGAACCGCACCCTGGAGCAGCTACGCGCCGACGTCGCGCTCGACCTCCTGCTCGGCGGCCAAGGCGGCACCGGTGAACGCACCGAAGTGTTCCTGTACATGGATCTGTTCACCTACCTTGGCCTCAACGACGACCCGGCGGAGATGGCCGGACACGGCACAGTCCCCGCCGGACTCGCCCGGCACATCGCCACCGGCCCGAACACCGTGCTGCGCCGCATCATCACGGACCCGCTCTCCGGCCAGGTACTCGATCTCGGGCGGGGCCGGTATCGACCCACCGCTGGTTTGGACGAGTTCGTCCGGGTCCGGGACCGCGAGTGCCGAAGACCCGGATGTCACCGTCCCGCGCAAGCATGCGACATCGATCATTCCGTGCCCTGGCAGCACGGCGGCCATACCAATGTCGACGAACTGATCGATCTCTGCCGACGTGACCACCGCCTCAAAGACGAACCCGGCTGGACCTACCACCTCGCCACCGACGGCACCCTCACCATCACCACCCCCACCGGACAGAGCTACGACAGCTCACCCCCGCAGCTTCACCTACCCCGCCCAAGGACTCCGCTCGCCGACGAATCGCCACCGTTCTGAGACTCATTGCCGGGAATCGGCGACAGGCGGCTTTTGTGCGGAGGGCTCGACTTTCACTTTCAAGGACGCTCACGGCAAGTCTTGCTGTTAGAACCGCGTCGCCGGAAAGCGGCGACGGGCGGCCTGTTTGGAGGCCTCGGCTTTGGTCCTTCGGGGCTGTCGCCGACAAGTCGCGCCGTTAGACCGGCATTGCCGGAAAGCGACAGGCACCGCGTGCGCAGGGGGCTCCGCGTTGGCCCTTCGAGGTCCGCCGCTGGCAAGTCTCGCCATTGGAGGCGTTGCCGGAAAGCGACGGGCACCGCGTGCGCAGGGATCCGCTTCGGCCCCTTCAAAAGCCGCTGCCAAGACTCGCCATTAGGCCAGCGTCGCCGAAAGCGGCAATAGGCGGCGAGTCCGCAAGACTCCGCTCAAACCGGGCACAGCCATCGCCTACCCGAGCCACCCGGGACCACTCAAGACCTCAAAGCAGCCACCTGTGCACCCGTGAGCCGTTCCACCAACGGAACCGCCCGATACTCCCCGGCGCGACAATCCACCCGCACCGGCCCGGCGATGTGCGGATGCTCTTCCGCCACCCGCAAGGCGGCCGAAACCCGATCGGACGACCAGTCCAGCGCGGACGCGAGCGCCGGAAGTGAGAGGCCTCGGCCGGCGTGGAGGAGTGCGGTGAGCACGGTCAGCGCGTCACCGGCGAAGACTGCGACGCGGTCGTCGTGCATGACTTCGTTGATGCGCGCGTGGAATCGGGAGAGGTCGTCCAAGCGGGCGCCGGCGGGGGTCGCGACACCGAGGACGTCGGCGCCCTGGCGGGAGATCTTGATCCATTCTTGGTTCGAGCGGACGCTTTCGGCCCAGACGCGCTGGGGCATTTCCTCGTCGATGACATACTGCTCCCGGCGGCCGTCCCGGTCTCGCTTGAGCATCGCCTGCGCTTCGAGGTAGGCGACGGCGTTCGAGATCGAGGCCGGGCTGACCTGGAGCCGCCGGGCGAGTTCGGCGGCGGTGAGCACGCCATCGTCGCTGACGGCCAGGCAGGCGAGGACCCGAGCGGTCATCCGGGGCAGTCCGGTCGCCACGATCATCTCGGCGAAGTCGGTTTCGAAGGCGCGTACGGCTTCCGGGTCCCGGCCGTAGCCGTTCTCTACGACGGGGGCGGCACGCTGCTGCGGTTTGCGGCGCCGCGCGCGTTCGCCGGTGACGCGGTTCGCTTCTTCGGCGCGGTAGCCGGACCGGCCGCTGTTGCGCGCGACCTCGCGGCTGATCGTCGACGTCGGCCGCCCGAGCCGCCGGGCGATCTCGGCGTAACCGAGACCGTCCTTGAGCCAGGACGCGATCAGCCGGCGGTCCTCCTGGGTCAGCCTGCCGCCCGGCATGGGCACCTCCTGTGCGTTCACGCGCAGATCATTGCAACGAGACGTTGCATTCATCGACACGACCGTTGCAACGATTTCCGGAAATCTACCAGCATTAACAGTAAAAAGGCCAGCCTGTAGCTTTGAGGAGTTCGTAAATGCAACGTAGCCTTTGAGTATCGGTAAAAACTGGGAGGAACAGAAATGACCACATCGGTGCCTCATCTCACGGAACTGCCCCTCGAACGACCGAAGGGCTGCCCGTTCGACCCGCCTGCCGAGCTCGGCACGCTGCGCGACGAACACCCGCTCGTCCGGCTGACGTTCCCCGACGGTCACGAGGGCTGGCTCGCGACGGGGCACGCGATCGCCCGGGCCGTCCTCGCGGATCCGCGGTTCAGTGCCCGGCAGGAGTTGATGCATTCGCCGCTGCCGGGTACGGCCGCGATGGTGGAGATGCCACCGGCCGCCCCGGGGATGTTCATCAGGATGGACGGCGCGGAGCACGCGCGGTATCGCAAGCTGCTCACCGGCAAGTTCACCGTCCGCCGGATGCGGCTGCTCTCCGAACGGGTGGAGCAGGTGACCACCGAGTATCTCGACGCGATGGAACGGCAAGGTACGTCGGCCGACCTGGTGACGGCCTTCGCACAGCCCATTCCGGCGCTGATGATCTGCGAGCTGCTCGGCGTCCCGTACGAAGACCACGAGTTCTTCCGCCGCAACGTCCTGCCGCTGAACCTGCCGGACGCTCCGGCCGAGGAGCAGGAGGCCGCCATCAACGCGCTGGGGGAGTACCTCTACAAGCTCATCCTGGCGAAACGGTCCGAGCCGACCGACGACATCCTGGGCGAACTGACGACCACGGAACTCACCGACGAGGAACTCACCAGTATCGCGTTCCTCTTGCTGGGAGCCGGTTTGGACACCACGGCCAATATGCTCGCGCTGGGCACCTTCGCCTTGCTGCAACATCCGGACCAGCTCGCGGTCTTGCGCGAGGATCCGGAGCGGATCGAAGGCGCGATCGAGGAACTGCTGCGCTACCTGACGATCGCGCACACCGGTGCGCGTACCGCGCTCGAAGACGTCGAGATCGGCGGCCAGCTCGTCAAAGCGGGGGAGGCGGTCGCGCTGTCGGGCATGGCGGCCAACCGTGATCCGCTGAAGTTCCCGGACCCCGATCGGCTCGACGTCCGCCGGAACGCCGCCGGGCACGCCTCCTTCGGGCACGGGGTCCACCAGTGCCTCGGACAGCAGCTCGCGCGGGTACAGATGAAGGTCGCCTTCACCGGGCTGCTCGCCAGGTTCCCGAAGCTGCGCCTGGCCGTTCCGGCCGACGAGATCCCGATGCGGACGGATTCCGATATCTACGGGGTGTACGCGCTCCCGGTGGCGTGGGACTGATCGCGATGAAACTCGAAGTGGACCGGGAACGCTGTGTGGGCGCCGGAATGTGCGTGCTGACCGCGCCCGCGGTGTTCGAACAGGACGAGGAAGACGGCCGGGTCCGGTTGCTGGACCCGGAACCGGCCGACATCGGCGACGCCGTGCAGTCGTGCCCGGCGGCGGCGATCACGGCGAAGGTGTGAACCCCAGGCCAGGGGGTGCCGGGCGGGCACCCCCTGGCACGGGATCAGCCGATGTCCGCGACGACCTTGCCCGCGTCGGCGCTCTGCACCGCGGTGCCGGCGTAGAGCTGCTGGACCCTGGCCTTCTCCTGGGCGTTGGGGTTCACGCTCTTGCAGCTGACGCCGCCGGTAGAGCCGGACATCAGCGACGAGCACGGGCCGGGCTTCACGTCGGGCAGGCCGAGGCTGTGCCCGAGTTCGTGGGAAGCGATCCGCGGCGTGTAGTAACCCTGCTGAACGGCCTGCCTGCCCATCCACACGGTGACCGTGCCGCTGGGGCGGACCGGGCCGAGCGTGGCGCGCGGCCAGCCGTTGTCGGCGATGACCCGGATGTTGACCCGCTGCCCCGGCGTCGCCTTCACGATCCGGACGTTGGTGACGTTGGTGTTCCAGACGTTGACGCCGGCGGCCACCGCGTCCTTGAACTCCGCGGCCTGGCTGTCGTCGTAGGTCAGGGTGGTCGCCATGATCTCGGCGGCGCCGGCGGAGGGTGCCGAAAGCACCGAGACGGAGAGCGCGGCGCCGGTGAGCACCGCGGCGAAGGTACGTCGAAGCACGTTGAACTCCTCGTGGTAAGGCGTGCTGGAATTTCGGAGCACTGTCGACCCTGACCCTTTCGGGGCGCTCGGGGTACCCGCCGATAGTCGCCTGTCGTTAACCATGATCTTGACGCGACCGGAAGACTGTGCCGTTATGACGACGGCGCGTTTCACCGGACACGAAGAACCGATCCTCGCGGTCGCGGTGAAGGGAAACCGGCTGGTCACCGGCGGTGCGGACCGGACCGTACGGGTATGGGATCTGGAGACCGGAGAGCAGCGTTTCGCGCTGAGCGGCCACGATCGGCCGGTGCTGGCGGTGGGTATTTCGGGGCAGTACGTGGTCGGTTGCGATGGGGCGACGGTGCGGCGCTGGCGGATCACCGGTACCGGTGCGCACGCCCCGGAGGTCCAGACCACCAAGCGGACCGTGGCGGTCGCGGTGGCGAAGGACTTCGCCGTGTCCGGCGCGGGAAGCACCGTCGAGGTCCGGCGGCTGGACGGCGCGACGGTACGAGCCCTGCGCACCGGCGGGCCGGAGGTCGAATCGGTCGCGGTGACCCCGGACGGCCGGGTCGTCGTCGCCGGGGACGACGCCGGTGGCGTGCGGCTGTGGGACGGGGAAATCGTTTCCCACTACCGGTTCGGCGGCGCGGCCGCGGTCCATGTGGTCGCGATCTCCGCCGACGGCAGGCAGGTGCTGTCCGCCGAAGGCGAGATGGTCCGGTTGTGGGGACGCAAGGGCGATCCGGCCCTCGTCTTCCCCGGGCACACCGGCGTGGTGCGGGCGCTGGCCTTCGGCGCGGACGGCAAGTTGGTGCTCTCCGGCGGTTCCGACGGCGAGGTCCGCGTCCGCGAGATCGACGACCCGCGGGACTACACGCTCCTTAAGGGACATCAGGGGAACGTCCGGGCGATCGTCTGCACCGCCGGCAACGAGAAGATCGTCACGGTCGGGGACGATCGCACGATCCGGGTGTGGGACCGCTTCGGCAACCAGATCGACGGCACCGGCTTCGTCGAGCCCAAACCGGGCCGGGCGCGGCCGCGGATCACGCCGGACGTCGAAAGCCCGGTCGACCTGATCGGTTTCCACGACGACGTGCGTACGCTCGCGGCGGTCATCGCGGACCGCGAGACCAGCCCGCCGCTGTGTGTCGCGCTGCTGGGCCCCTGGGGTTCCGGCAAGTCGAGTTTCGTCCGCCAGGTGACCGACCGGGTGGCCGAACTGGCGCGCCGGTCCCGCGGCGACGCCGCCAACAGCGTGTTCGCCGGTGAGATCCGGCAGATCCGGTTCAACGCCTGGCAGTACCACGACGACCATCTGTGGGTCGGGCTGGTGGACCACCTGTTCCGCAATCTCGGCGCGCCCGAGACGCACGCGGACGCCGGCGAGGTCCGCGCCGAACGCGAGGAACTGCGCAACCGGCTCGCGGGGCTGAAGGCGGTCAAGGCGGATTCCCCGCTCACCTGGCGCTGGCGGCTGCTGGTGTCCGGGAAGGACCGGGCCGAACGCCGTCGGCGGAGGCTCGCCGTCGCTGGGTACGCGGTGCTGGGCGTGCTCGGTGTCGCCGGGGCGATCACCGGCTGGGCCTTGTGGCACAACGCGATTCTCGCCGCGGCGGGCGGCATCGTCGCGCTCGGCGCCGTGCTGACCCCGGCCTTCACCACCGCCAGGGCCGCCCTCGCGCCGGTGAAGTCCACATTGGACAATCTGCGGCACGACGTCGACAAACGTGCGGAACGATTCGAGACCGAGGTTCGGGAGACCGAGGAGCGGCTTCGGCGGCTGGACGCGGCAAGCAGGCTCGGCGATCTGATCGAGGAGGCGAAAACCGGCCGGTACGGGGACTACCAAGGGGTTTTCGCCCGGGTCCGCGAAGATCTCGCGAACCTGAGTGCCGATCTGGGGGACGCCAGGGAGGAATGGCTGCGGGCGGGCGGCAAGGGCAAACCGCCGCTGGAACGGATCGTGCTCTACGTCGACGATCTCGACCGTTGCCCGCCTTCGAAGGTGATCGAAGTGCTGGCCGCCGTGCATCTGCTGCTGGCGCTGCCCGCGTTCGTCGTGGTGGTCGCGGTCGACCCGCGGTGGCTGCGGCGCTGCCTCGACCAGCACCACGAAGAACTGTTCGGCGCGGGGGAGGCACGACAGGCGGAGTACCTCGACAAGATCTTCCAGATCGTGTTCGCCCTGCGCCCCATGGGAAGCGCGGCGGACGAGCTGATCGACGCGCTGATGCCGATCGAGGAACGGGCACCGGAGCCATCCGAGCCCGAAGAATGGCCGGAGGACGACGGTGCCCCTGAAGGCGGCGAAACGAGGGAGGTGGTCGTCCAGGAGACGGCCCCGCCGACGTTCTACAACATGCGGCCGGACCGGTTGCGGCTCACCGAGGTCGAACGCGCTTTCGTCCACGTGCTGCGGAAAAGGCTGAACACGCCGCGCGAGATCCGGAAACTGGTCAACCTCTACCGGCTCGTGCGCATCGGCATCCCGGACGCGGAACTGGCGCGGTTCGTCGGGGGTCCCTACCGGGCGGTGCTCGTCCTGCTGACCCTGCTGGTCGCCGATCCGGACGCCGCGCGCAGGACGTTCATCGCCCTTTCCGCCGGGGAATCGGTGCGGGAGGCCTTTCCACCTGAATGGCGGCTAGACGCTGAATCCTTCGATGATCTAAAGGTCTATCGGAATTGGGTGGGCACCCTCGCCCGCTTCAGTTTCGAAACCTACGATCTCGTGACCGAGGAGACAGAACCGGGAACCGCGTTGTAGCTACACTTGCCCGCTACGACGGCTAGGGGGCGGCACATGCGGAGATCAGGCTGGCTTTCGCTCGTCTTCGGCGCGCTCGTCGGGACGCTCGTGATCGTCCTGCTCGCCACCACGGTCACCCCGCCTTCGAACGCGACCAGGGCCGACTGCGTCCGCCTGATCACCAGTTCTTCCACGGAGAAGGGTGATCTGATCGCCGAACTGGCCGAGCGGTACAACAACACCGGCCGGACGTTCGACCGCGGCCGGTGCGCGAAGGTCGAGGCGCACAAGAAGACCTCGGGGGCCACGCTCGACCTCATCGCCGACGGCTGGAACGACCTCGACCAGCACCAGCCCGAGCCCCAGGTCTGGCTGCCCAGTTCGTCGCTCTGGCTCGATCTGCTGCGCCAGCGCGGAAAGGGCGAGCGGATCAAGGCCGGGCCGAAGACCTCGCTCGCGACCAGCCCGATGGTGATCGCGATGCCCGAGCCGATGGCCAAGGCGATGGGCTGGCCCGGCAAGACCCTCGGCTGGGGCGACGTACTGGAAGTGAACCGGAACGGCGGCTGGGCCTCGAAAGGCGCGGCGTATGCCCAGTGGGGGAACTTCACGCTCGGCAAGGACAACCCGCGGCGGTCGACGTCCGGGCTCGCCGCGACCATCGCGACCTACTTCGCCGCGACGGGCGGCGACTACGGCAAGATCGGCACCGCGGAGACCGTGCAGTTCGTCCGCGGGATCGAGGCGTCGGTCGCTTACTACAGCGACGATTCGGTGGCCTTCCTGAAGACGCTGTACGACGAGGACCGCAAGAAACCGACGCCCTACATCAGCGCGATGGCGATGCAGGAGCAGATGGTCTACCTCTACAACCGCGGCGTGCCGACCGGGGATCCGGCTCAGCTGAAGGGAAACCCGGTCGCGCCGCTGCGGCCGTTGGTCGCCGTCCACCCCCGGGAAGGGACGATGCTGATCGACCATCCCTTCCTGGTCACCGCGAACGCGTCCCCGGAACAGCAGGCGGCGGCCAAGGACTTCTACGACTTCCTCCTGGAGACCGAACAGCAGAAACGGTTCCGTGAGCTCGGATTCCGCGACCCCGGCGGTAACGGGACCCCGGAGCTCGCCGGGGTCGTGGGCACCCAGGGAGCCCAAGAGCCGCCGAAGATCGGCGTCCCCACCGGCGAACAGATCCAGAAGATGCTGGACGGCTGGGAGTACACGCAACGGCGCGGCCGGATCCTGCTGGTACTGGACCTGTCCGGCTCGATGAACGAACCGTTCGACAAGAACCGCAAGGACAAGCCGTACTCCGAAAGCCGGATCGCCCTGCTGAAACCCGCGATCCGGAAACAGCTCGAGTACCTGCATCCCGAAGACGAAGTCGGGCTGTGGACGTTCTCCGACGGGTGTGAGGAAAAGATGCCGATCGGCAAGGTGAAGAACGTCCGCGTCCCGATGGTCGACCTGGTCGAAAACCTGACCCCGAAAGGCGATACGGCGCTGTACCAGACCGTGATGGCCGCCAACGAGAAGATGCGGCGGGAGTTCGATCCGAACCTGATCAACGCCGTCGTCTTCCTGACCGACGGCGAGAACACCGAGGCCGGGACGAAGGAGCAGGTGCTGCAGAACGTCGACGCCGAACGGCTGGACAACTCCGTCCGCATCTTCACCATGGCCTACGGCGCGCAGGCCGACAGCCGAGTCCTCGACGAGATCGCGCAGAAGTCCAAGGCCCGCAGCTACCAGGCCGTCGACCCGTACGGCATCGACAAGATGTTCGTCAACGTCTTCAGCAACTTCTGACATGGCCGAGTACGACAATCGTCCGTTCCACGTCGTCGCGGTGGTGCTCAGCCTGATCGCGGGGTTGATCGGCCGCGCGGTGACCTACCCGCATCCGCAGGCCTGGCTGTTCGGCGGCGTCGCCATCCTGGCCGTGCTGATCCCGGCCGAAACCGCGTTCTTCGTGCTGAACGGAAGGCGGCGGAGGCAGGCGCAGCCGAAGCGTGCGCCGGAACCGCCGTCCGATCACTACAGCCTGCTCGGACGGGCGCTGACGGCCATCGAAACGCTGCGGCCGGGCGAGACGGACCTCGCCGGAGTCTTCCGGCAAGCGGTGGCGAGACTGGAAAGCCGGACGGACCGGAGTACTCCCGAAGTCGTCGAGCTACGGGTGACGGTGAAGCAGACCACCGAGAAGCTGGAGCGACACGCGCGGGACGAGAACCCTGATCCGGTGATGCTCGTCGAGCGGATGCGGCTGTACCGGGAAACGCTCGAAGACGCTCTCGCGGCGGTCGAACCGGGGTGAGTGTTCGGTGCCGAACAGACTACGGCCGTGCGTCATGCTGATCTGAGGGCATGCCGTTGATCGGGCGCCGGGTTGTCGAGGGCGTGGAACATGTGGTCGTACCGGTGGAGCACCGGTTCAGCCTGGAGGAGGCCGTGCTGGCGGTGATGGCCGCCAAAAGCACCGTGCGGCCCGCTCCGGGAATCAAGGTCGCTCCGCTGAAGGTGTCGGAGGTACGGTCAGCGCTGCTCTACGCGGCGAAACACGCCGATAGGCGACACCAGATCGTGGACAGCTATTTCGTCGAGGCCGAAGACGGACCGTTGCACCGGCTGGCCGAGTGGATCAGATCGGAGCTGGTCCGGCTGGGCATCTTCACCACTCACGACGGTTCCGCCGCCGGATCGAGTGGCCGACTCGGTTACTCTCCGCGATAGGTGTTCACGACTGCCTGGGAGGGTGTTTCGTGGGTTTGGGCCAGGAGGCCGCCGAAGAAAGAGAACGTCCGTTCCTGGAGCGACTGGACGAACCCGTCCGTGCCCGGTTGCTGGAGATGGGGACCCCGCAGACCTACGAGGGCAGGCAGGCGCTGATGCGGGCGGGCGAGCCCGGCGACTTCGTCATGCTGCTGCGGCACGGCTACGTGAAGGTGACCAGTGCGGACCGGATGGGCGCGACGGTCATCCTCGACGTCGGGGTCCCCGGCGATCTGCACGGCGAGATCGCGGTGATCGCGGGTGGTATCCGGATGGCCGACGTCGTCGCCATCGAGGAGGTGCACGTCCGGCGGATCGCGGCGAGCGAGTTCAACCGGTTCCTGCTGGAGCATCCGGCGGCGATGCGGGAGGTGCTCGTCAGCGTCGCCCGCCGGTTCGTGCTCGCCCAGCGGCAGCGGACCCAGTCGTGGAAACCGCAGGCGGTGGCCAGGGTCGCGACCAGATTGGACTACCTGGTCGACGTCTGTGGCATCCGGACACCCGCCGGCTGGCGGATCGGGATCCCGTTGAGCCAGGACGAACTCGCGCAGTTCATCCCGATGGGCCGGACCATGGTCGCGCAGGCGCTGGACAAGCTCCGGAAGGCGGGAGTGGTGGCCAGTTCGCGCCGTGCGATCACCGTCATCGACCGCGAGGCATTGCGGGTGGTCACGGAAAAAGGTGTGACTTAGCTCACTGGCGTTGACCTGCGCGAGGTCACGTTTTGTTCGGTTCCGAACAGAACTTCCGGTGAGGAGTGGGAACACTGCTTCCTGCCGCCAGTTTTCACCGATCAGGGGAGGGGTCGCAGAGATGCAGGTGCTGACCTCAGGCCGATACAACGCGCACACCCACGCCGTGCTGTCCGTCGACATCGTCGGTTCGTCGAAGGCCAGTGACGACCTGCTGGACCCGATGAAGACCGAGATGGAAACGCTGGTTTCCCGGTCGTTCACCGCGGTCGGGCTCGCGCCGGGGGAAGCGCGTCACTTCCGGGAGACCGGGGACGGGCTGATGGTCGCGTATCCGGACCACGCCGTCGGCCAGCTCTGCGAGGTCGTGTTCCACCTGGACCATCTCCTCCGGACCCGCAACCGCTACGCCCGGGTCCCGATGCGGGCGCGGGTGGCGGTCCACATGGGACCGATGGCGGACAACCACCGCTACCACCGCACGTACATCACGCTGACCCGGTTGCTGTGCGCCTCCACCTTCAACGACGCCGTCGGCTACTGGTGCCGTTCGGATCCGACGGGCGACAAGTTCGGCGCCGGGATGATCGTCTCGCAATCGGTGTGGCGCAACGTGGTCGAGCCGTTCGGGGTCGCGCTGGTCCCGCCCGCCCGCTGCGCGCGGATCAGCGTCACGACCCCGGATTTCGCGGACAGCGCGTGGATCCACCTGCCGGGCCTGGACGCGGAAGCGGTCCTCGCCGAACTGAACCCCGCTGTCGCGGTGCCGCTCGTGTTCGACCGGGTGAGCCGGTTGTCCACGACGGCCTGACCCAGACCGGGCGGTCCGGTTTCCAGGGAGGGAAAGCCGTATCGCTCGCCGGTTCCCGGCCCGGTACCCCTACGCCGGGCCGGGAACCGGACCCCCGGCGCGGGGGGTGGGGGCGCGGGTCATCCCCGCCGCGCCCCCTGCTCGGCCAGTCCGTGAAGGCCTCCTTGAGGGACCCAGAGTCCCTCAAGGAGGCCTTCACGGACTGGCGGCAGGCTCCGCTACTGCCTGCACCTCTTGCCGCTGTTGACACACTTCACCAGCTGGTTCATCAGCCGCTGCGACATGACGTTCGCGAAGTCGTCGTGATCCGAACGGGGATTGTGCTTCTCCTGCGCGAACGCGTCGACCGCGTACTGCCCGGCGGCCTGGACCTCCGGCGGGATGTCGTACACCAGCGTGATCCGCAGCTGCGGCACGTTCTTGAAGCCGCGCGGGCATTTCCCGTTGCGGTCGGAGAACACGATATGCGTCCGGTGGTTGGCGCTGTCGGTGTTCTTCCCGTCCCAGCAGTTCGGGAACGAGTGGATCCGCGTGACCTTGCTGCCCCGCGGGCAGATCGGGTACAGCTCGGTGAGCCGGTCTTCGAAGCCGGTGCAGGTCCAGCTGGGCCGCGCGTTGGCCGGGCCGTTGGTGCTCTGCTTGGCGTCGCCGTAGAGCACGCGCAGGAATTTCGGCATCGCGACGACCCGGCGGGCACCGCCGCTGGTGAAGGTCAGATCGACCTTTTCGGCGCGCTGGATTTCGCCCTCGTTGTCGCCGATCTCGTTGTTGTCGTTCACGCCGGGCAGGTCGGCGGCCTTGCCGTCGGACTTCTTCTTCTCGGCGTCGCCCGCGGCGTTGACGTTGCTGTTGTCGCCGCCGTTGTCGAGGCCGCCCTCGCCGTTCTGCTTCACGGCGCAGCCTGCCAGCTGGTCTTCGTTCTTCGCGACCGGCTTCCCGGCTTGCCGCATGGTGTCGGCGATCTTCTCGATCGACGGCTTCCGCTTGGTCTTCAGTTCGTCGAGTACCTGGGCCGCTTGCTTTCCTTGCGCCAGCTGGTTGTTCGCGTTGTCGGACTCCTGGTCGAGTTTGTCGAGGTTCTCGTCGACCGCGGGCATGGCCTGGTCGGGGACCTCGCTGAGTTCGTCGAGCTCGCTGGCGATGTCGGGGCAGTCGACCTGGGCGGCCGCCTGGTCCTTGGCCGCGTTCACGCGGTCGGCGGCGAGTTTCTCCTCGTTCGCCGCCTCGTTCGCTTCCTCTTCTTCGGTGTTGATCCGGATGACCGGCCAGAAATAGGCCGACTTGTCCCCGTTCTTGCATGTGGTGCCCGCGCGCAGCAGGCTCTTGTTGTTCGAATCCGCGTTGGTCGACAGGTTCCCGACGTAGTCGTGGAGGTGTTCGGCTCCATTGCGGACACCGGGCTGCGCGATGAAGTTGTCGCCGTTGAAGTGGCCGTTCTCGTTGCGGCCGCAGTCCACGGTGAACGTCCCTCGTGCGCCTCGTTTCGCGAGGTCGAGGTTGACGTTGTTACCGCGGGGGACCTTCGTGATGTCGATGAAGAAGGATTTGTCCGCGCCGTCGGCCCTGGCGGCGTCGGGGGTTCCGGTCGTGTTGAGCACGACGATCCCGCCGACGGCGAGGGCGAAGGCGATGGCGCCCGTGGCGACCTTGGTACGGCGCGCCATGCGATGGCGGCCGGCGGTTCTTTGGTTACGGGGCATGAACTTGTTCACCTCGTTCGGTGTCGTTGCGCGGAGCCCGGGGGATGCGGCGCCGGCAGCACCGGCGTCACTGACTCCGCGTTGGCTGAAACGGCCCCGACGGGCACGCGGTTCAAAACGCGATCTCGCCGTTATGCTTTCGTTACCTTACGGCGGTGGTGATAGGCGAGTGCCAGAACGATGGTTATCGGCCCCCAGAGCGCGAGCGGCGCGATGCAGATCGTCGCCAGCGTTTCCCAGGCTTCGTTGACGTAGGCCGCGTTTTCGGTGACGCCGAACAGGGTGAACCGGCGGCCGTCGCCGAGGGGGATCGAGCTGAAGAGCGCGGTGAGGAGCAGACCTCCGGCCACGGCGGGAACGACCGCCGCCATCGGCCGGACTGGTTTGCCGCCGAGGACGGGGATCCATCGGGGCACCACCTCGCCCCAGCCTCGGACCAGTCCGATGGCCAGGAGGGCGATGACCTCGGAAAGCACGCTGAGCGTGAGAACGTACGGGATGCTCAACCAGTAGTCCGGCATCTCGCGATCGTGGACCTGACCCATTTCGAAATGCACGGCGAAGGGCAGCCGCCACAGACACGAAGGCAGCAGAAGCCAGGGGAGCGCGTAGGCCAGGCGTGTCGCCCAGCGGGGAACCGGTCGCTCGGTGTCGCTGACGGCCGGGGGCGCATGCAGGATCTTCATGGAACCGATCCTGTCGCCGCGGGGCGTCGGAAAGATCACTCGCGCGGACAAGTGTCCTCCTTCCGGAGAGGGAGAAGGCCCGGCCTCGGGGCAGTCGAGGCCGGGCCGTATTCCCGCTGGTCAGACGTCCACCTTGTCCTTGGGCTCCGCCTCGGCGGCGGTGGGACGGGCAGGCAGGAAACGTTTGATCAACGGGAAGAACAGGATCACCAGAATGATCACGTAGACCACGATCGCGAACGGGGTGTTGACCAGCCCGGTCAACTCTCCGTCACTGAGCTGCAGCGCGCGCCGCATCTGCTGTTCGGCGGCCGGGCCGAGGATGACGCCGATGATCGCCGGCAGCACCGGCAACCCGTATCGGCGCATCGCGAAGCCGATCAGGCCGATCACGAACATCACCAGCAGGTCGAAGATGTCCGCGTTGACCGCGTACGCGCCGACGCTGGCGAAGAACAGGATGCCCGCGTAGAGGTACGGCCGCGGGATCCGCAGCAGCTTCGCCCACAGCGGCGCCAGCGGCAGGTTCAGCACCAGCAGCAGCGTCAGCCCGACGAACAGCGAGGCGATCAGGCCCCACACCAGCGAAGACTCCCGCTCGAACAGCAGCGGTCCCGGCTGGATGCCGTACTGCTGAAACGCCGCCAGCATCACGGCCGCGACCGCGGTGGTCGGCAGGCCGAGCGTCAGCATCGAGACCAGCGTCCCGGCGGCGGAAGCCGACGCCGTCGCTTCCGGGCCCGCGACGCCTTCGATGGCGCCCTTGCCGAACTCGTCCTTGTGCTTCGAGAGCCGCTTTTCCGTGACGTAGGAGAGGAAAGTCGGGATCTCGGCGCCACCGGCGGGCACCGCGCCGAACGGGAACCCGATGACCGGCCCGCGCAGCCACGGCTTCCAGGTCCGCTTCAGATCGGCACGCGAGAGCCACGGCCTGCCGACCGGGATCGGTTTGAACGCGTTGCGCCGCAGGTGCGCGGCGACCCAGAGCGACTCGCCGACCGCGAACAGCGCGACCGCCACGATCACGACGTCGATCCCGTCGGCGAGATGCAGGGAGCCGAAGGTCAGCCGCTGCTGTCCGGTCATCTCGTCCAGGCCGACCAGCCCGATGGTGAGGCCGATCAGCAGCGACGCCACGCCGCGGATCCGGGAACTGCCGAGTACCGAGGTGACCGCGATGAACGCCAGCACCATGATCGCGAACAGATCCGGGGCGCCGATGTCGACGGCGTGCTTCGCGATCACCGGGGCCAGCACGACCAGCGCGATCGTGCCGAGGATGCCGCCGACGAAATGCCCGATCGCGGCCGCCGCGAGCGCTTGCGCGCCGCGGCCCTTGCGGGCCATCGGGTTGCCGTCGATGGCCGCGACCACCGCCGCGCTCTCACCCGGCGTGTTCAGCAGGATCGACGTCGTCGAACCGCCGAACATCCCGCCGTAGTAGATGCCGGCGAACATGATGAACGCGCCGGTGGGCTCCAGCCCGTAGGTCACCGGGAGCAGCAGTGCCACCGCCATGGCCGGGCCGATCCCCGGCAGGACACCGATCGCGGTGCCCAGCAGCACCCCGATCGCCGCCATCGCGATATGGGTCGGGGTCAGCGCGGTGCCGAAGCCGTCGATGAGTTGCTGGAACATCAGAACACCTCCATCAACGGGCCACCGGGGAGCGGGACTCCGAGCAGGTTGTTGAAGACCAGGAAGGTCACGACGGACATGCCCGCCGCGATCAGCGGGTCACGCACCAGGTTGCGGCTGCCGAGCGCGTACGCCGCACCCCAGAACAGGATCGCGCCCGAGATCGGGAAGCCGACCAGGCCGATCAGCGCCGCGTTGGCGAGGAAGGCGCCGCACAGCAACAGCACCGTGCGCAGGTCGGCGGGCTCGCTGAGGTCGATGTCCTCACCGCCCTCGGCCTCCCCTTTGCCGCCGCGCAGCACGTCGCGCGCCAGCAGGACGGCGACGAGCAGCAGCAGCGAGCCGACCAGGATCGGCACCGCCTTCGGTCCCACCGGGCCGCGCTGGGCGAAGTCGGTGGGGATGCTCAGCGCGTCGGTGAGCACCAGGACACCGAGCACCACGAGCCCGACGCTCACCCCGAGTTCGGAGCGCTCCTTCAGCCACGTCGTCGTCATGCCAGACCCAGCTCTTTCAGCACCGTTGCCACTCGAGTGTTCTCCTCTGCGAGAAACGAACCGAACTGCTCACCTGGCGCGAACGCGCCGGTCCATCCGTTGCGCTGCAAGGCTTCCTGCCACTGCGACGTCTTCTGCAACCGCTCGAACAGGCTCACCAGCTTCGCGCGGTCGGCGTCGGTGATCCCGGGCGGCGCGACGATGCCGCGCCAGTTGGTGAACTTGACGTCCACACCGGACTCCGCGAGCGTCGGCGCGTCGATTCCGGGGATCCGGCTCCCGCTGGTCACCGCCAGCACCCGGAGCGTGCCCGCCGCGATCTGGTCGCGGTACTCGCCGACACCCGACACGCCGAACGCGACCTTGCCGCCGAGGACCGACGCGAGCAGCTCGCCGCCGCCGTCGAACTGGACGTAGTTGACCGCCTTGGGTGCGAGACCGACGGCCTTCGCCATCAGCATCGGCGCCAGGTGGTCCGGCCCGCCCGGCGACGAACCGCCGCCGACCTGTACCGCGCCGGGGTCCTTCTTCCAGGCCTCGACCAGCTGACCGATGTTCCGGTACGGCGAGTCCTTGCCGACCACGACGATGTCCGACTCTTCGATCAGCTTCGCCACCGGTGTGGTGTCGAGCAGCGAAGACGGCGACTTGTTCGTGAACACACTGCCGACCACGCCCAGACCCATCGACATGACGAGCTTGCCGTTGCCGCGTTCGGCGACCGTGCGGCCGAGGCCGACCGTGCCACCGGCGCCGGGGAGGTTGAAGACCTCCGCGTTGCCGAGCAGGTCGGCGTCTTCCATCGCCTTGGTCGCGGTCCGCGCCGTGATGTCGTAACCGCCGCCGGGCGCGTTGGGCACGAGCACCCGCAACGACCGGATCTGCGAGCCCTCGTCGGCCTCGCTGCCCGGGGTGAGCAACGGTGGCACCAGCAAAACGGCGACGAGCGCCGCCGCGATGGCCAACCAGCTACTGGGCTTCACTGTGATCCCCGCCTCTCTGCCGCGTGGTTGGACATGTTGCACTCGTGTAAACAGAGATGTCTCGCTTAGACGCCTAAGGTTTCTTTTGTTCTTTGTGGTCACGCGGAGGTGGCGATGGGTGCTCGGGGTTCCTTGGCCCGCCAGCTCCTCGTGTGGCAACTGGTAGTCGTCACCTGCCTACTGTGCGCGGTGGGCGTGCTGGCCGTCGTCCAGGCGGGGAACAACTTCCGCACGACCGAGGGACGCCGGGCGCTTTCGGTCGCGGAGAGTGTCGCCGCGCAGGGGGTCGTGGGCGACCTCGAGAACGGCCCGTTGGAATTGAACGCGCCCGCGGAGACCGCGCGGAGCCTCTCCGGGGTCGATTTCGTCGTGATCGCGGGAGCGGACCGTTCCGTGCTCGCGTCACCGGATCCGGGTCAGGTGCGGACGCTGCTCGACATCGGCGACAGCTCTGTCCTCTCTGGACGGTCCTGGGTCGGCGAACTCGACGGCTCGATCGTGGCGCACGTCCCGGTGCTCGACGAAAAGGGCGGCAAGGTGATCCGCATGGTCGCGGCGGGTTCGAAGTCGCCCGGCTTCTTCGCCGGTGTGCTCGACTCGCCGGACAACGCGCTGCGCGTGCTGGGGGTCGCGCTGGTGATCGGGGTGAGCGGTTCGCTGCTGCTCGCGCGGCGCGTGAAGAACCAGACGCTCGGCCTGGAGCCGCACGAGATCACCGCGCTGGTCGAGAACCGGGAGGCGCTGTTGCACGGCATCAAGGAGGGCGTCGTCGGCCTGGACCCGCAGCACCGCATCACCCTGGCGAACGACCAGGCCCGCGAGCTGCTGGCGCTGCCGGAGGACGCCGTCGGCCGGTCGGTGGAGGACCTCGACCTCAACGAGCGGATCCGCGACCTGCTCACCGGCCGCGCGACCGGAGCCGACCAGATCGTGTTGCGGCAAGGGAAGGTGCTGACGCTGAACCGGATGCCGATCGACGTACGGGGAGCCGTGGTCACCCTGCGGGACCGCACCGATCTGATGACGTTGCGGGACGAACTCGACGCCAGCAGGCACGCGACCGACACGTTACGGGCGCAGGCGCACGAGTTCAGCAACCGGCTGCACACCATCTCCGGATTGCTGGAACTCGGGGAATACGAAGAGGTTCGCGGCTACGTCAGCCGGATCAGTTCGGCGCAGGGGGAGTGGCGCGCCGAGGTCGGCTCGCGGGTCGGTGATCCGGCGGTGGCGGCACTGCTGATCGCTAAGGCGTCGCTCGCCGCGGAACGCGGGGTCGGGCTGCGCATGGCCCCGGACAGCGAACTCGACCGCGTCGAGGACGCCCTTTCCACCGATTTGGTGACGGTGCTGGGAAATCTCGTC
This sequence comes from Amycolatopsis sp. TNS106, assembly GCF_019330265.1. Classification (NCBI taxonomy): domain Bacteria; kingdom Bacillati; phylum Actinomycetota; class Actinomycetes; order Pseudonocardiales; family Pseudonocardiaceae; genus Amycolatopsis; species Amycolatopsis sp. TNS106. Next base: position 4,961,839 of record NZ_CP024972.1, on the reverse strand, counting down.
GACAACGCGCTGGACGCGCTGGGTGGTGAGCGGGGCTGGATCGAGGTCGGGGTATGGCAGGAGGAGGACGAAGTGCGCGTGGTGGTCCGTGATTCCGGACCGGGAGTCGCCCCGGAGATCGCGGAAGAAGTGTTCGAACACGGCTTCACCACGAAGGCCGCCGCGCACGGCCAGCGCGGGCTCGGGCTCGCGCTGATCCGGCAGGCGTGCGTGCGGCGGGGTGGTTCCGTCGAGGTGCACAACTCCGGCGGCGCGGTGTTCACGGCGAGGTTGCCGCGATGATCAAGGTCCTCGTCGTCGACGACGATTTCATGGTCGCGAAGGTCCACAGTGGATACGTCACGCGCACCGAGGGGTTCGCCGTGGTCGGGGTCGCCCACACCGGGGCCGACGCGCTCCGTCTCGCCAGGGAACTGAAACCGGATCTGGTGTTGCTCGACGTCTATCTTCCCGATCTCGACGGGCTTTCGGTGCTGCGGGAGCTGCGCGCGACCGAGGACGTCGACGTCATCCTCATCACCGCCGCGACCGACGTGGAAACCGTGCGGCAGGCGATGCGGGGCGGTGTCCTGCATTATCTGATCAAGCCGTTCGAGTACGCGTCCTTGCGCGATCAGCTGACCCATTTCGCGACACTGCACCAGCGGCTGGACCGGCTGGCGGAGGCCGGGCAGGCCGATGTCGACCAGGTCTTCGGCGCGCGGCCGAGCGCGAAACCCGTGCTGCCCAAGGGACTCACGGCGGAGACCGCGCGGCTGGTGGAGACCGCGCTGCGCGGCGCGTCCGGCGGGATGTCCGCGAGCGAATGCGCCGAAGCGACCGGCGTCGCGCGGGTGAGCGCGCGCCGGTACCTGGAGCACTTCGTGGCGACCGGGAAGGCCGAGGTGACCCTCAAGTACGGCGGGACCGGACGGCCGGAGCGACGCTACCTGTGGTCCTGACCCGCAATTCGTCACCTAATTGCGGGTAGTTGGGCACCCGCCCCCGGTGAGCGCGTTGCGAAAGCCACTTTCGCAACGCTCAAGGTTGCGAAAGTGGCTTTCGCAACGCTCCCCCCGGGGCGGCGGGCTCGCGTGTGCGTCGGTCACGACTCACCGGACCGAACGCACCCTCCCGCAATTCGTCACCTAATTGCGGGACGAGAGGAGATCGTTGAGGGTGCCGTAGTCCACGGACTCCTCGAGACGCGAGTACGTGCCCGCCGAGAAGAGTTCCCGGGCGCTTTCCCGCACGACGGCGTACGCGGCCTGGCTGATGCCGGAACCGACGCTCACCCGCGCGACCCCGAGTCCGGCCAGTTCCTTGACGCTGGGCGCGCCCGGGTGGGCCATCACGTTCACCGGCGCGTCGATGCCCTCGACGAGCGCGGTGATCACGGAGGGATCGGTGGTGCCGGGGACGAAGATCCCGTCCGCGCCCGCGGCGAGGTAGGCGGCGGCGCGCTCCAGCGTTTCCGGCACCCCGCCGAGCCCGCGGAGGAAGGTGTCGATCCGGGCGTTGACGAACACCTCGCCGCTGGCCGCGCGGGCCGCCGCGATCCGGGGGACCACCTCTTCGGGCGCTCGCGGGCCGTCCTCGATGTTGATGCCGACCGCGCCCGCCGCGACTACCGCGGCGACGGTTTCCGTGACGCCGCCGGGTGTGTCCGCGTAGCCGCCTTCGATGTCCGCGGTCACCGGAACCGTTGTCACACGGGCGATCCTGGATATCAGGTCCACCGCGAGTGCCCGGCCGAGGCGGTCGCCGTCGGGAGCGCCGAGGCTCCATGCCACGCCGGCGCTGGTGGTGGCGATCGCCGCGGCGCCCGCGTCCTCGACGAGCCGGGCGCTCGCGACGTCCCACGCGTTGGCGAGCACCAGCGGGTCGGACGGGACGTGCAGGGAGCGGAACAGCCGGGCGTCGTCGGTCGTCATGACCTCAGTCCAGCAGTCACGCGACATCCTGGTCTGGCGGATTCGCGACATCGACGTCGGCGCGGAGCCCGGCGATCAGGCGCGCGAGGCCGTATTCGAAGGAGGCGGCCGGATCCTCGTCGTGGTCGCCCTCGACGTGCTGCTGTTCGTCGATGGCGCAGCCGAGCGTGTACCGGCTGATGGCGAGGATCGCGTGCGTCGCGTCCTCTTCGGTGAAACCGGCCCGCAGCAACGGTTTGATCAGCGGCGTCATCGCCGACCGGCCGGTCGGGCGGGAGCCCGCGTGCAGACGGGCGCCGTCCCGGTAGGACAGCAGCGTGCGGCGGATGGTGCGGGCGCGCCGCGCGAGCCACTCGGTCCAATCGTCCATCGCCGAGGGCTCGTCCAGCGGAGCCAGCCGGTCGTCCAGCATGGTCTCGGCCATCTGATCGAGCAACGCCTGCTTGCTCTCGAAGTGCGTGTAGAGCGCGGGACCCCGCACGCCGAGCTTTTCCCCGAGCTTGCGCAGGCTCAATCCGTCCAGCCCGACCTCGTCGAGGAGTTCCAGCGCGGCTCGAACGTAGCCATCCCGTCTCACGACCATGCGCACACCTTCGCCGGTCCGTATCGGACTTGACAACTCGACAGTAGCTTATCACTGTTAAGATCTTAACGGCGATAAGATCAGCAGGTAGGATGATCGGAACTTCCATGGAGCGCTGTGGGGCGGGTTCTTGCCGATGCCCACCTCGACCGTCGCCCTCGGCGCGATCGCGGCCGGATTTCGTGCACTCGCGCTCGCGGGGAGGCCGACCGGCCGGATCGGCGGCGCCCGGGTGATCGCCACCAGGCTGGGTTCGGCGCCCCGAGAGCGAATTGCCCACGCCATTCCGCTCTTCGCCGTGCTGCGACGGATCCTTCGGCACCTCGATTTCGGCGTGCTCGCCGCTCCGGGAAACCGTGGTGGCCAACGCACGCGCCCGCCGGTGGATCGCCGGGATCACCGCGCCGAATCGTCCACAGTGGACTGAGCCGCGGCGGTGGGTTTGTTCCCGCCCGATACGCCCCGAAGGTTCCGAGTGGCATTCGGGACAGCCGGTGGACAACGCCGTAGGCTCAGGTGAATGAGCACGGCACCCACCTCGGAGCATCCGATGGTCGAAACCCGGCACCAGACCCAGCTGCTCACCCTGTTGCGGGATGAGGGACCGATGTCCCGGGTCGAACTGGGGGAGCGGCTGGAGCTGCCACGTGCCCGGGTGGGGGCCGAGGTCGCGCGGCTGGCCGAGGTCGGTCTCGTCGAGACCGCGGGTCCTTCGGCGAGCCGCGGCGGCAGGCGGTCCACGCTGGTGCGGCTGGCGGGAGACCTGCGGGTGCTGTCGGTGGACGTCGGCGCGACGTCGGTCGGGGTCGCCCTCACCGACGCTTCGTGCGAGGTCCTGGTGCACACCGTCGAGGACTGCGACGTCCGGCAGGGGCCGCACGCCGTGCTCAAACGCGTCGTCGCGCTGGCGGAGAAGATCCGCGAAGAGGCGCCGGGCAAGCTGATCGCCGCCGGGATCGGCCTCCCGGGGCCGGTGAGTTTCGCCGAGGGAATGGCGGTCGCGCCGCCGATAATGCCGGGCTGGGACCGATTCTCCGTGCGCGACCATCTCGGCGGGCTGCTGCGCTGCCCGGTCACCGTCGACAACGACGTGAACTCGATGGCGCTCGGGGAACGGCACGCCGGGGTCGCGCGCTCCATCGACGACCTGGTGTTCGTCAAGATCGGTACCGGTATCGGCTGCGGGATCGTGCTCGGTGGCAAGGTGTACCGCGGTGTCGCCGGCACGGCGGGCGACATCGGGCACATCCGCCTCGACGACTACGGGCCGACCTGCGCCTGCGGTGAGACGGGTTGTCTCGAGGCGTACTTCGGCGGCGCCGCGCTCGCCCGCGACGGGCTGACCCTGGCGCGCAGCGGCCGGTCGGCGTACCTCGCCGACGTCGTCGCGGACCGTGGCGTGATCACGGCGCAGGATGTCGGCCGCGCCGCGGCGTCGGGCGATTTCGGCGCGGTCAACCTCATCCGTGACGGCGGGCGGCGGCTCGGGCAGGTGGTGGCCTCGCTGGTGAGTTTCGTGAACCCGGGCATGGTCGTGATCGGCGGCGGCGTGGCGCAGCTCGGGCATCAGCTGCTCGCCGAGATCCGCAGCTCGGTCTACCGTCGGTCGCTGCCGCTCGCGACCGGGAACCTGCCGATCGTGCTGTCCGAACTGGGAGACACCGCGGGTGTCATCGGGGCCGCCTGGTCCGCTACCGATCGGGCCTTCACGCTGAGCAGCTGAGGCGCCTCGCTGCGGCCTATCGCCCGTGCAATGAAGGGGCCTTTCATCGCAAAATTTGCGATGAAAGGCCCCTTCATTGCGCCTGGGAGACGCGCGCGGGAGGCCGCCGTGGAGGCACTGAGGGACCGCCCGGCGGCACGTTGAGCACTCACTCGATTCCGATTAGTAACGTCAAGATCGTACAGACTTTCGCTTGAAAAGTACGAAAGTCTGCGCGGTTCTGGACGGCTATTCGGGTGACGAGGGGTGTTTCTGTCCTGTTGTCACCTTGACGAGTGACACGGACCACCCTACTTTCGCTGGCTAAGTAACAAAGTTTGTTACGGCCGATTCGTAAGTGAGGGCAGTGTGGCCGCGACTGAATCCGGGCAGCTCGACCCGGTCAGCCCACGCACGGCGACCGGCGCCGATGGGTTCTCGGCGGGAAAACGCACCTCGAACCTCGCCGCGCTCTTGCGGGCGTTGCGTGCGGGGCCGCTCTCGCGTACCCAGCTCGCCGCGCGCTGCGGGCTCACCAAGGCGGCCGTCTCCGGGTTGATCACCGAGCTGTCCGAACGCGGTCTCGTCCGGTCCGCCGGACTCCAGGGCGGCGGCAACGGCAGGCCCAGCCAGCTGGTCGAGCTGAACGGGTCCAGTGCCTGCGGGCTCGCGCTCAGTGTCGAGGCCGATCGGTTCGCCGCCGTCGTCACGAACCTCGACGGCCGCGTCGTCGCCGAACGCTCCGAGACCGCCGACGTCGCCGCGCTCGGACTGCACCGGAGCATGGACGAACTCGCCTTCCTCGCCAGGAACGTGCTGCTCGACGACCAGCCGGTCGGGGTCACCGTCTCGGTGCCCGGGCTGGTCGATTCGGCCGCCGCCGTGCTGCGGTTCGCGCCGACCCTGCGCTGGCGCGACGCCGAGATCGCCGACCTGCTCGCCGCAAGGCTCGGTCTGCGGGCCGACGCCATCGCGGTCGACAACGAGGCCAACCTCGGTGCGATCGGCGAGGCCGTCGCCGGAGCCGGTCGAGGTGTGCGGGAGCTCTTCTATCTCAGCGGCGGCACGGGCGTCGGCGGCGGACTCGTGTCCGGCGGCGCGATCCTGCGTGGTGCCAGGGGATTCGCGGGCGAGGTCGGGCACATCACCGTCGACCCGTCCGGCGAACAGTGCCCGTGCGGCCGGGTCGGGTGCCTGGAGACCAAGGCCGGCCTCAGCGCCGTCCTGCGCGGCGCGGCTTCGCCCGGCGACCCGCTGCACGATCCCGCCCTCGGCGTCGACGGCCGGGTCGGGCTGCTCAAGCACCGCGTCCAGCGCGGTGACCAGCGCGCGGTCGCGGCGGTTTCGGAACTCGGGGTCGCGCTCGGCATCGCGGTGTCCACTGTGGTCGACGTACTCGACCCGGACGTCGTCGTGCTCGGTGGCTACTTCGCCGAACTGGGCGAATGGCTGGTCGAGCCGGTACGCCGCGAGCTGTCCGCGCGTCCGCTCGGGCAAGAGCCCACCTGCCGTGTCGAGCCGTCGCCGCTGGGCACCACCGCCCCGTTGCGCGGCGCCGCGCATCTCGCCACCGAACGGCTTTTCGCCGACCCGACGCTAGTTCCCTTCGAGACCGAGGAGGCTCCGGCATGACCCTGCTATCCGTCCGGGGGATCGTGAAGACCTTCCCGGGGGTGCGTGCACTCGACGGCGTCGACTTCGACGTCGAACCCGGCGAGGTGCACTGTCTCCTCGGCCAGAACGGCGCGGGCAAGTCCACGCTGATCAAAACGCTCGCCGGCGCGCATCGCCCCGACGGCGGCGAGATCTTCTGGCAGGGCGAGCCGGTCACGCTGCCCTCGCCGGTCGCCGCGCTGAAGCTCGGCATCGCGACCATGTACCAGGAACTCGATCTGGTGCCCGGGCTTTCCGTGGCGGACAACATCTTCCTCGGCCGCGAGCGCGCGTCGTTCGGGTTCACGCGGATCAGCGAGTCCCGGAGCAAGGCGGCGAAACTGATGGCGCGGCTCGGTCACCCCGAAATCGCACCGTCGACCGAGGTCGGCAAGCTCTCCGCCGCGGGCCAGCAGCTGGTCTCGATGGCGCGGGCGCTCGCGTACGACGCGAAGCTGCTGGTGATGGACGAGCCCACCGCGGCGCTGGCGGGCGAAGAGGTCGACAACCTGTTCCGCATCGTCGGCGAACTGACCGCCGATGGTGTCGCGATCATCTACATCTCCCACCGGCTCGAAGAACTGCGCCGGATCGGCCACCGCGTCACCGTGCTCAAGGACGGCAAGACCGTCTCTACGGGCCTCGACGCCAAGGAGACGCCGACCGCGGACCTCGTCGCGTTGATGGCGGGCCGCAAGGTCGAGACCGTGTTCGGCCCTCGCCACCAGGAGCACGTGGACCCGGACAACGAAGTCCTCAAGGTGGAGAACCTGACCACCGTCGGCGAGTTCGAGAACGTGAACTTCACCGTGCACGCCGGCGAGGTCGTCGGCATCGCGGGTCTCGTCGGCTCGGGACGCAGCGAACTGCTGGAGACGATCTTCGGCGCGCGCAAACAGGACACGGGTTCGGTGTCGGTCGACGGCGAGCCGGTCCGGCCGGGCAGCGTGTCCGCGGCGGTCAAGGCCGGAATCGGGCTGGCGCCGGAGGAACGCAAGAGCCAGGGGCTGTTGCTGGACCTGCCCGTCGTGCACAACGTGACCCTGGCGAGCCTGGGCAAGTACGCGACGTTCGGGTTCACCGAGCGGGGCAGAGAACTCGACGACGCGGGGGAAAGCCTGCGGCGCCTCGATCTCCGGCCCGCCGACCCGCACCGCATCATCCGCACGCTGTCCGGCGGCAACCAGCAGAAGGCGGTGCTCGCCCGCTGGCTGGTCCGCGGCTGCCGGGTCCTGCTGCTGGACGAACCGACGCGCGGGGTCGACGTCGGCGCGCGGGCGGAGCTGTACCGGCTGATCGAAGAACTGGCCGCGACCGGGGTCGCGATCGTGCTCGTCAGCAGCGAGATCCCCGAAGTACTCGGACTGTCCGACCGGGTGCTGGTGCTGCGTGAAGGACGTGTCCTGGCTGAAAAGCCGTCTGCGGAGCTGACAGAGGCGGATGTGCTCGACGTGATTCTCGAGGGGAGTGCGGCGTGACCGACCAGGTCGAATCGGTGCGTACGGGACCCGCCGTGGAACCGTTACCACCCAAGGAAAAGCGAAACTTCTCGCTCGACACCCGGCTGCTCGGGCTCGCCGGGGTGCTGGTCATCCTGTGCATCGTCGGCCAGGTGACGAGGCCCGACCAGTTCTTCACCGACGGCAACATCTCCACGATCCTGCGGCTCGCCGCGGCGATCGGGGTGGTCAGTGTCGGGATGACGTTCGTGATCATCGCCGGTGGCATCGACCTCTCGGTCGGGTCGATCGTGGCGCTCTCCAGTGTCTGGCTGACCACCTTGGCCACCCAGTCCTACGGCCCGTGGGTGATGATCCTTTGTGGACTCCTGGTCGGCCTCGGCTGCGGGCTGATCAACGGGATCCTGGTGTCCTACGGGAAGATCGTGCCGTTCATCGCGACACTGGCGATGTACGTCTCGGCCCGCGGGCTCGCGGAACGCATCAGCGGCCGCCGCACGCAGGTGGTGTCGGAGGCGGGTTTCCTGGACTTCTTCCGCGGTGACCTGCTCGGCATCCCGGTGCTGATCTGGATGTTCGCGCTGGTGTTCGTGATCGGCTGGGTGCTGCTGAACCGCACCACGTTCGGCCGCCGCACCTTCGCCGTCGGCGGCAACGCCGAGGCATCGCGGCTGGCGGGCATCAACGTCAAGCGGCACACCGCACTCGTCTACGGCGTCGCCGGCCTGTGCTGCGGTATCGCCGCGCTGATGGTCGTCGCCCGCACCACCGCGGGTGCCTCGACCAACGGCATGCTCTACGAACTCGACGCCATCGCGGCGGTCGTCATCGGCGGCACGCTGCTCACCGGTGGCCGCGGCTCGCTCATCGGCACCCTGATCGGCGTGCTGATCTTCACCGTGCTGTCCAACATCTTCACGCTCAACAACCTGGACACCGACATCCAGAACATCGCCAAGGGCGTGATCATCGTCCTGGCCGCGCTGCTGCAGTTCCGCTCCGTGAAAAAGACAAAGACGAGCACCTAGTGGTCACCCCCGTCACCGTGGATGGAGAGTCGTCATGACCGAACAATCCCTGCACCGCCGCCGTTTCCTGCTGGGAGGCGCGGCCGTCGGAGCGGGTGCGCTGCTGACCGCGTGCACCTCGAACGAGGCACCGGCGCAGAACAACGCGGCCAACGTGGCCAACGCCGGGGCCAACTCGCAGCCCGGGACGCCCGTCACCATCGGGTTCTCGGCGCCCGCCGCGGACCACGGCTGGATGGCGGCCATCACCAAGAACGCCCGCGCGCAGGCGCAGAAGTTCAGTGAGGTCACGCTCAACGCGACCGAGGGCACCAACGACGTCAACCAGCAGATCTCCCAGGTGGAGACCTTGATCAACGCCAAGGTCAACGTCCTGGTGATCCTGCCGTTCGACGGCAAGGCGCTGACCGCGGTCGGCCAGCAGGCGATGGACGCCGGTATCCAGGTGATCAACCTGGACCGCGTCTTCGACACCCCGCTCGCGTACCGCACCTGGATCGGTGGCGACAACTACCGCATGGGCGTCAACGCCGGGAACTACATCGCCCAGCAGATGAAGGCGAAGAACATCGCCAGCCCGGTGATCGGCGAGGTCGCGGGTATCGACTCCCTGCCACTGACCCAGGAACGCAGCAAGGGTTTCAAGGACGCCTTGGCCCGTCAGGGTTTCCAGGTGGGTCCGCGGGTCGCCGCGGAGTTCACCCCGGAGTCCGGTGAGAAGCAGACGTCGAACCTGTTGCAGTCGGCGGCCAAATTGGACGCTCTCTGGAACCACGACGACGACCAGGGGGTCGGCGTCATCGCGGCGATCAACAACGCCAACCGCAAGAACTTCCTGATGGTCGGCGGCGCCGGCTCGAAGAACGCGATGAACCTGATCAAGTCCGACGCCGAGCCGCTGAAGGCGACCGTGCTCTACAGCCCGTCGATGGCGTCTTCGGCGATCTCGCTCGCGCGGCTGCTCGGCCAGGGCAAGGGGGCCGGTGACTTCGCCGAGCACGAGATCCCCGCCGAGATCACCACGTACTCCGCGGTGGTCACCAAGGAGAACGTCGACAAGTACATGGACGTCGGCTTCGACTCGTAAACCCGCGTACCCGACACACGCACGCATCTAGGAGGGGCATGAGCACGGCAAAGGAAACGATCGGGATCGGCATGGTGGGCCACGCGTTCATGGGCGCGGTGCATTCGCACGCGTGGCGCAGTGTGCACCGGTTCTTCGCGCCACCGCTGATCCCGAGACTCGCCGTGCTCGGCGGCCGTGACGAGGTGCGGACGAAGGCCGCGGCGGAACGGTTCGGCTGGGAAGACGTCGAGACGGACTGGCGCGCGCTGATCGCCCGCGACGACGTCGACCTGGTCGACATCTGCACACCGGGCGACAGCCACGCCGAGATCGCGATCGCCGCGCTCGAAGCGGGCAAGCACGTGCTGTGCGAGAAGCCGCTGGCCAACACCCTCGCCGAGGCCGAAGCGATGGCCGAGGCGGCGGCGAAGGCGCGGGCCGACGGCGTCCGGTCGATGGTGGCCTTCAACTACCGCCGGGTGCCCGCGCTCGCGCACGCCAGGAAGCTGGTCGCGAGCGGGGTGCTCGGCGAGATCCGCCACGTGCGTTCGGTGTATCTGCAGGACTGGTTGTCCGACGCGCAGGCGCCGATGACCTGGCGGCTGCACAAGGACAAGGCGGGCTCCGGCGCGCTGGGCGACCTCGGCGCACACATCGTCGACGCCGCCCAGTTCGTCACCGGCGACACGATCACCGGGGTCTCCGCGCTGACCAACACCTTCGTCAAGGAACGCCCGGACGGCGACGGCGGCACCGGGCAGGTCACCGTCGACGACACCGCGCTGTTCCTCGGCCGGTTCACCGGCGGCGCGGTGGCGAGTTTCGAGGCGACCCGGTTCGCGCTGGGCCGCAAGAACGCGATGCGGCTGGAGATCAACGGGTCGAAGGCGAGCCTCGCGTTCGACTTCGAATCGATGAACGAACTGTCCTTCTTCGACGGCGGCCAGCCCGCCACCGAGGCCGGATTCCGCCGGATCCTGGTCACCGAACCCGAGCATCCGTACGTCGGCGTCTGGTGGCCGCCGGGGCATCTCCTCGGCTACGAGCACACCTTCACCAACGAGGTCGCCGATCTGCTCACCGCGATCGGCGACGGCACGGATCCCGAACCGTCCTTCGAGGACGGGTTGAGGGTCCAGCAGGTCTTGGCCGCGGTCGAGCGCAGCGCGTCCGACGAGGCGCGATGGACCGCCGTGCCCGGCGTCACCGCGAAGGGAAGCAGCTGAGGAGTAGATCCAGCCGAAAGTCGCATGACGACCATCACCGCGACTTGGTTCGATCCGAAACATCCGACCATCGGAGGTCGGGGTTCTCTGGCTGGGAAAGGTGGAGGAAATGCCTGCTCACGAGCGTACGGGCATCTGGTTGATCGGCGCGAGGGGGTCTGTGGCCACCACGGCCGCGGTGGGGCTCCTCGCCCTCCGCGCGGGAGTGACCGGCGGTGGCGGCTGTGTCACCGAGCTGCCCGCGTTCGCCGGGGTTCCGTTGCCGGGCTGGGACGATCTGGTCCTCGGCGGGCATGACATCGCGCATACGCCGCTGGAGAAGCGGGCCGAGCAGCTGGCGCACGCCGGTGTGTTCGGGCACGCGGTGTTCGCCGCGGTGCGGTCGGGGCTGGCCGAGGTGGACGCCGAAATCCGCGACGGCTACCACCCGGCGTCCCACACCGGCGCCCAGGCCGACGCGGCCGCCCGGCTCACGGCGGACATCCGAGCTTTCGCCGACCGGCACGGCCTCGCGCGGGTCGTCGTGGTCAACGTGTCCTCCACCGAGGCTCCGTGTCCCCACCTGCCCGAACACGACGACCTGGCCGCACTGGAAGCGGCGCTCGCCGACCCGGCACGAGCGGTACTGCCGTCGAGCTCCCTTTCGGCTTATGCGGCGCTGAAAGCGGGCAGCCCGTACGTCGAGTTCACGCCGTCCGCCGGGATCACCCTGCCCGCGCTGCGTGAGCTGGCCGAGCGGGAAGGCCTGCCGTACGCGGGCTGCGACGGCAAGACCGGCGAGACGTTGCTGCGCACGGTCCTCGCGCCGATGTTCAGCGCGCGGGCGTTGAAGGTCCGCTCGTGGGCGGGCACCAACCTGCTCGGCGGCGGCGACGGCGAGACGCTGGCCGACCCGGTGACCGCGAACAGCAAGCTCGAGTCCAAAGCACGCGGGCTCGCGGCGCTGCTCGGCGAGGACGTCACCGCGCCGCTGCACATCGACAACGTGCCCGACCTCGGCGAGATCAAGACCGCGTGGGACCACGTCTCGTTCGAGGGTTTCCTCGGCGCGCGCATGAGCCTGCAGTTCACCTGGACCGGCTACGACTCCGCGCTCGCGGCGCCGCTGATCCTCGATCTCGCGAGGCTGGTGACCGCGGCGCACGCCGGCGGCCAGAGCGGCGCGCTGACCGAACTCGGGTTCTTCTTCAAGGATCCGCTGGGCAGCGACGAACACCGGTTCGCCGAGCAGACCGCCCGCCTGATCAGCTGGGCGGGAACCCTGTGAAGGCCTATGTGGAACTCGTGCGGGCGCCCGCCGCGCTGACGGTGCTCGGCGACACGGTCGCCGGATCCGCCGCGGCGGGGCTCAGGATGACCGGGCGACGGCTGCTGCTGCCGTTGTCATCGGTCGCCTTCTACTGGGCCGGGATGGCCCTCAACGACTGGGCGGACCGGAAGCTCGACGCCGTGGAGCGTCCCGAGCGGCCGATCCCGTCCGGGCGGGTGAGTGCCGGCGCGGCGCTCACCACCGGGGCGGCGCTGACCACCGCGGGACTCGGCCTGGCGGCGCTCGGCGGGGGCCGCCGGGCGATGCGGGTCGCGGTCCCGCTCGCGGCGGCGGTGTGGGCCTACGACACCGTGCTCAAGCCGACCCCGGCCGGACCGCTGGCGATGGCGGCCTGCCGCACGCTCGACGTGCTGCTGGGCGCGGGTGACTCTCTGAAGAAGGCGGCCACCGCCGCGGCCGCGGTGGGCGTCCACACGCTCGGCGTCACGGCGTTGTCCACCGGGGAAGTGCACGGAGCGAAACCGGGTACGGCCCGCGCCGCACTGGCCACCAGCTGTGCGGCGACAACGTTGGCATTGACCGGACCGGCGCGGGGCGGCTGGTATCGCGCGGCCTCGATGGCGGCCGGTTCCGGCTACGCGGGCCTGGTCGGAAGGGCGCAGGCGGACGCCGTCCGTGACCCGTCGGCGAAGTCCGTGCGCTCGGCGACGAAATCCGGCATCCACGGCATGGTCCCGCTGCAGGCGGCGGTCACGGCCAAGGGCTCGGTTCTGGGGGCGGCGCTGGTCGCCGCCGCGCTGCCGATCGCCCGCAAGCTGTCGAGGAAGGTGAGCCCCACATGACGTTTTCTTTGGGATACGGCACCAACGGCTTCTCCAACCACCGGCTCGACGACGCCCTCGCGATCATCGCCGACCTCGGGTACACCGGGGTCGCGCTGACCCTGGACCACGACCACCTCGACCCGTTCGCCGACGATTTGGCGCGGCAGGTCGATCACGTGGCCTCCCGGCTTTCGTCGCTCGGCCTGAACCGGGTCGTCATCGAGACGGGCGCGCGGTACCTGCTCGACCCGTGGCGCAAGCACTCGCCGACGCTGCTTGCGGACGATCCCGCGCTCCGGATCGACTTCCTGGCGAGGGCACTGCAAATCGCCGGTGACCTCGGCGCGGACTGTGTCTCGTTCTGGTCCGGTGTGTCCACTGTAGACAACGACCTGGCCTGGTCCCGGTTGCGTGAAGGGGTCGCGACGGTCCTGGAGCACGCCGCGCGGCTGAACGTACGGCTGGCGATGGAACCCGAGCCCGGCCACCTCGTGCAGCATCTGGCGCAGGTCCTGGACCTGCGCAAGGAACTCGGCGAGCCGGACCTCTTCGGGGTCACGCTCGACGTCGGGCACTGCGTCGCGGTTGAGCCGGTCAACGCGGCCGAATGCGTCCGCCTCGCCGGTCCGTTGCTGTGGAACGTGCAGCTGGACGACATGCTGCCGAGAGTCCACGAGCATCTGGAGTTCGGCGACGGACATCTGGATCTGCCGGGGACGCTCGCCGCACTGGCGGAGATCGGCTACACCGGGCTGGCCGCGGTCGAACTGCCCCGGCACAGCCACGCCGCGCCGGACACCGCGCGCCGGGCCTTCGAGGCGCTGACCGCGGCGATGCCGCAGACCTGGTCGGCCAAGGCGGAACGCCGGATCCGGGAGAAGCCGTCGGTGATCGGCTCGCTCTTCCCGGCGGTCGGCCGCGAGGTCGGCCGGGAGGCGCTGCGCCCGGACACCGATCCGCAGGGGCTGGTCCACGGCACCGTCGACGACCGGGAGCGGGTCCGGCTCGTGGCGGTACTGGCCGACGTCCTCGACGACGCCGCGCTGGCCACGGAACTGCGCGACCTCTACCGCTTCGGCGACGACGCCGAGCGGCGCGGCGTCCTGCGGGCGCTCAACGCGCTGGAGTCCCCGGGCGCCGAGGTCACCGATGCCGGGATCAGACTGGTCGAGGACGCTTTGCGCGCCAACGACATCAGGCTGGTCGCCGCCGCCATGGGTGCCTTCGCCCGGTTCCTGGACGACCACACGTGGCGCCACGGCGTCCTCAAATGCGTCTTCGTCGGGGTGCCGCTGGCCGCCGTCGCGGACCTCACTGCCCGCGCGGACGACGAGCTTCGAAGAATGCTCGCCGACTTCGCCGACGAACGCAGGGCGGCCGGGCGTGACGTACCCGCCGACGCCCTCTCCTTGCTCAAGGAAGGCCACTGACCGTGCGTATCTTCGATCCCCACATCCACATGTCCTCCCGGACCACCGACGACTACGAAGCCATGTACGCGGCCGGTGTCCGCGCGCTGGTCGAACCCGCGTTCTGGCTGGGGCAGCCGCGCACCAGCGTCGGCTCCTACACCGACTACTTCGACGCGCTCATCGGCTGGGAACGGTTCCGTGCCGCCCAGTTCGGCATCCGGCACCACTGCACGATCGCGCTGAACCCCAAGGAGGCCAACGACCCCCGCTGCCGCGAGGTGCTCGACGTGCTCCCGAGGTACCTGGCGAAGGACGGCGTGGTCGCGGTCGGCGAGGTCGGCTACGACTCGATGACCAAGGAAGAGGACGAGGTCTTTTCGCAGCAGTTGGCGATGGCGCTGGAGCACGATCTCCCGGTGCTGGTGCACACCCCGCACCGCGACAAGCTGGAAGGCACCAAGCGCACGCTCGACGTCGTGCGCGAAGCCGGCGTCGCGCCGGAACGTGTGGTCGTCGATCACCTCAACGAGGTCACCGTCAAACTGGTCAAGGATTCCGGTGCGTGGATGGGTTTCTCCATCTATCCGGACACGAAGATGGACGAGCACCGGATGGTCGAGATCCTGCGCCAGTACGGGCTCGATCAGATGATCGTCAACTCGGCCGCGGACTGGGGCCGGTCCGATCCGCTGAAGACCGCCAAGACCGGGCAGGCGATGCTCGACGGCGGGTTCACCGAGGCCGACGTCGACAAGGTGCTGTGGCAGAACCCGGTCGGCTTCTACGGCCTGAGCGGCAGGCTCACGCTCGACCCGCTGCCCGGTTTCACCGGCGAGGCCGTGACCTTCGAGGGCAACTCGGTCCTGCGAGGTGCCCGCAAATGATCTCCTACTGTACGAACGTCCACCCCGCCGAAGACGTCGACGGCATCGTCGCGCAGCTGGAGCGGTACGCGCTCCCGGTGCGTGAGCGGCTGGGCGCCGATCGGCTCGGCGTCGGACTGTGGCTTTCCGCGCCGGTCGCGCGCGGGCTCGCCGAAGACGCCGGAGCACGCAAGCGTTTCCGCGCCGAACTCGACGCTCGCGGTCTGTCGGTGTACACGCTGAACGCGTTCCCGTACGGCGGTTTCCACGACGACGTCGTCAAACACGCGGTCTACCGTCCTGAGTGGACGAACCCGGACCGGGTGGCGTACACGATCGACTGTGTGAACGTGCTGTCCGAACTGCTCGCCGAGGATGCTTCTTACGGCAGCATATCCACGCTGCCGTTGGCTTGGCGTGAACCGTGGTCCGAGCACGACGACCGCCGCGCGGCCGAAGCCTTCGGTGAGGTCGTGCGGGCGATCGGTGACCGGCCGATCAAGCTGGCCGTCGAGCCGGAGCCCGGTTGTGTGCTCGACACCGTGGCCGACGCGCTGGCCTGGCTGTCGGGCCGCGTCGACCCGGAACACGTCGGGTTGTGCCTGGACACCTGTCACCTCGCGGTCTCGTTCGCCGACCCGGCGGAGACACTGGCCGCGATCGCGAAGTCCGATGTGGACATCGTCAAGGTGCAGGCTTCCGCCGCTCTGCACGTCGAAGATCCCGCCGAGGCGCGTGAGGCGTTGGCCGTGTTCGCGGAACCGCGCTACCTGCACCAGGTCCGCGAGTTTTCCGGCGGCGCCGTGCGCAAGGCCGACGACCTGCCCGAGGCGTGGACCGACCTGCCGGGGGAGGGGCCGTGGCGCGTGCATTTCCACATGCCGCTGCACCAGGCCCCGGCCGCGCCGCTGTCCACCACCACGGAGGTGCTGCGCACCGTCGCCGCCGGACTGGCCGGCGAACCGCATATCGAGGTCGAGACCTACACCTGGAGCGTGCTCCCGGACGCGGGCGACCTCGTCGGCGGAATCGCCGCGGAACTCGAATGGGCACAGGCGAATCTCGTCAAGGAAGGGGTGTCCGCGTGAAACCCTTGGTCGTCATCGACGTCGTCGGGCTCACCCCGAAGGCGTTGCGGGACATGCCGAAACTGTCCGCCGTCGCGAAGGACGGCTGGCAGGCCGAACTCGGCACCGTGCTGCCCGCGGTCACCTGCAGCGCGCAGTCGACGTTCCTCACCGGGCTCATGCCCGCGCAGCACGGGATCGTCGGCAACGGCTGGTACTTCCGCGAACTCGGCGAGATCTTCCTGTGGCGCCAGCACAACCGGCTCGTCGGCGGCGAAAAGCTGTGGGAGACCGCGCGGGCGGCGCATCCCGGCTACACGGCGGCGAACGTGTGCTGGTGGTATGCGATGGGGATGAGCACCGACGTCACGGTGACCCCGCGGCCGATCTACCACGCCGACGGACGCAAGTCGCCGGACGCCTACGTCCGTCCGCCCGAGCTGCACGACCGGCTGACCGGCGCGCTGGGGGAGTTCCCGCTCTTCCAGTACTGGGGACCGACGGCGTCGCTCAAATCGAGCAAGTGGGTCATCGGCGCGTCCCGGCAGATCCTGCGGGAGAAGCGGCCGGATCTGCTGCTGACCTACGTGCCGCACCTGGACTACGACCTGCAGCGCTTCGGCCCCGACGCGCCGCAGGCCGCGCTGGCGGCGCGGGAACTGGACAACGCGCTCGCGCCACTGCTCGACGACGCCCGCGACGCCGGGGCGACCGTGATCGCGCTCAGCGAGTACGGGATCACGAACGTCAGCAGGCCGGTCGACATCAACCGGGCGCTGCGACGCGAGGGCCTGCTGGAGGTCTACACCCAGGCGGGTATGGAGTATCTCGACCCCTGGGCGTCGCGCGCGTTCGCCGTCGCCGACCACCAGGTCGCGCACGTCTACGTCCGCGACTCCGCCGATGTCGAGCGGGTTCGGTCCATCGTCGGCGAACTGACCGGCGTCGACGAGGTGCTCGACCGCGCGGCACAGGCCCGGTACGGGATCGACCACGAACGCGCGGGCGAACTCGTCGCGGTCGCCGAGCCGGACGCGTGGTTCACCTACTACTACTGGCTCGACGACGAGCGGAAGCCCGACTTCGCACGCGGCGTCGAGATCCACCGCAAACCGGGCTACGACCCCGCCGAGCTGTTCTTCGACCCGGAGGACAAGTTCGCCAAGGCGCGAGCCGGGCTGAACCTGGCGAAGAAGTTCGCCGGGCTCCGGTACGCGATGGACGTCGTCCCGACCGACCCGCGGTGGGTGCGCGGCTCGCACGGGCGTTTGCCGGATGCAGGCGAGGACGGTCCGGTACTGCTCTGTTCGGATCCGGCCTTCCAGCCGTCCGGTCGTGTGGGTGCGACCGACGTGCATCCGTTGCTGTTGTCGTTGCAGGGCCTGAAGTAGAGGAGGTGGCGGGGGTGGTGCGGTCGGTGTGTGTCGCGAAAGCCACTTTCGCGACGTCTGATGTCCCGAAAGTGGCTTTCGGGACATGGCCGCCTGTTTTCGCCGGTACCGACGTTGCGAAAGCCACTTTCGCAACCTTCAACGTTGCGAAAGTGGCTTTCGCAACACCTCGCCCTGGCTGACTCGTCCGAACACCTCATTTCCAACGAAAGGACGCTCCACCCGCATCCCCTTCCTTGATCGCCGCCGCTCATCGAAAGGATCGCCACTGCTATGTCTTTGAAACGACGATGGGGTGTGCTCGTCACATCCGTGGTCACGGCTCTGACAGGCGTCGCGCTACCGGTGCAGACCGCATCGGCGCACGAAGCGGCCACGGTGCTCGTGTTCTCCAAGACCGCGGGCTTCCGGCACGATTCGATCCCCGACGGGATCAAAGCGATCAAGGATTTGGGGGCGCAGAACCACTTCGCGGTGGAGGCGACCGAGGACGCGGCGGCTTTCACCGACGCGAACCTCAAACGCTTCAACGCGGTGGTCTGGCTTTCCACCACCGGTGACGTGCTGAACGCGGACCAGCAGTCCGCGTTCGAGCGATACGTGAAGGGAGGTGGCGGGTACGTGGGCGTGCACGCCGCCTCCGACACCGAGTACGACTGGCCTTGGTACGGCGAGCTGGTCGGCGCGTACTTCAAATCGCACCCGCAGATCCAGCAGGCGAACGTCAAGGTCGAAGACCACGAGCATGTGTCCACTGTGGATCTTCCGGAGACCTGGCCGCGCACCGACGAGTGGTACAACTACCGAGAGAACCCGCGCAGCAACGTCCATGTGCTCGCGAGCCTCGACGAGAAGAGCTACCAGCCCGGCGACGGCGCGATGGGCGACCACCCGATCGCCTGGTGTCACGAGAACTCCGGCGGCCGCTCCTGGTACACCGGCGGCGGGCACACCAAGGCGTCCTACGCCGAACCGGCCTTCCTCAAGCATCTGGCGGGCGGCATCAAGTACGCCACCAAGCTGAGCGAGCCGGGTTGTGCCAACCAGGAGGAAGCCCCGGTCGACGCGGACTTCGACCAGATCACCCTGGCCAAGGGCGAGGAGAAGACCGGTGAGCCGATCGCGCTGTCCGTGCTGCCCAACCGCGACGTCCTGCACACCTCGCGCGACGGCCGCGTCTGGTACACCAGCTCCTCCGCGACGACGTCGCTGGCCGGGCAGATCCCCGTCTACAACCACGACGAGGACGGCCTCCAGGGTGTCGCCATCGACCCGGGCTTCGCCAAGAACCGCTGGGTCTACCTGTACTACGCGCCCAAGCTGAACACTCCGGCCGGTGACGCGCCGGAGAACGGCACCCCCGCCGACTTCGAGCCGTTCAAGGGCTACAACCAGCTCTCGCGGTTCAAGCTGGGCACCGACAACAAGCTGGATCTCGCGAGCGAGCAGAAGATCCTCCAGGTCCCCGCCGAACGCGGGATCTGCTGCCACGCCGGCGGCGAGATCGACTTCGACGCACAGGGCAACCTCTATCTGTCCACAGGGGACGATTCCAACCCGTTCTCCTCCGACGGTTACACGCCGATCGACGAACGCGCCGACCGCAACCCGGTGTACGACGCGCAGCGCACGTCGGCCAACACCAACGACCTGCGCGGCAAGGTGCTGCGGATCAAGGTCGGCTCGAACGGGAAATACACGATCCCCAAGGGCAACCTGTTCCCCCGCGGTACGGCCAAGACCAAGCCCGAGATCTACGCGATGGGCTTCCGCAACCCGTTCCGGTTCGCCGTCGACCGCAAGACCGGCTGGATCCACCTCGCCGACTACGGTCCCGACGCCGGCGCGGCCGATCCCCTGCGTGGTCCCGGCGGCACGGTCGAGTTCAACCTGATCAAGAAGCCCGGCAACTTCGGCTGGCCGTACTGCGTCGGGGACAACCAGCCGTTCATCGACTACGACTTCGCCACCAAGCAGTCCGGCGCCGCCTTCGACTGTGCCAAACCGAAGAACACCAGCCCGCGCAACACCGGGCTGACCGATCTCCCGCCGGTGGAGAAGGCGTGGATCCCCTACGACGGCGGTTCGCTACCCGAGTTCGGCACCGGCCCCGAGTCCCCGATGGGCGGCCCGGTCTACCAGTTCGACGCGAAGAACCCGTCGCAGACGAAGTTCCCGGAGTACTTCAACGGCAAGACCTTCGCCTACGAATGGGAACGCGGCTGGATCAAGGAGATCACCGTCGGCCCGAACGGGGAACGCGGCGCCATCAAACCGTTCTTCGACTCGATGGACCTCGTCCGCCCGATGAACCTCGAGTTCGGCCCCGACGGCGCGCTCTACGTCCTCGACTACGGCACCGGCTACTTCGGCGGTTCCAAGGAATCCGCCGTCTACCGCATCGACTACACCAAGGGCCGCCGGACGCCGATCGTCAAGGTGGCCGCGGACAAGACGTCCGGGCAGGCACCGCTGACCGTCAGGTTCGACCCGGCCGGGACGAACGACCCCGACGGCCAGGCACTGACCTACGCCTGGGACTTCGACGGCAACGGCACGACCGATTCCACCGAAGCCACCCCGGTTTCCCACACCTATCCCACGAACGGCCAGTACACGGCGAAGCTTTCGGTCACCGACTCCACCGGGCTGACCGGCTCGGCGAGCGTGGTGGTCACCGTTGGCAACACCGCGCCGGTGGTCACGCTGAAGACACCGCTCAACGGCAGCGTGTTCAGTTTCGGCGACATGGTCCCGTTCAAGGTCGAGGTGACCGATGCCGAAGACAACCCGATCGACTGCTCGAAGGTGACCGTCGAATACATCCTCGGCCACGAGGGCCACGGACACCCGCTGAGCCGTGCGACCGGCTGTGAGGGCACCATCGCCACCCCCGCCGACGAAGGACACGGCGCGGACGCCAACGTCTTCGGCGTCATCAACGCCAGCTACACCGACAACGGCGGAAACGGTGTGCCCGCGCTCACCGGCGAGGCCGAGTCCATCCTGCAGCCGAAGCTGAAGCAGGCCGAGTTCTACACGCAGTCCAGCGGGATCGAGGTCGTCGCACACGCCGGCGCCAGTGGCGGCAAACGCGTCGGCCACATCGAATCCGGTGACTGGATCAAATTCGACCCGGTGAACCTCGTGGGTGTCGGCGGCATCGGTTACCGGGTTTCTTCCGGTGGCGCGGGCGGCACGATCGAGGTGCGCTCGGGCGCGGTGGACGGGCCACTGGTCCAGACGGTCACCGTCGCCAACACCGGCGGCTGGGACACCTATGCCGACATCCCGGCGTCCGCCATCACCGACCCCGGCGGCACCGGCCCGTTGTTCCTCGTGTTCAGGGGCGGTTCCGGCGGCTTGTTCGACGTAGACGCGATCACCTTCGAGGAGCAAGCATGAGCCGTCCGATCACCCTGTTCACCGGCCAGTGGGCGGATCTCCCGTTCACCGAGGTGTGCAGGCTCGCGAGCGAGTGGGGCTACGACGGCCTCGAGATCGCGTGTTCCGGCGACCATTTCGAGGTCGATCGCGCACTGTCCGAAGAGGACTACGTGCCCGGACGCCTGAAGCTGCTGGCCGACCACGGCCTGAAGGTGTGGGCCATCTCCAACCACCTCGTCGGCCAGGCCGTCTGCGACGACCCGATCGACGAACGCCACCAGGCCATCATCCCGTCCAGGGTGTGGGGCGACGGTGAACCGGAAGGCGTCCGTCAGCGGGCGGCGAAGGAAATGGCCGACACCGCCCGCGCGGCGGCGAAACTCGGTGTGGACACGGTGATCGGCTTCACCGGTTCGAAGACCTGGAAGTACGTCGCGATGTTCCCGCCGGTGTCGCAGGCGGTCATCGACGACGGCTACTCCGACTTCGCCGACCGGTGGAACCCGATCCTCGACGTCTTCGACGAGGTGGGCGTGCGGTTCGCCCACGAGGTCCACCCGTCGGAGATCGCGTACGACTACTGGACCACGAAACGTGCGCTCGAAGCTGTCGGCGACCGTCCGGCATTCGGGCTGAATTGGGATCCTTCGCATTTCATCTGGCAGGACCTCGACCCGGTCGGCTTCATCCTCGACTTCGCCGACCGGATCTACCACGTGGACTGCAAGGACACCAGGAAGCGGTTCGACGGACGGAACGGACGGCTCGGCTCGCATCTTCCCTGGGGAGATCCCCGACGTGGCTGGGACTTCGTTTCGACCGGGCACGGGGACGTGCCCTGGGAGGACTGTTTCCGCGCACTGAATTCGATCGGCTACGCCGGTCCGATCTCGGTGGAGTGGGAGGACGCCGGCATGGACCGGCTCCGGGGCGCGGCGGAAGCCGTGACCTTTCTGCGGGGGCTCCTGTTCGACAAGCCGTCGGCGGCCTTCGACGCGGCTTTCAGCAACCAGAAGTGAGGGCGGTTTCATGTGCGGTGAAGAAGCTGAGCGGTTCCACTCTCGACGATCACTCCTGCGAGGGGCCGCGACGGCGGCGGTCGCGGTGGGCGCGGCGGTAACCCTGCCGGGCCTCGCCAACGCCACCACCGCGGCCACCGAGGCGGAGACCCAGGGACACGGCCACCACGGCCGGGGCCGGGTCCCGGTGGACAAGATCAGCATCCAGCTTTACTCCCTGCGCACCGCGCTGCAGGCCGATCTGCCGGGAACCCTGTCCGCGCTGGCGGACATCGGCTACCGGAAGGTCGAGCTGGCGGGCACCTACGGCCGTACGGCGCAGGAGTTCCGCGGGCTGCTGGACAAGAACCACATCAAGGCGACGTCCACGCACGTCGGCATCGACGGTGACCTCGACAAGACCATCGCGGACGCGAAGATCCTCGGGAACACCCGCGCCAACGTGCCGTGGGCGAACTTCGACACCATCGACGGCTGGAAACAGTTCGCCGGCCGGATGGACACGGCGGCACGGAAGTTCCGCCAGGCCGGTATCCCACTCGGCTACCACAACCACGCGCACGAGTTCGCGCCCATCGGCGGCGTGCGCCCGTACGACGTGCTCACCAGGAACACGAACCCGCGTTACGTGCACCTGGAGATCGACCTGTTCTGGGCGGTGGAAGGCGGGATGGACCCGGTTTCCCTGTACCGGCGGCACTGTCCGCGCGTGGTGCAGTACCACGTCAAGGACCGGACCGCGGCGGGCGAGATGGTCGACCCCGGCAAGGGCGTCATCGACTTCCCACGCATCTTCCGCCACACCCGTCCCCACCTCGCCGAATACATCGTCGAGCACGACAACCCCACGGATCCCCTGAGCACCGCCCAGACCGGATTCACCTATCTCCGCAACGTCCGCTTCTAACCGGGGAATCCACAATGGACAAGCAGAAACGCGGGCTGTCCCGCAGATCGATGCTCGCGGGCACCGCGGCCGGGGTCATCGCCCCGGTCGTGGTGTCGGCCAGCGCGGGCTCGGCGCCGGCCGCCGCGGCCGGGATGACCCGCAACATCACCATCTACGCCGACTACGTTCCCGGTTCGACCCGGGTCGGCTACGGGCTGGAGCCCGGCAAGCCGACGATCCCCGGGCCGCTCCTGGAGTGCTACGAGGGTGACACGCTGGTGATCGAGCTGGTCAACAACACCGACAAGCGGCTGTCGATTCATCCGCACGGCGTCAACTACGACACCAAATCCGACGGTTCGCCGTTCAACGATTCCTTCAACAAGCCCTACGAGACCAAGACCTACACCTGGAAGACCCGCACGGCCTACCAGGCGGCCAACGGTTTCTGGATGCCCGGCAGCGCGGGGTACTGGCATTACCACGACCACGCGTTCGACGGCGACCACGGCACCATCGGCCTGCTGAAAGGCCTCTACGGTGGCCTGATCGTGCGTAAACGCGGCGATCTGCTGCCCAGCAAGCAGTTCACCGTCGTGTTCACCGAGATGTGGATCAACCACCAGATCGCCCCGAACACGCCGATCTTCGAGGCGAACCTCGGCGAACGCGTCGAATTCATCTGCATCGGGCACGGCAACCTGATGCACACCTTCCACCTGCACGCGCACCGCTGGGCGGACACCCGCACCGGCATGCTCACCAGCGCGACCGACAACGCCCCGATCGTCGACAACAAGACCCTGGACCCCGGCAACTCCTTCGGGTTCCAGGTGATCGCCGGTGACGGCGTCGGGCCGGGCGCGTGGATGTACCACTGCCACGTCCAGCAGCACTCGGACGACGGCATGTCCGGGGTGTTCCTGGTCCGCAACGCCGACGGCGGGATGCCCGCGGGCGCCCAGGAGGCGATCGACCGCTTCAAGGGACACCACCACCCGACGTCCACTCCGGACGCCACCGGCGCTTCGGCCCACCACCACTAGACTTCGAAAGGAGCGAGAACTTGAGACGAGTATTTTCGCAACGTCGGCTCCGCAGACGTTCGCTGGCCGCGCTGGCGGTCGGCGCCGTCGTCACCTCCGGGCTTCCGCTGGCCATCGCACCGGTGACCGCCGAAGCCGCGACGAACGTCCCGGTCAATGTCCTGGTCTTCCACGGCACCGCCGCGGACCAGAAGGACCCCGTCTTGCGCGCCACGGACGCGATCGCAAGCCTGGGCCAGGCGAACGGGATCTCCGTTTCGTCCTCTTCGGACCCCGCGGTGTTCACGCAGGCGAACCTCGCGAAGTACCGCGGCGTCGTTTTTCTTTCCGCGCAGGGCATCACGCTCAACCGCGACCAGGAAACCTCGCTGCAGAACTACATGAAGGCGGGCGGCGGCTTCCTCGGCCTGTCCGACGCCGCGCGGGCGCAGGACGGCTCGCAGTGGTTCTCCGGGCTGATCGGCGCCCGTCCGGTGGGGGCGCGTCCCACGCCGGAGGCGGTCGCCTCGGTCACCGCGAGCGCGGAGAACGCGCCCAACGAGACCAAGGAAAAGCTCGCCGACAACAACGAGAACACGAAGTGGCTGGCCTTCCAGCCGACCGGCTGGGTCGCCTACAAGATGGCCGCCCCGGTCGCGGTCAGCAGCTACGACCTCGTGTCGGCGAACGACTTCCCCGGACGTGACCCCAAGAGCTGGACCCTGCAGGGCTCCAACGACGGGACCACGTGGACCGATCTGGACACCCGCACCAACGAGACGTTCGCCGACCGGTTCGTGAGCCGCAAGTTCACCTTCGCCAACACCACGGCGTACGCGAACTACCGGCTGAACATCACCGCCAACGCGGGTGAACCGCTCATCCAGCTGGCCGATTGGAAGCTGTACAAGGACAACTCGACCACCCCGCCGCCGCCGGAGGCCCCGCCGGCCGAAGCCACGGTCGACGTCCTCGACAAGGCGAACCCGGCCACCGCGGGCCTGCCGCAGAAGTGGGTCCGCACCGACCGGTGGCTCAACTGGGAGGTCAACCCGGTGGGCACCGTGCACACGGTCGCGCAGGTCGAGGAGTCGACCTACAAGCCGGGTGTCGGCGCGAACGGCGCCTTCCACCCGATCTCGTGGTGCCGTGACTACGACGGCGGCCGCTCCTTCTACACCGGCATGGGCCGGACCGAGGCGAGCTACGGCGAAGCCCAGTTCCGCAGCCACATCCTCGGCGCGCTGAAGTGGACCACCGGCATGGTGCGCGGTGACTGCAAGGCGGGTATCGCGGCCAACTACAAGGTCGAACGCCTGACCGGGATCAACCAGCCCGGCCAGCTGGACCAGATGGGCGAGCCGCACGGGCTCACCATCGCGCCGAACGGCCGCGTCTTCTACATCGGCCGCGCCGCCTGCGCCGGCAACACGGTGCCCGCGCCGAACGACTGGACCAACCCCGAGATCGGCGCCGGCTGCGGCACGATCCACCAGTGGGACCCGGTCACCAAGAAGCCGAAGCTGCTCACCACGCTGAAGGTGATGGGCAACCGCGGCAGCGGCGACGAACTGGTCAAGAACGAGGAAGGCCTCCTCGGTCTCGTGCTGGACCCGAAGTTCAGCGAGAACGGCTTCATGTACGCCTACTGGATGCCGCACGCGTCGGTCGACATCGACAAGCGGATCGGCAAGCGCACGGTCTCGCGGTTCACCTACGACCTGAAGAACCAGACGCTGGACCAGGCGACCCGCAAGGACCTGCTGTCGTGGGACGTCCAGGTCCACAGCTGCTGCCACGCCGGCGGCGGCATGGACTTCGACAAGGACGGGAACCTCTACATCGGTTCCGGTGACAGCAACTCGTCGCAGGGCTCCAACGGGTACTCCGGCAACAACTGGACCCAGGACTACAAGGGCGTCTCGTTCCAGGACGCGCGCCGCACCGCCGGTAACACCAACGACCTCAACGGCAAGATCCTGCGGATCCACCCGGAGCCGGACGGTACCTACACCAACCCGGCGGGCAACCTGTTCCCCGAGGCCAACGACCCCGGGAACAAGACCAGGCCCGAGATCTACGTGATGGGCGTGCGGAACATCTCGCGTCTGCAAGTCGACAAGAAGACCAACTGGCTGACCGCCGCGTGGGTCGGCCCGGACGCGTCCTCGCCGAGCCCGGAACTCGGCCCGGCCAAGTACGAGACCGCCACGGTCATCACCGAGGCGGGTAACCACGGCTGGCCCTACTGCATGGGCAACAAGCAGCCCTACCGCGACCGCAGCAGCACCGACGCCGCGGTCCTCACCGGCTGGTACGACTGCGACAACCCGGTCAACACCTCGCCGCGCAACACCGGCCTGGTGAACCTGCCGCCGATCAAGAAGAACATGATCTGGTACGCGCCGGACGGCGGCGGGCCGGTGTTCCCCAACCGCCCCAACAGCTCCGTCCCGACGTACAACGCGGCCGAGGCCACCTACACGCAGCCCTACCTCAAGGGCGGCGGCCAGGCGGTCATGACCGGACCGACGTACCACCGCGAACTGGTCAACACCACCAGCGGCGTCGCTTGGCCCGCCTACTGGAACGACAAGTGGTTCATCGGTGACCAGAGCAACGGGCAGAACCGGATCGCGGTCACCCTCGACCCGAACGGCGTCGCGAAGCAGGATCCGCCGGTGTTCGCCGAGACCGTGCGGCAGATCATCCCGACCGGTGGTGGCGACACCAAGCTGAACCAGTGGATGGACGCCAAGTTCGGGCCGGACGGCGCGCTGTACGCGCTCGACTACGGCGGCGGCTTCTTCACCCTGACCAACAACCAGAAGCTGCTGAAGATCAGCTACATCGGCGGCGAGGCCACCCCGTCCGCGGCGGCGGCGTCGACCATGGTGCAGAACAAGCCGCTCACCGCGGCCTTCACCGGGTCGAAGTCCGGCGGCGTCTCCTACAAGTGGGAGTTCGGCGACGGCACGATCTCGACCCAGCCCGACCCGCGGCACACCTACCCGCGCACCGGGCTGTACACCGCCAAGCTGACCGTGACCTACGCGAACGGCGAGACGGTGACCACGCGGAACTCGGTGAGCGTCGGCTGTCTCGTGGCGGATTCCAGTGCCACGGTGACCATCGGCGACACCGACACCGGGGTGACCAACCGCAACGCCGGTGGCGGCTGCACGGTCGACGACATGATCGACGACGAGAGCACGTGGACCTCCCACGCCGGTTTCGTCAACCACGTCACCCAGGCCGTGGACCGGCTGGGCGACCTCGGCGTGCTGAACGCGGCCGAGTCGGACAAGATCAACGCCGCGGCCGCCGCGTCGCCCATCGGCAACAAGGGCGTCACCGGCTACGACGCGATCTACGACGGCACGCCCGAATCGTTCCGCAACTGGTCGCAGGCGCCGTCCGGGCAGTTCGCCATCCAGCCGGACGGGTCACTGCGACCGTCGGGCGGGCTGGGGATGCTGTGGTACTCGGCAC
Organism: Amycolatopsis sp. TNS106; assembly: GCF_019330265.1. Lineage (NCBI taxonomy): Bacteria > Bacillati > Actinomycetota > Actinomycetes > Pseudonocardiales > Pseudonocardiaceae > Amycolatopsis > Amycolatopsis sp. TNS106. The sequence continues at coordinate 4,934,566 of NZ_CP024972.1, read as the reverse complement.
GGCAGTTCGGCAACTTCTCGGTGAAGCTGCAGTTCAAGGACATCGCGCCGAACGGCAGCGCCAACAGCGGGGTGTTCGTCCGGTTCCCGGATCCGCGCACGCCGCTGGAGCAGCGTCCGCCGGGCAGCTGTGGCACGGTCGGCTCGGCCAGGACGTCGCAGGCCTGGGTCGCGATCTACTGCGGCCACGAGGTGCAGTTGTACGACGGCGCCACCGGTGAGCCGCAGAAGACCGGGTCGATCTACAACTTCGACCCGCGGCCGCTGGACCAGGCGGGTGTGAAGCCGAAGGGGACCTGGAACGAGTACGAGGTCAAGGTCGTCGGGCAGAAGTACACGATCATCCGCAACGGTGTGGTGATCAACGAGTTCGAGAACGCGCCGGGGATCAACTCGTCGCGGGCGGGCGACCCGTCCACCGACTTCCGGCAGTTCGTCAGCGGGTTCATCGGTCTGCAGAACCACGGTGACAACGACCTGATGGAGTTCCGCAACATCCGGGTGCGGCAGCTGTAGCGCGAAAGCCGGCCGGGCGCGCGGATCCGCGCGCCCGGCCGGTCTCCCTTGTACGGAAGGTTTCCCTGCGATGTCCCCAAGAACCCTCGTCGTGGCCCTCGTGGCCGCGACGCTCGCACTGGCGGGCCTGGTGTTACCGGGCTCGTCCGCTCCCGCCTCCGCCGCCCCCGTCCAGACCCTGGAATGGACCGCGGGCGACAGCACCGACCATTACCTCAGCGCGCCGTCGACCGCGGTGGCCGGTGAGACCACGATCGTCTTCAAGAACACCGAAGAGCTCGGCTCGACGATGTCGCACACGCTGACGTTCGACACGTCGACCGCGGGCTACAACCACGACGTCAACCTCAACATCCTCGCCAACCCCTACGACGACAAGAACGGCGTGCACCAGGCCACGGTGACGCTGACCCCTGGCAAGTACCGGTACTACTGCACGATCCAGGGCCACACCAAGATGATGGGCGAGTTCGTCGTTACCGACGGCGGCGGCGCCGACACCACCCCGCCGACGGTGACCGCGAACGTCACCGGCACCAAGGACACCGCCGGGAACTACGTCGGTTCCGCGACGGTGAACCTGTCCGCTTCGGACAGCCAGTCCGGTGTGGACAAGGTCGAGTACCAGCTGGACGGCGGCGCCTGGACGGCTTACACGGCACCCGTGGCGGTCTCCGCCGCCGGTGCGCACATGGTCCACTACCGGGCGTCCGACAAGGCCGGAAACGTTTCGCCGGAAGGGATGTCGTCGTTCACCGTCGTCACGGGGCAGCCCGGCGACACGACACCGCCGACGGTGACTTCCGAGGTGACGGGCACCAAGGACACCGCGGGCAACTACCTCGACACCGCCACCGTCAAGCTCACCGCGACCGACACCGGATCCGGCGTCGACAAGGTCGAGTACAAAGTGGACGAAGGCGGGTGGACCGCGTACACCGCTCCGGTCGCGGTCTCCGCGCCGGGCATGCACATGGTCCACTACCGCGCTTCGGACAAGGCTGGCAACGTCTCGCCGGAGGGCATGGCGCACTTCACCATCGTCAGCAGTGACACCACCGCCCCGACGGTGACCTCCGAGGTGACCGGAACGAAGGACACCGCCGGGAACTACGTCGGCAAGGCGACCGTGACCCTCACGGCGACTGACACCGGTTCGGGTGTCGGCAAGGTCGAGTACCAGCTGGACGGCGGGCCGTGGCTGACCTACTCGGCGCCGCTCGCGCTCACCGTCGTCGGCGCGCACACCGTGAAGTACAAGGCGACCGACAAGGCGGGCAACGTCTCGACGGAAGGCACGGCGACGTTCACCATCGTCGAGGGCGACGACAGCACCGCGCCCGCCGTTTCGGTGGTGGTGAGCGGTGACCTGGACGGAAGCTGGTCGTACATCGAAGACGCGACCATCAACCTGACCGCGACGGACACCGGGTCCGGTGTGGACAAGATCGAGTACAAACTGGACGGTGGGGCCTGGACGGTCTACACCGCGCCGGTGAAGGTGACCACGCTGGGCACGCACACGCTGGCCTACCGCGCGTCGGACAAGGCGGGCAACGTCTCGGCGGAACAGGGCGGCGCGTTCACCATCGTCGCCGCGCCGCCGGGCCCGGACGCCTGCCCGGACTCCGACGTCCGCGACACCGTGATCCTCGGCGCGGCGGACAGCCAGGTCGAGAACCGCGACACCGGCAACGGCTGCACGATCAACGACGTGATCGACGACGAGTCGGACTACTCGTCGAACGAGCAGTTCGTGACCTACGTGCGGGCCGTGACGCAGGAACTTCTCGACGGCGAGGTCATCTCGTCCGACGAGCGGAACCTGATCGTCACGGCGGCGATCGACTCCGGTATCGGCGGCACGACCGCGGAGCCGGAGCCCGAGCCCGGTAAGAAGAAGCCGGAAACGAAGAACCCCGGCATGAAGAAGACCGTGAAGACGCCGATCCGGGACGTCTGAGCGAGGTCGGTTACCTTTCTCGCGTCGCGCTCGTCATGTCCATGACGGGTTCGGCGCGAGAAAGGTATCGACATGACGGGCGAAGCCCTGGCCAGCGCGTTCGAGGAGCAGCGCGGGCGTCTGGTGGCCGTGGCGCAGCGGATGCTCGGCTCGCGTGCGGACGCCGAGGACGCCGTCCAGGAGGCCTGGCTGCGGCTGGCCCGCCAGGACGCCGACACGATCGACAACCTCTCCGGCTGGCTGACCACCGTCGTCGGCCGCGTCTGCATCGACGTCCTGCGCTCCCGCAAGACCCGCCCCGAGGATTCCTACGACGAGCCGCCCGAGCTGCTGGTGCTGGAGGACTCGCCGGAAGAGGACGCGCTGCTCGCCGAATCCGTCGGGGTGGCGCTGGTCGTGGTGCTCGACACCCTCGGTCCGGCAGAGCGGCTGGCCTTCGTCCTGCACGATCTCTTCGGGGTCCCGTTCGCCGAGGTCGGCGAGATCCTCGGCAAATCCGCGGCCGCGGCCAAGATGCTCGCCAGCCGCGCTCGCCGGAAGGTGCAGGGGCGGCGCCCCGCCGACGAGCCTCGGCAGCACGCGGTGGTCGAGGCGTTCCTCGCTGCCGCGCGCGAAGGAGACTTCGAAGGATTGGTCGAGATGCTCGACCCGGACGTGACGTGGCGCTCGCAGAGCCGGCACGGCGAGGTCGTGCGGCTCGGTGCGGCCGAGGTGGCCACGCGGGTCCAACGCGGGGCGCGCGCCGTCGTCACCACTCGTCCCGCGCTGGTCAACGGCAAACCGGGGATCGTGTCGTGGAGCCGGACCGGCAAGCTGCTGGGCGTGATGTCCTGCACCGTCGTCGACGGCCGCATCGTCGAAATCGAGTCCGTGAGTGACCCGCGTCGCCTCGCGGCCATGGGTGTTACCTCTCGGGAGTCCTCCTCGTCGAAGTAAGTGAAGACCGACGAGAAGGAGAAAACCCATGCAGGCAAGGATCGATTACCTCAAGACCGCTCTCGCGCCGAAGCTGGTGAAGCATCTCGTTTCGGCCGCCAAAGTCGTCGACAGCAGTGAGCTTCCTTTGGCGACAAGGGAATTGGTGAACATCCGGGCCAGCCAGATCAACGGCTGCTCGGGCTGCCTCGACATGCACACCAAGGACGCGGCGCACGCGGGGGAGACCACGACCCGGCTGAACCTGGTCGCATGCTGGCGCGAGGCGACCGTCTTCACCGAGGCCGAACGCGCCGCGCTGGAACTCACCGAGCAGGGCTGCCGTCTCGCCGACGGCAGCGGCGTCACCGACGAGGCGTGGGCGGCCGCCGCCAAGCACTACGACGACGAGCAGCTCGTGGCGCTGGTGACCCAGATCGCCCTCATCAACGCCTTCAACCGGCTGAACGTCATCACCCGGCAGCCGGCGGGCGACTACACGCCTGGCCAGTACGCGGGGCACTGATGGACACCGCGCTGTGGGTCGTCGCCTGGCTGCTGGCCGTCATGTATCTCGTGTCCGGCGTCGGGAAACTGTTCCTGCGAAGGGAAAAGATCGCCGGGGTGGCGTCGGCCGCGGGCTGGGTACTCGATTTCAGCCCCGGCACCGTCAAGTTCATCGGGCTGGTCGAGATCCTGGGCGCGGCCGGCCTGATCCTCCCGGCCTTGCTGGACGTCGTGCCGGAACTCGTGCCGCTGGCCGCCCTCGGCCTGGCGCTGGTGATGGCGGGTGCCGTGGTCGTTCGCCTGCGTCGCCGCGAGCCGCTGGTCGCGCTACTGGATCTCGGCTACCTCGCGTTGTGCGCGTTCGTCGCCATCGGGCGCGCCTGAAGCGCGTGAAGGCCCCCTTCCCTCGGCTCAGCCGAGGGAAGGGGGCCTTCACGCGCGATCAGCTCAGGTGCGCTGCTTCGACCGTCCGAGGATGCGACGGCGGCCGTGGCCGTTCGTGCGTTCCTCGTGCAGTTCCTTCAGCGACAGCATCATCGCGTCTTCCTGCTTCATCAGCGGGTCGTTGCGCAGGTCCTTCCAGACCGACACGCACAACCCGACCATCACGAACACGAACGGCACCGCGATCAGGATCGTGAGGTTCTGCAGACCGGTCAGCGCCTTGTCCCCGCCGACGAGCAGCATCACCGCCGCGACGGCCCCCATCAGCACGCCCCAGAAGATCACGACGGTCTTCTTCGGATGCACGCTTCCGCGCTGGGACAGGGTGCCCATCACCACCGATGCCGCGTCCGCACCGGAGACGAAGAAGATGGACACCAGGATCATCACCAGGATCGCGATCGGGATGAACCACGGCAGGGTCTCGAGCAGTTCGAACGTCGCCGACTGGGCACTGCCCGCGCCCGCGATGTCCGTCCCCGCTCGCTGCCTGCTGATCGCCGCGCCACCGAAGATCGCGAACCAGATCAGGCTCACGACGCTCGGGATCGCGATGACACCGAAGATGAACTGGCGGATCGTGCGACCGCGCGAGATCCGCGCGATGAACATGCCGACGAAGGGCGTCCACGAGATCCACCACGCCCAGTAGAAGACCGTCCAGCCGCCGAGCCAGGTCTGCATCTCCTCGCCGCCGGTCATCCCGGTGCGGCCCGACATCTCCGCCAGTTCGCGGAAGTAGTCGCCGATGGCGCCCGGCACGATGTTCAGGATCAGCACGGTCGGCCCGACCACCAGCACGAACACCGCGAGCACCGCGGCGAGCACCATGTTGATGTTGGACAGCCACTGGATGCCCTTGGCCACACCGGAAACCGCCGAAGCGATGAACGCGATGGTGAGGATCGCGATGATCGCGACCAGCAGGCCCTTGCCGGGGTCGTCGATCCAGCCGACGGCACCCATGCCGCCGCCGACCTGGAGCGCGCCGAGACCGAGGGAAGCGGCGGAGCCGAACAGAGTGGCGAAGATCGCCATGATGTCGATCGCCTTGCCCAGCGGGCCTTCGGTGCGCCGCTTGCCGATCAGCGGCGCGAACACCGAGCTGATCAGCTGGGTGCGGCCCTTGCGGAAGGTGCTGTAGGCGATCGCGAGACCGACGACCGCGTAGATCGCCCAAGGGTGCACGGTCCAGTGGAACAGCGTCGTCGCCATCGCGGTGTGGACGGCTTCGTCGGAATTCGGGGCCGCGGTGCCCGGAGGCGGGCTCGCGAGGTGGGAGACCGGTTCGTACACCCCGAAGAACATCAGGCCGATGCCCATACCGGCGCTGAACATCATCGCGATCCACGAGGACGTCCGGAATTCGGGCAGTTCCTTGTCCCCGCCCAGCGGGATCCGGCCGTAGCGGCTTATGGCCAGACAGACCGCGAAGAGCACGAAACCGCTCGCGGTCAGCACGAAAGCCCAACCGCCGTAAGGGATCACGGCATCGTTCAACAGGGTCGACGCGACACTCGCCAGATTTTCCGGGGCCAGCACGCCCCAGACGATGATCGCGAGCGCGAGCACCGCCGCGACACCGAAAACGGTCCGGTCGGTCTCGGCGGGTCGTTCGGAGGCGAGGTCGAGGGGGACGTGCTCATCGGGCGGGTGGCCCGGGCCCGTCGTGTCCGGTGCGTGGGCAAGGTCGGTCGCGGTCTCCGCGACGACCTCTTCTTCCGCTTGTTTACCGTCCTGCGAACTCATGTTCAGTGACGCGCCGACTGCGGCGCGCGCTCCTTCCGCCCGATGTTAACCCGTTTGCACCACTGCACCCTAACCAGAAAACTGGTAACCGGCAGAAAATACGGGCGAAGTGGTTTAAAGCCGTGATTGCGGGCTTGACCTCGGCGGATGCGGGTCCGGTCGGGGGTCTCGGCGGGGAACGTGGCGCTCGTGACACGGGCGGTCCGGAGAACGGGCCGAGGTTCTCGCGGAGAGCCCTGGTGAACGGCGGTCTTTGGCGAGGGTTTCCTCACGGCCCTCGGACTTGACGCCCGTCACGGTCGAGCACGCGGAGGGACGGGCTCTGGGGGAAGTCGAGGCGGTCGACGACGAGCCGTCGCTGGTCGCAGGCGTGGATGATGCCGTTCTCTTCGGACAGGCCTTCGATCCGCGGCTCGCGGGCGCACCGCGGTGAGCCGGCCGGGATCCGCACCTGGAGCAGGAGGGTGCGGTCGTGCCCGTGGTCGTGACGGTCGAGGTCGCCTCGGGGAGTACGGCTTCGGCCTAGGGGCCTAGACCGTGGCGCCTCCTCTCCAGAAGGGTCGGCCGAGCGGGTCTCCGCCGGCGGTGTCCGGGCGGCCCTGGCGCGTGTGGTTGCGCTCCAGGAGGTAGCCGACGAGGGCGATCAGGGCGAGGGTGACGATGATTGCGGTCATGGCAGTAAGTTTGCGCCACCCGACATCCTGCCAGAAGTGGCAGTTCTGTCGTTGTGCGGCAAAATCCTGCCAGCTAGGCTGCGGCCATGCTGAAGAGCGTCGCCGTGGTGCTGCTGGACGATTTCGCCGCCTTCGAGTTCGGTGTCGTCTGCGAGGTGTTCGGCTACGACCGCACCGATGACGGAGTGCCACTGCTCGACTTCCGTGTATGCGGGGAGCGGGCGGGAGTACCGCTCAGCCTCGGTCACGGTGTCAAAGTGACGCCGGAACACGGTCTCGAAGCGACCGAGGACGCGGATCTCGTCGTCGTCTCCGCCTGCGACGTGCGCGACGAATATCCGCCCGCGGTGCTCGAAGCGCTCCGTGCGGCTTCGGAGCGTGGCGCGACGCTGCTTTCGGTCTGCACGGGCGCGTTCGTGCTGGGCGCCGCCGGCTTGCTCGACGGGCGGCGGTGCACGAACCACTGGCGCCACAGCGCGGCGTTCCGGAAACGGTTCCCGCGGGCCCAGCTGGATCCGGACGTCCTCTTCGTCGACGACGGCGACATCGTCACCAGCGCGGGCACGGCCGCCGGTATCGACGCCTGCCTGCATCTGGTCCGGCGTGAACTCGGCTCCGCGGCGGCCACCGCGATCGCGCGGCGCATGGTGGTGCCGCCGCAGCGGGAAGGCGGGCAGCGCCAGTTCGTCGAGGTGCCGATCCCGGAGTGCACCGGGGACAGCCTTCAGCCGGTGCTCACCTGGATGCTCGACACCATCGCCCACGAACATCCGGTCGCCGAACTCGCCCGCCGGGCCCGGATGTCCGAGCGCACCTTCGCGCGCAAGTTCGTCGCGGAGACGGGCACCACGCCACATCGATGGCTTTCGACGCAACGGGTTCTGCACGCGAGGTCGCTGCTGGAGGAGACGTCGATGAGCATCGACGAGGTCGCGCGCCGCTGCGGCTTCGGCTCGGGAGCCTTGCTACGGCACCATTTCCACAAGGTCGTCGGTGTTTCCCCGCAGGACTATCGCCGGACCTTCGCGCCGCAGCGAGTTTGACCGACGGCCTCGACGCTGACGGACCGGTCCCTAATCCTTCGGCGCCTTGGTGAACAGGCCGAGGGATTGAGCCAGCGCCGCCCCGCCAGCCAGGAACACGAGCGGCAGTGTCTTGGCCCAGAAAGCGCCGACGTCGAGCGAGATGAGCAACGCGAGCAGCCCGCCCGCCAAGGCGGCCAGAACGAGCATTCCCAGTGCGAGGCGGGGCTTCGAGACCATGTGACCTCCAAGAAACGGATTCGGAAGAGCCAGCCTCGCGACGATCCCGCTGCGGAAAGAGGTCATTTTTGCCGCAGCCGGGAATTCAGAGCGAACCCCAGGCGCGGGCGCGTTCCAGCAGCCTGTCGCGGATGAGGGTCACCACCGGCCGCGCCGTCCCAGCCCGGTGCGCGAGATAGATCGTGTTGAGTGGCGGCACCACCGGGGTGTGCACGGTCTCGACCGAGCCAGCATCGAGCGCGGCCGCGGCGATGTAGCGCGGCAGCACGCTCACCCCGGCGCCCGCGACGACGACGGCGAGGATCGCGCGGAGGTCGGGAACGACCATGGCGACCCGGTTCGGCGGCCGCCGCCCGAATTCGCTGCGCCAGTAGCGGCGGATGATCGGCAGATCGTCGGCGTACGCGATCAGCGGCAGGTGGGCCAGCGCGGGTACCGGGTCGGTCGCGAGCAGGGCGGGATCGACGCTCCGCGCGAGGGCGGGAGCGGCGACGAGGACGAATTCCTCGTCGATCAGCGGAATGGCGGTGATACCGCGACGGCGCGGGCGGACCGAGGAGATCACGAGGTCCAGGCGCGCGGCTTCGAGTGCGGACAGGAGTTCGTCGGCGAGCCCGAGGGTGACGGTGATGTGCAACCCGCGTTCGGTCAGCGGAGCCAGCGCGGGCAGGAACCGCCTGGCCATGCCGTCGCTCGCACCGCCCAGCGCCACCCGTTCGCGATACTGGACGTTGTCGTCGCCGGCCGTGAGCGCGCCCCGCAGTTCGTCGATGCGGGTGCCGATCCTGGCGGCGAGTTCGGCCGCGCGGGCGGTCGGTGCCGCGCCCTGCCGTGACCGGACGAACAGCTGCTCGCCGAGTTCCTCCTCGAGCTTGAGCAGCTGCCCGGTAACGGCGGGCTGACTCAAGCCGAGTTCCGCCGCGGCCGCGGAGAGCGAGCCCTGACGGTAGATGGACAGGAAGGTCGCCAGCCGATCCAAGTTGGGCATTCAAGTCACCTTCCATAAGAAATCTTATGGATAGTAACCGTCGGGAAGGAGTACGCGCGGCCATGACCTCGTTGAAGGCGGCAGTGGGGCACACGCCCCGGAACAACGAAAGGAACAGTCATGGCGCGGATCCTCATGATCGTCTCGGCCGCCGACCACGTGCGGCTCACCGACGGCACCGACCACCCGACCGGGTTCTGGGCCGAAGAGGTCGCCGCATCGCATCGGGTGCTCGCCGAGGCCGGTCACCAGGTGGAGATCGCGACCCCGGCAGGGCACCGGCCGACCGTCGATCCCATCAGCGTCGACGAGCGCGGCGGCGTCGACCCCGCCGAGGGGGCGAAGTTCGCGGAGTACCTCCAAGGGCTGGATCTTTCGGCGCCGCTCAAGCTTTCCGCCGTCTCAGCCGACGACTACGACGCCTTCTATCTGCCGGGCGGGCACGGTCCGATGACCGACCTGGTCGACGACGCCGACCTCGGCGCCCTGCTGAACGACGCCGACGCGCGTGGCAAGACCATCGCCGCGCTCTGCCACGGGCTCGCCGCCTTGCTCAGCGCGCGTGGCGAAGACGGGTCGTTCACCTTTGCCGGCCGCTCGATGACGTCGTTCAGCGACGAAGAGGAACGGCAGGGGGGCCTGGGCGACAAAACTCCGTTCTTCGTCGAGGCCCGGCTTCGGGAGCAGGGCGCGATCGTCACTCCGGCGGCCGCCTGGTCGAGCGAGGTCGTCGTCGACGGAAACCTCGTCACCGGCCAGAACCCGCAGTCCAGCGTCGCGACCGCGGAGCGTGTGCTGGAGCTCCTGAAGACGGCGTGAGCAGGGCTGTTGCGCCGTGGCTGCATCCGGGCATACGATCAGGGCAGTCGTACAGGACGAATGCCCTAGGAGATGAACCGGTGGCAGGCTCCCCGGCCGCGGCGCGCGGCCAGCTCGTTCGGCGGCGGTTGCTCGAAGCGGCCGTCGCGCTCGTGCCCGAGCTCGGCTGGTCCGCGGTCAGCACCCGGATCCTGGCCGAACGCGCGGGCGTCACGCCGAGCGTCGTGCACTACCACTTCCCTTCGCTGCAGGCGTTGATGATCGAGGCCGTGCTGGGGGCGATGCGCGAGGTCGCGCTCGCGTTCGAGCCGGCACTGGAATCCGTCGAAACGCCGGCGGACGCCGTGGACGCGCTGCTGGCGTCGGTCGGCGGCTATTCCGGCACCGACCCGATGTCGTTGCTGTTCGCCGAGGCCTACCTCGCCGCTACCCGCGATGACACCCTGCGCCAAGGCATCCGCGAGCTGCTCGCCGACCTGCGCACCCGGCTGGGCGGCTGGCTGGCGCGGCATGGGGTGGCCGACGCCGACGACACAGCCGCGGTCCTTCTCGCGGCGGTGGACGGGCTTCTGCTGCATCGGGCGCTCGGGCCGGATTCGGGCGATGTCTCTCCTGCCGTCCTGCGCAGGCTCGTCGACTGAACCGAAAGGGAGGACCCCCATGAAGGTGGCGATCTGCGGCGCCGGGATCACCGGGCTCGCACTGGCGCACCGGCTCGCGACGCTGGACGTCGAGGTCGTGGTGCTGGAGCGGGCGTCGGGGCCGCGCGAGCAGGGCTACATGATCGACTTCTTCGGCCCCGGTTTCGACGCCGTCGAGGAGATGGGCCTGTTGCCTCAGGTCGAAGATGTGGCGTACCGGGTGGACGAGGCGAGTTTGCTGGACGAGCACGGTCGCCGACGGGCGGCCATCGACTACGTCCGGTTCGCCAAATCGGTGCAGGGAAGGCTGTGCAGCATCATGCGCCCCGATCTGGAAGGTGTCCTGCGCACCGGTCTGCCGTCCACAGTGGACGTCCGGTTCGGTGCCGGGGTCACGGGAGTCGAGGATCTCGGCGACCGGGTGCTGGTCACTACGGCGGACGGCGAGACACTCGAAGCCGATCTGCTGATCGGGGCCGACGGGATCCATTCGACCGTGCGGCGGCTGGTCTTCGGTGAAGAGAGCCGGTTCTTGCGTCATCTCGGGTTTCATACGGCGGCCTTCGTTTTCGAGGACGAGGAGATTCGTGCGCAGGTGGGGGAGCGGTTCTGCCTGACCGACACGATCGGGATGCAGATGGGTTTCTACGGTCTTCGCGACGGCAAGCTCGCGGCGTTCGCCGTGCACCGTACGACGGATCCAGCCCTGCCGGATGACGCGCGAGCAGCCCTTCGCACGACCTACGGTTCACTGGGCTGGGCGGTACCCCGAGCGCTCGCTCTGTGTCCGCCTTCCGGCGAGGTGTACTACGACCAGGTCGCGCAGATCGAGATGCCGTCATGGAGCCGCGGCCGGGTCGTGCTTGTCGGCGATTCCTGTTATGCCGTCTCCCTTCTCGCCGGACAAGGTGCCTCGCTGGGGATCGCGGGCGCGTTCGTGCTGGCCGAACAGCTCACTCGGTCGTCCTCGGTCGAGACCGCGCTCGCCGAGTACGAGCGACTGGTCCGCCCGGTGGTGACCGAAAAGCAGCAGGTGGCCCGCCGCGGCGCGCGATGGTTCCTGCCAGCCAACCGTTTCCTGCTCCAGGCGCGCCGTCTTTTTCTTCACGTGGCCCGCCTTCCCGGCCTCGAACGGCCGCTCGCGGCCGCTGTCACGGGCAAGTCGACGGCGCTGGTGACGAATCTGAGGCACGGAGCCGAGATCCGGAGCCGGTGATCTCACGGCGCGTCTTATGCTGCGCCGGTTTTGGGAGGCGGGGTTCCGGCGGGTCTGGATGGAGGCGGTTACGAGGGTTGTGGCCTGCTGGTCTCCGGTGCGGTCGGGCCGATGAGATGGAGCCCCGTGGTCCGACGTCGAAGCCGCGCCGGCCGATGTCGCGGACCGGCGTCTCCGGGGCGACTTGGTTTCGGAGGATTCACGGGTGCGGTCTATGTTCTGAGGTGCATGGTGTTGCGTCTCGGTGTGCCGGTGGGGTCGAGGTAGGCGGGCGGGGTGAAGTCGGGGAGTCCGTCTTGGGCTATTTGGACTTTCCATTCGCTGTGGTGGATCAACCGGTGGTGTTTGGTGCAGAGCAGCACGAGGTTGTCGATCTTTGTTTCGCCGTGGTGTCGCCAGAAAACGATGTGGTGGGCGGTGCAGCGGGGGACGGGCATGTCGCAGCCGGGGAATGCGCAGCCCCCGTCGCGGAGGGTGAGTGCGTATTTTTGGGCGAGGGACACGGTGCGTTTGGACCGGCCGATGTCGAGGGGTTCTCCGGCGGTGCCGAGAACACCGGGGCGCACCCGGGCATCACACGCGAGGATCCTCGCGTCAGTGGCGCTGATCGGGCCTACCAAATCCAGGTGTGCTTCGCCGATGTCGCGGATGAGGTCGTCGTAGGACATGGTGACAAGGATGTGGGTGGCTTCGCCTGCTTGGCCGGGGAGGTTGCGGCTGGTGGTTTTCAGGCGGACGTAGTCGGTGAAGGCGTCTCCGTAGCGTTCGTCTTGGGTGCGGGAGTCGCGGATGCCGTCGATGGCTTTGTGGGGTTTGGCCAGGGGGTCGAGGTCGGATTTGAGGCGGGCGTAGGTTTCGAGGTCGAGTCTGGCTTTGAGGCCGAGGGTGCCGTCGCGGTGGGTGACGAACCGTAGTTCGGGTCGGGTGTCTTTGGGGTCGTCGTTGCGGGGTTCTTTCCCGTCGGGGTCGAGTTTGTCCAGCAGGCGGCGTCCGGCGCGGGCGATCTGCCGGGGCCCCGCGCGGCGGGCGAGGTCGACGAGGATTTTCTCTCCGGTGCGCACCTCCTCCTCGGGGACCGTGGATGGGATCCGGGCGAGAGTCTTGATGATGGCGTCGATCTGCGATCCGCCGATCGCGCCCTCCGCCGCGGCTTCAGCCGTCAATGGCGCCAGGGGCGGCTCGGGGTCTCCGCCGATGGACGGGCCGGGATGCAAAGCCAGGACCCGGTCTGCGCGTGCACTGGCTTCCTTGTCGGTCACGAGGAAGTCCTCGAAGATCAGTGCCGCCAAGGTCGAATGACCGCTGCACCCACGAATCCCGCGGGAATTGATTTCCGCGAGGATCGCGTTCTGTTCCGCATCCGCCCGGCGCTTCACAATCTCGAGTTCTTGTTTACGGGCATGCAGCGTCGCGGTATCGACGCGCCACCACTCGGTGGACGTCCTCTGGAGCGTATCGTCGCTGGACACAAGATCAACGCTACGCCGAGTCGAACACCCGTGCTATAGCATATTCAGACTAATGGTGGTTTCAACTGGTGAGTGCATCGCCTCTGGTCCGGCAACACTTTGCGGAACGCTTTGACAGGTTCGAGCTATCCCACTGTCTACCGAAGAGGATTGACGGGTGAACACCCTTCCGCGGATCCGTGATCACCAAGTGGGATGCGCGGAGACGCCTCCGTCCACGGTCAGGTTGTGCCCGGTGATCCACGCCGCGAGCGGCGAAGCGAGGAACAGGCAGGCGTTCGCGACGTCGCCGGGGGTGCCGAGCCTGCCGAGGGGTGCGGCCTGTTTCCACCGGCGGACGCCGTCCGGCCAGGTTTCGCCGAGGCCTGGGCGGTCGATCAAGCCGGGAGAGACGGCGTTGACGCGCAGGCCTCGCGGCCCGTATTCGAGCGCGGCGGCGCGGGCGTGCATGACCAGGGCGGCCTTCGCGCTGCTGTAGTGCGCGTGTCCTGGCGCGGGATTGGCCGCTTCGATCGAGGCGATGTGGATGACGCTGCCGCCGTCCATCACCTCGGCGGCGGCCTGGGTGCAGGAGAACGCGCTGGTGAGGTTCGCGTCGAGGACGGCGCGCCAGCTCTCCGCCGACATACCCGGCAAGGGTTCCATCGGCTGCACGCCGGCGTTGTTGACCACCGTGTCCAGCCGCCCGGTCCATGCCGCGGCGGCGGCCACGAGACGCCGGCATTCGCCGTCGTCGGTGAGGTCGGCGGAGAACGTCTTGGCGGTGCCGCCCGCGTTCCGGATCCGCTCGACGGCGGCGAGCGCGGAGGCTTCGTCGCGGTGGTAGTGGACGGCGACGGCGCTGCCCGCTTCGGCGAAGCGCAGGGCGATGCCGTGGCCGATGCCGCCGCTGGCCCCGGTGACGAGGGTCGTGGTGCCGCTCAGGTCGAGCATCGAGGTCCTTTCCGCAGCGCGAGGACGGCCGCGACGACGAGGAAGACCAGGCCTGCGAAGACGTAGCAGTTCCCCAGCCATTGCTGGGTGGTCGTCCAGGTCTGGCCTGGCCGGTCGAAGGCGGGGAAGTACCGGAACGGCGCCGCGACGAAGATCAAGACGCCTGCCCCGGTGACGGCGAGCCAAGCCGCCGCCCGGCGTCTGAGTGCCACGTAGGCGGCAGTGGTGAACAGCGCCGGAGCGATCCAGACCCAGTGGTGCGACCACGACGTCGGCGAAATGAGCAGGGCGAACGTCGCGTTCAGCAGCAGCGCCGGTACCACCGCCGAGCGGTACATGGTCAGGGCCACCAGAATCAGCAGGACGCCGGTGAGGACGATCCACAGCGGCTTCGCGGCGCCCTCGACGCCGAATCGCGCCAGCACGGCCTGCAGGGTCTGATTGGTGTGGAACGAGGTGCCGCTGATGCCGGACGCCCCGGCGAGTCCGCCGAACCAATAACGCGCGGAAGCCTCCGGGGCGACCGCGAACGCGACGGCGGAGGCGGCCACGAACGTGCCCGACGCGGTCAGCGCGCCGCGGAAGTCCTTGCGTACCAGGAAGAACAACAGGAACGCCATGGGCGTCAGCTTGATCGCGGCCGCGAGACCGACACCGATGCCCCGGTAGCGGCCCCGGGCCAGCAGGCAGTCGGCCGCGACGAGACCCATCAGCAGCAGGTTGATCTGGCCGAAGCCGAGCGTCTGGCGGACCGGTTCGAGGAAGAGGGCCGGCGTGATCGCCAGCGACGCGACGAGCAGCGCCTTCCGCCGGTCCCCGGACGGCCACAGCGTGCGGACGATCCCGTAGAAGGTGATTCCCAGCGCGGCCAGGCTGAGCGCGAACAGCAGCAGCACCGCGCCGTTCCAGGGCACCAGAGCCAGCGGGGTGAGTACCAGCGCGGCGAACGGCGGATAGATGAACAGCAGGGGGATGCCCGCGTCGGAAAGCGGCAGCGCGCCGTAGAGGTCGCCGCCGTTCCACAGGGTGTCGACGCCGAAGCGGTAGATCTCGAGGTCGCTGTGGGAAGCGCCCGTCGTCGCCCAGGCCACGGCGCACGCCAGCACCAGCGCGGCGACCGGCCACCAGGCCCGACCGCGCGACTGGGTGGGAGACATCGCGTGGTGACCCTTCGGACGTGCGTCGATGATCCCGACTGTACCCCGGCGGCGACAAGCGACTTCCGTCGGCAGTCAGCGCACCCGGTATTGGTCTAGACTTTTTATCCCCAGTGTGGTGAAAGGGACCGGTCCATGCGCGGAACGACGGTGTTGCCGAGGACGCCTTGCCTCGAACCGAAGGCGGGGGAATTGCCACTGCATCGGCTGGAGGTCCGTGCGCCGGACGCCCTGCCGTTCACGGTCGGCACATTCGACACGATCGGGCCGATGTCGCGGGCGGCGTTCCCGCATCGGCACACCTTCTACGAAATAGTCCATGTCACCGGCGGTACCGGCGACCACATCATCGATTTCACCCGATGGGAATTGGGGCCGCCACAACTCGCGGTCATAACACCGGGGCAGGTGCATCATTGGGATGCCCGCGATCTCAGCGGATTCGTCGTGTTGTTCACCGACGATTTCCTGCTCGAACATCCGTCGGATCGCGAAACCCTGCGCAGGCTCAGCCAGCAGCCGTGGCGGCTCGACGAACGTGCGGCCGAGGAGACGGCGCGGCTGGTCGCCGAACTCGACGAGGAATTCCGTTGCGGCGGCCAGGGTACCGATTCGGTGCTGCGGGCACTGATGCACGTGCTGATCGTGCGGGCCGGCCGTCTCCCGGGATTGGCGGAGCCGCGTCCACCCGCCAGGGCGCAGGCGGTGGGCACGGAATTCGCCCGGCTGCTCGGCCGGCCCGATCTGGGGCTCTGGTCCGTGGGCGCGCTCGCGGAGCGAATCGGGGTCACGCCGGGATACCTCACCGACGCGGTGAAAACGGCGACCGGCCGGACGGCGGCGCAACTGATGCGCGAGGCGAGGACAAGGGAGGCGAAACGATTCCTGCGCGGCACGGATCTCACCGTGCGGCAGGTCGCCAGCCGGGTCGGATTCGCGGATCCCGCGTATTTCTGCCGGTTCTTCCGGCGGGAAACGGGGTTGAGCCCCGGCGATTATCGCAGGATCGGTGACGCGCCCCCGGAGATTCACCACGACTGACCAGTTCAGTCCATCGTCCGCCGCTGATCTTCTCCATACCGTCGAGGGTGATTCCCGAAGCCCCCACGAGGAGCAGGTATGGACGAAGAAAGCAAGCTCAGCCGGAAGACCGTGCTGAAGGCCGCGATCGCCGCGGGTGTGGCGGCTCCGGTCGCGTTGATCGGCGGTCCCGCCCTCGCGCGCACCACCGTCGCGAACGGCCAGGCACCCGAGCTGACCCCCGCCTGTGACGACGGTGACGACCCGACCCCGCCGCAGACCGAAGGTCCTTACTTCAAGCCGAATTCCCCGCAGCGGACGTCGCTCGTCACGCCGAACACGCAGGGGACGAGGCTCACCGTCTCCGGCTACGTCTTCGGTCTCGGGTGCCTTCCGATCGCGCGGGCGCTGCTGGACTTCTGGCAGGCGGACGTCAACGGCGCCTACGACAACGTGGGGTACACCTTCCGCGGTCACCAGTTCACCAACGACCAGGGCGCGTTCTCGCTGAGCACGATCGTGCCCGGCCTGTATCCCGGCCGTACGCGGCACATCCACGTCAAGGTCCAGGCGCCCGGCAGGCCGGTGCTGACCACGCAGCTCTACTTCCCCAACGAGCCGCGCAACAACACCGACTCGATCTTCGACCCGCGGCTGCTGATGACCGTGCGCGACCAGGCTCCCGGCAAACAGGCCGCGTTCGACTTCGTGCTGAACGTGCCGCAGACGCCGACGTCGACCACCCGGCCGACCAGTACGACGCCGACGACGTCGACTTCGACCTCCAACCCGCCCGGCGGGACGACCTGGGCGGCGGGAACCGGCTATTCCGCGGGCGCCCGGGTCACCTACAGCGGTCGCGGTTACGTGTGCTTGCAGGCGCACACGGCCCAGCCCGGCTGGGAGCCGCCGTCCACACCCGCGTTGTGGCGCGCGGAGTGACGGACAGCCGCTGCGGAGGGAGATAAACGCGGGTGGACTCCCGCCGCCGGGTCCCACACCCCGTCGGCGGGGTCCACCCGCTTCCTCTTGGGGTGGGGTTTTCCTCACCCCAAGTAGGAGCTTTGCTTCAGTGCGCCGCCCCCGTTCCGTCGACGATGATCGATTTCGACAGCGGAACGAAGGGACGAACGACATGGCAGGGCAGCGAAAAGGCCGGGGTCTGCTGGCGGTCGCGGCGGTGGTGACGGGAGCGGTTCTCGCTCCCTTGGCGATCCCGGCGGCGGCGGGTGCGGCGGAGACGACCGCGACCTGGCGGGACCCGGTGGTGCGCTCGCTGGATCGGGCGGCGTATCCGCTGCGGTCCACCGAACCCGGCCGAAACACCGCCGATCTGCGGGCACTGGGCAGGATGATCGGCGACGCGAAGGTGGTCGGTTTCGGCGAGGCCACGCACGGCTCCCACGAGTTCTTCACCATGAAGGAGCGAGTGTTCCGCTATCTCGTCGAAGAGAAGGGGTTCCGGGCGTTCGCGCTGGAGGCGAGCTGGTCGGCGGGTATGGAGATCGACGAGTGGGTCCAGACCGGCCGGGGTGACATCCGCGAGATCCTGAAGCGGACGGTGGCCGGTTCCCCGTGGGACCGCGAGGAGTTCATCAGCCTGTTCCAGTGGATGCGCGACCACAATCGCGCCCACCCCGACCGCACCGTGCACTTCGTCGGCGACGACCTCGGCGGGCCCTCGATCGACGACGCGTTCTTCGCCAGGATCACCGACTCCGTGCGGCAGCATCATCCGGCGGCGCTGCCCCGGCTGAACCGGCTCTACACCGGCCTGCGCCCGATCGACGACCATCTGGTCTACCTCCGCAAACCGCTCGACGAGCGGAAGCGGCTCGCCACCCAGGCAGAGCAGGCCTTCGAGCTGATCAAGGGGCTCACCGGCGCGGACGACCTCGACTGGACAGCTCAGCACGCCCGGTTCGTCGCGCAGACCGCCCGCTTCCTCACCGTCGACCTCGCGGACCTGACGACGCTGCCCCCTCTGCAGATCCTGCGGGACAAGGCGATGGCGCAGAACGTCGCCTGGTGGGAGCGGCGGACCGGGCACAAGGTCCTGCTTTCCGCACACAACACCCACGTCGCCCACATCTCCGACAACCCGGCGATGTATCCGAAGACGCAGGGCGCCTTCCTGCGCGAGATGCTGGGCCGCGACTACCTGCCGATCGGATTCAGCTTCGACCGGGGTTCCTTCCTCGCGACGGACAAGGCGATCGGCGGGGCGTGGAAGTCGTTCTCCGTCCCGGCCGCGTCACCCGGGTCGAACGAGGGCACTCTCGACAAGGTCCGGTACGAGGACTTTTACTTCGACCTTCGCACCGCGCCGCCCGTCGGCCGCGCCTGGCTCGACGTCGCCCGGTCCACCCGCACTATCGGCACTCAGTTCCCGGTCGACCCCGTCGACCTCTCGCTGGGGAAGGCCTACGACGTCGTCATCCACCTGCACGACGTCCGCCAGGCGGATCTGCGAAGGTAGTGACGTCGCGCCCGTTTAGGGGGTTTTAACCCGTTTTACCTGGCGTGCCGCGACGGATCTCGGTAGTAGTCGAAGTGTTCCGGTACCCCCTTGTTCCAGTACCCAGCGGAGGAAATCCCTGATGTTCAAACGGATGCTCAGCGCCTTCGGGGTCGGCGGCCCGTCCGTCGACACCGTGCTCGACTCACCGCACGCCGTTCCCGGCGAGGTGATCACCGGCCAGGTCCGAATCCAGGGCGGTTCGAGCGACGCCCAGATCGAGGAGATCCTGCTTTCGCTGGTCACCAGGGTCGAGGTGGAGCACGGCGACCACGAGCGCGCCGGGACCGCGGAGTTCCTTCGGGTCAGCGCGGGCCGCAAGGTGAAGGTGACGGCGGGACAGCTGACCACCGTGCCGTTCCGGATCGCGCTGCCGTGGGAGACGCCGATCAGCGCGGTCGGCGGACGTGAACTGCCGGGCGTGGTCGTCGGCGTGCGGACCGAGCTCGTCATCGCCGGCGCGCCGGACAAGGGCGACCTCGACCCGGTGCTGGTCGGGCCGCTGGACTCGCAGGACCGGGTGCTGGAGGCGTTCGGCGAGCTGGGCTTCTCGTTCCGCAGCGCCGACGTCGAAGCCGGGCGGCTGCACGGCGTCCGGCAGGAACTCGGGTTCTTCCAGGAGATCGAGTTCTTCCCGCCGTCGCGCTACGCGGGCCGCGTCAGCCAGGTGGAGCTGACCTTCGTCGCGAGCCCGGACGACCTCGTGGTGATCCTGGAGGCCGATCGGCGCGGTGGCATGTTCCGCTCCGGCGGCGATTCCTTCGGCCGCTTCCACGTTTCGCACGAGGAGGCCCTGCGCACCGACTGGGCGGCGGCCATCGACGGCTGGCTGGCCAAGGTCGCCGAGTCCGGTGGCGGGCACGCCATGTTCGGCGGGCACCAGGAGCACTACGGCCACGATTACGACCACCACGGTCATCACGGCAGGCGTGGTCCCGGGATGGGCGGCGTGGTCGCCGGTGCCGCGGCGGGCGTGGTCGGCGGCATGATCCTCGGCGAGGTCATGGAGGACGCCTTCGGCGGCGACGAAGGTTTCGAGGAGTGATCCGGCTCCTGGGCACACCGGCGCCGGTGTGCCCAGGAGTTACTTCGCGGTCGAAGGCGCGCAGAACCGGTTTCCGGCCCTCAGGTGTACCAGGTGGGTTCCGGGAGCTCGTTCAGCAGCGCGTACGCACCGACTTCGCGGCGCTTGTAGGCCACCGGATCGTGCAACGAGTGTGTGCGCAGGTTCCGCCAGAAGCGGTCCAGGCCGTACTTCGTGGCGCTCGCCCGGGCGCCGGTCAGCTCGAAGATCCTCGTGCCGATTTCGAGGCCGGTGTCGATGGCACGCTGTTTGGCGGCCGCGATGAGGACCGCGACCTCGCCGCGGGCCTCGGGCGTCAGTTCTTCGCGCGGCGCGTGCAGTATCGCGGAAATCGCGGTTCCGGCTTTGTCCGCCAGTGCCTCGGCCGCCCACAGTTTCGACTGGAGATCGCCGTAGCCGTCGAGGACGTACCACTCCTCGCCGGCGGACGTCTTGTTGTCGCCGCCGTACGGCCACGCGCGGGTGTGCTCGCGGGTGTACGCCAGCGCGGTTTCCAATGCTCCCTGCGCGATGCCGAGGTAGAAGTTGGTGAACACCAGCTGGATCGCCGGGACGTTGAGCGTGTTGTAGGTGAGGGGCCGGAACTTCTTGTCGACGTAGCCCGCGGCGCTCGCCCACGGGACGCGCACGCCGGAAATGGTCACGCTGCCCGATTCGGTGAGCCGCTGGCCGATGTTGTCCCAGTCGTCGTGGAAGACGATACCGTCCTGTTCGGACGGAACGATCGCGAAGACATGGTCCTCGGTGCCTTCGAGGATGCCTTCGAGCACGGTGAGGTCGGAGACCTTGCTGCCGGTGGAGAACGACTTGTGTCCGTTGTAGACGATCTCGTCGCCGTCTTCGGTGATCTTCAGGTCGGAGTCGCGGGGGTTGACCGCACCGCCGAAGACGAGGTTGTTCCGCGTGTACAATTCTTCGACCGCGGCGATCTGATCGTCGGTCGCCACCAGCCGGGCGGCCCAGGCCCAGAGGTAGTGGTAGCCGAGCAACTGGCCGATCGAGCCGTCGCCGCGCGCGACCTCGCGGATCACGCGATACGCGGTCTCCCAGCTCTGACCGCCGCCACCGTGCTGGACCGGGCCGAGCAGGGTCACCAGCCCGGAATCCTTGAGCAGCCGTACTTCCGCGTACGGCGTCTCGTTCTTCCGGTCGCGTTCTGCGGCGTTCACCGCGAGTTCGTCGGCGACGTCTTTCGCGGCCGCCAGCCATTCACTGGCCGATCGGACTCGGTTCTCGGTCGTGGTCATGGGCGAATTCCGTTCTGTGCGAGGGCGAACGGGTTTTCCGGGCAGGGCGGAGCGCCCGGAATTCCCGGGTTTTTCCCGAAAGTGAGCGGACACTGATTCAGGCCGGACAGCGCATGCGTCCGAGTAGAGCAGTGGCACTACGGCGTGTCAACGAACGTCCGCGCTCTGGGACCGGGCCCCTCGCGTGATCAGAACCAGTGCAGGCAGTGCGGCGGACGCTCGGTACGGAAAAGGGCGTCGGCCAGCGCGGCCGCACCAGGGTGATGGGCACGGACGCGCCCGGCCCGCACGAGCAGGCTCGGGGCGGTACCGCCGAGATAGATCGAGCCGAGGTCGCTCGCGTCCAGGGACAGGTCGGGTTCGGTGTCCGCCGGGACGCATTCGGCCTCACCGCACCGGACGGACAGCCGGTACCGGCCGTGCTCGCCGAGCACCGGGTCGTCGACGTCGAGGACGAGTTCGCCGTCGGTGGACCAGCCTCGTGCGGTGAGCGCGCGCGGCACGTCCAGCAGCCGCACCCAGAGCCAGTCCGTGTCGCCGCCGACCTCGCCGGCGCGGAAGTCTTCGAGCTGCCACCGCAGCGGATGGTCGGGCGGGCAGTGCTTGAACACGACCTCGGTGATCAGGTCGTGTTCGAGCAGGAACCGGGCCAGCGCCGTGGACGCCTCGTCATCGACGGCGATGGTCTCGTCGACGGTCAAGGTGCTCGGTTCGGTGAGGGAGTACGAGGCATACCCGTCCGGGACGCCGTCGGCGTCCCGGTGAACGGCGATGTGGCGCGACGCCCGGGAGATCGGCGGCTGCCCGGCGCCCAAGGACCACCAGCGGTGCGGCCGCGACAGCGCGCCGGGCCGGGCGCGGCGATACCGGTCGTAGACCGCCTCCAGGATCTCGCCGCACTCGGCCCGGCGCAGGACCTCGATTGAGTCGGCGGCCGTCCCCGCGGCGAAGGCGGCCCGGTGGCGCGGCACCGTCAGACGCCGGGTGTAGGTCGCCGGGCCGTAGCCGAACCGCCGGTAGATCAGCGCCTCCGACGCCAGCAGGACGGAGAGGAACTCTCCCCGCTCCCGGAACTCGGCGAGCTGATGCCGCATCATCGCGCTGAGCACCCCTCGCCGCCGGTGCGAGGGCAGGACGCCGACGGCGGTCACCCCGGCTACCGGGACGACGACCTCACCGGGCAGGGTGAGCTCGAACGAGTACGCGGCGGCCGTGCCGACGGGCCGCCCGTCCTCCGTCACCGCGAGCAGGCCGCGGTCCAGTTCGAGCGCGGACCAGGTCTCGCCCGCGGTGTCCGGGAAACGGGCGAACGCGGTGAACATCGTGTCGACGAAGACGTCGCGGTCCTCGTCGGTCGTGGAGCGGATCTTCATCGCCACAGTGCATTGCCGTTCCCGCGCCGCGTCAAGCGATTTGCAGCTCGAGGAACCCGGCGTACCGGCCACCGAGCCGGACCAGCTCGTCGTGGCTTCCCTCCTCCACGATCCGCCCCTCGTCCAGGAAGACCACGTGATCGGCGCGTTCGACGGTCCGCAGCCGATGCGCCACCATCACCACGGTCCGGCCGGCCATGAGCCGCTCGATCCCTTCGTGGACGGCCGTTTCGTTGACCGGATCCAGTGCGGAAGTCACCTCGTCGAGTACCACGATCGGCGCGTCCTTCAGCAGGGCACGCGCGATCGAGACCCGCTGGCGTTCCCCGCCGGACAGCAGCGCGCCGCCCTCGCCGACATTCGCGGACCAGCCGCCGGGCAGCCGGTCGATCACCTCGTCCAGCCGGGCCGCCGTCGCGGCGGCGCGCACCTCGGCGTCGTCGGCGTCGGGACGGCCGAGCCGGATGTTCTCCTCGATCGTACCGTCGAAGAGGTGGACGTCCTGGAAGACGCTCGCGATCCGCGCCATCAGATCCTCGGTGCTCATCGCTCGGACGTCCACCCCGCCGACGCGCACCGCTCCCGAATCCACGTCGTGGAACCGGGCGAGCAGTTGCAGCACCGTGCTCTTCCCGGCACCCGAAGGCCCGACGACGGCGAGCCTCTGTCCTTCGTGGACGGTCAGCGAAAGTCCGTCGAGCACCGTGCGGCCACCGCGGGCGAAGACGACGGACTCGAATTCGAGGTCGTGCCGCCCCGGCCGGACGGGGGCCGGTGGTTCCGGCAGCGGTTCGGTCCGCAACAGCGCGTCGAGCCTCGCCAGCACCGAACGCGCGCCACGGAGCTTGCCGCCGATGTCGGTCAGCGAGAGCAGCGGATCCGCGCAGCGCGCGGCCAGGACGAGGATCGTCAGCACTTCGGGCGCCCCGATGCCCCCGCCGAGCGCGAGGAAGACGCCCAGCACCATCAGGCCGGTGAACATCGCCTGCACCGTGAACGTCAGCCCCACGACACCGGGCAACGCCGACAGCGTGGACCGGCGATTCGCCCGCTGAAGATCTCGCAGCGAGTCGTCGAGCGACCGGAACCGTTCCGCGGCCCGTCCGCCCGCACGCAGTACGGGCTGCGCCTGCAGATACTCGATGACCCGACCGGTGGCCTCGTTCCCGCGTTCCGCGGCCTCCTCGTCTGCGGCGGCCATCGAACGGCCGGTCCAGACCTGGATGGCCGCCACGACCGGCGCCGCGATCAGCGCGGCCAGCCCCAGCCGCCAGTCGAAGACGAGGATCACGAACACGATGGTCAGCGGGGTGACGCACGCGGCGATGAACGGCGCCAGCAGATGCGCGATCACGGCCATCGCCTGCAGCACACCGGGTCCGGCCAGCGACGACACCTCACCGACCCGTTTCCCGTTGTACCAGCCCATCGGCAGCCGGGCGAGATGGTCGCCGAGCCGGTGGTACATCCCGCGCAGCAACGTCGTCCCGGCGCGGAATCCGGAGAGATCGGCGCGGTAGCGCAGGATCGCGAACACCGAGAAGGCCGCGCCGAACGCGATCAGCCACGGGACGGCGTCACCCGGAGTGCCCCCGAGCAGCGCGCGCAGCAACGGGACCAGCAACGCGTAGGACAGGCCTTCGACGATCGCGGTCGCCGTCATCAGTGCCACGGTGCGCCGCACCGGCGGAGCGTGGTCGGGCCCGAGAACCCTCAGCAACATCCGGATCATCGAGGTTCCCCCAGTGGTTCGGCGGAACGGTGGGAACGCCAGAAAGCGGCGAACTTCCCGTTCCGTGCCAGCAGATCCGCGGGTTTCCCGCGTTCGGTGACGAGGCCGTTCTCCAGCAGCACGACGGTGTCGGCGTCGACGACCGTCTCCAGACGATGCGCGATGACCAGGACCGTCCGGTCGGCGCGCGCCGACGTCAAGGCCCGGCGCACGGCCAGTTCGGTGCGCGGATCGGCGAACGCGGTGGCCTCGTCGAGTACCAGGACGGGAGTGTCGGCGAGCAGCGCCCGCGCCAGCGAGATCCGCTGAGCCTCGCCGCCCGAGAGCCCGGTTTCCTCGTGCAGCACCGTTTCGTAGCCGTGCGGTAGTTCGAGGATCCGGTCGTGGACATGCGCGAGCCGGGCGGCGCGCACGACGTCTTCGCGATCGGCGTGCGGTACGGCCAGCGCGATGTTGTCCGCGACCGACGCGCGCAGCAGGCGGACGTCCTGGAACACGAAGGAGACTTTGCGGTACAGCTCCCGGCTGCCGAGCTCGCGCAGGTCGACGTCGCCCAGCAGCACGGAACCGGCCGTCGGATCGAAGAACCGCGGCAGCAAAGTGACCAAAGTGGACTTACCGCCACCCGAGGGGCCGACGAGGGCGGTGACCGTCCCCGGTTCGAGTGTCAGGTCGATCCCGCGCAGGACCTCGCGGTCGGGCTCGTAGCCGAACCGGACGCCGCGCAGTTCCACGCGGTGGCCTCGCGGCGCCACGGGATCCGGCGGTTCCGGCAGCGATGGCACCCCGAGCACTTCGCGGATCCGGCCGGTCGCGCGACGGGCGGCCTGGAGTTCGTCGAAGCCGTGGCCGAGCGCGGCCACGGGTGCGGTCAAGCCCAGCCCGAGTACCAGGAACGGCAGGAGATCGACCGGGGCGAGGCCGCCGCCGGTGATCAGGAACGTGCCGCCGATCAGGACCACCAGCAGGACGAACGGCGGCGACAGCGCCAGCTGCATCCCCGCCGCCGGCCCGGCCATGCCGTGCACCCACCGGGTGAAGGTGGCGACGAAGGCGTCCGCAGCGGTGCGGAACCTGTGATGGGCACGGCCAGCGCCACCGAACGCCTTGACCACGGCGATGCCCTGGACGAACTCGACGACCGAATCCGAGATCCCCGCCATGCCCCGGTCGAACTCCTCCTGCTCACGCAGCCGGGAGGGCGTCATCATCAGCGGGACCAGCGCCACCGCCAGCACCACCGGGATCAGGGTGATCAAGGTGAGCCGCCAGTCGATGGTGAGCAGATAGACCAGCGACACCAGCGGGACGACGAAGGCCGACACGAGTTCGCCGGGGGTGTGGGCGATGAACGGGTGCACGGCGCCGACGTCCTCGCCGACGACCTTGGCCAGTTCACCGGTGCGGCGGCTCGAGAACCAGCCTATCGGCACCCGCCCCAGGCGTTCGGCCAGCAGACGGCGGAAAGTGAGCTGGACCCGGCCGTCGAGCAGATGCCCGATCCCGGACGACGCGGCCGTGAGCACCAGCCGGACGAACAGCCCGGCCGCGCCCACGGCCACCGCCGTCCACACCCGGCTTTCGTCGACCGGGCCGGGTGACAGCAGCGCCCTGCCCAGTTCGACGACCGCCAGCAGCGGTGCCAACCCCGCGAGGGCGCCGATGACCTGCAAAACGACGACAACGGCGAAACTGCCGGCGAACGGGCGCAGCAACCTGGCCGTCGTGGGTGGCGCCGTGGGTGCCGTCATGACGCGGCCAGGGCGCGGCGCAGGACGCCGCCCAGTTCGTCGATCTGACGGCGGGAGACCTCGGCGGACAGGATGGCCTGCGACCCGTGGAAGGTGCCCGCCCACTGGTGCAGCTCGACCGAGACCCCCGCCTGCAGCAGCCGGAGCGCGTACTCGATGTCCTCGTCACGGTTGGGGCACAGCTCGGCGGAGGCCACGTACGCGGGCGGCAGGCCCGAGAGATCGGTGGCCCGTGCAGGGGCGGCATACGGCGAAGACGCGGGCTTTCCGTTCAGGTAGTGCCCCCACGCTGCGGTGATCTTGGCACGGTTCATCCACGGCGTGTCGGTGAAGTTCCGCGCCGACCACGTCTCCTGCCGGTCGTCGAGGCCCGGCTGGTTGAGCAGCTGGAAGCAGAGCCGCGGGCCGCCTTCGTCACGGGCCCGCAGCGCCGTCGCCGCCGCGAGCCCGCCGCCCGCGCTGTGCCCGCCGATCGCGATCCGGTCGGGGGCGACACCGAGTTCGGCCGCGTGGTCCGCCGTCCAGTTCAGCACGGCGTAGACGTCGTCGAACGCGGCCGGGAACGGGTTTTCGGGGGCGAGCCGGTACTCGACCGAGATCACTGTCGCGCCGGAGGTTTCGGCGAGCCGCGCCGCCCAGGGATGTTCGGTCTCCAGGTTGCCCATGACCCAACCACCGCCGTGCAGCCAGATGACGGCGCCTTGTGCCTCACGTGGCCGGTAGATCCGGATCGGGACGCCGGGGTCACCGGGCACCGTCCGGTCTTCGACCTCCATGTCCGACGTGTCGGGCTGCGGCACGGACGTGGCCAGCTTCGCGAAGCTCACGCGGTCCGCGACCGGGTCGTCGAGTTTCGCCTTCGGGAAGAGGGCGATGAAGGCTTCGAGTTCGGGATCCATGACCATGATCCTTCCGGCTCCCGGTCAGGAAGGCGGCCGCCATCCGTCGCGTGTGATCGCCCCTTCGCGCGACGATCGCCGCGTACGCTCGCCGGCATGGAGGCACTGGCCGCGCGGTTGTCGCATCTGGATCCCGACGTCGAAGGCGCTATCCGGGTCGTGATGTTCTACGACACTCTGATGCGGCGGCGGGTCGACCTTCCCGCACTCGTTCGCGCCACCGCGGGCCTGGCGGAATGCGTGGCGGGCATCCGGCTGCACAGCACGGGGCGCACCATTCGCATGGCACCCGACGGCCGCGAAGCCGCTCCGGCTTCCGCGCCGGCGTCCATCACGATGGCGATCACCCTCGACGAGGAGGAGATCGGCACGGTGTGGCTGGAACGTGAGGGAGCGCCCGTGGCCCTCGACGAAGCGGTGCTGGACCGGCTCGCGATCGCCGTGGCGACCGTCGTCGAGCGGTACGGGCCTGCCCGCACCACCATGGCCGATCCGGCGTTGGTGGAACTCGTGATCAGCGCGGGCGACGACGCCGCGAGGAGCCGGGCCCTGCGGCTGCTGGGTTTCGCCGCCGACACGCCGATCCGGGTGGTCGCCGTCCGGTCGGGGCTCCCGCTCGAGAAGATCGGGAACCTGATCTGCCCCGGCCGCCCGGTCAAGGCCGCGTCGCTCACCGACGTCGGCATCATCCTCGCCACCGCGGTGGATCCGGACCGCTTCCCGGAGGACGTCCGGGCGGGGATCGGGGAGGCCGGATGCCCGCATCGGTCCTGGCAGGACGCCAGGACGGCGTTGCGTTTCACGACCGCGCGCCGTCCGGTGATCCACTACGGCGACCTCGGCGCGCTGGCGCTGCTCGCGCGGATCCCGGAGGAGGACACGCGCGCCAACGCCGACGTCGTCGCGATCTCGAAGCTGGCGGCGGATCCGGAGGACCTGCGGACGCTGGACGCCTACTGCGCCACGGGTTCGGTGCGCCAGGCCGCCGATTCCCTGCACCTGCACCACAGCAGCGTCGCGCGACGGCTGACCCAGATCGGCAAGAGCCTCGCCGTCGACCTGACCGATCCGCTCGGGCTGACCCGCGCGAGGCTCGCCCTCACCGCATGGCGGCTGCTCGGCGAGTGACTACCTAATGATCTTCGCCGGATACGCAAAGATCACCGCCGTCCGTCATGGAAATAAATAGGTAGCCCGCGCGAACTTTCGTCGGTTTCCGGGTTCCCTTGGCACGACACAGAATCAGCGCGTTCGTCCCCACTGAAGCGGCCGGAACCCCGCCGCAGAAATGAGTCGGAACATGCGACTGCGCTCTCTCGTCCTGCTCGCCGGCACCGCCTTCATGGCGTTGCTCGGCTCGACCGCCCCCGCCGCGACCGCCGCCGAGCCCTCGGGCGTGCAGCCGATGATCATCGGCGGTCAGTACGCGCAGAACGCGCCCTGGGCGGCCCGGCTGTTCGTGAACGGCCAGCAGAACTGCAGCGCGACGATCATCGCGCCCCAGTACATCCTGACCGCGAAGCACTGTGTCGCCAGCAGCGGCAGCTACACGTTCCGGATCGGCAGCCTCGACCAGCAGAGCGGCGGCACCATGGCCACCGCGGCGAGCATCACCCGTCACCCGGGCGCGGACCTCGCCGTCGTCCGGCTGACCAGCTCGGTCAACGCCACCTACGCGCCACTCGGCACCACGAGCAACGTCGCGGTCGGCCAGAACGTCCAGGTCTACGGCTGGGGCGCGACCAGCCAGTGCGGTTCGGAGATCAACTGCCAGTCCCGGTACCTGAAGGTCGCCACCGTCCGGGTCAACTCGGTCAACTGCAGTGACTACAACGGCGGGATCGCGGTCTGCGCGAACCGCGTCGACGGCATCACCGCCGGCGGTGACTCGGGCGGCCCGATGTTCTCCGGCGGCCGCCAGGTCGGCGTCGCCTCGACCAGCGACCGGTCGAACAACACCGCCTACACCAACATCACCCGCTACCGCAGCTGGATCCAGCAGATCGCCGGCGTCTGACCGGTTCGTGAGTGGTTAGGACGGTTAGAACCGTCCTAACCACTCACGAGACCTAGCACCCACTTGCCGCGACCGATTTGTCAATTGACACTCAACTTCTCGCCGATCGACGCGATAATGTGGCGGTCGGCGCCGGTGGGTCGGCGCCCGTGGACCTTGGGAGGGGGCCAGTGGCGAGACCGACGCGGGCTCTCGACCGCACGATCGTCGTAGTGGACGTCGTGGGGTTCACCGCGCCGGACCGCAACCGGCTCGACAGACTCGCCGTGCACCAAGGCATGTACGAGGTGCTGAAGACCGCTTTCGCCGAAAGCGGAATCGATTTCGATTCCTGCGCGCACGAGGACCGAGGCGACGGCGTGCTGGTCCTGCTTCCGCCCGGAACGACGAAAAGCCTGGTCGCCGACCTGTTTCCGGATCGCATCGCGGTCGCCCTCCGCCGGTACAACCACACGCGGACGCCGCAGGCGCAGATGCGGCTCCGGGTGAGCCTCAACTCCGGCGAGGTGATCGACGACGGCAACGGCTGGGTCGGTGAAGCGGTCGACATCGCTTTCCGCATTTTGGACGCGCAGCAGGCGAAGGACGCGTTCGCGGAATCCGGCCGGATGATCGCGTTCATCTGTTCGCAGCGTTTTTTCGCCGACGTCATCGAAAAGGACCCGGGCCTGTTGCCCGAGTCGTACAGTCCGATACCCGTTTCGGTGAAGACCTTCACCGGAACGGCTTATCTACGACTGCACGGAGAAGTCACCACGCCGGTCGCCGAATCCCCCGAACCGGCGGTGGTGGCCGCCGAAGACCTGTTTCTCGCCGACCTGACCGGCGCAGTCCTGGAGTTGATCCCGCGCAAGGATCTGGTCGGTCTGCACCGCAGGCTGGCCCGGCTGGAAGTCCCCCATCTGGCGGTCATGGTGAGCCGCGCCCTCGGTCCCGCGGTTCCCTTGCCCAGGCTGGAGGGCATCACCGACGCGTGGGGTGCCTTCCAGTTGCTCGCCGACTTCAACGCGGGGCCGGACGGTATCCCGCCCGCCATGACCTTTCTGGGCCTCCTCGCGGAAAACGTGGACGGCGAGCCCGCGGTCATGATCGCGAACTGGATCGCCGACCAGGCCCGGTCGTTACGGCTCGGCCCCGCCCTGCTGCACCAGCGGCAGAGCAGGCCACCGATTCCGGAGCGGCCCCATTTGCATCTGATGATCATGCTCGAACCGGTTTCCGGGGACCCCACGCGATGCACGCTCGCTTTCTGGCGGCAGGATGATCCGGATGTCTGGCCGCCGTCACTCGGTGGAGTGCGCGAAATCGGGATAGAAGAGGTCGAGTTCAGGGTCGATGACGTCATCTTGGAGACTGAAGGCGTCTGGTCCGGCCAGAGCATGTCCGCGTCGGTGGAATTCCTGCTGCCGAGGACGTTGATCACTTTGCCCGTGCAGCGCTGGGCGAAGGAACATGAGACCGGCCATCCCCAGCCGTTGCGCTACGGGTACCGGCTGGGAATACGCTCATTGGAGAGGATGCGGGCGAGGCATTGGCATCGCGCATGGCACGTTCGCTGGGATTCGATGGTGAAGGACCCCGCCGCCGACCGGCTGCACTATTCCGGGTGCGCGGAGTTCGAGGATCACCCGATCGACGCCATCCTCAGCGACGATCACTGGGTCGGCCTGGTATTGGCGAAACCCCCGTCGCCCCAGGCGGAACCGGGTGGTGTGCCGGACGAACTGACGAGCGCACTCCGCAGTGGCCTTCCGGTGGTGCTCTGGCATCCGGACGCCGAGCCGGAGAACCTGCGCGAGTTGCTGGACTGGGTATTGGCCGCGGACAGCGGTTTTATCGAACTCCCGGATCGTCGCAAACTGGCGAATTCCGGTGCGGCGGTACCGTTCAAGAATTCTCTGGCTCACGATCTGGTGGTAATGTGGGACGACCCGAAACGGGTGATCGTTCTGGACCAGCCGTTGATCCCGACTCGACTGTAAGGGGATACCGCGGATGAGCGGGATCGATCAGGACGCGGCCGAGAACGGCCGGACGCCTCAGCGCGACGCACCCGATTGGTGGATATACCGGGGAACCGGAAGGCCCATTCACGACATCGACCTCGCGCAGTTGCTGCCCGCGCCGCCGCCGTGGCGTTCGTATCGCGGGGACCCGCCACCGGAGGACGACGTGCCGCCGCCGGACGACGGCGAGTCGGAGCGTCGTCTCGGCACCGCGTTCACGCTTTCGGAGCTGACCGTCGACGACGGCGAGCTGAACATGGTCAACGCCGCCCTGTATCTGCGCCGTCCGTTGCTGGTCACCGGAAACCCGGGGACGGGGAAGTCCAGCCTCGCGTACCGGATCGCCAGGGAACTCGGTCTCGGCAGGGTGCTGCGCTGGGCGGTCACCAGCCATACCGCGCTGAGTTCCGGGCTGTACGGCTACGACGCGATCGGCCGGGTCCAGGCCGCGGCGACCAGTCAGGCGCAACGCGGCGGCGAGGCGGAAGAACCCCCGATCGGCGATTTCGTCCGGCTCGGTCCGCTGGGCACCGCTTTTCTCCCGAGCAGACTGCCGCGGGTACTGCTGATCGACGAGCTGGACAAATCCGAGGCGGATCTGCCCAATGATCTGCTGTCGCTCTTCGAAGACGGCGAATTCTCCATCGACGAACTGGCGCGCGTGCGCAACCGGCATCCCGAGGTCACCGTGCACACGGCCGACCCGCAGCGCACCGCGGTGGTCCGCGACGGCCGGATCGCCTGCCACGCCTTCCCGATCGTCGTCATGACCAGCAACGGGGAGCGGGAGTTCCCGCCCGCCTTCCTGCGCCGCTGCCTGCAACTGCGGATCGAGAACCCGGACGAGGAGCAGCTCGCGGCGATCGTGGCGGGCCATCTGGTCGGCGAGGACGGCGAACACCGGGACAGGCTCATCCGGGAATTCGCCGAACGGAGCAAGGCGGAAGGCGGGCTTCCCACCGACAGGCTGCTCGACGCCGTCTATCTCGCGACGTCGGGTGCGTACCAGCCGGATCAGGAGGCATGGCCGCGGCTGGTGGACGCCCTCTGGCAACGACTGACGGTGCGGTGACATGGACGGGCCGGGCGGTGTGTCCGACTCGCGTTCCGCCCCGGTGGCGGAGCGGCGGAAGAGCGATTCCTCCCAGGGAGGCAAGCGGTTCGGGTTCGAGGATCTGACCTGGATCGATGTCGCCGACATCGTGTGGCTGGCCGCGGCCATCTCGCCGCGGCGGGCCGACGGCGAAGCCGAGCCCGCCGACGAGCCGCAGCCGCCTCCCGCGAAAACGCGGATCCGCAACGCTCCCGCCGAGCGCGGGGAAAACCCGGAACCCCGCGAGTCGCCGCCGTCCCGGATCGTCGACGCCGAGGTGCCCGCCGAAGACGACGGTGAGGTCGTCGCGATCGAGGCCGTGCCCGGTGAGTTGCCCGAACCCGCGGTGGACGGCACCGGGCCTGGGGGAGTGGTACTCCTGGAATCGCTGGAGTACTTCCGCGCACTGAGATCGCTGAAACGGGAGACGGCGTCGCGGCGACACAACAATGTGGTCCTGGACGAAGTGGCGACCGCCGTCCGGGTCGCGGAGACCGGCCGGTGGTGGCCGGTCACCCGATCGAGAAGAGAGCGCTGGCTCGACCTGACGCTCGTCCTCGACAATGGTCCCTCGATGGCTTTGTGGCGGCCAAGGGTGTCGGCGTTCGTCGATTTACTCCGGCAGGTGGGTGCTTTCCGCACCGTTCAGGTCCGGCTGTTGGAAACCGCCAAGGACAGCGAAGAGGGTCTCGTTCTCCGTGGTGGCACGCCCGGTTCACCCGCCCGCGACCCGGACGAGATCGTGGATTCTTCGGGACGGCGGGCCGTATTGCTGCTGACCGACGGTGTCGGCGATGCCTGGCAGAACAAGGACGCGCTGTACCCGATGCTCGCGCGCTGGGGAAGGTCGATGCCGGTGAGCATCGTCCATCTGCTTCCGCCATGGCTTTGGGGCCGGTGCGGTATGGAGCCGCACAAGGCGTGGTTGCGCGTCCCGAACGCGTTGGCACCCAACAGCCGATGGGGCTGTGACCTCGCGGACGCCTGGCTCGAGCCCGGTTCGCAAGTGCCCGGCCATCTCGTCCCCGTGCCGGTCCTCGAATTGCGGCCGCGGTCGCTGGGCTGGTGGGCCGGACTGATGACCGGCGAAAACACCGGTGCCGCCGGAGGAACGGTCGTCCTCACCACGGAACGGGTCTCCCGGTCCGATTTCGCCGACCCGCCGGTAACTTTGTCACCCGCCGAAAGAGTGCACAGGTTTCGCAGTGTTGCGTCGCCGCCGGCGCTACGCTTGGCGCAATTGCTCGCGGCGGTACCGGTCCGCCTCGACGTCGCGAAGCTGGTGGGGCAACGGTTCGTACCGGAAGCGGGAGTGGAGCACCTCCTCGAACTTTTGCTTTCGGGGATGATGTACGCTCCCGCACTCAGGGAGGGCGAGTCCACTTGGGACACCGACGGGGTCTTCGCTTTTCCCGAGGCAGTCCGGGAATTGCTGCTCAGTGGCGCGCGACGGTCGGAAACGGCCAGTGTCGTCCGAGTGGCCGCCACTCATTTCGGTGACCGGATCAGGTTGCTCGGTCACCTCCGGGACGCCATCGCCGACCCGAACAACACACCGGATCCAGACCTCACCCGCGAGTCCCCGGCCGATGTGGAATTGGAAGGCGCGCTCATGCGCGCGCTTTCGGGACCGTACCTGTCCCGGGCCGACCGGCTACGGAACGCGGTACAGGGCCGGGGACTCGCCGCATTCGAATCTGAATCAATAAAGAAGGCTGTGAGCCCAGAGATGCCTGAGACGGCCGAACGTCCACCTGCTTCGACACCTGCGCCACAGGGACGCTCGACTTATCTCAGCGAGCCCGACGCGAACGAACCGACGACGAGGATCGTCCACCCTTCGGCCTCGGACAGTTCCCGGCATTTTCCCAACCGCCAGCCCGACGACCCGCCGCTGGTCTTCGGGAACGTCCCCCCGCGGAACCCCAACTTCACCGGGCGCGACGAACTGCTCGACCAGCTCACCAAACGGTTGAGCAGTGGTACCACCGCCGTGCTCCCTTCGGCGCTGCACGGTCTCGGCGGTATCGGCAAGACCCAGATGGCGACCGAGTACATCTACCGGCACCTCCAGGATTACGACCTCGTCTGGTGGATCGACGCCGCGCACACGACCCAGATCCGCGCCGGTCTCACCGAACTCGCCGGGATGCTCGGCCTGCAGGGTGCGTCCGAAGCCAGCGTCGCGGTCCCGGCGGTCATCGAGGCGCTCCGGACCGGGCGGCCGTTCCGCCGCTGGCTCCTGGTCTTCGACGCCGCCGAGAGCCCGGAAACCGTGCTGCCGTTCTTCCCGCGCAACGGTCCCGGCGAAATCCTGATCACCTCGCGGAACTCCGATTGGGCCGGTATCGCCCGCCCGCTGGAACTGGCGGTGTTCAAACGCGAGGAAAGCGTCGAGCTGCTCGGCCGCCGCGGCCCGGAGATCGACCCGGCCGACGCCGACGAACTCGCCGAGAAACTCGGCGATCTGCCGTTGGCCGTCGAACAGGCGGCGGCCTGGCGCGCGGTGACCGGGATGCCGGTGCAGGAGTATCTGCGCTTGTTCGACGAGTCGGTCGAGGAAATCCTCGACACCGCTTCGGCGCCCGACAACGAGGTCTCCGTCGCCGCGGCGTGGAACGTGTCGTTCGAGGAACTGAAAACCCGCAACCCGGCGGCGCATCAGATCCTCCACATCTGCGCGTTCTTCTCGCCGGAGCCCATTTCGCGTGACCTGCTCACCGGGGTCAACCGCGTGTCGATCTCCCCGGAGCTCGACGCGGCCCTGCGCGACCCGATCAAGCTCGCGCGGGCCATCCGGGACATCAACCGGTACGGCCTCGCGAAGATCGACCACGGCAACAACACCCTCCAGCTGCACCGGCTGGTCCAGCTGGTCCTGCGCAACCGGGTCATGGCCCGTCAGGTGCACGCGCGGATGCAGCACGGCGCCCACCAGCTACTGGCCGCGCTGGACCCGAACGACCCCGAGTCCAGCAGGCACTGGCCGCGCTACCGCGAACTGCTGCCGCACGCCTACGCCGCGAACGTGCTGGGCTGCGATGACGATTGGCCGCGGCAGCTCTACATCAATTTGATGCGTTATCTGTTCGAGTATGGTGATCATGAGGAGGCCGCGCGGCTCGGCCTCGAAGCGCGGAAGCGGTTCACCGACGCCCTCGGCCCCACCCATCCGCAGACGCTCGAAGTCTCGTCGAGGCTGGGGCTCTATCTGTGGGCGGTCGGCCGGTACTCCGAAGCAGCGGAACTCAATCAGCGCACTCTCGCGCTGCGCCTTCAGGTATCCGGCGAGGAGAACGAGGAGACGTTCGCACTCCAGCGGAACATCACGATCGACCTGCGGGCGCAGGGCGACTTCGCGGCGGCGACCAAACTGAGCGAAGAGGTCTACCAGAAGTCCAAACGCATGTTCGGCGATGACGACCCGGAGACGCTCAACGCCGCGTACCAGCACGCCATCAGCCTCCGGTTGTCCGGCGCCTACCGCGCCGCCGCGGAACTGGACCAGGACACCCTCCGGCGCCGGATCGAGGTCCTCGGCCGTGATCACGTCCGCACCTTCAGCGTCAACGCTTCCTTGATCGTGGACCTGCGCGAAGCGGGAGACTACGGCCAGGCCCGGGTGCAGCAGGAAAGGCTCACGGAGAACTTCCACGCGCGCTTCGGCCTGGATCAGCTGGACAGCGCGACCCATTCGTTCCTGCTTTCCGTGACCCGGCGTAAGGACGGCGACCATCCGGGCGCGCTCAGCCTGTCAACGGAAGCCCTCAAGAGGTACCGGCTCGCCTACGGTGACGACCACTCCGTCACGATGGGTTGCGCCCTCGCCCATTCGCTCGATCTTCGTCACTCGGGTGATTTGGCCGCGGCCAAGCGCCTGGGGGAGGAGACCTTCGAGCGATACCGAAGCGGACTCGGCGAGCATCACCCGCACACCCTCGTCGCCAATGTCGACCTGGCGGTCACCTTGCGGCTCATGGGAGACGCCGAGGGCGCCCGCGTCCTCGACGAGCGCGCCCTCGAGCTGTTCCGGGCCGGCATCGGCCCGGATCACCCGTACGCCGTCGCCGCCACGATCAACCTGGCGAGTGATCTGGCGGCGCTGGGTGAGCTCGACCGGGCGGTCGAACTGGGCCGGGACGCGGTGGAGCGCGGTACGCAGGTACTGGGCGAAGATCATCCGACGGTACTGGCGGCGTCCTTCAACCTCGGACTGGACCTGGCCGCGCTCGGCCGGACGGACGAGGCCGCACCGTTCCGCGACCCGATCCTGGTGCGGTACCGCCGTGTCCTTGGCGAGGCCCACCCCGGAACACAGGCGGCGGGCCGGGGTGCCCGCGCCAACTGCGACATCGACCCGATCCTGATGTGAATCAGCCCGGTACGAGTTGCCCGATCCAGGCGGCGAGCTGTTCCACGGTCGGTGGCCGTGGAACGGTTCGCAAGGGCCGATGCACGGCACGGACGAGTTCCGGGCAGTGCAGCAGGGCACGGGCGGCGGGATGCGGGCCTCGGGCGTCGAGCGCGAGGCCCAAGCCGACCAGGGAGTTCGGCCGGTCCGGATCCGTGGCGAGTTCCCGCCGGTAACCCTGGACCGCTTCGAGGAAGTCGCCCGCTGTGTAGGCGAGATCCGCGGCGGTGGCGCCGGGCACCGTCGGCGGTCGGCCGTCCGGCGACAGCGGTGTGCCGCCGACGGCGAGCCGGATCAGATCCGTTCTGGCGTGAGACCAGGCTCCGTCCGGTACCGGCGTCGGGGGAAGATCCGGGGCGTCGCGGGTGATCGGCGGCCTCGGTCTTCCGGCGAGCCAAGCCGCCGCCAGCTCGGTGACCACGGACGGGTCCGGCCGCAGGTGGCGAACCCGCCAGCCGGCGAGGTGATCGCGGCCCGCCACCGCGGCCAGTTCGCCCGCCTCTGGCAGGACGGGCTCGTCCTGCCAGAGGCCGAGGCGTTCGGCGATGTCGTCGAGAAACCGGCGTCCGGCGTCGGTCAGTGTCGAGTCCGCGCGCAGAACTCGCAGGGTGCGCCATGTCTGCTCGCGCCAGAACGCGAATTCGAAGTCGGCGCGCCGAGGGCATTCACCGGCGTGCGCCAGCGCACGCCAGAACGCGGTGACCCCGAAGAAGGCGTAGACCCCTTGCAGGGCACCGCTCACGGGCCGGGGATCATCCCGCCACGTCACGTAGATCCGTTCACGGGGGTCGGGCTCGGACAACTCGACGAGGTGAAGCAGGCCGCCGAGCACGATGTGCTGGAACTCGTGGATCAAGGTCTCCGCCAGCGACGCGCCGTCGGCGGGCAGGCCGACCACCGCGCTGCCGAACGCCTCCCCCGTCGACGCGCTCGGATTCCGGAAGAGCACCTGGGGTTTCGGCACCAGCGAGGCGAGCCCCACGGGCATGATGCGGGCCAAACCGGGAAGATGGGCGGCGATCAGGCGGCACGCTTCGTCGATCAGCCGTTGCCAATCCGCCAATTCCTTGTCCGGCAGCCTCTCCGGTGGGATCGGTTCGTAAAGCCCGCGATAGGGATCGAGATCGTCCAGCCACAGTGAGAACCGGTGCGTGCCGACCTGGCTCCGGACTCGCCGGATTCCCCACCAGCCTGGGGCGTCGGCGTCGGGTGAGCTGGGCAAGCGGACCGTCTTTTCGGCGTTCGAGACGAAGTACCGGCCTTGCTCACCTCGCACGATGGCTGAGGAAAACGCCGCGGTACCGGGAAATCTCGCCATGCCGAGGGACGGGAGCATGGCGTTGCCGTGCCAGGCCGGGATGGCCGTCTCGAAGTCGAGCTCCGCCCGGATCGCCGCGGCCGCCGCGATCGCGTGCGCGTGGCCGAGATGCATCCACAAAGGACCGACGCCGTCGATCCCGTTGCGCAGCAGACGAGTCGTGTAACCCGCCCAGCTTCCGGTGTACGGATTGGTGAGCATCCGGTTCACCGCGCGAGGTGCCCGTGCCTCGGCACGCGCGAGGAGTTCCCAGGCCGAATCCAGCGGTGGCAGGGGACCTGAATGGCCCGGTGTCTTCGTGGCCTCGGTCAGCAACGCGTGGATCAGCAGTTTGCGACGGCTTCGCTCGGCCCGCCGCAACCGCCGGGCCATGTCCTCGTCGCCGTCGAGGCGCGCCAGCGCGTCGAAGTCCCGCCATGACAACCGGTGGAACGCGGGGCGAGCCTCGGCGGGCGGCGGCATCAGTCGATGCGCTCGCCGCCCGCGCTGGCATTGCTTCTGTAGCGCGCGTGGACGCGTCGAGTACGTTCGACGACGTGGAGCGCGGACTGGCGGAAGGCTTCGCCGTCCAGCTCCCGTAACGCGGTGAAGGAGACCGCGTCGAGATCGATCAACGCCGATTCGATGTCCGGTTCGGTGCTTGCCGAGAAAGAACTCATCGTGCCGATTCCCTCCACCCCGTGAAACGGTTGCGAGAGTTGAACCTCGACAAGGATAGCCGAGATTTCGTGCCTGATCAGGCCTCGGCGGGCGGTGGGGGCCGTCCGGCCGCCAATTCCCGTAATGCGCGAGGGCGGGTGATGGTGACGCGCTGACGCGCGGTGCGCACGACACCCAGCCGCCGGAGTTCTTCGAGGCCCCGGATCAGGGTGCTGCGCGAGACACGCGCGAAGCCCGCCAATTCCCCTTGGTTGAACCGGAGATCGACCTGTTGCCCGTCCGTCCAGTCGACGGCGTGCTGCAGCGCCAGCTCCAGGAGGACCGCGGCGAGGCGTTGCGGGAAGTCCGGCCCGCCTGCTTCGAGCCGCAGCCGGTCGGACTGCTGCAGCCGGATCGCCGCGGTACGGAAGATCTCTTCGGCGATCCTCGGCCGGTCCCGCAGGACGCCGAGGAACTTCTCCCTCGGCACGACGAGGGTGCGCACCTCGTCGATCGCCGACATGGTGGCGGACCGAGGGAGCCC
Organism: Amycolatopsis sp. TNS106; assembly: GCF_019330265.1. NCBI lineage: Bacteria > Bacillati > Actinomycetota > Actinomycetes > Pseudonocardiales > Pseudonocardiaceae > Amycolatopsis > Amycolatopsis sp. TNS106. Next base: position 4,895,662 of record NZ_CP024972.1, on the reverse strand, counting down.
GCTGATCGGGGCCAGCTCGCCCACGATCTCCGCGGGGCCGCGGGCGGCGAGCGGCGCGTCCTCACCGCGATAATTGGTGGCGCTGATCTTCACCCAGCCGTGGAGCACGACGAACATACTGGTGGGCGGACTGCCTTGGAGGGCGAGGATCTGGCCGGGCCGCCACACCTTCACGTGCCCCGCGCGCCGAAGCGCTGACTGCTCCGCGGGCGTCAGCCGCCCCCAGGTTCCGAAGCCCCCGTGGTCACCCGTTGGAGAACCGGTCATCCTGGCCCTCCGAATCGCCGGGGGCCGGATTCGCGCTGTGTTCCATTTGACGCATCAGCCACTCCCCCGACTCGTCAGCATGGTCAGTGGGCAGAACGACCCGGAAGTTTCGCACCGCAACCGGTAATTGTGCCAGGCAAGGGGTGACTTCACCAGGCCTCGGGCCGGCGACGGGGGAGGACGTCATGCGCAGCGCCGAAAGTGTCATGGGACGGCCGAAGGATCACCGGCGTGAACCGGCCGCACCGAATCCGCGGACGCCCAAGGCGTTCGGCCGAAGACCGGCCTTCTTCGCGCCGCATCCGCCGTTGATGTCCGGCGGGTGGTATCAGGGCGACGACCGGGAGGTCGTCGGACCCGGGCGCTATCCCGTTCCGCGTCCGCCTGCCAAATCGGTGAAGGTGGCGTTGTCGTGGGTGCTCTTTCTGGGGCCTTTGGGCTTTTGTTATGTGTCCCCCGTCGGTGGGCTGATCGCGACGGCCGTTTCGGTCACGGCGATCACTTTCGGCGGGGCCGTGTTGATGGCCGTGATCTGGCCTGTGGTCATGGTGCTCGCGGTGGCGGCGTTGTCCGGCCGTCCGGACAACGCCGCGAAATGACGTCCGGCCGGTTTCCGGCCGGGTGAGCCGGGTGGGGGACGCTCAAGGGGGGCGGCCCCCACCACGGTTTCCGGGGCGCCGGGGAAACCGGCCTTCGTCGAGTCCGTGAAGGACTCCTTGAGGGACCCAGAGTCCCTCAAGGAGTCCTTCACGGACGAGCCGTGGGGATCAACCGCAGCGGGGAATCCACGTCCGTACCATCCGAAAGTCGCGTCTTGTTGCTCCGATCATGCAGCCCGCAGGCGGAACCCTTGAACCGAGCAGCACCATATGTTTCTATCTGCTCGATAGTCGCCGATAACGTGCAGCTTCGAACATGATTGAAACGGGTTCAACGCAGTTCCTGGAGGGCTCCGTGCGCCGTCGTACCCTGCTGAAGGCCGCTGGTGCGGCTTCCGCTTTCACCTTGCTTCCGGCGAGTGTCCGGCAGGCGCTCGCCGCGGAAGCGCCGACGGGCGGGCTCGAAGTCATCGAGCATGTCGTGGTGTTCATGCAGGAGAACCGGTCGTTCGACCACTATCTGGGGACGTTGCGCGGCGTGCGGGGTTTCTCCGATCCGGCCGCGATCAAGCTGCCGTCCGGGGCGTCGGTCTTCCACCAGCCCGACGGCGCGGGGACCCTGCTGCCGTATGCGATCGACGACCAGTTCATGGCCGACGTCGACCACAGCTGGTCCGGCGGGCACCGGGCGTGGAACAAGGGCCGCCACGACGCGTGGCGTGCGGCCAAGGGTGTTCGCTCACTGACCTACCACAAGCGTTCGGCGCTGCCGTTCTACCACGAACTGGCCGACGCGTTCACGGTCTGCGATGCCTACCACTGCTCGGAAATGGGGCCGACCAACCCGAACCGGATGTATCTGTTCACCGGCAAACTCGGCTTCGAACCGGACGGCACGACCCGCGCGATCGGCAACGACGCGTGGCAGAACCCCGGGCACACCGGCTACACCTGGAAGACCTACGCCGAGCGGCTTCAGGCCGCGGGGCGCGGTTGGCGGGTCTATCAGGAATGGGACAACTACGGCGACAATTCGCTGGACTATTTCAGCAGCTTTCTGGCCGTCGGCACCAAGGCCTTGTCGAAGGTGAAGGACTCCGCGGGCAAAGCCTTCCCGAAGCTGGAGTACTTCTACTACGCCCTGGATTCGGCCTCGGCCGCCGAGCGGGCCCGGCTGCTCGACGGCCTCGCCGCGGGGGTGGCGACCTTGACCGCGACCGAGCGCGCTCTGTACGACCGTGGCCTGGCCAGGGTCGCGCCGAAGCAGTTGCCGGTCGCCTTCAAGGCCGATGTCGACGCGGGCAGGTTGCCGTCGGTCTCGTGGATCGTCGCACCGGAACCGCAGACCGAACATCCCGCGTGGGGGCCCAACACCGGGGCTGAGCTGGTGAAGTCGATCCTCGACACGATCGCCTCCAAACCCGGCGTGTGGAACAAGACCCTGTTCCTGCTGACCTACGACGAGGACGGCGGTTTCTTCGATCACATGCCACCGCCCGCGCCGCCTGCGTCGGACGGCGAAGGCAAGAGTTCCGTGGCCACGACCGACGAATTCGTCTCCGGTGAACCGATCGGACTGGGTATGCGGGTGCCCATGTTCGTCATTTCGCCGTGGAGCCGGGGCGGGAAGGTGTGCTCGGAGGTCTTCGACCACACCTCGGTGCTGCGGTTCCTGGAACAGTGGAGCGGTGTCGCCGAGCCGAACATCTCGCCGTGGCGGCGCGCCGTATGCGGTGACCTGACTTCGGCGCTGGACACCACGGCGCCGAACGCGACCTATCCGGCGCTGACCGAACCGGTGCCGACGAGCGGGCCGTGGAACACCCAGCCGCAGCCGCCTTCCGTGCAGAAGCTTCCGGTGCCGGAGACCGGCGTTCGGCCCGCACGACCCTTGCCCTATCGGTTGGCGGCTTCCGGTCGGGTGACGGCCGAGCGGTTCTGGATCGACTTCGCCAACACCGGAACCGCGGGCGCTCACTTTTATGTATACGCCAACGCGCACCGCACCGACGGGCCTTGGCGCTACACGCTCGGCGGGAACGCGACGCTCTCGGACTACTGGCAGGTGGGTTCCCCGGACGGCGCGTACGACCTCACCGCGCACGGCCCCAACGGTTTCCTGCGGCGGTTCGCGGGCAACCGGGTCACCGCGACCACCGGCGGCAAGCCGAATCCGGAAGTCGTGCTGCGGCCCGGTTCCGGCGTCGTGTACCTGAAGATGACCAACGCCGGCGCCGCGTGCGAGCTGACCGTGCGCACCGGCAACCGGGGTGGCGGACCGTGGACGTACACGGTCGCCCAAGGCGCGACGGTCGAGGACTGGTTCAGCACCGAAGGCGGCATGGGTGGCTGGTACGACCTGACCGCCCAGGGGCCGGACGGCTTCCTTCGCCGTTTCGCCGGGCATGTCGAGACTGGCGCCGAGACCATCAGCGATCCGGTGATGGGCTCCGGGCCGCTCGCGGCCACCGTCCGCTCGGCCGACAGCCAGGAGACCTCGGGCGAGTCCGGCGCCGCCACCAATGCCGTCGACGGTGATCCCGCCACCCTCTGGCACACCAAGTGGTCCGGCGGAGCGGACCCGTTGCCCCACGAAATCCAGCTCGATCTGGGCGCCGCTCGCACCGTCACGGGCCTGGCCTACTTGCCGCGCCAGGACGGGTCCGGCAACGGCCGCGTCGGCGCGTACGAGGTCTCTTTGAGCACCGATGGGTCGGCGTGGGGAAGCCCCGTCGCCACGGGTACCTTCGCCGACGACGCCGCCCGGAAGACCCTGCGGTTCTGGCCCACTCGAGCGCGCTACGTACGGTTCCGCGCCCTCACCGAGGCGGGCGGGCGCGGGCCGTGGACGTCGGCGGCGGAGGTCACCCCGCTCGGCTGGGCGTGACCCGAACAGACGGGATTCGTTGCCCTGAAAGAAAACGTGCGTGAGGGCCGCCGTCAGGAGTGGCAAGGGGCGGTTATTGAGAGGTAGGGCGTGATCGGCTCAGCAGGCAGTCTGGTCGTACCCTCAATGGAACGCTCCTGACCACTCACGGCGACCTCGCGAAACCGCGCATACTGCTCAAGTCGGACGTTCCACCTCGGTAAGTGCCCCTGTCGACACCCGGGCCGCGGCCAAGCCGGCGCTCACCAGGTGACCGGCAGCTCGTGGACGCCGTAGATGTTCATGTCGGTCTTGAGTTTGACTTCGTCCGCAGGGACGGCGAGTGCGAGAGTCGGGAAGCGGCGCAGCAGTCCCTCGAAGCCCGCGCGCATCTCGACCCGCGCGAGCTGCTGGCCGAGGCACTGGTGGATGCCGTGCCCGAAGGACAGCAGGCCGCGGGCGTTGCGGTGCAGGTCCAAGGCGTCGGGGTTGTCGAACCGCCGCGGATCGCGGTTGGCGGCCAGCAGCGAGATGATGACGGTCGACCCCGCGCGGATCGTTTCGCCGCCCAGTTCCAGGTCTTCCGTCGCGTAGCGGAAGAAGATGTCGGCGACGGACAGGTAGCGAAGCATTTCTTCCACGGCGCCGGGCAGCAGCTCCGCGTCGGCACGCAGTTCGGCCAGCTGCTCGGGGTGCTCCAGCAGCGCGAAAGTGCCCAGCGACAGCATGTTCGCGGTGGTCTCGTGGCCCGCGAGCAGCAGCAGGAACGCGGCTCCCGCCAGCTCCTCGATGGTGAGGTCTTCGTGGCGGCCGAGATCGGACAGGATGTCGTCGCCGGGCGTCTCGCGTTTGCGGGTGACCAGTTCGGTGAGGAAGGTGTTCATCCCGATGAACGCGGCCATCTTCTCCTCCAGCGTCTGGTCCCTGACCATGAGCTGGGCGGAGTCGGCCTGGAAGTTCTCCCGGTCCTCGTAGGGGACGCCGAGCAGTTCGCAGATCACCAGCGAGGGCACCGGCAGCGCGAACTCCTTGACCAGATCGACCGGCGGGACCAGCGCGGCCATCGCGTCCAGCTGCCGTTCGGTGATCTCGACGATGTGGTCTTCGAGCTGCTTCATCCGTTTGACGGTGAACGCCCCGGTGAGCCGCTTGCGCAACCGGCCGTGGTCCGGCGGGTCCATGGCGACGAACATGCCCGGCATCGGCGGGGAGGGCTCGGTCGGGGTGGGCATCCCCGGGGTCTCGTACGGCGCGTGGAGGATGCCGATGTCTTGGCGCGAGCTGAACCGGGTGTCGGCCATCAGCTGCCGGGCCTCGTCGTAGCCGGTGACGAGCCAGCCCTCGTGGCCGTCGGGGAAGACCATGGGACTCACCGGGCGGGCCTCGCGCAGCCGGGTGATCTCGCTGGGCGGGTCGAAGGGGCCCGCGTCGCGGTCCATCGGGAGGCCCTGCGGGATGGGAACCGTCTGGGTCATCGCTTCGCCTTTCGTGGTGGTTGTGACCACCACTGTCCTCGCGGGTCCTGACATCCGGCTGACACGGCGCTGACACCGCCCGTGTCAGCGCCGTGGCGGGGGCGTGTCAGCGCGGCCGCCCAGAGTGGTGCCCATGACAGACACAGCGATCGCGGTCTCGGGACTGCGAAAGACCTTCGGGGACAAGGTCGTGCTCGACGGTATCGACCTGGAAGTCCCCGCCGGCACCATTTTCTCCCTGCTCGGCCCGAACGGGGCGGGGAAGACCACGACGGTGAACCTGCTGACCACACTGATGAAGTCCGACGGCGGGACGGCGAAGGTCGCCGGGCACGACCTCGTGACCGAGGCCAAGGCGGTGCGCGCGGCGATCGGCGTCACCGGCCAGTTCGCGGCGGTCGACGAACTGCTGACGGGTCAGGAGAACCTGCAGCTGATGGCGGACCTGAGCCGGGGGAACGCGGACAAGCGGGTCGTCGCCGGCCTGCTGGAACGCTTCGACCTGGTGGAGTCGGCCCGGAAACCGGCGTCGACCTACTCCGGCGGCATGCGCCGGAAGCTGGATCTGGCGATGACGCTCGTCGGCGATCCGCGGATCATCTTCCTCGACGAGCCCACCACGGGACTGGACCCGCGCAGCCGTCGCACGATGTGGTCGATCATCCGTGAACTGGTGGACGGCGGCGTCACCGTCTTCCTCACCACCCAGTACCTCGAGGAAGCCGACCAGCTCGCCGACCGGATCGCGGTCCTCGACCAGGGCCGCCTGGTCGCACAGGGCACTCCCGACGAACTCAAGCGCCGGATGCCCGGAACGCATGTCCGGCTGCGGTTCACCACCGTCGCCGAACTCGACGCGGCCGCGCGGATCTTCCCCGAGGCCTCCCGCGACGACGAGGCGCTCGCCCTGCGGGTCCCCAGCGACGCCGGGACGAAATCCCTGCGCTCGCTGCTGGACCGGCTCGACGAGTACGCGGTCGCCGCCGAAGAGTTCTCCGTCCACACCCCTGATCTCGATGACGTTTTCCTCGCCCTGACGGGCCACAGCACGGAGGCAGTGAAGTGAAATCCGCGTCCACGGTGATGTTGCGCCGTAATTTCAAGCACCTCGTCCGCAACCCGACCTCGGTGTTCAACGCGATCCTGATGCCGGTCGTGATGATGCTGATGTTCGTGTACGTGTTCGGAGACGCCTTCAGCGTCGGCGTCGATTACGTCGACTACGCGACGCCGGGATTGATGCTGCTGGCCGTCTGCTACGGGCTCGGCGCGACCGCGACCGCGGTGAACTCCGACATGACCAAGGGCATCATCAACCGGTTCAAGGTCATGGACGTCTCCCGCGGCGCGGTGCTGAACGGGCATGTCGTCACCAGCGTGCTGACCAACCTGCTCGCCATCGCGGCGCTCACCGGGGTGGCCTTCCTGCTGGGCTTCTCCCCGGCGGCCGGTTTCCTCGACTGGCTCGGCGTGGTGGGGATCGTCGTCCTGCTCGGTTTCGCGGCGGCCTGGCTCACGGTCGCGCTGGGGCTGGCGGCGAAATCCCCGGAAACCGCGGGGATGGCTTCGGTGCCGCTGGTCATGCTGCCGTTCTTCAGCAGCGCGATCGTGCCCGCCGAGAAGATGGGCCCCGGGCTCCGGGAATTCGCGGAGTACCAGCCCTTCACGCCGATCATCGAGACCCTGCGCGGGCTGCTCGACGGGGCACCGGCGGCGGGCGACGTGCTCCCCGCCCTCGGATGGTGCGCCGGCATCGCGCTCGCCGGATACCTGTGGGCGTCCTCGACGTTCAAGAAGCGAGCGTGACCTCGGCCAGCCGCTTCCAGTCCGCTTCGGTGCCTTCTCGCGCCGCCTCCGCGAATTTCGCTTCGCCGAGGCGGCGCAGCACTGTCTCCTCGATCCGGGTCACGTCCGGACGGGACCGGTCCGGCAGCCCGCGCAACTCGTCGGCCGCTCCGAGCAGTCGCGCGGCCTGCTCGGGATCGTCCTGGCGCAGGGCCAGATCCGCGATCCCGACGAGCATGTGGGAGATCAGGGGCACGTGCCGCACCTCGGCGGCCGCCTCCCAGGCCGCTCGCCGGTGTTCACGGGACTTTTCGAGCTCGTCCGCGAAGTAGCCCCGAAGGTCGTGGCTGATGGCGCGGACGTGGCCGAGACCGGCTTCGTCGCCCATCACCGTCATCGCGAGGTCGAGCTGCCGCGCCGCCGCTTCGGTTTCGCCGCGCCAGTGGGCGAGTTCCGCGTGCGCGAGGGCGAGCATGCCCAGCGCACCAGGCCAGGTGACCCGCTCGGCGTACCGCTGCGCTTCGGCCACGGCGGCCGCGCTGGCCTCCTCGTCGCCCATCAGCCAGTACAGCTGCGCCTGCCGCGACCGCAGCCGGATGTGGTCCTCGAGGGAGCCGATCTCCGTCACGGCCGTGATCGCCTGTTCGTAGTACTCACAAGCCGTGGCGAACTCGCCACGAGTGGCGATACGGTCCGCCAATTCGGTGAGGGCGAACGAGATCCCGAATCGTTCGCCGATCGCCCGGAATTCCCTGAGCGCCTGCTCGAGGTATTCGTCCGCCTCCCGGCCGGGATGGCCGAGCGTGATCCGCATCTTGCCGAGGTGCAGCCTGCCCAGCGCCCGGACCCAGTCGTTTTCGTCCTCCAGCACCGGTTCCCACGCGGACAGCGCTTCGTCCCCGGCCAGCATGCGTTCCAGCGGGACGACGAGCCCGAGCAGCGGATGCTTGTTCTCACTGTGCATGCCCAGCCGGTACGACTCGTGGATCCACTTCGCCGCGGTGTGTTCGTCGGCGAAACCGGAACTCACGAACAGTGAGACGAGCCCGTACACCACGGCCGCGACGTCGTCGGACACCTCGCCCGGTGTCTTGACGGCCGCGCTGACCAGCTCCATGCCCTCCGTGCGGTACCCGCTGAGCCACCAGTACCAGCCACAGGCCGCCGCGAGCCGCATCGCCTGCGCGCCCTCGCCCGCGGCGAGGGCGCCGCGCATCGCGGAGGTGATGTTGTCGTGCTCGGCCTTGAGTTTGGCGAGCCAGTCCAGCTGCTCGGCGCGGCGGAGCATCGGCTCCGCGGCTTCGGCGAGCTCGGTGAAATAGGTGAGATGCGCGTGGCGTGCCACCACCGTTTCGCCCGCCTCGGCGAGCCGTTGCGCGGCGTACTCCTTGATCGTGCCGAGCATCCGGTAGCGCGGCGCTTCGTCGCCCGCCGCGACCAGCAGCGACTTTTCGGTCAGCGTGGTGAGCAGTTCGAGGACCTCGTACTGCTCGACCGCCTCGCTGACACAGACCCGCTCGGCCGCTTCGAGGCTCGCCCCGCCCGAGAACACCGAGAGCCTGCACAGGACCGTCCGCTCGGCGTCGGACAGCAGTTCCCAGCTCCAGTCGACCATGGCGCGCAACGTCCGGTGCCGGGGCAGCGCGGTCCGGCTGCCGCCGGTCAGCAGGCGGAACCGGTCGTCGAGCCGGTTCGCGAGCTGATCGATGGACATGGTGCGCAGCCTCGCCGCGGCCAGTTCGATCGCCAGCGGCATCCCGTCCAGGATCCGGCACACGCGCGCCATGGTGGCCGAAGTGTTCTCATCCGCCACGAAATCCTTGCGTACCGCGCTCGCCCGGTCCCGCAGCAACCGGACGGCGGGGGAGGATTCGATCTCGGCGGGACCGGCGTGCCGGTCCGGCACGGCCAGCGGCACGACATGCCACAACGTCTCGCCGGTGATGCCGAGCGGCTCCCGGCTCGTCGCCAGTATCCGGAGACGGCGGCATTCCCCGAGCACGCGATGGGCGAACGCCGCGGCCGCCTCGATCACGTGCTCGCAGTTGTCGAGGATCAGCAGGACCTCCCGGTCCCGGATCGCGGCGATGACCCGTTCGATGGGTTCCGCGTTCGACGAGTCGCCGAGCAGGGCGTCCCGCAGCCCGAGCGCGGCGAGAGTCGCTTGGGCGACATCGTCTTCCGTGCCGATGGCGGCGAGTTCCACCAGCCATGCGCCGTCCGGCAGATCGCCGAGCAGGGTGCGCGCGGTTTCCGTGGCCAGCCGGGTCTTTCCCGAGCCGCCTGGGCCGAGCAGGGTGGTGAGCCGGTGCCCGGTGACGAGGTCGCGGACCTTGGCGACGTCGGCGTCCTTGCCGACGAAACTGGTCAGCTCGGCGCGCACGTTCGTCTTGCGGTTTTCTTCACGCCGCCCCAGCTCGCCCCGCAGCAGCGCGACGTGCACCGCGGACAGCTCCGGCGACGGATCGACGCCGAGCGCGTCGGCCAGGGCTTCCCGCGTGCGCTGGTATACGAGCAGCGCTTCGGTGTCACGGCCCGTCGCCGCGAGGGCCCGCATGAGGGCGGCGACGAGCCGCTCGCGCAGCGGATGCGCGGCCACCAGATCGGTCAGTTCGGTGACCAGCGTCGCGCCGTGGCCGAGGTCGAGTTCCGCGTCGAACCGATCCTCCAGCGCCGTCAGGCGAAGTCCTTCGAGCCGGGTGACCGCCGCGTCGAAGGCGCCGCTGTCCTGAAGGCCGACGTCCTGCATGGCCGCGCCGCGCCACAGGGCGAGGGCCTCACGCAGCCGCTGGGGCTCCTCGTCACCGCGCGCCTGGCCGACGAGACGTTCGAACCGCACGGCGTCGACGGCGTCGGGCTGCACCTTCAGCCGGTAGCCGTCCGTCTGCCCCTCGACGACCCCTTCCGGCAGCACCTTCCGCAGCCGGGAAACCAAGCGCTGCAAGGCGTTCGTCGCGTCGGCGGGCGGCTGTTCACCCCAGATCCAGTCGACGAGCGTCGCCTTCGGGACGACCCGGCCCGGTTCGAGCGCGAGCGCGATCATCAGCCCGCGCAACCGGGCACCCGGCACGTCGGCGAAGCCACCGTCGTCCGTGCGCACCTCGAAGGGCCCCAGCATCCCGATCTGCATTGGGCCGATTTTGCCACGGGTGACCAGGGGACTTACGACTCGCCGGTGATCCTCGCCGAGCCGATCGAAGCCGCGGTGATCGTCTGGGCGGCGGTCCGGGTCGACGAACCGGAGTTCAGACCGGTGAGCGACGTCCGGTCGAGGGCGTGTACGACGAACTCGTAGGTGTTCACGGTGGAGGGCGAGCACGGGCCCTGGTAGCCGTAGAGGCTCGCGCTTCCGCGGTAGTAGACCTGTCTGGAGCCGGCGGGCACCGGGGGCCGGTAGACGTGCTGGACGTTCTGGGGGAGCGAAGCCGTGGTCGCCGGGATGTCGTAGATGACCCAGTGGATCAGTGCGGCGTTGTCGAGGTCGCGCATGACGATCGCGTAGCTCTTCGCCCCGGCGGGAGCACCCGACCAGGCCAATGGCGGCGACTCGTTCTTCTTGGCCGGATCCTGACCGCCGCCGCTGGTGCACTCGTGGACCTTGGGCATGAGTCCACCGTCGGCGAACGCGGTACTGGACAGCGTGAACGCGTTTTGGGCGGCCGTCGCCGCCGGGGAAAGGCAGGCGGCGCCGAGGGCGAACAGGGCGCAGAACACGATTCTCGTTGCTCTCATCGGAGACTCCCGAGGACGGTTGTGGTTCTCGTGCGCGGAATCCAGCGTAGGGAGCCCGGAAAGCGTCGGCTAGCGCACTTTTCCGGCCTATCGAGGTGTTTTCGCCGGGTGCCGAACTCGTGATTCGCGTGATCCGGCGCGTCATTCGCGTGCTTGGAGGCGTAACTCGTGAGTTACGCCTCCAATCACGCGAGTTACGCCTCCAATCACGCGAGTTACGGCTCGGATCACGCGAGTTACGGCTCGGATCACGTGAGTTACGGCTCGGATCACGCGAGTTACGGCTCAGGCGCGGACGAGGACCGAGAAGTAGATCGGCCTGCTGGCCGGGAAGAGTTCCCGGTCCTGTTCGTCGACCATCTTCCAGAACACCTTGCAGTCGGCCGGGGCGTTCTGCGGAGCGCTCACGGTGACCGTCACCTGGACACGTCCACGCGGCGCGGTGTCGTTGACCGGGATCCGGTCGGGGGTGCGGCAGGTGCCGGGCGCGACCGGAAGATCGGTGCGGCGCAGGTACCGCTTCCGCCACTCGACGGTGCCGGTGTTCTCGAGTTCCCACACCTTCACGAACTGGGTGCCGGGTTTGACCACGGTGTCGTCGGGGATGGTCACGTCGGCGACGAATCTGCTCGAGTCGCCGGGGTGCGGCGGTGCGGGCGTGCCCTGCTCGCCCGGCAGCAGGATGACCACGACGGCGGCGATCGCGGCGACGAGCACGAGGGCCAGCGGCACCAGGACCCGGCTGGACCGCCACCGCGGCCCGGGTTCCGGTTCACGGTCGGCGGAGAGCACGAGCTGGACGCCCTGCCACCGGGCGTGCCATTCCTCTTCGTCACCGTCGCAGGCGCGCACGAACTCGCGGACCGTCTCCCACGGCTGCAACCGCGTACCGGTGACGGTGAGGTGCAGGGTCGCGTGGGACACCGCGCCGGACTTCGCCGCCATCTTCCGGAAGGACGGCTCCCCGGCCCGTGTCCGGAGCTTCCGCAGCCCGTCCATGAACGCTTCCAGCTCCGGTGCCCGTTCTCCTGTTCGCGGTTCCGGCACGCTCCCCCTCGCGATCGTGTCTGACGTGACAACGATTTTCGTCGCTCTGCGCGGCCTGGTGACTATATCGCGACGAGTGTCCGGATCGCCGCGCCGACCTGCGGGTTCCGCCGGGCCCGGGCGCTGTCAGACGCTGTCAACCTGCGGTTTTTGACGTCAGACGTTCCGTACAGGCGGTTCCGGCTGACACACCCTCCGGGCCAGTGTCGGTCATGAGCTGCTCACGGGGAGCAGCCATCGAGTGAAGGAGCAGTCATGCGCAAGGTGGCAACCGCCGCGATGTTCGCCGCACTGTCCGCGACCGCGCTGGGGATGACGGCGGGACAGCCCGCGGCGGCCGCGCCGTCGGTCAACATGGAGGCCGTGGTCAAGGCGGCCATGTGGGATCCGTACAAGGCCGACCAGTCGATCACGCCGGGCTCCGGGGAGAGCGTCAAGGCGGTCGAGCAGGCGCTGGCCGCGAAGAACCTGCTCGACAAGAAGCAGGTCGACGGACACTTCGGCACGTCGACGGTCACCGCGTACCAGAAGTACCAGAAGTCGCTCGGGCACAGCGGCCTCGCCGCCAGCGGTCTGCCGGGCAAGGGCTCGCTGACCGAACTGGGCAAAGGCCGCTACACCGTGACGGCGCCGATCAGTGTCGGCTCGAAGACCAGCCTCGACGGCAAGACGGTCAACAAGCGCACCGCCGACATGATCGCGGCCGCGGAGAAGAAGGCCGGGGTCAAGTTCACCATCACCCAGGGCTCGTACAACGCCGGCGGTGTCGGTGCCTCGGGCGGCACGCACGACGGCGGCGGCGCGGTCGACATCTCGGTGAACAACATCTCGAACAAGACCGCCGCGGTGAAGGCGCTGCGCGAGGTCGGCTTCGCCGCGTGGCACCGCACCCCGAGCCAGGGCAACTGGGCGGAGCACATCCACGGGATCGCGATCAGCGACACCGACATGTCGCCGCAGGCCCAGGCTCAGGCCGGTGACTACTTCAAGGGCCTCAACGGCCTGGCGAGCCACGCCAAGGACGACGGCCCCAAGGTGAAGAAGGTGACCTGGGAGGAATTCAAGCGTGGGTGACCTCGCTCCCGCAAGTCCGTGAAGGCCTCCTTGAGGGACCCTGGGTCCCTCAAGGAGGCCTTCACGGACGAACGCGTGCCGTGCGCCGCCAGTGTTCCGCCGCCTCGCTCATGTCCTCGTGCAGATGCCGGAAGAACCGGCTGGTGGCGTCCAGCCGCGCTCCCGCCGGCCCGTCGATCAGCCCGGCGCCCCGCCGGGTGACCTCCGCCCAGCGGGTCATCGCGTCGAGACTGGTGCGCCAGGCGCGATAGCCGAAGTCGTCGTCGACGACGTACCGCTGCCGCCCGCCCTCGCGTTCGCGGGTGATCAGGCCCCGCTGTTCGAGCCAGCCCACGGCCTTGGACACCGACGCGGGGCTGACTTCCAGCCGGGCGACCAGTTCGGCGGCGGTACCGCCGCCGGTGTCCGCGGTGAACAGGCAGGCCAGGACCCTGGCCATCATCGACGGGACACCGGTCGCGGCCATCGTCTCGGCGAATTCGGTCTCGAAGTCCCGCACCGTCTCCGGGGTCCGTGCGGCGCTGGGCGCCGGGCCGGGTTTGCGGCGGCGTGCCCGCCATCGCGTCGCCTGCTGAGCCTGGCCCGCCCGATAGCCGTGGGCGCCGCCGTTGCGCGCGACTTCACGGATCACCGTCGATTTGGGGCGGCCCATCCGGCGGGCGATTTCGGCGTACGTGAGGCCCGCCGACAGCCCCGAAGCGATCTGCCCGCGTTCGTCGTGGGTCAGGCGTCTTCCCGGCACCTGTCCTGCCCTCCCGATGCATTCAGCTTCATGGTCATTGCATCGATTATAGGTGTCTGAACTAGGGAAACCGTTGTACAAAGTTGCCGGCTCCGGAAAAACGAGCCTAGTGTTTCGGGGGAAGCGAAAAGATCGGGAGGGCACACGGGATGACGGCCAAGGTATGCCTGGTCACCGGCGCTTCGTCGGGGATCGGCCACGCCACCGCGCTGGATCTGCTGCGCGCGGGACACATCGTCTACGGCGCCGCGAGGCGCGTGCGGAAGATGGACGACCTCCGCGCGGCGGGCGGCCATCCGCTGAAGATGGACGCCAGGGACGAGGACGATCTCCGTCGTGCGGTCGGCACCGTCCTCGAAGCGCACCAACGGATCGACGTCCTGGTCAACAACGCCGGCACCGTGCTGCACGGCGCCGTCGAGGACGTGCCCCTCGACCGCGCGCGCGACCAGCTCGAAGTCAACCTTCTCGCGCCTGCCCGGCTCGTTCAGCTGGTCCTGCCCGCCATGCGGGCCCAGCGGTCCGGCACGATCGTCAACGTCTCGTCGATCGGCGGCGAGATCGCCCTGCCTTTCGGAGCCTGGTACTACGCGTCGAAGCACGCGCTCGAAGCGTTCTCCGACACGCTCCGCATGGAGGTCGAGCCTTTCGGCATCGACGTCGTGATCATCCAGCCGGGCATCGTCAAAACCGAGTTCGAAGACCAGACCGCCGCGCAGCTCCGCGAGTATTCCGGCCGTGGGGCGTACCGGGAGATGGCGGAGGCCATGGCGCGGCACGGGGAGACCGGGCTCAGTGACGGCTCCGACCCGTCCGTCGTCGTGGACGCCATCCGCCGCGCCGTCGAGTCCGAAAACCCGGAAACCCGCTACGCGGTCGGCCACCTCGCCGAGAAACTCCTGGAACTCAACAGGACCCTGCCGGACCGCGAGTTCGACCGGCTGGCCATGCGCGCGACGAAATAGCTCAACCGCTCGGCTGCTTCTCGACGCCCCTCCCGCGGCGGGTGCGCGCGACCCCGATCCACAGCAGGACGGAGACGACGGCGCCCGGCGCCGCCGTCAGGTACACCGGCCACGCACGGAAGCCCGAAACCCAGAGCATCGTGGCCAGGCCGAGGGTGATCAGCGTCCACAGCAGGGCGAGCGTGCCGCCCCTCCGGCGCCAGCGGGCGGCGACGGCGCGCATCCTGTTCTCTACTCGGCTCACACCGGTGGATACCCATTCATCGCCTGGTCAACCCCCGGAAATCAGGCGCGAAGGTAGCCGGTGATCATCGCCACGAGCTCGTTCTCCAGCCGGGTGACGTCGAGGGAGCCGGGCGCGGCGATGAGCTGATGCACGGTCAATTCCACAGTGGACGCGACGAGCCTGGCCGCGGTGTCCTTGTCCCGCACGCGGACCTCGGGGTGGCCGTGGAGGAGTTCCCGCAGGTCACCCACCATCTCCCATTCCAGCCGGGTGACGCGTTCCAGCAGTTCACCGGAGCGGGGCGCCTGCTCGATCATGATCTGCAGCAGCCGCGGATCGTCGAGATGGTTCTCGATCACCGTGTGCACGAACTCGCGGATGACGGTCTCCAACGGCTCCGGCGACCGCTTGTACCGGCGCAGCGTTTCGGCCGCCCGGTCACCGTCGAGGTGGCGGGTGAGCAACTCGGCCAGGATCGCGTCCTTGTTCGGGTAGTACTGATACAGCGAGCCGATCGAGATCCGGGCCCGTTCGGCGATCCGGTTCGTCGTCCCCGCGGCGTACCCGTACTCGGCGAAAACGTGAGCAGCCGCGGTGAGGATGCGCTGTCTGGTCAGCTCCGCCCGGACCTGGCGTGGCTGTTTACGTGGCTGAAGGCGTCGTTGCTCCGACGTCATGGCACTCCCGGTGAAGCGGCGCTAAAGCGAGTAGCGAGCGGGCTGAACAATTGCTCATAATTGTGCCATGACCAGCAGTGATACCCGTCCTCGCCGACTTTCGCCCGAGGAGGTCCGTGCCCGGCTGGGGGAGCCGGAGGCCATGATCAAGGCGAAGGTCCACGACCGGATCGACCGGCACGGCCATCGGTTCATCGCCCATGCCCCCTTCATGGCGATGGCGACGTCGGACGCGACGGGCCTGCCCGATTGCTCGCCGCGCGGCGACTACCCGGGGTTCGCCAAGGTGCTCGACGAGCGCACCCTGGCGATCCCCGACCGGCCGGGCAACAAGCTCGCCGACTCCTTCCGCAATCTCGCCGAGAACGACGGCATCGGCCTGATGTTCGTCGTCCCCGGCGTGCGGGAGGTGTTCCGGGTCAACGGCCGCGCCTATCCGACCGACGAGCCGGACGTGCTCGCCAGGATGCGCACCGAGGGCAAACCGGCGGAACTGGCGATCATCGTCGACGTGGTGGAGACCTTCTTCCACTGCGGCCGCGCGCTGATCCGGTCCCGGCTCTGGGATCCCGCGAGCCAGGCGCTGGCGGGCGAATTGCCGTCCGCCGGCGAGATGGCCGCCGAGCAGATGGGGCTCGGCGTCGAACCGGCCGTACTGGAGGCCATGCTCGAAACCGGCTACCGGCGGTTGTACTGAGGTGAATTCGTCGATGCAGAAAACCGTTCTCGACCGCGTGGAACCGGTCGCCGAAGGAACCGTCTCACTCGTCCTGCGCGGCGCCGAAGGCCCGCTGGCGCCCTGGGAACCGGGCGCGCACGTCGATGTGGCGTTGCCGAACTGGCTGACCCGCCAGTATTCGCTGTGCGGAGACCCGGCCGATCGCGGCGGCTACCGCGTCGCCGTCCGGTACGACCGGCTGAGCCGGGGCGGTTCGGAGTACGTCCACCTGTTCCTGCGTGCGGGCCGGACGCTCGACGTTTCCTTGCCGCGCAACAACTTCCCGTTGCTGCCCGCGTCCGGACACCTGTTCATCGCGGGCGGGATCGGGATCACGCCCCTGCTGCCGATGCTGGCGGCGGCGGGTCCCACGGCCAGGTTGGTGTACGTGGGCAGGTCCGAAGCGACGATGCCGTTCGCCGCCGAGCTCAAAGCCGCGTACGGCGACCGGGTTCGCCTTCACGTCACCGCCGAGCGAGGCAGGCCCGACTTCGCCGCGCTGGCCGCCGGGCTCGGCCCGGACGCGCTGGTTTACTGCTGTGGTCCCGCGTCGATGCTCGACGCGGCCGAAGCGGTGTTCCCCGCGAAAAGACTGCATATCGAGCGTTTCCGGCCCGTGGCCAAGGAATTCCCTCCCGCGGAGCCGTTCGAAGTGAACTGCGTGCGTTCGGGGCGGACGGTGCCGGTCGCCGCGGAAGATTCGCTGCTGGACGCGTTGAACCACGCGGGGTTCCGTATCCCGTCCGGTTGCCGTGAAGGGGTTTGCGGCAGTTGCGAGATCGGCGTCACCGGCGGCGAACCGGACCACCGCGACGATATCGGCGCGCCACCGGGACGGATGTACTGCTGTGTCTCCCGCGCGTCTTCACGCCTCGATCTCGACCTTTGATTCCGGTCGCCCGGACATGAAGGAATTTCCCCGAATTGCCGCCGGGACGGGCCGGTGCAACCCTGGTCATACCGAACGACACCACCACCACGAAGTACAGGAGTCGTTATGACCACCACCGAAATGCCCGCTGTCCACGAATGCACGGTCAGCGGCTGTTCGTACAACCACGACGGCTGTCACGCTTTCGCCATCACGGTCGGTGGCGGGAACGGATCGGCCGACTGCGGAACGTTCGTCCCGCTCAACACCAAGGGCGGACTCGATCGAGTGACCGCACAGGTGGGAGCCTGCTCCCGGGCCGACTGCCGCCACAATTCCGCGCTGGAATGCACCGCATCGAGTGTCCGGGTGGGACCGGGCGAGGGCGACCACGCCGCCAATTGCCTGACCTACGCTCCGTAAACCACACATGCGCGTGAAGGCCCCCTTCCCTCGGCTCAGCCGAGGGAAGGGGGCCTTCACGCGCTAGGGGGCAGGGGTCGGCGATCAGCTCCCGGCCTGGTGGCAGGTCGCGGCGTCGGTGCCGAGCACCGGGTCGGTCAACGGACGGTTCTTGATCGAGATGATCTTCCGGGTGGTCAGCGCGCCGTCGCGAAGCGTGTAGACGGTACGGGTGCCCGAATAGGTGATCGGGTTCGCGCGGACGTCGTCGGCTTCGGTCTTGACGGTTTCGAAGGTGCGGCCGCCGCCGTCGAGCGGGGTGCACTGGTAACCCACATGGGCGGAGACGCCGCCGCCCTCGGGGACCGACAGTGGTTTGCCTTCGTTGTCGACGACCTGGCTCAGGTCGCGGCCGTCGTAGTGCAGGGCCGTGACGAACGTGGTGTTGGCGCCGACGGCCTGGGTGACGATCAGTTCGGCGCGGCCGTCGCCGTTGAGGTCGGTCACGAGCGGGGCCTCGAGCGGGACCCAGCTGTCGGCGCCGAGGCGGATCGAAATGAAGGTGCCGTGCACGGTGGCGGAGACGACCTGCTCGTAGTCACCGGTGAGCTGCGCGGTGACGGTTTCGATCTCGCCGTCGCCGTCGAGGTCGGCCACGGTGGTGACGGGATCGTTCTGCGGGCTCGCCAGCGCCGGGACGACGGCGGCCAGGCTCAGCGCGGCGGCGACGCCGGTGATGGTGGCGGTACGGACGATGCCGGTGTGCTTCATGGTGTTCTCCCCTCCACGCTCGGCGAACTGTTCACCGAAGCGCTCTCATGAGGGGAGACGGTCGTGGCCGGGGAGGGTGCGGCGAGAGTGTGATTTGCCACCCGAGTCAGCCGATCTTCCACAATTGGAGCGCGGAGCCCGTGTCGGCCCGTTGGGTGACGGCGGCACCGTCCGAAGTGGACGCTGTCGTCAGCAGCAAGCCGGAGCGGACGCTCGCGAGCTTGTAGCCGCCGTCAGGCTGTTTCGCCGCGGTCCAGCGTTGGTTGGGCCCGCCGGTGCACGTCCACTGGATGACGCGGGCGCCCGCGGCGGTGGCACCGCCTTCGACGTCGGCGCACAGTTTCGAATGCGCGTTCGTCAGGGTGTAGGAACCGTCGGACTGCCGGGTGAACAGCCACTTCTGGTTGGCGCCCTGGTTCGGTGTCCAGGTGACCAGAGGGGTGCCGGCGGCCGTCGACGAGTCCGGATCGTCGAGGTTCTTGCCTGCCGCGGCCAGGGTGTGGACCCCGCCGAGACCGCCCGCACCGGCATCGGTGAACTTCAGCGTCTGCTCGGCCGGGGTCCGGCCGCCGCCCACGGCGTTCCCGGTGGTGTCGGTCCAGGAACGCAACGGGGTGGTCTCCGCGAGACGTGACGTCTTGCCGGAAAGACCGAGCACGAGCCCGCTGTAGCGGTTCACCAGCCGGAAGGTTCCTCTGTCCACAGTGGACGGGATGACGAACCACTGCTGCCCGACCGTGGAGGACGACGTCACGGTGGGTTTCGCGCCCCATGCCCGGCCGGCCTGCACCGCGTCGACGCCGAGGAGCTGGCCGGTGGCGGCGTTGGCGATGCGGTACGAGCCGTCACCGTCGGGCGAGAACTGCCACGCCTCACGGTCCGAGCCGGCCGTGCTCGCGACCGACGTCGTCGTGGTCCCGGTGCCCTGCGCGAGAACCCGGCCGTCGCCGAGGCCGATCCGGTACTTGCGCGAAGTGTCCACAGGGGACGGTGCGGGCGCGGACGACGTGATGGTCTGGGTGGTGTACTCGCCGCCCGCGTTGTTCGAGCAGGCCACCGCGCAGTACGACCGGAACTGTTTGCCGATGATGGTCGAATTCGTCTTGTTCGCGGCGTCGACGAACCAGCGGTACCAGGACTGGTTGGTGTAGCTCCCGGTGTCGCCGATCAGCCGCCATTTCTGCGTCGTCAGATCGTCGGTCACGTAATAGCGCTGGGGGACGACGCTGTCCACGGCCTCCGGCGCGCCGAGGTAGAGACCGAGATGCGCGTTGTAGGCGATGTTCATGATGAACAGATCCGATTTGCGCGGCAGTTGTCCGGCGGCGATCTGCTGGCTGACGTTGCCGGTGTTGGCGGGGTCGTAGTCGTCCGCGACGGGCGTGTAGCCGGTGTCGCCCGCGGCGGACACGGGGACCATGTTGCTCTCGCGGCCGCCGACGCCCGGCTGGGTCCAGCCTCCGTCGAACCACTTCTGCCACGAGCCGGAGGCCATCTTGGCCGAGATCGGCGAGCGGGCGACGTGCGCCAGCCCGGTCATCGGGCCGCCGGCACCGGCCTTCGGGACGATGCGCGAGCCGTAGTAGACGTAGAAGTACCCGGAGGCGGTGTCCACGAACAGCCGCGGGTCGCCGTCGCCGTAGTCGAACGTCTGATGTGGGAACGCCGCCGTGTCACCGCGTTCGGTGCTGTAGGGCGAGGTGATCACGTGATCCTTGATGGTCCACGTCCTGCCCTGGTCCTTCGACACGGCCATGTCGATCGCGTCGTAATGGGAGAACGAATACGCCCCGAACGGTTCGGGGGTGAACTCGTTGTGGATCAGGCCGTACCAGTCACCGGTGTCCGGATCGACCCAGGTGCCGACGAGATCGCAGAAGTTGCGCTGCGAATAGCCCGAGCCCGCCGGCGGGTCCGTGGATTCCTTGCCGGTGGGGCTGTTGTTGCAGCGCCAGGTCGTGTCGTCGTTGCGGTCGGCGGGGTTGGCCGGGTTCACCGCGGTGCTGATCGGGTTCTTCGTGAAGCCGTCGAAATCGCGTCCGCTGTAGAAGTCCCACTCGCGCGGCTGGTCCGCGCCGTAGAGCGCCGCCGCCTGCTGGAAGTAGAACGTGCCGTCCTTGTCGACATAGGTACTCGCCGGGGTGTCGGTGGTCGGGCTGAACGACTTCTTGGCGTCGACCGTGATGGTGTACGTCGCGTCCGGCGGCGCGGCGTCGGACGACACCGGTACCACCGTGGTCGCCGCCACGGCCAACGCCGCGGCGCCGAGAAGAGGCAGGGTCCGCATGACTCTCTCCCAAAGGTGACCCGCACCACAGTTGGCGGGGCGGTCGCCGATGTTATGAACGTTGTTGCGCGTAAGTCAACGCGTTCGCTCAACTTCAAGCGTCGTTCATGCAGTTATTGCACGGAAAGTCCAAGTGGTGCGGTGCGGAAGTCCAAGCTCAGTCCGTCGGCACGAGCGGCGGGTCGTCGGGAGGGGGAACCCGCGAACTCCAGCCGCCGGGGACGGCCCGCACTCGCGATTCGCGGAAGCGCGCGGGGGAGACGCCGACCCGGCGGGTGAAGAGCCTGCTGAAGTAGGCGGCGTCCTCGTAGCCGATCGCCTGTGCCACCTCCTGCACCGGCATTCGCGTGGTGGCAAGGAGTTCCTTGGCGCGGTTGAGGCGGAGGGTCAGCAGGTGGTCCTTCAGGCCGGTCTCGGTGCCGCGGCGCACCGCGGCGCGCAGTTCGGCCAGCGTCATGCCGCGGCGGGCCGCGATCTCCGCGACGCTGATCGGCAACAGGGCGTCCTGCGCCAGGGCCTCCAGCAGGGAACCGTCACTGGGGGTGCTGTCGGCGGCCCGGCGCAAGGCCACCAGCAGATGATGCACGGCCGCCGAGGCGTCGACCTGGGCCAGCGGGCTGCCGCCTCGCGCGCAGCGCACGATCCGGCTCACGATGTCGCGGACGGCCTCGACGTCGCCCAGCGGTACCACCGGCGTCGCGGGGGTGACGTAACCGAGTTCCACGTACGCGTCCACGGCGCTGCCGTCGAAGTCGACGAAACACTCTTCCCAGCCGTGCGCGGGGTCGGGCGCGTAGTGGTGCCCGACGCCGGGGACGAGCCACAGCAAGGCGGGCGCGACGACCTCCTGGCGGTCGCCGCCCGCCACGGCGAACCACCCGCGCCCCTTGGACACCACGACGGCGACGTAATGGTCGAGCACGCGCGGCCCCACGACGGGCAGGGTCCCGTGCTGCAGCCCGACACCGAGGCACACCAGGCCCAGCCGACGATGCACGGCGGACGGTGTGAAGTACCGCATCCAGGTCCGGTAACCCATCCCCGCATCCTCGCGCAGGCACTCCGGGGCGGCCGCGTGGGGCCGGAAAAGGATTTCGTTCGATTCACTTCTTGATCGCAGCGAAATCCTCAGCGCGCCATCGTCTCTGCGGAATCACCGGAAGTTCCGGTATACGTGGAAGGACGGCGCCGCCGGGGAGGACGGCAGGTTGCCGCGAGCTAGGGGGAATCCACCATGTTCGACGCACGTCTTGTCGCGGACCAGAACAGTCCGCTCGCCAAGCCGAAGATCAGAATTCTGTTCTACACCGACCTTGTCGGCTTTACCGGCAACAACGGCTTTTCCTTGGGTATCGTCCGTGATCTGATTCTGGCGAATCAGCCGTTCTTCGCCGAATTCGAGATCGATCTGCTCAACCGGCACGAAGGCGGGCATGCCGCCGGCAAACTCACTTCCGAAGTTCTCGCCGGATACGAGCAGGTGTGGTTCTTCGGTTTCCTGCCGTGCAATATGCCTGGACAGCCGGAAAACGAGCTCGTGGACGCGGAGGTCGCCGCGCTGCGGGCCTGGATGGACGCCGGCGGTGGCGTGCTCATCACCGGTGACCACTCGAATCCGCGCCCGCCGGGAGCGGATCCGTCACTGCCCGAATACCTGAACCTCGGCCGGGCGCTGGGACACCGGGTCCCGCGCGCGGGTGAGCTGCGGGTGTGGAACGACCGGCCGGATTCGAGCATCGAGTTCAGCCACAACACCCACCAGCCGGACCCGTGGGGCAGCGATATCAACAACCCGATCCCGAACGACCTCGACCCGTACCCGCAGGAGCTCATCCTGCGGAAGCGGCTCGGCAGGCCGCACGCGTTGTTCCAGGGCAGGCGGGGCCCGATCACCGTCTTCCCCGACCACATGCACGAAGGACAGCTGCTCATTCCCGAGCGGTATCCGGCGGACGTGTGGCCGTCCGGGCGCGCGGGCCAGCCGAAACCCGAGATCGTCGCGCAGGGCACCGACAAACGCGACGGCAAGGTCTACGGCGTGACCAGTGCGTACGACGGTGCGGCGGCCGGGGTCGGGCGAATCGTCGCCGACGCCACGTGGCACCACTACTTCGACCTCAACCTGTGGGGCTTCGAAAAAGGCGGCGAGGTGCTCGACCGCCTCACCGAGTACTTCGTGAACCTCACGCTGTGGCTGGCGCCGAAGCCGGTCAAGCTGGAGGTGAACGGCCAGCTGCTGTACTGGCTTTCGCACAATTTGAGCCTTCGCGCGGTACTGCCGGAGGGTTTCCGGGTTCCGGGGATCACCGCGGCGGGCCTGGTCCGCGAGGTCGGTGGGCAGAGCGTGCTCGACGATCTCGTCTGGCCGCTGGAAGGAACGCCGGGGGTGCCGGAAGAACTGCTGCTCGGCGCCGTGGTCAAGGAGTCGGTCGCCGCGCTGAGCGGCGGGGACGTCGAGGCGTTCGACGCCGTGGGCGCCGTCGAGCGTGGCCTGCGGGCCGGGGCCGAAGAGTACGCCGCCGAGCTGCGAGCAGCGCTCGGCGCCGTCGAAGGCCTGGGGGAGCGCATTTCGCAGGGTATTCGCTGACCTTCCGGGTCGTGAGCGGTAAGGACGGTTCTAACCGTCCTTACCGCTCACGAGACCGTCACACGATCGAGGTATGAGGCCGGTCTCGCCGGACTCCCGGGGTATCCCCCGGGAAACGGAGGAGGCAACGATGCCCGACAACGAACTTCCGGGTTTCCTGATCATCGGCCTGATCTTCGTCGTCGCGGACGGCCAGGTCCTGTATCGCGGCGCCCGCCGCTACCTCACCGGGCCGGACGCCCGCGAGGGAAGCGGGTCGGTGGCCTGGATGGTGGTGACGGTCTTCCACCTGGCGGCGATCGGGATGCTGGCGCTGCTGGCGGTCGTGGCTCCGGAGTGGTCCGGTTCGGCGGCCGCCTTCGTCGGCAGGCTGGGCGTTTTCCTGCTGCTCATGGCGGTGGCCCACGTCCTCACCCTGTCCGTGCTCGGCCATCGGCGCCAGGACAACGTCGTCGAGACCCGGTTGCGGAAGCGCGAGGAAGACCGCGTCGACTCCTTGCAGGAGCCGACCGTCACCCCGGTGCCCGGGCAGGATGGCCGGAACCCGCGGGTGAGCCCGGATCTCGGCGACCGAGGTCCGTACCAGGCCTGAGCCCGAGCGCGAGGTGGAGCTGCCGCGCCCACCAGCGCACTTGCGCGGCCGAGTCGTCCGCCGCCGTTCCGGTGAGCCCGGCGCTGCGCCGGAAATCGCTCCCGTACAGGGCTTCGGTGGCCATCGCCTGATGCAGGGCGGCGACGGCGAGCCGCGTGTCGTCGAGGGAGCAGCCTGGCGGCCGGAGCCGATGCAGGGCGTCGACGACCGGGTCGAGCATCCCGCTGCCGGGGTCGTGCCAGCCCGCCGCGTGCAGTGCCACCGCGAGCTCGCCGAAGCCGTTCCGGTAAAGGCCGTGCAGCGCTTCGACGAGTTCGAGCAGGTCGGCGCCACGGTCCAGCCAGTTCGCGAGGAGTTCCCGAAGCGCGTCCCGGAGGCGGCGGCCACCGTGCCGGAGGAGTTCGGCGAGGAGTTTCTCGCGGTTGCCGAAGTGATGGGCGACGCCGGCGTCGGTCATGCCGACCCGCGCGGCCACGGCCCGCATCTGGACGGCGGCCACGCCGGACTCGCCGAGCAGTGAGGCCGCGGCGTCGAGGATCAGCCGCCGGGCCTCTTCGGGAGTCCGCCGTGCGCGGGGGGTCGTCACGATCGGCATCGTACCTTGATGCGCCAAGGTATCTGCGCTACCTTGACAGGCCAAGGTAAGGGGGCGGTCATGACCACGGAAATCAGTCTTGAACTGGGGGATGTCACTTTGCGGGGCACGGTGACCGGCGCCGGTCCGACGGTTCTGCTGCTGCATGCGGGCGGGGAGCGACGTGCGGTCTGGGCGCCGGTCGCCGCGGTGCTGGCCCGCCGCGGCTTCCGGTCGGTGGCCTTCGACCTGCGCGGTCACGGGGACAGCTCCGGCCGGGCGACCACGCTCCGGGCACTGGCCGGCGACGTGGCCGGCATGATCGAAAGCCAGCCGGCCCCGATCGTCCTCGCGGGTGCCTCGGTCGGTGGCTTGGCCGCCATCGCCGCGCTGGCGGATCCCGCCGTCGCGGCCAGGGCCTCCGGGCTCGTGCTCGTCGACGTCGTACCCGGCCTCGAACCCGCCAGGGCGCGTGCGTGGCTCGACTTCCACGGGCTCGCCGGGCGCTACACGCGCCTGGTGGAGGACGTCCTCGGCTCGGGTTCCGCCCTGCTCGCGACGGCCGGGGCACTGGACATGCCCATCTTGGTGGTGCACGCCGGACAGGGGTCGCCGCTCCGTGACGCCGACGTGGATCGTTTGCGCGAGGCCAATCCCCGGGTCGCCGTCGCGGGTGTTCCGGCGGCGGGGCATCTCGTGGCCAGAGACGCTCCGGAAGCCCTCGCGGACCTCGTGTCGGCGTGGCTTTGTGGCATCCGTCACGGGGCGGTTTCGACGCCGGGGGCGGGCGGGCAAGATCTGCGTTAGAGCTGCGCGGCGCAGGTGGGCGACAACGGCGTGCACTCGGCGCTACCAGTTGGTAACTTATTGTCGGGGCATCGAAAACCCCATAAGAAGCGGCAACATCGCGCTGCCTACAATGTCGGGCATGACCTACAGCGAACCAGCGCGATCAGCTGCCCCCCGCACCGGATCGCTGGCGTCCGCCTCCTCCTCGGCCGTCTTGGCAACGGGAATCACGATTTATGGATGCGGACAGGACGAGGCCGCCCTGTTCCGGGAGATGGCACCTCGTTTCGGCATTGTGCCGACCATTGTGGAGGAGCCGGTATCCGAGACCAATATCGAACTGGTCTCCGGAAACAGGTGTATCAGTATCGGTCACAAGACCAAGGTCACGAACTCCATTCTTCTCGCGCTCGGCGAAGCCGGCGTGAAATACATCTCCACGCGGAGCATCGGCTTCAACCACATCGACGTGGAGTACGCGGCGAGCGTGGGGATCACCGTCGGCAACGTCGCCTACTCGCCGGACAGTGTCGCCGACTTCACGCTGATGCTCATGCTGATGGCGGTGCGCGACGCCAAGTCCATCCTCCGCCGCACCGAGGTGCACGACTACCGGCTGAACGAGGTGCGCGGGAAAGAGCTGCGCGATCTGACCGTCGGCGTGGTCGGAACAGGGCGTATCGGGGTCGCCGTCCTGGAGCGGTTGCGCGGTTTCGGCTGCAAGGTGCTGGCCTACGACACGGTGCTGACCGCCTCGGCCGAGTACGTCCCCCTCGACGAATTGCTGCAGCAGAGCGACATCGTGACACTGCACGTGCCGCTCACCACGGATACCTATCATCTCCTCGACGAGAAGAACATCGAGCGGATGAAGGACGGCGCGTACATCATCAACACCGGACGTGGCCCGCTGATCGAAACCGAAGCCCTCATTTCGGCACTGGAAAGCGGAAAGCTGGGCGGAGCGGCGCTGGACGTCCTCGAAGGAGAGGAAGGCATCTTCTACGCCGACTGCCGGAACAAGGCGATAGAGAGCAAAACGTTGCTGCGGTTGGAAAAACTGTCGAACGTGCTCATCAGTCCGCATACCGCCTATTACACGGACCACGCGCTGAGTGACACTGTTGAAAACTCCATCATCAATTGTCTCCAATTCGAAAGCGGGAAGTAGTATGGGTAGGCTGAAAATCGGAATTCTGTTCGGCGGGCTTTCCGAAGAACATCCTATCTCCATCAAATCTGCGCGCGAGGTCCAGAAGAACCTCGACCTCGAGAAGTACGAGCCGTACTACATCGGGATCACCCGGAGCGGTTCCTGGATGCTCTGCGACGGCCCCGCCGAGGATTGGGAGAGCGGGAACGTCCGCCCGGCCGTGCTGTCGCCGGACCGCGGGGTGCACGGTCTGCTCGTCCTGGACGAGGGCAAGTACGAGACGATCGCCCTCGACGTGGTGCTGCCGGTGCTGCACGGCAAGTTCGGCGAAGACGGCGCGATGCAGGGCCTGCTGGAGATCTCCGGCATCCCCTACGTCGGCTGCGACCTCCCGAGCTCGGTCATGTGCATCGACAAGGCCCTCACCTATTCCGTCGTCCGCGGCGCGGGGATCGCGACGCCGACCTTCTACATCGTCACGCCGGACAGCGACGTCGACCCGGACCAGCTGAACTACCCGGTCTTCGTGAAGCCCGCCCGCTCCGGCTCTTCGTTCGGCGTCAGCAAGGTCTCCGCGAAGGAAGAACTGCCCGCCGCGCTGGCGGAGGCGCGCCAGTACGACGCGAAGGTCCTGATCGAAGAGGCCGTCATCGGCAGCGAGATCGGCTGCTCGATCCTCGGCAACGACGAGGACCTGTTCGCGGGAGAGGTCGACCGGGTCGCGCTGACCCACGGCTTCTTCAAGATCCACCAGGAGAAGAGCCCCGAGACCGGCTCCGAGAACTCCAGCTTCATCGTTCCCGCCGACATCCCGGACGAGTCGCGTGACCTCGTCCAGAAGACGGCCAAGGTCATCTACCGTGCCCTCGGCTGCCGCGGGCTCGCGCGCGTCGACCTGTTCCTCAAGGAGGACGGCAGCGTGGTGCTCAACGAGGTCAACACCCTGCCCGGCCTGACCTCGTACAGCCGTTACCCGCGCATGATGGCCGCCGCCGGCCTCTCGCTCGGCGACCTGATCGACCGGCTGGTGAACCTGACGCTGGCGGGCCGTGACGAATGAAGGATGATTTCGTCTTCGTAGACGAGGTCGTCTCCGGGATTCGCTGGGACGCCAAGTACGCCACGTGGGACAACTTCACCGGCAAGCCGGTGGACGGGTACCTGGTGAACCGGATCGTCGGTACGCGGGCGTTCTGCGCGGCGCTGGAGAAGGCGCGGGACAAGGCCGAGGAGCTCGGCTTCGGGCTGCTCCTGTGGGACGGGTACCGCCCGCAGCGCGCCGTGGACCGCTTCATGCGCTGGGCGGAAGAGCCAGAAGACGGCCGGAAGAAGGCCAGGCACTACCCGAACATCGACCGGCCTCAGATGTTCGAAAAAGGCTACGTGGCCACCAAATCGGGCCACAGCCGCGGCAGCACCGTGGACCTGACGCTCTACCACCTGGACACCGGCGAACTCGCCGACATGGGTGGCGACCACGACCTGATGGACGTCGTCTCGCACCACGGGGCGGCGGGCGTCACGGAAGAGGCCGCGAAGAACCGCGCGCACCTGTGCGCGGTCATGGAGGGGTCGGGCTTCAAGTCGTACGAGTGCGAGTGGTGGCACTACAACCTGAAGGACGAGCCCTACCCGGACACTTATTTCGATTTCCCCATCGCTTAGGTGTCGCGCGTGAAGGCCCCCTTCCCTCGGCTCAGCCGAGGGAAGGGGGCCTTCACGCGTTTCGGGGTTCGTGAAGGCTTACGCGGCGCCGAATTGCCGCGAACACCATTTCATCCCATGAATGTCCGGGCGGCTCGGGTGCTCCTCGGGGGAGGTCGAACGCTGTCCCTTTGTTGTCCTGTACGCACGAAACCTCCTTCCGGGGATCGGTGGGCGGTGCCGTCGACCATGACGGCGGGATGAACCGGGGCCGGCTCCTAGCCTGCCACCCTTCGCTTTGCTCATGGGTGATCCCCGCAAGGGTGAGTTTTCGCCCGGACCGTGGGACGCGGGCTCGGCCGTTCGTGTGAACAAGTGTCGAAGAACGGAACATGAACCGCCGGTGCCGTGATCATTCGAGTAGATGTCGAGCCGCGCGAACGGCCTAACGGAACGTGCGAACAGGCTAACCGGACAACCGGGAACAAGCATGTACGCGCGCCCTTTACTTATGTTCGCCAAACGAGTCAATAGTGCATGCGGAGTTCCGGATATTGATCTTGAGCGCCTCGTTCACTACGAAAATCACACTGTTCGTCAATTGCCGACATGGATTGTTCATGCCATGCTGCACAGGTGCGCATCAGCTGGGGCTGACATGGTGTGCACGCTTTGCTGGGGACAGAGGGGGTGCGTCGGTGACTCGCGACCACGAGCCAAACCAAAGACTTCACTCGCCGATCCTCTGAACCGAGCAGGTACGGAGTCATAGAATCGGACATGTCCGGGACCTCGCGCCGAAGCGGGTGTCGGTCCCGTCAGGCTGACCAAGTGTCGGTCCTGCCGGGCCGGAGCCGTCGAGCGTTCGTCCCGCAGATCGCCGTCGGGGCGATGGGAGGATGCCGTTCAGCTTCGGTAGTTCGTCGGAATACGCGCCAACGGTCAGCTGGGAGACCGTCGAGGCGGGCCGCCGCATGCGGTTCTGCCTGTGGCGCTTGAGGGTTCCTCACCGTCGAGGACATCCCGCCCTACGGCCGAGGCTGGCGTCGGACGGGTTCATGGTGTCCAACCACCGAAGCCAAGCAGTTGGACGGTGGGGTTTCCGTGCCGTGTCTGAAAGTTGCTGAATCAACAGATTCAATGGGGGCTAGGTGGATCCGACGAGAGTTGACTTGTCCGCTCTCCCTGTCGTCGAAATCGAGCTGTCGAGACTGTCCACTGCTTGTTCGCCACGGACTTCGGGCGAGGATCCAGAGCATGTCGAGACACTGTTGTCGGCGGAGTGGGAGCTACCGCCCATTCTCGTTCACCGACCGACGATGCAGGTGGTCGATGGCCTGCACCGGCTGAAGGCGGCACGAGTACGAGGCGATACGAAAATCGCCGCGAGGTTCATCGACGGCGCCGAATCCGACGCCTTCGTGCTCGCGGTGGAAGCGAACATCCGGCACGGTCTGCCGCTTTCACTGGCGGACCGGAAACGGGCGGCCGTCCAGATCATCGGGACGCATCCGCAGTGGTCCGACCGGCGGGTGGCTTCGGCGACCGGCATTTCCGCGGGAACCGTGGCGGACCTGCGCAGGCGTGGCGGCGAAGGCGGGAACGGCGCCAGGATCGGGCGGGACGGGCGGATCCGGCCCGTCGACAGCTCGGAGCGGCGGAAGCTCGCCGCCGATCTGATCCGCAACGATCCCGGCCTTTCCCTGCGTCAGGTCGCCAAGCAGGTCGGCATCTCCCCGGAGACGGTCCGGGACGTGCGCGGCAGGCTGGAGCGTGGCGAAAGCCCGACCCCGGACGGGAGCAGGCGGCTGCGCGCGAAGCCGGATCCGTTGAGCCTGACGGAAACCGACCTCGGTCACTCGCTGGACCGGGAACGGCTCACCGTGCTGGAGCGGCTCAAGGCCGACCCGGCGCTGCGGCTGAGCGAGGTCGGGCGGATCCTGTTGCGCATGCTCGCCATGCACTCGATGGACGGGCAGGAATGGGAACGGATCCTGCACGGTGTCCCGCCGCATCTGTACGGCGTGGTCGCCGGATTCGCCAGGGATCACGCCCGGGTCTGGGCGGGGTTCGCGGATCACCTGGAGAGCAGGGCGACCGATCTGGCCGCACGGTGATCGGGTAGGTACGAAGGGGACTTTTCCGTGTCATATGCGGAGAAGTCCCCCTCGTAACTCTCCCGCGGTGCCCATGCCCCGCGGCTCGACATCGCCGGGAGAGCGGCCTAAGAAGTAGCTGTGACCATCGAGAAGGCGCTTGTCGTCGGCACCGGCCTGATCGGCACGTCGGCCGCGTTGTCCCTGCGGGAAAAGGGTGTCACCGTTCATCTCACCGACATCGACGAAGACGCCGTACGGGTGGCGCGGGAACTCGGCGCCGGCCGTGCATGGACCGGCGAGGACGTGGATCTGGCGGTGATCGCCGTCCCGCCGCATCTGGTGGGGGAGCGGCTGGCCGCGCTCCAGAAACAGGGCGCGGCACGGGCGTACACCGACGTCGCCAGCGTCAAGGCCGGTCCGATCGCCGACGCGGAACGGCTCGGCTGCGACCTGATCTCTTACGTACCAGGGCATCCGCTCGCGGGGCGGGAGCGATCCGGCCCGGCCGCGGCGCGCGCCGGCCTGTTCGCGGGCCGCCCGTGGGCGCTGTGTCCCGGCGTCGAAACCGGGGCCGAGGCACTACGGCTGACTCGCGAACTGGTGTCGCTGTGCGGGGCCGAGGCCGTCACCGTCGGCGCGGTCGAGCACGACTCGGCGGTGGCGCTGGTGTCGCACGCTCCGCACGTGGCCGCTTCGGCGGTGGCGGCGAGCCTGGAGGACGGCGAGGACGTCGCCTTGCGCCTCGCCGGGCAGGGGTTGCGCGACGTCACTCGTATCGCGGCCGGAAATCCTCTGCTGTGGCGGAAGATCCTCGCCGGGAACGCGGTTCCGGTGGCGGCGGTGCTCGACCGGATCGCGGCCGATCTGGCCGCGGCGGCCTCGGCGCTGCGGGCGGGTGACCTGGACGACGTGACGGATCTGCTGCGGCGCGGGGTGGACGGCCACGGCCGGATTCCCGCCGGTCCGGCCATGGGCCCGTAGGGGACGACTGTGGCTTGAAGGCGGAACTCACGTGCTTGGAGGCGTAACTCACGTGATCGGAGGCGTAACTCGCGTGATCAGAGGCGTAACTCGGTGGGGCCGGGGTAGCGCCGTGTGTTCCGGCTGGAGACACGCGAGTTACGCCTCCAAGCACGCGAGTTACGGCCCGGCGCACGGGTGATCCGGCCAGAACGTGCGCCCCGCGTGCTCGGCGACCAGGCGCGAGTGGCGTTCGACGCCAAAATGGTCCTTTGTGGACTGACAGACGGAGATGTTCGCCGGGGACCACTCGTGGACATCGACACGATTCAGCACGATTGAGCTTGCCGACTTCGTGCGTGAGAGGGATGCCCAAATGGAAGTAATGTTGCGCTTCGGGGCGTCGCCCAAGAGCGATGACGACCCCGATCCCTGGTCGAACCGGGTCCGTCCGGGGACGGTGCGCAGAGTCCTCGCGTATTTCCGTCCTCACGTCGGCAAGGTGGCGATCTTCGTTCTCATCGCCGCGATGGAGGCGTTCGTCGTCGTCGCGACTCCCTTGCTGATGAAGGAGCTCATCGACGGCGGCATCCTCAAGAACGACTTCGGGGTCGTCATCCTGATGGCGGTCCTGACGGCCGGTCTCGCCGTGGCGGGCGCGCTGCTGTCGCTGTTGTCCGCCTACGTCTCCGCGAAGATCGGCGAGGGGGTCACCTACGACCTCCGGGTGCAGGCGCTCGATCACGTCCGGCGGCTGCCGATCGCGTTCTTCACCCGCACCCAGACCGGGGTGCTGGTCGGCAGGCTGCACACCGAACTCATCATGGCGCAGCAGGCGTTCGGTCATCTGCTGATGGCGGCCACCAGTGTGGTCACCGTCCTGCTCGTGCTGGTCGAGCTGTTCTACCTGTCCTGGCTGGTCGCCGTGGTCACGCTGGTGCTGGTCCCGCTGTTCGTCCTCCCCTGGATCTGGGTGGGGCGGATCATCCAGCGGCGCACCGGAACGCTGATGGAGACGAACGCCGGGCTCGGCGGGCTCCTCCACGAACGGTTCAACGTCCAGGGCGCGATGCTCTCCAAGCTCTTCGGCCGCCCGGACGAGGAGATGGCCGACTACCGCAAGCGCGCCGGGAAGATCCGCAACATCGGCGTGAGCATCTCCATCTGGGCCCGGATGTCCTTCGTCATGATGGCGCTGATGGCCTCGGTCGCCACGGCGGTCGTCTACGGCGTCGGCGGCGGGCTCGTGATCGAGGGGGCGTTCCAGCTCGGGACGCTCATCGCCATCGCCACCCTGCTGGGGCGGCTGTTCGGGCCGATCACCCAGCTGTCCGGGCTGCAGGAGACCGCGCAGACCGTGGTGGTGAGCTTCGCGCGGATCTTCGAGCTGCTCGACCTCAAGCCGTTGATCCAGGAACGCCCGGACGCCAAGGAACTCGAGAAGAGCAAGGCGCCGGGGATCGAGTTCGACGACGTGGTGTTCCGCTATCCCACCGCGGACGAGGTCTCGCTGGCATCGCTCGAACACCTGCGGACCAAGCGGGAGAACGGGGACAAGACGGCGGACGTCCTGCGCGGCATCAGCTTCGAGGCGCCCTCGGGGACCCTCACCGCGCTCGTCGGCCCGTCCGGGGCGGGGAAGAGCACCATCACGCATCTGGTTTCCCGGCTGTACGACCCGAACGCCGGCGCGGTCCGATTCGACGGGCACGATCTGCGCGACCTGTCCTTCGACTCGATCCGCGGCACGGTCGGCGTGGTCAGCCAGGACGCCTATCTCTTCCACGACACGATCCGCGAGAACCTGCTCTACGCCCGCCCGACCGCCACCGAGGAAGAACTGGTCGAAGCCTGCAAGGGGGCGCAGATCTGGGAGCTGATCCAGTCGCTGCCCCGCGGGTTCGACACCGTCACCGGCGACCGCGGGTACCGCATGTCCGGTGGGGAGAAGCAGCGCCTGGCCATCGCCCGCTTGCTGCTGAAGGCGCCGACGGTCGTCGTGCTCGACGAGGCCACCGCGCATCTGGACTCCGAGTCGGAGGCCGCCGTCCAGCGGGCGCTCAAGACCGCGCTGCGCGACCGGACGTCGCTGGTGATCGCGCACCGGTTGTCCACGATCCGCGAGGCCGACCAGATCCTCGTGATCGACGGCGGAACGGTCCGTGAACGCGGGACGCACGACGAGTTGCTGGCCCGGGGCGGGCTGTATTCGGAGCTCTACCACACGCAGTTCGCCAGGCCGGAGAACAACGCGCCCAAGCCGGAGCCCGAGGAAGACGAGTTCGACGAAGAGCCGGAACCGCTGGACACCGTGGTCTACGGAGGATGACGATGAGTTCCGCAGCGCAGGCCGCACCGACGGTGCTCGATCTCTTCGCCAGGCAGGTGGGCCGGGCCCCCGGCGCGGTGGCCGTGGCCGATGGGGACCGGATCCTGACCTACCGGGAGCTCGACGAGCTCGCGGGCAGGCTGTCCGGCCGGTTGGTCGCCAGGGGCGCCCGCCGGGTCGCGGTGATGCTGGACCGCTCGGCCGATCTGCTGGTGGCGCTGCTCGCCGTCTGGAAGGCGGGCGCGGCGTACGTGCCGGTGGACGCCTCGTATCCCGCGCTGCGGGTGGCGTTCATGGTCGCGGATTCGGGTGCGTCCCTGATGCTGTGCTCGGCCGGGACGCGCGACAACGTCCCGGAAGGGACCGAGTCGATCGTCGTGACGGACGACGCGGGCGACGTCGCGGTCGTTCCGGCGAGCCCGGAGGACCTGGCGTATGTGATGTACACGTCCGGTTCGACGGGCAAGCCGAAGGGCGTCGCCGTCCCGCATTCCAGCGTCGCGGAACTGGTGGGCGATCCCGGCTGGGCGATGGAACCCGACGACGCGGTCCTCATGCACGCGCCGCATTCCTTCGACGCGTCCCTGTGCGAGATCTGGGTGCCGCTGGTGTCGGGCGCCAGGGTGGTGATCGCCGCGCCGGGGCCGGTCGATGCCCGGCGGCTGCGGGAGGCGGTCGCGGGCGGGGTGACGCGGGCGCATCTCACGGCGGGCAGTTTCCGCGCGGTGGCGGAGGAAGCGCCGGAGTCGTTCGCGGGGCTGCGCGAGATCCTGACCGGCGGGGACCTGGTGCCCGCGCACGCGGTGGACCGGGTGCGCCATGCCGCGCCCGGCGCGCGGATCCGGCATCTGTACGGGCCGACGGAAACGACGCTGTGCGCCACGTGGCACGTGCTCGAACCGGAGGACGATCCGGTGGCGGTCCTGCCGATCGGCCGTCCGCTCGCCGGGCGGCAGGCCTGGGTGCTGGACGACTCGCTGCGGCCGGTCGCCCCGGACGTGGTCGGCGAGCTGTACCTGTCCGGTGCCGGGCTGGCCGACGGGTACCTCGACCGGCCCGCGCTGACGGCGGAGCGGTTCGTGGCGGATCCCTTCGCGCCGGGCAAAAGGATGTACCGCACCGGTGACCTCGCGAAATGGACGCCGGACGGCGAACTGCTCTTCGCGGGCCGCGTCGACGACCAGGTGAAGATCCGCGGGTTCCGGATCGAACCCGGCGAGGTCGAGGCCGCGATGACCGCGCAGCCGGACGTCCACGAGGCCGTCGTGGTGCCGATCGACGGCCGCCTGATCGGTTACGTGGTGGCGGACGTGGAACCCGCGCTCGTCCGCGAGCGGCTTCAGGCGGTCTTGCCCGGCTACCTGGTCCCGGCCGTGGTGCTTGCGGTGGCGGCGCTGCCGCTGACCGGCAACGGCAAGGTGGACCGCGCGGCGTTGCCCGCGCCCGACTTCGCGGCGAAGGCCGAAGGGCGCGAACCCGTCACCGAGGCCGAGAGTGTCCTTTGTGGACTATTCGCCGAAGTGCTCGGCATCGACCGGGCGGGCGTCGACGACGGCTTCTTCGAGCTGGGCGGGGATTCGATCCTCGCGGTGCGCGTCGCGGCCCGCGCGGCGAAAGCCGGTCTGCTGGTGACGCCTTCACAGATCTTCGGCGAGCGGACTCCCGCGCGGCTG
The DNA here is from genome assembly GCF_019330265.1 of Amycolatopsis sp. TNS106. Classification (NCBI taxonomy): domain Bacteria; kingdom Bacillati; phylum Actinomycetota; class Actinomycetes; order Pseudonocardiales; family Pseudonocardiaceae; genus Amycolatopsis; species Amycolatopsis sp. TNS106. The sequence goes on along the minus strand of NZ_CP024972.1, from coordinate 4,860,758 downwards.
GCGGCGGTGGCGGGTATCGCCCCGGCCGATCGGCCCGTCGACGGTCCACTGGTCGAGCTGACCGCGGAAGACGAGACGGAGCTGGCGGCCGCGGTCCCGGACGCCGTCGAGGTCTGGCCGCTGGCGCCGCTCCAGGCGGGTCTGCTCTTCCAGACGACCCTCGACGACCAGGGCCCCGACATCTACCAGACGCAGTGGATCGTGGAGCTGACCGGACCGCTGGACGTGGCCAGGCTGCGGTCGGTGTGGGACGCGGCCTTCGCCCGGCACCCCGAACTCCGGCTGACCTTCCACCGGCTCGCGTCGGGCAAGGCGGTGCAGGCCGTCGCCGGACGCGTCGAGCTGCCGTGGCGCGAGGTCGACCTGTCCGGCGCCGGCGACATCGAAGGGGCCGTCAAGGCACTGTCCGCCGAGGAGCAGCGAGACCGGTTCGATCTCGCCAAGGCGCCGCTGTTCCGGCTCGTGCTGATCAAGGTCGCCGAGGATCGGCATCGGTTGCTGGTGGTCAACCACCACATCCTCACCGACGGCTGGTCGGTGGCGGTGATCCTCAACGAGGTCTCGGCGGCGTACACCTCCGGCGGTTTCCCCGAGCGGACGGCCGCTTCGTACCGCGACTATCTGGCCTGGTTGGACAGGCAGGACAAGGACTCGGCGCGCGCGGCTTGGCAGGCGGAGCTGTCGGACATCGACGTGCCCGCCCTGGTCGCCAAGTCGGACACGGCGACGGACTACGACTATCGCGTCACCCAGCTCGCGCCGGAGCTGTACGACCGGCTCACGGGTTTCGCCCGCGACCACGGGCTGACACTCAACACGGTGGTGCAGGGCGCGTGGGCGCTGGTGCTGGCGCGGCTCGCGCGGCGGACCGACGTCGTGTTCGGCACCACGGTCGCCTGCCGTCCCGCCGAACTCCCCGGTGTCGAATCGATGCCGGGACTGATGATGAACACGATCCCGGTGCGGGTCTCGCTGGACGGCGGGCAGTCCGTCGTGGACATGCTCACCGGCCTTCAGCGGCGTCAGGTCGAGCTGATGCCGCATCAGCACCTGGGGCTGACGGAGATCCAGAAGACGGCCGGACCCGGCGCGATGTTCGACACGCTGCTGGTGTTCGAGAACTACCCGCGGGACTTCGCCGACCAGTTCTCGTATCTGGGCACGGTCGAGGGGACCCACTACCCGGTGACGGTCGGGGTGATCCCGGGCGAAGAGTTCCGGATCCAGCTCGCCTACTGGCACGGGCAGATCGACGAGGCCGTCGCGGATTCCCTGCTGGACTGGTTCGCCGGGGCGCTCGGCGCGGTCGTCGAGGATCCGTCCGCACTCGTCGGGCGGACCGGGATGGGTGAGATTCCGTTGCCCCGCTGGGCACCCGCGTTGATCGACGGTGAACCGTTGCCGAAGCTGATCGGGCGGATGGCGGCCGAGCGGCCGGACGCGGTGGCGGTCACGGACGGCGAAGGCGACCTGACCTACGCGGAACTGTGGGACCGCGCGACCAGGTTCGCCGCCGTCCTGCGCGCGGCGGGCGTCGACCGGGAGCGCCGGGTCGGGCTGGTGGCCGGACGGTCCGCGTGGTGGCTGATCGGGATGCTCGGGGTGTCGCTGGCGGGCGGCGTTTTCGTCCCGGTGGACCCCGCGTACCCGGCCGAGCGGGTGAAGCTGATCTTCGGCAGCGCGGACCCGATGCTGGTGGTGTGTCAGGGAAAGACACGCGACGCGGTGCCGGAGGAGTTCACGGACCGGCTCGTGGTGCTCGACGAACTCGACCTGGCGGCGGCCCCGGAGGCGGTTCTGCCGACGGTGGGGATGCGCGACGCGGCGTACGTGATCTACACGTCGGGCTCGACGGGAACCCCGAAGGGCGTGATCGTCACGTACTCGGGCCTGGGCAACCTGGCGATGGCGCATATCGAACGGCTCGCCGTGACGCCGTCGTCCCGTGTCCTGCAGTTCGCGGCGCTCGGCTTCGACACCATCGTGTCCGAGGTGATGATGGCGTTGCTTTCCGGGGCGACGCTGGTGATGCCGCCGGACGAGGACCTGCCGCCGCAGGCTTCGCTGAGCGACACGCTGGAGCGGTGGGACGTCACGCACGTGAAGGCGCCGCCGTCGGTGCTGGCCACCGTCGACGTGTTCCCCGCCGGGGTCGAGACGGTGACCGCGGCGGGGGAGCTGTGCCCGCCGGGGCTGGTGGACCGGCTTTCGGCCGACCGCCGGATGCTCAACGCCTACGGGCCCACCGAGACCACGATCTGCGCGACGGTGAGCATGCCGCTGGCGCCGCGCGGCGACGTGATCCCGTTCGGTGGGCCGATCGCCGGGGTGCGCGGTTATCTGCTGGACGCGTTCCTGCGTCCGTTGCCGCGCGGAGTCGTCGGCGAGCTGTATCTGGCCGGGATCGGGGTGGCGCGGGGCTATCTCGGCCGTGCGGCGCTGACGTCGGAGCGGTTCGTCGCGGATCCGTTCGTCCCCGGCGAGCGCATGTACCGGACCGGCGACCTGGCCTACTGGACGGACGAGGACGAGCTGGTCTCGGCCGGCCGGACCGACGACCAGGTCAAGATCCGCGGGTTCCGGGTCGAGCCGCGCGAGATCGAGTTCGCGCTCTCCGGCAATCCCCGGGTCACGCAGGCCACGGTGACCGTTCGCGAAGGTCGTCTGGTGGCTTACGTGTCGCCGGGCGACGTCGACCCGGAGGCGCTGCGGTCCGAACTCGCCGAGCGGATGCCCGCGTACATGGTGCCCGCGGCGGTGATGGCACTGGATGTCCTGCCGCTGACCGCGCACGGGAAGATCGACCGGAAGGCGTTGCCCGAACCGGATTTCTCGTCGAAGACGGTCGGCAGGGAACCCGCGACCGAGGCCGAGCGGATCCTGTGCGAGGTCTTCGCCGAGGTGCTCGGGCTGGCGCGGGTCGGGGTCGAGGACAGTTTCTTCGAGCTGGGCGGGGATTCGATCTCGTCCATGCAGGTCGCGTCCCGCGCGCGCCGTGACGGCATCGCGCTGACCCCGAAGCAGGTGTTCGAACACCGGACTCCGGAACGGCTCGCGCAGCTGGCTGCGCCGGCTCCCCGGCAGGATTCGGGCAGGGCCACCGATGGCATCGGTGAAGTCGCGCTGACGCCGGTGATGCGGCTGTTCGGGGACGGCGTCGCGGCGCCGGGCTTCGCGCAGTGGATGGTCCTGGGCGCCCCGGCGGATCTGACGGAAGAGACGCTGACCGCCGGGCTGACGGCGGTGCTGGACACGCACGACATGTTGCGGGCGCGGATGGTCGACGGGCGGCTGGTGGTCGGCGAGCGCGGCGCTCCCGCGACCTTTACCCGGGTGAAGGTCGAAGGCGAGCCGGACGAGACCGCCGCGGCGCGAGAGGCCGTCGGACGGCTGGATCCCGCCGCGGGTGTCGTCGTCCAAATCGTGTGGTTGGACGCCGGAGCGGACCGGGTCGGCCGCCTGATCGTGGTGGCGCACCATCTCGTGGTCGACGGGGTTTCGTGGCGGGTCCTGGCGTCGGATCTGCCAGCGGCGTGCGAGGCCGCGGCCGCCGGCCGGGAACCGGAACTCGAGCCGGTGGCGGTGTCGTTCCGCCGGTGGGCGGGTCTGCTCCAGGAGTGGGCCGTCTCGGCCGAGCGGGTCGCGGAACTTCCCGCGTGGCAGGCGATTGTCGGAACCGGGAACCAGCAGGCTGCGGTAGGCGAGGTGCGTTCGCGGTCGTGGACGGTGCCCTCGGCCGAGACGTCGGTGCTGGCCGGGCGGGCGCCGGTGGTGTTCCACTGCGGCGTGCACGAGGTCCTGCTGGCCGGGCTCGCGGGGGCGGTCGCCCGGTGGAGCGCGTCGGACTCGGTACTGGTGGACGTCGAAGGCCACGGTCGTCATCCGGCCGAGGGAATGGACCTGTCCAGGACGGTGGGCTGGTTCACCAGCACGCATCCGGTGCGGCTCGACGTCTCCGGGATCGACCTGGACGGGGTGCTCGCCGGTGACGCGGCGGCCGGGACGTTGCTGAAGGCGGTCAAGGAACAGTCGCGTGCGGTGCCCGGCGACGGGCTCGGGTACGGGTTGCTGCGCCACCTCAACGCCGAGACGGAACCGCTGCTGGCGGCGCTGCCGTCGGCGAGCATCGGGTTCAACTACCTCGGCCGGTTCGCCGCCGGTGACAGTGGCGCTGTGCGGGCGTGGCAGCAGGTCGGCGAGATCGGCGGCTCGATCGACGCGGACATGCGGCTGCCGCACGCGCTGGACGTCAACGCGATCGTCCAGGATCTGCCGGACGGGCCGGAACTGATCATCCTGCTCGAATGGTCGGACGACGTGTTCGACGAAGCCGGAATCGAACGACTGGTCCAGGAACTGCTGGCCGTGTTGTCCGGACTGGCCTCCCAAGCGGAAGACCCCGCCGCGGGCGGGCACACCGCATCCGATTTCGGTCTCCTCGAATTGGACCAGGACGAGATCGAAAGCTTCGAAGCATTGGCAGCGGAACTCAGCGAAGGCCGGGCATCGTGAACACTTCGACGACAACTTCTGGATCGGCACTGGCCGAGGTCTGGCCGCTTTCCCCGATGCAGGCGGGCATGCTCTACCACGCCTCCTTGGACGACGAGGCGCCCGACATCCACCTCATCCAGCAGTCGCAGATCATCGACGGGCCCTTGGACACGGAACGGTTCCGGAAGTCCTGGGAGATCGTCCTGAACAGGCACGCGGCGCTCCGGGCGAGCTTCCAGCGGCGGAAGAACGGCGAGACGATCCAGCTCATCCCGCGGGACGTCAAGCTTCCGTGGGCCGAACGCGATCTGTCCGATCTGTCCGAAGAGGACGCGCTGACCGAGGTGAGCGCGATCGCGGAGAAAGAACGCTCCACGCGGTTCGACCTCACTCGGCCGCCGTTGCTGCGGCTGATGCTGATCCGGCTCGGCCCGGACAAGCACTGCCTGGTGACCACGAGCCACCACCTCCTCATCGACGGGTGGTCGCGGGCGCTCATCGAGGCGGATCTCCTGGAGATCTACGCGACGGGTGGCGTCGCGCGTGCCCCCGGTTCCTACGGGAATTACCTCGCCTGGCTGGGAAAGCAGGACAAGGAGGCCGCCAAGGCGGCTTGGCGCGCGGAACTGGACGGGGCCGACGGAACGTCGCTCGGGCTTCCGGAGATTCCCGGGAAAGCGCATGGACTGCCGTCGAGCGAGGTCGTCCGCCATTCGCCGGAGTTCACCTCCGCGCTGGCCGAGTTCGCCCGCCGCAACGGGTTGACGTTCAACACGCTGGTGCAGGGCGCGTGGTCGCTGGTGCTGGCGAGGCTGGCGCGCCGTCAGGACGTCGTGTTCGGCGCGGTGGTCTCCGGGCGGCCCGCCGAATTGCCCGGCGCGGAGCAGACCGTGGGGTTGTTCATCAACACCGTGCCGGTCCGGGTGCGGTTGGACGCCGGCCAGCCGGTGCTGCGCATGCTCACCGAACTGCAGGGACGGCAGTCGGAGATGATGGCGCACCACCATCTCGGCCTGCCGGAGATCCAGAAGCTGGGCGAAGCGGGCTTCGACACGATCGTCGTGTTCGAGAACTACGCCGACCCGGCGACCGGCTCGCCGTCCGAGCTCAGCCTGACCCTGCGGGATTTCAACCAGGCGACGCCGTACGCGATGACCCTCGGTGTCATGCCGGGCGAAAGCCTCGAGATCGAATTGCAGTATCACGCCGTCGAAGCGTCGGTCGCCAAGGCGGCGCTGGACGGGCTCACCCTGGTGCTGGAGCGGATCATCGCGGAACCGGGAACGCCGGTCGGCAGGCTGGACGTACTGGGCGAGGCCGGGCGTGCGCTGGTGGTCGAGCGCTGGAACGAAACGGACGACATCGTCGACGCGTCGTCGGCGGTGGAGCTGTTCGGCCGTCAGGTGGCACGGACTCCGCACGCGACGGCGATCGTGGCCGCGGACCGGGAGTATTCGTTCGCGGAACTCGACGAATGGTCCGGCAAGCTCGCTACGGTCCTGATCGCCCGGGGCGTGCGGCGCGGCGACCGCGTCGGGGTCGTGGTCGAGCGGTCGGCGGAACTGCTGGCGGCTTGGCTCGCGGTGTGGAAGGCCGGCGCGGTCTACGTGCCGATCGATCCGGGCTATCCGGCCGAGCGGGTCGCGTTCATGCTGGAGGATTCCTCGGCGGCCGCGGTGGTGTGCCGCGCCGGGACCGCGACGCCGTCCGGGTATCAGCGGATCCTCGTGGACGATCCGGTCGAGGGCGAGGCCTCGCTGGTGCCGGTCGGGGCGAACGACCTGGCGTACGTGATGTACACGTCCGGCTCGACCGGAACGCCGAAGGGCGTTGCTGTCTCGCATGGCGGCGTCGCGGCGCTGCTGGGCTATCAGGTGTGGGACCTGCATCCCGGTGACGCGGTGCTGATGCACGCGCCGCACACTTTCGACCCGGCGTTGTACGAGGTCTTGGTGCCGCTCGTGGCGGGCGCGCGGGTGATCCTCGCCGGTCCGGGCGTGATCGACGCGGACACCCTCGCCGCGCACGCGGCGGCGGGCCTCACGTCGGTGAACTTCACCGCCGGCCAGTTCCGCGCGCTGGTGCAGGAGAAACCGGACTGTTTCGCCGGGCTGCGCTACTTCCAGACCGGCGGGGACGTGGTGCCGCTCGGCGCGGTGGAGCGGGTGCGGCAGGCGTGCCCGGACCTGCGTGTCCTGCACACCTACGGGCCGACGGAAACGACGTTCTGCGCGTCGTGGAAGGTGATCCGGCCCGGCGACGAGCTGGGCTCGACGCTGCCGATCGGCAAACCGCATCCGGGACGGCGGCTGTACGTGCTGGACGTCTTCCTGCGGCCGCTGCCGCCGGGCGTCGCGGGCGACCTGTACATCGCGGGCGCCGGGGTGGCGCACGGTTACCTCGGCCGGACCGCGTTGACGGCCGAACGGTTCGTCGCCGATCCTTTCGCGTCCGGCGAGCGGATGTACCGGACGGGGGACCTGGCGTACTGGAACGACGAAGGCGAATTGGTCTTCGCCGGGCGCGCGGACACGCAGGTCAAGATCCGCGGCTATCGCGTGGAACCGGGCGAGGTCGAGGCGGTGCTGGCGGACCAGCCGGGCGTCGACCAGGCGGTGGTGGCGGTCCGCGACGGACGGCTGATCGGCTACATCGTGTCCGGCGCCGGGGTGGACCCGGTGCGGCTGCGCGACCGGATCGCCGGGCTGCTGCCGGAGTACATGGTGCCGTCGGTGGTGATGGCGCTGGGCGCGCTGCCGGTGAACGCGAACGGCAAGGTGGACCGGAAAGCGTTGCCGGAACCCGATTTCAGCGGGCATATCGCCGGGAGGGAACCGGTCACGGAGATCGAGCGGCTGCTGTGCGAACTCTTCGCCGAGATGCTCGGCCTGGAGCGGGTGGGTGCGGACGACAGTTTCTTCGAGCTGGGCGGGGATTCCATCGTCTCGATGCAGCTGGCGGCGCGGGCCCGGCGTGCGGGGATGACCTTCGGCGCGCGGGAGGTCTTCGAGTACCGGACGCCGGCGGGGCTCGCGTCGTTCGTCGAGCTGGGCGAGGAACCGGACGAGGTCCCCGCGGCGCGGAAACCCGCCGCCGACTTCGAACTGGTCGACCTGGGGAAGGACGAGATCGAGGAATTGGAGTCCGAGTTCGACACCGTTTAGGGGTCGGTTTTCGTTTTGGGGTCGTGAGTGGTTAGGACGGTTAGAACCGTCCTTGCCGCTCACGACCCCTTTTCGGTTTCCGGCGGCGTGTGGTGGGTGTCGCGAAAGTGGCTTTCGCGACACCCCGGGGCCGGGTGCGGTGACGTTCAGTAGGGGGTGTGTGGAAATAGGGACACTCAACGTCCCTATTTCCACACACCCCGCACCACAGGCGCTTTCACGGCAGGAAAACGGGGACCGTTGGACATGTTGTCCGGGTCGGCCCTTCGGGCGACGATTCGGTGGGGGGACATGCCGCATTCGACGTCGGCGCCTCGACTTCGCGCAGGACGGGATTCGCCGAAGAACTTCGCTGATCGAGGGAGATATTGATGGCTCAGTCGCGGATCGAGGACATCTGGCCGCTGTCGCCGTTGCAGGCAGGGCTGGTCTTCCACGCGGTCTACGACGGTGAAGGGCTCGACGTCTACATCGGACATTGGATCCTGGAGCTCGACGGGCCGGTCGACGCGGCGAGGCTGCGTGCGGCGTGGGAGGCGCTGCTGGCCCGGCACGCGTCGCTGCGCGCTTGCTTCCGGCAGCGCAAAACCGGCGAGACGGTGCAGATCATCGCCCGGCAGGTGGACCTGCCCTGGCGCGAGATCGACCTGTCCCACGTCGAAAACCCCGAGGCTGCCGTGCGAGAGCTGGCCGAGGAGGACCGGACGAAGCGGTTCGACCTCGCGACGGCGCCGTTGCTGCGGCTGACGTTGATCCGGCTCGGCGAAGACAGCCACCGCCTCGTGGTCACCTGCCATCACGCGATCATGGACGCCTGGTCGCTGCCCATCGTGTTCGACGAGCTGTCGGCGCTGTACACGGTGGCGGAGCTGCCGGAAGTGACGCCGTACCGCGAATATCTCGCGTGGCTGAGCCGTCAGGACAAGACGAAGGCACTCGCGGCCTGGACGAACGAACTCGGCGACCTCGAAGCGCAGACGCTGGTGGCGCCCGCCGATCCGGGACGCGCGCCCGGCATTCCCGAGAGTGTCACGGTCGAGCTGCCGCCGGAGCTCACCCGGTCGCTGGAAGACCTGGCCCGCGGCAACGGATTGACGCTCAACACCGTCGTGCAGGGCGCTTGGGCGATGGTGCTCGCGCAGCTGTCCGGCCGCACGGACGTCGTGTTCGGCGCGGTCGTTTCGGCGCGCCCGCCGGATCTGCCCGGTATCGAGGGGATGGTGGGGCTGTTCCTCAACACCGTCCCGGTGCGCGCGCGGCTGCGCGGGTCGGCGCCGGTCGTCGAGATGCTGGCGGAGTTGCAAAGACGCCAGTCGGCGCTCATTCCCGACCAGTTCGTCGGGCTCGCGGACATCCAGCAGGCGGCCGGACCCGGCGCGAGCTTCGACACCATGATCGTCTTCGAGAACTTCCCGCGCGAGCTCGGCGGGCCGGATTTCGCCGCGCCCTTCGGCATTCGCGTGAACCAGGGCCAGGAGGCGGCCCACTACCCGCTGACGCTGGTCGCCGTTCCCGGTGAGTCGATGCTCGTCAAGCTCGACTACCTGACGGACCTGTTCGACGAGGCCGCCGCGCGAGCCATCGTCGAGCGGTTCACCGGGGTGCTGCGTCAGCTGTCGGGTGACCTCACCGTCGCCGACATCGACGTGACGAGCGCAGCCGAGCGCGAAAGGATCGGGCAGTGGGGTGTCTCGGCTGAGCGGGCACCGGACGCGCTGGCGCCGGATCTGTTCTCACGTCAGGACGAAAGCGCGATCGCCGTCGTCGCCGGTGACGAAACCCTGTCGTACGGGGAACTGGCCGAGCGCGCCGAACGGCTCGCGGGCTATTTGAGCGGCAAGGGAGTCCGGCCCGGCGACCGGGTCGCCGTGGTGATGGACCGGTCGCCCGACCTGATCGCGACCCTGCTCGCGGTGTGGAAGGCGGGCGCGGCGTACATCCCGCTGGACCCCGCGTATCCGGCGGAACGCGTGAAGTTCATGCTGGCGGACGCCGAGCCGTCGGCGGTCGTGTGCACCGAAGCGCATCGGGACGCCGTCCTGGACGGCGGTCTCGCGCCGATCGTCCTCGACGATCCGGAGACGCGCCGAGCGATCGCGGAGTCCGCCCGGCTGTCGATCGGCGCCACGGCGGACACCGTCGCGTACGTGATGTACACGTCGGGATCGACGGGCATGCCCAAGGGTGTCGCGGTGTCGCACGGCAATGTCGCGGCGCTGGTCGGCGAACCGGGCTGGGACGTCGGCCCCGGCGACGCGGTGCTCATGCACGCCTCGCACGCTTTCGACATCTCCCTGTTCGAGCTGTGGGTGCCGCTGGTCTCGGGTGCCCGGGTGGTGCTCGCCGGATCGGGTGCCGTGGACGGCGAGGCACTGGCCGGCTACGTGGCGGACGGGGTCACGGCCGCCCACCTCACGGCCGGCAGTTTCCGGGTGCTGGCGGAAGAAGCGCCCGAATCGGTCGCCGGGCTGCGCGAGGTGCTGACCGGGGGCGACGCCGTGCCGCCCGCGGCGGTCGAGCGGGTGCGGCGGACGTGCCCGGACGTACGGGTGCGGCATCTCTACGGGCCCACCGAGGCCACGCTGTGTGCGACGTGGTGGGTACTCGAACCCGGCGACGACCTGGGATCGGTGCTGCCGATCGGTCGTCCGCTCGCGGGACGGCGGGTCTACGTCCTCGACGCGTTCCTGCGGCCCGTGCCCGAGGGATTGCCTGGTGAGCTGTATGTCGCCGGAGCCGGTGTGGCGCAGGGCTATCTGGGCCGTTCGACGCTGACGGCCGAGCGCTTCGTCGCGGATCCGTTCGTGCCCGGCGGGCGGATGTATCGCACCGGAGACCTCGCGTCCTGGACGGAGAACGGCACGCTGGCGTTCGCCGGCCGCGCCGACGACCAGGTGAAGATCCGCGGCTACCGGGTGGAGCCCGGGGAGATCGAGGTCGCGCTCGGCCGCCTTCCCGGCGTCGCCCAGGCCGTGGTGATCGCCCGTGGTGAGCAGTTGATCGGGTACGCCGTCCCCGAAGCGGGGCAGGATCTCGACCCGGCGAGCCTGAGCGGCCGGCTCGCCGAGACGCTGCCCGAGTTCATGGTCCCGGCCGCGATCCTGGTGCTGGACGAACTTCCGCTGACCGTCAACGGCAAGGTGGACCGGCAGACGCTTCCCGAGCCGGACTTCTCCTCGAAGGCGGCGGGCCGCGAACCCGCGACCGAGGACGAACGAGTCCTTTGTGGAGTTTTCGCCGACGTCCTCGGGCTGGAGCGGGTCGGCGTCGAAGACAGCTTCTTCGAACTGGGCGGTGACTCGATCTCGTCGATGCAGGTGGCCGCCCGCGCCCGGCGGGAGGGGATCTCCCTGACGCCGCGGCTGGTGTTCGAGCACCGGACGCCCGAGCGGCTGGCGGCACTGGCCAAGGAAACACCGGCGCAATCCTCCACAGTGGACAGTGGGGTCGGCGAGATCCCGATGACGCCGGTGATGCTCGCCCTCGGCGAGAACGCCGTGCGCCCCGGCTTCGCGCAGGCACGGGTCATCGTCACCCCTGCGGAATTCGACCAGAACAAGCTGGTCAAGGCCGTTCAGGCGCTGCTGGACACGCACGATCTGCTGCGGGCGCGGGTGGAATCGGGGCGGCTGATCGTGCCCGAGCCGGGCGCGGTGGACGCGGCCGCACTCGTGACGCGCGTGGTCGCCGAGAACCTGGACGAGACCGCCGAACGCGAGGTCCGCGAGGCGACGGCCGCGCTGGACCCGGCGGCCGGGGCGATGCTGCGCGTGGTGTGGATCGACGCTCCTGACACCGGGCAGGGACGGCTCGCGCTGGTGGCGCATCACCTCGCCGTCGACGCGGTCTCGTGGGGAATCCTGCTGCCCGATCTGCGCTCGGCCTACGAAGACGCGGCGCTCGAACCCGTGGCGACGTCGTACCGGCAGTGGGCGCGGCGGCTGGCCGAGCAGGCGCGCGACGAGCGCACCGTGGCCGAGACCGAGCAGTGGATCGCCCTGCTCGACGGTGCGGAACCGGCGGTGGAACCGAGCCCGGGAAAGACGCACTCGTGGTCCGCGACGGTGTCCGGTGACGTGGCGAACGACCTGCTGACCCGGTTGCCCGCCGCCTTCCACTGCGGCATCCAGGACGTCCTGCTGGCGGGGCTCGCGGGCGCGGTGACGCGGCTGCGCGGGAGCGGCGCGCTGCTGGTGGACGTCGAAGGCCACGGCCGCGAGGCCGCCGACGGCGAGGACCTGCTGCGTACCGTCGGCTGGTTCACCAGCGTGCACCCGGTCCGCTTCGACGTCTCCGCGGGGGACCTGCTGAAGACGGCCAAGGAACAGATCCGTGAGGTTCCCGGCGACGGGCTCGGCTACGGGCTCCTGCGTTACCTCAACCCCGACACCGGTGCCAGGCTCGCGGAATTGCCGTCCGCGCAGATCGGCTTCAACTATCTCGGCCGGACAAGCCTTTCCGCCAAGGACCCGGCGTGGCAACCGGCGGGCGAAGGACCACTCGGCGGCGGCCCGGACATGATCCTGGCCCACCCCGTGGAGGTCGGCGCGGAGGTCCAGGACACGGCGGACGGGCCCCGGCTGGGGCTCGCCATCGACGGCCGGGACCTCGATCCCGCCACGGTGGAACGTCTCGGTGAGGCCTGGCTGGCGACGCTGAACGCGCTCGCCGCCGATTCCGCCGCCGGTGGGCACACGCCGTCCGACTTCGCGCTCGTCGAACTGGCGCAGCAGGACGTGACCGAGCTGGAAGCCGTGACGCCGGGGCTGACCGACATCTGGCCGCTTTCGCCGCTGCAGGAAGGCATGCTCTTCGAACGGGCCGTCGCCGACGACGGTGTCGACGTCTACCAGAGCCAGCGGATCCTCGACCTCGACGGGCCACTCGACGCCGAGCGGCTGCGCGCCGCGTGGAACCAGGTGGTCGCCCGGCACGAGACGCTGCGGACCGGCTTCCACCAGCTGGCTTCCGGCGAGCCGGTGCAGGTCGTCGCCGCCGAAGCGGAAATCCCTTGGCGCGAGGTCGATCTCTCGCATGTCGGGGAAGCGGACGCGGCCGCGGAGATCGAACGCCTGCTCGCTGAGGACCAGGCCGAGCGCTTCGACGTGACCAAGGCGCCGCTGCTCCGGCTGATGCTGATCAAGCTGAGCCCGGTGCGGCACCGGTTCGTGCTGACGTCGCACCACGTTCTCCTCGACGGCTGGTCCACGCCGCTCGTCCTGGGTGAAGTGTCGATCGCCTACGCGGGCGGGCAAGCCCCGTCGAAGTCACCGTCCTACAAGGACTATCTGACCTGGTTGAGCCGCCAGGACGAGCGGGCGACGCAGGCGGCGTGGCGGGCCGAACTCGCCGGTTCCGACGAGCCGACCGTGGTGGACGCCGACGCGGACAAGGCGATGGTCGTGCCGGGTGAGCACGCCGAATCGCTGCCCGAGGCGGCGACACGAGCGCTCACCGGTTTCGCCCGCGGTCACGGCCTGACGCTGAGCACGATCGTGCAGGGCGCGTGGGCGCTGGTGCTGTCGCGGCTGGCGAGCCGGACGGACGTCGTGTTCGGGACGGTCGTTTCCGGGCGCCCGGCGGACGTGCCGGACGTGGAACAGATGGTGGGGATGTTCATCAACACCGTCCCGGTCCGCGTGCCACTCGACGGCGACCTGCCGGTGCTGGAAATGCTCCAGGATCTGCAAGCCCGGCAGTCCGCGTTGACCGAGCATCAGTACCTGGGGCTGTCGCAGGTGCAACGCGCGGCGGGGGCGGGCGCGGTCTTCGACACCATCGTGATGATCGAGAACTACCCGCACGACGCCGACGGTCTCGGCGACGACGGCGGTGTCGCGATCAGCGCGGTCGAGACCAGGACCGGTACCGGCTATCCGCTGACCATGAGCGTTTCGCCCGGCAAGAGCCTGCTGATCCGCGTGGCCTTCCGGCCCGACCGGATCGACGCGGGAACGGCGGCCGAGGTCGCGAAGCAGGTCGTGCGGGTCCTGGAGCGGGTGCCGGCGGCGGCTTCGCTTCCCGTGGGACGCCTCGGCGTGACGAGCGAACCGGCGCGCGAGTCCGTGGTGGAGCGGTGGAACGCGACGGGTGAGGCGACGACGGGGGTCACGGTGCCCGAGCTGTTCCGGCTCCGGGCCGCGGAATCCCCGGACGCGGCGGCGGTCGTCGATGGCGACCGCACGCTGTCCTATGCCGAACTCGACCGCGAGTCCGATGGGCTGGCCGGGTCCTTGGCCGCGCGGGGTGTCCGGCGTGGTGACCGCGTCGGCGTCGTGATGGACCGCGGCGCGGATCTGCTCGTCGCCCTGCTCGCGGTCTGGAAGGCCGGTGCGGCCCAGGTTCCGGTGAACGTGGACTACCCCGCGGAACGGATCGAGCGGATGCTGGCCGATTCCGGTGCCGCGCTGGCGATCTGCGTGGCGGCGAGCCGCGACGCGGTGCCGGACGGCGTCGAGCCGGTCGTCGTGGGCGCGACGGAGCATGCGGCGCCGCCCGTCACCGTCGGGGCGCACGACACGGCCTACGTGATGTACACGTCGGGATCGACCGGCGTGCCGAAGGGTGTTTCGGTGCCGCACGGCAGTGTCGCGGCGCTCGCGGGTGACCCGGGCTGGTCGCAGGGGCCGGGGGATCGGGTGCTGCTGCACGCTTCCCACGCGTTCGACGCGTCGCTGGTCGAGATCTGGGTGCCGCTGGTGAGCGGGGCCGCCGTGGTGGTCGCGGAGCCGGGCGCGGTCGACGCGCAGCGGGTGCGGGAAGCGGTCGAACGCGGTGTCACCACCATCCACCTGACCGCCGGGACCTTCCGCGTGGTGGCCGAGGAAGCGCCGGAATCCTTCATCGGGCTGCGGGAGATCCTGACCGGTGGCGACGCGGTGCCGCTCGCCTCGGTCGAACGGATGCGCCACGCGTGCCCGGACGTCCGGTTCCGGCAGCTGTACGGCCCCACCGAAATCACGCTGTGCGCCACCTGGCTCGTCCTCGAACCGGGTGCCGAGACGGGCGACGTCCTGCCGATCGGCGGACCGCTGGCCGGCAGGCAGGCGTACGTGCTCGACGCGTTCCTGCAGCCGGTGGCGCCGGGCGTGACCGGCGAGCTGTACCTCGCCGGTGCCGGTCTGGCGCACGGTTATCTGGGCGCTCCGACCGCGACGGCGCAGCGCTTCGTCGCGAACCCGTTCGCCGCCGGTGAGTGCATGTACCGCACGGGCGACCTCGCGCGCTGGACCGACGACGGAGAGCTGCTGTTCGGCGGCCGGGCCGACTCCCAGGTGAAGATCCGGGGCTACCGCGTCGAACCGGGGGAGATCGAGGCGGCGCTGACCGCGCTGCCCGACGTCTCGCAGGCCGTCGTGGTGGCGCGGGAGGAACGTCCCGGTGAGAAGCGGCTGATCGCCTACGTGACCGCGGAACCGGGACTGGAATCCGAAGCGATCCGCACCCGGCTCGCGGAGCGGCTGCCGGAGTTCATGGTGCCCGCGGTGGTGCTGGTGCTGGATACGTTCCCGTTGACCCTCAACGGAAAGATCGACCGCGCCGCCCTGCCCGCCCCCGAATTCGCCGGGAGACCGGCAGGCCGCGAACCGCGGACCGAGGCCGAACGCGTCATGACCGATCTCTTCGCCGAGATCCTCGGCCTGGACCGGGTCGGCGCGGACGACAGCTTCTTCGAACTGGGCGGCGACTCGATCCTCTCGATGCGGCTGGCCGCCCGAGCCCGGCGCGAGGACTTCGTCTTCGGCGCCAAGCAGGTCTTCGAACAGAAGACCCCCGCGGGGATCGCGGCGGTCGCCGAGCGCGGCGTGCAGGGGGCCGAGGTCGCCGACGGTGTCGGCGAGGTGCCGTGGACGCCGGTCGTGCGGGCGCTGCTCGAACGCGATCCGGGTGCGATGTCGCGGGGCGCGCTGGCGCAGTGGGTGACGGCGGGCGTGCCCGGCGACCTTTCTCTCGAGGTGCTGACGGCCGGTCTGCGTGCGGTGATCGACACCCATGATCTGCTGCGGAGCCTGGTCACCGAGTCGGGTCTAGTGGTGGCCGAGCGGGGAACCGTGGACGCGGCGGCGCTGCTTCAGCGGGTCGAGGCCGGAGCCGGTGACCTCGACGAAATCGCGGAACGTCACGCGCATGAGGCCGCCGGACGGCTCGACCCCGTCGCGGGTGTGATGCTCCAGGCCGTTTGGGTGGATGCCGGCTCCGAGGGACGGCTCGTGCTGGCCGCCCATCACCTCGCGGTCGACGTGGTGTCGTGGCGTGTCCTGCTGGCCGATCTGCAAGCGGCGTGCGAGGAACCGGTGCTCGACCCACCGCCCGTTTCGTTCCGGCGCTGGGCGCGGACGCTGGCCGATCAGGCGGCGTCGCGGACCGGGGAACTGGAGCTGTGGACGGAAATCCTCGACGGCGCGCAGGCGCGGATCGGTGAACTCGATCCTCGGCGCGACACCATCGCGACGTCGGGGCGCAAGTCGTGGACCCTGCCGAGGGATCGCGCGAGCGTGCTCGTCGAGAAGACCACCACGGCCTTCCACTGCGGCGTCCACGAGGTACTGCTGGCGACCCTCGCCGGTGCGGTCACCCAGTGGCGTGGCGGCACCGCCGTCGTGGTGGACGTGGAAGGACATGGCCGTCAGCCGCTCGACGGAATGGATCTGTCGCGGACGCTCGGCTGGTTCACCGACGTCCATCCGCTGAGGTTGGACACCGCCGGGGCGGACACGCCCGGCAAGTTGCTGAAGCAGGTCAAGGAAAACGTGCGAGCGGTGCCGGACGGCGGGCTCGGCTACGGGATGCTGCGGTATCTCGACGCGGAGACCGGGAAGGTGCTGGCGGCGCTGCCGTCGCCGGAGATCGGCTTCAACTACCTCGGGCGGTTCTCGGCCCGGCCCGAAGGCGACGCGGAACCCTGGCAGCTGGCCGGGACCATCGGCGGGACGGCGGAGGACGACCTGCCGCTGCGGCACGCCGTCGAAATCGACGCGGTCGTGCTCGACGGGGAGTTTTCGCTGACTCTGACCTGGGCGGAACGCCTGCTCACGGAGGCCGACGCGGAGTCGCTCGGCCAGGCGTGGCTGGACATGCTGACCGGCCTCGCCCTCGACACCGAGGGTGGCGCGGGCGGACACACGCCGTCCGACTTCCCGCTGATTTCGCTGACGCAGCAGGAAGTGACGGACGTCGATGCCCTCGTGCCGAGCCTGGCCGACATCTGGCCGCTTTCCCCGCTGCAGGAAGGGTTGCTGTTCCACGCGGTCGACGAGCGCGGCCCGGACGTCTACGCCGGTATCCGCGACATCATCCTCGACGGGCCGCTGGACGTCGCCCGGTTCCACGCGGCGTGGCAGACCCTGCTCGACCGGCATCCCGCGCTGCGGGCGGGATTCCACCGCCTAGGCTCCGGGACCGCCGTCCAGGCCGTCGTCCGCGACGTCGCGGTGCCGTGGCAGGAAACCGATCTGTCGCACCTGCCCGAGGACGAGGCGCTGGCGGAATTCGAGCGGCTCGCGGCGGAATCCCACGCCGAGCGGTTCGATCTGGCGAAGGCGCCGCTGCTGCATCTGCACCTGGTGCGGTTCACCGAGCGCAGGCACCGGCTGGTGCTCCGGTCGCACCACATCTCGGCCGACGGCTGGTCGCTTCCGGTGTTCCTCGGCGAGGTTATGGCGGCCTATGAAGACGACCGGCCGCTTCCCACACCGACGTCGTACCGCGAGTACCTCGCCTGGCTTTCCCGCCAGGACAAGGCGGCGGCCAAGGAAGCGTGGCGGACCGAACTCGCCGGGCTCGACGAGGCGACCCACGTGGTGCCGCCGGACACGATCGCCGTACCCATCGAGCCGGATCGCGTCCGCTTCGAACTCGACGACGACCTCAGCGGCCGCCTGATGGAGTTCACCCGGCGGCACGGCGTCACGACGAACACGCTTTTTCAAGGCGTGTGGGCACTTCTGCTGGCCAGGCTGACCGGACGCGACGACGTCGTCTTCGGGACCACGGTGGCCGGGCGGCCGGTCGAGATCCCCGGGGTGGAAACCGCGGTCGGCCTGTTCATGAACATGCTGCCGGTCCGGGCGCGGCTCACCGGCGCCCAGCCGTTCCTGGAGATGCTGGCGGATCTGCAGGCACGCCAGGTCGCGCTGATGCCGCACCAGCACGTCGGGCTGACCGAGATCAACCAGCTCGCCGGTCCCGGCGCGGCCTTCGACACGATCGTGGTGTTCGAGAACTACCCGCCGCCGCCCCCGCCGTCCGACGATCCCGACGTCCTCGCCCTGCGCCCGGCGGGGATCCCGGACGACACCGGGCACTATCCGTTGTCCATCCGCGCTTCCGAGGGTGGCGGTGTCCACGGTGAGGTCATCTACCGGCCGGACGTGTTCGGCCGCGACCGGATCGAAGAGATCGTCGCCTCGATCATCCGGGCGCTCGACCAGGTGGTGACCGAGCCGCGGGTGCCGGTCGGCCGGGTCGCCCTGATCGGGCCGGAGCAGCGCCGCCTGGTGATCGAGGAGTGGAACCGGACCGAGGTGCCGTTCGAGGCGGAGACCCTGCCGGTGCTGTTCCGCCGTCAGGTGGAGCGGTCGCGGGACGCGGTGGCGATCGAGGACGCGAAGCGGACCTTGACCTACGGCGAACTGCTCGGTGAGGTCGAGACGCTGGCGCGGTTGCTCGTCGGGCTGGGTGTCCGGCGGGAGACCCGGGTCGGGGTGCTGGTCGAGCGGTCGGCCGAACTCGTGGTGACCATGATGGGCGTGACGTTCGCCTGCGGGGCGTTCGTCCCGGTCGACCCGGACTATCCGGCCGAGCGCATCGAGCTGATGCTGACCAGTTCGGCGCCGCAGGTGCTGGTGTGCACGTCGGCTACCCGGGCGGTCGTGCCGGAGAAGTTCGACGGCGAGATCCTGCTGCTGGACGAACTTCCCGCCGCGGATCCGTCGGTCGTGTTGCCGTCGGTGAAGACGACCAACGCGGCGTACGTCATCTACACGTCCGGGTCGACAGGGGTGCCGAAGGGTGTCCAGGTCACTCATTCCGGGCTCGGGAACCTGGCGACCGCGCATATCGAACGCCTTGGCGTGACGTCGTCCTCGCGGGTCCTGCAGTTGTCCGCGATCGGCTTCGACGCCATCGTCTCCGAGCTGTACATGGCCCTGCTGGCCGGCGCGACGCTCGTGCTGGCCGACGCGGAGAGCATGCCGCCGCGGGTGACGCTGGGCGACGCGCTGCGGCAGTGGGGGATCACGCATCTCACGGTGTCGCCCAGTGTGCTGGCGGTCGAGGAGGATCTGCCGGACACGCTGCGCGGCGTCCTGACCGGCGGCGAGGTGTGCACGCCGGCGCTGGTCGACCGCTGGTCGCCGGGGCGCCGGTTCATCAACGCTTACGGCCCGACCGAGACGACGATCTGCTCGACCATGAGCGCCCCGTTGTCGCCGGGCCACGAGGTCGTCCCGCTCGGCGGCCCGATCCGGAACGTAAAGCACTACATCCTCGACGCGTACCTGCAGCCGGTGCCGCCGGGGGTCGCGGGCGAGCTGTACATCGCGGGAGCCGGACTCGCCCGCGGGTATCTCGGGCGGCCGGGGCTGACGTCGGAACGGTTCGTCGCCGACCCGTTCACGCCGGGCGAGCGCATGTACCGCTCCGGCGACCGGTTCCGCTGGGATCCCGACGGCGAGCTGATCTTCGTCGGCCGCGTCGACGCGCAGGTGAAGGTGCGCGGCTACCGGGTCGAGCCCGCGGAGATCGAGAACGTGCTGGCCGAACATCCGGGCGTCGCGCAGGTCGCGGTCGCCGTCCACCGGGACGGGCCGGGCGACAAACGGCTGGTGGCGTACGTCGTGCCCGCGGACGAGGCGGACGTTTCGCTCACCTCGGTGCTGCGCGAGATGGCGGCCGCCCGGCTGCCGGAGTACATGATGCCCGCGGCGTTCGTGGCGCTGGAGAAGATGCCGCTCACCCCGAACGGCAAGCTCGACCACCGGGCGCTCCAGGCGCCCGACTTCTCCGGCCTGTCCTCCGGCCGCGACCCGCGCACGGCCATGGAGGCGAAGCTGTGCGAGCTGTTCGCGGAGGTGCTCGGCCTGGAGCAGGTCGGGCCCGACGACAGTTTCTTCGAACTCGGCGGCGACTCGATCACCTCGATGCAGCTGTCGGCCCGCGCCCGCCGCGAAGGGCTGGAACTGAGCCCGTGGCAGGTGTTCGAAGAGAAGACACCGGAACGGCTGGCGACGCTCGTCAAGGAGATCCCGGCCGAAGGCGAGACCACTCCGGAACCGGAACCCGCCGGGGGCTCGCTCGTCGCCCTTTCCCCAGACCAGCTGGACCAGCTCGAGGCCGGGTTCTCGTGATCAGACACCGCACTCACGTGCTTGGAGGCGTAACTCACGTGCTTGGAGGCGTAACTCGCGTGTACGGCTCCGATCACGCGAGTTACGTCTCTGATCACGCGAGATACGCCCCCGATCACGCGAGTCGCGCCCCCGAGCACGCGAGTTCACCCACTTCACCAAGGAGCAGATCGTGACCGTTGACGACACTCGCGCGAAACCGCGTTCCAGCGTGGAGGACGTCTGGCCTCTTTCCCCGCTGCAGGAGGGAATGCTCTATCACACCGCCCTCGACGACGAGGGGCCCGACACCTACACCGTGCAGACCGTCTACGGCATCGACGGCCCGCTCGACGCCGCGCTGCTGAGGGCGTCGTGGCAGGCACTCGTCGACCGGCATGCCGCGCTGCGGGCCTGTTTCCGTTACGTCAGCGGCGCGCAGATGGTGCAGGTCATCACGCGGGACGCCCAGATCCCTTGGCGCGAAACGGATCTCACCGGGCTGCCGGAGGAGATCCTCGACAGCGAGGTCGACCGCCTGGCCGCGGACGAGCTGGCCGAGCGGCTCCGCATCGAGGTGGCGCCGCTGATGAAGCTGCACCTGATCCGGCTCGGCCCGGACCGCCACCGGCTCGTGCACACCCTGCACCACGTGCTGACCGACGGCTGGTCGATGCCGATCATCCACCGCGAACTCGCCGCGATCTACGCCGCGGGCGGGGACGCGTCCGGGCTGCCGCCCACAGTGTCCTATCGGGACTATCTCGCCTGGCTCGGCAAGCAGGACAAGGAAATCGCCCGCGCGGCCTGGCGCGAGGAGTTCGCCGGGCTCGACACGCCGACCGCGGTGGCGCCCGCGGATCCCGGCCGGGTGCCGGAGATCGACACCACGATCGTCGAGCTGTCCACGGAACTCACCGACGGGCTGGCGAATCTGGCCCGCGGCCACGACCTCACGCTGAACACCGTCGTGCAGGGCGCGTGGGCGGTCGTGCTGGCGCAGCTCGCCGGCCGGACCGACGTGGTGTTCGGCGCGACCGCTTCGGGCCGTCCCGCCGAATTGGCGGGTGTCGAGTCGATGGTCGGTCAGTTGCTCAACACCCTGCCGGTGCGGGTGCGGCTCGACGGCGCGAAGCGGGCGGTCGACCTGTTCGCCGAACTGCAGCGCGACCAGTCGGCCCTCATGGCGCACCAGCATCTCGGCCTCCAGGACGTGCAGGCCGTCGTCGGGCCCGGCGCGGTGTTCGACACGCTCGTCATCTACGAGAACTTCCCCCGCAAGGGACTCGGCCAGGCGCACGACGGCCTGACGCTGCGTCCGGTCAAGCGGGGACGTAATTCCTCGCACTACCCCTTCACCCTGGTCACCGGTCCGGGTGAGCAGATGCCGCTCATCCTCGACTACGACCGCGGCCTGTTCGACGAGAAGGTCGCCGGATCGGTCGTCGGCGCGCTCGCCCGCGTGCTGGAACGGCTGGTCGCCGAGCCCGACGTCCTCGTCGGCAGGCTGACGCTGCTGAGCGAGGCCGAACGCGCTTTGGTGGTGGACGAATTCAACGCGACCGAAGGCCCGGTTCCCGGAGAATCCGTCGTCGAACTGTTCGCGCGACGGGTGACCGAGGCGCCCGAGGCGGTGGCGATCACCGATGCCGCGGGCGCGGATCTCACCTATGCCGCCCTCGACCAGGCTTCGAACCGGCTGGCCGCGTATCTCGCTTCCCGTGGCGTCGGCCGCGGTGACCGTGTCGGTGTGGCGATGGAACGGTCGCCGGAGCTGCTCATCGCGTTCCTGGCGATCTGGAAGGCGGGCGCCGCGTACGTCCCGGTGGACGTCGAGTACCCGGCCGAGCGGATCGCGTTCATCCTCGACGACTCCGCGGTCTCGATCGTCCTGTGCACACAGGCCACCAGTGGCGTCGTCGCGAAGGACACGATCGTCCTCGACGCACCGGAAACGCGGGCCGCCATCGACGCTTCCGCCGCCACGGCTCCGGAATTCCGACCGAGCGCGGACGACCTGGCGTATGTCATGTACACCTCCGGATCCACCGGCCTGCCCAAGGGCGTGGGGATCCCGCACGGTGGCGTGGCGGGGCTGGCCGGCGACCAGGGCTGGCAGATCGGCCCGGGTGACGGTGTCCTCATGCACGCGACGCACGTCTTCGACCCCTCGCTGTACGCGATGTGGGTGCCGCTTTCGACGGGCGCCCGCGTCCTGCTCACCGAGCCCGGCGTGCTCGACGCGGCGGGAGTGCGGCAGGCCGTCGCACGCGGCGCGAACTACGTCCACCTCACCGCCGGTACCTTCCGCGCCCTGGCGGAAACGTCGCCGGAATGCTTCGAGGGCCTGGTCGAGATCGGCACCGGTGGCGACGTCGTACCCGCGCAGTCCGTGGAGAACCTGCGGCGGGCGCAGCCGAACCTGCGCGTGCGCAACACCTACGGGCCGACCGAGACCACCCTGTGCGCGACGTGGCTCCCGATCGAACCCGGCGACGTCGTCGACCGGGAACTGCCGATCGGTCACCCCATGACGAACCGGCGGATCTACCTCCTCGACGCGTTCCTGCGGCCGGTCGCGCCGGGTGTGGCGGGTGAGCTGTACATCGCGGGAACGGGGCTGGCACGCGGATACCTCGACAGCCCGGGCCTCACGTCCGAACGTTTCGTGGCGTGCCCGTTCCTTCCCGGTGAACGCATGTACCGCACCGGCGACCTGGCGCGCTGGACCCGCGACGGCGAGGTCGTGTTCCTCGCACGTGCCGACGACCAGGTGAAGATCCGCGGTTACCGGGTCGAACTGGGCGAGGTCGAATCCGTGCTGGCGGCCCAGCCGGGCGTGGTCGAGGCCGTCGTCATGGCGCGCGAGGACCAGCCGGGGGAGAAGCGGCTGGTGGGGTACTTCGTCTCCGACGGCGGTGACGCCGGCCCGGAGGAGATCAAGCACCAGATGGGTCTCGTGCTGCCCGCGTACATGGTCCCCATGGCGGTCGTCGCCCTGCCCGGCCTTCCGGTCACTCCCAACGGAAAGGTCGACCGCCGGGCGCTTCCCGCTCCGGATCTCGCGGGCCGCGCGTCGGAGAAGGCGCCGGAGAGCGAATCCGAGAAGGTGCTCTGCGAGCTGTTCTCCGAGATCCTCGGCGTCGACAACGTGGGCGTCGACGACGCCTTCCACGACCTCGGCGGCAGTTCCGCGCTGGCGATGCGGCTCATCGCGCGGATCCGCGAGGTGATCGGTGTGGATCTGCCCATCCGGCAGCTGTTCTCCTCGCCGACGCCCGCCGGTGTCGCGAGGGCGCTCGCCGCGAAGTCCCGTCCCGCGCTGGAGCCCGCCGAGCGGCCCGAGCGGGTTCCGCTCACCGCGCGGCAGCTCCGGGCCTGGCTGCTGGCCAGCCCCGGCGAGGAGACCGCCGCACTGCACATCTCGGTCGCGCTGCGCCTGCGCGGCAGGCTGGACGTGGCCGCGCTGGCGGCGGCGCTCGGCGATGTCGCGACCCGGCACGAGGTCCTGCGCACGACGTTCCCCGGAGACGCGCAGAACGTCCGGCAGCTGGTCCACGAGCCCGCGGCCATCGAGCTGTCGCCGGTCCCGGCCACCGAGGAGGAACTCCCCGGACTGCTCGCCGGACTGCGCGCGTCGGTCTTCGACCTCACTCGTGAGGTGCCGTGGCGCTGCGATCTGTTCGCGCTCTCGGAGAAGGAACACGTGCTGCACCTGCGGCTGCACCGGATCCTCGCCGACGACGACTCGCTCGACGTGTTCTTCCGCGATCTTGCGGCCGCGTACGGCGCGCGGCGTTCGGGCCGGGTGCCGGAACGCGCGCCGCTGGCGCTGCAGTTCGCCGACTACGCGATCTGGGAGCAGCGGCTGCTCGCCGACGAGGACGAACAGGGCAGCCTGATCAACGAACAGGTCGTCTTCTGGCGGGACACCCTGACCGGGATCGAAGGGGAGACGGTGCTCCCGTTCGACCGGCCGCGTCCGGCCGTCCCCTCGCGGCAGGCGGGCACGGTCGCGCTGCGGCTGGGCGCCGAGCCATACGACCGGCTGACCGAAGCGGTGGAGCGGCTCGGCGCCGACACGAGCCACGTCGTGCACGCCGCGCTCGCCATGCTGCTGAGCAAATTCGGGGCGGGCGAAGATCTCGTGATCGGGACGACGCTGGCGCGGGACGAGGACCTCATCGACCTCGAACCGATGGTCGGGCCGTTCGCGCGCCCCTTCGCCCTGCGCACGGACCTCTCCGGCGACCCGACGTTCCTCGAAGTCGTCACGCGGGTGCAGGAGGCCGTGCGGGCCGCGCGCCAGCACCTCGACGTCCCGTTCGAGCGGATCGTCGACCTGCTGGACCTGCCCGCCTCGCTGTCCCGTCACCCCGTGTTCCAGGTGGGGCTGGAGGTCGACGAGGAGGACATCGGCGCGTGGGACGCGGCGGAACTGCCCGCCCTGCGCACCAGCGTCGTACCCGGCGGAACCGAGGCCACGGAACTGGATCTCGCGTTCAAGCTCACCGAGCGGCTCGACGAGGACGACGACGAGGACGGTCTCGAAGGCACTCTTCGGTACGCCGCGGACCTGTTCGACGAGGCCACGGCGGAATCGGTCGCGCGTCGGCTGGTCCACGTCCTGGAACAGGTCGCGCAGGATCCCCAGCGGCGGATCAGCGACCTGGACCTCTTCCTCGACGACACCGAACGCGGCCGTCCGGCGATCGCGCCGGCGCGGTGGGCGGGCGACGTGCCTTCGGTGGTCGCGGAGCTGGGTCCGCTCGGCGCGCTGGTGCTCGACGACCGGAAGCAGCCTGTCGCCCCCGGCGTCGTCGGCGACCTCTATGTCACCGGGCCGGCGGTCGACGAAGGCAAGACGGGGGAGCCCTGCCCGTTCGGCGAGCCGGGACACCGGATGCTGAACACCGGCCTGCTCGCCCGCAAGACCCCGGCCAAGACCCTGATCGTGGTGGGGGAGCGGCGGCGCACGAGCACCTCGGTGAAGACCGGTGACTACGAGATCCTGTTGCCGCTGCAGGCAGGCGGCGACCGCCCGCCGCTGTTCTGCGTGCACGCGAGCGGCGGGCTGAGCTGGAACTACGGGCCGCTGCTGCGGCATCTTCCCGCGAACCAGCCGGTCTACGGCGTGCAGGCACGCGGCCTCGCGCGGACCGAACGCCTGCCCGAGAGCGTCGAAGAGATGGCGGCCGACTACCTCGAGCACATCCGCGCCGTGCAGCCGACCGGGCCGTATCACCTGCTCGGCTGGTCGCTCGGCGGCCGGATCGCGCAGGCGATGGCCGCGATGCTCGAAGCGGACGGGGAAGAACTCGGCCTGCTCGCGCTGCTCGACGCCTATCCCGTCTACATGGGACGGAACGCGACCGGCACGGTGACCGAAGAGGCCGCGCGCGACGAAGACGGCCTGCAGAAACGAAAGCAGCAGGATCTGGAGCTCGCCGGGGGCATGGTCCAGGGCCCCGGTGCCCGGGAGCGGCTGGAAGCGGTCATGAAGAACCTCTGGAAGGTCGGGCCGCAGCACACGGCCTCGCCGTTCAACGGCGACATCCTGCTGTTCGTCGCCTCGGAGGACCGGCCGGCGCACCTGCCCGTGTCGGAGGCCGTCGCCAGCTGGAAGGACTTCACCAGCGGCACGATCGAACACCACGAGATCCCGACCAACCATTACGACATGGTGCAACCCGCGGCGTTGGTCCAGATTGGATCCATCGTCGCCGAAAAGCTCCGGCCGCGGCCGGGCGCCTGAAAGGAAAAGCGATCATGAGCAACCCCTTTGACAACGAAGACGGTTCCTTTTTGGTGCTGGTGAACGACGAAGGCCAGCACTCGCTCTGGCCGACGTTCGCCGAGGTCCCCGCCGGCTGGACCCGCGTCCACGGTGAGGCCTCGCGCCAGGAATGCCTCGCCTACGTCGAGGAGAACTGGACCGACCTGCGGCCGAAGAGCCTCATCGCGGAAGTCAACGGCTGAGCGACGGGTGTCCAGCCGCTCAATCCGGGCGGTTGGACGTGCTCGGCGAAGGGGACTTTCCCCGCGTAACAAGCGGCGAAGGGCCCTTTCCCTGCATCGCATGCGGGGAAAGGGCCCTTCAGCTCCCGCCACTCCCGCTCCGGCGCGAGCGGCGAGGGCCCGGAACGAGAAGCACGCCCAGATCCGGCCGGTTGGACGAACTCGACGCGCGTCCGGCAGTCCCACCAACATCATTCCCGCGCGCGACGGCCGGTTGAGGCGAAAGGAACTGCCGTGTTCGAGGAGCTCAACGTCGTCAAGGGCCTGGAAATCCACCGGCGGAACCGATTCGATCCGGGAGCGGAACTCCTCGCTCTGATGGCCGAAGGTCCCATCTCCGCTTTGGGCACCGAGGAAGACGGCGAACGGCGGACCGCGTGGCTGGCCACCGGATACGAAGAGGTCCGCCAGGTCCTCAGCTCGGACAAGTTCAGCGCACGCCTGATCTACGGCGGGACCGCGGCAGGTATCGCCTGGCCCGGGTTCCTCACCCACTACGACCCGCCGGACCACACGCGCCTGCGCCGCCTGGTCACCCCGCCGTTCACCATGCGGCGGATGAAGGATTTCCGCCCCGAGGTCGCGCAGATCGTCGAAGACGCCTTGGACACCATCGAGGACATGGGCGGCCCGGTGGATTTCGTGCCGCAGTTCGGCTGGGCGATCGCCACGACGGCGACCTGCGACTTCCTCGGCATTCCCCGGGACGACCAGGCGGACCTGTCCCGCACGCTGCACGCCAGCCGGACCGAGCGGACCGACAAGCGGCGCAACGCGGCGGGCAACAAGTACATGCAGTACATGAACAAGGCCGTCGCCCGCGTGCGCCGCGATCCCGGTGACGACCTGTTCGGCGTCGTGGTGCGTGAACACGGCGACGAGATCACCGACGCGGAGCTGGCCGGGGTGGCCGCGTTCATCATGGGCGCCGGCGGCGACCAGGTGGCGCGGTTCCTCGCGGCGGGGGCGTTGCTGATGGTCGATTTCCCGGAGCAGTTCGACATCCTGCGGGAGCAGCCGGACACGATCCCGGACTGGCTGGAAGAGCTGAACCGGTACCTCACCACCGACGAGAAGCTCCACCCTCGTATCGCGAAGGAGGACGTGACGATCGGCGGCCGTCTCGTCAAGGCCGGTGACACCGTCACGTGTTCCCTGCTCGGGGCGAACCGGGCGAAGTTCCCCGCCCCGGACGACGAATTCGACATCACCCGGGAGAAATCGCCGCATGTCTCGTTCGGGCACGGTATCCACCACTGCCTCGGCAGGCCGCTGGCGGAGATGGTGTTCCGGGAGGCGATTCCCGCGCTGGCACGGCGTTTTCCCAAGCTGAGGCTCGCCGAGCCCGATCGCAAGCTCAAGTTCGGACCACCACCGTTCGACGTGGAAGCCCTGCCGCTCGACTGGTAACGCCAGAAAGCCTGAGGAGAATCATGGTAGTTCCCTTGCCGCATCAGCGGACCCGGCTCGATCCGGCGCCGGAGCTCTGGGCGTTGCACCAGGAAGGCCCGTTGCACAGGTACGACACGGAGACGGGGCTGAACGGCCGACGGCAATGGTTGGTCACCGGATACGACGAAGTGCGGGAGATCCTCGCCGACGCCACGCGGTTCAGCTCGATGCGGCCGGTCGACGACGAGGCGGACCGCGCCCATCTGCCGGGGATCCTGCAGGCCTACGACCCGCCCGACCACACCCGCCTGCGCGGGACGGTGGCCGGGGCGTTCAGCGTCCGGCGGATCGAGCGGTTGCGGCCACGGGTCGAAGAAGTCATCGAAGAGGGCCTTGACGATCTGGAGAGCATGGGTTCGCCGATCGACTTCGTCCGGTACGCGGGCTGGCCCATCCCGGCGCTCATCGCCTGCGAGTTCCTCGGCGTCCCGCGCGACGATCAGGCCGATCTGTCGCGGATGATCCGGGACAGCCGGGAGAGCCGGATCCCCAAGCAGCGGGCCCAGTCGAGCCTCGGTGTCGTCAACTACTGCGAAAAGCTCGCCGCCCGCGAGCGCCGCGATCCCGGCGACGAGCTGATCGGCTTCATCGTGCGCGAGCACGGCGACAAGGTCAGCGACGAGGAACTTTCGGGGCTCGCCGAGGCGATCCTGATCGTGGCCGTCGAGCAGATGGCCGCCCAGCTGGCGATGGCGGTGCTCCTGTTCGCGACGAACCCCGCCCAGCTGTCCTTGCTGCGCGAGCGCCCGGAACTGGTGGACAGCGCGACCGAGGAAGTCCTGCGCTTTCCGACGATCGTCGAGGCCCCTTCGCCGCGGACGGCGCTCGTCGACCTAAACATCGCCGGCTACGACATCCACGCCGGCGACGTGCTGACCTGTTCGATGCTGGCGGTCAACCGAGCACTCGGAGACAAGTTCGACATCACCCGGGAGAACAGCCCGGGGCATCTCGCCTTCGGGCACGGCATCCACCACTGCGTCGGGGCCCCGCTGGCGAGGCTCGAACTGCGGGTGGCGCTGCCGATCCTGGCGCGCCGTTTCCCGGCGCTGCGGCTGGCGGTCCCGGAGGAGGAACTGCGGTTCGTGGCGGGCAAACCCGCCCCGTTCAACATCGAGGAGCTCCCCGTTGAGTGGTGAGGACACGCGTCCGCTGCACATCCGCAGGCAGGATCTCGACCCGGCGGACGAACTGCGCGCCGCCGGGCCGCTGTCGAAGGTCACGGTCGGCACCGGGGCGGACGCCGAAACCATCTGGATGGCCGCGGGACACTCCGTCGTCCGGCAGGTTCTGGGCGACCACAAGCGGTTCAGCACCCGGCGCCGGTGGCATGAGCAGGACGAAGTCGGCGGGCGGGGCATCTTCCGGCCGCAGGAGCTCGTCGGCAACCTGATGGACTACGACCCGCCCGAGCACACCCGGATGCGGCAGAAGCTGACCCCGGGATTCACGCTGCGGAAGATGCGGCGCATGGAGCCGTACATCGAGCAGATCGTGACGGAACGGCTCGACGTCATGGAGGACGAGGGATCCCCTGCCGACGTGATCGAACTCGTCGCCGACGAGGTGCCGGGAGCCGTGCTGTGCGAACTGATCGGCGTGCCCCGTGACGACCGC
This sequence comes from Amycolatopsis sp. TNS106, assembly GCF_019330265.1. NCBI lineage: Bacteria > Bacillati > Actinomycetota > Actinomycetes > Pseudonocardiales > Pseudonocardiaceae > Amycolatopsis > Amycolatopsis sp. TNS106. The sequence continues at coordinate 4,831,687 of NZ_CP024972.1, read as the reverse complement.
GCCATGTTCCTCAAGCTGTGCCACGGGCATCTCGACGCCTCGCTGAGCCAGCGGAGACGGGCGGCCGCCGGCGAGGCGTTCTCCCGTTACCTGCTGGCGATGATCGCCAGGAACCGCGAGGAACCCGGCGAAGGGCTGATCGGCGCGGTCGTCGCCGAACACGGTGACGAGGCCACCGACGAGGAACTGCGGGGTTTCTGCGTTCAGGTGATGCTGGCCGGTGACGACAACATCTCCGGCATGATCGGCCTCGGCGTACTGGCCCTGCTGCGGCATCCCGAACAACTCGCCGCGATCCGGGGCGACGGCCAGGCGGCGGACCGGGCGGTCGACGAGCTGATCCGGTACCTCACGGTCCCGTACGCCCCGACGCCCCGCACGGCCATGGAGGACGTCGTCATCGGGGACGAGGTGATCAAGGAGGGCGAGACCGTGCTCTGCTCGCTCCCCATGGCGAACCGCGATCCCGCGCTGGTGCCGGATCCGGACCGGCTCGATCTCACGCGGGAGCCCGCGCCGCACGTGGCGTTCGGGCACGGGATCCACCACTGTCTCGGCGCTTCGCTGGCGCGGCTCGAACTGCGGACGGTCTTCACGTTGCTGTGGCAACGTTTTCCGGACCTGAGGCTCGCGGATCCCGCGAAGGACACCATGTTCCGCCTGACCACTCCGGCTTATGGACTGACGAGCCTGCTGGTCGAGTGGTGAGGTGTCACGAAAGCCACTTTCGCGACATGGCGGCAGTGGGGCAACCGTGACGCCAGCCTCGGCGCCCTGTCCGTGAAGGCCTCCTTGAGGGACTCTAGGTCCCTCAAGGAGGCCTTCACGGAATGGGCGCCTGACCCACTCGACCCATCGCGCACCCGGCGTCCATGGCGGCGCTGGACGTCCCGCCCGATCGCGGATGAAGATTGCGGCGCGGCATACGGCCGGACCGCATTTCCTGGTCACCGAAGGAGCTTCCACTCGGTATGGAGCACGCAATCGACGAGGTCGCGCCGGCCGTGGAGCCGACGGCGAACTACATGATGAGGACGCACTGCGATCCGCACGAGGACATGTTCGCGTTGCGGGAGAAGGGCCCGTTGGTCCGGATTCTCGGGGACGCGTCCACCCAGCTCGGCACGGGCTACGTCTGGCAGGCGCTCGGCTACGATGTCGTGCGCAAGATCCTCGGCGACCACGAGAATTTCACGACGCGGCCCCGGCTCACCGAGGCGGAGGCCGAGCGGACGACGAACGGCGAAGACGTTCCCATGGCGCCGCAGTTCGTCGGCCAGATCTCGACCTACGACCCGCCCGAGCACACGCGGTTGCGGCGGATGCTGACGCCGGAGTTCACCGTCCGGCGGATCCGGCGGCTGGAGCCCGCGATCCAGGAGCTCATCGACGAACGTCTCGACGAGGTGGAGGCCGAAGGCCCACCCGCTGACATACAAGGACTTTTCGCCGACCCGGTGGGCGGCGGTGTCCTTTGTGAACTGCTCGGCATCCCGCGCGACGACCGCACCGAGTTCATCCGCCGCATCCGGCGCAATGTCGATCTCAGCCGCGGATTCAAGGCGAGGGCCGCCGACAGCGCGGCGTTCAACCAGTACCTGCTCGGTCTCATCACCCGCCAGCGCAAGGATCCCGACGACGGCTTCCTCGGCATGCTCGTCCGCGAGCACGGCGACAACGTCACCGACGACGAGCTGAAGGGCCTGTGCACGGCGCTGCTGCTCGGTGGTGTCGAGACCGTCGCGGGAATGCTCGGCTTCGGCGTGCTCGCCCTCCTGGATCACCCCGAGCAGAAGCAGATGCTCTTCGAAGGCCGGGAAGAAGCGGATCGCGTCGTCAACGAATTGCTGCGTTATCTCTCGCCCGTGCAGCAGCCGAATCCGCGGATGGCGCTCAGGGACGTCGTCGTCGGCGGGCAGCTGATCAAGGCGGGGGACTACGTCCTCTGCTCGATCCTGATGGCCAACCGCGACGAAGCGCTGACGCCGAACCCGAACGTCCTCGACGCGCGGCGCCCGCCGGTATCGGACGTCGGCTTCGGGCACGGCATCCATTACTGCATCGGCGCCGCGGTCGCGAGGTCTGTTCTGCGCATGGCTTATCAGTCGCTGTGGCAGCGATTCCCCGGGCTGCGTCTGGCGGTGTCCAACGACGAGGTCAAGCTCCGGAACGCGTTCATCGACTGCCCGGATCAATTGCCGGTCACCTGGTAGAGGGGAAGCGAAATGCGCGTCTTGTTGTGGGCCTGCGGATCACGCGGGGACGTCGAACCGCTGGTCGCGTTGGCGGCGCGGTTGAAGGAATCCGGCGCCGAGGTGCGGGTGTGCGCGCCGCCGGACAGCGCGGAGCGGCTGGCCGAGCTCGAGGTGCCGCTGGTGCCGGTCGCCCGGCCGGACCGCGGGATGAACGATGGCGAGGGCCGGGATCCCGAGCTCGCGGCCGCCGGGATCGCCGACCAGTTCGACCAGATGCCCGCCGTGGCCGAAGGTTGCGACGTCGTGGTGGCGACCGGCCTGCTGTCCGGTGCCGTCGCCGTCCGTTCGGTGGCCGAGAAGCTCGGAATCCCTTACTACTACGTCGCTTTGTGTCCGATCCACCTGCCGAGCCATCTTGATGCGCCGCAGCGGGAAATGTACAACCACGGCGCCGACGGCCTGTTCGGCGACGCGCTCAACGCCAAGCGGGCCGAGATCGGCCTGCCGCCGACGAAGGATCTCTTCGACTACTGTTCCACCGAAAAGCCTTTGCTGGCCGCGGATCCGATCCTCGCTCCGCTGGAGCCGCGGCACGAGGCCGAGCAGACCGGCGCGTGGATCCTGCCCGACGAGCGGCCGCTTCCCGCCGACCTGGAGGCGTTCCTCGCCGCCGGTCCACCGCCGGTGTACGTCGGTTTCGGCAGCTCGTCCGGCACCGCCGACGCGGCGAAGGTGGCGATCGAGGCGATCCGCGCGAAGGGGCACCGGGTGATCCTTTCCCGTGGCTGGGCCGGTTTGGACCTGCTAGAGGACGAGGACGACTGCTTCGCGGTCGACGAGGTGAACCTCCAGGAGTTGTTCCGCAGGGTCGCCGTCTCCATCCACCACGACGGCACGGGCACGACCCACATCGCCACCCGGGCGGGCTCGCCGCAGATCATCGTGCGGTCGATCGTCGGCCAGCAGTACTACTCCGACCGGGTCGCCGAGCTGGGGATCGGTGTCGCCCTCGAAGGGCCGGCGCCGACGTTCGAGGCCATGTCCGCCGCGCTCACCACGGCGCTGGCCCCCGAGACGCGGGCCAAGGCGATCGAGGTCGCCGGCACGATCCGCGCCGACGGGACCGCGGTCGCCGTGGACCTGCTGCGCGACGCGGTCAGCCGCGAAAAGCCGTCGGTTCCCGCCTGAACTGAAAGAACGGGGAATTACGTGAAGCGCGTGTTGCTGGCGACCTCCGGAAGCCGAGGGGACGTCGAACCGCTGGTGGCGTTGGCCGTGCGGCTGCGGGAGGCGGGGGCCGAGGTGCGGATGGCCGCGCCGCCGGACTCCTCCGAACGGCTGGCCGGGGTCGGTGTCCCGCTGGTCCCGGTCGGACAGTCGACCCGCACCGCGATCAAAGGGGCGAAGCCGCCGTCTCCCGAGGACGGGCCGCGGCTTTCGGCCGAGGCGATGGCCGTCCAGTTCGCCGAGGTCCCGGCGGCCGCCGAGGGCTGCGACGTCGTGGTGACGACCGGGATGCTGGCCACCGCGGTCGCCGTCCGGTCGGTGGCGGAGAAACTGGGCATCCCGTACTACTACGGGTTCTACTGCCCGCGCTTCATCCCGTCGCCGCACTACGCGCCGCCGCCCCCGCTCGGCGAGCCGCCCGCGCCGGAAGGCACCGACAACCGGGCGCTGTGGGAGCGCAACGGCCGGAGCGCCCTCAAGCGCTTCGGCGAGCCGCTGAACAGCCAGCGCGCCGCGATCGGCCTGCCGCCGGTCGAGGACGTCTTCGGGTACGGCTTCACCGATCATCCCCTCTTGGCGGCCGACGCGTCCCTCGCCCCGCTCCAGCCGACAGATCTCGACGTCGTCCAGACGGGCGCTTGGACACTGCCCGACGAGCGGCCGCTTTCCCCGGAGCTGGAGGCATTCCTCGCCGCCGGTCCGCCACCGGTGTATGTCGGCTTCGGCAGCATGCGCGCCCCCGAAGAGGCCGCCAAGGTGGCCATCGAAGCGGTGCGGGCCCACGGCCGCCGGGTGATCATTTCCCGGGGCTGGGCCGATCTCGCGCTGATCGACGACCGGAGTGACTGCTTCGCCGCGGGGGAGGGCAACCAGCAGCTGCTGTTCGGCCGGGTGGCCGCCGCCGTCCACCACGGCGGCGCGGGCACGACGACCACCGCCACCCGGGCGGGTGTTCCGCAGGTCGTGGTCCCGCAGATCGCGGACCAGCCGTATTTCGCCGGCCGGGTGGCCGAACTGGGCATCGGCGTGGCGCACGACGGCCCGACACCGACCTTCGAGTCACTGTCGGCCGCGCTCGGGACGGCGCTCGCCCCCGAAACCCGGGAACGGGCGACGGCCGTGGCGGGCACGGTCCGCACCGACGGGGCCGCCGTGGCCGCGAAATTCCTCCTCGACGCGGTCGACCGCGTTTCCGTCTGAAGCCAGGGGATACGAAATGCGTGTGTTGTTGTCGACGACCGGACTCCGCGGAGACGTCGAACCGGTGGTCGCGCTGGCGGTGCGGTTGCGGGAACTCGGTACCGACGTGCGGGTGTGCGCGCCGCCGGACACCGGGGAACGGCTGGCCGAATTCGCCGTCCCGTTCGTCCCGGTCGGGCAGTCGTTGCGTGCCATGATGCAGGGGATGACGGAAGGGCCGGAACCACGGCGCCCCGCCGATGAGCTCGCCGAGCAGTTCGACGCGGTCCCAGCGGCCGCCGAGGGCTGTGACGTGGTGCTGGCGACCGGTGTGCTGTCCGCCGCCATCGGCGTGCGGTCGGTGGCGGAAAGCCTGGGCATCCCGTACTTCTACGCCGCCTACTGCCCGATCTACCTGCCGTCGCCGTACTACCCGCCGCCCCTGTCGCGGGGCGACGGACGGCCGCCCGCGGAGGCCATGGACGACAACCGGGCGCTGTGGGACTTCTACAACGAGGTCTTCTCCCGGCGGTACTCGGACGCGCTCAACGGCCGTCGCGCGGCGCTCGGCCTGCCGCGGGTCGAAAACCTCGTCCAGTACGGCTTCACCGAGCAGCCGTGGATGGCGGCGGATCCGGTGCTGGCCCCGCCCCGGCCCGAACTCGGCGCCGTGCAGACCGGTGCGTGGATCCTGCCCGACGAGCGGCCGCTTCCCGCAGACCTGGAGGCGTTCCTCGCCGCCGGTCCGCCACCGGTGTACGTCGGTTTCGGCAGCACACCCGAAGTCGCGGACACGGTGAAGCTGGCCGTCGAGGCGATCCGCGCGCAGGGGCACCGGGTGGTCCTCTCGCGGGGCTGGGCGGACATGGCCCTCCCCGACGACGGAGCCGACTGTTTCGCCGTCGGAGAGGTGAATCTCCAGGCGCTGTTCGGCCGTGTCGCCGCCGTCGTCCACCACGCCGGCGGGGGCACGACGACCGTGGCCGCGCGGGCGGGCATCCCTCAGGTCGTGCTTCCGCAGATCACCGACCAGCCGTACTTCGCCGAGCAGGTAAGCGCGCTGGGCATCGGCGTGGCGTTCGAGGAGTTCGGGCCTGCTCCGACGTTCGCTTCGCTGTCCGCCGCGCTCGCCACCGCGCTGTCCCCGGAGATCCGGGCACGCGCGAAAGCCGTCGCGGGCACGCTCCGCGGCGACGGGACGACCGTGGCCGCGGAGCGCCTGCGTGCCGCCGTCGGCCGCGTTTCCGTCTGACCATCAACCGACCAGGGTGAGGAAAATGTCCGATCTGGCTGCAGCACCGCACGAGAACCGGCAGATGGCGCAGTGGTTCGGCGCCGACGCCGAACGGTACGACCGCGCCCGGCCCACCTATCCCGAAGCACTGGTCGATCGGCTCGTCTCGATGAGCCCCGGCAAGAACTTCGTCGACGTCGGCTGCGGTACCGGCCTTTCGTCCCGCCCGTTCCAGGCGGCGGGCTGCACGGTGCTCGGCGTCGAGCCGGACGCGCGGATGGCGGAGGTCGCCCGCAGGCGGGGGCTGGACGTCGAGGTCGCCAAGTTCGAGGACTGGGACCCGGCGGGCCGCACCTTCGACGCGGTCACCTCGGGGACCGCCTGGCACTGGGTGGACCCGTTCGCGGGCGCGGCCAAGGTGGCGGACGTACTCGTCCCCGACGGGCTGATCGCGTTGTTCGACAACGGTTTCGAGCTGCCGGAGGCGGTCATGACGGCACAGGGGGAGGCGTACCGGCACGCCATGCCGGACGTGAAGTTCGAGCCGCCGCCCAAAAAGGACGAAGATGTCGAGGAGTACGTGCAGCAGGTCTACGCCAAGCAGTACGTGAAGGCCGCCGAAGGCATCCTCCGGACCGGCGCGTTCAGCGATCCGGAGGAACTGCGTTTCGAGTGGTCGCGAGTCTGCACGCGGGACGAATGGCTGGACCAGATCCCGACGCAGGGCGGGCTCAACCACCTCGCGGAGGACGCGCGCGCCCGGTTCCTGGCGTATCTCGGTTCGGCCATCGACGAAATCGGCGGCTCGTTCACCATCGACTACGCCACGGTCGGCATCGCCGCGGTCCGGCGCTGAAGTACACCAGGGGATACGAAATGCGCGTGTTGTTTTGGTCGTACGGAACCCGCGGCGAGGTCGAACCGCTGGTGGCACTGGCACTGCGGTTGCGCGAACTCGGTGACGAGGTGCGGATGTGCGCGCCACCGGACTACACGGGACGGCTGGCCGAGGTCGGCGTGCCGCACGTCGTGGTCGGCAAGCCCGTGCTCGCCGAAGCGGGTGCGCTGGGCGGTCCGCCCGAATCGCCCGAGGCCGCGATCGCGGGGATCGCCGAGCAGTTCGACAAGATCCCGGCGGCCGCCGAAGGTTGTGACGCGGTGGTGGCGACCGGCCTGTTGTCGGGCGCGATCGGTGTCCGTTCGGTGGCCGAGAAGCTGGGCATCCCGTACTTCTCCGTCGTTCCCTCGCCGGCGCTCGTGCCGTCGCCCGAACACCGGGGCATGTACAACAACGGCGCCGACGGGATGTTCGGCGGCGCGCTCAACGAACTTCGGGCTTCGATCGGCCTCCCGCCGGTGCAGCACCTGTACGACTTCAGCACCACCGACAAACCCTTCCTGGCGGCGGATCCACTCCTGGCGCCGGCGACCGACGGTGTCCGGACCGGCGCGTGGATCCACCCCGACGATCGTCCGCTTTCCGCTGAGCTGGAGGCATTTCTCGCGGGCGGCGAGCCGCCGGTGTACCTCGGTTTCGGCTGTTCGCCCGCTCCCGCCGATATCGCCAAGGTGGCCGTCGAGGCGATCCGCGCCCAGGGGCGCCGGGTCGTTCTCTCCCATGGCTGGGCGGGTTTGACGCTGCCCGACGACGGCGCTGACTGCCTGGCCGTCGGCGAGGAAAACCTGCAGGCGCTCTTCGGCCGCGTGGCCGCCGCAGTCCATCACGGCGGCACCGGCACGACACATGTGGCGGCACTGGCGGGAGTCCCGCAGATCGTGGTCCCGCAGATCGCGGACCACCCGCATTTCGCCGCCAAGGTGGCCGAACTGGGCATCGGGGTGGCCCACGACGGCCCGAACCCGACGGTCGAATCGCTTTCCGCGGCGCTCGTCACGGCGCTGGCCCCGGAAACCTCGGCCCGCGCGAAAGCCGTCGCCGGCACGATCCGCACCGACGGGACGACGGTGGCCGCGGAATTCGTGCGCGCCGAAGTACGGGCGCTGTCCAGGCTCACAAGTTGAAGCCCGACAAGGCGGTGACCAAAATCAGCACCATGCCTCAAGACCCCGGCGTGACCCGGCTGCTGGCGATCTCCCCGCATTTGGACGACGCGGTCCTTTCGCTCGGGGCGAGTCTCGCCCAAGCGGCGCGGGACGGCGCGGAGGTGCTCGTCAACACGGTCTTCGCCGGAACGGCACCGCCTCCGTATTCCGCGGCGGCGGAGCGAATGCACGCGGTCTGGGGTCTTTCCCCCGGCGGCGACGCGCCGCTCCATCGCCGGACCGAGGACATCGCCGCGCTCGCCCACCTGGGGCTGGCGTACCGGCACGGCCGGTTCCTCGACTCCATCTACCGGCGGCGGCCGGACGGCCGGTGGCTCACGGATCACATGGAGGGCGGGCAAAAGCTCGCGGTGGCCCAGGATTCACCGGGCGATGACGGTCTCGTCGCCGAGATCGAGGACGACATCAAGGCGATCGTCGCCGAGTTCGAGCCGACGCTGATCGTCACGTGCGCGGCCGTCGTCGACCATCCCGACAACCTGGCCACCCGGGACGCCGCCTTGTCCGCGGCGCGCGCGACGAATGTTCCGATACGGCTGTGGGAAGACCTTCCCTATTCCATGTTCAAACCGGGAACGATCGCACTCCCCGCCGGTTTCCGGCTCGGCACTTCCGAATTCGAATCCGCCACAGCGGAGACCTGGAAACGGAAACGCGAAGCCGTCGAGTGCTATTCTTCGCAGCTGACGATGCTCAACGGCAGGAACAAGAATTTGTTCGAGAGGCTGGACGAGCACGCGCGGAAGAATTCGCCGCGGGGCGGATTCGGCGAAACCAGCTGGCCCGTTCTCCTCGACGACAACAACGGTTAAGCGAGGTACCGGAGTGTCCGCAACACTCACCCATCTGCCGTCACCGTCACCGGACCCCGCGCCCGAGGGGGTGCGCGCCCGCTGGGCGTTCTGGCGCTCACCCGCCGATCAGCCCCGGTGGGCCCGGCCGGCGCTGCTGGGCATCGCCTTCGTGGCCTTGGTGCTCTATGCCTGGAACCTGCCGAGGGTCGACTTCGCGCCGCTGTACTCGGATACGGCCAAGAGCATGTCCGAGAGCTGGAAGGCGTTCTTCTACGGCACCGTGGACCCGGGCGCGACGTACACGCTCGACAAACTCGCCGGATCGTTCGCGCCGCAGGCCATCTCGGCCAAGATCTTCGGCTACCACGAATGGTCGCTGGCGCTGCCGCAGGTGATCGAGGGTGTCATCTCGGTACTGGTGCTGTACCGGGTCGTGCGGCGCTGGGCGGGCGTGGTGCCCGGCCTGCTCGCCGCCGGCATCTTCACCCTCACCCCGGTGCTCGCGTCCATGTTCGGGCACAGCATGCAGGACGGCCTGCTGACGATGTGCCTGGTGCTCGCCGTCGACGCCTATCAGCGCGCTGTGCTCGAGGCGCGGCTCCGGTCGCTGGTCTTGGCCGGTGTCTGGGTCGGCATCGGCTTCCAGGCGAAAATGGTGCAGGCGTGGATGATCCTGCCCGCGCTGGCGATCGGTTACCTGCTCACCGCCCCGGTCGAGCTGCGCCGCCGGGCGAAGCACCTGGCGCTCGCCGGTGTCGTGACGCTGGCGGTTTCGCTGTCGTGGATCGCGCTCTACACCTTCACCCCGGACAGCTCCCGCCCGCATATCAGCGGCACCACGAACAACAGCGCCTTCGCCATGGTGTTCGGCTACAACGGCCTCGGCCGCGTCGGCATCCACCTGCCCGGCGCCGAGGACCCCAACGGCCGCGGTGGCCTTCCGTCGCTCGGCCCCGGCGGTCCCGGTGGCGGACCTGGTGGACCCGAGGGTGGTCCTGGCGACTTCCCCGGCGGCCCTGGTGGACCCGAGGGCGGTCCGGGTGACGGCCCTGGCGGCCGCCCCGGGGATCCTCAAGGCCCCGGTGGTGGTCAGGGCCTGGACGAGAACGGGAACTTCGGGACCAAGCACCAGGACGAGCAGAACGGGGACTTCGGCCCCAAGGCCGAAGGCGGCCAGCCCCTCGGCCCCGGCGGTCCCCAGCCGGACGAGTCCAAAATGGAGACTCGAGCGGACCCGATGGGGGCGACCAAACTGCTCGACGGTCACCTCGGCGTCGCGATCGCCTGGCTGTTCCCGCTCGCCCTGCTGTCCCTGCTGTGCGGGCTCTGGTGGTGGCGCCGTGCCGAGCGCACCGATCCGGTGCGCGGCGGGCTGGTGATGTGGGGCGTCTGGCTGGTGACCTTCCTTTTCGTCTTCAGCGCGAGCGCTGTCGCGCACACCGCGTACGTGGCCTCTCTCGCTCCGGCGATCGCCGCGCTTTCCGCGTTCGGCATCGTCACCTTCTGGCGGGCGTACCACAACGGCGGCAGGCAGGGCTGGATCCTGCCGATCGCCATCGCGGCGGAGCTGGCCTGGGGCGCCTGGTTGTGGTCCCATTACCCGAACTTCCTGCCGTGGGCGAAATGGGGCACGCTGGTGCTCGGCGTGGCCGCCCTCGTCGTGCTGATCGTGGCCCGAACGCGTGAGAACGTTTCGAAATCACTGGTCACGGCCGCCCTCGTCCTCGGTGTCGCGGCGATGATCGCCGCGCCCGCCACCTATGCCTTCTCCGTACTCCATCCCGATTACTCCGGCAGCTCTTTCGACGCCAATGCCGGGCCGGCGTCCGGCTCCTTCTGAGGCGGGCCGGTGTCGTTCTCAACGTCTGCGGAAATCTCCGCCGGCCGGAAAGGAAAACTGCCGATGCAGGAATCGCTCGACTCCACCGAGGTTCACCGTCGTTTCCAGCTGATCGCCAACGGTCCCGCCCTGTTCAACGCGGTCGTGTCCGGTATCGAGCTGGACATCTTCGACTTCCTGGAAGAGCGCGGCGGCGCCGACGCGGCGGCACTCGGTGAGTTCACCGGCCTGGAGCCGCACAAGATCCGGGTGCTGATGCTCGCCCTGGCCACCACGGGCCTGATCGAGAAGCGGGGCGTCGACTATGTGAACCACCCGGTCGCGACCGAACTGCTCGCCACGAGCGGCCCGGAGAGCTGGCAGCACATCCTGCTCAGCTGGAAGACCATCTACTACCCGGCGTTCGCGCGGATGACCTCCGCGCTGCGCGCCGGCACCAACGAGGCCCTCGACGCCCTCGACGGCCCCGGGGACACGCTGTACGCGCGGCTCGGCAACGACCCGGAAAAGGCGCGGATCTTCTACACGGCGATGTCGGCGTTCTCGCTGCAGACGATGCCGGGACTGCTGGAGCACATCGACGTTAAGTCGTCGCGGCACCTGCTCGACGTCGGTGGCGGCGACGGCACCACGGCGGCGGCCCTGCTGAAGGCCAACCCCGGCCTCAAGGCCACGCTGCTCGACCTGCCCAGCAGCGTGGAGCTGGCCGAACAGCGTGTGCCCACCGAGGTCACCGACAGGCTCACCCTGCACCCGGCCGACTTGCTGACCGACGCGTTCCCCGGGGGCCCCGACCACGCCCTGTTCAGCCACGTGCTCGACACCTTCACGGCCGAGCAGTCCGTCATGCTGCTGGCCAAGGCGTACGAGGTGCTGCCGTCCGGCGGCAAGATCTCGATCTACGGTTTCGCGGCCGCGGACGACGAGACCGGCGGCCCGCTGTCCGCACGGCTTTCGCTGTACCTCAACATTCTGGCCACCGGACGCGGGATGGCCTGGCCGCAGGCCGAGGCGTCGGCGTGGCTGAAGTCCGTCGGCTGCGTCGACGTCCGGTCGGTGGAGTTGCCGTTCGAGCACGCGTTGGTGACCGGCACCAAGCCCTGACCGGGTCCCCAGCCCGTGTCGCGAAAGCCACTTTCGGGACGTCTGATGTCGCGAAAGTGGCTTTCGCGACGTGCTCTATCTGCTGCGAGTCCGTGAAGGACCCCTTCACGGACTTGTGACTGGTCCTCTCGTGGCGGGGTGTGTGGAAATAGGGACGTTCAACGTCTCTATTTCCACACACCCCTCACGCAATGTCACCTTGGCGCTTTTCGGCTGGCGAGCCAGTCGTGCTTCCGGGCGCGCGGGGCTCTGAGTCGCGAGCCAGTCGCTACGAAAGTCGTCCACGAAGGAATCGGGACGTCCCAAATCCTTCATAGACCAGAACGCGAAAAGGCCCCCATCCAGAAGCAAAAGGATGGGGGCCTTTCCCGTACCAGAGCGACCTCAGGGAAGCCGCGGAGTGATGAGCGCCGCGAGCCGCGCGACACCCTCCTCGATCAGTTCCGGCGTGAGCAGGCTGATCGACAGCCGCAGCTGGTGGAATCCGCCCTTGCCGCCGTAGAAGTGGTGCATCGGCGTGAACAGCACCCCGTGGTCGCGCGCGGCGACCTCCAGCAGTTCGTCGTCGACGACGAACGGGACCGTGACGGTGACGAAGAAGCCGCCGGTCGGGGTGTTCCAGCTGACGCCGGCGCACGAGCCGAGCCTGCGGTCGAGTTCACCCAGCGTCAGGTGCAGATTGCGCTGGTAGATGGCGATTTCCCGCGCGTTGGCCTTGGTGAGGCTGAAGTCGTTGAGCAGGAGTTTCCCGGCGATCACGGCTTGGGCGATGGGGGAGGTGTTCACCGTGAGCATGCCCTTGAGCTTCGAAAGCTGGTCGGCGTACAGGCCGCCGTCGGCCATCCGCTGATCCGCCACCGCGAAACCGACGCGGGCGCCGGGCATGCCGGTCTTGGCGAAGGAGCCGATGTAGACCACGGAACCCGACCGGTCGAGGGACTTCAGCGAGGGCAGCCGTTCCGAGCCGAACAGCCCGTACGCGTTGTCCTCCAGGAGCAGGATCCCGTTCTGTTCCGCGACGTCGAGGAGACGGTGCCGGGACGGCAGATCCATGCTCGTGCCGGTGGGATTGGCGAAGTTGGGGGTCACGTAGCAGGCCCGCACCCGCTTGCCCTGCTCGTCGGCCCGCTTCAGCTGGAGGACGAGGTCGTCCGGGTCGATGCCGTTCTCGGTCGAGCGCACCGGCCAGACGGGGGTGTCGGTGAGCAGCGCGGCCCCGGTCAGCCCGACGTAGGTGGGGGCGGGCGCGAGCAGGACGTCGCGGTCGCCCGCGCGCAGCGTGCGCAGGACCAGGAACATGGCCTCCTGCGCGCCGACGGTGACGACGACGGATTCCGGGGCGGCGTCGATGTTCTCGTCTTCCGCGATGTTCCTGGCGATGAGATCGGCGATGACGCCCTTGGTGGTGCCGTATTGGAAGAGTGTGCGGGTCACCCCCGCCTCGTCCAGTTTTCGATCTTCGCGCAGATGTGCGCAATAGGCGTCGAGGTACTCGTGAATGAGCCGGATGTCGAAGAACTCTTCGTACGGCCGGCCTGCCGCCATGGAAATGGCCACAGGGTATTCGTCGATCAGTTCGTTGAGCAGATTCATCGACGAGATGGCCGGATCGGTGAGCGATCCATGCAGCGTTTCCACGTTCAAGTGAGTGGACAGACCGTTTGAATCCATGAATACTAGGATTTCCATACGCCGTTCAGGTGTCAAGAACAGGCCGTGGACGCCATTTTCGGAGAATGTCCATCGCCGATGGTTCGGACACTCGATCCCCGAAGGTACGGTCGGCTCCGCGCCCCCTCATCGAATCCCGGCGCAGCGGCCATTTTCCCTCAAGGAGCATCATGCTGATGACAACCGAGAACGGGATCCGGTTGTCCTACAACGACTGTGGTGACGGCCCGCCTGTCCTTCTGCTGACCGGCACCGGCGCGCCGAGTTCGGTGTGGGACCTGCATCAGGTTCCCGCGCTCCGTGCCGCCGGTTTCCGGGTGATCACCATGGACAACCGCGGCATCCCGCCGAGCGACGACGGCGCGGGCGGGTTCACGATCGCCGACCTCGTCGACGACGTGGCCTCCCTGATCGAATATCTCGACGCCGTGCCCTGCCGGGTGATCGGCACGTCGATGGGTTCGTACATCGCGCAGGAACTCGCGCTCGCCCAACCGGAACTGCTGGATTCTGTCGTGCTGATGGCGGCGTGCGGCAAGAGCAGTCTCGTCCAGCGGGAGCTCGCCGAGGGCGAGGCGAAGCTGATCGAGCAGGGCATCGAGTTGCCGCCGGGTTTCCTCGCCGCCGTCCGGGCCATGCACAACCTGGGGCCCGCGACCCTCGCCGACGACGACGCCGCGGCCGACTGGCTCGACCTGTTCGCGGCGTCCGGGGCGTGGGGACCCGGTGTCCGGGCCCAGTTGTTGGTGAGCGCGTTGCCCGACCGCCACGACGCCTACAAGGCGATCAAGGTGCCCTGTCACGTCATCTCGTTCGAGCATGACCTCGTGGCGCCCCCGGCCGGCGGACTGGAGCTGGCCTCCGCGATCCCCGGCGCGACGTACCGCACGATTCCCGAGTGCGGGCATTTCGGTTACCTGGAGAACCCGGAAGCGGTGAACCGCGAGCTGATCCGGTTCCTCCGCGCCGGATCGCGCGAGACACTGGGAGAGACCGTATGACCGTCCTTTCGGCGGCCACGACACCCGAACTGTTCGAGGCGACCGCGGCCGTCCTGCCGGATCGGCAGGCGGTGGCGATGGACACCACCACCCTCACCTACGCCGAGCTGAACGGGGAGGCCAACCGGCTCGCCCGGCGGCTCGTCGCGCACGGTGTCGGCCCGGAGCGGCTCGTCGCGCTGGCGATGCCGAGGTCGATCGAGTTCGTCATCGCGATCCTGGCCGTACACAAGGCCGGTGCCGCCTACGTGCCGGTCGACCCGGACTATCCGGAGGAGCGCAAGCGGCAGATGCTGGACGACGCGGCCGCGCACTGCCTGCTGTGCCTGCCGGGGCAGGACGTGGCCGGTGCCCCCGTCGTCCTGAGCGTGGAACGGGAACCGGGACTGTCCGAGCCGAACCTGGACGACCGGGACCGCCTCGGCCCGTTGCGTCCCGACCACCCGGCGTACGTCATCTACACCTCCGGTTCGACGGGGCGGCCGAAGGGCGTGCTGGTCACGCACCGCGGGATCCCGAACCTGGCCGACGACTACGTGCGCCGTCAGGAACTGGGGCCGGACAGCAGGTTGCTGGCCTTCGCCTCGCCCAGTTTCGACGCCGCGGTCGCCGAGTTCTGGCCGATCTGGCAGGCGGGTGGCTGCCTGGTGCTGGCTTCCGCGCCGGACCTGGTCCCCGGCGAGCCGCTTTCCCGGCTGGTGCGCGACCAGCGCATCACCCATGTCACGTTGCCGCCGTCCGCGCTGGCGCCGCTGGAGGAGTCGGGCGGCCTGCCCGCCGGGCTGACCCTCCTGGTCGCCGGCGAGGCGTGCCCCGCCCCGGTCGCGAAACGCTGGGCGGTGGACCGCGTGATGATCAACGCCTACGGCCCGACCGAGACCACGGTCGCGGTCACCGCGAGCGAGCCGTTGACCGGCGAGGAGACGCCGCCGATCGGCAGGCCGATCACCGGTGTCCGCACGTACGTCCTGGACGATCGGCTGCGGCCGGTCGAGGACGGCGACGTCGGCGAGCTGTACACCGTGGGGCCGGGCTTGGCCCGTGGTTATCTCCGAAGAGCGGCCGCGACCGCGGAACGCTTCCTGCCGGATCCCTTCGGTGCGCCGGGCGGGCGCATGTACCGCACCGGGGACCGGGTCCGCACGCGCCCGGACGGCCAGCACGTCTTCGTCGGCCGGGTCGACGACCAGCTGAAGGTGCGCGGCCACCGGATCGAACCGGGCGAGGTCGAGGCCGCGTTGCTGGCGGTCGACGGGGTGGCCCAGGCGGTGGTGGCCGAGCACGAGAACCGGCTCGTGGCCTATGTGGTCGGCGCCGGTGGCGAGCGCGTTCCCGCCGAGCGGCTCCTGACGCCGCTTCGTGCGCGGCTGCCCGGATATCTCGTGCCCGACGTGATCGTCGGCTTGCCGAGCCTGCCGGTCTCGCCCAACGGCAAGATCGACCGGGTCGCCCTGCCCACTCCCGAAGAGGAGCACGCCGGACGCGCGGCGGCGGGCCGGGAACCGCTCACTCCCACGGAGATCATCCTGGTCGAGCTGTTCGCCGAAGTGCTCGGCGTCAGCAGTGTCGGCGTGGACGACAGCTTCTTCGAGATCGGCGGTCACTCGCTGCTCGCGACCCGGCTCGTGAGCCGCATCCGGGAACGCCTGAAGATCCGGCTGAGGGTGCAGGCGTTCTTCGACGCGCCGACGGTGGCCCGGCTGGCCAAGGTGCTCGACGGCGCACACACCTGATCTGGAGACCATTCATGCAGACGACGACAGCCGTCGACCTCGGAAATCCCGACCTCTACACGACGTTGGACCGGCACGACCGGTGGCGTGCCTACGCGGCGGAAGACGCGATGGTGTGGAGCGAACCCGGCAGCTCACCCGGCGGATTCTGGTCCGTGTTCTCGCATCGTGCGTGTGCCGCGGTGCTCGGGCCGTCGGCACCGTTCACTTCGGAATACGGGATGATGATCGGTTTCGACCGCGATCATCCCGACAACTCCGGTGGCCAGATGATGGTGGTCTCCGAACAGGATCAGCATCGGAAGCTGCGCAAGCTGGTCGGGCCGCTGCTGTCGAGGGCGGCGGCGCGGAAGCTGTCGGAGCGGGTGCGGGCCGAGGTGTCCGGAGTCCTGGACCGCGTGCTCGACGGCGAGGTGTGCGACGTGGCCGCGGCGATCGGGCCGCGGATCCCCGCCGCCGTCGTCTGCGAAATCCTCGGTGTGCCTGCCGAGGACCAGGACATGCTCATCGACCTGACCAACCACGCGTTCGGCGGTGAGGACGAGCTGTTCGACGGGATGACCCCGCGCCAGGCGCATACCGAGATCCTCGTCTATTTCGACGAACTGATCTCCGCGCGCCGCGCGAGCCCCGGCGAAGACCTCGTCAGCACCCTGCTTTCCGACGACGAACTGTCGATCGACGACGTCCTGCTCAACTGTGACAACGTGTTGATCGGCGGCAACGAGACGACGCGGCACGCGATCACCGGCGCGGTGCACGCTTTCGCCACCGTGCCGGGGCTTGTGGCGCAGGTGCGGGACGGGGACGTGGAAGTCGACACCGTCGTGGACGAGGTCCTGCGCTGGACTTCGCCCGCGATGCACGTCCTGCGCGTGACGACCGGGGAGGTCAGCCTCAACGGCCGCGACCTCGGCCCCGGCACGCCGGTGGTCGCGTGGTTGCCCGCGGCGAACCGGGATCCCGCCGTGTTCGAGGATCCCGACACGTTCCGCGCGGGGCGGAAACCCAATCGGCACATCGCTTTCGGGCACGGTATGCACCACTGTCTCGGGTCCGCGCTCGCGCGGATCGAGCTGGCGGTCGTGCTGCGCGAGGTGGCCGAGCGGGTGTCCCGAGTGGAGCTGACGAAGGAGCCGTCCTGGTTGCGGGCGGTCGTAGTGCAGGGCTACCGGGAACTCCCGGTGCGGTTCACCGGCCGCTGACCGTCCTTTTCGGACTGAACTGTCAAGCGGACACCATTGATGGGGAATGGGCTTCGCGCCATCCTGTGCATGAGGATCACATCTATTCCACGGAGGAATGTCTTGTCTGCTCACGAAAGCACGCAGAATTTCGAGATCGACTATGTGGAAATGTACGTGGCCGACCTCGAGGCCGCCGCGTCCGGCTGGATGGACAAGTACGACTTCTCCGTCGCGGCCACGGACCGGTCGGACGACCACCGGAGCGTGACGTTGCGGCACGCCGAGATCGTCCTGGTCCTCACCGAGCCGCTGACCGACCGGCACCCGGGGGCGACCTACCTGCAGACCCACGGTGAAGGGGTGGCGGACATCGCGCTGCGCACTCCCGACGTGGCCGCCGCCTTCGAGGCCGCGGTGAAGGCGGGCGCGCAGCCCGTCCGCGAGCCGGAGAAGCGCGCGGACTCCGTCGTCACGGCCACCGTCAGCGGTTTCGGCGATGTCGTGCACACCCTGGTCCAGAGCGACGACACCGAGGTGTCGACGGCGGTCGTCCGCGGCAAGGGCGGCGTGGACCTGAACGCCATTGACCACTTCGCGGTCTGCCTGAACGCCGGCGACCTCGCCTCCACGGTGGCGTACTACGAGCGCGCCCTCGGGTTCAAGCAGATCTTCGAAGAGCACATCGTGGTCGGTGCCCAGGCGATGAACTCCACCGTCGTGCAGAGCACCTCCGGTGCGGTCACCCTCACCCTGATCGAGCCCGACAAGACCGCCGACCCCGGCCAGATCGACGACTTCATCAAGGAGCACCACGGCTCCGGTGTCCAGCACATCGCGTTCACCAGCCCCGACGCGGTCCGCGCGGTCAAGGAGCTTTCCGCGCGGGGCGTGGAATTCCTGAAGACCCCGGACGCCTACTACGACCTGCTCGGCGAGCGGATCGAGCTGGAGACGCACTCGCTGGACGACCTGCGCGAGACGAAGCTGCTCGCCGACGAGGACCACGGCGGCCAGCTGTTCCAGATCTTCACCGCTTCCACGCATCCGCGTAAGACGATCTTCTTCGAGATCATCGAGCGGCAGGGCGCCGGCACGTTCGGCAGCTCCAACATCAAGGCCCTGTACGAAGCCGTGGAGCTGGAGCGCACCGGGCAGAGCAAGATCGGCCCCGCCCAGCGATGACCCCGCTCTGCCTCGACGACCTCGAACGTGCCGCCCGGGCGGCCCTCCCCGGCGAGATCTGGGATTTTCTCGCCGGGGGCAGCGGGGCCGAGGCCTCGCTGGAGGCCAATCGCACCGCGCTGGAGCGGATCTTCGTGATCCCCCGGATGCTGCGCGAGCTCTCCGACGGCACCACCGAGGCCGAGGTTCTCGGCCGGCGCGCCGCGCTTCCCGTGGCGGTCGCGCCGGTCGCGTACCAGCGGCTGTTCCATCCCGAAGGCGAACTCGCGGCGGCACGGGCGGCGCGGGACGCCGGCGTGCCGTACACGATCTGCACGCTCAGCAGTGTCCCGCTGGAGGAGGTCGCGGCCGTCGGTGGACGGCCGTGGTTCCAGCTTTACTGGCTGCGCGACGAAAAGCGGTCGCTGGAGCTGGTGCGCCGCGCGGAGGACGCCGGCTGCGAGGCGATCGTCTTCACCGTCGACGTGCCGTGGATGGGACGGCGGCTGCGGGACATGCGGAACGGTTTCGCGCTGCCGGAATCGGTGACGGCGGCCAACTTCGACGCCGGCGCGGCCGCGCATCGGCGTACCGAGGGGCTTTCGGCCGTCGCCGACCACACCGCGCGCGAATTCGCCCCGGCCACTTGGGAATCCGTCGAGGCCGTCCGCGCGCACACGGACCTTCCGGTGGTGCTCAAGGGGATCCTCGCGGTCGAGGACGCCGTGCGGGCCGTCGACGCGGGAGCCGCCGGGATCGTGGTGTCCAACCACGGAGGCCGTCAGTTGGACGGCGCCGTACCGGGGATCGCGATGCTGGGCGAGATCGCGGACGCGGTCTCCGGCGGCTGCGAAGTATTGCTGGACGGCGGGATCCGGGCCGGCGGGGACGTGCTCAAGGCCCTCGCCCTCGGCGCGTCCGGTGTCCTGATCGGACGGCCGGTCATGTGGGGACTGGCCGCGGACGGCCAGGAGGGCGCCCGCCAGGTGCTCGACCTGCTCGCCGTCGAACTCCGGAACGCGATGGGCCTGGCGGGCTGCGATTCGGTGAGCGCGATCCGGCGGTTGAGCACTCGGTACGAAAGGTGAGGTCCATGCTGCCCCTTCTCGCACCCCGCGCGGTGCGCCCTCGCGACGACCGCGATCACGCGGACCGCATCGCGTTGTCGGCCGCGACGACCGACGGGGTCCACATGCCGACCAAGGACGTCCGCCTGTGGATCGACGAACGCCGTGAGGCCAACGTCTTCCACGTCGAACGCATTCCCTTCGCCGAGCTCGACCAGTGGCGGTTCGAGGACGTGACCGGGAACCTCGTGCACAGCAGCGGGCGGTTCTTCGCCATCGAGGGGCTGCACGTGGTCGAGGCCGACGGCCCCCACGGCGACGGCCCGTACCGCGAATGGCGGCAGCCGGTCATCAAACAACCCGAGGTGGGCATTCTCGGCATCCTGGCCAAGGAGTTCGGCGGTGTCCTGCATTTCCTCATGCAGGCCAAGATGGAGCCGGGGAACCCCAACCTCGTGCAGCTCTCGCCGACCGTGCAGGCCACCCGCAGCAACTACACCAAGGCGCACGGCGGCACGAACGTCAAACTGATCGAGTTCTTCGCCCCGCCCGACCCGGAACGGATCATCGTCGACGTCCTCCAGGCCGAGCAGGGCTCGTGGTTCTTCCGCAAGTCCAATCGGAACATGATCGTCGAGACCGTCGACGACGTGCCGATGTGGGACGATTTCTGCTGGCTCACCCTCGGCCAGATCGCGGAGCTGATGCACGAGGACGAGACGATCAACATGAACGCCAGGAGCGTGTTGTCCTGCCTGCCGTACCACGACGAGGCTCCTGGCGCGCTGCTGTCCGACGTCCAGCTCCTGTCCTGGTTCACGAACGAGCGTTCGCGCCACGACGTGCGCGCGCGGCGTATCCCGCTCACGGACGTCTGCGGCTGGAAACAGGGCGTCGAAGCGATCGAGCACGAGGACGGCCGGTACTTCAAGGTCCTCGCGGTCGCGGTGAAGGGCAGCAACCGCGAGAAGATCAGCTGGACCCAGCCGTTGCTGGAATCGGTCGGCACGGGGGTAGTCGCGTTCCTCGTCCGCGAGATCGACGGCGTGCCCCACGTGCTGGTGCACGCCCGCGCCGACGGCGGATTCCTGGACACCGTCGAGCTGGCGCCGACCGTCCAGTGCACGCCGCAGAACTACGCGCATCTGCCCGCGGAGAGCCGCCCGCCCTTCCTCGACTTCGTGCTGAACGCGCCGCGATCGCGGATCCGTTACGAGGCCATGCATTCCGAAGAGGGCGGCCGCTTCCTCAACGTCCGGGCCCGCTATCTCGCGATCGAGGCGGACGACACGGTCGAGGCCCCGCCGGGCTACGCCTGGGTCACCCCCGGCCAGCTCACCGCGCTCACCCGGCACGGGCACTACGTCAACGTCGAAGCCCGCACCCTGCTCGCCTGTATCAACGCCGCGACGGCGCAGCCGCAACGAGAGGCATGAAATGAAGCAGATCACCGTCCTCGGGGCCTCGGGTTTCGTCGGCTCGGCCGTGACGCGCGCGCTGGCGCGGCAACCGATCCGGTTGCGCGCGGTGTCGCGCAGGGGGCTCACGCCGCCGTCGGACGGCCAGGCCGAAACGACCGTCGTCGCCGCCGATCTCACCGACCGCGCCGCGCTGGCCGAAGCGGTCGCGGGCTCGGACGCGATCGTGTACCTGCTCCTCGCGGACGGCGGCTGGCGGGTCGCCGAGACCGAAGAGGCCGAGCGCGTGAACCTGGGCGTGATGCGGGATCTCGTCGACGTGGTCGACGGGAAGCCGCTGGTGCTCTACGGCGGTGCCGCGTCGCAGGTCGGGGTGCCGCCCCGCGAGCCGATCGACGGGAGCGAGACCGACGAGCCTGGCACCCCGTACGACCGGCAGAAACTGGCGGCGGAACAGGTCCTCAAGCAGGCCACGGCCGACGGCCGCGTGCGCGGGATCAGCCTGCGGCTGCCCACGGTGTTCGGCGAGACGCTGACCGAGGGCGCGAACTCCGACCGCGGCGTCGTGTCGGCCATGGCGCGGCGCGCGCTCGACGGGCAGGACCTCACCATCTGGGGCGACGGCACCGTGCGGCGCGATCTGGTGCACGTCGAGGACATCGCGACCGCGTTCACCGCGGCGCTGGCCGCCCCGGACGCGCTGGTCGGCGGACACTGGCTGCTCGGCGCCGGCCGGGGAGACCAGCTGGCCGACGTCTTCCGGCTCGTGGCGAAGGAAATGGCCGAGCACACCGGACGAGGCCCGGTGGACGTGCTCTGCGTCGAGCCTCCGTCGCACGCGCCGTCGACGGATCTCCGCAGCGTCACCATCGATTCCTCGCCGTTCCGGGCGGTCACCGGCTGGCGTCCGGAGATCTCACTGCCCGAAGGAGTGCGTCGCACCGTCGCCGCGCTGACCACCCCAGTTCACGGAAAGGCTCGCACATGACCACGCGCGTATGGGACTACCTCGCCGAATACGAGACCGAACGGCTCGATCTGCTGGACGCGGTCGAGACGGTCTTCAACTCGGGGCAGCTCGTGCTCGGCGCGAGCCTGCGCGGTTTCGAGACGGAATTCGCGGCGTACCACGGCGTCGGGCACTGTGTCGGTCTCGACAACGGGACGAACGCGATCAAGCTCGGCCTCCAGGCGCTGGGCGTCGGTCCGGGCGACGAGGTGATCACGGTGTCGAACACCGCCGCCCCGACCGTCGTCGCCATCGACGGCACCGGCGCCACCCCCGTGTTCGTCGACGTCCGCGAGGACGACTTCCTGATGGACACCGGCCAGGTCGAGGCCGCGATCACCGAACGCACCAAATGCCTGGTGCCCGTGCACCTGTACGGCCAGTGTGTGGACATGGCGCCGCTGAAGGCACTCGCCGCGAAGCACGGACTGTCCATTTTGGAGGATTGCGCGCAGGCTCACGGCGCCCGGCAGAACGGCACTATCGCGGGCACGACCGGTGACGCGGCCGCGTTCTCCTTCTATCCCACCAAGGTGCTCGGCGCGTACGGCGACGGCGGCGCGACCCTCACGTCCAGCGAGACCGTGGCCGCGAAGCTGCGCCGGCTGCGGTATTACGGCATGGAGGAGCGCTACTACACGGTCGAGACCCCTGCCCACAACAGCCGGTTGGACGAGGTCCAGGCCGAGATCCTGCGGCGCAAGCTCAAGCGGCTCGACGCCTACACCGCGGGCCGCCGCGCCGTCGCCCAGCGCTACGTCGACGCTCTCGGCGACACCGAGTTGAAGCTGCCGAAGACCGTTCCCGGCAACGAGCACGTGTACTACGTGTACGTGGTGCGGCACCCGCGCCGCGACGAGATCCTCGAACGCCTCAAGGCCTACGACATCCACCTCAACATCAGCTACCCGTGGCCGGTGCACACCATGACCGGGTTCGCCCACCTCGGTTACGAGAAGGGTTCGCTCCCGGTCACCGAGAAGCTGGCAGGCGAGATCTTCTCGCTGCCGATGTACCCCGCGCTCTCGCCCGACCTGCAGGACAAGGTCGTCCACGCGATCCGCGAAGTGCTGTCCACCCTCTGACCACAGGAGCAAAACCGTGCAAGCACGCAAACTCGCCGTCGAAGGCGCGCTCGAGTTCACTCCGCGCGTCTTCCCCGACGACCGGGGCCTGTTCGTTTCGCCGTACCAGGAGGAGGCGTTCATCGAGGCCCACGGCGGCCCGCTCTTCCCGGTGGCGCAGACGAACCACAGCAGGTCGAAACGCGGTGTGGTGCGGGGCATCCACTACACCGTGACACCGCCGGGCACCGCGAAGTACGTCTACTGCCCTCGCGGCAGGGCCTTGGACATCGTGGTCGACATCCGCGTCGGCTCGCCGACGTTCGGCAAATGGGACGCGGTCCTGATGGACCAGGAGAACTTCCGGACGATGTACTTCCCGGTCGGTGTCGGCCACGCCTTCGTGGCGCTCGAAGACGACACCGTGATGTCGTACATGATCTCCTCGCCCTACGTGGCGGAGAACGAACTCGCCCTCTCGCCGCTGGACCCCGCGCTCGGCCTGCCGATCGACACCGACGTCGTGCCGATCCTGTCCGAGCGCGACACGGCGGCACTGACGCTCGGCGAGGCGGAGGGGCAGGGGATGCTCCCCGACTACAACGTCAGCCTGGAAATCGAACGGCGGCTGTCCGTTCTTCCGCTCTCCGTCTGACCTTTTCTTCATCCGCCCGGCCGACGAGGGCCATCACGGACCCGACTCGGTGCCGCCGAACCGGCGGCGCCGACCGTGATGGCCCTCGAAGGCGCGGGCGCCCGGCCGGGTAATCGATATCCAGGGCGGGCCGGGCGCACCGGCCCGCCGGGGGAAGGACGCCGAACTTGACGACCGATGGCCTTCAGCCGTCAATGGACACTTCGAAGTGGATCGCCTGGGTGCGGCGGCACCAGCGGTGGCTGCTGGCGGGCGCCGTGCTCGCCCTGCTCACGCAGATGGCGATCGCGATGATCACGACCGCAGTGGAACAGTCCCCGACCATCGACGAGCCGGTCTACGTCGGCACCGCGGTGGTCTACCTCGAAGAGCACAGCCTGCGGTACAACCCCGAACATCCGCCGCTGGGCAAGCTCATCATCGCGACCGGGGTGGCCTTCACCGATCCGAAGGTCGCCCCCGGCTTCAACGGGCATGAGTGGGAGCTCGGCAAGCACGTCGTCTACGAGGCGGGCAACGATCCGGAACGGCTGATGCTGTTCGCGCGGCTGCCGGTGATCCTGCTGACGTTGCTGTTCGGGCTGGTCGTCTTCGCGTTCGCGTCCGATCTGGCAGGCCGCGCCGGCGGGCTGCTGGCGCTCACCCTGTTCACCTTCTCGCCCGACGTCATCGCGCACGGCTCCCTGGCGACGCTCGACGTGCCGGTGGCCGGGTTCCTGCTGACGTCGGTCTGGCTGGTGTGGCGCGCCCGGCGCCGCCCAGGCCTCTACCTCCCGCTCGCCGGGCTCGCGCTCGGCGCGGCCACGGCCACGAAAGTGCTTTCCCTGGTGGCGGTTCCGGTGCTGATCCCGCTGGCCGTGCTGTCCGTCTGGCATGCCCGCCGCGCCCGCGGGCTCGACCTGAAGGCTCCGGCCATGCTGATCGGACGCGGCCTGCTCGCGGCCGCCGGGATGGCGCTGATCGCGATCGCCGTCGTGTGGGCGTCCTACCTCGTCGTGGACCCGAAGCTGCGCTGGGAGACGCCGGAGGGAATGCAACCGCTCCACGGACTGCGCACCCTCGTCGACTGGCTGCCGTTCCCGCAGCCGCTGAAGGACGGGATGCGGTTCCAGTTCGAACTCGAAGACCACGTGTGGCACAACTTCCTGTTCGGCAGGCACTACACGGGATCGCTCTGGTACTACGGCCCGGCCGCGTTGCTGGTGAAGACACCGCTGGGCGCGCTGGCGATCTGGCTGGCGGGCGCCGCCGTGCTGCTGTCGGTCCGGAAGTTGCGCCCGGCCGCGCCGTACGTGCTCCTCCCGACGGCCCTGCTGATGGCCACGGCCATGGTCATCGTCCGCGACAACGGCGTGCGGTACCTGGCCTTCGCGCCGATGTTCCTCGCCGTCGCGGCGGCCACGGTGGTCGTCGTCCGCGGACGGTGGGTGAAGGCGGCCGCGGTGCTCGTGGTGGCCTTCGCCGCGGTCAGTTCGCTGATGACGTTCCCGTACTACCTCCCGTACTCCAACGAGGCGTTCGGCGGCCCGGAGAACACCCATCGGTACCTGCTGGATTCGAACGTCGACTGGGGGCAGGATCTGGGCCGCCTGGCGGATCGCCTGAAGAAGGACTACGCGGGAGAGCGCACCTGGCTCGTCTACCAGGGAAGCGGTTTGCCGTCGCACTACGGTATCGACGCCGCCGATCCGCTCACGGTCCCGGCGGACCAGGTGCACGGGGTGCTCGCCGTCTCGGATTCCGCGGTCCTGGGGGCTTTCTCCGACCCGATGGGCGGTGGTGGCACCGGGGGAGGCGGCCAGCCGGGCGGTGCGACCGGCGACCTGGCGGCGCTGATCGCCGGCAGCTCGCCGGTGGAGCGGGTGGGCCACTCCATGACGATCTACCGCCGTCCGTGAGTGCTTGACCCCGCCGTTCGTTCCGTGAAGGCCTCCTTGAGGGACTCTGGGTCCCTCAAGGAGGCCTTCACGGACAGCCGCCCTCCATGACGCGCGGTCGGTCCACTCGCGACACGTTCCATCCGGTCCTGAATCGTGAGCCGGTAACGGTTTCCGGGGCTTGGACGCGTTGACCATCGAGATCCGCGAAGCCTAATTTCGGAATTGTCCACTGAGATCCGCGAAAGGTGAGACCAATGCCCGCTGCGCAGGTCAAGCAGCTGCTCCGTAGCAAACTCAGAACATGGGGGTGGATGTACCGATGACTGCCATCGTCGAACCGGCCGAGGACCTTTCCGTCCTCACCGGACTCACCGAGATCACCCGGTTCGCCGGCGTGGGGACCGCGGTCTCCTCGGCGTCCTACTCGCAAACCGAACTCATCGAGATCCTCGGCATCGAAGATCCGAAGATCCGCTCGGTCTTCCTGAACAGCGCCATCGAGCGGCGTTTCCTCACCCTGCCGCCGGAGGAGCCCGGCGGCGCACGCGCGGCCGAACCGCAGGGCGATCTGCTCGACAAACACAAGAAGATCGCCGTCGACATGGGCTGCCGCGCGCTCGAAGCCTGCCTGAAGTCGGCGGGCGCGACGCTTTCCGACCTGCGTCACCTCTGCTGTGTCACCTCGACCGGTTTCCTGACCCCCGGCCTCAGCGCGCTGATCATCCGCGAGCTGGGCATCGACCCGCACTGCAGCCGGTCGGACATCGTGGGCATGGGCTGCAACGCCGGTCTCAACGCGCTCAACGTGGTCGCGGGCTGGTCCGCGGCGCACCCTGGCGAACTCGGCGTCGTCCTGTGCAGCGAGGCGTGCTCCGCCGCCTACGCCCTGGACGGCACGATGCGGACCGCGGTGGTCAACAGTCTTTTCGGCGACGGATCCGCGGCGCTCGCGCTCGTTTCCGGCGACGGGCGCGTGCCGGGTCCGCGCGTCCTGAAATTCGCCAGTTACATCATCACCGACGCGGTCGACGCGATGCGCTACGACTGGGACCGTGACCAGGACCGGTTCAGTTTCTTCCTCGATCCGCAGATTCCCTACGTGGTCGGGGCGCACGCCGAAATCGTCATCGACCGGCTCCTGTCCGGGACGGGTCTGCGCCGCAGTGACATCGCCCACTGGCTGGTGCATTCCGGGGGGAAGAAGGTGATCGACGCGGTCGTCGTCAACCTCGGCCTGAGCCGGTACGACGTCCGGCACACCACCGGCGTGCTCCGCGACTACGGGAATCTCTCCAGCGGCTCCTTCCTCTTCTCCTACGAGCGGCTCGCCGACGAAGACGTCGCCCGCCCGGGGGATTACGGCGTGCTCATGACCATGGGGCCTGGCTCCACAATCGAAATGGCGCTTATTCAATGGTGACGCGTAACGAAATCAAGAGCGACCTGGTGCTGCGTTTCGACGGCTCCCGCCCGCTGTCCACGGCGGCCGTCGAGGAGATCTCCGCGCTCTGCGATCGCGCCGAGGACCGGCGTGAACCGGGACTGGTGACCGTCCACGTCACGGGTGCCCCGCCTGCCGGCTGGGCGAAGGGGCTCGCGATCGGCTTGGTGTCCAAATGGGAGCGCGCCGTGCGCCGGTTCGAACGCCTGGGCAGGCTCACGGCCGTGGTGGCGTCGGGTGACTGCGCCGGGATGGCGCTGGACCTCCTGCTCGCCGCCGACGTCCGGATCGCCGAGCCGGGCACCACCTTGCGGCTCGCCTCGGCGGGTGGCGGCACCTGGCCGGGGATGACCGTGTACCGGCTCACCAAGCAGGCGGGCGCGGCGGGTATCCGGCGGGCCGTGCTGCTCGGTACCCCGATCGGGACGGACCGGGCGCTCGCGCTCAACCTGATCGACGAGGTGTCCGGCGACCCGGCCGCGGCATTGTCCTCTTTGGACGCTTTCGGGGAAGGCGCCGAAGCGGCGATCCGGCGCCAGCTGATCTTCGAAGCGGGCTCGACCACCTTCGAGGAGGCACTCGGTTCCCATTTGGCCGCGGCGGACCGGGCCCTGCGGCGGGAAGCCAAGTCGTGACGACGGACAGCGCGCCAGGGCTCGATCTCCGGGCCCTGGCGGGGGCGGCCCACCGGGTCGACGACGACGTCCGAGCGCTGCGCACGGCCTTCGTCGAGGCGCACGCCGAAGAGATCTACGCCGAACTCACCGACGGCCGGACGCGATACCTGCGCATCGACGAACTCGTCCGGGCCGCCGCACTCGCGTTCCCCGGGCTGGTGCCCTCGGAGCAGCAGATGGCGGCCGAGCGGTCGCGTCCGCAGGCGGAGAAGGAAGGGCGTGAGATCGACCAGGGCATCTTCCTGCGCGGGATCCTGCGCGCGCCGAAGGCAGGCCCGCATCTGCTCGACGCGATGCTCCGGCCCACCGCCAGGGCACAGCGGCTGCTGCCCGAATTCCTCGAGACCGGTGTCGTGGAGATGGAGGCCGTCCGGCTCGAACGCCGTGACGGCGTCGCGCACCTGACCCTGTGCCGCGACGACTGCCTGAACGCCGAGGACGCCCAGCAGGTCGACGACATGGAGACGGCGGTCGACCTGACGCTGCTCGATCCATCCGTCCGGGTGGGACTCCTGCGGGGCGGGGTGATGAGTCATCCCCGCTATCTGGGGCGCCGGGTGTTCTGCGCGGGGATCAACCTCAAGAAGCTCAGCGCCGGCGAGATCCCGCTCGTCGATTTCCTTCTGCGGCGCGAAACGGGCTTCATCCAGAAGATCTTCCGCGGCCTGCTGACCGGCGGATCCTGGCATTCCAGGTTCACCGACAAGCCCTGGATGGCGGCCGTCGATTCCTTCGCCATCGGTGGCGGGACCCAGCTGCTACTGGTCTTCGATCACGTGCTGGCGGCGTCCGACGCGTACCTCAGCCTTCCGGCGGCGAAGGAGGGGATCATCCCCGGGGTGTCGAACTTCCGGCTTTCCCGCATCGCCGGACCGCGCGTGGCCCGCCAGGTGATCCTCGGCGGCCGCAAGCTCCGGGCCGACGAGCCGGACGCCCGGACGATCGTCGACGAGGTCGTCGCGCCGGAGAAGATGGACGCGGCGATCGACGGCGCGCTGGCCCGGCTCGACGGGGAAGCCGTGGTCGCCAACCGGCGCATGCTGAACCTGGCCGAGGAACCTCCCGAGGAATTCCGCCGGTACATCGCGGAATTCGCGCTACAGCAGGCTTTGCGCATCTATGGCGCCGACGTGATCGGCAAGGTGGACGGTTTCGCGGTGGGCGCGCGATGAGCGAAGGCCCGGTGCGGTACGAAAAAAAGGACCACGTCGCCTACGTGACGATGGACCGGCCCGAAGTGCTGAACGCGATGGACCGGCGGATGCACGCGGAACTCGCCGGGATCTGGGACGACGTCGAAGCCGACGACGACGTCCGGGCCGTGGTCCTGACCGGCGCGGGAGAGCGCGCGTTCTCGGTCGGACAGGACCTCAAGGAACGCGCGCGGCTGACCGAGGAAGGCGTCGAGGCGTCGACGTTCGGCAGCAGCGGTCAGCCGGGACATCCCCGGCTGACCGACCGGTTCACCCTGTCCAAACCGGTGGTCGGCCGTGTGCACGGTTACGCGCTGGGCGGCGGTTTCGAACTCGCGCTCGCATGCGACATCGTCATCGCCTCCGACGAGGCGGTCTTCGCGTTGCCGGAGGTCCGCCTCGGCCTGATCGCCGGGGCGGGTGGCGTGTTCCGGTTGCCGCGGCAGCTGCCGCTGAAAGTGGCGATGGGCTATCTGCTGACCGGGCGCAGAATGGACGCGGCGACGGCCCTGCACTACGGATTGGTCAACGAAGTCGTGCCGTTCCCCGAATTGGACCGATGCGTCGCCGAATGGACCGAAAGCCTGGTGCGAGCCGCTCCGCTTTCGGTCCGCGCGATCAAAGAGGCCGCGCTGCGCTCGCTCGACCTCCCGCTCGAGGAAGCGTTCAAAACCTCCTATCCGTGGGAAGAACGGCGACGGACCAGTGCGGACGCGAGCGAAGGAGCCCGTGCCTTCGCCGAAAAACGGGATCCGATCTGGACCGGTCGCTGAATTCGGGTTGGACCGTTGTTCCGCATGGCGAACAGTGGAAGATTCCGGGTGGAAGAGTTCTCGCTCGAATAACGCCGGGCATGCTTCTTCGTTCACCGAGACCGCCGTCCGGGCCGGAAATCCCGGCTTTCCGCCCACCCGGTGCCGGCAGAAACCCTGGATATCTGTGATGACAACCCTCGCCACGGTCGAACTCGACAACCAGCGCATCGACCGGATGGTCCCGCTGGTCACGCCCGCCCTGCTGCATCACGAACTGCCGCTCGGCGCCAACGCGGCCGACACGGTGCGCCACGGCAGGGAAAACGTCCTGCGCGTCCTCGACGGCACGGACGACCGGCTGCTCGTGATCGCCGGGCCCTGTTCCATCCACGATCCCGCGGCGGCACTCGAATACGCCGACCGCCTCGCCGCCCTCGCCGGCCGGTTCGCCGACGATCTCCTGATCGTCATGCGCGTGTACTTCGAAAAGCCCCGTACGGTCGGCGGCTGGAAGGGGCTCATCAACGACCCGCACCTCGACGGCACCGGCGACGTCAACCGCGGCCTGCGCATCGCCAGGGATCTGCTCCTCGAACTCGCCGAGGGTGGGCTGCCCGCCGCGTGCGAATGGCTGGACACCACCATTCCGGCGTACCTGGCCGACACCGTCTCGTGGGGCGCGATCGGCGCCCGCACGGTGGAAAGCCAGAACCACCGCATGCTGGCCAGCGGGCTGTCCATGCCGGTCGGTTTCAAGAACCGCCGCGACGGCGATGTCACCGTCGCCGTCGACGCCATCCGTGCCGCCGAAGCGCGCCACGTCGTCCCCGGCGTCGACCCCAGTGGCCTGCCCGCGATCCTGCACACGGCGGGCAACCCGGACTGCCACCTCGTGCTGCGTGGCGGAAACAGCGCGCCCAACCACAATCCGGCGTCCGTTCGCGCGGCGCTCACCGCCCTGCAGAACGCGGGACTGCCCCGGCGGGTGGTGATCGACGCCAGCCACGACAACAGCCGCAAGGACCACCTGCGGCAGGCCGTCGTCGCCGACCAGATCGCCGAACAGATCAAGAACGGTCAGCGCGGCATCGTCGGGGTCATGCTCGAATCCAACCTCCAGGCGGGCCGCCAGGACCTCCACCCCGACCGGCCGCTCACCTACGGCCAGTCCATCACGGACGCCTGCATCGACATGGCCGCCACCCACGAGGTGCTCCAGTCCCTCGCCACGGCGACGGCCGCCCGCCGGGCCGGCGTGCGCTGACCACGCGAGTTACGCCTCCAAGCACGCGAGTTCGCCGTCCAATCACGCGAGATGCGCGTCTGATCACGCGAGTTCGCCGTTCAATCACGCGAGTTCGCTATCCGATCGCTTCGGCGCAGCTCATCGCCGGGTTCGGCGCGGCGCCGCCCCGGGTGCGCTCGAGGTGTGTCTCGCCCCAGACCCTGACTTCCTCGACCACCGGCAGGACCGTGGTCCCGTAAGGAGTGAGCCGGTAGAGGACGCGCGCCGGGACGGGCCCGGTCACCACACGCTCGACGAGCCCGTCGGCCTCCAATTCGCGCAACTGCTCGGCCAGCACCTTGGGCGTGATGGGGGCGCCCCGGCGGCGGAGGCCGGCGAAATGGGACTCGCCGTGGGCGAGCCAGTACACCAGGGTCAGCTTCCATTTCCCGCCAATCGCGGCGAACGCCGCGGCCATCGGACAGCCGGGCAGCGGGTTGGGCCGCGGAAGGTTACCCGCAGGTGCCTTCTTGTCCATGGTCGTCCTCCGCTCGGATAGTCGGACCATGACCGTGCCATACAAAAGAACCCTGACAGTGGGCCTTTCGGTCCTGATGCTGATCGCCACGGCCGCGTCGGGTGCGGCTTCGACTTCGCCCGACGGCCAACGCGCGTTCGACTGGGAGATCGGCGCCTGGCACTCCACGGTGCGGGTGCTGGCCGAGCCGCTTTCGGAGTCCGCGGACCGGTGGCTCCTCTTCACGGGCACCAGCACCGTCCGCCCGCTCATGGACCGGCGGGCGAACGCCCTCGAATTCGAGGTCTCGGGCCCGGACGGGCGTATCGACGCGCTCAACCTGCGGCTGTACGAGCCGCAGGCGGGCCGGTGGAGCCTGACCTTCGTCAACATGCG